>CP179197.1:0-2798413 GCA_051201575.1 Arenicellales bacterium nBUS_48 | reverse complement strand
TTATCCACAATAAAATTATAATAAAAACTTATCCACAGGGGAAATCAATCAAAATACACTTTTATTTATTGACTTAGATAGCACTTAGACGGTAAATTCTCGCGCCCAGTTGTTCCTTACCTAGTCGAGAAAAATGAAAAGAACTTTTCAGCCCAGCGTGATCAAGCGAAAACGCCGCCATGGCTTCCGCGCACGTATGAAGACCCGAGGAGGCAGAGCGGTGCTTAGAGCTCGTCGGGCGAAAGGCCGAGCGGTACTGAGCGCCTAGACTTTCTGGTCAGGCCGTGGCCAATTACGGCCTTCCTCCCAGCGCCCGACTGCGCCACCCTCGAGAGTTTCGGGCGGTCTTCTCGAAGAAACAAAAGACGTCTGATCGTTTTTTTGTGGTCTATTTTCTTAAGAATAGCTTGGATCGAAGCCGAGTTGGGATAACCGTATCTCGAAAAGTATCAACACTGGCGGTAAAACGAAATCGAGTGAAAAGATTGGTTCGCGAGTCTTTTAGAACACGTCAATTCTCTGGTGACAGCCTTGATATCGTTGTGATTGCGCAAAGAGCGACCACATTAGCCTCGAACCAAGAGATAATCTCCAGCCTGGAAAAACACTGGACAAGAGTGAGCGATAAATGCAAAAAGTGCTGATAACGCTAATTAAAGGCTATCAATATTTAATCAGCCCTTTTATTGGACCGAGCTGTCGTTTTTATCCGTCTTGTTCGGCTTACGCGGAAGAAGCGCTTAAGAGCCATGGCGTCGCGCGTGGTTTATGGCTGTCAACGAAGCGCCTGGCGCGGTGTCACCCGTTTTCCGCGGGGGGTGTTGACCTGGTCCCGGCGAAAAAAAATAACCCTCTTGAATGTGAGCACTGTTAAATGGATTTCAACCGACTGATTCTTTTTGGCGCCCTTGGCATGGTGCTTATGTTGTTATGGCAATCATGGCAGGAATATGTGGCGGAAAAAAATCCGGTGACGCAGTCCAGTTCTTTGGGACAGTTAAGCAATACCAACGCGACAAGTGCACAGGTACCCACCGAGGGCGTCCCGCAAACACCGAAGGCCAGCCAAGATTCAAATCCATCAGTGTCGCAACAAGACGCAGTACCCTTGACCCAGAGCTTGCCTGGCGGCAATCGAGTAGTGGTCGAAACCGACTTGATAAAGGCAGAGATTGATACCAACGGCGGGGATCTGCGCCAATTTGAATTATTGGATTATCCGGTTTCGTTGGACGAAATTGACGTCCCGTTTACGTTACTGAACGACGTCGGGGCTGATCTGTTCATCATCCAAGGAGGCCTTTTAGGGGCAGAACATGATTCACCCAATCACCATACGCTTTTCAAGTCGCGAACAAATAATGTCAGGTTGGCGCCTGGCGATGACAGTGTTTCGGTAGATCTTGATTGGGAATCAAAAGAGGGCGTGCAATACACAAAAACGTTTACGTTTTACAGAGACAGTTACTTCGTGGACGTGTCTTTTACGATTAATAATCAATCGGGAAAGGATTGGGTGGGCTATCAGTATGAGCAGATCTTGCGTACTGAAGTTGCTGAGCCAAGCACCGGAATTGGTTTTCTGGGGCGCCTACCGAGTTATAAAGGCGGCGCCATTTTCACGCCCGAAGATAAATATCAAAAAATTGACTTCGACGATATGTTTGATGCCAATTTGGCAAAACCGACATCGTCGGGATGGGTTGCGATGTTGCAGCATTATTTTGTGGGCGCGTTGTTGCCAGAGACTGGCCCGAGTTATGAGTTCTACAGTAACGTAATTCAGCGCGATAGCGCGCCGCGGTATTTGATTGGATACAAAACCACCCAGCCCACCGTTATTGCGCCAGGTGATTCGGGCGCACTGTCGGGGCGAATTTTTGTTGGACCTAAAGAAACACAGCGTTTAATTGAGGCCGATAACAAGCTAGAGCTTACCGTCGATTATGGGTGGCTGACCCCGGTGTCTTCACCACTTTTTTGGGTGATGACTTATATCCATAACGTGGTGAAAAATTGGGGCGTTGCAATTATTTTGCTGACCTTGCTGGTTAAGCTGGTATTTTTTCCGCTCTCCGCGGCAAGTTATAAATCGATGGCTCGAATGAAAAAAATGCAGCCACGTATGCAAACCCTTAAGGAACGGTTTGGTGACGATAAGCAGAAATTCCAGCAAGCGATGATGGAGATTTATAAAAAAGAGAAGATAAATCCGCTGGGCGGCTGTTTACCTATCTTGATTCAAATACCCGTTTTTATCGCGCTTTACTGGGTGCTTCTAGAAAGTGTTGAACTACGGCAGGCGCCTTTCATGTTGTGGATAAAAGACCTTTCTTTGCAAGACCCCTATTATGTTTTACCGATCCTGATGGGCGCTTCAATGTTCGGTCAGCAGTTGTTAAATCCGGCACCAATGGATCCCATGCAACAGAAGATCATGATGGCGCTGCCCCTTGTGTTCACCGTGTTTTTTCTATGGTTTCCGTCTGGATTGGTTCTCTACTGGTTGGTTAATAACGTGCTTTCTATCGGCCAGCAATGGTTTATTACTCGGAAGATTCAGGCAGCAGATAGCACGACGTAGCTTTGATTCAGGGTTTCATAACGGCGTAAAATGAAATCAGTTCGAGAGTCTGCAACAACGATCGTGGCGCGCGCCAGCGCGCCGGGTTTAGGGGGTGTGGGCGTCATCCGAATTTCGGGTTCGGACACAAAAGCGATTGCCACTGCGCTACTCGGGAAGATTCCCGAAAATCGATTGGCAACAAAATCATCTTTTATCGATGAATCCGGCAACGCGCTTGATCATGGCCTCGCATTGTTTTTTCTGGGCCCCGCCTCTTACACTGGAGAAGATACTTTAGAGCTTCATTGTCACGGGTCCCCTGTCGTTTTAGATCAAGTGCTCAAAAGAGTTTTGAGATTGGGGGCGGAACTGGCACGGCCGGGCGAATTTACCGAAAGAGCATTTCTCAATGGAAAATTAGATCTTGCTCAGGCTGAGTCCGTTGCAGATCTGATTAACAGTCAAACACAAGCGGCTGCGAAGTTCGCGCTCCGATCCCTTAGCGGCGTATTCTCAAAAGAAATTGATGATTTATCTCAACGGATAGAGACAGTGCGGGTTCTGGTAGAGGCCACCATCGATTTTTCAGATGAACCGGTTGATGACCTTAGCGTTGATCAGCTTCGTCTGCATATTATTGAAATATCAGAGAAAATCAGGAACATATTGGATCGCTCCCGTCCGGGTCTGCTGCTAACTCAGGGCGCAACCATTGCAATCGCAGGACCACCCAACGCGGGAAAGTCGAGTCTTTTGAATGCGTTTGCCGGATCTGAAAAAGCGATTGTGAGCCCGCAAGCAGGGACGACTCGAGATTTGATTGAGGCACATATCGATCTCGGGGGAATACCGGTTCATATGATTGATACGGCTGGCTTGAGAGCCAGTGATGACGATATCGAAGTTGAAGGGGTGAGGCGTGCTCGCGAGACAATTGATGCCGCGGATCTCGTGTTATGTGTTCTCGATGACAGTGATCCAGCGTCGTCCCGATTTGAGTTGCGTTCAGAAACCGGGCGGACTCTGAAACAGATTACCGTTTTCAACAAGTCTGATCTAAGTGGTCGTCTAATCGGTAACGCTTCAGATGGCGTCAATGTCGCTGTTGCGGTGAGTGCAAAAAATGGCGCCGGGATAAGACAGCTGACCGAGGCAGTCCGACTGGGATTGGGGTTTCAGGGGGATGATGAAGATCTAATACTCGCCAGGCGCCGACATCTTAACGTGCTAGAACAGGCTCTGGAATTGATGGATCGTGCACGCGTTCTTGACGAGCCCGAACTTGTCGCTGAAGAATTACGGTTAGCACATAGATTGCTCGGCGAAATTACCGGGGTGTTTAGCACCGAGGATCTTTTGGGTGAAATTTTCTCAAGTTTTTGTATCGGCAAGTAATAGCGCTTTGTGGCTCGGTTGAAAGATCAAGCCGATAATGTATTATTTAGAAGTACATTCTATTTTATTGATTCGATGACTTTCTGATTCTATGTTGCCGAACCGCCCACGCCTTGGACATTTTCCGGTAACTTTCTGAAGGCATTTCCTGTGCAGTTTGTGCTGCTGCTTCGTATAAAACTTCAGGGTCTACCCCTCGCTTCTCTAATTCATACAGGAGTCTTTGAGGTTGATATTGGGTAAGATATCCGAGAAGCCACCATTGGGGCGGCGGTTTTCTTTTCGCTGGCATTTCTTTAATGTACTACAAAATATCATGTTAATTTTCAATATGCTGATTTCGTTTTCTAAAGGGGCACTGAAAATTATGATTTCCGCTGATCGGTTAATCTAGGGACCACCGCGGTGACCGATTGAAAATAGGCCGTGATTGACGGTCTGGCGTAGCATCTAAAAAGCTCCGTCGGCATAATCAGATCGGAGTCAAGTCGTAGCAATTGTTTTGAGTGAACAGGATTTAGGGAGCAAAAATGAATAATCGAAATCAACGCTACGCGAGAAAAATTCTCACCCAGTTTTTAGTGCTGGCCGCGGCGATCATTGCCGTGGTGATTTGGCAGCAGGATTTTTTACACGCGGTTTATGCTGAAAACCAAGTTACCCAGGTTGGTCTTTTTATTAATGGCGGGATCGGGCTGCTTTTTTTCGCCGGAATCTATCAGATCGTTCGTGAGTTTAAGCGTCTCGAATCTGAAGAAACGGCGCTCAACCAAACCTTATCCAACTTAGAGAATAAGAGCGCTGCTCTCGACGGGGTTAGTGCGGAGTCCTTAATTGCAAATCGTTATGAAACCCTGGTCGATCTTCATCAACAGCACGCCGTTATTAACCACAGCGCGCTCGCGGCCACGGTGGTCGCACTTGAATCAAGTCGAGTCAGTTTTCCGAAGTTCGTTCACAATGTCCTTATTTTGACCGGCGTCTTTGGGACCGTTGTTTCGCTGTCCATCGCGTTGCTTGGGGCATCCGATGTGATTGTGTCCACCACTGAGACCGGCGGACTTGGGATGATTATCCACGGAATGTCGACCGCATTGTCAACCACGATGACGGCGATTTTTGCCTATTTGTTTTTCGGTTATTTTTATTTGCGGCTCATGGATGCCCAGACGCATGTGGTGAGCTCTCTTGAATCTTCAACGACTCGAATATTGTTGCCTATGTTCCAAATCGAGCCGGAAAAAGCTGCTGAACAATTGAGCCAGATCGTTAAAACCGCGGCTGCACTGGTTGAACGATTGGATCAATCCCAGGCCAGTTATGCAGAGGTCGCTGCCGACCTTCGCAATCTCTTTGTAAGCTATCGAGATGAAATGCAAAGAAATAGTGATGGGCTGACCAAGATGACTAAAGTGCTTCGTGAAGGGTTCCGGCTCGACGAGTCCGACAACTAGGCGATGGCAATCTCTCGATCGGATGGTTTCGTTGACCTGAGGGTTTCGCCGTCGGGCGGTGGGCGAGCGAATGAAGATAGCGTTTGGCCGTCTTTTACCGACATTATGACGGTCGTCGTACTGATTTTTCTGGTTTCTTTGGTGGTCATTATGATGCGAAACACGGAGTTGGTCGCGCAACTCAGTGATTCTGTAAGCCAGAATGAAACCATTTCTAGTCAGAGGGGCGATCTTGAATTGAGAATCGCGTCTATGGGCGATGAATTGGCGCAGTTGCGAGCGTTACTCGATCAAACAGATTCGCAAAGAAAAAGCGCTGAGCAAGACGCTGAGCAGAAGCAGATAGAAATTCTTGCCTTGTTGTCTGACGTCTCGGATCTTTCCAAAGTGCGAGACATGCTTGCTCAGGATAAAGCCGCACTCAACGCAGAGTTAGGTGATGTCAACGCAGAAAAACAAGCGCTGCTAAGTGATCAACAGCAGATGCGAACTGAAATTGCTGCCCTGCAAGATGACAAAAACATGCTTGCTCAGGATAAAGCCGCACTCAACGCAGAGTTAGGTGATGTCAACGCAGAAAAACAAGCGCTGCTAAGTGATCAACAGCAGATGCGAACTGAAATTGCTGCCCTGCAAGATGACAAAAACATGCTTGCTCAGGATAAAGCCGCACTCAACGCAGAAAAACAAGCGCTGCTAAGTGATCAACAGCAGATGCGAACTGAAATTGCTGCCCTGCAAGATGACAAAAACATGCTTGCTCAGGATAAAGCCGCACTCAACGCAGAAAAACAAGCGCTGCTAAGTGATCAACAGCAGATGCGAACTGAAATTGCTGCCCTGCAAGATGACAAAAACATGCTTGCTCAGGATAAAGCCGCACTCAGTGCTAACCTTGCGACTGCTGTGTCAGGAAGCAACGAACGCCTTGATCAGCTTGAACTCTCTGAACGGGCCCGTGAGGAGCTGTCCGCCGATTTTTCTCGTCTTCAGAACGTGCTTGCGCAATTACAAGCAGAACAGATCAGGCTAACGGCGACGCTCCAGACGAGCGCCGAAGAGAAAGATATTGTTGCCATGTCTCGAGACGAGCTTGCTGCGGAGCGGGATCAATTGGTACAGCAGGTGAGTGCGCTTGATGTCGCCCGAATCTCTCTTCAGACCGAGATCGGTGCGTTACGTGAAGAGCTGGCAAGTTTTGTTCGTACGGCAGTTAGTAGTGAGCGAGCGTTGGAGGAAAGTGCAGTGATGGCAGAGACCCTCACCCGCGAACTGGCTGCGGTTTCTCTTGAGTATCGCTTAACAAAAGAAGAATTAGCTTTTCTCCAGGCAAAGCTCGCTGATGAAGTGGCGAGTTTTAAAAAAGAAAGAGATCTTTTGATTGCGACGCATACCGAGGAGCTTGATATCCTGAGGGATCAGCACACCGATTTAGAAAGTCGGTACAACCGGCTCGTTCGGCCAGCCCGCAGTACCGTGGGGCGTTTCGTTGTCGAAGTGCGTTTTTGGAAAGATGGCGCAGTCCGTCAATATTCTTTGCGGGAAAGTGGAGGCTCCGAAGAGATTATTAGCGAGAGCGATTTGTATCAGAAGTTAAGCGTCTTGAAAGTAAAACATGCAGATAAGCTTTATACGAAAGTGATACCCGACGATAATTCGCTGACGCATGGCGAAGCCTGGGGGTTTACGAATAAAATCCTGAATCGTTTTGATTACTACTATCAGAACTAACTTAGGTTTCGATTACTAACGTGCAGTATCCAGAAAAGTTTGACGTCATCGTGATCGGCGGCGGGCATGCGGGAACGGAAGCCGCATTGGCATCTGCTCGGGCCGGCGCCTCTACTCTCTTGGTAACGCACACGATAGAGACTGTCGGGCAAATGTCCTGCAACCCTGCAATTGGCGGCATTGGAAAGGGTCATATTGTCAAAGAAATCGATGCGCTTGGCGGCATCATGGGCAGGGCCGCGGATTGCGCGGGGATTCAATTTAGAACGCTTAATTCCCGTAAGGGACCTGCGGTTCGGGCAACACGAGCGCAGGCGGATCGTAACCTTTATCGGGAGGCGATTCGCTATGCCGTGGAGAATCAGCCTGGACTCACGCTTCTTCAACAAGCCGTAGAAGACATCCTAATATCGAATCAGCAGGTTACGGGGATAAAGACAGCAGGCGCCGTGCAGATTGATGCGCCTAATGTGGTGTTGACGACGGGCACCTTTCTAAACGGCAAGATTCACGTGGGTGACCAATCTCAGCCCGGTGGTCGCGCCGGTGACGCGCCCGCGATCGTGCTTGCTGAAAAACTGCGTGAGATTTGTCCTCGAACAGGGCGCCTGAAAACAGGCACACCGCCAAGGATCGACGGCCGCACAATTGATTTTTCAAAACTAGAAGTCCAGCCTGGCGAGATTCCACCACCTAGTTTCTCGTTTTTGACTTCAAGCGATGAGCACCCGTTGCAGGTTGACTGCCATATTGCGGCTACCCGTGAAATTACTCATGACATCATTCGTGCGGGGCTGTCACGATCTGCTCTTTATGGCGGGAAGATCGAGGGGGTTGGACCTCGTTATTGTCCTTCGGTTGAGGATAAGGTGGTTCGATTTTCGGAACGGAACGCTCATCAGATCTTTGTTGAGCCTGAGGGCCTCAAGACACACGAAATTTATCCCAATGGTTTATCGACCAGTTTGCCTTTTGATATCCAATGGCAAATGGTTCAGAGCATCGACGGCTTTGAAAACGCGCGAATCACCAGACCTGGATATGCGATTGAATACGACTTTTTTGATCCCCGAGACCTAACGCCTGCGTTACAAACCCGAGCAGTTTCGGGCTTATTTTTCGCGGGTCAGATTAATGGCACGACCGGATATGAAGAAGCAGCGGGCCAGGGCCTGATTGCCGGTGTCAACGCGGCGAGGGCGAGCCAGGAAAAACCTTTTTGGTGGCCGGGACGTGATGAAGCTTATATCGGGGTCATGATTGATGATCTCGTAACCCGAGGTGTAACAGAACCGTATCGAATGTTTACGTCTCGCGCTGAATATCGTCTGCAGTTACGCGAAGATAATGCGGATCTTAGGTTAACCGAAATAGGTCGAGAAGTCGGGTTGGTGGATGATCGCCGTTGGTCAGCTTACACGGTGAAACGTGAGCGACTTGATGCTGAGCGCAGCCGTCTCCAGAAGACTTGGGTTCGGCCAACTATCGATAACAAAGATCAGATATTGAAAGTGCTTGGGCAGGTACTCAGCCATGAGCAAACGCTTGCGGACTTGTTACGCCGGCCGGAAGTGAGCTACGAAAATTTGTTAACTTTGGATTCAGGTATCGCACCGGTGCTGGACCCGGCGATCATCGAACAACTGGAAATTGAGGCACGTTACTCAGGCTATATCGATCGTCAAAAAGATGAGATTGCTCGTCAACGGCGACACGAGGAGACTGTTATTCCGCCGCAATTTGACTATGAAACTGTGCGGGGTTTATCAACGGAGGTGCTTCAGATCTTGATGTCACATCGACCGCTGACCATTGGCCAGGCCTCGCGCCTGTCGGGCGTCACCCCTGCGGCTATTTCCTTATTATTGGTTCATCTAAAACGCCAACAAATGCGCTCAGCGGCTTGAGCATATTAAGCGCAGTTGAAAAGCACCGATTGATGGAGGGTCTCCAATCGGGTGCTCAGCAAATGACAGACGAGCTTGAAGCGCCCATTTGTTCGCGCCTGATCGAATTTATCGAGCTCTTGTGTAAGTGGAATCGGGTGCATAATTTAACCTCAGTAGACGAGCCCGAGAAAATTTTGACGCATCATTTGCTGGATAGTTTAAGCGTGGCGTCTTTTATTTCCGGACCCAACTGCCTCGACGTTGGATCTGGGGCCGGCTTTCCCGGCATAGTGATGGCAATCTGTTTTCCACAACAAAACTGGACTTTGGCGGAAAGCAAGAGTAAAAAGGCGGGCTTCTTGCGGGAAGTTAAAGCGAATATTGGGGTCAAAAACCTCGCCATTTTTGAAGGCCGTGTCGAGGATTACCCCGGTACAGTGAATTTTGATACGCTTACAGCGCGCGCGGTGACGTCGCTCGCGGGATTGCTTCAGATGACCGGCCACCTTCACCATCCCAGGCAGAGGCTGGTCGCAATGAAGGGCGCCTATCCTCATGATGAGTTAGAGGCTTTGTCACCAGAGCGCCGCGGCAATACCGAGGTTTTTCCGGTTACGGTGCCTGGACTTAGCGCCCGCAGGCACATAGTCAAAATTAGAGATTTAACAGGATAGAAATTGACCAAAACAATCGCGGTTACAAATCAGAAGGGAGGCGTGGGCAAGACCACCACGACGATCAATCTCGCTTCTGCGCTTGGTCAAGAGGGAAAGAAAGTGTTGTTAATTGATCTTGATCCTCAGGCAAACGCAACCGTCGGTAGCGGCATCGATCGCGAGGGCCTATCCTGTACGGTCTATCAAATGTTACTGGATCGCTGTTCGCTAGCAGAGACTATTGTTCCGAGCGAGTCAGGTTTTGATGTGTTGCCAGCTGAGGCGGGTCTGGCAGGTGCTCAGGTTGAGCTCACTGGGGAAGATGAAGGCGATAATTACAAACTCAAAGCCGCTCTGGAAACCGCGAGCCATTATGATTTTGTGCTCATCGACTGCCCGCCCGCACTTAACGTGTTAACCCTGAACGCACTTGTCGCGGCAGACTCATATCTGATTCCCGTGCAGTGTGAATACTACGCACTCGAAGGGTTAGCGGGGCTGGAAGATACGATTCGTCGAATCAAAGACAGCATTAATGGGGATCTTGAGCTCGAAGGCGTTGTGCGCACAATGTATGACGGACGCAACTCACTGACCAATGAAGTCTCCAAACAGCTGGGTAATGTTTACAACGAACGTCTTTATGAGACCGTAATTCCTCGAAACGTTCGTTTGGCTGAAGCGCCGGGGTTCGGCAAGTCTGTGATTGACTATGACCCAAATTGCCCGGGCGCTATCGCTTATCGTCAACTGGCGAGAGAATTGCTGAAAAGCAATACCGAAGCGACAACTTTTTAAGGCGTGATTGAACGATGAGCCCAAAACCACGATTAGGAAAAGGTCTGGATGCGCTGCTGGGTGGCAGCGCTGCGAAATCAAGCTCCGGAAGCGGTGAGCTGAGACAATTATCTGTGAGTCGTATTAGAGAAGGCAGGTATCAGCCGCGCACTCGGATGGATGAGGGATCTTTACAGGAGTTAGCCGCGTCAATTTCCGCACAAGGCATCATTCAGCCACTCCTGGTTCGCGAGACGGCTGGAGGGGGCTACGAATTAATCGCCGGTGAGCGCCGCTGGCGCGCCGCTCAACTCGCGGGGCTGACCGAGGTGCCAGCTGTGGTGCGCCGGGTTCCCGATGAGGCGGCGCTTGCTGTGGGTTTGATCGAAAACATTCAACGCGAAAATCTCAATGCTATTGAGGAGGCAGCGGGTCTTAAACGATTGCTGGATGAATTTGGTTTGACCCATCAGCAGGCGGCACAAGCTGTTGGGCGCTCTCGTGCCGCCGTCAGCAATTTGCTTCGTTTGCTGAGATTGGAGGCGAGTGTGCGCGAAGATCTGGAGGCAGGCTTGATTGACGCAGGACATGCGCGAGTTTTGCTCGGACTCCCTAAAGATCAGCAGGCGATCGTGGCACACACCATCGTAAAAAGAGATCTCTCGGTGCGTCAAACCGAGGATTTAGTGCGACGGATGCTTGAATCAGGATCAGAAGGCTCGAAGAAAAAGAAAAAGAAGAGCCGAAGTCGAGATATTAAACGACTTGAAGAGATGCTCTCCGAAAAGTTAGCAGCACCCGTGCAGCTCGAGTCAAAAAATGGCAAATCAGGCAAACTGATAATTATCTATAACTCTCTTGATGAATTGGACGGCATCATTGAGAGAATCGGGGACTGATCGCTGATTTTCTCGACGTTAACGCCGGCGAATCCCCATGATTCTCCCCGCTTGCTCTGGTTTGGGTAAATCCTTGTGTGCATCGAGCAGGCTCTTAATCGTTGAGTCGATCGCTGTTGGAAAAGGGGAAGAGCGACGGCTTTCGAGATTCACATGCATCATGATTTGTTCACTGGTGGCGGCAAGGTATTCTTTTTCGGGGTTGAACATTTTTAGAAAATAATGGACTCGTTTGGTATCGGCATCAAGAAGCTGACAGGTAAGCCGCAGAGGGTCCCCGAGGTGTAGTTCCTGCAAATAGTTGATATGCATTTCTAATGTAAATGTGGATGATTTTTCGGACGCGAGATATTCTGGTGTAATGCCGATCTGTTGCATCAGCTCATCGACACCCTGATCGAATGCGAGCACGTAATACGCAACATTCATGTGGCCGTTATAGTCAATCCACTCGGGTAAGACGGTTTGGTCTCCAAGCATCAGTTCGCTTGCTGAGGACGGAGGATTCATGATGGATTTTTCTCCAGATTAAGTTGGTTTACAGCATCCGTAATTCGTTGTTCAACGTAGAAACCATAAAAATCTGAGATACCTGCGCCCACAAGGGGCTCAGTTAACGCATGACCTTTTGGGTTAACAATTTCGAGAGTGGGCACGATCGCAACGCCCCGTTTTATCGCAAAATCTGGGTGATCCACAAGTGAGCCGTCAAATTCTCGAAGCGTAATTTCGCTGTCAATAATCACCTCACGCAAAATGATGTGATCTCGATATTTAGGATCGTCTGCAAGATGATTGAACACTTCCGCCTTAACACGAACGCAATAGTGACAATAACTCGCGGTATATAAAATCAAAATAACGGCATTTTTCTGTTGAGCACTTGCGCCATCAAATTGAAGATTTAGCGCGGGGTTTATTGTTCTGGCGTGAGCGCACGGAGCCATTAAGAGTGCCACCAAAAGAAACCACTGTGAAAAAAATCGCATCATGTTGAAATTATATTATTGCACTGGGATTGGAAAATGGACGCCTGTCGGTGTAGTCGATTAGGTTTTTGTGAGCAGGTTTTCGATCCCAGGATAATTTTCTCGGGAAATACAGTATTTTGAAGTTGCGTGACCCCAAGGTTCGCCAGTCTCTAAGAGTTCGGCAAGAAGTCTGGAGTCGGTCACGGTAGTACTTCCGATGACATCGATTCCACGTTCGAACAGCGGGTCTGGTAAGCAGGAGGCTGTGGGCCCAATGAGTGCGGTTTGAGCATCGCGCGAACAATTTTTCATCACTTCATCAAGGGTGTGGTTGATCAATGTTGAACCGGTAATGAGCACCCGGTCACATGTGTTGATTCGATTAATGTCTGAAGTTATTTCAAAGGGGCCTGAACGATCGAGAAACTTTTTGTCTTTTTCAACAACGGTTAATCGAATTTTTTGCTCTGTTAGCGCTTTAACGAGAGGCGGGAAAAATCCGACCATGCCGACATGCTGCGCGGAGGTGAGATCTAACTGGCCAACCGGATCGCTCGCGTGATCAAGTTGATAATGTGCAGATTTGAGAAGATGCTGGCTGACCGCATTAAGAACGCCAAATCCAATAGCGGCCTCGAAAGGGTCATCGCTCTTACACCAATCTAGATAGCTTAGTGTGGGCGCGTTTAGTTGTTTTTGGGGACTTAACTGTTGTAATCGAGACTGGGTATTACCAAAGCCTGCGAAAAAAAAGCCACAGCTTCCGTCCGTTAGGGAAATAACGCCAAATTTTTTATCGCGTCGATGCGGTATATTTTCAGAAGGCGGATAAAGTCGCGCGATCTCTGGTAATTTCCGGTTTTCGCATGCGCGAAGGACGCAGGCTTCAATAGCGGAATGAATTGTCATCATGTCTTCAAAGTTATCGACTTATTTTGATCGCCGGGGTCAAGTCTATAGCAAGTTTCGAGCGCCTGAGCTTGCCGATATTGCCAATATGCGGCCAGGCGTGTCACGCGATCGAATTATAGAATCGTGGCTGGTTAATCGATTGTCTGTTACGCAATCAGTCTATCGTAAGAGCACTCATCAGCTTTATTTTTGTGACACGATGGGCAGGGCAACAAGCGAAGCCGTCCTGAAGTCGCTCTCGGCATTAAAGACCCACCGTGTTGTTGAGAAAGTTCAGGTTGATTCGCTGGGCACTATCTACATCGGCTCAAAAGTCCGGATTGGGACCAACGAGTTACCTGTTGTTGCAGCCGCACTGAGATTAATGGGTCTTGAAGTGATTTATGTTGATCTTTAGTTTTATTTAGACAGTCGAGAATTCGTTCTGACGCCACGCCTCATAAACCGCGATCGCAACAGAATTCGAAAGATTCAGGCTCCGGCTTGATGGCGCCATGGGAATGGTGACCCGATGGTGTTCTGTTGCGAGCTCTCGCGCCATATCCGGTAGACCCCTCGTTTCCGGACCAAAAATAAGCGAATCGCCGGGCTGGAAATCGCATGCCGTATAGGAAACGTGATGCTTGGTCGAAAACGTAAAAAGTCGCTCTTTGCTCTGATGAGACGCGTAGTCTTGGATACTGTTGTAGGTTTTTAGCTCAACATTTTTCGCGTAATCCAGACCGGCTCGACGAAGTTCCCGGTCGCTGATTGAAAATCCGAGTGGTTCGATCAGGTGTAAGGAGCATCGGGTATTTGCACAGAGCCGAATAATATTTCCAGTATTGGGCGGAATCTCCGGTTGATAGAGAACGATCTGAAACATCAGCTCAGAGTGTTATACGGGTTTTAGAACAACTAGCAACACCGCCCCAACTAAAATCAGGACAGGAAATTCGTTAAACCATCGGTAGAAAATATGGCTGTGAACGTTGGCCTCTTCCTGGAAGCGTTTGACTAACCGACCGCACCAGAAGTGGTACCCGATGAGAACGAGAACCAGACCAATTTTAAGTTGCAGCCAGAGTGAGTGGTCGCCAATGCCATAGCCTAACCAGAGCCAGATTCCAAAAAGGACCGTGAGTACTCCTCCGGGATTCATGATGCCGTAATACAACTTCCGCTCCATGATTCTGAACTGCGCGCGAGTTGCTTCATCTTCGGTCATCGCGTGGTACACAAAAAGGCGAGGGAGATAGAAAAGTCCCGCGAACCAAGTGACCATAAAGATGATATGGAGCGCTTTAAGCCAGAGCACAGGCATTACTTTGATGAGAGGTCATTGCCAAACGAATGATAAAAAAGAAATGAAGTCGATTGTTAACCCAAATGATCATAGCACGCGCTATGAGCCGTTGTTAGTCGGGCAAAAACCGTTGGAGAATCTCATCTAGAAATCGCCAGCCGAGTGCCGTCGTCCGGACATGGTTTGCCCTAATCTCCAAAAGACCGTCATCAACAGCCTTTGAGATTATCGTGGATTGGGATGACCACTGTAGCCCCGTGCGTTCTTCAAAAAGTTCAAAATGAAAGCCCTCTTTTAATCGTAAGGCATTGAGTAAGAATTCAAACAATAGATCCTGGTGCTTGATGGGATCACCAATTTGCGGTGTTCGCTGGGGTGCCGCCGGATTCATATAGTGTTTTGGGTGTCGGGTCCGAAACCATCGGTAAACCGCGTTTTCGACAGTGATTTTGCTATGAGCGCCTGCCCCAACCCCAATGTAGTCACCGAACTGCCAGTAGTTAAGATTATGAGCACACTGATAGCCAGATTGTGCGAAACCAGAAACCTCATAGTGATTGAACCCAGCCCGTTGCGCTTCGGATTGAACCGCAGAACGAATGGTCCAAGAGGCCTCCTCGTCCGGCAATATGGGTGGCGTTGCGGCGAACGGCGTGTTGGGTTCAATGGTTAATTGGTATAGTGAAAGATGTTTGGGTTCATGGCTAAGTGCAGACTCAAGGTCCGATAATGCAGATTGGTTATTTTGCCCAGGCAATCCAAACATCAAATCAATATTGAAATTGTCGAATCCTGATTGCTTGGCGATTTCACATGCGTTGGCGGCCTGTTTTCCATCATGAATGCGCCCAAGCGAGCGCAGGCTTTCATCATTGAAGCTCTGAACGCCTAGCGATAATCGATTCACGCCATAACTTCGATAACCTTCAAAGCGAGCTGCATCAGCCGAGCCTGGATTTGCTTCAAGCGTAATTTCTGCATTTTGTTCTAGCACGGAAGTGTTGTTCAAATACTGAATTATCCTCCCAACTTCCGATGGGGTAAAAAGGCTCGGCGTACCACCACCGAAAAATACGGTTTCGAATTTTCTTGAGCCACGCAATGAAACTGTTGATTCAAGATCCATGAGCACTTGATCAATGTAAAGACCCTCGGGAAGATCGCCTTTTAACGAATGTGAATTGAAATCACAGTACGGACACTTTTTTTCACACCATGGGAGGTGGACGTAAAGCGCGAGAGGCGATTTGATGAGATTCTCTCTAATCGGGCAAGCACAGGTTTTGTGCTTGGCCGTTGCGAAACGCTTTGATGAGGTCAGTCACTTCATCGACAAGACGTTGGCGTGCCTGAATTGAGCCCCACGCGTTATGTGGGCTGACAATCAGATTTGGAATGTCACCACTCATGAGCGGCTGACAGTTGTCGGGCGGCTCTTGTGTCAGTACATCGATTCCTGCGCCCGCGATCTCTCCGGCGCGTAACGCTTCAACCAAGGCGGATTCGTTTACGATACCGCCACGTGCAGTATTGATAAGGATAGCGCCCGACTTCATTCTTTTAAGTTCGTGACGGTCGATGAGATTGTTGGTATCGTCGTTCAGCGGGCAGTGCAAAGAGATCACGTCAGAGGTATCAATTAATTCGTCGAATGATACTCGGCCAGGCGGGATTGTCGTCGTCCCGGGCCTTGCTGCAATGACCACTTTCATATCGAAGCCTTGCGCGATCCTCGCAACCCTTTTGCCGAGATTGCCATATCCGATGATGCCGAGCGTCTTCCCCGCAAGCTCGTTTATTGGATAATCCAACAAACAAAAGACCGGGCTTTGATGCCAGCGCCCTTCGCGTACAGCGTTGGCATAATCGGCCAGGCGCGTATGGAGCGAAAGCATCATCGAAAAGACATGCTGACTTACCGCCGGGGCGGCGTAGTCGCGGACGTTACAAACTGAAATAGCTTTGCGCGCGGCTTCTTCAAGATCGATATTGTTGGTTCCGGTCGCGGCGACAACAATGAGTTGAAGGCTAGAACTCGCTAACGCGCTGGCGTTGATCACGACTTTGTTGGTGACAATGACATTCATGCCCGCAATGCGCGCCATGGTTTGGTTGGGCAGCGTACTGCGATGCCAATTCCAGTTTTCAAGACTCTCCTCGAGAGATGAGGTCTTCAAGTCGTTCTGGTCAAAACTGCCAGAGTCAAGAATTACACCCCGCATTTAGTCGGATCTCTCAGCGTAACGTAAGCGGTCGAGGGCCCGACGTTCTTTTTTAGCTGGCCGGCCTTTTTGTGATCGATGGGGGGGTGACTCTGCTCGCAGTCGAGACGATAAGTCTTCGCGCGCCTTGATGCTTTTCGGGTCTTCTATGAATGTTTGAGAGGCAATTGTGGCGGATACCCGTTTATTGATTAAAGACAAAACCGTAATTTTTGAGACAAACAGTCCTCGCCGGATGAGGAGCCGGTCGCCGCATCGAAGCAGTTTTGAGGGCCGGCAGCGTTGGTCATTGATGAGGATATGCCCCGCGTTAATTGCCGATACCGCATCAGGGCGGGTTTTAAAGAAGCGTGACGCCCACAGCCATCGGTCTACTCGTATTGTTTTTACAGGATCCATATTCTCTACCCTGACACGATCCGGGCCATCTGTAAATTATCAGGCGTGTAGGGTCGAATGTTAAAATATCCTGAAAACCGCTTACCCTTATTGATATGAAAAATATTAGACCACTTGTTTTTGGTTTCACGTTGCTTTTCTCGCTCCGTGTCTACGCGCTGGGTCCGGTTGATGGCGAGGTTGGCGTTTTAGCATGGGGCGTTGGTGACTATGAGACGGGCGACTTTAATACCCCGATGGTCAGTGGCTATGGTGAATTGTGGCTCGATGAGCGCTGGGGTTTTCGCGGCGCGTTATATCGGGTGAATGAAGATAGTGTTCTGATGGCGCCAGATGAGCAGACTTTTTTCGATTTTAAGTATCGATTGCTGAGTGCGACTGACTCTACTTTTCTCGCGTTAGGCCTCGGTTGGGAGCAGAACCGTTTTGGTGCAGATGGTAGCGCGTCTGGCCCGAGAATCATGGCAGAGGCGCGCGTGGGGATGCTGGGATTCTTGAAAATTTATACTGAAGTCGGATGGGCGCCAGCGTTAGGCGATGTCGGGGCCAGGCAAGATATTTCCTCGATCGCGGCCGAGGCCGGATTGGTTCTGGATCCTTTTCCGTTCTTTGATCTCCGGCTTGGATGGCGTTACCAGATCAGTGACTACACCGGCGTTTTGACGGGTTCTGACGTAAGTGAAGCAAGTTATGGCGTCGTTATGGGAGCTGGTTTTCACTGGTGATTCCTGAAAACGCGATTCGTGGCTTTTTCAAAAGTCATCACCCTTTTATTGACGATTCCGATTTGCCTCGACGGGCTGAAGTTGCCCTCGTTGTTGATGTTTCATTGGATAATAACGATCCCAATATTTTGTTTATACAGAGAGCTGAGTGTGAAAAAGACCCTGGTCGGGTCAAATGGCTTTTCCGGGCGGTCGTCGAGAAACCATTGATTTGATCGATGGGGATGCCGCTCGCCGAGAGACCGCTGAGGAAATTGGTCTCGAGCTTGGGGCGGCGCAATTGATTGGACGCCTTAACGACATGCGCGGTCGCCACGGAGGGCGATCGGCGGATCTCATGATTTCGTGTTTTGTGTTCGTTACCGATCAGATCGAGCATCTTGTGCTCAATCACGAGGTTGCTGATGTGATGCATTTGCCCATCTCACAGCTCCTCGAGCCCTCCCTACGAACTTCGATTCGCTATGATGGGGCTGGAGATAATGACTTCCCCGGTCTATTTTTGAGCGCGAAAGACGAACGGGTTATTTGGGGCTTAACCTATCGCTTCTTAACAGATTTTTTTTCCTTGTTTGATCATCATTTGCCTTCAAGGTAAGTGTCGATGATGATCGAAATTCCAATATTCTTTTGATAGAGAGGCCAACTATGGCGAGATCAGACAATCGGCAACCTGATGAGTTACGGCCCATCAGATTCACACGATCATTTACGCGACACGCAGAGGGCTCGGTGCTGGTTGAATTCGGCCAGACCCGTGTGCTTTGCACTGCGAGTGTGGAAGAGCGCATTCCGCGGTTTTTACACGGGTCGCACCAAGGCTGGATTACCGCCGAATACGGCATGCTGCCGCGAGCCACCGGTGAGCGAACCGCCCGGGAAGCCGCGCGCGGCAAACAGGGAGGCCGTACCCTTGAAATCCAGCGTCTTATCGGGCGCTCTCTCCGCGCCGCGGTTGATCTGAAGACGATTGGCGAGCGAACGATTACCCTCGACTGCGACGTGTTGCAGGCGGATGGCGGCACGAGAACGGCCTCAATCACGGGCGCCTGGGTGGCGTTAGCTGATGCGCTAGACCATTTGACCGACACCGGCAAGTTAAAAGTCGCGCCGGTTATCCACCAGGTTGCCTCTGTGTCGGTTGGACTAAAAGATAACGAGGCGCTATTGGATCTTGACTACGCTGAGGACAGCACGGCAGACACGGATATGAATTTTGTGATGAATGATGAGAATCGTTTTATCGAAGTTCAGGGCACTGCAGAGCATCAGGCTTTTAGCGAGTCAGAGATGCAGGCAATGACGCAACTGGCAATCAAGGGCATTTTGCAATTAATGGCTGAGCAAAAAACGGCGCGCGAAGCGAGCCGTCCATGATCGATGAGATTGTTTTAGCCTCAGACAATGCGGGCAAAATCAAAGAGGTTAATGCACTTTTGCGAGGGCAGCGGTATACGGTATTGGGTCAGGGCGAGCTGGGTGTTGTCCCAGCTGAGGAGACCGGAACCACGTTTGTTGAGAACGCCATTCTCAAGGCAAAGAATGCGGCCTTGCAAACCGGTCGCGCGGCCATTGCCGATGATTCAGGTCTCGAAGTCGACGCCCTAAATGGCCAGCCCGGTGTTTATTCGGCTCGATTTTCCGGACAGGGAGCGACGGATTCGCGCAATGTGGACAAACTTTTATCAATGCTAGGCAATACACCCGTTCAGGATCGTACTGCGCGTTTTCGTTGTTTTATGGTGTACATGCGGCATGCTCAGGACCCGACGCCGGTTATCTGTGAGGGAACCTGGGAGGGATTTATTCACACGACGTCTCGTGGGGAAAACGGGTTCGGCTATGACCCGGTTTTTTGGGTGGAATCCGAGCAATGCTGTGTGGCGGAGCTTGAAAGTGTTCGCAAGAATCAACTCAGCCACCGAGGTCAGGCACTTCGTCAACTTGTTGATAGGATTGCGTTGTAACCATTAATCAATGCAGGCTGGGAAACACACATGAAACAAATTGTTCTTGTCCGGCATGGGCAAAGCGTCTGGAATCTGCAGAACCGTTTTACGGGCTGGGTCGATGTTGATCTTTCTGAGCGGGGGATAAGCGAGGCCAGAGCCGCCGGCAAGGCCCTCGCTGAGCGCGGGTTTCGTTTTGATCGGGCCGCATCGTCAATGTTAAAACGGGCGATCCGTACGCTCTGGTTGATCCTCGATGAGATGGATCAGATGTACGTGCCGGTTGAGACGGATTGGCGATTGAATGAGCGACACTACGGAGCGCTACAGGGTCTGGATAAGAAAGAGACAACCGACCGCCACGGCGAGGAGCAGGTGCTTAAGTGGCGTCGAGGTTATGCCATCAGTCCTCCCGCGCTGACGCTAGAAGATGATCAGCATCCGGCTCATGATCTGCGTTATCGTGAAATTAATAATTTGCCCGCGACTGAATCCTTAGCGGATACACTGGTTCGGGTGACGCAGTGGTGGGACGAACAGATCGTGCCCCGGTTAGAGAACAATCAAACATTGATCATAGCGGCTCACGGAAACAGTCTTCGGGCGTTGGTAAAGCATCTTGACGGCCTTAGCGAGGACGAGATCATGCAATACAACATTCCAACCGGTATCCCTCTGGTCTATCGTTTCAATGATAATCTTACGGTCGCGGGGAGCGAGTATCTTGCGGATCAGTCCGCGCTTGAAGCCGCGGTGAGTGAGGTAAAAAACCAGGCGTCAACGCGTAAATAAAGCCTTGTCCTGCGATTGCGTTAAGCCGAAAAATAATCTGGCGTTTCGCCTGTTTTCCATTTGATATTGCAGCCCATACTCGCGATCTGTTGAGCCTCGCACGCGGTTCCCGCGAGAACCGCGTTAACGGCCTGACGAAGATCCACACCTGTTACAGGCTCGGTATTTTTAGGTCGAGACGCGTCAAACTGTCCCCTGTAGACGAGCGCACGATCATCATTAAACAGAAAAAAGTCGGGCGTGCATGCGGCTTGAAATGCCTTCGCAACCGATTGGCTCTCATCATAGAGATAAGGAAAGCTGAAACCATGAAGCGCTGCCGCTTCAGTCATTTTTGCGGGACCGTCATCGGGATAATTTTCGGCGTCGTTTGAATTGATTGCGATGACGGCTAAGCCTCGAGATTCAAATTCACGAGCAAACTGAGTGAAAGCGTCACGAATATGAATCACATAAGGACAGTGATTGCAGGTGAACACAATGAGCAGCGCCTTTTGACCGGCGTAGTCAGACAAAGAGATCAATTCACCGCCACCCGCAGGATTTGTGTTCCTCAGTGTGAATTGGGGGGCCTTTGTGCCTAGCGCCTGCATCGTGGAAGCGGTACTGACCATAAAAATCCTTAGAAATGACCAAGAAGACGAGAAAATTCTATCATGGGCGCATATTTCTAATAACGGCGGTGGCGAGCGCTAAAATAAGATCTCGTTAAAATACATATACGTTTCAGACAGGCAGATTTTGAATTGGCGATGAAAGAAAAGGGACTCACCCACCTTAATGATCGAGGTGAGGTACACATGGTTGATGTTGGGGAAAAAGACGTGACGGCGCGCCGCGCCGTGGCGACAGGACGAATTCAAATGCAGGCATCGACGTTGTTAATGATCAGCGACGGCGAGCATCCGAAAGGGGATGTGCTTGCCGTCGCACGGGTCGCTGCAATCATGGCCGCAAAACGCACAGCCGAAACGATTCCTTTGTGCCACCCTATTTTTCTGACCCGAGTTGAGGTGGCGTTTAAATTGGACCCCGAGCATTCCCGCGTGGATTGCTCCGTGATTACCGAGACACGAGAGCGCACGGGCGTTGAGATGGAGGCGCTGGCAGCAGTTAGCGCGGGACTGTTAACCATCTATGATATGTGTAAAGCGGTTGATCGCGGAATGGTGATTACTGATATCGGCCTGATGGAAAAGTCCGGTGGTCGATCAGGTGATTGGAGCAGGTCGCCATGAAGGCTGAGAAACCCGTGACTCGTTTGCCCAGTTGTGATGATGAATACGATCCAGCGCTGGTTCCCGTTGAGACCGCGCTTGAGAAAATCGCCGCAGCTGTTGATCCGATAGCCCATATTGAGGTCGTCGCGCTAAGAGAGGGGTTGGATCGAGTGCTTGGGGCAGATATCCGCTCGCCTGAGAATGTCCCTAACCACACCAATTCTGCAATGGATGGCTATGCGGTGAGAGTTGCCGATCTAGAGAATGAAACGCTGAAAGTGGTCGGGACTGCCTGGGCAGGGAAGCCGTTTGACGGAATTATTTCTGCCAACGAGGCGGTCCGAATCATGACTGGCGCGGTGATGCCAGTCGGCGCTGATTCAGTCGTTATGCAGGAGCATGTGGAACGCGAAGGTGATCTGATTCGCGTAGCCCCCGGGCAGCGCCAGGGCCAACATGTTAGAAAAGCAGGCGAAGATTTGGCCGCCGGAGATACGGCGCTAACGGCAGGCCGGCGACTGCTCGCATCTGATCTTGGCCTGATCGCATCGCTTGGTATTGGCGAGGTTTCGGTGATCCGAAGACCCCGCGTTGCTTTTTTCTCTAATGGCGATGAGTTGCGGTCTATCGGTGAGCCGCTTGCAGTGGGCGAGGTCTATGATTCCAATCGCTATACATTACATGGAATGCTCACGCGGTCCGGTATGGTATTTAATGATTTGGGCGTCGTGCCTGATGATCGAGAGCGGATCAAAGATACGTTTTTGCGGGCAGCCGATATTGCCGACGTGGTGATTACGTCTGCAGGCGCCTCAGTCGGCGATGCTGATTTTGTTAAGGATGTCCTTGATGAAATAGGCGACGTAAATTTTTGGAAGATTGCCATGAAGCCAGGCAGGCCACTTTCATTCGGGAGCGTGGGCAATAGCCTTTTTTTTGGTCTTCCGGGCAATCCAGTGTCGGTGATGGTAACGTTTTATCAGTTTGTGCTGCCGGCATTGAGGCGGCTCTCCGGAGAGCTCGCGTGGGCGCCACTTCGATTAATGGCCCGTACTCAGGATCGGTTAAAAAAAATGCCGGGTCGTACAGAGTTTCAACGGGCTGCGCTTTTTCAGGACGAAAACGGGGAACTCGTTGTCTCAACGACCGGAGATCAAGGCTCTGGCATTCTAAGTTCGATGACTCAGGCCAATTGTTTTGTGATTTTGCCAATTGATAGCGCGGGCGCACAACCTGGCGATCAGGTGATGGTCGAGCCTTTTGCGGGACTTGTCTAGATGTTACCGACTTCAAGAATGGACCATCCTAATGCCTGGACAACGGCCATCGTTCGTTCCAAGTTGGATATTGCCTATTCCCTTGGCGATCAGGAATTAGCTGAGCTGGATGGTGCGTTAAGTGTGATTAAAGCCAAAGGCCTGGCGGTAGAGGAAATTACCAAAAATGATTTTCCGCTTGGTTCCCTGCGGAAGGTGATTGCAGAATGGATTCATGAGATTGACTATGGAAAGGGCCTGGTGCTGTTGCGAGGGCTTCCGATGGAGCGCTACTCCAAAGACGATTGCGCAATAATTTTTTGGGGCATCGGGGCGCATATGGGGGAGGCCCAGTCGCAAAGTCTCGCGGGTGACCGTCTCGGACATGTCGTTAATTTGGGGGGAGATAATCCGCGTTACCGGGCTTATCAGAACAGTACTGAGCTTGCGCTACACACCGATGCGACGGATGTTGTCGGGATGATGTGTCTCGTTGCTGCACACGAAGGCGGTTTGAGTGGCTATGCGGGCGCAGCCGCGATCTATAACGAACTTCTGGATCAACATCCTGATGTAGTGCCGATTCTTTGTGAAGGTTTTCAGTACCATCTTTTTGGCGAGCAGGCCCCCGGCGAGTCGCCTGTTACCGAGGAAAAAATCCCTGTATTTTCTGAAAAAGAGGGCTGTCTCAGCATCAGTTATTTAAGGAGTTACATCGAGATGGCGTTCACCCATCTCGGCAAAGAGAAGACACCTGCCGAGAGCAAGGCATTAGATACGCTGGATCAGGTGGCTCATGGCGCCAAGTGCTATCGACAGTTTATGCTCGCACCCGGAGATATTCTTTTTTTCAGTAATTACACGGTCTTACATAATCGGACGGCTTTTAAAGATCATGATGATCTGGACAAACGCCGGCATCTCATGCGGCTCTGGTTAAAGGCTTATTCCCCCCGACCCCTGATTGACGATATTTCAGCGTTTGGTAAGCGCCGCGGAATTTCAAAACAGGAAGGCCGGGTGAGCATTTACGATGGGGACCTGGATTACGAAGAATATGCCGTGCCAGCCCCGGACAGTGCCGGTCGTTTCTAGTGTTTGGAAAATGAAGTCGTGGTGACTGATGCCTCCCGTTGGGACGAGAAATATCAAAAAAGCGAATTGGCGAGTTTGCGTGTCGAGCCCCTGCTGGAGAAAAATCTAGGGTTTATTGAGAATTTGCCTACTGGGGCCGCGGCCGTTGATATCGCTGCAGGCAAGTGCCATGCCAGTGTCTTTCTCGCAAAGCAAGGCCTTGAGGTGACCGCCATTGACTGTAGCGGGGTAGGTTTGGAACTAGGGATGGCGCTTGCCAGGGAAGAGGACGTCTCGATTGAGACGCTTGTTTTAGATCTAGAATCCAACCCACTCCCCACCGGCTTGTGGTCACTGATCTGTTGTTTTCGATATCTTAATCGAGCGTTGTTTCCTTTTATTCAGGAGGCCATTGTGGATAACGGGCTATTGTTTTTCAGCACGTTTAACATTAATCATCTTGAACAATCACCCCGTTTTAATGCCGAGTATGTTTTGCAACCGGGTGAGCTAGAGCAGAGTTTTAAAGGACTCGAAATTTTAGACTTATCCGATGGCAATGACCCGGATCAAAATCTTTCTTGGATTGTGGCGCGTCGATAGTGGCCTATCGCTTGGATATGTTTAGCCGGCTGTGTTTTTTTCAACCCAGCGCTCACCGGAGGCAAGTGATTCTTTTTTCCAAAAAGGAGCGGTTGATTTAAGCGTTTCCATCATTTCGCGACACGCAATGAGCGCTTCCTTGCGATGCGCGGAAAACGCAGCGACCAGCACAATATCATCTGCAGGTAATATTGTGCCCACGCGATGGATAACAAGTGCATCGCTCAGTTGGTGTTTGGAGATGGCATCCTGCGTCATTGTCTCGAGATGTTTTTCTGTCATGCCGGGATAGTGTTCCAGGACCATTGACTTAACGTCATCGCCTTCGTTGAAATCCCGCATCGTTCCAACGAAAACGGCGCTCGCCCCGATGCGTCCTGCCGCGAGGTGATCGCGACGAAATGCCGCTACTTCTAGCCACGGATCAAATCCTGTCTCTCGAATTTCAACGCGCATCTGCCGTTTAGCCGCCTGTCACGGGTGGGAAAAAAGCGACTTCGTCGCCATCAGAGACTGCTTTATCGAGGCTTGCGTAAGCCTTATTAATCGCGACCAGCATTTCTTCATCAAGTGGAGAGGCGCTGACCGCATGCCAGACATCACGCGCTGTCGCGACGCCTGCACTTTCAATGGAAAGACGAGTATGTCCAACGCGTTCGCGCAGACTGGCAAAAAAACGGACCTGAATTGACATAACTTTTTTGAATAACAATACAGTTAGAAAGCAACCTTATAATAAGGGTGTCATAAACGCTTCACAAGTAACACTTTGAGTTATGTCTAAGAACATTCGTGAATTAATCCCCGTACCGATTGCTGTGATGACGGTGTCGGATTCTCGCACTGAGTCTGATGACAAGTCGGGCAAGCTTCTGGTTGATCGTTTGACTGCATCAGGACATACGCTGGTTGAAAAGGTCATCGTGCCGGATGATGTGTTCCAGATCCGTGCCGTGGTGTCACGCTGGATTGCAGACCCGGCGGTTCAGGTCGTACTGACGACGGGTGGGACCGGTGTCACGGGGTTTGATGGCACTCCCGAAGCGGTTACGCCACTTTTCGAGAAAGTGCTTGATGGTTTCGGCGAGATTTTTCGAGCGATTTCTTTTGAAGAGATTGCGACATCTTCGCTACAGTCCAGAGCAATTGCAGGCGTCGCCAACGGAACGTATCTCTTTTCGCTTCCTGGATCTTCAGGTGCCTGCGCGACCGCGTGGGATAAGTTGCTTGCATATCAGCTGGACTACCGGACGCGCCCATGTAATCTTGTGGAGCTGATGCCGCGGCTGTTGGAGCATCGTCGTAAAAAGTGAGTGGTCTAGGCGTAGAGCTTCAGCGTGACGTTGTAAATAATGAGAATGAGCATCAGCACGGACGGGAAAAAAGTCATAGCAAAGCCCGCCGCTCTTGATGGGGCGCCACCAGAGTAGCCCGCAAAAAAGAGAATTCGACCGATCGCAAAACTTACAGCAGCAAGTGGGATTACGAGAACCCATGTAGACGGCAAGAGGATCGCCCAACTGAAATAAACAATAATCGCCAGTAGGGTTTGCTCGACCGTATTTTGCAGTTCTGCCTGCAGTAATTTTACCTTAGCGGTTCCTGTGGTCAGTCCCGCTCCGTCTATATCGTCGGGAGAAAAGAACCGGTGTCGAGCAATTCTGCCGATCGAAAAGACTAAAAATATGCACACCGAGATAACGGAAATCGCCGCGATGCGTAATGCCTGGAAGCCATCTGCGGCTGGATTCATTTGAAACGGATTAAAACGCGTGCCGAGGATGACAACGGTCAAAGCAGACAAGAATCCAATTAACATCCCCAGAGCGGTGCCTTTTTGTTTCGATGAAAATTTCATTTCCTCTCTTCTTTTTAAAAAGTGACGTTGGGTTATTTATCGCCCTACTCGTGTTTTTGATCTACTCATCAGCCGCAATCATAGCAGGCAGGCTCGTGGTAGTCGGCGCGGGTCATAAATCGGCTTTTAACCCTTAATCAGGCCTTTTCTTTTAGATTTTTGTCCTTGGTTGAACGACAAACGTCGCCAAAACATATGATGATCTTTAATGATCGTCGGAAACTAGAGCGAGTTCAATTTTGATTACGTAGCAATGATTGAGAAAGATTCGCCAGCGTCAGCACCAGAGGTTAGGAGAGGTCGAAGACGTAAGGCACGAGACAGTGGCGCGACAAAACAGGCGCTTGCGCAATTGCCGTGGGAGCAGCCTCGCTATCTTGATCCTCCGGTAGAGCCCGTGGGCCTAGAGGGTGCGCAGCGAATTCATGAGGCGGCCATGCAAATCCTTGAAGAAATCGGAATTGATTTTTTGCATGAAAAAGCGCGAGATGTGCTTGCGGCAGCGGGTTGTAAGGTTGGCGAAGCATCACCAACGGTTCGCATGGATCGCGATTTTGTGATGGAACAGGTCAACAAGGCGCCAAACCACGTGTCCCTTACGCCTAGAAATCAAGATCGTCGTGTGGTGTTTGGTGAAGATTTGGCGGCGTTTGGCCTGGTTGCGAGTCCACCTAATGTCTCTGATTTAGATCATGGCCGACGTGTCGGCAATCGTAAGGACTACCAGAATTTCTTGCGACTTGCCCAGAGCTTTGATTGCATTCATTTCACGGGTGGATACCCGGTTGAACCCATTGATATTCATCCATCAATTCGGCATCTGGATTGTCTTTTTGATTTGTTAACCATGACTGACAAGCTGGTTCACGCTTATTCTCTTGGGGTTGAGCGGGTTGAAGACGCAATGGAGATGGTGCGTATTGCAGGGGGTTTTAGCCATTCAGAATTTGAACAGTCCCCCAAGATGTTCACCAATATCAATTCGTCATCACCGCTGAAGCATGACTGGCCAATGCTTGATGGCGCAATGCGCTTGGCGCGCCGAAATCAGTTGGTCATTATTACGCCCTTCACGCTTTCGGGGGCCATGGCGCCGGTGACGCTGGCAGGTGCGATCGCGCAACAGACAGCAGAGTGTCTTGCCGCAGTTGCGCTTTTGCAGTTGATTCGACCGGGAGCTCCTGTGGCTTACGGCTCGTTTACATCAAACGTTGACATGAAATCTGGGGCGCCGGCGTTTGGAACACCGGAATATGTTCGGGCAACACAAATGTCAGGGCAGATGGCAAGGTTTTATAACCTACCCTGGCGGGCATCAAACGCAAATGCAGCAAACTGTGTTGATGCGCAAGCCACCTGGGAAAGTACAGCTTCCCTCTGGGCATGCTCAAGCGCTCATGCCAATATCATTTATCATGCGGCCGGGTGGATGGAAGGCGGACTTTGCGCAAGTTTTGAAAAATTTGTGATCGACTGTGAATTGCTACAGCAGTTTGCGTATTACCAGAAACCGATCGGGGTCTCGGATGACGATCTTGCGGTTGAGGCAATTCGTGACGTGGGGCCATCAGGCCATTTTCTGGGCGCGGATCATACCCAATCTCGTTTTAAAGATGCTTACTACAGTCCTTTTTTATCGGACTGGCGCAACTTCGAGAGTTGGGAGCAATCTGGATCGATTGAAACACCGATGCGTGCGAACCGCATATATAAAGAAGTCCTCGCTGAATATGTTGAGCCCCCCATGGAGTCCGCAATACGAGAGGAACTGACAGGCTTTGTTGAGCGTCGTAAAAAAGAGGGCGGTGCGCCCACTGATTTCTAGTGTTTAAATGACGACAAGAACGCGTTGTTGAGTGGCACGAGTTGACCGTGTTACAGGTAACCCTCTTCTTCGTACCATTTTGCGGTGGCGCGTAAACCTTCATCCAGTCCCACGCTTGGGTTATACGAGATTTCGTTGAGTGCTCTTGAGATGTCAAAAGCGCGGTTTTGCCGATACCAGTCAACACGCCGCGGAAAGATGGGCGGCGCGACTTTCAGCGGCTTACAGGCTTTTTCAAAAAAGTGGCCCGCGAGCCATAACGGCCAGAATGGGAAATGAGGCGTTTTGACCGATCGATTCATCGCTGCCGCAACCCGGTTCACCAGCTCTTTTGTCGTCACGTATTCGTGATCCGCAATTAAGTACGTGCGCCCATCACCCACACCATCGTGCGTTACTTTTTCGAGCGCGTCGACAAAGTTATCGATATACAAAGGATGATAAAACGCTTTTCCATTTCCAAAGATCGGAAACGAGCCCTTTGCCACGCGGCGAAAGATCATCCCAAACCGCTCGGGATCGCCTGGCCCATAGATGGCCGCCGGGCGCAGAATGACAGTGGAAAGGCCGCGGTTTTGATACTCATGTACGAGCGGTTCCGCCTGATATTTAGTCTGTTGATAGTAGTCAGCAGCTGCAATGGGCGCGTCTTCATTTGCTGGCGGGTGCTGAACGTCTCCATGAACACCGCATGTGCTGCAGTAAATAAACCGTTTCGCGCCAGCGGATACAGCGGCTTCAAGCACGGTTCTTGCCCCGCCAACATTGACTTCGTCGTAGTAAGTGTTTGGGACATTGAGCTCCCGAAATGCGGCCGCAAGGTGGTGCACGACATCGACTCCCTGCATTGCTTCTTTAACCACCGCGGGATCCGTTACGCTGCCGATAATGACCCGCACACCCCAATCGCGAATTTCCTGAGTCTTAATTCCCTCTTTGTAATCTATCGCGACCACTTCATGACCATCTCGATGCAATCTTTTTACGAGAGCTTTACCCGTAAAGCCAGTACCACCAGTGACTAAAATTCGCACGATAAAACGCCTCGTTTAACCCGCGACATTAGATGATATCGACCGAATCATATCTTCTTACACTGCCGGAGGGGTGCATTAAAACTAACCTAAAAAAATAGAGAAACTAGAAACAGATGTACTGTAGATGATAACATCACGAAAGCTCCGATTCTGTAAAAATCTACGTCGCGCCTAATCAAAGCCGCCCGCACTTTATATCTCAAAAATTATTTATTACTTCCTATGAGCAAGAAGTTTCTGATTATCGCCACTGTTTATCTCGTCTCCGTTTTTTCTTTTTTATCTGGGATGTATGTGATCATGGCACGTGTTTGGCCTTACGATCATGTAATGAGTGTTCGAAGCTTTTTGATTGGAGAGAAAGAAGAGCAAAAGACCGTTAAAGAAAAAATTGAAAATGATCTTGGTCTCAAACCTAGTCGCTTACTTGAAAACTATGTTATCGCGGATGCAGAACAATCCAGTTATCAGTCCGTTGAGATTCCGGATGCAAACAAACGGCGTGATTCAGGACTGGTTTTTATCTCCGATCAGATAGAGAGTGGTCTCAGGTTTATTTATGGCGCGTTTGACACAGAAAACGCCATGCATGGCGCGATTCTTCTCGATGATAAAGGGAGTGTCGTTCATCAATGGAAAGTGACTGAAGACAATGAAACGAATGCGGAGCGAAAAGATACCAATAAGTATTTACATGGCTTGGAGGTGTTTCAGGACGGCTCATTGATCTATTCATTTGATGGTGGAAATGGCCTATATCGCATAGACGCGTGTGGAAATCGGCTTTGGGAGATTAAAGGGAATTTCCATCATTCTGTGGCGAGCGATGGCGTTAGCGCGGTTTGGGCTTGGCGAAATCACGATATGGTCAAAGTTGATATAAATACGTCTGAGATCCTAAGGACCCTTAATATTGCGGCTCTCGATAAAGCCAATCCAGAGTTAGACCTTTTCGGCATCAGGCAAAAAGATGGAGACAGTGAGTCAACTTGGGGCCACGATCCTCATCACCCTAACGACTTAGAGCCTCTTTTGGCCGAGAGTGCCGTTGGGTATCCGCAATTTGCGGTTGGTGATTTGTTGATTAGCTTTAGGTCTCTTAATCTAATAACGATAGTTAATCCTGATAATTTGCGTGTTAAGTGGTGGCGTATTGGACAATGGCGACGTCAACATGATCCTGATTGGAATCAGGACGGTAAACTATATGTATACGACAACAATATGCATCGCGGAAATTCAAATATTATTCAAATAGATCCTGTAACGATGGAAGCGAACCGTGTGGTTAAGGGGGATGATTTTGATTTCTATAGTTCCCATATGGGAAAGATGGATATCACACCGAATCAAAGTATTCTGGTGACTAGCCCAAAGCAGGGGCGTGTTTTTGAGGTCTCTAAAGAGGGTGAAAAGACCTTCGAGTTTATCAATCAGTATAATCATGACACGAACGAAGTCCTTGTGGTTACGGGGGCTAAATTTCTTCCAGAAGACTATTTCGATAAAAATAGTTTTTTACGGTGCAGGTAAGATGAGCGCAAAGACTGCCGTCGCTTCAGTAAGTTTTTTGTTCAGCGATATAGCTTTTGGCTATATCGGACCCGGTATGGGACTCGGTACATTAGGAGTTGTCCTTGGGGTTGTGGTGTCTATTTTTCTCGCACTAGTCGCGGTCGTGTGGTACCCGGTTAAAAGATTTTTCCGCAAGTCGCCTAAAAGGATGGATGATGATCGATCCAATGAGGAAGATGATAAGTCAGGAAACGAAGAATCTTATCCGAAAGATAAAGGCGATGATTGATGGTGTGATTCGGTTTTTGGTTTTGATTGCGCCAACTTGTATTTTTATCGAACTAATTATTCGGTTGCGAACGGTGCGGAAGGCACGGCGGATGATGCAAATCGTGAATCGTAGTCTGAAGGTTATTAGTTCAAAAAAAATTTCAGAACATTGGAAAGAAAAGGCGCTCTTGGCATATTCAAGAAGAATTATGGGCGTGACTATTGTTGTTTTCTTTGGCCTTCTTGTTGCTCTCATCAGCGCTTCAATAGTTCTGGCACTTGAATGGAAACTTTTCGTGAGCAGTACGCCGTTCATGATTTTTTTTGATCATAAAGATGTAGTCCTGTCTTCTTGTTTTATAGCGCTTGTCTATGGGTGGGCGCGGACCAAAGTTTGTGAAAGAACGCTATTCCGCGCTTGATCGGTTGCTTCACCGTTTAGTGCTGGGCAGTCACGCTATTCGTTCGCTAACATACGATTTGAATCGAATTGTGTCTCCTACGGTTCCTGAGAATTTTACAGATCGGAAACATATTTTTGTAAGCGGACTGGCACGTTCGGGAACTAGTATTTTGCTTAGATGTCTTTTTGGTTCTCAGCAATTTGCTACGCTGACCTATCGTCATATGCCTTTTGTGTTGGCTCCCGATTTATGGATGAAAGCGAGTCGAAAATTTCAAATTGAAAGCGTCGCTAGTGAGCGGGCTCACGGTGATGGTCTTTCGGTAGATTTTGATACACCAGAAGCGTTTGAGGAGATATTTTGGCTGACGTTTTCGTTAAGATCTTATGTCGCCGAAGAAAGTCTTTACTTACAGGACTCGGATGATATCAATCAAGACACAATCGAGAAATTTGTCGGTTTTGTGTCCAATGTGGTGTCAAGTAATGATAAGGCTTTAGGAGCCGCGCGTTATCTGTCAAAAAATAATAACAATGTGCTCAGACTTGGCGCCTTAAGACGGACTTTCCCAAGCGCTTGTTTACTTGTGCCTTTTCGAGAGCCCCTCTCGCATGCTCAATCTTTGTTATCGCAGCAAGAACGTTTTTCTAAGATTCAAGCTGAGGATCCCTATGTCCTGAGATACATGAACTGGCTGGGTCATCATGAATTTGGATTAAATCACAAACCTTTTTGTTTTCCAGGCAGTAAAAAACTAAAGGGCGCCGACAAATACCATATTGATTATTGGCTAGCGTATTGGATTATTGTTTATCGTTATTTAGTAGAAAGAGCTCCTAAAGGGACGATTTTTGTAAATTATGATTTGTTGTGCCGTTATCCAGAACACTCGTTACACAGTTTAGCGAGAAAAATCGAGATACATCCCGCACATCTAGATCCCACTGTTTTCATGGAGAAAAAACGTTCGCCTCCATCCCATTACAACGAAGCGCTGCTCGCTGAGGCTGAGTTATTGCACCAACATTTGGTTCAGCTGAGCGCCTAAATCTTGACCCGAGAACGTTATTTTTTCACATTTGAAAACTGGTTTAACTGTAAAATTAAAGAAATATAAGTAAAACAAAAGCGCCCAACAGCCAAAAACCCGATGAGAATGTGATTAGGAATTTGCGCAGATTGATTATTGAACAGGTCTTATTTAGATCAGTATACTTTGCTGAATACGAGTCGATAACTAAGATAATCTAAAGTCCAAGTGATTTTTCAGACCTTAAATTAAGTCGCACTTTTCAAATTAGATTAGGCCGCAGTTAGGATTTTGCAGGCAAGACAAACGGAGATCATTCAAATGAAATTTTCTATTCGCATAGGCTTTCTGCTTTCGATGCTGGCGGTTAGCGGCTGTTCTGAGATGTGGTGCTGGCCTTTTGATTGTTCTTCTGACGAAACCTCCACCGGCATTGATGATAGTGGGAATACGACTCCTACGACCCCTACGACTCCTACGACTCCTACGACTCCTACGACTCCTACGACCCCTACGACCCCTACGACGTTCAAACTGAGCGACGTAAATTGGTTACATAAAAACGTGTCGAGCTGGCCGGTTACGAATACCCTAACGGTGGAAACGGGCGGTGGAGTCATCTGTATGAATGTGGCCGGCCGAGCATCTTGGCCAACTGTAGAGATACCCCATCACAGCGGAACAAAAATGGTGGGTGTCAGCGCAAATGGCTGGATTTTTGCCTACCATAACGACGCCTGGTATGGCGCGACATGGGAGTGGTGGGCGCCGAAGACGACTTGTAAACCAATGCATGAAATGGCTCCAAGAAAAGCGCCCCCACTGAACAGTTGGGAACCGGAAAGCGGCGAGGTGTTTTATGTGATGATGTCAGGCTTGGCCCGTGGTTCGGAGAGTAATGTTCAGAAACGCACCAATATCGTAAAAGTAGTTTGGCCATGATAAGGGTCCGGCTTTGTTTCAAGGTTGATATATAAACGAGACAGTAGTAAGCGAGGTTTGACTGTGACAATTTGCGAAACGCCGCTTGGAACGCCCTTCTACGGTTACGTTTAGGAAAGGGTGAAACAAGGGAACGCTCCGGTAGTCTTAATAGATAGCCATGTCCATATTTATGACAGCTATGATCTTTCGACCCTATTTGATAGAGCTCAGGAAAACTTTTGCCTGCAGGCCAATAGACTAGAGACGAAATCATTTGAGTCGGTGCTTCTATTGACGGAGAGCGCTGGCCATAATTTCTTTTCCTTGATTCGCGATAAAAGCGAGTCGACACGAGATAAAGGATTGGGTCATTGGCAGGTTTTTCCGACCAGAGAGCCATGTTCGGTTGTTTTGAAGAATAGCTCTGGCGATAGAATTTTTTTGATCGCAGGTCGACAGATTGAAACGAGCGAGCGTATAGAAGTGTCTGCAATATGTACAGATCATTTCTTTACAGAAGGCTGTAGTCTGGACGAGACCGTTTCTGAAGTTGTGGAAACTGGCGCGCTAGCAGTGTTACCTTGGGGTGTTGGTAAATGGCTAGGCCGCAGAGGCCGGATACTTGCTAACTTCATTAAAACGCATCCAAAAGACGTGCTCCTGGGAGATAACGGCTCGCGCCCTGTGTTCTGGCCCTGGCCAAGAGCGTTTAAGTTGGCGGAGCGGCTTGGGATTACTATTTTGGCAGGAAGTGATCCACTTCCCGTACCGAGCGATCAAAAAAGAATTGGAAGTTTCGGTTGCGTGCTGCTCGGTGTTCTCGATGAAAAAGAGCCAGGAGCCGATCTCCGCGAAAAACTAATTCAATTAGATTCTTCGCCCGAAAGATTTGGACGGTTGCACAGTGTAAGCGAGTTTTTGAAAAGCCGTTTAGAGTTGAGACGGTCAGTCGTCTCGCTACCCGACAAATCGCCATGTTCAGCGAAACTTGTTGAGACTCCTGATATTGAAACCTCTAGTGATGATTATGCGCAACGGTTTACGGGTTGTGTAGGTCAATATATGCTGCAGGTGCAAGCCCGCTCACTGGCAGATGTGCTCGTCTCGCCGATTGGGAATAAGGTTTTAGATGTGGGTGGGGGGCACGGCCAGTTAACTGATCAATTGTTGTCACGCGGATTTAAAGTTACGGTTCTCGCAAGCGATGAATGTTGTCGATCAAGGCTTGCGCGATTCGAACACCACGAAAACTTCTCTTTCGTTAGCGGAAATCTGCTGGAGATGCCGTTTGCTGATAGAAGTTTTGATTGTGTCGTATCAGTAAGACTGATTTCACATATTGAAGCTCGCGAGCAACTTTTCAGTGAGTTTTGTCGAGTGGCGAATCAGACTATAATTGTTGACTATCCTAGTTGGTATAGTCTAAACGCTTTGACACCGGTTCTGTTTGGTCTAAAAAAATTGATTGAACATAATACGCGGACCTACCATAGTTTTTCTGGAAGGAGGCTCGATCTGACGTTTGCAAAATATGGCTTTAGATCCAGTGCTCGTTCAGCGCAATTTTTTTTCCCCATGTTTTTTCATCGATGGCTTGGCGTTTCATCAGTACTTCACAAGTTAGAGCGTTGGGCAAAAGTTACCCGACTCACATCGCTTCTGGGAAGTCCCGTGATCTTGAGACTTGACCGCACCCGCAACCGTTGATTTCATGCGGGTTCTTCTACTAGCGCCACAGCCTTTTTATCAGGAGCGAGGAACACCTATCGCCGTGAGGATGTTGGCACAGACCTTGTGCCAGGCGGGGCACCGCGTCGATCTTTTGACTTATCATCTTGGGGATAACGTTTTCGTGCCTGGACTCCAGATTTTCCGTATCCCAGGACCTCGATTCATTAGACGGATCCCGATAGGGTTTTCGGCCGCAAAATTGCTTTGCGATTGTTTTTTATTTGCGTCCTTGATCCGTTATCTGTCAAAAAATCAATATGATGTGATTCATGCTGGCGAAGAATCAGTTTATTTAGCTTTGATGACTCGTTTTTTGCATCGAGCTCGAGTGGTATACGATATGGATTCTTCCATGCCGGATCAGCTACTCGAAAAATGGAGCAAGCTTAGTTTTTTAGCGCGTCCTCTTTACTTTATGGAGCGTGTAGCGATTAAAAAATCAGATGTTGTATTGCCTGTTTGTCAACAGCTTGCTGATCGCGCCTATAAAATTAAAAACAAAGATAAGGTCGTACTGTTAGAAGATTTCCCGTTGTCTTTGGAGGAAAAATCTGCGGAACCGATTGATCAGATTCGGACCCTTCTAGGAATAAAAGGGGTATTTGCGCTCTACGTAGGAAACTTAGAGCTGTATCAGGGAATCGATCTCTTATTAGCTGGGTTTGCCGAAATTGACAAAGGGGTCGATCTTCATCTGGTACTGATAGGAGGCAGTGATATTGACATAAAGTTTTATCAGGACCGAGTGAATGATTTGGCAGTTAGCGATCGTGTTCATCTGTTAGGTCCAAGGCCGGTAAGTCAGTTGGGAGACTATCTCGTGCAGGCCGATATTCTTGTGTCTCCACGGCTTAAGGGCATAAATACCCCGATGAAAATTTTCTCTTACTTAGATTCAGGGAAGTCAATTATCGCAACAAATATTTCTTCTCACACCCAGGTTCTTGATTCCAGTTGCGCACTTCTGGTCGATTCGAAACCTGCGGCAATGGCTCGAGGGCTAAGTCAGTTGGCGACCGATGCTGTTTTACGTCAAACAATGGGGCGAGCGGGTCAGTCGCTGTCAACATCACGCTATTCCTTCGCGCGCTTCCAGACCACGGTCAATGATTTATATCAACCGTCTGGACCTCTGTTCGACTAGCGTATCCTATGCGACCGGGGATAGAAGAACTGAGTAACGACAAGTTCGATGTACTTGTCGTAGGAGGAGGAATTCAGGGAATAGCGATCCTGTATACATTGACCCAACAGGGCATTAAAGCGGGCCTTATTGAGAAAGATGATTTTGCAAGTGGAACATCGGCCAATAGTCTCAGAGTGATACACGGGGGCTTACGCTATTTGCAGACAGGGGATCTTGGTCGAATGCGTCGATCAATTAAAGCACGTCGCCAATTTATGCAATTAGCGCCAAGTTTGGTGCGACCACAAGGTTTTTTGATTCCGACTTCGAAGCGTGGTTTGCTCAACCCGGTCCTGATGAGAGTTGCGCTTTTTTTAAATGATCTTATTAGTTCGGATCGTAATCAAGGCTTAGCTTCGACTAACCGATTACCGTCAGGACAGATTTTGCCAAATTGTGATTTTGTGCGTCCGTTTTCTGGCAGCGTGAAAAAATCTTTTCAATCGGGAGCGCTTTGGTTCGACTCCCTAATACATGACGCTGGACGGTTTTCAATTGAACTTATCAAAAGCGCGCAGCGCGATGGAGCTGTGGTTTGCAACTATGTTCGCGCGGAGAAATATCTACGGCGTCAGGGCAAAGTTTGCGGCGTCGAGGCGATCGATCGCGAATCGGGGGATCCTTTTTCGATTACTGCCAAAGTTGTCGTAGAGGTTGCCGGAGCGGGGCGAGCGAAATTGAATAGCAATACGACTGGTGACTTTGATCGGACCAGCCAAACTTGGTTAAAGGCAACTAACCTTGTTTTATCAAAAACCCTTAATAGTGATTACGCAATCGGGCTTTCGGGCTTTCAAAAGGGATCGCAAGATAATAATTCTCTCGCTCAGCAATCGCGTTACTTTTTCTTCGTCCCCTATTCCGGATGTACTCTTTTTGGAACTTTCTACTCTGTTCTTGAAGAGATTCCCGATGACCTTTCGGTGACTCAGGAGGAGATTAATTCGATGTTGGCCCAAGCCCAACTTTTGTGTCCTGAAGAAAATTTAACTCTAAACGATGTCAAAATGAGTCACGTTGGGGTTGTTCCCGCAGGTCTCGGATCGGCCGAGAAGTTTTTAACGATTGAGAAACGATCATCGATAAACACGGAAGCCCTTGATGGATTTGAGGGTGTTATCTCGGTTCAGGGTGTTAAATATACAGAGTCATTCCAGGTTGCGGATGAAGTTTCGAGAGTGGTGGGGTCCAGATTAGGACATCGTTATAGGCAATTAAAATCACGCGCAGTTGTTGGGCCTGAAAACTGCTTGACGACCTCTATCTCAGAACTGGCGCGCCGAGCCGTTCACGATGAGATGGCAATCCATCTCACAGATTTTATCTTACGTCGGACAACGCTCGGCGAGGTAGGATGTCCGGATAGGCGGTTGGTTCAGGACTGCGCGGTCGCTATGGCTTCCGAAGCTGATTGGTCGGCTAAACGCATGGATTTAGAGGTGACCGAGCTATATAAATATTACGAGTCGAGGGGCGTGCGAGAAACTTAGAAGACGCAGGATCGTGTCCGATGGGTCCTGTTAGTCTTCGATTTTGGAAATTAACATAGCGGACAATTATTTAGCGGCTGCTATGGTTTTAAGCAGTTCGGTATTAATCTCGCGCGGTCCGAGGTCCAACCGGTTTTGATAGCGTCTTTGGCCTGGAAGTCGAGTGCCATCAAGATGGGACAGTCGATCCAAAAAAGCCTCGCTTTCGTTGTGCCAGTTTCCGGCCGACAGAAGTTCCGGGTTGATTGCGAGAATAAATTGTCCGCCTCTCGGTGGCCCGCCGTCTCCTGAATCCCGTTTTTGACTGTGGAAACTCGTCGTCTCGCCGACCAACGGTCCGGCTAGGAGTTCGATCATCATCGCGATGTTTGAGCCTTTATAGCCGCCAAACGGCAAAAGCATGCCCTTTATAATTTCAGACGGATCAGCGGTCGCATTGCCATCGGCATTGAGGCCGGTCCCTTCAGGCACCGCTTTTCCATCGCGAGCGGCGATTTGAACATCTCCCATTGCCATGGCTGCCGTGGCCATGTCGAAAACGACCGGTGAGTCGTTTGGTCGCGGCCACGCGAAAGCGATTGGATTCGTCCCAAATAATTTTTCATGAGAGCCAAAAGGCGCAACATTTGGCAAATAAGAGACACAGGTGATGGCGACCAGGCCCTGTTCGGCGAGTGCTTCTGTCTCGGGCCATAGGGCTGCGAAATGATGGGTTCGAGTGATGGAAAGGGTGGCGACGCCATTTGATGTCGCAGCTTGTGATAATTTTCCCAATGATTTTTGATGGGCAAGGGGCGCATAACCCAGATCGCCGTCACAATGCAGGACGACGGGTGTGCGTGCATTAAGCTTTGGATTGGCCTGACCGTTAACTTTGCCGCTTTGTAAAGAGGCAACATAACCCGGAATTCGAAAAAGCCCGTGCGAATGAGAACCGTCGCGCTCGGCTTTCATAACGACATCTGCGACAGCGCTGGCGTTATTTTCATCAGCCCCAGCGGCTTTAAGCGCTTTAAGGGCAATCAGGTAAATATCTTCAAGGGAGAGCTGAGTTGTTGTCATTTTTTCCGACATAAAGGAGTGGCCAAGCGGTAGGGTTTAAACAAACAATACCCTAGAATTGCCCTAGATTGAAGAAATCAGGATCCTCATGGCCAAGCTTTATTTTTATTATTCTGCGATGAACGCAGGAAAAACAACAACGCTCTTACAGTCGCGTCATAACTATGTGGAACGTGGGATGAACGCGTTGGTGTTAAAGCCGAAGATTGATAATCGCTCTGGCGAGGGCCGTGTGCGCTCGCGAATCGGAATTGAAGCGGAGGCCACCGAGATTGACGGGGCAGTTGATCTTTATCAGTTGGTGATCGTAAAGAATGACGAGTCACCGGTTCATTGTGTGTTGGTTGACGAAGCCCAGTTTTTAACGGCTGAGCAAGTCGGTCAGTTGACGGAAGTTGTTGACCGTCTGGCCGTACCGGTACTGGCTTATGGCCTTAGAACTGATTTTTTGGGTGAACTGTTCGAGGGGTCACGTCAATTGTTGGCGTTATCAGACGAGCTTCGCGAAATTAAAACCGTCTGTCACTGCGGCCGTAAAGCGACGATGGTGGTTCGTTTTGATAGTGCCGGCGATCCAGTGCGCGGTGGGGATCAAATCCAGATTGGCGGAAACGAAACCTACGTCTCGATGTGTCGATTACATTTTAAGGTGAGTCTGGAATCGACGGCGCCTTAGTCTATAAAGCTCATTTAATTTAAAAAAGTGACCCAGTGATCGAGGGGTTCCCTCTCGGTCGTCAGGCTATTTTCAACCGCGTTTGGGTCTGCATAGCCGAGCGACATGCCGCACACAACTGACTGCGTTTCGGGAATGTTGAGGTACTCGCTAATCACACGGTGAAAAGGAGTGAACGCGGCTTGTGGGCAGGTATCAAGGCCGTTTCCGCGAGCGGCAATCATGATGTTCTGTAGAAACATGCCGTAGTCCAACCAACTGCCCTGCTCGAGAACCCGATCGATTGTGAACATCAATCCCACCGGTGCATCAAAAAAGCAATAATTGCGACCGTGCTGATGATGCATTTTTTGTTTGTCGTCGCGGGTAATTCCGAGCAGCCCGTACAGATCCCATCCTATTTTTCGACGGCGTTCAATATAGGGTGAAACCCATTCCCGCGGGTAGTAGGCGTATTCTTCGGTGTGGTCTTTTGCTAATTCCGGGTCGTTATACACCTTTAAAATGGCGCGGCTTAGACCTGCAAGACTGTCACCCGTCAGAACATAAGTTTTCCAAGGCTGGATGTTGGTTCCGGAGGGTGCACGAGCCGCCGTGTCCAGGATGTTTTCGATTGTTTGCTGCGGAACCGGCGTTGGCAAAAAAGCGCGAATTGATCGCCGGGAGGAGATTGCCTCCTCAACCGGATTGTTTATTTTTTCTTGATCAGTTGTCATGAATTGCGTTGCCTATGCGTAATACAAAATGAGGCTTGCGCCTAAAAGAACGGCCACCCACAACACCATGGACCCGGTCGGCCAAGCTCTGGCCAGCGTACCTTCAGGACCATAATGATTCAAGATCCAGCGCATCATGCCTTTACCGGCTTTTTGCCTGACCCGCGATACGCTTTCTTGAGCCGGCTCCATTGTCTCGACAATCGATCGAATCCACTTCGGGGCCAGTCGCCGATATAACCATTCGATATCAATATTCGTGGAGTGGAGTTCGGGCGGATAAATATTGGCTACCTTGAGCCAGGCAAAAGCCGCGGCTGAAAAGACCAACAGCTGAATTTGGGCGATGATATGACTGCCATCGAAAGGGCTGTATTCCATTTCGAATGGCAACAGATCATAGAGCACCCATGGATAGACGCCGATAGACACGCAAAGAATGGCCGCAATTCCCATCGCAACAAGCATATTGAGCGGGGGCTCTGTGGTTCGGATCCCGCTGTCATGGGCAAAGAATGCAAAAAACGGAATTTTGATGCCCGCGTGATGGAAGACACCCGCAGACGCAAAAAGAAGCATTAACCAGACGACGGGGTGCCCTTCCTCAAGCACCGCGACCATGACCATCGACTTGCTGACGAATCCGCTAAACAGGGGAAAAGCAGAGATCGAGGCTGCGCCGACGATGCACAACGTTGTTGTGATGGGCATGCTTTTATACAGCCCGCCTAGATCCGAGCCGTTCATGCGTCCTGTCATATGGAGCACTGCGCCCATCGACATCATCAGAAGGCCCTTGAAAATCACGTCGTTGAACGCATGGGCGATGGCGCCGTTCATGGCAAGCGCGGTGCCCAGCCCGATGCCAACGACCATGAAACCAATTTGGTTGATCATGCTGTAGGCCAGGACACGGCGAAGATCATTTTCAATCACGGCATAAAAAATCGGGAAGCAGGTCATGGTGGCACCGATATAAACCAGTATTTCGGTACCTGCGAAACTACGCGCCAGCGCGTAAACGGCAACTTTGGTCGTGAATGCGCTCAGGAATACAGTGCCTGTTGGCGTGGCCTCGGGATAGGCATCGGTCAGCCAGTTATGCAGTAATGGAAACGCGCATTTGATGCCGAACGCGATAAAGATGAGAACGCTCGCGGCTCCGTTGAGGCCAATGTGTCCAAAACTGAGTGATCCACTTTGGTGATAAATCATCAGCGCGCCGGCTAACAGCAGCACCCCTGAAATTACCTGAATCACTAAATAGCGAATGCCGGCGCCATAAGCCCGTTCAGTGCGACGCGCAAAAATAAGAAAGACGGACGTTAATGCCAGCATCTCCCAGAATAAAAACAAGGTCAAAAGGTCGCCCGCGAACACGGCACCCAGCGCACTGCCGGCATAAAGCAAGGCCGCAACATGTTGGCCCCGGTCTTTGGAATGTAGTGAAAAAACGATGCCGATAAAAGCGCCGATATGAAACAGGATTCCAAAAAGACGACTTAACTGATCAACCCTGAGCGGTTCGAGGGTGATGCTCATCAGGGTCAGCTGAACCGACAGTCCATCCGGTAGCTGCAGCACCGCAAATACGCCCACGATGGGCACCAGCAGCATGATGAGCCCCCGCGCTTTGTGAGGCAGGATTGCGGCACCGACCGCAGCCGCATAGAACAGCAAAAATGGAGGCAGATCAGTCATCACGATCGTAATAATCCTCACTGCGCATGAGCCACTTGCGCATTTCTTTTGCGAGCAACACAAGAATAACGCAGGCCAAAAATCCGTAAATCGCGTAAAAACCCCAAAGCGCTTCAAAGGGATGCACGACGTGTCGATGGTAAACAAAGTCCACAGCGAAGCTAACGACGCACAGAACGATCAGCGCGCGTAAGACGCGTTTAATGTTTTTTTTGTGATCAAAAATATGCTGTCGTTCGGTCATTTCAGTTTCAAATAGGCAGTAACCCGGTTAGGGTGTGAAGAGGTTCGGGGAAAAAGAAAAGCACAATACATAAAGCGGCCGTTAGGGTGATGGCAATCAAGCAAGGCAGTGGCGCTTCTTTTATTTCAACATTGGGCGTCGCTGACTTCGCGAAGAACGCCCGAATCGGAATGGGCAGTAAATACGCAATGTTGAGCAATGTGCTCACCATCAGGACACCAACGATGACGGCATAGCCCGCGTCCAGCGCGCCCAAAGACAAATACCATTTGCCCCACATCCCCGCCATGGGCGGTAACCCGGCGATGCTTACGCTCGCAATCAAAAATGCGCCCATGGTGATGGGCATCTGCCGACCCAGTCCGTCGAGTTCGCTGACCCGTGTTTTATGGGCGGCGACTAAAATCGCGCCGGCGCAGAAGAATAATGTAATTTTGCCAACGGCATGCGTTGCGATGTGCAGGGTGGCACCCGTGACACTCGCCGTGCTTGCAAGTACCGCTCCAAGGACCACATAAGAAAGTTGACTGATCGTGGAATAGGCCAGGCGTCGTTTCAGATTGTCCTGATTGAGTGCGATGACCGAAGCGCCGATAATCGTGATTGAAACAATCCAAAGCAACAGGTCAGTAATGCCATTTTGGGCCAGAAGATCGATTCCAAAGATATAAACTGAAATTTTCAGAATGGCGAAAACCCCTGCTTTAACGACTGCAACCGCGTGCAACAAAGCGCTCACCGGCGTTGGCGCGACCATGGCAGCCGGCAGCCATCGGTGGAAAGGCATTAAGGCGGCTTTCCCGATTCCGAATATGAATAGCGCGAATAAAATGCCAACCACCGGCCCCGATGCTTTACCCGAAAGAATGCCGCCCACCTGAAAATCAGTAGAGCCGGTCAAATACCATGTGGCGATGATGGCGGGCAGCAAAAACGCCATCGAGGTGCCGATCAGGATTCCGATGTAAACCCGCCCGCCTTGCCGCGCTTCAACGGTGCCCGCATGGGTGACCAGCGGGTAGGTCGAAAGTGTGAGTAATTCGTAAAAGACAAATAGCGTGAATAAATTGGCAGCAAGCGCGACCCCCATGGTGGCGCTGATCGCAATAGCAAAAAAAACAAAAAATCGGGTCTGGTTGGATTCGTTATGACCGCGCATGTAACCGATGGCATAAATGGTGGTGATGACCCAGAGCGAGGAGGCGATCAGACCAAACAATAGGCCAAGGGGTTCAAACTCAAACGCCAGAGGCAACTGCGGCACGGGCGTCGCGATGACCTGACGAAGGGCTGACCCGTCTAGGACGGAAGGCGCGATGGAAATGATTTGCGCGACGAGTAAAAGACCGGTTCCAATGCTGATGGCTTCGCGCAGGTTCGGCCATCTGCCCGCCAGCATCACCAGCAATGCACCTGCGAGCGGGGTCAAGATGATCAGGGTAAGCGCTGAATCGGCCATCAGCTGGCTCCAAATAGCGTTGTGGCCGCTTCGGTGGCGACACCGACACTCAAATCAGTGCTGACACCAAAATAGAGGTTCGCCAGAGCAAGAATCCATGCGGGGATCAGCATGGATAGTGGTGCTTCACCGACCCGGGCCTCGTTGTCTTTGCCCCCGAGATAGGCGGATTCGATTACCCGCCAGACATAGATCACAGCCAGCAGCGAACCGGCCAAAATGACAACCAATACGGGCCACCAACCGCGCTCCAGCGCAGCCAACACAAGATACCATTTGCTGATAAATCCGGCGGTCATGGGAATTCCCACGAGACTCAGGCTGCCGATGAGAAAAACACCCATGGTCCAGGGCATGCGGTAACCCAATCCCTTGAAGTCGCCAAGCCGACTGCTGCCAATGCGCCAGGCGATGCAGCCAAGCGCGAGAAACAGCGCGCCTTTCATTAACGCGTGATTGAAAAGATGGAGGATTGTTGCGGTCAGTCCTGCGGGGCTGACCAGACTCACGCCTAAAATGAGGTATCCGATTTGGGCGACGCTTGAGTAGGCCAGCATGCGTTTAATGTTGTCCTGGAAAATCGCGATAGCCGACGCAAAGATCACCGCTGATGAGCCCAGTATTGCGAGCCCGAGCGCAAGCGGCATGGTGTCAAGTGCGAAGTCTTTGCCGAATACCGAAAAGATAAAACGCAGCAATACGTAGACCGCAACTTTGGTTGCGGTTGCTGCCAAAAACGCACTTACGGCTGATGGGGCATAGGCATAGGCATTGGGTAGCCACAGGTGCAGTGGAAACAGCGCGATTTTGAGTCCGATGCCAACGGTGAGGAAGGCGAATCCAGCTCGCGCGGTTCGGGTGTTTGCGACCTCGGGAAGACGCTCGGCAAGATCGAGCATGTTCAGCGTACCGGTGAGCGCGTACAACAGCCCGATCCCAATCAAAATGAAGGTGGCGCCAATCGTTCCCATGATCAGATACTGGAAAGCCGCGGTCAGTGATCGCCGGTCATTTCCCATCGCGATAAGGACATAGCTCGATAGCGAAGAGATCTCGAGGAAAACAAACAGATTAAAGGCATCTCCCGTAATCGCGATGCCCAACAGGCCGGTTAGGCACAAAAGCCAGGCGGTATAGAAAATGCCTTGGTTATGCGCCTCGATCTCACTTGCGACACTCACGCGAGCAAACACCGAAACGATTGTGCTGATGGTTGAGACAATCATCAGCACATAGGCATTCACGAGATCAATTCGGTAGGCAATGCCAAAAGGTGCCGCCCAACCCCCAAAGGTATAGTCGATGACGCCTTGATCCAGCACCTGAGCCAGGATCAATCCGGAAATCAACATTGCGGCTGCGCTGGTGACAACGGTCAGCAGCCAGGTGGCAAGCGGTCGGTACAGCAGCAGGCACAGCGGTGCTGCGATGAGCGGTATGACAACCTGTAAGGCGGGCAACTGCGCGATGATCACATCGATTCATCCTGATCGTGGATTTCATCTTCCTCGACCGTGTCGTACGCTTCACGAATTCGAACCACCAGCGCGAGACCCAGCGAGGTGGTCGCCACGCCAACAACGATTGCGGTCAATATCAGCACATGGGGAAGCGGATTCGAGTAATTGCTGATACCCGCTTGCAAGATGGGTGCGTGACCGTCTGCAATTTTTCCAAGACTGATGTAAAGAATAAAAACGGATGCTTGAAATAAATTTAATCCAATTATTTTCTTAACCAAATTGCCGCTTGCAATCACCACATAAAATCCGGTCATCATCAGCAGAATCACGATCCAGTAGTTGTAGAGTCCTGCAATTGTCATGGATCATTTCTTCCGGCAAAGCCCAGAAAGACCGTGATCATGACGGCGCCTACCGTGACGCCGACGCCAAGTTCCACGAGAAAGATGCCGAGATGTTGGCCGGCAACAGGATCCTGACTCAGCGCGTTGTAGGCGAGGAAGTCGGCTTCCATTAAAAGCGTCGTGACGCCAACGCCGGCGTAAAGGACGAGTCCGAGTGCGATAAAAATTCGCAAAATATGGGGCGGTACCGCGCTTCGAAGTGCTTCTGTGCCAAAAACAAGACCATAAAGAATAAAGCCCGCGGCAAAAATAACGCCCGCCTGAAATCCGCCGCCCGGACCATAATCACCATGAAACTGTACGTATAGCGCGAACAACAGAATCATTGGGATGATGATCTTGGCAACGATCCGAAGGACGGGATTGTCATTCATCTGGCGCCACCCTCATGTCCGGGACGTTTTCGTCTTCGAAGCCCAAGCAGTCCGAGCACCCCAATGCCGGCGGTAAAAATGACCGCAAGTTCTCCAAGCGTGTCATAGCCCCGATAGCTGGCCAGAATGCTGGTGACCACATTTGGAATCCCAATTTGATCGGGGGATTCATTGAGGAAATAGGGTCCAAGATGCTGATGGACGGGTGCCGTGGGATCCGTAAAGCGCGGCATATCCAGCGTGCCGTAAACCAATGCGGCGCCGGTAATGATGACAACGATTAAAGGCAGGATTGGTCGATGGCTCGCCTTGCGGGCCTGACGGCCAACCAGTCCGATGGTGCCTAACATCAGCACGGTTGAGATACCAACGCCAACGGCCGCCTCGGTGAACGCGACATCAATGGCATCCAACACCACAAACATGATGGTCGCGAGCAGGCTGTAGATGCCGAACATCATCGTCACCGCGAAAAGATCATTCAGGCGGACTGCTGCAAGTGCGGTGACTGCCAGCAGCGCCAGAATGACAACATTAACGACTTCGATCAGCACCTAGCTTTCCTCTTTTTCGAGCCACGGTTTCCGGATACCGTGCACAGCGGCTCTGGCCAGTGCGTGAGAGGCCGAGGGATTTAAAAGCGCCATCAAAATGAGTAACGCGAGCAGTTTTCCAGCCAGTAAGCTCCAGCCCGCAGTCATGGCGAGGCCCAGAAGAATGGCACCGGCCCCGAGGGTGTCGGTAATGCTCGCACTATGAATTCGGGTGAGAATGTCCGGTAGTCTGAGTAAACCCGTGGCGCCAATCAGGACAAAAAACGCGCCGATAATCAGCAGTGCGCCGCCCAGTATTTCGATTGCGGTGCTCAAGGTTGATCTCCTTCCGTGCGCGACCGGGATTGGCCTAGGTCACCAAATTCCGAAACCTTCAAAACCGCAACGGTGCCAATAAAACCGATCAGGACATACATCAGCGCAATGTCGATATAAAGACTTGGATCGCCCATCAAAAATCCGAGCACCACAATCACCAGTATGGTTTTTGTGCCCAATGCGTTGGATGCCAGAATACGATCGTAAACCGTTGGGCCTTTAATCGCACGGATCAATGCAGCCGTCATGCCGATAAGCAAGGTGGCAAGAACGATCGTGAGGATCACCGAACGCCCTCCATTTTGCGAACTTTTTTGGCCATTAGGCCGCTTTTTAAACCGTCGGCCGATTCACGGGTTAGGGCATGGACTTCGATCTGGTCTTTGCCCACATCAAGTGAGATTGTGCCTGGCGTTAGCGTGATCGAGTTGGCATAACTCACGCTGTTGAGGGCATCCGTTTGCTGGGTGTCGATGTGAATGATCGTCGGGCTGATCGGGAGTGTCGGGCTTAACACGCGACGGGCCACGTGCAGGCTCGATTGAATAATTTGCCCGATTAGCCAGGGTGTGTAGCGAATCAAGCCGGGAAGCAGATGCACCGGCACACTTTCTTTATCGACTATTTTTAGCCGAATGCCGCAGAGTACCGTGATCACAACAGACGCGACTCCGAGGGACAACAAAAAAAACGACCAATGCCCGGAGAGGAGTATCCAGGTGCCTGCGAGGACGATCACGAGGGTCAAAGGTGCTTTCAAAGGTTATGCTCGCGGAAAAACGGATCAATTAAAACGACAGCAAGAGCATATATGAGTCGTGTTCAACTGTAAAAATTTATAGCCATTACAGACATTGTAGTTATGCATCGAGCGCGTTGACTCTTCGGTTTGCCCGGGCCTCCCGCCGGCGGCGTACATTCATGTCACGAAGTGTTTTTTCAACATAGCTGATATGCGAATCAGAAGCGGCCTTTGCCGCCTTTGGATCACCATCGATGATGGCATTCATCAGATGGTAATGCTGATCACGCAGATGTTTAAAATTCTCGGGCCGTTTATAAAGATTTTCAAGGTTGTAGTGAATACTTCGGCGCAACAATGAAAACAGGCTGCGCATGACGTGAACCAGCACCACGTTGTGCGAGGCTTCTCCAATCGCGAGATGGAAATCGGCATCTGCCTTGGCCTCAATGACCGCATCCCCGTCGCCATGCGAGACAATCATCCGCTTGTAGGCGGCCCGTAACATTTCAATATCAGGTTCAGTTCGTCGCGCCGCGGCATGGTACGCAGCCATAGATTCAATGGCGTGACGAAGTTCCATGACATCTTCTTGCGCATCTGCTGACGCACTGATGAGCTCGAGCAGTGGATTTTCAAGCGCAGGATTAAGGCTTTCTGTGACCTCGGTGGCGCCGCCTCTGCGGGTATTTAAAAGGCCTCGCGCGGAGAGGATCTGAAGACCTTCACGAAGCGACGGGCGCGATACGCCGAGTTGGGCTGCAAATGTCCGCTCGGCAGGCAATCGATCGCCCGGTTTTAGCGCGCCCTCGAGTATCAGTTCCTCGACCTGTCGCACGACGGCATCACTCACTCGCTCTCGATTCATATTTTGGTAACCTGGTAAGACCAACTGGCCAAAATTTAACACCTTTTAGGTCGATCGGTCACCAGAAGAGGCTCCGGAGGCCCCGAAAGCCATCGATAAAAAGGATTGCATGTCCTCCGGTCGTTCGCTTTCGTTGATCGATAGGGCGGATTCGACCGTTTTGAGCAGGGTGTAGGGGTAGTCCTTGGCGCGGGTGACCGTTATTTTTTCGAGGGATTCACCGTTTTTGCGTTTAAGCGCCGGTGTGGGGGGTGTTCCGGTAATGCAGTTGTAAATGGTGGCGGATAAACCGTAGATATCCGTCCAGACCCCGAGTTGACCATCGAGATACTGCTCAGGAGGTGCAAAGCCGTGAGTCAGGGTCTGAAAATCACCAAATGGTTTATCGCTGTCGAGTGTTTGAGCGGCGCCAAAATCGAGCAGCAGCGGCTGTCCGCTGGTCCTCAGCAGTATATTGGCCGGCTTGACGTCTAAATGCACGATGCCGAGCTGGTGCATCTGTTGGAGACCATTGCCAATTGGGGGGAATACGCGTTGTAAAAGATCCCAATCGAGATTGCCGCCCATTTTTGAGATGAACCAGCGGAGGTCTCGCCCCTCTTCATGATTCATGACCATATACAGTGTGTTGTTGGCCTCGAAGTACTCGTTTACGCCAATCAGATTCGAATGTCGTATCTTGCTCATTCGCTTGGCTTCTGATCTGAAGCGTTCAAGACCGTGTCGGAAAGACGATTCAGCGAGTGCGGTGTTCGGACTCAGCGAGCCATCCGAGTGGCGATAAACAATGTCCTCGGGACAGAATTCCTTGATCACGAACTTGTCCCGACTCAACTCGCTGCTGGCGAGATAAACCAGACTGAAGCCACCACCGCCGAGTACTTCGCCGAGCGTGTAGCCTCTCAGGATAAATCCGGGCTGCAGGGGGAGTCTGCTCGCCATTTTTTAGGTCACGGGTTCCGTTAATCAGAATTAAATAATCGACGCTCACCCATCATACAGCATGAAACACGGTTTACCCCCGAGGCTGAGAGTGTCGTCATCACCGTCGATAACCGCTCGCCATAATTCGGTGGTTGAGGGTTTTTGAGAATAGAATACGGTGCTACGTTTCAGGGCGATCCACAGAGCAACGCGATGAAGACAGGTGGCTCGTTGTTTAATTATTCGGAGGTTTCAAGTTGCCCAACAGTATGACGGCCTTTGCCAGAGGTGCAGCCCAAACCCCTTTTGGTGATCTCACCTGGGAGATGCGCTCGGTGAATCATCGATACCGGGAGGTGGCGCTTCGCCTGCCGGAGGAACTGCGCTTCGCCGAAACCGGCTTTCGAGAGCTGATCTCCGGATCGTTAAGCCGGGGTCGTATTGATGCGACGTTACGTTATCAGTCTGTGCCTGTGGTTCAGGGCGATCCGGAAATTGATACCCAATTGGTCAGCAAGATCTCGGGATGGTCAGATCAGGTTCGGGCGACGATGCCGGACGCGCAACCGCTTCGGGTGTCAGAAATACTGAAATGGCCCGGCGTAATGTCGACACCGACCGTTGACGACGACGCGTTTGCCGCTGCGGCGGGCGATTTATTGGGCGAAGTGTTGACCGGGTTAATGACTTCGCGGGCTCGCGAAGGTGAGGGCTTGTCGCGGATTCTCAACGAGCGGTTGACCGCGGCCCGGGAGATTCTTTTGGCTTTTGAGACGCAGATGCCAGAGATCGAGCAGTTCCAGCGCGATCGGATGACCCAGCGCCTGACCGACGTCATTGCACAGGTGGATGCCGATAGGATTGAACAGGAAGTTGTCGTTTTACTGGCCCGAAGCGAAGTCTCAGAAGAGATTGACCGGTTAAAACTTCATTTCGATGATGTTGAGCGAACACTGAACAAACCCGAACCGATGGGCCGACGTCTTGATTTCTTAATGCAGGAATTAAATCGCGAAGCCAACACCCTCGGCTCGAAATCCAGTCATCCCGAACAAACGAATGCGTCGGTTAACCTGAAAGTCGTGATTGAGCAGATGCGCGAACAGGTTCAGAACATCGAATAAGTTGACGATGGAGCGCGGGAGCCGTCAGGCACAGGTCTTTATTCTTTCGGCCCCTTCAGGGGGCGGTAAAAGCAGTCTCGCCCGCGCGTTAGCCGAAAATTGCGATCGTGTGATGACCTCGGTGTCCCACACCACCCGCAATATCCGGCCGGGAGAAACCGACGGCGTGGATTACAACTTTGTTGATGTGGATACCTTTGAACGCATGATCGCCGGTGGCGACTTTGTCGAGTACGCGAATGTCTTCGGGCAATATTACGGCACCTCGCGAGAGGCGATCGTCGGCAATCTGGCGGCAGGCAACAGCGTGGTTCTGGATATTGACTGGCAAGGCGCACGCCAGGTCCGGAACGCGTTTAAAGATGCGGTGAGTATCTATATCCTGCCGCCCTCTCTCGAGGTGCTCGCGGAGCGGCTATCCGCGAGAGGGCGTGAAGATGACCAACAGCTTCAAGAGCGGCTCTCGAAGGCCTCGAGCGAGATGAGCCATTTTCATGAATATGATTATTTGATGATTAATACTCATTTTGAAGACGCGCTTTTGGAGCTTGAGAACCTCGTTCTCAGCGGAAAACGCCCGACTTCGGCCGATAATTTTGATGTTGAGGGTCTTGTGTAAACCCGAAAAATCGTTAGACTAAAAAGAGTTGACGCAGCAAACCTTTAGGCAGGCTTTCAAGAAACGTGTCCTAAACAATGTTGTAAGTCGTGGTTAGCCCCCGATCCGCGCCAGGGTCGTTCCGGGCAAGGGTATTTCTGGAGAATTTCGGATGGCAAGAATTACAGTCGAGGATTGTCTCGATAATGTTGAAAATCGTTTTGAGCTCGTCTTGGTTGCGGCCCGGCGCGCGCGCCAGTTGCATCTTGGGCACGACCCGCTGGTTCCTGAAAATCGGGACAAGCATACGGTCATCGCGCTTCGTGAGATCGCCGAGGGATTTGTGACTCGCGATATCCTGAAGGAAGCGGAAGTGGATCCTCGTGAAGAGCTCGAGGAAGTCTTTGGAACAGCCGAGGGCTCGGAAGAATCGACGGAAGGGGCATCCGGTGAGGCAGCGACCCCAGAAGCCGCTAGCGGCGACGGGGAAGAAGAAGTTACGATCTCGGCTGATGAACTGGCAGAACTCGCGGCACTGGCTGATATGATTGAGGCGGCGCCTCTAGAGCAGACTCCTGACGCGCAAAGCGAAGAGGATACCCAGAATGCCGATGACGCCGGCGACGACGGAGAGGAAAAACCCGCGCAGTGAAAAACAGCAGTCGGCGCCCGCTGATACCGGGGATCGACTGCTTATCGGCGATCTGCTTGACGCTCTAAAGGAGTATCTGGGCGACGAGGACACCAGCGCTGTTTACGCGGCCTACCTTTTTGGCGCTAAGGTCCATAAGGGTCAGCGCCGTCGCAGTGGTGAAGCCTATATTTTTCATCCGGTGTCCGTGGCCGCGATTCTCGCGGAGATGCGGTTAGACAGCCGCAGCATTATTGCGGCACTCCTTCACGATGTCATCGAAGATACCCCGACTGCAAAAGAAGACCTGCAGTTTCGTTTCGGTGAAGATGTTGCCCGACTGGTCGATGGCGTTAGCAAAATTGATCAAATCGAGTTTGATTCCAAAGAGCACGCCGAAGCCGAAAACTTTCGCAAAATGCTGTTGGCGATGGCGAAGGATATCCGGGTTATTCTGATCAAACTGGCGGATCGCTTGCACAATATGCGCACGCTAGACGCGCTGGGCGTTGATAAGCGAAAACGCATCGCAGCCCAAACCCTTGAGATTTACGCCCCGATCGCCAATCGTCTCGGGATGCGCAATTGGACTCAGGAGCTCGAAGATCTCAGCTTTCGTCACCTCTATCCAAAGCGCTTTGATGCGATTTTTAAAGAGCTTGAAAAGCGTCGTGGCAACCATCGCGCGGTGATCGAAAAGACCGTTGCAAAGCTGAAAGCGGAACTGGACGAGCGGGAAATAGAGCATTCGGTAGACGGACGGGAAAAAAATATTTACAGCGTGTATCGCAAGATGCGCTCCCGCCATGTGCCGATGTCGGAAATGCGCGATATCTTTGCCATCCGCGTCATCGTACGGACGGTCGAGGACTGTTATCGCGCGCTGGGGGTGATTCACAACACCTACAAACCCGTGCCGGGCAAATTCAAGGATTACATCGCGATTCCCAAAGCCAACGGTTATCAGTCTTTGCATACGTTATTGTTTGGCACCTTTGGCCAGAGTATCGAGGTGCAGATCCGAACCACCGAGATGCACCGGACCGCAGAAAACGGGGTGGCCTCCCACTGGCGATATAAAACAGGCGAGACCAAAAAAGGGGCCGCGGTCCCGTCACATCACTGGCTCATGGATTTACTCGATACGCAGGAGCAAGCCGGCAATCCGGCGGAATTCCTCGAGCATTTGAAAATCGATCTTTATCCTGACGAGGTCTATGTGTTCACGCCGCATGGCGATATTAAAAAAATGCCCAAAGGGTCGAGCGCAATCGATTTTGCGTACGCGGTGCATTCCGATATTGGTAATCGCTGTATTGGCGCAAAGGTCAATAACGAGCCGGTGCCGTTGCATCACAATATCGCCAACGGCGATCACGTCGAGATTTTGACCGCCCGCTCGGCCAGCCCGACGCCGCTTTGGCTCAACTACGCCGTGACCGCAAAAGCCCGTGCGGCGATCCGTGATTTTCTGAAGCATCAGCAACAAGAAGACGCCAGCAAGCTCGGCAAACAGCTGCTGGAGCGCGCATTAAAGACCGTGGGCCTTAAAACCCGCCTTCGGACCGATCAGAAAATTCACCTGCTCAAGCGTATCGGGCTTGAAGACTGGAATGAACTGCTGACCGATATTGGCATCGGCCGTCGCTTGCCGATGGTCGTCGCGCGGCAGTTGTCGCCGGATTCTGCCGGAGAACAAGTCGCACGGAGCGAGCCGTTGCCGATTCGGGGCGTTGAGGGCATGAGCGTGTCCTACGCGCGGTGCTGCCGGCCAATTCCGGGTGACGGAATCATCGGGATTTTTTCGAGAGGTCGGGGGATCGTGATCCACCGACCCTCCTGCCCCAATGCAAAAGAGCACAGCAAAAAGCCCGATGCCTGGATTGGCGTCGAATGGTCAGATGACGTTAAAAATACTTTTGAAGCGGATATTCGTCTCGAGGTTGTTAATCGACGTGGCGTGTTCGCGACCCTTGCGTCGGTCATCGCTGAGGAAAATTCAAACATCAATCATGTGCTGGTGACGGCGAGAGACGACCGTAATTCGGCAATTCGTTTTACCATTGAAGTGACGGATCGAAAACATCTGGCAAACGTGATCCGGCGACTGCGCGCGCGCCGCTCGGTGATTCGTGTGTCCAGAACGCGTGGCTAACCATTTTATTTTTTGAGGAGTTTTTATGAGCAATAAAGAAGCAATCCAAACGGATCAGGCGCCCGCGCCCATCGGACCTTACTCACAGGCGGTCAAGGTCGGTGAGACGATCTACCTATCGGGGCAGATCCCGCTCGATCCGGCGACAGGCGAGCTTATTGATGGCGATATCGACGCGATGTCCCGCCGCATTTTTGAGAGTCTTTCTGCGGTGATGCAGACCGCCGGCGGATCGCTCGCGAACGTCGTGAAGCTCACGATTTACCTAATTGATTTAAACGATTTTGCCGCGGTCAACGCCGTGATGGCCGAGTATTTTGATGCGCCGTATCCGTCCCGTGCGACCGTTGCGATTGCCGCGTTGCCCAAAGGCTCACCGGTTGAGGTCGAAGCGATCGCGCATCTGTAGGGCACTGCCCCAAGACTCAATAATCGAGTTTGATCATGGTGGACACCGGCGAGGCCCGCGTGAGCGCCTTAAAAGGCGTTGGCCCCCAGCTCGAGGGCAAGCTCGCCGGTCTCGGCGTGCATTCGGTTATTGATCTGTTGTTTCATCTGCCGATTCGTTATCAAGATCGAACCACCACACTCGCCATCGGCGAGCTACGATCTGGCAGTGAAGTCCTGATCTCGGGCCGAATCGAAGCCAGCGGCGTGCAGTTTGGTCGCCGCCGCAGTTTGATCACGGTCATCTCGGATGACACCGGGCGGTTGACCGTGCGCCAGTTTCATTTCAACGCATCGCAGCGTCGTGGCCTTAAACGCGGGGCGTTTATTCAATGCTACGGCGAGGTGCGATCAGGGCACACCGGGCTTGAGATGGTGCACCCCGAGTACCGGCTGATTGAAGGGCTGGATGCCGTCGAGGTGGAAACCACCCTCACCCCGGTCTACCCCACGACCGAAGGCATCGGTCAGCGGCGCTGGCGCGATCTCACCGGTCAGGCGCTCGCCCGATGCGGCGAAGCGGCGCCCGAGCTATTGGGAGATTGGGCAGGCTTTGAGTTTAGTGATCTGCCGCTCTCGGAGGCATTGACGCAATTGCATCGACCGCCCGCGGGTGTTGATCTCCAAACCCTGAAAGCGGGTACGCACCCGGCACAGCAGCGCCTTGCCTTTGAAGAACTGCTGGCCAATCATCTTGCGGTGCGGCGGCGCCGTGAACGGCGTGATGCGTTATCCGCGCGGTCTATTCCGGCATCAACAGAGTTCTGGCCGCGCCTTCGGGACGCGCTGGGGTTTACCCTGACCAACGCCCAAAGCCGAAGCATCGACGAGATCATGCAGGATCTATCAAATCCCCACCCGTCGCTGCGTTTGCTTCAAGGTGACGTGGGGTGTGGCAAAACAATTGTGGCCGCGGCGGCCGTGCTGGCGGCGATTGAGGGAGGCCAGCAAGCCGTGGTGATGGCGCCAACGGAGCTGCTGGCCGAACAGCATCTTCGGGTATTCAGTGGCTGGTTCGAGAAGGTGGGGATTAAGCCCGTTTGGCTCAGTGGCCGGATAACCCAGCGCGAGCGTCGGGCGGTTTGCGAGCAGTTATCGAGCGGCGCGGCTCGCGTGGTGGTGGGCACGCACGCGGTCTTTCAGGACGACGTGAGTTATCACAACCTGGGCCTGGTGGTGGTTGATGAACAGCATCGTTTTGGCGTGGCGCAACGGCTTGCGTTGCGTGACAAAGGTCAGCGCGAAGGCAGCGCACCCCATCAGATCATCATGAGCGCCACCCCGATTCCAAGGTCGCTGACGATGGTGATGTATGCCGACATGGATCTGTCGGTGATCGATGAGATGCCGCCGGGCCGACAGCCGGTTGAGACCGTGGTCTTGCCCAACACGCGCCGCGAAGATGTTCAGGCGCGTATTCGCGAGGCCTGTGCGCGTGAGCGAAGAGCATATTGGGTATGCCCGCTGATCGAAGACTCCGACGTGTTGGCGGTTCAGGCCGCCACCAGTCGCGCAGAGGCGCTTAAAGCCGAGTTGCCCGAGCTTCGCATTGCGCTGTTGCACGGCAAGATTCCCTCCGCCCAAAAAGACCAGATCATGGATGACTTTCGTCAGGGGCAAGTCGACGTGCTGGTGGCCACCACCGTGATTGAGGTGGGAGTGGATGTTCCGGAAGCCTCATTGATGGTGATTGAAAACGCCGAGCGACTCGGCCTGTCGCAACTGCATCAGTTGCGCGGGCGCGTGGGCCGGGGCGATCAAAAATCCGTGTGCGTGCTGATGTATCAGCCCCCTTTAGGCCACAACGCCAAGGAGCGTTTGGCAACGATGCGCCAGAGTACGGACGGGTTTGCCATCGCCCAAAAAGACCTTGAGCTGCGCGGGCCGGGCGAACTGCTGGGCGTGCGCCAGAGCGGCGCGCCACAATTTCGTATTGCGGATCTGGCCCGTGACCGGGCATTACTGCCGGCCGTCCAGCACGGTGCGGTCAGGCTACAGCGCGACTATCCTGAAAAAGCCGAGCCCCTTATCGCGCGCTGGGTTCGTGAGGGGCTTTCGTTTTCCAATGCCTGACAAACTAAAACTCTATTGGAGTCTGGCGCGGCTGGATAGGCCGGTGGGCTGGCTGTTGTTGCTTTGGCCCACGCTCTGGGCGCTGTGGATCGCCGCCGATGGTCAACCGGATCCACGAGTGGTGCTGGTTTTTGTATTGGGGGTCATCGTCATGCGCGCCGCGGGCTGTGTGATCAATGATTATTTCGATCGCGATTTTGATCCGCAGGTCACGCGGACAAAAGACCGCCCGCTTGCGAGCGGGGCAGTGACGCCGAAAGAAGCATTAGGCGTCTTTGCGGCGCTGATTTTTTTGGCGTTGTTGCTGGTGCTCACGCTCAACCGCCAGACCATTTTGCTGTCGTTTGCCGGTGCGTTCATAGCCGTGACTTACCCGCTCGCCAAGCGCTTTACAAACCTGCCGCAGGTGTACCTGGGCGTGGCTTTTTCGTGGGGTATTCCGATGGCCTTCACCGCTCAGGACAGCCCGCTGATGCCGTTGGCGTGGTGGCTGCTGGGCACCAACCTACTCTGGACGGTCGCTTATGACACGATGTATGCCATGGCGGATCGACCCGACGACCTGAAGGCCGGCATCAAATCCAGCGCGATTATGTTCGGGCGTTTTGAGCTCGCCATTAATGCGTCGCTGCAGGCGATAACGCTTTTGAGTCTCGCGTTAATGGGGTTGTATCTAGGCTTTGGCGTTATCTTTTATGTTGGCCTCGTCGCCGCCGCCCTCACGGCCGTTTATCAACTCTATCTCTGCAAAGACCGTGATCGGCAGGGGTGCTTCAAGGCATTCCTGAACAACATCTGGTTTGGTGGATTTGTTTTTGCAGGACTCTTTCTGACCTATGCCTTCGGATTCCCCGGCACCTGACACCAGTCTCCATCCCTATCGGACCATTCCTCAGGAATCGGTTTATTTACACAGTAAAAAAAGGGTTGCATGGCATAAACATTTGTTGGTAAAAAAGTTGCCGTTTTCCCCCATTGCAATCCCTGAGTTCAATGCCCATGACCCTTTTAGTCCGTCTTTTGTCTGTCCTTGTGATTAGTACTTCTCTCTTTGTGGCGGGCTGTAGCTCGGGCGACTCCTCCGCTGGCTTGGAAAAAGCCGATACGGATGGTGACGGCATTGGCAATATTTATGATCCGGATATCGATGGTGACGGCATTCCCAACGGCTCTGATTCAGACATCGACGGCGACGGAATTCCGAACGATCAGGATCCTGACATGGACGGCGACGGCAAGCCCAACGGTAAGGATCCCGATCCTGAGAACAATGATCCCAACTACTGTGACCGGATTCAGGTCTTTGGCCTGAATGACGAACAAACCACAGGCTCAGAGATCCAACTCACCTGGGAGTTTTTTAACAGCAAAGTCGGATCCAACGGCGAATGCACCTTGAAAGACGGCGTTAAAGCCGGTCTGGTACAGATCACCGCCTCTGCCGCAGGGGCAGTAGATACCCAGAGCGGACAAACCAACCCGCTCGAAAATACCCGAGCCAAGATCCAGATTCCGGCCGCCTGTACGGGCGAGACCGTGGCGGTGACCTACGATTTCACCGAGTTCGCTACTCTCATTAAGGCTGATCCCAATGCCCCAGGCTGGCAGGTCAAGCAGCGGCACAAGGCTGATCCCGATCGCTGCGACCTCGACGGGGATGACTTGCCTGATTTTGGTTCGGCGGCGTGCTCAATAAACGACGAAGACATAAAAAACGCCGTCAATGATTACATCGCAGGCGGAGGCAATGGCCACTACGTCGCAGACTCAGATTACACCAACTGCGGCCTGATTGGCACGTGGGATGTATCGCAGGTGACGTCAATGAAAGATCTTTTTAATAACAAGGTGGATTTCAACGAGGACATCAGTGATTGGGATGTGAGTAACGTGACAAGTATGGAGCAGATGTTCATTTGCGCTGGCTTCAATCAGGACATCAGCGGCTGGGATGTGAGTAACGTGACCAGCATGGTTGGGATGTTTGCTCAACTATGTGGAGTTAGAAAAAACTATTTCAACCAGGACATCAGTCGTTGGGATGTGAGTAATGTTAGAGACATAGCTTTTATGTTTCAGCGCAACGAAGACTTTAATCAACCTTTAGGGGCTTGGGACGTCAGCAGCGTTGGAAGTGATAGAGAGATGTTCGCAATGTTCGACGGCGCCTCCTCCTTCGATCAGGACTTGAGCGGCTGGTGCGTCAGAAACATTGATTCAGCGCCCCAGCATTTTGACAAAAATTCAGGCTTTGAAGGTCAAACTACAAAACAACCCAACTGGGGCACCTGTGGAGCGCCTCACGCAAGTGATGACACCGACAACGACGGCATCCCCAACGATGCAGATCCTGACGTCGACGGCGACGGCACCCCCAATACCTCAGATAACGATATCGACGGAGACGGGATCTGGAACAAAGATGATCCCGATATCGATGGAGACGGCAAAACCAACGGTATTGATCCAGATGCCGATGGTGACGGCACCCCAGACGCTGAAGATGACACGCCAGGTGGCCCTCAGTAATCATCCCTAGAGGCCAAAGGCCTCCTGCAACAACCCATTAAGGCCCCGCTAAAGCGGGGTCTTTTTTTGGCGCGATCAGTCGTGGGGGTCAGGCCGGCTCAAGGTTGGCATAGGCTAAGACCAGCCATTTGCTGCCGGATTTTTCAAAGCGCACCTGCACTCTGGCATGCTCGCCTTGGCCTTCGATCATCACGACGGTGCCGGGGCCAAATTTTTTGTGGTTAACCGCGGCGCCAAGGCGCAGTGAACTGGCTTCAGTGCCGCTGCTGGCGTTGATGTGCGCGATATTGGGATTGGTTTTTTTGATGGCGCGGGTGCGAAGCCCGGCGCCGGCCCGCACGTCCTCGACGAGTGATTCAGGCACTTCGGATAAAAACCGCGACGGGCTGGTGGTGTTCTCGCGACCGTACAGACGGCGCACTTCGGCGCAAGTGAGATACAGCTGTTCCATGGCGCGGGTCATGCCCACATAACACAGTCGGCGCTCTTCTTCGAGACCGCCCGGCTCATCAATGGAGCGCTGGTGCGGAAACAAGCCCTCTTCCATGCCGCATAAAAACACCAGCGGAAACTCAAGCCCCTTGGCGGAGTGCAGGCTCATGAGCTGCACGCAGTCTTCCCATTCGGCGGCTTGACCTTCACCCGCTTCGAGCGCCGCGTGCGCCAGAAAATCTGCTAGTTCGTCGACTGCGCTGTCATCATCGGCTTCGCTTTCGAAGTTGCGCCCGGCGCTGACGAGTTCCTCCAAGTTTTCTACGCGGGTGATGGCTTTTTCGCCACGCTCTTTTCGGTAGTGATCGATCAGGCCGCTGCGACTGATGGCGAGATCGATTTTTTCGGGCAGATCATGATCGGCGCTGTCGATTGCGAGCTGATCGATTAAATCCACAAAAACGGCGAGCGCGCCCCGCGCCCGGGCCGGCAAGCCCTCTGATGTTGTGAGCGCCTTGGCGGCCGTCCACAGTGAGGTGTTATCGGTTCGGGCCTGTTGGCGGACGATTTCGACCGTGCGCGCGCCAATGCCCCGTGGCGGCACATTGACCACCCGCTCAAAGGCAGGATCGGAGTCGCGGTTGGTCACAAGCCGCAGATACGCGAGCGCGTCCTTGATCTCCGCGCGCTCGAAAAAGCGCAGCCCGCCGTAGACGCGATACGGGATCCCGCGAGCTAGCAGCAGCTCCTCAAAAACACGCGATTGCGCATTGGAGCGGTACAAAATGCCGATGCTGTCGCGGCGCCGGCCGAGATGCTGCCAGGCTTCAATCCGGTCGATCACAAAGCGCCCTTCATCGAGCTCGTCGAGCGCGCCGTAGACCCGTATCGGCTCCCCGTCATCGCCTTCGGTCCAGAGGTTTTTGCCCATGCGGTCCGGATTCAGATCGATAACGGCATTAGCGGCTTTCAGGATATTGCCGGTTGAACGGTAGTTTTGCTCCAGTCTCACGACTTCGGTGCCGGCGAAGTCTTTTTGCAGCTGGGCCATGTTTTCAATCCGGGCGCCGCGCCAGCCGTAGATCGACTGGTCGTCATCACCCACGGCCATGATCTGGCCATGGGCCAGCGCGAGGCATTTCAGCCAGCGGTATTGAATGGTGTTGCTGTCCTGAAACTCATCCACCAGAACATGCTGAAATCGTTGCTGGTAGTTCTCGCGAAGCGACTGGTTTTGCTCGAGCAGTTCCAGCGCACTTAAAAGAAGTTCGGCAAAGTCGACAAGCCCCAGCCGTTTGCAGGTTTCTTCATAGTGGGTGTAAACCCGGATCAGGGTTTGTTGATGGGCATCGCCCGTGCCGTGTAGCGCGGCTGACCGGCGGCCTTCTTCTTTTTGATTGTTGATGAACCACTGCACCTGTCGCGGTGGCCAGTGCTCTTCGTCCAGATTCATTTCCCGCAGTGCGCGCCGGATAACGCGATACTGATCATCCGAATCGAGAATCTCAAAACCGCTCGGCAGGCCGGCGAGCTCATGGTGGTCGCGAAGCAATCGATGCGAGAGGCCATGAAAGGTGCCGATCCACATGCCGCGGACCGAAAAACCCAGAAAGTCTTCAATCCGCCGGCGCATCTCGCTGGCGGCCTTGTTGGTGAAAGTCACCGCAAGAATCGAATACGGCGAGGCCTGCAGCGCCTGGACCAGATAGGCGATGCGATATGTGAGGACCCGGGTTTTGCCACTGCCGGCCCCGGCCAGCACCAGCATCGGCCCCGGCGTTGCACCGACCGCCTCACGCTGGGCATCGTTGAGCGCATCAAAAATCCTGGAGACGTCCATCCGCTATCTCTTGAAAAACTGCTGACAAATCAGGCGCTTGTCTTCTTCGAGCGGGCTTTTGGGCCCTGCTTTCCAGTGGGCCGGATCGAGTGGCGGAAAGTAAACAAGATCTTCGCCCGGGACGTGATCCGGAACCCACATCACGTCAATGAAATCACAATGCGAAAGGGCTGCCGCATAAAGCTTGGCGCCGCCGATAAACCAGATATCACCGTCACAGTGATTGAGCGCGTCGTCGACCGAGCTAAAGCACGAGACGTTTTCAAACCTTGATCGTGTCACCACGCGATTGTCCCGATTGGGCAATGGCTTGCTGCCGATGGATTCATAGGTGTTCCGCCCCATGATGATCGTCGAGCCGGTCGTGAGTCGTTTAAAGCGCTTGAGGTCTTGCGAGTAATGCCAGGGAAGCGTGCCGTCCCGACCGATCACCCGGTCTTCATTCATGGCAACGATCGCGGCGCGGATTGGAGTTGTGGAGGAAGCTGTCACCCGCTAGACCGCAACTTTAAATTGCAGGGCGGGGTGCGGCTGATAGTCATGCAGGCGAAAAGTATCCAGCAGGGATTCGGTGTCCGCTTCAAGCAGCGCGGTCACATCGTCGAGCGCTTTGATCTCATCGCTGATCTCGAGTCGGGGTAATGCCCGCGGCGCTCTGGCGAGCTGCGTTTTGAGTCCGGGGATATGATCATAATCGGCCATCGACCCGTCGGCTTTGGCGGTATAGATGTGCGCGTCGATTAAGGTGTGGCCAAAGTAGCCGGGCTTGATTCCGGTAAAGCGCGCCATCAGCTCCAGCAAAAACGCATAGCCGGCGATGTTATAGGGCAGTCCCAGTGCAATATCACAGCTTCGCTGGGTCAGGTGCAGGCACAGCATCGGCTCGCCGTTTGAATCCTGTTGAACGTTCATTACCCAAAACGCGTGGCAAGGCGGCAGCGCGCTGGTTTGGGCGTTGCCGGGCGCCCAGGCCGAGACCACCAGCCGCCGGCTTTGGGGATTTTGTTTTAACTCGTTGATAACGTAACGAATTTGATCATTAAAGGTCGCTTCCCCATTGGTGTGCACGGGATAATTACGCCAGAAATTTCCATAGGCGCTTGGCACCAGACCGTCTTCATCTGCCCAGGGCTCCCAGAACTTGCAGCCATGTTTACGCAACAGGTCAATGCGGGTGTCGCCTGACAGAAACCACAAGTTTTCGACAACGATGTTCTTCCAGGAAATCTCTTTGGTGGTGAGCAGCGGAAACCCTTCGCGCAGGTCAATCTGATAGTTGACGTTGAAGGTCGATAGCGTATCGACACCGGTGCGGTTATTTTTGCGTTGCCCTGTGTCGAGGACGCGGCGAATCACGTCAAGATATTGCTGCAAGTTTGGGTCCTGTCGGTCCAGATGTTGTCTGGACTATTTTAATGCTTTTACGGTTGTCCGAAAAAATGCTCGATTGCTTTGCGAGCCACGTAGGCTGATTTTACATACCAGAATTCCTTGTTAATACACATGACGGCAAAAGCGAGTTTACGACCGTCTTTTTGTGCATAACCCACAAACCAATCATAGCGTCCAGCGGGATTTTTGCCAGTCAGGCTGCCGGTTTTCCCCCCGACCTCGACGTCTTTCATGTCACCGCGGAAGAATTTTTTAAATGAGCTCTTTGCCGATCCCTTGGACACGGTTGTTTGCATTAGGGTTCGAAGGTCGTTTGCCGTTTGCGTGCTGATGACGGGTTGTTGCTGGTTTTGTTGGACGTAAACCGCAAGTCCGTCTTTGGCAATGATCTGGCGCACAAGAGAGGGTCTGATTAAATGCCCGCCGTTTATTGCGGTGGCCGCAATGGCGGCGGCATGAACGGGAGACAAGGTGGTTGATCGGGTGTAACCTGAGGCGACTTCTGCGATTGACCAGTTGTCCTCGGGATCAATTTTCAAGGTGCTCGGCGCGAGTTTAAAGTCGGCATCGAGCTCGCGATTGAAACCAAAGGCCTCGCCATAGCCTGTGAGCGGTTCCGCGCCGATCGTGTAAATACCCAACCGCGCAAAGACGGTGTTGACCGATTTGGCGAAACTCTCGGTGAGCGTATATCGCCGTGTCCATTGATTGTTTTTGTGTTCCAGCACGTTTTTGCGGTAAAGACTGGTGGTTTTGCCATTAAACGGGATCACCGTTTTGGGGGTTACCTTATCCAGATCCATAGCGGCGCTCGCGGTGACGATTTTAAAAACCGATGCCGCGGGATAGGTGGCCTGAAGCGCGAGGTTTTGTGCTGCAACTGACTGGCGCCGATGATTCACGAGTGCCAGGATTTCGCCGGTGTCCGGATTAAGGGCGGTAAAGACGCCGTAATCCGGTCCGTACTGCTCGAATATTGTTTCGACGGCGTTTTGCAGTTCGTGATCGATGGTGTATTCCACAGACGCCTCGTACGCAGACGGCTCACGAACAATGCTGATTTTTTCCGGATACTTGTTTTCGATTATTTTGGCGCCGAGCGTCTCGCGAAGTAAGTGGCGATTGATGCCGAAGGCCTGTTCGCGAGTCCATTGCTGGGTGTCGAGAATGCGTGGCTTGTATACAACGCCGAGCCCCAGCAAAAGCAGTGAGATCAACAGCCAGGTCGGCCACGACAGTCTCCGCCGCCGGCGGGCGGGTTGTCGTGGGTGAGCGTTTTTCAACGGGCTGCGGTCAAGGTGTCACGCGCTTCGTTGATTAAAGCGGCAAGATAGTCGGTGCCACCCCGATCGGTATGCAGTTTCTGGATCAGACGCCGGTGGGCGTCCTGAACCTCTTCAAGCGATGCATTTTTTTCGAGGCCGAGTATTTGTAGGGCTTGGTCGGTTGATAATGGTCCCTGCGGTGCTGCGTTTGAGGGGTCGCTGGTGTTTTCATCGCGCCAGCTGTCGCCTTGGGTTCTGTCGAGATAAGCTTCAAGCAAGGAGGCGGACTGGGCGTCTTGTTCTCGACAGACGGCGAGCAGCGACTGAAGCTCTGCATGGCTCAGCTGACTGAGTTGACGACCGGTGAAGGGTCCGCTGATGACTTCACCGTCCAGATCGCCGCTGTCGTGGTCCAGAATCATGCGAAGGAAAGCGGTTTCTACGTTTGATGTTTTGCCCGCTGTCGGTCCCTGGCTTGATTTGAACATGCTCCACGCCTGCCGGGCGACCATGAATCGCTGTAGCCACGGCACGGCCGCGCTGATCAGTGCAAACATCCAGGGAATTCGGCCCGTCACGACCAGCACCAGCAGTGCGCCGGCGACGCCATAAAGCAAAATGAGTTTGATGGCTCTCACCCGCTGCTCGGGACTGGCCTTGCCCAGCCAGGATGCCAGCCACATCAACCCGACCAGCGCGGCCAGCGCCAGGAAGATCCTCACCATAGTTAGCCTTTTTTATCCAGTTGCTGAATTAATTTTAAGGCTTCGCCGCCCTGTTTGCGGCCGTGATCACTTAACGCTTTTTGTCCCCCTGCGGCATACACCGCAACCGCACAGAGAAGATCCCGAAGCTGGGCCGCACTTGATCCGTCAAAACGGCAGTACGCCCCGCGGGTGAGTTTTGCAATCTGAACGAAGGTTTTTTCAGCCGATTGATTGGCACCATCCTGAAAAACAAATACGGGTATGCCCAGCATCCCCAGCTCCCCGGCATGTCGGGTCAGGGTGTCAGGATCTTCTTCAACACTATCCCCCACAAATACAAGCGCATTAATTTTGCGCTGGCCATTCCTCGCCTGCGTGAGAACGTGCTTGAGGACTTTTGCAATCTGCGTATGGCCTGCCGCACAGCGGATTGCGGTCATTGTTTTCAACAGAATTTGGGCGTCCGCAGCCCAGGGCATGGCTTTGAACTCACCATAACCCCGGTAGTACGCCAGTTGTATTTCAAGGCCGCCGAGTGCTGCGGTTTGCTCGAACATTTGTCCCTGGATATGGCAGGCACGATCCCAAAGGGGCTCACGACTGGCGGTGGCATCCATGGCAAACACCAAACGACCCTGTCCTTCGTGGCGCACAGGGAGTCCGGTGCTCCGCACCTTTTGTAAGAATTGATTGACCGCGTCCGGACTGGAGGGCCGTAGTTCCGTTTTTCTGGTTGAATTCACGGCGTATATCGGTAAGCCAAATTTAGAAGACAATCTTATCATTGAGGATGAAAATTGATGACGGAAGCTGAACATTGAATCTAATGCCCCTGATTGAGGGTTTGGCGCTAGGCAGCGCGTTAATCATTGCGATCGGTGCGCAAAATGCTTTCGTTTTGCGTCAGGGCCTCGCTGGACAGCACGTGTTTGTGGTGGCGACCGTTTGTTTTTTGAGCGATGTGCTGCTGATCGGATTGGGGGCTGGCGGTGTCGGAACCCTCATCCGAACCCAGCCGGATATTTTGCAGGGCGTGGCCTGGTTGGGCACTGCTTTTTTGTTTGTTTTCGCACTGCGGTCTTTTTACCGGGCCTACCGGCCACAGACCCTTGCCGGCACGGATGTCCATGGTGCCCAAACATCAATGGGCGCGGCGATTGGCACCGCGCTGCTGCTTACTTTTTTAAATCCGCATGTGTATCTCGACACTGTGTTGGTGCTCGGGGGCATTGCCTCTCGTTTTGACGGCTGGGATCGCGCGTTGTTCGCAGGGGGTGCGATGCTGGCCTCTGCCCTGTGGTTTTATCCGTTGGGCTTTGGCGCTAAAAAACTCCGGAAGTATATGAACCGTCCGATGACCTGGCGAGTGATCGATAGCGTGATCGGCGCCCTGATGCTGATCCTTTCGGTTTCGCTGGCAGGTGCGGCCTGGCGCGGAGACTTCTAGCGATCCGAATCTTCCGGCGCTAGGGCCCGGTCTATGATTTCACTCACGTCACGGGAGATCCCTTCATGGGCACTGATGCGCTCGAGGGTTTTTTTCATCCCCTCCCGCCGATGGGGTTCAAAACGTTGCCAAAGATTAAAAGCAGAGGCGAGGCGGGCGGCAACCTGGGGGTTTTTTGCGTCGGTTTTGAGCAGTTGGTCCGCCACAAATTCATAGCCTGTGCCATCTTCCCGATGGAAACGAATCGGATTGCTGTGCGCAAACGCGCCAATGAGGGAATGGACTTTATTGGGGTTATCCGCCTCGTAGCAGCGATGCTGGGTGAGCGCTTGTACCTGATCGATCGTATCTTCGCATCTGGAAATCGCCTGCACGCGCAGCCACTTATCCATGACCAGTGGATAGTCTTGCCACCGATTTTCAAAAAACGAAAGCGCCTCATTTCGCGCCTCGCCCGGTTGATTGGCTAACGTTGTCAGGGCGGCAATCGCATCGGTCATGTTGTCGGCGCTTTTCAGCTGGCTGAGTGCCAGATCTGTGATGTCTGTCTCGCCAAGCACCATCAGGTAGGAAAGACACAGGTTGCGCATGGCACGCTCGCCTGCGCTTTTTGCGTTGCGCTGATATGGGCCTGCAGGCTGCAGCGTTTGGTAGTGGTCAAAAAATTGTTCTTTGAATTGTGTCGCAAGTTCGGTCATCACCGCATGCCGCGCCAGGTGTAGCCGCGCCGGATCAATGATTTCAAGCATTTCACTTAAGTAACTCTCGTCCGGTAATCGCAGCGCCAGCGCCTGAAAGGCGAGATCATCAAAGCGGGTTTGAAGGGTTGCACCAAAAGCCCTGACAAACTGAGCGTCGAGCGTGGGCTCATTACTGGCGTTCATCCATCGCAAGATTTCCTTGCGCGCTAACGTTTGACCGGCATCCCATCGACTGAAAGGGTCGTTGTCGTGACCGGCCAGTACCGCGAGATCCGCATCTTTTCGATCCGTTTCCAAAACGACGGGCGCTGAAAATCCGCGCAGCAGCGAGATGATCGGTGGGTGGGCAACGCCTTCGAAAATAAAGGTGCTCTCGGTTTCTTTGAGTTCGAGCATATGCTCATGGCGCTTGGGGGTGTTCCCGCTTTGGGTGGTTTCAACTGGATTGCCCGACTGATCAAACAAAGCGACTGCGACCGGTATTTGTAGGGGCGGTTGATCATGACCGGAGCGGTCCGGATTACTTTGTCCCATCCAGAGATGATAGCGGCTGTGTTCCGCGTCAAAACTGCCTCGCGCGCAAAGTCGAGGCGTGCCCGATTGATCATACCAACGTCGAAACTGGTTCAGGTCAGCGCCACTGGCATGTTCAATGGCGCTCACAAAGTCATCTGTGGTCACGGCCTGGCCATCGTGGTGCTCGAAGTAGTGCGTACACCCTTTAAAGAAATTCGCTTCGCCAACAAGTTGACTAAGCATGCGAACAACTTCGGCGCCCTTGATGTAGACCGTTAAGGTGTAGAAGTTATTGATTTCGACGAAAGATTCGGGGCGAACCGGATGGGTCATGGGCCCTGCATCCTCGCGAAATTGCTGGGTGCGCACCAGGTTGGCGTCTTCTATTCGTTTGACCCCCGCGGATCCATGATCGGCACTGAACTGCTGTTCCCGAAAAACCGTGAAGCCTTCCTTGAGACTTAATTGAAACCAGTCGCGAAGGGTGACACGATTGCCCGACCAATTATGCAAATACTCATGTCCGATCACATCACGAACCGATCGATAGTCATGATCCGTTGCTGTTTCGGGTAGGGCCAGCACATACCGGGTATTGAAGACATTGAGACCTTTGTTTTCCATCGCCCCCATATTGAAATCTTCAACTGCAACAATGTTGTACTGCGACAGATCGTATTCCCGACCGTAGGTTTTCTCATCCCAGGCCATTGAGTCCCGAAGCGCGGTGAGGGCGTAATGGCACTGCGAAAGATCTCGTGAGCGAGCATAGACCCTGAGCTGAACCTCAGTCCCGGATTGTGTCGTAAACCGGTTCTCCAGAAACTCAAGACGCCCCGCCACAAGGGCGAAGAGATAGCTGGGCTTGGGATGTGGGTCCACCCAAACGAGCGTGTGATGATCGCCCTCATTGCGGGTTTCGATTAAATTGCCGTTGGACAGCAAGACCGGATAATCCGACTTGAGCGCTCGCATGGTGACGCGATATTGAGAGAGCACATCCGGTCGATCGAGAAAATAAGTAATGCGCCGAAAGCCCTCTGGTTCGCATTGGGTACACAGGGTATCGGCAGACGCATAAAGCCCTGAGAGTTCCGAATTTGCAGTCGGATTAATTTCGGTTTCAATCTCGAGAACGGTGTGATCGGTGTCAAGGTCGAGCGTGAGCGTGCTGTCCGAACGCACCCAGTCGTTGCCATTCAGTTTTTGGTTATTCAGTGAAACACTAATGAGGTCAAGTTTTTCACCGTGCAGCACGAGGGGACGATGATGCGCACCATTTCGCTCGATTTGTAGACGGGACCGGACCCGGGTGCGATTTTTATTAAGGTCGAATTCAAGTTCGGTTTTCGGAATATGAAAATCAGGCGCCGCATAGTCCTTCAAATAAATCCGATTGTTTTTCTGATCCGATGTCATCACGCCACCATCGCGATGAGAAAAATAACAAAAGCAACGACCGCGATGAGTGGAATGATCACCGCGGGCCAATCTTTTGGCGCTTCCTGGCTTTTCACGCATCATGGTTTTAACCCCCGGGAAAAACCACAGGATGATGAGCAGTGCGAGGACGCCCAGTAAAATTTTCTCCCACGTTGCCATTGCAATGCCCTTTTATGAATTCGGAAATATTTTGGGTTTATGACCCAAAATAAATTAAAAATACCGCGTAATTATATATTTTTGAATTGAAAATATTGTTTAAAAAAGAGTCAAATCACTAAAACCTGATGATTTTTTAATCATGAAATCAAAGCGTAAAAGGAGTAGGATGAAAACATACGGTCAGGTCGCGAACATGAACGTCGAAAAGCTTTTTGTCTTCTGATGTCGCGGTTTTGCCGTAGAAAGTGGAAGTTCGGAAACAGCGAGTACTTGATGGAGACCTACTGATATGAACGAAGCACAGGACAATGACTTGAGTCAGAGAATTTTAGAATTGCGATCGGAGCATCGCGCGTTGGATAAAGCGTTAATTGCGCTTTCTGATAATCTCCGAATAGATGATTTACAGATGCAGCGCCTGAAAAAACGCAAGCTGTTTATTAAAGACAGCATCGATCACCTCGAGCATCAACGCACCCCAAGCCTGTTGGCATGAGCTCAGGTTTACAGACGCAATAAAAAAAGCCCCCGAAACTTCGGGGGCTTTTTATTTACAGCGCTGAAGACCCGAACCGAGATTTAGTAGCGATAGTTCTCGGGCTTGAAAGGACCTTCTTGCGAGACGCCAATGTAGGCGGCTTGTTCTTCCGTTAGCGTGGTGAGTTTGACCCCGATTTTTTCAAGATGAAGTCTGGCCACGGCTTCATCAAGATGCTTGGGTAAAACATAAACCTCGTTTTTATACTGGTCACGATTCTTGAAGAGCTCAATCTGCGCCAGCGTCTGATTGGTGAACGAGCTTGACATGACAAAACTCGGATGGCCTGTGGCACAACCGAGGTTTACCAGACGACCCTGCGCCAGCAAAATGATGCGTTTGCCGTCCGGGAAGATGATATGGTCAACCTGCGGCTTAATGTTCTCCCACTCATACTGTTCGAGGGAGGCGCAATCAATTTCGTTGTCAAAGTGACCGATATTGCACACGATCGCCTGATCTTTCATGGCGGCCATGTGATCATGATTAATGACCTGGTAATTGCCTGTTGCCGTCACGAAGATGTCGGCCTGACTTGCCGCTTCATCCATTGTCACGACGCGATAGCCTTCCATTGCGGCTTGCAGCGCACAGATCGGATCGACTTCTGTGATCCAGACGGTCGCGCCCAGTCCCCGCAATGATTGTGCGGATCCTTTGCCAACGTCACCGTATCCGAGCACCACGGCGAGTTTACCGGCGACCATCACGTCGGTTGCCCGTTTGATGCTGTCGACGAGGGACTCACGGCAACCGTAGAGGTTATCAAATTTTGATTTTGTCGCAGAGTCGTTCACGTTAATCGCCGGGAAAGGCAGGTCACCTGACTTTTCCAGCTGATACAGGCGCTTAACACCGGTTGTGGTTTCTTCGGTGACGCCCAGAATGTTGCCCTGAATATTGGAGTACCAACCCGGGTGCGTTTTAAGGCGCGCGCGGATAGCATTAAATAAAGCGACTTCTTCCTCGCTGGTGGGATTATCAAGGACCGACGGGTCTTGTTCTGCCTGAGTGCCCAGATTGACGAGAAGGGTGGCATCTCCGCCATCGTCGAGAATCATGTTCGGCGTGCCACCATCGCTCCATTCGAAAATGCGATGCGTGTAGGCCCAGTACTCTTCGAGCGTTTCGCCTTTATAAGCGAACACAGGCGTGCCGCCTTCTGCGATCGCGGCTGCCGCGTGATCCTGCGTTGAAAAGATGTTGCACGATGCCCAACGAATATCGGCGCCGAGTGCAGCAAGCGTCTCAATCAAAACCGCCGTCTGGATGGTCATATGCAGACTGCCTGCAATGCGCGCTCCTTTCAGTGGTTGATCTGTGCCGTGCTTCTCGCGCAGCGCCATCAGACCCGGCATCTCGGTCTCGGCAATGGCCATTTCTTTACGGCCAAATGCGGCAAGCGACATATCGGCGACGATGAAGTCCTGATCGGACTCTGGTTTTATCACAGCGTTCATGGTTGCTTCTCCATGTTCACTGAGCGTAGTTGGTTAAAGACGCGTAATTCCGAGCCTGGCGGGTAGCTACCCGTTGCAACGCTCCTCGGCGGCGCCTGAAAAATATGGCAGGAGTCTAAGGCTCTCCCCTAGACTCTCTTCACAGCTATTTTACCGTAGACGAGGGCTATAAACCGCTCGCCGCCTTCAAAGCCCCAGCTTTATCGATTTGTTCCCACGGAAATCCTGCATCGTTACGGCCAAAATGCCCGTACGCCGCTGTGGGCCGGTAGATGGGCTGCAGTAGATTGAGATCTTCGATAATGCCTTTTGGGCGTAGGTCAAAGTGCTCGTGAATCAGTGCTTCTATTTTTTCTTCGGGAATCTTGGCTGTTCCACTGGTATTCACCATGAGTGAGACGGGCTCTGCGACACCGATGGCGTAAGCGACCTGGACCTCGCATCGCTCGGCGAGACCGGCTGCCACCACGTTTTTGGCCACATAGCGCATGGCATAAGCGGCAGATCGGTCCACCTTGCTGGGGTCTTTTCCGGAAAACGCGCCGCCACCGTGGTGGGCTGAGCCACCGTAGGTGTCTACAATGATTTTTCGACCGGTTAATCCGCAGTCGCCATGAGGACCGCCGATGACGAAACGTCCGGTGGGATTCACCAGAAACCGGGTTTCTGCGCTAATCATGTTGGCGGGGAGTACGGGTTTAATGATTTCTTCAATCACGGCGTCACTCAATGTGGCGTGATCGATTTCTTCGTCGTGCTGGGTAGACAGGACAACCGTATCAATCGCGACGGGTTTGTTGTCTTCGTAGCGTACGGACACCTGACTTTTGGCGTCGGGCCGTAGCCACGACAGGGCGCCGCTTTTTCGAACTTCTGACTGGCGTTTGACCAGTAAATGGGAATAAGTAATCGGAAAAGGCATCAGCACGTCAGTTTCGTTGCAGGCATACCCAAACATCAGGCCCTGATCCCCGGCACCTTGTTCCCGATCGAGGCCTTCACCCTCATTGACTCCCTGCGCGATATCTACAGATTGCTTATCGAGGGTGACCATCACTGCACAACTTGCGGCATCAAATCCCATCTCCGAGGATGTGTAGCCAATTTCGGTGATGGTGTCTCGTACGGTTTGTGCGAGATCGACCTCGGCGTTGCTGGTGACCTCTCCCGCAATCACGGCGAGCCCGGTGTTCACGAGTGTTTCGCAGGCGACTCGGGAGTTTTTGTCCTGAGCCAGCATGGCGTCCAGAACCGCGTCTGAGATTTGATCTGCCATTTTGTCAGGATGGCCTTCGGATACAGATTCGGATGTGAAAAGAAAACTACTCGCCATGGACGCCTCCGTTGATACTAATCATGATTGTTTTGATTTTCAGACAAAAAGTTTAGCAGACCCCTCGCCTTCAATCTCCCTTTGTTAATTTTTCGGTTGTTGGGTTTTATCCCATCTCTGTCCCATCATGTGAGCCGTTCCAGTGAGATCAGCCAATTTTGGGCGTCTAGATTCTTCTCAAGAGAGAATCCGGTCTCCAATGGTGCGAGGCTCCACTCGGTCGTTAGCGTCTCACTCATGATCCAAGACTGGTGCTCGCTGATCACTTTTTGAATGGTTTCGTCTCCACTGACGTGTAGCCGTATACGATCGGAAACCTCAAGACCCGCTTGTTTTCGGCCATCCTGCACGGTTCTAACGATTTCCCGGGCCAACCCCTCTCGGAGCAGGGTGTCGTTGAGTGTGGTGTCGAGCGCCACCAGGGTGCCGCTCGATTCGGCACAGGCATATCCAGCGGCTGATTCAGTTTCAATGAGAAGATCTTCAGGCTCAAACGTAATGGACTGCCCGGAAACCTCAAGCGTGATTGGTCTTCCCTCGGCTTGGGCACCCGCGATTGCGCTGCCCTCAGCGTTTGCGAGGGCCTCTCGAATAGCGGGAATCTGTTTGCCGTAACGTTTTCCGAGTCGTGGCAGATTGGGCTTGATTCGGTAGCTGACCAGCTCGGCATCATTGGCAATAAAGGTCAGGGATTTGACGTTTAATTCATCGAGGATCTGTGATTCATGCTCACAGACTGCTGCGCGAGCGGTTTCAGTGGGAGTCCTGACCAAAAGCTGGGACAAAGGTTGACGGACTCTCACCTGACTTTCTTCCCGCGCGGCGCGACCGAGCGCTACAACGCCCTGAACAATTTCAGTGGCTTCACGAAGGGGTGTGTCCTGCCATTCCGCATGCGCTTCCGGCCAGTCGGTCATGTGGATACTTAACGGTGAATCAGGGTTTTGTGCTCGGGTCAGATTCTGGTATATCGCCTCAGCCAGAAACGGCATAAAAGGCGCGATCAGTTTTTGCAGCGTTTCAAGACATTGGTAGAGCGTCAGGTAAGCCGACTGTTTATCACTGCCCGCTTCACTTTTCCAGAACCGTCTCCGGTTTCGTCTGATGTACCAGTTACTCAGTTGGTCGACGAAACTTTCAATGGCTTGCCCGGCTTTTCTTGCGTCGTAAGAATCGAGCGCGGTGGTGGTGGTTTCAACCGTATGGTGGAGCAGTGCGAGGGCCCATCGGTCGATCTCGGGCCGCTCTCGTACCGGAATATCATGTGTCAAATCGACATCGTCGAGGGACGCATATAACGTAAAAAAGGCGTAACTATTCCAAAGGGTGTTGACGAATGAGCTGGCGACCTCGCGAATAATATCGACTGAAATGCGTTTTTGACTTTCAGGCGCCAGTCGGGCGAGGAAATACCAGCGCAGGGGGTCGGCTCCGATATGATCGAAAACGTCGTAGGGATTAACGATATTCCCGACCGATTTCGACATCTTCTTGCCGTCTTTATCCACGATGTGACTGAGGCAGATGCAATTTCGATAGGCAACGCTGTCGGAGACCAACGACGCAATAGCGTGCAGGCTATAAAACCAGCCTCTTGTTTGATCGATGGCTTCACAAATATAGTCCGCCGGAAAATGCTGCTCAAACGTTTGCTCGTTTTCAAACGGATAGTGCCATTGTGCGTAGGACATGGCGCCCGAATCGAACCAGCAGTCGATGACCTCGGGGACCCGTCGGTAGGTGCGGCCATTTTCCGGATGCGTAAAGACAATCTCGTCGATGGCCGGTCGATGGAGATCAGTCTCAGAGAGCGAGGTGCCACACAGGGCTTCGAGTTCTGAGAGTGAGCCGATACAAATGTAGTCACCGTCACCGTCAGTCCAAAGGGGTAACGGCGTTCCCCAAAAGCGCTCACGGGATAGCGCCCAGTCGATGTTATTTTCCAGCCAATTTCCAAAACGACCATCGCGAATAGATTTGGGCACCCAGTTGATGGTTTGATTGAGCGCAACCATGCGATCGCGAACGGCGGTCGTGCGGATATACCATGCGTTTTTCGCGTAGTAGATGAGCGGGTCGCCGGTTCGCCATCCAAAAGGATAGTTGTGCGTGTATTGCTCATTTCTAAACAGGATCTCGCGGTCTGCCAAAATACGAATAATGTCGGAGTCCGCCTCTTTAAAAAATTTGCCCGCAACCGGGGTGACGGCATCAACGAAGTGTCCATCAAGCCCGACCCCATGAACGACCGGGAGTCCGTTCGCTTGCCCGAGCGCGAGATCATCGACACCATAAGCGGGCGCGACATGGACGATGCCGGTCCCATCCTCGGTGCTTACAAAGTCGGCTGACAGCACTCGACAAATATCGCCCGGGGCCTCCAGGTAATCAAATAGTCTTTGGTAGCGCATCCCCACCAGTTCGCGACCCTTAACCGTTTTGACGATCTGGATCGGCGCCTCTTTGAGCACTTCATTTACTCGAGCCTCGGCCAATATTAGGGTCTGCCCGTCCAGCTCAACATAAACGTAGTCGATGTCGTCGCCCACAGCGAGTGCGAGGTTTGATGGCAGTGTCCAGGGGGTTGTGGTCCAAACGAGGAAGGTTGCGCTGCCATCTAACAGCTCAAACTTAACCGTGATCGATGGATCCACGGTTTCTTTGTAGCCCTGGGCGACCTCATGGGATGAGAGCGTCGCGCCGATCCGAGGATCGTAAGGCACCACTTTATAGTCCTGTTGGATGAGCCCCTTGTCCCATATCGTCTTCAGCAGGTGCCAGACAGACTCAATATACCGGTTGTCCAGGGTGTAGTAGGCCTGCTCGAGATCAACCCAGAAGCCCATTCGCTCGGTCATCTTCTCCCAATCACCGATATAGCGCATGACGGATTCGCGACAGCGACGGGTAAATTCCTCAACGCCAATTTGTTTTTCGATTTCTTTTTTGTCGAAGATGCCCAGTTCTTTTTCGATCTCATGCTCAACCGGCAGACCATGTGTATCCCATCCTGCTTTTCGGGGGGCATGAAAACCACGCATGGTTTTAAATCGTGGATAAATATCCTTGAAACTGCGCGCCAGGACGTGGTGAATACCCGGTTTGCCGTTGGCGGTCGGGGGGCCCTCGTTAAATGAAAAAAGAGGCCTGTCGGCGCTTTGCTCTAGGCTGCGGGCAAAAACATTTTCGGCTCGCCAGAAGTCCAGGATATGCTGCTCGAGTGCAGGGCCGTCATAACGGGAATTAACTTTGCTAAAACTCATATTTGTCGCGCTTTCGGTGTACCCCATTTGGGTTTAATTCCGGGGCGATTCGAAATCACTCGGGGAAGAGTAATCCGCGCGCGGTACCACCCGGCTTCACCAAGCAACGATTTGCTTTGGTCTTGGAACAATTTCTTGCTCCGCACCCTTTTCGCGGGTGAGTCGGCTGAGTCTATTGCGCTTGGAACAACGAAGCGGTTCGGTCAGCGGCTCCAGGGTGATTTTCGCCGGCACTCGGCCCGGGGATTTCAGCTCCCCCCGGTCTCTCGATGCGCGAGTTTATCCAGTTACTCTTCCCTTTCAACGCCCAATATCAAAATGCCCCAAATAGGGCATTGATAACCGCTAATCTACCGCTTAGGCATAATCAAGGCAAATGAACTTAACGGGATTTAATGGGCGTTTACCACGCGAGGTCGGGATAGCGCCGAGCGAATCGGGACGCGTGTTGCTCAAATGGTGATTCTCTCCCCAGTGGTTGAAGTCGTATTGCCGATTTTTCTGGTCATTGCGCTCGGCTATGGTGTGGGTATCCGCCGCTGGATCGGTGAGTCGTCTGTTCAGGGACTGTCGATTTACGTCTTCAATATCGCTGTCCCTTTGCTGCTATTTAAATCGATGAGCGTGGTTACGCTTCCCGAGATGCTTCCCTGGCGGGGTGTGATGGGATATTTCGGATGCGCAATTGGATTGTTGATTAGTATTTTTTTCGTGGCCCGATTTTGGCTTCGTGATGACGCGACAGCGGGGATTTTTGCATTTTGTTCCAGCTATGGAAATTTTATTCCGCTGGGGATCCCTTTAGTTTTAATGGCGTTTGGCGATGAGGCTACGGTACCGCTTTTCATCTTGGTTGCTTTTCAGGCACCACTTTTTTTCCCTATTATGATTTTGATTCAAGAGCGAGCTCGTGCCGGTGAACATCGTGACCCGAAACAATGGCCGGTCCTGAAGAGTGTGATCCGTAATCAATTTTTATTGGGTATTGGACTTGGCGCGGTGATGAATATTGTCGGAGTTACGTTGCCTCCAGTGTTATTCAAGTCTCTTGATCTGATCGGTCAGTCGGCAGGCCCTGCGGCGCTATTTACCGTGGGCGCTGCGTTAAGCTTTTATCCGATTCGAGGCGTGCTGCGATCTGTTGCCATTATCGTGGTGGTGAAAAACGTACTGCTACCACTATTAGTTTGGCAAGTGGCCGGGGCGCTTGGCCTACCTCCTCTTTGGCAGGCGGTGATGGTTGTGATGGCGGCACTCCCGGTCGGGATCAATAGCTACCTTTTTGCCGAACGGTATAAGTGTGCCCAGCCTCTGGCGGGTAGCGCGGCGGTGATCAGCACGGGGGTTTCGCTTGTGACGCTCTCCGTTGTTCTTGCACTGGTTAAGGTTTAGACACTGTCTTTTGAGGATTTGAAGATTGCGGGCTGCTCGTTCAGGGTCGCGAGGTGAATGCCAACGCTTTCAGCAAGTGCGTCTAAGTCGTAACCCCCCTCCAGCGCGGATAAAATTCGCCCCTCACAGTATTGATCTGCACACTCCATCAATCGAGTGGTCATCCAGGCGTAGTGTTCGCTGCTCAGGTTGATGCTTCCCAAGGGGTCAGCACGATGGGCATCAAATCCTGCGGAGATCAAAATCATGTCAGGCTTGAAATGATGTATTGCCGGCAATATTTTTTCGCGGAATGCATCTCTGTAATCATCATCGCCCGTGCCGGCGTTCATTGGGCAATTGAGTGTTGCGCCCTGTCCTGCGCCTATGCCGTCTTCCGAGCGCGATCCGGTGCCGGGGTAGTGAGGATATTGATGCGTGCTGATAAAAAAAACGCTGGGGTCTTCTTCAAATAAGTGTTGAGTGCCATTGCCATGGTGCACATCCCAATCAACAATCAGAATTCTTTCGAGTCCGTGTTGCTGTTGGAGGTGTCGAGCGGTAATGGCAATATTATTGAAAAGACAAAAGCCCAGCGCTTCATTTTGTTCGGCGTGGTGACCCGGCGGGCGAATTAATGCAAATCCGTTATTCACTTGACCACTGACAATTGCATCACTTAATGAGAGGACCGTGCCCACCGCGAGGCGCGCAATATCAAATGAGTCGGGACTAATCACGACGTCTGGCGAATCCAGATAAGAAAGACCTTGCGCGCAACTGGTTTGCGCACGATCGATCAGACCTTCATCGTGCATAGATGAAATTTGATCACGATTGCACTCTACCCCATTCATCATGTGCAAAGACGAGAACCACGGCTTGCTTTTGAGATGCGCCAACGTGTGTGAAAGTCGGGCGGGTCGCTCAGGATGCCCAATACCGGTGTCATGATCCATAAACCGGGCATCACTGGCAAAAGCGGTTTTCATGTTGATGTTTTCCGTAAGAGATCATGGCCCGTCACAATGCGGTCCGGATCGTTTAAATTATCGGCACTTTAGTGAAGCCGTCAGCGAAGCCACTCGTCGCGACTCTTTGGTGACTTTTGAATGTGCCAAACAAGTATAGTCAACCCAGACCGATTGGCGTTACGCTGATTTTTTTCGACGAACAAGTTCATGAGCGCCCTGATAATGCTGGCGATGATTTTCCTGATTTTATTGCTATTGGCGGGACTTTTTATCGCCACTCGCGCCTGGCCCGTAAAAGCCCGGGCCGGTGAGTCATTATCAACAGGAGAGGATTCGTTTCCAAATGGGAATCAGACGTTCACGGTTGGCACCTACAACATCCATCGCGCTAAGGGTGTGGACGGCCTAAAGGATTTAAGCCGGATAGCGGCGGTGATTCGCGATTGCGATATTGTGGCGCTTCAGGAAGTAGAGGGGACCCGTATTTTTCGCTGGCGTGATCAGGCCAAACTCCTGAGTACGATCCTTCAGCGCGTGGGGCATTTTACGCCCACCCGCAAGCTTCTTTTTTTTCCGCAGCGAGGCAACGCCCTTGTTAGTGTCTATTCGATCAAGAACTGGTGGACTATGCCAATATTCCCATCGACAGGTCGCGCGCATCGAAATTTTTCTGTCTATCAGTTTAATTCGCCCGAAGGCAGCTTTCATATTTTGAACACGCATCTTTCAAAACCCTCGGAAGGGGAGCGGCCGCTAGAGGCGGTCATGGAGGCATTTAAACGTTATCCGCGAGCGATTTTGCTGGGCGATTTCAATGCGCCGACCAGCCACCCCGCTATGACGAGACTGATTCCCGGTGACGCAGTTGATGCGCTGTCGAGTATTGAAAGTGATACGCGCCGGGTGGATATGATTTTGGTTCGGGGTCTCGCTATCGAAAAGGCATGGTCGACCCCTGTCGGCCCTTCAGACCATCCTTTTTTTGCGGCTCGTATACGATTTAATACCCCTGAAGATTAGCTACTGGGCACCTCGAAACCCGCATTTTTGAGCATTTTTTCCGATTTTTGACTGATCGTTGGTTGCGGGTAATCAGAGCGCCACCATCGCATCCAGCGGGATATATCTTTAGCAAGCGCGCGGTCGCACTGATGCTGGGATTTGTGTTGTTGCATGGCATCAAGATCAATCAGCACAACGCGATCGCGGGCGTGTAGAAGATTGGGCGGCTTCATGTCGCCATGAGAAAGTCGATGCCTGCGCATGACCACCAGGTTCTGCGTCATTTGGTAAAGCGCATGATCGATAACGTTAACATCCGACTGGTCCGTCAGTGGGTGGGCGCTCAACTCGTCATCAATGTGTTCATAGATAAACCATGATCGCGCCCGTAGGCCATGAACACGTTCTTGAACCCAAGCCACCGGTTGAATGGAGGGAATGCCGATTTCACTGAGTAGCCTCGCAAAGGCAAAGTTGTTTTTTGCTCGTGAGTTTTGGAAAGCCAGTCGGATTTGATGAAAAATGTTTGCGACGTTGTACCGTTTGACCACGAATTGTTTTCCATCGAAAGAGGTTAACGCAAGAGCCGTTTTTATATCGGCCTTGAGAATGCAGGCATCGGCAACAGAAAACGGCGCATCAGGATATTTGAGAAGATGCTCCAAAAGTGGAGAACGGTGACGGGAAAAAAAATGTCCGCGAAGATTGCCGTGCTGCCATTCAGACACATCTTCACTTAAGCGTGAAAATGTGTTCTTGGCGTTGGAAGGATGACGTACTGTCACACGCTCCTGGCTCGGTCCGGATGATGATTCTTGACAGGAGTTGAGTGAGCCGCCAGTTTTACAGAGGGCGCTCGACGCTGTTCTGTCTGATACAGGCGAAGTGCCCGACGATTAACCCGCGGCCAGAAGTCTGACTTTTGGCCGAGCGTTTCTCTTAAAGGGCTTTGCGTATAAATTTTCATAAATCGCAGTAAATCACGGCGCGTGAGGCCAAGATCCATGCTGGAGTAGTGCAGGCCCGCCACATCTTTGATCCGCCATCGCTTTGGCGTGTTTCGTCGCAGTTGCATGCGGTGCAGGTCGATAACGGCTAAACGACTCTGGTCCGCGCTGATGTGTCCATTCTCAAACCCGGGCTGGAGTAAAAAATGAACGAGATAAAAATCTCGATGGTTAGCGCCGCTGTGATGGAGTTGTCGGGCGGTCTGCGCAAGTTGCTGGATTAGCCAGCGTTTGAATCGAACGTCATGCGGGCGTCTTGGCGGATTTTGTTTCCAGTGACTACAAAATTCTTCGAGGCTTTGTGCGTTCGTGATCTCATCGGTGATGATGAATGACTGGCGGCGAGCCGGATTGCCGCTTGCGGTTCCATAGCCCGCGATGCTCAAAGTGCCGATACCCAGTCGTTGTAGATGGTGCGCGCCGTGCCACTCATTCATTGCGCCGAGGACGGGCAAGCGCAAATAGGAAAGATTTTTGAGAATCTCTTGCCATCCCACTCCGGTGTGCGTCTTCAAAAAATAATTTCGTTCGTTTTTTTTGAACCGGACAGTTTTCCGTCCCGGCGCCTCGCGAAAGATTTCGCCGTCAAGCGACATAATTTGGTCAAACTGACCCAGTCTTTCGAGATCGTGGCGCAGATAGACCCACGGCTCCACAGTCCCATTTTGAGACTCAGTTCGTGATTGCTTGTTTTTCAGAACAATGGATTCAATGGCGTTCGCTGCGGTTTGGGGCATGTGATAAAGACTGGATTGAGCGCCATAGCTTAAGCCGTTGGCTGACCAGTGTTCCCGGGTGCTTGTAAGCAGCGCGTCATTTAGATTTTTGTTGAGTAATTTTTGATCGAAAGGAGACGGTAAAACAGCACCAGCATCGGCTTTTTTGATATGGCCGGCATAGCCACAGACGTCGGTCGCGATAACGGGCAGGCCAGCCGCGATGGCTTCGAGCAAAATGGTGCCGGTGTTTTCCATATAGGCCGGATGAATGAGTAAATCACCAGCGGCAAGCAGTTCGGGAATATCCATTCGACCGCCCAGAAACTTAATTCGCTCCCCAACCCCTAACTTGCGTGCAAGCCTTAAGTAGGGTGTCGGTTGATCCTGGCCGACGACAATCAGATGGGTTTTACTTAAGGCATCTTTGGATAGGCTTGCAAGTGCGACGATGGCACGATCGAGACCTTTTGTTTTAAACCCTGAACCGACGAATAATAAAAGGACATCAGATGCGTTGACGCCAAGTTCACCGCGCAGTTTTGCGCTGACCCGTTGCCGATCGGCGATGGGTCGGCGATCTAAATCGAGCGTTGGCGGCAGCAAATGAAACCGTTCTTCGGGTGTACCGTAGTACTGCTGATAGACGGATTTCTCCCGCTCCGAGAGTGAGAGAATTTCAGTTCGACTGTCTCGACTAAAAACGGCCCGCTCGAAAGTGTAAAGATGATGATAGCGCGGGGTGAGGCGATAAAATGGGCCGTACTGGGGCGCCGTGCGCCCGAGATAGCAGAAGTCCGCTCCGTAGTAGACATCCAGCCCAGGCATTTTGTTGAAGCCCACAATCGCGTCGAAGTGCACTTGCTTGGTTGCTTTTTGCATCTGGTTAAAGAAGCGACGATCCCGCACATGATTGCCACCGACTCGACTTGATTTGAGAACATTCAACTGAATGTTGTCTGGTTTTTCACCTTGCCACTCCGAGGTATAAACGGACACCTCGTGACCACGACCCTGGCATTCTTTTAAAATTCGAAGAAAATCGCGTTGAAGGCCGCCATACGGGAAATATTTATACAGGCAAAGCGCTAGTTTCATGGCGATAACCCCGTTGAAGGGTTTGTTAATAGCACACTAGTTTACCTTGTTACCGAAACCGATCGATTGCCGTTTCGTTCCCAGTTCAACGCCGTTTCACAGATCACCTCGAGACTGTCATAACGAGGCTTCCAATCGAGCAGATTACGAATTTTTTGATTGTCTGCAATGAGTTGGGCTGGGTCGCCCCGCCGTCTCTTGGACTCTTGAATTGGAAAATCGGCTCCGTTAATTTTTTGCACCGTATCAAGAACTTGCCGAACGCTATATCCATGCCCGTAACCACAGTTGATGATGGTTGATGGTTCACCGGCCCCAAGATAATCAAGCGCTTGTAGATGAGCGGCAGCGAGATCTTCGACATGAATGTAATCGCGAACGCATGTGCCGTCTGGCGTATCGTAATCGGTGCCAAAAATCTCAACGCCTGAGCGTTTTTGGCATGCCGCCTCGCAAGCGACTTTGATTAGGTGTGTCGCCTCAGGCGTCGATTGGCCCAAATGACCCTCAATTTGAGCGCCTGCCACATTGAAATAGCGCAACGCGACGTATCGAAGGGGTTTGTTACTGCTGGACCCAGAAGCGATATCCTGCAGGGTCCATTCGGTGATCAGTTTTGTTCGGCCGTAAGGATTAATCGGCGCCAGCGGTGCGTCCTCGTTTACCGGAATCGACGACGGGTTTCCGTAAACAGCCGCACTGGATGAAAACACAAATAACCCGATTCCACTTTTTTGCGCACATTCAATGAGATTGAAAGAGGCCACAACGTTATTTTGGTAATACTTGCCTGGATGTTCAACTGACTCTGGAACCACGATATGGCCGGCAAAATGAATGATGGCGTCAAAAGCGTTAGCCCGCATGATTTCAAGCATCCCCTCTCGGTTACCGGCATCAATCTGATGGAAAGCCGCGTTTTCGGGAATCGCCCAGAGATGCCCGCTATAAAGCGTATCGACTACGGTGACACGATGCCCGGCAGTGATCAGTTGATGGGCGGTGTGAGAGCCGATATATCCGGCTCCGCCGGTGACGAGGATATTGAGAGGAGAAGAAGACAAAAGACGGCCTTGTTGGATTTTTTGAAATTATATCGTGAGCTGGGGTGAGGAATGAGCCAGCAGTTTGGATAGCGCGTTAATCACGTTATCGGCATGAAGCTCGGAGAGGCACCTGGTATGCCCAAGCGGGCATTGTCGGGCAAAACAGGGTCGGCAGTCGATCGGGTTAAAAACTGAAGCCGCGTTATCGCCAAGTGGGGGGGTATGCTGCTCGCTGGAAGAGCCAAAAATTCCAACAACAGGTGTACTGGTCGCGGCTGCTATATGCATCAGGCCTGAGTCGTTACTGACAACCGCATCGGCAGAGGCTAATAGGTCGATAGCTTCCACAATCGTGGTTTGTCCGACGAGGTTAATGACCGCAGTTTTGACTTGGCACGACGCCATGATTTCGTTTGCGATTTTTTGATCCCCGGGTCCGCCCATTAGCCATACTTGCCATTCATGTGCCGCGGCGTGATTTGCGAGGCTGGCAAACGATGCAGGAGGCCATTGTTTGGCGGGGCCAAATTCAGCCCCTGGACACAGTGCGAGAACGGGCTTGGCTTTTATTTTTTTATTGAGTCGTTTAAATATGGTTTGAGGTGTTGATAAATCGGCTTCAAGCCGCGGCGCAGGAAAAGCAATGTTTTGCATAGATGGTTTCGTTCGCGCTAGATTGATAAATCGATCAACCATCAGATCCCGTTTATGTTGTGGTTTGGGACGACAATCATTGATGAGCCCCCACCTTGGCTCTCCGGAATAACCCGTGCGTAACGGGATCGCCGCAAAAAAAGGAACCAAAGCCGATTTGAGCGACCCGGGCAGAACGAATGCTTGGCTAAAGCCCTGCTTTTTCAATGAATGGCCGATACGCCATCTTGCTTTGAGATGAAGGCGCCCGTGTGCAAACGTTGTTTCGATCACATCATGCACCGCCGGCATTCGTTTGGCTATCGGGGCGGTATTTGCGGGTGCAACGACTGAGATTTCAATGCCAGGATTTTGAGTTTTAAGATAACCGCACAAGCTTTGCGCCATCACCATATCGCCCACCCAGGCGGGACCGATGACGAGCGTTTTTGAAGGAGTGTCCACAGTGCGCCTGCGTGATGGCGCTAAGTGTCACCCTTGGGTAGAAAGAACTGATTTCCACAGTAAGGGCAAAGGGCGGTTTGACCGGGGGCGATTGGAAGAAAAACCCGGGGGTGCTGACTCCAGAGCTCGGTATTATCGGGTGGACAGTGCAGCGGCAGATCTTCCGAATAGATGCGATGGACAACGTCCTTCCGATTTTTGTGATTGCCCTGATAAGGGACTGATTCGTTCATGATCAAAAGACTCGGTTCAAATGAAGGTTAGCCAGTCATCATGGAGAGTGTCACGACCGTGGACGCAGTCGAAATAACGGCTCTGAATTAACTCCGTAATGGGCCCACGCGTGCCGCTACCGATCTGTCGACCGTCGAGCTCGCGGATCGGTGTGACTTCTGCAGCGGTGCCGGTAAAGAAAGCTTCATCGCAAACATATACTTCGTCACGGGTGATTCGTTTTTCAACAAGGCTCATGCCGGCTTCTTTGATCAGTTGGATAATCGTGTCGCGAGTGATGCCTTCAAGGGCGGAAGTGAGGTCTGGGGTGTAGACGACACCGTCCCTGATAATAAATATATTCTCCCCCGTTCCCTCCATGACATAACCTGAGGCGTCGAGCATCAGGGCCTCATCAGCGCCCCCGGAGACGGCTTCTTGCAGTGCGAGAATCGAGTTGATGTAGTTGCCACAGGCTTTTGCGCGACACATCGTGATATTCACATGATGGCGGGTGAATGAGGACGTCCTCACTTTGATTCCGTTTTTAAGGCCATCCTCGCCGAGATAGGCGCCCCACTCCCAGGTGGCAATTGCCACATGCGTTTCCAGCATATCGGCGCGGATACCCATGCCTTCAGACCCATAGAACGCAAGGGGTCGCAGGTAAGCAGAAGAGAGTTGATTATCACGAACGACCGCAATCTGAGCGTCATTCAAGGTTTTTGAGTCGTAGGGCACTTTCATTCCCAGAATATGAGCCGATCGAAAGAATCGATCGGTGTGATCTTCGAGCCGGAAAATCGCCGTGCCACGATCGGTCTCGTAAGCTCTCACGCCCTCAAAGACGCCAAGACCATAATGCAGGGAATGGGTTAGGACATGAACCTTGGCTTCCCGCCACGGCACCATCTGACCGTCGAACCAGATAAAGCCATCACGATCTGAAAAAGACATCGTAGTTTCCTTAAACGTTAGAGTGGGTTAGTTCACAGCGCCGAATACAGACAGGATTATGACAAAACTGACAACGTTTGGGCGCGCGTCGGCTCAATGACTGGATAACATGGCGTGCACGGCTCGAACAGCGTCCTGTGCATATGGGGTGAGCCGGTCGGCAATCTGTTCGGGCAGGATGCCTGGCCCCAGGATACCGATGCCAACCGGTTTATTGGTCTCTAGCTGGAGGTTGATAAGACTCTGTATGACAGCTTGACCCATTGTTTGGCCATGTGCCGTTTCGCCTCGCTCAATAATTCCCAGGACAACAGCACCGTCGATCGAGACTTGGGTGAGCAATCGCTTAACCGCCAGTGGCTTTTCCATTGATCCGGGCACCCACCGAATATCAGTCACATTCAGCCCGAGTTGTTGTGCTTGTGCGCAGGCGGCGTTTTTCATGTCCTCGCATGCCTGTTTGTGAAAAGAGCCGATCACCAGTCCAATGTTCAATTTTATTGCCGTTAATTTTTGACCAATACGGAGATTTTATCTCATTGTTGCGGTTAAGCGCTGAGCCGGTGTCAGCGGTATCGCTCCACAGATTTGGGTGTCAGGCGCCGAGGAATTTTTTCCAGACGCCTCGTACGGCTTCACGTTCAGATGCAAACCTGTCGTTGGCTACTCGAGATTCGCCACGTCTGAGTTTGATTTCATTTTCTGCTGCGAGATAGATGTCTAGGGCGCCCGCAAGCTGCGATGCGTCACTCGCGGTGAAGAGGCCGATGTTCTGAAGTTGCGTGATAACGCGCTGATTGGCACGAAAAGAGATCAGTTCGGGATAATTGGGGGCATGTTTAAGGATCATGTACTGACATAAAAATTCGATATCAATTAACCCACCGGGATCGTGTTTGAGATCGAAATCATCAATTGAAGCGTGTTCGGATCGATGATGATCTCTCATCCGCTGACGCATTTGACACAGATCCTGATGGAGTTTTTCGTTGTTGCGGGGTTGGCACAGAATGACTCGTCGAATATCGCTAAATTTTCTCTCGAGAGGCTCGTGGCCAACGACGAGTCGCGCTCGTACTAACGCCTGATGCTCCCAAGTCCAGGCTGATTCTTTCAAGTATTCGGCGTAAACCCGTAAGGGGGTTACGACCGTACCGGAATTGCCGCTAGGACGAAGCCGGGTATCGATTTCATAGACTTCTCCTGCCGATGTGCGCGTGGTTAGGATATGCGTCAGTCGCTGGACCAGGCGTCGATAATAATGTCGTCTGGCTGAAAGTTCAGTGGTCTCACTTTCCGAAGATTCATCAAAGACAAAGACAATGTCGAGGTCTGAGTGATAACCTAATTCTTCACTGCCAAGTTTTCCATAGGCGATGATGCCAAGATTAATGTCGCTTGGCCGCTCGACGGTGTCGAGGGTGGCCTCGGCAAGCTTTAAGCTTTCGTCAAGTAATGCACCAGCGAGAGCGCTCAGTGAGAGAGCCACTATTTTGGTGTCGATTAATCCGGCGATATCGGCGGCCGCAACGCGTAGGGTATAGGCTTGCCGAAATTCACGGAGCACCTCCATTCCGGCCTCTAGGTCTGTCTCCGCTCGTTCCATCTTGGTACGAAGTTCTTGGGTAATTTCGAGGCGATCTTTTACCTGAAAAGTGGCAATGGGATCGAGCAGCTCGTCCAGAATGACGGGATGTTTTGCAATCCATTGACTGATTTCGCTCGACGCGCATACGAGTCGTACGAGTTGTGACAGTGCTAAAGGGTTCTCAGATAAAAGCGCGAGATAGGCTGATCGCCGACCAATGGACTGAATGAGGAATATCAAACGCGTTAGCGCTGTATCAGGATATTCCGAAGCCAGGCATTGCTGAAGGATTTTTGGCATTAATGTGTCGAGTCGTTCCCGACCTTCGCGCGAGAAGGCCTGATAAAAGCGACTGCGCGGGATACCCTCTAATAGAGACTTGATCTGTAGAGGCTCCTGAAAGCCGAGCTGAGCTATCTGCTCGGGTTCTGCCTGTTCAGTGACAGCGCTTCGCCACAGGTCCTCAAAACCGGAATTCGGTTTTTCCGATCCTTCAGCAGTTGTTTCATTAAATACAGATTGAAACACTGAGTGCACAGTTTCGGTAACCGTAACCAGCTCAAGTTCGAGCGCCTCCGGGGATCCAAAGCCCGAGGAAAAAGCAATGCGGGCACGGCTTACGTCTTCAGTGGGCAAGGAGTGAGTCTGCTGGTCGTCCAAAATCTGCAGGCGATGTTCAATGCTGCGAAGGAACTCATAGGCCTGTTTGAGCTGATGACAAGTGTCTTGCGAAAGCGTCTGCGCCTCAGGCAATAATTGAAGCGCCTGATAGAAACTCGGGGTTTGCAATCTTTTGTCGCGTCCTCCAAAAATTAATTGGTGACTTTGGACCACAAATTCAATCTCCCGAATTCCCCCTCTGCCGAGCTTTATATTCCGGGTAAGGGATTTTTTTGACTGCTCTCGCTCAATGAGGGATTTCATGCGCCGAATGGCATCAATGGCCCCAAAATCGAGATATTTTCGATAGATGAAGGGTCGAATATTTTCAATCAGTTCTCGGCCGGCATCCGTATCGCCGCCCACGGGCCGGGCTTTAATGAGTGCATATCGCTCCCAGTCTCGACCGTGGGTGAGGTAGTAATGGTCGAGCGCGTCAAAGGAAAGCGCGAGGGGTCCGCTACGTCCATTTGGGCGTAATCGCATATCAACTCGGAACACTATTCCTTGATCGGTCGGCCTCTGCAGCAGGTCGATAAGGTGTTGGCCGACTTTTAAGAAAAATTCATGATTGCTGATTGATTTTGAACCATCGGTGTATCCAGATTCACGGAAACTAAAAAGGAGATCAACATCGGAGGACATGTTGAGCTCTCGTCCGCCAAGTTTTCCGAGGCCGATAACACTGAGTTGTACAGGCTCGCCGCTGGCCTCGCCTATGGGGTTTCCATATTGTTCTCGAATTTTCTGATGCGCACATGAAAGAGCGGCATCGATAGAGGCGTCAGCCAGTTCAGAGAGGGTTAACATCACTTCATTAAGAGACGCAAGACCCGCCAGATCACGCCATCCCAAGCGAGTGATTTCTATTTTCCGAATTTGTCGAAGCTCCGACATGAGCGTGGAAGTGTCTTCGCCGAGATTACCAATGGTTTTTGTAATCTCACCGGGTTGGCGGGGAGCGGCTGATTCCTGAATATCTCTCAACAGGTTTTTTGTGGTTTCAAGATTGCGCGCGATAAATTCACTTCCCGCAATGACCTGACGGAGTGATTTCACATCAGAGTGATCTGGCGTTTTTCCATAAAGCGCCTCATCGATAACGGCTAATCGATCGATATGGGCATCGACAATTGATGTGACGTTAATAGGGATTTCTGGCGGTTGGGTTAGGATGGCCATAAGGTAACGCGCTTTTATTGGGACGGTTGCGACAAATTTCCCGCCAACTTTCCTCTAAAATTTGGTTTAGAGGGTAATCATACAAGTTTGCGGGCCAATCCTTAATGGATGGCGTTTTTTAACAACTAAAAGGAGTTAAGGCAGCGGTGAACGATATTTTTAATTTCGAAAAATTAGTAAGCCGCTGCGCAGTGGTGGGGCATCCGATCGGCCATAGTCAATCGCCCCGCATTCATGATGCTTTCGCGCGCCAGTTTGGTATCACGTTGGACTATGAGGCCATTGATCTGGATCCCATCGCTTTTGAGCAAGGGGTTCATCATCTGCAGGCAGGAGGACTTCTGGGCCTTAATGTGACAATACCTTTCAAGGAAGCCGCGAGCCGTTTGTCGGATGAGGTGAGTGAGCGGGCCGCACTCGCCGGTGCGGTTAATACGCTGTCGTTTTCGCAGCGCGGACAGATTTTGGGTGATAACACAGATGGCATCGGGTTTATGAAAGATCTTGAACGTAACCTTGATTCCTCTATCGCTGGCGCTGAAATACTTTTGATCGGTGCTGGCGGCGCGGCACGCGGGATTCTCCATCCTATTCTGTCGCGCAACATTGGCCGTCTAGTCCTGACAAATCGAACGCTGTCCCGAGCAGAGGACCTCGCGATACTCGCCAAAGGCGCAAAAGTGCAGACATGCGCTTTTGAGGATATTTCCGGGTCTTTCGATCTCGTCATTAACGCGACCGCAACAAGCTTAACCGGTGGTCTTCCTGATATTTCCAATCAGGTGTTTCATCCAAGGAGCATTGCTTATGATCTTGCCTATTCTGATCAACCCACAGCGTTTATGCGCTGGGCAATGAGCGCGGGCGCCGCAAGTGCGGTTGACGGTCTGGGGATGCTAGTGGAGCAGGCAGCAGAATCGTTCTGGATATGGCATCAAAAACGGCCGGACACAGGCGTCGTCATTGATGAACTGCGATCTGGCGTCCGCTAGGTTTCGTTATGGAGCGAACCAACCTGGAACGTCCTGCCGGATGACCGATGACAGCGCCTTAATGTGATCTTGACGGGCATTAAGACAAGGAATATAAGAAAAGGTGCCGCCCCCAGCCTTCTCAAAAATCTCCGCATTTTCTTCGGCAATTTCTTCAAGGGTTTCGAGACAATCAGCGGCAAATCCAGGACAGATAATATCGACGCTGTTGGTGCCTGAGGCGGGGAGCGCTTCAAGCGTTTTATCAGTGTAGGGGGTCAACCAGGGCGCTTTTCCGAATCGCGATTGGAACGTTAGCATCCACTGATCAGAATCGAGTGCTAATCGGTCCGCCAACGCCTTCGCCGTTGCATGGCACTGCTCGTAGTAGGGATCTCCCTGATCAGCATAACGTTGCGGGGTGCCGTGAAACGACATGATGAGTTTCTCGCCTTTTGGATGCGTCGCCCAATGTTCATGAACAGATTGAGTTAAAGCCTCGAGATATCCGTGATGACAATGATAGTCCCGTATGAGGTGGGTGCTTGGAAGATTGCGCCAGCTTTTCAAAACATCATTGACCGCATCGAAAACTGACGCGGAGGTGCTGCAGGAAAACTGAGGATAAAGGGGCAGCACGACGAGTCGGGATATGCCTTCGTTCGCAAGATGAGTCATGACTGAATTAACTGAAGGTTCGCCGTATCGCATCGCCATGGCAACATGAACCGACTCCCCATGTTCAGTCATCAACAGGGTTGCCAGTTGCTTCGTCATCGCTTGGGTGTGTTCCATTAGCGGTGATCCCGAGTCACCCCAAATCTTGGCATAAGCCGCGGCGCTTCTTTTGGGTCGAATTCGGAGAACGATGCCGTGCAATATCCAGCACCATAACCATCGTGTAAGTTCAACGACCCGATGGTCGTGAAGAAATTCACCAAGATAACGGCGAACCGCGCCGGTGGAGGCGGCTTCTGGCGTACCGAGATTAACCAGTAAGACACCGGTGCGTTTCGAGGTCGATACGGTTAAACCACGTTTATAGCGCATTAATGATAATGCCTCATTTTCTTTGGCTTTGTCCGTACTCGATCATGCGCTTGATGGGTATGGCCGCTTGGGATCGAATGGTTTCATCGACGATGACTTCGTTTTGTTCTGATTTGAGCACGTTGACCAACCGCTGTAGATCGTTCATCTTCATCCAAGGACAGTGCGCACAACTTTCACAGGTGGCTCCTTCGCCTGCGGTGGGAGCTGCGAGGAAATTTTTGCCGGGCGCCCGTTGACGCATTTTATGAAGGATGCCTTCTTCAGTTGCGACAATGAACAACGGTGCATTCATTGTTTCGACTGCGTGAATCAGCTGTCCGGTCGAGCCGACGATGTCTGCCAAATTAATGACAGAAGGGGGCGACTCTGGGTGTACGAGCACTTTTGCGTCTGGATTTAATTGTTTAAGCTGCTCGAGTACCTCGCCTTTAAATTCTTCGTGAACGATACAGCTTCCTTCCCAGAGCAACATATCAGCACCTGTTTGCCGTTGCACGTAGTCACCAAGATAACGGTCGGGCGCCCAAATTATTTTTTCACCTTGGTTTGAAAGGTCTTGAATAAGATTTAACGCAATCGATGAAGTGACGACCCAGTCAGCACGGGCTTTGACCTCTGCGCTCGTGTTAGCGTAAACCACGACTGTCCGGTCAGGATGTTGATCGCAAAAATCGGCGAACATATCAACGGGACATCCTAAATCGAGAGAGCATTCGGCCGCACTTTCAACGAGAAAGACCTGCTTTTCCGGACTGAGAATTTTCGCGGTTTCTCCCATGAAGCGAACGCCCGCAACCAAAACCGTGCTCGCTTGGTGCGCAAGCCCGAAGCGCGCCATCTCTAATGAGTCAGCGACGCAACCCCCGGTGGCATCCGCCAATTCCTGAAGATCACTATCAACATAGTAGTGGGCGACCAACACAGCGTCCCGAGCCCGCAAAAGCCTCTTGGCTTCGTCGATGAGTGCATTTTTCTCGCGATTTTCCAAGGGTTCCGGCAGACTCGCCCTTGCTGTCGCGGCTTGCTCAGCAATGTCATGATTTCGACTGCGTTGTGTGGTTTCAGAAGAAGGTTGCATATCGGTATAGTGGTCGCCCCAGCGTCAAGACGGCGTCATGGCGTGTTGTGCGTTAGATTACTGTTGTACTTAAATTTAATAATTAAAAAACAAACTCTATTATATGCACTGGATTGTATTAGGCATTATCGCGTTAGCGTTAATTATCACTGCAAGTTCGTATCCGCGACTCGCATTCGGTCTGCTCGCGGCTTTTCTCGGCGTTGGCATTTTGCTGGTACAGGTGATACCCGGTGAACGGGAGAGCGCTCAGAATATCGTTGATGCAAGTCAGGTTGAGATCAGTAACGTTGAGGTCGTCGGCGCCTATGCTGGAAGTTTTGACTTAAGTGCCCGTGTCTTTAATCACTCTTTAATATCATCGTTATCAGAATTGACGTTGAAAATCAGCTTAGATGATTGCAGTGATGAGAGCGAGAGTGATCAACATTGCCAGGCGCTGGGTTCATCGACAGTACAGGTCGCGGTCAATATTCCTGCGAACGAGGCTAGAGACTTTCAGGTGAATCTTTCGTTTCCAAGTGCGATGGTGCGCGGTAGCGCACGTTGGAGAGTAGAGCCCGTTTCTGCCCTTGGCCGTAACTAAATGAACCTCTAGCCAAACAAAAAAGGCGGCAGGTAAACCTGCCGCCTTCTCATCCATTTGTAAATCGGATGGGGTATAAAAACGCTCGCGCGCTATTTACCTTCTTTTGGTCGCTTTTTTCTTAGCAGCTTTTTTCTTCGTTGCTTTCTTAGCTACCTTTTTCTTAGCCGCTTTTTTCTTCGTTGCTTTCTTAGCTACCTTTTTCTTAGCCGCTTTTTTCTTCGTTGCTTTCTTCTTGGTTGCTTTCTTAGCTACCTTTTTCTTAGCCGCTTTTTTCTTCGTTGCTTTCTTAGCTACCTTTTTCTTAGCCGCTTTTTTCTTGGTTGCCTTTTTGGCAACTGTTTTCTTAGCTACTTTCTTAGCCGCTTTCTTCTTGGTTGCTTTCTTCTTCGTTGCTTTCTTAGCTACCTTCTTTTTTGGCGCTGCCTTTTTCTTGGTCGCCTTCTTCTTTGCCGCCATAATGGCCTCCTGCTTAGGGTTGATGTACCTACGAATCAAAAATTGATTCACGTCTTCGGCTTATCGACACACCGCCTCTATCAGCAATACCACTTTGCGTTTCTCGTAAACATTAACTTCACCTGATCTAATGAAACGAGGAAGCGTACCGGTAAACTTTGGAATAACAACAAATAGTTATTCCTTGAACGCGAACTATAGTCATGCATTAATAAATGTCAAGCAAACACAATTTGATTTTTTTTGATTAACACTGTAGGGAAAACAGGTTAAAAAAAATAAAAACTTGTTGTTAAGAAATTACACGAAGTCTGATTCAGAAATTTTCTGAAAACCGCGTAACGCAAATTAGAAAAATTCTGTAAGTTGCGATGTTTTGAAAAATAAAAAAAGCAAAAAAACAACTTAAAAAATAGACTAATTTTTATCGAGTGCTATTGAGCGTTTAATAGCGGGAGAATGAGCCGAAGAGTCTTTGAGGTTGCGCCTGTGTTTTGGTGAATCATATCTTTGCCGCGATCGCCCATTGAATTTCTTAGATGGGAGTCCTGAAGCAGCTGAGTTAAAACTTTTTCTAACTCATCTTCATCTTTGATTTGAAATCCCGCTTTGGCCGCGAGTGTGAGGCGGCTGATTTCAAGAAAATTACTCATGTTGGATCCGAAGACCACGGGCACACCGGCCGCGCAGGGTTCCAAAATGTTATGCCCTCCGATGCCTCGAATGGGAATGAGACTGCCGCCGACCACTGCGATATCTGCGGCTCCGAAGAGAATCGCTAACTCTCCCATGGTGTCAGCAACCTGTACGTTCACCTGATCATCGAGTTTTCGGTCGTCGATACTTCGGCGATTGACTCCGAAACAATTTTTCGTCACTAATTCGGTGACAGGGTCGAATCGTTCGGGATGGCGGGGTGCGATAACCAGAAGGAGATCCTTAAAACTTGTTTGGAGTTTTTTAAACGTGCGAAGCAATAGCGCTTCTTCTCCTTCGTGAGTACTGCCAACAACGATGACGGGACGGTTGAATCCCCACTCTGCCCTAATCGCGTGAGTGAGGTCCGGCATATTTAACGGCATTTTAATCTCGAACTTAGTACTGCCTGTTCGATGGATTTTGTTCGCGCTCACCCCTAGGGTTTTGAGGCGACGTCGATCATCTTCGGTCTGGGTTGCGAATACCGATACCCTTGATAAGACTGAACGGATAAGAGGTCGAATCATGTGATAACGATTTGCAGATTTTTCGGATAACCGAATATTGGCCATGGCCACGGGAATGTTTCTTTGATGACAATGTCTGATGATGTTTGGCCAAATTTCGGTTTCCATCAAGATCAATACTTTAGGCTGAACGTGGTTAAGAAAGCGTTTAACGGCGAAAGCGTAGTCGTAAGGCGCGTAGCGGTGAACAACAGACGTGCTAAAGGTATCGGCGACCTGTTGAGCTCCCGTTGGGGTCATCGTTGTAATGATGACTCGCGCAGCGGGATGGTCAGTTAGGAAGCCTTGAACCAGAGGTGTGGCGGCACGAACCTCTCCGACGGACACTGCGTGTATCCAAAGATCAAAAGAAGGCACTATTTTTTTACCGCTGCCGAAGCGTTCGCTCAGTCGATTTAGATAACTCGGATTTTTAAGTATCCTCAAGACCAGTTTTAAAACGAGTAACGGCAGGATCAACCAAAGTGCGAGCGTGTAGAGAACGATGGGCATGGTCAACAGTAAAAACTAGAACTCAATTGCCAACTCACCCAGCCAATCTCGCGGTTTGAGAAAGTCTGTAACGAGCGTTTGTTCTGCGCTGCCCGGGTCATCTTTTCGATCATATTGCCAACTGACTTTGGGAGGGAGAGACATCAAGATCGATTCGGTTCGACCTCCACTTTGGAGCCCAAAAAGCGTACCGCGGTCGTAAACCAGGTTGAATTCGACATAACGTCCTCGGCGATAAAGCTGGAATGATCGTTGGTTAGACGAAAATGCTTGAGTTCGTCTTTTGGAGACAATCGGCAGATAGGCTGGCAAAAAATGGTCTCCAACACTTCGGGTTAATGCAAATGCGGTCTCAAAACCACCCTCAGCGTAATCATCGAAAAAGAGTCCCCCGATCCCTCTTTGCTCGTTTCTATGTTTGATAAAAAAATAATCATCACATGCTTTCTTGAGCTTTGGATACAGATTGGATCCAAAAGGTTCGACCGCGGCTTTAGCCGTTGTGTGCCAATGGATCGCATCCTCGAGATATCCATAGTAAGGCGTTAGATCAAATCCTCCCCCAAACCACCAGATCGGTCGATCGTCAGCGTGCGCGTAGAAGAATCGAACGTTCATGTGCGACGTGGGTACGAAAGGATTTTCAGGATGAATGACAAGGGACACGCCCATTGCCTGAAAAGGGCTTCCAGCAAGTTCGGGGTGTCGTGCCGACGCGGCTGCCGGCAACGAGTTGCCTTTAACATGGGAGAAATTGACACCCGCTTGTTCAAACAGCAGGCCCTTTTGCAATATTCGGGTTCGACCCTGGCCGCTCGATGATTCCCATGCATCCTCTTTAAAGATGCCTACGCCATCTGCTTCGCCTAATGCCAGGCAGATGCCATCTTGAAGTGTTTTTAGGTAATCGCTGACCCGCGCGATATCAACATCTTTGTTCAATTGTTCTAGCCCCTGATTGACTTTCCGGTCAGTGCGTCTGTGATGGCGCTCGGTGCCGAGGCGTTGCCTACCGCTGCATCGAGAATGCAATCAATTTCATTTTTGAATTCATTTTTTACGGACTGCGCAGTTCGCAGAGGCGGCCGACCCGATCGATTTGCGCTGGTGGATACGATCGGCAGACCACTATCGTGACAGAGTTGTTGCACAACGGGGTGGTTCGTGATGCGAACCGCTAGTGACGGATGTTGACCACGTAGCCAGGACGGGACACTCGACAGTGCGGGTAACAGCCAAGTATGCGGTCCAGGCCAGGAAGCCAGTGGTGCCGCCATCAACTTTTCATTTGCCATATCAACGAGTCCCCGAAGCCTCAGGGGTGTGTCAGCAATCACGATAAGGCCCTGTCGCCAATGTCGATTTTTTAAAGCCAGTATACGGCGCACAGCCTCTTGATTGGAGGGGTCACACCCCAATCCAAAGCAAAATTCTGTTGGGTAGGCAATGACGCCGCCGCGATGAAGGCAGTCGACGCCATCAGAAACCTTGCGTGTTAATGAATCTTTGATGATCAGATGCCCTCGGCCGGCCAGTTAAACGGCCCGCCAACCAATGTCAGGCCGCCATCCGGCTCCGGACCATTGGACTGACCCGACCCCGCTGTAAGCATTTTTTTGGGCATCGATCAGGGTTTGTCCTAATGCCGTTACGCAAAGCACTCGCCCACCGTCCGTCAGGATTTTATGATGCTCTGTTCGAGTGCCCGCATGGAAAACTTTTATATCGGGGGAATCGATTTGATCAAGTCCATGAATTTCATCGCCTCGCGGGTAATCCCCGGGGTAGCCGTCTGCAACCATCACCACGCCTAGCGCATAACGGGAGTCCCATTCTAATGAGTAGTCATCGATACGCCCCTCGATTGCCGATAGACACAGCGCGATCAAATCGGATTGCAATCTCATCAATATGGGCTGGGTTTCCGGATCACCCAGGCGACAGTTGAACTCCAGGACTTTAGGGTTTCCGTTGGAATCAATCATTAGGCCTGCGTACAAAAATCCAAGGTAAGGCATACCTTCTTCTGCGAGCCCGCGAACCGTGGGATTAATAATTTCATCCATGATGCGTTTATGCAGAGTGGGATCGACATTTGGCGCGGGGGAGAAAGCACCCATTCCTCCGGTGTTGGGCCCTTTGTCGCCGGCTTCTCTCGCTTTATGGTCCTGTGAAGTGGCGAGCGGGATGACCTGAGTGCCTGAAGCGACGCAAATAAAGCTGACCTCTACGCCCTCAAGAAATTCTTCGATGACGAGCGTTTGCCCTGCGTCCCCGAAGCGTTGATCGACAAGAATTTCGTCGATCGCGTTTAGCGCATCAACCTGGGTATGTGCAATGATGACGCCTTTTCCTGCCGCTAAGCCGTCAGCTTTTAGCACCAGCGGAAGCGCGTGAGCGAAGACGTATTCTCGTGCTTGTTCAGCATCTGTGAAAGATCGCCAGCTCGCGGTAGGGATTTGGTGTCGGTCGAGAAAAATTTTTGTAAAACTTTTGGATGCTTCCAGTTGGGCCGGGCCGCTTCGGGGACCGAAGCAAGGAAGGCCGGCTTCCGAAAATCGATCGACAATGCCATCGACTAAAGGCGCTTCTGGACCGACGATTGTGAGATCCACTTGGTTTGAAATAGCAGCAGAGATAAGCCCGTCGATATCATCCGCTTTGACGGGAATATTCTCGACGTGCTTTTCCGTCATCGTTCCCGCATTTCCAGGGGCAACGAACACTTTTTCGACTTGAGGTGAAGCGATGGCTTTCCATGCGAGCGCGTGCTCGCGCCCGCCATTGCCAACAATGAGGACTCGCATACGCTAGTGCCGGAAGTGCCGCATGCCGGTGAAGACCATTGCCATGTCCTGCTCATCAGCAGCGGCGATAACTTCATCATCACGTTGTGAGCCACCGGGTTGGATGACGGCTTGGATTCCGGCTTTTCCAGCGGCATCAATGCCATCGCGGAAAGGAAAAAATGCGTCTGAAGCCATTACCGATCCGGTAACCGTTAGGTTCTCATCGGCCGCCTTGATTCCTGCAATGCGGGCCGAATAAACACGGCTCATCTGACCTGCCCCAATCCCTATGGTTCTAAGACCTGAGGCATACACAATGGCATTGGACTTTACAAATTTTGCGACGATCCAGGCAAACTGTAAATCTTCGAGTTGTTCTGCGCTGGGTTTTTTTTGCGTGACGACCTTTAGATCAGATACGGTCACACGACCCATATCTTGATCCTGCACCAACAGACCGCCCCCGATTCGTTTGAAGTGGCGTTGTGCGAATCCAAGCGGATCGATCCCCGACACTTTGAGGACACGAATGTTTGGTTTTGATGCCAATATCCCGATAGCTGCTTCTGAGTAATCTGGCGCGATCATGACCTCGACAAATTGTCGTTCGATGATGATCTTGGCCGTCGTTTCATCGACTGTTCGGTTAAAAGCAATAATGCCTCCAAACGCCGAGGTGGGATCGGTAGCGTAGGCCGCTTCATAGGCGTGAAGAGCGGTTGGTGCGACAGCAACTCCACAAGGATTCGCGTGCTTAACGATGACGCAAGCGGTATCTTTAAACGCGCTGACGCACTCGAGCGCGGCATCAGCATCGGCAACATTGTTGAAGGAAAGCGCTTTTCCTTGAAGTGAAATCGCAGAGGCGAGGGTTCCGGTCGCCGGTGCGGACTCTTTGTATAAAGCAGCGCCTTGGTGAGGGTTTTCGCCGTAACGCATCGTTTGAGCTTTTTCATACTGCAGGTTTAGCATTTGGGGCAGTCCATCCTCCGGGTCGAGCGTGAGGTAATTGGAAATCATCCCGTCGTATTGGGCGGTATGACTAAAAGCTTTTGCAGCGAGTTCGCTACGAGTGATCTGTGACACGCCGCCGCTGTTTTCGATCTCTGAAGCCACTCGATCGTAATCAGACTGACTGACAATTACAGTCACCGAATCATGATTCTTAGCCGCGGCACGGATCATTGAGGGCCCCCCGATATCGATGTTCTCAATCGCATTTTCTCGCGTGCAGGTTTCCTGTTCGATCGTTTGTGCAAAGGGGTATAGATTGACGGCCACGAGATCGATTGGATTTATGTCGTGTCGGGACATTTCTTCATCATCAATGCCGCGACGGCCGAGTAAGCCGCCATGAATTCGGGGATGAAGCGTTTTGACCCGACCATCCATCATCTCGGGAAAACCGGTGTAGTCGGAGACCTCGATGACGGGCACTTTTTCCTGCTGTAAGAGACGAGCGGTACCTCCAGTAGACAGAATCTCAACGCCGTGCGCTGAGAGTCTCTTTGCGAATTCGACGATGCCTCGTTTATCTGACACGCTGATCAGGGCTCGCCGTACGGCGCTTATTTTTTTTGTGCTTGCCATTTGGGAAGTGTTCTATTGTTTGAAGCGTTATTCAATCCTTTAAATAAGGTTCGAATTTCAACGTAACCGGTGAGCCGTTAGTTTTTTTCGAAGCGTATTTCGATTCAGTCCCAACAGTTTCGCGGCTTTGAGTTGATTGCCCTCAACGTGTTGCATAACCTGCCGAAGAAGAGGTCGTTCGACCTCCGTAATAACAAGATCATATAGACCCTCAGTCGGAACACCATCCAGATCGTTGAAGTAGGCCGTCAAGGACTGATGGACGCAGTGGGCTAAAGGAGGTGTTTTAGGGGTGTTCATCGCGTTTTTTCAAAAAGTTGTGCAAATAAAGTGTTGACCAAATTTTGTTGCAAGTCGGGTGTAAGCGCGCGGTTGAATTGAGTGCGAAAAGTTGGATCCGCTCCGAGTTTTTCAGCATACCACTGAACATGCTTACGAGCGATCCGGACGCCTTGTTCGATTCCGTAGAAACTATACAGCTCCACAAGGTGGCTAGTGACAACCTCGTGCTTGTGTGCCAAAGAGGGGTCTCCGGGATCATCAAATTGCCGAAGGACCTGATCAATCCGGTCAAGCAGCCACGGTTGTCCCTGCGCTGCCCGTCCGATCATTACGGCGTCGGCGCCCGTTGTTTTAAGAACCTCGATCGCCGTTTGGGGTGAATCAATATCTCCGTTTGCAATGACGGGGATCGAGATCGATGACTTGACGGCACGAATGGTTTCGTAATCAATCGGCCCGTGATAGCGGCAAGCCCGACTTCTGCCATGGACCGTAAGAGCTTTGATACCCGCTTCCTCGGCAATCCTGGCAATGGTGATCGCATTTCGATTTTCCCGATCCCAGCCGGTCCGCATTTTGAGCGTGACAGGGACTGAAGCGGCTGAAACCACGGAATCAAGAATGCGACCCACCAGCGGCTCATCTTTCATTAACGCAGATCCGACCAGTCGTTTGCATACTTTCTTGGTCGGGCAACCCAGATTGATGTCGATGATTTGGGCCCCCCGGTTGATGTTTTCTCTTGCGGCGTCCGCCATCTCCTCTGGATCCGCACCAAGGAGTTGGACGCTGACAGGGTCTGCTTCTCCACCATGAGTCGTTCGTTGTCGAGATTTTCGAGAGTTTCGGAGTTGAGGGGCAGCGCTGACCATTTCGCTTACGGCCAGGGCGGCCCCAAATCGTCGGGCGAGGCGACGGTAAGGTTGATCGCTTACGCCCGCCATGGGCGCCGCGATAACCTGTCCCGGTAGTTGAACATTGCCAATCGTGATCCCCATTGCTTTTTCGGAGCAATCCATATTACGCATGACCCTATGCCCCCGAAATTAGGATCGAACCGCCCGTGCCGACAGGCCCCGAACGCGGGGATCGACATTAGCAAGGACTAATCTCACGACAGCCTCCCGACCGCTGCCAATGACCGAGGCACCACCGGTCACACCGTATTCGCGGGGCAGATATGTGCGTCGCCCCAGCAGTTCTCCCGAAGCGCCATTTAAGCTTATTTCTAGAGATGGATAATCCTCGGAATTGTGACTGTGGTTCAGTAGATGGACCCGCACGATGAGCGCTTCAGGTGCCGTTCGATGAAGGTCGATGCTGCTATGCGTGACCGAGATCGCAGGTCCGTTTAATGGCGGAGCGAGTTCGCAGCCCGTTTGGCGACAAAGCGCGGCAATAAACGGCCGCATTTGGGGAGCGCTCGCGATTTCTTCAAGCACGATAAATCGGACCTGAAAGAAAAGGCTGAATACCGCGATTAAAACGCCGGCGAGGGGCCAAATTGAGCGCGATGTTGACTTTTCTGCTAGCGGATGTGGCGGCTTTAGGTTGATTGATGGGCCTTCATCCGGGGCTTGGGGTTCGTCATCTACCCAGGCTTGAAGTCGAGGCTCGGTTCGACCTGATGCGTAAAAAGGACCGTCGGTTTCATCACCTTCTACCGGATTACTCGCACTATGGTCATCTGCTGGTGTCGTTAACGGTTTTTCGTGATTCAAACTTGAAAAAGTTGAAATCTTCGCCGGAATCGTGGATCCAAGAATGGGATTGGGTATCTGGTCAATCAGGTTCCACGCGGCATTAAATTCAGCGCCACAGGTCTCACAGGTAATGAGCCCGGCGTTAACCTGTAAAACCTCGGGTGAGACTTCTATTAAGGCCTCACAGAGATTGCATCTCGCCTGAAGTGTTGATGAGCGGGGTGTGAGCATAAGGTAATCGAGAGCTTTAGTGACGCGACCCGTGTAGGACAACCCATTCCTCTTGTCGGTCGAGCGCTAGATTGTACTGCGGGAAGACGTTTTGTACCCGCTCAGCCTGAGACTCCAGAATTCCGCTGAGTATGAGTTGTCCTCCAGTTTTGAGATGGCGATTCAGTTTCGGTGCAAGCTCTATAATCGTTCCGGCAAGAATATTGGCAATCACAATATCAAATTGAGAGTCCGGGTTGATTTCTTTTGGCGTCATTACGGCAAGATTTTTCTCAACGTCATTGAGTGCCGCGTTTTCATGACTGGCTGTTAGGGCGCGCGGGTCAAGGTCCACGCCGATGGCGTGCTGACCGCCCATCACGAGTCCGGCTATCGCTAGAACACCAGAGCCACACCCGAAATCCAGAATGGTTTGATTGTCAACGTTAAGTTGCTCGAGCGCCCTTAAGCAGAGCTGAGTAGTGGGGTGTGTTCCTGTTCCAAATGCAAGCCCCGGGGTGATGATAATTTCTAGGCGCCGGGCAGCCGAAGACGGCTCCCACGGTGGGCAAACCCAAAGATGGTCGCTCACTTTTAAAGGCGGAAAGTTTTCCCGGCCGGACAACTCCCAGTCTTTATCTGGAAATTGTTCGATGACAGGATGACACGACGGCCCTAATACCTGCTTCAGGGTCTCAAGAATGGGTGTCGTGCGGGTTCCGGATTCGAAAAGACCGGAGATAATTTGTTGGGTCCAGCAGGGATCGTTTGGAGTGGCGCCGTCGAATTGGGGGGAGTCGCCCGCGTCAACATGGGTAATCGCTAAGGCGCCTAGGCCGTGAAGGATTTCGTCAACGCGTCCCGCCAGGTGACCTGCAGTGGTTAAAGAGATGCGTATCCAATTTGACGAGTCTGAATGGGCCACGCTGTTAGGGTTTGTGCACTACGGGAAAAGCTGGCGTTCGAGGTAATGGATATCGAGGGCCCGCTGTCGGAATGCAGCATCATCGACTAGACGTTGCTGGAGGCTGATATTGGTGTCAATACCCTCGACGACCATTTCTCGAAGCGCGCCGCTCATACGCTGAATCGCCTGATCACGATTCTCGCCATAAGCGATGACTTTGGCGATCATCGAATCGTAGTAAGGCGGCACTTTGTAGTTATTGAAAATATGAGAGTCAACCCGAATTCCAGGGCCACCGGGCTGGTGATATTGGGTAATTTGCCCGGGCGAGGGCAGAAAAGTCTCTGAGTTCTCCGCGTTAATTCGGCATTCGACGGCATGCCCGCGAAGCCTGACATCAGCTTGTTTAATGTTCAGCGGTTCTCCGGCCGCGATTTTGATCTGCTCGCGCACGATATCCACTCCGGTGATCAACTCGGTGACGGGATGCTCGACCTGAAGTCGCGTGTTCATCTCGATAAAGAAAAACTCGCCATTCTCATAAAGAAATTCAAAAGTGCCGGCGCCTCGATAACCTATTTCGCGGCAGGCGTTGGCGCATCTTTCGTTCATATCGTGTCGCACGTCATCCGGGATTCCGGGTGCGGGCGCCTCTTCCAGAACTTTCTGATGACGCCGTTGCATCGAACAGTCTCGATCTCCTAGAACGACCACTTCCCCGTAGGTGTCTGCAAGCACCTGAAATTCGACATGTCGGGGTTTCTCGAGGTAACGCTCCATATAGACGGTGTCATTACCAAAAGCGGCTTGGGCCTCGCTTCGCGTTAACTGCCAAGCATTAAGTAGCGCAGCTTCCGTGTGGACAACGCGCATGCCTTTTCCACCACCGCCGGCCGTTGCTTTGATGATGATCGGATAGCCGATATCAGACGCAATACGCATGATCTCATCCGAATCATCAGGGAGGGATCCATCCGACCCCGGCACGCAGGGAACGCCAGAGGCTTTCATCGCAGAAATAGCTGAAATTTTGTCGCCCATCAGCCGAATGGTCTCAGCAGAAGGGCCAACAAAAATGAAACCACTCTGCTCCACGCGCTCAGCAAAGTCTGCGTTTTCAGCGAGAAAACCGTAACCGGGATGGATCGCTGTGGCGTCGGTGACTTCGGCGGCTGCAATAACCGCCGGGATATTTAGGTAACTTGATGCGGCAGGCGCGGGCCCGATACAAACAGATTCAGAGGCCAGCCGCACATACTTGGTATCTGCGTCTGCTTGGGAGTGCAGTGCGACCGTTCGAATGCCAAGTTCGCCGCAAGCCCGAAGGATGCGAAGCGCGATTTCGCCACGGTTGGCGATCACCAGTTTATCAATCATGGATGGAGGCTAAACGCCTTGCTCTTCAATCACAAAAAGAACTTCACCGAACTCAACAGGATCACCACTGCTTTTTAGTATTTTGCGAACGATACCGCTTACTTCTGCTTCAACCTGATTAAAAATCTTCATCGCCTCAATCATGCAGAGCGTGTCGCCCGCGGTTACGTGGCTGCCGAGCTCCACGTAAGAGCTTGAGTCAGGATTGGGAGAGGCGTAAAAAGTACCGACCATCGGTGAGCACACCGAGCTGCCACTGTCGGAGGCCGGCTCGCCAGTTGGCGCGCTAGCGGCTGGAGGGCTACCGGCTGGATCTGCTGTGTAAGCCGGGGCCATCGCGGGCATCATCGGAGGCGGTGCAAGCATCTGAGCGACAGGACCTGAACGGCTTAATCGAATAGATTCTTCCCCCTCGGTGATCTCAATCTCGTTGAGTTGAGATTCTTCAAGCATCTCGATTAATTTCTTTATCTTTCGTATGTCCATAAACTTGTTCTTCTTACGTTTTGTTTGGATTTAAAGCCAAGTGTCTTAGCGCGGCGTCTAGGGCGACTTCATAACCCGTGGGACCGAGCCCACAGATCACGGCCTGAGCAAGATCTGAGAAAAAAGAGTCGCGACGGAATGTTTCACGAGCGTGCACATTGGACAAATGCACTTCGATGAAGGGAAGGTTAACGGCTGAAAAAGCATCTCTCAGGGCGACACTGGTGTGTGTAAATGCCGCTGGATTGACGACGATATATTGTGTGCCGTCGGTACCGGCGCGTTGGACTCGATCCACGAGTTCGCCTTCGTGGTTTGACTGCAAAATATCGAGAAATCTCCCGGCCGCTTCGACCTGTTTTATCGCCCGGGTATTGATCGTCTCAAGACTTTCGTTTCCGTAGATTCCAGGCTCCCGAGTGCCGAGCAGATTTAGATTCGGCCCATGAATAAGCAGGATATCTGATGCTAAATTCTCTTCCATCCGAGTATTCTGATGTTTTTGAGAATTTATGTCCAATTTCCCCGCAATTAGGCTGTTTTTCGATGAAGTTTGAACATTTTAAATCCGTGCGTCGATCGTTTTTGTCGACGCTATAACAGGGCATTTACCCAATTATCAATGTCTCGCGCGGTTATTTCGCCTGTTTTTTTAAACCGTAAATTGCGTCTTTTGTCGAATACCAGGGTGAAGGGTAACTGACCGGAATTTCCAAATTTTTCCAAAAGGGCAAACGCTGGCGTTTTTCCAACTAAAGATGTGTAGTCAAGGCCAATTTCATCTTCAAATATCTGAACCGCCTCAAGCTCGTCGATCGCGATGCCGATAATGGCGATCGACCCTTTATGAATGGCTTGTGTTGCGATAAGCAGCGGGATCTCCTTTCGACAGGGTGCGCACCAGGTGGCCCAGAAATTGATAATGATGACGCGATCTGAAATTGTGTCGGAGTGAAATAAACCGCCCGAAGTTGTTGGCATTGAGAAGGGTGGCAACCGGACGGCTTGCTTTAGAGGTTCGGGGCTGCGGGTCAGATTTTTACCCAAGAAGAACCCTACCGCACCTGTGGTGGCGCCACCGATAAGAGCGCCCAAAATCATACGACGCTTGCGCATGCTGTTTAAGGCAGCGTCTTTATCAGATCAACGAATCGCGGCGCGGACAAGAAACCGTATATTCGTTTATCGCGATGCTCGGTTCCATCAGGGTCAAAAAACAGCATGGCGGGCGGTCCAAAAACACCAAATCGTTTCTTGATTTCACTGCCGCCATTATCTTCGGGATCGGTGACGTCGACTTTCAGTAAGCGATAGTCAGTCAACGAGGCAACGACGGATGCGTCTCGAAAAGTCGTGTTTTCCATCCGCACGCAGTCGGTGCACCAGTCGGCGTAGAAATCCAGTATGACGGCTTTTCCAGAGGATCTGCCCTCATTGAGCGCCTGTTCCAATTCTGAAAGATTCGCCACTTTTTCAAATTGAATGGTGTCCGCCTGTTTTGAAAGAGGGCCGGGGATATCGATTGCGTCCAGCGAAATGGGAGACAAGATGCTTCGGTTTCCGCTGAAACCGCCAATCATGGCTAATACACCCCAGATCAGCAGCACGGTGCCCATACCTTTGCAAAGAAGCGTGAGTCCCGAAGGATTTTCGCCGGTATCGTGCATTGCGCCGAGGAATATCCCTGTGATGATCAGAAGGATTGACCATAACAGGAGAACGGGGACAACGGGGATCGCCCCTAAGAGATAAATGGCGACGGCGATCAGCATCACGCCAAAAGACTGCTTGACTCGTTCCATCCATGCGCCGCTTTTTGGAATAAGCCAGTTAGCTCCGGCACCTGCAATGATCAGAATCAGTCCCATACCGAGGGCCATTGAGAACATCAGCGCGCCACCCAGCCAGGGATCGCCCTTTAGAATGGCAATACTGAGAATTGAGATCAACAAAGGCGAAACACAAGCGCCCACAATCAGCGCTGATACGGCGCCCAGAATGAATATCATTAAGGGCGAACCCCCCAGCCCACGACTGCGATTGCTTAAGCGCGATTGAAGTGCTGAGGGCATCTGGATCTCAAACAGTCCGAACATTGAAAGTGCCATGACACCGAGGATCAAGGAAATCGTGCCAATCGCCCAGATATTCTGGAAGTACGCTTGCAACTGTTCTCCGGTGGCGCCGGCCACGGCGCCAATTGCCGCATAAGTCACAGCCGTCCCTAAAACATAGACAACCGAAAGCCCTGTTGCCCTGGTGCGGCTTGTGCCGGCTTCCCCGACCACGCTCCCGAGAAGGATCGGAATCAAGGGAAGTACGCAGGGGGTGAAACTCAATAGAAGGCCGGTTCCAAAAGCCGCGAGCAGATAGCCGATCAATGTGCCGCTTGAGATGCTGTTTTGTACAGGCTTCGACGGGGCTGACGAGACGCTGTCTGACGATCCTGCCTTAATAACTGTGCTGGAGGTACTGATGGCGTTTGTCAGGGAAACCAAAACCGTTTTTTTGATGGGGGGATAGCAGATTCCGGCATCTGCACAACCTTGATAACTCGCGATCAGTTTGACGCTTTGGGCATTTTCCTCAGGCGTAATGGGTAGGATAAACGTGACGTCCCTCTCGTAAATGCTTACTTCGCCAAAATAAGGATCCTGTTTTGTTTTGCCTTCGGGAATGGTGTAGCGGGCTAAGGTAGCACCCTCTGCTACGACAAAACTGATTTTGTCGCGATACAGGTAGTACTCTGGCGCGATACGGAAGTGGGCGCTGAGTTGATCTTTTGAATCAGCGACGATCTCGAGTATGAAAGCGTCATCAGGATCCAGAAATTCGGGTTGGCCTGAGCCTATTGCGAGCAGCTGTTGCAGATCCGAGACGGCGTTAATGTCATTACTGCTCGAGGCCATGGTGGTTGGCAGATCAAGGCTGACCGAATGCTGAATAGGCGGATAGCAAACTCCGATCGGCTCGTTGCAACCCTGACCGACTGCATCAAGTAGAAGTGTCCCCGGGTCTGATGCAAAGCGCGACAGTGTCAGTTGAAATTGCGCTTCGTTCTCATAAATCCCAACTTCACCGAAAAATTCATCATTCTTGATTTTCCCTTTGGGACGATCCACCTTAGAAATACCAACACCCGCGGGTTTTGCATCAAACGCGAATTTATCAAGGTACATGTAATACCCCGGCGCGATTGCCCAATTGACCATGACCTGATCGGCAGAGATGACCTCTATGGAAAAAGCAAACGCTTCTGATGGTTCCAGTAACTCATCCGAGTCTTGGCCTAACGCCGTAAAACTTGTAAACGCAAAAACAATGGCCAGCAATTGAGCCTGTAACGCTTTGAGAATGCGATCAGATTGGTAGTTCATTATGGATTTAATTTGATCCCTGAGAAAACTTATTAGCTTTGTTAATTTCAGCCTAAATAAACCGCAGTTTTAGTGCCCGATGTTGGTCTTATATCGCTAATTTAAGCACGTAATTTGAAGGATTGGCTAATCATCATCATCATCGACAGATTAGAATAAAACTTTTATCAAAACTTGCGTTCTGGCTGAATTGGCTGCGGCGCGTTTTTACTACTTTTATATGCCGTTATTTATTATTGCGTTTATTGGCGTACCGATCTTTGAGATTTATCTGCTCATCAGCGTGGGCGAGGAAATCGGCGCGCGATGGACAATTGTGGCGGTTATCGCGACGGCATTACTGGGCGCGGCCTTAATTCGGCAGCAGGGACTGGCGACGCTAGCAAAATTCAACGCCTCGCGTGGTACGACCGATGGACCCGCGTTTATTGTTTTTGAGGGATTGGTTTTATTGATGGCAGGAATTTTTTTGCTCACGCCTGGATTTTTCACGGATGCCCTCGGTTTCTTATGTCTTGTGCCCGCTTTACGTGCGTGGGCATTACGGGTGTGGATTTCCAAACATTCAGTGACGGTTAACCAAAATCAAAAAAAATCGTCGGGAGACATCGTTGACGGCGAATTTCGACGTCTCGATGATTAATTGAATTACTACAAATGTGAAGCGTTAACACGCTTTTGTTGGTGCTAGCCGAACAACTACATACAGCTTTTTATAAACTCGCCGTCTATCCTTCTAGCCTGGTTTCCAACCGGAACGCACGCCCAGGAGGTGATAACACCCAAATTTTCTGTCGGCCTCATTTCAAATCGTTTTCCTGCAATTAATGGATGGGCAGCATTATCCATAAACACCCGAATGCGTCCGGTATTTCTCTGAACCTGAATTCGCCTGACGTAATCGGCGCCAAAATCGTCGCGCCGCGGGATTCCAAGGGCGTCGTGCCGGTCGTTTACCGGCCCTTGAGAGGGAAAGCCGCCATTTTCTTGATAGTAGAGCATCAAGGCTTGTTTGATAGGGCCTATCAAAATAAGGGCTTCGGTAACCTCGGTGCGTGCTGCATATTTGTTGTATAGCGGCAGGGCGATACTGGCGAAAATGCCAATGATTAGAATCACAATCAGTATATCGATTAGGGTGAAACCCCTCTGGCGTCGTTGCTCTAATGTCAATTGTGCTGAGCGCATATTTATAGCTTGGTCGCGCATTTATTTTGCGACGACGACTCGATTCCGGCCATTTTTTTTAGCTTCGTAACAAGCCATATCAGCTCGATGATAAAGATCATCGATTGATTCCCCTGGCCTGGCTTCAGCGAGGCCGAACGATCCGCTTACGGTTAAAGGCTTCCCCCCAGTCTCGACTTCTGAGCGCTCAAGTGTCGCGCGTAGTCGCTCGGAAACCGAGAGTGCCTGTTCAATGTTTTCAGTAGAGAGTAGAATTCCGAATTCTTCTCCGCCTAATCGTCCAACGATATCAGGTTCACGCTCCCCAACGATGCGAACAGATCCTTGGAGCAGACGGCCAACCAGTTCTAGAACTTGGTCCCCGATTCCGTGGCCGTAATTGTCGTTAACGGCTTTGAAATGGTCGAGATCGATCTGCACGAAAAAAATACTTTTGTCATGTTCAGATAGTAAATGCTCACTTTTCGAAAAAAAAGTTCGTCGGTTAAGTATGCCGGTAAGCCCATCAGTATTTGCGAGCCGCACAAGTTCTGATTGGTATTTGCGGATTCTGCCGAGCAGACCATTCAACGTATCTGTGAGTTCACCGATCTCGTCTTTGGTGAGTCTCTTGATGAGTTGTTGTTTAGAAAGATCTTGGGAGACACCTTGAAGACTATTGATGAGAAATCCGACTGGGTGTCCCACGACACGATGAAAAACAATCCCGCTGCCAAGTAAAAAGCACAAGAGAAACAGAGCCATTCCGATGATTCCTAAACGAACCTCGCGGTCGACTTCTTCCTCTATCCACTGATGGCTGATATAGAAACGTAAATCTCCGCCACCTGCGAGAACGTTGTTGTAATCAAGAGGGTACTTTTCTTCCTTGATGATATCGCAGGGTAACGGAGGCCAGTGAAATTTGTCGCCAGTCGCTGCTGTCATCTCGGCACACAGCAGAAAAGGAAACATTCCAAATAACGATAGCGTTTCTGATGCTTCTGTTCCCCCTGTTTTTGCTCCAGCGTCGAGCATCGCTGCAGCCCCGACAACAGCGGTCGCGAGTTGAGCAGAGGCCACCCCTTCGTAATGTTGCTGGCGATAGTTCTTATAAGAAAAAATACCGACCGCGCCCATCGCGCTCGCCATTAATGAAAAAAGCAGGATGAATTTAAGAAAAATTCCAATTTTCACAGACGACCGACCAGACTGGTTTAAAAAAAATGCTGAGAATATTTAGACGTAAACGGATTACATCCCCATCATTTTCTTGATTGATGACCGATTATTCATGATGACTTCCACGACTTTATAACTATCACCCACTGGCACTGTTAAAAAGTCGGCGGTGATTCGATCACCGTTCTCCGTTACGACCTCGGAGCATACGAAAACGGAGCCGTTTTTGTATGGGACGATCATTGGATGAACGTTTGCACTGTATCCTGCGACCAGATCATTTGTTTGGCGGTCCACAAAATAAAATTTCCCGGTGTCATCGGAGCGATCCTTCATCCATTGTGCCAGGGTAAGTTGCGCCTTGGCTTTAATTTCCGCAGAGACTTCTTCCGCTGCGGCCAGTTGAAATGAAGAAATACAAAGTGCAATGAGTAACGACATCACAGATGTACGTCGGTGCCAAGTTGACAGATTTGTTGAGTTTTGAGTCATGGTTCCTCCGAAAATTGAAATACGAAGTTTTGTGAAGTGTTATAAGATAACAATAAGTTGAATCTTGTGGTCTACGAACCAGCGATCTTTGAGACCGTAACTGGCGACAAATGTTACCAGAGTTGAGCCTATTTGAAATTCCCCACACTTAAATAAGGGTTTTATGTCTGTCGGGCATTGAGTTTCATCGACTACATACAGCAAGGATTTGCTTGAGATCTGTAAGACCCTGGAGACATTTGGCAACCCCATCCTGAAGTAATGTACGCATGCCATTTTTTTCCGCTAGGGCACGGAGTTCCGCGGCTGTGGCTCTTGTTTGCATCGCTTCCCTTAATTCATCATTGTTAATGAGGAGTTCATGAACGGCGAGACGTCCGCGATATCCCGAGTCATCGCATTCGACGCATCCCACAGCACGAAACAACTTCAAAGGTCCGGGGCCTGCTAATCTAGACAGGGCTGTTTCCCCGAGGTAACTCGAAAATTCGTGCCGCTCGGAATCACTCGCAACATACTCCGATTTGCACCTTTCGCACAGTCGGCGGGTAAGTCGCTGGGCCAAAATTCCGAGCAGCGCGTCTGAAAACGAAAAGGGCTCCATCCCCATGTCAATTAGGCGGGTAATCGTTTCCGGCGCGTTGTTGGTGTGCAACGTAGAGAAGACTAAATGTCCGGTCAGAGAAGCTTCAATCGCCATGTGTGCCGTTTCTTCATCCCGCATTTCTCCCAACATGATGACGTCTGGATCAGCGCGAAGGAACGAGCGCATCGCTGAGGCGAATGAGAGGCCGATTTGAGGATTCACTTGCATTTGCCTGAGTCCAGGCTGGGTAATTTCGACAGGGTCTTCTATGGTCCAGATTTTTTTCTCAACTGCATTGACCTTGTTAAGCATGGCGTGGAGCGTGGTCGTTTTTCCTGATCCCGTAGGACCCACTGCGAGTACCATACCGTAGGGACTGGTGACCAGATTCTGAATTGACCGTAAGTAATCCGGACTCAGGTTCATTTTTCCAAGCGGGTGCGCTTTGGAGTCAACGAGAATTCGGAGTACGACATCCTCGTTTTTGCCAGCGGTAGGCAATGTCACTACCCGAAGTTCAACTACCTTCTCTCCTAATTTGAATCGAATTTTGCCGTCTTGTGGTATCCGTTGTTCCGCAATATTCAGATGGGCCATGATTTTGATTCGGGCAACGAGTTGTGTGCGATATTCGGCGGGAATTCGCCGATATTCTCGACATTCGCCATCAACCCGAAAGCGAATTACCAAGTCATTTTTTGCGCCATTGGGCTCAAGGTGAATGTCCGAGGCACGTTCACGGACAGCGTCTAGTATGATTTTGTTCACAAGTCGAACTGCAGCATTTTCTCCAAGTTCATTGTGCTGATTGTTCTTGTCAGTGAGAGACTGTAGGAAAATCTCGAATTCTTCTCGGCTTTCGCTGATAGATGTCGAACGGTTAACAAAGCGTTTGATTTGACTGGGAGGGCAGATCACTTCAATCAATCGCTTTTGACAGGAAAATCGGACGGCATTTACAGCATCAAGGGACAGCGGGTCACCGAATCCAACTGTAATTGACTCATCATCCACAGAAATAGGAACTACAGTGTGATCGCGCATCACATGAGCAGGCATTTCTTTCAAAGCGGCTTCCGAGACTTGAACGTCGTTAAGGTCAACGAGAGGAAGGCCTAAACGTTTGGCCAGCGCTTTCACGATAGATTTCTCGTCTATCATCCGTAAATGAACAAGTATCTCGCCGAGGCGCTTGCCGGGAACCAGCTTTTGTTTTTCTAATGCTGCTTCAACCTGAGCTTCACTGATCAAACCCTCTTGAACAAGGATTTCGCCAAGTCGAAGTCGCCGGCGGGTCTCGTTGCTATTTTGACCGACAGATGAGAGCTTTGCCGTCAAGTTTTTGTCTGGGGTATCCAAAACATTTTATTCCTGAAATTAGCCTGATTTACCGCCGATTTAAATTTTATCGGCTGAATGAATCAATTAAGTCTGCCAAGCATTGAGCGAATATCTCTCGCCCGGTTGCCGTGGTTTCGGGTTGAAGTTCACCCATATATATTCCGTAATGCACGGGCTCCAGAGCAGGCAGATTGATTTTTTCTGAATCGAGCACCTTTATGGCTTCTAGCGTTATGGTTTCATGATCATGTATCGCAGACAGAGATAATGCCGTGACACCCATTCCGGCAATTAAGGCGTTGGCTAAGCCGTACAAAGACGGTGACTGATAGACAATTTTCGATTGCCTGTTTGTTTGCCGCAGACTGTCTAACATGCGTTTTCGGAAAGGTGAACCATCAGGATGTGCCAGCAAGGGAACCGGATCCGGGTCTGAGACGACAAAGTCTTTTGAGCCCACCCACACCGGTTGATCTCTCCAGGTTTGCGCGGGTTGAATATCAATGGGTCCAGTTGTGATTGTCAAAATGATATCAAGCTCTCCAAGGGCTAACGACTCTATGAGCCGATCACTGACATCACAGTGAATTTCCACATCAAATTCAGGATGCGCATCACGAAATTCGAACGCCAGGTTGTGAAGTTGATTAATTGCGCCAAAAGATGGAAGGCCGACACGAAGTTTTTTATTTTGACTGATCGACGCTTCTGCTCGTTTGGGCTGCTCGGCGAAATAACTCGCTAGATCATCCTTTGATAAAGGCCGGCTGAAGAAAAAACCCTGTCCGATGTTGCATCCGAGGCCAGCCAGCCGGTTGGTTTGTTCTAAGGTTTCAACGCCTTCGGCCACAATATGCAATCCCAGCGACCTGGCTAGTTGACTGATGGCACGTATGATGGCCCAGTTCTGTTTTTCCTCGCTACGTACAAAGGCCTGATCGATTTTCAGTGTGTCAAACGGCAACCGTGTGAGGTATGCAAGGCTGGAGTAGCCGGTGCCAAAATCATCGATTGCTAAGCTAATTCCGAGGCTCTTCAGATCCTTGAGGGTATTTTCAGTGCGTTCGAGGTCATCGGCCACTATGGATTCGGTTAACTCCAGCTCTAAATATTTTGGATCCAGCCCAGTCTCATCAAGGATGGCGGCAATGCTTTTTACAATGTTGTCATTTCGAAACTGAACCGCTGATACATTTACGGAGGTAACGAAAGGAGTGTGCCCTGCTTTTTGCCATTCAGTTGCCCGGAGACAGGCGTTGCGTAGCACCCATTCGCCGATGGGTATAATTAAGCCGGTTTCTTCGGCGATTGGTATGAAATCCATCGGAGATATCAGACCTTGCTCTGGGTGCTGCCACCGCACCAGAGCCTCAACTCCATGAATATCACCTGATTGCAAATTAATTTGAGGTTGATAATCTAGAAAAAACTGGTCTTCCTCAAAAGCGGTGCGAAGATCATTTTCTACGCTAATTCGATCGTTCGTAAATCGGCTCCGTGAAGCTTTCCAATCAAAAAACTTGAAAGTGTCGCCTCCCTGCACAGCTGCATATTGCATCGTTAGGCGTGACTTTTCGATGAGTTCATCTAGATCGGTGCCGTTCTGTGGAAAAAGAATGATACCGCCGCTCAGGGTAAGAGTAATCCTCTGCCTCACACCGTCTCGATCCCTGAAGAAAAACGGTGGCTGCATTGCCTCACGCAGGACTTTTACGACAGCGTTCGCCATATCGGGCGCATTTGTGGTTTCATCAATAACCACTATTTCATTTCCGCCAGCTCTTCCCACTAATGCATCTTCATTTGTCACCCCGAGGATGCGTTGAGCAACCTGTTTTAAAAGCTGGTCACCTATTTGTTGTCCGTAAATTTCATTAACGATCCCCAGACGGTCTAATTGAAGGCGGACCCCAATCGCCTGTTTTTTTGCCTGAGCGAGCGGTGGGAAGAGTTTTTTGATCTGCTCAGTGATGGCATCGAATGTCATCAAACCCGTGACCGAGTCGGTTGATTTCTCTCTCCGGAGCGCCTCTCTGGCGTCAGTGACATCGATAGAGATTTGACAGCCGCCACCTCTAATTGAAGTTGATCGAACCTCGATAATTCGGCCATTGGGAAGGGTTAAGTCTCGCGAAAAAGACTGTGGTGAAGAAAGCGCATCAAGGACTTCATTAATCTTTTCGTCGGAGATGAGTTCTCCGTAAATTCCTCGACTGGCGAGGAAGCGAACTAAAGATTCAGCCGGTGTTCCTGACTTTCTGAGTTCTTCTGGCACTTCATACATCTCATCATGTAATCGGTTCGCGTGAACGAGCTTTAAATCTTTATCATAAACAGCGATGCCCACGCCAAGATATTCCATTGCATCGAGGTGCAGAACCGACTCGAGGTGCTGGATTTCCTCATCCTGCCGGATTTGATTTTGAAGATCTTGAATGGCGGCAATAAAAAGTGTCTGATTTTTGTCTGCGACCGGCGATACTGAAACTGATATCGGGATTAGCGTACCGTTTTTATGTTGACCTTCGAGCTCTATTCGTTGACCTGGCGTGGTGGGCTGCGGACATCCGTGGTGACAGATTTTTGAAGTGGGCTGTCCGATGAGCTCTTTTTCGGTGTAACCGAATAGTGAAGCCGTGGCATGGTTGATTATCTGAATAGAATTGTCCTGATCAAATCCAAGGATTGCGTCTGACGTTAAATCTAGAACGGATTGCAGCAGAGGCGACTGATCTTCAGCGAGGGACCGAATCTTTTTCGCTTTACTTGGATGATTTTCGGAGGATTTGTTATTCAATTTGACGACACGTATTTCAATGATTTAGTCGAGAAGGTAAGAAAAATCTTTAATCAAGTCAATTTTGTCTCTTTGAATGACTTTTTTACAGGAGAATCGATGATGCTTCCATTTTGGTAATCCCTAAATAAAGGATTTTTAAGCGCAGAGGGGATTAAAGTATCGATTTTTCAATATATTGAGATCGGTCTGATCTCCAAGCTGTTTATCAGGCGAGCGCTCGCCAGTCCAAGTGTTTACCGAAAAAGATATTTCTAAGGTAGGCTAAAAACCGTGAAAAGCGACTCTGCCACAAGGGTTTTTAAATTCACCGATGTAATTTCTAAAACGTAATTATGGTTAGTGGGAGTCGGTAGAACACCAACCGAGATTACGATTGGTCATCGGGTTTACGATGAGTTTTTCGTCTTTCAAGTCCCGCTGCGGCGGGTGGAAGCGTCTTGCTATCTTCAGGGAGACTGTTGACAATCGACGCCATAACGACCGATGAGCGAATGGGTTCTCGGTAATGGCGCGGGAGCGCTGCCCATGCGCGGGCTAGCGCCAGCGCCTCCTCAGGCAGGTCATCTGATTGCGCCCATTTTTCTGATGTATTTCTCGGGCCAACGCCGCTCGCTAGCCACTCAGGGTTAACATTTAGCCATCCGGCGATTTGTTCTAACCGGTGTCGTCGGGGGAGTGCTTTGCCTTCTAAATAGTTTCGTGCGGTCGTGAGACTTTTGGCTTGTGCTTCGCGACGCAATGGTTCAATCTCTACAGGAAAGCGCGACCAGCTTCCATCCCGACTGCCATATCCTGCTTCAAGCATGGCATCAGTCAGCCGCTGAGCGAATGCCTTATAAGGCGCGTTACTTTGGTGGGAATTGCTCATGCCTGAGGATTTAGATCGGCCGGAGTCGCTGTCCATCATTATTATTTTTTGAATAATTTTTTAATCACACCAAAGATCTTCTAAAAAAGTTATTTGCCCGCGTTCAACCGAAAATGGTGTTCGGCGAGCGCTAACGGTGTCTATCAGCACGGGCGATAAGGGTGCTCTCACGTTTTTCAAATAAATCGACAGAGTACGGAATGACACAAGATCTACCGTTGGCTTTTGCAAAGTACAGCGCCAGGTCTGCGTTTTTCAGAAGATCGTCCAGAGTTTCCCCATTTTTTCCGTATTCTGCGACTCCCGCACTGAAACTGATATTAACGAACTCTGATTTCAATGTATCTATTTGTAGATTGCGCGCTTCATTTAACGCATTTCGAAGATTCTGTTTAGCGGCTTTAGTGCTACCTGAATACTCAATGACGCAAAACTCTTCGCCGCCCACTCGTGCAAATATAGCTTCATCTCCTAATTGACTCTGGATGAGGTTCGCAAATGTTTTTAGGACAAGGTCACCAAAGTCGTGACCATACCTATCGTTGTATTTCTTGAAATGGTCAATATCGAGAACGCTTACGGTGCAATGAAATTCGGAAGACTGAGAAATCTCTGCGAAACGCTCGAACAGTGCCCGTCGGTTGGCAGCCCCTGTCAAGGAATCGGTATAAGCAAGTTGCTTTAAACGAAGGTTATTTTTTTCAATGATTTGGGTATAGGAGTTGAGTTTTGCTTCGGCCTTGAGGAGATCGGTTTTGTTCACGCCCAGTATAAAAATTGTGGTCGTGTCGAATTCAGGAATGATCTTTAAATTAAATTCGTAAGAATAACGATCGCGCCCGATTTTGATCTCCGCGACAAGTTCTGCCTCCGAATCTATCTTTAAATTTTCTAATCGCCCGCCCAACAGGGTTTTGACGTGGTCAAAAACAGGAGGTTGATCAGGGCTAAGTTGATTTTCTAACAGTCTGCGAAATGCAGAGTTGACCACGACCTTCCCGCCCGCCCTCCACTCGACGAGCGCAGCTGGCAGTGGGATGTTTTGAAGTGAGATGGTGCCCAGGCTCATTAGCGCATCATTTCCTCACGATGAATGGTTTTTTATGTTCGATGGTGCTCACGATTAGTTCAATATCTTTATCTTCGATATTAAAGGCGTTGAGGGTGTTGATTAAGACCTCAACAACGGCATCCCAAGCCGCTTCTGTAATTTCCAATCCTTCATGAGCTTTTTTCAGAAGATCGTCCTCAAAAGACGCAGGACCGCCCATGACAGAAGCAAAAAATTGCGTCTGGTGGTCAATGAGCTGAGATATATTTACGACGTTAAAATACGGTGATAGCAGGTCGCTATCCAAAACTCCGTCGTAAAAATGTTCTACTAATTCGTGAATAGTGGCAAAACCACCATATTTTTCAAAAAGACTCCGGATCAACCCTCTGTTCTCTCCTAAAACCAAAAAATATTATTGTTACAGAATAACATTTTCTCAGGTCTTGAAACCCTTTGTTGCACAAAAGTTTACTTTGATTGCGGTTGGGTCTCCGTGAAACAACCTTTTTTGTCATCCGTTTAGAAATCTAAATCTTAAGACTTGACTTTAAGTTGTTAATCCCTATTATTAGCACTCAAATTGGTTGAGTGCTAACGTTCGTTGGCTTACCAAAAATTCCTCCATTACTCATAACTTTAGGAGATAAATCATATGAATATTCGACCGCTGCACGACCGTATCGTGGTGCGACGTCTCGACGAGGAGCGAACCAGCGCTGGCGGAATCGTCATTCCTGATTCAGCAACCGAGAAGCCGATGACCGGCGAAGTTCTCGCCGTTGGAAACGGAAAGCGTCAAGAGAACGGCGAGCGACTGACGCCCGATGTCAGCGTCGGCGATAAGGTGATGTTTGGAAAGTATTCCGGTACCGAAGTCAAAGTCGAAGGTGAAGAAGTCCTCGTGATGCGTGAAGACGACATCATGGGTGTTATCGAAGGCTAGCATGGCATTCGTTAAGACAATTCAAACCGCAAATTTTTAAAGGAACAAAATAATGTCAGCAAAAGAAGTGAAATTTGGCGAAGCCGCCCGAGCTGCCAAACTGCGTGGCGTCAATACGCTAGCAGACGCCGTGAAAGTTACGCTCGGCCCAAAAGGTCGAAACGTCGTTCTCGATAAATCATTCGGTGCGCCGACCGTAACCAAAGACGGTGTATCCGTTGCTAAGGAGATCGAACTGAAAGATAAGTTCGAGAACATGGGCGCTCAAATGGTCAAAGAGGTTGCCTCGAAGACGTCTGATGTCGCCGGCGATGGCACCACCACTGCAACGGTTCTGGCGCAAGCCATGCTGCGCGAAGGCATGAAATCAGTGGCCGCCGGTATGAATCCAATGGATCTCAAGCGCGGTATCGACAAAGCAGTTGGCGCTGCCGTTGAGAAACTTGCTGGAATCTCCAAGCCTTGCTCTGATCATAAAGAGATTGCTCAGGTCGGCACGGTTTCTGCAAACGCAGACGAGTCTGTGGGTGACATCATCGCCGAGGCGATGGAGAAAGTGGGCAAGGAAGGCGTGATTACGGTTGAAGAAGGCAAGAGTCTGGATAACGAGCTTGACGTCGTAGAGGGCATGCAGTTCGATCGAGGTTACCTGTCTCCTTACTTCATTAATGAGCAGGATTCGATGCAGGCGGATCTTGAGAACCCTCTTATCCTGATCAACGATAAGAAGATTTCCAACATTCGAGATATGCTCCCTGTTTTGGAAGCGACCGCAAAAGCCGGTCGTCCGCTTTTGGTGATTGCTGAAGATATCGAAGGTGAGGCACTAGCCACGTTGGTGGTAAACAACATGCGCGGCATCGTAAAAGTCTGTGCAGTGAAAGCACCTGGATTTGGGGATCGACGTAAAGCCATGCTGCAGGATCTCGCGATTCTCACGGGCGGTCAAGTGATCTCTGAAGAAGTTGGCATGAGCCTTGAAGGCGCAACGCTTGATGATCTAGGATCGGCAAAGCGTGTACAGGTCAGTAAAGAGAACACCACCGTGATCGACGGCGCGGGTTCTGCGAGTGATATTGAAGCGCGAGTCAACCAGATCCGAGTCCAGATTGAAGAAGCCACTTCTGACTATGACAAAGAGAAAATGCAAGAACGCGTTGCCAAGTTGGCAGGCGGTGTTGCGCTAATCAAAGTCGGAGCCGCAACTGAAGTCGAAATGAAAGAGAAAAAGGCTCGCGTTGAAGACGCGTTGCATGCAACACGCGCTGCGGTCGAAGAAGGCGTCGTGCCGGGTGGCGGTGTTGCGCTGGTGCGCTGTATCTCTTCCGTAGGAGAGGTAAAAGGTGCTAACCACGATCAGGATATGGGTATCAAGATCGTTCAGCGCGCTATTCAGGAGCCGCTGCGACAGATTGTGGCAAATGCCGGAGAAGAAGGTTCAGTTGTGCTGAATAACGTGCTGAGTCAAGAAGGAAACAATGGATACAACGCCGGTTCTGGCGAGTATGGCGACATGATCGCCATGGGTATCCTTGATCCGACTAAAGTGACTCGAGTTGCTTTGCAGCACGCGGCTTCGATCGCGGGTATGATGATCACCACAGAGGCCATGGTGGCAGAAATGCCGGACGATACGCCTGCCGCGCCGCCGATGGGCGATATGGGCGGAATGGGCGGTATGGGCGGTATGATGTAAACCGCTCGGCGATTAGCCATCTAAAACCCCGCCGTTTTGGCGGGGTTTTTTTTGGCCTTGTCTAAACTTTGGTGATTTTTTTGATCAATCGATAGAATAGAAAGGACTTCGATCTGCTGACGAGAACGCTTTTTTGACTTTCGTTTGTGATTTTTATTTAGGCATGGAGATATCTTTGAGATGCGATTAGTCGAATTCACATGTGGGGCCCATGACGTATACCGCAAGACGTTGAAGGTATGTCAGACGGGATTTTTCGCACTCGCTTTTTTTTCAATGGGCTCAGCTTTTGCCGTGGAACCGATTCTGGGCGCCACGCCGTTTCAGCCGCAGCCTGATGTTGCGACCCTAAATGCGGGTCTTGCAGTGACCTATTCCTATGAGCGTTATGTTCACGTCAATGACATTGAGGTGCTCCGAAATCCTGTGGTGGGTGAGCCGCTTGCGAACATTGCCCATCGTACGCGAGACGGGAATGTGTTGACCGCAAACCAGGCCATGTTGGTCGGCGCGCATATCAGAGGCCTTATTAATCTCAAAACGGCAGGCACGTATCAGTTTCGGATTGAATCCAACGACGGTGTCCTCGCCAAGATCGGCGGACAAAAAATTTGGATCGATCCCGAGATTCATGGGAACCGGTGGTCACCTGTGCTTCCTCTGGTGATTGATCAGGCCGGATGGTACGAACTGTGGATTAATTATTATCAGAAGAAAGGCACATCCGCACTGCAGCTTGTTTGGACGCCACCGGGCGAGACTGAGGAGCGTCTTGTGCCACCTGCCGCGTTTGGGCATTTAGACAGTCAGGTGGGCCAGTAAACGCGGTTTCAATTGTCGAGAGACGTGCGATAACTAAACGACGTTGCTCGCGTTTTTTAGTCGGTCGCTGTTGCGGGTACGCTTGGAATTCGACTGTTTAAATTAAAATCCTAAACGATGGTAATTAAGGCATCCAGCAGCGCGTCAGGTCTCTCCATCATCAAGGAATGCCCTGTTTTTATCAGCGGACACACTCTGGCGTCTGACATGGCATCGACCATTTTTTGCGCGGCTCGCATCGGGGTCATGATATCGCGATCACCCAGAATGAAAAGCGTTGGGCATCGCACCAATTTCGCATGCTCAAGGCCCGTTGCGTAATTTTCACAGGCTTTCAAGTCGCAGTGGATGACGTTCTCTTTTGCTTTTTCAAGAAGGCGCAGTGTGCTGCCGGCCATCCACATGCCCGGATTTTCATTTCCGCCTAATTGAGCCGATTTGCTGTAACCCCAGTAGGTAATCATATCGATGACATCATGGTCGTTTTTTTGGGCAGAGGCCATCATGTCCGGGTGGACTCCCATTGGCGCAGTCGTGCCGATTAAGGCAAGCGAGCGCGCTCGGTCGGGATAGCGCGCGGCAGCGCTGAGCGCCACCAGGGATCCCATTGAATGACCCACGATGGCAGCGTTGGAAAGACCGGCCAATTGCATCGATTCAATAACGGCGTCTGCCATTTCGTCGATGGTCTCGGGGGATGCACCTGATGATTTACCGTGACCTGGAAGGTCGATGGACAACACATTAAAGCCGTGGCGCGCAAAATAACGTGACGGCAAGACCCAGACGGTATGGTCCATGCCCGTGCCGTGGATAAAAACAACCGCCGGTTGATCTTTTTTGTGGTCTCTTGCGCCGGTGTAGGCGAACAGGTCTCCAAATGAAGTTTTAAGTTCCATTCTACTTAACCTTTTTGAGAGGCTCGTAAGGCCCGATCCAGATCTTCAGTTAAATCATCAGCGTCTTCGAGACCGATGGACAGTCGGATGAGCCCCTCTGAAATGCCCGCGGCTTCCAGGGCCGCTGCATCCATTCGATGATGTGTTGTGCTGGCGGGATGAATAACAAGTGATTTAGCATCCCCCACGTTAGCTAAATGGGATAAAAGCTCGACGCGACTGATAAACCTCTGGCCGGCATCGCGTCCGCCTTTTATTCCAAAGCTGAAGACCGCGCCGCAGCCTTTGGGCAGCAGTTTTTGGGCGAGTTCATGATCGGGATGATCAGGTCTTTCGGGATAGGTTACCCATTCGACGGCTTTATGATTAGCCAGAAACTCAACGATCGCGCGAGTGTTTGATATGTGACGTTGCATTCGAAGCGGTAGCGTCTCCATGCCCTGAAGAACCTGAAACGCGGTTGTGGGGCTCATGCAGGCGCCAAAGTCGCGGGCGCCCTCTTTCCGGGCTCGACTAATAAATGCGGCGGGGCCAAATTCCTCAACAAAATTCATGTTGTGAAACCCTTCATACGGTTCAGTCAAGGTCGGAAATTTTCCTGATCCCGCCCAATCAAACGCACCGCTATCCACGACGAGTCCGCCAATAATGACACCATGACCACTTAAAAATTTGGTAGCGGAATGGAACACCAGATCTGCGCCTAGAGAAAAAGGTTGGCAAAGATACGGTGTTGTGAAAGTGGAATCGATTAGCAGAGGCAGTCCGTGGGCGTGTGCCACATCACTTACGGCGGGAATATTCAAGACATCCAAACCCGGATTCCCCAGGGTTTCGCCGAAGAGTAGTTTGGTGTTGGGTTGAATTGCGGCTGCGAAAGCATCTGGATCTCGAGGATCAACAAAAGTTGTTTGAATACCAAAGCGCGGCAAGGTGTAGTCCAACAGGTTGTGGGTACCGCCATAGATGGCTCTCGATGACACGATATGGTCGCCCGCGCCCAATAGCGTGGCGATAGCGAGATGACAGGCAGCTTGCCCACTGGCAGTCGCGATTGCGCCAACCCCCCCTTCGAGCGCGGCTATTCGCTCTTCCAATACCGCTGTGGTGGGATTTGTAATTCGAGAGTAGACATGACCCGCGCGCTCAACATTAAAAAGTGACGCTGCATGATCGGGGCTTTTAAAGACATAAGAGGCGGTTTGATAAATGGGCGTCGCTCGAGCCCCGGTTGCCGGATCAGGTTGCTGACCCGCGTGGAGGCTGAGGGTATCGAATCCAAAAGTTTTAACTTTGCTCATTTGACGAATTGATTTTGTGATGGAAAAAATTGATGCGTATTAATTTGACTAGTCTATCGCTGTGACTGAGCTTAGGAAAGCCGCTCGGTAGTCGATCTCACTATTGCTGATCACAAGCGAGGTGGATGTATTGAGCAACATGCCCGTCGACTGTTTTGGCTCATTTGAATCTAAGCGCGACGTCTTCTCTACGAAACATCAGTGTCTGTCGCAGAATTAGGGAGTAGGTTTTATTTGTTTAACTACTCGAGACGGATGTGTTTCGCGGGTTATTGCCCTAGAGAGTCGATAATTAGGTGTTGATGTGCTTAGGTATGGGTGATAAAAAACATCTTGGCCAATATCCTGTCGATACCGGTTCCCGAAAATAGTCGTGTCTTGAGGATGAGGGTCGCTGTCCAGAAAGTTATCAGTATTTCTGCTGAATGACTCATGATGGAGAAGCATAGCTTCAGCGTCACAGATCGTTGTAAAGCCTGCATTTCCGACTTTAAGACAGAGATCCACGTCTCCAAACCCGACCGCTAATTCCTCATCGAAGCCATTTACGACTGTAAATGCATCTTTGGATATTAAAAGACAAGCAGCGGTTACTGCACTAAAGCCGCGGGTTACTATATTAGGTAATGAAGGATTTGATTGAAACTCGTTCCGACCCTGATAGAGATCTTGATATTGTTCAAACTTCATAAAGTGTTCCGCGACACCAACATTTAAAATCACGCCAGCGTGCTGAATTTGATATCGATCGCTTCCATCAAACATTCCTTCGCGGATGGTGTTAGACGGTGATTGGTCAGTTTGGTGACGCCCTGGGGCGTCGAAGTCGTGAGAAGCGTCCTCTTCAAAGCGTGATTTTTCGGTTGGGTAAAGTAGAGTGGCTCCAACGATACCAACGTCCTTTCGGTTAAGCTTATCTTGCATGCTTTGAAGCCAGCCTGGACGGAGTGCTTCGACATCATTGTTCATAAAAAGAAAGCTGTCGGCTGATTCGTCAGCATGCCGCACGGCAAAATTGTTTATCTTTGAGAAGTTAAATGGTCCTTTGAAATCGAGTACTTGGTGTTGCTTTGCGATTTCGTCCAATATCGCCAACGTTTTTGAGTCATCAGAGTCATGGTTGATCACAATGAGCTCGTAACGATCTCTTGGCACGGTGCGCTCTAGAGCTAAAACCGCAAGTTTGAGTATTTCCCCATTATTTTTTGTAGGGATGATGACGGTCGTTTTCCTAGATAACAACGGGTTGTAACGTATGGAATACAGACCTTGAGTATTCGTTGATTTCACCGATGCGTGTTGAAACCCACATTTATTCAGAAACGACCTTATCGATTCTGCCGGTAGACGTCTGTTTTCGATGGGTTCAGCTGATCTTTCGCGCTCGAAGATGATATCTGGGATGTGGGCGATATTGCAGGTGCCACTAATCACTGCAAGAATTAATTTTTCGTTTAACGATTCGACACTTTTGCAATCACCGAAAGATAGGGTTTTATCTAGGCGCTTGACCTTCATTGCTGTCATCAGTCCAAGACAGGGCTGATTTAAAAAATGATCGAGACTGAATCCAGGTCTTACAATAATTTTATGAATATGACTATTTCCAGTTGTCACCACTTCGTCTGCATAAGCGATGTCAGATTCAGTGTCGGCCAAAGCATCGGTAAGGGAGTGGACCGCATGAGGCAGTACCCGATCTCCCGCAGTCATGAGACCAATTACATCACTTTTGGATTTATGAAGGAGATCATCAAACTCTGAGATTTCACATCTAAAAAAAGTAATAGCCTCATGTGTTTTGGCAAGCGTCTGCGCGACGCCGCAGGAGCGTTTTGGCGTTTTATGACAGGCGACGATGAATATCTCCTGAGCAGAATGGGTTTGCTCGAGAACGCTCTGTACAGATAATCTAAGACGCTCTGGATTAGAGTTTGTTATGAAAATGAAAATCGTTGAGGTAAGTGATGGCAAAAAAGCAGCTTTAGACTCGGCAATACCGTAGTTGTGTTCGAGTTTTTGAGAAAAAAAGCGATACCAACTTGTCGGCGAAAATGGTGTTTGTAGCGTTAGGTACGCCTTATGAGCCAGCCAGCGATAGAGGGCGGCGAGTCCTTTTTTCCTAAAAATTGCAACTGCGACTCTGATCAGTCTCCAACGTCCTCGTCCCTTCTTATTTTTTAAAAGGCTGTGAGCGCAGTAGCACAAAAACCTAAAATCGCCGAAGTAGGTAAATCTGAGGTCGCTTAGCGAATAATTGCCGTTAAAAGGAGCGATCGATCGTGGATCGCCGTCATCGAATGGGTCAAAGCGAAAACCGTTGGAATCAAAATCGTAGAAAAAAATATGCGATGTTTTGCCAGGCAGGTGGGGTCGTAGATTTAACACCGTGCCAGGCGGATAGGGTCGACAGATATCACTTTGTTCGGGACGACTCTCTTCGGTGGTTTCGTGAATTTCAACAGGTTCAGAAACATTCTGCCCCAATCGTTCTTTTTGCTTATCACGAAGGTACCTTGAAAACATATTTTTCTCGGAGAACCCTTTTGGGAAGTGGGCAGCAAAATCTTGATGTGGCTCAAAAAAATAGAGTGGGAATATCTTGGGGACGAAAATATGATCACGACTATGGTGGTTTGCATCGTAGCTTAAGGTGTACCAACCTCGTGGAAAGCCACCTGTCTTTGGAGAAATTTTGAGCTGTGGGTCGCCGCCGGTTGCTTTAAAGCCCAACCGGTTTTGATTGGAATCTACCCCTAATTCGATGTCAACGGGGAGATGCACGACTCGAAAATGACGGGTATACCAGCCCCCGATTCGCTTGACTATGTGGAGGTTAGGCATCTTAGTGGGGTGTGTTTTTCTTCGTTAGGGCCGTGCAGAATCCGCTTAATTTTAGATGTTAAAGCATAATTTTGTACAAAAATTTTAAGTAATAAAAAGCAAAAACGAGTCGAAATCACTGACGTTCTTTACCTATATTTAATAATCCACATCGTTTTTCGAAGCGATTAATACGATCTCCTCAACATGCGCGAGACTGCCCATTCGCTGCGTCAGATCATCTGCTGAGACGTCGTCTTTTAATGCCACGTCATAGGTGAGGCTAACATTTGAGTTGTCACCCGAAGGCTCCATATGAAGAAGATCAGATCGCTTGCAATTTGAGTTGATGATGTTTACGTATTCTTCGCTGTTACCGCTTCGAAGAAAGCGAAAACGAAGGATAAATTCACTTTTATAAACAGCACCAAAGTTAGTTTTATAAAGAAAGAAAGCGATCAAGATTAATAGCGCCGTGCCTGCAGCCGCAAGGAAATAGTTGCTGGTGCCCGCCGCCATTCCAAGCGCTAATGCACCAAAGATAAAGGCCATATCTTTGGTATCTTTGAGTACGGTCCTGAATCGGATTATTGATAGAGCGCCTACCAAAGCAAAAGCGCGCGCTAAACTCCCGCCAATCACCATCATTACGATAGCGACGATGACAGCGACAAACACCACGGTTTGGCTAAAGGATTGAGAATAGGATAAACCCTTATGCGTAACACGATAAGTTACGGACAACAATAAACCGATCGCGAATGCCGCGATGATGTTAATGAGAATCTCAGTATAGGAATAATTGAGGAGATTGCCCTCAGGGCTGATTAGCATGGTTTCCATTTTTTTGACTCGTATTATTGTTCGTCGTACGCCATATCAAGTCGCTCCATCCCAGATACGATCTTGGATATTGAAACTCGCCTTAATTCGTAAGCCTGAATGACTTGGTGAAACCAGGCTGGTAAGTGGTGTTCAAATTTTACCTCCACTATGGTGTAACCTGCTAGCACCCTTCTCGCCGCGCCGCCTCCTGGGGGGAACAAGGTGGTAGTTTCCGTGGCTCTCAATTGTTCATCAAAGGTAATTCTGAATCCAGGATCATATTTACTGATATACGGGCGGCGTTGATAGTCGATTAGCGCAACAGGCCTTAGTGATTTTCGATAATAGTCATATTGAAATTGATCCAGAACGTGACTTTTTTTGGCGCCCGAAAGGAGCTTCTCAGTAAGCAATCTTCCTTTATGGGATTTGGAGGGCCCCGCGAGGTCGACTGGCGTTCGATGCTTATACACCAGATTGTTGTGCCTGCCTTTAAGTTCAAGAAAGATGGGAACATCTTCAGTAAGTGCTTGAGAATAGGTTCTCACTCGAAATTTATATCGAGACATCAATCCATCGATCTTGTCATGGAAAGCTGAGAAGCTTGGACTGTCATAATACAAGCTTCGCACAATGTATTTATGTTCCGGTCTTCGGGCAACGAAGGGGTCATAGTCAAGAAAATATCGAAGGTCTTTCTCGACGGCATGACGTTTGTTGAGCGGAAGAATATATTTAAACTCAAAGCGAGCAAAATGCAGCGGTGACGCTGACTTTACTGGTCTATCAGAAATTTCAGTCATGAGCATCTCTACCTCGCCGGTTCGGATTAGCGAGCTCTTTTAATTGTTGTGGAAATTTTTGTGCGGCAGCGCCAAGTTGACCCTGAATGAGTCGATGATCTGGAAAGAGTGTGCTTGTTGCTGCATTGGTTTTAAATTGATTGTCTACAGCAAGTACATCGACCCGCTTACCTTTGGCCGGCGTTTCAAGGTAGGAATCAAAGATCTGTATAACTGAGCGCTTCTCGGCTGCTGCACTGGTCTCACCACCACTTACGGTAGATTTGCCCAAAAAAATTGAGCCCCCTTCGCCATAGCGCCAGTTCTTCTTGTACGCATGCAGGCCGGTTTTGTTGTTTTTAAAGGTTTGATTGAGCAATACCGCCGTTGAGCGATCCTTGGACTGTACGCCGACAACATTGCCGATAAGCTTGTTATTGACGGCGTATAGCTGACTGTTCTCCCCAACCGAGATGCCTTTGTCACCATTATCTTTGAAAGTGGAACCGGTAATGTTCGCCTGGGTGGTCATGAGATCGACCGCATCGTTACCGCTGTTCTCAAAACGTGAATCGTTGATACTGGCAGTGGAAATATCAAGATCGAGAGCATCAGATAAGGCATTTTGGAAAAGTACCCGATCAAAGCGGATGTCAGCGTAGACGGTGTGAACCATGTCATCAACCACATGGTTATCCCGGAACTGACAATCTGATATCACCACATCCTTAACATCATGAATGGAGAGCATTGCCGAGTACTCAAAAAGATCTCCCTTAAGGCCGCTGCCATTATTCATCTTGCAATGGGAAAGGGTTGAGCCATCTGCGCCTCTTCCGAGGATAGCGATTGCCCCCCATGGGTCTTGGTTTTCAGTGTCTGGTATAAATCTAATGGGCGCGTCTTTCGTCCCGATCGCCGTTAGGCGATGCCGCAATACAAGCGTCGCGCCTGATTTCAGTCTGACAGTGGTCCCTGGTTCGATAATGAGGGGCTGATCTAGAATCTGATGCCCCTCAAGAGTGACTTCTCCCGACCAGGTTATGGGCTCAGGGATGGGATTGACAGCTACCGGAGAATACGACTGGGAGAAGGCTGTTGGGGTAATCGAGTCCACAGGTTGTGCGGGTATCCAGCCTCGGTCAAAGTCAACATCTAGCCGTGTCAATGTTGAATTTGGGTCGAGCCCGTTGAAGTGAATTTGGTAGTAGCCGGGATCAATATTGTACTTCTCCGCCGTCTGATCCCGACCCGCTTCATAATCAATGACAATATCTGGCATAAGGGAAGCGTGGATGGTGATGGAGTTACTGTCTGCCTCAATGGCCTCGGAAAGATCCACGACCTGCATCCCAGCGGGTGTTTCGAACTTGACGTTAGCTGTAATGCCCGTAGCCAGGTCTTTATCGAACATTAACCGAGTCACTTTAACCGCCTGAGGCCTATTAACTAACAGGTCGAGTGTTGAATCACGGTAAAAAAACTTTGGACGGAGGTCTACATCGTCAGACCATCTTTGATGGGCATGCCGAAATACTTGGTTAATTCGGCCTTCTAAGTCACGCATCGCGTTAATAACTTGATGATCGTCAGCGGGCCTCAAAAAAGAATCCGTCTTGACTTCTGCCTCCATAATTTGAATGGCATTGGAAACTGTTTTGAGGAAGCGTACATTTTTCCCTGAGCGAAAGAACTCATCAAAAGCCGCATTGCGCGCCTGGAGAAAATCACCATTAAGAAAAAGCAATTCATGTAACTTGCTGTTAACAATGTTGAAAGCGATTATGTTATCCGTATCGATAGATGGATCCCACATCCATCCAGCAGGATCCCAGACGAAGGGATAGAATTTACCCCGCCAGGGATCGTAGTAAAGACGCCAGTTATGACTATTTGAAGTGTGACGTGTACTGGCCAGTGTTTCAAAAGCACTGAATCGCCCCCAGGCCTCCATGTCCATTATCTCACCGAGCGAGGCATTACTCTTTCCCGACTTTCGATCCTCTGCGAGCATTAAAAGCTTTTCCAGCGGAGCTAGTGACTCTGGATCGTAGTGATTGTTAACCGCCACTTTGTCCCAATAAGAAAGAGAATCGAATAGCTGCGACTTTTTTGGTTTGCCTTGGAACGAAAATCGATCTTTTCCTACCATTTCGCCCCGGTACATGTCTCCCGGCATGAGCTGAGCGTTTCGTAGTGTTGTTTCACCGGGCTGTTCTACGAAAATATAAACACCTCGATCTTGGCCATTTAGAAAAAGCCGTACTATTTCGGTATGAGGGGCCAGCAGACCAAAGACTTTTCCCAACTTGAGGGATAAATAGTTGTTCAGTTGCTGATCTCTTTTCGGTGCCTGCAAATTAAACGTCCTTAGTCCGTTGAACAACGTACCTTTGCCAGTCTTTACCCTTATGGACTTCTTATCCCACCCCCAGTGGTATAAGAAGTCTCCTCGGTACTTGATTTTGGCTTTCTGCAATCGCCCATCGATCAGAATTCCGCCCTTGACATACTGAAAGCCTGATTGCGGCATATGAGACTCAAGTTGCGCTAAGTTGGCTTCGGGTACGAAGAGATTAATGCGCGGAAGACTTGTACCCTGCGAAAATTTTTTGGGCGAAGTTTTCACCCGTAGATTCTGAAGAAATTGGTCAACTTCATATGACAGGGTTTTATGTAATGAAGCAGAAACTGGTTTAGAGTTATATCGAACTTGAAAGGTGTAAAACCGGTCAAGTCCTTGGTAGGTCAGGTAACCGCCAGCAATAACGATGGGTAGTGAGATTGTCCAGGACCAAAGAAAAAGTCGTCGAAATTTTTTTTTCATCAGTTTTCTAGACCTGTCGAGAATTCAGCTAACGCGATTGTTCCGACCTTTGTTGATACTTGAATGACAAGTTCTATGGATAGATCTTGTTCGTTTTCAATATGAGGCAGATAGTCGTTTACCGGTATAAAAAAATACCGGTTAGTACCGCTTGTCGACGTTAACGACCCGCTAACGAGCTCCATATTCTGGGATTTAATTTGACTTAAGGGAATCGAATGCACCGACGTAGTTGTACGGATCCTAACTTTATCAATCTGCAACTTGATCTTAGGCGGAAGATCAATCCTCAGGGTTTCAATATCAGGGCCTAACTTCAGAGTGAGCCGGGACCAGTTATTAGTTTTTGTTACGAGGTTAAGCCCGAGAGGTTTTGATATCAAGGTTGTTTGTGGGTTGGCTGCAAAATGCAGTCTCCCAAACAGCGTTTTAGTCTTGGCTCCCTTCTTGACCCAATATTCAGCTTGCTGGCTCGGCGTGAGGCCATGCTTGGCAGAATACTGACCGAGCGGTTTTCCCTTTAAGTAATCGCTAATCAGGGCCCATGTTTCCTTCAGATTGTTGTGTAAATCAACATAATCCTCATATTCCCGATCAGTCACCGGGGCAGTTGGTATGTCAGAGTAAAAGCGAACCTTCCATTGGCGAGCGCTTTTGAGCACATTTTGCTGCTGCTGTTCTATGACCTTCTGATGAAGCTTGTATCTTTTGGGCTCGAAGGTTGGATCATGAATTCCGCGCTCCTTTAGGGCCATGGAGTAAAACCCAGCAAGCGTGGAGCTCTCGGGGAAACGATGCCATTCTGTCTTTAGACCATTGAATCCCTCGGATTCATTGTCTTTCGATCGGTAAAGTGCCTCGTAATAAAAAGCGATCGCGTCAATATCACGATCGTCTTGTGCCCGCCACTCCGAGGACCACTTTAAGAGTTCATCGTAGCGCTTTTGCCGATGTAGTTCTTCTGATAATGCGAGTAGCAACTTCCATTTCAGACGATACGCTCGATCTCTTTTCTCCAGATCGCTCCAGTCGTTTTCTAGTTGAAGGATTGCGCTATCGGTCTCACCTTTTTGCAGTGGTTTGATCAGTTCTCGAAACTTGGTAACATGTTTTTGATAATAAGAACTTGACCACTGATCCCCCCAGTCATTGAACCTAAAAAAGTTTGGATCCTTAAGTTCGAAAAACATAACAAGAAATATAATCGCCCCAATGAGCGAAAGCGCATTAGATAGAATTTTTAGACCCAGTTTGGAAGTTAGCATGAATTCTGAAAAGAGTTTCTATATCGACAATTGGTAAAAAAATCGCATTCTGTCTCAACTGGCGTGCCTGAATTATCTGATAAAGCGAGCAAAATGCAGCGGTGACGCTGACTTTACTGGTCTATCAGAAATTTCAGTCATGAGCATCTCTACCTCGCCGGTTCGGATTAGCGAGCTCTTTTAATTGTTGTGGAAATTTTTGTGCGGCAGCGCCAAGTTGACCCTGAATGAGTCGATGATCTGGAAAGAGTGTGCTTGTTGCTGCATTGGTTTTAAATTGATTGTCTACAGCAAGTACATCGACCCGCTTACCTTTGGCCGGCGTTTCAAGGTAGGAATCAAAGATCTGTATAACTGAGCGCTTCTCGGCTGCTGCACTGGTCTCACCACCACTTACGGTAGATTTGCCCAAAAAAATTGAGCCCCCTTCGCCATAGCGCCAGTTCTTCTTGTACGCATGCAGGCCGGTTTTGTTGTTTTTAAAGGTTTGATTGAGCAATACCGCCGTTGAGCGATCCTTGGACTGTACGCCGACAACATTGCCGATAAGCTTGTTATTGACGGCGTATAGCTGACTGTTCTCCCCAACCGAGATGCCTTTGTCACCATTATCTTTGAAAGTGGAACCGGTAATGTTCGCCTGGGTGGTCATGAGATCGACCGCATCGTTACCGCTGTTCTCAAAACGTGAATCGTTGATACTGGCAGTGGAAATATCAAGATCGAGAGCATCAGATAAGGCATTTTGGAAAAGTACCCGATCAAAGCGGATGTCAGCGTAGACGGTGTGAACCATGTCATCAACCACATGGTTATCCCGGAACTGACAATCTGATATCACCACATCCTTAACATCATGAATGGAGAGCATTGCCGAGTACTCAAAAAGATCTCCCTTAAGGCCGCTGCCATTATTCATCTTGCAATGGGAAAGGGTTGAGCCATCTGCGCCTCTTCCGAGGATAGCGATTGCCCCCCATGGGTCTTGGTTTTCAGTGTCTGGTATAAATCTAATGGGCGCGTCTTTCGTCCCGATCGCCGTTAGGCGATGCCGCAATACAAGCGTCGCGCCTGATTTCAGTCTGACAGTGGTCCCTGGTTCGATAATGAGGGGCTGATCTAGAATCTGATGCCCCTCAAGAGTGACTTCTCCCGACCAGGTTATGGGCTCAGGGATGGGATTGACAGCTACCGGAGAATACGACTGGGAGAAGGAAGTCAAAGGCAGATCTCGGCCTTCTTGCTGACCGTAAGTTAACCAGTGTGATCGGCCAAAGGTTTCCATATCCTTAAGGGAGCCATCGGGATAGTTCCTTTTGTACTCAATTATCAGATCAGGGTAAGCTTGTACGTAGCTAATGTATTTTTTTAAATCAGAGTCGACACGGTCGGCTAAGATTTTCTTGATCACCCTCTCAAGGCGCCACATTTCTTGTTTAACAGCGTCTGGGTTTGAGTGCCGTAGATAAGGATCTGTATCGACTTCGTATTCCATTTTGGTAATTGCATCAGATACTGCATTCAGAAACATTTTGTCTTGTTCTTTTTCAAAGAATCGATGAAACGCTTGCTCGCGTTCTCGTATGAAGTCTTGGTTTTTAAACAACGCGAGCATTATGGAATTATGAATAGTTTTATCTTTGATGGGGGTGCCACGTAGCGTGTCATACCATCCCATCGTATCCCAGACGATGGGAAGAAATTTACCTCGCCATGGGTCAAAGTAGATGCGCCAATTATGAATGTTATCGGTATGAGTGCTCTGAGTTAGAGACTCGAACGCTGAAAATGTTCCCCAAGCTTTCATATCTAGAATTTCGCTGAGCTCTTTTTGTGCTAATGGAGAATCACTTTTTTGAATAAGTTCTAAAAAGATCTGCAAAGGCTTCATCGAAGAAGCCGAAAAATGATTATTAATTGCTACTTTGTCCCATCCTGCGGTAGATGGAAATAGTGAGTTGGGCGCCCCCTGCGCAGCTAGTATGAACCGTTCCTTGCCTTGAACCTCTCCACGATAGATATCCCCGGGCATGAGAGAGGCATTACGGAGCGTGTTCTCCTTTATTTGTTCGACAAGAATATGTACACCTCTATCGTCCCCATTTAGGTAAAGCCGTATCAACTCTGTTTTGGGCGCTAACAATCCCATAATTTTGGCTAGACGATAAGAAAGGAAATTATTCAAATGTTCTAGGGTGCGTGGTGCTAGAAGATTGACCCAACGCATACCTTCATAAAGCGTGTTTTTCGTTGTTTTAAAACGAATTGATTTCTTGTTCCAGGCCCAGCGGTAAAACGTATCACCGCGATATTTGACTTTAACTTTTCTTAATTTTCCATTGTCCAATATACGGCCCTTTACATACTGGAAACCAGAATGAGGCATATTGGCTTCCAAGGTCGCGAGATTAGAATCTGGAATAATCAAGTGCACCGATTTGAGAACTGATTTCTGCTTTCTGCCACTCTTTCTTATATGCGATCTGACATAGTGAGATAACTGGGAAACTTCATATCGAGCAACGGCGTCTAAATCAAGCTCTGCAGTCAGGCCGGGGGCATATTGAACACTGTAGGTGAAAAAGCGGTCTATCGTGTTATAAATGAGATACGCGCCTGTGATGCCGATGGGCAGAGTGATGAGCCAGGACCAGAAGAAAAGGGTAGAAAAGAAGCGCTTCATGTCTGATCAAAGAAATCAACTAATGGGATTTCATCCTCGCCAACAATCACGTCCACATAGCATCGGATGCTAACGGTTACCTGTTCTCTATCAGTCGGTTCTATATTTTGTCTAATTGGCAGATAAAACTGAGGGTCAGGTTTGCCGTCTGCAATTAGGCTATCTTTTTCTCGACGCAGTTGGTTGAACTTTAAGATTGAAGTATGAAAGCGTATTGTCCGTTGATCAGTTTGTACCTCAATTTGGTAAATGCGAATACGTGATCCGCGCGGCGGATCTACTCTGAGCAAGATCGAATCTGCGGGTATATGGGTTACCAGTGTAAGTTGCCCTTGGTGATTAAACTTCGGTCCAAGGGGTTTGGAAACGACTTCGGAAAAAGACTTTTGTCTGGGAGTGGTCCAATAGATTCTCCAGTCCTCTAAAGCACTTTTCGCTTCAGCGTTCATCGTTTCCTGGAGTAGTTGATCGGCTAACTCATAATTATCAGTTTCTCTGTATGCCTTTATCAAAAATTGAGAAAGATAGTTGTTTTCAGGGAAGGCATGTTGGTTTGTGATCAGGCCTCGTAACCCTTCATCTTCTTCACCGGGGGAGTGGCGAATCGCCTCATACCAAAAGGCCCTGGCATCGAGATCGCGATCACTCAGAGATAGCCAACTTAACGACCATTTCCTTAACGCACCATAGTTCTCTTGCTGTTCTAGGGCGAGGCATAGCCGGAGTAATAGTGCTCGTTTTAGGGGGTATGCTCTGTCATCTAAAAGCACTTCTTCCCACTGGGCTTTCTCAAGAAGGGCGATTAGGGGGCTGGTTTGATTGGTTTTTTTTGCTTGTGAGAAAGCAGTGATCGCCTCCTGCTTCATCGATTGGGCATAGTCATTAACCCATTCGCTCCCAAACCTTTCAAGAATCTCATCGTGATGAAAGGAAACAAAAAGCAATGCGAGCATCACTATGGAGATTCCAGCTAATAGACTGTTAGCAAGAACCTTGGTTGCGAATCGGCTGGGCATTAGCTATGAGTACTTTTGTCTGTAAGTTAGTCATCACGATAGGTCAAAAAAGACACATTCACGCTCTGCAACATTGAATCAAACGGTATTTTAACGGCTAATTTATGACCGATGGAAGTGACCAATTGAATACATACTAGACTCGCGCGAAAAAATTAAGCGTTTGAGCCGTAAATACGTTCTTGCTTATTGACGGTTAATATACAGGCGATTTTTAGTAACTTAGGGACGAGATGATCTACGTAGCGATCCCGGCACTTTGACAGATAGCGAGATTAGTATTGAGCCACGAATGAAACTTATGTTCCAAATATTAAGGGCAATATGCCCTTAACCACATTTTGAATCGCCGCAGCTAAGGCACGTCATGCAGCCATCGAGTAGAACGACTGCTTTGGTCTGGCATTTAAGACAGAGTCTCGATCCTGGCGGGAACGTGGGTGTGCTGTCTTCTTCCGTATCGCTTATCGCAGCTTGACTCTGGTTTTCAAATTCACGGCGCTTTTCGTCAACGAGCTTTTGCTGATGTTCGTCTAATCCGTCATCACGAATCATTCCTATCATTCGCATATGACTATCGATAGCATCGCCAATTTCGGCCACCAGCGAGGGCGTATATTTCCCGCCGCGTTTAAAGTAGCCCCCTTGGGGATCAAACACGCTACGCAACTCTTCGACAAGAAAAGTGACATCTCCTCCTTTTCGAAACACGGCGGAAATAATTCGGGTGAGTGCGACAATCCATTGAAAGTGGTCCATATTTTTTGAGTTTATAAAGATCTCAAATGGACGTCGTTTCTCATACGGTGTTTGGGGGTTTAAAATAATATCGTTGATGGTGACGTACAGCGCATGATCTGAAAGCGGTGTTTTAATCTTATAGGTGCTTCCCACTAACATCTCTGGTCGTTCCACTTTTTCATGCATCTGAACGACATTCGCGGGAAGCCCTTCATCCTGCCCAATGATGATGGGCGCTTCAGGGGCCTCGGTTGGAGACGGTTCGGGACTTTGGGTCACGACCTCAAAGTTGGATATCGATTTGGCGATTTTGATGGCCATTTTTTTTCCTAATTCAGCAGTGCGCTTTATTCAGCGTAATTAAAACTTACCGTAGTAGCCTTCTTTTAAGGCGTCAAAGAGATTAGCTGCGGTGTGCGTTTCACCGTCGTACTCGATCTCTTCATTGCCCTTGACTTCAACGATTTCTCCATCATCCAAGGTAAATCGATAGGTCGTGTTTTCAAGATCTTCTTCTTTGACTAATACGCCCTGAAATACTTCTGGGTTGAAGCGGAATGTCGTGCAACCCTTCAAACCTTTTTCATAGGCATACATATAAATATCTTTGAAGTCTTCAAACGGGAAGTCTGTGGGTACGTTTGCGGTTTTTGAAATTGAAGAATCAATCCATTTCTGGGCCGCAGCCTGCACATCGACATGTTGTTTTGGAGAGATGTCATCAGCACTGATAAAGTAGTCGGGTAATGCGTCGGGGCCTTCAGTGCCTGGGGATGCATTCTGGTTTATCAGCGCTCGGTAAGCTAAAAGCTCGTATGAGAGCACGTCGACTTTTTCTTTTGTTTTTCGGCCTTCTCGAATAATGTTGCGACTATAAAGATGTGCGAATGATGGCTCGATGCCGTTGCTTGCATTGTTGGCCAGAGAAAGGCTAATGGTCCCGGTCGGTGCAATCGACGTGTGATGGCTGTAGCGTGCGCCGTGTTCCGCGATTTGATCCGTTAGTTCTGAATCAAACTGTTGCATGTAGCGGCTGTATTTAGCGATCAATACCGATCCTTTTACCTGATCGCCAATTGAGTATCCGTCGGCGACCATTTCGGGGCGCTGGTCCAGCATTTCTGGCGTGACTTTGAAGGTCTCGAGCATAATTGGGGCCGGCCCTTTCTCCTTCGCGAGCTCTAACCCGGTTTCCCAGCCTACCTTCGCCATTTCCCGTGACACTTTCTCGGTAAATTCCAGAGAGGGTGCTTCGCCGTATTTCATTCTAAGCATGGTCAACGCAGATCCGAGACCCAAAAAGCCCATGCCATGGCGGCGCTTGTGCTGGATTTCGTGGCCCTGCTGTTCTAGCGGGAGTCCATGCACTTCAACAACGTTATCGAGCATTCGAGAGAAGATTGAGACGACTTTGCTGAATCGCTCCCAGTCAAAACTTGCCGCTTCGGTAAACGGCGCGTTAACAAAGCGGGTTAAATTAATGGAGCCCAGCAGGCAACTTCCATAGGGAGGAAGTGGTTGCTCCCCGCAGGGATTGGTCGCGCGAATATCTTCGCAGAACCAGTTATTGTTCATCTCGTTAATTCGATCGATCAGGATAAATCCGGGTTCGGCGTAGTCATAAGTTGACGCCATGATTAAATTCCAGAGCCTTCGCGCAGGGATGGCTTCATAAATCTTGCAGGCGACCTCACCGACCTCGTTGGTCCGATAGCCCGCGGTCACTGGCCAAGATCGCCAAAGCACGCGCGTATCCTCTTCAGCAAGTTCAGCCTCGTTGGCGGGGAAAACGAGTTCCCAGTCTTTATCATCCCTGACCGCCTGCATGAACTTGTCTGTTATCAGGCAAGATAGATTGAATTGCCGAAGGCGCCCATCTTCGCGTTTTGCCCGAATGAAATCCGTGATATCCGGGTGAGCGATATCGAAGGTCCCCATTTGCGCCCCCCGGCGCCCCCCGGCAGACGACACGGTGAAGCACATCGCATCATAAATATCCATAAAAGATAAAGGTCCAGAGGTATAGGCCCCTGCACCACTCACAAACGCCCCTTTAGGACGCAGTGTTGAAAACTCATAGCCAATACCGCACCCTGCTTTCAATGTAAGCCCTGCCTCATGGGTCCGACCCAGAATCCCGTTCATTGAATCAGGAATCGTGCCGGATACTGTGCAGTTAATTGTGCTGGTCGCAGGCTTATGTTCCGTGGCGCCCGCATTCGAAACGATTCGTCCTGCCGGAATGGCGCCATTTCGCAACGCCCACAAAAAAGCTTCAAACCATTCTTCTCTTTTCTCGGGCGCTTCTGTATCGGCAAGCGCCTTTGCGATGCGTTGGTAACTGGAATCAATATCAGTGTCTAGCGCTTCACCTGATTTGGTTGCAAGGCGATATTTCTTTTCCCAGATATCAACAGAAGCGCTCTGAAACGGAATCTCTTCAGTGTGGGCTACTGCATTAAGGTTAGTGGCTGTTTTCATCGATGTTGTCTATCCGCCGTTGGTTTTTTTGACCATAAACATCCCCAGATATGAGCTAAAAACGCTCTTTTTTCTGTGGAGTTCTACATTTTTCCTGATTTGCCAGAAGTTTTTGACGCCACGTTTTCTTGGCAGGCATGGTTGGAAACACTATATGTAGTGGCGTGGAGGAGAGAATACGCCCAACATATAGGGAGGTCAAATTTTTTTGTTTGCTTATTAAAAACCAGTTAAAAAAAGCACTCGTTCAGACCGTCAGCTGTCGGTAAACGGCCGCGACCTTGGTCGGCAGTTGGCGCACGTCGTCGATCACGGTGTAATTTACGGCGCCGTACATGTGCGGAAGATACTCTCGCGCCTGTTGATCAATCGTGATGCAAAAGGGATGAATGCCCGCGCGCTTCGCTTCAATAAGGGCTTGCCGGGTGTCTTCAATCCCGTATTCGCCACGATAGCCATCGTAATCGTCAGGTTTGCCATCCGACAGGGTAATCAACAGTCTTGACCGTGCTGAGACTTGATTCATAATTTTTGTGAGATGGCGAATGGTGACACCCATTCGTGTGTAGTCGCGCGGTTCAATTCCAGCGATTCTTGATTTAACGGTTTGCGAGAAGGGCTCGTTGATTTCTTTTATTCGATAAAGCTCGCAACGTTTTCGTGTCATTCCTGAAAACCCGTAGATTGCGTAACGATCCCCCAGAATCTCGAGGGCCTCACACAAGAGCGCGAGACATTCTCGCTCTGCGTCGTTGATCCATCCTTTCGTTGAACCGCTCACATCAACCATGAAAATGACCGCGATATCGCGTTCGCGCCGATCGAGACGCGAAAGAATTTGGTCGCTCATTTCGGCGCCTGAAAACGCGCTGACGCGAGCATCAATTAACGCGTCCAGATCAATCTCATCACCATTGTTTTGGTGTTTCAGTCGCTGGGTTCGGTTACGCAGCGTTTCAAAACTCCGCCGCAGCGAAATCAAAGAACCCTTATATTTTTCAATGGTTTGCGCGTAGAAGTCGATTTTCCCTTCCGGCATTTCAAGCTCTTTTAGGTAGCACCACGCTTTTCGATAGTGCCCTCGCCGGAAATCCCATTCGTCATAAACCAGGGCGTCCTCTGGCACTGCTATCGGCGATTCTGCCGATGATTCAGGGGGGCCACCTGGGGAGTGCCCGTCATATTGATCGTCCTCTGAAGCGCCCGATGACCCGGATGATTGTATTTCTCCAAGATCGAGAAATATCGACTGCATCAGATTTTGGATTTCCTCCGGGGGCGTAAGGACGGTGCCTTCAAGACTCAGGGTAAACGAAGGCGGCTCTTGATCGGCGCTGGCGTCATTTGAGGCATTTTCAATTTTTATCGAATCGAGAATATCGGTACTTTGCATATCATCCCCGAGCCAGTTTGATAATGCTTTCGTTAGCTCACGCTGGTTTTTCGCCACCCGCGCGTCGGTTGTTTGTTGCCCTTGAATAATGTCAATCTCACAAGCCCAGGGTGATGACTCTGGAATCATGGCTTTTGAGCGGTAAAGCGTGCTGACCAGTTCGAGTGAGTCATCGACCGTGCTGTGAGGGTGTAAAAGAGGCTCGATCAACGTGTGCCATTTGGAGTCTTCAGCCGTTGTGTTCAGTTCTTTCATTTGACGGGCAAGTCCGGGGAAGGAGCGTTTAATGCATGCATCGAGGCGGGCCTGCTCAACGCGTTGAAAAATCATCCGCGCTCGTGCTGGGTCATTGTATTGATCAAGTTGATCGGAAAGCGTTGGGGTTTTTTGGTCTTTGCGCCGGAAGGTGCCAAAGTAGGTCTGGGCCCACAACTGGGTGACAAGCATTCGATAGAGCGCGGTGTTTTGTGCTTTTGAACTAAAGACGTCAAGCGTCTGGGGAAGAAAGATTGTTTCTGTATCCGTCGTAGGCGCTGCGCCTGATTTGATATGAAGCGACCGAGCAGAAAGCCCGTCGAGATAGTGAACTAATATTGAATTCAAACGGCTGTCGAGACGCACTTCGCGTTTTGACGATTCGACCGTGCTCAGAAAATCATCAACGTTAGCAAGAGATTGGCTGCCAGGATAAAGACCTTGTCGGTCATAAATATCCATCGCCCGAATGAGCCATGTTTCGACCTGATCTAAACTCATATTGCGAAAGGCATGCGGCACGTGGGCTATAAATTGAAACCCAAGTTCAGAGTTGGTTCGGGCGATAATTTCAAGCCAGCGAAGCGCGAACGATTGTTCAGAGGGGCTGCATAACGCTAATTCGGCTGCTGGGCGAGCAGCGGTTCGACTCGAGGAAAGGACAGGGTCTAGAGTCTGGTTCAGTTGCTCTAAAATTTGATCGGCGCTGAGGCGTGCTGAGGAGATGTGCATCGGAATATGATTTTTATCTGAGCACTAAGTATAGTTCGCTCATGTTATTTTAATTCGATTCGACGCGATCTCTTCTCGTTCAGAAAAGCGGATCATTGATTAAGTCGATTGATGCTGGCGAGACGTTAAGAAATGGATGCTATTTTAGATTGGTTCAAAGCGCATCCCGGGTTGACCGGTGCGATATTAGTGGGTTCTCTTGTGTTGGCGGCTATCTATGCGGTGCTGATTTATGTCGCGATTGCCCGAATGAGTCCCGACTATTTTACTCGGTCAGATACGACGCCCGGCGGGTGGCGCTCACGGCATCCGCTACTGCGAGTCGTTGTGCGGGTTACAAAAAACCTGGTCGGCGTCTTGTTGGTGCTGATGGGGATTTTGATGTTGGTGCTTCCGGGTCAAGGTATTCTCACTTTGCTGATCGGGATCAGTTTGTTGGATTTTCCCGGCAAGCGGGGGTTGGAGAAAAGGATTGTCGGTCTGTCTGCCGTGCACACCGCTATCAACAAAATTCGGTCACGTGCGGGACAACCGCCGATGGTTCTACCATGACGTATTGTTTGTTTTCTCGTATTTCTTGCGATTAGTCGCCGGCAAAATCGATTAACGTGCGGACGGGGACATCCATTTCCGAAAGCTTCTTCCGCCCCCCCAGATCGGGGAGGTCAATGACAAAGCTGGCACCGACAACATGAGCACCGGTTTTGCGGACAAGGGCTACCGCCGCGCAGGCCGTGCCGCCAGTGGCAATCAGATCATCCAAAATGAGCACATTTTGGCCAGCGGTGAGGCTGTCGGTATGAATTTCGACTTCGTCGCTACCATATTCAAGCTGGTACTCCTCTGAAATGGTTTGCCATGGTAGCTTGCCTTTTTTTCGAATCGCAACGAAGCCGACCGAAAGCTGGTGCGCCACTGCGCCGCCCAGGATAAAGCCTCTGGCCTCAATGCCCGCAACGCAGTCAATTTGGCTGCCCGCAAACGGCGCAACCAGCTGGTCTACGGTGTAGCGAAATCCTTGCGGGTCTTGCAGCAGGGTCGTGATATCTCTAAAAATTACCCCACGCTTGGGATAGTCGGGGATGGATCGAACAAGGGTTTCAATTTTCATATCAAGTCTCTCAAAGCAGTCGGCCCGCAACGGCATCCAGCTTTTTCAGGATGGTGGGTTCACGCGCGCTCTCGTGCGTGATTAAAGCCGTGTCTAGCGCCCGATCATCTCCAGATGGACATATTGCAGGCCGGTCGTTCATCTTTTCTGCAACGGCGCGTACCAGCTCTTTCGCATGGCCCGCGTTTTGGGTGAGCACGTTGATGACCGCCGCCACATCGACATTGTCATGCTCCGGGTGCCAGCAATCAAAGTCGGTCACCATTGCAACCGTGCAGTAAGGCATTTCAGCTTCGCGAGCGAGTTTTGCCTCGGGCATGTTGGTCATGCCAATCACGTCACAACCCCATTGCCGGTATAACTCTGACTCGGCCAATGTCGAAAACTGGGGGCCTTCCATGACGAGATAGGTGCCGCCGCGTTGCATTTTGATGTCGAGCCGTTCACAAGCGGATTGACACCAGTCGCCGAGGCGAGCGTTCACAGGGTGAGCCATTGAGACGTGTGCCACCATCCCGGTGCCAAAAAAACTTTTTTCACGAGCGAAGGTGCGATCAATAAATTGATCAGCAATGACAAAGGTGCCGGGCGGAAGGTGTTCACGGAAAGAACCCACCGCCGACAGCGAAATGATATCGGTCACGCCAGCGCGCTTGAGAATATCGATGTTTGCCCGATAGTTTATTGTGCTGGGGCTGAGGCGGTGCCCTCTTCCATGACGTGGCAGAAAGACCAGTTGGACTCCGTCTAACTGACCAAACAATAACTCATCTGAGGGCTCACCGAACGGAGATTTAAATTTTTCCCAGCGGATGTTTTCCAGGCCGTCAATCTCATATAAGCCGCTCCCTCCAATAATGCCGAGAACGGGTTTCTGATGGGGTAAAGTCATTAAATATTTCTTCAGTTAGGTTACTTTATTGAACGGTTTTTTAAAAAAGCGTCGCCCCAAGCTCCTTTACGGCCTCGAGCATTTCAGGCTCATCGGTTAGCGACTCGGTAATAGCACTCTGGCAAGCCGTATTAGGATCAATGCCGCTCACCATCAATTTGGCCGCATGGACCAACAGTCGGGTGCTGGCTCCTTCTTCAAGACCATTTCCGGCTAAATTGCGGGTCATTCCTGCAAAGCGAACCAGCCGCATCGCCGTATCGGCATCAATGCCGGATTCTTTAACGACGATGTCGCATTCTAGCGATTCTGAAGGATATGAGAACTCGATTGCAACAAATCGCTGTCGGGTGCTTTGCTTAAGATCCTTAAGCACACTTTGATACCCCGGGTTATAGGAAACGGCCAGGCAAAACTCCGGCGGTGCATTGAGCAATTCACCGGTTTTTTCAATGGGCAATTGGCGGCGATCATCCGCAAGCGGGTGAATGATCACGGTTGTATCTTTCCGCGCCTCAACCACTTCATCAAGATAGCATAACGCGCCGCTTCGAATTGCTGCGGACAACGGCCCGTCAATCCATTTCGTTTCACCCCCAATGATGAGATAGCGACCCACGAGGTCAGACGCGGTCAAGTCATCATGACAGGAGACGGTGACCAGCGGTCGTTGAAGGCGCCAGGCCATGTGCTCCATGAAGCGCGTCTTGCCACATCCCGTGGGTCCTTTGAGGAGGATGGGCAGCTGGTTTTGCCAGGCAGCTTCAAAAATCGCGATTTCATTTCCTTCGGATGCAAAAAAAGGCTCGCTTGATATTATTTCAGCCGATTCGTTTGATGAGTTCATAAAAACGTTAATCCAAAGTGAGCTGGAGCGACGATCGCTTTATTGCAATTTATTTAAATAAAACCTGCGTAATTTCGGTAAGGCCCTAGGTCGCGGTATTGCTAGATTTCAAAGGATTCATCAAGTTTCTTTTTAACGGCGATGTTTTTCAATCGCGCGTATTTTGGCAGGCCATTGTTGTCATAGGCGGGGTAATCTTCACCTCGCATCAGCGGTGACAGATAGCGCTTGCAGCGCTCGGTGATGCCGAACCCGTCGGTGGTAATGAAATTACGTGGCATCATTTTTTCGCGGTTGGCGACGTGTGTCAGTTTCGCTTCTCCTATTTTCCAGCGATAGGGTTGATCAGAACTCCGGATAATCGCTGGCATCACCGCATTCTTGCCTGCCAGCGCCATTTGGACTGCGGAAACACCCGTTGCATAGGCTTGCTCTACATCGGTTTTAGAGGCGATATGACGGGCCGCACGTTGAAGATAATCAGCAACTGCCCAATGATATTTGACGCCAAGATCTTCTCTGATGATCGACGCGACGACGGGCGCGACACCTCCCAGCTGCGCATGGCCGAACGCGTCCTTCAGGCCTTGATCTGCGAGAAAGCGTCCGTTTCCGCTTCGAACACCCTCGGAAACAACGACTGAGCAGTATCCGAACTTTTTGATGCTTTCTTTTACTTTTTTAATGAATTTTTTTCGATCAAATTTTATTTCAGGGAACAGGATCGCCACAGGAATAGGCGTATTTTCATCGCTCGCCATACCGCCTGCCGCTGCGATCCAGCCGGCATGACGCCCCATGACCTCGAGGATGAATACTTTAGTTGACGTTTTTGCCATTGATGCAACATCAAAACTTGCTTCTCGGGTTGAAACTGCGATGTACTTTGCGACAGATCCAAAGCCGGGACAGTTATCCGTGATGGGAAGATCATTATCGACAGTTTTCGGGATGTGAATCGCTTGAATGGGGTAGCCCGTTTTTTTCGATAGTTGAGAGACTTTCAGACAGGTGTCAGCTGAGTCTCCCCCTCCGTTATAAAAAAAGTAGCCAATGTTATGCGCCTTGAAAACGTCAATCAGTCGTTGGTATTCGATACGATTTTCCTCAAGACTTTTGAGTTTGTACCGGCAGGAACCAAACGCCCCAGAGGGCGTTGATCTTAGGGCTGCAATTGCGCTGGCACTTTCTCGAGAGGTATCAATGAGGTCTTCTGTTAGAGCGCCGATGATTCCGTTTCGGCCCGCGAAGACCTTGCCAATTCGGTCTCGATGCGCCCTGGCGGTTTCGATCACACCGCTGGCGCTCGCGTTAATGACAGCAGTCACACCACCTGACTGGGCGTAAAAGGCGTTTATCTTTTTGCTCATGGTATTGATCTAATGTTTGGGTTGATCGGAGGGTTCAGACGCTGTGATTGGCGACGGACGACTCGGATGAGACTCACAAACCTCAATTGTCGACGATCTTTGGCAGTTATCAATAGCTAATTTTTAATGGGAATCGGCCGAGAAGTTTATCTTGGGCAATTTCTTGGGCTCGACAACTCCGACTATTTTCTCTGTTGGGATTATTGAAGCGGATGCGTGTTTTGGCCCCGCATTGACAGATTCTGAAAGCCCACTATAGTGAACGCCCCTTTTTTTGAGCCCAAAACAGTAGCCCGTGAGGCAATCGGGCTGTAGTTCCAGTTTTTAGGGTTCACCCCGGCTGTTGGGAATCAGCCATTTTTGTGGAGATCGCAGAATGAGAATCGTTTTATTGGGCGCCCCCGGTTCGGGCAAAGGTACGCAAGCCAAAATGATGGCAGAAGCCTATCGCGTTCCTCAAATCTCGACGGGAGATATTCTGCGAAAGGCGGTAGCAGATAAAACCGAGGTTGGTAAGAAAGTTGCAGCGATGATGGATGCTGGCGAACTCGTGTCAGACCGTATCGTGATCGATGCAGTGACCGACCAGCTACGCTCTCCTGACAGCCGACGTGGCTTTGTTCTGGATGGATTTCCGCGCACCATTCCTCAAGCACAGGAATTGGATACCCGTCTTGGCTGGATGGGTCGCCCGGTTCAATTGGTGCTGCACTTTTTAGTCGACAACAAAGTTTTAATTAAACGCGTGATTAATCGTATGAGTTGTGCGAACTGCGGCGCGATTTATAACAAACAATCTTCACCACCGAAAAAGAAAGGTGTGTGTGATCAATGTGGGAGCAAGAAGCTTGTTTCTCGAACCGATGACAGTGAAAAAACGATGCGCTCGCGCTTGGAAGCCTACGACCGGGATACAGCGCCCTTAATTTCATATTACCGAGCGCAACACAAACTGCGGAGCATTCGGGCCAACAGCAGCATGGCTCAGATTTTCGATGCGATTTGCGATGTCGTTGATACTGAAATTCGTCCCATGGAAAAGAAGATTGTGGTAATTGAAGAGCCCGTAAAGATTAAGATAAAAAAAGCGGATCCAGAAGTGGCTGATCAAGCTACAACGAAAAAGAAAACTGGAAAGAAGACCGCAGCGAAAAAAGTCACCAAAAAAGCAGCCAAGAAGACCGCAGCGAAAAAAGTCACCAAAAAAGCAGCCAAGAAGACCGCAGCGAAAAAAGTCACCAAAAAAGCAGCCAAGAAGACCGCAGCGAAAAAAGTCACCAAAAAAGCGCCGGTCAAAAAAGCAGCCAAGAAGACCATCGCCAAGAAAGTGACTAAAAAAGCACCGGTCAAAAAAGCAGCCAAGAAGACCGCAGCGAAAAAAGTCACCAAAAAAGCGCCGGTCAAAAAAGCAGCCAAGAAGACCATCGCCAAGAAAGTGACTAAAAAAGCACCGGTCAAAAAAGCAGCCAAGAAGACCATCGCCAAGAAAGTGACTAAAAAAGCACCGGTCAAAAAAGCAGCAAAGAAGACCGCAGCGAAAAAAGTCACCAAAAAAGCGTCAAAGCGAAAATAGACTGAGAAACGCTCGCATAGCGATCAATACAAATGAGCATGTATCCCCTTTCTCGCCCGAGACGATTACGCCGAGACCCGTTTAGCCGGTCGCTGGTTCGAGAGCATTCTCTCTCGGTTGATGACCTCATCCAGCCGGTATTTGTATGCGAAGGGTCAAATGTTCGAGAACCTATCTCCTCGATGCCGGGTATTCAGCGGGTGAGTCTTGATTTACTCCTTGAGCAAGCGACCCGAATATCAGAGCTGGGGATCAAAGCGCTCGCGCTTTTTCCAGTGGTTGATGCGCAGCTTAAAACCGAAGATGCAATCGAAGCGTGTAATCCTGAAGGACTCATTCCCCGCGTCGTTCGTGCGCTGCGCAGTCATGTGCCTGAAATGGGAATTATTACTGATGTAGCGCTAGATCCTTATACGAGTCATGGTCAGGATGGGCTTCTGGATTCGGACGGCTATGTTACGAATGACCTCACCGTTGAATCGCTGGTGGCGCAAGCCCTGTGTCATGCCCGAGCGGGTGCTCAGGTTTTAGCACCCTCAGACATGATGGATGGCCGCGTTGGCGCTATCCGGATGGCGTTGGAGGATGAGGGTTTTGTTAACACCAAGATACTTGCGTATTCGGCCAAATATGCATCTTCGTTTTACGGGCCATTCAGAGATGCCGTTGGGTCGGCGACGAATTTGGGAGGGGGAGATAAGCACACCTATCAGATGGATCCCGGCAATACGGACGAGGCCATGCGTGAGATCGAGCTCGACCTCGCGGAAGGGGCTGACATGGTGATGATAAAACCGGGCATGCCCTATCTCGATATTGTTCAGCGGGTAAAAAGCGAGTTTGGTGTTCCTACTTTCGTCTATCAGGTCAGCGGTGAGTATGCGATGCTTTGCGCGGCGTCTCAGAACGGGTGGCTTGACCATCAGGGCGTTGTCCATGAGTCGTTGCTGGCGTTTAAGCGCGCTGGAGCAGATGCTATCCTGACGTATTTTGCTGAGGAAGTAGCGACCGCGTTAAAACCGCGTTAAATCAGGGTTTGCGTTAATCATAAGATGACTCGAACCTGACCCTTAATTATTGATCAAAGTTTTCCTATGCCATCAAATCCCCGTCCTACCAATATTGTGCTGCACAAACAGTCACGCGCGCTTGAAGTCAGTTTCGACAACGGCGAACAGTTCCATCTTCCGTGTGAGTTTTTGCGGGTGTACTCGCCTTCAGCAGAGGTCAGAGGTCATGGTCCGGGACAGGAAGTCCTCCAGACGGGCAAAGAATTGGTCAATATTACTGAGGTGGAAGGCGTCGGCGCCTATGCCGTGAGACTCCATTTTGATGATGGCCATGATACGGGTATTTATTCGTGGGAAACACTTTATGAGCTTGGCAGCAAACAGGATGAATACTGGCGGTTATATCTTGAGGCGCTTGAGAAGGCTGGATTTCAGCGTAAAGTCGTTTCCTGATCGATGCGTTAGGGGATAGCGGTTTGATGAGCGAAAGAGTAACCCACTTCGGTTTTAGCGAGATCGATCCAGCTGAAAAAGCGGGTCGGGTCGGCGAGGTATTCTCTTCTGTTGCGAGTCGTTACGACTTGATGAATGACTTAATGTCTTTCGGATCGCATCGGCTGTGGAAAGATCTTGCATTAGCCAGAAGTGGGGTTCGTGAAGGTCATCGTGTGCTTGATGTCGCTGCGGGCAGTGGAGATATGACGATGCGTTTCGCCCGCCAGGTCGGCCCGTCGGGCCAGGTGGTCATGACGGATATTAATGCGAGCATGTTGGCCTGTGGTCGTTCCCGTCTACTTAATGAAGGTCTTGGCGTGAATGTGCAGATGCTTTTGGCAGACGCTGAATCACTTCCCTTTTCGGGTGGCCAGTTTGACTGTGTCTCTATTGCATTTGGATTGCGTAATGTGACGCGAATCCCAAAGGCGTTGGCATCAATGTCACGCCTGCTGAAGCCCGGTGGCCGGCTTGTGATCCTCGAATTTTCCACACCCACATCCACGCTACTCTCGCGTGCTTACGATCTGTTCTCGTTTTCGGTCATTCCATCGATGGGTAAAATGGTGACGGGGGATGAGCAAAGTTATCAATATCTTGTGGAATCGATTCGGAAGCATCCCAATCAGCAGGCGCTCTCCGCGATGATGGAAGAAGCCGGGTTAGAAGACGTGAAACATCAAAACATTAACGGCGGTATTGTTGCGATTCACACCGGATATCGATTCTAGGTAGATGGCCTCCCAACTCCTGACACAACGGCTGGAAAAAATATTTAACCGGATTATCAAGGATTCGGGTGCGGTGCCGCACGCGCGAGCTTTAGAGGGCCGCATCATTTTGGTGTCCGTTCAGGGTATTGGCGTGGACGTATTTGCGACCATTCGAGACAGCCAGATCTGTGTGGTTTCGGAGACCGATAAGGCCCCAGATGTCTCGATTTCTGGGACGCCAACGGGTCTGATTAAACTGATGCGGTTTGGCCCTGATCCTGCTGTGCTTCGAGAGGGCAGCGTCCGGATCGAAGGCGATGGCGCCGCGATGCTTGAATTCAAGGCACTTCTGGGTGCGCTTGATATTGACGCCGAAGAAGAGCTGGCACAGATTTTTGGTGATCCAGTCGCCCACCAGTTAGCCCAAGGGGCTCGGGCTTTTGGGGGATGGGCATCAGACGTTGCGGATTCGAGCTTGCTCGGCATCGCTGAAACGTTGGTCGAAGAGAGCAAGCTACTGCCCAGCCGACCTCGTGCACGACGCTTTGTTGAGAACATCGATCAATTACGGGATGACATGGCGCGCTTCGAACAGCGGATCGCGCGTTTTGTTAGCAACAAAAAAGACAGCTAGTCACCGATGAAAACAAAAGGCTCCTGGAGACTGATCCGCATTTTTCGTGTGCTTTTGCGTCACGGTCTCGATGAATTTGTGTTCAAGTTGCGACGGTTGCGACCCTATCGCCCGCTGCTGTTTTTGTTCCCTGGTTTTTGGTTTCGTGATCGGTCTTTAGGTCGTGGCCAGCGATTGCGCGAAGCGCTTGAGGAATTGGGGCCAATCTTTGTGAAGTTTGGGCAGGCGCTATCGACTCGGCCTGATCTGATTCCCGCTGACATTGCGGTTGAACTGACCCGTCTACAGGACCAGGTGCCACCTTTTTCCGGGCAGGCTGCACGTGATGTCGTCGAACAATCGCTGGGGGCTCCAATCAGCGAGCATTTTGCGAGTTTTGATATCCAACCTCTGGCGTCCGCTTCGGTTGCTCAGGTGCACGGCGCGACGTTGAAAGACGGAACGGAGGTTGTCGTCAAGATATTACGGCCGGGAATCGAATCAATAATTGATCAAGATATTGAACTGCTCTATCAGCTGGCCAATTTAGCGGATCGATACTGGCCTGAATCGCGCCGGCTCCGTCCTCTCGAGGTGGTTGAGGAGTACGACAAAACGATTCACGATGAGCTGGATATGACGCGAGAAGGCGCGAACGCCAGCCAGTTGCGGAACAATTTCTTAGATTCCGAGATGATTTATGTGCCCGAAGTCTTCTGGGATCACAGCACGCAAGATGTTCTGGTGATCGAGCGGATTTATGGGATCCCGATTCGAGATATCGAGGCTATAAAAGCGGCGGGGGTGGATCTTCGCAAACTCGCGCACCATGGTGTGGAGATATTTTTTACCCAGGCGTTTCGAGATGGATTTTTTCACGCCGACATGCACCCGGGCAATATTTTTGTGAGTCCAACGGGCCAGTATCGCGCGGTCGATTTCGGCATTATGGGCAGTCTTGCGGATTCGGATAAACGATATCTGGCAGAGAACCTATTGGCTTTCTTCAACCGAGATTATCGAGCGGTCGCAGTCGCCCATCTCCGGGCGGGTTGGGTTCCGCCGACGACCCGGGTGGATGAGTTTGAAGCGGCGGTTCGAACGGTCTGTGAACCGATTTTCGCCCGCCCGATCAGTGAGATTTCGTTTGGTCAGCTGGTCCTGCGTTTGTTTCAAGTGGCGCGCCGATTTGATATGCCAGTGCAACCGCAGTTGGTTCTTCTACAAAAAACGCTTCTCAACATTGAGGGATTGGGTCGGCAACTCTATCCGCAACTGGATCTCTGGGAGACCGCAAAGCCCTACCTTGAGCAATGGATGAAAGACCAGATTGGACCGAAGGCGCTGATGAAGACCTTGCGGCGCGAGTTACCTTCCGTTTTGCCCTTGATTCCCGAATTACCCGGACTCGTGCATGAGTTATTGCGTCGCCAGCGTGATGGACACGATTTGGTATCGTCCGCAGAGCGGGACCGGACTTCAGAGCTTGAGGAAAAACTGGCAAAGCGGACTCAGCAAAAGAATATGCTCGCGTTGGGCGTTATTTTTTTAATGGCCGCAATCGCAAATTCCACGGCGATGGAAATTTACGATTTTGGGGTAATCGGAACCGCGGTGACGGCTGCGTTAACCGGCGCAGGCGTTATTTCTGTGATAGCGGGTATTTTCGGCTCAAAAACTTAATCCAGACCACGCGTTTGCGCTCCGATACAGCTGAGTGTCGACCATAGTATAATTTCCAACTTCTTTACTTGGTTTTCACAACCCTATCCCTATACTTTCCTTCAAGAAATCGTCAGACAGGTCTTTAAATCCTATTTTTGTAGAGTTTTTTACGGGTTAAGGACAGTCTCCAGGCTTATTTTCAGTCTGGTTTGAAGCTTTAAAGGAGTTTGTTTTATGCGACTGACAACGAAAGGCCGCTATGCGGTGACCGCCATGCTGGATTTGGCGCTTCAGGAAGGGAAACGTCCGGTGACGTTGCAAGATATTGCAATGAACCAAGAGATCTCACTCTCTTATCTCGAGCAGTTATTTGCGAGATTGCGCGCCGCCGGCTTGGTGAAAGGAATGAGAGGGCCCGGGGGCGGATATCGGCTGGCTCAACAAATGGGTGATATTTCAATCGCGTCGGTGATTGCGGCGGTCGATGAAAAAGCAGATATGACGCGGTGCGGGGGAGAAGCAAATTGCCTCGACGGGGAGAAGTGTCTGACGCATGAGCTTTGGATGGAGCTTAGCGATAAAATTTACGAATTCCTGAACGGTATTACCCTCGGAGAATTGGTCAGACGGCCCGAAGTGATCGAAGTGGCTGAGCGTCAGGAGGCCGTGCGCCAAGGTTTGCGGTCAGGCCGCCTGAAAACAGTCATTGTGGAAGCAGATTCCTTAATTGGTAGTGCGAAGTGATCCTTCAATTACAGTTTGGATATAGGGTGTTATGAATACTAGCGTGAAAGAACTTGGCGATCTTGTCGGTCGCGAATATAAAGAAGGGTTTGTGACAGATATCGAATCTGACACACTCCCCCCGGGTCTTGACGAAAGCGTCGTTCGTTTTTTGTCGGCCAAAAAATCAGAACCCGAATTCGTTTTGGATTGGAGACTGGACGCCTTTCGTCGCTGGCAGGAGATGGATCAGCCTGATTGGGCCCACGTGCACTATGCGCCCATTGATTATCAGGGAATTAGTTATTACTCGGCGCCGAAACGCGATGAAGATCGCCCCCAATCGCTCGATGAAGTAGATCCCAAGTTGCTGGAAACCTACGACAAGCTGGGCATTCCCCTTGAAGAGCAAAAAGCCCTGGCGGGCGTCGCCGTTGACGCGGTTTTTGACAGCGTGTCGGTCGCGACGACCTTCAAGGACAAACTGGCTAAAGTCGGCGTGATTTTTTGCCCTCTGTCGGAGGCGCTGATTAATCATCCTGATCTGGTCCGTCAGTATCTGGGGTCGGTCGTGCCCGCGACGGATAATTTTTACGCCGCACTGAACTCCGCGGTATTTACGGAAGGGTCGTTTGTCTACATCCCCAAGGGGGTTCGTTGCCCGATGGAACTGTCGACTTATTTTCGGATCAATGCGTTAAATACAGGGCAGTTCGAGCGCACGCTCATCGTGGCCGATGAAGGCAGTTATGTGAGTTATCTGGAGGGATGCACGGCGCCCATGCGCGATGAGAACCAGCTTCATGCCGCAGTGGTCGAGCTTGTCGCACTCAAGGACGCAGAAATAAAGTATTCGACGGTTCAAAACTGGTATCCCGGTGATGAGGAAGGTCGCGGCGGTATTTATAACTTCGTGACAAAGCGGGGCGCATGTCGGGGAGAAAACGCCAAGATATCGTGGACCCAAGTGGAAACAGGATCCGCTATTACCTGGAAGTATCCCAGCGTTCTTCTTGAAGGCAAGGGGTCCGTAGGTGAGTTCTACTCAGTGGCGTTGACGAACAACTGCCAGCAGGCCGACACCGGGACTAAGATGATTCACATTGGCGAAGATACCTCGAGCACCATTATCTCCAAGGGGATCTCGGCAGGGCGCGGCCAAAACGCCTATCGTGGGTTGGTTAAAGTCCTCAAAGGCGCAAAAAATGCGAGAAACTATTCCCAGTGCGATTCGTTGCTCATGGGGGATCGTTGTGGTGCGCATACCTTTCCCTATGTAGAGGTCAAAAATCCCACCGCGACCATTGAACATGAAGCATCGACATCAAAAATCGGCGAGGATCAGTTGTTCTATTGTCGCCAGCGAGGTCTAGCAGAAGAAGACGCGGTGTCCATGATTGTGAATGGATTTTGCAAGGAAGTATTTCGCGAGTTACCCATGGAGTTCGCTGTCGAGGCCCAGAAGTTGCTTGGTATCAGTCTTGAAGGGGCCGTCGGATAGAGGTTTGGGCCGGGATCGGGTGGTGAGACTGCAATTCTCAAAATAAAAGGTTGTTAAAAGATATGTTGAAGATTAGTGATTTACGCGTCGCGGTAGATGGAAAAACCATTCTCAATGGCTTGAATCTCGAGGTAGGCACCGGTGAGGTGCACGCGATTATGGGCCCGAATGGATCAGGCAAAAGCACGCTTGCCAATGTGATTGCCGGTCGAGACGGCTACGAAGTGCTTGGCGGTACCGTTGAATTCAAAGGTAAGGATCTGCTGGATCTCGATCCGGAAGTGCGGGCCCATGAAGGCGTTTTTCTGGCGTTCCAGTATCCGGTCGAGATTCCTGGAGTGGCCAATATCGCGCTGCTGAAAGAGGGTCTGAATGCAGCGCGTCGTTATCGCGGCGAGCCGGAGTTGGATGCGCTCGATTTTTTAAAGCTCGTTCGGGAAAAAGTCAAACTGGTGGAAATGAAAGAAGAATTTCTTTACCGATCAGTGAATGAAGGTTTTTCAGGCGGGGAGAAAAAGCGCAACGAAATTTTTCAGATGGCGATGCTAGAGCCGAGCTTATCGCTCTTGGATGAAACAGATTCAGGTTTGGATATTGATGCGCTAAAAATTGTGTCGGGCGGGGTGAATTCGCTTCGTTCTCAGGATCGATCGGTCATTCTGGTTACCCATTATCAGCGTCTCCTCGATTATATTGTGCCGGACTATGTCCACGTGCTCGCAGAGGGTCGCATTGTGCAGTCTGGAGATAAAGATTTAGCGCTCAAGCTAGAAGCCGAGGGCTATGGTTGGATTAAGCAATCTGCAGGAGCGGCCGCCTAATGAGTTCAGTTGTCGAAAACGCCGCCGCTTATGTGGCGGCGCAGCAGGATACCGCGGCACAACTGCCCGGGTATGGCCTGGCCGCTCTTGACGCGGGTCGAGCGGCCGCACTCGAACAGCTTTCTCGCCACGGATTACCGTCTCAGCAAGACGAGGATTGGAAATATACCTCAACGCGATCAATTACCCGCGCAGCGTTTAAGCCTGCATCTGCCGGTGCACCCTGTCCCGCGGACTTCATCACGCAGTCTGTAATCGAGGGGCTCAACCCGTACCGCATGGTGTTTGTTGATGGATTTCTGTCCGCAGCGCTATCTGACCTTGAAGCATTGCCGGGTCATGTGCGTCTTCGAAGCCTGGCTCAGGTGTTATCCGAGGACGCGACCTCTGTTGTGCCGAGCCTTGGACGAATGCTCGGGGATCCGCCGCATGGATTTGCAGCGATGAATTCAGCGTTCGTCGCAGATGGAGCGGTTGTGGAGATAGAGGCGCATCAACATCTCGAGCGACCGATTGAGCTTCTGTTCGTGTCTGGCTGTGGTGACGAAGGACTCGTCAGTATGCCTCGCACTCTTGTGTTGATGGGTGAGGGCAGTCACGCCACGATTATCGAACGCCATTGCTCGCTGAAAGAGGTTCGCAGTCTGAATAATTCCTTGGTTGAGATTGATCTCGGAAAAGGCGCGACCCTTGACTATTGTTCGCTGCAATCTCAAAGTAATCGCAGCTTTCATGTGGGCGGTCTTTTCGCGGGTCTTGCAGAATCGGCAACCCTGCGCGCAACGACTGTTTCAACGAGCGGTGCGCTGATCAGAAATGATGCCCGAATTAACCTCAATGGCGAAAATAGCACCGTTCATCTGGATGGTTGTTATCTGGTGTTCGGCCAGAGTCACGTTGATAACCACACGCATATCTCGCATAACAGCGCCAATTGCGTCAGCCGGGAAACCTACAAGGGCGTGTTGGGTGACAGAGGTCGTGCGGTATTTCATGGTCGTATCGTCGTGAAGCAAGATGCCCAGAAAACAGATTCCGAGCAAAGCAATCAAAATCTACTGCTTTCTGAAGAAGCAGAAATTGATACCAAACCCCAGCTTGAAATTTATGCGGATGATGTGAAATGTGCGCACGGCGCCACGGTCGGTCAACTCGATGATTTGGCGCTTTTTTATCTCGTTTCGCGAGGCGTAAAGCGGGAGAATGCACGCAGGATGCTCACGCAAGCTTTTGCGGCTGACGTTCTGGATCGCGTAGAGTCAGCCCCCCTTCGACAATATCTTCAGTCCCTGGCTTCTGATCGACTGTCGAACGCATTAAGCACGAGTGGTGCGTCTTAACTCCTTTAACTTTTTACATTTCAATGATTAGACACCGATGAATATCGATCGAGACCCCAAAGACGAATTTCTGGCAACGAACGAAGCGCCGGACGCAGTAGCGCCCGGAGGAGATCCCTCCGCGCCGCCGAATGTCAGCTTGGTGTCAGCAGCAGCCGACGACACACTTCTTAACCGTGTTGTCGGAGGCGTCAGAGAGGTCTTTGATCCTGAGATTCCGCTGAATATCTACGATCTGGGCCTGATCTACAAGATTGATATCAACGATCAAAATCAAGTGGCGATCGACATGACGCTTACGTCGCCGATGTGCCCTGTTGCCGGTTCATTGCCGGGAGAGGTTGAAATGGCAGCGCGTGGTGTTGACGGGGTCGCTGATGTTGTCGTTGAGTTAGTTTGGGAGCCCACGTGGGGCCCTGAAGTGATGAGTGAAGCGGCACGCCTTGAGTTGGGTATTTTTTGATGTCTGACTGGATCAGCGTGAGTCGTCTCGACGCGCTTGCAAAAGACTCACCTATAGCCGTAGAGCTTGGGGATGAGCCGATTATGATTGCTCGAATCAGCGATGACCACGTGGTGGCGCTTGAAGATCTTTGCACCCATGACGGCGGTGAAATCTCGAGCGGCTGTATTGTTGATGGCGCAATTGAGTGCCCGCGACACGGCGCCAAGTTTTGTTTGAAGACGGGTGACGTGCTCGCGCCGCCCGCTTATGAGGGCCTGCACTGTTTTCCCGTCAAGCTCGAAGATGGCGTGGTTTGGGTGCGCGACGATCGTTGGGATTGACCGGTCGGCGTTATCTATTCTTTTCGCTGTCGTAGGCGATGAGATATCCATAAAATAGGGCCAAGCACCAGAATTTCTATCGCAATCGCCCACAAGTTGTGGATCGAAAAGACATCTTCCAAAAAATGATTAATCCCCCCGCCCTGTCCGCCATGAATAAAATTATCGAATAACGGGATCGGTGATATCAGGTAGTCTGGGCTGAACGGCCAGAATAATGGAACCCCGAAAGGGGCACCCGAATCGGCGCTGAGACTGTCTGCAAGCACATGGGCCAGATACACCAAAAAAATCAAAGAGGCGGCTCTCAGATTCAGCGGTCTGATAATGAGGTACATAAAAGCCGTGAAAACGATACCCGCCAGAATCGAATGAGTCGGACCGTGATGGAACCGGTTAGGGTCACCGATCAAAATGCCGGGTAAAAAATCGAAATCGGGGGCGACACCCGCAATCAAAATAAGCAGATACCATCCAGCCATTGATAGAGACGATTTGTTTTGGAAGCCGGTGACCGAAAATGCGAGGAGAGTATGACCGATTGGGCTAGGCATCAGATGGAGAGTAACCTTTGACGGATTTAGGATGTTCGACTCGAGAGCAATACGCCGTTCTTGTGCGTATTATGACGCGCTGGAACGACTATGACATGCTAGGGCATGTTAATAACGTTGAGTATTACCGCTATTACGAGACCGCTATCTTAACGCTACTTCAAGAAACCGGGCTCGATTGGCTTCATGATCCGGTTTTCCCACTCGCGGCGGAGAATGGCTGTCGGTTCTTGCGTCCGGTCTCGGCCGGCGGGTCGATTGAGGTGGGCATTCGTATCGCGCACTTGGGAAACAGCAGCGTTAAGTATGAGGTCGCTGTTTTCGTGCCCGATGAGCCGGCGTCATTTGCAACCGGATTCTTTGTTCATGTTTTTATTGAACGAAAAACAGGTCGCCCCACTTCGATTCCCGAATTTGTTCGAGTGCATTTCGAGGCGCAGTGCGCGACCGATCAAAACGATAAACCGCGCTGGGTAGCGGACGCAAGACTTTTACCGGGCTGAGGCAAATGCTTAATTTGCGTTTAATATTCAGCAATCTGAGATCTTTAATCCCGGTGTTGAATTCGGATTCATCATGATTAAAAAGCTATTTATTAAAACCTATGGTTGCCAGATGAACGATTATGACTCGAGTCGAATCGCGGATCTGATGGCGGCCTCGCATGGCATGGTGTTGACCGAGGAACCGGATCAGGCCGATATGCTGCTTCTGAATACCTGCTCCGTGCGGGAGAAGGCGCAAGAAAAAGTCTTCTCTCAGCTCGGGCGTTGGCGAGAGTGGAAAAAATCCCGACCAGATCTGGTCATTGGTGTTGGCGGATGTGTTGCCAGTCAGGAGGGTGAGCTCATCCTTCGCCGCGCTCCTTATGTGGATCTCGTGTTTGGACCTCAAACCTACCATCGACTTCCGGTAATGCTTGACTCGCTGAAAAGTGAGCGGCGTCCTAAAGTCGATATCAGTTTTCCCGAGATTGAGAAATTCGACGCGCTGGTGCCGCCGCGCAGTGAGGGGCCACGAGCGTACGTGTCCGTGATGGAAGGATGCAGCAAGTATTGTTCTTTCTGTGTGGTGCCCTACACGCGCGGCGAAGAGTTCAGTCGACCATTTGATGAAGTGATCACTGAGATTTATGAACTCGCGGAGCAAGGGGTTCGGGAAGTGACGCTGTTGGGACAAAACGTTAATGCGTATCAGGGCGCCCATCATTCGGGCGGCACGATTGATTTTGCAGAGTTGCTTGCGTATGCGGCTGAGATTGACGGTATCGATCGACTCCGTTACACCACATCACATCCTATTGATTTTAGCGATCGACTCATCGACGCTTATCGGCACATCCCGGAGCTCGTGAGTCACCTGCATCTGCCGGTGCAAAGCGGTTCCGACCGCGTTCTTGTCAACATGAAACGCCGCTATAAGATTGAAGCGTACGAAAACATTATTGAAGGCCTTTATCGGGCCAGACCTGATCTCAGCCTGTCTTCAGATTTTATTGTCGGGTTTCCGGGTGAGACTGAGAACGACTTTAAGCAAACCCTCGAATTAATTGAGCGCGTTGGCTTTGATCATTCTTTTAGCTTTATCTACAGTGCCCGCCCAGGCACGCCCGCCGCAACGTTGCCGGACGACGTGACCCTGGATGAAAAGCGGGACCGTCTGGCACGGTTACAGGCGCTGGTTAATCGCCAGGCAGCCGAAATTAGCGCGCGGATGGTGGGGACACGCCAGCGCGTGCTGATTGATAGTATCTCGCGAAAAAATGCGAGCCAGCTCAGTGGGCGAACGGAGAATAATCGGGTGGTTAATTTCACCGATAACCAAGGTCAAATTGGAGAATTCATCGATCTTAGGATTACAGAGGCCCTGCCTAATTCGCTGAGAGGCGAGTCGATTGCGGAAAATCCGTTAAGTTCTGTTATGATCAATCCAGCTTCTCTTGGAGCACGATCACCGGATTGAACGCACCCACCCACCCTGTCACTTTTCTTCTCGATCCTGAGGACAACCAGCGCCTGGCCGACTTGTGTGGCGAGCATAATGCTCACCTCAAGCAAGTGGAGGAAGGTTTTGGCGTCCGGATCTCTCATCGTGGGCATTTGTTCTGCGTGGATGGGGGCAGTAAGGGCGTACAAAATGCTCGAGACGTCTTGACTGCGCTTTACGAAGACACCGGGAAAGACGTCACTCTCGGTCCCGATCAGGTTTATATGGCCATCAGTCAGATTCCCCATGACACAGCGAAAGGCAGAGTGTCATCCGAAGATGTGGTTATTCGCGCCAGAAAGTCTTTGATTCGAGGCAAGAGTGAGAATCAGAAGCTTTATCTTCGAAATATTCTTGAGAACGATATTAATTTTGGTGTGGGCCCGGCAGGCACGGGCAAGACCTATCTCGCAGTCGCATGTGCGGTGCAAGCACTTGCCGAAGAGAGGATTGAACGGATCATCCTGGTTCGGCCTGCTGTCGAGGCGGGTGAGCGACTGGGATTTTTGCCGGGCGATATTGGACAAAAAGTGGATCCCTATCTTCGTCCTTTATACGATGCGCTCTACGAGATGTTGGGTGCAGAACGTGTCGGTCGACTGATTGAGCGGCGCGTTATTGAATTAGCGCCGCTCGCCTATATGCGCGGGCGGACTTTGGCTAATGCTTTCGTCATTCTTGATGAAGCCCAGAATACAACCGAAGCTCAGATGAAGATGTTTTTAACGCGTATTGGTTTCGGATCATGTGCGGTAATTACGGGTGATCCCTCTCAGGTGGATCTCCCCGGGGGAACCAAATCCGGATTGGTCCACGCTGTCTCTTTATTAAACTCAATTGACGGAATTAGCCTGACGCGATTCAGCGCCCAAGATGTCGTTCGGCATCCTCTGGTTCAACGGGTCATTGCCGCCTATGAAGGCGAAGGCCGGTAACTGACATGGTGTCGACTGATGTACAACGAGCAGTGGATCGAGAACAGACCCCCTCTGATCAGCAGATTGAGCGCTGGATTGATGCGGCGCTTGCCACTGCCCAGACCGATCGTGCTGCGGTCACCATTCGATTTGTTGGCGAATCCGAGATGTCGTCTTTAAATCAGCAATTTCGGGGTCGATCGGGCCCTACCAATGTCCTCTCGTTCCCTTTTGAGGCGCCTGAAGGGGTGCCTGAGGTAGAGCATGAAATGGGCGATATTGTGGTGTGTACACCACTGGTCGCGAGCGAAGCGAACGATCAAGGAAAAACCGAAGCGGCGCACTGCGCGCATCTTATTGTTCATGGTGTTTTGCATTTGCAGGGTTACGACCATACCGACGAGCGTGCGGCACAAGAAATGGAGTCGCTGGAGATCAAAATCCTGGCGGGTCTTGGAATCACGAATCCCTATCTTCTGGAAACAGCCTAGCTACTTATGGAAAAAGCGCCGTCATCATCGTCTGCCGGATTGACCTGGAGTCAGAGGCTCGCGTATCTGGTCACACGCCTGCCTAAAACGCGTGATCAATTGTTTGGCCTGATGCGTGAGGCGCGAGTCGCCGAATTAGTCGATGACGATACACTACAAATGATGGAGCGGGTGGTGGAAGTGTCAGACCTTCAGGTCGAGCAAGTGATGGTGTCGAGAGGCCAGATGATCACGGTTGATGTCAATCAGAATTTATCGGAACTGCTGCCGATTATCACTGATTCTGCCCATTCCAGATTTCCAGTGACCGATGGTGATAAAGACGCCGTGGTGGGCATTTTGCTCGCCAAAGATTTGCTTCGTCAGCCCGAGCCTGAAAATAACGACACGCGTCCCTGGGCAACGCTCTTGCGGCCTGCGGTTTTTATTCCAGAAAGCAAGCGGCTCAATGTGTTGCTGCAGGAATTCAGGGACAGCCGGAACCATATGGCGATTGTGGTGAACGAATACGGCAGTGTGGTCGGCCTGATCACGATTGAGGATGTGCTCGAGCAAATCGTCGGCAATATCGAGGATGAGCATGATATCGATGGGGCAGCTGGAATGGTATTGCGCCATGGATCCGATTTTTGTGTTGTAAAAGCAATGCTTCCGGTCGAGAGTTTCAATCAACTGTTTGATGTTGATCTTGATCCCCTTGAATTCGATACGATGGGGGGCTTGGTTACTTCAGCGTTTGGTCATGTGCCCAGACGAGGCGAAACAATAGAGTTCGGTGAGTTTTTAGCGGAAGTGCTGCGTGCTGACAGTCGTCGACCTCGGCTGTTGCGCATCACCCGGCAAACGTCAAGCGAATAACTGATTGGCGTTTCGTATGCGTGCCATCAGCGCCAGACTGAAGATCACCGGCGCCGCGCTCGCTGGCTTGATCTACCCGTTGGCGTTCTCGCCATTTGATCTATTCGGCCTCGCTCCGGTTGCCCTTGGCATCCTTTTCCTTGTCTGGGGAACTTCAAACCCAAAACAATCCGCCTGGTGCGGTTTCGCTTTTGGAATGGCGAGTTTTGCGGTGGGCGTTTCGTGGATTTATGTCAGCCTCAATACGTTCGGCAATATGCCACCGGTATTGGCCGGCATTTCAGTGGCGGTGTTTGGGGCCATCATGGCGTTGTATCCCGCGTTAGTGGGTTGGGGGCAGGCAACACTTTCACGATCGATCACCCCGTGGCGGTGGATACTGTTTATGCCCCCGCTATGGATTATGGGCGAATGGCTGAGAGGCATCCTGCTGGGCGGATTTCCATGGCTGTATCTGGGTTACAGCCAGGTCGACACGCCACTTGCTCTTTTACTGCCATTCACAGGCACATTGGGCGTCGGTTTGTGGCTCACGCTGGCGACCGGCCTGGTGCTTGCCTTGTTTTTTTCTCGCAGCATACCGCGCGTGTTTTCCACGATTGCGTTGTTATTTCTTTTTGGATTGATCTTAATTGCGAAGATGCCGCGCGGCGTCATGCCTGAGGGGGATCCTGTCCGGGTCGCCATTATCCAGAATAATATCTCCCTTAAGGATAAGTGGAATCCAGAGCAGTCATCGGTAATCGCGAATCGTTTTTTGCAACAGAGCCTCGCGCTGAAAGAGGTCGATCTTATTGTCTGGCCCGAAGCGGCGCTTCCTTTTTATTGGGATGAAATTGACCCGGTGTTTTCTAATCAACTCAAGCAGCATGATGCGGATTACCTGATTGGCTTGCTCGAGCGTGAGCGAATCGAAAGGGGTTCACCCTATTACAACGTCGGGCTGGGTGTCGGCGCTGAAAATGCGATTTACCGAAAACATCAGCTGGTCCCGTTTGGCGAGTATTTACCCTTCGCATCCTTACTGTCCTGGCTGTTGGAATATCTTCAGATCCCCATGTCGGATTTTTCGTCGGGACCCTTAAATCAGGAGCCAATGGATCTTGCAGGGACTCAGATTGGGGTCAGTATCTGTTATGAAGACGCCTTTACGACGGTGATTAACGCGTCCGCGTTGCGTTCAAGGGTGCTGGTCAACTTAAGTGAGGACGCTTGGTTTGGTGATTCACTCGCACCGCATCAAAGACTGCAGATGGCCCGCGCAAGAGCGCTGGAGACCGGTCGCCCGATGATTCGCGCGAGCAACAGTGGTCTGTCCGCCATTATTTCGCACGACGGCCGTGTCGATAAGGTCGCCCCGCAGTTTAAGGCGTTGATCCTTCGCGGCCGGGTACAGCCGATGACAGGAACGACCCCATTTGTGGCCTTCGGCAATTATCCGGTGATCCTTGTCTGCCTGTTTTTGCTGGCGATCGGGATCCTGCGGCATTACTTATGCAGACGGGTGAAGCCCGATTGCTAGCGGTTCGGAATATCCGCTCATTTGAACGCTTCGTCTGCCGCCGCGATTCCCCCCCCCGAGCGCTTTTCAACGCCGGGTCGGGACGCGACGTTTAGGTGATCCGATGATCTCGCTCAACCGTTAGAGCGATCCTTTACCGAAAAGCCGGATTCCATCCGAATCGTTTTGGGCTCTTTAAGATCTTTCAGTGCCTCACTCAGATTGACCTTTTCCACTTGTTGTGTGAGATAGGTTTTGTAGTAGTAGGTACTGGATTTTGTATCGACGACCGATGTCCAAACCGTATAGTCGGTGAATAAATCGTCATTAATCGTTTCGCGGATCGAGCCTTTCGGAATGTCGAAATGATTCAACAGGTGGAAGGCCTGAAAAACAGCTTGTTCGGCGTTCTCGCTGGGTAGCGCGGTATTAGCAAACGCCGCCGCTCGAACAAATCGAGAGGGTGAAGAATGATCACCGGGCAGGCCGAATAAACCGGTGCCTTGCCCGAACGGCTCAAGAGTTTGACGCCCCACGGTTTGAGCCTCTCGATTATTAGTTGTCAGGCCAACATAGTTATTGAGATTGGTCAGGAGCCAGTCATACGTCGGATTATTGGTGACCACATTCACGGTATTGTCATAAATGTGTAAGCCGTCTTGTCGCCACTCAACCACGATTGACTCTCCGCTGCGATCAGAGACTGCATAGTGGAACGGGGCAAAGTTATTAATCTCTTTAATGTGGGTGCCGACGATTGTCAGATTTGGCAACGCTTTTCTGACTTCATCAACCGTGCTGAATTGACTTAGGATGTAGTTCCCCAGTTCTTCGGATGAGATCGCGTCTTTTTGATTCTCAGGCGTGAGCGGCTCAAAAACCGCGATGCCCTTAAAATAAAAAGCACCAAAGTACAGACCTTTTTCATTAACACCATCGACAACAATGGGTTTGTTCAGTGCGTTGGCGCCCGTAAATCCGTACTTAGCGGTATAGCGGCTTCCCTGTTGTTCTTCATTCATCACCAGATTCTCAATCGTCGTGCCAGCAGGCACGACCAAAATATTTGACTGAACGTCAAAGCTGAACTCCATGGTGCGCGCAGGAATAACCGCGCCGTCCTCAGAATACAAAATAATACCGGTACAGGCGAAGACGGGAAGAATCAATGCACTACTGAGAGCAGTGCTGAGGAGTAAGCGTTGAAAAAATTTGATCATGTCGAGTTCCTATGTCGAAAAACAATTAAGCCGTAAAGTGATGTGACGAATTAGCCGTTACATTGCTAAATAAAAATTATAGCGCTCGACCGGCATTGACTCAAAACAGCAGATGAGCCTGAGACGCTGACCTTCATTTCTTTTGAATCAGACCAGGGCGGAAGCAATGAATACGACATAACTCCAACGCTAACACTCGCTGTTGAAAAAAATGTCGATAAGGTCGCCCGGCATCTCGAGGTCGTGTTTTTCCGCGTCCCGTTGCAGCCGATGACCGGAACACCCCTATTGGTGCAGGATAGTCATTATCCGGTGATACTCATTTGTCTGTTTTTGCTGGCGATCGGGATTCTGCGGCATCACTGATGGGGACAAGCAAAGCCCGAGTGCTAGACTTTCGGTATGACTGCCAATTCGCACACCCCATTAATCGTTGCTATTTCCTCACGAGCGCTTTTTGATCTCGAGTCGGGACACGACGTTTATGTCAAAGAGGGCGTGGATGCTTATTGCGCCTACCAGATCGAGCGCGAAGATGAGCGCCTTGAGCCGGGTGTTGCTTTTCCGCTGGTTAAAAAACTGCTATCCCTTAACGATACGGACAGCGACCGGCGTCGTGTGGAGGTCGTGTTGATCTCTAGAAATACAGCAGACTCGGGACTCCGGATTTTTAATTCGATCGCGCACTATGATCTGGATATTACGCGCGCCGCGTTTTCAGGCGGCGAAAGCCCGTTTCGTTATGTGACCCCGTTTAGCGCTGATCTTTATTTATCAGCGGATCCGGCGAACGTGCGACAGGCGCTTCAGTCCAAGGTGGCTGCGGCGACGATCCTGCCCTCTCGCAAGCATATGCAGCGCGAGGGACAGCTTCGAATCGCGTTTGATGGTGATGCGGTGATCTTTGCGGACGATTCAGAGCGCGTCTATCAAAGCGAGGGCCTCGCCGCTTTTGCAGCGGCTGAAAAAAAGATGGCGACGACGCCCATGACCGATGGCCCCTTTCGAAAGCTTTTGCAGTCATTGCACGAACTTCAGGTCGGTTGGCCTAGAGATGAGGCGCCCATTCGTACGGCGCTGTTTACCGCCCGGAGCGCGCCGGCTCATGAGCGGGTCATCCGCACTTTGCGAGCCTGGAATATTCGCATCGATGAAGCCGTGTTTTTAGGCGGACTTGATAAAGGTGAATTTCTAGAAACCTTTGGCGCCGATATTTTCTTTGACGATCAGACCGGGCACTGTGAATCTGCGAGCCGGTATGTCACAACAGGGCATGTCCCCCACGGCGTGACCAACGACGCGTCTTGAGGCGTTCATCACCTGCGTTGATATAATTCGAATTCGGCCCAAGACAGGTTTAATCCGAGCGAGCAGGCTCTTAATGAGCGTCAAATGAATCATCAAACAGAAAAACAAAAGAGTATGAATAGCGGTTTATTTTCACCCCGACGGAGCATGACGGCAGGATTGTTTTGCCTCGTGGTGATGGCCGTTTCCAGCGCTCGCGCGACGTTGCCGGTGGCAGTCGATGATGCCCCCTTACCCAGTCTTGCGCCGATGCTCGAGCGGGTGTTACCGGCGGTCGTCAATATCAATACCCAAAGCCGGGTCATGCAACGACAGAGTCCTTTCCCGGCGGATCCTTTTTTTGAAAAATTCTTCGGCGGGCCACAAGGTCAGCCTCGCGAGAGAAGCGTGAGCAGTCTGGGCTCGGGCGTCATCATCGATGCGGACAACGGCTATGTGATTACCAACAGCCATGTGATTGCCGGCGCCGATCAAATCAGCGTGCGTCTTAATGATGGCCGGATTCTGGAAGCCGCTTTAGTGGGGCAGGATGAGGACGCCGATATTGCGGTGATTAGTGTGCCCGCAGAGGCTCTTCAGCACATCGAACTGGGAGACTCTGATGCCCTTCGGGTCGGTGATTTTGTAGTCGCCATTGGCAATCCGTTTGGTCTTGGCCAAACGGCGACTTCGGGAATCATTAGTGCACTCGGTCGATCAGGTCTTAACATCGAAGATTATGAAGATTTTATCCAGACGGATGCTTCAATCAACCAAGGGAACTCCGGCGGCGCGTTGGTTAATCTGCGCGGCGAGCTGGTGGGCATCAACACCGCTATTCTGGCGCCGGGGGGCGGCAATATTGGGATCGGATTTGCCATTCCAATCAATATGGCAAAGGTACTCACGCGCCAGATCATTGAGTACGGAGAGGTTCGTCGAGGCCGTCTTGGCGTGATTGCGCAAAATCTGAACCCCGAACTCTCGGAAGCGCTTGGCATTGAAACTACTGAAGGGGCGGTTATTGCTCAGGTGATGCCGGATTCCGCGGCGCTTGCCGCGGGACTAAAAGAGGGCGATGTTGTGATTGCGGTGGATGATCGCGCGATCGTTGATGCCAGTGGTCTTCGCAATATGATTGGTTTGTATCGCGCGGACGACGAGGTCATTGTGAAATTTATCCGCGACGCAGAAGAGCTGAATTTGAAGATTCGTCTGAAGCCCATTGATCCGCCTAAAGGTCAGGGCGCAACGTTAAGCAAGCGTCTTGAGGGCGCTCGCCTCGAAGATATTGACGATCAGGACGGGCCGAGCGGTGAGCGCGGCGTGCGGGTGGTCGAGATTGCCCAGAACAGCCAGGCTTTTGCCGCTGGCTTACGTGAGGGTGATCTGATTATTTCAGTCAACAAGCAGCCTGTTTATGGGCTGAAAGATGTTGAGAATGCAGTTGGTGAAGGTGATACGATGATGCTCCTGAATGTGATTCGGGGTAATTCCGGTTTATTCATTGTGATTCGCTAACGGCCAAACAACGCATGATGCAGACTAATTTCATTGCGCCCTCGATTCTCGCGGCTGATTTTGCCCGGTTGGGCGAGGAAGTTGACCATGCGTTGGCGGCCGGCGCTGATATGGTCCATTTTGATGTCATGGATAACCACTATGTGCCGAACCTGACAATCGGGCCCTTAGTGTGTGACGCGTTGCGCCAGCATGGGGTGACGGCACCGATCGATGTGCATCTCATGATTGAGCCCGTGGACCGGATTATTCCGGATTTTGTAGCGGCTGGCGCCAGCTATATCACGTTCCATCCGGAAGCGAGCCAGCATGTCGATCGGACCTTGCAGTTGATCCGGAACGAAGGCTGCAAGGCGGGGCTGGTGTTAAATCCTGCCACGCCGCTTGGCTACCTTGATCACGTGATGGACAAACTCGACATGATTTTACTGATGTCGGTTAACCCCGGCTTTGGCGGGCAAAGTTTTATCCCCTCAACCCTCAATAAGCTGCGCGCCGCCCGTCAGTTAATTGATGCGTCAGGTTTGGAGATTCGCCTTGAAGTCGATGGCGGCGTAAACGTTGACAACATCAGCGAGATTCATTCAGCAGGCGCAGATACGTTTGTTGCGGGGTCTGCGATTTTTGGCGCAGCGGAACCCGATGACCCGCATCATTACGATACCGTGATTGGCAAGATGCGAGCCGCGCTCGCGACCGAGTCCGACGACTGACCCTCGTTGTGTTTGACGCCCGCCCTCCAAAGGGCATTATTTTTGATCTCGATGGCACGCTGGTCGATTCTGCGCCTGATCTTGTCGGCGCTTGTAACCGTGTGCTTAAGGTGTTGGACCGCCCGCCAATCACACTCCAGAACGGTCGCTGCTGGATTGGTCATGGCGCGCGTCAATTGTTGGAGCGGGCATTAACCGGCAAGGTAGACGGCAAAGCGCCGGCCGAATTGCTGGACGAAGCCTATCAGCATTTTTTGCTGTTTTATGGTGAGGCGATTTGTCTGGAGAGCAAGCTTTATCCGGCCATCATACAAACGCTTTCTTCACTGCAAGAAAACGGCCATCGGTTGGCGTGCGTGACCAACAAGCCGGCCGCGTTTACCCGCCCGCTGCTGGACGCGTTTGATCTTAGCGGGTATTTCGACCCGATTGTCGCGGGAGATGATCTGGCGAGAAAGAAACCGGACCCGATGCCGCTTCAGTATGTCTTGGACCAATGGCATTTAAGTGCGAATGATTGCCTGATGGTCGGTGATTCCGAGAGTGACTGCTCGGCCGCGTTGGCCTGCGGGATGCCCGTGGTGCTGGTGAGCTATGGCTACAGCCAGGGCCGGAATCTTGCAGCACTCGGCCCTGACGCGGTGATCGACTCGATCGGTGAAATTCTGACGATGTCGGGTTAACGACAGGCTTGATTTCTAAGCTGGCCCCGTGCAAACGGTCGGTTTTTACCGGTTGGGCTGATGAGTCCCCCACAGCGGGCACTAAAACTTTAAACTCCCGCCTATGATTTCGCGCGCTGAATATAACCGCCTTGCCAACGAAGGATACAACCGGATCCCCCTGCATGCTGAGGTACTCGCGGACCTCGATACACCGGTCAGCGCCTATCTCAAAATCGCGCAGGGGCCCTATAGCTATCTCTTCGAGTCCGTGCAGGGCGGTGAGAAGTGGGGTCGCTATTCAATTATTGGCCTGCCGTGTGCAACCGTGGTGCGGGTGACGGGCGATGTGTTATTGATCGAGCAAGAAGGCGAAGAGATTCATCGTCAGCATACCGATGATCCGTTGGCCGCGATTCAGAACATTCATCGCCAGTTTAACGTGCCCGAGATTGAGAGCCTGCCCCGATTTGATGGGGGTTTGGTCGGCTACTTCAGCTACGACACGGTGCGATTCATCGAGCCGCAATTAGGGGATACCGATCTGCCCGACCCGATTGGTGCGTCCGATATTGTGTTGATGGTCTCCGATGAGATTTTGGTTTTTGATAATCTGAGCGGGCGTTTGCATATCATCGTGCACACCGATCCCGAGTCGGATGACGCTTATCAATCAGGATACGAACGCCTGGATCAGCTTAAAGAACAAATTGCCGGGCTTTCGGTTAGTCACGCCGTTCCGACCGGTCGCGAGGTGAGAGAAGATGATTTTCGGTCGTCGTTCAGTCGCGACGACTTTGAAGCCGCGGTTGAGCGCTGTAAAGAATATATCGAGAGCGGCGATATTTTTCAGGTGGTGCTGTCGCAGCGGCTGTCGATCCCTTTTGATGCGGAGCCCATGACGCTGTATCGGGCCTTGCGCACCGTTAACCCGTCACCGTACATGTACTTTCTGGATCTGGATGATTTGCAGATTGTGGGCTCGTCACCCGAGATTCTGGTTCGTCTCGAAGATGACGAAGTCACCGTGCGCCCGATTGCGGGCACCCGCCGACGCGGGCAAAACGAAGAAGACGACCGGCGACTGGAGCAAGAGCTGATCTCGGATCCCAAAGAACTGGCTGAACACCTGATGCTGGTGGATCTGGGCCGTAATGACGTGGGCCGGATTGCAGAAACCGGCTCGGTAAAGCTCACCTCAAAGATGCAGGTCGAGCGCTACTCGCACGTGATGCATATCGTCTCGAATGTGACCGGCGAATTGCAAGAGGACCTCGACGCGATTGATGCGCTGCGGGCGACCTTCCCGGCCGGTACCGTTTCCGGCGCGCCAAAGGTTCGTGCGATGGAGATTATCAACGAGCTTGAGCCGGTAAAGCGCGGCATCTACGCAGGCGCCGTCGGTTATATCGGCTGGAACGGCAATATGGACACGGCAATTGCGATCCGAACGGCCGTGATTGCAGACGGTGAGCTGCATATTCAAGCGGGCGCGGGCATCGTTGCTGATTCGATTCCGGCCAACGAGTGGCAGGAGACCTTGAACAAGGGCAGAGCGATTTTTCGGGCCGTGTCGATGGCCATGTCGGGACTTGATCCGGCCTCGTTAGAAGATTAACCAGAGCATCGCGCGGATGAGCAATCGGCCCAACGTGCTGTTGCTGTTCAGTGACGAACACCGTCATGACGCCATGGGCTGCGCGGGTCATGAGCAGGTCAAGACGCCACACCTTGATGCACTGGCCGAAAACGGCACGCGATTCACGCAGGCCTTTACGCCTTCACCGATTTGCGTGCCGGCACGGGCCGCGCTGGCAACCGGCCAATATGTTCATCAGAATCGCTGCTGGTCTAACGCCGAGGCCTACTCGGGCGACCCCATCAGCTGGGGTCATCATTTGATCGAGCAGGGCCATCGCGTCGATTCAATCGGCAAGCTTCACTACCGCGGCGGTGAGACGGATAACGGCTTTGAAGAAGAGATTCTGCCGCTTTATATCCGCAACGGCGTGGGCTGGATCAAAGGCCTGCTTCGGGATCACGAGGCGTTTTTTGATGTCTCTTCCTATGTGCGCGAGATCGGCCCCGGCAGCGACCGCTATACGGACTATGATTTGGGAGTCACCCGCGCCGCTCGCCAATGGCTGAGCGATGCCGGGCAAGCCGCGTCTGAAAAGCCCTGGGTTCTTTTTGTCTCGTGGCTGCGTCCACACTATCCGTTGACCTGCCCACCGGAATACTACGATCTTTACCCGCTCGACAAAATGGATAGCGCGCGGTTTGTCTCAGACGCCGAGCTGCCCTCGCATCCGGTGACCCGGACGATTCGTCGAAACTTTAATTATGATGCTGCTTTTGACGAGGCGGGTCGTCAGATGGCCCGTGCGTCCTATTACGGGCTTTGTAGTTTCCTGGATGCCCAGATCGGTGCTGTCCTCGATGCGCTAGATCAATCGGGTCAGGCGGATAACACGCTGGTGATTTATACCAGCGACCATGGCGACCACAACGGCGACCGGCGAATGTGGACCAAGATGTCGCTTTATGATGAATCCGCGCGAATCCCGATGATGATGCGCGGGCCTGACGTGCCCAAAGACCATACGACCGATCGCCTTGCATCCCTGGTGGATATCTATCCCACGATCATGCAAACCGTTGGCGCTGTGGATGACGGCCTCCCTCGCCCGGGAATCAATCTGAATGACCTGTCGCGGGCCGGTTCCGACGACCGCGCCGTATTGTCGGAATATCACGACGGCGGCTCTCCCGTTGGGATGTTCATGCTTCGACAAAAGCGCTGGAAGTACAACTATTATCCTGGCTATGCGCCGGAGCTTTTTGATATGCATGCTGACTCAAACGAGCTTCAGGATCTCGCATCAGACCCAGCTTTTGCAGCGGATCGGGACGAATGCCATCGCGCGCTTTCCCGGATTGTGGATCCTGATGAAGCAAACAAGCGTGCTTTTGCAGATCAGGCCAAACGCATCGAGGCTCTTGGCGGCATCGACAAGATCCTTGCGTCAGAAGAGTTTGATCATACCCCTGTTCCCGGCATGCCCTGATTATCATCTGGCGTCAAATGACTGACGCCGCCCACATCGCCTCTGCCACACTGGACACTCTCCAGAGTGTTTAAGTGTGTGGTGTAAAACCCCCGGGACTTTGATGGGTCTCGGGGGTTTTTGACGATAAAAATCAGGCATTAACTCTGGAATAACGGACAAAAGTTGTGATAGGATTCCCGAACTTTTGTTTTCTTACTATTCTCCCGAGAGCCGTTATGAACGTCAAAAAATATCTATCCATTTTTCTCATTGGCTTCGCCTTCGCGATTGCCGGCTGTAGCAGCGGTAGCTCGAGTGGTGGCCTCGATCGAGATCCGATTGAAGATATTGATGGCGACGGGATTGCCGATATCGTCGATCCGGATATGGATGGCGACGGGATTCCGAACGAGCAAGATCCGGATATGGATGGCGACGAGATTGCGAACGAGCAAGATCCTGATGATGATAACGATGGTGTTGAAGACTCGATTGATCCCACCCCACCTCCAGGACCATCAAGCAAGACTTGTGTGGCGGCAACCATTTTGCCGCCCAACGACGAAACATTTCCAGGAGACGATGGCGAGCTGGGTTGGAAGCTCTCGCCGCAGGGGTGTGTGTTGCCCGCGACGCGAGCGAACGCCGGTGCAGGCGTTACGGTTCGGGCGGTTTCCCAGACAACCGGCGCCGCCGAAAGTGCAACTGTAAATGCCGGTAATTGCGTGCTGAAACCCAATGGCGACGTTCAATGTTTTACAAAAATAAAAGTACCCGAGGGTTGTGGCCAGTTCGGGGTGGTCTATGACATCAGTGAGGTTGGCGTGGTTTTGGGAGATACCGATCTCTCAAAAGGCGCTTATAAGCAAACCGTCTTTCATAAGGGTAGCGATTGCGAAACTGAGCCCGAGCCCGAGCCCGAGCCCGAGCCCGAGCCCGAGCCCGAGCCCGAGCCTAATGTTCCGTGTATTTCAGCCGACATCCAATGGCCAAAAGCGGAACTGGATACCGGCACAAGCGTCAAGATCAAGTGGACACTCCTGCCAGAAGGTTGTGGATTAACAGATGAAAGAAACGTAAGGGTCATGGCGACCGCGCATAACTCGGGCGCTGATCCAAAGAAGCAGAATTCCAACAGGCATTATGTCGGCGCTGGCACGACTAAGATTACGCTGCCTCATAATTGTGATTGGGATCCAGATCCAACCATGGGAACCAATATCGATAGTTCAGTAGCGATTCAATATGATTTTTCGGAGCTTGGTGAAGCGCTTGGCGATATTAAGGCCGGTACCGCCTACTACACAGAGAAAGTGAACCATCAGGTTGGCGTCGGACGCGATTATGGTTGCGACGTTACAGATATCAATCCGGTGGTCCCCTATTCGCAAATCGTCAGTATCGCGGATGAAGATCTGACCACAAACGCGGACGGCTCGGTAACAGGATCGGGCAAGGCATCTGTCTATACTATGGCCAATGGCGGGCTCGTAAAGAAATTGAAGGAGCCGACCTGGTCGTCAACGCCCGCCGGGTATATGAACATTTATATTACCGGCCCGAAGAAGAAGACATCCATCGTAATTGAAGGGGATTCTTACTACATCAGAGATGAAGATGGCCGTATTGACGGAGCCGACTACCAGACGTGGGAACAATTACAAAACAGCGAGTGGGGCGAGGAATCTGTTAGAACTGACTGGAAAGAGCTATTCCAAGGTGCCATAAACGAAGTTATCCCGTCTGGCGGCAACTTTATTCTCAGGCTTAAATATCCGGATTGGACATTAAAATCGTATTCAGACAATCAATGATTTGACTCAAAAAAGATCGATTAAAAACCGGCGCCTCCGGGCGCCGTTTTTTTGCCCGCATATTTTTGGTTTAAACCGTTAAAGCGTTGAAGCGTGTTGTTTACCCCTGAGACGCTTGAGGTTTTTTGACGCTTGTTTTTTTATTATCCGCATCCGCGTTCGCGTTCGTAAGCGTTAGATAAGGTGTTTAAGAAAAGCTTCTGGAGCGTAACTCCAGTGATTGTGACATTCGATAAGGAGAAATTTATGACGCGTTCAACTTATCCCGCAGGGCGATGCCACGGCAACGGCGCCTTCGGTTCTGCACTTTTGGCCGCTGGTGTATTGTTTTTGGCGAGCACCTCTTTTGTTCGGGCCGATTCATGCCCTGAACCGGCCGTGCGCATTGAAGCGACTGCCGCAACCCCGCTGACGGAACTCAACTATGCCACGGCCGAGACCCAGTCGCTTTTTGCCGGGGCTTATGTGAAAAAAATCGCCAAAGAAACCTGCAGCGGCGGGATGGGCGTGTTGATGCATGAGCGCGTTCCGTCCGATCCGAATCACAAGGACTTTGCCCGTGTGAATTACGACACCCTCTACTCCTGGGCACTGCTCGATCTGACCTCTCCGGCGACGATCACGCTGCCCGAGACCGACGGGCGTTATCAGTCGGCTCATGTGCTCAACGAAGGACACTGGATGCCGTTTGTGATCTCCGAGCCCGGCAGTTTTGAGTTGACGCAGGAGAACGTCGGGACCCGGTACGCGCTGGTTGGTTTTCGCACACAAATGAATATGCAGGATCCTGAAGATATCAAGCAGGCAAACGCCCTTCAGGATCAGATCAAACTTGATCAGGCAGAGAAAGGCGAGCTGGTGTTTAAGGATCTCTGGGATCGCGAGGCGATCATGGCCCAGCGCAAGGCGTATCAGAAAATTCGGGATGAGAAAGGCTATAAGTCAGAGGATTTGTTCGGCAAGCAAGGTGAGATTAGCCAGGAGATGAACAACATCGGTGTGGCGATTGGTTGGGGCGGTCAGCCTAAAGAAGGTGCGGTCTACCTTTTCTATACGCCAGATTCAGATGCGCACCAGACACTGACGCTGAAGGAAGTCCCCTACGCCGAGAACTCGTTCTGGTCGATTACGGTTTATGACGCGGACGGGTTTGTGGCCTCCGAGCCTTTTGTTATGAATAGCTCCTTCACCGAAACCAACGCGAACGGCGATACGGTGCTTAATTTCGGGGGAGATGCCTCAGCCGAGAACTATCTGCCGGTTTATCCGGGTTGGAACGCGACCCTGCGGATCTACACTCCGCAAGAGGCTTACTTCAACGGCAGCTGGGTGCGCCCTGAGCTCCAGCTAAAAAATTAAGTGGCGGTGGATCAGTATCTGAATTGGCTGAAGGCGCGCGGAGACTGACCAACAAAGCAAACGATAAAAAGCGCCCCGCGGGGCGCTTTTGTTTGGCTTTATTTTTTAGATGAGATGAAGCGCTGGCGGGATAAAAAACCGCTTATTTGTTAGAGTAAGGGCGCTTTTGGCCGAAGGGCGTTCTCATGCTGTTAATGATCGATAACTACGACTCGTTTACCTATAATCTCGTTCAGTATTTTGGGGAACTGGGGGAGCGGGTGACGGTTTATCGAAACGACCAACTCACCCTTAACGACGTTGACGCGTTAGCACCTTCGCATGTGGTGATCTCTCCCGGGCCCTGTACGCCGAATGAGGCGGGAATCTCGGTGGATCTAGTGCGCGAGTATGGCGCACGTATTCCGATCCTGGGCGTGTGTTTGGGTCATCAGAGTATTGCCCAAGCCTACGGCGGCAATATCGTGCGTGCGCCCACGCTCATGCACGGCAAGACGTCAATGATTTCGCATGAGGGGGAGAGCCTCTTCGGCGAGATTCCAACGCCCTTTCAGGCGACGCGCTATCACTCGCTGGTGGTCGAGGAGTCCTCCCTGCCCGATTGTTTCGAGATTACCGCGCGCGCCGATGATGGTGAGATCATGGGGATCGCTCACCGCGCCCATCCGGTGGTGGGCGTGCAGTTTCATCCGGAGTCGATCCTGACGCAGTATGGTCATAAGATGCTGCATAATTTCCTGAAGTCCGAATCAGCAGGCTCAATCTGAATTCTTAGATTGAGCGATTCAGTTTGTTACGAGTGAGACCCTATTGAACGAAAAAGCCGATATTCTGGAGCGCATCCTCGCCCGAAAACGAGAGGAAGTCAGCGCCCGAAAAAAAGATCATTCGCTGACTGATCTTTACGCGCGAGCGGCCGATCAAAGCGCGCCGCGCGGATTTGTGGATGCGCTTAAAAAGACCATTTCATTCGGCCGTGCGGGGGTGATTGCAGAGGTTAAAAAAGCCTCTCCCAGCAAGGGTTTGATTCGTGAGGATTTTGACCCCGCAGCGATTGCAAAAAGCTATGAGGCCGGTGGGGCGTCGTGTCTTTCGGTGCTGACCGACCGGGATTTTTTTCAGGGCGCAGAGCAGGATTTAAAGGTCGCCCGCAACGCCTGCGCGCTGCCGGCGCTGCGCAAGGATTTTATGATTGATCCCTGGCAGATTGCTGAATCGCGCTCGATTGGCGCGGATTGTATTTTGCTGATTGTGGCCGCGCTTGAGCCCGTTCAAATGGCCGAGCTCGCATCCGCAGCGGCTGATTTTGCGATGGATGTGCTGGTGGAAGTGCACAATCGAGACGAGCTGGATCAGGCGCTCGCGCTCGCGCCTTCGATGATTGGGATCAATAACCGAAATCTTCGCACGTTTGAAACCTCGCTTGAGACCACCCTCACGCTCGCCACGGCGGTGCCGCGGGGAACGCTTCTGGTCACAGAGAGTGGTATTCATTCAACCGCCGACGTCGCGCGGATGCGCGAGGCCGACATCGATGCGTTTTTGATAGGCGAGGCCTTTATGCGCGAGCAGGACCCGGGCGGTCATCTCGCAAAATTGTTTGCCTGAGACAGTTCAAAATAGAGAGAGCCCATGCAAGCCAGTATCCGATTAAAAGACGATGATTCGATAGAGGGGGTGACGCAAAGCGGTCATCAGGTCTTGATGGATCGCTCGCCGGAGGTGGGCGGGCAAAATCTCGGCGCCCGGCCGATGGAGATGCTGCTGCTGAGTCTTGGGGGCTGCACGATCATTGATGTGGTTTTGATTTTGCGAAAATCGCGTCAGGTGTTTTCCGATATCCGGATTGATATCGACGCCAAACGTAGCGATGAGATTCCGAAGATATTTACCCATATTCACCTGCATTTTGTGGTCACGGCCAGCGAGATCGATGAAAATCGAGTGGCCAGAGCGATTAGTCTTTCTGCCGAAAAATACTGCTCGGCGTCTAAAATGCTGGATTCAGTGGCGGAAATTACCCACGATTTTGAGATTGTATCGGGTTAGACTGACCCCTTTAGCGGCCAACCCAAGACCTAATGACAGGGTCGAATTCGGTTCATGAGCACGATTACCAACTGGTTCAAGACACAGCTTAGCAACCCTCAGGTTGTTTTTTTGACGCTTTTTTTACTCGCGTTTTTTGCTGTGCTTGTCTTTATGGGCCAAATGCTGGCGCCGTTGTTGGCCGCGATTGTGATTGCCTATCTGCTTGAGGGTCTGGTCAAGATCATCCAGCGTCTGGGGATTAGCCGACTCCTTGCGGTGGTCGTTGTCTATTTGGCATTTCTGCTGTTTGTGACTTTGATCGTGTTCGGCTTGATGCCGCTGCTCTCCCAACAGACGACCCAGTTTGTGCAGCAGATTCCCTCGATGTTAGGCGCGGGACAAACGGCACTTTTAAAACTACCTGAGAGCTATCCGGAGATCGTATCAACCGAACAGATCAGTGAGATCATGAAGTTGATTCAAACCGAGGTAACGGCGTTGGGTCAGCAGTTATTGTCGGTCTCGGTTGCGTCTGTGCTGGGGCTTATTGCCGTTTTGATTTATCTTATTTTGATGCCGATTTTGATTTTCTTTTTGATGAAAGACAAACAGCGTCTGGTCGATTGGATTGGCGGCTTTGCACCGCGTGATCATCAACTGGTGACCCAGGTTTGGTCTGAGGTTGATCGACAGATCGGGAATTATGTACGCGGCAAATTTTGGGAAATCGTGATTGTCTGGTTCGCGTGTTTGGTCGCGTTTTCGGTGCTGGGTCTTCAATACAGCATGCTGCTGGCTGTATTGGTTGGTGTTTCGGTGCTGATCCCCTATGTCGGCGCTGCGGTGGTGACCATTCCGGTCGTGCTGGTGGCGTGGTTTCAATGGGGGTTTTCCGGGGAGTTTTTTGTGCTGGTATCGGTCTACCTGATCATTCAGGGCTTGGATGGCAACGTTGTGGTGCCGCTTTTATTCTCTGAAGTGAATAATCTGCACCCGGTTGCCATTATTACGGCTGTGCTGATATTTGGCGGTGTTTGGGGCGTTTTAGGCGTGTTTTTTGCGATACCGCTGGCGACCCTGGTTCATGCGGTTCTTAGAGCCTGGCCGCGTCAGGTACAAGACCCTACTTAAAGTAGGGAAATCGCTGAATTCTTGATTCTTTATTCTCTGTCAGTATCATTCGGCTATTCATAAATTTTTTCCAGCGATAGGTTCGACTGGCGTGTAAGTTGATGGCGACTCCAAACCCCGTCTTTGATCAAGAAAAAGCTGACGCCCGAAGTGCGACGAGAGGATTTCAAGGATCCTATCCGTCCCGTGCGTACGAGAGATCCCTGCTCACACGCGTGATTCACGCGATGAATCCTCGTCAATATGCGGTTGAGCTGTGGGATGGGTTTCGGATTGAGCCGAGCCATGGCCCTTCCATCGCAACGGTCCATATTCACTCGCGCCCCGCCCTGACGAAACTGCTGCGGCAAGGGGACGTGGGGTTTGGTGATGCCTATTCAACGGGCGAGATCACGGTTGAAGGCGATTTAATCGGATTTTTGATTCAGGTTTATCAGACGCCAGAGCCCAAGGGCATCTTCAAGGTGGTCAAAAGAGCTCAGCAACGATCGCCGCGCGCCAATACACAAGCCGGATCTCGCGAGAATATTCATCACCACTATGATATCGGCAATGATTTTTACAAGCTGTGGCTGGATCGGGAGATGCAGTACACCTGCGCTTATTTTCCGGAAGACGCAATGGAGATTGAAGCGGCGCAGCAGGCCAAGATGGATCATATCTGTCGAAAACTGCAGTTGCGTCCCGGGGATAGAGTGGCAGAAGCCGGATGTGGATGGGGCGGTCTGGCAAGACATATGGCGCTTCACTACGGCGCGATCGTTTCGTCGTGGAATGTGTCCTCCGAGCAGGTTCGCTACGCAACCGACCGCGCCAAATCCGAGGGCTACGATGATCGGGTGAACTATGTCCTTGATGATTACCGCAACATCACGGGCGAATATGACGCGTTTGTCTCGGTGGGCATGCTTGAGCACGTGGGACTTGATCACTATCCAGACCTTGGGGATGTTGTGGATCGCTGCCTAACGACCGAAGGTCGTGGGCTGATCCATACCATTGGCCGAAATCGACCCCGACTCATGAATGCCTGGATCGAGAAACGAATATTTCCGGGCGCCTATCCCCCGACGTTGGGCGAGATGATGGATATTTTTGAGCCCCATCGCTTCTCTGTTTTGGATGTTGAAAATCTTCGTTTGCATTATGCCAAGACGCTAGAGGCCTGGCTGTCGCGTTTTGATGCTTCACACCAGCAAGTGACCGAGCAGTTTGATGAAAACTTTACCCGCGCGTGGCGCCTTTATTTAGCGGGCTCCAAGGCGGCTTTTCTTTCCGGCGCGCTTCAGCTTTTTCAGGTTGTATTCACGCGCGAGCGTAATAACAATCTAGCGGCGTCTCGGACACACTTGTATTCCTAATGCGCGGCGTCGCGCGCAATCACTTTGCAACGGGTCTATACCGCATCCACGTTAAGTGAGGCCCGCTTGGTTCAACAGATGCTTGAGGCGGTTGGCATTCATTGTCACACCTTTAATGAGCATGCGGCAGGAGGTCTTGGTGAGCTTGCCGCCACCGCAGTTTGGCCTGAAGTCTGGATTGTCCGCGAACAGCAGTTCTCACTGGCCCGGTCGATCATTGAGGAATACGAGCGCGCACCGGAAAAGAATATCGATTGTGAGCAATGCGGCGAATCCAATCCGGCCACCTTTGAGATTTGTTGGCGTTGCAGTACCCATTTGACCGCCTTTGAAGGGTAACGAACGGTTGTGATTGAGCAGGACTGCGGTTAATTAAGGGCGTGGCCGGCGTTTGGTGTGTCCATTGATGGTGTAAAATCGTCTCGCTTCTTAAGCGTCCCTTTTTGAATAGAGAAAGCCAATGAGTGTTGACCTGCGAGAGCGAGTGCGCGACGGATCACTTTGGATCCGACTGCTTTTTATGCTGCTTTATTTTGTGGTGGTCTTTGAGATTGTGCTGTTGCTGACCGGTTTGGGCGCACTTTTTATATTTGTCGCACGATTGGTGACCGGGGAGGATCCGGACCGGCTTCGGAATTTCTTGACGGATCTGAATGCCTTCACGTTTTCGGCGCTTCAGTACGTGACGTTCAATTCGGATCAGCGGCCTTTTCCATTCTCCGACTGGCCGGCCCCCGAAGACACAAAAGAAAACTAGATTCGCGTTTTAATATCGCGACCGCGCTGCGATGAGTTGAGCAGCACCGCCCCTGACTGGAAATCGTATGGAATCCGATTATTTGCCCCAACAATTGGAAACGACCGTTCAAGCCTGGTGGGATGAGCAGAAAAGTTTTGAGGTTGAGGAAGACCCCACGCGGGAAAAATATTACTGCCTTTCCATGTTGCCATATCCGTCCGGGCAGTTACATATGGGGCATGTCCGCAATTACACCATTGGCGATGTCATTAGCCGTTATCAGCGGATGCTCGGGCGCAATGTGTTGCAACCGATGGGTTGGGATGCCTTTGGGCTTCCAGCCGAGAACGCTGCTATTCAGCGTGCCGTGCCGCCGGCCGAATGGACATATCAAAACATTGAGCATATGCGCGGGCAACTGCGTCGGATGGGTTTTGCTTACGATTGGACTCGCGAAGTCGCTACGTGCCGCCCTGATTACTATCGTTGGGAGCAGTGGTTTTTTGGTCAGCTGATCGAAAAAGGACTCGCGTATCGGAAAAATGCCGTGGTCAATTGGGATCCTGTTGATCAGACGGTGTTGGCCAATGAACAAGTGATCGATGGGAAAGGCTGGCGCTCGGGCGCTGTTGTTGAAAAAAGGGAAATCCCGCAATGGTTTATCCGGATTACCGCGTATGCCGATGAACTGCTTAAGGATCTTGACGAAATGCCGGGTTGGCCAGATTCGGTCAAAACGATGCAGCGTAACTGGATTGGACGATCAACCGGGCTGGAAGTCGACTTTGCCCTGGCCGATGGCGGTGAGCCGCTCAGGGTATTTACGACCCGGCCGGATACTATTTTTGGGGCGACCTTTATGGCCGTGGCCGCGGATCACCCGCTCGCTGTTGCCGCCGCGGCCGACCATCCCGAAATAAAAGCATTTGTTGCAGAGTGTGCCAGTGGCGGCGTTAGCGAGATCGATCTTGAAGCCGCTGAGAAAAAAGGCGTATCCCTCGGACTCGATGCGATCAATCCCCTTAGCGGGGAGAAAATTCCGGTTTGGGTCGCCAATTTTGTTTTGATGGGCTACGGCACCGGCGCCATCATGGCGGTGCCGGCTCACGACGAGCGAGACCATGCGTTTGCGACGCGTTATTCCCTTCCGATTATTCAGGTGGTTAGGCCCGCGGACGACACCGAGATTGACGTGATCGAGGCATCATGGCCGGCTAAAGAAGACGCGGTGACGGTGAACTCGGGGTCGTTTAGTGGTTTAGCGTTCAAGGATGCGTTTGAGCGCATTGCTGATTTTATTGAAGAAAAAGGCATTGGAACGCGGAAAGTGAACTATCGCCTTCGAGACTGGGGCGTTTCTCGTCAGCGCTATTGGGGATGCCCTGTGCCGGTGATTTACTGTGATGCGTGTGGCGCGGTGCCGGTGCCTGAAAAAGACTTGCCCGTGCTATTGCCCGAGGATGTGACTTTCATGGGGGTGCAGTCCCCGATCAAGGCTGACCCTGAATGGCGCAAGACGACCTGCCCGCAATGTGGCAAAGACGCTGAGCGGGAGACGGATACGTTTGATACTTTTGTGGAATCCAGTTGGTATTACGCACGGTATTGCACACCGGGTGCTGACGGTATGCTCGATGAACGGGCGAACTACTGGCTGCCGGTTGATCACTATATCGGCGGCATCGAGCATGCGGTGTTACACCTCATGTATTTCCGTTTTTGGCACAAACTGATGCGGGATATCGGTCTTGTGAACAGCGATGAACCGGCAACCAAATTGCTTTGTCAGGGCATGGTTCTGGCGGAGGCGTACTATCACGACAGTACCGAGCATGGACGTGTTTGGGTCAAACCTGAAGACGTCGAGACCGAGAAAGATTCAAAAGGCAAAACGCTGGGCGCCCGCCGCCTCTCGGATGGTGTTGCATTGAATGCAACCGGCTGGACGACCATGTCCAAGTCCAAGAACAACGGCGTGGACCCGCAAACCCTAGTGGATCGCTACGGAGCCGACACGGTTCGTTTGTTTACGATGTTTGCGGCGCCGCCTGACCAGGCGCTGGAATGGAATGATGATGCTGTCGCCGGATCGCAGCGTTTCTTGCGGCGACTGTGGACTTTAGTGCACTCGAATCTGGAACAGGTGTCCGTTGATCGAGGCGTGCCGGCGGATCTTGATGACGAAAGTCAGGCGCTGCGGCGAGTGTTTTATGGGGCGTTACAGAAAATAAGTCGTGATATGGATCGCGGGCAATTTAATACCGTGGTTGCCGCGTGTATGGAAAGTTTCAACGCGCTTGATCGTTTTAAACCCGGCGCTGATGACACGCGAATCGCGGTGATGCGAGAGGCGCTCGGGATCTTGGTTCGGGTGCTTGCACCCATTACGCCTCATTTATCTCACGCCCTATGGCAGGCCCTTGATATGAAGGGAGATCTTCTTGATGCGCCATGGCCTGAGGTGGATGAGCGTGCCTTGGTGTCAGCAACACAATCTCTGGTGGTGCAAGTTAATGGAAAGCTTCGCGGTCATGTTGAGATTCGTTCAGAAGCGGACGAGTCTGAGATTCGGGAAGCTGTTCTTTCTGACGAGAAAATTGCTCGGCATCTTGGTGATCAGGATGTTCGCAAAGTGATTGTTGTGCCCGGCAAATTAGTGAATGTGGTCATTTAAGATCGACAGCCTTGATGAATTGAGACACCAACTGACGCCCATGAGTGGTTGACGCGTGATACCCGAAACGATGTCTGGCGTTCAGCTGATCGGCCATGGCGGACCAGAAAAGCTGGTTTGGCGAAATGATCTTCCGACGCCACAACCCACCGCCGGTGAAGCGTTGGTCCGGGTGTCGGCAGCCGGCGTGAATAATACTGACATTAATACGCGCCTCGGGTGGTATGCCAAAACCGTAACTGGGGCGACCAATGCGGCGTCCGGGGAGATCAACGCTGACGGCGCATGGGGCGGCGCGCTGCGGTTTCCTCGCATACAAGGCGGCGATCTTTGCGGCGAAGTGGTTGCACTGGGTGATGGGGTGAGTTCACCGGAGATTGGAAAACGCGTCACCTGTGCGCTGAACCAGCCGATCGAAAAATCGGGCTCACCGGTCTATTTTGAGGCGTTGGGCTCTGAGCGCGATGGCGCGTTCGCACAGTACTGTTGCGTGTCGGCGGATCAATTATTTGATGTGAGTGAATCCCCGTTGACGGACATTGAGATTGGTGCCATGCCGTGTGCGTACGGTACTGCGCTGAATCTTCTGACCCGATCACAAGTGAACGACGGTGACCGAGTCCTCGTGACGGGCGCGTCGGGTGGCGTTGGATTGGCAACGGTCCAACTGGCCCGTCAGAAAGGCGCTCGGGTCACTGCGATTGCAGCTGCCCCTAAAGCGGATGCGGTTTTAGCCGCGGGTGCACAAAGCGTGTTGGACAGAGACGCATCACTTCCAAAAGAGGCCTTTACCGTCGTTATTGATGTCGTTGGGGGGAATCAATTTGGCGAATGTCTCGATGCCCTGTGTCCGGGTGGTCGTCTTGCGACCTCCGGCGCCATTGCAGGTCCCATGGCAGAGGTCGATTTGAGGACGCTTTATTTGAAGGATCTCACCGTGTTTGGATGCACTTATCAGTCTCGGGAGGTTTTTCGCGCGCTGGTGTCTCTGATTAACGCGGGATCGTTACGGCCACTGGTTTCAAAGGCATATCCGTTAAAGGACATCGCGCAAGCCCAGACCGATTTCATGGCCAAACGCTTTCCGGGAAAGCTGGTCCTGCGACCTTTTTTTTAGAACCCCCCGACGGGCGCGCTCGCTATAATGTCAGTCAAGTCTTGATCCGTTGATAATCGTTTTGGAAAGTTGTTGATGCTAAAGAAAAAACTCGTCATTTTTGCGTTAGTTGGTTTGGTTGCCGGCTGTGGGTTTCAATTGCGTGGCCTTGTCGAACTTGCACCCATCCTGTCAAAACCTTGGGTAACGGGACAGGATAATCAGCTCGTGGTGGACCTCCGAATGGCTCTCAAGCAGAGCGGCGTGAATCCGGTAAAGGATGCGGAATCAGCGACTGCCATCATTGATCTTGCGACCGTGCAGTACACACGGAAAGTGATTTCTGTGGATAGCAACGGAACCGCGACAGGATACACGCTTGAGTACACCGTTTTGTATCGTGTGGTTGATCGTCAGGGCAAGATACTCGTGAGTAATACGTCACTGAATTTCAGCCGTGAGCTTGAATACAGCAGTACGGATCTTCTGCAAAAAAAGCAAGAAGAAGAGGCCTTAAAAAAATCGATGCGCGAGGAAGTGACCCGCCGAATTATTCGACGGCTCGATGGCATCGCGTTGAAAGCACCGGAATCTGACCCTCTAATTGCTGTCTATGTCTAGAACGCTTGGCGGGAGGTCGCACGTTGCGAATAGCGTCTAACGCTCTATCCGATCAGCTTGAGAAAGGGCTTTCGAACACCTACCTGATTTTTGGTGCAGAGCCACTCCTTATTGAGGAGAGTGCCGACATGATTCGTCGTACGGCGCGACAGCACGGTATCGACGAGGTGTTGCGTTTTACAGCGGGCGTTGATCTTGATTGGCAGCAAATACTCGACACCGGTCAGTCGCTGTCGTTATTTTCCACTCGACGGTTGCTCGAGATTCGACTGCCCACCGGGAAGCCCGGTGATGCGGGCGCGAAAGCGCTCATTGAATTTATTGAGAAGGCAGACCCCAGTGATCATCTCTCGATTATTCTGGGTCGGGTCGATAAAGCGGTTCAATCGAGCAAATGGTTCAAGACGGTCGAATCCTCCGGGACGGCAGTCGAAGCCCGCGCCGTAACGGCCCAGCAACTTCCCGCCTGGATATCGGACCGGCTTCGAGCCAACGGTGTTAAGGCGACGCGTGGCGCAATTGATCGGCTCGCCTATTACTCGGAAGGCAATCTGCTTTTTGCGGCGCAGGAGATCAACAAGCTGCCGCTTCTCCTGGGGGAGCGCGAACTTGATGAGTCGGGACTGGAAGTTCTAGTGGCCGATCAGGCCAGATTTTCTGTTTTTGCTCTTGTGGACGAAGCGTTGGCCGGTAAGGCAATGGCGGCTTTAAGAATGCTTTATGGACTTCAACGGGAAGGGAACGAGGCTATTTTGATAAATTGGGCAATTGCGAGAGAGGTCCGAGCCCTTTATGCCATGTCGAAACAGATGGCGGCTGGCGCTGATCAGCGAAATGTCTTTCAGCAGTTCCGGGTCTGGCGAAGTCGTGAGCGTACTATCAGCGCGGCGTTAAAGAGATTGAGTTCTGATGCTTTGGGACAACTGTTGAGCCAGCTGGCATTCACCGACCGTGTGATTAAAGGGCGGACCCAGACCGCGGGTGGCGCATGGGCGGAGGTGGAGCGGGCTGTGTTATTGCTTTGTGGTATAACCCTGTTGCAGCGTAATACTGCGTTAAATAACTGAAAACATGAATAAAGTTCTACATTTGTCTGACCCGATTAGAGCGTGGATTGACGCGTCAGGGCGAAATGCGCGCCTCGCATCAAAGGAAATTGCGCAAGCAAGCACAGGCACGAAGAACGCCGCACTCGCAGCGATGGCTCAGCGGATTAGCCGTGACGCCCAAAATATCCTCGCTGCTAATGCGAAAGATCTGGAGGCGGCTCATGCGTCGGGCCTGTCGTCCGCCCTACTCGATCGACTGGAGTTGACGCCTGACCGGGTGAATGCGATGGCTGAGGGGTTAACTCAGATATCGGCCTTGCCGGATCCGGTTGGGCAGATTGATGATATGAATGCCCGCCCTTCTGGCATTACCGTCGGCCGCATGCGGGTGCCGTTGGGTGTCATTGGCATCATTTACGAGTCGCGACCCAACGTCACGGCAGATGCTGCGGGCTTATGCTTGAAATCGGGCAACGCCGCAATTCTGCGGGGGGGCTCAGAAGCCTTGAATTCCAACCAGGCAATTTCAGCGTGCCTGTCACTCGGCCTGACCGACGCAGGCTTGTCCGAGCATGTTGTCCAAGTGCTATCAACGACCGATCGCGAGGCCGTTACAGCAATGCTGGGCAGTCCTGAGTACATTGATGTGATTGTGCCGCGCGGCGGGAAGCGCCTGATTGAAAAAGTCAGCGCGGATGCCCGGGTGCCGGTGATTAAACATCTTGACGGTAACTGCCATGTCTATATTGACTCCGATGCAGATATCGATAAGGCGGTGGCGGTCGCGTTTAACGCAAAGTGTCGTCGCTATGGTGTTTGCGGTGCAATGGAAACGCTGTTGCTGGATTCGGCCAACGCGTCGATTGTTCTCGCACAATTGGTGCCGAAGTATCGCGAGGCGGGTGTCGACATTCGAGGGTGTGAACAGACCTGCGAGCTGGTCCCCGATTGCCAGGCTGCGTCTGAAGATGACTGGAGTACGGAGTATCTGGCGCCTATTCTCGCGATTCGAATCGTGGATGGTATCGACCAGGCGATCGACCACATTGGGCGTTACGGGTCGGGTCATACGGATGCGATTGTGACCAATAATCTAGAGAGAAGTCAGCAATTTGTGCGGGAAGTGGACTCGAGCTCGGTGATGGTTAATGCCTCGACCCAATTTGCGGATGGTTTTGAGTATGGTTTGGGCGCCGAAATTGGCATCAGCACGGATCGTTTGCATGTGCGGGGCCCTGTGGGACTTGAAGGCCTGACCATTCAGAAATATGTTGTTTTCGGGGACGGGACGACTCGCCCTTAAATATGATGGACCGTTCGGTTGTTTGAGTTCGATCGCACTCCCCTCATTGTTTTTGGCGGGACGTTTGATCCGGTGCACATCGGACATTTACATGCGGTCACTCGACTGTGTGAGTCACTTGATGCCACGAATGTTATTTGGTTGCCGGTGGGCGAGCCGCCTCATCGATCATCTCCCATTGCATCGGCACAACACCGTGTTGCTATGTTGCAGTTAGCTATCAAGGCGCAGCCGCTATTTACAATTGATGCGCGTGAGATCAATCGAGTCGGACCCTCTTATTCGATATTGACGCTGAATGAATTAAGAGCCGAGCACCCTCATCGAACATTGTGCTTAGCTTTGGGATTAGATGCCGCCCTTAATTTGCCCTCATGGCATCGATGGGAGGAGATATTTGATCTTGCTGGAGTTGCCGTGATGCATCGACCGGGCTGGACTGTTCCGAACCCGCTTCCCGATTGGTGGCGCCAACGTGAGATCGGAAGTAGCGCGGGGCTGCCGCCCGACAGCGTAGGCTGGATCAAGTCTGTGGAAGTGCCCCCGGTTGATGTTTCATCGGCGGATATCCGATTGGATTTAGCCGAACAAAAATCAATCGAAATGAAAGTACCGCTTGCTATCGCTCAATACATAAGGGAGCATCAGTTATATGAATGATGAAACTGACAATTATCTGGATGGCATTCGCCAGTGGATTATCGAGGCGCTTGATGATGCCAAAGCGGAAAATATTCTCGAACTGGATATTCGCCCTTTCACCCAGATCGCAGACTGGATGGTGGTGGCGAGCGGGACCTCAACCCGGCACGTCATGGCACTCGCGGAAAAGGTTCGCGAGGCGGGGGTTACACACAGCCTCAAACCGATCGGCGCAGAGGGTGAGAGCGAAGGCGAGTGGGTTTTACTGGATTTTGGCGATTTAATTGTGCACTTGATGGTGCCTGCGACCCGGGAGTTCTATGATCTGGAAGGGCTCTGGAACGAGCGCCTGGGTTTGCAACTCAGTCGCGCTAGGGGACAACAGGTCGAAGGCTCAACCGAGGCCTAAAAAATGCGGATCAATCTGGTGGCTGTGGGGCGCCGAATGCCTGACTGGGTTGATCGCGGGTTCTCGGAATATGCCAAACGTCTCAGCAAAGGCGTGTCGCTTGAACTCATCGAGGTGGACAGTCCGCGCCGGGGCAATAAGTCGCCGTCAAACCAGGTCGTTCAGGAAGAAGGTGAGCGATTGCTTCAGGCGGTTCCGAAAGGCAGTTATCAGATTGCCCTTGATCAAACGGGCCATTGTTACGACTCAGAGGCATTGGCGGGGACATTAAGTGCCTGGATGCATATGGGGCGTGATATTGCCCTGATCATTGGCGGCCCAGAGGGATTGTCGGCACAGGTTTTAAGCGCTGTTGATGCCAAGTGGTCTTTATCACCACTCACACTTGCCCATCCGCTCGTGAGAGTGATCCTTGCAGAACAGCTGTATCGCAGCTACGCGATATTGGAAGGTCTCCCGTATCACCGGGCCGGTAAAGTGTGATGACGATTCGTTTATGTCTGGCGTCTCAGTCGCCACGTCGCGCCGCGCTTCTCAGGCAGGCGGGATATGAGTTTGAGATTGTTGAGCCTAAAGTAGATGAAGCGATGGCGCCGGGAGAGGATCCGCCCTCGCTCACCGAACGTCTCAGTATGATGAAGGCAGTTGCCGCCCAAAAGATGCTGGGACCTGATTCAAAAATGGATGTGTTTCTGGGCTCGGATACCACTGTGGTGGTGGATGGCGAGGCGCTTGGCAAGCCAACCAGTGAGTCTCATGCCAAGCAAATGCTCAAGCGGCTGTCGGGCCGGACACATGAAGTCATCACAGCGGTGAGTGTGCTCTGGGATAGCCGACAGGCATCAGAAGTCGTGACGAGCGAGGTGACATTTTGCTCGCTTTCCGACGGATTAATTGATGATTATTGTGCGAGCGAGGAGCCATTTGATAAGGCGGGCGGGTATGCGATTCAAGGCCGAGCGGCGGTTTTCGTCGAGAATCTTCGGGGCAGTTATTATGGCGTGATGGGCCTGCCAATTCGTGAGACATTCAGACTACTGAAGAACGCCAACGTTTATCCGACTTGGCATCATCGCCGTATCGAAAAATGAGCGAAGAACTGTTAGTCAACGTGACCCCTCAGGAGACACGCGTTGCCGTTGTTGAGAATGGCAGTCTTCAGGAGTTGCACATTGAGCGCAGCCGAAGCCGCGGCATTGTTGCCAATATTTATAAGGGAAAAGTCGTGCGTGTACTGCCCGGTATGCAGGCCGCTTTTGTCGATGTTGGTATCGAGCGCACGGCCTTTTTGCACGCGTCTGATTTTATTTCCCATCGTCCTGATGCAACGGGCTTAAGTGATGAAGCAGAGAGGATTGAAGTCGGCGCATCAGAAGCAAAAGCCCCAAAACCGGATATTGTCGACCTTGTGCATGAGGGTCAAGAGATTGTGGTTCAAGTCGCGAAAGATCCGATTGGCAGTAAGGGTGCCCGACTGACCACCCAGTTGTCGATTCCGTCGCGCTATCTTGTTTTACTGCCCGGATCGTCTCATCGGGGCATCTCTCAGCGCATTCAAGATCTCGATCAACGGGTTCGATTATTGGAGGCGCTCGACGCAGCGATTGACCAACAGTCCATGGAAGCGGGATTTATTGTGCGAACGGTCGCCGAATTTCAGGAAGAAATTCAATTTGGGAAAGATATTGAGTTTCTCAACCGCAGTTGGCGGCAAATTGAACAGAAGATGGCGGGTGCGAAAGGGACCCAGCTTATTCATGCCGACTTGCCATTATCGCTTCGGGTCATTCGTGATCTTGCCCGAGACGATGTCGAGAAAATCCGAGTTGATTCTCATGAAACCTACGCCTTGATGCGTCAGTTTGCCGATGACTTGATGCCTGAAATGTCGGGCCGGATTGAGGTTTATCCAGGCGAGCGACCGATTTTTGACCTTTACTCGGTTGAAGACGAGATTCAAAAAGCCCTCGATCGAACGGTCAATCTTAAATCGGGAGGCTCCCTGGTATTCGACCAGACGGAGGCGATGACCACGGTTGATGTCAACACGGGTCGGTTTGTGGGTAAACGAAATCTCGAGGAGACGCTTTTTAAAACCAATATGGAGGCCGCGCAAGCGATCGCGCGCCAACTCCGGCTTCGTAATATTGGCGGCATTATTATTGTTGACTTTATTGATATGCAAGATGAGGAGCATCGCGAGCAGCTTGTTAACGCATTTGAACGTGCGCTCGCTCGTGATCGAACACGCTGCCAGATTGCTGATATGTCGGTGCTTGGTTTGGTTGAAGTGACTCGCAAGCGAACACGAGAAAGTCTGGAGCGCGGCATTTCAGAAATGTGTCCCGTTTGTAGCGGCCGGGGGACCCAGAAAACCGCCCAAACCGTGTGCTATGAAATTTTTCGCGAAATTTTACGAGAGGCGCGTGCCTTTGGAGCTAAAGGCTATCTTGTTGTCGCCGCTCAATCGGTAATCGATCTTTTGCTGGATGAGGAGTCAACGGGACTTGCAGATCTTCAGGAGTTTATTGGCAAACCGATTCATCTTCAGGTTGAGCCGTCCCAAAATCAAGAGAAATACGATGTGGTGCTGATGTAGATGTTCTCGATCATTCGACGTTTTCCTCGATGGAGGTCGCTCCCAACGTTTTTCGTTGTAGGGCTTATGAGTGCGGCTGGGGACTGTGGCGCCAACGAAGAATCTGTGCAGCGGATGACGATCGATCGTTCTGATTGGCCTGCCGTTGTGAGTACATCGACGGTTTTAGCCAACGATACGGTGCGCCAGATACTGAGTTCTGTTCATGATGAGGAAAGGGTCCGAATCAAGATTCGCCATTTTGCAGATTCGAGTTCGGCCCAATGGGCGCGCGATGTTCGAACATGGCTTATTTCTTTCGGCATACCGGACTCGATTATCTGGGTACACGCAAACGGAGACGAGTCACAGAGGCTCGATATTCTGGTTGGCGATCCGGCCGCCACGTGGCTCGACGATTAGCGGCTGATGACTGATTCCCGTTCTTCCCTGGTTTTAGCCGCAGTTCAAATGAACTCCCATGAGATTTTGGACGACAATCTGGAGGCGGCTCGGGGTTTAATTATTGAAGCTGCTGCACAAGGCGCAGATGTGATTGGGCTCCCCGAGAATTTTTCGTTAATGGCGGAAACTAACGAGCAGCGACAGGACGCCGCGCGTAGGGTCGCCGAGGTAGAGGCGTTCTTGAGTGAGATGGCAAAAGCACAGGGTGTCGTGATCATTGGCGGCTCTACTCCCTTTCCCGCTGCTGATGGGTTGGTGACAAATTCCTGTTTAATGTTTGATCGCACAGGTCGACGTTTGTGTCGTTATGACAAAATTCATCTGTTTGATGTCGAGGTCTCCGAAGAGGAGGCCTATCGCGAGTCGAGCTATATCGCCTCGGGAGAGGATTTGGTGACCGCCACCGTTGAGGAGATGATGTTTGGGCTGACGATTTGCTATGACATGCGCTTTCCCGAGCTTTATCGCGCGTTGAGTCAGCGGGGTGCCGAAATCTTTTCCATCCCGTCGGCGTTTACAGTGCCCACCGGACGGGCGCATTGGCATACCCTTTTGCGCGCTCGTGCAATAGAAAACCTGGCCTGGGTTATCGCGCCGGCCCAGGTCGGATGCCACCCACACGGTCGGGAAACCTATGGACACAGCCTGATCGTGGGGCCTTGGGGAGAGCTGATCGGCGAGTGTTCTGAGTCATCTGGAGTCGTGCTTGCCACGATTGATCGAGACGCTGCGAAACAAAAAAGAGCGCGATTTCCATCGCTGACCCACCGGCGATTGTGAACGTGAACCTTCGCTTCAGGACGAATATCGTTTGGCCGCTCCCTTCACTGGTGGGTTCACCATTCGAATTCGTTGATCATTATGGATGGGTGAGATCATGAGTGGAGAGTTTCGGGAATTAAAGCCGGGCAGTTTTATTTACTGTTTGTCTGATGCGCTGGATTCTGATTTTTGTGCGGATATTGTGAATCGTTTCGAGGCATCCCCGCATCATCAGCAAGGACTCATTGGTCCGGGCGCCGCGCTTGATCGATCGATTAAACAGTCAACGGATCTTCGAATTTCGGGGCGACCCGAGTGGCGGGACGTTGACGGCGCATTGTTCGAGTCGTTGAAGCTGAGCCTGTCTTTGTTAAGTGGATTGCATCCATTTTTTGCGTCGAATAAATTCAAAGACATGGGATATCAACTGCAGCGTACGGCTAAGGGGGAGTTTTACCAATGGCATGTAGACGCAGGCCCTGGCCCGCTGAGTCAGCGACAGCTCGTCGCGATTTGGTATCTGAATTCACTTCCCGATCGGGAGGGTCAAACTGAATTTTTTCATCAGGGAGTAAGTGTCAGGCCCGAGACGGGCGCCCTTTTGTTGTTTCCTCCGTTTTGGACCCATCTCCATCAGGGGCAGAAAGTTCAAAGTCATGACAAATATATTGCCACCACCTGGATTTGTTTTTCCTGACCTGGTTTTGGCGGGAATCAGCAAAAAAGGCGCCTGAAAGGCGCCTTTTTGATGAACCCGGCCATCTTAAATAAATAAGTTGATGTCTGATCCGCCTGCATGGTCTAGATAGGTTGCGGCGCCGCCTAGATCAATTTCGTCAATCAGGTCTTGTTGGTTTAAATCAAAAAGATCAATGGTCATCTGACAGCCGATCATTTTGACATCGGCTTCTATGCAGAGGTCACGAAGTTCGGCAACGCTCGCCACTCCCTTAGACTTTATTGTGTTTTTCATCATTCCGGTCATCATCGCTTGCATGCCGGGAATAGCGGTACCCAGTACCGGAAACCATTTGTCCATGGACATGGGCATGGGCATCCCGGGATTACCAAGGGGGCTCACCGAAAGATTCAGGTCTTTTTTTAGCAATTGAAGGCCGTAGAAGGTGAAAAACATGGTGACGTTGTAACCGAGCGCAGCGGCTGTTGAGGACAAAATAAACGGTGGATAGGCCCAGTCTAATGTGCCCTTGGTCGCAATGATTGTCATACTTTTATCGGTCATTAATGTCCTCCTTGGGGTTGCGACTTCAATCCGCTATTGGGCGCTATGGGCCACAGACTTTTTAACCGCCTTTTTTCAAGAGAAAATGAAATTCGCCATTTTCTTCAGATGACGACATCAGTTCGTTGCCTGTTTGGGTTGCGAAGGCCTGAAAGTCCTTAACAGAGCCGGGATCGGTAGCAATGATTTTCAGTAGCGCTCCGGCCCCCATGCCATTCAGTGTTTTTTTGGCTCTCAGGATGGGCAAAGGGCAGTTGAGTCCCCGAGCATCTAATTCTTGATCGTTATCGGACATAATTTTTTTCTCCTATGAATGAATTAAATTTTTTTGACAACGTCGACGGGAGGTAAAGAACAAAACATTTCTTTCGTTTACCTTTTTACTCACCGCTGTTGACGGTTGCAATCACCCTAACGGGGGTGTCAAAACTGTTATTTGTAAATAGTATATTAGAAGTTAATCAAATTTTAAAATATAAACCACAGACAAAAATCATCTAACAGCGTTCAATTTAAGACTTTTCGGATCGCGACCAATTCGACGCAAAGCGTGAAAATCTCCATCGCCTGTCGAATATCGCTCAGCGGTGGGAAACTGGGCGCCAGCCGAATCACCCGATTTTGTGGGTCGAGTCCATAAGCGAAGGGGGCGCCGGCGGGCGTGAGTTTAACGCCGGCTTTTTCAGCCATATCAATGATGGTTCGAGCGCAGTCATCGGGCGCGTTGACATTAACGAAGTAGCCGCCCTTCGGCTGAGACCATGTCGCAATCCCTTTTCCCCCGAGGTTGTGTTCAAGAAGTTCATTGACCAGGTCAAACTTGGGTTTCAGGATCTCGCCGATCCGCGCCATGTGGGCTCGGAGACCCTCGATGTTTTTGAAAAAATTGAGATGACGCAGTTGGTTCAGTTTATCGGGGCCAATCGTTTGGACCGAAAGATGACGTCGCGCGTCATCAATATTGTTTGGACTCGCTGCCATTGCAGATACCCCCGCACCCGCCATTGTCATTTTAGATGTTGATGTGAACATCAGAACTCGGTCGGGGTGACCGGCGTCACGACAGGCTTGCAGAATATCGGGAACCGGCTGTTGCTCTTCGGTTAAATGGTGTTCGGCATAAGCGTTATCCCAAAAGATTCGAAAGTCTGGCGCGGCATTCATCGTTGCTAAACGTTTCGCAACCTCATCGGTATAGGTAATTCCGGTCGGGTTGCTATAACGAGGGACGCACCAGATCCCTTTCACCGCGTGATCAGCGGCAAGCATCTCAACACGATCCATATCAGGACCCTCGTCAGTCAATTCGACATTGAGCAATTCGAACCCCAAATGAGACGTAATTTCAAAATGCCGGTCATATCCCGGCGCCGGACACAGAAATCGAACTGTGCCCTGTTGACTCCAGGGCTGTTCGCTGCCAGGAACACCGAATAGGACTGCGCGAGCAACCGCGTCATACATCATCGTCAAACTGCTGTTGCCGCTGACAATGACATCTTGGGGTTCGCAACCGAGGATATCGGCGAAAAGCGCTTTCATCTGCGGCAGTCCGTCGATGCCACCATAGTTGCGGCAGTCCACGCCGTCCGAATCTTCAAATACCCCATCTCCGGGTAGCGATAACATTGGGTTGGCCAGATCCAACTGCTCGGGCGATGGCTTTCCTCGAGTCATATCAAGTTTTAGTCCCGCCTGACAAGCCGCGTTGAATTGGTTACTCAATTCAATTTCCCGATTCGTAAGGTCGTCTTTGCTCATTTCTTGCAACATTGCTTCTCCGCGGGTGGCACCCTGTTATGGCTGATAATCGTCGAGTGGTGGGATTACAACTCGCGATCCGTAATTTTATCGTCGGGGAACGATGAATCCAATCAGCAATCGCAAAAGTGGCTGATAAACTTAGGGGGTGAATATGACAAGAGCAGCCAAACCCCTTACCCGAAAGGCTTTGATGGCGTGCCTGAGCCTTTCCTTAGTCTTGTTTTGCGGGGTCGGCAGTGCTGAGCAAGATTCGCCCTTAGGCAGTCTGCAGTCTGGCATTGTGACCTCGCCGGAAGAGCAAGCGATGGGTCGGGAATTCATAGCAGCCGCACGTAAACAGCTTGTTTTTATTGATGATCCGCTCCTCACCGAATATGTGAACGCGCTGGGCCAGAGGCTGTCACAGGGTCTTGTGGGCGATACGGACAGCCTTCGATTTTTTTTGATCAACAGTCCAATGGTAAATGCGTTCGCCGGTCCGGGCAGTCGAATGGCTGTATTTACAGGCCTTGTAACCGCGACTCAGACTGAGGCGGAGCTGGCGTCGGTGGTGGCACACGAATTGGGGCATGTGGCTCAGCGACATCTTCCTCGAATGATGGAACGAGCGCGCCAGCGAAAGCTTCCGACCACTGCTGCGATGCTGGCCGGGATTTTACTCGGGGGGCAAGTCGGCGCCGCCGCAATGGCCGCAACCAGTGGTGCTGCCGTTGCGGATCAACTGAATTACAACCGAGAGTATGAGCGTGAAGCCGACGTCCTGGGTTTGAGAATTCTGACGGATGCGGGTTATCCGGCTTCTGCCACTATTCAGTTTTTAAAGCGTCTGGATCAGGAAACTCGACTGCAATCGTCTGGCGCACCAGAATATTTGAGGACCCACCCCCTGACTCAGAATCGCATCGCGCTTGTTGAGTCTCGGATTCGGCAGTATCCAGATTTTGCTGAGCCACCCTCACTTGACTTCTATCATGCGCGAGTGCGCATTCAAGCGCTTTATGGTGCGGGGGGCGCTGATACCGTGCTCGCGAATTTTATTCATAATCTTGATTCAACGGTGGCCATAGACGCGCGAGCCGCCCGGTATGGCCAGGTGCTGACTTTGATCCGATTTGGCAACTATGAAGAAGCCATTATGCTGGCCTCCGCTCTGCATCGAGATTTTCCCGAAGACGTTTCCTATCGCTTGGCGTTGGCAGACGCATTGCTTCAAAGTGGACAGGTAGAGGATTCTGTTAGCCACCTCGAGACCCTAGCTCTTGAGACGCCTGACTCAGCGGTTGTTGCCTATTATTTTTCGGACGGGTTAATGAAAGCGGGTCGTTTTGAGGTGTCACGCAAAGTCCTTCGCGGTGCGATTCGTGCAGCGCCATCAAATGCATTTCTTTACCGACTGATGGCAAGAGTGGAAGGAGAGGCCGGTAATCTGCCGCAATCTTTTCAGGCGTTGGCAGAATATTACTTTCGCCAGGATGAGGTCAGCAGGGCGATCGGCGCGCTTCAGCACGCCAGTACGCTCGTTTCAGATAATGCCTACTTAGAGGCCAGTATTACGTCAAAAATCAGTGAGTTAGAGGCCTTGCAACCATCAAAGCCATAGCGTTTATCTCAAAAAGAGAGATCGGAAGACGGTTTTAACAAAGTGATCTATTCGGTTTTGAAATTCCTGTAGAGGTAATGGGGCAATTAATAGGCTTGCGAGATCCATGTCTTTTGGGTAAAAATGCCGATAGATTCTGTCGATGAAACGATCTATGTCAAAGCTTACTAAAGCCTGCTACCTAGATCGCAACGAACCGCTTGTAGAACGCATAACTGCGAAGCGGAGTAACTGGAGGAGAAAAATGCGTAGATTAAAGACAGGTTTGCTTGCTTTCGCGGCAGCGGTATCAATGGTCTTAACTGTTAGCGTCAGCCCGGTCGCCCAAGCGGGAGAATGGCCGACTGATAAAGAGTGTAAAGAAGTAGCAAAAGATGCCGACAGTGTCATTAAGGGATGGTGCGTTGCGGTTAATCGACGGGGCGGTAATTGCTTGGCCTGTCATCAGGCTATGGTGAGTCCTTGGCCTGAAGGTTTTCCGACGGGCGGCAATATTGCGCCTCCACTCGTAGCGATGAAAGCGCGTTATCCCAATCGCGAGGATCTCAGAGCGCATATTTGGGACCCAACGGTTAAAAATCCGAACACGTCCATGCCGCCTTTTGGAAAGCACAAGTTGATTAGTGAGCAAGATATCGACAATCTTGTTGATTGGTTGCTATCGATTTAGGAGCGGTTTTACCGGCACGGTTTTAAATCACGATCTACTATTTAAAACAGTTTTAAAAATTGAGGAAGAGACAAGTTATGAAACGAAGAATATTTCTAAAAGGATCAGTAGCCGCCAGCACACTTGCCGTGGCTGCGGGCGCGGGCCTGTTGAGTCCAACTCGAGTGTTAGCCGCAGCTTGGCCGGAGAGTGCATTTGGACCCCGCCCAGAAGCCGAGGCGCTCGAAGCTTTCTTCGGATCATCCGACGTGGTCGAAAGTGACGAAGTATCCTTAAAGGCACCGCTGCAGGCTGAAAATGGCGCGGTTGTTCCGATTAAGGTGATGACGTCCCTCGCCGATGTGGAATCAATCGGTGTGATTGTCGTGAAAAACCCAGCTCCTTTTACAACAGGACTCGAGGTCATGGGCGGCGGCGCCGGCGCGATGTACAGCGCGCGAATCAAGATGGGACAGACGTCACCGGTAAATTGCTACGTGAAAGCGGGCGGCAAGATTTACATGACCTCCCAAGAAATTAAAGTAACGGTCGGCGGTTGCGGCGGCTAATCCCTCACAGTATTCAGTAGGAGAGTAAATAATGGCATCGACCAAAATGAAAATTAAAAAGAGCGCTGAGGGTGGCCATGATGTGATGGTCCTCGCCAAGCATCCCATGGAAACCGGTCTTCGGAAAGATAAAAAAACGGGGGAAAAGATTCCCGCCCATTTTATTAAAACCATGGAGTTCGCGCTTAACGGAACGGCGGTTGCGCAAGCGGATCTCGGGACAGGCGTTTCCACGAATCCCCTGATTAGTATTCACCTGGCTAATTCCAAATCAGGCGATACAGTCACGGTAAGCTGGGTAGACAACATGGGCGAATCAGACAGCGCGGAAAAAACGGTATCGTAATTGATTTGCCTGCGCTTGGGCGGTCAGGCGCTAAGGCATCGACACTAATAAGGAGAGTCGAACAAATGAAAAGACTATTAATGATATCCCTAGCAGCAGGCATCGCGATGACAGGGGCATCAGCCGTTCAAGCGATTTCTGAGGCGGAAATCTCAAAAGATATCGAAGAGTTTCAGGGATTTTTTCTGAAACGATTTCCGGGACTGACCCTTGATGATTTTCAAGACGGTGTCAACGCGTTGCCGCAATATGCCGCGCGACGCGCCAACTGGGAAATCAACATGGATTTTCCTCAGTATGAGCCTGAGATGGAAAAGGCGGCTACTGAGTGGAGCGCGCCATTTGCGAATGGAAAGTCGCTTGCCGATTGTGACCTGGCACCGGGTAATACCTATCCGGTGTTTGACGCGGGCAGCGGGGATTTGCGCACCATCGAGGGCGATATCAACGCGTGTTTGACAGCAAACGGTGAAGAAGTCATCAAGAACGTCAAGCGCGGCAAGATGGCCCGACTGGTGGCCCATTACAAGTCACAGTTTAACGGTGAGCGGATGGCGGTTGATTTCTCTGACCCCGGCGCCCAGGACTGGTATGCCAAGGGGCGACAGATTTATTGGGCAAAACGCGGCCAGTTAAATTTTTCCTGTGCTGATTGTCATGTCCATAACTCGGGTAATAGCGTTCGTGGCGACGTCTTAAGTGCAGGCCTTGGGCACGGCGTCGGCTTTCCCGTATGGCGTACAAAATGGCAGGTCGCGGGTAAACCTTGGGGCACGATTCACCGTCGTTATGGCGGCTGTACCAAGCAGGTCCGCGCACATCCCTTTAAGGCTCAGGGTGAGGAATATAAAGCGCTGGAGTTTTACGAGTCTGTGATGAATACCGGTATTCCATTGAAGGTGCCGAGTCTGCGTCAGTAAATTCTCTCAACTTGATTGATGCCGAAGCGATTGATCGCTTCGGCATCATGGGTTAAAAAACCTGGCGAGTGAGCCGGGTTTTTTTGTCTCTAAAACTCCCTTTAAATACTGATCATCGCGAGAGGAAGGCTGATATGAGTTTAAATCGACGAGAGTTCATGCGTTTGCTTGCCATGGCAAGTGCTGCGGGAATGGCGGTAAATAGCCGAGCATTTGCTGATGCCAGTGTCGACTACGACGTGCCGACATTCGGCAATCTTTCGCTTTTGCACTTCACCGACTGTCACGCGCAATTAATGCCTGTGTATTTTCGAGAGCCGAATTTCAATATCGGTATCGGCAACGCTCTAGGCAAACCGCCTCATGTTGTCGGGGAGCATTTTCTTAATCATTTTAAAGTGGCGGCCCATTCTGCAAACGCGCACGCTTTTACTTATTTGGACTTTGAGGCTGCCGCACGTAAATATGGGAAGGTCGGCGGATTTGCGCACCTTGCGACATTGGTAAAGCAACTCAGAGCCTCACGTCCAAACAGCCTTTTGATGGATGGTGGCGACACCTGGCAAGGCTCTGCCACAGCACTGTGGACGCAGGGTCAGGACATGGTGGAAGCCTGTAAGTTACTGGGTGTTGACATCATGACCGGTCATTGGGAGTTCACGTACGGCATTGATCGTGTCCGTGAGATCGTAGACACCCAGCTGTCGCCTATTGAATTTTTGGCGCAGAACATCATGTTGACGGAAGACGCTTCGTTTGACGATAAACCGGCTTTTGATCAGGAATCAGGACAGGTTTTTAAGCCGTATACCCTTCGGGAAATGAACGGTATTCCAGTCGGCATTATTGGACAGGCTTTCCCGTATACCACACTGGCAAACCCGCGATATCTCATTGAGGATTGGAGTTTTGGTATTCGAGAGGAGCAATGTCAACAGATGGTTGATGAGGTTCGCGCCCAAGGCGCACAAGTCGTCGTGCTTTTGTCTCACAACGGAATGGACGTTGATTTAAAACTCGCCAGTCGCGTCACAGGAATTGATGTCATTCTGGGCGGACATACGCATGATGGGATGCCAATGCCGAGTGTGATTCAGAATGCTCGCGGCAAAACATTAGTTGCAAATTCAGGATCGAATAGCAAGTTTCTCTCGGTAATGGATCTTGACGTCCGCGAGGGAAAGGTTGCTGATTTTCGCTATCGTCTGTTGCCCGTATTTGCTAATTTGCTGCCCGCTGACCCGGAAATGTCAGCTTATATCGAGGGCGTGCGAGAACCGTTTAAACAGCAGCTCGAGACTGTTTTGGCAAAAACTGAGACCACCTTGTATCGGCGGGGAAACTTTACCGGTACTTTTGATCAGGTGATTGTGGACGCGTTAATGGAGGTTCGGGGTGCCGATATCGCGTTTTCGCCCGGTTTTAGATGGGGGACGAGCTTGCTTCCGGGAGATGACATAACGGTCGAGCGAGTCATGGATCAGACGGGTATTACTTATGCTAAATCGACGCTAAATGAGCTTACGGGTGAAAACATTAAGCTGGTTCTCGAGGATATTGCAGACAATCTTTTCAATACGGATCCCTATTACCAGATGGGCGGCGATATGGTTCGGATTGGTGGATTACGCTATGCAATTAATCCTTCCGCTCCGATGGGCCAGCGTTTGTCTGATCTTGAACTTAACGGAAAGCCAATCGATCCTTCTCGTGTTTACAAGGTGGCGGGATGGGCCAGTGTGAATCCCCAGCCGGATGAGCTGCCTGATATCTGGGACGTCCTGGCTGAGTATTTACGTGATCGTAAAGTGATTCAAGACGTTGTGGCGAATGTTCCCAAGGTAAAAGGCATCAAAAACAATCCAGGATACGTTTCGATCTAGTGATCTTCGGCGATGCCTAGCGCTTTGATTGCCGCAAACGCGGGATCGAGTGCGGGTGCCAGTTTTTTTCGCATCAAACTGCCGCTTGCGTCAGTGACGGCGAATATGGGCGCGACGAGGGGTTCACCGACAAGGCTGAGTAAGATTATCGCTTTGATCTCGGTTTCAGGATGGCGATTAAGGATTAGGGCGAATTCTGCATCGTCAATTTTAGAGGCGACCCAATTAAAACGCTCGCGAGCGGCAATACTGAGCAAATGAGGTGTTCGAGGGAGTTGCGGGGTGTCCGCGATTGGCATGAGAAATCTATGCAACGCTTCTAACGTTTCGACGACAGAGTCCATATCGGTCGCGGATCGAAGCGCGCGCGTGCAACCCCCGAGATAGAGTTTCCCTGTTTGTGAGAGGGCGCGTTCAATGTGCTGGGCAACAGTGTTGGACAGTTGGGCCAGATCCTCTGTTTCGCTCGAGTTTTGAGAGTCAGTTTGAATCATATATTCGGGGCCTGCGCTCAGGAACCCGATAAGGTAGGCGGCATTTTTTTGTCCTTGTGCCCAGAGTTGGGCTTTCGCAGATTGATCAATCAGTTCCGAGACGAGCAGAATGTGCACGGTTTGAATGATGATCGTGCTTTCAATTTCGAACGGGAGATGTTCAAGCAGAAACTGCGCCAGCGTGGGACCGGTTCTGCCTTGGATGACTTGAGTTCGACTCAACATGAGACGCGCCACTTCTGCAGTGGGGAGGCACCACCACGCTCTGCCTGCTAACGTGTCAGTGATGTTCGGTGAAGCGGCGACAGCAACAATAGCTTCTATTTCACCCAGGCAAAGTAATTTGCTCAATCGTTCCGCACCAAGCGCGCCACTTCGGGTCCAGCGCTGAATAAACACCGGGTAGCCACCGGGCGTTCCGAGTACGACGTTGGAAAGGTGTTCGCGAATTAGACGCAGGTATTGGCCTGTATTGCCCGAGGGTTTGAGATCAATTCTTCGTTCTTTGCTGTCGGCGAGGCCAAAAATAACCAGTTGATTTTCATCGATCCGTATGGCGACTGAGGTTTTGGCCAAAACGTTGAGTCGTAGGCTGTCTTCTTGCGAGAGATCCATGAATCTAAATTTAATATTTACTAATTTTTATTAATTAGGGCGCTTTTTAGGCCACACTGCAAATCGTTCTCTCTCACCCAAGGGGGATATCCCGGTTCGGCGGGGGTGAGGGTAATATCGAAGCAATTTTTTAGATTACTGGAGACTACTATGGGCGCGATCTACTATGAAACCGTCGATACGCTGGAAAAAATGGGTGTTGATCCTGACTATGTCCAGGGATGGGTAGGGGGTTATCTGGGTAATCCGGAGCGCGAGGAACAGCGTGTTTCGTCGGCTTATTCAGCGGGTTACGAGGACGGGCAGAACCACAATACAGACAGCGCATCGGATTTTAAAAAGTCGTAATTTCGACGTTAGGGCGAAAACCCATCACGAGGTTCGTCAACTGAGGAGCCTTTGATCAAGTTGCTAAACGACTTTGAAAGTCTTTTAGCAAGATCAGGGCCGTCGATCTCCATGACTTGATCAATCACCCACCGATTGGTTTGGTTATCCCCCATTATCGCTTTGACTCGATCTCCAAAAACACGCAAAAGACTGTATCCCGGTAAACCGCTTTGAAATGAGCATTGACCGTAATCAGAATTACGATCGTTAAGCGTGGTAATAAACGCATCGCGATATTGACCGGATCCCAAGATTTCGCTGGCGTTGCGTTGTAGTTGCGACCCGCAATTGTAGGCGAGCGCGGACACAAATTCAGGCCGATCGTCTTCGCCGAGAATATCAAAAGCCAGTCGGTCCGCGACGTGTACGAGGAAGATCAGATATTCCCGAATGACCCCAACCCGTTGTTGATCATCATCATAGATGTAATCCTCCGCGTGTAGATTACGGGCAGAGGTTAATGCGAGTTGCCAGCACACGTAAGCCAGCGCTTTTGCATTTTCCTCAAGCGGAACAGGTTGTCCGGCATTTCGCCACCGGTCGCGGATTCTTGTCGCCATAAGGTTGCTTCCGACTACTATTTTATCTTAAGGTTTACAGATGTCGTCACTTCCCAATTTGTTTATTGAGTCAGTCAAATACAACTGCGATCTCTCGGACGCAGAGCACGCAGGTGATTATTCGTTATGCGTTTATTTAATGCATATGAGAGAGTATTTTAGGTGGGAACAGAATCTACCCTACGATGCGAGCCTGAATGCGGGGATGGTGGGGGAGTGGGTATCGGCACGTGAGCAATATTGGGACACCTTGAAAGGTCAGTCGTACCGCAGGATTCCGTTGCCGATGGGTGAAGTTGATGCTTTTGACATCGATCAGATCAACAGCTGGCTTGTACCGAAAGGCTATGGCTATAGCGCGGGGATTGGTCGATTCGATAAACCGGTATTTTCGCTGGGTCGCCTGACCACATTTGAGCAAGGAGACGGGTATGAGCTTTTTTATACGGGAGAAGAGGTTGTTCGTGAACTGATCGCGCCTCCTGCGATGACGCGCGGCACCACGATATGGATTCGGCAAGAAGCGCTTCGTCGGGTTTTATGGGAGATGATTGAGGAGTGGCGGTGGAAAAAACCTAAAAATGCGATGGCCCGAACACTCGCGGGTTACGGATTTGGTCAAGATCCAGAGACCGCGCTTGACCGGATGGCTGAGCAATTTAGTGAGTTTGCGATCCTGCATGAATTGGGAGAAAAAATATGCGGAGAGTGTCTAGGAGACGATTGGAATCAGATGGTGATGGCTGCAAGCGACCGAGCACAAGAGATTTTGATTCGCGCGGTTCGAGACCTGCTTGCTGATTGCATGATGGTGCTACCGGCGCTATTGAGTCAGGAAGAAAAATCTCCTTTACACTTTTATTTTGCGACCATGACGGGCATTCGCCGGCAGTTGTTTCCGTCGCTATTTAACGCCTATCAGCGCTGGGTTGATGGAGGTGATTTTCAACCCCTGCGAAAAATCGTGCGCAAAGGAAGTCATCACTGGCGCCACCAGGCCGCCGGGCTCCTGGAGCGACATCGAGCCAGTGGCGAGCCGCGGAATGGCGTTTTTGAGGGATGTTCGATAGAAGCGCTTTCCCTTTAGATTAAGGCTTAGCGCTTCGAGCCCTTCTCCTCATGAGCTAAGTCCACGACCTGTGTCGCAAGTTTTTCGTATGATTCTCGATAGCCGTCTAACGCATGCCCATCCTCTGGCGCGAAGTAATCTTTTGGATTGATGCCTCCGTTTTGCTCTTGGTCTATAAATGCTTTTTGCATCTCGATCATTTTTTCGATCAACTCTTTCTTCTCACTCATGAAACTCTCCTTTAAAAAAATATGAATTAGTATTTTCTGTCGTCCGCGAGCAGTGACCGTTAATAACCGCCTTTTCGCATACTCTCGGGTAGGCCGGACAGACGGCCAGCTTGCTTGCTTGGATTGCCAGGGAACAAATCAAACATTTCTTTATTACTCACTTTCCGATCCCAAAGAGACCCCATTGTTTTTAATAATGTTCGGTTGTTCGGCTGGTTGCCATTGTTTGAAAAATACTCTTCTCGTAAATAGTGAATAACATCCCAATGTTCTTTGGTTAGGGCGAGATCCTCTGTGGCTGCCATTGCCTCAGCGACTGATTGACTCCAGTCATCTGGGTTTTCAAGAAACCCGTTTTCGTTGGTGGCAACTGATTTTCCGTCGACTTCGATTGGCATGATGAATTCCTATTTCAGCGTGTCTATGATGTTAATGATCAGATTCTGGTTGGTGAACGGCCGATATACTCTTAGAGGGGACAAAAACTCCGCATCCGAATAATCGGTCCGGTCCCAACCCGTGCGTCTGAACGGCAATGGACTCGTTAGGGTTAAGTTCCGCAATCAAAAGACTCCGGGTCGAGATAACCGATTCATTCATTTTTAGATGACGCATTCCCCCGCAGAGCATTTTTTTGGGGGTAATGGCGAGATCTTCTAGCCAGTGCGCTGCAGAAGCTAGAAACGCCGGTTCGCTATTGGTGTCATCCAGTGATCGAACATGGTGGGAAAAAATGGTCGAATTGGTTGAAAGTGGTCGAGGTTTTGCATCGAGTATTTCAATCTTGTGCTCGTCAAGATTCAAACGAGCGCCGATTAACGCTTTTGCGTCTTCAAGTCGAGAGTGTGGCACTCTAATGATGAGGCGAGTTCGACCCGAAAGCTCGATAATGCCGCTATCATCAGGCTTGCACCATCCATTAGCGGATTGTGCGCCGTGGATAAGATGGATACTGACCTCTCGTTCAGTGGAAAGCCATGGGAGTTCAGTTGTGAGGGCTTTCGATAAAGCAAAAGCATGATCAGCCGCGATCTGCTGACCTCGGATTTTAAAGACGATATCAACCACAACGGGGTTTATCGGTTTAGCTTTTTCAAGCTCAGATTCAGTCCAGTAGGCAGATGACATTGTGATTTTTACTGTATGGGCAACGCGGCCTGGATGGCCTCTCGATCAATCCACCAGTTGTCTTGTACTAATACGTCAACAACATTCCGAAGGCGCGGCAGGAATCGAATGGGGTCGTTTAATTCGAGTCTAGAGATCCATTGATCAAAAGCTTCCTGATTTTCAATGCTGCTGTGTCGACGTGCTACCGCACCCAACATCTGGTTGGTAAAAAAAGACAAGGATTCATGCTCTTTTCCTTCTGCTCGTAGATCAACAATATAGGCAGCAACAGCAGCCGCAACGGCGGCGCCATCAGAGTCATCGGGTGTTTCGTCGATGATATCTTGTAGGAGTGCTACTGAAAGCTCTGGATCGACTGGAAAAGTCACTGCGAGCCAGACGCCGTGACCGAGTGCAATGAGTGAATCAGAGTGTCCCGACTGGAACATGATTCGCGCGGCTTCAACAGTGTCTGCCCAAAGCTTTGCGCTACAAAATCGGTCAAAGCAAATTTTGGCACTCGACCAAGCTTCATCACTTTTTTCGAGCATGACTAAAAGACGGCCTTCCTGTAACGCGAGCTGGCGCCATTGAGGGGCGTCAATTTGAGTCCGGGCTTCATTTAATCTTTCTCTTACCGCGCCAAGTTGGGCCTCAAGCGCCTCGACTGACGTTGACGCATCCTCATCAGATTCGGCGCCGAGGTCAAATTCGTTGTTAAGATATTTCATCTGAGATTTTGGTATCCGGTTTCGGTCTAGATGGGACTGGTGAAGGCGCCTTCGAGCCGGAATTCCCAGTTCTCGGGCGTATCAGGATAAGGCGGTTTAACGTCCATCCGTAAAAACCGATCCCCTGCACGTGCGCGTTCGCGAACCAGATCGGTCAGTTCGGCGAACGTCGAGGGTTGATTTTGCAGAATCAGCTCACTGATCCAGAGTATGCTGTCCATAGCCTTTTAAGCCTCAGTTGAAATGGGTTGCGCATAGCGACCGCGGTATATCAAACGCCCCGGGCGATCGTCTGAGTCAACAAAAGGTTCTCTTCGATGCGGAATGTTCGCACTTAACAATCCCTCGCCGGCTTGAAGTTGATATCTAAACCGGATACTGGGGTCTTCAAGACATTCTTCGAGCGCGTCTTTTGCTTCCGAGATCAAAGAGGTGTTTTTCCAAACCACATTGCGTTTTCGAGCGGTATAGCGCATCTGCAGGTGGCCATACTCAAAAAAGAAAACAGGACCTAAAGAGGCTTCGCGATTGGCGCCATGTGCTTGGTTCTCAGGAATCCACATGACATCAGGCATCCGAAGGGCTTCAGCGAATCGATGGTCTTTTTGTTTAACAAGTCCGTAAAGTGCTCGTGAGTCTATGGCTTCAAGCGATCCGCCTTTCTGGGCCGGCCGTACACAATGGAGTAGCATTGACCGGACAGGATTTTTGTGACTACGATAGTAGCCATCGGTATGCCAGTTGAGGGCGCGATTGGTGTAGGGGATGTATTGGCTTGAGGGTCCATCGGCTTTCACCTCGATTTCGCTAAGACCATCTTTGGCTACAAAAAGGTTGTGGGTGGGGTTAACCAAGCCGAACTGTTCTGCCAGTTGGGCGATTTGGTTGCGATTTACGGCTTCTGACGACCTACATCGGTAAACCACCATATTGGCGCTACTGAGCCGAGCCTGAATCGCCGAGCGTTCCTGAGTCGTGAGATGAGAGGGTGTTTCGATATCAACGACGAGTGTTCCTAAAGATTCCCGATATTTGCAAAGCCAGTTATCCCAGTGACGCTCATTCGCAAAGACATTCGCTTCGGGATTGCGCGGTGCAAACGTCGATTGATATGAAGTTAAGTTCAAAGCGGGGCAACATTTAAGATTTTCGATCAAACGATTGTAACGAGGCGACCGGATTAGAAAACTCTCCCAAAAGACGGATTCAGCGGTAATTTTTGATGCAAAGAAGTGGGTTTTATTGAGTCGTCCAAAATATGATGGGTTTGAAAGAGATCTAAGATATTGTTTTTGAAAGAAAAAATTTAGATCCAGGGCTTTTGGCCCCAAGCAGGATTTTTGCATTGCAAAATAAAAACTATCTCTTATTGGATAAATCAGAATTTTTGATGGTCACCCCCTGTGGGAATGGCGCCTGCCCAGACCACGCTTAAAATGGAGGTCGAAGTTGAGACGATCGCTCCATCAAGGCATGCGGAAGACTCGAGAGTCGCATTTTAACTGCGAACCCGCCCCGTCGATGGCAGTGAAGTCGTTGTGTGAGGTCTGCACAGCCAAATCCGACCGGAAATAAAGAGGAATGTGACAGGTATGACTGATAAAAAGCAACATGAAACCCCAATGCTTGATGAGCTTGAAAATGGTCCCTGGCCCAGTTTTATATCGGGCATCAAACGCCTTCGTGATGAGCATCCAGAGGAGCGTATCAATGGGGTTGCCAATGATCTTTTGGGGCAGCTTGAGCATTCTTATGAGACCCGAAAAGGCTACTGGAAAGGCGGTACTGTCAGTGTTTACGGATATGGCGGCGGTATCATTCCACGCTTTTCCGAAGTCGGTCAGCAGTTCCCAGAGTCGAGAGAATTTCATACGTTGCGAGTGCAACCCCCCGCGGGCAATCACTATAGCACTGACATTCTGAGACAGCTCGCTGACAGTTGGGAGAAATGGGGTTCCGGCCTGGTGACGTTCCATGGCCAGACGGGCAACATCATGTTTATTGGCTCTTCGACAGATAACACGCAACATTTTTTCGATGAGATCAATGACTATGGGTTTGATCTGGGGGGTGCAGGGCCTTGTGTCCGAACCGCGATGTCCTGTGTCGGAGCCGCACGATGTGAGCAGTCCTGCGCGAATGAACACAAGATTCATAGAACGCTGGTTAATAATTTTACGGATGATGTGCATCGACCTGCGCTTCCCTATAAATTTAAATTCAAGGTTTCGGGTTGTCCCAACGACTGCATGAACTCCATCGAGCGAGCAGATATGGCCGTCATTGGCACCTGGCGTGACGATATGAAAGTAGATCAGGAGGCTTGGAAGGCATATGTGTCTGAAAAAGGGCGCCAGCACACGATTGATAACATCATTACGCGTTGCCCAACACGCTGCATGAGTCTGAAAGACGATGATTCGCTGGAAGTGGATAACCGAAATTGCGTGCGCTGCATGCACTGTCTGAATGTGGTGCCAAAAGCGTTATCGCCGGGTGAAGACAAGGGCGTTACCATTTTGATGGGCGGAAAGCGTACGCTAAAGATTGGTGACCTCATGGGTACAGTCATTGTTCCCTTTATGAAGCTTGAATCTGAAGAAGATTACGAAAAGATTACTGAAATAGCTGAAAACACCATTGATTTTTGGGCCGAGAACGGCCTTGAGCATGAGCGCTGCGGAGAGATGATCGAGCGAATCGGCTTGGTCAACTTCTTAGAGGGAATCGAAATTGAGGTGGATCCTCATATGATTTCCGATCCCCGACAGTCTTCCTATGTCCGAATGGATGGTTGGGATGAAGAGGCGGTGAAGTGGTTCGAGCGCCAGGCAGAAAGTCAGTCGGCTGCAGGTTGATTGGACGGCTGATCGCTTAATACAAGAATTTTTTGGAGAGAACTATGGCTAAAGAAATGCGTAAGCCAATCGAATCAGGTTGCCCGGATGGCTTCCAGTACATGCACCCCTCGATGGTCAAGAACTTTGGTTCGTGGGAGTGGCATGATCACCCGCGCCCAGGGGTCCTGCGCCACGTATCCAAAAGTGGAGACGAGGTATGGACGGTAAAAGCCGCGACTCAAAGAATTCTCGATGTGTTCACGCTTCGGAAACTTTGCGATATTGGCGATCAATTTGCCGATGGTTTCGTGCGATTTACGATTCGTAGCAATATTGAGTACATGGTGTCCGATGCGTTGAAGGTGGATCCGCTAATTAGTGCACTGGAAGATTCAGGTTTTGTTGTTGGCGGCACTGCAAACTCTGTCGCAATGATTGCCCACACCCAGGGATGGCTGCACTGTGATATTCCGGGAACGGATGCGTCTGGCGTTGTCAAAGCAATGATGGATGAGTTGATCGACGAGTTCAAAAATTGTGATATGCCAAACCGCGTTCACATCACGACGTCATGCTGCCAGATTAACTGCGGCGGACAAGGTGATATTGCGATAAATGTTCAGCACACCAAACCGCCAAAGATCAATCACGACCTTGTTGCTAATGTTTGTGAGCGACCATCGGTTGTGGCCCGCTGCCCAGTAGCCGCCATTCGACCTGCACAGGTCAATGGAAAGCCAACGCTTGAGGTTGATGAGAAGAAGTGTATCTGCTGTGGCGCGTGCTACCCCCCATGTCCCCCTATGCAGATTAACGACCCGGAGCACACCAAGCTTGCGATTTGGGTTGGCGGCAATCATTCGAACGCCCGGAGTAAGCCTAGTTTTCAAAAATTAGTGGCATCAGGGGTTCCCAACAATCCGCCACGATGGCCGGAGGCGACCGCGATTGTGAAGCGGATATTGCAGGCTTACAAAGAGGACGCGCGGGATTGGGAGCGGATCAATGACTGGATCGATCGCATTGGTTGGCCCCGATTTTTTGAGGCGACGGGGTTACCGTTTACCAAGTTCCATATCGATAACTGGCGCGGCGCGAGAAAAAGCCTTAACGCGTCAACCCACATTCGTTTCTAGGGACACCAGATGAAATTTTCGGTGATGGTCAACGAGGGACCTTATACCCATCAGGCGGCCGATACGGCGTATCACTTTATCGATGCGGCGTTACAAGCGGGGCATGAAGTCTTTCGGGTGTTTTTCTATCACGATGGAGTCAATAACGGCACGCGCATGACGACACCGCCGCAGGATGACCGGAATATCGTCAATCGTTGGAGCGCATTGGCGGTCGAGCATGATCTTGATCTTGTGCTCTGTGTGGCTGCTGCGCAGCGTCGAGGCATTCTGGATGCTGACGAGGCTAAGCGGAATGGTAAAGATGGCGATAACATTGCGCCTGGTTTCCGAATCTCTGGACTGGGCCAACTCATTGAAGCCGGTATTCAGTCAGATCGTGTTTTGGTTTTCGGCGATTAGCGGATTTGACAATGAGTGAAACTAAAAAATTTATGTACGTCAACCGTCATGCGCCCTATGGCACGGTGTATGCGCTTGAGGGTCTTGAGGTGGTACTCATTGGTGCCGCATTTGAGCAAGATGTAAGTATGGCTTTTATCGGCGACGGCGTTTTTCAACTCAAGCAGGGTCAAGACACAGTCGATTCTGATATGAAAAATTTTTCACCCGCTTATCGGGCACTGGGAGATTATGAAGTTAATCGACTTTATGTTGAGCGCGAGTCTCTGGAAGAGCGCGGACTCAACGAAGATGATCTGATGCCCTTGACCTGGGAAGATGAAGATGATGACTGGGCTGAAAAAAAATCAATTCACATTGTGAGTCGGACACAACTTGCGGATTTGCTCGAAGAGCAAGACGTGATTTTGAATTTTTGATGAGAGGGTTAAGCTGATGTTACACACTGTTAACAAGTCACCGTATGACTCTTCAAGTCTCAGGACATGCCTCTCATTGGCAAAATCTGGTAGCGATCTATTATTGATTGAAGATGGTGTCTATGGCGCGTTATCGGGAAGCGTACACTCTGATTCAATCGCAGAAGCGCTTAACAGTTTGAAGGTTTATGCGCTAGGCCCAGATCTTAAAGCGCGCGGCATTTCAGAAGATCGTTTGGTCTCTGGCATCCAAGTAGTGGGTTACGATGGATTTGTTGAGTTAGCAACTGGGAACGATAAGGTCCAGAGCTGGCTTTAGTTTTTACTTAGTACCAAAAGAGGAGTTCGAAAATGGCATTTGAATTAGACGGTAGAACGTATGAAGTCGATGAGGAAGGCTATCTCGCTGATTTGAGCGAGTGGAATGTTGATGTTGCGGCTTATATGGCTAAGGAAGATGATTGTGATTTGGATGAAAATCACTGGGAAGTCATTAACTTTTTGCGTGAGTATTATGACGAATATCAGATTGCTCCAGCGGTTCGGGTGTTGACCAAAGCGATTGGTAAAAAACTCGGTAAAGACAAAGGAAACAGCAAGTACTTGTACGAATTGTTCCCCTATGGACCGGCGAAGCAAGCTTGTAAGTATGCAGGCCTTCCAAAGCCAACAGGCTGCGTCTGAGCTAGTGTTTAAGTAATCGGGTTTGTATGCTGAGTTTTACGGTATCGCGTTAATTCAGTATCGCGCTCATTATCTCGAACCGGCAACGCTACGCTTGTGCTTTTAGGATCAATTTTTGCGATTCTTTTCTACCTGGCAACGATAATATTTCTTGTCGGCCTGGGGGAGAGGATTTTGCGATACTCGCGCACTCCAGCACCGCTGGTGATTCCCACGACCCCCGCCCCGACGACCAGAACGGGGGTCTGCGCTCGGATGTTTCGAGAGGTGGTGTTCTTTGAAAGTCTTTTCAAAGGGAGTAAGTGGAGCTGGCTGTTTGGATGGCTATTTCATTTTGGAATGCTTGTCGCGCTCATGCGTCACTTACGCTACTTTACAGAGCCGGTATGGTCGTGGGTAATTTTGATTCAGTGGGCTGGTGTTTATGCCGGAATTGCGATGTTTCTGGGCCTTGCTGGACTTTGGTTACGCCGACTCATGGTAGACCGAATTCGATATATCAGTGCGCCGTCTGATCATCTGATGCTCGCGCTATTACTGGCTATCGCAGGCTCAGGTCTTGCGATGAAGTATGGTCAACATACCGATATCGTGTCTGTCAAAGCGTTTGCACTTGGCCTTGTGCGTTTTGATTGGCAGCCGTTGCCCTCTGATGGACTTTTAATTCTGCACTTGTCTTTTGTTTTGGTGCTAATGCTGATTTTTCCATTCAGTAAACTGTTGCATGCACCCGGGGTCTTCTTTAGTCCGACTCGAAATATGCGGGATACGCCTCGAGAGCATCGGCATGTCGCGCCATGGGCGAATGATCTTCCGCGGTCAGGTAGCAAATAGAGGTGGGGCCTCTCGCACGATGGCAAAAATAGAATTTGAAACACCTGCACTGAAGGATTGGTTGAGTACGCCAAAGGTCCAGCCGGACGCGATGGCGCATAGCAAGCCTTTTGTCGCAAAGCCTGTGCATCAGGAGCCCCTCGGATTCCCTGGTGAATTAGTCGACAACTGGCAGGATGTTGCACTCGAAAAAATGGGTGATTTGCTGGGCCGCTATCGCTCGCTACAGGTTTTTATGGATTCCTGTGTGAAGTGTGGGGCATGTACTGATAAGTGTCATTATTATTTGGGCACGGGTGATCCCAAGAATATGCCAGTTGCCCGACAGGATCTGATGCGAAAGGTCTATCGTCGTTATTTTACGCTCGCAGGCAAATGGTTCCCCAAACTGGTCGGTGCGGTAGAACTCTCTGAAGAGGTTATTAACGACTGGTATAGCTATTATCATCAGTGTTCGGAATGTCGACGTTGCTCAGTTTATTGTCCCTATGGTATCGACACCGCTGAGATCACGATGGCGGGACGTGAGATTCTTGCCACTATTGGAGTGGGTCAGAAATATTCCAACGAGATCATTGGCAAGGTTCATAAGATTGGAAACAATCTTGGCCTTCCAGAGCCTGCTCTGGCGGATACGCTTGAAGGCCTTGAAGAAGAAGTTGAAGAGGATATTAACGTCCCCGTTAAGTTTCCGCTTGATCAGAAAGGCGCCGACGTCTTGCTGGTTACGCCTTCGGCAGATTTCTTTGCTGAACCTCATGTGGACGGATTGATTGGTTATGCAAAAGTTTTTCATCAGGCAGGAATAAGCTGGACACTCAGTTCCTATGCTTCTGAGGCGGCTAATTTCGGGATTTTCATCGGCAACTACGAAAATATGCAAAAAGTTGCCGAGCGGATTCGACAGGCGGCGCTCGATCTTGGTGTCAAACGAATTGTGGTCGGGGAGTGTGGACACGCCTGGCGGGTGGCTTACAGTTTCTGGAATACGCTTATTGGGCCTTTTGATTTTTTAGATCCTGCCTACCCTGTTCCCCAACACATTTGTGAATTCACTAATGACCTTCTTGCGAGTGGGGGTTTGAAAATCGATCCTGAGGCCAATGACGATAAAGTCGTTACTTTTCATGACTCTTGTAATGTGTCGAGGGGTTCTCGTCTTGGCTCAACGCCAGGAGGCCAGTTTGTGATTCCTCGAAATCTGATTCGATCCGCATGTAATCATTTTGTAGACATGGCACCCGATACCATCCATGAGCATACGTTCTGTTGTGGTGGAGGGGGAGGCTTACTGACGGACGATCTGATCGAGCTTCGGGTGAAGGGTGCTTTACCAAGAGCCCAGTCGCTACAACAGGTGATTGAGTCTCATGGCGTAACCCATATGGCGGCAATCTGCGCCATATGTAAAAGCCAGTTTTCGAAAGTCTTGCCTCATTATGGAATGGGGATGGACATGATTATCAGTGTTCATCAGTTGATTGGTGATGCATTGGTATTTGACAGCGACCATTAAGCAAGCCGCAACAAGCGGCCGATATAGAAAGGAGAGGAATGGCAATGGCAGCCTCCGAAGAACAAGCGCAGAAACTGACCTTCCGAAAATACGAAGAGGGAGACAGTCAGTGGCAAGATTTTAAAAAGCAGATATTTAACGAGGACAATTCACATAAGTGTCCGACTTACGTTCACCGAACCCCCCCATGCCAGGGCAGTTGCCCCTCGGGAGAAGATATTCGCGGCTGGTTACAAATTGTGCGCGGCATGGAGCGTCCGCCGGAGGGAATGACATGGCAGGAATATGCATTTCGGCGAGCGACTGACGCAAACCCTTTCCCGGCGATGATGGGCCGAGTCTGCCCTGCGCCCTGCGAGAGCGGCTGTAACCGCAATAACGTCGATGACTTTGTGGGCATCAACTCTGTGGAGCAATTTATTGGTGATACCGCATTTACGGAGGGGTTTCAGTTTGAGGCGGCGCCAAAAGTTTGTGGTAAACGGGTGGCAATCGTTGGAGGGGGGCCGGCTGGACTTGCGGGCGCTTATCAGCTTCGTCGATTGGGTTATGCATCAACCATTCTTGAATCGCAGCAAAAACTGGGCGGTATGTTTCGCTATGGTATTCCGGGATACCGAACACCACGAGAGCGATTGGATCGTGAGATTGATCGAATTTTAGAGCTAGGCGATATTGAGGTCCGTTTCGGAGTACGGGTAGGCACCGATGTCTCTATTGCTGAACTCGAGTCCGAATTTGATGCGATTCTCTGGGCCGTTGGGTGCCAGAGCGGTCGTGATTTACCGATTGAGGGTTGGGAAGATACGCCAAATTGTGTCTCGGGTGTTTCGTTCCTCGATGCGTTCAATAAAGGCTCGATGAAGGTAACGGCGGAGCGCGTTGTTTGTATCGGAGGCGGTGATACCTCTATCGACGTCGTGTCAGTTGCCCGTCGGCTAGGAAAGATCGACAAAATTAGCGATAAAGACAGACCGGAAGAAGTGATTGGCGGCTACGCGGCTCATGACTCTGCCATGGTGGCGGCTCGACAGGGTGCACAGGTCACGCTCACGGCGCTATTTGAGCGTCCGGAGATGACCGCAACCGAGGAAGAAGTCGATGATGCGTTGACTGAGGGCGTGACGATTATTAACGGTGTTCTGCCGATTGGCCTTGTTCGTAACGACAGTGGCCGAGCGACAGCGCTTCGTCTCGCGAAGTGTCAATTTAATGATAAAGGTGTACCGATGCCGGTGGAGGGCACCGAGTTTGAGGTGGAAGCGGATCTAATTGTTTCAGCGATCGGGCAGGCGGGCGACCTTTCAGGCATTGAGGAGATGGGAAACGAGCGTCAGCTCATTGATGCGGATCATTTTTTTCAGGTTCCTGGGCGAGAGGGTCATTTTGTGGCGGGAGACATTGTGCGACCCCATCTGTTGACGACGGCGATCGGGCAGGCAGCAATTGCAGCAAAGAGTGTGGACCACTATTTGAAAGATGAAGAGCCGGGTCGACGACCCAAAGTAGATGTCCATCATTTTGACTTGCTGGCCAAACTGAACGAGCAGTCTCTTGCGCCCGTAGAGTATGATCATCGTGAGACTTGGGGTACCGCAGAAGCGGATTTTGCAGTCCATAATTACGAAGACCGTTCTGCTCATGAGATTATCCCGTCTGACGGTTTGTTTCTCGGGCATTTTGAAGAGACGCCGCGCAATATGCGGGCAACGACTGTACCGACCTCAGAAGAAGTGCTGGGCCATTTTGAGGAGCGACATCACGGCTTAAATGATGATGCAGCTAAATCCGAGGCTGAGCGATGTATGAGTTGCGGCCTTTGCTTTGAGTGCGACAATTGCGTTATTTTTTGCCCGCAGGATGCCGTTTTCAAAGTCTCAAAAGATCAGTATACGACCGGTCGCTATGTGGATACTGACTACTCTAAATGTATTGGATGTCATATTTGTGCCGATGTTTGCCCGACCGGTTATATTGACATGGGTATGGGTGAATAGGTCTAAAGCGATTGATGCGCGCGACAGTGATCAGTCTTGACCGTAATTCAATTGCGGGTTTAAGTGCGCTCTTTTTGACTTTTATACTGAGTGCCGGCGACGCCGTTGCAGATGTTGTCACGCCGGAAGTGCCGATGGGGCGTGGTGCGCAGTGCGTTGAACCGATCGAGATTATGCGTCGGGATCATTTTGAATTTATCAAGCATCAGCGCGACCAAACGGTTTATCATGGGATTCGCGGGTCTAAGCACAGCCTGGCCGGATGTATTGACTGCCACGCGTCAAAAGGGCCTGAAGGAGAGTTCTTACCGATTAATGCTGAGGGGCAGTTCTGTCAGACCTGTCACACCTATGCTGCAGTGAAGATTGATTGTTTTACCTGTCATGCTACGGTCCCAGATTAGAAAGTAGGACAATTGCCATTATGTCGTGTCAACCGATGAAAAAAGACGAAAGCGTCTCACTCGCCCAACACCGTCGAACTTTTTTTACTCAGGCCGCGGCCGGGGTTTCGCTGATGGCGCTTGCCCCAGGCGTGCGTCTCGTCGAACTCGCGATGGCCAACAGCGAGGATAGTCTTCCGAGCAGTGATAAGCGTTGGGGTCTTCTGGTCGACACGGCCAAGTGTGAAAGTGGATGTGATGAGTGTGTATCTGCTTGCAACAGTGAGCATGGCCTCTCTGGTCATGGTCGTCCCGAGACTGATGCACAGTGGATCCGAAAGGTCGATCTAAAAGATGAGCAGACCGGTCACGAATTGTCGATCCCCATTCTTTGCCAACACTGTGAGGATCCGCCTTGTGTCGATGTCTGCCCAACGGGGGCATCCTTTCGTCGAGCAGACGGGATTGTCTTGGTTGATAAGCATATCTGTATCGGTTGTCGCTACTGCATGATGGCGTGTCCGTTTCAGGCTCGATCATTTATCCATGAAGATTTGACCGGCCAAAAGACGCATTCACCGCGCGGTAAAGGCACCGTTGAGAGTTGTACGCTGTGTGTGCATCGGATTGACGAGGATCAAGAGCCGGCTTGCGTTGAGGCCTGTCGTGAGGCAGGTCATGACGCCTTGGTATTTGGTGATCTCGAAGATGCGGCAGGACCTCTGGCTTCGTTGAGTCGTAAAACAGCAACTCGGGAGTTGCGTCCTGATCTGAAACTGAATACGGGCGTGCGTTACACGAGCTTTTGACAGCAATTTCATGAGGGCGCCTACCTTTCAACATATGCCATCCTCGACCCCGTTTTGGTGGGTCGTGGCGATCGCGACTGTGTTTGTAGTGGCGGGTCTTGCGTCTGCTCATCATATGGAGAGTGCTGGCCACTGGGTGACCGGTATGAATAATCGCGTGGTGTGGGGAGTCCCTCATGTTTTCGCGGTTTTCTTAATTGTGTCGGCATCTGGGGCATTAAACGCGGCGTCAATCGCGTCCGTCTTCGGCCGGGAAGCCTATAAACCTTTATCACGGTTGTCTGCTTTGATGGCCATTACCTTATTGGTCGGCGGCCTCACAGTGCTGGTGCTTGACCTGGGTCGGCCGGATCGATTGATTGTGGCCATGACGCATTACAACTTCAGGTCTATTTTTGCGTGGAATATTTTTCTCTACACCGGATTTATTGTCTTGGTGGTTGTGTATCTCTGGATGATGTTTGAACCCCGGATGAATCGTTTTGTTGGTCGGGTAGGGACTACCGCATTTGCCTGGCGTTTGATCCTAACAACCGGTACGGGTTCTATTTTTGCTTTTTTAGCGGCGCGTGAAGCGTTCGATAGTGCAGTCCTTGCGCCCATGTTTATTGCAATGTCTCTATCGTTTGGAACGGCCCTGACCTTAATTTTAAGCGCTCTGATTTTTAGCATTAGAGGAGATGGTCTTCCAACCGCATTGATGTTAAATCTGCGCCGATTACTCGGATATTTTGTTATCGCGGTTGCTTTTTTTGTGATGGTCGATCATCTGACCCGCCTCTACGGGGCGGAACATCATTCCGTGGAGCGCTTTCTCCTTCTCGACGGCGGGGTCTATTCAATGTTGTTCTGGATAGGTCAAATTCTTCTAGGCACCATATTGCCAGCCGTAATGCTCATGCAGCGCCGATGCAGCACGTTGGCGCCTACCCTTGTGGCGGCTTCGTTGGTACTCGTGGGCGCTTTTTGCCAGCTATATGTTTTGATTATTGGCGGACAGGTCTTTCCGATTGATATGGTGCCCGGATTTTTAGAGACCAGCGGATTTTTCGATGGGGTTATTGCCGAGTATCACCCGTCTTTGGCCGAGTTTGGTCTCGGTATGGGGGGCGTGGGGCTAGCGTTACTGACATACCTGATTGGAACCCGGGTTCTGGCATTTTTGCCGACTGCTACCTTTGATAGCGGCTCATCCTCCTAAGCGATTCCGCTAATCGTTGAACCTCAAGATGGGTTCGTCGCGTTTTTTACCGTGAAACAATTTTATATCTCAGCCGCTCACAAGTCCTCGGGAAAGACGGTTGTGAGCATCGGGATTTCCCGGGCATTTAGGCGGCGCGGCCTGCGGGTTGCTACTTTCAAAAAAGGACCCGATTACATTGATCCCAAATGGCTGCATCATGCGAGTGACCGCGAGTGCTGGAATCTTGATTTTTTTACAATGGGTCAGGAAGAAATAAAGACGTGTTTTGATTTGCACCGCCGCAATAGCGATGTCGCGATTATTGAGGGGAATAAAGGTCTTTATGACGGCCTGGATGTTGAAGGCTCAGATTGCAATGCCGCGTTAGTTTCAAAATTAGATGTACCGGTGGTTTTGGTAATTGATGTGGTTGGCATCACGCGAGGGATCGCGCCGCTGTTAAAGGGCTATGTTAGTTTTGATCCGGATGTGAAAATTGTTGGCGTAATTTTGAATCGTGTTGCCAGCCCTCGCCAGGAAGCCAAGCTCAGGGCGGCAATTGAGAGATACACCCGTCTGCCTGTGATTGGTGTAATCGGTCGTGATCCGGCTCTAAACATTGATGAGCGACATCTTGGCCTCGTTCCCGAGAATGAGGAATCTGAAGCAACCGTTAAAATAGATCAAATCAGTGATGTGATCGAGAACTCAGTCGATCTGGATCAATTGCTTGAATTGACATCAGCTGAGATCAGCCAAGACGTTAATCCTGTCTTGAAAGGCAAGAGTGACGATCTGACCGTAGGACGGTTAGCTGCTCGTCCCCTCAAAATTGGTATCGCACGCGATCGGGCATTTGGTTTTTATTACCCTGATGACCTCGCTGCGTTTGAAAGTGCGGGGGTAGAGATCGTCCCGTTTGATACGCTCTCTGATCAGTGCTTGCCGGACGTTGACGGGCTTTTTATTGGTGGCGGATTTCCGGAGTGTTTTATTGAGGGCTTAGCTGCAAATAAGACAATGCGCTCCGAGATAAAGATGTTTATTGAGTCTGGGGGCCCTGCATACGCTGAGTGTGGTGGGCTTATGTACTTGAGTTGCTCGATTAGTTGGCGTGATCAGAGCGGGCCTATGGTTGGGGTTATTCCGGCTCATACAAAGATGCTTAACCGTCCTGTCGGTCGAGGATATATGCAACTTCGGATACGATCCGATCATCCTTGGACTGCTTCGCGCGAAAATGCAAGATCCCTGATTCCTGCCCATGAATTTCATCATTCATTACTAGAGCCGGTTGATGGCGATTGGCCTACGGCTTTCACCGTTGAACGGGGTCACGGACTTGATGGCTCACGCGATGGCATTCATATTTATAATTTATTGGCGGGTTATGCGCATCAGCGCCACGTGCAAGCCAATCCCTGGGTTGACGCTTTCGTGGATTTTGTTCACGAACATCGCAAGTAAATAACTATCAGCGCCTTGAGCGCCGACTTTAGGAGAAGCACTATGTTGCTGCGCATAACAGAACAGGCTGCAGAGCAGATAAAAATGTCGATCGACTCGCAAGATGCCCAAGTCTCGACAGCACTTCGAATCGCTGCGAAGAGAGGGCCAGATGGCTCTATTGAATATGCGATGGGTTTTGATGATGCAAGTGACAATGACACCGTCTCGAATCAACATGGGATTCAAGTTGCCATTGCGCCTACAAGCCTGGATCTTTTAAATGGGGCGATTCTCGATTTTGATACACCAGAGGGAGAGCAGGCATCACAGTTTATTTTCTTAAATCCAAATGACCCTCATTTTTCTCCACCTGAAACGGCCGATTCCTAGACCGTGGATCGAGTTTGTTTAAAGCGCTGGTGAAATCTGAACTGTTTTTATGTTAAAAAAACTCATCGCAGACGATCACTTGGTTTGGACATGATGTCTAAAAAGAAGCGATGGTAGAGAAATATTCAAGCATTTTATGATGATTTCAAAACGATATCGTGCGAGCGGATGCCCAATTCGCAAAAACATCGGTCTTGAATATGGACTGCGGGACGGGTTGTTCTGGTGGTTTGTCTTAATTGGGGTCCTTGGCGTCTTTTCGCTCGTCTTGAGCGCGCTCCTGATGTTTGACTCGGCGAACGATGCTTTCATCCCGGAAATACTAATAGTTGCGTTGTTCGCTCTCGTTGCTAGTGTGTTTGGGTTGGTTCTGAAAATAACCAAATGGTCTTTGGCGCCATTAGTCGAGATTCAGCGTTGGGCCTCCCAAATCAGGCAAGGCGATTTTTCAGCGCGATTACCGAGCCCAGAAGGTCATGAGTTAGAAAATCTGGCTAACGATATTAATCGATTGTCCGAGTGGCTCGACAAGCTTGCGCAAGAGCGGGATCTCGAGCTGAGATCACAGCAAGAGCGGATTGCGCAACGTGCAGATTTCGCAAATGAGCTCCATGATTCACTCGCTCAGACGCTTGCGAGTTTGAAATTTCAGATCAGGGTTTTGGATGACACGCTGAGGCAGGATAGCGAGCAAGCGATATGGCAAGAGATGGAACGAATCCAAGTGAGTATTGATGAGGCAAATGTTGAGTTACGAGAACTGATTACACATTTTCGAGCGCCGCTGAGTGGCCGGGGACTTGTGCCGGGTATCAGGCGTTTAATGTCGCGATTTCGAAAAGAAACCGATATGGAGATTGTGCTTCAAACTCAGTCAAAAGAGCCAAAGTTCTCGCCTGAAGAGGAGACCCAGATTTTGCGCATCGTTCAGGAGTCTCTTACTAATGTTCGCAAGCACAGTCGCGCTAATATGGTTCGATTGTTGCTCAATGAACCCGCTAAGAATCAATTCCGCATTATTATTGAGGATGATGGAGAGGGAATGCTTAATCATGATCCGACAGATGATAATCACTTTGGATTATCGATTATGAAAGAGCGGGCAAATTCGATTGGCGCTAATCTTGCAATTGAAAGTGAAGCCGGTGAAGGTACGCGAGTACTATTCGAACTGGACTTAAAGAACGCTAGCGATAGCTCATTCTAGGAGAACACGGTTGCGAATTCTTATTGTTGATGATCATGCATTATTTCGTTCGGGCTTGCAGGGATTGCTAGAGCGTAGAGGCATAACGGTTGTGGGTTCAGCTGCAGATGGACGGGAGGGCCTAAAGCTTGCCTATGCGCATGAGCCCGACGTGGTGCTGCTTGACCTACGGATGCAGGACTTAAGCGGGCTAGGGGTGTTGCGCCAGATGCTTGACGAGGGTCTCGAGATACCGGTTGTGATGCTGACGACCAGTGCTGATGAGGGTGATCTTTCAGAGTCCCTTCGAAATGGTGCTCGAGGTTACCTTTTGAAAGATATGGAGCCAGATGAATTAATCGTGGCGCTCCAAGAAATAGTCGGTGGGAAGATTGTTGTTGCCCCCGCCCTAACCAGCGTGCTCGCTGACCTTGTGCGTTATGGCGAGCGCCGAGAACGCAAAGATGAGCTCGCGCCGTTTAGCAGTCTGACACCAAGAGAGCATGAAATTCTTTGCCACCTGTCCGAGGGGCAAAGCAATAAGGTTATTGCCCGAAATCTTAATATCTCAGATGGAACAGTCAAACTTCATGTTAAGGCAATCCTTAGAAAACTAAGCGTGCATTCGAGGGTAGAGGCCGCTGTAATGGCAGTTGAAAAGGGCGTTTGCAAACGGGAGGTCCGTGAACAGACTTAAAAATAAGATTTTCGCTCGCTTCGTTTTCGACCCGACCGCTGGGTGACCACACCACGGATTAAGCTTGCGCTTCCAATCCGGATACGGGGGAAACCTTCTTGCAGCGCTTGGAGCGACCACTCATTATTTTCAATAACCAGTTGTCTTAAGATTACGCCATTCCCATGTTCGGCAACGACAAAGGCGCCGTGCCGAATCGGGGCACCCGGATCGACGATAACGACACATCCTTCAATGAATTCTGGCGCCATACTTTCGCCAAGCACTTGAAGGGCAAAAGGTTCCGCAGAAGCGCAGCCACTCATTCTCCTGAACCTGCGTTAAGGGTATCTAAGAGTCGATGCGACGTATGACTATCAGAAGAGTTCAGAATCTGATTGGCTAATTCAATCAGATCCGCTGAGCAGCTGGTCAGCACCTGCTGTCGAATCTCGAGGAGTTGAGAAGGCTCCATGCTGAATTCTCGAAGACCTAACCCCAGCAGCAGTCGGGTGAAGTTTGGATCGCCCGCCATCTCGCCACACATCGCGACCGGAATTTGGGCGTCCTCACCCGCCCGAATTACGTTTTGAATGAGGCGAAGGACTGAGGGATGCAACGGATCATATAAATAATTCACGGTGTCATCGACGCGATCAATAGCTAAGGTATATTGAATCAGGTCGTTTGTGCCGATGGACAGAAAATCCAGCTTGCTTGCAAACAGATCAGCTGAAATGGCGGCTGCAGGCACTTCAATCATGCCCCCGATCGGCAAATTGGGGTTGAAGGATAGGCCGTCGCGATCAAGTTCGCCGCAGACTTCGCGAATGATCGCAAGTGTTTGTTCGAGCTCCTGGAGGCTCGACAACATGGGAATCATGATACGTGCCTGCCCAAACTGAGCCGCTCGAAAAATGGCTCTCAGTTGGGGCTTAAACAGTGAGGGTTCACTAAGGCACAGTCGGATTGCACGTAGTCCTAATGCTGGCGTCATGCCCACTTTAGGTTCTTTACGCCCGCCATCGACTTGCTTATCCGCGCCGAGATCCAATGTGCGGATCGTGACAGGATCCTCAACAGACTGAAGGACATGGCAATACGCGGTGTATTGTTCATCCTCACTTGGGAGATTTTCACGATTCATGAAAAGAAATTCTGTTCGGTATAGACCGACTCCCGATGCGCCGCTATCTTTAAAAGTATCCAGATCCTCTGGCAATTCAATATTGGCAAGCAATTTGATCGGTTGGCCATCCGCGGTAACGGGGTGGACTTTTCGGAGCTTAGACAGTTCATTTTGTCTTAGTCGCTGACTTTCCCGGGCTAACTTGAAAAATTCGAGTGTCGCATCATCAGGCGCGACAATCAGTACGCCAGAGGTCGCGTCTACGATTAGATAATCGTTGTTACGAATTGAACGGGTCACGTCATGAAGTCCGACGATAGCCGGTATCGCGAGACTTCGGGCAAGAATAGCGGTATGTGAGATCGGTCCGCCTAAACTGGTAACGAATGCTGATAGATGACGCTGCCTTAACATAATCGCATCCGCAGGACTGATATCTCGGGCAACAATGATTTGATCATTAAGCACCTGATCAATGCTATCGGTTAGCTTGTGAGCATCAGAGTCGGAACGGATCAGAATGTCCATGATGCGATCAACGACTTGGGCGACATCCTCTCTTTTGGTTCGAAGATAGGGGTCCGAAATATTGTCGAAGAAAGAGATTAAAGTGTCCGAATGATTCTGTAGCGACCATTCGGCATTAATGTGGTGTTCTGCAATGGAGGCAATGGGTTGTTCGGACAGCACTGGATCATCTAACATCATAAGATGTACATCAATAAACGCTGCTGTTTCCGGAGGCGCTGAATCAGGTAAGTTATCCTGGACATGTTTAAGTTCACTGCGTACCAGTGCAATTGCGTGACTGAAACGGCTGATCTCTTGGTTTATCTCGTTTTTCTGAAGGCGGTAGTTAGGAATTGCACTACGGGATCGATCCCATATGAGGGCGCGGCCGATTGCAATCCCCCGACCGATGCCGGTACCCGTCAGTGCGAACATTACTCTTCCTCTCCAAAGCGATCGCAGATAAGCTCGTGAACACCCGCAATCGCCTGCTCTGCATCGGCACCTTCTGCGATTAGCGTTAACCGGGTACCTTGAGATGCTGCGAGCATCATCAGGCTCATAATGCTTTTAGCATCAGCACGAGTACCCTCCTTGGTGATCCAGATTTCACTGGAATACAGCCCCGCTGTTTTCACAAGTTTGGCGCAAGCTCGCGCGTGAAGACCCAGTCGATTGATAATTTCAATTTCGAGTTGTTGACGCATTTTTTAAGCAGGATAAAAGTACGGATCGAGATTGAGCGGTTTAAGCTGAATCAAGCGATGGCAGTATTTCTTAACATCGACAAGCGCAATAGATGAAAACAGGTCCGCTAAACCGACAAGACTAAATCTATCCTAAGTCTGGTGAAAAGTGGCGCTTTTGCGTTTCAGAACGAGGGTCGCTCAACTTGCGGGAAAGAATACCTGAGATTGCTAGATTAACAGGTTGAAAAGCGCATCTGGATTGGATGCTTCGAAAACAGTTTTGCGAAAATCCGTGTTGGAAAATGCACCTGCAAGCTCGCTGAGAACCTTCAGATGCTGGTCTGTTGCTTCTGCAGGAACGAGAAGGCCAATTACGATTGTGATCGGTCGGTCATCGATTGCATCGAAATCGAGTGGTTGATGGAGTTTCATTGCCGCCGCAATTGGATTTGAGATGCCGTTTAGTCTGCCGTGCGGCAGCGCAATACCGTCTCCAATGCCGGTACTGCCCAGACGTTCGCGCTCATTAAGTACTGAAAAAACGGTTTGTTGATCCATACCTGGGAGCTGTCGAGACAATAGTTCTGCCATTTCCTCAAGCATACGCTTTTTGCTCGAGATCTTTACGTTGACGGCAACCCGATCTCTGCTCAGAAGTGTCGTTAATGGGCCGGAATCGGCTGCTGGCTCGGATTGGATGGTCTCGTTCATAACGAACCCCGGTGATTTTTGATTGAGTTTCAATTTTTTGAATAATTTAAAAAACTTGTGACGGCGCTTTGAACGATGACTTGGGTGAGCGGACGGTCTGCACAACACGAAGCAATGCAAAGATTCATCGAGACCTCGAAAGGGTAGTCTAGGTGATACTCCGACGCTGAGCGGCTGGGAGAATTTTCATTTGTTCACGATATTTAGCGACGGTCCGCCGCGCAATTGTAATGCCATCTTGGTGTAGCATTGCAACGAGTTGGTTATCACTCACCGGTTGTTGTGCGGATTCGGATTCTATCACTTTACGGATTTTGGCTTGCGCCGCTCTCGCAGAGGTTTGGGAGCCGTTGGATCCGCCTAGACTGGCGGAGAAAAAATGCTTCAGCGCAAATAAACCGTGTGGTGTCAGGATATTTTTCTGGTCAATTGCTCGCGAGACAGTAGATTCATGAATGTCAAGTTCATTCGCAATATCGCGCAGTGTCATGGGGACCACACCCATATCGCCTGACTCCATAAAGTCACTCTGCATCGACACAATAGTTTGGGTGACCTTGAGAATTGTCTGATCACGCTGCTCAAGACTTCTAATAAACCACTGGGCATCCTGAAGGTGATTCTTGATGTATTCACTGGTTTTTTTATCAGGACTATTCTGGTAATTTCGATAATCTTGACTGATTCGAATGACAGATCCATCTGGTCGAACAAGGCGCACCACCCATTCTTGGTCAACTTTCTTGACGACCACGTCGGGCGAGATCGCTTGATCGACAGATGGGGTTAGCTCTTCCCCTGGCTTTGGGTTCAATGACTGAATCAGGGCGATCACTTTGGCGAGCCGACTCTGGTTGATTTCAAGTGCTTGCCCGAGCGCGGTGTACTGATGTTTTCCAAGGCGATCAAGATGATTGCTGACGAGGTTTTTTGCGTCTTCGATGTAGGCGGTTTGTTTATCCAGACCGTGAAGTTGCAGCATGAGGCATTCTCTGAGGTCTCGTGCTGCGATGCCGGGTAAATATAGGCTTTGGACAAGATGCAATACTGAGTCGATTTCTTTATCCGAAGGACTATCCTGGGCATCGAGGATACTGCGCAATTCATTGTAATCAATCGGGAGATAGCCTCGATCATCGAGGGAGCCAATTAGCGCATGGGCAATGAGTTCGTCGGGTCTACTCAGTCTATGCAGCGCAAGTTCTTCAAGAAGTCGGGCTCTTAAATCTTGGCCGGAGTCATGCCACATCGGTTGGTCGGTTTCCGCACGAAATTCATTGCTCGATTCCGAGTGAGGTCGATAAGGTCGATCGTCCCAATGCAGGCTGTCATAGTCGGTCGAAATCATTTCTGATTCGGTGACTGGCGACTCCAGATTGGGTTCCGGCTCAGTCTGAGTCAGGGGTTCAACTTCTTCTTCGGAGGGGGTGGGGTCATCTGAATAATTAAGACTATCAACACCTTCCAGTAATGGGTTTGTCTCAAGTTTGTTTTGAATTTCAAAATCCAAGTCAACTCGCCCCAGTTGCAAGAGCCGAAGTGATTGGGTAAGTTGAGCATTAAGTTGAAGGCGGCGACTTTGCCGGATTTGCAAAGAATGCTTCATGAGTGAGCTAACTTGAGATCGTTACAGTCGAAACTCTGATCCAAGGTATACCGACCGGACCTCTTCGTGGGCAAGAATATGGTCTGGCGTACCCTCAGTGAGTACTCGACCTTGCGTCAGAATATAGGCTCTGTCACAGATGCCCAAGGTCTCCCTCACGTTGTGATCAGTGATCAGCACACCAATACCCATTTTTTTTAAGTCGCTTATCAACTTCTGGATATCAATGATTGAAATGGGATCGATACCAGCAAAGGGCTCATCAAGCAACATAAAGGAAGGTTTCAGGGAAACCGCTCGCGCAATCTCAACCCGCCGCCGCTCGCCCCCGGAAAGACTATAGCCATAATCTTTGGATTTATGAGAAATGCCGAAAGTGTCCATCATTTCCATGGCTCGGGCCTGCCGACCATTTTGATCAAGTCCCGGCAAAGCCTCGAGGACGGCTAAGATATTCTCTTTTACCGTGAGGCGTTTGAAGATGGAAGCTTCTTGTGGCAGATAGCCGATGCCTCTGCGTGCGCGCTCATGCATGGGCAAGTCGCTGATATCCTGACCATCAAGAACGATGTGTCCATTATCCCGTCTTATCAGACCGCACATCATGTAAAAGCAAGTTGTCTTGCCTGCACCGTTGGGCCCTAGCAGACCCACGATTTCACCACCGCTGACGGTGACATCCACATTATCCACGACTGTGGTTCGCCCAAAGCGCTTAACAAGGCCTCTTGTGGCAAGTGAGGTCATGACCGTTTTATAAAAGAAGAAAGGGCATTATCTGCACGACTAGTTAGAGATCGATTGAGTCTGCGCTCGCCAATCTTTACTCCAGCGCTCCATATCGTTTGATAATTCGAGTCGGCTGGAGGGTGTCCAAACTTTAATCGACTCCGGTGCTTCGATTTTCTTCCAACTTCCTTTAGTTGCCAGCACCCGGACCTGCTGTCCCGTGTTCAACTCTCCAAGAATGACCGATTCCTCACCCGTTGAAGGCGTGGATCGAATTCTGACGTTAGATCCAGTCGTCGTGCCGACGCCTGAGCCTGTCGAGACAAATTTGCCATAAACCCACACCTGAACGGCTCTGGATGAACTAATTTCTGCCCACCCGTCAGTCGATCTGAATACGCGGATCGCAGTCCCTTTTGGAAGCGTGCCAAGCGATGTGCTCGTCATACTGCGCTTGGAAAAAACCGGAGCGCCGTTATGTCCAATAAACGCGATCTGGGTATCGTTGCCGGTGGCAACATCAGGCGAGTCAGTGCGGGTCGCACTATTTTGGGACTGGGATGATTCAGGCTGAAGAACCATTCTTGGACGTTCATTATCTTTTGTTTCAAGGACCGTCGTGGCATCTTCTCCCGCGCGGGTTGTGCGGGTCGGCGCCTCGTCTCCACCTCTGACGATCATTCGGTCTCGTCCCATGTCGTAGACGATTTTCTCGCCTTCAATTGCATCTCGGTCCTGTCGAAGCTGGGCTCTCGTAATGAAGGTGACTATATTATTGACTTCGTCCAGTTCGATCGTCTGACCTGTGCCCACGACATCATGTTCTTTTCCGTCCGGCCGCTGACGGAACACTGCAGGATTTCCAGTTGCCACGGCGTGATCGAGTTGTTCTCCATCGTAAAAAAGTTCGATTTGATCCGCAATGATCCGAATGGTGCCTTGGCGGACTGAAACATTGCCGGTGTAAAGGCGCTTACCGTTGGTAAAGTCAATCTCTACCTCGTCAGCCTCTACCAAAACACTTTGATTCCGGTCAGACTCGAGCGCCCACGCGCTCAAGGTTGAGAGCAGCAGCATTACAAAACTTAGAGCGGGTGCGTAGGCCATGTTCAAATTTTAACAAAAATCAACCTGGGTTGATGTGCTAACTGTCTCGATCCAAATGAACTAAAAGTCGCTGAGTGCGTGTTATGTTGCCAGAGTCGTCGTTGCTGCGGAATTGCTCTACTTCCACATCGCCGGTTAGTAAGATCTCATTACCATCTCCTGACATCCAGCCCGATTCACTCGTTGTACGCCGGGAGGGTCGACCTTTTTCATACTGGACCAGCTTAGGTTTATCAAGCAACGATGTGTTGTCGTCGGGAAAGTGCACCAGTCTCTCTGCTTTCAGGACATAAATAACACCCACTTCGTCCCGCCCGGTTGCGGTGAAATTTTGAATGTAATAGTCAGGTTCGCGTCCCGGCCCGGATACGGTTTCTGTCGTAACGGGCTCCAAAAGACTAATTTGCATCCAGATTCCCAGAGCGGCCATGACGCAGAGTACGGCAACTAGAATCGCCCGATCGAGGTACTGCTTCATCTTCGTCTCAGAGGATGCGTGCTCGAATCAGATCGAGAGCATTTAAAGCGCCAATGGGTCGTCCACTGTAATCGACCACGAAAAGACCATTAATCGAGTGAAGTTGCATCATCTCGAGTGCCTCAACCGCGAGAATGTTCTCCGATATGTTATGCGGAGAAGAAGTCATGACCGCTTGGATATAACTTTCGTGCACGTTGATGTTTTGAGATAGCGTGCGCCGGAGATCGCCATCGGTGAACATTCCAACGAGCAATCCCTCTGAATCAATGACGCCCACCATCCCCAGTCGTTTTAGAGACATCTCTGCGATCGCATCAACCAGGGTCGCATCTAGCGAAACGATGGGGAGGTTGTCATCTGTGTGCATGATATCTTCGACATAGATCAGAAGACGTTTGCCCAATGTTCCACCCGGGTGTGAGCGCGCAAAATCTTCTTTCTTAAAATTTCGTGCTTTCAAAATAGAAACAGCGAGTGCGTCGCCCAGTGCCAGTGTGGCCGTCGTGCTTGCCGTGGGCGCTAGATCATGAGGACAGGCTTCACGATCGACACCAATGTTTAAGGTAAATGTAGACGCGCGTGCGAGCGTTGAAGTTAAACTGCCGGTCATTGCGATTAGCGTCACTTCCATTCGTTTAATGATGGGTACAATGGTCTGAACCTCTGGTGTTTCGCCCGAGTTCGATATTGCGATAACGATATCATCTGGCGTGATCATGCCAAGATCACCGTGACTGGCTTCTCCCGAATGCACAAAAAAGGAAGGCGTGCCCGTGCTCGCAAGAGTTGAAGCGATTTTGCTTCCGATTTGACCCGATTTTCCTGTTCCGGTGACGACAATTCGACCCGCGCAGGCGATGATAGCTTCACAGGCTCGTGAGAAATCGGAATCGAGGCGTTGGCTGATTGTGTCAAGGGCCTCGCGTTCAATTTCGATTACGCGCCGAGCATCAGAAAGGAAAGAACTCTCTGTCATTTTTCAGTATTGAGATAACGCAACTAAACGCTTATAAAGTGTATCCGGTTTCGGGTTATTCTAAAGGAAAGTGCCTTAACATAAAGGTTAATTCCCGTTTTTCATACCCGGTGCCAATGACGATTCAAATAGGAACTTATGGTTGGCTGAATCCGCGATGGAATGGGAGCTTTTACGATTCGGATCTTCCCGAAGAATGGAAGCTCTCCTGGTACTCCAATCATTTTCGGACTGTCGTGGTGCCGTCCGAAGAGGTGCTCAAACTCAGCGTCGATACGATCGATCAGTGGGTTGAGGATACCGATCCTGATTTTCGATTCATTTTGGAAATTGACTCTAAATTTTTTATCCAAAATCGATCAAACGAACTGAGTTGCAAGTTTCGGATGTTTGAAAATCACTTTGAAGGACAGTTAGACGCTGTGATTTGTAAGAGCACCAGAGCTAAATTGATAAAACATGATGAGTGTGAAAATGTTCAAACTGGCCTCTCCCGCGCGATTGTTTGCGTCAATACATCCGGGTGTGATCCTATGTTCGAAAAATATGGTCGAAGTGGTATTGATGATCAACTGCCAGAAATGAAGCCAAATCCTTTTGCGATCGTGTACTCTTCCCGGGGGCAATTGCCTCTAATCCGTGAGAATCTTGAAAATATGAAACGTCTTCACAGCGAGAAGCGCGCATTGATTTTTAATCATCAAAGTTCTGCTTATCATCACGCGGCTCAAGCTCGAATCCTGGCCGATCTTATGGGTGGCGTATGAACGTTTTTATTGAACAATATAAAAAGTGGGTGCTCTTGAATCCGTGGCCGTTGCTTATTGTATTGCTCATGATTTTGGGTTGCTTTGCGTGGCACGCCCAAGATTTTAGATTGGACGCGTCAGCTGATTCGCTTCTGCTGGATGATGATCAGGACCTCAAGGCCTATCGAGAGCTTTCTGATCGATATGGATCAAAAAACTTTTTGGTGGTCGCAATTGTGCCTGATACGCCTTTATTTGATCGCGTCACTTTAGATCAAATGGAGTCGCTCGCATCCGAGTTGGCTGAAATTCCAGGTGTTGAATCGGTTAATTCGATTTTGGATGTCCCTCTGCTTTCGCAGAGTGGGGGATCTTTGACGGAACTCGCCGGAAACTTTAGGACATTGCGTGATCCGGACGTTGATTTTGATCGTGCCCGGATGGAACTTATTAGTAGTCCGGTATTTTCTGAGCTTGTCGTGAGCATTGACGGAATGACAACCGCACTTCAACTTAATTTGGTCGGCAATCCTGATTTTGAAAAGGTCAAAAATTTAAAGCGCAGGCTTTCTCTCAAAATGAGTCAAGACAGCATTGGTGAAGAACAGAAGCTGCGCTTGGATGAAGTGTCTGTCAAGTATCAGCGTCTTAAAGATGACGTAAACCAGTTGAATCATGAAACGATTGCATCAATCCGTCAGGTCATCGACAAATATCGACCGATGGGTCATCTCATGTTGGGCGGTGTTTCAATGATCGCCGATGACATGATTTCTTTTATTCGGAATGACCTCATTAAATTTGGTGCCGGTGTCATGATTTTTTTGATTGTGATGCTTGCTGTGATTTTTCGATCGGCAAGGTGGGTTGTTTTGCCATTAGCCAGCTGCGCGTACGCTGGAATGATAATGATTGGTCTGCTTGGTATGGCAGGCTGGCAAGTTACGGTTATCTCCTCGAATTTTATCTCTCTAATGTTGATTCTTACGATGTCGATGAATGTCCATCTTGTCGTTCGTTATCGACAGCTTGCAGCTGAAAATTCAGGCTGGTCATATCAGGAGACACTGTGGGTCACGATGCGAAAGATGGTTTGGCCTTGTTTCTACACAGCATTAACCACTGTTTTAGCGTTCGGCTCCCTGGTGTTGAGCAGCATTAAGCCCGTGATTGATTTTGGCTGGATGATGTCGATTGGATTATTAGTAACATTCCTTGTTTCGTTTCTATTTTTCCCTACGGCAGCTGCCGTGTTGCAAAAACCTGCTGTCACGACCGACCGCCAGTCGCCGGGGACTTGGGTCACAGGATGGCTTTCCCACCTCTCGGCGAAACATGGCCGGTGGGTGATTTCTGTCTCTGTGTTGCTTGGAATATTCGGCGCAGTTGGCATTTCGAAATTACAGGTTGAAAATAGTTTTATCAATTATTTTGGCAAGGGTACAGAGATCTATCAGGGGCTCAAACTCATCGATCGCGAGTTAGGTGGAACCACTCCACTCGAGGTCTTGATTCGGTTTGACCCTGAGGCGTCTATTAATGAAGCACAGGATGATCAAGATGACGAGCTGGACTTGCTGTTGGGGAGCGTGTCGCAGGGAGATCCGGTCGATTATTGGTTTACGCCGCAGAAAATAGAGACCGTGTCGGCAGTGCATGATTTTCTCCAGCGTCAATATGGGGTAGGGCAGGTGCTTTCATTGGCATCGTTGATTCGAGTGGGCGAATCAATTAGCCAGCAGACTTTTGATGCATTTGAACTGGCCGTTCTGTACAAACGGATGCCTCCTGATTTAAAAGCGGCCCTGCTCACGCCTTATGTGTCAATCGAGAGAAATGAAGTCAGACTATCGGCCCGAGTGAAGGATTCATTACCAAACCTGAGACGCAACGATCTACTGAAAGAAATTCAGGTGGGGTTAGAAAAAGAGCTTGATCTTAAGCCTCAGAATTTTCAGATCTCGGGACTTGTTGTTCTGTACAACAATATGCTCCAGAGCCTTTTTGAGTCTCAAATCAAAAGTTTGGGCGTGGTGATGCTGGGAATCGCGGTAATGTTGCTCGTGTTGTTTCGATCAATCAAACTAGCCTTGATTGGCGTGGTCCCCAACATATTGGCGGCATCAATTATTCTGGGTTTGATGGGGTGGTTAAAGATTCCGATGGATATGATGACAATTACGATCGCGTCAATTACGCTTGGAATCGCAGTGGATAACAGTATTCATTATCTGTATCGATTTAGAACCGAGCTGCCTCGCCTCGGTGACTACGTGGCGACGCTCCATTATTGCCACGCCAACATTGGTCGGGCAATTTTTTACACCGCTACCACTATAATTGTAGGGTTTTCGATTTTAGTGCTGTCTAATTTCCTACCGACCATCTTTTTTGGCCTTCTAACGGCGCTCGGAATGGCCATTGCACTTTTTGCTTCTCTTACTTTATTGCCCCAGCTTATCTTGTTGATTCGTCCTTTTGGCGTAAAGACAGAAAATCACCATTTGTGATTAGCGGGTTAATTCTGGAGAATACAGCTCTGGATATTTCGAAAAGCCTCAATCATATGTCGCGTTCCAAAACCTTGCGCCGTCGTTACAGGGTCACCAAAATAATGCTGGCCATCGGGCTTTTGATGGGGTGGTCAAATCTCGTGTGGGCCGAGACAAGTGCCGATGAGATGATTCGCGATACCGTCAATGAGGTCGTTGCTGAGCTCGAAAGCCGTCGGGCAGAGTTAGAGGCAGATCGTCTTGCGCTTTATGAACTCGTTGACAGAATCGTTGTGCCGCGAGTCGCCCTCGACAGAGTTTCGCGACTGATCTTGGGTGATTATGCCAAGAGCGCCAGTGAGACACAGCGCCAGCGTTTTTCTGAAAGCTTTAAAGACCTTATTATGCGGAGTTATGCGAGCGCGATGTTTGAGTATACCGGCGAGCAGGACATGCGTTTTGGAGAGGTCAGTGTGCGTGGCGGTGGGCGGATCTCGGTAGTGCCTTCGGAATTAGTACTTCCCGGACAACAATCAGTTCTGGTTGATTATTATTGCTTGAGAGACGCAGATGCGGGCTGGCAGATCTACGATATCCAGATTGACGGCATCAGTTTAATTATTAGCTACCGGAACCAATACGGTGAATTTATTGCGAATAATGGATTGGACGCGCTGATAGAGTCTCTCGAAAAGAAAACCGCGGAAAGTAACTGAGTATCGGGATTTAAGGCCGGACGCGAAAAAAGGACGAACCTATGGTGACACCAGAAGATATTAAGGGATGGATTGAGGATAACCTGGAAGGCTCAAGGGTTGAAATTACGGGTGATGGACACCATTTTGAAGCCGAAATAATTTGTGATCGGTTCGAAGGAAAAAATCGGATTCAGCAGCACCAAATGGTGTACGGCGCCCTAGGCGATCGGATGAAAGCGCAGATTCATGCGCTGTCGATGCGCACGCTAACGACCAAAGAGAAAAACGCGCAATAGGCGTTTTCATGATTTTATTAAAACAAGGAATAACGACGAGGTAAACATTATGGATACTAACCAGCGAATCAAAGACAAAGTGGAATCGAACCGGGTGATGCTTTTTATGAAAGGTAATCGAGACTTTCCACAGTGTGGTTTTTCGGGCCGGGCGATTCAAATTCTGCAGGCACTGGGCACTGAATTCGAGACAGCCGATGTGCTGACTGACGATGAGATTCGTCAAGGGATTAAAGATTATTCCAATTGGCCTACCATTCCGCAGCTGTATGTTGATGGGGAATTTGTGGGCGGCAGCGATATCATGATGGAGATGTATCAAAATGGAGAACTCAAGACCAAATTGGATACCAAAGCCGGGTCTTGATGACGCGTTCAAGAAAAAGAAAAAGGCGCCTTTTTGGCGCCTTTTTCTTTTAGTCGGGTAAACTTAAACGCTTGTCGCCTTAATTCGTTGGGCGAATCGTTTTTACTTATGGATTCCGGGTATTGGAAAGTCTGTTGATCAAAGGGGGTCGCGCGCTGAATGGCAGCGTGCGTATTGGTGGCGCAAAAAATGCGGCTCTCCCGGTTTTAATTAGTTCGCTATTGACCGATCAAGATCTCTTGATCTCGAATGTTCCCCATCTGCGCGACATCACGACGACGCTCGAACTGTTAGGCCGGCTTGGCGCGAACATTGAAATTGATGAGAAATCAGTTGTCCGAATAAGGGCAAGTAATTTGCATTCTCGACGCGCCCCTTATGATCTGGTGAAGACCATGCGTGCCTCGATTTTGGTCTTGGGCCCCTTGCTTGCGCGCTATGGAGAGGCAGAGGTCTCCTTGCCAGGAGGGTGTGCAATAGGCTCTCGTCCCGTCGATTTACATGTTAAGGCGCTTCAGCAAATGGGTGCGACGGTGTCAGTTGAGCTTGGATACATTAAAGCATCAGTACCCGGTGGCTTTCTGAGTGGCGCGAATATTGTCTTTGATACGGTAACGGTAACCGGGACCGAGAATTTAATGATGGCCGCGACGCTCGCAAAAGGGAGCACGCGGTTGGAAAATGCGGCGCGAGAGCCGGAGATTGTGGATCTTGCAGACTGCTTGATCAAAATGGGGGCAAAAATTTCTGGCGCTGGAACAGATACAATTGAAATCGAAGGCGTTTCGATCCTTGGTGGGGGCGTCCATCGTGTGATTCCCGATCGGATTGAAGCCGGAACGTTTATGGTGGCGGCCACGGCGACTCAAGGTAATTTGGCTATTCAGAATATAAACCCTCGTCATCTTGATGCAGTCACTTCAAAACTGCGTGAAGCTGGGGCTCATATTGAAATCTTGGAGGATTCAATAACGCTGGCGATGAGCGCGAGACCCCGAGCGGTGACGGTAAGCACGGCACCTTATCCGGGCTTCCCCACCGATATGCAGGCACAATTTATGCTTCTTAATTGTGTTGCAGACGGTTCAGCGTCAGTGACCGAGCATATTTTTGAAAATCGATTTATGCATGTTCATGAGTTGCAGCGAATGGGCGCGGAGATTGAATTGCATGGCAACACTTCGGTGATTAGAGGTGTTAAGACGCTGGGTGGCGCGCAGGTTATGGCGACCGATTTGAGAGCCTCTGCGTGCCCTGGTCCTTGCGGGTCTTGTGGCGAGCGGCGAAACCATAATAGATCGTATTTACCATATTGACCGCGGCTACGACTGTATCGAAGAAAAACTGCTCCAGTGTGGTGCAGATATCAGACGGATTTCGGATTCAAGTCCGCTGCGGGCGACAACTGTTGAGTGACTGACTTTATTCGTTTTTTAAAACGCCACAGTTTACGGACAACTCATTAATTCAATGCCAACTGAAATAAAGCAACTTACGATCAGAGATAAAAATTTTGATCGCACTCTATCGAATCTTCTTGATCGTCAGACTGAAACAAGCGCGGAAGTTGACGACACAGTCCGTGGGATCATTGAACAAGTGCGTCTTGGAGGAGATCAAGCGTTACTCGAATTCACGCGTCAGTTTGATCAATTTTCAGCGTCCATGGGTGAAGATCTTGAGATCCCAAAATCTCGCTGGGTGGCGGCACGTCAAAGAATCGATCCTGATCTCGAAACGGCCCTTCTAGAGGCTGCGGATCGAATTCGGGAGTTTCATGAAGAGCAAAAAGAAAGCTCATGGCAACGCGAGCGATCGGATGGTAGCCGTTATGGTCAACAGGTAAATCCTTTGGATCGGGTCGGGGTTTATGTCCCTGGAGGGAAGGCTTCTTATCCGTCATCAGTGTTGATGAATGTGATCCCTGCAAAAGTCGCCGGAGTGGAGGAGGTTGTCATGGTGGTTCCCACCCCAAATGGCCGGATTAATGAAACGGTCCTTGCGAGTGCCGATATCGTGGGAGTCGACCGTATTTTTAGAATTGGCGGTGCGCAGGCTGTCGCAGCGCTGACTCACGGAACGGAAACGGTACCCAAAGTGGATAAGATTGTGGGCCCGGGTAATCAATACGTTGCCACTGCAAAAAAACAGGTCTTTGGGCTGGTGGGAATTGATATGATCGCGGGCCCTTCAGAGGTGCTTGTGATTTGTGATGCAGGGGCAGATCCAGACTGGGTAGCGATGGATCTTTTCGCTCAAGCTGAACACGATGAGCAGGCGCAATCCATCGCAATTTGCGTCGGGCGTGAAATTAGGGCTCAGGTGAGCGAGGCTATCAATCGTTTACTGCCGACAATGGAGCGCAGGTCAATCATCGAGCAGGCATTATCTGATTATGGCGCGCTGATCGAAGTTGAAACTATCGATGAAGCAATTTCGGTAGCGAATAAAATAGCGCCAGAACATTTGGAATTGATGATAAAAGCACCTCGCGATTGGATTCCAAAAATACGGCATGCCGGTGCGATTTTTTGTGGCTACTACAGCGCAGAGTCCCTTGGGGATTATTGTGCGGGCCCCAATCACGTGCTTCCAACTTCCGGAACTGCGCGTTTTAGCTCTCCTTTGGGTGTTTATGATTTTCAAAAGCGATCGAGTGTTGTTGATTGCTCGCAAGCCGGCGCTGCGACGCTCTCTGGTATCGCCAGTTTGATTGCGCGAGCTGAAGGTTTAACGGCACATGCGCGATCAGCGGAGTTTCGCGGGTATCGACTGAAGGTAAATCCAGATGACTAGCGGCTCGGTGATCAAGCGTTGGGTGCACCCACAGATTCAGAATTTAACTGCCTACGCGGTTGCGCCAGCAGAAGGATTGATCAAGCTTGATGCAATGGAGAATCCATATGTTTGGGATCGTGCACTCAAAGATGCTTGGCTTGACGAGTTACGCCATGTTTCTCTGAATCGCTACCCCGACGGGCGTGCGCTGGGGCTGGCAAAGACCCTCCGTCATGTTTTTGAGGTGCCGAGGCAACTCGATATATTACTTGGTAATGGGTCAGATGAACTGATTCAGATGGTTTCGATGACAGTCGGGGGTCCGGGGCGGACCATGTTAGCGCCTGAGCCGAGTTTTTCGATGTATCGGGTGATTGCGGCGATTACCGGTTCAGACTATATCGCGACACCTCGACGGCATGATTTTTCGATTGACACGGACGCTCTGCTTGAGGCGATTGAAAAGCATGATCCTTGCTGCGTTTTTCTTGCGAATCCAAACAACCCAACCGGAAACGTCTGTACGCATGATGTTATCGATCAGATTGCGAAAAGGTGCTCGGGAATTGTAGTTGTTGATGAGGCCTATCATGCGTTTAGTGGCCAAAGTTTTTTGGATCAAGCGCCTGCTTATGACAATGTGGTGGTCATGCGAACACTCTCTAAATTGGGCCTTGCGGGCCTGCGTTTAGGATTTTTGTCGGGCCACCCTGATATCCTTGAAACGTTAAATAAAGTTCGATTACCTTACAATGTCAATTCATTGACGCAGATGAGCGTCGAATTTTCGCTTCGGCATATTGACTGGTTTGATGAAAAATCGAGATTGATTTGTGAAGCGAGAGCGAGGCTTTTGGCATCTCTGCAAAAAGCATCTGGGATAACAGCGTACCCAAGCGCGGCAAACTTTATTTTGTTTCGAGCCCCAGCGGGCGCCGGTGATTCGGTGCACGATGATCTTCAGCGTCAGGGTGTTTTAGTGAAAAACCTGAACGGCGCTCACCCATTACTGACAGATTGCCTGCGCGTTACCGTAAGCACTCCTCTTGAGAACGCCGCTTTTGTCGATGCGCTGAACGATTCGTTAGGGTGATTCTCCGACATTCGCCATGAAATAAAGGCCCGATTTAATCTAGGGCCGCTTGTTTGTTACAATTCGTCGCCATTCGCTGGGTTAAAACTTAGTTTCATCATCCTTTTGGAAGGTATCTTATGTCGAGTCGCACATCAGAAATAACGCGCACGACCCGCGAGACTGATATCTATGTCGCTCTTGATGTTGACGGCAGCGGGTCGGCAAAGCTTGATACCGGCTTACCTTTTTTTGATCATATGCTCGAGCAGATCGCTCGCCATAGCCTGATTGATTTGGAAATCAAAGCAAAAGGTGATCTTGCTGTCGATGCGCATCACACCGTTGAAGATGTCGGCATCTCGTTAGGCCAGGCAATCACACAAGCCGTTGGCGAGCCGCGCGGCATCAGTCGCTATGGGCACGCTTATGTGCCACTGGATGAGGCATTGAGTCGGGTTGTGACTGATTTCTCGGGGCGTCCGGGTCTTGAATTTGCCGTGAGCTGGCCTCGTGCAAGAGTCGGAGATTTTGATGTCGATTTGTTCCACGAATTTTTTCAAGGTTTTTGTAATCATGCGCACGTCACCCTTCATATTGATTCCCTGAGAGGTCAAAACACGCACCATGTGGCTGAAACGATATTCAAGGCATTTGGGCGGGCTTTGAGAATGGCGTTAACTTTAGATTCAAGACTGGGTGGATCAGTACCCTCCACAAAAGGGTCTTTGCAGGGGTAGATGCACCGCATTGTGGTTGTTGATCTGGGCACCGGTAATTTGCATTCGGTTGCCAAAGCGTTTGAAAAAGTAGCGCCTTCTGCTCACGTCGAGGTGACCTCAGATTTATTGCGTCTCGAGAAAGCGGATCGGGTTGTCCTTCCGGGACAAGGCGCAATCGGCTCCTGGTTCAAGGCGCTCGATACCCTCCAGCTTCGTAATCCCGTGTTGAGCGTCCTCTCGTCAAAGCCTGTGTTGGGTATTTGTGTCGGGATGCAGGCTTTATTTAATCGTAGTGAAGAAGATGGTGGATGTGAAGGATTTGGTCTTTTTGACGGTGAGGTCCGCCGTTTTTGTGGATCCGGTGGCCACAAGCAGCGGTTAAAGGTGCCTCATATGGGCTGGAACAATGTTCGGCAAAGCAGTGATCATCCGCTGTGGAGAGGCATTTCGCAGGATTCCCGATTTTATTTTGTTCATAGCTATTACGCGCTAGCAACGGAGTCATCGTCTGTTGCAGCAACAAGTGATTACGGAGGTGAATTCGTGAGTGCGATTGCCCGAGCGAATATTTTTGCAGTCCAGTTTCACCCGGAAAAGAGTCATGAGCAAGGTTTGAGATTGCTCGAAAATTTTGTTTGTTGGGACGGCGATTCCTGAAAGCGATCTAGGTAAACGTTAGCCCAAGGCGGTCATTTCGAGCGTGCCGTTTTGATCCCTAAATTAAGAACTTCAAAGGCTTTATTTTTATGCTTCTCATTCCAGCTATAGATATTAAGGAGGGTCGCTGTGTACGATTGCGACGAGGCGACTTGTCGGATGAGACGCTTTACGATAGTGATCCAATGCAGGCAGCGGCTCGATGGGTCTCCCAAGGCGCAAAGCGTCTTCATCTTGTGGATCTTGATGGTGCTGTAACGGGTCGACCGGTGAACGCGTCTATTATCCAGAAGATTGCGAACACATATCCAGACGTGCCGCTGCAGGTTGGCGGTGGTATTCGGAATACAGAAACCGTAAAGGCTTATCTCGAGGCGGGCGTTCGATACGTGATCGTTGGAACGCAAGCGGTAAACGACCCTGCGTTTGTCAGTGATCTCTGTCAGCAGTTCCCTGGCCATATTATTGTTGGGCTGGATGCTAAGAATGGCGCGGTCGCAACAGACGGCTGGGTAAAAACATCTGACCATAAGGTGATCGATATGGCCAAACATTTTGAAGCCGATGGTGTGGTCGCGATCGTGTACACCGATATTGATCGTGATGGAATGCTCAGCGGGGTAAATGTAGAAGCAACGGCAGAGTTGGCAAAGGCTATTCAAATTCCTGTGATTGCATCCGGCGGTATTTCTGATCTTGAGGATATAAGAAGACTGGTCGCGGTTGAAGATTCGGGCATCGAAGGCGTTATTACCGGAAGAGCCATTTATGAAGGCACCCTGGATTTCCGCGAGGGACAAGCGGCCGCCATCGGCCAAAGCATAGATAGGATTTGATGATGGGCCTCGCAACTCGAATTATTCCGTGCCCTGGACGTTGATGAGGGTCGCGTGGTTAAAGGTGTCAAGTTTGTGGATATCAGGGATGCGGGAGACCCGGTTGCTGTTGCAAAACGATATGACCAACAAATGGCGGATGAAATTACGTTTCTGGACATTACCGCAAGTTCATCCGCCCGAGACACCATGATCGATGTTGTTCGTGAAGTTGCAGCTGAAGTGTTTATTCCATTGACCGTCGGCGGCGGAATTCGGGAGATTGATGATATTCATCGGCTGTTGCTTGCGGGCGCTGATAAAGTGTCTATAAACACAGCTGCGATTGATCGCCCTGACTTGGTCACCGAGGCAAGTCAGTATTTTGGTGCGCAATGTATTGTCGTTGCTATTGATGCGAAGCGCTGTGGTAACCATTGGGAAGTGTTTACCCATGGTGGCCGAAAAACAACTGGTATTGACGCGCGTGAATGGTCGGTGGAGATGGCTCGCCGTGGGGCAGGAGAGATTCTCCTGACCAGCATGGATCGCGATGGAACCAAGGATGGTTTTGATCTCGAACTGACTCGGACGATAAGTGATGCAGTGCCGATTCCCGTAATTGCCTCAGGCGGTGTGGGTACGCTTGAGCATCTTTCTCAGGGAGTGCTCACGGGGGGTGCGGATGCAGTACTTGCAGCGAGTATTTTTCATTTTGGCGAGTATACAATTCGGGAAGCAAAGACCCATATGAGTACGCGTGGGATTGAAGTGAATCTTTAATGTTAAGCAAGGAATTGACATGGACTGGCTAGATCAAATTAAGTGGACAGATGATGGGCTTGTGCCTGCCATCGCCCAAGAAGCAAAGAGCGGTCGTGTTTTGATGGTCGCATGGATGAATCGAGAGGCCTTGCTAGAAACGGCTCGAACGGGTCGAGGCGTTTATTGGTCTCGCTCGAGGGCAAAACTGTGGCGAAAGGGAGAGGAGTCTGGCAATGTGCAAAGAATCAGCGAAATTCGATTGGACTGTGACCGCGATGTGATTCTGATGCAAATTGATCAGGAGGGCGGAATCGCGTGCCACACCGGCCGGCACAGTTGTTTTTATCAGCGGCTCCAAGACGATCAATGGGAAGCTGTCGATCCAGTGCTTAAAGACCCAAAAGAAATGTATCGCTGAGAAGGGAACTTGGCGCGGAGCGTAAATTTTCACCCGCATCCTAGGTTAACCGCTCAGTTTTCTTTTGAAAATCAGAGTATTCCCAGGCTTTTTAAAAGCGGTTATTATGAGAGGGTATCGGCGTTGCCGATCTGGAAATAAAATTCGTCCTTCAGGTGAAAGAATCGTTCATCACCTCGTCGGCAGATAGGAGAAAGTAATGGGATTAGGTGGTATAAGTATTTGGCAGTTGCTGATTGTATTGGTTATCGTACTTCTGTTGTTTGGAACCAAGAAATTAAGAAATCTTGGGTCTGACTTAGGAGGTGCGGTCAAAGGATTTCGCAGTACGATGAAGGATGGTGCCACCAGCGATGAACCCTCTGAGGGCGATGCAGCCTCATCAACAGAGAGTCTTGCTGAGTCGTCCGAAGAGTCAGATTCGGAAAAAAGCGACGCGAAAGTCTAACTGATTCTGAGGAAGCGTCATGTTCGATATCGGCTTTCTTGAGATCGTCATTATTGCGGCTATAGCCCTAATTGTGCTGGGTCCGGAGCGACTGCCGCGTGCCGCGAGAACCGCGGGCATGTGGGTGGGCCGTGCGCGCCGCATGGTGTCGGCGGTCAAGACCGATATCGATCGAGAAATAAGAGAGAGCGAATTAGCCGACATGCGCAAACTCGGTGAAGAAGTGACCAGCATCAAGACTGATCTCACAAAGACCGCGGAGTCGATAGCGAAAGATGATGCGATGGGTGATGTGGTCGACTCCATTAAAGAGTCCGCCAATGCGATGAATCAAGATATCGCCGATAAAGCCGGCACGAACTAAAGTAGCAGTTGGTGAACGAAACTACGAATCGTCCAGATGCGCCGGGCGCGACATTCATGTCGCATCTTTTGGAGCTTCGGGATCGCCTTATGCGCGGCGGCGGGGCTGTATTGGTCTTGTTTATCGCCGCGGCACCATTTGCGAACACCCTTTATGAATATCTCGCACAACCCCTGATGGCGGCTCTGCCCGCGGGGAACTCGATGATTTCAACCGAGCCCCATGGCCCCTTCTTTGTGCCGTTTAAGTTTGCATTCGCCTTTGCAACCGCTGTGGCAATGCCCTATCTTCTTTATCAATTATGGGCATTTGTCGCGCCAGGTCTGTACGATCATGAAAAACGCTTGACGGTTCCTTTATTAATCTCAAGCAGTGTTCTTTTTTATCTTGGGATCTTGTTCGCATATTTCGTTGTGTTCCCAGTCATTTTTGCTTTTTTCACCAGCACCGCACCTGAGGGTGTTCTGGTGATGACCGATATCAGTTCCTATTTGAGCTTTGTTCTTAAGCTCTTTTTTGCATTCGGTTTAGCATTCGAGGTGCCTGTTGCGACGGTATTACTCGTTCGCATGGGGATGACAACGCCTGAGAGCCTTGCCGCGAAGCGTCCCTACATTATTGTCGGCGCCTTTGTCGTGGGCATGTTGATGACACCGCCTGATATTTTTTCTCAACTGATGCTGGCGATTCCAGTTTGGGTTCTTTTTGAACTTGGACTTTATGTCTCCAAATCAATTAAGCCTCAAACCCGAGCCCAGGCTGATGCGGCAAGCGTTGAAGACGAAGCGCTTGATCGTGAGATGGAGGAAGGTATCGCCGAATTCGATCGTCTTGATGACGACGATCCCTCATCGCGCTCTTAGCTCCGCCGCCGTTTTTATATCTCCTTCTTGATGTTTTCAACTCGATTGGCTGACTGGAGCACTGATGAGCAGGACCTCTGCCAAATTCGCTACGAGGTGTTTGTCAACGAGCAGGGGGTTCCCCCTGAGTTAGAAGTCGATGGTGAGGATGAGACGGCTATTCACGCGGCCGCCTTTATCGATCATGCTCAAGTGGTGGGTACGGGCCGAATGCTCACTTGTGGAAAAATTGGGCGCATGGCGGTGTTAAGGGCTTATCGACAGAAAGGGATCGGAAGAGCGCTGCTGGACGAGCTTGTTCAAGAGGGTCGGAAACACGATATGACGCGAGTTTATCTGGGAGCGCAGTTACCTGCTATCCCGTTTTATAAACGCGCGGGTTTTTCGGTCTATGGCGATGTGTTTCTGGACGCCGGCATCGATCATCAGATGATGGAATTAGTTCTGGCTCATGATTGATTTGACCGCATGAAAAAATCCTCTCCTCGTATTACTAGTTTTAATCTTCATTCTGGCAGTCAGTTAGCGGGCAAGTATGAAGTGGTCTCTCGTCTGGGCGCGGGGTGGGAAGGCGAAGTTTATCTGGTCAGAGAAAAAGGGACTCGAATTGAGCGCACCGTAAAAATCTTTTTCCCTCATCGTAACCCGGGTAATCGTGCTTTACGGTTTTATGCTCGAAAACTTCATAAGCTTCGGCATTGCCCGGTTGTTATCCAGTATCACACCCGCGATAGTTTTCAGTTTAACGACGCCACGGTTTCTTTCTTAGTGTCTGAATATGTGGAAGGCGAGTTGCTATCCGATTTCTTGAAACGACAGCCCGGCCGATGTCTCGGTGCATTTCAGGGTCTTCATCTCTTGCATGCGGTCGCACTCGGAATAGAAGCGATCCATAATGTTGGGGAGTACCATGGTGATCTGCATAGTGATAATGTCATTGTGCTTCGTCACGGACTTGGATTCGATCTTAAACTGTTGGATATGTTTAGTTGGGGAGCACCGAATGCTGAACATATTCAGCATGACGTGTTTGATCTTATCCGGATTTTTTACGATGCGATTGGAGGGGTCCGTCGGTATCGCCGTCATCCACAGGAAGTTAAGGATATCTGTAAGGGCTTGAAGCGATCACTTATCGCAAAAGAATTTAAAAGTGCGGGCCAACTCTGCCAGCACTTAGAGTTTATGGAGTGGCAATAGGTCGCGCAACGAATGGCCGAGTCTAAGATTTTGCAGACACCATTGTGCCTGAGCGGCGAACGTCTGGATGCGCCGCAGGTCGTCGTTTTGGATTCTGGACAATCGGTTGTCTTTACCCAACCTTGCCCTGGGCAATCTGGAGTCAATGAGGATGCAATAGGTATTTTTGAGATGGATACCGGCGAGGTGTGCCTTGCGGTTGCAGATGGCGTGGGTGGACTGCCCAAAGGGCGCGAAGCCTCTGAATTTGTTATCCAAAAGATTGGCAGGTGGAGTCAACGCAAGAATAGATCTTGTCTTGAAGATTTAATAAACGATGTAAATAAAGAATTACTGAAAGAAATTCCGAGGGCGGCTACGACGCTTTCAATAACGCTAGTAAAGCCGGATGGTTCAGTGTTGAGCAGCCATGCGGGAGACTCACTCATGTTGGTGGTGGGTCAAAGAGGGCGAGTGAAGCTCCGTGTGGATAGTCACTCACCGGTCGGTATCAGCGAAACCCTTGGCCTTATTGATGAGAGAGAGGCCTTACATCATCCAAAGCGCCATTATCTAAATAATATGCTGGGTGATCCGGCTTTTTGGCTTGAAAAGCATGAGGCCAAGCTTGCTGCTCGAGATACGGTTCTGATTGCGTCCGATGGGCTTTGGGATAATCTTTACGTCTCCGAGATCATCGAGATTATTCAGTCAGGAGAGTTAGAAGCATCCGCTCAGACGCTAGCCGAAACGGCGATCAGCCGTATGACCCATGCGCAAGAAGGCTTGCCCTCCAAACCTGATGATCTTACGTTCGTATTGTTTAGGTTAAACGCAATGGGTTTCTGCGAAGATGCAGAGCATTCTGTCGATTCAGGAGGCCGCTAAGCTATCAAGCAAGGTTCGGGTCTTTGCTATTTGCTCTGTGGCGAACTGATAGTACCTCGCGTGACTCGCGCCTCGAAAAACCTCAGCGACGGCCTCAAAGCTTGATAACGCGAGGCCTGCGGTGCCCGCATCTCCTAAACGTTCTGCCAGACTTTTTTGAGCAATTGCTAAATTAGCGGCCGTCATCGCCCAAGTCATGGGACTTTTTTCTTGCGTCCATTCAAGAAGTGCACTCTGATAAGCGTTGATCGCCTCATTGAAGAATTTGATATCTTCAGTGCGCTCGCCCAGTTTTTGCAAAGCCGTACCGAGATCATTTTGGGTCATTGCCCACTGTTGAGGCACACGCTCACGGGTGCGCTCCGCAAGTGCATTTCGATAGGCAGCGACGGCTTGCTCGAGTGTTCGAGGACCTTTTCGTTTCTCGCCAAGCGCCCGAAGTGCAGTGCCCAGATTATTGAATGTGGTTGCCCAATGCAGGGGTGCGCGGTCGCGCGTCCAAGCAAGTAACACCAGCTTGTAACAATCAACCGATCGCTTTAGAAGTTGCGCATCATTTTTTCGCTGGCCAAGGCTTTGAAGAACAGCACCCAGATTATTCTGGGAAGCGGCCCAATCCCAGGGACAGGTCTCTTGTGAGCGAATTGATAATGCACTTTCAAAAGCATTTGCAGCGGACTCAAGCATCTGGAGATCATTTTGACGATGGGCCAAAATACCCAGTGCGTTTCCTAAGCTGTTTTGTGCTGTTGCCCACTCCAGTGGTGCGGAATCACTATCGCAAGCGTCGATGACTTCATTAAATGAGCGGATTGCGTGCTCAAGCATTTTTGTGCCTTTTTGTCGCTGTCCTAAAATGCCGAGCGCGACACCGTGGCACGTTTTTGAGATCGCCCACTGATGGCGGTTTTTTTCTTTATCAGCAAGAGGAAGGACTGATAATTCAAATAAATCCACGGCCTCTGTCAGCGCTTGATTATCAAGAAACTCCCGGCCTAAATCTGTCAGCGCTTGAGCGCGTGCGTTTTCAAACTGCCAACGGTCTTGCGGATGGCTTTGACAGAGCTCAGATGCCTTTTCGAGATGTCGTGCGCCATCTCGATAAGACTGGGAAATCAAAGCCACTAATGAAAGGGCGTAGTGCAGTTTGGCTTGGATGGATTCGTCGAGTTGCTGGAATTCGGGTTCTAAGAGATATGATTTAACTGCAGTTCCAATGCCTGAAATATCAAGGACGCCCGCCGCTGTAAGGGAGATTGCCTGGTCGAGATGCGATGACGGAATCGTGTCGCCAACTGTACTAATCGTTGTGAGAGTTTCCCGCAGGTCCTGAAGATGCGCCCACGAACGGCGGAGCAGTTCCGGGATTTGGTCTCGCGTTCCGCCCTGATCCAGAATCGGCGTTAACAGCGCATCAACTTCTTGGAAGGAAGCGCCAAGGTTAGTTTCACCGGCGAGCTGTTCGTTTCTGAAATTTGAATCTATTGGCATGTTTGACGCGAAAATTTGAAAGATCAGATTTGACTATACGTGATCGTTGTTATGTCTAGTGAATAAGGTGTTCGTGATAGCAAAATTGGCGCAAAAAAAACGGGCCCCTGTGGGCCCGTTTTAGAGAACACCGACTGGTTAATCGACGATATGATACACGGGCGCCTTTTCCATTGTGTACTCTCCGGATTCAGGATCCCGATGAGATACGGTAAGGACATGCCAGTTTTCATCATCAAGCTGCATGGCATCACCACGATAGTAATAACCCGGCCACCGCGTTTCTTTTCGAAACAGGGTATGTTGCACAACACACTCGGAAGCGATTGCTCGATGTTTGAGTTCCCACGCGCGCTGTAGTTGATGTAAATCTTCAGCACCCAGAAATTCAAAATCCTCATGCATTGTTTTCAGGAGTTCGAGACCCCTAAGCAACAGTGGTTCATTGGTCATGTAATTGACCGTAAGACCCCCGGCATACTCATCCATCAGTTTCTCAAGGCGTTGAAGCCCTTGAATCGGAAGGATGTAGCTTGGAGATACGGTCCCACCCACGATTTCATTACGGCCCACTTCGTAGGTTTCGAGCGGTCGATAGATCTCTTCGCGACGCTCCTCGATTTGCTTATCGGAGATGACAATTTTCTCGTTCGCCCGCTCGCGGACATATTTCACCGCCGCTTTTGCGGCAAGACGGCCTTCTGTGAACGACCCAGAGGAGAACGCGTGCGCGGTTCCGCCCAACGCATCTCCCGCACCAAACAGGCCTTCAACGGTCATCATCCGGTTATAGCCCCAGAAATATTCGCTCGGAGATACGTCTTCTGGTCCACTGGCCCACGCGCCAGAGCAGGTTGCGTGGGAGCCCATGACGTAAGGCTCTGATGTCGTCAGCTCAGGATTTGTATATCGAGGATCGATATCTTGAGAAGCCCAGACAACAGCTTGGGAGACGGTCATGCCGAGGAAGTTTTCCCAACCTACGGTTTCTTTGTGGGGATCCTGGAACGCTTCTTTTGTGACCATATGGATAGGGCCACGGCCCGCTGCAACTTCCTTCAGGAATGCATGGTTTCGAAGACAGGTCGGTGTTGGGTGATGATCGATGTAATCTCCAACGAGCTCCTTGGTGTTGTCGTACCACTTTGATTCGTACTCATCCCCGTATGCGTTTTGAGTATAAGTTTTTAAGTGGAGGAAGTAGGCGCCCACAGGCCCGTATCCGTCTTTAAAACGACATAGCACAATACGATTTTCCATCTGCGTCATTTTGGCGCCCGCCATGATCGGTAGCGCGTAGGCAGAAGCACTACTCCATGGGGCATACCAGGTGCGTCCCATGCCCTCGCCAACAGAACGAGGCTTGTAGATGTGTGACGCGCCGCCCGCGCCCACAATAGTGGCCTTTGCCTTAAAGACATGTAAATCGCCCGTTCTCACATTGAAGCCAATCGCCCCGCCTACGCGGTTTGCCTTGCTTTCGTCCATCAGGAGGTGGGTGACCATGATCCGGTTATAAATCTTATCTGCGGACTTTTTGGCGGCTTCTGCGACGATTGGCTTATAGCTTTCGCCGTGGATCATGATCTGCCATTTGCCTTCTCGCTGATACCGACCCGTTTCAGGATCACGCATTAAGGGAAGGCCCCATTCTTCAAACTTATGAACTGTGGAATCGACGTGCCGAGCCATATCATAGGCAAGGTCTTCGCGAACCATCCCCATAAGATCATTTCGAGCATAGCGAACATGATCTTCGGGCTGGTTCTCGTCCCACTGCATTCCCATGTAGCAGTTGATCGCGTAGAGACCCTGCGCGACGGCGCCACTGCGGTCGATGTTAGCTTTTTCGGCTACGACGATTTTCATGTCGCGTCCCCAATGGCGTGCCTCGTAAGCCGCGCCTGTTCCGCCCATCCCGCCACCAACGACGAGGATGTCGCAATCTTCAAATACGGTCTTAAAACCCATTAGTAATACACTCCCTGTTTGAATTTGCTTTTGTCGATCTCCGGGAGGCCGCGCTCAATATTAAGCGCATCCGGCTCAGACCAGAGAAGTTGTGAATCGACTTCCTCTTGAGTGGGTTCCGCCAGCTCAGCAAGCTTTGGAATTTTTTCACCCCAAGGCTGGGTGGTGATCGGCGACACAAAATCCTTGACCTCACCATTCCGGAATTTAATTTTCCAGGAAATGGTGCCTTTTTCTTCCTCTCGCAACACGCGAACACTATGGCCCATTGGTGCGAAATCAGCGTAACCCCTCGCATCAATGGCGTTCTGCGGGCACGCCTTGACGCAGGAATAGCACTCCCAGCACATATTGGGCTCGATATTCATGGCCCGACGATAGGTTTTATCGATATGCATGATGTCAGACGGACAGATATCAACGCAGTGGCCGCATCCGTCGCATTTAGTCATGTAAACAAAAGTAGGCATCTATTTCTCCTTGATTAGAGTCTCCCGGCTCCCTTGTTAGCAAGGTCGCCACGAATGTCCTCAGTGTGATTCTTGCTAATTAGTAATGGCGCGCAGGCTCGCGTTTGATTCCGAGTCCAAATTGCGCGGGTTTATCGGCTGGCGCCGGAAGGTTTGCTCGTGACCCATCTGCTTCCTGGACCCGTTTCTGGAATGCAGCTGCGGGTTTGAAAAACATATGGGCAAACTTGGACCACAGCACGGTGCCGAACAACGTTGTGCTTGAAATAATGAAAAGCGCCAGGATGATTTGTGTCCAGAGCCCGCCCGCGTTCATCTGGAGATAAGACCAGATCAGGGCAAACGTTGTGGTCGCTAAAAGGGCCAGGATGAAAAGGTCGGCTCGCATAATTTTGTACCAGACATTTCCCTCTGCGGCGACATCAACCCGGATAAAGAACCAGAACCAGTAGCCTCCCACGGCGACCATTAGCGCGCCAATATGCCAAAGCCCCGTTACGAGCGCTGGTGCAGGTGTCGCCGACGTGGGGTATGAAAAGATCAAAATGATTGTAGCGATCAAAAACATCACAAAGCCATACATGCCGAGCAAATGGGCGATCCGACGTCGAGCATTACAAAATTCACTCGAGAGCATGACTTCATTGACGGCAGTCTTTACCGCGATCGAGGTCTTTTCCCCGCCAGAGATGCTCCGGGTTTGGCTTTTCTTAGATTTCTCAGCCGCCTGGAAAAAATATTTGGCGCTTTTCTTGTGTATGGTATCGAAGATCGTGCTTCCGAGAACGAGCAGAACCATTAGGACGACGTAGCCTTGCATCAGCGCGGCTGGGAATAGATCCGCAAAGGGGTTGTGGGTCAGCATAAGTTATTATTTCCTTAGTAGTCTTCGAGAGATGAAGTGAATCTGAGGGAACCGGGCCCTAAGCACAAGCCAATGCTTTCTCTTGGGCAATAAATTCAATTTATGTTTTACCTAACTTATCATTATTAAATTATCAATAAGTAAAAACTGATTTAATGACATCGCATTTTTGTAAAAACTTGCCTCAAATCAAACATACGACTTGTAGGCGCTTATATAGCGCCCGCACACAGTATTAACTTTTGATTAACATTCGGCGTGCTAGTTTCCAAACACAATAAAATATAGTTGAACTTAAAACTTAGATTTTGACCGCTAAATTAGGAAAAATAATGACCGATCCCCTCAATATCGCGACCGACGTTCTGCTTTCGCCAAGTGGCCTGCAATTAACCGATGTAGACGAATTAATGGGTCGATTGGTGGGGGGTAAGATTGATTACGCGGATATCTATTTTCAGCACTCCCGCCAAGAAGGCTGGTCACTTGAGGATGGGAAAGTGAAATCGGGTAGTCGAAGCACGGATCAGGGTGTGGGTCTCCGTGCAGTGAGTGGTGAAAAAACAGGCTTTGCTTATTCAGATGCGCTTAATTTATCAGCGCTGGAAAAGGCCGCTGAAGCGGCGCGATCAATCTCAAAGCATGGCGGCGGGATCAGCCCAATACCGTTTGAAGCGCGAACCATTCCGGCGCTGTATTCGACCGCCGATCCACTCACGAGCCTCGCGAGCGAAGATAAAATCAAGCTTTTACAACTTGTTGAGGCAGAAGCGCGGGCCTCGGATCCGAGGGTGAGTCAGGTGATGGCAAGTCTTGCTTCGGTTCATGACGTCGTCTTAGTGGCGCGAAGTGACGGGGAAATGGTTGCGGATGTCCGTCCTTTAATCCGGCTCAACATCACAGTGATTGCTGAACAGGCGGGTCGACGCGAACAGGGTAGTTATGGCGGCGGCGGGCGATATGGATATCAATGGCTGTTTGAAGAGGACCGTGCTAAATCTTTCGCGCGGGAAGCAGTTCGACAAGCGTTGGTTAATCTCGACGCCATTGATTCACCGGCAGGGACAATGACGGTCGTTTTAGGTTCGGGCTGGCCGGGGATCCTACTGCACGAGGCGATCGGACACGGTCTTGAAGGTGACTTCAATAGAAAAGGAACTTCTGCTTTCTCGGGTCGAGTGGGAGAAAGGGTCGCATCCTCTGTTTGTACCATCGTGGACGATGGGACGATTCCCGACCGGCGTGGCTCGTTAAGTGTCGATGATGAGGGTGAGGCCTCCCAAAATACGGTTCTGATCGAGAACGGAATCCTGAAAGGCTATATGCAGGATTCTTTAAATGCTCGTCTGACGGGAACTCATAGTACGGGCAATGGACGGCGTGAATCCTACGCACATTTGCCAATGCCGCGAATGACGAATACCTATATGTTGGCGGGACAAGATGATCCGGCGGAGATTTTGTCTTCCGTCGATTCAGGTCTTTATGCTGTGAATTTCTCGGGCGGTCAGGTGGACATTACCTCTGGAAAATTTGTGTTCTCGGCCAGCGAAGCTTATCGAATAGAGAAGGGAAAATTGGGTGCGCCAGTTAAGGGCGCAACCCTTATTGGAAATGGCCCCGACGTCCTAACCCGAGTAAGCATGGTGGGTAATGATCTTGCGCTCGATTCCGGCATTGGCACTTGCGGTAAGGATGGGCAGAGTGTTCCGGTCGGGGTAGGCCAACCCACGATGCGAATAGATGGCTTGACGGTTGGGGGGGTTGAGGTATGAATGATTCGGAAGAAAACACCACTGGCGTAGATGCAGGTTTGAGTGATGCCGTTCAGCTTGCTTTAGAAGAGGCAGGCAGTCGTGGGGCATCATCGTCCGAGGCGGCAGCCAGTCTTAGCCAGGGACTCTCGGTTAATGTAAGAAAAAGCGAGATTGAGACGGTAGAGCATACCCGCGATCGAAATCTTGTCGTCTCGGTTTATTTTGGGAAGCGAACCGGAAGCGCAAGCACTTCTGATTATTCCCCGGCCGCTGTTAGAGAGACGGTGCTTGCTGCCTGCAACATCGCAAAGTGGACCGAGGAGGATCAATGTATAGGGCTGGCAGATCCAGAACGGTTAGCGAAGGATGTGATCGATTTGGATTTGTACCACCCGTGGACGCCTTCGGTTGAAGAGGCTTCTTCGCTTGCTCTTGAATGTGAGGCATCTGCGCTTGGCGCCGATGCGCGAATTGAAAATTCTGAAGGGGCATCTGTCGATGCGCATCAAGGTGTTGAGGTATACGGAAATAGCCTTGGCTTTATCGGGCACACGCAAAAAAGTCGCCAGGGAATTAGTTGTTCTGTAATTGCAGGTTCGGGTGATTCGATGCAGCGGGATTATTGGTACAGTTCGGCTCGACGGCTCCCTGATCTTGACACCCCGGTGCACGTGGGTGATCAAGCCGCTCGCCGAACGCTTCGTCGACTTGGCGCACGGCGGGTACCGACCTGCAAGGTGCCGGTCATTTACGAGGCGCCGGTGGCTTCAAGTCTTTTGGGACATTTTATTAGCGCGATTAGCGGGGGCGCGTTATACCGTAAAGCTTCCTTTCTACTCGATCATCTGGATAAAAAAATCTTCCCTGAGTTTGTAAGAATTCATGAGCAACCGCTGATATTGGGCGGTATGGGCAGCGCCGCGTTCGATGGTGAGGGGGTGGCGACTTCAGCTAGAGATATTGTTTCCGATGGCATTCTTCGGGGCTATGTGCTCGGGTCGTACAGCGCTCGACGTTTAGATATGCAAACAACCGGTAATGCGGGCGGTGTGCATAATTTGACAATCGATACCGGTGATCAGAATCTTGAGCAGATGATTAGCGGAATTGATGAGGGATTTTTGGTTACTGAATTAATAGGCTTTGGTATCAATAACGTCACGGGAGATTACTCAAGAGGGGCTGCAGGGTTATGGATCGAAAATGGGGAGATCGCGTATCCGGTTGAGGAAGTCACTGTGGCCGGAAACCTGAAAGATATTTTTCAGAATATCGCCGCAATTGGGAATGATGTGGATCCCCGGCGAAGTACGCGATGCGGATCGATTCTGGTTGAGGGTCTAACGATTGCAGGTGATTAAAGGCTGGGAGTCGGGCCGGAGTCCGCTTGCGGCGCTGACTACAATCCTGAGTGACGGTGTATTGACGAAACCTTTTTTATAACCTTCGCTTTCATTTATCCGTTGTGGCAAAATAAGTTACAAATGAGTGATAACAATTTGCTTGAACTCAGGTGTAGCAATTTAGCGATGATCAAGACGTCTTTAATGGAACGTTAATCGACTGATCGTCGGGCGATCTGTGCGGTGTGGCTAACGCCGTGAGCCCCCTTTTTGCTGCACTGGCATTGCCGGATGAACTGATGCAGCTTTTACTCCAAACCATCACAGAGTATTGGGACGCGCTTGGCAACTTTTTTGCCTTCGATACCAGTTTATTAACTGAGCCGTCGATGGTGCTTCGGCTATTGTTGTTGTTTGGACTCTTATTTTGTTCGGCATTTTTCTCTGGATCAGAGACCGCTCTGTTCTCGCTTTCGCGACTTGATTTGCAGCAGTTAAGGCGCCACCACAATCCTCAATCTGAAACGCTTCACGCGCTGCTCGATCAACCCCGTAGATTGATTATTTCAATTTTGACTGGCAATGAGCTGATCAACATAGCAGCCACGATTAATGCTGCTGGAATTCTTGTTAGTCTGTATGGGGAACAGCGAGCGGGGTGGTTGAGTATTATTTTTATGGTGCCGCTTGTTTTACTGTTTGGGGAGATAACGCCAAAGACGATCGCAGTTTCAAACCCCGTCCGGTTTAGCACAGCTGTCGTGGCAGCACCGATGAGCGTCTGGGTTCGTCTGATTACCCCACTGCGAGATGTGATCCGTTTCGTTTCCGATCGTCTTACGACTCGGATTGTTGGAGAAGAAAAAGTTGCCGAGAGTCTTCTTAATGTCGATGAGTTTTTGACACTGGTTGAGCAGGTCGCAGAAAAAGGAGAACTCGACGCGACAGAACGGGCACTAATCAATCAATTGCTCGAATCAAATGAGACCGAGATTGTCGAAATTATGACGCCCCGGACTCGTACCGATTTTTTAAATGCTGATTTGCCCGCGACTGAAATGATCAGACGTTTTCGGCATCTGCGACATACCCGTGTGCCCGTTTTTAGGGGTCATCGAGATAATCTTGTGGGATTTATTCATGCGGAACATATCCTTCAGTTGTTAAGTGATGGTGCGGATCTTAGCGCTCTCGAAACAGAGGCGATTATGTATCCGCCGGTCGTTGTTCCACTGACTAAGAAAGTTGACGAAATGTTTGATTTTTTCCGGGATAACGGGGTTCGGGCGGCGGCTTGTCTAAATGAGTTCGGTGGTGTTGAAGGGTTCATTACCATTTATGACGTACTGACTTTTATTTTTGGTGATATCAGCGGTGAGTCACGCGGGCGATCAATGTATCAGGAAAGAGATCTCAATATTTACGAGTTGCCAGGTGAGATGAAACTTACTGACGTCAATAATCTGACCCACTTTGGGTTGGAAGATCCAAGAATGACAACGATTGGTGGTGTAGCCTTTCGATATTTAGATCGACTTCCGCAAATCGGCGATCGAGTTGAGGTGGATGATGTCGCGCTGACAGTGCTTGAGATGGAGGCGCACAGAATATCGCGCGTCCGGATTGCAAAAGTGGCAGCTGAGGAAGATTTTGAGGAGCTAACTGATGAAGAACAGCAGCGGTTAACTCGAGATTCAGATACTGAGAGGGACCCGGGCTTATCGCAAGAAACCGTGCCGATAACCGGTTTGGATCTAGATGCAGATTTCGGAGAAAGCGATGCCACAAAAAGCGTTGACTTAGGTCTGCCGGGTAGTCCAAAGGGAAGAGGCTAACGCATGGATATTTTTCTCACGTTGCTGCTGATGATCGGGTTACTGGTATTGAAAGGGTTTTTTTCCGGTTCCGAGATTGCGATGGTCAACGCAGATAAAGTAAAGCTGAACGCGATGGCAGGCAAAGGGCATAAAGGCTCCAGGATGGTGCTTGATGAGTTTAGAAGCCCCGAAACACTGCTGGGCACGACCCTAGTTGGGACGAATATCGCGACCATTGCGCTAACGACAATCGGCACTCTTTTGATGATTCGCTTGCTTGGTGATAACGGTGAGTGGGCGGCTTTCCTAATTTTTACTCCGCTTTTTCTAATTTTCGGAGAGATCGTTCCAAAAACGGTCTATCAGCATCGCTCAACAGAAATTGCGCCAAAAGCAATCTATCTGCTTCGTGCTTTTCGTTTTGTGTTTTACCCCGTCGTCATGATTTTTTCGCGAATCTCACGATGGGTCGCGCGGGCATTTGGTGGAGGGCGGATTGAGCAGAATGTTTATATGACAAGAGAGCTTATTCGCTCCGTGGTTGACATGGCTGAACGCACATCCAGTGTTGATGCCTTTGATCACGGTCGAATTAGACGCGTGATTAGATTTGGTGAAACCACTGTTGGGGAAGCCATGATTCCAATAGCAGAAGTCACCGCAATCAACCAGAACAAGTCCGCCCGTCGCGCGCTTGCAATGGTTAGAAATCGAGGATTTAACCGTTTGCCGGTATACCACCGAAATAGTAGCAATATCGTTGGCATCGTGACGATAACAACTTGGGAAATGATGGATGTCGGAATTCTGGAGAAGCCGCTTGAGGCGCTGACTAATCCCGCCCTTTACGTGTCTCCACGACAAACTATTGATCAACTTCTTCCGCTGCTTCGAAAACGCGATGACCATATGGCAATCGTTGTCGATGAGTTTGGATCAGCCGTCGGGATGATTACCATGGAAGATATTATTGAAGAAGTTGTGGGTGAAATTGATGTGGGCTATGACTTTGATGAATACACGCCCAAAAAGCGTCATCAGATTGAAGAGATCGAGTCAGGCGTGTTTCTTATGGATGCGAGAGTGCCAATTTCAGAGGCAAGTGAGGTTCTGGGCGTGCATCTATCCGATCGTGAGGCACACACCGTTGGCGGTCTTGTGACAGCCAGACTGCGTCGAATTCCGCAGGTTGGCGATAACGTAGAGGAGTCAGGATTGTTGTTTATTGTGGAGAAGGCCAGTGACCGCGCCGCTTTATTGATAAGGATTAGATTGGCCTGACAACGCCAACGGACGGTGATTGACAGAATATAGCGTTAGAGAAGTGCGCGCCCGGTATCCAGTAAAGGTTGAACAAAGAGTTTTAATATCAACATAAGCCCGATAAAAATAATCATCGGCGAAAGATCTAAACCTGTCGTTGCGGGAATCAACCTTTGTGCTGGCCTCAGAAGGGGATCGGTAAAAGATTGCAATAGGATGCTGAACGGTTGGTTATTGCCGGATCCGAACCAGCTCAGGATCGCTCGGATAAAAATACTGAATATGACGATGTAAACGGCAAGCTTTAGTAATTCCCCGACGCTGAGAAGAAAAAGTCCGATAAAGTGTGGTGTGTGACCAAGGACAGTTGTTATTAGACCGAGTCTTAATCCCTCTAGCGCGATAAGGAGGATGATCACTGCGAGGTCAATTCCGAAAACGTTAGGAATGATTCGGCGCATGGGAGCAAGCGGCGGATTTGATACTTTGACGATGAATTGAGAAATCGGATTGTAAAAGTCCGCCTTTGTGAGTTGAAGTAAAAAACGCAGCATGACAATCAAGACATAAAAGCCAAGAATGGTGTCGAAAAGAAAAAGTCCTGCATCTGAGATATAAGGGCTCATGTTTTGTCGCGATCCTCGGTTCCTAAAAGTTGAGAAAGTTCTTCTGAGCGGTCTTTGGCCGCATTGACGGCTTTACCTACCGACTTTGAAACTTGATTTTCATTGAGCGAATTTATTGCGGCTTCAGTTGTGCCACCAGGAGAAGTGACCTGCTCTCTCAAAACGGCCAATGAATCCGATGATGTCCGCGCGAGTCGGCCTGCGCCAATGGCGGTTTCGACGGTAAGAATGCGCGCAGTGGTTGGATCTAACCCCTCGCTAACGGCGACGCGCTCAATGGCTTCCATCAGGTAGAAGAAATAGGCGGGTCCGCTTCCTGATACAGCGGTCACTAGGTCAAGCTGGCCTTCATTTTGCAGCCAAACGATGTTGCCAACCGCTTTCATGACTTGTTCTGCATTCTCACGACTGTCATCAGTAACTTGAGAATTAGCGAATAATCCGGATATCCCTGCACCGATTAAAGCTGGCGTGTTGGGCATGACCCGAACGACTGCGGGGCGACCTCCAAACCATGTTTCGATACTTTGAATACTGATGCCCGCCGCCACGGAGATCACGAGGACAGGCTTCAGTGCAACCGTATTTTTTATTGAGGTAATCGCTTCTTGCATTATTTGCGGTTTCACCGCCAGCACGAGTGATGTTGCCACCTCAGCAACCTCAGAATTTCGGGTCGTCACTTTTACGCCGAACTTCGATTTTAGTTTGGTGCGTAATGGGGACAGTGGCTCAGCGACCGATATATTTTCTGGAGATATTCCTGAGTTAAGAAGTCCCCCAATCAGGCTTTGGGCCATATTACCGCCACCGATAAAACCTATTTTTCTCTCGATCATTTCTCGTCCGCCTATGTTTTACGACGTGGTCCAAAGATCGCGGTGCCGATTCGAACGTGAGTAGCGCCTTCGGCAATAGCGGCCTCCAAGTCATTAGTCATGCCCATCGACAGGCAGTCTAATTCGAGACCTAAGCGCTGATTGATGGTTTCCATCAGATTTCGAAGCTGTCTAAACACGTTGCGCTGCTCGGCGAAATTTGTCTCAGGCGCAGGAATCGCCATTAGTCCACGAAGCGTAATATTCGGCAATTGACTAACTTCTTGTGCCAATTCCATAACACTTTCCGGGGTGATGCCAGCTTTGCTGGTCTCATTTTGAAGATTGATTTGAAGCGTGATGTTCAATGAATGCCTATCTTCAGTCCTTAGGGATGAGAGCCGCTGTGCAACTTTGAGTCGGTCAACGCTATGCACCCAATCGAAGTGATGTGCAATGTCCCGGCATTTGTTACTCTGTATCGATCCAATAAAGTGCCAGATGCAATCAAGATCCGCGAGTAATGGAATCTTTGCCATAGCATCTTGAATCTGATTTTCACCAAAATGGCGTTGCCCCATTCCGGCGACTGCACGGATATCTTCTGCAGGATAAGTTTTACTGACGGCAACAAGCGATACGCTTCCCGATGCTCGGTCATACTGCGTTTCAGCAGTTTTGATGCGCGCAACTAAATTTTGATAGCGATCTATTAACGTATTATCTACGGGGTCAGGCATAACTTTTAAAAAACGCTGTGTGAAGTGATTGATTGCTGAAGCAGCAGTTCTGAGCGATTATACTGAAGCCTTACCGCCACTCGACATCTCACAATAAAACTGACATGGACCTATCTGAGTTACTCGCGTTTGCTGTAAAAAATGGCGCCTCAGACATTCACATCAGTGCAGATCTTCCGCCACTGATCCGAATTGACGGCGATATTCGTCGGATTAAAGTGGACTCATTATCATCGAGTCTCGTGCATGACATGATTTATGACATCATGCTTGATAGCCAACGGAAAGAATTCGAAGAGCGGTGGGAGACTGACTTTGCTTTTGAACTGCCGAATATTGCGCGATTTAGGGTCAATGCCTTTAATCAGGCTCGCGGCCCGGCTGCTGCTTTTAGGGCTATTCCAACAGAAGTGCTATCGCTAGACACCATAAATGCGCCATCCATATTTAGAACACTTTCGGATAAGCACCGTGGCTTGGTATTGGTGACAGGTCCGACCGGTTCAGGTAAGTCAACAACACTGGCGGCGATGATCGATTACGTTAATCGTAATCACAAAGGCCATATTCTGACGATTGAAGACCCGATTGAGTTTGTTCATCAAAGTCGTAACTGCCTCATTAATCAGCGGGAGGTCGGTCGCGATACTAAGAGTTTTAGTGACGCGCTTCGATCGGCCCTGCGAGAGGATCCTGATGTTGTGCTCGTGGGTGAGATGCGGGATATGGAAACCATAAGCTTGGCATTGACGGCAGCTGAAACGGGCCATTTGGTGTTCGGCACGCTGCATACGTCGTCCGCGGCTAAAACGATTGATCGGATTATTGATGTTTTCCCTGGGGGAGAAAAAGAAATGGTTCGTGCCATGCTGTCTGAGTCATTACAGGGCGTCATTGCGCAAAGGCTGTTGAAAAAAACAGGCGGGGGTCGTGCGGCAGCTTATGAAATTATGATTGGAACACCGGCGATTCGAAACTTAATAAGAGAGGCAAAAGTCCCGCAAATTTACGGGATGATCCAAACTGGTAAAGAAGCAGGTATGGCTACGATGGACCAGTCCCTCGAAGAGCTTGTTAGTCGAGGAATAGTTGAACGAGAGGTCGCCCGCCCGTTGGCTGTGGATTCCTCTAAGTTTGAATAATTGATGGACATAATTAATCTTCTACGACTGATGGTCGACAAGCGAGCGTCAGACCTTTTTGTAACGGCAGATGCGCCGCCGAGCCTAAAAGTGGATGGTCAGGTGCTGCCCATAAAGACGGATGTGCTTGGGGCGAAAGCGTCACAAGATCTCGCTTATTCACTCATGAGTCAGGATCAGCAAACTGCGTTTGAGGTGAACAAAGATCTGAATTTTGCAGTTAATCCTGAAAAGCTGGGACGATTTCGGGTCAACGTATTTCAGCAGCAAGGCCAAGTGGGTATGGTGATCCGACGCATTAGCTTGGCTATTCCAGATTTTAAAGAGCTTAATCTTCCTGAAGCGATGTTTGAGCAAATTGCCATGATGCGTCGAGGCCTTGTTTTTTTCGTTGGCGGAACGGGGACTGGGAAAAGCTCAACTCAGGCAGCCGTAATCGGATATCGAAATCAGCACACTCGCGGGCATATTATTACGATCGACGATCCAATCGAATTCGTCCATCAGCACAATAGAAGTCTCGTCTCCCAGAGAGAGGTGGGGGTCGATACGATGTCTTATCGATCTGCTTTGGAAAACGCTATGCGTCAGGCGCCCGATGTTATTCAGATCGGTGAGGTCAGGACGCCTGAGACGATGAAAAGTGCGCTAGTCTTTGCAGAAACAGGGCACTTATGTCTGGCGACGCTCCACGCGAATAACACTTATCAAGCTCTTCAGCGAATTATTAATTTGTATCCAGACGATGCGCGAGACCATTTGTATATGGATCTTTCGATGAATCTGAGGGCAATTATTTCGCAGCGGCTCATCCCCAATGCGCAAGGTAATGGCTCGGTTCCAGCTGTCGAAATTATGCTTAATTCTCCTTTGATAAGTGATCTTATTCTGCGAGGAGAAATTGCTGAAATTCGCGAGGTGATGGAGAACTCTTTAGATGAGGGAATGATGACCTTTGATCAATCTTTATTCCGACTTCATGAGGAAGGCCTGATCAGCTATGAAGATGCGATGAGAAGTGCTGAGTCTGTTAATAATCTTCGTTTAAAAATCAAGCTGGAAGGGGAAGCCTCAAAAGGCAAGAAAAATCTGGGTTCGACTTTTGATCAAGTCGAATTTTAATGCTTTAGGAATCGGACACCTGATCTAGATATTGACTACTTTGCCGGCCACGATAACGGCGGTGACTTGACCTGCCAAACTGCTACCGTCAAATGGTGAATTTCGGCCCTGACTATAGAAGTCACTAATATTTACATCTCGTTCGAGACTAGGATTAAAAATACAAACATCCGCCGGCGCGCCGGGTGAAAGTCTTCCGACGTCAATGCCTAAAATGCAGGCAGGATTGAAAGTCACTCTGGAGATTGCTTCGGGGAGCGAGATTACGCCATCGAGGACAAGCTGAAGGGTTAGTGATAATAAGGTTTCCAGACCCGCAATTCCGGGTTCCGATTCACTAAAAGGCGCAAGTTTTGCATCGAGACCGTGCGGCTGATGGTCTGAACAGATTGCATCGATAACACCTTCTGAGACCCCTTCACGCAACGCATCTCGATCAGAGAGGCTTCGCAGTGGCGGTAATACATGATAGCGCGTATCAAAATCACCAATATCTTGTTCGCTGAGATGCAAATGATGAGCGGATACGGCTGCTGTCACATTAAGCCCTCGGGCTTTTGCTTCTCTAATCTTCTCAACAGAGCGAGCGCAAGAAACTTGGGTAATATGCGCGCGCACACCTGTGGTTTCTATTAGCGCGAGATCTCTCGCAAGTGCAACAACCTCTGCAGCTTCCGGTATGGCGGGAAGTCCAAGTCGGGTACTGATTTCACCCTCATGAACACAGCCATTCCCCCTAAGCCAGTGATCTAGGGGAGTGAGAAAGACGCTGAGATTAAAAGTACTGGCATATTGCATGGCACGCCGCATCACAAGCGTGTTTTCAATAATATTGTCGCCATTGCCGAGCACCGTGCACCCGGCTTCCTTCAAAGTGGCCATATCCGTAAGCGTTTCACCGCGAAGTCCGGTCGTGAGCGCTCCCATTGGATACACCCGTGCTTTTTCCAGTCGGCGACCCCGTTGACGAATCATGTGTACCATCGCTGGTGTGTCTATGATTGGATTAGTGTCGGGTGGTACACAAACACTGGTTATTCCGCCTTTAATCGCAGCCGCGAGCTCACTCTGCATGCTTGCTTTATGTTCTTCGCCAGGCTCTCTTAGGCGAGCCTGAAGATCAATGAGTCCGGGACAGACAATTTGGTCTGTTGCATCGATCTCCGAATCGGCTGAGAACTCGTCACCTGCTTGATGTGGATCAATAATCGCACCATGAGCGATAAACAAATCTCGAATCTGGTCCTCACCTGAAGCAGGATCAATGACTCGACCGTTTTTAATTTTTAATTTCATGGGAATTATTCTTTATTCATACCCGCGAGCTCAGCCATGATCGCCATTCGTACGGCAATGCCGTTGGTGACCTGGGACAGTACGAGTGACCGGTCGCTATCGGCAACATCAGAGGCAATTTCAAGCCCGCGATTCATTGGGCCGGGATGCATGACGACCGCGTCAGGTGCAGCACGGTTCAGCCGATCCTGATTCAGGCCATAACATCGAAAGTATTCTTGACTACTCGGAATCAGTTGCCCTTCCATTCGCTCGAGTTGTAACCGAAGCATCATGATGACATCGACACCTTCAAGGCCTTTATCAATATCGGTGAGCGCAGTGACACCAAGTCTCTCGATCTCGGTTGGCAGCAAGGTGGCAGGTGCGACGACCCGTATTTCCTTGGCCCCTAGAATTTGTAGAGCGGCAATTTGCGATCGTGCGACTCTCGAGTGGAGGATATCCCCAACAATCGCAAAGCGGAGTTTCGATATATCTCCTTTGTGCGCCCTAATCGTGAACATATCCAACATGGCCTGAGTGGGATGCGCGTGGCGCCCATCACCGGCATTAATAATATGAACGTGTGGCGGCACATGACGCGCGATGAGGTGAGCGGTCCCACTTGAATTATCCCGGACGACAAAGATGTCAGCATCCATCGCCTCTAACGTCCGAACGGTGTCTAAAACTGTTTCCCCTTTACGGGTTGAGAGTCGCGATGTATTGAGATTGATGACAGAAGCGCCTAAGCGTTTACCCGCTATTTCAAAAGTCGTGCGTGTGCGGGTGCTGTCTTCAAAGAATAGGTTGACGACGGTGTGCCCGGCCAGAAGCGAGCCCTGGCTTTTTCTGACATTTGTGTCTGATGAAATAAATTGTGCCGCACTGTCGAGAAGTTGTAAAAGGCGCTGTCGATCAAGACCCTCAATCGCCAAAAAATGAAGCAGACGACCTCCTGAATCAATTTGCAGGGGTTGCGAAGAAGAATTCTTAATCTCGATTGGCATCAGCGCAATTTAGTTTGTGGTTTAGGTAAGTTTGAAGAATTAATTCAGCTGCTATTTGATCTCTAAGTGTTTCACGTTTTTTAATGAAACGCTTGCCCGGAACAGTTGCCGACGAGATTATCTGTTCTGCTGCAATTGAAGTTAGCGTTTCATCAATGAAGTCTACCGGAAGGTTATATCGCGTATTTAACTTAGCGGCAAAATTTCTGGCCGCGCGAGCCAGCTCTGTTTCGCTGTCGATTGAGGTGAATGGGATTCCGACGACCAGACCGTCAGGTCGCCATTCATCGATTAATGCCTTAATTTCAGTCCAAGGGCCTTCTTTTCCAGAATTGCTAACGGTTCCTATCGCCTGGGCGGTGCCGGTCACATCCTGCCCGGTAGCGACACCGATGCGTTTGGTTCCAAAGTCAAATCCGATAAATGTTCGACTCATGCGTGTCCCATTTGCGTCGATAGACTTGCGGGATTTAGACCCATCGACTCGATTGCTTTTTGCCACCGCGTGTCGACCGGGATCGAAAAGATAATTTCAGGATCTGCTTTTACTGTCAGCCAGGAGTTCTGGTGAATTTCGGATTCAAGCTGACAGGGCGCCCAACCTGCATAACCGAGACTGAGTAGGGCACGACTGGGGCCATCGCCCGTCGCCATCGACTCAAGGACATCCCGAGACGATGTGAGGCCGAGGTCAGACCCTATCCGAAGGGTCGAGTCCCAGTCGCCCGTTCCCGCATGAAGGACAAGACCCAGCTCGTTATGAACGGGTCCGCCAATGTAGACGTGATCATCTGAAACAAGACTGCCCTGGTCTTTTTTGATCTCGAGTTCGCTCAGAATATCACTCAGCTTTAGGGTTTCCATCGGGCGATTAATAATGATTCCAATCGCGCCTTCTTGGTTGTGCTCACAAATGAGGGTCACTGTTTTTTCGAAATTTGGGTCCTGAAGTTTTGGCATCGCGATGAGAAAGTGATTAGCGAGTGATGGAAAGTCTGATGTTTCTTGCATCACTCCTCCGTCAGAATCGTGCCGCTGGGCTCAAAACGCCATGTTCGTGTGATATGAAGGATGTCAGTGACAGACTGGACAGTTGTAGGGAGTGGATCATAGGGGGCTGCGCTAATCGCGATGTTCTGTGCGAATTGGTCGAGCTGTTTGTTGCCAGAAGACGCTAGGATTTTTGTGTCCCGAACGGCGCCGCTGGCGCCAACTGAGACCATCAAAAGAACATCACCTGTTAAATGAGCTGATCCATTGCGATGAATTTGACTCTGGCCAAGCCCCTCGACGGCCTGCCGCCATCTGGTCATCCATTCCCCAAGGTCATCGGGGGTTTCATGGGATGTGATGAAGCGCTCTCTTGAGATCCGGGATACGTCTGCTTCGATTTCAGCAATTTGGGTTCGATATTGCGTAATTTGAGGGTTATCTGATCGCGTATCGACGGTCGGTGAACGGACATCGGGTAGTGAGGAGAAAAGATTAGAAGACGTTTTAACCGGCGGTTGCGTGGAAAGGATGACTTCGATCGCCGTCACAGGAGGGGTCGAGACCGAAAATGTGAGCCCGAATCCAACGCCGAAGATAATCACCAGATGTGCGATTACCGAGATCAAGAAGGCGCGTTGGGACTTGAATACGTTAGAAGTTGAGCATTTGGCCAGAGATGAGTTCGGTATCGTTACCTGGCCGGCAAACGACGCGATTAGCTTCAAGCGCTTGGAGGATTTATTGAATTGATAATTCAGAGTGATTTGGCCTCGCCCGTGATTTTAGTCTTTTCTCGACCTTTGGTCATCTCGAGCAAGAAATTTCCTAAATTCGAAGATTAGTGTTTTTTTTGGGTATCTGACACGTTAGAATTAGGAAACTTCACGCAACATCCAAACGGCAAGTTCGCTCGTTCGAGCCAAGCCGTGATTTGACGCCTTAACCTCTCAAAGCATTGAATAATAGGTTAAATTTAAATCACCACTCACTAGATGAGTAGTTTTCCTGATATCTCAGTTGTGCGGCAGGTGGTCATTGATGCCGCCGACAGGACCGGTTTGTCGACTTTTGGTTTTCACGCTTCCGAGGCCAAGGGCGATGGAAGCGTCGTTACCGAGTTTGATCACAAGATGCAGGAGCTGATTCTGACGCAACTGACTCGGACGTGGCCTGAGTACTCTTTCCTTGGCGAGGAGATGGAGCATGACGAGCAGGCGAGGGTGGTCGAGTCCAGAGACAACGGGTTTTGGGTATTGGACCCCATTGATGGCACCACAAATTTCTCGATGGGCTTTCCGTTTTATGGCGTGTCACTTGCTTTAGTGATCGATGGACAGGTGAGACTTGGGGTCGTATTTGATCCGGTCAGGGGCGAGTGTTTCAGTGCCGTGCAGGGAAAGGGTGCGGAATTAAACGGAGTTGCACTCAGTACACCCAAACATCCGTTCGCTCTTCGCGATTGTGTTGCGAATGTTGATTACAAAAGGCTGGTGTCCGGACTTGCAGACCGATTAGTAAGATATCCCCCATATCGATCGCAGCGAAACCTCGGTTCATCGGTTCTGGAGTGGTGCTGGGTGGCAGCCGGTCGTCTACAGCTATATCTGCACGGGGGGCAAAGAATGTGGGATTACGCGGCGGGCAGTCTCATTCTTAGAGAGGCAGGCGGCAGTTTTTCAACGATTCAGGGGAATTCTTTAGACTGCCAAAAATTCACAAAGCGTTCAGCCCTCGCAGCTGTAACCCCTGAGTTGCATCAGCTTTGGTTGCGGTGGGTTAAAGAGAATTAGAGTGCCTGAGTCAACAAGGTGTCCGTTTATATGGAAATGACCAATTTTGACAATGACGTGTTTGAATAGGGCGGCATAGTCAATATCAGGATTTGGAGGCTGGCATAGCGGGCGTATGTCTGAAACTTGGAAAAACGTATTTGTTTATGGAGCTGCGACGATAGCAAATCCCAGAGGTCAATCATTATGAGTAGTTCATCCGCGAGTAACGAAGTCACTGTGTCGAGAGCTGATAAAGCGAATGCGATTCGCGCGCTTGCAATGGATGCCGTTCAAAAAGCGAAAAGTGGGCATCCTGGCATGCCGATGGGAATGGCTGATATCGCCGAGGTGCTTTGGAATGACTATCTCTCGCACAACCCAATGAATCCGGTTTGGCCGGATCGGGATCGCTTTGTTTTATCGAATGGACATGGTTCGATGTTGCATTATGCGCTTCTCCATCTCGCAGGTTACGACCTGCCGATTGAAGAGCTTAAAAACTTCCGTCAGCTTCATTCACGTACACCGGGGCACCCGGAATATGGTTATGCCCCAGGAGTCGAGACGACAACGGGCCCGCTCGGACAGGGTGTGAGTAATGCTGTCGGAATGGCGCTTTCAGAAAAAATGCTTGCTGCTGAATTCAATCGCGAAGGCCTTAATATTGTTAATCACTACACCTACGTGTTTTTGGGTGACGGATGTTTGATGGAGGGAATCTCGCATGAGGCTTGCTCCTTGGCCGGCACGCTTGGCCTCGGGAAGCTCATTGCGTTTTGGGATGACAATGGCATCTCAATTGATGGCGAGGTTGGCAATTGGTTTACTGATGACACACCGGCGCGATTTAGGGCCTATGGATGGCAGGTGATCGACCGTATTGACGGTCATGACGCTGAAGCGGTCGCAAGCGCTATTGAACAAGCGCGGGGAAATTCTCTAGAACCGACTTTAATTTGCTGTCGAACGGTTATTGGCCGCGGCTCTCCGAATAAACAGGGCAAGGAATCGAGTCACGGCGCGCCGTTGGGTGATGATGAGATTGCGCTAACAAGAGAAACAATTGATTGGCCTCACGAGGCATTTATCATTCCAGAAGAGATTCAAGCGGCTTGGAATGCGGTATCTGCAGGGTCGGCCCGAGAAGCAGAGTGGCAGGCCCGCTTTAATACTTATCGAGATGCCCATCCCGTACTTGCGGGCGAGTTTGAGCGCCGGGTGACTGGAACATTGCCCGTCGATTGGTCGCAAAGTGCCCAGGCTTTTATTGACGCACTCAATGAAGACGCGGCCACAGTGGCCTCTCGAAAAGCATCTCAAATGACGCTCGATGGATTTGGGCCCTTGCTGCCTGAGTTGGCGGGCGGGTCTGCTGATCTGGCTGGATCAAATTTAACGATTTGGTCAGGCTCAAAGCCTGTGTCTCGAGAGGATGCGAGTGGGAATTACATCTACTTTGGCGTACGAGAGTTCGGGATGGCAGCCATCTGTAATGGCATCAGTTTGCATGGCGGTTTTATTCCCTATAGTGCAACTTTTTTAGTGTTCTCTGACTATGCTCGCAACGCATTACGCATGGCAGCACTGATGAAGATTCGTCAGGTTTTTGTGTTTACCCATGATTCGATTGGCTTGGGTGAGGATGGACCGACTCATCAACCGGTTGAGCATGTGGCGAGTCTTCGATTGATTCCGAATATGTCACTTTGGCGACCTTGCGATGCGGTAGAGACGGCAGTTGCGTGGCGTTACGGAATCGAGTGTCAGGACGGACCCACGAGCTTGGCGCTTTCGAGACAGAATCTTCCGCATCAAGTGCGGGATACCTCGACACTTGAGAATATTACTAGAGGGGGGTACGTGCTATTGGATTCGGAGGATGGCGAACCTCAAGTTATCCTTATTGCGACGGGTTCGGAGGTCGCGCTGGCGATGGATTCAGCAATCATTCTGCGTGAGGCAGGTAGAAGAGTTAGAGTGGTGTCGATGCCGAGCAGTGATGTTTTTGATGCTCAGGATGAACTTTATCGGGAGAGCGTTCTGCCGCGTGCGGTGAGCTGTCGAATTGCGATCGAGGCGGGTGTTTCTGACGGCTGGCGAAAATATGTTGGTCTCGACGGCGCCGTAATCGGGTTGGATCGATTTGGCGAATCCGCGCCAGCAGAAGCTGCATTCGAGTATTTTGGTTTCACGGTTGAAAATATCGTCAATCAAGTGAACGCAATAATTTAAAGAATTTTTCACTATTTACTTAAGGAGATCAGCTCATGGCGATCAAAGTCGCAATTAATGGTTTCGGCCGAATCGGACGTAACGTGTTTCGTGCAATGTTTGAGTCAGGACAGCAAGATCAGTTTGAGGTGGTAGCCGTAAATGATCTGGGGGATGCCGCTACCATTGGTCACCTTCTTCAATACGATACGGCACATGGCCGATTTGGTGAGACCGTGACCGTAGAGGGTGATGCCTTTCTAGTGGGAGGCCGGCGGGTTCAGGTGTTTGCGGAGCGTGACCCTGCCCAACTGCCGTGGGGAGATTTGGGCGTTGATGTTGTGATGGAGTGCACCGGATTTTTCACAAGCAAAGAAAAAGCCAGTGCGCATCTTGCCGGTGGTGCAAAAAAAGTAATCATTTCCGCACCCGGTGGTAGCGATGTGGATGCCACTATTGTCTATGGGGTGAATCATGGCGTGCTGAAAAGCAGTGATACGGTGATCTCGAATGCCTCTTGTACGACCAATTGCTTGGCGCCGCTTGTCAAACCGCTACACGATGCCATTGGCTTAGTCGGCGGATTGATGACCACAATTCATGCATACACCAATGATCAAGTTTTGACCGACGTTTATCATACGGATCTTCGTCGCGCCCGCTCTGCGACGCAGTCAATGATTTTGACTAAAACGGGCGCAGCGGCAGCCGTGGGTCTGGTGCTTCCTGAGTTAAACGGCAAGTTGGATGGATTCGCAATCAGAGTGCCGACGATTAATGTATCCATGGTTGACCTGACGTTTGAGGCGGCGCGCGAAACGTCCGTGGAGGAAGTCCATGGATTGATGCGGGCGGCAGCAGATGGACCGCTTAAAGGTATATTGGATTACAACGATAAACCGCTTGTCTCTTCGGACTTTAATCACTGCCCAGCCTCGTCTACTTACGATGCGGCAATGACAAGAGTGGTTAATGGAAAGACCGTTAAAGTCTGTTCCTGGTATGACAATGAATGGGGCTTTTCCAACCGGATGCTAGACACCTGCATTGCGTTAATGAACGCGGCTTGAACGAGGAATGACCGCATTATCTCAGGTGGTGATCTATATTTTTCAAAAATGGACGCTGATATCGCAATGACTATCTTGAAGATGGTCGATCAGGAACTTGCGGGCAAACGAGTCATGATTCGAGAGGATCTTAACGTTCCGGTCAACGATGGTCAGGTTGGCAGTGATGCGCGTATTCGTGCGGCAATCCCCACGATTCAGTTTGCAATCGATGCCGGCGCGAGTGTGCTTTTGTTATCCCATTTGGGCAGACCCAGCGAAGGTGAGTTCGAGAAGCGTTTCTCACTCGAACCGGTGGCCAGACATTTGTCATCGTTACTGGATAGACCAGTTCGGCTCGAAAAGAACTGGTTGGATGGCGTCCACATAGGGGCGGGTGAGGTCATCCTTTGCGAAAATGTCAGGTTTAACGAGGGTGAGAAAACAAACAATACAGATCTTGCAAAAAAAATGGCAAAGCTTTGCGATGTGTTTGTGATGGATGCGTTTGGAACGGCTCATCGTGCCCATGCGTCGACACACGGTGTTGGTCTTCACGCTCCCATAGCTTGCGCAGGCCCCTTGCTTACGGGCGAATTGAAGGCTTTGGGGCAGGCGCTTAATAATCCAGCGAGACCGATGGTGGCCATTGTTGGAGGGTCCAAGGTGTCTACCAAGTTGACCGTGCTGGAGTCACTCACTCAAAAAGTTGATCAACTCATTCCAGGCGGAGGTATTGCTAATACTTTTATTGCGGCAGCAGGGTTTTCAGTTGGCCAGTCGCTTGTTGAGACTGACTTGATCGGCCAGGCAAAAAAAATGATGGATGACGCGGTAGCGTGTGGGCGAGAAATACCGGTGCCGACTGATGTGGTCGTAGGGAAAATGTTTTCTGCTGATGCGAAAGCGATTACAAAATCAGTGAGCGATATCGCGGATGATGACATGATTTTTGACATCGGCCCTGAAACGGCCAATCGTTTTGCCGGCATGATGCAAGAGGCAAAAACCATTGTGTGGAACGGTCCAGTTGGTGTCTTCGAATTTGATCAATTTGGAGAGGGTACTCGCATCTTAGGAGAGGCAATTGGCGCTTCGAAAGCATTTTCAATCGGAGGTGGGGGTGATACCTTGGCAGCGATAGACAAGTACAACATCTCAGAGAACATTTCCTATATCTCCACAGGCGGCGGTGCGTTCCTCGAATTTCTTGAGGGCAAGAAATTACCCGCGGTTGCGATGCTTGAGGGACGCTCTTATGTTTGAGGGGAAGGACAAATATGAAATATTTTAAAAAGGCTCGGCGAAATTGATCGCTAAACGTCGTACCAAAATTGTGGTTTCGCTTGGTCCGTCAACGGATCGAGCGAAAGCGATGTCGGCGATGGTCGAGCAGGGCATTGACGTGGTTCGTCTCAATATGTCTCATGGATCTCAAGACGATCATCGTCGTCGAGTCGAGTTGGTGCGAGACGCTGCTGAGAAGCATGGCCGCTCCATTGGTCTTCTCGTTGATCTTCAGGGGCCCAAAATCCGTATTGGCGAGTTTGTAAATGGGAAGATTCAGCTTCGCAATGGAAAAAATTTCTCAATCGATTCCGCCTTGGGAGAGCGAGAAGGTAATGAGCAGGTCGTCGGAACCAGCTATACGGGTCTCGTTGATGATGTTAATTCCGGCGATCGCTTGCTTCTCGACGATGGAAATATCGTATTAGAGGTAAAAAAAGTCGAAGGCACGACGATTTTGACTCGCGTCATCGTTGGCGGTGAGTTGTCGAATTCAAAGGGCATTAATAAGTTAGGCGGCGGCTTATCGGCTGAAGCACTCACTGAAAAAGACCATGAGGATATCCGTTTTGCCGCGGAGATTGGCGCTGACTATTTAGGTGTGTCTTTCGTGCGACACGGCGCTGATGTGGAGACCGCCCGGATGCTGTTACGGGCGGCAGGCAGCGATGCCCATGTGATTTCAAAAATCGAACGCCGCGAAGCGATTGATAATATGATTGAAATCGTGACTGCGTCGGACGCCATTATGGTCGCCCGTGGTGACCTGGGTGTAGAGATCGGTGATGCCGAAGTGCCCGCCGTGCAAAAGAGCCTCATCAGTGAGGCGCGCAATCAAAACACAATCGTGATCACTGCGACCCAGATGATGCAGTCGATGGTGAGCAGCCCTCAGCCCACTCGAGCCGAAGTCTCCGATGTCGCCAATGCGGTATTGGACGGCACTGACGCCGTTATGCTTTCAGCGGAAAGCGCAGTGGGACGTCATCCCGTTAAAGTGGTCGCAGCGCTTAACAGGATTTGTCTGGCAGCAGAACGTCATCGAAAAGTATTGGTTTCGGGCCATCGAATGGAATCACGTTTTGATTCGGCCGAAGAAACGATTGCAATGGCAACGATGTATACCGCCAATCACTACAATGTGGTGGGTATTTTGACACTGACAGAGTCGGGGACGACAGCAAAGCTGATGTCGAGAATAAGCTCCGGGATTCCCATTTATGGTGTCACGAGAAGTGAGGAGACTCAACGAAGGATGAGTCTTTATCGCGGCGTTTATCCTTTAGCTTATGATGCAACTCAGGTGCCGCGGGGAGATGTCAATCGCGCGGTGATCGCAGAGCTTGAGTCTCGGGGGTTAGTAAAAGATGGTGATAGGCTAATTATCACGAAGGGTGACCTTTCGGGTGTGGAAGGTGGCACGAATTCGATGAAAATTGTTAAAGTTGGCGATGTTGTCGGTGAGCGCGATTGATTTTCCCCAAGGTGAATCTGTAAAAATATAAGCTCTGACTAGAACTGCAAACTTGGACCTTTTTAATGATCTGGATCGTCGTAACAAGAAATGACAAAAAGTTAGGAGAAAAATCATGGGAATGATTTCAATGCGGCAACTGCTCGATCACGCAGCGGAGCACAACTATGGTGTGCCGGCATTTAACGTTAATAACCTTGAGCAAATGCGCGCGATCATGGAAGCTGCCGAAAAAACGGATAGCCCGGTGATCGTCCAAGCCTCGGCCGGCGCGCGATCTTATGCGGGAGCGCCTTTTTTGCGACATTTGATTGTCGCGGCCGTTGAGGAGTGGCCTGATATTCCTGTTTGCATGCACCAGGATCATGGCGCATCACCTGCGGTGTGTCAGAGATCCATACAGTTGGGTTTCACGTCAGTGATGATGGATGGTTCACTGGGAACAGATATGAAAACACCGATGTCGTTTGAGTACAACGCGGACGTCACTCGCCGAGTGGTTGATATGGCGCACTCCTGCGGGGTGTCGGTTGAAGGAGAGCTTGGCTGCTTGGGTTCGCTTGAAAGCGGTATGGCGGGCGAGGAAGACGGCTCAGGTGCGGAAGGAAAATTAAGTCAGGATCAACTCCTAACTGATCCCGAGGAAGCAGCTCAGTTCGTGAAGGAAACGGGCGTCGATGCGCTAGCCATTGCCATTGGAACCAGTCATGGCGCTTATAAATTTACCCGACCGCCGACCGGCGATATTCTTGCCATTGATCGGATTAAAGAAATTCACGCGCGCATCCCCGATACGCATCTTGTTATGCATGGCTCTTCTTCGGTGCCTCAGGACTGGCTTGCCATCATTAATGAATTTGGCGGCGATATGGGGGAAACCTACGGCGTTCCGGTAGAGGAGATTCAGGAGGGGATTAAACACGGGGTGCGTAAGGTGAATATTGATACTGACCTTAGAATGGCATCAACGGGCGCTATCCGAAGATACATGCATAACAATCCATCGGCTTTTGATCCACGCAAGTATCTGGGTGAGGCGACTAAAGCTATGAGTGAGATCTGTGTTGATCGTTATGAGGCTTTTGGTACCGCCGGCCAAGGGTCAAAAATTAAAGCCCTTGATTTAGAGGTAATGGTGGAGCGTTATGACTCCGGAGAGCTTGATCCCACCGTCAATTAGGATTCAAAAGATCCATCTAAATAGCAGACATGCGGGAGCTATGATGCGGCTAAAAATAAAACAGGCTGCCTGGCCGTTAATGGCGATGGGGTTTGTGATTCTTGGGTCAAACGAGTTAGTACAGCATCCGGTAAGAGGTTTCATTGGCAGCCTAGATCTCTCGCTAGTTCTGACATGAGGAGGGTTCGCATATCCCATCGCATTTCTCATTACTGATACCGCCAATAAGATCTTCTGTTTGGCGGTTGCTCGCTAGGTCGTAATTGCAGGATTTATAGTCGGGGTCGCATTAAGTCTAGTCGCGGCGTTAAGTATCGCCATCCGCGTAAGTCTGGCGTCCGAAATATCTATTTGGGGGGCCTTTATATAAGACCCAGATGCGCTTTTGATGCTTCGGACATCCATCGCTTCGGGATCTGCGTTTTTAGTTGCCAAGTTGCTGGATGTAAGGTGTGCGATTTGCTTCGTCGCTCTAGATGGGGACGGCGCCCTCGGTATCTTTTTTAGTTTTTTATCTGTTGATACCTTGATATTCTTTTCACTTGCTTTTGCGGGGACAAGCTTGCCGTGGGTTACCTGGGCTATCGGCGATTTTTGCGCCAAAATTTTAATGATCTTGGTACTGCTTTATCCGTTTCGGTTACTGGCTGGGATTTATCGACCGACACCACAATCATTTGGATGAATTATTTTTTTGTCTTCGCTATAGTCAGGCCAGTACTGACCAATCATCTCCTTCGTTTCTTTGAATTAAAAATATGAATAAAACATTTTTTGGTGATTACTTTAGTGAACTATCTGATCTGGTTGAGCAGATTGATCACGAGATTTTAGTTACCACCTCTAAAATGATCTTAGAGGCCAGTCAAAGCGGGAAAAAAGTGATCCTTGCAGGCAATGGGGGGAGTGCAGCTATGGCCAGCCATGTGGCTGTAGATTTAACAAAGGCAGCGGGTATTCGTGCTGTGAATTTCAACGAAGCGGATTTGATCACCTGTTTTGCGAACGATTTTGGTTACGAGCGTTGGCTTGAAAAAGCCGTTGAGTATTTCGCCGATAGTGGCGATTTATTGGTTTTGATCAGTAGCAGTGGTCAGTCTCCCAACATAATTAATGCGGCTTTTTGTGCATTTAATCTAAACTTAAAGTTGGTTACATTGTCAGGATTTTCATCAGAGAATCCACTTAAAGAGATCGGGGACGTAAATTTTTGGGTTCCGAGTGAATCCTATAACCATGTTGAAATGGCCCACCATATCTGGCTCCTGTCTGTAGTGGATTACTTGATTGATTCCGTTTGAGTGCTAACAAAATTGGCGTTCGTTATAGACTTGTCAAAATTTTTTTATCTCTGATTTTGGAAAGTAGAAAGTTGATCGAAACTAATCAAATTTAAACATTTTCTGCCTTCTTTTATGAACCGAAATCATTTTTTTCTGACGCCGCATCCATATGCGGTTGGGAATCGAGCAGAAGAAATTTTTTACGCCCTTCTTCTGGCGAAAAGAGAAGGTTTGAAGGTGAGCCTCCATGAGCATTTAGATTTTCCTCTTCTGCATGGCTATCGACTGACAAATTCAGAACTGATGTACCTTGATTCCCCCTATCTCTGTAAGTCCAGCCGAATAAGGTCCTATTCAACAGGTTTATTGCTGAGCGCGATTTATCTTCCACTGAGAATTTTCAGTCGTGGGTTATTTCGAGTCACTAAGAAACGACTTTATGAAAGTTTCAATTTTCCATGTATTGGTGTTGACCGGCTTTGGGTGAATGAGCCTCATCAGCATAAACATATATTTTCTTGGGCAGTTGTAGAAAGTATGAAGTGGTCGAATCAAATAAAGGACTATAAACCCCCCTCGATTAATACGAATTTATCTGATCAATGTTGGTCATATTTAAAGCGGTGGGGAATTTGTGAGACCGATTGGTTTGTTTGTTGGCATGTTCGAGATAGTGGATTTAGAAAAGATAAGGGACGCCGGGAACATCGTAATTCCGATATTGTTAGCAGCATATCAGCCATTAAGGAAGTGACACGTTTAGGTGGCTGGGTTATTCGTCTTGGCGATTCATCAATGGCTCCGCTACCAAAAATGGATAACGTGATCGACTACCCCTTCTTGCCTGAAAAATCAGATTTAATGGATTTATTCTTAATTTCCCAGTGTCGTCTCTACGTTGGCACCATCTCCGGTCCAATGGAAATTGCTATTTTATTTGCTCGTCAAATGCTAATTTTAAACATGTATGATTTAGTGGGCGGAACTCTTATTAGAGAGCGAGATAGGGGTTTGCCGAAGCATGTGTACTGCAAGAGTCAGAGAAGGTTCTTGGGGCTTAAAGAGGTCATCTCATTGATGCCAGATATTTTGCCTACCTCTTGCGATGTGGCCGATAATTATGAGATGGTTGAAAATACTCCCCAAGAAATCAAGTCAGCGGTTATCGAATCATTAGCGTTAGTAGGAAATTCTGAATGCCCCCAGAGTGATCTACAGAAACTTGCAAGATCAAGGATCAAAGAAGCTGCGAAAAAGATAATTGCCGGGGAAAATTATATTCTGGTTGCATCCAAGGCAGAGGAGGTCCTTAGAAATAAATATAAGTCAGCTGCTCGATCGAGTATGGAGTCGGGTGCGATTAGTGACTTTTATCTAAATAGAAACTGGGATACGGACACAGTAAATCAATAAGCGTGTTTTTTGAAATCAGGTGAAAAAAACCCTTAATTTGTAATAAAATATCTGATTAGAACAGTGGTTTCAGGTCCGAGGTTATGCGTCGTGGCCAGAATCTTTACTGTGATTTTCGGAAAAAAATAGATTTAGAGGCCGCGTTCTATGTCAGCGTGTTTTACCGTTATTGGCAGCAACTCCTTTTCGGGAGCTCACTTTTGCGATTTCCTTATCAATCAAGGCCACCAAGTTTTGGGTATCAGCCGATCGCCCGAGCCAGATCCAGTTTTCTTGCCTTACAAACAAAACCGCAATCATCAAAAGATGTTCCAATTTTATCAAGCTGACTTAAATAGTGACGTAGAAAAGATTTTAGCGTTAATCCGTGACTCGAAGTCAGAATTTATTGTTAATTTTGCAGCTCAAGGCATGGTTGCCCAAAGTTGGGAAAGCCCAGTCGATTGGTACCAAACTAATGTAGTAGCGCAAGTTCGTTTTCATGACGGTTTGCGTAAATTAGAGTCCCTAAGAAAGTATGTGCACGTCACGACTCCTGAAGTTTATGGGAGCACCGATGGTTGGATCACTGAGCATGATCATTTCGAACCGAGTACGCCGTATGCTGTATCTCGGGCCGCTTGTGATATGCACCTAAAAAGTTTTTTTCATGCTTATAAATTTCCGGTTGTTTTTACTCGATCGGCAAATGTTTATGGCCCCGGTCAGCAGCTTTACCGAATTATCACGAGAGCCTTGATTTGTGCTAGGACAGGCCAGAAATTAAGCTTGCATGGCGGAGGATTGTCCACGCGTTGTTTTATTTATATTAAAGATGTTGCATCTGCTACTTACGGTATTGCGATGAACTCTACGGCCGGAAGCTCCTTTCATATTTCAACTAATAAGCCAATATCGATAAGGGAGCTTGTTGAGAAACTTGCGGTTAAGGCGCGAGTCGAGTTTGATGATCTGGTTGAGGTTTCGATTGATCGGCTGGGAAAAGATGAGGCCTATCTTCTTAATAGTGAAAAGCTTCGAGAGGAGTTAGGCTGGACTGACACCGTTGGTCTTGATGACGGTATCGACGAGACGCTTAAATGGCTGGATCATAATCTCGACACCCTGATTAATCAGCCGCAAACCTATGTCCACAAAAACTGAGTCATAACCTATGAAAATTTTAGTAACCGGGGGGTGTGGCTATAAGGGCACAATGCTCACTAAGAGACTGATTTCTGTTGGCCATGATGTTATCGTGATAGATACACAATGGTTTGGGAATCATCTTGCAGCAGAGCCCCGGTTGCGAGTTATAAAAGGGGACATCAGAGAGGTAGATAAAATTCCGTTTGATGGAATTGAAGCGGTCATTCATTTGGCAAATATTGCAAATGACCCTGGTGTAGAGCTAAATCCGACATTATCATGGGATGTTAATGTTCTTGCTGCTCAGCAGCTTGCCGATCGCGCGGTGCGAGCTGGGGTAAAGCATTTTATTTTTGCGAGCTCTGGCAGCGTCTACGGAATAAAAGATGAGCCAGATGTAACGGAAGATTTATCGCTAGTGCCAATATCTGTCTATAACAAAACAAAAATGATCGCCGAACGTGTCTTGCTGAGCTATCAAGGTGAGATGCAGGTACATTGTATTCGTCCTGCTACTGTCTGCGGTTGGTCTCCGAGAATGCGTTTAGATGTTAGTGTAAATTTGTTAACGCTGCAGGCGCTTAAAAATAAGGTCATTACGGTTTTTGGCGGCCAGCAGACTAGGCCCAATATTCATATTGAAGATATGGTGGGAGTTTACGAGCACTTTCTTGGTAATTCACACTTACCGTCGGGTTGCTATAACGCGGGCTTCGAAAATATCTCGATTTTATCGATAGCACAGCAGGTGAGAGAAAGACTACCGTCAGAAATAGTGGTTACTGAGTCAAACGATCCACGGTCGTATCGACAGAATTCAGATAAATTGATTGCGACTGGGTTTATGCCTAAATTTTGCGTCGCTGACGCGATTGACCAGATTATCGATCGCTATAGATCTGGGGAATTGGTTGAATCCGATCAATGCTATACGGTAAAGTGGATGAAGCAATTGGGGCTAAGTTCTTAATTGAATTGGTCATTGATCACTGCTGAATTGCGCGCTCAGGTACTCGAGTTATCGCATAGGGCAAACGCCGCACATCTTGCCTCGTCACTGTCTTGTTTAGACATTCTTGCTGTTTTATATCAATCGGTTTTACGCTTTCGCCTGGGTGAGCCACAATGGGAAGATCGAGATCGATTTATCCTGAGCAAAGGTCATGCGGCAGCGGCTTTATATGCGGTGATGGCTCGTCAAAAAATTCTTTCTGATCAAGACCTACTTGGATATGGGCAACAGGGGTCGCTTTTGGAGGAGCATCCTTCTCCGTATCTTACAACGATAGAGGCCGCTACTGGCTCGTTGGGACATGGCCTACCAATCGCGAATGGCATGGCGTTGGGAGCTCAAATACAGCAGAAGCACTTCCGAGTTTTCGTAGTGATGAGTGATGGGGAGTGTAACGAAGGGTCTACGTGGGAGGCAGCAATGTTTGCAGGACGCCATCGGATGCAAAACTTATGCGCAGTGGTTGATTTTAATAAATGGCAAGCGACCGGAAGGTCCACCGACGTCTTAGCACTTGATCCGTTGGTTGATAAATGGCGGGCATTTGGTTGGGACGCGAAAGAAGTCGATGGCCATGATCACATTTTGCTCGAAAGAGAATTGAATTCTGATTTAGGAACGCGGCCAAAAATATTAATTGCTCATACCGTTAAAGGCAAAGGTATCTCGTTTATGGAGGATGATAATAACTGGCATTATCGAATTCCAACTAGGGAAGAGATAATTGCAGCTCGAATCGAGTTGGGTTTGACGTGAGAAACGCATTTGCAAGAGCGGTCACCGAATTGGCCCAATCTCGAGATGACGTTGTTTTGCTCGCAGGCGATATCGGAAATCGCTTGTTTGATCAATTTAAAGAAAATTATCCCGATCGTTTTTTTAATTGTGGAGTTGCGGAAGCGGGCATGACGGGAATTGCGGCTGGCTTAGCCGCGACTGGACTACTTCCGATTACATATACGATCACACCATTTAATACTGTTAGATGTCTTGAGCAGATTCGATTGGATATTTGTTATCCAAATTATCCCGCAATCATTGTAGGCACTGGCGCAGGGTTATCTTATGCGAGTCTTGGTGCGACCCACCATTCTGTGGAAGACATTGCTTTAATGCGGATGTTGCCCAATATGCACATCGTATGCCCCGGCGATCCGCTTGAGGTTGAACTAGCGCTTAAAGCTGCTGCCGACTTGAAGCGACCCGTGTATCTTCGTCTAGGCAAAAAAGGTGAGCCAACGATTCATCAGGAAGATCCAAGTTTTGAGATTGGCAAAGGGATCGTTTTGCGTAATGGCAAAAAAGTCGCTTTGCTCAGCGTGGGAAATATGCTGGGAGTATCATTCAAGGTAGCTGAGCTTTTGGAAAAATCTGGCATATCGCCCATGCTAGCCAGTCTGCATACCGTCAAGCCATTAGATGAACTACTTTTAGAGAAGGTGTTTGCTAATTTTGATAGGGTGGTAGTCATTGAGGAGCATAGTCGTTCTGGTGGTGCTGGTAGTGCGATTCTTGAGTGGGCGCATAGTCGGAAAATCGCAGTCTCTCGACTAATCAATGTAGGCCTTCCAGATCAATTTTTCTCAGCTTGCGGTAGTCAGCATCAAGCGCGTGAGTCATTTGGACTCGATGCTGAATCAATTCATAAGCATATTTGGAGTTTTTTGTAATTGTCATTAGTTCTCGGTGTAGATTTTGACAACACGATAATTTGTTACGACAACGTGTTTTACGATTGCGCGAGAAAAAAGTATCATATCCCAGACGAAATTGGTCGCGATAAGGCGTCGATTAAAAAATTTCTTGTTGATTCGATTTCAGAAACGGCTTGGACCGAGTTGCAGGGCGAAGTTTATGGACCTGGAATCCGTAGTGCGACTATCTTCGAAGGCGTCATTCAGACTTTGTCCGCACTGACAGAAAAAGGTACAAAAATTGTTTTAATTAGCCATAAGACACGACATCCTTATATAGGCCCGCCCTACGATTTACATGCGGCCGCTTTGCATTGGCTTGAGACACATAATTTTTTTTCAAAATCAGGTCTGGCATGGAGCAGGTCTCAAGTTTTTTTTGAGACCACAATACAAAAAAAAGTTGAAAGAATTCATGATCAGCACTGCGATTTTTTTCTGGATGACCTGCAGGAAGTTTTGAGATTAATACCTGGCAATGTCCAAAAAATTCATTTCAATCCGCATAAGGTGAAAAGTAGACAGCATAAGATGTCTTTGCGCGAAATCACTAAGTGGAGAGACTTGCCGCAAGTTATTTATGACTGTTGAAGCTATTCCCGATCAAGCGGTAACCCAATTCCTCGAGACGAGAGGCTTTCGCGAAGCATCGATTTCTGAGTTGAAGACTGGTCGAAATAGTCGTGTTTATAAAGTAAGTTCCGTAAACAATTGCGCGATATTAAAGATTTATCATAAGCACGCAAATGACAGTCGCGACCGTCTAGCGTCTGAGTACGCATTCTTGAGCCTGCTGAACCATTTAGGTGTTTTTCCAGTGGCTAAGCCCCTGGGTAAAGATGAATATCTTGGATTTGGGATATATGAGTATCTTTTAGGGGCTCACGTTTCTGCAGTAACTGACTCAGATGTGAGTCAAGCAGTATCTTTTTTGCGGGAAATTAATGATGTTAGATATCAGCCGCAGGCGAAGACAATCCACGAAGCTTCTGAAGCATGCTGGTCACTCGATTCTCATATTTTTATGGTTAAGCAAAGAGTGACTAAACTTAGAAAAGAAATTCAAGAGAAAGAAGAGCCGGAAGCTTTTAATTTTGTGAACAACCAATTGAGTCAGTCGCTTGAGAGATCTATTTGTGTTTCGCGACAAAATCTTGACAATGTTGAACGCTTTAAAGATACCCCGACTTGGCTCCGCATCCTATCACCCTCCGATTTTGGATTCCATAATGTCTTAAAGTACGACGAAAAAATCTACTTCGTGGATTTTGAGTATGCAGGATGGGATGATCCGGTAAAACTTGTTTGTGACTTTATCTGTCAGCCGGATGTCCCAGTTAGCGATTATCAGTCTGAATTTTTTACTAACGCAATGGCGAATTGGCTGAAAGACGAGAGATTGTCAGAGTATGTAGATAGAATACTGTTGTTATATCGTGTCAAATGGTGCTGTATTTTGTTGAATAATTTTCTTACCGAAGGTGATGCTCGCCGAAAACATGCGAATGCGCATTCAAACGAGGGAAAGAAAAGTCAATTAGAGAAGGCGAAACGCTATTTTTCTAAATTTATAGGTGAATTGTGATGGCGTATGTAGACGTTATGTCTGTTTTACATAAGAGTACAGAGCGTGATTATTTGGCTCGAGTGAATGAGTCGGAGTTTCCCAAGGCGAGAGCCGCTGAACTTGCAAAAAAGTGGGCGTTTGATTACTGGGATGGCGACCGAAGGATTAATTATGGTGGATATCAATACCTACCAGGTCGTTGGGAGAAAGTTGCTAGAGAGCTGGTTAGCCACTATGAGCTCCCTGAAAATCCTAGAATTTTAGATGTGGGATGTGGCAAGGGATTCTTGTTATTTGATTTCTTGAAGGTCAGGCCTGATGCGGAAGTCTATGGAATCGATATATCTGAATATGCGATAGAGAACGCGAAGAAGGAAATTCAGGGGCGCCTCAAAGTTGGTAATGCAGTCGATTTACCCTGGCCCGATGATTATTTTGACTTGGTTATCTCAATAAATACGTTTCATAACCTTTTTAACTTTCAGCTCGATCGGGCATTGAAAGAGTTTGAGCGAGTGGGTAAGGATAACAAGTATCTCTGTGTGGAATCGTACCGAACGGAGCAGGAGAAAGCTAATTTATTGTATTGGCAGGTGACTTGCGAGGCTTTTTGCACACCCGAAGAGTGGGAGTGGTGGTTTAATTATGCTGGGTACTCTGGGGATCACTCGTTTATTTATTTCGAATGAAAATAAAAATTAGAAAAACATCTGCTGCGATACTAGTAGAGCAGCGGACGCCGCTAGTTATTGACGAGATAGAGCTTCCTGAGTTTCTTGGTGTTGGGCAGGTTCTTGTAAAGATTGACTTCAGTGGCATTTGCGGGTCTCAGATTGGCGAGATCGATGGAGCGAAAGGCTTTGATCGTTATCTACCTCATTTATTAGGGCATGAAGGTGCCGGCAAAGTTATTCAGACTGGCCCCGGAATCTCAACTGTTGAGGAGGGCGATTCTGTTGTGATGCATTGGCGTGCGGGCTCAGGGATTCAATCGAAGCCGCCAGTTTATTCATGGCGGGGGAACAAATTAAATGCTGGATTTGTGACAACATTCAATCGTTACGCAGTAGTTTCAGAAAATAGATTGACTAAGATTTCTGGAGATTTTCCTAAAGAGTTGGCTACGCTTTTTGGTTGTGCGGTAACGACTGGAATTGGAGTAATCGAAAATAAAGGCGCTCTGAAAATGGGTCAGTCGATTGTTGTCGTTGGAGCTGGCGGGGTGGGTCTTAACGTTATTCAAGGGGCAAGCCTTCTTTCGGCTAATCCAATTGTCGCTGTTGATTTACACCAAAATCGGATTGATCTCGCGATAAGAATCGGGGCAACTCATAGCGTTCTGAATAGAGACTCAACTTGGAGTGACCAAGTTTTGTCTATCGTCGGGCCGACAGGTGCGGATCTCGTAGTTGACAATACTGGGGCACCGGAAGTTATCTCTAAATGTATTGAGTTAACTAAATCAAAAGGAAAAACAGTTCTGGTTGGAGTGCCAAAGGAAGGAGAAAAAACTTCGATTTCGACTCTGCCTCTTCACTTCGGAAAAGTTTTGACGGGCACCCATGGGGGGGATGGGAATCCACAGGAAGACATACCAAGATTCCTCGCCCTTAGTGAGAAAGGTCTTTTAGATCTATCACCACTTGTTTCGGGTACTTATTCTTTGGATAGAATCAACGACGCTATCCAAGATATGAGATCAGCATCGGTGAGTGGAAGATGTCTAATTGCCATGTGAATTTGGTCATTTAAAAAATTTATTGTTGAGTCGATAGCGCAGAAGGACTTGCGTAAGAACTGTTATCGACGTGATTGCCGGAAAATTTTTCTATTAATCAGATATTATGATTTTTTTGCCGACTGCTACTAATAGCCATAATTTGAGTTGGGTTCGATACGTTGACGTAACTTAGTATGTAAAGTCTTAAATAAGAAAGTTCTCTGCGGGGAAGGAAATGAGCATGCAAAAAACCAAAGACCCTGTTAATCAAAGTCTGATTGACCTTGAAGATAATATTGGACTCCAATCTCTTGGTCCAATGAGTAATCTCACTTGGTACTCGGATCCGAAGCGCTTCGCATTCACTTTATCTCGTTATAAGTTTGTCGCTAAAATGCTGAGTGACTATGGTCGAGTTGCAGAGATCGGGTGCGGGGACGGGTTTGCATCGCGAGTAGTCCGTCAGTCTGTGGGCTCGCTTCTTATCTCAGACTATGATTCGTACTTTATTGAACGTTTCAAGCGAGCAAAGATTCATGGAGATAACTTAGAGATTAATGCGATTACGCATGATATTCTCAGTTCTCCGCTCTCAGGGGAGAAGTTTGACGCAATCTACTCGCTCGATGTTCTTGAGCATATTCCAATCTCAAAAGAGATGGCGTTCATTAAAAATATCTGCGATTCATTAAGTAAACATGGAGTTGTAATATTGGGGATGCCTAGTTTCGAGTCTCAGGTTTTTGCTTCCCCACTAAGTAAGGAGGGTCATATTAATTGTAAAAGTGGGAAAGAGTTTCGAACTACTATGGAAGGCTATTTTAATAATGTTTTCATATTTTCGATGAATGACGAGGTGGTGCACACAGGATTTTTCCCCATGGCACAGTATTTGATTGCGGTTTGTTGTTCTAAGAAAAAAGTGTTTGAAGAAGCAAATTAAAAATGCGTTTGATTGTTGGAGGTGACAGCGCAATCGGAAAAAGATTGGCTGAGTATTGGCGCGAAAGAGGAATTTCTTTCTTATCAACTACTAGGCAGGAAGAGAAACTTTCAGAAAATCAGCCGTATTTATGCCTCGAAACTGGCGTTTGGGACGCCATCTTTAATCTTGAGTTTGACTTTGTTGTGATCTGCGCAGGGATTACAAAAATAGCAGAGTGCCAAGAGAATCTCGACCGATCGAGATTGATCAATGTAACTAATACCATCCGATTTATTGAGCAGATTCGTCAGAAAACGAGAAGAATCTTGTTTCTATCGAGCAATCAAGTTTTTGACGGGTCACGCCCATATTGTCGACCTAACGATAGTGCTTGTCCCACCTCAGAATATGGTCGGCAAAAATTAGAGGTTGAGCGTTACGCTCTTAACTTTGACGCATCGGCGGTGTTGCGACTCACTAAAGTAGTTCATGATGATTGGGATTTACTTAAAAGGTGGCGACAGCAACTGATTAATGGACAATTTATAAGTGCGTTTACAAACGTTAATTTAGCTCCGCTACCTGTTGAGAAGGTGATTAAGACAATTGATACTTTGGCTATTTCAGGTGCTAATGGCATTCATCATCTGTCTGGCGATGCAGATGTTTCTTATTTTTCTTATGCTCAAACCGTAGCGGATCGGCTAGGATGTTCACGATGTCTTGTCCAGAGAGCAAGATCTGAGTTAGTTGACATACCGCGGTTCACGACATTGAGCGCCTAATAGTGGCTTGTATAAGTTGTGGGCAGTCGAGTACTCAGGTCTACCATGAAGAGTTTCGTTACTTTCAGACTGTTACCTCAGATTGTCGTCCTTTCACAAGCGGCGAGGGATTCTTGGTTTGTTCAAATTGTAAAATCGTCTACCGTCCCCGAACAACTCAATGGAGGTCAGATTGTGAAGAGATTTATTCTAACTATGAGGCACATCGTCAAGGGCAAGGTGAAGAGCAAAAAGTATTTAAATTATCTTCAAGAGTTAGCCGGTCCTCAATTTTAATAGAGCAATTGCGGAAGCGTACTTTTTTGTCCAATAATTTGGCGTGGCTCGATTTTGGTTGTGGCGAAGGGCATTTTCTAGAAGAGATAGAAAAAGTTTCGAGCGGTTGCTCTTTATATGGTTGCGATTTTGGATCGACTCCTCCAGAGAAATTTAAACTGTCTACGACTAAAAAATATTTTTCAATTAACTCTAAACCAAGTATTAGGTTTGATCGAATTAGCTTGATTCATGTTGTTGAACACTTTTTCAGTCCCTGTGAAGAATTGATGGAGATTCGGAAACTGTTAAAGCCGGGCGGTAAATTATTTGTTCAGGTGCCCTACCTTATTAAAAACCCATTAGATTTAGTTATAGCTGACCACGGAACTTTTTTTACCAAAGAGACAATTCAGAGTCTTTTGCGGCAATCTGGATACGATGTCGAGCATATTTCAGATGACTGGGTCTAGAAAGAGCGTTCAATTATTGCTTCCGTTTCGGAAAACTCGGTGTCTAGAAGTCGAATAAGTTATGGATTAAGTGAGCATGAAGATCTTTTTCCAATCCTTGAAAATCATTATCACTATCTTGCGAGGCTAAAAAATGAGATTGCCAGTAAGCGGGATAGGGGTAGTATTATAATTTTCGGATCGTCAATTGGCGCGACTTGGGGAGCAACAGAGAGTGGCCTCGAAAATGTGGAAGCATTTTTTGATGAAGATGATAGTCGCTGGGGTTTTGAGCACTTGGGGATTCTAATTCTTTGTCCTAGAGAAGATGCGAAAAATGTAGTTGTTCCTCTGGAAAGCGCAACGAGAGATCGGATAAAAAGAAAATACAATTTTTAAATTAATTGAGAATTTCCTAGTCGACTGTTTTTAGGTAGCGCATTTGAGAATCGTTCGGCGAGTATAAGGTCTATTTCTCTTTATTTACTGCCAACTTAGAAAGTAAAGAAGTCGAGAATATTTGATTAAGGTTGACCGAAAAATGAGTTTAAACATCTAATTATGAAAAAAAAATTTTGTTTCATTTCTGGAAAGTTTAATGTGCTTCATCCTGGACACTTACGCTTGTTTCGTCATGCCAAAGAAATTTCTGATGTCCTTGTTGTGGGGGTTTATGCTGATCAATTTCTTGACGCTAGTGGAATTATTATCGGGGAAGATGATCGTCTTGATGGCGTAAAAGCAAACAAGTGGGTTGACCAAGTAGTTCTAGTTAGTGAACTTCGATCGACGCTTTTGAGGATAAAGCCCGACATCGTTTTAAAGGGTAAGGAGCATGAGCATGTTGAAAATTTAGAGTTAGGGATTGTTGAAGAATATGGTGGACAATTAAAATTTGCGGGAGGAGATTCCCGCTTGAGCAGTAGCTCTCTAATTAAGTCCGAGACGGAGTATGACGATATAGGGTCTCAGACTGGGCGGGAATTTCGCGATCGTCATCAAATTTTTAGCACTCAGTTGGCTGAAGCTGTGAATGCTATGTCTGCGATTAATACTTTAGTCATTGGAGATCTAATTGTTGATCGTTATGTTGATTGTCAGCCCATTGGATTATCGTCAGAGGATCCAACTGTTGTTGTCGCGCCTCTTGAAGAGGAGAGTTTTGTGGGGGGGGCTGGTATTGTTGCTGCGCATTCGGCGATGTTGGGTGGAAAGACATATTTTCTGTCTGTCTGTGGTGACGACGAAATAGGTCGGTGGGCTGTTCAACAGCTTGAAAAGTTCGGTGTTACGACTGATGTGATTATTGATGAAGATAGACCAACAACTCGCAAGACTAGATATCGTGCGAACAACAAAACGTTGCTCCGGTTAAACGAATTTCGAGATCATCAAATTGATAGTTTTATCTCAGAAAAAATTTTAGGTCGGGTGTCTGATTACTTGCCAGAAATTGACCTCATTGTTTTTTCAGATTTTAGCTACGGGATTTTTTCGGAAGAAATGATAAAAAAAATTATTAACTCAGGCTCTAAGAAAGGGGTATTTCTAGCGGCTGATAGTCAGTCGTCTTCGCAGATTGGAGATATATGCCGATTTCCTGGTGTTGATTTGATAACGCCGACAGAGCGTGAAGCGCGTCTCGCGGTGAGAGATAATGTTTCTGGACTTGTTGGCGTTTCAGAGAAGCTTCGTTCCGAGACTGGCGCTAGATTTATTCCTATTACATTAGGTTCAGAGGGGGTGTTTCTGCATCGTCCGGATGCGGCGGTTAATGATTGGACTGACGATCAGGTGCCGGCTCTTAATTCTAATCCTGTTGATGTGTCTGGAGCAGGAGACGCGTTTTTAATTTCTGCAGCATTAAGTTTGGCCAGCGGCCAAGATATTTGGAAGGCGATCTATATTGGATCTATAGCTTCCTCGTGCCAGGTGAGAAGGGTAGGAAATAAACCTCTCTTGCGGCAAGAGCTTCTTGATGAGTTAAGATTTTGAGGGCGATATTGCTTGCCGCTGGCCTTGGCACCCGACTCCGACCTCTTACGAGTAACACGCCGAAATGTTTGGTCCCGATCAACGGCGTGCCTCTTATGCAAATCTGGCTGGAACGTCTTAGTGCCGCCGGTATAGGCCCGTTTCTGGTCAATACGCATTACTTACAAGACCAAGTGGTGAAATTTATAGCACAAAGTACTTTTAAATCCCAGGTTCAGCTTGTAGAGGAGAGAACGCTATTGGGAACTGCTGGGACATTGCTAGCTAATCGGGATTTTTTTTCCAACGAAGATGGAATGCTTTTACATGCCGACAATTACTGTTTGGCTAATTTTTCAAGATTTATAGCAGCTCACGAGGGTCGGTCAAAAAATTGTTTAATGACAATGATGACGTTTACTTCGGATAGACCAGAGCAATGCGGGGTAGTAGAGCTTGACTCGAGCGGGGTCGTAGTTGATTTTCACGAAAAGGTAAATAATCCACCCTCTTTAATTGCTAATGCTGCTGCTTATATTCTTTCCTCTGAAATGATTCGGGAGCTTGATGCGGCAACGGACTTCAGCACTGAAGTGATAAGAAATTATTTAGGAAGAATACAGTCGTACCATATTCGGGAAACTCTTATTGATGTTGGAACTTTGGAAAATTACCATCAAGCCTGTGAGATAGCGTCAAAGAAATAAAGACTTGTAGGGTATGACATGATTTTTACATGTTTTTTAGTTATAACACTTCATTTTTGCACCGCTGTGGGTTTTCGATCTTGAGAATTTCGGTTGGCTTTTCTTTTAGTGCGGCATGGCCGGTGAGGAAGCGGCTCAGTTCGTGAAGGAAACGGGCGTCGATGCGCTAGCCATTGCCATTGGAACCAGTCATGGCGCTTATAAATTTACCCGACCGCCGACCGGCGATATCCTCGCCATTGATCGGATTAAAGAAATTCACGCGCGCATCCCAGATACGCATCTTGTCATGCACGGCTCATCTTCAGTGCCTCAGGACTGGCTTGCCATCATTAATGAATTTGGCGGCGATATGGGGGAAACCTACGGCGTTCCGGTAGAGGAGATTCAGGAAGGGATTAAACACGGGGTGCGTAAGGTGAATATTGATACTGACCTTAGAATGGCATCAACGGGTGCTATTCGAAGATATATGCACAACAATCCATCAGCTTTTGACCCACGCAAGTATCTGGGTGAGGCGACTAAAGCCACCCTTTTTGGTTTCTAACGTTCAGTAGTTTTTGATTTTCTGAAATTCTAATAAAATACGCCCGCCACGCGCTTGGCGAAGCGCTAAACTCCTCTCTATCAATGAAGAAAATCGCACATATCATTACGGGGCTTGGCGTCGGCGGCGCAGAAACGTTCTTGTTGAGATTAATTCCCGAACTTGAAAAATCAGGTTTCCAGTCAGTTGTTATTTATCTAACGGGGACAGGCGACTGCGTCGATGCCTATGCAAAAAAAGGAATTTCCGTTATTTCATTGGGAATAACCTCTCCGGGTCATGCCGTGATCGGGTTTTGGCGGCTAAGAGCCATACTTAAAAAAGAAGCGCCAGATATCGTCCAAACCTGGATGTATCACGCGAATCTTCTTGGCGGGTTGGCAGCAAAAACGTTAAAGATTCCGGTTTTATGGGCGATCCGCCAAAGCAATCTGTCGCCAAAAGTGAATAAAAAGCTCACGATGACTATGATCCAGATAGGAGCGAAACTCTCCAAAAAAAATTCTGGTGCAGTTCTTTACAACTCTGATGCGGCAAGAGCCGCACATGAGGCAGTCGGTTTTGATCGAACAAAAAGCATCGTTTTTCCTAACGGTGTTGACCCTGAAAAGTTTATGCCGAATCGCTCGCTTCGAGACGAGGTTAGAGCCAAATTGGGAATTACGCCTGACGCCATCGTTATTGGCCATGTGGCACGCTACGATGTGCAAAAAGATCATCGAACTTTTTTGCAGGCGGTAAATCAAATCCGCAAGCACAACCCGTCTTTAAATGTGATTATGGTTGGTGACGGGGTTGACTGGCAGAATAGTGATTTGACGAGCGATCTTGACCGTGATGAAGCCAGCCAATGGCTCCATTTGTTAGGGCCAAGGAGCGATGTGGCTGGGTTGTACAACGGGATGGATATTTTCTGTTCTTCTTCCATCGGAGAAAGTTGTCCCAACGTCGTTTTGGAAGCCATGATAATGGGATTGCCTTGTGTGGCGACCGATGTTGGGGATGTTCGCCAAATGGTGGGAGATAATGGACTCGTTGTCCCGCCTTCAAGTGTTGAGAAATTAGTGATCGCGCTGACTAATGTCATCGACTCCGATGCGGATAAACGTCGATCGATCGGCGCGTCGCTTCGCCAGCGTGCTCGTCAAGAATACACGCTCGGTAGGGCGGCAAGTCGTTTCGCTGAAGTCTACGAACAACTTTTGATTCCGGGTTAAGGGCGCGTATATCTATGTGCGGAATTGCTGGATTTCGAGACATGACGGGCCGAAACTCTGCGAGTGCACTTCGAGAAATCGGTGAGCAGATGCAGCAACGCCTTGCCCATCGCGGTCCTGATGCAAAAGGGGTTTGGCAAGACGAAGCCGACGGTATCGTGCTTGCCCACCGTCGGCTATCCATTATTGATTTGTCAGGCGGCGCCCAACCGATGGTTTCAAAATGTGGCCGCTTTGTCGTTACGTTTAACGGGGAGCTCTATAACTACAAAGAGGTAAGAAGTGCGCTTGAGAGAGAAGGCGTTCAGTTTCGAGATCAATCGGATACAGAGGTCCTCCTTAATGCATTAACCCACTGGCCTCTTAAAAAAGCGTTGGACAGCTTTGTAGGGATGTACGTTTTTGTGCTTTGGGACAAAAAAGAGAAGCGTATGGTTCTTGTTCGCGATCGTATGGGTGAGAAGCCGCTTTACTATGGCTGGATCGAGAACATGTTTGTATTTGCATCAGAACTTAGCGCGTTTCGCTCGATTCCGAGATGGCAACGAAAAATCAATCTGAACGCGTTAGGGCTTTTTTTTCAACACAACTATGTGCCTGATCCAGCTTCAATTTTTGAAGGCGTTTACAAACTCCCTGCGGGCGCATTTTTGGAATTAGATCAGGCGGCGCAAAAAAGCGCGCCAGAGAATTTCTCGCCAGCCGCGGATGGGCACCCTGCTTTTTTTTCCCCTCGGCTTTACTGGAATTTAAGTGAGCAGTATTCTTCTTCGGAACAGGATTATTCGGTATTAGATAATCCAAAAGAAAATCTTCGCAACCTGCTCCGCACAACTATTGGAAATAAACTGAATGCGGATGTTCCTGTGGGTACGCTGTTGTCTGGTGGTATTGATTCGTCGCTTATTACGGCATTGACTCAGGAACTAAGCGATCGGCCGGTTGATACGTTTTCGATTGGTTTTGATAGCAAGGATCATAATGAGGCGAAATTCGCTAAATCAGTTGCGGAACATCTCGGCACGACGCATCACGAGCTTTACGTCTCGGGGAATGATGCGTTATCAGTTGTGCCAGAATTGCCAGCAATCTACAGTGAGCCTTTTGCGGACTCATCTCAAATCCCGACGATCTTGATCTCAAGATTGGCACAAAAATCAATCAAGGTGGCGCTGTCAGGTGATGGCGGTGACGAGCTTTTTGGCGGGTATAACCGCTACTTGTGGGGACAACGATTAATTCAACTTCGATCAACGATTCCTTCGGCATTTCAGAAGCTGATCGCGGGAACCATCAAACTGCGATCTCCAGAAAAATGGAATCGTTTTGGAGAGCGATTTGGATCATATCTGAAAGGCCCATTATCAACGCCTTTGCTTGGCGATAAGCTGTATAAGTCGTTAGGCTTGATGGGCAGTCGTGATTTTAACGATGCTTATTTATCGCTTATCTCGATCTGGCCGAATGCCGGAGAGTTGGTGTTGAGCGAGGCTTACGATCTCGAAAACCATCCGCTAAAAAAAATAGAGCTCGACAATCTCGATCATGTTTCCAAAATGATGCTTTTAGACTCATTGATGTATTTACCTGGCGATATTCTGACCAAAGTGGATCGTGCCAGTATGTCGACTGGACTTGAGGTGAGAGCGCCTTTACTTGATCATCGAGTGGTTGAGTTTGCAGCACAAACGCCGATGCAATTGAAACTGAGAGCGGGCCAGGGCAAGTGGTTGCTGCGGGAGGTCTTGCACGAATATGTTCCTCAATCAATGGTTGAGCGACCCAAAATGGGTTTCGCTGTCCCGCTGGGAGCCTGGTTACGTGGTCCGGTCAAGAACTGGGCGCAGGATCTGATGTGTCCGGACTCGCTACGAGCTCAGGGCTATCTCAACGAGCAGTTGATCTCGCAAAAATGGGGTGAACACTTAAGAGGTGAGCGTAACTGGGAACACCAGCTGTGGGGTGTGCTCATGTTTCAAAGTTGGTTGCAAACGGAATCTCTTGGTTAAGGGCCAGCCCGCAATAAAAAAATAGTGAAAATTAAATGACTGATAAGCCGCAAAAAAATTACTTGTTACTTTCTGTTTTGGCAATGGGCTTGGTCATCCTGATCTCCAATGAGCTGGTGCAGCATCCTGTAAAAGCTGTTTTGCTCGGCATTGATTTGTCAGTTATCCTCACTTGGGGTGCATTTACTTATCCGATTGCTTTTTTGGTCACTGACACCACGAATCGGATTTTTGGATCTCGATCAGCTCGGAGAGTAGTTGCAGTTGGTTTTGCGTTAGGCGTGGTGCTTACAGTGCTCGCAGCGATGGGAATTGCAATCAGGGTAAGTCAAGAGTCATCAATGACAACTTGGCAAGCACTCTGGAACGATCCCGATGCATTTTCAATGTTACGAATTGCGCTTGCTTCAGGCACCGCGTTCCTAGTGGCGCAACTACTGGATATTAAAGTGTTTGATATTTTGCGGGAAAAAGTATGGTGGAAAGCGCCCGCTGCTTCATCACTTATGGGGTCTTTTTTTGATACGTTGATTTTCTTCTTGTTAGCGTTTGCAGGAACAGGACTGCCATGGATGAGTTGGGCGATCGGGGATTTTTGTGCGAAGCTTGTGATGATTATGCTGTTGCTCTATCCATTTCGCTTGATGATCCGATTTTATCCATCGATTCTGAGAGTGTAGTTGGACTCTGGCGGAAGATGACAGACGAAGGCTGAGGGCTCATTTAAAAGAGTGCAGACTAATGTTTTTTCGATTGAGCTCCGTGAATCTAATATGTTGATTGACCTGTGATGTCGGGATGTTTAGTCTCTACAGAAAGTCTTAAGTGAAAGCTCTAGAATGTTAGTTTTCGGCGATGATGTTGTGTCAAAAATGAGGAGGAATGAAGTGAATAAATGGTTTTTTAGAATGGTGGGATTAGTTGCGACGCTCTTTATGCTGGCGGGCGGGCCGTTTATGGCCTCCGCATCAGCTGCAGGCAAGATCGCGCTCGTTCTTGATGTGGGCGGCAGAGGAGACCTTTCGTTTAACGACATGGGTTTTAAGGGTTCGGATGAAGCCGTTGCAAATCTTGGAGTTGAAGTGGTCGAGATCCAGAGTAATTCTGCAGCGGATTACTTACCAAATATGCAAAACGCAGCACGTTCAGGTCAGTTTGATCTTATCGTTGCGGTGGGCTTTTTAATTGCTGACGCGATGGCAGAGGTTGCGGGTCAATTTCCGGACCAGAAGTTTGCCATTATTGATGTTACGTGGCTCGGTAAGCCTAACTTGATGGAAATTGGCTATGAGGAGAACAAGGGGTCTGCTATTGTCGGCGCGCTTTCTGCGATGGTTGCCGCCCACTATGGTTATGACAAGATCGGGGCCGTGCTAGGCATCGAGATTCCTGTGCTCTATAAGTTTGAGGCGGGCTATCGATATGGCATGCATTGGGGTAATGCCAAGTATGCAGAGAAGACCGGCAAAGCCTCAGATGTGGGATTATTATGGACCTACACTGGCACCTTTAGTGATATTGCGAAAGGCAAGGCGGCCACTGAGGCCATGCTCGCTCAGGGCGCGGGGGTTATCTATAACGTGGCAGGTCCTTTGGGAATTGGCGATTTAGAGGCCATCACAGAACATCTTGAAGCAAAAGGCAAATCCGCTGGACCACCTTTTATGATCGGAGTTGATGCTAACCAAGATTATCTTGGTGACGGACACCGCGTGCTGGCCAGTATGATGAAACGTGTTGATTTTGGTGTCTATAGCGCGATCGAGTCCGTTGTGAACGGCACTTTTGAAGGCGGCGTTCAGATTCTCGGACCCCATAACGGCGGCATTGCCATGTCAGGCGAACAAGATTTGGCAGATTTCATCCAGTTTGGCGTCAACGGTGGCGCGATCGGCGCTTCGGATAGACAGGCGATTATCCAAAACTGGACCGGTATGCGCGAGGATATTCCGGCTTGGATTTGGGAGGCGGTGGCTGAACTTCAAGCACAGATTAGTGATGGAACAGCCGAAGTGCCTTGCGGCTGGTGTCCCGATACGATTAAAGAGATTCGGGCGAAATATCCGGATTGAGGCCAGTAGCCAAATTATGAGAACTTTTGGGTGACTGGTTTTTTAGCGTGCCAGGTACGCAAAAAGATCAGAGTTTCACTCTAGGTTGGCTGAATAAAACAGGGGGCTTAAATGCCCCCTGTTTTTGTCACCGATTAAAATTTTTGTTGGCAATATCAATCAAGACTTAAGGAAAAGATGTCCTCACCAAGCTCCTGGATCCGTAATCTAACGCCTATTACCGAATCACTACTGGCGGGAGTTGTCGGGCTCGTGATCGGCGCTTTTATTATGCTGGCGTTTGGATATAACCCGCTTGCGGCATATCGATCTTTGTTCGTGGGCAGCGTGGGTAGTGTCTACAGCTGGGCGGAATTGTTTGCGAATGCAACGCCCCTCATTTTGACGGCGCTTACCTTTGCAATCGCGATGCGTGGCGGCCTTTTTAATATTGGTGCTGAGGGTCAGCTCTACATGGGCGCCTTGGCGGCCGTGAGCGTGAGTCTTTTGCATTTGCCCGCCCCTTTTAATTGGATCGTTGCGATCTTGGCTGCGATGGTGGCCGGTATGATCTGGAGCCTTCCTGTTGCGCTATTAAAGCTGGGCAGAGGCGTGCACGAGGTGATTTCCACAATTATGTTCAACTGGATTGCACACTTCTTTGCTTTTTATTTAATCGCTAATGTGCTGACTGACCCCCAGCGAGGCGAGCGGACAATTGCTGTTTCTGAGAGCGCTCGACTCACCCGAGTTTTCCCTGACGCGACGTTGAGCTCCGGATTATTTATTTCCCTGGTTACAGTTGGAGTGATTTTCTTCTTATTGTGGCGAACAAGCACCGGTTTCGAGATTCGCTCGGTGGGATATAACCCGCATGCCTCCCACTATGCAGGCATCAGTATTCGTAAACAGGTTTTGAGAGTATTTCTCATTGGCGGCGCTATCGCAGGTCTTGCAGGGGCGATTGTGGTGATGGGACGGCCACCTTACTATGCCGTTCTGAGCGGATTACCTCAGTTGGTGAATTTGGGTTTTGACGGCATTGGTGTTGCGATGATCGGCCGAAACCATCCCATTGGAATTGTTTTTGCAGCGATTTTTTTTGGTGGATTAATGACGGGAGGTCGGATTATGCAGTTCGATCCTGGCGTGCCGTTTGAACTGGTGCGCGTGATTCAAGGCGTCATTATTCTTGCGCTTGCAATACCTGAGTTGCGTCGATTATTTTTTTTGGCCCGCGAACGATTGGCGGGCAGGAAGTAGGTCATGGAACTTACTCACCTCTGGGGAATTCTGTTCATCTCTTTGCATGCAATGGTACCGATAACTTTGGCAGCTATTGGAGAGACAATCGAGGAGTCTGCCGGACTCTTTAATATAGGGCTGGAGGGTATTTTGCTTTTTGGTGCGCTGGCAGGCGCGCTCGGTGCTCAGGCCAGTGGCAGCGCGTTGGTGGGTCTTTTGACCGGGATGGGTGTTGGCGCACTCATTGGCCTCGTTTTTGGCACGATTAGTACGTCGCTTCGCGGCAGTCAACTCATCAGCGGGGTCGGCATTAACCTTCTGGCTTTAGGATTCGTTGCTCTGATGCTGTCGGTGATGGGGGCTCCAGGCTTTCATAGCGTTGCTCGAGAGGTTCAGGTCCCGCTCATTCCTTTGGGTGTTGGCAATTTGAGCCCGTTAGTGCCGATTACGGTTGCCATTGCAATCGGGGTCTGGTGGTTGTTGCGTCGGACCCAGTTGGGTATTTGGATTAGAGCGGTGGGAGAGAATCCGGCGGCGGCCGATGTTGCGGGTATTCGAGTCAATCGGGTTCGCCTCGGTGCGGCAGTTGCTGCGGGTGTGCTTGCCGGATTGGCTGGCGCCTATCTCAGCATTGATTGGTTTGGGGCTGTGACCAAAGAAATCACGGCGGGCCGTGGTTTTATCGCTTTGGCCATTGTGGTTTTTAGCGGTTTAAATCCTCTATTGGCGTTACTCGGCGGATTTATTTTCGGGTTTTTTGATGGCCTCGCCACCTGGGTAGCGACGTATCCCGGCATCAAGGACATTATCCCTTGGCAGTTTGTTGCCATGATGCCTTACGTTGTCACGCTGGCCGTGGTTGCGGGGATGATTGGTCGTGTTCGTTTTCCCAGCGCGCTTGGCGTTCCCTACCTGCGCGAGTGAGCAGGATTATATTCTTATGAAGACGCGATCAGATTCCGGTCCTGTTCTCGATAAGGGCGATGTTCTGCTTGAAGCGCGGGGACTCTCTAAAGGATTTCCCGGTGTCTGGGAGCATTTGATTCTCGATAAATTGGATTTCGACGTGCGATCGGGCGAGGTCCATACGCTGCTCGGCGAAAATGGGGCCGGCAAAACCGTTATCGCGAATATTCTTTCGGGTTATTACGAAAAGACTGAAGGCGAGATTTGGGTTAAAGGCAAGCTTGTTCATTTCCGCTCTCCCCGGGAGGGATTGGCTCATGGCATCGCAATGGTCCATCAGGAGCTAATGCTGGTTCCGGCTTTTACCGTTGCAGAGAACATCATGGTTGGTCTTGATGCGCCTCTTTTTTCCTATGGGATTGCAGGCGTTGAGAAACGCATCCAGAGGTTAGTTGAACGTTACGGCCTGCAGGTTGATCCCAAAGCTCGCGTGGAGGACTTGTCTGCTGGACAACAGCAGCGCGTTGAGATTCTGAAAGTACTTTTTCACGAGCCCGAGGTCTTGTTACTTGACGAGCCAACTTCGCTACTCACGCCAAGTGAGGCAGACCAGTTATTTGTTGTTCTGCGAGCGATGGCGGATGACGGCAAGGGCATCGTATTTATCTCTCATAAGATGCGCGAAGTATTTGCGGTCTCTGACCGGGTGACAGTGCTGAAACTCGGCAAGACCCAGGGCACCTGTCAAATTGCTGAAACGAATGAAGATGAACTGACTCGGCGCACTTTTGGCGAAACGGTTCCCGACTATATGGAGCGTCCCGAAGTTGCACATGAGGAGTTGGCGCTCAACACCATTGAAATGGTGCCATCAGGACTTGAAAAAAAACCTAATTCGCAGGGAATATCCCTGAAGATAAGATGTGGAGAAATCATGGGTCTTGCGGGTGTCTCAGGGAATGGTCAGACGGAATTAATAGAGGCGGTCACTGGTCTCGTGCCACCGGCCAGTGGAGAGGTTTGGATTTTAAATGCAGATATGACGGGACGAACGCCAAAAGAGTTTATCGAGCGTGGCGTCGCGCATATTCCGGAGCGTCGACGAGAAATCGGTATAGTTGAGCAGATGTATGTCGCTGAAAACGTTGTGCTAAAAGATTACCGAAAGACCCCTTTTTCCAAAAATACGGTGTTGCGCCATCAGCAGATTTCCTCCCACGCGGAAAAAATTGTCGAGAAATTTAATGCATTGGTTCCAGATCTTTGGCAGACCGAGTGTCGGATTCTCTCAGGTGGAAATATTCAAAGATTGATTCTGGGGCGAGAGACTTGGCGAAAGCCGCCTGTCATCATTGCTTCTCACCCGACCGAGGGACTTGACGCAAAAGCGATTCGACACACTTGGGAGTTGTTTCTGGCGTTGCGTGCCGAAGGCTCGGCGGTACTTCTGGTATCTGAAGATCTTGATGAAATCATGAGTCTTTCAGACCGTATTGCTGTTATGTTCGAGGGCAAGATCATGGGCATTGTTGACGGTAAAGGAGCAGACCGAGAAATTTTAGGCCACTGGATGGCGGGCGGCACTGCCAGCGCAGCATGAACAACTTGTGGTTTAAGTTTTGTGGTTTGAAAAAAATAGCGCTTAAGCGAGACCACGATAACTAAAATGGAATCCCGAGACGCCAAGATATGACTCACGAATTTTTTCCTCAGCTCGAAGCGTTACTCAAAAACGCTTATGCGCCTTATTCAAATTTTCCTGTGGCCGCTATGATCAAAGGGGCTTCGGGCGCAATTTATTCAGGGGTAAATGTAGAAAATGCAGCTTATCCACAAGGGTGGTGTGCTGAGGCCAGCGCCATCGCGGCAATGGTGTCATCGGGAGAAACGGAAATTTATGAGTTGGCTGTGATGGCGAAAAGTGATGAGATTTGCACGCCCTGCGGGGGATGTCGTCAAAAGATTCGCGAATTCGCAAGCCAAGACCTCAAGATTTTTTGTTTCGGTCCGAATGGATTAAAGGCAACCTATACCCTGGGTGAACTACTACCCTATTCTTTCGGACCAGAGCATCTTTCGTGAAATCCTACGAAAAAGCGGGGATGCAGATTCGAGAGGCCTGCGGTTCTCGTCCTCCCGAGGCTTGCATTATTCTCGGCAGTGGATTGAGTTCGTTTGCTGACTCGATTGAAAATGCGCAGCAGATTCCTTATGCGACGATAGAAGGATTTGAGGCCGTAGGTGTTGAAGGGCATTCGGGGCAACTTGTTTTGGGCAACTTACATGGGCGTTCGATTGCGTGCCTACAAGGACGATGGCATGCCTATGAGGGTCACAACATTGCCAATTTAGCGAATCCTATCCGCTCGCTCCGCTTTGCGGGATGCGGCCTGTTATTGAGTACTTGTGCTGCCGGGAGTTTGAATGAATCTATCCCGCCAGGTCATTTGATGATGCTGACCGATCATATTAATTGGACAGGAATGAGTCCGTTAATCGGCGTTAACGATGAACAAATGGGTCCACGATTTACAGATATGTCACATGCGTACGATGTCGATCTGCAAGGGCATCTTCGTGTCGCCGCGGCAGAGGCTGAACTGAACCTACATGAGGGTGTTTATCTCTGGTGTCTCGGCCCAAGTTTTGAGACCCCGGCAGAGATACGGGCCTTTAAAATTTTGGGAGCTGATGCCGTTGGGATGTCTACGGTTCCGGAGACAATTGCCGCAAGGCATTGTGGAATGAAAGTCGCTGCAGTGGCTGCCATTACAAACTACGCCGCGGGCCTACAAGCTAATCTTTCCCATGAACAGACGCTGACTGTCGGTAATGAAACGGCACCTCAATTAGCCAAGTTAATATCCGGTTTTTTTAAACGATGGGATCGCTTGTCAAGTGAGTGACGCAGGCATCACATTGATTAAGCCGAGTCGGATGAAAAACTTCCCTAGTCGGGTTAATCCAACAAGTCCCCTTGATTTGGATTGGCTGGGACACGTTCGTGTCAATCGCAGTGCGATTGAGCGACGCGTCTTAAGTCTTGCCGGTCGCCGGACAGTGAAAAAGGAGTGGCAGGCGGCTTGGCTGTTGCGCGCCATGACGTGTATTGATCTGACAACGCTCGATGGCGCTGATACGCTGGGAAATGTTCAAAGGCTATGTGCAAAAGCAAGGATGCCGCTTCGATCGGATATTGCGATGGCCCTGAGCGCAACAGATCTAAAGGTCGGAGCAGTTTGTGTATACCCTGCGCTTGTGACGCCTGCGGTTTCGGCGCTCGAAGGGAGTGATATCCTGGTCGCGTCAGTTGCCGCGGGGTTTCCAGATGGACTCACCCCACTTCAAACCCGAATTGATGAGGTGCGGGGCGCGTATGAGGCCGGTGCCTCAGAGATTGATATCGTTATTCGGCGAGGCTTGGCGCTGACAGAAGATTGGATGCGACTCTATGATGAGATTTGTGCTTTTCGTGAGGCTGCGGGAGATGCGCATCTTAAAACAATATTGGGCACGGGAAATCTAGCGAGTTTTTCGAATATTTCCAAAGCAAGCCTTGTCGCAATGATGGCCGGAGCGGACTTTATTAAAACCTCAACGGGTAAAGAGGGGGTTAACGCGAACCTTCCGGTGAGCTTGGTGATGTTGCGGGCGATCCGTGATTTTTACAATACAACAGGAACCAGGGTGGGTTTCAAGCCAGCTGGCGGCATTCGTAAATCAAAAGATGCCATTGCTTATCTCATACTGATTCAGGAAGAGTTGGGAAAAGACTGGTTGAGTTCCCGGTTTTTCAGACTGGGCGCTTCAGGACTCTTGGGCGACATATCACGACAGCTTGAATTTTTTTTAACGGGCGAATATTCAGCGTCGCATCGCCACGCGATCGGGTAACAACATGTCACGTGTGAGAGAACTTTTTGAAACAATGGAGTATGGGCCAGCACCAGAAGATGCTTCCTTAGCAAAGCAGTGGATTGACTCGCACGATGGCATCTTTGGTCATTGGATTGACGGTCAATGGTCTCAAGCAACCCAGCATTTTGAATCCATCAATCCCGCAACTGAAAAAAAGCTCGCAGCGATCGCTCAGGGGCTCGACTCCGATATTAACGGGGCGGTCAGTGCGGCTCGCAACGCATTAAAACCATGGCAAGAGCTCGGTTCCAACGGTCGGGCGCGTTGCCTTTACGGTCTTGCCCGGCAGGTGCAAAAACATGCCCGGATGCTCGCGGTGCTTGAGACACTAGATAACGGAAAGCCGCTTCGAGAAACTCGGGATATCGATGTTCCGCTGGTGGCGCGGCATTTTTATCATCATGCCGGATGGGCCAGTGTGTTGGACTCAGAAATGCCTTCTACGTCCCCCTACGGCGTCATCGGGCAGATCATCCCTTGGAATTTCCCTTTACTGATGCTCGCGTGGAAGGTCGCCCCCGCACTCGCCGCGGGCAACACGGTTGTTTTGAAGCCGGCGGAAGATACAAGCCTAAGCGCGCTTTATTTTGCCGAGCTGACCCAAAATGCAGGTCTGCCATCCGGGGTTTTCAATTTAGTCACAGGGGCTGGGGAGACGGGTCGCGCGCTTGCATCACATGGCGACATCGACAAAGTCGCTTTCACGGGTTCGACCCAGGTGGGTCGCGAAATTCGAACGCTGACGGCCGGCACAGATAAAGGCCTAACGCTTGAGCTTGGTGGAAAGTCTCCGTTTCTAGTGTTTGCTGATGCGGATGTTGATAGTGCGATCGAGGGAGTGGTCGATGGTATCTGGTTTAACCAGGGACAGGTCTGTTGTGCGGGCTCACGACTGCTTGTGCAGGAATCGATCTCCGAAGCGTTTCTGTCAAAACTAAAGCAGCGGATGAAAAGCTTACGAATCGGTAACCCGCTGGATAAAACGACGGATATGGGTGCCATCGTGAGTGAAAGCCAATTGAAAAATATTCAGTCATATATCGATGGCGCAAAAAAGGAGGGCGCATCTTGTTGGCATACGGAGACGCCGCTGCCAGAAAGCGGCTGGTATTTTCACCCGACTCTGGTGACCGATGTTTTTCCTGCTCATACGATAATGACGGAGGAGGTATTTGGGCCTGTGCTAGCCGCGATGACGTTTCGCACTCATCAGGAGGCCATCGAGATTGCGAACAACACCCGTTACGGATTAGCGGCAAGCATCTGGAGCGAGAATATAAATCTGTCACTCGAGGTCGCGTCTAAGCTTAAGGCTGGAGTGATTTGGATCAATTCCACTAACGAATTTGATGCGGCAAGTGGATTCGGCGGATACCGTGAATCCGGTTTCGGTCGAGAAGGCGGTCGAGAAGGGCTCTGGGCTTATCGGAAAACGTTGTCGGATCTTCCCCCTGATGATCAACCGCCCGCCTCTGCGGTTGCACCGGTTGCGTCCAATCCGACGGGCGATTTGGACAAAACGTCGAAACTCTATATTGGCGGTCGGCAGGTTCGACCGGATAGTGGGTACTCGTGCGCCATCGCGGCGTGTGACGGCTCGCTTATTGGCACGGTCGGCAAGGGGAATCGGAAGGACATTCGAAACGCGGTGGAAGCGGCACACGGCGCAAGCAAGTGGGGTAGCGCAAGCGCCCATCATCGTGCCCAGGTGCTTTATTTCCTGGCCGAGAATTTAGAAATTCGAGCGGATGAATTTAGTCAGCGTCTTAAAATGCTCACGGGTGCTAATGGCGATTTACAGGTAAAAGAATCCATTAATCGTTTATTTTTTTACGCCGGTTGGTGCGACAAGTACGAGGGTGCTGTGCACCAACCCCCTTTGGGTCGAGTTGTCTTTGCGGTGCCTGAACCGGTGGGCGTGATGGGCTTGATCTGTCCTGAACGAGATGCACTTCTTGGGCTTATCTCGTTGATTGCTCCCGCCATTGCCCTTGGCAACACGGTCATTACGATTCCTTCTGAATCGGGGGCGTTAGTTGCAACCGATTTTTATCAGATTCTGGAGACTTCTGATATTCCCGCGGGGGTGGTAAATATTATTACCGGAGACCGACCAACCCTTGCGAGCGAGCTTGCGCGACATAATGACGTCGATGGGCTTTGGTGTGCAGGACATCGTGCCATGACCGCGGAAATCGAGCGATTATCAGTGGGTAATCTCAAGCAAACTTGGGCGCTATCAGGAGATCGTAACTGGCTGGATGCCAGTGTGGGGCAAGGCACAGAATTCCTGCGACGAGCAACCCAGGTTAAAAACGTTTGGGTCCCCTATGGCGAATAAAGGATCATTGCTTCAGGAACTGATTCGAAAGAAACGTGATGGTGATTCGCTTACCGATCAAGAGATAGAAGCCTTCGTCGAAGGTGTCGTTGATCAGTCAGCGAGTGACGGCCAAATTGGCGCTTTTGCGATGGCGGTACTTTTGAGAGGCATGTCGGCATCAGAATGTACCGCGCTGTCACTTTCGATGCGTGATTCAGGAGAAGTCATCTGCTGGGATCATTTAAATCTGCAAGGACCGATTGTCGACAAACATTCGACCGGTGGCGTGGGTGATTGTGTCAGCTTGATGCTGGCTCCAATGTTGGCCGCCTGCGGGGCATTTGTGCCAATGATTTCAGGTCGGGGCCTTGGCCATACGGGCGGCACGCTGGATAAGCTATCGAGCATTCCAGGCTATGACCTTAAGCCAAATGCCGACGTTTTTAAGGCAACAGTCGCCGAGATCGGCTGCGCAATTATTGGTCAAACAAGTACGTTAGCTCCGGCAGATGGTCGAATCTATAGTGTGCGTGACGTCACCGCGACGGTTGAATCTATCCCGCTGATTACCGCATCGATTCTGTCCAAAAAACTCTCGGCTGGACTGGATAACCTGGTCATGGATATCAAGCTTGGGAACGGGGCTTTTATGACCGAGCTGAGTGAGGCAAAAGCGCTGGCAGAAAGTATTAGACAGGTTGCAAAACAGGCGGGTTTGATCACGAGCACACTGATTACGGATATGAATCAACCATTGGCCCGCGCGGCGGGAAATGCGCTTGAAGTGAGGGAGACTGTCCATTACCTAACAGGCGAGGCTAGGGACCCAAGGCTGCACGAGGTCGTGATTCGATTGGCGAGTGCGTTGTTGATTGGAGCCGGACTCGCGTCGAGCAGACACGCGGCCGCTAAAAAACTGGAGACTGTCCTTGTAGAGGGGCAGGCAAGAGATCACTTTGATGCGATGATCCAGGCGCTGGGTGGGCCTCAAGATTTTTGTCAGACAGCGGACAAATATTTACCTAAGGCCCCTGTTGTTTGCAACGTCTTGTCCCCCACATCAGGTTTTGTGAACGAGATTAATACCCGACAATTGGGACTAAGCGTTGTTAGTTTGGGCGGTGGGAGACGACATCCCGATGATGAGATCGACCTGTCTGTCGGCCTTGAACATATTGTCCGTTGTGGAGACCCTATCAAACAAGGGGACTCTTTGTGCTTGATTCACGCGCGCGACAAGCAAAGTGCTGCGGTTGCAACCAAAAGTGTACTGAATGCATTTGAGATAAGTTCGGAGCCGTTTAGCGGCTCAGAACTGATCGTAGAAGAGGTTGTTTGAAAGTGCCGCGCGCGATTATTTTGATGCTCGACTCTTTAGGGGTTGGAGCCGCACCGGATGCGGGGCAATTTGGCGATCAGTCAGCGGATACCTTCGGCCATATCGTTGAAACTTGTCCTGCGATAGATCAATCAGAACGCCCGGGTTCCGCCCTCAACATTCCCAATCTCTGTCGCCTTGGACTGGGTCATGCCGCGGCTGCGAGTCGTGGCACGTGGCCCGCTGGTCTTCCAAAAATCACGCCTGAGGGCGCGTGGGGATTTGCGATCGAAAAAAGTGCAGGAAAGGACACACCGAGTGGTCATTGGGAGATGGCAGGGGTACCGGTCATGACGGATTGGGGTTATTTCCCGGAGGCAATGCCCTGTTTCCCGAATGAGTTAACAACCCAGTTTTTGCGCGCGACGGGTTTACCTGGCATTCTGGGAAACTGTCAGGCGTCTGGCACCTCGATCATTGAAGACTTGGGACAGGAGCATATAACGTCTGGAAAACCGATTTGCTATACGTCGGCGGATAGCGTCTTTCAGATTGCAGCACACGAAGAACATTTTGGTCTTGAGCGACTCTATGACATTTGTGAGAGTGCTCGCAAACTGGTAGATGGTTGGAATATTGCGCGCGTAATCGCGCGACCCTTCCGCGGACAGCTTGGAGCTTTTTTTCGTACCGCCAACCGACGCGACTATACAACACCACCCCCTCAACCGACTCTGCTGGATAAGCTAAAAATCGCCGGCGGAGAAGTCATTGGAATAGGCAAAATCTCGGACATTTATGCGGCGCAAGGCATCAGTCGAAATATCAAGGCCGATGGAAATATGGCGCTGTTCGATGCGACGCTGAGCGCGATGGACGAAGCAGGCGATCAGTCCATAGTTTTTACTAATTTTGTTGATTTTGATATGTTGTTCGGTCATCGGCGTGATGTGGCAGGATACGCTGACGCGTTAGAGGCGTTTGATCGCCGACTTCCAGAATTAATTAAAAAATTAAGAGCAGGCGATCTTGTGTTTGCGACAGCTGATCACGGCTGTGACCCGACTTTTCCGGGCCATGATCACACCCGTGAAAATGTTCCGGTGCTTGCTTTCGGTCCTGACGTGCTCGCAGTGCCGCTAGGCGCTCGTCAAAGTTTTGCGGATATCGGTCAAACGGTCGCGGCACATCTGAATCTTGAGTCGCTTGAGAGTGGAACATCTTTTCTGCCAGCGCTCCATCATTAAGATGAGTCACACAAATTCTAAAGATGCTTTTCGATTGCCAACTTTTCGAATTGATTCTGATGGCGGGCTCTCGCCGGAGGCTTTGCGATCATGGCAAGGGGCGGGGTGTCTGGTTATCGAAAACTTTTGTGATGAACGTGCTCGGCGTGAACTCATTCGGGCTGCAAATTCGATCGTTGCGCAGTTTGATATGACCGACAGGGACGCTATTTTCTCAACACAGACCCATGAGCATGCAAGAAATAAATACTTTGAAACATCGGGTGACAAGATCCGGTGCTTCTTTGAGGAAAACGCGCTCAATCAGAATGGGGATCTTTTGGTTCCCAAAGAACAATCGATCAATAAAATTGGCCATGCGCTCCATGATCTACACCCGGTTTTTGAACGCTTCTCGTATCAGCCTCGAATCGCACGGTTAATGCAAGAATTAGGTCTTGATGATCCTCGACTGCTTCAGTCTATGTTTATCTTCAAGCAGCCAGGCATCGGCGGCGAGGTCAATTGGCATCAAGATGGCAGTTTTCTGTATACATCGCCTCCGAGCGTAACCGGATTGTGGTTTGCGCTCGAGGATGCGACGCTTGAAAACGGGTGTTTATGGGCGCTACCGGGTCAGCATACGCGAGGTTTGCGCTCTCGGTTTCTAAGAGTGAATGGTGAATTGATAATGGAGGGCTCATTCTCTCCTCCGAATTTTGATGAGGATCAGGGGGTGCCGCTTGAGGTGCCAGCAGGATCCTTGATTATCATTCATGGAGCACTTCCGCACTATAGCGCCCCGAATCGAAGCCAAAAATCCCGATATGCGTACACGTTGCATGCCATTTCAGGAACAGCTGTTTATCCGGAAGATAACTGGCTTCAGCGGGGTCAAGACTTACCGCTTCGTCGTTTAACGCCAATAAGTCATTGATACTGCCTACCTTAAGCGGATTACGATGTTCTCATTAAAGTGATAAAGATCTATTGAAGTTCTCGTTGTAGGCGTCGCAAAACGATTCGAGTGAACAGGTATGGTTTTGCGTGCCTTCGTGCTCTACTTTGATAGCGCCAATCAAAGAGGCCACACGACCACTCGTTTCCCAGTCCCAGTTTCGTTCCAGACCGAGGAGCAATCCTGCGCGGTAGGCATCACCACAGCCGGTTGGGTCAACCGCGTTTTCGACTTTTATCGGTGGAATTTCAATATGCTCCCCACCCGAATGAATGATGGATCCCTCACCACCTTGTGTCACTATCAACGCATCAACTCGTTCTGCTAAAGCTTCGACACTATCGCCAGTGGTTTTCATCATGAGTTGCGATTCATAGTCATTCATGACGCACCAGGTCGCTTGATCCAGAAAAGTTAAAAGTTCTTCTTTTGAAAAAAGCGGTAAATTTTGTCCAGGATCAAACATAAAAGGAGTTCCGAGCTCGGCAAAATCTTTTGCGTGCTGGATCATGGCGTCGCGTCCGTCTGGCGCCACAATACCTAGCGTGACGTTTTTTGCATCCGAAACACGGTTTCGGTGCGCTTCTCCCATCGCACCCGGATGAAACGCAGTGATCTGGTTGTTGTCCTGATCAGTGGTGATCGAGCACTGCGCTGAATAAAGTTCCGGGATTTCAAGAATGTGATCATCATTGATGTCGAGCGAAATCAATCGCTTTCGATAGTCCGCAAAATCTTTTCCCACTGTTCCCATGGGAAGTGGATCTCCCCCCAGCAGTTTAAGGTTGTAAGCAATATTTCCCGCACATCCGCCGTACTCTCGACGTAGCTCTGGATTAACGAAACAGACGTTAAGAATATGAATTTGATCGGGCAGAATATAGTTCTTGAAGCGATCCGGAAACAGCATGATGGTATCGAATGCTAAGGAGCCGCAGATGAGAGTAGGCATAGGTTTTCCGAGGGGCGATGGTTGGTCTAAAGATAAAAAGAAATAACAAGCAACAAAAGGCTACGCGTTCTTTTGCCGAGCGCATTTATGGCAAAGGCCATATAGGTAAAGTGCATGGTCTTGAAGAATAAATCCAGCCTTTTCCGCGGCTTTTTTCTGACGCTTTTCGATATCGTGGTCAGAAAACTCCGCCACTCGCCCGCACTTCACACAAACGATATGGTCATGATGATCGGCATCATTGAGTTCAAACACGGATCGACCGCCTTCGAAGTTATGACGGATCACAAGGCCGGAGGTCTCAAACTGGGTCAGCACTCGATAAACGGTTGCGAGCCCGATGTCTTCTTGCTCTTCTAACAAGAGTTTAAACACGTCCTCTGCGCTCACGTGTCTGACCGGGCTTTTTTCCAGTGCAGCCAGAATCTTGAGTCGAGGTTGGGTGGTTTTAAGACCCGCTTTTTTTAGATCGTCGATTTCAGGCATAGGTTTATTCGATTTTGGCTGGACGAATTATAAACGAAGGGTGTTTAGACGCTTTTCCTGAATCGACTATCGTTAATGTTGGCTAAAACGCCTGATCGATCATGACAACAGTCGTTGACTCCTCTTCACTTGATCCAAAATCAATTCGGATTAAAAGCCCCTCTGCGAGGATTCTAAAGCCCATGCCCGCAGTGATCTTCATATCTCGGTGAAATTCCGCAAGGTCAAAGTCGGGTGCAACACGCCCGAAGTCGCTGAAAAGAACAAACTGCCACCAGGGTACACGATAACCGATTGTGCTAAAAAAATGGGCGAGAGGCTGCCATTTGGGAATAACACGGTATTCAGCGCTGTAGGCCCAGGCTGATCGGTCGACGTACCGTGCATTGGAATAGCCGCGAAAACGGATTAATCCGCCGAGTCGAGCGCCTAAATACTCAGGCGGCCGATTGTTGGTGTTGTTCGTATCCCAACCGGGTGTATCGGCGGCATAAAGGTTTAATGCGATCACTTGCTGTTGCACATTCTCATTGCCGAATGGCAAGGGGATAAATCCACTGATCTGTGCCTCGTTAAGACGCCAAGTTCCTTTTTGATAGTGATTATTGCCCCAACTTGTGCCGAGACTTGCCCGAATACCCGTTTCTGGGATGAGCCGTGAGCCCGTGTTGTCCCAATCTATTTGAGCTCTAAAAGTGTCTGCTCCGGTGCTCGTTTCTCGCGCTATTTCTCGATAATTCTGACTCTGCTGCTCCCACTGAAGTCTAAAACTGGTGATCCCACTTGTCTGAGGATTCCAGCCGACTTTTGGCTGGGGCTGCCCGGGGAGGAATGCTCGATTTGCAAGCTTGAAGTCGGGATGTTTCGCATTGCCAATCGGCAGGATCCATCGTGCTTGAACTCGTGCGATGGATTGATCAAGCCCGAGTTTCTGAAACTCAGCGGAGGCGCTGTTTGAACGAATTGAATATCCTGGATCCGCGCTAGAGAAATAACGGTATTGAGGAAGTTCTCCTTGATACAAAAGGCCCGAAAAATACCAAGAAGGTATTTTCGGGATTTGATAATTGACAGCGCCGATTGATAGCCCGCTTGACTTATTTTCTGAGTAAAAGCCCAGTGCGAAAATAGCGGCTTGTGGCTGGCCTAAGCCTATCGAAACACCGCCGAGGCCAAGAGAGACCCCTAAGTTTTCAGTTGAGAAGATGACCGGAACTGCTCGGGTTCGGCTGTCCGATTTGGGCGTCTGAGCATTAGCCGTCGCGGAATTTACGAGAAGGGCGAGAGTTATCCCGTAAAGCAAGTTGGTCAATGGGTTTGAAAAAGATCGACAAACGTCAAAAATATTCGAGGATAGCGCTCGGCACATTAAGTTCATTGTTGAGCCAGTAGGGGCGTTTGCCCTCCAAAGCCGATGGCGTGATGCATCAATTTGCGTTTTAGAATTTCGGATCGATCCGTGAGGTTTAGCCCCGCAGTTCGCGCCTGTGACACCACAGGGTTTTTAATGCCAAAACACTGTTGAAGACTGTCGATGGTATCGATAAGAAATGCATTCTCGCTGCGGCGCCATCGCTCATATCGACGCAGCACTGAGCGAGTAGAGAAATCGCGATTGTCTGAGTGTCGCGCATTAATAATTTGACTGAGCGCTGCCGCATCTGAAATTCCTTGATTTGCACCGAGTCCCGCTAAGGGGTGTACGGTATGTGCGGCATCTCCTATAAGTGCAATACGATCTCCGATATACCTCTTTGCGTGTTGTCGGGCTAATGGAAAACTTCTCCGCACACTAACGGACTCAATTGACCCGAGTTCGTAATTAAATGCCGCAGCCAACGCTTCAGAAAACGCAGCATCACTAAGCGTTAATAGTCGATTTGTTTCCTCCAGATCTGAAGACCACACGATTGAGCACTGATGATTGGAAATCGGCAAAAACGCAAGGGGTCCAGTTTCTAAGAATCGCTGACGGGCGCAAGAGCCATGAGGTTTCGAAGTGGTCACGGACGCAATAATTGCAATTTGCTGATAGCTGGCAGCCTCATGATCGATGTTTGCAAGTTTTCGAGTTTTCGATTTGGCACCGTCTGAGCCAACAAGAAGTTGACTGTTGATGGTTCTGCCATTTTCAGTCACCACCGTAATTTTATCTTCAGATGTGGCGTATTCGGTAATCGCGTCAGCCCATATGATGGAGGTATTCGGGTGTTCGTTGATCGCTTGGTGGAGCGTTGTGCAAATTCCCGAATTTGAGACGATGTGGCCCAGTTGCCCAATGCCGACTGATGCGGCTTCAAATTTGAGATGTCCGTGTCCTGACGCATCCCAAACTTCAATATTCTCAAACGGTGTTTTTATTTCTGGAGATAAACGGTCCCAGACATCAAGGGCGGTCAGGATATTTTGCGAGGCAATATTAAGTGCGCTGACCCTCATGGGTTCTGGCTCAATAGGCGGGTCGGATGAGCGCTGGTCCAAAATAAGAACGTCGAGACCGTTTTGAGCCAAAGAAAGCGCGCAGGTGCTTCCCACAAGGCCTGCCCCATTAATCAATACATCACAGCTTAGGCCGTAGCCGTGCTTGTTCATGATTGTGGTTGTAGCGGGAGCCCGCGAGCCAGTCGAGGCAGGGGTCCTGCGATGCCAACAGTGCGGCGGAGCAAGAAGCGCTTCGCGGGTGGAATAATTTCAATCAAGTTGAGTCCAATATTTCGTGCGACACGAAGGCCGGGAAGTTCATTAGCAAATAGCTGTAAAAGCCCGTCTGTAAATCTCAGCACGCGACGGGTTTGATCTCGACGGGTGGTAGCATATCGCTGTAAAAATGAGGTGTCGCCAATATCCGCGTTTTCCAGAGTCGCTTTAGCAATAGCTTCAGACAAATATGCAATATCTTTGAGTCCTAAATTAAATCCCTGGCCGGCAACGGGGTGTACGATATGAGCAGCATTACCCACTGCAACACATCGATTACTTACCGGACTTTCAATCTCCACCTGAGATAGGGGGTAAGTGGTCAACTGGTTACAGGCGGTAAAAAAGCCCGCCCGGTCTCCAAAAGAATCCTGCAGTAGACTCAAAAACTCTTCAGTGGGTAATGCGGTCATCGCCTGGGCGTCATGTTCGGGGAGCGTCCAGGCAAGCGCGAAACCCTGATTGACGAGCGGTAACAGCGCTAAGGGGCCATATTCGGTGAAACGTTCAAAAGCCGTGCCATTGTGATTCCGATCAACGCCAACAATTCCGACTAGTGCAGATTCTGAATATTTTTTTATTTTTTTGTTTACGCCAATCATGGTGGTGGCAGGCGACCGTCCACCGTCGGCCAGTACGACAAGCGATGATGATACTGCCCCGTCAGTCGTTTCAGTTGTGACGTTATTCGATGCAGGGCTGATATGAATTTGTTCAGCGCGAGATGGACATTGAAAATTAATTTTAGGTGATCGATGTAGCTCATCGATCAGTGCTTTTCCGATTGCGCGCGTAGGCACAACGTAGCCGAGAGCCTCGGTTCCGATATCGTTTCTATCGAGTCTGGTAAAGCCGGCATGCCCTCGATTCGAGACGTGAATCCGTTTAATGTCACCAGCTTCAGGCGCAATTAAATCCCAAATGCCAATGGCTTCAAGTACTTTCCTAGAACCATATGTCAGCGCAATCGTGCGCTCATCGAAACTGGGTTGTGCACCGCTTTCGAGTGGCGTTTCCTCGAGAACGGTGACATCAAGATCAAGTGGTCGCAACGCGCAAGCCAGGCTCGCGCCCACTAGACCCCCACCAATGATGGTGAGTTTTTGAGTCATTAGAATTTAGTGGCTAGAGGCCATTAATGCCTCTATTTGGTCCGGCGCTTTTGGTACGCCATGAGTGAGTACTTCAGGGCCTTTTCGAGTAACCAGTACATCGTCTTCAATCCGTATACCGATTCCCTGCCACGCAGTGGGAAAACCTTTGCTTGCTGGCACATAGATACCGGGCTCAACGGTTAGCACCATGCCGGGCTCTAACAGTCTCCAATGATCGCTCAAGCGATACTCGCCAACGTCATGAACGTCCATGCCTAGCCAATGACTGGTGCGGTGAACAAAAAATTTCCGATAGGTCCCGCGCTCAATAATGCTATCAAGACTGCCTTTCAAGATCTTGAGGTCTTTAAGACCCGTTGCAATTGATTTCACGGCGGCTTCGTGGGGTTCGTTAAAGTTGGCGCCGGATCGTACTTTATCGATAGCGGCACATTGCGCTTCGAGAACGATATCGTAAAGCGCGCGTTGCCTGCCGCTGAATTTTCCACTGACTGGAAAAGTGCGAGTAATGTCCGCGCAGTAGTAGTTGAGTTCTGCACCTGCATCGATTAGCAGCAAATCACCCTTACGCAATCGAGCGCGATTCTCGATGTAGTGTAAAACGCAGGCGTTAATTCCTCCTGCGACTATTGAAGGATAAGCGGGGTATTGCGCGCCTCCTTTGCGAAATTCGTATTCAAGTTCCGCCTCAATTTGATACTCATACATACCGGGTCTGCACTGTGTCATCGCGCGGCAATGCGCTGCTGCAGAAACAGACGCTGCCTGTCTCATGGCTTTGATTTCCGGTGCTCGTTTAAACAGCCTAAGTTCATGTAACAAATAGCCAAGATCAGCGAGTTCTCCGGGAACGGTGATTCCACTGCGTTTTCGGGTTCTCACATCGTTTAGCCAGTCAAGCATTTCCTTATCAAATTCGGGATATCGACCGAGGTTGCAATAAACCTTGGCCCGATTTTCGAGAAGGCTGGGAAGAATGTCCTCCAGATCTTCAATCGGGAAGGCGTCGTCGGCATCAAAGTCTCGTACAACACCCTCGAGCCCGGCTCTTTTTCCATCCCACATTTCTTGAGTCGCGTTACGCTCGCGACAAAAAATTAAAAATTCACCACCGGCTCTACCCGGCGCAAGCACGACAACTGAATGAGGCTCTTCAAATCCTGTCAGATAAAAAAAATCGCTATCAGGACGGTATCGGTAATGCACATCACCATTGCGGGTCGAGACTGGAGCGCTTGGAAGTACGGCAATCCCGTCTCCGATTTGGCTCATTAAATCTTGGCGTCTTCTGTAATATTCTTTAGTTGAAGTCATTGAGACATGTGATCCTTGTGGGTGGGAGCCGAGTATCCAACGGACTCAAAAATTAGTTGTGTGGCTACTCTGAGATATTCTTCAACCTCCGTTAGTGAATTCTCGTCGTCCGGAGATGTTGATGTGGAATCGATATTCGCGAGTTCAGCGATGTCGGCAAAAGCGTCTTTGGCATCGTCTTCCAATGAATCAGCGTTTACAGTGCTCGTCCAATTAAACCCTAAGCCGAACCCGTAACACCATTCTGCGACGGCTTGCGTTCGACCCGAGATCGGATCGGTATCCGGAGGGAGCAAAACTCGAAAAGAGAAATCCTGCGCTTTGAGGGATTTTTCAGTCAATGCCATCAAGCCCATTAAGGCGTCGGGGAGGGTTTCCCCGGTATCATTATGTTGATCAAAATCAAGGAGTACTGGACCCCAATCGCTAAACTGGTCATCGGTAACGCCGGCACAGGCCAAACCGGTAATGACCCCATGGACTTCGGAGACTGAATATTCAGGTAAGGTTCCGGTTAACAGCGACTTAAAGTGCTGATAAACCGTGTCATTGAGCGGAATTGTTGGTGAATTAGCCATGGGTTGATGAGTAACGCTTTAATTTTCTCATTATAGCAATGGGACCCGTTACGCCCTCGTTGACCCGTGAGTCAACCAGTCCTATCATCCTTTAATTGTAAAGATGTAATTTTAAGTATCGACAATATTGGTAGGGATATGTCTGAAACGTCTGGCGATCTATTACTAACTGAAATTGAGGCGCTCGCGGCACAGCTCGAGGATCTCGTAGCGACGTGTAATCATCTTAGATCTGAGAACGAAAAACTTCGGTTGGTTCAGCAGACACTGATGTCTGAGAGGGAAGATCTGATTAACCGCAATTTAGAAGCCAAAAAACGCATTGATATAGTTGTCGATCGATTGCGTACCGCTCAAACATCGTAATTTCCTTTTTAGCAGCGAAAAAAACATGTCAAAAGAAGGTGTTAAGGTTCGAATTCTTGATCGAGATTTTACAATTGCATGCGGGCCAGGAGAGAAAGCGGCCGTGGAATCGGCCGCGCAATATCTGAACGCTCAGATTAAAGAGGTTCAAGATCAGAGTAAAGTCATTGGAATTGAGCACACCGTCGTGCTTGCCGCGCTCAATATGGCCAATGAACTCATTTCGGATCAACCCGTTGAAGTCGATGAAGTCGTGATTAATCGAGTTCGGGGACTTCGTCAGCGTATCGCTGCTGCGACAACAGAAGATTGATATCAGTTGGCGATTTAATTTTTTTGACGCAGTTTTCAGCACAATCCAGTAGACTAGATTCTCGGCATCGCCTGCTTTGTTTGCAGGTTCTCGCCAATCCCTTCGGACCTGTATTACAGAAAGGGGATCGCTTTTTAGACTCTGGTGTGCAAGTCCCGCGTTGACGGGAAAGCCTTAAGGGGTTTTAGCGGTCCCCACTTGAACTCTAAGGTTCAAGGTACCCCGGGAATTTGCGGCAACAGCGGGTGATGCCATTTACTTATGACAACATCAGAGACTAAGCGGGAGATTCGCGCAATGATGCGTTCGAAGCGGCGTGACCTGTCTTCGACGGACCGCGAGAGAGCGTCATTCGATTTGATGAAACGACTTCTGGCATTGCCCGGAATACTTCATGCCAGGCGGGTGGCGGCCTATGTCGCAAATGATGGCGAGATTGATCCATTACCAGCGTTGACCGAGCTGGTGATGACAGGCGTTCATGGTTATTTACCCGTATTATTTAACACTCGTCGTCCGAGAGTTCGATTTGCGCGGTACTTTCCAAACGCACCTTTAGCTAAAGGCAGGTTTGATATTCCGATTCCATTGCATGATCAAAAAAATCTCCTGGACCCTGTTCAGCTTGATTGGCTGCTTATGCCATTGGTGGCGTTTGATGCCAATGGCAACCGCTTGGGTATGGGAGGGGGATTTTATGATGCATCTCTTGCATCGAGACGAGCTAAAAAGAACTGGCTGCGACCCCGACTGATTGGTATCGCACATGAGTTCCAACGAGTCGATGGCTTGTCAGTCGACAGTTGGGATATCCCGCTGGATGGGATTTTGACCGATCAAGCCTTTAGACTTATCGCTGATACCTCTCAGCCCCCAGTGCATAGTTGAACGATCGATGAATATTTTGTTTATTGGCGATGTCGTTGGAAAGGCAGGGCGGCGCGCACTGCGGAAATTTTTACCTGAACTTCAGGATGATGCCGAAGCCGATCTGACGATCGTCAACGCAGAGAATGCGGCAGGCGGGTTTGGTGTGACCGAGAGCGTTATGGAGGAATTTTTACAGCACAGTGATATCGATGTGCTGACCTCAGGAAATCACATCTGGGACAAACGAGAAGCTCTAGAGTTAATTGAGGATGAGCCACGCTTGTTGCGACCTCACAATTATCCAACGGGTACACCGGGCAGTGGTTGGTATATTGCTACTGCTTCCAACGGCGCGAGGGTAGGCGTTTTGAACATCATGGGCACTGTGTTCATGCATCCGACGCTTGACTGTCCGTTCGCGAGTGCGAATCAGGCGTTAGAGAAAAAGCCTGCTGACGTTAATGTTGTATTTGTTGATTTTCACGCCGAAGCCACCAGTGAAAAAGTGGCGATGGGTTGGCATCTGGATGGGAGAGCCTCTGCGGTTGTTGGAACGCATACCCACATACCGACTGCGGATGAACGAATACTCCCAAATGGGACCGCGCACATCACGGATGTTGGAATGACTGGCTGTTACAATTCTGTGATCGGAATGGAAAAAGAAGGCGTACTGAAGCGTTTTATCAATCGTGTGCCCGCCCGCTTTGAAGTCGCAAGTGGGAGCGCATCAGTTTGTGGCGTCGTGATTGAGGTCGATCCCAAAACCGGCTATAGCCTGTCAATTAGGCGAGTGCGGAAGGACGAAAAACAGTAAATATGAAATATTGGCTAATGAAAAGTGAGCCCGATGCGTTCTCAATTGACCATTTGAAGGAAATGCCACGTAAGACTGAGCATTGGGATGGAATACGCAACTATCAGGCTCGCAATTTTATGCGTGATCAGATGGCCAAGGGTGATCTTGCTTTTTTTTACCATTCGAACTGTGAGACGCCCGGCATTGTCGGGATCATGGAAATCGTCTCAAAAAGCGCCTATACAGATCACACCGCGTTTGATCCCAAGGAAAAATATTTCGACTCTAAAAGTACACCTGAGAATCCCCGTTGGATAATGGTGGACGTCAAGTTTAAGAAGAAGCTCAAAAAGACAGTTACGCTTCAAGAAATTAAGGCACAAAAGAAACTCGCAGACATGCGGCTCGTTCAAAGAGGTAATCGGCTTTCGATTCTTCCTGTTTCTTTGAGTGAGTGGAATTTCATTCTAAAAATGGCAGGAGAGTTGTAAAGCGATGTTCATGACCTTTAACAAATTTATTAATTCCAGAGCAGCAGCGTTTTTGTCAGCAGTCAGTTTGTTGTTGGCGAGTATCGGGGTTGCAACGGCACACTCAGGAGACAAAGTTATGGTAGAGATGCATACGTCGAAAGGCCTTATTACACTGGCACTGGATGCTGAAAAAGCACCGGTTACGGTCGCTAATTTTATTGACTATGTGAAAAGTGGTCATTTTGACGGCACGATTTTCCATCGAGTAATCCCAGGATTTGTGATTCAGGGCGGCGGAATGGAAAGTGGCATGAAAGAAAAGCCAACGCAGAAGCCGATTGAAAACGAGGCGGATAACGGCCTTAAAAACGTGACGGGCTCGATCTGCATGGCACGGACGAATGATCCGCATTCCGCAACTTCGCAGTTTTTCATCAACCTTAAAGATAATCAATTTCTGGATCACACCGAGAAAAGTCCTCAAGGGTGGGGCTACGCCGTCTTCGGTCAGGTTACAGATGGGATGGACGTTGTTGAAGCGATTGCGGCTGTGCAAACCGGTAATGCCGGTTTCCATCAAGATGTTCCGGTTGAAGATATTGTTGTTGAGAAAGTAACCATTACCGATCAAGATGGATAACGATAGAGTATTTTTGGTTCATTAAGTACTCATTTGAATTTGCCATCGTGCTTTGTTTCTACGATGACTTTGTCGGGTTAGGGGAGCGCCTTGCCTGACTGGATAACGTTATCTAAATTCTTGTCGCAGCTCATCTATCCTTTTAGCTTTGCATTGCTACTACTGCTAATGGGGATAGGTTTTATTCTTTTCGGGCGTAGATGGAAAGGGTTGCTCGCGGTTTTTATCTCTTTTGTAATTTTAGTTGTGGCAGGATCCCCGATTTCAAAAAGGTTGTATGCGGAGCACGAGCGCAGTTTTCCCGTCATGCCGGTTGAGAGCTCGCCTCCAGGGGGTGCGATTGTTGTTCTTGGCGGAGATGTTGGTATTCCCAGCTCGCCCCGTGTTACCAGCCAGCTCAATGGAAACCGGTTAATTCATGCGTATCGACTGTATCAGGCAGGGAAAGCGCCCGTGATCCTGATCAGCGCTGGGAATGTATTCCCGCAAGAGGGTCTTGAGCCTGAGGCATTTTATAGTCGGCGTTTGCTTGAAGAGTTTGGGGTGCCATCAGATGCGATATTAGTCGAGAGGGATAGTCGAAATACGCACGAGAACGCAGTCAGGACGCGGAAAATCCTAGGCGCTATCGGGATTGACCGGATCCTGCTCGTGACCAGCAGTTTCCACATGAAGCGGGCTGTTTTGACCTTCGAAAAATCGGGCTTCGACGTGATCCCCTCACCCTCTGGTATTTCAGTGGTGGACTACGCCCAACCCCGGTTTCTCGATTGGTGGCCGAGTCTCGGCAATCTTAAAAAGGCGCAAATATTAATTCATGAGAAAATCGGACTTATGGTTTATCGAATCCGTGGTTGGACTGATCAATGAGTACTGTTCGTAACTTAATTTTGGATGCTAGCGCTGTGGCGCGAATCTGTGCGCCCGCCAGTGATGATCTTAGGGCAACCCTTTTTGACTTATCGGCGGCAGGAGTCGAGGTGTGGCTTTATACGGCTGAATATCCCGAAATTGTCCGACAGGTATCAACTTTGACGCTGGGAGATAGCAGTTGTTTTGACGAGATGCAATCGCAGGCGCAGGAATTGATGAAATCTAAAATGCCACCGTTCCAGTGGTTGAGCGCACTATCGGGCGATTTCGAAAAAATAGATCATACTGATCTATTTACGCAGGCGTTGATGACAGCCACAGCGCGGTTGGGTTCCGACGCGCGCGTTGTGACGACAGATTTGAAGCGAGTCAAGCGAGGCGGTTTGTTTATCGATGAAGAAGCGGTTGGTTTGCTAAAAGTTGAGTCCAAAGTGAATTTCGTCGATCTCGTGACCCAGCAAAAATGTATTCGATCAAGTCTGGAAGAAAATATTCATCGGGTTTTGCATCACGGAAGCTACGTGATGGGTCCGGAAATTACCGAACTTGAACATCGCTTGATGCAAATGTCCGGTGCCGCCCACTGCGTTGGGGTGGCGAGCGGGACGGATGCATTGTTAATTGCCCTCATGGCAAGTGATGTCGGGCCCGGTGATGAAGTCATTACATCACCTTTTACATTTTTTGCAACGGCCGAAACGATTGCGTTACTTGGAGCAGTCCCGATATATGTTGATGTAGATCCTTTCACTTTTAATATTGATGTTAACAGGCTTGAATCTGCGATTACCGCTCGAACCAAGGCAATCATGCCGGTAAGTCTTTATGGGCAGTGTGCAGAAATGGATGAGATCAATGCGCTCGCAAACAAGCATTCACTTATAGTGATCGAAGATGCTGCCCAAAGTTTTGGGGCCACTTATAAGAAAGGTCGGTCATGCGCTCTCAGTCATCTTGCGTGTACAAGTTTTTTCCCTGCAAAACCGCTTGGCGCCTATGGTGATGCGGGAGCATGTTTTTCACAAGATGAAGAATTGGCAAAAAAAATACGTCAGATTCGAGACCATGGTCAAGATAGTCGTTACCACCATATTAGGCTGGGTATTAATGGGCGTTTGGATACGATTCAGGCAGCGGTCCTTTTGGCAAAGCTAGATATCTTTGAGGGTGAAGTGGTTTCGAGACAGCGTGCCGCGGCACGATATGAAACGCTACTTGCTGAAAAAGCCCATCAGGGCTTTTTGGCGCTCCCAGTTGTCTTGCCGCACAATAAAAGTACTTGGGCGCAATATACGATACGAGTTAAAAACCGACCGCATGTACAGCAGTTGATGACCGAGGCCGGTATTCCGACCGCGGTACATTACCCAACTTCTTTATACCGTCAACCCGCGTTAGAGCAGTCAACGGTTGCATGCGAGCAGAGTGACCGAGCCGCAAGCGAAGTTCTAAGCTTGCCGATGCATCCTTATCTGACAGACGAAGTGCAGCGGCGTATTGCTGAACGTCTATCGGAAGCGATCGATGCGTCAGGAGCTCAACCGAGTTTTGAGGCTACGGAAGGAGGCATATCATGAAGATCGGAATTGTAGGTCTTGGCTATGTCGGCATTCAGCTCGCCGTTGGGTTCGGACAGAAACATTCGGTTATCGGGTTCGATCTCGATCAGCAGAAAGTTGATAACTACAGAGTGGGAAAAGATTCAACGGGTGAGGTGACGGCTCAGCAACTTGTCAATGCAACGAGTTTGAGTTTCACAACAGACTCGGGCGCCTTGGCAGGCTGTGACCTTTTTATCATTGCTGTGCCGACGCCTGTCGATGACGCCCGTCGCCCGGATTTCGGGCCCTTGATCGCTGCAAGCAGGACGGTAGGTTCAGAAATGACTGAGGGCGCAACTGTGGTCTATGAGTCAACGGTCTATCCTGGAGCAACAGAAGAGGTATGCGTTCCTGTACTTGAGTCGGTGTCGGGTCTTCGTTGGAAGCAAGATTTCGCAGTCGGCTACTCTCCTGAGCGCATTAACCCGGGTGATCCGGAGCGAACATTAGCAACGATTATCAAAGTCGTTTCTGCAGATAATGAAAAAACTCTCGAAATGCTGGCGAATCTTTATGGAGAAGTCGTTGACGCGGGAGTCCATCGAGCGCCCAGTATTCGTGTTGCGGAAGCCGCAAAAGTAATCGAGAACACGCAGCGCGATCTGAATATTGCACTGATTAATGAGCTCTCAATCCTGTTTGATCGCCTTGATATCAATACGCAAGATGTTCTTGAGGCGGCCGGCAGTAAATGGAATTTTCTGCCGTTTAAGCCCGGTCTTGTCGGAGGGCACTGTATTGGGGTCGACCCATATTATCTGACGCACAAAGCCCAAGAAGCAGGCTATCAACCTGAGGTAATTTTGGCAGGCCGGCGAATTAATGATCGAATGGCGCATTTTGTAGTCGCAAAAACGTTAAAGTTAATGGCCCAGCAGGGGTGTCCGTTAACGGGCGCTAGCATCAATGTATTAGGCATCACCTTTAAAGAAAATTGTCCGGATATTCGAAATTCCCAGGCGTTTCCGTTAATTCGGGAGCTACGGGCTCTTGGCCTTAATGTCGTCATTGCAGATCCAAGAGCGGACCCGAGCGACGTCTTGTCCGAAGAAGATCTGCAGCTTACTGACCTTTCCGATCTTAAACGAGCTTCCGTAACACTTCTTTTAGCTCCGCATAAAGAGTTCCGGGAAAAAGGTTTGGCCTGGATCAGGTCGATTACAGAAGAGCGCGGTGTTTTGGTCGATGTGCAGGCGGTTTTTCGAAAGGAAGCCGAAGTTGAAAACACATTAACTTATTGGAGTCTTTAAAAGTGCACGTCTTGATAACTGGTGGTGCTGGTTTTATTGGTTCAACCTTAGGCATGGTGTTGCTTGAAAGAGGTGATCACGTGACCGCCGTTGATAATTTGAATGACTACTATGATGTGTCACTCAAAGAATCAAGACTTGAACGTTTGAATCAATCTGCAAAGTTTAGATTCTTGAAGATGGATATTGCGGATCGAGACGGTATGGCTGATTTGTTCTTAAGCGAAGCGTTTGATGCCGTTGTTAATCTAGCGGCGCAGGCGGGAGTTCGGTACTCCATTGAAAATCCGGCTGCGTACGTTGACGCAAATCTTGTTGGATTCGGGAATATTTTAGAGGGTTGTCGTCATTCGGGTGTGGGTCATTTGGTTTACGCGTCGTCGAGTTCTGTTTATGGATCCAATACGAAATTACCATTTTCAGAACAAGATAGCGTGGACCACCCGATATCGCTTTATGCCGCGAGCAAAAAAGCCAATGAGCTTATGGCTCACTCTTATTCGCATCTTTACCAAATGCCAACAACAGGTCTTAGATTTTTTACGGTTTATGGCCCTTGGGGTCGGCCTGATATGGCCTTGTTCAAATTCACTAAAGGCATCTTGGAGGGAACATCGATTCCCGTGTTTAACCAAGGTCAAATGGTGCGAGATTTCACATTTGTCGATGATATTGTTGAGGGCGTCAAAAGAATAATTGATCAACCGGCTAAAAAGTCAGAAGAACAGAACACTGCGAATCAAAGCATTAGTGCGCCGTGGAGAATCTATAACATCGGAAACAGTCATCGAGTCCAATTGATGGATTACATTTCGGCGCTGGAAAAGGCGTTGGGTAAAAAAGCAGTTCTTGAGCTGCTTCCGATGCAGGATGGTGATGTTCCGGCGACTGAAGCGGATATCACTTCGCTTGAGGCAGATTTTGGATATCGTCCACAGATTAGAGTCGAAGAAGGCATCCAGCGATTTGTAGACTGGTACCGGGAGTACTATCAGGCGTAGCGCAGAACGCGCTTAAATTCCGGGCTTGCTGATTTCCAGTCGTTAGTAAGTTGGGGATTCAAAAGCGAGTTCGTCTAGAAGTGAAGGCCGATTGAATTCTGAATCGAGTTCATTTGAGCCAGAGCTTTTTCTGCAACTGAAGTATCTAAACCTTTTTGTTTCCGGTCGAGAATAAGGAATTGAAGACCCTGCTTGTCGTAAAGCGATGAGGTGGTGCCATCGCGGAGTTGAACGACAAAGCCCTCGCCGGGTAAATTAAACAGTCCTGTTAGTTTCTCCACTTAAAAAAAGACTCCTTTGGGCCTTGGTCGGGCCGTCCTCGATTTATTTGCACGAAGAAGTTAAATTCATCCGTTAATACCTAGAGGAGTTTACCCTTGAATCAGAATGATCAAAAGCAGGCAGCTGCGGAAGCCGCACTCGATTTTATCGAATCGGGCGAGATTTTAGGAGTCGGGACAGGGTCAACGACTAATTTCTTTATCGACGCATTGGTAACAGTCAAAGGTAAAATTGATGGCGTGGTCTCAAGCTCGGAAGCCTCATCAGAGAGGCTTCGAGCAATTGGGTTGCCGGTACTGGACCTGAATCGTACCGGCGATTTGTCTTTATATGTTGATGGTGCCGATGAAGCCACAAAGCATTTACATCTCATCAAGGGTGGAGGTGGCGCGTTAACGCGTGAAAAAATTGTGGCGAGCGCGAGTCGGCGATTTGTTTGCATAGCAGATCAGTCCAAGCTTTCAGATCATCTTGGCTCGTTTCCATTGCCGATTGAAGTCATCCCAATGGCCCAAAGTTTAGTGGCTCGAAAAATAATCGCAATGGGCGGGCAGCCTGAACTTCGCGCAGGGTTTACAACGGATAACGGCAATCTGATTCTTGATGTTAAAAATCTAGATCTGACCGATCCTTCATCAATGGAAGCAAAGCTTAATCTTTTGGCTGGCGTTGTCGATAATGGGCTTTTTGCGGTTCGGCGAGCCGATGTCTTGCTTGTGGGTACGAGTCACGGGGTTGACCAAATAAAAACTTAGGCCAGCGACCTAGGCTTTATTTTCGAGAAGTTCTTTGAAAGCAAAAAAAGAGGGCATCTTCCTGATGCTATCGTTGCGGTGGTCGACGAGTCCATAACCCGGATTGACGAGCTGCCACCAATACACTCGCTCCACAAATCCAAGTGAATAGGCGATTCGGTAATATTCGGTGAGATATCGTGCTTGGGTTTGCTCATCGACAGTCGAGCGAGGTAAACCGGAATTAGGGGTGTATGGCTTGGTGTTTAGAAGGGGCCAATTGGTTTCAGTGACCCACAGTCGAGACGCAGAGCGGTTTGAAGCCTTCGCCATGGCAAAAATAAGACGCAGCTTTTCAGCAAGGCCAAAGACGCCGTATTGTTTAGAGTAGGGCGAGCCCCTGCGGTTAACATAAAGCGCACAACTGCAGGCATCGATATCGTAGCGGTGGAAATTGAACAGGGTTCGAAGGGTCGCGAGCGGTTCAAAGTCGATAACTGATGAGCCCCCGATAGTGATATCTGGATACAAATCCCGCAGGGCAGGTATCCTCTCAAGAAGCTTCAAGTAGTCACCGGTATGCTGACAGCCCCACTTGCTTCGATTAATGGCATTGCCTAATTGGAATTCTTTTGTCTTGCCTTGAAATGCTTGAACAATATCTGAAACATTTTGTTGCCAGATTTCTATATCTTGAACGCTTTGTTTCGACTGAAGGATATTGATTAAAAATTCATGATTTTTGAATCGATCGGCGAAGTCAAGGTAATGCTCGATATGATTGACATGCCAAGAGGGGATACGAAGCAAAAGCTTTTTAACGCCGAGTTCACTTACAAGATCTTCAATCTGAACAGGGTCCCCGTGATCAGGAGATATGCCGAGTCCCACAAAATCCAAGAGGTCAGGAGGCGTTGGGCGTTTCAAGGAAGCATAGTGCCATCCAACAATGGGACTCATCGTCAGCGCCGCCGCGGCGGTTTTGGCGTACTCGATAAGATTATCGGCTTGAAGTCGGGGCTTTTTACTTTTCGACAGCTTGTACGGCTGATCAGAATGGGGATCCCACCAGGGCGGGTGCTCAGGACTCATTTTTGATGGATCCAATGTCAAAGACTTGGTGACCCAGTGAGAGTCCGCGGCGCTCATATTTGGTTTCAGGTCGCCAGGATGGGCGGGGACAGTAATCACTGGTTTCGCTGGTGTTTTTAAGATTTGTCACTGAGGTCAGCGTTTCAACAATGCTTTCTGCGTAATCCTGCCAATCGGTCGCAATATGCAAAATGCCACCAGGCTTTAAAGTGTCTGCGAGATCGCCTAGAAAGGCTTGATTGATCAAACGGCGTTTGTTGTGACGTTTTTTTGGCCATGGATCGGGAAATAACACCAGAATGCGAGTCAATGATTCCGGCTGGAATAGAGACGGCAGCAGGTCAGCTGCGTCTCCGATAATGACTCTCGCGTTAGAGATTTCGTCACGATCGATTTTAAGAAGTACTCGCCCGGCGCCAGGACGATGCGGGTCAATTCCAATAAAGCCGGATTCTAAATTTGATTTTGCGAGCGACACTAGCGCCTCGCCATCACCAAACCCAATTTCGAGGTGTATATCAGTCCCTTCGACAAAAGGGTATCCATCAGAGATTTTTTCAGCGCCGTCAATCCCGTATTTATCCTTCAGTTCCTCAATGGCCTTTTTTTGAGCGTTTGTCATCCGCCCTTCTCGTCGGACGAAACTGCGCACAGGCTTTGAGACATTTAGGTTTTTAGTCATTTAAGGTGCCGCGTTCTTTTAAAAGTGTTTTTGGCGTAGTCAGCAATATTAATTTTTGTTGGCTGGAAAAAGAATCGATACGATTTAATTCAAACTCTGATCTAGCTGAAGGCCTATTTTACGATGTCATATGAGCGGGCTCTTGATTCAGTCTTTTTATCATGAATTCATATATTCGGATGGTTTCTATTTTTCAGTGAACGGGTGTCATCCTTGATACGGATCAGACGGCGGGATTGCCGGTATTTCCACGACCGTGCGGAGTTGAGTAGTCGAGTTTGGGACCCTGGGGGACAACAGCGGTAGGATTAATGTGGGTATGACTGGCGTAGTAGTGTGTTTTGATGTGGTCGATGTCGACGGTTTCAGCGATTCCCGGCACCTGGTAGAGATCTTTTAGGTAACCCCACAGATTTGGATAATCAATCAGTCGCGATATATTCCACTTGAAGTGGCCGAAATAGACAGGATCAAAATGGATGAGCGTTGTAAACAGGCGCCAATCCGCTTCAGTAATCGAATCACCTGTTAAATAGCGTTTGGATGCGAGTCGTTCTTCGAGCTGGTCCAGTGAATAAAAAAGGGAAACGACCGCTTCATCGTAGGCTTCCTGCGTCCCGGCAAAACCGGCGCGATAGACGCCATTATTGATGCTCGGATAGATGAAGCTGTTTAGGTTGTCGATCTCGGCGCGCAATGCTTTTGGATAAAAATCACCAGACAAAGCACCGATCTGATCAAACGCACTATTTAGCATGCGAATAATGTCTGATGATTCATTCGAGACGATCGTATCGTTATGTTTGTCCCACAGGACGGGCACAGTGACGCGACTGTTGCACTTGGGGGCGGCTTTTGTGTAGATCTCATGTAACCGGTTGGTATGATTGACGTCATCCGGGATGACGCCTGGACCCGCGTCGAAGGTCCAGCCATCCGACCCCATGAGCGAGTTCACCACGGACATGGAAATCATGTCTTCTAGACCTTTCAACTTCCGCATAATAGTTGTTCGATGTGCCCAGGGGCAGGCCAGAGATATGTACAGGTGATATCGTCTGGCTTCCGCTTTATAGCCACCTTCGCCCGAAGGGCCGGCGGAGCCATCCGTGGTGACCCAGTTTCGAAACAAAGAGTCCTGGCGCTCGTAACGACCGTTGTGTTGTTCGGTTTGATGCCAAATATCGTGCCAGATCCCTTTAACGAGTTTGCCCATGACTTTGTGCCTGAGTTTTAAAAAGTGTTCTAGCTTTTCATGCGGTTATCAAGTGCCATCGCGCCTGGACCATTTGCAACGAGGAACAGGAAGCCGCCCGCAATTGCGATATTCTTCATAAACATAATGAACTGGATCTGGTCGCCGAGCGGGTTGTGGAACAAAACTGCGGTTAAAAAAGTGAATCCCGCGAGCATAAATGCGATCACTCGGGTTTTGAAGCCAATGATGATGGCGATTGCGGCACCGATTTCAAACACTATTACGACCGGCAGGATGTCTGCCGGCACCCCCATCGCCGTCATATAGCCTTGCGTCGCTTCAAAGGCGGATGCTTTGGAAATACCGGAAAGTAAAAAGATAGCGGACATCAGAATCCGGCCAATTGTGTTGAAGTAGGGAATAAAGGCTTGCATGGGCTTGCTCCTGAGTTATTTTTTGTTGTAAGCGCATATTGCGCTGTAAATTAATCCATAAAAACAGAAAAATAATGAAACTATTGTTCGTGTAAAATGAACAATAATGAACCGCTTGCTGGAAATGGAAATTTTTGTAACCGTTGCTGATGCCGGCAGTATCAGCGGTGCCGCCGAAAGACTGAATATGGCGAAGTCGGCTGTTAGCAAACGGCTATCGGATCTTGAAGTCCGGCTAGGTGTGAGCCTGATGACGCGCTCAACCCGCCGTTTATCCCTGACTCAAGAGGGCGTGGAATTTTACGAGCGTTGTATCAGCATATTTTCGGCAGTTAACGACGCAGAGGAAGGTGTAGCCGAAGCCAACGCCGAACTCTCTGGTCCAATTCGCATTGCGGCACCCCTTTCTTTCGGTCAGCAGCATTTAGCTCCCCGCCTGATCGAGTTCATGCAGCGCCATCCAGACGTTAACGTAACGATGGATTTTAATGATCGTCAGGTGGATCTAATTGCGGACGGTTTTGATCTTGGTGTTCGGATAGCAAAGCTCGGTGATTCCACTTTAATAGCGCGAAAATTGACACGTGTGCGAAGGATTATCTGCGCCAGTCCGGAATACTGGGTGAGAAATGGACGCCCGAAGAAACCTGTTGATCTTAAAACGCATGTCGCCTTGCATTACTCGTTATCCGCCGAACGCAGCTGGGTTTTTACAGGTCCGGATGGAAGACGCGGATCTGTTTCGGTCCCCACACTGCATTCAGCTAATAACGGCAGTGTGCTTTGCGATGCTGCTGTTGCTGGACTCGGTGTGGTGCTTGCGCCCACATTTCTCGTGCATGAACACATCGCTGCTCGGAAGCTTGAGCCGGTATTGCTGAATTATTCTTGGAATGATCTTAATGCTTGGGTCGTTTATCCGCAGATACACCGCTTGCCGGCTCGCGCTCGCAGCCTGATTGATTTTTTGGCCGACGCATTTGGTGAGACACCGTATTGGGAGGCATCCTTGGCAGAAGAATGAATTATCATCTCGCTTTGATAATTCAACCGTGACTCACTGCGGCGCATAATTGTAGACTCGCTACAGGATTAGCATTTGGCGGGTGTAGTTCAATGGTAGAACCTCAGCTTCCCAAGCTGATGATGTGGGTTCGATTCCCATCACCCGCTCTAATTTGGATTCGAAATGAAACAGACTGAAATTTCAAACAGAGAATTAGACACCCGAAAGAGGTTGATTTTGTTCTGGATTAGGCATGAGATTGATTTGGATAGCTCAACTCCTGTAATAGCGAAACTTGCTGAGAATTCATCCTTAAAAATTCAGTGTGTTGTTGTTAATTTACGTGAGACATTTGAAGACGACTGGCGGATGATTTATTTACGGTCGTTGTCTGTTGATGTGATGCACGCCTATCAGTTGCTACAGATAAACCCTGTTCTTATAAAAATTGCCTTGGGGAGAAGTAGCTCAAGAATCGGTGGGTTATCTAAAAGACTTATAAAGATTTTTTATAACAGGTTGATTTTGAATCCAGTTTTACGCTATTTGAAAAATCGAGTCGAAAACTTAGACCTTGTAGCCTGCTTTGGGAGTTCGAAAGAGGTTCTCCCCGCAGATCTTGCTGTCTTCGATCATACTGTAAGCGACTGCTATAAAAACCTATGCTTTCAGTTTAAGCAGCAACTTGTGCCCACGGTGTCGATAGCTCATGGTCCTCATTTTGCGTTATCAGTTTTTGAAGAAAATCTGGCGAACGATCTTGAGGACGATGATTCTAATGAGCAATTAGTTGATATTAAGATTGAGTCGAGTCATTTTGATATCCCGTCGTTGTCGAGTAAAACGGGGTGTTATCTGGATAAGTCACCAGGAGAGCATCCAGTTCTCGGAAGCACGCGATATGCCCCAGAGTGGATTCGGAGATTAGATTCGCTAGTTTTACCATATAAATTTCCTCATGAGTTTGAACCCAAGCTTAGAGTTGTGTTGATGCTCTCTAAAACAAAGTATCCTTTAACTGACCTTGTAAAAACAAATCGCTTAGTTAAAATCTTGTCGGATCTGCCTGGTATTCAGCTTGTTCTAAAGGCGCATCCACGCGATTCTGTTCCAGTAATCTTGGAGTCAGTCAACGTTGTTCTAGCTGACAACCAAACATCATCATCAGCGCTTATAAGATGGGCGGATCTAGTTCTATTTACTCATTCGTCGATTGTTTTAGAAGCCGTAGTTAGAGACAAGCCAGTCGGGTATTTGAAGTATTTGGTAACAAGTCCTCCACTCCACGAGTATGTTCAGATCTCATGGGCCATTAACGGGGAAGATGAACTTGAGGCTTTAGTATCGCAGTTTTTAATTGGCCAGATAGTTAGGACATATTCAATACAAGAGAGAGACGAGTTGTTAAAGTCAATAGTTTGTCCGGCAGGGGAGAATGTGTTGGAACTATATTCGCGTTTTCTAATTGAACAATTAGAAATAGGGATTCGAGGAAAAGAATAGAAAGTTATATTGCGGATCTTAAAGATCTAGACGAAGAGAATATTTTTAAATGTGTAACCCCACTTAATTGATAATCAATTCGACTTCGTTAACCCGAGCGGGAAATTTAGCCCGATTGGGTTAAAAATATAGAATGCTTCTATGTTGTAAATTAACTAATGGCACGTTTATTTGCTAAAACTCAGCAATAAGGGATAAGGCTCAGTCTAGGAGGGTCCGGTGTTGTTCGATCAAAAACTCAGGAAAAAATCTATTAATCTGGAAAAGGTCTAAATATATGAGTTTACTGCAGGATTGGCAGTTAATTAGTCAACTCAGTTATGGTCATGGACTTAGGAAAAATTTAGCCTTGCTTCGCATGCTTCGGCTCTCTCCTCTAAAGATTAAGGTTGGTGCATCGGTATTACGAGAAATTCCCATTCATGTACGCCACTTGTTTAAAAAGAAATTTGAAGAACAAGAATATGGGTCCACTGCAGGCAAGTACTTCGATATAGTTCCTCATGTTATCAGAGCGGTATCAGATGCAGAGAAGCATGGATTACTTGACACAACTAGTCCATGCCGGATCCTTGATCTGGGCACAGGCTTTGGATATTTCCCTTTTGTTTGCAGAGCCTTGGGACATTCCTCGTTCTCCGTGGACTGGGAGGCTAAAAGCACTTATGGATTTGCAAGAGAGAAACTTGGTATCGAGACCGTTCAGTGGGAGATTACCCCCCAAGATCCTCTTCCAGCTTTTAAGCAACGTTTTGATCTGATTACTGCTTTCCAGCCAACATTTTTCTTATATCAACTAGGGCAATATGGCGAACCTTGGCGTAACGAATTATGGGATGAATTCTTTTTGAATCTTAAAGACGCTCTTGAGCTACATGGGAAGTTTTATTTAGGTGCGAATAACATGTTTTGGGCGAAAAGAAGTTCAACTTTAGCAATGTGGCGTTATTTTAAAAAAAGGGGTGGCAAACGAGTCTCAGACGGATGGGTGTTTGAAAAAAATTCTCTTTAATGTCTTGCAGAAGAAGAAAAAGAATTTTTTATAAATTACTCGTATTGAAATATGCTGAACATAAATTTAAGGCTGATAGCTGGGTGATGAATGTCAGCTCTTGGTGCTTAGCCAAAAACCGTATGACTTGAATGTGAATTTAGGGATAATGATGAAAGCAAGAGAAGTGAAAACAGTTTCTGATGTTCGACAAATCGTCACCGAGCGCGAACTGGAGTACGTAAAGGTTGCCGTGACGGATACGGATGGGGTGTTGCGCGGGAAATATATGCAGCGGGATAAGTTTTTATCAGCGCTGGAGGGCGGATTTGGATTTTGTGATGTGGTCCTGGGCTGGGACTCGAATGATCAACTTTACGATAATGTAAGCCTCACAGGTTGGCACACAGGGTATGGCGATGCTTCAGTTCGCATTATTCCAGAGAGTTGCCGGGATCTGCCGCTGGAAGATAATTCGCTTTTATTTCTTGGGGAGTTTGTTTCGCCCGCCAATGAGGTTTGCCCGAGAAGTCTTCTTCGGCGGGTGCTTGAACAAGGAAGACAGATGGGCTTCAGCGCAACGGCAGCCTGTGAGTTCGAGTTTTTCGTATTTGAGGAAACGCCCGACAGTGTCAGAGAGAAAAATTACCGCGATCTAAAAAATATCTCACCAGGATTTTTCGGATATTCGATGCTGCGAAATTCCGTATTCTCAGAGTTCTATGAAGATCTTCTTGAGCTCGGGTTAAAAATGGATTTCCCTTTGGAAGGTCTTCACACTGAGACCGGGCCTGGTGTTCTGGAGGCTGCAATTTGCCACAGTGATGCATTAGCTGCGGCGGACCGTGCGGCGCTATTTAAAACCTATACCAAGATTCTTGCGCAGCGACAGAACTGGATGGCGACTTTTATGGCTAAGTGGTCTCCAGATTGGCCGGGACAAAGCGGCCACATCCATATTTCCCTAGCAGATTCAAACGGTGAATCAGTTTTTCATGACGTGAGTAAAGAGCAAAATATGTCGGAGAAAATGCGTCATTTTATCGGCGGTCAGCAGGCTTTGATGCCCGAAATTCTCTGTATGATTTCTCCCACCGTGAATAGTTTTTCGAGATTAATTCCGGGCTTTTGGGCGCCGACGTCAGCGAGTTGGGGAGTCGAGAACCGAACCTGTGCGCTGCGCGCCATTTTGGGAAAACCGGCTGCGCAACGAGTTGAATATCGAATTGCTGCGGCCGATATTAATCCTTATATTGCAGTCGCCGCGGCGATTGGATCAGGTCTTTGGGGAATTGAAAACCAGATTGAACCTGGAAAACCCGTAGTCGGAAATGCCTACGATGTTACTTTTCCCAAGAAATACCAGCTGCCAGCGACGTTGAGCGAGGCAGCTGGCCGGCTTCGAGCATCAAAACCAGCCCGTTCGATCTTTGGTGAGCCGTTTGTCGAACACTATGCATCAACTCGTGAGTGGGAGGAGCGTGAGTTTCGAAAGCACATTACAGACTGGGAGATGGCCCGTTATTTTGAGATCATTTAAAGATAAGTGTATAAAAAGATTTTCTTTGAATAAATTTATGTCAGCGATCCCAACAAGGGGTTAATACAAATTTTCACTGGGCAAGAGCGTCGGTGATCGTCTTTTAGGAGAAATATTTGAACGCGAATTGGAACTATCCAACGGCGATTAGAGTTGGGCCCGATCGACTCTCCGAGATCGGGGATTGTTGTCTTTCACTTAACCTGCAAAATCCGTTGCTGATTACGGATCCCGGGATAAAAGATTTTCCGTTCATCAACGCGACAGTTGACTCATGCAAGGCGTCGGGTCTCAACTGTGGCGTGTTTTGTGATGTCCAGCCGAATCCGACGGGGACGAATATCGAGCAAGGCGTGACTGCTTTTAATTCAGGCGATCACGATGGCGTAATTGCGATTGGCGGCGGGAGTGCACTTGATGCAGGAAAAGCCATCGCGCTGATGGCCAAGCAGGACATATCGATTTGGGAGCTTGAAGATGTAGGAGATAATTGGACGCGAGCGGATGCTGGAGGTGTTGCGCCTATTGTCGCCGTTCCGACAACGGCGGGTACCGGCTCTGAGGTGGGACGCGCGTCCGTGATTCTTGACGAAGTTGCGAAAGTTAAAAAAATAATTTTCCATCCCAAGATGGTCCCGGCGATCGTGATTCTAGATCCCATGGTTACCACTGGACTCCCGCCCATGCTCACTGCCGCGACGGGAATGGATGCGTTATCCCATAGCCTGGAAGCGTGGTGCTCGCCGGCCTACCACCCCATGGCTGAGGGGATCGCGGTTGAGGGTATTCGTTTGGTTCGTGAATACTTGCCGACGGCCGTGGCTTCTGGATCTGATGTCGAGGCTCGAACTCAAATGCTGGTGGCATCAATGATGGGGGCAACTGCTTTTCAGCGAGGGCTTGGGGCAATGCATGCGCTTGCTCACCCATTGGGAGCACTTTATAACGCTCATCACGGCACCTTAAATGCGGTGTTGATGCCTTATGTCCTTATTGCGAATCGTCAGGCGATAGAGCCACGAATTAGTCATCTTGCACGGAGTATCGATATTCCAAATGCGAGCTTCGATTCGTTCTTAGAGTGGGTGCTTGAGTTGCGCGAGATCGTCTCGATACCCCAAAATCTTGAAGACCTTGGTATTGACGATAATCAGGCGGATCTCATCGGCAAGATGGCCGAAGTCGATCCCTCCGGTGGGACTAACCCCATTCTTTTTGACGCAAGCCAGTATCAAAGTATTTTTATGAACGCCTTAAACGGTAATTTAAGCTAGCAACATGCCTGATTCCACTGCCAAACCGATTGTGGTCGGCATTCTCCAATGTGGTGAGGTGCCTGATACGTTGTCCGCTCAATTTCCTGACTACAACGAAATGATTGAGATCGGTTTAAAAAGAGCGGATCACAATATTCACTGCATCACTTTTCGAATATTGGACGGTGAGATTCCACATCCGGCGGCGTGTGACGCGTGGATCACAACCGGCTCACGATTTAGCGTCAATGACCCGAATGAATGGACTGAAAAATTTAGCGAATTTGTTTCAGATACCCATCAGCTGAAAATACCGTTTGTTGGCATCTGCTACGGGATGCAGATGATGGCAAAGGCTCTCGGCGGCACAGTGGAATATGCTGAGAAGGGATGGGGTGTTGGGGTTGCGACAAGCACGGTTTATGAAAAAGCGCCGTGGATGACCAATCACAAAGAGGCCGCAAATTTAGTGGTCAGCCATCAAGAACAGGTGACTGAACTGCCAGCGGAGGCAGTTCTTTTGGCGGGTAGTGATTTCTGTCCAAATGGTATCTTTCAGGTTGGCTCGTCAATGCTGGGAATTCAAGGTCACCCAGAATTTACGACTGATTATTCACGAGCGTTGATGGATGCTCGTCGCAACATCATCCCGGCGGAAGCAGTTGAAGCCGGAATGGATTCGCTTTCAAAGCGGGCAGATGGATCATGGACTTTTGACAGCATTATTTCATTTATCAAATCACAACTCACCGAGAGATAAGTTGATGCTGGGTCGATATGATAGTCCGCCGCTCAATGTCGGCTCTATAGAGAGTTAATAATGGTTGTGAAAATTGGCACGCGCCGCAGTGATCTCGCTATTTGGCAAGCGGAATTTGTTCGTGATGAGTTGATTCGTCATCATCCAGATATTGAAGTAGAGCTTGTGGGTGTTACGACGGAGGGCGATCGAACCCTTGATGTCCCGCTTTCAGAAAAGGGCGGTAAAGGTCTTTTTCTAAAAGAGCTTGAAAAAAAACTTTTGGATCGTAGCGTAGACATTGCAGTTCATTCGATGAAGGACGTCACGATCACGGATCCGGCTGGGCTGCATATCCCTGTTATTTGTGAGCGAGCGAGTCCTTTCGATGCGTTTGTTTCAACTCATTATGAAAATTTGGAATCTCTTCCCAAAAATGCAAGAGTCGGCACTTGCAGTCTTCGACGACAGTCTATCCTGCGTCATCGTTTCCCAAAGCTAGAAGTTGAAAATCTCAGGGGGAACGTTAATCGGCGATTACAGCGTCTGGACAATGGAGATTTTGACGCGATCATTCTTGCCGCTGCAGGATTACACCGCCTCGATATGGCAGATCGAATACGGCAGGTGATCGCGCCCAAGATCATGCTGCCGGCTGTTGGTCAAGGTGCGGTAGGCGTTCAATGTCGAGAGGGCGATCACCAAATTATAGAGTTGATTCGGCCACTTAATCATCTGGTGACCCAGCGTCGTGTACAGGCCGAACGAGCGGCTAACGCGCGTCTTGGCGGAGGCTGCCATGTCCCTTTGGGGGCTTTTGCTGAATCTGAGAATGGTTTGCTCGAATTACGGGGATTTGTGGGCGATCCCGATGGCTCGCAATTAATTTTTGCAGATACGCAGGGGGTTGAAGATGCGCCTAATCAAATTGGTTATGCGTTAGCTGAGAAATTACTGGCTCAGGGCGCAGCAAAGATTTTAGAAAAATTTTCTGATGTCTGATCTCAAAGATCTCTCTGTTCTTCTAACGCGGCCCGAGCATCAGATCGAAGAGCTTCGTCAGTTAATCCAGAAAGCGGGCGGAAACCCCGTTTGTTTTTCTGTGACCAAAATAATCCCAATGGACGGCAATCATCTACTGGAGCCATTTTTTAGGGATAATATCCCTAAGACAGATTTGGCCGTATTCGTAAGCCCAAACGCGGTGACTTTCGGGATCGAACTTCTCAAAAAGCACGCGCTTGCATTGCCGTCAGATTGTAAGATTCTTGCGGTAGGACCCGGGACAGCAAAACTCATTGAGCGCAATAGACTCAAGGTGCATGATTATCCTAAAGCAGAATTTAATAGCGAAGCTTTATTAGCACTTCCGAGCCTTGATCAGATCGAAGGCAAGCATGTTTTAATTGTCCGAGGGCTCGGTGGCCGGGAAAAAATCGCTCGAGAGTTATCAACTCGTAAGGCCATTGTCTGCCAGCTGCCCTGTTATGAGCGATTACCGTCAAAGGATTTGGATACCAGCGTTCTGGATACTTTCTGCCGCGAGAAAAAACCTGCTATTGTCTTTACGAGCGTGAGCGCAGTTGATCATTTTATGCTGCTTAATAGCGCAAAAAATTTAATGTCTATGCCGAGTCTGTTCGTTGTTGTTTCGAGTGATCGGATTGCGGCGCATTGCTCGTCGTTGGGTTTTAAAGGACAAGTGATTGTGGCGAACAATGCTGGCGCACCCGCCATTCTTGCCGCGCTCGAGTGTGTTTTTGCGGCGTCTTCAGTGAATAATGGAATAAAAAATCATGCCTGATAGCGATATTGAGAAAGATCCAATCGATCTCATTCAGTCGGTGGATGCAAGCCAAGATAGCACGGTCGAAAAAGCGATGTTGCCGAATGTAGCGCGTAACTCAGGACGTGGCATCGCGGTCCTTGGCTTGGTTGTGGCGTTTATGGGTGTTGTGTTGAGCGCGTATACTTTTTATGTGACACAAGTAGGGGGTCGTTTTGAGCTTGGGCTCGAATTAGGTCGAGTTGATGGTATTTCTCGCCAGCTTGACAAAATAGTACAGAAAAACGAAAGTCTCGAGTCCTCGTTGAATGAGGCACGATCTAAGAGTCTCGAGATTCAAGATGAAACCCGTTCTCAAATCAGCGCTGTGGAGTCTGAGCTTGGTTTGAGGATCAAAACACTTTCTGAGCAGCAAAGTCAGGAAGGTCAGCAGCAGCGAAAAGAGCTGGATGCAGTGGCGGGCGCACTCGCAGAGATGAGCTCCCGTATCGTCACCGCAGAGCAAGAATGGCAGCTCAACGAAATTGGTTACCTACTGGAACTTGCGCACCAGCGCTTGACCTTAACGGGCGATATCAATCTTGCTCAAAAAGCATTGCTGATTGCAGATGATCGCCTGTCAGGATTTGTGTCGCCCGAAATTCTCGAAATACGCCGTTCAATTTCAGATGACCTGACAACAATTAATAAGCTCTTGGTTTCTGACTTTTCTGCAACGGCAATTGATCTCAGTACGTTGATTCATAAGATTGCCGGGCTGCCGCTAAAGGGTGATAACGCTCGACCGTCGTGGGAAAACGTTCAGCTTGAAGAAAGTTCTGAGCCCGTCACGATAGCGGCTGAAAAATCAGATCAGAACAATTTGCTAGCTTGGGCTAAAGAGCTTTTTGGTGACGTGTCGCATTTGGTTCAGATTCGTCGGGTCGATCAGACCCAACTGCCAAAACTTGAGAGCAGTCAGCGATTTTTGGCATATGAGAATTTACGGTTACAACTATTGGCTGGGCAACTCGCATTGTTGCAGCGAGATCAAGAGGTCTTTGAGGCAAGTATCCAACAATCACGTGCATGGTTGATCGCGTACTTTGAAGAGTCCGATGCGACTGTCGTGTCTTTTGACCGCGGTCTTGTTGAGATATCTGAGATTAAGTTCGCCTGGGAGGTTCCCAGTATCTCAAAAACACTTGATTTAATGCGCGAAGAAATTAAGCGAAGAGAACAGCGCCTGTGATTGGAATGATTTTGCTATTGACGGCATTTGTAATCGCACTAACGCTGGGTCTTTTAGCCCAGGATGATCCGGGATATGTACTGATCTCCAGGTGGCCCTATGAGGTAGAAATTTCTTTGGCCTTGTTGTTGGCAATATCTATCCTTAGCGTTGTTGGCATTTATTTTTTAGTTCGTTCTATCCTGCGGATATTTCGAACCCCAAGTGATATTCGAAGCTGGCAACTGGCGCGCGAACATCGCCGCGCGGACAATGCGACGTTGTCAGGATACGCTCTATTAATTGAGGGAGAGTGGGAAGAGGCTGAAGCCTTGCTTATTGCTGGCCTCGGTAAGGGCAGCACACCGCTATTGCAATATCTTGGCGCAGCATACGCAGCTCAACAAAGGGGAGATCTTGAAAACCGAGATCAATATCTTTTAGAAGCGCGATCGCAAAGTCCAGAGCACTTGACGGCCATTGAAATCACCCGCGCCCGTCTGCTGGAACGGGCGGGTCAAATTGATGAGGCGCGCGGCGTTCTTGAGGATTTATATGAACAGGGCGTTCGTCATGGAGCAGTGCAAATGATGCTCATTGATGCGCTCCGTCAGCAGGAAGACTGGCCTGCGCTTGAAAAGCTGATGCAAAAAAACCGTGAAATGAAACAGCTATCGCATACGGAAAGAGTTTCACTGCGTCAAGACATCCAGATGCACAGGCTAACCGGGCACGATGATCCGCAAACGGCATGGCGGCGCTTGGGCCGTCGTGACCGGAAGAATCCGGTTCTGCAGGCTGCGCACGCCCGCGCGCTAATTGATGCCGGCCAGTCTGATATTGCTGAGAAATTCCTGAGAAAATGCATTAATCGAAAATGGGACGGTGAGTTGGTTCGTTTGTATGGATGTGTTCGTTCTGAACGAATTGATGAGCAACTCCAAAGAGCGGAGCACTGGCGTCTGGGTCACCAGAATGACCCCCATTTGCTCATGACGTTAGCTCGGTTAAATATCGAGAATAGTAATCGCCAAAAAGCAAAAGAACTGGTCTTAAAGGCAATCCAGATGGGGGGCACGAAAGAAAGCTATCTCGAATTAGGTTTATTACTGGAATCGCTCGGAGAGTCTGATAAAGCGCTTCAGTGTTATCGACGGGGTTTGCAAATAGAAGAAACCAATCGTCTAAATAAAATGCCATCAGGGCTGCCTGTAAAAACTGGCGAACTGGTCCCGGTTATTTCATCTTCGTCACGATAAGGCATTATTGGTCTGAGGTGGTTGGCTTTGCGTACATGCCAGCGGGTTCTCAATGACTATGCCGTGTCAGAGGCGTATTCAAATGAGTCAAAATAAAGTCGTTCGATAGCAAGTCCGGCGTCTTCAAAAGCGTTTTTTACCGCCTCGATCATCGGTGGGGGACCGCTGGCATAAACGTCGACCTGAGAAAGATCAGGGAAATGCCGAAGTGCGGCCTCGTGCACCCATCCCTGCTCGCCTGCCCAGCTTTTGTCTTCTTGTGGTTCGGATAGAACAGGCGTGTATTTAAAGTTGTCGTATTGCTCACCCCATTGGGTGAGCAGGTCATGAGCATAAAGGTCGTGAGCATTTCGAACGCCCCAAAATAAATGAAAAGGGCGCACGGTTTGATCTAAAAAAGCACTTTCTAAAATCGCTTTGATGGGGGCAAGCCCGGTGCCCCCTGCGACCATTATTGCGGGCCGGTCACTGTCTTCTCTGAGAAAAAAAGTGCCAAAAGGGCCTTGAAACCGTAATAAATCTCGAACTTTTAAAGAGTTGAAAACTTGTCCGCTGAAGTGGCCATCTGGAACGAGACGGATATGCAGTTCGAGACCCTCTTCAATACCAGTCCAGTTTGCAATTGAAAAACTACGCCGCCGGCCGTCACGGAGCAGTATGTCAACGTACTGTCCCGGCAGGAAGCGAAAATCCTGAGTCTGAGGCAGTTTCAGCTTCACCACCATTACATCATGACAAGCCTTTTCCAGTGCTGTCACCCTGCACGGTAGCGTCCGGATCGGCAGGGAGCTGCCGGCGGGCAGCTCAACCGCTTCGATAACGACATCCGTCGAGAGCCGCGCCTGACAAAGCAGGATCTGTCCGCTGTTAATATCAGCTTCCGAAAGCGCACTCTGGGGTTCAGTTGGAGATTCAAGCGACCCGGAAACAAGAAGTCCTTTGCAACTGCCACAGGATCCGCTTCGACAGCTGTAGTTAAATCCATAGCCATGACGGGTAGCGGCATCCAAGATTGTTTCGGATGGGTCGACACTGAATTCGGTTCCGGTTTTCTGATTTGTAACGGTGAAAGTCATAAAATAAAAAGTATTAGGTTTAAAGTGGCGAGAGACACTATTCTCAAGTAGAAAAATTTCAATTTTTCCCCGTCAGAGTCTGCGAGAAAATACCTCTGATGACAATCCTTAAAAAGCCAAATGGCGACATAGAGTTATGCCTGAACTACCTGAGGTCGAGACGACAATGCGCGGGGTGCGGCCTTTTGTAGAAGGCAGAGTGGTAAAGCAAGCTGTGGTTCGCGAGCGTCGATTGCGCTGGCCCGTCCCCCGAGATTTTAATCAGAAAATAGAGGGGCTTAAGATTAAATCGGTCAGTCGCAGGGCAAAATACATTTTGTTTGAAACAGGCAACGGGTTTGTGATGATTCATCTTGGCATGTCAGGTCGACTTCGAGTGCTTCCAAAAGATACCCCACCTTTAAAGCATGATCATTTGGATTTAGTCTTAAGTTCCGGGAAAAGTCTCAGGTTTCACGATCCACGACGTTTTGGCAGCGTGCTTTGGATTACGGGCCTTCCCTCTGAGCATCGGCTGCTGGCAGCACTGGGCCCCGAGCCTTTTGATCACGAACTCAAGCCAGAGTATTTGTATCGCCTGTCACGCGGTAAAAAAGTGACGGTAAAACAATTCATTATGGATGGAAAGATTGTTGTTGGTGTGGGCAATATCTATGCGAGTGAGGCACTTTTTCGTGCTGGCATTCGCCCAGGCCGTGCGGCGGGTCGGGTGAGTCATATTGCCTTCGCTCGTTTGTTGGGAGAGATTCGAGCGGTATTGAGCGAAGCCATTGAAGCCGGGGGCACAACGCTTCGTGACTATTCGCGGGTCAATGGTGAGCCTGGTTATTTTGAGCAGTCGCTCAATGTTTATGAGCGTGCAGGTTTACCCTGTGTAAATTGTGAGAAAATGGTGCAGCGAAAAGTAATTGGACAGCGAGCGTCTTATTATTGTCCTCGATGCCAGACGTAGTGTTTACGCTTGTTTTAAATAAAAAATAGAACTTTGGGGTAGATATGGAACTCGACGTTAATTTTGTAAGAGCACAATTTCCTGCTTTCGAGGCAGAAGAGACCAAGGACTGGGCGTTTTTTGAAAACGCGGGCGGATCTTATGTTCCCGCTACCGTCATTGATCGTTTACAGCAATTTTTTGTTGAACATAAGGTTCAACCTTATAGTTTTTCAGGACTCTCCAAGAAGGCCGGGGAAGAAATGGATGAATCCTATGCCGCAATTGCCGAACTGCTGAATGCAAGAGAAGACGAGATCACAATTGGCCCCTCGACCACCCTAAATTTTTACGTGCTCGCACAGAGTCTTCGTCACCTTCTAAAAGTCGGCGATGAAATCATCGTGACTAATCAGGATCATGAGGCCAATATTGGCTGTTGGAGAAGGCTCTCGGAACACGGCATTATTATTCGCGAGTGGCGAGTTGGTAAAGCAGATGCCGAGTTGGATCTGAATGATCTTGAAGCGTTAATTAACGAGAAAACAAAAATTGTGTGTTGCACGCTTTGTTCTAATCTCGTTGCCACATTTAATGACATGAAAAGTATCACTGAAATGGCGCATCGGGTGGGCGCTTTGGTGGTAGCTGACGGAGTTTCTTACGCGCCTCATGTGATTCCGGATGTGCAATCGTGGGACGTGGATTTCTATGCCTATAGCACTTACAAGACATTTGGAACTCATCAGGGCGTATTGTGGGGATCTAGTGACGCGCTCAAGAAGACTGAAGGGCAGGGGCATTACTTTAATGAGGAAAAATCACGCTATCGCTTAAATCCAAGTGGACCTCAACACGCCCAAATTGGGGCGCTCGCTGGGATCACGCAATATTTTGACAATTTGTACCGCCATCATTTTGGCGATAGCGACATGGGTATCCACCAAAAAGCGGTGAAAGTTTTCGATCTTGTAGAGGCTCACGAGGCAAATCTTGCTAATCAGTTGCTTGATTATCTTAAGAATCGGGACGACATCCGAATTTTAGGGCAAGATCATGCGACCCCGGGAAAACGGGCTTCGACGATCGCTTTTCACGCACGCGGGATGCCGTCCCAACACATTGCTCAAAAACTTGCTGAACATCAAATCGCGGCTGGCGCTGGCGATTTTTATGCTTTGCGCTGTGTTGAATCATTAGGGATGGACCCTGAAGATGGAGTTGTTCGGGTGAGTTTGGTGCAATACAACACGACTGAAGAAGTTAAGAAATTGATAGGCGCGCTTGATAGCATCCTGCCTTAAAAGCTCAACTAGGGTTCAGACTAATTGAGCGTTCGATTGATCTTTTTGAGTGTTGTTGGGGTATCAATTATCGCAATCTTGGGAGCGATTTATTCATCAACAGAATTTTTTGATGCCAAAAACCCGGAGACAGAAATCGGTCATGACATAAATAGTCATCGACTAGAGTGTCTGGAAGGGGGGGGTAAAAAGTGGATAGACTGCAGCTTACCGGCTCAGCCATACATGTTGATTACCAGTGACCTTCATATTTCCTCTCCGAGTGGTCGTTGGCCTGATACGACCAAGAAGTTTAAAGAATTTCTCGGTCTATTTTCGAAAGCCCCGCCGGAGAAAATTTTTATTGTTGGAGATGTTGTTGATAATGCGATCGATAACTATCCTGGATCCATCGAAAACTGGCGCAATGAGTGGGAACTTTTCCACGCAATTAAAGAGTCCTTCCCCTCGATTGAGTTCCAACAATCTTATGGATCTGGCCATGATTGGCTCAACGACGAGATGCTCGATGAATTGGATCGAGACCAGGGGCCTCGAAACGGTTTTTTTGAATGGCGGGGCGTCAAGTTCATTTGGCTTTCATTTGGTCCTGCGGCATTTGTGCCGGGCGACGAGTTCCACGGGTCAGATCTCCGACAAAAAGACTATGAATGGCTTGAAGAGATGCTAGTTTCGGTACCCAGCGCCACTTTATTGTTTCATGTTCCGCTTGTGACGCCAGAATCCAGAAGTCGGGCGATGTTTTCAGGTGGTAGGTTAATCGCGGTTGACCCGCGAGACAGGTTGTACTCGATACTTAGTCAATATTCTGAGAAGATTGACCAAATTTTTAGTGGGCATATTCATCAAATTTTTCGTCATGAATTTGAAGGTGTTGACTATTTTTCATGCCCGTTTATGGACAACAGAGGATTTTGTACGATCGAAATCAGTAACGAGGGTATTTTGACTCGGATGTTTCGATGGCAAGAGCAATTGTAGTTTGGTCTGGCGAGAAACATTTTTGAAATCAGTCGAGAAAGTTATAGGACAAAAATTTTTATAAAAATTATTGGAATTTATGAATGAAACAGCATGCGCGAGTCGTGGTTATTGGCGGAGGTGCTCTTGGAGCGGGCTTACTCTACTTTCTTGCGAAAGAGGGTTGGGATGATATTGTTTTAGTAGAAAAGGGCGAGCTAACCTCTGGGTCAACTTGGCATGCCGCCGGCCTGATTCCTCATTTTATTGGCGGACTTAGCATGGCAAAACTCCATCAGGAAGGGCCGGCGCTTTATAAATCACTTGAGGCGGAGACCGGCCAGGCGACAGGCTGGCATGGGTGTGGCGCGATACGACTCGCGCTTAATGACGCAGAGGTTGATTGGTTTCATTATGTCAAAGGTATTCTTGATGCAGTGGGTAGCGAGTGTCATTTAATTAGCCCCAATGAAATTCGAGAACTCCATCCGTTACTGATGGTTGATGACGTCAAGATGGGTTTTTACACGCCGAACGATGGACATACGGATCCTGCCAGTGCAACCAACGCGATGGCGATGGGTGCCCGACAAGGTGGCGCCACCATTTACCGGCATACTCGAGTGACCGGCACTCGTCTTCTTGAGACCGGTGAGTGGGAAGTGACCACCGATAAAGGCTCGATCACCTGCGAGCATGTCGTAAACGCCGCGGGAAGCTTTGCTAAGCAAATAGGAGAGTGGGTGGGCCTCGATCTTCCGATTGTAAATATGGAACACCACTATCTCGTGACCGATAACCTGCCCGAGGTTGAGGCACTTGATCGGGAACCGCCTGTGGTCAGGGATCCGTTAGCATCTTGTTACTACCGGCAAGAGCAGCAAGGCATATTAATCGGCCCTTACGAGAGAGCGAATGCGCAGACATGGGGTCTCGATGGGATCGATTGGGGTTTCGATATGGAGCTTTTGACTCCGGCACTGGATCGTCTTGAGGTGAGTCTTGAGCACGCCGCAGAGCGTATTCCGTGTTGGACCAATGCCGGCATCAAAAGGGTTGTGAATGGCCCGATAACCCATACGCCTGACGGAGGATTTTTGTTGGGCCCCGCTGAAGGCCTACCTAATTACTGGCTTTGCTGTGGGGCATCAATTGGCATTACCCAAGGACCCGGCTGCGGAAAGTTTTTAGCGCAGTGGATGACGCATGGTCAGACAGAGATTAACGTTCGGGACATGGATCCGCGGCGTTTTGGGAAATGGGCGAGCGGCGATTACGCGATTGCAAAATCTGTTGATGAGTATGAACAGATGTATCAACCCCATTTGCCAGGTGAGTTTCGTGAAGCCGGCCGACCAACTCGCGTCACACCACTTTATGACTCGCTCAAGCAAGCGGGTGCACTGTATGGCGATACTTTCGGCTGGGAGCGAGCAAAGTGGTACGCGGCCAAAGACGAAAAAGAGAACTACAGTTTTCGTCGTAATAACAGTTTCGCCGCGGTTGCAAAAGAATGTAAGGCCGTGCGAGAACGAGTGGGTCTGACGGATCTCACGAGTTTTTCTAAATATCAGGTTTCGGGAACAGATGCCCAGGGTTTTCTTGAGCGTCTATGCGCTAATCGAGTTCCGACAAAAGCAGGTGGGATCGTTCTGTCGCAGATGTTAACTGAAAAGGGCGGAATTGAGAGCGAAGCCACGATAGCATGTCTCGCTGAGAATCATTATTATCTCTTATCTGCAGCAGTCGCGGAGCTCCATGATTTTGATTGGCTTTTGCAACATATTCAGAAAGTTGAGGAGGTCTCCGTAACCAACGTGACAGAAGATTTTGGCGTGCTCTTATTAACAGGCCCACTTTCAAGAGATGTACTTTCGACCCTGACCGAAACAAATTTGGGCAATGAGTCTGGCTTTACCTGGATGCGAGCTAGAGAAATCAGTGTGTCTGGTATTCCTGTTCGAGCCCTTCGAGTCTCGTACGTTGGCGAGCTTGGTTGGGAATTGCACTGTCCGATGCCAAGATTAGCCGAACTTGACGACGCACTTATGCAGGCAGGAGAGTCGCACGGTATTCGGCGTTTTGGGACTTATGCAATGAACTCGTTGAGAATGGAGAAAGCCTATAAAGGCTGGGGCTCAGAGCTTACCACTGAGATTTCGCTCGTGGAGTCGGACATGCTTCGGTTTGCCCGAAAATCGGGCGGCTATATCGGCGCAGATGTTGTGGAGTCAAAGAAGAAGAGTGGCGTATCGAATCATCTAGTGTATTGTGAGGTCGACGCTGACGATGCTGACCCCATTGGTAATGAGCCAATCTTCGATGGGGACAAAATAGTTGGAATTACGACAAGTGGCGCTTACGGTCATTACGTTAAGAAGAGTCTAGCGTTCGCATATGTGGATTCGGGCTATGAATTGCCTGGGTCGAACTTTGAGATTCGAATTCTCGGTAACAAATGTCGAGCAAAAACGCTGTCTGAGGCTGTTTGGGACCCTGGAAATCAGAGATTGAGATCCTAAGATTTTTGTACGAAGCAGTTAGAGCAAAAATAGATGAATCTTTTGTGTCTCGATTTTTCAAATTGATGCACAACTTGCTTGGTTTGAACCTTGAAATACAGTTTTAAAATAAGTTGTAACGGCGGCCTTCATGAAGTTAAAAATTTTCTTTTGTCTAATCTTTAATAGGTCTTTAAATTTTTGATTATTTTCATTCAAGAGTTAATTTTCCCGCTCTCGCGTGCTCATAGGAAAAGCCTCGCTTTTTTATTCTTGCTCGCGTTAATAAGCATGATTCTTGTGACGGCTGGAGTCGGCGCTATTTTGCCTATTGTGGGGGTTATCGTTGGGGGCGAAACTCATACGAACGGGGATTTTTTTTTAGCAATTAAAGAATTGATCGGGGTCTCCAGTCAAAGGGCTTTGCTTACCGTTTTGGTAGTCGGATTTTGTGTTTTGATTGCTTTGAAGGTCATCGTTGGTTTGTGGGTGCTGGTTGAACAGAAAAAGCTTAATGCAGCGATAAGATTGTCGGTCACTGATCGCCTATTTCGTCATCTGATTGACATGCCATATTCATTTCATACCAGCGAGAACTCAGCCAATGCGCTTAGAAGTCTTACATCAGACATTTCTGCACATGGCCGTTCGATCGAGTCGGCAATTGTTATTTTGAGCGAGGGTATATTAATTGTTGCACTGGTCATATTGCTGGGTCTCGTAGACCCGATCGGATTGACCATTATTGCCTTTCTGGTTTGTGTGGCAGGGTACGGTTACTTTAAAGTCATTCACTCAAAGCTTGAAAGGTGGGGCAGAATTTTTCGCAAAGAATCAGCCTCAATGATCAACCACACTCAACAAGCGCTGGGCGGGATAAAAGAGATAAAAGTGCTTAATCGTGAGAGTTTCTTCGAGCAGTTATTTAAAACAAGCGTTGCTCGCATGATCGATTACGAAAGAAAATTCTCAGTCATGCAAGCGCTACCAGTTAATTTGCTTGAAATATTGATCGCGCTTGGCGTGGTCGGTCTTGTAATTGGTGTCAATATTCAAGGAAAAGCGATTATCGAGTTAGCCCCTGTTTTAGCTCTGTTTATGGCTACCGCCGTCCGACTAGGGCCGTCTTTGGCGCGTGTTGCTGGTGCTTTTCAAACGCTTAGGTATAACCGTCCTGCAATGAAAGCACTTTATTCTCGACTTAAAGACGAGTCTTCTTCTGAACAAGAGCACGGCTTAGAAAAGATATCAAAACCAATAGATCATTGGCACCAGCTGACAATTAAAAAGCTTAATTTCTCTTACCCCCTTCGCGAAAATTTCTCACTGAAGGACATCAGTATCAGCCTAAAACGCGGATCGAGTCTTGGAATCTTTGGAGAAAGTGGATCTGGGAAAAGCACATTGATGGATATTATTCTAGGATTAATCCCAGAATACCAAGGACGAATTTTTATCGATGATATTGATTTTAGGGAGGCAATAAAATCTTGGCAGGCGCAAATTGGCTACGTGCCGCAGTCAGTTTTTCTTACCGATGATTCACTTCGAAAAAATATTGCTTTTGGAGTGGTCAGTGAAGAAATAGATGAACAGCGTTTGCAAAATGCAATTGATGAGGCGCAATTAAGATCATTTGTCGATAGTCTCGAAAATGGGGTTGACTCTATCGTAGGCGAAAGAGGCGCTCGAATATCCGGAGGCCAACAACAGAGAGTGGGAATTGCGAGAGCGCTCTATCGAAATCCATCGATTTTGGTGTTGGATGAAGCGACGAGTGCATTAGACTCGGACACAGAGGCTGAATTTATGGACACCGTTAAAAAAATGCAGAGCCACATCACTAAGGTTATCATTGCCCACCGAGTATCTACGTTGCGTGGATGCGATCGTTTAATTCGCTTGAGTCACGGGCAAGTTGTACAAGCGGGTACGTATCAGGATTTTTTTAACGATGCTTAAAAAAAAGTTTCAAGATGAAGAACTTGTGATTGGGACCTGGATGTCGCTTCCATCTTCCGCTGTTGCTGAGATAATGGCGTTATCAGGATTTGATTTAGTTGTCATTGATTTGGAACATAGCGTTTTATCAATGGCCGAAGCGGGTGAGCTGATTCGGGTTATTGACCTTGCTGGTAGCGCACCTATCGTTCGAGTGTCATCAAATGATGGCGTCCAAATTAAGCGCGTACTTGATGCAGGAGCTGAGGGTATTATTGTTCCAATGATTACCACGGTAGAAGAGGTTCAAGCAGCAGCTGACAGCATGTTTTTTCCACCGAATGGGAAGCGAGGCGTTGGCCTTGGTCGGGCTCAGGAATATGGACCGGGATTTAACAAATATTTTTATGAATCTCGAGAGCGTTTAATTTTGATCGCCCAGATCGAACATTGTGATGCACTTCAAAATCTAGAAGAAATTTTCGGATCGGGACTGGTAGATGGGTATATCGTGGGGCCATACGATCTTTCTTGCTCGCTTGGCGTGCCAGGCGATTTTGAACATCCAGATATGTTAGCAGCGCTCACACAGATTAAAGAGAGTGCAAAGAAATATAGTGTGCCGGGGGGCTTACATGTTGTTGAGCCTGATGTTCAGATGATGCAAAGGTCGATCAAAAGCGGGCATCAAATAGTTATTTATAGCGTGGATTTTAGAATTCTCGAAAAAAGTCTGAGCAATGCGATTACTCAATTAAGAGGCTAATTCGATGTCCGGAGCTATTGCAATCATTCCAGCAAGAATGGGCTCAAGCCGGTTTCCTGGAAAACCGCTTGAGCCAATATTGGGCGTTCCCCTAATTGGGCATTGTGTCCGTCGCGCTAAAATGTCGCCGGATTTAGACAAGGTGTTCATTGCAACCTGTGACCAAGAGATCGCCGATTACGGCCGCTCGATAGGATGTGAGGCCGTGATGACATCGAGATCCCATCGTCGAGCGTCTACTAGGACGGCGGAGGCGCTTGAAAAGATTGAGGCCAATCATTTGGTAGATCATCCTATTGATATAGTAGTGATGATCCAGGGTGATGAACCGATGATTCCTCCTGAGGCAATCTCAAGCCTGGTCAACGTTTTTATCGATCAAGAGGTTAACGTTGTGAACTTGCTTTCACGGATTCAAGACAAGGCATCATTTGTAGATAAAAATAACGTGAAAGCGGTTATATCAGAGACTAAGCAGGTTCTTTATTTTTCTCGAGAGCCGATTCCAAGTATGTGGACAGACGAAGTAAATCGGAAACCACTTCTGCAGACGGGTGTGATTGGTTTTCGTCGCGATGCCCTTCATGACTTTAACTCAAGACCTGAGACTTATCTTGAAATAATAGAGTCGATTGATATGAATCGATTACTTGAATCGAATGAGAAAATCCAAGGCGTTGTTATTGAAAGCGCCACACTGGGAGTTGATACGCGAGAAGAGTTAAAGATTGCAGAAGAACTTTTGAGTCAGGATGATCTTCTCAAAATATATATTGATCTATGAAAGAAGACGACATTCGTCCTCGGGAACTGTTGACCGAATATCTTGCGTTGAGCCGGAAAGATGTAGATATTTTTTTCCCTGACCAGAGTCGAAAGCAGGTTAATTGCGCAGGATGCGGCCATCCTACTTCAACGCTAGATTTCATTAAGCAGGGTTTTTGCTACAGACTTTGTGACTCTTGTGGGTCGCTTTTTGTCTCTCCGAGACCCTCGGAAGAAAATTTTCAGTCTTTTTATGAAGATTCTGAGTCATCTAGATATTGGGCGGAAATTTTTTTTCCAGCAGTTGCAGAACTTCGGAGAGAAAAGATTTTCAGGCCTAGAGTTAGCGCTTTAAAAGAGATGTGTCAAAGTCGAGGCGTGGATGTTCAAACGATCGTAGATGTTGGCGCCGGTTACGGAATATTTTTGGAAGAGTGGAAGCGAGATGACCCTAATGTAGAGGCAATCGCGATTGAGCCTTCTTTGGATCTCGCCGAAACATGCAAGAACAAGGGTTTGACTGTAAAACCTGTTACTCTGGAGAATGTTAATGCTTCTGATATTCAGGCAGATGTAGCGGTTTGTTTTGAAGTACTTGAGCATGTGCACGATCCTTTTATCTTCCTACAAAAGATGTCGGATTTAGTGCGGCCTGGCGGGTTAGTCATGATTAGCACGCTTAGCATTGATGGGTTCGATTTGCAGGTTTTAGGCTGTAAGTCGGATCAAATTTCGCCGCCCCATCATATTAATTTTTTATCCTGTGATGGGATGAAAGCGCTTTTCTCGCGCGTTGACCTACAAGAGGTTTCGGTGACAACTCCCGGAAAGTTGGATGTAGATATTGTTCGTGGCGCCGTTAAAAAGACTAACTCGTGTGTCGATCTACCACCTATAATTCAGGCAATATTATCTGATCCCCAGTCATCTTCTGAATTTCAAGATTTTCTATCGCGCAATAGATTGAGTTCGCATGCTTGGATTGTAGGCAGCAAGAAAAATTGAAAAATATGAGATTTTTATAGTGTGGGTTTTCAGGTTCATATCAAACAGATATTGAGTTACAAACTTTAGGCGCGCAGACATAAAAAATTTGTTGTTAAAAGAGATATTACGATGATTCGAGTGGGAATTGCGGGCTTTGGCGTTGTTGGCCAGCGCAGGAAGGACTGTGTTGATCGACATCCAGAGATGCAGCTCGTTGGGGTTTGTGATCAGCTATATCAAGAAGACGGTCAATTTGATGATGGGGTCAAATTTTTTAAATATTACACTCGATTGCTTGAGGATGATTTAGATGCGTTGATTGTCTGCTTGCCTAACAATTTGGCGCCAGAAGTTACCGATCAAGGGTTAAAGCGAGGCTTACATGTTTTTTGTGAGAAACCCCCTGGCCAATCAGCGGAAGCTGTAAAAAAAACAAGATTAATTGAGAGAAAATGTCCAGATTTAAAACTGATGTATGGTTTTAATCACCGATACCATCATTCAGTCCAGGAAGCTGTTTCGATAATTAATTCCAGACAACTAGGCGGTTTGATCAACCTGCGTGGTGTGTATGGAAAATCAAAATTGGTTACGTTTAATCAAACTGATTGGCGTATAAAAAGGGAGATCGCAGGGGGCGGGGTTTTATTGGATCAAGGAATCCATATGGTGGATTTAATGCGTTTGTTCGCAGGAGAATTTGAAGAGGTTCATAGTTTTATTTCCAATAGTTTCTGGCAACATGATGTCGAGGACAATGCATATGCATTGATGAGAACGAGTGATGGTGTGGTCGCTATGTTGAATTCATCAGCTACTCAGTGGCGACATCAGTTTCGACTCGATATCAACCTAGAGAGAGGCAGTCTTGTGCTTGGCGGTATTTTGTCTGGGTCAAAAAGTTATGGTGCAGAAACGTTAACTGTCATCTATGCTGATGTAGAATCAGATCACGGAGACCCAAAAGAGGTGGTTACCCGTTACAATCATGACCCTTCGTGGGATTTTGAGATCAGCGAATTTGCCTCTTGTATTGCAGAAAATCGTCCGATAATAAAATCGTCTTCTCGAGACGCATTGCGAACGATGGAACTCGTTGATCGCATATATAATTCTGATCCTGATTGGAGTAAAAAATGGAATTGACTTTAATTTTTAAAGAGGAGCGGTAGGGAAGTGGCAGATCAATTTAGCGGACATGCCCAGCGATATTTCGAAAGACTTCGACAGGTTTTAGATGGCATTGACCATTCAGAGATAGAGCGTTTTGTTGACCTCTTGCTGCAAGCTAGGCAGTCCGGCCAAAACATTTTTTTTGTCGGGAACGGCGGAAGCGCAGCAACTTCTTCTCACTTTGCAAATGACCTCTCGATTGGCACTCGGCAGCAAAAAAAACCATTTAAAGTAATTAGTCTTGTTGACAATATCGCTACATTGAGTGCGATTGGAAACGACTATGGCTACGATCAAATTTTTGCGCGACAGATCAAAGTTTATGGTCAGAAAGACGATCTTCTCGTAGGCATCTCTGCATCTGGAAATTCTCCAAATCTTCTTAGAGCTTTCGAAACCGGCCGGGAGCTTGGCCTTGTTACAGTATCAATTACAGCATTCGACGGCGGCAAATTGAAGGAAATTGCAGATCACTCTGTGCATGTTCCGACAAGCGCCGGCGAGTATGGTCCTGCAGAGGACGCTCATCTTATCCTTGATCATTTGATCACGTATTACTTTCAGAACGTTTTGGACGCAGCTTGAAGTGACTCTCCAGAGCGGCGATGATGGATTTTTCGAACTTCTAGAGGTTGCCAAAAAAACAGCCACAAATGCAGCATTAATGTTAGAACAACTAAGGCAGGATCGATGTCTTGGTTATGAATTTGACCCAGTGTTAGAGCGTGAGATGAAGGCGAAAGCTGATCGAATCATTGAGTCAGCTGTGTTAGAAGATCTCTCAACGACCGGAGTTCCCATCTTATCGGAAGAATCTTTCGATGCTTTCTCTGACTCTGTTTCTGGAAAGCGTTTTATCGTTGACCCAATTGACGGAACTGTAAACTATATCAGAGGCATCGGCTTTGCGGCCGTTTCGATCGCATTATTTGACGACGATCAACCGCTTTTTGGTGTTCTTGCGATCGATCCTGGCGCGGAACTGGTTTGGGGTGGTCCGAGCATAGGATCATTTTGTGCAGGAAATTCAATAAAAGTTTCGAATCAGACTGAGAAGAAAAAATCTATTCTTTGCACTGGGATCCCAGCTCGGTTGGATCTTTCAGACACAGATCAAAAAGAAAAATTTTTTAGCAACATAACTGAATTTGCCAAAGTCAGAATGTTAGGTGCAGCATCAATATCTCTGTTTAATGTGGCTAAAGGTTCTGCTGATTCATATGTCGAGCAAGATGTCATGATTTGGGATATTGCCGCGGGACTTGCCATCCTTTTAGGAGCGGGGGGTGAATATGACCTTGCTCGTGGGAGTCATAAATACTCCTGGGACATTTGTGGACATAATGGCAAAATAATCCCCAAAACGACCTCGTTTTGAGATTAAAACATGACGCAGCGGCGGCGAGATTTTCTAAAGCAGCGTATTTAGAAAATCAAACTGACAAAAAAATAATTTATGATTCCAACAATAAATACATCCGATCGAGTAGCGGTATGCTCTCGGTCATTTTCGCGGCATCCGCTCTTAAGAAAAACAATCTTATCGAAATTTGATCAAGTAAGATTTAACGATAACGGGCTCTCGCTTAATGGAGATTCTTTAATAGAGTTTCTCCGTGAAACTGATTTTGCGATTACAGCTTTAGAAACCGTTGACGATTATATTTTATCAAATCTGCCTCAACTTAAACGTATTTCCAAGTATGGTGTTGGGCTGGATATGATTGATATGCAAGCGATCCGGCGTTACGGTAAACAACTCGCGTGGGTCGGTGGCGTTAACAGACGCTCGGTCGCCGAGTTGGCGTTAACGATGATGCTTTCAATACTTCGCAAAATTCCGGAATCTCAATCGCAAATCTCGTCTGCTGTTTGGAAACAAACGGTTGGAAATACGCTTAGTGGAAAAGTGATCGGGATTATAGGATGTGGAAATATAGGTCAGGACTTAGTCGCTCTGCTGAAGCCATTTAACTGCAAAATTTTGGTTAATGACATCCAAGATTATCAGGATTTTTATAGATGCAATGACTTGGAAGCCCAAACTCTTGAAAGTTTATTGGCTAAGTCAGATATTGTGACACTTCATGTACCCCTAGATGAAACTACTAAGAATATTATCTCGAAAGAGAGATTGTCGCTGATGAAATCCAATTCGATTTTAATTAATACCGCCCGTGGCGGTCTTATTGACGAAAAAGCGCTAGTTACCGCGCTTAAAGACAAAAATATTTTTGGTGCTGGTCTTGATGTTTTTGAGGTCGAACCGCCATTTGAAAATCAGTTGCTATCTTGCTCCGAAGTTTTTCCCACCGCCCATATCGGTGGAAGCGCTGAAGAGGCTATTGTTGCCATGGGGATGGCAGCAATTGATGGCCTAGATAGAAACTGCCGACATATTTTGATTGGGTAATGAGTCCCTTTATAAAAGAGGTAACGGAGTTTTAATGCCAGTATCTTTAGTAGTTATAAATTCATGGGGTCCAATGGGGTCTTCTCTCCTCGCGGCGCTCATTGAAAAGTGGGGTTACCTTAACATTCCGCTTAGAAAAACCGGTTTAACCGAATATCTAATGGGCTGTCGACCATTGACTGATCCGGCGATTAGAAAAAATTTTCGACAATTGTTCGAGCGGGCTTCAAACACCTGGACGACACTTAGGACTCAGCGTTTCTGATCGAGACTCAGCCGTAAGCAAAGTCTTAATTGATTTTGCCCGAATCGAAGATAAGCTTGGACAACTGGAAGTGTCGCACTTTGATCGGATTGAGGATTTATATAATGCTTATCGAGCATTATATTCAGAAGCGGTGTGTTACAAACCAATTGACTCACGACCTGGGCGGCATATTGAACTTGTAGTTGATGGATGGCGCGCTTTTGGAGATAAAGGTATAGAGGAAGTTTACGCAGAGCATTTTGATGATGTTAAATTTTTTCATATGACTCGGAATTTTGATGAATGGGCTGAATCTTTGGCGTCACAGTACATGACGAACCCCAATCGAAGATATCAGTTTCGTCTAGGTCAAGCTTCAGAAGAATATGAAAAATACAATGAGAGCATCGATCGATTATCAGGAATCAAAGTCGATATCGACGACCTTATGATTCCTAATTTTTCGAAGGCAGTCGCTTTGTTGTCCGATATTCTAGGTCCAAGAGAAAACTCTTCGAAATTTGAACAAGAAGTTTTTGATGTATGGGGGGGTCTAGCTAAATTTGAGTATACGTTTTCAAAAAGAGACAGCGTCGGTAAATACCTTAGCAACCCGTCTAGGCTCGCGATGCGGACGCTTCGTGAGCACGTTCAATCACGTTTTGGCCAAAATCTCGGGTTCCATCCCTTTTTTGTTTTTGAATCAGTTAAACACGCTATTTTTGGATAACTAAAGGCGTAATATTTTGCCTTAAATTATTATAGGAAGTTCTCCGAAGAAGTCTCCCAATCTTTTGAGGAATAGGATGAGAACAGCTGATATCAGGATAATTTAGAGAAGACGATGTTTGTGTCAGACTAAGCGCTGGTAGGTGATAATCTTTCGTAGAAATAACCTAGGAACGTCAACTGGTGCAGCACATGACACGTACTGAGTATCGATTCGCAATTAATTTTTTTCCTCTAGTTACAGCACTATTGGTCCGATAGAATAGTGACGTGATTTATTTAAATGTATCCATAACACTGCAACGATTTGTTATTTGTTTGATTAATAGTTACTCAGGAAAATTGACTAATCGACAAAATTACCTTAAATCTATTTAAGTCGTTTGGTGATCGTAACTATAAAAATCAACGAAAACGCTATCTTCTAACGTAGCCATAAATTTCGAAAAACTGCTGATGCGTATCGCGTATTTTTCAAAGACTAACTTACCGAGTCTTGCCGCCAACAGCGTTCAGTCAATGCAGGTTTGTTCAGCGATTGCTCAGTTAAACCACGTAGTAACCTTTTTTGTAATTTCTGAGCAGGTTTGCGAGAAAGAATTTAATTTAGAAGAAATTTTTAATTTTTATGACATTGACGACAAGTTTAGACTCAAGTTTATTAATGTCCCGGCGACAAGAGGAAGTCGGCTTCGTTATCTTTGGTCATCCATAGTTACTTTTTTTAAAGTCGCAAAAGTATTTTGGCAAGGTAATTTTGATCTCGGGTTCGGGAGAGACTTAATTTCTTGTTGTGTGGCGACGTTGTTTGGAGTCAAAACGATATATGAATCCCATGCCCCTGTTTGGGCAGGCTTGCTTGAGCGCTTGATATTTAAATTATTTCTCCGTGCTGAGAAATTTGATCGACTTGTGGTTATCAGTCATGCATTAAAAGATGCTTATAAGATTCGTTATCCTGATCTTCAAAATAAAATTCTTGTTGCTCCAGACGGCGCAGAAATCCCGCGAGGGGACACCCTAGAAATATCACTTTGCGGGACGTCCTCAAAACTAAACGTGGGCTATGTGGGACATCTTTATGAAGGTAAGGGCATCGAAGTCATTGAGGAAATTGCAAATGATATGCCGGAAGTTGCGTTCCACATTATTGGCGGAAACTCTGAAAGCATTAAGTATTGGAAAAAACGGATTAAGTTCGATAACGTATTTTTTTACGGCTTTGTGTCTCAGAGCAATCTCCCCGCTTATTACAAGTCACTCGATGTATGTTTATTGCCAAATCAGGATAGGGTGTTTGGCTCAGGGTCTGGGAGAATAAAAAAACCAGTTAACATCGGCTCATTTACCTCGCCCCTGAAGTTATTCGAATATATGGCATATGGAAAGGCAATTGTCGCCTCCGACTTGCCTGTTTTACGGGAAGTCCTGCATGAAGGAATTGCTCTTCTTGTAGGCCCAAACGATTTTGATGGGTGGAAGGAGGCGATTAGATCACTTGCATCTGAGGCAAGAAGAGAAACTTTAGGAATGGCGGCAAAACAGGAGCTCGAAACTAAATATACTTGGGTACGGCGGATGGAGCGGATTCTGGAGTATCGCTAACTTTTTAAGATCGTTGATGTCGAGCTGAGCACTGATCGTTCAGCGGGTGGTTTGGATCGACCGCAAACAAGGGTAATATTTTTCTGAACATTCTTTTCTTTATTAGATCGTTAGGACCCGGTGGGGCCGAACGGCAACTCGTCAATCTTTCTATTGGCCTCAAAGAGCGAGGCCATGAAATCTCAGTTGTCACTATGTATTCAGGTGGCGTTTTTGAAGATCTCCTGTCAGCAAATAAAATTCCAACATACTGCTTGGATAAGGACGGCCGTTGGCAAGTCTTATTGCCTTTACTTCGCTTGCAAAGACTTCTTAAGATCGTCCAGCCAAATATCTTGCATAGCTACGGTCCCGAGACAAATGTGTTCTTGGTGTTGCATCAATTTCTTTTTCGAAGACGCTTACTGGTTTGGGGAGTGCGAGTGGCAGGGTTGGATAGAACTTTTTATGGTCGATTCGAAAAGATCCTTTATTGGTTTGAGTGTCGTTGGTCCAGAGTTCCTGACTTAGTCATTGCAAATTCTGAGGCCGGGAAGAATCTTTCAATTAAGGATGGCTTCGATAAATCATGTATTAGGGTGATCCAAAACGGAATTGACACGGATGAGTATCGGCCTGATAGCGGAATGCGAAATGCTTTTAGAGCAAAAATGGAGCTGATCCCAGAACGAAAAGTGATTGGAATCGTCGGGCGTGTTGATCCCGCAAAAGACCATCAGACCTTTATTGAGGCGGTTTCCCTACTGCCTGACCATCAAAAAATGGAAGTGGCGATAATATGTGTCGGGTTTAGAAATGAAAAAGAAACTTGGGCGCTTCGGGCGCAGGTTAAGAGCCTCGGGTTAGAGAGCAAGTTTATTTGGCTGAAAAGGGAGGCATCCACTGTGAATGTGCTGAATGGGCTTGATATTCTGGTCTCGTCATCAGTCTCGGAGGGTTTTTCGAATGTGATCTCGGAGGGCCTGGCAGTGGGATTGCCCTGCGTGGTGACCGATGTTGGTGATTCCAAGCTAATTGTTTCAGAATATGGGTTTGTTGTTCCACGAAAAGATCCCCAAGCCCTGTCTGATGGGATTAGTCAAATGTTGCTGGATTCCCGACTAAGAAATGATGCGTTTAGCAAGGCCGCACGAAATCATATTGTGAGTAAATTTTCGATTGATATCCTTGTTAGTAATACCGAAACTACCCTTCAACGTTTAATTGATGAGGGCTCACCGTATGTTCGGACGGAGAAGAAATGAACACAATTTATGAGGATGAAATTGCGGTTCTGATACCTTGCCTTAACGAAGAGTCGACCGTCGGTTCTGTAGTGACGTCTTTCAGGAAATATTTCCCAACCGCGAGAATTTACGTTTTTGATAACGGGTCCGACGATAATACGGCAGCGATTGCAATTGATGCCGGCGCATCTGTAGTCAGCATTCCTACCCGAGGCAAAGGGAATGTAATGCGGGAAATGTTCAGACGAGTTTCGGCCGAAATCTACATCCTAGTTGACGGGGACGATACGTACTTTGCGGAAGATGCTCCTAGAATGGTCGATCTTTTAGTAAAAGATCAATTGGACATGGTGGTCGGGGATCGACTATCGAGTCAGGTATACGATGAGCAGAACAAACGGAGATTTCATAGTTTTGGAAATCGGTTAGTCCTAAGGTTAATTAATTTACTATATCGGGCTGACTGTCGGGATATCTTGAGTGGGTATCGAATTTTTAGCAGACGGTTTGTGAAAAATTGTCCAATCCTTTCAGACGGATTCGAGGTTGAGACCGAAATCACAATTCACGCGCGCGATAAAAAGCTACTGACGCGTGAAATTCCAATTCAGTATCGCGACCGGCCGCCAGGTAGTGAGTCCAAGTTGAGCACAATCAAAGATGGAATCCGAATTTTAAAAACCATTACGCTTTTGTTTAAAGACTACAAACCACTTCACTTTTTTTCATTCGTGGCGGTGTGTTTCCTGGTGTTGGGTTTGATATGCGGTATTTTCCCAATCACCGAGTATTTCAAAACTGGCGAAGTTACAAGATTCCCACTGGCTTTTTTAGCGGCATCTCTTGAAGTTTTATCGGCGTTGCTGTTTTGTTGCGGTGTTATTTTGGATACCTTTGCGAGATCTGCGCGGGAGCAGTTTGAATTAAGACTTTTGAGGTTTAATCGCCAAAACAAAGAGAATGAATAAAAAGATACTTTTGGGTATTTGTGTCTTTGGGTTGTTTCTTCGGCTCGGATATATTTTTTTTGTTGGCGCTGATCCGGTATTCCCAGATGAGTATCGTTTTTTAGAAGAAGCAGAATCGATACTGGTGGGAACGGGTCTTCAGGCCAATGGGCACTATGGGCACGACATGCCGTTAACAGCGCTCTTAGTGGCGGGCGTGCTCTTTATTTCGAGCGGGTCGGCTTTTGCCGTTAAGATTTTTTTTGGTTTTCTGTCCACGATCACAATATTTTTGGTTGGCCGGTTTGCTTTCGTTTTGTCCAAGGATAATCAATCCGCCATCTTGGCCGCGGGTATATGCGCTGTCTATCCGTTTTTTATTTTTTACTCCTCTTTAATTCTCTCCGAAACACTTTTTTTGTTCCTTTTTGTTTTGTTTCTTTGCCTATTATTTGATGAAGATAGTAGTGGGGTCAGACAGGGTATTTCGGCGGGATTGATGCATTTAACGAAGCCCATCTTCTTTTATTTTTTTCCAGTAATTTGGCTCTGGCAGTATTTTTTTCAAAAGATACCGGTTCGGAAAATTCTCACAATCGCATTAGTAACCGGACTCGTTGTTTCGCCCTGGGTGATTAGAAATTTCTTGGTTTTTGACGAGTTGGTTATAAACACAGCAAGTTCTGGGCATATTCTCTGGGAGGGAAACAATCCTTGGAATAATACGGGAGGTGTTTCAGGTACATTCCAGAATCCAGATGCATGGCTTAATGTGGTTCCTGATGGATTAACTGAACTCGAAGAGGATCAGTGGAAAGAGAATCAGGCCATTAATTTCGTTAAACGGAACCCTGTCGTTTTCGTTGAGAATGGGATAAGGAAGTTTCTTCGTTTGTGGAGCTTATGGCCGAACTCTGCTGAGCATCAGAGTTGGATATTTAAAGCGATATCAATTTTAAGTTTTGGCCCGATGTTGCTTTTTTCGTTAATAGGTGTTTGGGCATTAAAAGAAAATCGCAGAGAGATTGCTTTGATGGTGGGGTTAGTCGGATATATAACCTTGTTGCATGTTGTTACCTTAGGATCTATTCGTTATCGATTGCCGCTTGAGTCGATCATGATTGTGATTGCAAGTATGACACTCAAAAACTTTTATAAGCGATATAACCAAAATAAGTAAGTATGAATTATTTAGAAGGATTCACCAGAGTCCAATTACTATTGCGATCAGGTCATTCTGTGATGGAGTTTACAAAAATATGAATGCTCTTTTGATGTTGATTGCACTGTTTCTTCAAGTTTTGGTTCCTGGATGGATATTATTGCGCTGTTTTCGACGGAACGTATCGCTTTCAGATGCCTTCGCAGTAGGCATCTTAATTGCGGCTACGGCGTTTTTGTTTTTCTCGATCATCCTTGATGGAATTGATTCCATTGCTTTGGCTTACCGAGTGACTTTGATTGGTGTCACGATTATTTCTTTGTTTCAATTAGTGAGCGAAAGGCAAAGTGGACGCTACTGGCGGTCTGAGGTTGCTTCCACTTTTTCGAGATTTCCTATTTTCTTATCAGTGATTACGGTGTTGGGCGCGAGCTTGTTTGTCGTGACACATAACATCGGTTTCGATGATATTGCGCATCTAAAGTACCTCGCTGACATCAAGGACGAGACAATTTTTCCAGTCTTTATTGAGATCAGAGAAGGCTGGAGTGTGGCTAGGTATCCCATGTTTGGTTTGTTGGTGAAAGGCATAACTTTAGATTTCGATGGTGGAGGGTTCTTTGGTTATTATTTTTTTGGTTTAGGCGTTTTGGTATTTTTTCTTGCCAAGGTTTATGAAGTTGTTTTAGAGGCAAAACCGAATTCAAAATCGGGTTCGGCCGCTTATCTCATTTCGTTAGGGATACTAATAATTGGCAGTTTTGATAATTATTTTAACTTTGGTCTTTATCCGCTGCAGCAGGCAAAGCTCATCTTTTTGACGGGGATTGTCTATTTGGTTGCCTTTGCCAGAGATCGTGATTCAAAAGTTCTTTTATTTCTTGGGGGCGCCTTGATCGCCACGTCTCTCATCTATCATTTCAATATGTTGCTGTTAGCCCCGCTTGCTCTAATGCTCGGAGGGGGATTTTTGTTCATGGAGCGAAAAAACCGAAGAGGCTTATTGGCGCTAGTAATGGTCATGGCGATTCCTGTTCTGACTGCGACAATGGCGCTCCGCTCCGACGGTGGTTTTGTTCGCTATTACGAACCGGTTAAAGAGGTAGTAGTGGAAGTAGATACCGCTAAACCTCCAAAACCTGCTTTGCTTGAACGAGTTTGGATCAGAGTTGTTAATTTGGCGCTGTGGTTTAAAGACGGTCACTACAAAGACTTTTATTTTGCCAGAGTGTATTCATCTGAGATCGTCTTGATCCCCTTCGCTGTGCTTGGGACGATTGCTTTAGGGTCAGTATCGATTCTGTATCCCATCTCAATCATGTTTTTTGCTTTGACATTCACTTTTCAAATAGTCACGAGAGTTCCTGTGCAGGCGGTTTCGGCTTTAATAAAAAGTGGACCATGGGTGATCGCCGCAGATTTTTGGCGATCCGATATTGCCTTAAAAAAAGAACAAAAAATATACTCGACGGATGCTTATACAGCCCTTGTCCTGAATGGCTTGGGGTATTCAAATATTGTTGGCCTTGATTCGCAAAAAGCGAGCCAAATATTTTCGCCTTTGTTTGGAGAGCCGGATATAAATGCGCGTAACGCTGTTACCACGATAGGCGTCACTGGCAATTCCTCATTATTGATTAATTCTCGCTACTGGGGTTCTCGCGTTTTAGATAAGTTTGGCATCGAAGACCCGATTTCAGTTCCAGAGATTGATCAGAGTTTGGATCGATTTATCAATGATGGACATAAGCGAGAGATGAAGTCGGCGGTGATGTCCATCGTTCCAATAGTAAGAGAAATTGTTAACTCACCATTGGTGGAGGTGTCAGGGGGGCAGATCAGTCATTATTGGGATAAGCCGTTGAGGCTAGAAATAGCAGAAACTCCTGACATTTTGTATTATCGAGATTCTGCGATTATTACTATTCCAAATTTGTTACCAGAAAAGACCTACCTCTTTGATGTCAGTGGTGTGGGTGATTTTTTTGAGGTCATGATCAAAAAAGAGGGGGATCGAACTTTCAGGAATCTACCCGTTGTAGAAAGAGAAAGCCGGTATCGTCAGATCTTAGGCGATGATGAAATTCTCGTGAGAGTTGATCATGAAGCTAAAAAAATTAGCGTTATTTCAAATGTACAGCTTTCTAATGTCCAATTTTTTGTGACTTTAGACACGGGGCATTTAAACGGATTAGGCGAAATTAAAGAAGTAAAGATTGAGTGATCTTGATTTTAGATTTTTTGTTTATTGCACATGGCTATTGAGAAATGAAGATTTTCATGTTCGCCAATACAGACTGGTATCTGTTTAATTTTCGTCTCCCGCTCATTAAAAGATTAATCGAGCTAGGGCATGAGGTTACTGTTTTATCTCCCGCAGGTTTATTTCAGTCTAGACTGCGGGATGAGGGCGTAAGGTGCCTAACTATTGCCCTCGAGCGAAAGGGGCAGTTTGGAAAGGGTGATATCACAAGTCTTTATCAGCTACTAAGTATTTATGGTCGAGAAAAACCTGATGTTGTGCATCACTTTACAATTAAAGCTGTCATTTATGGAATGATTGCTGCCAAGATAGCGCGCATACCGTTCCAGATAAACGCGATTACAGGGATGGGTTATTTGTTCACTGGAGATCAAGCTCGTTCTTCTCTAACCCGAAGGGCTGCGGTCTTTTGTTTGCAAAAGCTTCTGAGCGGAAAGAATTGCCGCACGGTGGTTCAGAATCAGGATGATCAGGCAGCCCTTTTGAATCTTGGTATCTCAAGCACTGAGTCTCTTTCCTTGATTCCCGGTTCTGGCGTTAATCTTGAGAAGTTTGCGCCTTCTGTTGTGCAAAAAACTGGCAATGTAAAAATTTTAATGGCGTCCCGTATTCTCATCGACAAGGGCGTTCGGGAATATGTTGCTGCTGCGAGAAAGATATTAGCTTTGAGGGCGGACGTCACATTTTTTTTGGCTGGCACACCCGATCCTGGCAATCCAAGTGCAATTGGAATCGAAGAGATCGAGACATGGCGCGATTCAAAAGGGTTTGAATACCTGAATTATGTTGAAAACATGAAAGAGCTTCTCGACTCGATAGATATTGCTGTTTTACCAAGCTATCGAGAAGGACTGCCTCGATCTCTTTTGGAGGCATCTGCATGTCAGTTACCCTGTGTCGCGAGTGACGTCCCAGGCTGCCATGACGTGGTAAACGACGGAGTAACGGGGTACTTGGTTGAACCTAAGACAACAGGTGAATTAGCTGTTGCAATGGAAAAACTGATAGACGATCCTGACTTACGAAAGCGGATGGGTTTAGCGGCTCGAGAACGGGTAGCAAGATTGTATTCAGAGGAAATGGTAATTGATAAGACACTAGAAATTTATCATATCGCCCAAGGCAGTAAACCGTAATGACAGAGGTTTTTTTTCAAGGGCTGACCAGTTACTTCTATTTCGGGTTTTTCCTGTTGCTTCCGGGCCATTGCTTGCGTTTGATTCTATCTTCGTGGTTAGGAGGAGGTGTACTTTCAGGTAGGGGATGGGCAAATTCGTTAGTTGAATCTTTTATTCTTTCAATCTTGATAACAAGTGGGATTGGGATTTTATTTAGCCTTGTCGGACTTGGCTTGAACACCGTCAAGTTTTGGTTATTTGGGTTAATGGCAGCAGGGGTGCTGATGTACGCCTTGATGCGTCGAGGTAAACGCACGCAGAGCCAGCGGCATATTTCGGTGCGGGTAGGGGTAATTGACGTAGTGTTTGCTGTACTCACTACCCTTGTATTCATGGGTATGGTGTTTCAGGGGGGGTTGTTAGACTTTCTTGCGGATGGATGGTGGCATCTTGCTTATGTCAGTCAGATAATTTCAGATAACTCGCTATTTATCACCAAGCATCCAACAGTAGGTGGCGAGACGGCTTCAGTTATTTATCCCCCGCTCTGGCATTTGCAACTCGCGCTTATTTCTGAAGCATCGTCAATTTCTCCAGCAATTCTGTGGCATTTCGTCGCGCCGATTAATGTTGTTTTTTTGCTGTTGGCTTTTTATCAATTGACGGTTGAATTGACGCGCAGCAAAAAAATAGCTTTGCTTGCCGTTGTACTTCATATTTTTTTGATCGGCGGTTTGATTAGCTACTTTAGAGTCTCATCGTGGCCGGGCAATGTATCTTATATCGCGCTTTATTTTGGACTCGTTTTGGTTTTCCGGCTTTCGACGATGCCGCGAAATGTGCATGACCGAGTCGAGTCAAACAGATCGTGTTTGAGAGAGAAGAGTTATTGCTATTTTCTTTTAGCCACTTCAATTTTTCTGATGGTTGGCCTTCATGGGGTAGAGGCAGCGCTTTTTCTTTTGGCATTATTTAGTGTCTGGATATGCACGGGTTTGTTTTATTCTCCAGCTCAGATGCCTTTACACATTGATGCCGATCTTAAACATATTCGGTTGTTTATTGGGCTGATGAGTTTGGCAGGCTTTATTCTCGCGTTGACCATTTTTAAGTCTCGATATCTTTTCTTAATTAATAGTCCACCTGCCTATGAACCGTATCTAAGTTTGATCATCCCAGTGGGAATTCTGATTTACGTAGCGAGTTATCAGTGGATCATGAGGTTTTTTGTCGGATCAGAAAAAAAACAAATTATCAAAGTTGCTTACTTTATTATGCTCGGACTGATGCTTACTGGGATTCTGGATTGGCAACACGCAGTTGAGTTATTTTTCCCGATATCAGACCCTATTGGGCGCCACGTTCCTCGGGATTTTCAGGGAAAGTGGGGTAATTGGTTGTTTTTACCCTTCTGGGAGCATCAGTTAAGAGGCGGCCTGCTTTTTAGCGGTGTTCTGGGCATGTTGGTCGGTTTTATACTGGTGTTTGTTAAGAAAAATAGGGCGACGTTGTTTATTTTTTCAACCACCAGCCTCGTTTTTTTGGTTTTGCTCTCTCCATATTTTTTTACTTTGACAGCATTTGTGATCCCGCTCGCATCCGTTTATCGAGTTAGTCTTTTGTTGTTTACGCCCCTTGTTTTAGCGGTTGGACTGTCGATGCTGCTAACCAAGAATTCAGTCGAATCATGAGGTGGCGGCAGCTTATAGATTCGGCGTTGTTCTTCCTTGTCGGAGTGAGTTTTGCCGGTGTATTTGCAGCTTTCAACCCCGATTACACGCTGATCATAGAGTCTAATTTTTTTCATAGGGCGTCTGTTCAAGTGTTCTGGAATTCAGGGGACGGGTTCCTAGAAGATCAGAGTGCCACTGCTCGCATCATACCGGGGGAAGAATCGACCCGAGTTCGAATTAAAGAAAATGCGGCAATTAGACAGTTGAGGCTGGATTCCGGTAAACAGCCAGGCAGCTATTTTTTTTCTAAAATCAAGTTATCGAGGGATGCCTGCCTTTTTCCTGTCTCGGCTTACTGTTTTGTTGAGCTTACTCAGATAGCCCCAGTGAGGACGAATCAGGTAAAAGTAGAAATCGATAATTACTTTGAGATTTATGCATCAGGCATAGATCCAAACGTTGTTTGGTCAACAGAGGTTTTCTCCCATCGGATCTGGGTAATTGTTCTACTCAATGCAGTTCTTCTCGGCATTTTATTTTCTTTTATCGGAGTGCTTATAACAAGAGGTTTTTCTTTCAACGGTATTAATTCCCGCCCCGAAATAGTGAGCGCATCTTGTGCCCTTTTAATTTACCCTCTTTATTGGGCATGCGCGGAGGTGAGTGCGCAATATTTTGAGCGCATCTCGATTGATAGACCTGTTTTCTTTTTTTCGGTTTTTATATTTTTTTCTGGATTTCTGCTAGCTTACAATAACCGACAGGGGTGGCGACATTACGCATTACGATTGACTCTGGCGGTGCTGCTAGTTGGTCTAATATCTCCAGAGGTGCTTTTTCACTTGGGCGTGATTAATCAATGGCGGTTTGGGTCAGAACCTAGCGCATATCATTGGCAGATTGATCGAACGTTTGCTGACAACTTTAATCATTCGTCATTGCGGTACCAAAAAGAAATTACGCAAATCGGGGAATTTGCTGAACAGGAGTCGAGATTTTTATCCGATCGAGCCAGCTCACTTTATATCACCGCCTCGGAGGATATTTATTTAGTGAACAGTATGCCCCACCATCGAACAGAAAGTAGTCTTTCAGAGGGGGAAACAAAAGATTTGTGCAATACTGAGATTAGCGAACCGGAATTCAGTTCGTTGATGAGGTTACGACAGGTGAGTTATATCGTCATTAATCATGATGAGGAAAATCCGCACGTCGCACGATCCTGTCTTACTCCTGTTTTAGCTCAATTAGTGGGAAAACACCCGGATCGGTTTAGTCACTTATTTTCGGGGCCTAACCTAAGTCTTTATCAAATAGTGCGATAATCGAAGGAGTAAGTAGCCAAAGAGTTTTGCCTCGCAGGTCTAAATCAAGTGTCAGAGGGGTACGATGATCGATTACCAATCAGAATTATTATTGATGTCGTGTGTGTCTTTTGCGGCGTGTACGGTCTTGATTTTGGTTTTAACGCCGGTTGCACGGCGTCATGGGTTAGTTGATGAGCCCTCCTCTCGAAAACAGCATAAAAACTCAGTCCCTTTAATCGGCGGGATTTCGATTTTTGGGGCGCTAATGGTCGCGCTCCTTTCGTCTCATATTTCGTTGAGCGAATACCGGATTTTTCTCCTCGCGCTGTTTATTTTGGTGACGACTGGTTTGCTTGACGATTACAACGAGATCGACGCAAAAAAGAAGTTTTTTCTTCAAATAGGTGTGGCATTAATCCTAGTTTTTCTTGATGGTGTTGTTATTCGAAATCTGGGCGAAGTTTTCTTTTATGCAAAACCCTATGGGTTGGGTCCTTTTGCAATCCCCTTTTCTATTGTCGCGATTGTTGGAGTCATAAATGCAATAAATATGAGCGATGGCCATGATGGTCTCGCCAGTGGTTACTTTCTTTTGGCGGCAGTGGCATTGATTGTTTTGCAGTTTCTTAATGGAGCGGGAGTCAGTGAAATTTTAGTTGTATTAGTTATTGCCGTGCTGTCGTTTCTGTTATTCAATTTTGCCGAGATTGTTGACCCAAAACGCCAAGTGTTTTTAGGTGATGCCGGCAGTACCGCGTTGGGTTTGGTTCTTGTGTTTTTTCTCATTAAGACCAGTGCGGCTGATGCAACTATCCTGAAAGTCTCAGCAGCACCTTGGCTCATTGGTGTACCTTTAATGGATATGGCTGCAGTTTTGATTTTCCGACTTCAAAAAGGAATGTCACCCCTAAAAGCGGACAGACTTCATATTCATCATCTGCTGCTCGAGGTCGGCTGCTCGAAATTTCAGGTGCTAGGTCTTCTTATTCTTTTGCAACTTATCTTCGCATTTGTTGGAATTGCTGGAACCATTTGGGCCTGGAGCGATGGTGGTTTGCTATGGAGTTGTTTTGTTATCCTGGCAAGTTACCTAATCGTGGCGTCGAAAATGCGATCACACCTAGCAAAAACGACTTAGTGGCATAAAATTTATAGATCTTTGGCAAGACGTAATGCATCGTAGATGGAAGCGTGAATGTTTCGACTTGTGACGGCATCACCTATTCGGAACAGCTGATACTTCCCGTCTGGATTGCTTTTGATACCTTGAGGCTGCCCGCCTAGCAGGGCAGACTGATCCACTTCTCCCAGATTGACCGAGTCTTTTTTAAGATCAAAATACAGCTCGTCCGCAGGTAACGTTCCATTATCAGAGATGATCTGATCAAATCGTCGTTCGGTGCTGGTGTTTGTGTATTCATTAAAGATCGTTGCTGAAAATCCATCATCTTCGCGCTGAATGCCGACTAAACGCTGATTCAGCGTAATTGAAACGTCGTTGTTATAGAGGCTACGTAGATAAGCAGGATGATTAGTGCCGCCAATATCGGGCGCCATCATCATCTCCGGCGAGAGGTATTCAAGGGTGCAGTCGCTTTCGGCTAGGAATTCCGCACAGGTCATTCCCGCATGTTGGCCGTTATCGTCAAAAAATAAAACATGATTGCCGATAGGGACATGGCCCGACAGAATATCCCAGCTGGAAACCGCAAGATCTGCACCCGCCTTTAGGTAGCCTGCATGGGGAACGCCACCGGTTGCAATCAGGACAGCCTCGGGGGATAACTCAATTACCATGTCGATGTCGGCATAAGTGTTGAATCGAAATACAACACCCAGTCGCTGACATTGGTCGAAGAGCCAATCTGTGATCCCGAGAATTTCTATCCGCCTTTGAAGTTTTGCTGCAATATTTATTTGCCCGCCATGAATGTTAGCAGCCTCAAAAACGATGACCTCGTGCCCTCTGGAGGCGCAAACTCGTGCGGCCTCAAGGCCAGCAGGGCCAGCACCTACAATTACAATTTGCTTGCATGCATCTTTGTTCTTTCTTATGACTTGCGGCAGTGAGGTTTCTCGGCCCGTAGCCGGGTTATGTGCGCATAGGGCTTCTCCTTCGCCATAGATCCGATCAATGCAGTAACCCATCCCAACACAGGGGCGAATTTGATCTTCTTCACCGCGGATAATTTTAGAAACGATGTGGGGATCCGCAATATGTCCACGAGTCATGCTGACAAGATCCAGTAATCCCTCCTTAACCGCATACCGCGCCGTTGCTACATCGTTGATACGAGCCGCATGCATCACCGGCAAGTTAAAGTGCCGCTTAATCTCTCCAGCAAAGCTCAAATGAGGTGCTTGGGGCACCCCCATGTTGGGGATCAAATCAGCAAGACCCACATTGGTTGAGCAATGCCCCCGGTTGACGTTGAAGAAATCAATCATCCCGGTTTCAACGAGAATTTCACCGATCCTTAGACCCTCATCAAACTTGAGACCTCCATCTAACGCTTCATCAAACATCATACGAATGCCGACAATGAAGTCGTCTCCGACTTGCTTTCGGATTTCCTCAAGCACTTCAATTGAAAAGCGCATTCGATTTTCAAGAGATCCTCCGTATTGATCGGTACGTCGGTTGACGGAGGGTGTCCAGAAGCTGTCCAGAAGATGGCCATTCGCAAACACCTCGATGCCGTCTAGGTCGCCTTCACGACTACGTCGAGCGGCAGCGCCATAGGCTTTAACAATGCGTTTGATGTCCCAGTCTTCCATTTCCTTTGGAAAGGCCCGATGCGCCGGTTCTCGAACAGCGGACGGCGCGATAACGGGCAACCAGTCGCCCGCGTAATTTGAGGTGCGTCTCCCGAGATGAGAAAGCTGGCACATTGTCGCCGCGCCGTGGGCATGCACCCGTCGAGCAAGCGCGCGAAAGTGGGGAATAATTTCATCGTTTCCCGCATATAAATTACCGTACGCTGCAGGGGAGTCTGGTGCAATAAGGGTCCCGCCACCAAACATGGTCAATCCAATACCGCCTTTTGCTTTTTCTTCGTGATAAAGCTGATACCGCTCTGTGGGCAAACCGTTTTCTGAGTACGCGGGTTCGTGGCTCGTGGACATCACTCGGTTTTTCAGAGTGAGATGCTTTAACTTGAAAGTCGCCAGTAACGGATCACTATTGTTTGTCATGATTTAGCTTCGGTAAAGTGGCAGCGTTGCACATCGAAAAGATCCACCAATGGCAGGAACACAGTCAAACGAAAGACGATGCACTAAAAACTTATATTTTTTTTCAATCTGATCGTTGACTTTATCGCAGTGGAAATGATTTCGCGCAAGAATTTCGCTGGGGCCTACGACTAAGACGTTAGTCGCGAGTGCTGCCTGCTCTTTTCGATTAACTACGATCGTTTCAAAGTCTACTTCGACCGAGTTTCCGTTGATATCGGAAAACTTGCCCGTTGCCTGATTGCACCAAAGCGCAAGATTTGGGCCCACCACATTCCAGCAGCAATCAAGATGAAGCACATCGTGAGGGACAATGATGATCTCACGATCAATTTCATGGTGTTTGAGTCGATCAGCAAGCCAAAGGATGCCGGTTCGGGTGGAGCGTGCGCCAAGTCCAATGAATACCTTGCCGGGCGCGAGGACGATATCGCCACCTTCAAGAAAAATGTCTTGTGGCATGTCAACTTGATGTTGATGACTAAATGTACTGAGCAGGTGTTCGATGCCGCGATGTTCGAGATTTCGCGAGGTGTAGCGGGAGTTAGCCTTGAAATAAATTGAGTCAATCACAAAACCAATATCCCGAGGACAGGTTTGATCAGTGACTTGCGATGATTCAACCAAATCAGGTTTCATTACTTCAATGCCAAGTTTCTTCATGCATTCAAGCACTCCAGAAAAATCCTGCTCCGTCATTGCTGGATCAGGCTGCGTGTAGAGCTGGCTTGTTGCGGGTAATCCCGCTTGCAATTCGTGATCGGGGTCAGGTTTTATGCCTTGTGCGGTGCCCAGAATCACCGTTTGTAGAGCGGCGTATTCATTTTGGATATTAAAGAGTTGTCTCATCTCTGATCCGAGTCTGGTTTCCAAATTTGCTAGGATTTTAATGTCTTAATCTTAAGCTTTTTGAGGAGAGAAATTTTTATAGATTCAAATCGATAGGAATAATGGATCTCAAAAGGCTTGCTGTTGACAATTGAAAACATCAGGGTAATCAGCGGCCTAGAAAATTTACTTATCTTCTGGCGGGAACGGTATAGTGCCGCTCGACAACACATTTTTCACCAGTCAGTCGATCTTGGGAAAAAACAACCCTGAAAAAGATTCCTCGCCAGCCTGGTAGCTTCAATTTCCTTTAAATGAAAAATAAAGAAACCCAACAAAACAGATCAGACTCCCGAGAGTGGTCAAAGAGTCGAGCCCTTACCGTGGGTGCTTTGATCAGTTGTTTAACTGTTTATGGCGTAACCATCAGCCTTTTTAATCCGTTTCTCTCCTTACTTCTGGAGCAAAGGGGCACCGCGGCATCATCGATAGGCGCGCTTGCAATGGCGGCGCCCATCGGCGTGCTGGTCGGATCCTTTTTGATACCCAAATTGATGCGCTCTTATGAGGGTCGCAGCATGCTTTTGTTTGGCGTCTGTGTTGAAGTTGTTCTTATTTTAGGGCTGATGTTGAGTGAATCTTTTGGTGTTTGGTTTGTATTTCGGTTTCTTGGGGGATTTACCGGAGCAATATTGTTTCTGGTCACCGAGACCTGGATAATTGAGATTGCTCCAGCCAAAGATCGCGGAAAAGTGTTAGGGCTTTACAACACGGCGCTCGCTTTTAGTTTTGCAATAGGCCCCTTGGTTTTATCGCAAACCGGTGCATCAGGGACCGCTCCGTACATTATTGGGGTGGTCGCAATGCTCGTGGCCAGCATACCTTTGTTATTTGCAGGAACGTATCGATCCAGTGCCGTCGATAGTCCCCGTTTTGGAGTGATAGGATTTTTTTGGGTCGCGCCCTTACTGGTCATGGGAATTTTTGCGGCCGGTTTTAAAGAAGTAGCTTTGGGAAGTTTGCTACCGGTTTATGGCGTCAGGATTGGCCTATCAGAATCAACTGCTACGTTGATGCTGTTCTTTGGTGCCATTGGTGCTGCTGTCATGCAGTTCCCTATTGGGTGGGCAGCTGACGTATTCAACGTTCGAAAAGTGTTTGTGAGTTGCGCGATTTTGAGTTTGTCAGGCGCAATTATTTGGCCTTTAGTGATTAACTCACCGTTCTTACTTTGGCCTATTCTATTTTTATGGGCAGGTTCCTATGCGGGTTTTTACACCATTTCTATGATTCTCGCCGGGCAATGGTTTAAGGGGTCAGAGCTTGCGACAGCGATGGCTGCGTTCGGTGTGTTTTGGGGGATAGGTGCTTTTGCAGGCCCGGCAGTGAGTGGTATTGCAATGGATGTATGGGACCCCTATGGGCTGCCATTTATACTTGTGACTCTCTCACTAGTCATTTTTGTTTTGAGTCTTAAATCTAATTTTTATAGACCACGCCGAGTCTGACTAAATTTTTATGATCAAAAATGATACTCAATCGCGATGATTTTTAGCTCGCATCTGAATTTCAAAATAGAAGTGAACGGGTTGCTGAAGCTTGCGATTCCGATTATCTTGACGCAGTTTATTCAGGTCAGTAATACAACCGTCGCCATCCTGATGATGGGTCGGGTCGGGGCGCTCGAGCTTGCCGCATTAGGCCTTGGCGGTTCATTCATGATTTTTACGTTTTTAGTATGCCTTGGCATCATGATGTCGCTTTCGCCGACAATTGCCCAGCATTTCGGGGCGGGTCGTGATCAGGGTATCAAAGACACCTTTCAGCAGGGAATTTGGCTAGCGCTTGTGACCGGGGTCGGCGCATTTTTCGTGCTTCGCCAGATGGGTTATTTAATGCTTCTAGTGGGCGTTGATCCTGCCGTGATGCCTTTTGTTGAGGACTATCTAAGGTTCGCGGCCTGGTCCATGCCTGCCGTATGCCTATATATGGGGCTTAGATTTTTATGCGAGGCGACGGGTCACTCAAAGCCAATGCTTATCATTAATATTGCGACTTTGCCGATCGTGCTGGTTGGTAATTGGGCTTTTATTTTCGGCCATTTTGGAATGCCTGCAATGGGGGTGGAAGGCGCTGCATTGAACCTGATTGTGGTGATGTCTCTTAATGCGTTAGGCATGCTTATTTTTGTTATTTGCGCGAAGCGCTACCAGGCAAGACAGCTCTGGCGCTCGTTTAGTCTTCCCGGGCGCGGGCTTATTGATCTTCTAAAGTTGGGCTTACCGATCGCGGGGACGCTGGTTCTTGACACCAGTTTTTTCACAGCCATTGCATTAATGATGGGAAAAATGGGGCATATTTGGCTTGCGGCGCATCAGGTGGCGATTAACTTTGCGACCATTGCTTTTATGATTCCGGTGAGTCTTTCCAGTGCGACACTGGCTCGCGTTGGTCAGGCAATTGGCCAGGATAACCCGATGCTGGCTCGGGCTAGAGGCTATCTTGGGATCTCTTGCGCCGTTGCTTTAGTGATTCCATCGATGCTGATTATTTTCTTGATCCCTGAGTGGGTCGCTGGACTCTATACAGAAGACGCTGACGTGATGCGAGCCGCAGTGCCATTGTTGGTCGCGGCGGCATTCTTGCAAATATTCGATGCGACCTATATCACGGCCCAGGGCGCGTTACGGGGTCTCAAGGATGTTAATGGACCCTTACTGATTTCTTTTAGTTTTTGGATTGTTGGGCTGCCAGCCGCTTGGATGCTGGGGATGACTTGGGGCTTTGGCGCGGTGGGGCTCTGGTGGGGCATGATCATGGGTGTTGCTGCGACGGCAATACTGCTGATGTGGCGTTTTCGATGGCGTGCTGCCAAGTCAATTACTGAGATGGATTCGAATCGGTCGATGGCCTTATCGTAGCGAGCAATTCAGGGCGAAGATTTTGATAGGGAATCTCGTCCAAGCGGCAAAAGTTTGCACCTGGTGCTTCAGCAATAATAATTAGATCTGCGAGTGACTCAAAGTCATCGCGAAAGTGGACAGTGCTTTTAAGCGCGATTATTCTTTTTGTCACTAGATCAACGCCCAAGTGGGTAAATATCGCTTGATCCAGGCACTGACATCGTTTACTGCCAACAACAACCTGAATGTCGCAATCATCCGCAATAACCTCTAACAGCGCCATAGGTCCGATTTGCGCTTTGGCGCCTTGGTACATCGCCCCGGTGAAGTCAAAAATGCCATCACTAAGCGCCCGAACCCGAAAGCATCCTTCGAGCGGTCCCATATTCGGAAGACCCGATTTTCCACCAAGATTTGCCGAAAAATTCTGTCCCAGTCCTGCCTTATGCGCGAGCGCTGCAACCTCAGGATCATTGATCAAACCAATTACGGCGTGGGTCGCTTTTGCGTCAAGTAATGATTTCAGAAGTTGGGTCGTATCGGATGATGCGCCTGCGCCAGGATTATCCTGTACATCAGCGATAACGACGGGTTTGCTACCCTCATGGCTCATTGCTGCTCTTGCAGCATCTTCAGCAGAAAGCATCTTGACGTTAAATTCCTCACGACGCGCTTGAAAATATTCGATGAGCACATCGGCTGCTTGATTTGCCTCATTTTGATCGCTGCCAAATGCAATAACGCTTGGTCCGGCATCAAAAATATCCGCTGGTGGGAAACCCATCGCGATGTCGCAACTGAGGTGGCCGGAGTCGAGTCCGTGGGGGAGCAAAGAATAAAGCTCCCGGCATGGCGAAGCCCCTGTGTGCTGAGCGGGTAACGTAATTAAGAACGGGACTTGTCTGAATGCTTTAAAGAGCATTTTTCCAGTGAGAAGGTGCTTTAAAAGGGTAGCCGCGCGCGCCCCTGTTTCGGCCATATCAATATGAGGATAGGTGCGATAGATGCAGATACCTGAGCTCAGCAAGACCATTTGCTGAGTAATATTGGCATGCAGATCAAGGCTGATTACGATCGGGATTTCATTACCAACGACTGCTCGAATGCGTCGAAGAAGTTCACCTTCGCCGTCCTGAAAGGACTCAGTCACCATGGCGCCATGTAGATCCAGATAAATACCGTGGATGCCTGGATTTTTCCTGATACCGTCCAGAATCATTTTCGAGATTCGATTAAACGCATCATCGGTGACGTATGATGATGGCTCAGCGGATGCCCAGACAATAGGAGCAATTGGGTAATTAGCATCGCTTTTTAGTGCTTCTACAAATCCTGATATCGGAAGGTTGATCTGCTCTGTTCCTGACAATACTTCATCATCCCTTAACAGGGCCGGCCAGCTATCGGCTTCCTCAAAGTCTTTAAACTCTGCCTTGGTTGCACCAAAAGTATTCGTTTCGTGCTGAAATCCTGCGATCAAGATTTTTTTCATAAAAGAGCGGCCCTTATAAAACCTGCTCAATGACGCCGCCGCCAAGTACTTGGGTATCATCATAAAGAACAAGAGACTGCCCGGGTGTGGGTGCCCGTTGAAGCTTTTCGAAAGTAGCAAATAAGCGTCCATCTGGAAAAATTTCGACCTCACAAGACTGGTCATCTTGTCGATAACGAGTTTTTGCGAAGCACTTCAGGCGAGTTTGTGCGGGCGCCTTCAGTGTCCAGTGCATTTTTTTAACCGATACAGATTGTTTCAACAGGCTGGGGTGATCATGCCCCTGAACAACGATTAGAGTATTGTCGTTCATATTTTTTTCGGCGACATACCACGCATCTCCAGCGCCGCCGATATCGAGTCCTTGGCGCTGCCCCAGCGTATAAAACCACAAACCTTGATGCTCGCCTATCGTTTCCCCCTCTATATCTTTGATATCTCCGGGTGTTGGCGGCAGGTATTTGGAAAGAAAATCAGAGAACTTTCGTTCGCCAATAAAACAGATGCCCGTGCTGTCTTTTCGCTTTGCATTGGGAAGTCCTAGAGAGACTGCTTCAGCGCGAACCTCCGTTTTATTTGTCTCGCCGAGCGGAAAGATCGTGGCGGCCAGTGCGGTTTGACCCAGCTCGTGCAAAAAGTAGGACTGGTCTTTCGAGAGGTCTACTGATTTATGCAGGCCGAAACCATCTTTGTGATTTTTGATCCGAGCATAGTGTCCGGTTGCAATAACAGGACTGCCCAGCATCTGGGCGTATGCGAGGAATTCCTTGAATTTGATTTCTCGATTACACAAGATATCAGGATTTGGGGTGCGCCCGGCTTGATATTCTTTTAAGAACGTTGAGAAGACACGTTCCCAATATTCATGAGAAAAATTTACGGTTTTCAGGGGAATGCCAATAGTCTCGCTCACCGCTGTTGCCGCCGCGAGGTCTTCGCGTGCGGCACAGTAAGCTTCGTCGTCATCCTCATCCCAGTTCTTCATAAAAAGACCGGTGACGTTCCAGCCCTCCTGCTTTAGTCGAGCGGCAGCGACGGCAGAGTCAACCCCTCCTGACAAGCCAATGACTATTTTCTTTTTATCTGATGACATATCTGAATAACATTCCATCCGAGATATCGCGTTTTAGTCATTGATGCGAAAAAGGAGGATTTGAGCGTCAGTCAGATCATGCCATTCTTCACTTTTTGCGATGTAGGGCAGCATGCCATTATCTTGAAACCAGCTATCAATCACGAAACGCGTGCCTGTTGCGATTTCCTCTAATTGACCCGCCCAATGAGCGTCAAAACCGCCACGACGATAGGCGCGTTCAACGGGTCGATGAAAGCGCATATGACCCTGTTCGTAAAACAGATCCATGTAGTTTGTAATGTTTAATGACTCGTCGATACAGTCAAGTTGGCCTTGAAATTCTGGGTTCTTTTCCAGATTAAGGCCCTTGTCCCTATGAGTCGGGGTATGTCTGCCGACGACTACTTCTAGCCAGCCGACGGCTTGTCTGAGCTGTTCACGCTCGGTAACCGCGTCGGTGGCCGTTGGATAGAACCAGCCAATTACGCTCCGCCATTCCTCTGATGACAATTCGATTGGCTCTTTTGTCTTACAGCTGAAGTTGTAACAAATATCTAACTTCTGAACCGCAACACTTTCGCTACCCGCCATGATCATTAAGAAAATGGCAAAGACCGGTATGGTCGCTTTAGGGCGTGAGACGCGATTGAGCATAGGGTTTAACCAAAAAATATTCAGCCCACATTATAAATTAATGCTAATTCCAGTTATCAATCAATCCGCGAGGCTGTCTCTGATTAGAGAGGTTTTAGGAGGCTTTGGAAGTGACAAGATCAATAAATTGCCGTGCTTGTGGCGAGAGATACTTCTTTTGTTGGGTCACAACCCCATAACTTCGATCGGGGAAAAATTTGTCGAGCGAGATTTGAGAAACTTTCTCGGAGCCATCAATGCAGATTGAAGTGACGATGGAGATTCCAAGGCCGAGTTCAACATATTTTTTAATGACTTCCCAACCGCCGGCTTCAAGGGTAACCGAGTAGTTCACCGAATGTTCATTGAACACTGTTTTGACCATTTGCCAGGTGGCGAGATTTCGCGGCGGCAAAATTAAGCCGAAAGGCTCTATGTCTTCAAGTTTGATGTTTTTGCTCGTCTTTTTCGCGAGTGGATGTCCGCGAGGTGTAATCAAAACTGTTTTAAAGTCGACAACGGGAACGTAGTCTAGATCTTCTGACGCGCCGAGAGTTGGTGGGCCTACCGCGAAGTCTGCATCGCCCGCGCGTAGCATTTTCATGCCGTCTCGTCCGGTAACGTTGTGAAGCTTTATTTTGACTTTTGGAAAAGCCTTCTTAAATTTTTTCAACGGCTCTGGCAACAGATAAAGAATTGTTGATTCTCCAGCGGCAATATTGACTTCACCCTGATTCAGGTTTCCGATTTCGCCCGCGAACGAATCTCCGATGGTGTCGACACCATGGACAAGTGGAAAGGCAAGTTCTAAAAGTGTTTCCCCTTGTGTTGTGAGTCGGATGTTTGGTCCCCGGCGCTCAAAAAGGGTAGTTCCGAGTTCTCGTTCGAGCGCTTGGATCTGTAAAGACACAGACGGCTGACTCAAAAACAAACTTTCGGCAGCCCGGGAGATACTTCCCAACCGTGCGGTGTAACAAAACGCACGTAATTGTTTCAGTCGACTTTTCTTGTAATAAAGGGAGCTGCTCATTTTGAAGCGTTTAAGAATTGGACAGACTTTATTATTGTAATACTTAATAAATAATATTGAAATAATTAACTTGATTAATAATTGACCTGCACAGAAACTGTCCGTGTTAAGACTGATTAGGTCGCGTTACAAACAAAAGTGATCGTCAGCTCAACTTGTGGGTCAAAACTGAAAACACCGGACATTTATGGAGCCCTTAACATGTGCAACTCTGTGCGATACGAAAACGCTCTCGATACCGAATGGGACGAAAATCCACGCTGGCGAGATGTAAAGCGAGATTACACGGGTGCTGATGTTTCCCGCTTAAGGGGCAGCGTACATATTGAGCACAGCCTCGCAAGACTAGGTGCTGAAAAGCTGTGGCGCCGACTTAATACCGATGATTATCTCCCGACTTTGGGCGCGTTGACCGGTGGTCAAGCGGTGCAACAGGTCAAAGCGGGAGCAAAAGCGATTTATTTGTCCGGCTGGCAAGTGGCCGCAGATGCAAATATTTCCGACGCGATGTATCCCGATCAATCCCTGTATCCCGTAAATTCTGTTCCTGCTGTCGTGCGTAAGATCAATAATTCATTTCGCCGGGCAGATGAGATCCAGCAGGCTTCAGGTCGAGATGATATCGACTACTTCGTTCCCATCGTTGCGGATGCTGAAGCGGGATTTGGAGGCGTGCTAAACGCGTTTGAGTTGATGAAAGCCATGATTGAGGCAGGCGCAGGGGGCGTTCATTTCGAAGATCAGCTTGCGTCAGTTAAAAAATGCGGGCATATGGGTGGAAAAGTATTGGTACCCACACAAGAAGCTGTGCAGAAGTTGGTGGCAGCCCGACTCGCAGCAGACGTCTGTGGTGTCCCCACCGTGTTGTTGGCACGGACAGACGCAAACGCGGCTTCACTTTTGACATCTGATGTCGACGAGCGAGACCGTGAATTTTTGACAGGGGAGCGCACCAGTGAAGGATTTTATGTGACCCGTCCCGGCCTTGATCAGGCGATTGCGAGGGGTCTCGCCTACGCGCCTTACGCTGATCTTATTTGGTGTGAAACGGCAGTTCCTGATCTCGATGAGGCTCGCCGGTTTGCAGAGGCAATTCGGGCCAAGTACCCAGGCCAGCTGTTAGCGTATAACTGTTCTCCTTCTTTTAATTGGAAAAAAAATCTTGATGATGCCACGATCGCAAAGTTCCAAAGAGAGCTTGGCGCAATGGGTTACAAATATCAATTCATCACGTTAGCGGGCATTCACAACATGTGGTACCACATGTTCGATCTGACCCATGAATATATTCAAAAAGGCATGACGGCATATGTCGATATGGTTCAGGAGCCTGAATTTGCGGCCGCCGACCGTGGGTACACCTTTGCTAGCCATCAGGCAGAAGTGGGTGCGGGCTATTTTGACGACGTGACCACCGTGATTCAGGGTGGCTCCTCCTCCGTGACGGCGATGAAAGGGTCGACCGAAGAAGAGCAGTTTCACGCGGCCTGACTGTCGAGCGACAGATTTGTAAAGATTATTCGTTCATTGATGTGCATGAAACCAGCGGCAGATCTCCTGCCGCTGGTTTTTTTCGTTAAATTTCATTTTGCCTATCCCTTGAGAAAAGTAGGGTGTTGACCCTATATTTACAACTGGACTGTAAAGTTAAACGACTAAACCATGAGTAATAGCAGAGAAATCACTAGGAGCTCGGGAACCTCCGTTGAGGAGGCCAAGCCTCGTCTGAAGAAGCCGCGGATGTATCGGGTGCTTCTGATGAACGATGATTACACCCCGATGGAGTTTGTGGTGACAATATTACGGAAAATCTTCCGTCTAACTGAAGAACAGTCGGTTCAAATTATGCTGAAAGTCCACACAGAGGGATCTGGGGTCTGCGGAGTATTTACCGCTGAAATTGCGGAAACTCGTGTTCGGGAAGTGCTCGGCCTTGCTCGCGAGCACCAGCACCCTCTCAAATGCACTATGGAGCCAGAGTAAAGACATGTTATCTAGTGAACTCGAGGCGTCTTTAAACAGCGCAATCCAAAGTGCGAGAGATGCCCGTCATCAGTACATCACGGTGGAGCATCTTTTAGCAGCGTTACTTGATGATGCGCTCGCCCAAAAAGCAATTAAAGCCTGTGGGGCAGAGGTGACTCGCTTACGAGAGACGTTGTTTACTTTTTTGAAAGATAATGTTCCGTCAGTGGCGGCAGATGAGGAGGTTGATCCCCAGCCTGCAGCGGGCTTTCAAAGAGTGATCCAACGAGCCATATTGCACGTACAGAGTTCAGGTAAGCGAGAGGTCACCGGGACTAATGTATTGATTGCCATTTTTGCAGAGAAAGATTCCCACGCGGTTTTTTTTCTTGGCGAAGCCGGGGTAACGCGCTTTGATATTGTGAGTTATGTGTCACATGGCGTGGGACAAGCAGAGACTCCGCGTGAATTGCCGTCACCCGACGAAAATGATGAAGAGAGTGACGATGAACTGCAAAGCGCTCTATCGGCGTTTGCCGTAAACCTAAATGAGCGCGCTATTGCGGGAAAGATTGATCCATTGATTGGCCGGGATGTAGAGGTCGGTCGGACGATGCAAATTCTTTGCCGTAGACGAAAGAATAATCCTCTTTATGTGGGAGAGGCAGGTGTTGGGAAAACAGCCATCGCCGAGGGACTGGCCAGAAAGATTGTAGAGGGTGAGGTACCTGAACCCCTTATCGGGAACACAATTTATGCGCTGGATTTGGGCGCACTGCTCGCGGGGACCAAATATCGCGGTGACTTTGAGCAGCGGCTGAAAGCGGTTTTGGCTGATCTTGAGGAAACCGACGGCGCGGTTTTGTTTATTGATGAGATTCACACAGTCATCGGAGCAGGCGCAGCTTCCGGCGGGGCGATGGATGCATCCAACCTGCTGAAACCGGTGTTGGCGTCTGGAGAGATTCGATGCATTGGGTCGACCACTTATCAGGAGTATCGGGGTATTTTTGAGAAAGATCGCGCGCTCTCCCGACGCTTCCAAAAAATTGATGTGCCTGAGCCCAGCGTGGAAGAGACAGTAGAGATTCTGCGGGGCCTTAAGACGCAATTCGAACAGTATCACGGTGTCAGATACACTGCGCCGTCACTTCGAAGTGCGGCCGAACTGTCTGCGCGGTACGTTAACGATCGTCAACTGCCCGATAAGGCCATCGACGTGATTGATGAAGCAGGCGCGCAGGCAAGATTAATGCCTGTCTCTAAGAGAAAGAAAACGATTGGGTCGGGTGATATTGAACGGGTCGTTTCAAAAATGGCACGAATCCCCCCCAAGACCGTGAGCGCTTCTGATCTCGATGCACTTAAAACACTTGATGCGGATCTCAAGCGCGTCGTGTTTGGGCAGGATGATGCGATCAGCGCCCTTGTTAATGCCATAAAGTTGTCCCGATCGGGTCTTGGAAATGGCGACCGACCGATTTCCTCGTTTTTGTTTTCAGGCCCGACGGGCGTCGGAAAGACGGAAGTGACTCGTCAGTTGGCGCTCACGCTCGGAATTGAATTGGTGCGATTTGACATGTCTGAATATATGGAACGCCATACAGTTTCTCGCTTGATTGGCGCCCCTCCGGGTTATGTTGGATTTGATCAGGGCGGTCTTTTGACGGAAGCTGTTACCCGAAATCCGCATTCGGTATTGCTTTTGGATGAAATTGAAAAAGCCCATCCGGATGTTTTTAACTTGCTTCTTCAGGTGATGGACTATGGCACCCTCACCGATAACAATGGCCGGAAAGCTGATTTTCGAAATGTCATTATCGTTATGACAACAAACGCGGGTGCCACCCAAGTGGCCAGAGGGTCGGTGGGTTTTGTCGCTCAGGACCATAGCGCCGATGATTCTGAGGTCATCAATAAGATGTTTACACCAGAGTTCAGAAATCGACTCGACTCGATCATTCGCTTTAGCGGGCTGGATGACTCAACGATCAGTCATGTGGTGGACAAATTTATTCTTCAGCTTGAATTACAGCTTGCCGATAAGAAAGTGACCCTTGAGGTCGATGATAGCGCTCGACATTGGCTCGCGAAAAACGGCCATGACCCATCGATGGGGGCTCGACCCATGGCCAGACTGATAAGACAAAAGATCAATCAGGCCCTTGCGGATGAACTTCTTTTTGGAAAGTTGTCGACGGGAGGCAATGTGCGTATTTCTGTGAAAGACGATGAACTCGTATTCGACCTTGAGTCGTTAGACGAGAGGGCCTAGAGGGCTAATCATTGCTTTCAATCCGGAGATTGATCGGGTTGCCGTCGAGAAGTACTGTACCTTGTTTCATCCGAAGCCGGCCTGTTGAGAACCATGAGATGACCTTCGGATAGATTTGATGTTCAACGACATGCACTTTAGCTGCGAGTGTCTCTTTGGAGTCATTGTCTAAGACTTTGACTCTGCCCTGGAGAATGATTGGACCGCCGTCCAGCGCTTCAGTGACAAAATGGACAGTAGCGCCGTGTGTTGAGACCTGATCCTCGAGCGCTCGCTCGTGAGTATTCAGACCCGGATACAAAGGCAAGATAGAGGGATGAATATTAATTATTTGGCCACGATACCGACACACCGTATCTGCCGTCAGGATGCGCATAAATCCAGCAAGCACGATAAGGTCAGGCTCGAACCGGTTAATGCGTTGTGACAGTGCGTGGTCGTAGTCAGCGCGTGTCGGGAAATCTTTATGTGGAAGGGTCACAGTTTCGATGCCTGCGTTCTTGGCTCGATCAAGGCCATACGCAGATGACTCGTTGCTGATAACGGCGACAATGTCGCCAACAATATGACCGTCGTGACAGGCATCGATAATCGCCTGAAGATTGCTCCCGTTTCCGCTGATCAGCACGACCATTCGGCATCGCGGCAATTTTTCAGGCAATGACAACACCATTTTCACCTGGAACAATTTCCCCGAGCGTGTAAACGGTCTCCCCGCACGATTCGAATGCGTTCACTGCTGCCTCTTGATCCCCTTTAGCCACGATCAGTACCATTCCAATGCCGCAGTTAAAGGTGCGAAGCATCTCAGCGTCGTCGACGCCCCCCTCATCTTGTAGCCAATTAAAGATTTCAGGAAAGGCCCAGCTCTTGGCGTCAATTTGGCATTGCAAACCTTGTGGAAGGATTCTTGGAATATTTTCAGGCAGTCCACCACCGGTGATATGTGCGATGCCATGAATATCGATGGTTTGGGATGTTTCTAAAATGCTTCGTGCGTAAATCCGGGTGGGCGTGAGAAGGGTTTCTCCAAGTGTCGTTTGACCAAAGGAATCACCTAGGGGTGTCCCACTGCGCTCGACGATGGCGCGTGCAAGCGAATATCCGTTTGAGTGCAAGCCGCTTGAAGCCAAGCCGAGTACGCAATCTCCCGAATTGATTTTGGTGCCGTCAATAATTCGGTTTTTCTCGACGATACCAACACAAAATCCAGCGAGATCATATTCCCCCTGTTGATACATGCCTGGCATCTCGGCGGTTTCTCCACCGATAAGTGCTGCACCGGATAATTCACATCCTTTCGCAATCCCTCGAATAACCGATTCGGCCTGAGCGGGCGAAAGTTTTGCAGTCGCAAAATAGTCGAGAAAATAAAGCGGCTCTGCGCCCACGACTAAAACATCGTTCGCGCACATTGCGACAAGATCAATTCCTATGGTGGCATGCTGATCGAGCGCAAAAGCCAGTTTGAGCTTGGTGCCAACACCGTCGGTTCCTGAAACCAATACCGGTTTTTCAAACCGCTCGATTGGAATTTCAAAAAGGCCTCCAAATCCGCCGATTCCTCCCAAACACTCTGGACGTTGAGTTCGCTTGACCAGTGGCTTGATTCGATTGACCAACTCGTTGCCCGAATCGATATCAACACCGGCATCCCGATAGGTCATCGATGGAGTTTTCTCGATACTCACACAATTAATTTCCTAAGATAAATAGGGGCCTTATGGTATCGTATATGGGATAGGCACTGTTAATAGAAGGGCGACGATCTGTTTCACCTCCGTTCCGGCTTTGAGCACCTCTGATGTCTGAATTTTCTTTACGCCACCAGATCCCAAATCTGCTCACGCTGGCGCGGATAGCAGCTGTACCTGTATTAATTCTTTTTTTGTATGAGGGTCGTTATGGCGCCGCGCTGACCGTGTTTGTGTTGGCAGGGATAACAGATGGCCTCGATGGCTGGATAGCAAAACGATTTAAATGCGTCACGCGGCTCGGATCTATCCTGGATCCGCTGGCAGATAAAATTCTGATCGTCAGCACCTATGTGATGCTTGTGCTGGCTGGCGATCTCCCATTCTGGCTAATCTTACTCATCGGGTTTCGAGACCTTGGCATTATTGCGGGCGTTTTGGTGTTGAATACCCTGAATGGCCATGTCCAGATGCAGCCAAGTTTGTTGAGCAAGGTGAATACTTTTTTGCAAATTTCGTTGGTTATCCTGGTAATGGTTGAGCGCATCGGCTTAATAGCGCTCGAGCCCGTTGCCGAGATTCTTTTGTGGTTCGTTGCGGTTACCACCGTTGCCAGTGCAATTCATTATGTTTATTTCTGGTTTATTCATCCCCTGGAATCTCGAGAGGATCAAAAAGTTGGGTCGAAGGATTGATAGGAACTGACCAAATCCGATTACCGTTGCGACTTAGAGAGAGCGCATCACTCGAGAACTTTTTTTGCGAAAGCAATAGGGAGGCTGTTAGTTTCCTTCGGTCTTTGACCGCTTCTGAAGGGCCGCGCGTTGTTTTTCTGCATGGACCTGACGGGGCAGGCAAGTCGCATTTGCTTCAGGCCTATTGCCGATTGACTCTGCAGGCGTCCAAGGTTCCTTTTTATGCCTCATTGGCAATGCAAGAGAGCAGTCCCGAGATGATCAATGGATTGGAGGGTGCAGATTCCGTATGCCTTGACGACGTTGATGCGATTGCCTCGGACAGTCGGTGGGAAAAAGCGCTTCTTAATCTCTTTGAGACGGTGATGGAATCGGATCGGCAGTTGATTCTTGCGGGAAGATATCCACCGATTCATAGCGGCTTCGCTTTGCAGGATTTGATGACCCGATTGGCTTCGGGCGGCGTATGGGCAATAAAACCCCTTGGCGAAGGCGAACTTCCTCAAGCATTGCGTCTACGCGCGAGCGAGAGAGGTTTAGAAATTTCAGATTCAGTGATGGGTTATCTTCTGCGTCGGGTCAGACGTGATTCTGCGACCCTTTTCAATCTACTGGATCAGATTGATGAGCAGGCATTTGCGCATCAACGAAGATTGACGGTGCCTTTTGTCCGCGATTTAGCGGCCCGCTTACTGGATTAATCTTGTTGGCAAAGCATAACTGCCGTTCTGGCCAATCGCCGGCCGAGCGATTGGCAAAGTGCATTTTCGTCAGCGCTAATAGGATGTTGATTTTGATTTCCTGAGACATGGCTCGCGCCATACGGCGTGCCCCCGGTGGTCGTTTCGTTGAGTGTCGATTCGGTAAATGGAATTCCGCAAATCAACATGCCGTGATGCAAGAGAGGCAACATCATTGATAGAAGAGTAGATTCCTGACCACCGTGTTGTGTTGATGTTGAAGTGAAGACGGCAGCGGGTTTCCCTTCGAGCGTGCCCGATAACCAATCAGCGCCTGTACGCTGCATAAAAAAGGCAAGCGGCGCGGCCATTTGGCCAAATCGAGTTGGACTACCGAGTGCCAGACCTTGGCACTCTTCAAGATCTTTTAGTTCGACATACGGTGGTCCTGAATCTGGAATTGCGGCCTCAGTTGACTCAGTGTTGGGTGAGACCGCAGGCACTGTTCTTAGGCGGGCACTGCACCCGGACACGCTTTCAATGCCCTGGCAGATAAGTCGCGCCATGGAAGCAACAGAACCCTCACGGCTGTAGTAAAGAACCAGAATTTCAATCATTTGGAGTACTCCGGATCAAAGGATGCTTAAAACATTTTCAGGCGGTCGACCAATCGCGGCGCGATCATCTTTTACTAAAATCGGTCGTTGTAGCAGAGAGGGATTATCCACAACTGCGCACCTTAGGGCGTCTTCGGCTGCGGTTTCAAGTTTTAAATCCTTAAATAATGGTTCTTGAGTTCGGATCATTTCAATAAAAGCGCAGCCGAGCGCAGATTGGATATTCTGAAGCATGGCGACATTTAATGGCTCTTTAAGATATTCGATAATTTGCGGTTGAATGCCATGCTCATGGAGAAGTTTGAGCGTGTCTCGGGACTTGGAGCAACGTGGATTGTGATAAAGCGTTGTAGGCATAGGTTATTCCTTGATTTCTTGACAGCGCGCAGGGCGAAAGGTACAGTCCGGTCAATAAGTTGACGCAAAAAAAGCGTGTAACTACCGTGATTTTATACGTAAACCTCCTAACGACACGGGTCTAATGAGAATGAACGCAAAGCCTATTCGAACCTTATTCGCCCTGATGGCTATCGCTGCAGTTGCCACCGGGTGCGTGACCGCAAAGCCTACTGAAACTGAAGCCGGAGAAGCGACTGCTGCAAGTCCTGCTCCCGCAGCGGTGATGGCTCCGGCCGTAGTAGCGGCTGTTGCCAAACCAGACGACTGGTGTACCCGTTATCCCGATTCTTTCGATTGTGTGGATGTCGCGGCGACATCTGAAGACTGGTGCACGCGTCATCCTGATTCGTTTGTCTGTGCGGACGGAGCAGTAGCTGCTGTTGCAGTCGCAGAAGACTGGTGTACGCGTCATCCTGATTCGTTCGTTTGTGTTGAAGAAGCTCCCGTGCCTGGCGTTTCAGCTTATGTTGTGCAGGCCGGCGATCACCTTTGGGGAATTGCGTCTCAGCCGAAAGTTTATAGCGACCCTTACCAGTGGCCTCTTCTTTTCAAGCGTAATCGATCTGAGATAACGGATGCTGATCTTATTTACCCAGGCCAGATGATCCAAATTGAGCGAGACCTCAGTGATAGTCAAGTTCAGGAGGCCATTATGCACGCGCGCACTCGCGGCGCGTGGACGTTAGGCGTGACAGAAGCGACTGATCTTGTGTATCTGCAGGCAGCCGGATTATCTGATGCACAAAACGCAACTGCCGAGCAAGCGGCACAGATGATTGCTCAGGCTAAAACGGACGCAGATGCGGCCAAAGCCGTAAACAGTGTTTGGCGTCTTTTAGATAAAGCGACCGGCGGAAAGGCGGTTCCATTAGGAAAAGTAATTAAAGCGGCAGAAGCAAGTCTTGAGGCAGGAGATAATGCCGAAGCATACCGGTTGGCTCATCGGGTATCAGAGTCTGCAAGGCTAGGAATAGACCAGTCTATTTCTCAGGCAAATGCAGCGCCCTATTACTAGGGTATCGCGAAAAACTGAAAAAGGCCCCAGTTTAAGGGGCCTTTTTTTTAAGCTGATTTTTCAATTCAAGCCCTTGACGTTTTGACAGCCGGTCGCATGGATTTTTGTGTTCAAAGAGGGGGTTGGGGATGAATGAGTCGGTTGCGATAGCGAAGGAAGTATCGTACCGAGTGCTGATTCGGGTACGCGAGGCGCGATTGCCAAGCGTTGCATCGGCGCTCGCGTTTACGACGTTATTGTCATTGGTCCCATTAATGACCGTCGGTTTCGCAATTCTTGCCGTTTTTCCTGCGTTCGACGCGTGGCGCGGTCAAGTTGAGTCTTTGCTTTATACTAATTTAATTCCCGCGACCGGTGACGTGGTGAGTTCTTATCTACAAGAGTTTTCGGGTCAGGCGGGTACGTTGACGGGTTTAGGGCTTTCTGTTCTCGTTATTACTGCGTTGTTGCTGTTTTCAACAATCGAAGATGCCTTTAATGATATTTGGGGTGTGCAAAAAGGCCGAAAGTTCATCCAGAGACTTCTTTTATATTGGGCTATGTTGACGCTTGGACCTGTCCTGCTTGTCATTAGTCTTGCATTAACTTCTTATGTCGGCACCTGGATCATCGATGACTTGATCGAAAAACCCGGTTATGCTTCTTTATGGATTCTCAGTGCGCTACCTGTCTTTCTCGAGGGGTTAGGCTTCTTGATGATGTACCTGATTATCCCGAGTCGAGAGGTCCGGTTTCGATTCGCGCTAGTAGGCGCTTTGATTGCCGTTGCGCTATTTGAGTTAGCGAAGTACGGATTTGTTTTTTTTATTGGCAATTTCGATACCTATCAGGTGATCTACGGCGCGCTTTGGACGATTCCAGTTTTCTTAGTATGGATTTATCTCTCCTGGCTGGTCACACTTTTGGGCGCTTGCGTCAGCGCTGAACTTGGAAACTCCAAAAAAAACCCCATTCCACCCCCAAGAGTCCGCCCGGTGGTGGGTGGAAAGTCGCCCCGTCTCTAGAGCGTAAAAAATAGAAGTCTGGCCGGGTGCTCGCGCACTCTCTGGATTTGATGACCTTTCAGGTATATTATTAAAAACTAATAAAAGCTCAAACCTCAACATTTAGGCTCAGGATGCGACAAATAATCACTTCTTTCAATCTGCGGATCGCGATTTCGCTCCTGATGCTTTGTTGCAGTTCTTTCGCGGCAGCTGAAGATAGGGATCCGGCGCTTTATTTTTTTCAGGATAGTTTTAATGATCTCTCTGAAGAGGCCATGCTTGCGGCGGAGGAGGGCAAAGTCGGCGTACTGGTGATTTTTGAGACCAATGATTGTCCTTGGTGCGAAAGGATGAAAGAAACCGTTCTCAATCAACCCGAGGTTCAGGACTACTTCCGTCGCCACTTTCGGGTGATCGCTTTAAACACAGACGGGGATGCCTTGGTAACGGATTTCGATGGTGTTGAAGTCTCCGAGACAGCGTTCGCACTCCAGCACAATAGAATAAGAGCGACTCCGGCATTCTTGTTTTTCGATACCGAGGGTCAATTATTGACCCGCTTCACGGGAACGACCCGCGACCCCCAAGAGTTCTTATGGCTGGGCGAATATGTTGTCGAAGCCCATTTTCACAATGAGCGTTTTTCCAGTTTTAAACGAAATCGGCGTAAAGAGTCTTCCTGAGCAAGGTAATTTGATTGACTCAACATTCCTGATGCAAGGCTATTGATAATGTTGCAACGAAGGTCAATCCGCTGCTGGCCATCAATAGCGCTTGCTGCGGGACTATGGATTGCTTTTTTTCCTGCGCAGGGTCAGGTAGAGCGTGCACCTTTACCCCAACCCCTCACACTTCATTCGGCGTTAACTGTCAGTTTGGAGTCTCATCCCGACCTTGTGCCTGCGCGTGCTCGGTTGCAAGCTGCGCAAATTCGCCAAATGCAGGTGGAGGCGAGTTATGGTTTTGATGCATTCGTTGAGCTTCAGCCCAGGGCTTCAAGTCGCGCGTCGAATAGTGATGCGGACTTTCAAAACGATAGCCGGTATGGCCTTGTTCTTGACAAAAGACTAACTGATTTTGGGCGAACAACTGCCCGAAAAGAAGCGGTGCGTGCAGACATCAACGCTCGCCAGGCGGAGTTAATTGCTCGTCAAGATCAACGTCTCCTTGATGTCATGAGTCGTTATTTTGCAGTGATTCTTGCAGATTACGCTTATCGAGCCCGTAACGAGCAAATGGCGCTCGACTATTTCCGATTTTCGCGAATGCAGGAGCGGCATGAACGATTTGAGCAGTATTCAGAATTAGAGGTGGCTGAGAAAGAGGCGCTTTACCGCAAAGCTTACGTTAATCGTCATCGCGCTGATCTAGAAAGACGTTTAACCCGCCATGAGCTTGCACTCACCCTTGGCCGTCCCGGAGAGTTATCAAGTGAACTGCAGATGCCGGATTTATCCGTTTATTTGGAGCGAGAGATTCCAATCTATACCGAGATTGTTGATCAGGCGATTGCCAGCTCTCCAATCGTGCGGGCTCGTCGGGATAATGTCGCGGCCGCCCGAGCAAAAGTCGATGTCGCCAAAAAAATTAATTCGCCTGTGCTGAGTATTCAGCTCGAAGCGAGAGATTACTATGACACCTCATTTTCAAGCCGTGACCGGTATAGGGCAAATCTTAAACTGATTGCGCCCATTTTTACTGGTACCGCCCGACAAGAAACAGCGGTGGCTCTGGCACAACTTGAGCTATTCGAAAAAGAAGCTGAACTTGTTGGGGCGGAATTCGAGCTGCGCGAGATTTTATTGAACCTGTTAGCTGAATTACAGGTGGGACAGGCTGAAATTAATGCAGCCGAAGCAGTTGAAAATTACCGAGCCTACTATCAGGACCGGAGCCGTGCGATGTATGAAATGGAAATGAGCGCTGATTTTGGCGACGCCCAGACTGCTGTTGCAGAAGCAATCTTTGACATGATCCGTGTTGAATTCCAACAGGCGATGCGCTGGGCCCGCTTCGATGCGTTGTTAGCTCGTCCATCGTTGTTAATTAAGGAGTAATGAAATATGGACTTTATTCAGCGGATATTACTGATGACCGCGTTATTTGGACTCTCCGCTCCGCTCTTCGCTGAGAATGTTGAAGCTGAAGTAGATTGGAACCGCAGAGTGGCGATGGGATTTGGTATTTCGGGTCACGTAAAATCTGTCAGACTGACGGTGGGGAGTCGTGTCGCGATGAATGAGCAGCTTGTTACGCTTGACTCGTCGCTTTTGGAGATTGCACATAGTCGGTCTGTCAATGCGGTCCAAATTCGAGAAACAGAAGTCGATGAGTACAGAGCGGTGATGGAACGTGAGCAGACGCTGTTTGATGAAGGGTCTTTATCTGCAGTCTCATTGGACCAGACTGCCCTCGAATTATCGAGAAGAGAGCTTGCCCTCAGTAACGCAGAGCTTGAGAAAAAGCAGACGGGTTATATGCTTGAGTTAGCTGCGCTGAGAGCCCCGTTCGACGCGTGGATTGTCGATTCGGACTTTACCGCGGGTCAGTACGTTTATCATGAATCAGAGGATCCGCCAGTGATAACGTTGGCCGAGAGGGGGCGTTATCTAGCTAGGACGGTTGTTGATGTACAAACGCTATCGGCAATTGAGAGTGCAAAAGAGCTCAAAATCATTGTCGGCGATAACGTCTATGTCGCCGTTGGCACCCGCTTAGGGATAGAGCCCGTTTCCGGCTCAAGTGGTAACCCCCGATATAGCGTTGTATTTGAATTCGCAAGTGACGACCTTATCCGTCCCGGAATGCCGTGCCGTATTTCGGGTTTCTGATGCGCGCTGCGAGGTCTCTAGTTATCGTGAATTAAGTGTTTTTAATATATCGATAACTGTTTCGATCGGGTAATCAACAGATTCACTGTCTGTGCGCTTTCGATATTCAACAACCCCTTTTTCAAGGCCACGTTCGCCTACGACGATTCGGTGGGGAATCCCGATTAAATCCATCTCCGAAAACATCACACCCGGCCTTTCGTTTCGGTCATCAAGAAGGACCTCAATTCCAGCTTGTTGAAGCTCGGTGTACAAAATGTCCACGGCTGCAGAGACCTTTTCGGATTTCTTTAATCCGATGGGTACAATACAAACATCAAAAGGGGCTATGGGACTCGGCCAGATGATTCCACTTTTATCATGATTTTGCTCAATGGCAGCAGCGACAATCCGAGTAATGCCAATCCCGTAACAACCCATGAAAAACGGCTGGCTCCGACCTTCAGAATCAAGAAAGTTTGCGTTGAGTGCTTCACTGTACTTCGTTCCTAATTGGAAGACGTGACCGACCTCAATTCCGCGCTTAATACTAATCTTTTGTTCGGAGTCATTGGGGCACGAGTCACCCTCAACCGCTTGTCGTAAGTCGTGAGATTCGGGAGCAGGAAGGTCTCGCTCCCAATTTACGCCGCGTAAATGATAGCTTTCTTTGTTTGCGCCGCAGACAAAATCGGATAAAGCGGCCGCGCTATGATCAGCAAATATGGGAATATTTAGTCCCACAGGGCCTATTGATCCGGGGGCTGACCCGATAGCGGACACGATCGCATCACGCCCGGCGAGACGCAAAGGTTTAGCAACCGCGTCCAGAGACTCCGCTTTTACCGTATTAAGCTCATGGTCGCCACGCAAGATCAGTGCGACTAAGCCACCATCTGCGCCATCGACTAACAGCGTCTTGATCGTTTTTTCCGGACTAATACTCAGAAACGTACAAAGGTCTGAAATGGTATGTTGGTCAGGGGTTTCAATTTCTTCGCATGACTCTGTTGGACCGGTTGGTTTGCTGAGCAGGGGCGATAGGCTGACTTTCTCCACGTTTGCCGCATAACCACATGACGCACAAGACGCGATCGCATCTTCTCCGGAATCGGCAAGGACATGAAATTCATGTGAGAAATTTCCACCAATGGATCCGCCGTCTGCTTCAACGGCTTGCGCTGCGAGGCCAAGTCTTTCAAAGATTTTGTTATATGCGTCGTACATCAATTTATAACTTTGACCCATTCCTTCGCTGTCAGAATCAAAAGAGTAAGCATCTTTCATAATAAATTCTCGAGAGCGCATCACGCCAAACCGGGGTCGGATTTCATCGCGGAATTTAGTCTGGATTTGGTAAAGATTCATCGGAAGTTGTCGGTAACTGCGGACATCAGTCCGTGCCAATGTTGTGATGACCTCTTCATGGGTGGGTCCAAAACAGAAATCTCGCTGATGACGATCAGAAAACCTTAGCAATTCGGGCCCATAGTCATCCCATCGGCCCGATTGTTGCCAAAGTTCAGCGGGTTGTACTGCAGGCAAGAGCATTTCTTGGCCGCCTGCGCGATTCATTTCCTCCCGCACAATTTGCTGGACTTTGCTTAAAACTCGGTGACCGAGCGGAAGCCAGTTATAAACACCAGATGCGACCTGTCGGATTAATCCCGCACGGAGCATCAGTTGATGACTGATGATCTCAGCATCAGTGGGGACTTCTTTTAAGGTTGCCAAGAAAAATTGTGATGTTCGCATGGGTAGTTATGTTCCAAAAAAAGAAAGACCATCAACGGTTCGCTCTGTCGCGTCTTGCGCGCTTGAGTGACATGTTGACTTAAGAAGTACCTGTCTAAGCGTTTGGTGTGCCCAGTTGATTTGCCGCACTCACAGCAACACTTAGCATCGAGAAGTCAAATTCAGAGGATTTCTGGAGATCTTGAATCATTTGCGCTAGCCGCTCGTTATCTGCTTGATGCTCTGCAATCCAGTTTCGAACAGCCGATTTACCCTTACCTGTTGCAGACTTTAGTATTTTAGCGGTGATTTGTCTTTGCGTGAGGGCTAAATCATTCAAAAGGGCAGCTCGACCAAGACCGTGCCAGTGATTACTGATGGGCAAGTCTCTCACTTTCTTTGAGAGCCATGAGAGCTGTATTCGCTCTCCAACATCAAAGTAAATTGTTGAAATTTCGGACAAGCTCCCAGTCTCCGAGCGCGCGAGTTCTGCGATATCTAATCCGCGGGATAGCGCTGCAAATTCAGCAATCGTATTTGCAATCGATGGGGGGGTGTGTGCGTTCAGGTATCGTTTCACTCGACGTTTTTGTGTCAGGCGATTTGAGGCCGCGAGCACTCGAGGAAATTCATTTTTAATTTGAGCAATCGAATCACGAAATTCCGCGACGGTAGCTGAAATATCGAGCGGACGGGGCCGATAATTTAAAAGCCAGATAGTGGCGTGTTCGAGCAGTTGGCGCGTTTCATGCATCAGTTCTTTTTGCGCCTGCGATCGAATCTTGTTGTCTAGCTCCTCAATTTCACGCCAACAGTCTCGAAGCCTGAATATTTCGCGACATGCGGTATACGCTCTAACGGTGTCTGCGGGGTGGGCGCCTGTTAGCTCATTCATTCGTAAAATAAACCCAGGCCCAACACGATTAATCATATTGTTGGTGAGATGGGTTGCAATAATTTCGCGCCGTAGTGGATGATCTGCCATGAAGGGGTCAAATCTGGGAGACAGGACCTGGGGAAAGTATCGTTTTAAATCTTCAGATAAAAAGGCATCCTCAGGCACGTTTGAATTAAGAAGCATCTGGTAAATTGAGATTTTGCTATGACTTAACAAGACCGCAATTTCAGGTCGGGTGAGTCCTTGGTGACGAGCAATGCGTTCGTTAATTTGTTGATCGTCTGGCAAATTTTCCAAGACTCGATTTAACCCATAATTTTCCTCAAGCTGGCGAATTGCTCGGGCGTGCTGATGGATGAGTTGGACTGCTTTATCTGACTCCAAAGACAACGCTTGTGTTTGACCGTAATTGTCTCGCAAAACAAGCGCGGTTACGGCATCAGACATTTCACTTAGGAGATTATTTCGGTCGCTGAGGGAGATTTCTCCAATTTTGACAGCATCATTAAGTAAGATCTTAATGTTGACCTCATGATCGGAAGTATCCACGCCGGCAGAGTTATCGATTGCGTCAGTAAAACACAAACCGCCCCGTTGGCTAAACTCGATTCGGCCAAATTGTGTGACGCCTAAATTGCCACCCTCACCAATCATCCGGCAGCGCAACTGACTGGCATCAACCCGGAGGATATCGTTAGCGCGATCGCTTACAGACTCGTGGCTTTCGTATGACGCCTTGATATAAGTGCCAATTCCACCATTGAAAAGAAGGTCTACTGGACTTTTTAAGATTTCATGTATCAACTCTTCAGGACTGAGTTCATTTTTAGGGATTGAAAGTGCTTTTTGCGCTGTTTCTGACAAGCGAATTTTTTTGACTGTTCTTGGCCAAACGCCACCCCCCGCGGAAATAACAGTGGGATCGTAGTCATCCCAGTTTGATTGCCCGAGATCAAAAAGCCGTTGACGTTCCTTAAAAGAGCTTTCGGGATCAGGACTGGGATCAATGAAGATATGCTTGTGGTTAAATGCAGCGAGCAGGCGGATTTGTCGCGATAACAGCATGCCGTTTCCAAAAACATCGCCAGACATGTCCCCAATTCCGACTACAGAGAACGGTTGTGACTGGGTATCCAAATCTAGATCCCGACCCAATCTTTTTACAGATTCCCAGGCACCTTTTGCCGTGATGCCCATTGCCTTATGGTCGTAACCCGTCTTTCCACCAGACGCAAATGCATCGCCCAGCCAGTACTGGTATTCCTCAGCCACGGCGTTTGCGATGTCAGAGAATGTAGCGGTGCCTTTGTCTGCTGCAACCACTAAATACGGATCATCATCATCGTACCGGTGCGTCCTTTCTGGTGAAATGACGTCGTCGCCCTGGTAATTATCGGTCAGATCAAGAAGGCCGCGAATAAAGGTCTGATAGCAAGCCTTAACTTCATTCAACTGATCCTCTGCCGAATAGTCCAAAAGTCTTCTGACGATAAATCCTCCTTTTGATCCCACTGGAACGATTACCGCATTTTTAACAATCTGAGCCTTTACCAGGCCAAGCACCTCAGTTCGAAAATCCTCGGGACGATCAGACCACCTGAGACCGCCCCGAGCAACACGTCCGCCTCGAAGATGGACACCTTCGACCTGTGTTGAGAAAACAAATATCTCGACCATCGGACGGGGTTGAGGCATCCGGGTCACTGCCGAACAGTCGATTTTTAATGATAAACGCTCGGGGTGTTTTGGATCATGCTGCTGGAAATAATTTGTCCTAAGCAAGGATTCAATGAGATTAATATATGCTGAAAGAATTCGATCTTCATCAATATTAGTGACGCGCTCTAATCCGTCTTTGAGTTCTGAGCGGATATTATTTACCAATAAATCACGATCGTGTTTTAAGTCCGGATCAAATTTACATTCGAAAAGACGCACGATACGGCAAGCCATATTTGGATTGCCTGCAAGGGTTTGAATAACATATTCCTGACTGTATCGAAAACGAATTTGCTTTAAATATCGATAGACTGCACGAAGCAGGGTGATCTGATTCCAATTCAGTTTTGCGCTTAACGCCAGCTGATTAAATCCATCATTATCCGATTTTTGAGTCCAGACTCGGCCTAGCAATTCTTCAATGTCTCTCGCATCATTTTCGTTGCTGAGCACCTGTCCTGAGCTATTTTGCAGCTCAAACGAATGGATGAAAATAACGTAACCGGAACGATTAACGACTCGGTAAGGGCGTCCTGATAAAGCGCGCAGCCCCATGTTCTCGATCATGGGCAAGACATCTGATAGGAATACGGAATTGTTTGGTGAATACAGCGTTAACTGTGTCTCCAAACGATCCTGTAGCCGCGTAGAGCGAAATCGAATGCCGAGCTTGCCTGTTTTTTGAGCGAGAGATAGATGGTCAATATCTTCCACAGCTTGCTCAGGCGAATAAATTTCTCGATAGGCGGTCGGAAAGCTGGTACTCCAGGCATCCGCGTACTCCAGGCCATCCTGATCGCCATATTGAACTTGTAGCGCCCGTCGAAGATCCTCTGGCCAGGATCGGGCAAACTCAGAAATTCTTGCTTCAAGAGCAAGCAAGTCAGGCGGAGAGGATTGCTTGCTATCAGCTCTAATTAAGTAATGAATTCGTGCAGATATTGACTCTGAGAACTGAACGTCGAACTCATAAGTCGCGCCTCCGAAAGCTGTTAAAAGCGCCCGTCCGATTCGTTCTCGAAGATCACTATTAAAACGCTCTCTTGGAACATAAACCAAACAAGAACGAAAGCGTGCAAATCTGTCTTCACGGACAAATAAGCGAACTTGTTGACGATCTTGAAGATCGAGAATCCCCATCGTGGCAATGAAAAGTTCGTCTCCAGTAACTTGAAAGAGGTCGTCTCGAGGATACCGCTCAACAATGTTATGCAGGACTTTGATCCCGTGACCGTTTTCAGGTAGGCCACTTCGTTTGAGCAGATTGGTTAGTTTGAGACGAAGTATCGGGATATCGGCGACACTGCGGTTATATGCAGAAGCTGAGAATAAACCTAAAAATAAAGTTTGCCGAAACTGAGCTCGCTTTACGTCAGGATGTTGAATCAAGATAACGTCCATGTAGGCAGGCCGATGAACGGCTGACCTCACACTCGACTTGGTGATGAGAAGAGGCTCTTTAACGTCAAATTTCTTCGAAATATCTTCAGGTAGCACGGTGAGTCGAGAATCTGGATCAGCGGAAGCGTCTGGTCTCAGGATGCCCAGTGTTGAATCTCGTTCGGTAATCATTTCAGAGGCCGAGCCTTCAGATTCTTGATATTGAATAGCGCCAAGAAAAGTGAAATTTCCGTTTGCGATCCATCGACACAAAGCGGCAGTCTCTTCCAGCATCACTTGATCGACTTCGCTGCCGGTTTGATCCAGTGTTGAGGCGATGTTCAATGCAAGGTCATGCATAAGCTGACGATCGCGGTTAGCCGCCGCCACTGACTGCAAAGCTTCTTTTACCTGGCTTTCAATAGTCTGAAGATGATCAGCACGAACTTCCTGATCAATTCTGAAATTCAAAAATGATTCTGGCTGCTCACCTCGATCGTGCCCACTAATCGATGTGATGGTTTGACTTTTATCGCGCGTAATTCCGATCACGGGGTGAATGGTGAGATGGATGGTATAGCCCAGACGGTTCAGCGCCATTTGCACAGAGTCAACCAGGAAGGCCATGTCGTCCGAGGTGACCTCAACGATTGTAAAAGCTGACCCACTTGTTTCTGACGGGTTTACCGGGTTGTACGCTCGAACCTGAACCTGCCCGTGTTTTTTTTGTCTCGCAGAATCAAGATGAGCAATAGCGAGCTCGTAAAAATCGTCAGAATTTTCGCCGCGTAAATCCTCTTGGGGCACCCTTTTAAAGAATTGAAAAAAGAAGGCGCTGGCAAGTTGAGCGTCGGTTTTTGATAGTTCTTTTTGTGCTCGTAAGTTGAGGATGTCCAATAATTGACTAGTATCGAACTGGGTAATTTTGCGCATTAGAACAATATTTTTTGTGTCGATGATTCGCTCGGCCGTGTCTCGCGGGCCAAGTCACCGGTTTAAAACGAGCAGGCTTAGATGACCTAATAGGGAGTTAATCACGAGACCGGCACGCGGTAAACTACCGATTGGCAATTACGCGGAAAAATAGGTCTCAAAAAAATGATAAGTGAGAAGCATTTATGGGCGCCAACTGACGATCAGGTGGAAAACAGCAACATGACGCGTTTTGCTGTCAATGCGGGACACCGCTGGGGTCGAAATCTCGGGACCTATCGTTCGCTGCACAGCTGGTCCGTTACCGAGCCTGATGAATTTTGGCGCAGTATTTGGGATTGGACGGATGTCGTTGGGTCTGGACCGTTAGATTCCGTGGTCCAGAATCCAGATCGGGTGCCCGGTGCGAGGTGGTTTCCTAATGTAACCCTCAATTTCGCAGAGAACCTTTTGCGGCGTCGGGATAATGCACCTGCCCTGATATTTAGGTCAGAGGATAAGGTTAAGCGTACAGTGAGTTACGCCGCGCTTTATGCGCAGGTTGCTGGGATCGCCGGGGCTTTGCGTGATGCGGGTATTGAGCCTGGAGACCGGGTTTGCGGATTTATGCCGAATATGCCCGAGACCATCAGCGCGATGTTGGCCGCAGCGTCTGTTGGAGCGACCTGGTCGTCATGTTCGCCAGATTTCGGCGTCAAGGGTGTGCTGGATCGCTTTGGCCAGATAGAGCCTAAAGTGTTATTTAGCGCCGATGGTTACTGGTACAACGGTAAAGCGCATGACTCTTTAGCAAAGTTAGTTGAAATCGGGCGCAATTTGCCGTCTTTAAAAAAGATTATCGTGGTGCCGCTTTTGTCGGAGGCGCCAGATCTGTCGAATATATTCAACGCGACTTGTCTTGAGGAATTCCAGTCATCTCAAACTGAAATTGAGTTTCTGGAGTTACCGTTTGATCACCCTCTTTACATCATGTATTCATCCGGTACGACGGGTGTGCCGAAATGCATTGTGCACGGGGCGGGCGGATCTCTGATTAAGCATCTCACCGAACAGCAGCTTCATGTTGATCTCCGGGCAGGCGATCGTTTTTTTTATTTCACAACATGTGGTTGGATGATGTGGAATTGGCTGGTCTCAGGACTCGCCAGCGGGGCAACACTTGCGTTATATGACGGTTCGCCGTTTTATCCGGATGGCAATGTTGTTTTTGACTTCATTGCAGAGGAAAAAATTAATATTTTCGGCACCTCTGCAAAATTTATTGATGCGATTGCCAAAGCCGGATTACGACCGGCTCAAACGCATGATCTCTCCAATGTGCGAACCATCTTGTCAACGGGTTCACCGCTGAACCCCGAAAGTTTTGACTATGTGTATGACGCGGTGAGCAAAGACGTGTGCCTTTCGTCAATTTCCGGCGGCACTGACATCATGGGATGCTTTATTGGTGGGAATCCTAATCTCCCTGTTTGGAGGGGAGAAATCCAATGTGAAATGCTTGGAATGCAGATCGAAGTTCGAGGCGACGACGGCACATTACTGGGCCCAGATGAAAAGGGCGAACTTGTTTGCGCCAATGCATTTCCTTCGATGCCCATTGGATTTTGGAATGATCCAGACAATCTGAAATATAGAGCGGCTTATTTTGAAAAGTTTCCAGGTGTGTGGTGTCATGGCGACTATTTATCGGCAACGGCGAATGATGGCTTTATTGTTTTTGGACGATCAGATGCTGTTCTGAATCCAGGTGGCGTGCGGATCGGTACATCAGAGATTTATCGTCAAGCGGAGCGACTTCCCCAAGTGGTAGAGAGCCTGGTTATCGGTCAGCAATGGCAAGGCGATGTAAGGGTAGTTCTCTTTGTCCGTCTTCAGGACGGTGTTCGACTCGATGAAGAGTTGTGCCAGACGATCCGCAATGAGATCCGTGCTAATACAACCCCGCGACATGTTCCTGCCAAAATCATTGAAGTCAGCGATATTCCAAGAACAAAAAGTGGCAAGATCGTAGAACTTGCGGTTCGAAAGATGGTTCACGGAGAGCCTGTTCTCAATCGGGAGGCGTTGGCAAATCCTCAGGCACTCGATTTATTTTCAGACCTTCCCGACCTGCTCGTTTAACAGATCGGTTAGCCCCCAGGTAAACTGATAATTCGGTATCCAGATGGCGTTCGTAGCTGTAATTCGACATCAAGCTGATCGATGGCGAAGAGCGTAGCCGAATAAGTTCCTGAAGGCGTTCGAAGAACAATGGGCAGCATGGCCTCATTTATCAAACCAAGGGGTGGTAACGAAAGGCCAAAGGAAGATAAAAGCCCGCTTGCGGACATTTGTAGTTCCTGAACATAAGTCGCAAGCGTCTGCAGGGTGATGATGTCTGCAGAATCAAAAGCTAAATTGGTTTTTTCACTTAAACAGGTCTCACTCATAATTTGTTCATCTCGCCTCACTTCCCACCAGTCACAAGCAATTCCTGCGGCGCGTTCTCGCTTTTCCGTTGCGGTTATCTCGAATTCAGAAGAGCTGATCTGATCAGGGTTTTCGATACCCAGGCTTTTCAGCATCTCGTCCAATTGGGCGCGTTTTTCCGCAGACAAGGAGTTTCGTTGTTGGATTAACTGCTCAGCAAGTCCTGAAAGCTGATTGACTGAACCCTGCAGGGCATCCGGGTCGATTCGAGTGAGTTCTTTACGTGCATGATGAATCAGAAAAACGAGCCGATCGGTGGCCAAGAAAAGCATCTCTTGGCGGGGTGTCGACGAATGAGTTAATCGTATCCGATCTTTGCTGATTAAAATTTGCGCTTGTCCGGAAACCCCTTGGTCTATTGTATTGATCATAAGACGAGTTGCCGCGTGAGCAGGGAAGACGCCAATTGCCAGTATTGCGATGAGACTTTTCTTCAGGATCCGAAAATAGAGAAGGCGATTCAGCATACTTTGATTGAGAAATGATTTGTCAGATGTTGAAATGACATGATGGGATTAACAGCTCGCATTGATGAGAAAAACATTAACTGATTGAGTTAAGATTGACAGCGATTATATTGCGACATAATACACATTGTCGCGATCAGTAGTTGAATGACCCTAGTGTAATTAATCGATAGAGTGAGCTGGAGAGAAGGTTGGACTATCCAAATATAGACCCCATTGCGGTCAGTATCGGCCCCCTTGTTATCCATTGGTATGGCGTGATGTATCTCGTGGCGTTCGCGGCCGGCGGCCTCTTGGGCTTGTGGCGAGCCAAACACGCTCAAGGCGCCTGGTCGAGTTCACTCGTGTGGGATCTGGTTTTCTATGTTGCTGTGGGCGCAGTAGTCGGTGGGCGACTGGGCTACGTTATTTTCTACAACGCGACTTATTATCTCTCCCAACCGATAGAAATTTTTTCGGTGTGGACGGGGGGTATGTCGTTCCATGGCGGATTAATCGGCGTCATCTGCGCGATTGTGCTTTTTGCGCGACGCTTTGAAAAAAGTTTTTTTGAGGTTGCTGATTTTCTCGCGCCGCTTTGCGCCCCTGGTCTTCTTGCGGGTCGAATTGGTAACTTTATTAATCAGGAGTTATGGGGTCGTGTCACGGAGGTGCCTTGGGGTGTTGTTTTTCCGATGGCGGGGCCATTACCCCGTCACCCCTCCCAGCTCTACGAAGCGGGCCTTGAGGGCGTCATTTTATTTTTCGTTGTTTGGATTTATTCGGCAAATCCGAAATCTTCTGGTCGTGTGAGTGGCGTCTTTCTTCTCGGTTACTCACTGATGCGTTTTATTGTGGAATTTTTTCGCGAGCCTGACGCGCATCTGGGCTTGATCGTCGGAAATGCGATCAGTATGGGGCAAATGCTCAGCATTCCTGTTGCACTGTTTGGCTTCTGGTTGTTGATTCGACCTGTTCGACCCTGAGCTGAGATCTAAGCGCCTCGCATTTTTGGCGAGGCGGAGGCCGGTTGATCCCAATCGATAAAAGTTGACGCGAGATCATAGTATGCAAATCATCATTTTATCTGACACCCACGGCTATGTTGCGCCATTTATCCAGACGCTTGCGACTGAAGCTGATCTGGTTATTCATGCGGGTGATATCGGTGGGCTAGACGTATTGGAGTCCGTGACGCCAAATCGGGGAAAGTTAATTTTAGTACGCGGCAATAACGATTGGCCCGAAACATGGCCGGGTTGGCGTGAGTCGGGGTTTGGCGTGCTCGAGGAGATCGCAGAATACGATGTCCCTGGTGGATTGATCGCGATTGAGCATGGCCATCGAATATGGGATACCCAGAATTACCATCAGCGACTTCGAGCAAAACATCCAAAAGCCCGGGCGATTGTTTATGGCCACACGCATATTCGATGCGTAGATCAGTCGGCAAATCCTTGGGTGCTTAATCCTGGCGCGGCGGGTCGCGAGCGTAATAAAGGCGGGTCGTCGTGTATTGCTTTGGAAGCGAATGAAGAATTGTGGCAAATTATCGAATATCAAAGCGGGGAAATTAACCCATCAGACTTGATGTTTTCCGGAATCTGACGATCGGTAGTTGTTGGATAAAGTTTGCGAAAAGAACCTCTGCCCAAAGGGGTCAAATCAAAACTGGGTGTATGTTGTAATTTTTGAGAGGCGCGATGAACTCGTTACCATTATTGATGTCGGCTATTGTATTGACAGGCCATGGCGGTTTAGACAAGTTGGTCTATCGCCAAGATTTTCCAGTGCCCAGCCCGGGGCCTGGAGACGTCCTCATTGAGGTCACCGCTTGTGGGCTGAATAACACTGATGTTTGGGTTCGGCAGGGCGCCTATGGTACCGACGAGAATCCTGAGGCCGTAGGGTCGTGGCGAAGAACCGCATCTGAAGAAACGCTGACATTCCCACGTATTCAAGGTGCGGACTCTGTCGGGAAAATCGTTGGCGTGGGCGCTGGCGTTTCTGCCCGGCGACTTGGTGAAAGGGTAATGGTCGACTTCAGTATTTACAACGATGACGGGGATAGCCTGGCTAACATTGACTATATTGGGCACGGTCGAGATGGTGGGTTTGCAGAATACGTCGTGGTGCCGGAGGAGAATGCGTACCTTGTCAGTAATGATTTGACCGATGCGGAATTGGCAACCTTCTGTTGTGCCTACCTAACTGGAGAGCACATGCTGGACCGAGCGCAGGTTGAGGCGGGTGAGCGAGTTCTTATTTCAGGGGCGTCTGGAGGTGTTGGCTCAGGACTGATCCAGCTGTGTCGTGCCCGAGGAGCAATTCCTTATGCGCTTACTAGCGAAGCTAAGCTTGAAGCCGTCAAGGCGCTCGGCGTCGAGGCCGTTATCAACAGAGAAAGTCCGAACTTGGTTGAAGCCGTGAATCAACAACTAGCAGGCAAAAGCGTAGATGTGGTTGCTGACCTCGTTGGCGGACAGCTTTTCAGTTCGATGCTGCAGGTATTGCGCCCTGAGGGGCGTTACACGACTGCCGGCGCAATTGGTGGCGCGATCGTGCAGTTAGATCTTAGAACCATTTATCTCAAACATCTCGCGATTCACGGTTCGTCGCAGGGAACTCGTGGCGCGTTTCAAAGGTTGATTCAATATATTAACGAAGGCAAGATCAGGCCAATACTCGACAGTACATTTAAGTTGTCAGAATTTCATAAAGCGCAAACGTATTTTATGGAAAAAAAATTTATTGGCAAAGTGGTGGTTATGCCCGATGCGAAATGGATGGACATCGCTCCAGCGTAGTAAAAAAACGATTTATTCTTAGACTAGAAAGAGTCTTCTATAGCAAACCTAACCGAGAGAAATCCAATGCTTGAGCACGCCAAAGCCCGTCTGCGAGATTTTCAACTCAAATTGCAAAATGCAGGAATCGATATTGCGCTATTGACTGACGAGAGCACAATTGCCTACTACGCCGGGTTTTGGGGATACCTGTCTGTAGAGTTTGGACGCCCCACGTTTCTTGTGGTTCCAGCAGAGGGTGACCCCACTGTCGTTACGCCGCGAATGGAAAGTGAAATGGTTTCTGCAATGACGTGGGTGCCCAATATTCAGACTTGGGAAGATTCTGGGCCGAATCATTGGGGCAATGTCTTGATGCAAAATTTGGGGACGCAGCGTTGCAGACTTGGAGTGGAGAAAACAGTTTTACCCAGCCTGGTCCGTATGTGGCTTGATGACTCGACAGATTCCGTCGAGTTAATTGACGCCTCTCCTCTGATTGCTGAAATGCGAACCATTAAATCGTCTTTTGAGATTGGGGTGATGAAGCAAGCGGGCTTAATAGCGGCGGCAATGATGTCAGCTGCTGAGAATTCTCTCGCCGAAGGTGCCCCTGAATATGAATCGGCGTTGGCGATAATTAACGCTGGCACGCGGGCGGCCGCAGGATTTTTGACAAATGCGGGTTGGGAGCGTTTTGTTTCGCCAATTATTCATAATCTTCAAATCATGCAGTCCGGGATAGATACTTCGATGCCGCACCGTAGAGCGAGTATCAAAACGCTTGAGGCGGGAGATCCTATTTATTTCTGTTTTTGCAACATGGCGCAATTTAAGCAATATAAACTGGGCTTCGATCGCATGTTTAATATTCACTATGTTTCCGACCAGGCAGCTGATGTGCAGCAGACCGCTATCGATGCACAGCAGGCGGCGCTCAGCGTGGTAGCGCCAGGCGTGACGGCCGAGACGGTTGCAAAGGCCGCCAACGAGGTTTACCAGAAGAAGGGTTACGAACCGAGCTATCGTACGGGACGTTCAATCGGGATGGCCTATTTAGAAACGCCTGAGCTGAAGTCGGGAGACCCTACTATTCTCCAGGAAGGCATGACGTTTGCGGTTGATGGAGGGATATCAATTGAGGGTCAGTTTGGCGGCAGAATTGGAGATTCGATTGTGGTGACCGCGGAAGGTTTTGAATATTTAACTGAGTATCCCCGTGAAGTTGTTGTGGTCAATCGCTAGGGCTTTTTATTAAAGAATGAAATTTGAGAAAGAGGTCATCGATCCCAGTGTCGCGTTTCACGCGCTGGATAGAGGGGATGTTGTTCGTCTCAACGATGATGAGGGCGACTTTATCGTTTTTAGCCTCGATGACGTGATTGGCGTGATCAAGCGGGCAGCAGTTTATGAGTGGGAATACCATGATCTCTGTGGCTTTGAGGCCGATAATGAGCCAGATGGATATGTTCGGCTGATTTGGCCCGATGATATTCGATCAATCCAGTATCGTACGCCGCTAGAACCTCAAAGAGGAGATAGGGTATTGGTTGATTGGGATGATGGACTGAATTCGGGCGTTCATATGGGTGTTGTCGATGAGGTTAAGCGCGGTGCGTATCAGGTACATGTAATAGAGGGGCCAGCATCTGGCGGGCGTCACTGGGACGTTGAGGTTGAAGAAGATGCAATACTGGATATGAATTCTCAGCGTCGGGCCGCGTACGAGCGTTGCTGTTGTTTGGATTCATCGATGGTTAACATCCAGAAGACTGACCGGCAGACGCGGTTTCGGTCGAGATCGACAGAATTGCCGTGGCAGCGAAAACCGGTTGCACGGCAAGAGATCAATTCAATCGAAAAATTTTTTTGGCTGGCTATTGTCATTGGGGCGATGATCTCTCTGGGCCTCTTTTTTTTCTGGCAATAGTTGTCGTGTTGTGTATAAAGTAATTGATTGCGGTTAGAGAGAATAACCAGAGTAAAATGAGATCGGTTTCAACGTTTTTGTACAAAGGAGAGCATTATGAGCCCGAGTGAAGGCTTTGGCGCTTACACCGATTACGGTCGGTTAAAAAGCGCAATTGTGGGGAGTGCCGAGGGGCTTAGTCTGCCACCATTCAATCCAACGCTTCATCATTACAATGAAGAAGTTCAGGCCGCGTTAAAAGCAAATGGAGATCAGCCGCTCGATATTGCAACGGCGATGCCCGCTCGTTGGGAAAAAACCGTTGAACAGTTGGATAGCCTTGCGGCGTTATACGAAGCGAACGGGATCAGGGTTTATCGGCCGCGACCTTACACTGAGGAAGAGCGCCACTATCTGACAGAGGCGCAGCCAGGCGCGTCATTACTCTATCCCGCTGATCCTGTTTATACGGTCGGCAAGCATTATCTTGAGGTCAATATCCGCCGCGCCTATCGCCGAAAAGAAGTTTTTCCGCTGCGTGAAATTGTTGCCCCGTTGCTTTCTAATGATACGGAAGCGCATCATGTGATCATGCCAGCGGTTAGGCCGTTCGCACCATCGAGCGGTGGGCCCGGCCCTTACCTTGAAGGTGGGGATATCATCTGCTTTCAAAATCATCTGTTTGTGGGGGAGTCTGATATTGCGACTAACCGAGCAGGAACAGATTGGTTATCAGATTACATTACGCCTTTTGGTTACCAGGTTCATCCCATGCCCATGCACGGCAGTATTTTGCATCTTTTGGGCACTATGGTTTTGGTCGCAGACGGCGTGCTTTTATTGTATCGGGATGAATTGAACTGTGATCTTCCGGCGCCGCTTGCGGATTGGGACGTGATCGACTTAACTGAAGACGAAGCGCGAGCCTATGCCACGGTTGGTGTCAGCCTTGATGATAAACGATACGTTATTCCTGCAGGCCTTGGTCGAGTCTGTGATGAACTGGCAAAGCGCGGCGTGGAGCCGATAGAGATTGAATACGATCATGTCAGTTTTTGGGGTGGATGCGTATCGTGTTCCACGCATGGCATTTGGCGTGATCCCTGAGATTTCGATCTGATGACTGAAATGGTCTCATCAGAACTGGCCCAAAAAATCCTTGATTCTGTAAATCAGGGATTTGAGCAGCAGCTTGATTTCACCCGTCAAATGATGGCGCTCGATTCCACCCGAGGGAATGAGCGCCCAGCCCAACAGTTATTTCATAACGCGCTTTCCCGAAGGGGTTACGAAATGGATCAGTGGGCGATTGACGTGGCCGAGATTGAATCTCATCCAGGCTTCTCTCCCGTCAAAGTCAACTATGAGAATGCAGTTAACGTGGTCGGAACGCATCTGCCTGATGAAACCAAGGGGCAATCACTTATTCTCAATGGCCATGTTGACGTAGTCCCAACAGGCCCTCTGGACATGTGGACGCGTCCGCCGTTTGAGCCCTGGATAAAAGGTGATTGGCTTTTCGGGCGTGGAGGTGCTGACATGAAAGCCGGATTATGCGCGAATGTGGCAGCACTCGACGCTTTGGAGAATCTCGGTTTTCAACCCGGTGCCCGAGTGCATGTGCAATCTGTGACTGAAGAAGAGTGCACGGGAAACGGAGCACTTTCGGCGCTTGTCAGGGGATATCAGGCAGACGCGGCTTTGATTCCTGAACCCGAAGAAAACATGCTCGTGCGTGCTAATACAGGCGTTATTTGGTTTCGAATTCATGTGCAGGGTAAGCCGGTCCATGTCCGTGAAGCCGGAATTGGTGCCAACGCAATTGAAGCGGCCACATCCATTATCCCCGTGCTAAAAAGACTAGAGCAGGAATGGAATGACACCCGTTTTGCGCATGCCTATTTTGATTCAGTCGAGCATCCGATAAATTTCAATATTGGAAAAATAGAAGGGGGTGATTGGGCATCTTCTGTACCTTCGTGGTGTTCGATTGATGTGCGTGTTGCGATTTACCCTGGCGTCGATCCTCGTGATGCAGCAAACGAGATAGAAGCGTGTATTCGGCAGCATGCTGAATCACACTCTTTTCTCAAAAACAATTTGCCAGAAGTGGAATACAACGGTTTTTTTGCTGAAGGCTATGTTCTCGAAGAAGGAAGTGAGGCAGAGAAAGTGCTCAGCCGTGCCCATACGCAAAGTTTTGGTTCGAGTCTTGAGTCTTTCGTGACGCCAGGATACCTTGACGGACGAGTCTTTGTGCTCTACGGCGATTGTCCTTGTCTTGTGTACGGGCCCGTCTCAAAAAATATCCATGCATTTGATGAGCGAGTGAGCCTTAATTCTCTGAGACAAATTACAGGTACGATCGCGTTGTTTATCGCATCTTGGTGCGGGCTTGAGCCCGCCACTCGTTCTAATCGTCACCGCGCTTAACTTGAGTCGACAAACCGGCTTTTTCTTGACTGTTGACGCTGAGTTCCCCGATCGCACGATTGCCAAATTTTTGAGTGATTTGATCGAGCGTGTGATTAAGAGTTGAGCGTCGCGTCTTTTCTTCAGCGTCAAAGAGGCCAAGCTGATCCGCAGTTTCATCAGTGAGTCCAGTGCATCCGACTCCCAGTAGGCGGACAGCCGCAACCGGGCCATTTTTATGTAAAAGCGAGTTGGCTGTGTTTGTGATGACCCGACCGTCATCGGTTGGTGAAGAGAGCGTCACTCTGCGGGTGAATACAGGATAACCACGGACGCCCGGACCGGTTCGTTTGGCTGATTTCCATTTGAGGACGATCGTTCGAGCCTTAACCTTGCTTTTACGAAGTCGACGCCCTAGCGATTCCGCGTGTTCACGAATGAAAGGCTCGAGCTTCTTCAGGTCAGAGATATCGTTTGTAAAGGTATGTTCTTCACTATACGAAATCGCTTCCCGGTAGGGTTCAACTTCTCGAAAATCTTCACCTCTCGCAAGTCTGGCGATCTCAAGCCCCCATTCACCCAGCAATCCCTGAAGTGAGGCGGGCTCCGCTCTGGCAAGATCACCAATGGTTTTAAAGTTTGATTCTTCGAGTTTATGCCGAGCGACAGGACCGACACCCCAGATTCGACTGACAGGCAGCGGATCGAGAAATGTTTGTACTTGATGCGGCTTCACTTCGAGAAGGCCGTCAGGCTTCGCGCCCGCGCTGGCAATTTTCGCAACCATTTTGACAGGCCCAATGCCCACCGAGACTGGCAGCGAGAGCACTTCACGGACTCTTTTTCGGAGTTGCTGACCGACTGCGTCGGCGGGGCCTAGCAATCGAGTGCTTCCGGTTAGGTCAAGAAAAGCCTCATCGAGCGATACGCGTTCCACGACTGGCGAAAAGTCTTGGAAAATTTCGAGGAGGCGGGCCGATTCTTTTTTGTAAAGTGCCATATTGCCGCGAACAAAAATGAGATCTGGGCATTTACGGCGCGCTTCGACAGACGGCATCGCAGAGTGAACACCGAATTGCCGTGCTTCATAGCTCGCCGCGGATACAACGCCGCGAGCGCTACTCCCTCCCACCGCGACAGGCTTGCCTTGCAGTTCAGGATGATCGCGTTGTTCCACCGAGGCATAAAACGCGTCCATATCGGCATGCATGATAATTCGAGGAGGATCAGGCAGGGTATTCATTGAGAATATCCATCAACAAAAATGTTTAGGTTAATACAGATATTAGCCTAGGCTAGATCGCTCAGTGACGGGTGTAAAGCCTTAAGTGGTGATCCGGCTGCTATTTAACCGGTATTGCGAAGACCAGCCGCAATACCATTAATCGACAGGAGTAGCGCGCGTTGCATTTGATCGTCTCGATCTTGCTTTTTTTCTTGACGACAGCGAGTGAGTAGCTCGACCTGCAGCACGCTAATAGGATCGAGGTAAGCATCCCGCACCTCAAGGGTTCGACGCAACATAGGCTTGTCGGATAACAGTTCGGTTCCGGTAATTGATGTGATCATCTTGACGGTGAGTGCGTGCTCTTCTACGACTTGATCATAAAGGTGATGAAGCGCCGGATTTACCAGGCGCTCAACATAGTGCCGTGCGATTGCGAGATCTGTTTTGGCGAGGGTCATTTCGACGTTTGAGACAAAGGTGGAGAAGAAGTGCCACTCGACATACATCCGTCTCAGGTCATCGCTATATCCTGCTGCCATGACCGACTGGAGACCGCTGCCGGCACCAAACCAACCGGGAATGATTTGACGCGATTGTGTCCAGCCGAAAACCCATGGAATTGCACGAAGATCTGTAATCCCTGCGAGAGCGGTCCCGCGCCGTGAAGGTCGGGATCCAATATTCATTGACCCGAGTTCTTCGACCGGGGTTGATGAGGCAAAGTATTCGGGAAGCCCCGGATTCTCGACAAAATCTCGATAGGCGAGAAAGGCGGCATCCGAGACTTGATCCATGATGGCGTACCATGCGGTGATCGAGTGGTTGTCGTGGCGTGGTGCTTTGTGGGCGAGCGATCCTTCGAGCATCGCGCTGACGGCGAGATTAAGATTTCGTCGCGCGATAGCAGGTAAACCATATTTATCTGCGATGACCTCGCCCTGTTCCGTGAGTTTGATTTCGCCGTCGATCACACCATTGGGCTGGCTCAGGATTGAGCCGTGAGTCGGTCCGCCACCCCGTCCAATCGTCCCCCCGCGTCCGTGAAATACTCGAATACGGATACCGGTATCCGCAGCGACTTCTCGAATAACGCGCAGTGCTTTATGAATCTCCCATTGAGACGTTGTGATGCCGCCATCTTTATTTGAGTCGGAATAGCCCACCATGACTTCTTGACAGTCGCCACGCAAGGCAAGAAGTTGGCGATAAGCCTGTCCGCCGAAAAGCGTTCGAAGGGTGGGTCCAATGGCGCGTAGATCGTCGATGGTTTCAAAAAGCGGAACGAAGTCTAACCGTGCAATACCTTGTCCAATATCAACGAGACCCACTTCGCGAGCGAGCAGCACGGGTGCCAGGATATCGTCGACACCTCGCGTCATGGATACGATATATGCTCCAATCACGTGATCACCTTCGCGGTCCATAATTGACCGAAGTGTTCTGAATAATGTGAGATTGTCATGCTCATTTTGACCATGAGGCGGCGCAAGCGGCCTACGACTATTTAATTCCTGAATAAGATGATCAAGTCTTTGTTCCGGAGTCATAACACTGTAAGCAACATCGAGTGGATCAAACAATTGGCTCAAAGCTTCGTGGTGACGACTTGCATGTTCGCGAATATCCAGACTGGCAAAGTGAAAACCAATCACACCGACAATTCGCCGAACCCGCGCTAATCGGCCATTGGCTACCAATGCGCCGCCGTGTGCCCGCAGCGAGCGGTCCATGACAGCAAGTTCTTCAGAAAGTTCGCCGGGGGATTGATACCCGCCATCACCTCGCGTACGTGTCGCCTCTAACCGTTTACTCATGACGGCACAGCGCAGTCGGTATGGTTCGATGAGTCGCGCTGGCGTCAGCAGCTCGGGATGATTGGCTTGATCACTTTCAATAGTGGTTTTGATCTCCGCTGAGATTTTATACAACCGACCACTCATTGAAGCATCGCTATAGAGTTCGCGAAGCTCAGCAATTAATAGTGTGATGGCGCGATCACGCTGTAGATTTAGAACTGCCGTCGTCGTTTCGGGAGAGACATTTGGATTACCATCTCGATCACCGCCCACCCACGAACCGAACCGGATCGGAACCTGTTCGGGATTTAATTGTTGGCCAATATCATCGAGAGTCGCCGCGATCGTGTCAAAAAGATCGGGCAGCGCGTTACTGACGGTCTGGGAAAGATAGTAGAGGACGAATTTTGCCTCGTCGAAAGGGTCGGGCTTTTCATGGCGAATCTCGTCTGTTTGCCAAATCGCCTCAATCATTTCATCAATTCGGCGATCAATACGATCACGTTCGATCTCCGTAGAGCGCGCATCGCCACGCGCCTTTAGAAGATCGGCAATTGTTGCCAATTTATTGAGAATTGAACGCCTGGAAGCTTCCGTTGGATGAGCCGTAAATACGGGCCGGAAGTCCGCACGGTTAACAAGATTACCGATTTCCGACGCTGTGACGCCGGCTTCAAGTAGATTGCGTACTGTCTTGCCAAAAAGGCTGCCCGAGCGGGTGCCTCCCACATTAAGATCTTCAATGCGATGCTCCTGTTCAGCAATATTGGCCAGATGAAAGTAGACCGTAAAGGCTCGGACAAGGTGAATGGCACGGTCGCCATCTAGACCCGCTAGCAGGTCAGTGAGTTCGGTAGTGACACCGGCTGGAGCGGTGTTCTGACGCAGTCTCTGGGCTAGATGTCGCACCTCTTCGACGGTATCGAGAAGGTCCTTTCCATGTTGGCGGATAAGGGTATCACCTAATTGGTGGCCCAGCCGTCGGATGTCCGCGCGCAATGCGGTATCGGCGGTTTCAGCTCGTGTCGAGACAGCGTTACTAAGAGACGGAGTATTTTTCATCGGTGCGACAGTACGAGTATTGCTGGAGCGATACAAGCAGAAATTTTCGATCGTTGTAGGAGTGTTGCATTTGACTAAGCTTCAATCTTATTCATTTTCCCAATTTCTCAGGTTGCTCTTGGACGCTCTCGATCTATAAGACATAAGCCTTTCGTGATGCGCCTAATCAGTAATCGCACTCATTACGAGAGTGAACTCGCCGTATTCTTGCGATATTCGAACTGAGCACCGGAGATTTTAAAACGGAGAGCATGATAGACCCAAGCTCCTTTCGCGCCACCGTCGGCGTTTTTCCGCCGACGGTATTGTCATCCTTCTTGCAACAATTTAACTAATCGGAAAATTATGAGCCACACCCGTACTCCCGAGCGCACCCGTCGTCTCCAGCGCAGCGAATTGGCTGTTCCTGGGTCTAACCCCGGAATGTTTGAGAAAGCTGCAGCCAGTAATGTTGATTACGTCTTTCTAGATCTTGAGGACGCGGTCGCACCTGACGATAAAATTGCTGCCCGATCCAATATTATTCAAGCCCTAAATGACATCGACTGGCGAGGGGCAGGCAAGACAATCTCAATTCGAATCAACGGCCTCGATACTCACTATATGTACCGTGACGTCGTCGAGATTGTTGAGCAGGCGGGTGAGTTCCTTGATACCATTCTGATACCCAAGGCGGGTGTTCCCGGCGATATTTACATGGTCGATGCCATGGTCTCCCAGATTGAGACGGCAGTTGGCCTCAATCACCGTATTGGCCTCGAAGCCCTGATTGAGACTACTCTCGGTATGGCCAATGTTGAAGCGATCGCTACCTCCAGTGATCGCCTCGAGGCCATGCACTTCGGCGTGGCGGATTACGCCGCGAGTTGTCGGGCCAGAACCACTAACATAGGCGGCCTTAACCCTCACTATCCTGGCGATCAATGGCATGACGGTCTTTCCCGGATGCTTGTTGCTTGCCGCGCGTACGGTCTTCGACCCGTAGACGGCCCATTTGGCGATTTCAATGATCCAGAAGGTTTTCGACTGGCCGCGGGCCGTGCTGCCGCACTCGGTTATGAGGGAAAGTGGGCAATTCATCCTTCCCAAATTGACTTGGCGAATGATGTTTTCTCACCCCCAGCCGCTGAAGTTGAAAAGGCTAAGCGTATCCTCGCTGCCCTTGCGGAGGCCGCTACCAAAGGCTTGGGTGCCGCTCAGTTGGATGGCCGGATGATTGACGCTGCGTCGGCCCGCATGGCTGAGAACGTGGTGGCGATGGACGATGTGATCCAAACCAAGTCGTTGACCTAAGCGCGGGGTTAAGCACAAGTAAAAATCCACTCATATTCGATACACCGGGCAATCAATAAATAAAGAGAGGAGAACGATGGATATCCATGAGTACCAAGCTAAGAAACTGCTCGCTGATTTTGGAGTACCGATTCCCCTAGGGGGTCTCGCCTATAGTCCGGAGCAGGCGCAGTACCGTGCGTCCGAGATTGGGGGAGACCGGTGGGTGGTCAAGGCCCAGGTACATACGGGTGGCCGCGGCAAGGCCGGCGGAATACGAGTGTGCAGCAGTGAGCAGGAAGTCTGGACCGCCGCGGATGAAATGTTGGGAAGTCGGTTAGTGACTAGCCAGACAGGCCCTCGGGGCCGCGGTGTTTACCGTCTCTATATCGAATCAGTTGCAGAAATTGATCGGGAGATCTATCTCGGTTTTGTTCTCGATCGTGAGACCGAGCGGGTCATGATGATAGTTTCTGCAGCGGGCGGTATGGAGATCGAGCAAGTCGCTGAGAATGACCCGGACTCGCTAATCAGGATCGTCATCGAACCGGCAGTCGGGTTGCAGAGCTTTCAGTCTCGGGAGGTGGCTTTTGCCCTTGGACTGGATGCCTCTATCGTAACTGAGGTGGCAAATACCTTAAAGGCCTGCTACCGGTCATTCCGAGACCTCGACGCCACGATGGTCGAGATTAACCCTCTGGTTGTCACGGTGGACGGTCGAGTCTTAGCGCTGGATGCCAAGATGGCCTTCGACGATAACGCTCTCTTCAAGCGCGATCAGATCTCTGAGTTGCGGGATAAGTCCCAAGAGGACCCCCGTGAGATGAAAGCCAAGGATCGCGGCTTGAGCTACGTCGGGCTTGAGGGTGATATTGGGTGCATTATTAATGGCGCGGGTCTCGCGATGGCCACGATGGATATGATAAAAACCGCGGGTGGCGAGCCTGCTAACTTCCTCGATATTGGCGGTGGAGCCTCGCCTGATCGGGTCGCCAAAGCGTTTAACTTGGTGCTTTCAGATGAGAAGGTCAAGGGCGTGCTGGTTAACATTTTCGCTGGTATTAATCGCTGCGACTGGGTCGCCCAGGGGGTGGTTAAAGCCATGCAGGATTTGGATATTGAAGTGCCCGTTGTGGTGAGGCTGTCGGGCACTAACGTAGAGGAGGGCCGTCGCATCCTTGAAGAAAGTTCTGTGTCGTTGATTACCGCCGACACGCTCGCCGAGGCAGCCGAGAAATCAGTGGTCGCAGTGATGGAGGGATCTAGGGTATGAGCATTGTCATCGACAATCAAACACCTGTCCTGGTTCAAGGCTTCACGGGCCGGATCGGCAGTTTTCATAGCAAGGAGATGATGGAGTACGGCACTAACGTAGTCGGCGGGGTAACGCCCGGCCGCGGCGGGACGGTCCACCATGGACTGCCGGTTTTCGATACGGTGAAGGCCGCGGTAGCCGCTACCGGCGCTGAGGCAAGTATCGTATTCGTCCCGCCACCGTTTGCGGCCGACGCGATTATGGAGGCCGCCGATGGAGGTCTTTCCACTTGCGTGTGTATTACGGATGGAATTCCGGCTCAGGATATGATGCGGGTCAAACGCTATATGCGTCGCTATAAGGCTGAAAACCGCATGCAGTTGATAGGGCCCAACTGTGCGGGTGTGATCAGTCCGGGAAAGGCTTTGCTCGGTATTATGCCCGGGCACATTTACAAACAGGGTGAGGTAGGCATTATCGGCCGGTCTGGGACGCTGGGGTATGAGGCTGCATCACAACTTAAGGCGTTGGGGATTGGCGTATCCACTAGCGTCGGGATCGGTGGAGACCCGATTAACGGCAGTTCTTTCAAGGATCACCTGACCACCTTTGAGCAAGACCCCCAAACCCGGATCGTACTGATGATTGGGGAAATTGGCGGTCCCCAGGAGGCGGCCGCGGCAGAATTTTCCCGTGATCATATGCAAAAGCCAGTAGTGGGGTATATCGCCGGGCTCACGGCGCCCAAGGGCCGCACGATGGGCCACGCTGGCGCGATTGTTTCAGCCGTTGGCGAGTCGGCCGAGGAGAAGGTGGACATCCTGCGCGATTGCGGGGTCACCGTCGTTGAGCGACCGTCTGAGTTTGGCTCGACGGTCGCTCAGGCCTTGTCTGCCTGCCCGTGAGGCAGGATGCCCCTTGGCTGCGATTAGCGCTTAATCATAAGTTCCGTGATTGACGCGACTGCTCTCATTCGCGGGGTTGAGCTGCGAACTGTAGGCAAAGATTCCAGGGGTGCCACCTGTATGCAGAAAAAGCGTTGATTGGTTCTTGAGCGTGCCACGGACATGGTTAAGGCATGCAGCCATCGCTTTGCCGGTATAGACAGGATCAAGAAGCAAGCCCTCGCGTCGCGCGCATAGTTTAATTGCCGAGAGTGTCTGGTCGTTTAATTTTCCGTAACCCGGAGCGAAGGTCTCGTCCGTAATCTCAACATCACTTGAATCAACTGGATTGTCAATATCAAGCAGCCTCGAAATATCGTGACATCGTTTTTCAATGCGGTTTATCTGTTGCTCACGACGACGTCTTACGCAGACCCCGGTAATCCGGATAGGCCATTTGAGCGATCGACATCCAAATAGCAGACCTGCGTGCGTGCTGCCGCTGCCGGAAGCGACGAAGATTTGATCAATTTCAAAATCAGATTTTTCCAATTGAGATTTCAATTCAATCGCAGCCTGAATGTATCCCAAAGCGCCAAGTGGCGGATGCCCCATTGCGAGTGGAATGATATAGGGACGCTTCCCGGCTAAACGTAACTCATTTGCAATTGACTGGAGATTGGCATCGGCGCCTGCTTCATCTTCGCCGTCAGGATAAGTATGTATGGTTGCACCAAGAATGTGATCCAAAAGCACATTTCCCGAGTCACGGTAGTTAGCGCCGGTGTTGCTTACTCTTTCTTCCAGTTGAATATGGCACGCTAAATCCAGTTTTGCCGCTGCTGCGGCCGCCATCCGGACAAAGTTTGACTGCACGGCCCCGGTGATCAATATCGTATCCGCTTCTTGTTGAACCGCCTCGCCAAAATAGTATTCGAGTTGACGAGCTTTATTGCCGCCCATCGCCAGCCCTGTACAGTCGTCTCGCTTGACATAAAGTGGTCCGCCACCTAGCGCTTTACCGAGGTTATTGAGCTGTTCAATTGGTGTGGGAGTATGCGCGAGAGAAACGCGGGGTAGTGCATCTAATTTTCCGAACACAGACATTAAAATAATTCGATCACGTTGAGGGCCGCGTTACGAATATATAGTCTTCAAGTCCTAAAGTCTCGTACCCGTCATGCTGTGAGTGAAGCGCCGCCAGCCCTTTCACGTTTTTCGATAAACGCATCAATCTCCTCACGTTTTGCTTCATCGAGGGGAGGGGGTACAAAATCAGCAAGCGCTTTTCTCGCAATATGATTTGCTCGCTGGGTAGCGTCGATGGAACCCCTTTCGGTCCAAGTTTCAAAATTTGACCAGTCTGAGAGAAGCGGAGTGTAAAACGCAGTTTCGTAACGCTCGAGGGTATGTTGTGTGCCAAAAAAATGCCCCCCCGGATCGATCTCATCAAAGGCCGATACCGCCAGGGTATCATGATCACAGACAACAGGCTGCATTAGGCTTGCAAACATTTGTAGCATTTCAATGTCGATTACAAATTTTTCCAAAGAAGCAGTCAGCCCGCCCTCGAGCCAGCCAGCGCCGTGCAAGAGAATGTTGCATCCACCCATGATGGCACCCCAGCAGGACATTTGTGACTCGTAGGCGGATTGGGCGTCCGGCGCATTGGATGCGTTCACATTTGAGGTCCGATAGGGTAATTTGTACCGTCGGGCAAGTTGCCCTGAGGCAAAGGCCGCTTTCACATACTCGGGCGTCCCAAAAGCGGGTGCTCCGGTTTTCATGTCAACGTTGCTGGTAAATCCGCCGTAGACCACGGGCGCCCCCGGCTGAACAATCTGTGCCAGTGCAATACCAGCGAGCGCCTCCGCATTTTGCTGTGCTAAAGCGCCCGGAATGGTGACCGGCGCCATGGCGCCTGCAAGCGTAAAAGGGGTAAGAATCATTGCTTGTCGTGCTTTTGCGAAGTCAATGATGCCTGCGCACATCAATTCGTCGAGCTGCAGGGGAGAATTAGCATTCACCACGGTATAACAGTGCACGCGCTCTGCAAAGGCTTGCGGATCAAGCCCTTGAGCCATTCTTAGAATCTCCAGCGAATCTGCAACCGCTTCACGACCGCGTGAATAGATAAACGTAGGTTTATCAGTCAGCGTCACCACTGATCGTGTCATATGCAGGTGACGTACGGGGATGGGTAAATCCTGCGGTTCGACCATCGGTGTCGTGAGGTGGATCACGTCGTAGTTTTGCGCCATACGTAATAGGTCGCAGAAGGTCTCGTGGGTGCCGGCACGCCGCCCATTCTCGAGGTCAGAATAATGCGGTGGCCCGCCAACGGTTGCAAAAAGCAGGTTGTTGTCTCCAACCTCAAACCATCTTTCAGGCGCTCGTCCATGCATTGTGAACGCTGAAGGCGCGTGGCGTATCGTTTCGAGCAGCATGTCGGAATCGAATTGCACCATCAGCGTGTCTTCGCTAGTTTGCGCCCCGGCTTTTCGGTAGTAATTACGGGCCTCCGCACTTAACACTTTGATGCCTTTATCGCGGAGAAGATTGAGTGACGTGAGATGGATAGCCTCAAGTTCATCTTCGCTGAATTGTGCAATCGGGGGATAAGGATTTTTGATGCGCAGCCATGATTTGCTCGGTTGATGGGTCGAGCGTGATGTGGTCCGTTCCGATCTTCTGCGTTCTCGGGTCATTTTTATTTATCTCTGAGTATGAACTGTCAAATTAACAGCGTTTTTACTGCCGCATCCGGACGCCTTTGGGATCCCAGACGGCCTCGGGTAGTACGTGGGCTGTACGCCGTTTTCCGACCACATCGATCATGAGTGGACCGTTTTTCTCGTCAATCTCCAAATCCAGTAAACCCATGGCAAGACTCTTGGTGGTGTGATGCCCATAACCACCGGACGTGACAAAGCCAACTCGTTTATCGTTCTGCCAGATAGGCTCGTACCCGGACGCATCTGCATCGTCAGCGTCAATCTCAAGCGTGACCAGTTGTTGAGAAGTGCGATCAATAGAGCGCTCTTTGGCCGCTGCGTCGTGACCGATAAAATCGTCTCGAGACCAGTCAATCCAACGGTCCATGCCCGTCATTCCTGGCGTACGGTCCTGAGTAAATTCAGCACTCCAAACACCAAAGCTTTTTTCAAGACGTAGAGAATTCATCGCATAAAAGCCGAACTCTCTTATATTATGTTCAGCACCAGCTGCAAGCAGGAGATCCCGCAACGCAATGTGCTCAGCGGCACCGCAGTTGATTTCATAGCCCAGTTCCCCGCAAACCGAAAGACGGGCAACTCGCGCCCGGATGAGTCCGACGTCAAGGGTGGCGCATCCCATAAAGGGTAAAGCGGCATCGATATCTTGATGCATGAGTGCTGAGAGCAGATTTCGGGATTGAGGTCCCGTAATGCCAAAACCAACCATCGCATCGGAGAGATCACGAACCTCAACACCTGTTGCGCGATGATCATGGAACCAGCGCATATGCCAGTTGCGAAGATAGTAAGAGCCCATAATCCACCAGGTTTGATCGCCCCAGTTCAACACCGTTAAGTCACCCTTGAGACGACCGCTGGGTGCAAGCATCGGAGCCAAGCGTGCTCTCCCGGGCAGCGGTAGGCGACCGGCGAGGACGCGACCGAGCCATGCTTCTGCATTGGGACCTGTTACTTCATATCTCGAAAATCCGCTGATATCGAGCAGGCCGACGCGCTCACGGACAGCAGCGCATTCTTCGGCAACCACATCGAATGCGTTCGAGCGTTTGAGCGTTGGTGTTTCTAAGAAGCTCGTCCCTGCAAACATGAGCGGTATTTCAAGGCCCCAACTGCAGCCCCACTGGGCACCTGCACGATCCATTGCAGACCATGCGGGTGATTTCTTGACGGGGCGACCGGCCGGAAGCTGCTCGTTGGGATAGGTCATCACGAATCGGCGAGAATAAAACTGCCCGGTTGTTTGGCGGATGTACTCGCGATTTGAAGTGAATTCTCCATAACGCGCGATATCCATTGGCCACGCATCAGCTTCCGTCTCGCCATGGATCATCCATTCAGCAAGGGTTTTTCCAACGCCTCCGCCTTGCAAGAAGCCCGCCATGACGCCGCAGGCAAGCCAGTAGTTCGGGACGGCTGCCACGGGACCCACCAGTGGGTTGCCATCTGGTGAAAACGTAAATGCGCCGTTAACCCAATTTTTGATGCCAACCTCTGTTAACACCGGGTAGCGGTTGAAGGCCATTTCCAGTTCATCAGAAATCCGGTCAATGTCTTCTTGTATCAGTTCAATTCCGTAGTCCCATGGCGCGCCGTCCATATTCCAGTGCTTATGATTAATCTCGTAAATCCCCACCAAGATGCCTTTTTGATACTGGCGCATATAGGTGAATCCCTCAAGGTCTACGGTCATTGGGAGTTCAGTGTGGAGAGCGGCGACTTCAGGGATGGTCTCTGTCAGTAAATAGTGATGCTCAAGGGGTGAGAGCGGGAGATCAAGACCGACCATGCGACCAACCTGTTTGGCCCACAACCCACCGGCGTTGACGATGTGTTCAGCATGGAATTCACCCTGATCAGTAATGACATCCCAGCTGCCGTCGTTTCGTTGGCGCAGTTCTTCTACTTTTGTATGTTCAATGACCGTCGCACCTCGTTTCTTTGCAGCGCCGGCGTAGGCATGCACCGTCCCGGTGGTATCCACATATCCTTCGCGGTCACACCAAAGGCCACCGAGTACCCCGCTGGTATCCATGATGGGACATTTGTCTTTGATGTCTTGCGGCGTCATTAAGTGGCAGTCTTCGATCCCAATGGTTTGAAATATTCGATAAGCTGACTGCAACCATTCCCAGCGGGCAGGCGCTGATGCAACCGTGATTCCGCCGGTCATGCTGAGTCCAATATCTTGACCCGATTCAGTTTGGATCTCCGAGAGCAAATCGATGGTATAGGCCTGAAGGGAGGCCATATTGGGGTCTGCGTTAAGCGCATGGATGCCGCCGGCCGCATGCCAAGAAGAACCTGCCGTTAACACTGATCTTTCTAATAAGCAGACGTCGGTCCAACCCAGTTTTGCCAGATGGTAGAGGACAGAACTCCCCACGACTCCACCGCCGATCACAATCACCCGATAGGTATGACTCATTTCTGTTTTTGCCTCACTGAGAATTTAATTTTCTGGAACCCGCTAATTTGCCTGTATCGCGGCAACTTTAGAATCCATCGTTTCGATGACTTTCGCTAACGCTGATTTCTCCGAATCGTCTAGCGGGGCTAGTGGGCTTCTGGGGGGTCCTGCAGGCATCCCACGCAGAGCGGTTGCGTGTTTGATGCATTGACCGAATTTCCCACCTTGTTCGAGAAGTGACATCAGCGGAAGCATGGCCGCCATTATTTTCCTGCCCAGTTCAAAATCTTGATTGACGACGCAAGCCTCATACAGTGCAATGTGAGCCTCCGGTGCAAAGTTGCCACCTGCACATACCCAGCTTCTCGCCCCCCAGACGAAAAATTCAAGCGCCTGATCATCGGCGCCACAGGAGAGCTGAATTTGTGGAAAATCATTTGCGAGCAGATGGAGCCGATTAATATCGCCCGAGCTTTCCTTGATCGCACAAAAATTTTTGGACGCACTCACAAGATTTAAATACGTTTCGTCCATCCCGACGCCTGTGCGCCCGGGATAGTTGTAAAGCATGATCGGCAACTGTGCGGCGCGGTCAATGGCGAGGGCGTGGGCTGCGTTTTCCGCTTCCGTGGGTAAGACGTAAGGCGGCGAATTAACGAGAAGGGCATCGACGCCAATCTGCGCTGCCGTTTGTGCCAGCTCAATGGAGTCCTCAGTCCTGATCGCACCGACACCCGCCATCAATGTCGCCCGCCCGTTGATTACTTGGTGAGCGATTTGCATTAGGTGAACGCGCTCTTCGAGCGTTTGGGCGTAGTACTCGCCAGTCGTACCGCCCACAACAATGCCATGAGAACCAGAGTCAATCAGAAATTCAATGACCTGAGCAAAGCCTTCTTCGTTGATGGAGCCATCGTCATGAAACGGCGTAATAATAGGGGTGTAGATGCCTTCAAACTGCATTTTGAAACTCCTTGGTTTTAATTAAATTCCGCTACTGGCTCGAGCGCGCTCACAATGGGTTCAACCCCAAGACCCGGTGCGTCTGATGCCACCATGGCGCCATCCTGAACTGACGGCGCACCCGTTGCAATTTGAGTCGTTGAGTATTCATGGAACGCTGAGGACTGAAATTGAAAAGCAGGTGGTGTGGAGTGGGCCAGGTGTGCGATTGCCGCAGTCGTAATTTCTCCACCCCAACTGTCCTCCACGTTCATTGGAAGTCCTAATGAAACGCATAAGTCGCGCACTTGTCGTGCTCGGGTGATTCCCCCAAATCGACTAATTTTTAAATTAATCATATCCATTGCATGATCGTGCTGCGCCTGCAATAACGCGCTGATGCTATCCATGCACTCATCCAGTACAAAGGGCAGGTTGGTGTGCTGTCTGACCGCAAGACATTCGTGATAAGAAAGACAGGGTTGCTCGAATGTGAGCCGAATACCGGTTTGCCTCCCAATATCAGCAATTGCGCGGGCAACTTGTAGGGCTTCATGCTGTTTCCATCCGGTGTTGGCGTCGGCGTTTAGCACTTCGCCAGCTTTCATCTCCTCGGCCACCCGATGGATGCGAATAATATCGGTTGAAGGATCCTCACCAACTTTCACTTGAAACTGGCGAAACCCCTTGTTGCGATATTCGGGTATCCGTTCGGCCATTGTGTGGGGATCGGCTCGAGAGACGACTTTATAAAGTGTCACTTTCTCTTGAAGCTTTCCGCCGAGTAAGACGTAGACGGGCAAGCCTGCAACTTTGCCCAAAAGATCCCAGCAGGCCATATCAATAGCTGACTTTACATAGGGATGCCCTTTCAATTGAGCATCCATTAAGGTGTTTATTCGATCCAGTTGAGTGGGATCCTCATCAATCAGATGAGGCGCAAGTTGGGCGATGCCCGCGCGAACGCCGTGGGCGTAAGCGGGTAGATAAGTAGGGCCAAGCGGGCAGCATTCACCAACGCCTGTGAGACCCTCATCGGTATCCACTAGGACGACTGTCGTGTCAAAGCCGGCATGCGATTGGGTTGACCAACTGTAACTTCCCTCGATCATCGGGAGATCTGCTCGGAAAATACGTATTCGGCTTATTTTCATTAAGACGGGCCTGATGAGATCGGTAATTCAGAAGCGTTAAGTCTATAAGTCCTGAGTGGTGAGGTCTTGGTTAATTGCGCCGTTAAAATAGCGGTTGGAGCATATGTTCTCAAAACCACGCTAAATTCGTTAGACCATGTCGGATTCTCATCAAAAATTGTCGTCCATTGCGCTGCTGGGGTTACTGTCGGTGGCGCAGTTGCTAGCGATGGCCAGTTTTGCAAACTTTGCAGTTCTGCTAAATGAGTTCACTGTGGAGTGGTCGCTGAGCAGCACTCAGGCAGGCTGGATTGGGGGCATTTACTTTGCCGGTTATGTCGCTGCTGTTCCTTTTTTAGTGGGATTGACCGATGTCCTTGATGCGCGGCGGATTTATTTGTTTGGATTGTGTTGTGGGATCTTAGGCTCAGTCGGCTTTGCTCTTTTCGCAGATGGATTTTTTAGCGCAATGATTTTCCGGTTCGTAGCCGGCGTTTCCCTCGCGGGTACCTACATGCCGGGCCTGCAGATTCTGAACGACCGACTCAATGAAGTTGACCGGCAAAAGGTTTTACCGTGGTACCTGAGCGCATTCAGTATCGGTACGGCGGGATCTTATTTCTTCACCGGCGTTGCAAGCGCAATGATGCCATGGAGCTCTGTTTTTTTGTTAGCCGGCATGTGTCAGCTGGGGTGCGTCTTTCTGATTTATTTCGCAATTCCCGGAAAACGGCCGAAGTGGATGAATCCATCGGATCGTCATCCGTTGGATTTCCGGCCTGTTTTAAGAAATAAAACTGCGCTTGCTTATATTTGGGGGTATACCGGTCATTCGTATGAACTGTTTGCCTATCGAGCCTGGATTGTGGCTTTTTTGATTTTTGCTGCAAGTGCGTCAGGGGCAACAATGAGTCGTGAAGCGGTGGCGGGGTTCGCTGCGCTATTCAGTCTTCTGGGCGCACCCGCTAGTGTAATGGGCGCTCATTTGTGCTTAAAGAGGGACCGCGGGAAAACAATATCTCTGGTAATGATGCTTTCGGTAATGGTGGGGACGGTGCTTGGTTTTATTGGCGCACTTCCTTTTGTGGTGGTGCTTGCTGTTGCCGGACTTTACTCTGTCTTTATTATGAGTGATTCGGCAGCGCTCACGAGTGGCGTCGTGGCAGCGGCTCGAGAAGGGGAGCGGGGCGCGACGCTAGCCACGCATTCGGTAATGGGCTTTTCCGGCGGTTTTTTAGGACCGCTTGTGGTGGGGCTGGTGCTCGATGTCGGTGCGGGTCCTCAGTCCATTGAAGGATGGACCTTTGCGTTCGCTACGACTGCCGCGGGGTCGCTGTTCGCTCTGGTTGGACTTCGTTACCTGTTGCGGCGCTAGCGTAATTAGCTTATGACAAAAAAATACTTCGATGTTGCAGTAATTGGCGGTGGACTTCTCGGGTCATCTTTTGCTTATGGCTTTGGTCAGGCGGGTTTGAGCGTCGCTTTAATCGATGAGGGGGATAACGCAATTCGAACGGCCCGGGGCAACTTTGGTTTGGTTTGGGTTCAGGGTAAGGGCGAAGGCATGCGTGAATATGCGCGGTGGTCACGCAAGTCGGCAGATGGCTGGGCGAACTTTAGCGCTCAGCTTTCGGAACTTACGAGCCACGATTTGGGTTATCACCAGTCTGGCGGTTTTAACATCTCACTTGATGAGGCTGAATTGCAGCAGTATCTCCGCATGCTAGAAGGTTTGAAAGCTGATGCGGGTGAGGAAGGATATGAGTATGAGCTCGTACAAGGACGAACCTTGGCCAAGTATCTTCCTGGGATCGGGGAAGATGTTGCGGGCGCCACGTATTGCCCCCATGATGGCCATGTTAATCCGTTGTATCTATTGCGGGCTTTGCAGGAGGGTTTCAGTAAGCACGGAGGGTGTTATTTGCCTTTATCAAGTATCGATCAAATCCAGCCGCTGAAATCGAGCGGGTTTGAACTCCTTAGCGAGGGACGACAAGTTGCAAGTTGCGAGCGCTTGGTCATTGCCGCAGGGCATGGATCTGTCGGTCTGGGTCAACAGGTGGGCATCAGGATACCGATTTATCCTGAGCAGGGACAAATCATTGTGACGGAGCGCAGTACAGAGCAGCTTGCTTACCCAACTAACATGATCCGTCAAACGGACGAGGGGACCTTTATGCTGGGCGCATCAGCGCGAGACGTGGGCTTCAATTCAGAAACAACGACCGATACCCTGCAAGATATTGTGCGTCGTTGCGCGAGCGCTTTCCCAAATCTTCGAAGCTTGCGCATCCAACGTAACTGGGCTGCGCTGCGGATTATGACGCCGGACGGTTTCCCGATTTACAGCCAGTCTGAGGAATTTCCTGGCGCGTTTGCTTTCTCTTGTCATAGTGGCGTCACGCTTGCTGCAGTTCATGCCCAGGATGTGTGCCGTTGGGTTGTCGATGGCAAGATTCCCGTTGATTACCGATGTTTCGGACCGGAGCGTTTCGATGTTTCGACTGCGGACTAACTCGACTGACCCAGTAACGTTTAGCTTCGAAGGCCACGAATTCACCGCAAGCCGTGGAGATACGGTAGCCGCGGCTTTGTTAGGCTCGGGTGTATTTATATTCCGGAACTCAGCGGTGAGCAGTACACCGCGTGCACCATTTTGCATGATCGGCAATTGCTATGAATGTTTCGTCCAAGTTGAGGCGATGGGTATCGTGCAAGCCTGCCTCACCGAAGTTACTGAAGGGATGCAAATTACAAAGTTATCCAATTCAATTGATGAGCACGGGATGGACATTAAGGAGGTCTCGAAAGAATGACCACGCAACTCCCGTTATGCGATGTTGCGGTGATCGGAGCAGGACCCGCTGGCTTGACAGCTGCTTGCGAGTTGGCTGAAAGCGGAAGAAATGTGGTCGTTCTCGATGAGCAGGGCGCGCCCGGCGGACAAATTTATAAAGGGGTCGAGAAAGTATTTGCAGATCGACTTCAAGATATCGGACCTCTTGGCAGGGAGTACGCAGCAGGCAAGGCGCTCATGCGTCGGTTTCGCCAAAGCGGGGCTCACTATCAACCCGGCGTCTCCGTCTGGCAGATTACATCGGATCAGGAGCCGGAGTTGGCCCTTGGTCTCATTGAGAACGGGTTGGCGCGGATGCTTTATCCAAAGCACCTCATCCTCGCAACGGGCGCAATGGAGCGACCAACGCCGTTTGAAGGGTGGACATTACCCGGCGTGATGACTGTGGGCGCTGCACAAACCCTTTTGAAGTCCTCCCGTCTTCTGCCAGAGGATGATGTTGTTCTCGCTGGCACCGGACCCTTGCTTTATCTGTACGCGATGCAACTCAAGAAATTTGGGATTCGGCCGCAGGCCATCTTGGATACCGGCCCCCCACTATCTTTGCGCGCAAGTCTACTGGGTTTGCGAGCTTTAATGACCTGCCCCAAAGCAATGTTTCAGGGTATGCGATGGTTATGGAGCGCAGCCGTCAAAATGAATCTGATCCGGGGCGTGGATTTACTAAAAGCGCAAGGTGAGAATCATTTACGGTCTGTGAGTTTCGAGGTCGGCGGGCATCGCCATGAATTATCAACATCATTGTTGTTGGTACATGACGGGGTTATTCCCAATACCTGGCTCTCCATGTCAGCCGGAATTAAGCATCATTTCAATGAGATCCAGGACTGCTGGGTGCCGCAGATTCAGGGCGCCGGTTTGACTTCTCGAGATTGCATTTCAATAGTGGGTGACGCTGCCAGTATTGGTGGTGCTGAAGTTGCCATGTTGCAGGGTGAGAGAGTCGCCCGTGAAGTAGATGCTTACCTTGAGGATCATCAACGCTCAGAGACCTTGATTGAATCCTGGGTATTGAGACGACAGCGCTGGATGCGAAGTTTTATTGATGAAGCCTTTCCTTCGACGGCACAGTTTCAGTTACCGGAGAACGACATTGTTGTTTGTCGTTGCGAAGAGGTGACGGCCGGAGAGATTCGAACGGTTACTGAACGCGGTTGCATGGGTCCAAATCAAGGTAAAGCGTTTACTCGCTGTGGCATGGGCCCGTGTATGGGTCGGAAATGTGGATTGACCGTAAGTCGATTGATGGCGCAAGTGCGCGGCGTTTCGGTTCAGGAAGTGGGGCATTATCGAATTCGGTCTCCCATTCGGCCGATTACAGTCGGCCAACTAGTTGATATGGAATCGAGTCTTAACGGAGATAACCAAAGTCTCTTAAGCGCCGACAGTTCGTAAAATAATTTATGTCCTGGTTTTGGCTTGCCGGTACTTTCCTCAAAATTTTCAATCCTGTTAGTCTCGAAGACTTCGGTGCTAATTCCTTAATAGTCGTTAATAAATGACAAAAATGTTTGATTTTTTTGGTAATAGAGAGAATCAATCATGTAATCCACCTAAAGACCTTTACAAATGAATCGGGGTGCGGTGAACTGGGGCCTCGCTATAGATACATACCGCTATCCAAATTAGATAGACAGTTTTAGCGAAATTAATAAAGGAATTAACTAAACGGGAGGAGTTATGCGTAAGTTTAAAAAGCCGATTTTAGCGGCTGGGATAGGCGCGTCCATGCTGGCTGCGGGGGCGATTCAACCTGCGGTAGCAGAAGTCGGGTTCGGAAAGCCGGGAGAGGCCGTTAATCTTGTTGTGGGTTATCAGCCGTACTACACAGAGTCATGGTCTGGCGTTGTCATCAACGGACAGCAGTCGTGGAAGGAGCATCTCCCAGCGGGTTCTGATGTGAAGTTCGAAATTGGTCTGCAGGGATCCGTGATTGTCGGAAAAATGCTGGGCGAAAAGAATCACCTTGGCTATATGGGTGATATGCCAGCGATCGTGTCAACCACGAAAACGGACACGGTTGATATTCGGATGATCGCGGTGCTCGGCACATCTCGCCAACAATGTAACGTTTTTCTGGTTAAGAATGATGCGCCAGAATTTGCGAACGGTATGGAAGCTGTCAAGTGGATGGACGGCAAACTTGTCGCCGCCCCTCATGGCGCCTGTACTGACCGTTTTGCACGCTGGGCCTTTGAGCAAGCTGGCATTCAGCCAAAGAAATATCTGAACATGAATATTGAGGTTATTACTTCAAGCTTCAAAAATAACAAGCTAGACGCGGCAGTTATCTGGGAGCCGACAGCTTCGAAGATTCAGTTGTCGGGCCTCGCTCGACGCGCTGCATCCGGCGAGAGTTTTGACGGTGTTGAAGGCGGTGATGCCGGATTCCTTGCGATGCTGTACGAGATTATTCGCGATCGACCAGATGTGCATCGCGGCTGGCTTGAAGCGGAGCTTAATGCCCAGTTATTTATGAAAGATTTAGGTAACGCGACAGCGATATCTCAGATGGCGGATGATCAAACCGAAGGGATGGATCGTCGCGTACTCTGGGCCTCTTTGTACGGCCAGAATCCTGCTTCAATCGGTGGCGGTGAGGAGAAGCTGACGCTTCGATTCGTTTTTGATGACACAGCGAAACAGCTGGTCGCTGCAGCGACAAAGTTCCTTCATGGTCGAAAAGTAGTCCCTAACGAGACGTTGCGTCCAGAGGCAATGATGGATGGGGTTGCTCAAGAAGTGCTTAAAGCCCGCGGCCTTAGCGCCCCGATTGGCTTTGTGGGTGAGCAGCCAGATTCTGCTTACCGGTAAAAAACGAGTGAATAGTTCGTTTTAAAACGTCGTAACTTTGGAAGCGGGCGCGAAGGCGAGTCCTCCGCGCCCGCTTTTGACTTGATGAGAGCCGATTCAATGTAAGAGTCGGCGCGTTGCTCGTAGGGAGAAATCAATAGCGCCTGTGACCTGGGGCGGGAGCCTTCCGATAATATTTGCGAGTAAATATGATGACGATTCGTATCGAGGAGAGAGGGAGTCAATGAGTAATCAAAGCGTCAGTAGTCGCCCAACTGGCTTGCAGTACTTTCTTTATAAAAGTGCAAAAGCGCTGAAAACCCCAACGCCGTATCTTGCCTTCCTTGGCATCACGTTATGGCTCGTGGCCTACTATCTATTATGCGAGCAGTGGAGAATTTTTCCTTTTTATAAGGTTCCTGGTCCTGTCGAGGTCATCACTGAATGGATCAATAAAGATCCAATCTGGGGACTTCTCTGTTCACCGAAGATTACTACATCAATATTTGGGTGAGCTGTAGGCGGATTTTTATTGCTTTTGCGATCGCTACCGGCCTCGGGGTTCCTCTGGGGCTTTTTATGGGCTGGTCACAAAAATTTAAGGACTACGCATTTCCGATTCTGGAATTGCTTAGGCCTATCCCGATTTTGGCGTGGGTGCCACTGGCTATTGTCATGTTTGCCGGATTTGAGACGCCAATTATTTACCTCGCCACACTGGCATCGTTCTTTGTCACTGCTCTTAACACCATGCTTGGCGTTGAATCTATTGACGAGTCCTATTTCCGTGCAGCAGGCTGCTTGGGGTCAAAAAAACACCATATATTTTTAAACGTTGTTGTGCCTGGTGCACTGCCCTATATCTTCACTGGACTTCAGATCAGCATTGGGGTGGCTTGGTTTTCTTTAGTCGCCGCTGAGATGATATCGGGGGATTACGGACTCGGCTACATGATTATGGATTCGTACATGGTGAACAAGTACACCACGATGGTCATGGCAATGCTCACTTTGGGATTTGTCGGTTGGATCACATCTGCAATGGTGCGATCAGCGGGCGACCGTATGATGCAGTGGCGCGAGCGCGCCCTCGGGCAGGGAGGAGTTTAGGTATGAGTGTGGGAAATAATATTGCGCCGAGTAAAGGCGCAATCAGTATTCGAAACGTAACCAAAGTCTATGATCCGGGCGGGGCGAATGTTATGGCCGTCGATGATTGCTCGCTCGAAATTGCCTCCGGTGAAGTGTGTATGATCGTAGGCCCTTCTGGATGCGGCAAGACGACATTGTTAAACGCGATTGCCGGTTTCCATTCGATCACTGAGGGTCAAATTGACCTTGATGGCGAGATGCTTTGCGGTCCTGGAAAACAGCTCGCAACTCAGGGAGCCGATCGTGTGGTGGTGTTCCAGAATGGCGCGCTGTTTCCTTGGAAAACGCTGGCGGATAACGTTGCCTATGGACCCGTTGTGCAAGGCCTCATGTCCAAAGCAGACGCGCGAGAGAAAGCAATGACGATGCTCGCGGAAGCAGGATTAGATGGTGTTGCAGACAAGTTTCCAGGTGAGGTGTCATCTGGGATGGCGCGTCGTGCAGAGATTGTTCGGGCGCTGATCAATGACCCTAAAGTTCTGCTCTTGGATGAACCTTATCGAGCAATGGATGCGTTAACGAAATCCATAATGCACGAGTCTTTATTAGAAGTCTATGACCGAACAAAAGTCACAATATTTTTTATCACTCATGATCTCGAAGAAGCGATTTTTCTTGGAGATCGAGTGGTCGTGATGACAACACGACCTGCAAAGACAAAAAAGATCGTGGATGTAAAGATTAATAGGCCGCGAGATTACCGGTTACTTTCTTCTGAAGAGTTCCGAGTGCTTGTTCAGGAGACTAAGGAGGCCGTGCATGAAGAGGCGGTAAAGGCGTTTGAAGCAGGTGAGCGTGAGCTCGCGTAAGCAACGCAAAAAAACGAAAGAAATGGAGAAGTAAGATGACTCAGTCATCAAAAAAAGAAAACGGTGGGATTCTCAAAAAGATCTTTTCAGATCTAACGTTCAAGCGCGGCATCGCGTCAATATTGATCTTTTTAATCCTGTGGGAGATAGGATTTCGCTTCCATGAATGGTTCGGAATTATGGTGCCGTTTGTTGGGAAGATTGACGCGCCCACGTTGGTCGTGGCTCGATGGAGAGAGGTCGTTCTGCAGCCCGGCTATTGGGAAAGTTGGTATCTGAGTTTTGGACGAGTGTTTTTTGGTTTTCTCGTTGCGCAGGTGATTGGGATTCCCTTTGGCCTCGCAATGGCGGTAAACAAAAATTTCAGAGGTTTGTTTTTTCCACCGTTTGAAATCTTGAGGCCTATTCCTCCATTGGCATGGGTTCCCGCGTCGATTATTTTCTGGCCGACAACCGAACTGTCAATCATGTTCGTTACTTTTCTCGGAGCCTTTTATACCGTTGTGATCAATGTGTTAGGGGGTGCAAGATCCATTGATATCCAATATCTGCGTGCTGCGCAGTCAATGGGCGCTACGCGTTGGGATCTATTTAGAAAAATTATTCTTCCTGGTACGTTGCCATCAATATTTATTGGCGCAGCGGTGGGTATGGGAATCACCTGGGAAGTTGTTTTGGCGGCAGAGATGATTTCTGGCGGCGGTCAGCAGAGTGGCGGTGGACTCGGCTTCTTTATCTGGAGCTCTTACATGGGCGGTGTTATGGATCAGGTGATTGTTGGAATGATCAGCATCGGTCTCGCGGGCTATATATCGAGCAGTCTCATTCGTTACCTGGGCCACATTTCGATGCCTTGGCGAAGAATGTTTTAAGGATCTTGATTGACCTGACGACTAAACATAGACAATTAAAGGTTTTGGAAAGAAAGCAAGGAGATGGAAGAAGTGAATCAATCTGACGTAATGATTTTGGAGAATGTCTCCAAATCCTTTGGAGAGGACTGGGCCCGGGAGACTGTTGTAAAAGACCTTAGTCTGACCATAAAACGCGATCAATTGACTGCCATTGTGGGTCCCTCAGGATGCGGGAAGTCGACAATCGTAAACTTATTGGCAGGATTTGAGTTACCCGATGAAGGGCGAATCACCTTGGAGGGAAAGCCGCTTTTGGGGCCCAGTAAAGATTCTCTGGTGGTGTTCCAAGAGACCGCCCTCATGCCTTGGTTGACGACTTATCAGAACGTGGTCTTTGGCCCTCAGTTGAGAGGGGACATGCCAAAGGATGAATTGAAAAGCGCGGCAGAAAGCATTATTGACACGGTCGGCTTGAGAGAGTTTCGTGACAAGTATCCGCTTCAGCTTTCTGGCGGTATGCAAAGACGTGCTGAACTCGCCCGAGCGCTCATTAATCAGCCGCTCGTGATGATCATGGATGAGCCTTTTCGTGGTCTCGATGCAATGACGCGTCAGTTGATGCAGGAGTTCTACCTTCGACTTTGCGAGCAAGAAGCGCGGACCAACGTCTTTGTGACTTCTGAACTAGAAGAGGCAATCATTTTGGCAGACAGCATTGTCGTGCTATCGAATAAGCCAGCTTCAGTGAGGGAAATGTTGCAGATCGATCTGCCGCGACCTCGAAACCTGGATATGTTGAACTCCACAGAAGCGTACGAATACAAGCGGCACGCAATGGAAATCTTGCACGAAGAGGCGATGAAGAGCTTTAAGGGAACAGATACGAATTCTGACTTTTTGGAGGCCTACTCCCGCAGGGCCTAGGTTTTGCTGTAATGCTTCTGCAACGTAATTAACATGGATGGCCTTCAGTTAATCGCCAGCCGCCCGGTTGTTATTGGCGGAGCCGTATTGGGCGCCTTGATTTCAATGCTGGGACCTATGGCTTTAAAGAAGTGTGGAATTGAAAATTCTCGCCTGTTGTCCACTGTTACGAGACTGGGATATGCAATTTCATGGATGAGCGTTGGCCTTTTTATTGCTGCAGGCTTTCTCTCTAGTTACTAGTTAGTTCAGGATTAGGGTACGTTGGTTAAACTGTACCCACCGATGTTTCGAGGCAGGTCTCCGCGTGCTTAAGATTACAAATTTATCTAAATCGTTCGGCCACGTTAAGGCAGTTAATAACCTTTCCTTAGAGCTTCAATCCGACTCCGTTGTTGGATTCCTGGGGCCCAACGGAGCGGGGAAGACCACAACGATGCGCATGATTTGTGGCTATTTGATTCCTGACCAAGGAGTCATCAGGATCTGCGGACATGACGTGCGCAGGCAGAGTCAGAAAGCGCGATCAAAGCTCGGTTATTTACCGGAGGCGCCAAACGGATTTGGACATCTCCGAGTCATGGAGTTTTTACGTTTTTGTGGACAAGCGCGCGGTCTTTTTGGCGAGCGTTTGAGTAGCGCCATTGATCATGTCAGTCAGCGTCTTGATCTCTCTTCGGTATTGCGTCGACCTCTAAATCAGTTATCAAAGGGCTGGCGCCAAAGAGCCTGGTTTGCCCAAGCGATTATTCATGATCCTCGCGTGCTTGTGCTCGATGAGCCAACGGATGGGCTAGACCCTAACCAGAAGGATTTAGTCCGCGACCTTGTGAGGGAGCTCAGTCGAGATCGAACAATACTTCTTTCGACCCATATCCTTGAAGAGGCAGAAGAGTTGTGTGACCGTGTGATTGTTTTAGATAAGGGCATCGGTATCGAGGATGCACCCCTTGCTGATTTGATTGACAGTAACGGCCGCTTATCAGCCTGTTTCCGGCGACTCACTAAAGATGCAGTCGGTAGGGTTCGCCCTGAAAACCACTGAAGGCGCCCTTATGAGTAACAGTCAAACGATTACGCAAGGCGGGTTTACCGCGATTTTCCTTCATGAGTTGCGGATGTTGTTTTTTGCGCCATTGACCTACCTTTTTCAAGGTGCATTCTTGTTGGCTTTGGGCGCGTGTATTTTTTTGATTTCCAGCTTTTATACGACGGACGAAGCAACGGTGAGACTGCTGCTGGTGTTTATCCCGTGGGTCTCGCTTGTTCTGGTGCCTGCGCTGGCCATGTCCGCTTGGTCAGATGGTCACTCTAACCGAGAGCTGGAATTAGTTTTTGCACTTCCGATAAGACCAATTTATGTTGTGTTAGGCAAGTTTGCTGCGGGATATTTTCTGCTGCTTCTTACCTTGGCAATGACCTTCCCGTTCTGTCTGACGGTTGCTTATCTGGGCGAGCCTGATCTCGAGCTTGTTTTTTCCAGTTACCTAGGGTGTGCTTTGTTCTTGGGGACTTGTTTTGCGGTTACATTATTGTCGGCCGCGTTTCTGCGAGAGCCTGTTGGCGCCTTTATTGCAGGTTTAGCGTCTTTATTCATTTTGACGTTGTTTGGCTGGGACGTGTTTGGGCGTTTTCTTGGATCGTTCGTGCCACAGGCGGCTTGGGAAGCCATTACGGTATACAGCCCCGTGACTTGGCTCAATGTTTTGGGTGAGGGTTTGATACCAACCCAAGGGCTGGTCTATTTCATATCGTCCACCGTGACTGCGCTTGTTTTGACGCATTGGGTAATAGCGGCAAGACGCCAGGGTTCAATAGCCAAAATGTTTTCCGGTTTTTATTTCTTTGCCCTTATTCTTTTAGTGCTGGTCTGGGCCTCTGCTATTTTTTTAGCAGGTCAGTTGACGACCCAGTTTGATTTAACTGCCGAAAAAGAATTCACATTGCATTCTGGCAGTAAAGAGATTCTGAAGCAGATGCCCGAGGGGGCAACGGTTACGCTCTACTGGAGTAGCTCTGAAGAGTCAGTGCCCGCATCTATCAAGTCCCACGCCCGGCGCATTGATCGATTGATTGCGCAGATGGCAAAAATCTCAAGCCTTAAGTTTGTTACTGTCGATCCCGAGCCTGATACAGAAGCTGAGTTAAAAGCGTTGGTGCGGCGAATTCACCGGGTTCCGATGTCTTCTGGTGATCATTTTTTCCTTGGTTTGACGGTTGAGGCGAATGACCGCATCGGTCATATCTCCTATTTAGATATCCGTCGAGCAAGCTTTTTGGAATACGATATCGTACAGGCATTTAACGGCCTGAATCAGGAGCGAACGCCTCGCGTTGCAGTGATCAGCCCCTTACTTCCCTCTAGCGCTGCGTTAGCAGAGAAAGAAGGACTCTCGTTTATGGCAGAGTTAAAAAGAGCATACGATATTGCGGTGATCCCGTTTTTCAAGAAAAGTCTTCCTGAAGGGATTGATACTCTCATTTTATTGGGCGCCGACGTTTTGCATGAAGAGATGCTCTACTCTATTGATCAGTTCGTGATGCGCGGGGGTAGTTTGATTGTAATGATAGATCCATTCACGCGGGTTAAGCCCGCTAACAATGCGATTAATCCGTCGCCGTCCAAGAGCATAAATGACATATCAGATTTACTCGCACGGTATGGCGTCAGTTATGTGGGAGATCAGATCGTGGGTGACGCTCAGTTTGCATCGGTTGTCGGCGACGGTGGAGAAGGGCGTCTCAACTATCCGTATTGGCTGCGCGTTGGGCAAACAGGTCTATCGACGGAACATCCAACGACAGCGAACCTTAATGAATTGCTTATGGTGGAGCCTGGCTCGTTTACTTTTTCGCCCGACGTCGAAGTGATTACTTTAATAAAAACTACAAATCAGGCTAATACTTTTCCTACAGAAAATTTTGAACAGCAGTCGCCGAGTCAGCTGGCGCTTGGTTTTAAAGCAGGCGACACTGCAAAGGTGATTTCCGCCGCCGTGCACGGGCCGCTTAAAAGTGCCTATAGCGAGAGTTTGACCAAACCGGCTGAATCTCACATGAGCTCCTCTGATGGCTCGCCGATCATTTTCGTGGTCGCAGATATTGATTGGTTGTTCGATCCCTTTTCGCTTCAGAAAACAACGCTGGGCGACGAAATAGCGGTTCGCCCACTCAATGACAATATATCGTTTCTATTGAATATGATTGAGTACGCAACGGGCGCGGACGCTCTTTTAGAGATTCGATCAAGGGGTCAATTGCAACGCCCGTTCACACGTGTTGCGGACCTGTTTAGGAATGCTCAACAAAAACTTCAGGAACAAGAGGCTACGTTATCCTCTAACGTTATCGCGCTCGAACAGCAATTAGGCCAAATAAATCAACAAACGCAGGATCTCGAGTTCGCTGATCTGCCCGAGTCGATCAAATTGAAGCTTCAGGAATTTCAGGACGAGCTATTGTCAGCCAGAAGAGATTTAAGAGAGGTCCGCCATGAGATTCGATCAGAAGTAGAGGCGCTCGGGCGTCGCTTAACCCTAATTAATCTCGCAGCGGGCCCCTTGCAGATTTTATTCCTAGCGCTCATTGTAATGATGTGGCGTACCTACATAAGTCGAGCGCGCGCGCGGCCGTAATCTATTCAAGTCTGACGTCGTTTTGCCAAAGTTACGCCACTTTTTTCTGCCCTGAGATTTTTGGGTTATCAGATTTTCCAACTGCGGCAAAGATTTCTTCTCGTGACTCAATGAGTAAATCCGCCATTGCCTGGGCCATTGGAAGAGGGGGGGTAACTTTTTCCCAGATCAGACCTACTGGCTTACTCAGAACAGGGCTCGTCAAGGAAATTTCGCGAGTACCCGGGAATGCATCATTAGTTTTGCTGAAGCCATTTGGAACGATGGTAGCGATATCTCCTTGCATAACGTGAAATGCAAGCTGGAAGATTGAATTGCATTCAAGCTGTGGGTTAGGATCCTGCCCCACATTTTGGAACGCCTCATCCATCACTTCGCGTTCCCGCATGTTTGGCGACAAAAGCCCGAGTCTTAATTCAGCAGCTTGCGCCCAAGTAATACTTTCTTGTTTCATGGGAAGCATCTTTTCAGGAATCATTAGATTCAGCTGTTCTTCGTAAAGCGTGATCGTATTGAGTTTATTTAAAGAAGATCCCTCCAGGTAGGTGATACCAACGTCCAATTCGAAATTACGCAGCTCATTAATAAGTTTGTCAGATCCGAGAAACTGAATATCGATATCAACGGATGGATATAGCGTTGAGAACAGTTGATTAATTTTCGGCAGGACGGGCGAACTGGTTGGCATCGCTCCGATTCGCAGACGTCCGTTGAGGTTGCTGCGCATGATAGCGAGCTCTTCCACCATACTTTTTTTGTCCGCCAAAAGACGTTTTGCCCAGCTCACGACCCGCTCACCCTCTGGCGTGAAACCTTGATAGCGCTGATGCCGAAGAATAATGGGCACATCCAATTCTGCTTCCAGTTGCTGGAGCGCACTTGATAGACTCGGTTGAGAGACGTGACAGCGCTCTGCGGCGCGTCCGAAGTGACCTTCTTTCTCCAGTGCAATTAAGTATTCAAACTGCCTCAAAAACATGCCAAGCTCCCCTTGAGTTTTTTCGGTTACTGAGTGAAAAACACGATAGTTAAAAACAATTAGATGAATATAGTGATAGGTTTATAACCACTCCCTATTAAAACTACAACCTTTAAAAAATAAAGGTAAATGAGACTGGACAGCTTCCATGTATGCTTGATCTGCCGGCTGCCTTTGTTTTTCGTCGGCCCACCGCGGTAATCAGTATGAAATACGAACTGCCGAAGATTTATTTTTGATCTTTACCCCAAAATTGAGAATTTCGTTATGAGTTTTTTCCCAATGCTGTTGGCTGCCTTGATTGTGGTGTTTGTGGGAGCCTTAATTGGCGCTATTGGAATTGGCGGAGTTCTTCTCGTTCCCCTCTTGACGCTGGCCCTTGGAATCGGGGTTCACGTCGCAATTGCAACGGCGTCATTTACTTATTTATTTACCGGTCTTGTTGGCGTGGTCGAATACGCGCGGCGCGGCACGATTCAATGGTCGACAGTGATTTGGCTTTGCGTCGGGGGAATGCCAGGAGCCTACCTTGGCGCAATGACCGCGTGGCATATGCCTGGGCCTATCCTCGAAGGAATTATTGGGTTTCTAGTTTTGCTCTCGGGATTTCAATCGTTACGATCAAGGCGCGAAACAACCGTTGAGCAGAAGCGACTGATTCCATCCGCTCTGCTTGGGATTGGAATTGTTACCGGTTTTGCCTCAGCAATTACGGGTACTGGGGGCCCTTTGGTTTTGGTGCCGATCCTTTTGTGGTTGAAGGTGCCGGCTCTGACTGCGGTGGGATTGAGTCAGGTAATACAGATCCCAATTGCATTGCTCGCAACCGGGGGAAACTTAACCTTTGGTTACATTGATTTTAAATTGGGCTCAATTTTGGCAATAATGTTAATGTGTGGGGTAATAATCGGCGCAAGAATTGCTCATCAGGTCTCCAAGGAATTGCTGAAAAAGCTGATCGCCGTTGCCCTCTTAGGGGCGGGTGGCGCGATGTTGGCTAAAGTCGCCGGAATCCTCGCATAAAGCAAAGGCGGATCATTAGCGATTGACAAGATACCCTGTGTTGAATTTAGGGATAGTAAGCCCAAAAGCGACCAAATCTGATCGATTCGATGGCCTTCAAGGCTCAGAGCAAGCCGACCCCTATCGTCCGATAAGATATTACTTTTGACGCCCTCTCGACGGCTGTCTACTATCGCTTTAACTTAACAGTTTCCATCAACCACGCAGATCGAGTTTCAATGCGGAGCCACAGGCCATCGCGTGATTGATTACTGCACTTTTTTATCATAGGAGATAGTTCATGTCTGACGAAAAACCCCGCCGAAAAGTCACCCTTAATCAACTTCGTAAAAAGATGCGCGAAGGTGAGCAGATCGTCCAGATGGCAATTTATGACTATCGAAGCGCCGTAATTGCGGACCGACTTGGGATCGATATTTTGTGTGTGTCCGATACGGGCGGAATGATTCTATTTGGTCACAAAAGTACCGTTACGGTAACGTTTGATGAAGTGATGATGATGTCAAAGGCGATCGATCGTGGGAGTGACTATGGTTTGAGAATGGTGGATATGCCTTACTGGAGTTTTCATGTTTCGCCTGAGCAGGCAGTTGAAAACGCCGGTCGATTTGTGCATGAGGCAAATGCTGAAGTCATGAAGTGCGAAGGCAACCAGTACCACGCTCGAAATATCGAAGCGATTAATAGAGCGGGTATTCCGGTGCAAGGACATATTGGCATCACACCAATGCGTATGCCGCAGCTCGGTGGATTTTTTGCGCAAGGCAAGACAGCAGACAGGGCAGCCGAATTAGTGGATGATGCATGGGCGATGGTTGATGCAGGCTGTTTCTCTTTGATGTGTGAGGTCACCACTCAGGAAGTGAATGAGTATCTTGCGCAGGTGTTACCGGTTCCTGTGATCAGCCTTGGCGCAGGACTTGGCGCTCATGGCGTTCATATTATTACTTCAGATCTTTTCGCGCTCTACGAGGAGCATACTCCGAGACACTCTAAGGTTTATACCGACCTGATTCCGATCATGGAGAACGTGTTCACTCAATATCGAGATGAGGTTAAAGATCAGGTCTACCCTGGGCCTGAGCACACGGTCTTCATGAATGATGATGAAGCGATCAAGTTTGCGAAAAAGATGAAATGGGATTGGAAACTTGAGCAGCTGGACGTCAAGGCAAGTCGGGCGGGTCGGCGAAAAACTGCCAAAAAGACATCTTTGCCAGCAAAAAAGAAAGTGGCAAAAAAGAAAGTGGCAAAAAAGACAGCGAAAAAAGTAACCAAGAAAAAAGCCTCGCGATCTCGTTAGGCTTTTGTGAAGGGTTAATATAAATACATATAGACTATCAAAGTATTGATTTGAATCATTTTACAAATCAATTTGAAAGGTTTTAAATCACCCTAAAGTGGAGAGTAAGGGCCAGCCAGTTTCGCCGGCCCAGTTTCGAGAAATTTAAAAGGAGCACAGCGCGATGCCAGCCAGAAACGCTAAACAGTGGGACAAGATACCCGGAAAGATTGCTAGCGGAGAGTATGTTGATAGTCGGATCTACTCAGACCGAAATATTTTTGAAGAGGAAATTAGCAAAATTTTCAAAAAAGTCTGGACGCCCGTCTGTCATGAATCCGAATTGTCCGAGCCTTATTCGTTCCGAACGATGACCGTAGCCCGTGAGCCGGTGATGGTCGTTCGTGGAGCCGATAATCAGATCCGGGCGTTCCTGAATGTCTGCCCTCACCGAGGCAATATGATCGAGAATCGGCCATCCGGATCATTCGAACAAGGCTCCCCTTCGGGCGCTCCAAAACATATGACCTGTATGTTTCATGCATGGCAGTTCGACATGAAGGGTAATTGTGTTCATATCTCTCGAGGATCTGAAGGTTATCAGGACCGCCTGGCATGCTCAGATGTCGGGTTGCGGCGTCTCCGCTGTGAAGTGAAATATGGCGGATTTGTTTGGGTCACCTTGAATGACGCGATAGATCAAACGGTAGAAGAGTGGGCCGGTGGTGCATTTGACTGCATGGAAAAATCGTTGAACGCGGAGCCACTGGAAGTGTTCCACTACCATAAGGCGATTATTCCTTGTAATTACAAACTATGGCACGACACCAACTCCGAGTTTTATCACGACTATCTGCACTACCATAACCGGATAACCGGGTTTAACGATTCCTACTTTGCTCGGAAAAATATCGGCTTCGATAACGGCCATGTCAATGTCGGCTCTTTTGAGGTGCAGTACGACCAATATGAAGGGTTTGAGTCGAGAGAGGAATTATCCTTCCCGCATCTCCCCAACAATCACTGGGAAATGATCGATTTCTTTCCCGGCGTTAACTTCAACCTGCGTGGTTCTGCATTGCGTTGCGACATTATGACGCCGCTAGGTCCGGACAAAGTCATGATTGAGTTTCGGGGGCTCGGCCTGAAAAGTGATACCCCTGAAGAGCGGCTGATTCGTCAGCGGCACCATAATTCGATCTGGGGTCCTTTCGGTCGAAACCTTCATGAGGATCTGTTAGCCGTATCGACTCAGCAGGCGACGATGAACGAATGGGCGGATAAGAGGAGAATCCTGCACGGTCGGCACGAGGTGGATGCTGATGGTGATCCAACAATTCATGATGAAGAAGGGATGCGTCATTTTTATGACGCGTGGGGTCGATGGATGGATCGTTGGCCCGGCGACCCTGAGCTGTCTTTTGAAGAAGGTCAAAAGCGCGAGGCAGCCTAGTAAGCCGCGAGTGTCACTTATAGAGCGAGCGGAATTTCCGCTCGCTCTGTCCTCCAAGGTCGGGCCCTCTATGTGGGGGTTTAATTCATCGTCAACGCAAGGAACATGACTCATGTCGGAAAGCATGAATAAACAGAACGCAGTCAATAACGTGATTTATAAAGCAAGTCTTTTTTTAGATGAGAATCGATGGGACGACTGGCTCAATTTGTGTCACGAAGATTTTTACTATGCGATCAAAGCTTTCAGTCCCGAGATTAACTACGATATGATTTACATGGATGGTAATCGGGAGGACATGCGAACGATTACTGAGATGCTGCCCAAGCATAATTCGGATAATTCACCTTTGGCGCGACATACCGTTGTGTATACCGTGGAGATGGATGAATCACAAGATACCGCTACCGCCGTGTCCTCCTTTGCGGTCTACAAAACTGAACTTGATGGCATCAACTCCCATGCGCTAGCGGGCGAGTCCAATATTTTTCTAGTTGGAAAATATCGCGATAAGTTTGGTTTTGAAAACGGTGAGCCCCGCTTTATGGAGCGTATCGTTCAACTGGATACGCGAAGATTAGATAAAGGATCTCATTTTCCCATTTAGCGCTGTTTCTCCGTTGTGGAATGGCCAGTCGCGGCTTTGATTGCGTGTTTCGGACTGGCGACAAAAAAATAACTTAAAGAAGATGAGTGATTCAGAAAATCAAGATTGGTCATGTGTGTGCGGGGTCGCTGATTTACCTGATCAGGGGCTTGCCAAATTTGAAGTGGCTGGCTTAACCGTGTTGGCGGCGCGAGTTGAAGACGACGTGAGAGTAATCCCCCCGTTTTGTCCTCACATGGCGGAACCCTTGGTTGAATCAGGGTTGTGTCATGGTCTGACATTGACCTGCTCTAAGCACCTTTGGCAGTGGAATTTGAAAAGCGGTGACATCCAAGGTCCTGCCGAGAAACCATTGAAGTTTTATCCAAGTGAAATTCGAGACGGCAGTGTCTGGATTGATGCGTCTAGCGAGTTAGCTTATGATTTTGACGAAGATGAGGATGATGACTTCGAGTGGTAGGCACGCGCTGATTAACTCGTCCCATTAGCGACATGTCGAAATGACCGAAGTTACATTTATCAATAAAGGGGGTCGCCTCACGGTCGAGTGCAAAGAAGGGGAGAGCCTGCTTCAGGCTGGTTTACGTCAAGGGGCCCCTCTTCCCTACGCGTGTGGAGCGGGAGTATGCGCAACCTGTGTTGCGAGAGCAAAGCCGGGGACGACCCGCAACCTCTGGCCTGAAGCGCCTGCCGCTGGCGAGTTAAAAGTCGATAAGGGCGAGGTATTACTGTGCCAGACGTCAGCGGCGAAAGATTGCGAAATCCTGGTGTCGAGCAAAATAGATTTATCTAGCCTTTCATCACGTAGACCGAAACGTTTCAAAGCGAAGCTGGTTGATATTTGCAACGAGACTTCTGATGTTGCGACTTTTCGAGTGCAACTCCCTGAAACGGTTTCACCTATTGCGGGCCAGTACTTTTTGCTGCGCTCACCCGATATGCAGGGGTTCCGGGCGTATTCAATGACAAATTATGAGCCTTCAACAGACGCTCTTAATTTTGTAATGAAAAAAGTGCCGGGTGGCATTTTTTCAAGCCACATTTTTTCGGAGCGTTCGGATGATATGAACGTCGAAGCATTTGGGCCAATGGGTTTTGCGACGTTCAGCCCGTCTGAGGCGAGAGATTTGGTATGTTTGGTGGGCGGTTCTGGAATCGCGGGCATCATGTCGGTGCTTAAACAGGCCGAAGTGGTTAATCACTTCAAACGCCACAAGCTTTTCATGGTCTTTGGGGCTCGACGCACTGAAGATTTATTCTTCTTGTCAGAACTCGCGTCTTTGCGGGCCAGTGCGCCAGATAACATCAGTATTCACGTTGCGCTGTCGGACCAGATTGACGGACATGAACTGCCCAACACAATTCATGATTTGCCGGCACATCAGGGTTTTGTTCATGATGTCGCTCAAGCGGTGGGGGGCGACGAGTTCATGAGCGGCCGGTTAGCTTTTATAGGCGGTCCGCCTCAAATGCTGAATAGTTGTATCGCATCACTGCTGAGTTCGGGTCTACCCGTCAGTGATATTCGTTACGACAGATTTGCCTAGGGATAACGTTAAACAAAAGACGTTACGCTGTTTCCTTGATTCACCTGTCTCAGCGTTTTCTGTGGATGGAGTCGTGTCTAGCCAGAAGATTTCTGCTCGATGCGTCGAATGTGAAGCGGTGGCTCAGTGTAGCCATTACACACATCCCGTCCGTTGAAAATTAAATCGCAAGCTGCCTTAAACGCAACACCATCGCAACTTGGCGTCATAGGTTTATAAACGGGGTCGTTCGCGTTTTGACGATCAACCACTTCCGCCATTCGATGTAGCGAATCCATCACCAAGTCCGTGTCGACAATGTCATGATGTAACCAATTGGCAATGTGCTGACTCGATATTCTAAGGGTTGCTCGATCCTCCATGAGACCGGTGTCATGAATGTCGGGCACCTTTGAGCAGCCAACGCCTTGATCGATCCATCGAACAACGTATCCAAGAATGCCCTGACAATTATTGTCGACTTCTTCAAGAATGTCCTGGGTCGACCAGTCAGGGGATTCGCTGACGGGAATCTTAAGGATATCGTCGAGCATTGCGGGCGCTCGATTTGCAATTGTCTTTTGATGAGCGAGAACGTCGGTCTCGTGATAGTGAATTGCATGGAGGGTTGCAGCGGTTGGCGAGGGAACCCACGCGGTATTCGCGCCCGCTTTGGGATGATCACCTTTTGCCTTCATCATCGCGGCCATCTCGTCTGGCATTGCCCACATGCCTTTACCAATTTGGGCATGCCCCGGTAAGCCGCAGCGTAGTCCAATATCCACATTCCAATCTTCATACGCAGTAATCCATGGCTGCGCTTTCATTTCTGATTTTCGAATCATCGGCCCTGCTTCCATTGACGTATGAATTTCATCTCCGGTTCGATCTAAAAATCCCGTGTTGATAAAGATGACCCGGTCCGCAGCGGCACGAATACATTCCTTGAGATTGACGCTGGTTCGCCGCTCCTCATCCATGATGCCGACTTTCATCGTCCCGGGGGTCATGTTCAGCAGTTTCTCGGTCCGCTCAAATAATTCGACAGTGAATTGGACTTCCTCAGGACCGTGCATTTTTGGCTTTACAACATACATGGCGCCCGTCCTTGAGTTCCGATTGGCAGGGTCATTGAGATCGTGCAACGCAATTAAGGCAGTGACAACAGAGTCAATAATTCCCTCAAATACCTCTTTGCCGTTGTCGTCAAGAATTGCTGGGCTTGTCATTAAGTGCCCTACGTTTCTGACCAGCATTAACGCTCGGCCGGGCAATGAAAATGAGGTGCCGTCTGGTGCAAAGTAGTATCGGTCGGCGTTTAATCGGCGTTGAAAGCTGACGGCTCCTTTTTTGACCGTTGTGGCGAGCGTGCCTTTCATGAGGCCTAGCCAGTTTCGATAAACTTCAGTCTTGTCTGGGCCATCAACAGCAGCGACCGAGTCTTCACAGTCTTGAATAACGGTAATAGCGGATTCAAGCACAATATCGCAAACCCCTGAACGGCTCGATGCGCCGATTTGATTTGCTCGATCAATAACGATCTCGATATGAAGGTGATTATTTTTAAGTAAAACAACGGAAGGAGATTCCGGTTGTCCCTGAAATCCACGTAACTGACTTGGGGTGCTCAGCTGATGATCTTGATTGTTATCAGTGTGCGCGATCAATGAGCCGTTTTGGATTGAGTAAGCCGTCACACTGCTGTGGGAGATGCTGTCAAGAGGGACGAATTGATTCAGGAAATCATTTGCATACGCAACGACTTTTGCGCCCCGGGATGGATCATAACCGTCTACCGAGACAGCAGTCTTTTCCGCAATGACGTCAGTACCATAGAGCGCGTCGTAGAGGGACCCCCATCGGGCGTTTGCAGCGTTAATCGCATATCGGGCATTATTTACAGGAACGACAAGTTGGGGTCCTGGAATAGAGGTAATTTCGTCATCAACATTTTCTGTGGTCGCTTTGAAATCTGCCCCTTCAGACGCAAGATAACCGATTTCCAAGAGAAATTCACGATACGCATTCGCATCATGAGGACTACCCTTTCGCTCGATGTGCCACTCGTCGATTGATTTTTCGAGTAATTTTCGGCGCTCAAGCAGGCCCTCGTTCGTGGGCGAAAGATCCTCGATAATTTTGGCGAATCCTTCCCAAAATTTTTCAGCGTCGATTCCGGTCGCGGGAATTGCCTCGTCATTGATAAGGGCGTGAAGCCCTTTATCCACTTGAAGTCCGTGTCGGTTGATGCGTTCGTTCACAGGTAAATACCAATATTGCCTAAAAAATAGCTACAAGATGGGAAAAAGTAGGGATCGGGATTCTATCATCATCTCTATCAGAAAAAATTATGAAAAAAAAGATATTCTTCTGTGTTCTGAGCTTGCTGAGTTACCCGAAATTCTGGAGTTAACGCCTAGTGGATTTTCTACCTTTATTGCTTTTTGCTATTGTGATGGTCGGCACTCCGGGGCCCGCCAATATGCTTCTGATGACATCGGGTGCAAATTTTGGTTTTTGGCGAAGCGTGCCGTTTGTGTCTGGCGTTGCACTGGGTAAGCTGTTAATTAACGCGCTTTTAGGTTTAGGTCTTTGGGAAATTCTATCGACTTATTCAGAAGTCCTTTTTGCGTTAAAGATGGTGAGTGTCGCGTATTTAGCTTGGTTAGCCCTTCGTATGTCTGGATTTTTACTAACGAAGCGCGAGCTAAAGCAGGCTGAATCCTTTTGGAAAGGTCTCGCGGTGCATCCGCTCAACCCGAAGGCATGGGCGATGTTGGTGTTTGCCTACGGCCACTTTCCCGTGCCTTCTCAGTCACTACTAGAGCAGACACTGATCATCAGCGGTACATTCCTTGGCGTGCAGATTGTGTTTCACAGTTTGTGGTGCGCAGGCGGAGCGCTTGTCGTTCGTCTTCTTGCGGGCAAGCCGGCTGAACGCTGGCTGATGAGGGGTTTAAGCTTATGCACAGTTTTGATCGTGATCTGGGCTGTTGCACTGGATAGTTCGATCTAAGACCATGGCGATTAGCATGCAGGTTATTTAATGGATTTATCTACCCAATTTGTCGCCGCAAATGACAGCTTTTTTAATGCCACTATCGAATCACGTAGCAGCGGTGTTTTATCTATTGACCGGTCAGGTTTGTCAGGTGCGCCAGCGATTGCACTCAGGGCGCATATCTTCGGCGGCCAGTCGAATCGGAAATTTGCTTCGGATTAATTGATCTGCCAGAGGGTTGAAGTAATTGGGATAGTGGGTCGACAATATTTCGCGACTTACTTTTTTGCTGCGTTCGAACAGGTCTAAAGCGCCTTCAGCTTCCCATTGGTCCGCAGGGCCACGATCCATGATTTTGGGGTAGACGTACTCACTCTCCATGACGCTTAAGGTTTGTTCGCTACCCAAAAAGTGACCGGGATCAATGGCGCACTGATGGATGGTGTCTACGGCGAGCGTATCGTCAGATATTTCAATTCCGCGAATGGTTCGTTGAATCATTCCTACCGCTTCGTTATCGATGACCATTGATTCAAAACTACAGCCCATCAGGCTTCCCATCATGCCGCCCACTTCGCAAACCCGATTTGCTCCGGATAAAGCCGCTAGCGCGATGGTTAAGCCTTTTTCATAGCCATACTGGGCGTCCGGAATTTTAGAGTCGGTCATGCCCGCCCCGACACTATTAGGGAGTCCATAGTAATTGCCCACTTGAATCGCCGCCGCCGCAAGAAGCGCCTGTTCTCCGCTGCCGCCGGTGAAAGAGCCTGTTCTAAGATCTGTGACGAACGGCCAGGTGGCGAAAGTGACAGGGCAGCCGGGTCGAATTAAGTTAACGATCATCAGGCAGGAGAGGGTTTCGGCAACGACCTGGGCCAGGATTCCCGCGAGTGTTGCGGGCGCTGTTGCACCAGATTGGGGTGCGACTGCAATATCACTCACGAGGCCAAGTCGGGTCGCATCCATCATGACTTCAAGATTCTCTCTGCCGAACCGGAGAGGCGAAACAATCGGACAGCCGCCAAAAATAACCGAAGGCTTTTTCATGAATGTACCGTCGCCACCGGATGCCAGATCGAAAATTTTTAATGCGGGAGGAATGTTTTCTCGTTTTCGAAAAGATAAACACAGCGGCTTCTCTGTGCCCGCCATTAACGCATAGACCATGGTCATATCGTGTTCGAAATCATCTGGGACATCAGTCCCGATCACGGTATCTCCCGACATGTGAATGTTGTCGAGTTGGTCGACCAGGCGGGTAAAATCGTACATATCGAGCATCGTCGAAGGGCGATATTTCAGATTTCTGCTGTCTAGAGTGGTGACCGCGCTCCCTGAATTTGAGAAGTAGACTCGGTTGCCGTCGCAGTGAATATCGTCTTTACCAGCCCGAGAGCCTCGTGCAAAAACGGTGTATTCGCGAGCGGCTCCCGAGATGATGTCTTCAACAAGACTTCTGGGGAAGCATAGCCGACCGTGGCGATTGAGTTCGGCACCCAGAGGTAGAACAATATCCAGCAGTTCCGTGAGGGGATTGCCAATGCCGGTATGTTCTAAAATAGTAAGAGCCGCTTCATGAATTTTTTTGAGATCGTTGTCCGTGAGCGGTTGGTATTGCCCCCCCTGCATTCCAGGTTGGATGGCAGGGCTTTTCCCCCCGAGTAGACGCGCCTGAGCTTTTGCCTGGCGATCGGCAGCAGTACGGCGTTTTTGGCGTTTATCCTGTGCTTTCATAGATTTTGATTTTAATTATCGCGGAGGTGTTAATTTGTCGAAGCAAGTTTGTTTGATAAAATTTTATATCTTAAGCATACCAATTTTCTGCGAAAACGGTTTAGATTCTGGGTCGGTTGACACGATAAAATTCACAATGTCGTCATCGTCCGGGAATCCGAGTGGTAAGGATCCGTGACTAACGAACGAATAAGGCCGTCTTTTTGAGCGGGGATGTAAAGATTTTGGATTCAATTAATTTGGACGATTGATATGGCAGAAAACTTTTTTAATCTGGACAACCTGTCACAGGGAATAATGCGTGAGCTAGGCCCAGGGGTGACCACCCGAATATTTGCAGGGGATCATGCAATGCTTTCTGTTGTTCGATTAAACCCTGGCGCTGAAAGTGAGATTCATTCACATGAGCAGGAGCAATGGGGCGTCCTTTTGAGCGGTGACGGGGTTCGCGTACAAGGTAATGAAAGCGTTGGTGTTTCTGTGGGAGATTTTTGGCGCACCCCTTCAAATGTTCTCCATGCTTTCAGGGCGGGCAGCGAAGGTGCCACAATACTTGATGTATTTAGCCCGCCAAGGGAAGAGTATCGAATCAAAGGTAGTGGTGTCGGCACCCAAACAAAAAGCGAATAATGAAATACCCATTAAGCAATCCAGCCGAGTCGGGCTTTTTTATGCCCGCTGAATGGACTCTTCATGACCGTTGTTGGATGGCGTGGCCGTGTCGAGAAGGTTTTGTGAGTGAGGCAATTTGCCAAAATTATGTCGAGGTGGCGCAGGCGATTTCAAGATTCGAGCCGGTATCGATGGTGGTTCATCCACGCGATCGAGCTATTGCCGAGGCTGCACTCGGTCACAAAATTGAATGCGTGGAGATCCCGATCGATGATGGTTGGTTTCGTGATAACGGACCCAATTTTTTGATCAATGATCAGGGTGATGTAGCCGCGACATGTTTTGGATTCAACGCTTGGGGTGGCAACTATGAACCTTTTGCTGATGACGCGCAGGCAGGATCACGATTGCTTTCCCATCTCGGGCTGCGCTCATTTCAATCCGAGATGGTCGCAGAAGGAGGTGGCATTACAGTTGACGGGCAGGGGACGCTGATTACCACTGAGACTTGTTTTCTGAATCCGAACCGGAATCCTGGCTGGAGCAAAAGCGAGGTCGAGAGGGAGCTTTCTCGTATGCTGGGCGTGACCAAGATCATTTGGATTCCCGGCGACCCGCTGGAGGATGAAACCAATGGTCATGTAGATGGATTAGCCGCTTTTGTAGGACTGGGACGTGTACTGGTTGAGGCCGCATTCGATCGTGATCATCCGCGCTATGAAATCTTAATGGAGAATCGAAAAGCACTCGAAGGTCAGACTGACGCAAAGGGGCGTCCGCTGGATTTAATTTTTATAGAAGACGCGTGGCAATGTGATGGTGGAGAACGCTTCTGCACGTCATATATCAATAGTTATATGGCCAACGGTGCTATTATTATGCCGTCGTATGGTCTTTCAGGAGATGATCGTGCGAAAGCCGTTTATCAGCGTATTTTTCCCGAGCGTGAAGTCGTCTCAATAAGAATCGATCATATTGCGCCTGGCGGTGGGGGTATTCATTGTATTACCCAGCAGAAACCAGCGACAGGCCCACGTTAAACCTACCGTAAAAGATTAATGAAAGATATCAATTCACCCAAGAATCTTTATTTTGATGTTCACGTCTTCTGCTGTATCAATGAGCGAACGGCAGGTCATCCGCGGGGCTCTTGCAGTCTTCGTGGCTCGATAGCGCTTCAAGAATACATGAAAGCTCGAGCTAAAGATCTGAAATCAAATATCCGATTAAGAATCAATAAAAGTGGTTGTTTAGATCGATGTGAGTTAGGGCCAGTGATGGTTATTTATCCTGAGGGCGTTTGGTATCACTATGATGACGAGAATGATATTGATGAAATTCTGGAATCCCATATTGCAAAAGGTGTACTAGTGAATCGACTGCTTATCGATTCTAAACAGAGAACCCTCCCGCCTAAAAAAAGCGAGCGTCATCGTCTAAAAGTAAGCGCGGTTGAGGAATTTGCCCATGATATCTGTCGATATGAGTTGACGAGTGCGGATGGAGCGGATTTGCCGCTCTTCGAGCCTGGCGCTCACATCGACTTATTCACAGGTCAGGGCTTACGCCGCAGTTATTCGTTAGCAGGCGACTCTCGTGATCGCAAAAAGTATGTACTGGGCGTTCGCCGGGAAAAACCAAGTCGAGGGGGATCGGATTGGTTGATTGATCAATTGTCTGTTGGTGACTCGGTTGAGGCGAGCAGTCCCGCCAATAATTTTCCGGTTGATTGGTCAGCTTCTCATCATCTATTAATCGCTGGGGGCATCGGTATCACGCCGATGATGGCGATGGGTCATGAAATGCGTCAACGAGGCGCTTCTTTTCATCTGTATTTTTGCGCGCCGGATGAGGCGCATGCGCCGTTCCTGAACGAAATTAAATCTATATTTGATGATCGCCATACGCTTCATTTTGATAACGGAGATCCGGCGCAAGGCATTCCATTAACTTCCTTGCTGTCGCAACAAGAGGGGAATGCGCACGTCTATGTTTGTGGACCTCCCGGTCTTGTTTCCGCTGTTCGGGAGTCTTCAGCTCATTGGACAGAAGGTGCGACACATTGGGAGCAGTTTGTACCGGCCCTTGAGGCAGTTGCGAAGAAGAATGACGCCTTTGAGATTGTCTTATCTCGTCAGAATCTCACATTAACGGTTGGCGAGGATGAAACGATTCTTCAGGCAATTCGAAAGGCAGGCGTTGAGATCGAGTCATCGTGTGAAGATGGTTTGTGCGGATGTTGTCGAGTCAATATTCTTGGCGGCGTTCCTGAACACCGGGATCTTGTGCTCACTGATCTCGAGAAGTCGGATAACCAGGAAATCATGATCTGCATCTCACGAGCAAAAGCGGGCGACACCCTCATTCTAGACCTCTGAAGCTGTTCTGATTGAAAAATTAATTGTCTTCTTTGGAACTTTAATCGGTTGTCCAGACTTCGGAATTTGAAGCTTCCCGTTTGTCGTCAAAATACGCGCCATTAACCCATCTCGGTAAGGTTAATTCGTTCGTGATAATGGGTTGCGTAGATTCCAATGTTTTTGATCGTTTGCTCATCAGAGCTTCTGACGCATGCGCGATTGCGGCTAGAGTAAGATTGTGACAAAGCTGAATGGTCAACCTTATATTTGATTTGATTAAGCGGGGATGCCGCTATCCTGAGAGAACAGGCTATTATTATTTTATGAGTGCTAAGGTCACAGGGTAAAGGACAATTGACGGTATGAGAGGTAAAGAAGTTAATCTGGTCAATACGCCGGGTAAGAATGCACGGCTCTTGTTTGTTCCGCCAGGCAAACTTGGCGACAGTTTAATTTCATTGGTGATCGCGAATAATCTTGTGAGAGAGGGGTTTGATGTGACGGTGCGTGGTGAGTTTCCGCATCAGCTGGATCAATGGCTCCCAGGTTTTAAAACCGGGCCGAATATTGATCATGATGACTACGAAAAGATTACGCGGAAATACGATCTATCGATTATTGATTCCCAGGCGCCAAATCTTCAGCAGGGCGGAGTCGATTTAAGGCCAAATTTAGCGAGGCACAGCGCATTTTTTAGTCTGGCACATTACGAGACTTCACTCGATGGTCAATTCGATCCACAAACATTGCCAGCCGAATCTCAGCGAACGCTTCAACCGTTGGTGCCTCATCATGGATTGGTGAGAAATCATCACGATTTGAGCGCAAGCATGGTGAGTCACACCGTTCAGTTTTGTCGCAGGGAAATGAATATTTTGAATGCAGATTCTGCCAATGGCATCAAATTACCGTCTGACATTCAAAAAAATGAGGGTCTGGCTAAAAAATTAATTGTGATCTCGCCAACCAGTGGAAAACTGAAAAAGAACTGGTTGCCGGATCGATTTATTGCGCTGGCGGATCATTTGCATCAGAAAGGGTACTTCTGTGTTTTCACGGTGACACCCTCAGAATCAGCATCATGGAAACGACGGCTTGCCGGTCGATTTTCAGTTGCCGATACCGCTCGCGTTTCAGCATTAGCAACGTTGCTCTCGAAGGCATCTGCGGTTGTTTGTAATGACTCAGGAACAGCTCATCTTGCAAGCGCTGTGGGGGCATCGACAATTTGCCTCATCTCCAGCAGAGATCGATTTTTTGAGTGGCGTCCCGGATGGGGTAATTCAACCCTCATAATGCCATCAATACCTGTAAAGTCGATTTTTAATATCTGGCCGTACTTTATCAGCGTGCGGCGGGTGTTAGATCAAGTCATGCGGATACCAACTGAGGAAACTTAAAGAAAATCATGACGGGACCCCTTGAAGGATTTCGCGTTGTCGAGATGGCAGGTCTAGGGCCAGCACCGTTTTGCGCTATGTTGCTATCCGACATGGGCGCTGATGTCATCCGTATCGACCGCGTCAATGGCTCAAACCCTCTTGATTTAGAGATTGATCTTTTGAATCGTGGCCGTCGCTCGGTTGCGCTAGATCTCAAGACAGAGGAAGGTGTTCGAATATGTCTTGAATTGATATCTAAAGCTGACGCCCTCATTGAAGGATTTAGGCCTGGCGTGATGGAGCGTTTAGGGCTAGCACCGGATCGATGTTTTGAAAAGAATTCAAAGCTGGTTTATGGGAGGATGACAGGCTGGGGCCAAGAGGGTCCTTTGGCAAAATCTGCCGGCCATGACATCAACTATATTGCGCTTGCAGGCGTCCTCCACTCCATCGGAACAGACGAGCAGATATCGCCACCGCTTAATTTAGTAGGGGACTTTGGCGGTGGTGCGCTATACCTTGCCTTTGGGATTGTGTGTGCACTCATTGAAGCCGGCCAGTCCGGTCAGGGACAAATTGTTGATTCGGCAATGATAGATGGCGCTTCGCACCTAATGACAATGATGTATGGGCTTCATCATGCCGGGAAGTGGACAGAGAATCGTGGCGACAACCTCCTTGATGGTGGCGCTCATTTTTATGGCGCATTTGAATGTGCGGACGGGAAATGGATCTCAATTGGGGCGATTGAGCCCCAGTTTTACGCTCTTTTGCTAAAAATACTTGGGCTAGAGAATGTGCCTGAAGCCTACGACCAGCAGCGACCCAATTGGGGCGTCATGAAAACTCGATTCAAAAAGATTTTCTTGTCGGAGTCCCGCGCGCATTGGTGTTCACTCATGGAGGGGACTGACATTTGTTTTGCGCCGGTTCTGACGTTGAGTGAGGCACCTGAGCATCCGCACAATCGTGCCCGAAATGTTTTTGTGAATGCGTTTGGTGTTACTCAGCCTGCGCCGAGCCCCCGTTTTAGTCGAACGCCCGGTGACATAAGACGGGCGCCACCCGCGCCAGGTGCTCATACCGAGGAAGTGCTTAAAGAGTGGGACGTGAAGTAGTTACTGACTCACATACAGTCAGGGAAGGCAGTCGCTTTGATCTGACATCCAAAAACAATAAAATTTTCCTAGGGAGAAAAAATGACATTACCACCGAACAAGCGTGTGATTATTTCAGGAGGGAGTCGAGGGATTGGTTTAGCGATTGCAAAGCGTTTAGCTTCTGAAGGTGCAAAAGTGGCGATCCTGGCCAAAACAGCAGAGCCACATCCGAAGCTTCCGGGCACGATTTACACTGCAGCGGAAGAAATTGAGGCAGCCGGTGGAGAGGCACTACCCATTCTTACGGATGTGAGAGACGAAGCTCAAGTGAAGGCGGCAGTCGCACAAACTGCGGAGAAATTTGGTGGCGTTGACATCTGTATCAATAATGCAAGTGCGATATCACTTACAAGAACAGCGAAAACTGAAATGAAGCGGTTCGATTTGATGTTTGCGGTTAACGTTCGTGCCACATTTATGTTGTCCAAAGAATGTTTACCGCATCTGGTTCAGAGTGATAATCCCCATATTCTAAATATTTCTCCACCGCTTGATATGCAGGCAAAGTGGTTCTCCCCATCGGTAGCGTATACCATTTCAAAATTTGGTATGAGTCAGTGTGTGCTTGGGATGGCGGCCGAATTTAAAAGTAAAGGAGTCGCAGTTAATGCGCTGTGGCCACACTCGGTCATTGCAACTGCTGCAATCAGTAATGTGGTTGCAGGTGACCTTGCATTTCCGCATTGTCGCAAACCAGAAATAATGGCGGACGCAGCAGCCGCAATTTTTTCAAAAAATGCGCGCGAATTCACAGGACAATTTTGCATTGATGATGTTTTTTTGGCAGGAGAAGGCGAGACAAATTTTGCACAGTATCGGGTTGATCCCGAACAGACGCTATGGAGTGATTTTTTCTTGCCTGACGACACCCCAGAAATTGAACCTGTTGTGGTGATGAAGGGTCCGGGGATGTAGGTGGTTTTTGGTGAGTGATCAAGAAAGGTTCAACAAAAAATGTCATTTTTAATAAAAAACGTCACAGTCGTTACGCTCAATAATCATCGTGAGGTGATTGAAGATGGAGCGGTATTTATCAAAAAAGACAGGATTGAGGCGGTAGGTGATTCCTCAACACTTTCTGCCCAACACGGGGACGAGGCTGAAGTCATTAACGGTCACGGTCAGGTGGTGCTGCCAGGATTTGTCAGCGCGCATAACCACTTGGGCTATGCCGTTTTTCGCGGTCGAGCTGAGGATGTGGGGCATGCACCCACGCATCGCCTCTATCTGCCCATGAGCGGCATCATCAGTAATGAAGAGCGCCAGGTCATAGGTTCCCTTGCAGTTGTAGAGCTTCTTCGTGGCGGTGTGACGACTGTTCTCGAGATGGAAGAGGATGCTGAGCTATTTGCACCGTTTATCGAAAAGAGTGGTATTCGGGCGCTGATCGGCGTGATGGTAAATGATTTAAATTTGGACGCGCTTGCCCGTGGAGAGACTGTCTTTGACCCTTCGGAGCGTGAGTTACAGCTTGAAAAAGCTGTGGGGTTGGCCCAACGTTGGCATGGGAAAAGCGATCATCGGATTCAGGCAATTCTTGCCGCAACAGGGTTATCGACTTCCTCTCCGGAGTTGCTCGATAGTTTGAGGACATTTGCAGATGAGCTTCGCTTATGTATTTCAATTCATCTGGGATTTGGAGAACGTGATCTTGTCAGACGGGTACATAAAGCTAAGCAATTTGAGTTTGCCCGAGATCATGGGGTGCTGGGTTCTGACGTTGTGGCGGTTCATTGTTTTGAGGTTGATGAAACTGAGATTGATATTTTGGCGGAAACCGGGACACGACTTGCGCATTGTCCTCATATGAACCAGTTTCGAGGTGAGGTGGCGCCTGTACACAGGATGCGCAAAAAAGGGATTCAGATAGGGCTTGGAATTGACAATTATTTTTCTGACTATTTCGAGGTTTTGAGATCGTGTCTCGCAAGTGCGCGCATTCATGCACACGATCCAGAGGTTTTTTCAGCTTACGATGCGCTCGCTTTCGGAACAATTGATGCTGCGCGAGTACTGGGCCTTGACGATGAAATTGGTTCAATTGAAAAAGGTAAAAAAGCAGATCTCCAGATGATTGATATGGCGACACTCGGACTAACACCGGTGAATGATCCGGTAACGACTTTGGTGTATCACGGTCACGCAAAAGATGTAAAAACGGTTTTTGTGGATGGGAATCTGGTCGTGAGCGAGGGGATCGTGCAAACGGCAGACCAGGAGGATCTAATTCTCCATGCAGGAGATGCGGCTAATAACGCCTGGCAAAAATTTCGGGAGCGACATGGCGCCTACGCAGCGCCACCCCCTAATTAGCGATACGAATTCAAGGTTTCGATGTCGACGTCGGTGTCAAAGTCGCCTGAGACACCATCTGCTGCGATCTGCCAGGCCGGATATTCTTTCTGATAAGTGCTTAGTATCTGATCAACAGGAGGCTCATGATATTCACCCCTGTTTCTCAGATATTCCATATGACGACGCCCTTCGAGATCAAGCGGATGATAGATTGAATCCTTCTCTCCATCGAAATCGAGCGGCCGAATTTGGAACTTATGGCAGAGTTCGAGGTTAAAAGCAGGCGTTGCTTTTAACCATTTTCCATTGAGGTGGATAGAGGTATATCCATGCCAGTAAAAGACGTCTGTGCCCATTTTTTCTCTTAGTTTTTGAGTCGAAAGATGGTTTTGGACATCAGAATAACCCAATCGTGCGGGCACCCCAATAGATCGACAGCAGGCGGCGAGCAGCACCGCTTTTGATATGCACCATCCGATTCCCGTTTCAAGGTTACGCCGGGCGCTTAAGCCTTCAATTGAGATTTCAATGTCGTAGGGATCGTATCGGATTTGATCACGAACCGCGTAGTAGAGGCGGATCACCTGTTCCCTTGCTTGCGTCTCGATACCAATCGCACGTCGAGTAAAGCCTACCACCGCATCATCCGTGCTTTGAACCATTTGCCCTGGCCTGAGGAACAGAGCGAGATCTTCTTTCATAAAATATTCAGCCGCAGGTCAATGACCATCTTTATTTAGTTTCTGGATAAAGAACCGGTCGCCCATTAACGGGGCATTAGTTAGTAAAAAGCATATTTTAAAACTAGTATCTGGTGTTCAATTTAACCATACTTACAAATTCGAAAAAATTTGAGTAATGCCAAATGGCTTGCATTGCGTATTTAAATAAATTTTCCGCACCGAACGCGCTTGAAATTCTTTCCGCTCATGGTGAGCATGAAGTCGTCAGGGTCGATAGTGACGCGTCACTTGAGGAAAGCTTTGATATTGTGTCGCGCGCTCATGCTTATCAGTGTGTGGGTGCCAGAGATGAGGTTCCGGTATCTTTGCGGGTGTCCACGGAATTTCTGTCTTGCGCGCCTAATTTATTAGTAGCATCAGCCAGCGGGTCGGGTGTCGACGTATTTGATCTGGAGGCTTGTACAGCAGCAGGGGTTTTGGTGGTTAATCAAGCGGGAGCAAACGCTCAGTCTGTTGCAGAGCACGCGCTGAGCATGATCATATCGTTGTATCGCTATATTGGAAAATCAGATCTTGCCCTTCGAAAAGGGTGGTCAGGTTCTCGATGGGACTTTATGGGAACGGATCTTGCGGGAAAAAAGATTGGCATTGTCGGAATCGGAAATATTGGCACCCGCCTGGCCCAGATCTGCAAAAACGGGTTTGATTGCGAGGTCTTCGCAACGGATCCGAATGTGAATGAAGAGGAGATTGCGCGGCGCGGCGCAAAATCGGTCTCGTTTGAGAAATTGCTTAGACAATCGGACGTGATTTCAGTCCATACGCCGCTCACGGATCTCACACGTAATCTGTTTGACGCCGATACGTTTAGCCAGATGAAAGAAGGCGCAGTTTTTATAAATGCTGCGCGAGGCTCAATTCATAACGAAGAAGCACTGGCCGATGCACTTGAGGCCGGTCATCTCGCTGGCGCGGGGTTGGATGTATGGGATGTGGAGCCCCCGCCCGCTTCACATCGTCTACTCAAGGGGTTGAATGTTGTTGCAACGCCTCATATCGCAGGATGCACGTCGCATAGCCTTGAAAATATGGCGGAGTGTGCCGCGACACAACTGATTACGATTTTCTCAGGTCAACCCGCCCCCCGCCCTGTAAATCCAGAAGTGTTACCTAGATTTCGAGAGCGCTATTTTGGATTTTTTGGTGGCGGTGGGTTGGACGAGCTATCCACTCCCAAGTTGTGATAGGCGTCAGCAGAAAATACTGGTAGCCTTGCGCATATATTGTTGACTTTGGTGGATCTAATTTGGCGGGCAAAAAGCTTTTCTGCGCGGAAGATAGACGGCGTCAAGCCGCGCGCAGTATGCCGCGCCTTGTCTACGATGCGCTTGATGGCGCGGCAGGACGAGAGACATCGAGTCAAGAGAATATTTCAGCGCTGCAGGCCATTAAGCTGCAAGGTCGCGTGTTGGTTAATGTGGCAGAACGCTCCCTGCAAACAAGCTTTCTAGGGCGTCGGTGGCATCTTCCTTTTGGTGTGGCACCTATGGGAATGTGTGATCTTTTCTGGCCGGGGGCAGATCGCGCATTAGCCAAGGCTGCAAAAACTCATGGATTTCCTTTGGGCGTATCGACAATGGCTTCAAGCCCGATGGAGCAGATTATCGAAGAAGCCGACGGCAATGCTTGGTTTCAATTGTACGCAGGACAGTCCGATGACGAGACCTATGCCCTAGTCGAGCGTGCTCAGAATTCGGGATATCAAACCTTGATTTTGACTGCAGATGTTCCCGCACTGCCGGCACGACCTCGTGATTATCGAAATGGCTTCGCGGTCCCGTTCAGTATGCGGCCAAATCATCTTGTCGATTTCGCCTTTCATCCGAAATGGTCGTTGCAGACGCTAATAAATGGTATTCCGAGCCCCAAGAATGTCGCCATTCAGAAAAATAAAGATCATCCTGGATTCCGTCGCGAATCGGGACGAGATAGGATTGACTGGGACTTCCTTTCTGAACTGCGCACCCGGTGGAAAGGCAACCTTGTCTTGAAAGGCGTAATGAGTTGTGAGGATGCAAAAAGAGCAATGGCGACAAATATCGATGCGGTTTATGTTTCCAACCACGGTGGTCGCCAACTAGAGAGCGCGCCGGCTGCAGTCAGTAGACTTTTAAAGATAAGAACAGCACTCGGAGATGACACCTCTGTTGTGTTTGATAGTGGTGTTCGCAACGGGGACGATGTCGCCAGAGCGCTCGCAACAGGAGCAGACTTTGTGATGTTAGGTCGTCCAATACTCTATGCCCTAGCAGGGAGGGGCGAAAGGGGACTGAATGAGTTTCTACGATTGCTGATTGATGAGTTTAGTATTGTGATGGCGCAGTTGGGATGCACTGAGCCGGCTCAGATTAATCATGAATGTATCGCTTCTGAAGATTAACCACAGTGTCGGCGATAACCATTATTTTTTCCTATGACAGATAAACAACAAATCCGCGGCGGCGCACTGCTTGCGCTCGCGCTGTATGAGAAAGGAATTGAGCAGGTTTTTACCCTCAGCGGCGGCTTTTGTAACCCTGCTCTGGAGGGATTTGCAGATCTGGGGATAAACGTTATCAATTGCCCTCACGAACAGATCGCAGGACACCTTGCGGATGGATATACACGAATCAGCCGAAAGCCGGCGGTCTGTCTCGTCGGGCCTGAGGGATTTGCGAATGCAATTCCGGCAATGATGGAAGCATGGGGTGAGCGGAGTCCTGTGATTTTTGTGACGGGTTCAAGCACGCTAAAGCGCCAGGGAAGTGGTGGTTTTAAAGAGATCGATGACGTTGCCATTGCGGCACCATTGACTAAATACAGTGCGAGCGTGACTGATGGGTTACGTATTCGTGAGTTCGTCGATCGAGCCTATAAGACAGCGCTAAGTGGATATCCGGGTCCTGTGCATCTTAGTGTACCGGTCGACATCATGTTTTCCTCGTATGAGCGGACCGCTCAATTGGAAGAGCGGCCATTTAATCATGCTGCGACTCGACCCCCAAGAGCATGGCCTTGCCCCGAGGACTTGAGGCGGGTAATGACGGTTCTCAGTCGCAGTGAACGACCGATGCTGATTGGCGGTCACGGCGTGTGGTGGGCGGGTGCAGAAGCGCTATTGGAGACCGTAGGTCGCGACCTCAGCATCCCTATATTTAATGTGCCGTATCACCAGAAATTATTGCCGGAGGGAAGTCCAGCTTACATGGGCCTTGCCGATATTCATCAATACGGGCCATCAAAAGAAGCACTGGAATCTGCAGACGTCGTTGTTCTGCTGGGCGGTCGACTGGATAACCAGATGAACTTTGGGAATCCACCTCTGTTCCCGACCACATGCAGATTGATTTGCGTCAATGGATCAGCAGAAGAGATTGAGCAGAATCGAGCTGCAGACGATGTGCTGTTGAGTGATCCCGGCGCCTTTTTGGAGGCGCTTTTAGCGTTAAATCATTCTGGCCAATGGCAGGCGCCCAAGGATTGGTTATCGAGTCAAAGAGAAAATCGTGAAAAATGGGTGCAGCAAATGCTTCGCGATATAGACGAGGATGCCACACCGGGTCGTGGCGCGCATCCATTACAGCTTGCGCTGGATGTGCAAAGCGCGATGGGCGACAACGATTGGCTTGTGATTGACGGCGGAAACACCCACTTTTGGTCCGAGATTGCCGTGAACATCGCAGGCTGGCAAGGCAAGAACCTGGGAGGCATTCTTCATCCCGGCTCCTTTAGCATGTTGGGCGTTGGCGTATCTTTTGCATTGGCTTCTAAATTACGATTCCCGGATTCCAATGCGGTTGTGATTAGCGGTGACGGGGCATTTCTCTCGGGCGGCCTCAGCATCGAGACAGCGTTTCAGGAGAACGTGCCCATCACGGTTGTGATCGACAACAATGGGGGCCTGACAACCATCTCTCAGCAGCAAGAACATCTTTTCGAAAATGGCCAACACGTGGCTACAGATTTCAGGGATATTCCGTTTCATACGCTGTTTGAGGGGCTCGGTGGATACGGTGAGTTGGTCGAACAGCCTGAGGAAGTCGCACCCGCAGTCCGACGCGCGATTGCCAGCGGTAAAACGGCGTGTATTAACGTGAGGACTCGAGGGGTAATTAGCCCGATTGTGGCGGCCGTAACGAGTCGACGTGACAAAGCATCGATTGAATAAACTGTGATACCCAAAATTTTCCCATCACTTCTTCGCGGGAATCGTCCATGAAGAGTATCTCGTCCCATGTGCTTGATGGCGTGCGCGGATCAGATGCGATCGACCTTCGTGTGAGCGCCTACTGTCTTGCGGCCACGGGTGAGAGAAGAAAAATTGCAGAGGTCCGGACCGATATGACTGGTCGATTGACGATTGAAGTCGATACTCGTAACGATGATTCTGATACTCGCTATGAGTTGATTTTTCACGGCAGGGAATATTTCGCCGAACACGCCTTGCATGAACTGAAATCTCCCATACATGAGACTGTCATTAGACTTGATCTCTCTGAGGTTGAGGCCTGCTGCCACGTGCCAATTATTATGTCGCCGCATACTTACTCCACCTGGTGGTCCAGTTCCGACCGGTAGCCGATAATGTCCTCAGGCCTCGTGACTTCTCGCCGAAATCGGCGAACACCTTATACCGACAGTGTTGAAAAACTCGGCGTGACTGGTTACTCGATTGTTAACCATACGCTTCTTCCAAAATCGTTTCAGAGAACGGTTCAAGAGGACTACTGGCATCTCAAAGCGCACGTGCAGTTGTGGGATGTCGGTTGCCAGCGACAGGTTGAGCTTCGTGGGCCTGATGCGGCTCGACTTGCCCAGTGGATGACACCGCGGGATCTTCGTGAAATGCGCGTTGGGCAGTGCTTTTATGCGCCACTGATTGACGAAAAAGCCGGATTACTGAATGATCCGGTTGTGATCAAACGAGCTGAGGACTGGTTCTGGTTTTCAATCGCAGATTCGGATGTTTTGCTTTGGGCGAAAGGGCTTGCGCTTGGCATGAACCTCAATGTCGAGGTGTCTGAGCCTGACGTGTGGCCGCTGGCTGTTCAGGGTCCCAAAGCAGAGACGTTGGTCGCTCGTGTATTTGGAGATGAAATTCGTGAGGCTCGTTATTTCGAATTTCAGGAGCGCCCATTCTGTGATCGCACATTGGTTGTTGCTCGATCCGGCTACAGCAAGCAGGGCGGATTTGAGATTTATTTAGATGACGGGACACGGGGCGATGAGCTTTGGGAGACGTTGTGGAATGCTGGCCATGATCTGGAAGTGTCGCCGGGGTGCCCCAACCTGATTGAAAGAATTGAGGGGGGTTTGCTGTCCTATGGCAATGAGATGACGCGGGAGAATAATCCGTTGGAGATTAATCTTGATCGGTTCTGCCATTTTGGAAATGAAATTGAGTTTATTGGTCAATCTGCGCTTGCAGATATCGCCGCGCTCGGCCCCTTGCAGCGCATGCGTGGACTGCTGATTGAGGGTGATTCCTGTCCGCCCTGTGGTAAGCCCTGGCCCGTAGTTTGTGATGACGGGCAGATCGGTCAAGTGACTAGCGCGATATGGTCACCCGGGCTAAAACAGAACGTAGGACTATCATTGATTGATAAAAATTTCTGGAGCCCGGACGTGCAAGTGCAGGTTGCACTCCCCGATGGATCAATTCGGGAAGCGGTTGTGACGTCCCTGCCTTTTACCAGTGTCGAGTAAGCGGCAATCCGGAAAGGTCGATTTTTATGCAAAATAACATGACGTCATGACAAAGCCAGTGTGTGCAATTATCGGTGCAGGGGAGGGGCTAGGCCGAGCCTTAGCTCTCAAGTTTGCCAGCAACGGTTTCGATCTTGGCCTGGTCTCACGGACGAGGGATGGCTGTGATGCAGCGATTCAGGCGGCAGCGGAAGGATCAGGTCATGCCTGTTTTTTTTCGGCAGATGTGGCTCAGCCGGACAGTGTTGAATCAGCGATTGCGGATATTAGAACGACTTTGGGCGAGATAAGGATTCTAATTTACAACGTGCGGGGTAGTTTTGTGTCTTGTGAGCCTCTGGATATGACTTACGAAGCGCTTGAGCAGGTATATCGGGAAGAGGTCATTGGGGCGTTTGCCGCTGCAAAGTCGGTACTTCCTTCAATGATCGATCAAAACGCAGGGAGTATTTTTTTCTCGAGTGCGACAGCCGCCTTTCGTGGTTCGGCTGATTTTCCCCTGTACGCGATTGGAAAGTTCGGATTGCGTGCACTTTCACAGAGTCTCGCAAAAGCGTACGCTCATCATGGCATTCATATTGCGCATTTCAGATTGGACTGTAATCTTGATGTGCCGGTGATGGAAAAGCTTTATGGCGCACAATATGATTCAGAAAAACTTGCGGATCCTGAGGGGGTTGCTGAATCCTATTGGCTTACGTTTAAACAACCTAAATCGGCGTGGAGTAATGAAATAGAGTTAAGACCCCATACCGAACGCTGGACCTATTGAATGTAACAGTACGAGACTTAAAGACCTGTCTGTGGAGAAATAATTTAAATGCCTTATCAACTGTTTTATGCACCGGGTAGCGCGGCAATGGGAGTCCGGGTCTTGCTGGAAGAGGTCGGCGCAAACTATGAGTTATTGGACACGACCATTGATATGGATAAGCCGCGCACACCCGAACATCTCGCCTACAATCCAAATGGATGGGTTCCGGTTTTAGTCTGGGGCGATCAGGCAATGTACGAATGCGCCGCAATCACAATATTTTTGTGTGATCGTTATCCCGAGACAGAGCTAGCACCGTCGCTGAGCGCCCCTGAGAGAGGTTTATATTTGCAGACCCTGATTTACTTTTCAAATTCGGTTCAAAATGCTTTCCAGTTGAATTATTATCCAGACCGGTTTGCCGATACGCCAGATGGGGAGCCGAGTGCCCAGCGTCGAGGTATTCGTCGCCTTAGGGAGACATGGAAAGTTATTGACGATCAGATCGGGGCGGGGACTTGGGTCTTAGGCGAACGTTTTAGCGCGGTCGACATATATTTGTTCATGTTGACCACCTGGCTTCGTCCATCGAGAGGTCACCCTGCTGTGGATGAGTTTCCGAATGTAAAACGAATTGCAGACGCGGTGCGCTTGCGTAAAAGTGTTCAGGTCGTTTACGCGGATTGGATAGCAAGACATCCGTGAGGTAACCGATCATGGGGAAACCATTTCGAAATTCAAACGGGTTTCAAGATGGAAGCGTGTACCGAGTGCGTATCGAGCATGCCAGAAATAAAAGTTAATCAATAAAATAAGGGAACAAATGATGAAGCAGTTTTACAAGGTTTTTTTGGCACTTACTTTTCTAACCGTTAGTATTTTCATAAAGCCTGCCTTGGCGGCCGGTCCTGTGGAGCGTGCGATTGTTGCGTGTGAGTATGAGCTTACTCATTTCTGTGCAACCGTAACACCAGGAGAGGGTCGTCTGATGATGTGTCTTGGTGCCCATGAGGACAAGATCTCGCTTGGTTGTGGAATAGCCGTTTACGAAGCCGCTGTTGCTATTGATGTACTGGCCAGTGTGATTGCCGCAGTTGGCACTGCGTGCGGGCAGGAGATTGTTGATCACTGTGCGACAGCGATTGGCGACAATGACTTCGTTGTGGAAGCAGGCCAAGGTCAAGTGGTCCAGTGTTTGGCATCGAACCAGTCGAGTCTTGGTGAAAGTTGCAACGCCGTGCTTGCTAAATTAATGACCAATTAGAGAATTTGATTGACAGTGAAACTGGCTTGCGCACGTTTGACTGTCACCAGATCATTCTAGCGTTTGAGACCTGTGCACCTGCAGCCTCTCAGAGACGCGCCCTTTGGCGCTGTGGCGTCCGGCTTGGATTGTGCTTCGATCGATGCAGCGTCGATCGAGGCTATCCGGGACGCGTTACACCGTGATCAGATTGTTGTTGTGCCCGATCAGGGACACCTGACACCCCAGCAGGAAGTCACTTTTTATCGTACGGTTTATCCAGAGGGCACTTCAGTATGGCGTGACCAGAGCGCCAATCCTTGGGAACGATTCAAAGTTGAGCAGGGTAATCAGGCGGGTACTTACCAGATACCCTCGGAGCCTGGTGTTTTGGTTTTGGGCAAAGGTCAGATTGATCACTATGGCCTCAAGGTCATGCTCGGCGGCGATCGTGCGGCGTATGGCGCAGCATCAGGTTCGCAAGTGCTGGGCGGCGGGGTCATGCAATGGCATATTGATGGCGCGTTCTATGGGCATGCTCCCGGTTGTTACACTCAAATGCGATGTATCGAGGCGCCTGAAGGTGAAGGTCACTGGCTGGATTATGTTGGAGATGGCAATCCGCTTTGGTGCCCGCCAGGCGCGACTGCTTTCGCAAGTGGCAGGATCGCTTACAAATCAATGAATGATCAGCAGCGTGAGCAATGTCTGAATTCTCTTGTGCATTACTTACCGAAACCTTTTGAGACCACTTACCAGCTTAAAAACTCAGAGAACGGCTTACGCGTTGTTGATGCTGAATCGGAGGCGCTCTACAAAATGGGTCGTGAGGCGCCGGGGGCGCCGTTTAGTGATCCAGATACGCAACGCTATCCTTTGGTCTGGACGTGTCCCGATACGGGGTGTCAGGCATTAATGCCCCAACCACGGTGCCTCGGGTTTCTTGAGATAAAACAGCAGGGTCGACGCGATAGGCTTGGAATTACCGAGTCCCGAATGCTTATTGAATCGTTGATGTTGCCTGCAGTAACATCAAATCAGGTTTATGTCCATGACTGGAAAGAAGGTGATCTTGTGATTTGGAATAACCGGTCTGTTTGGCACTCCGCAACAGGGCGTCTTTCGTCTGAAAGTCGACGTGTGATGCACTTGACTGCCTTTAATGCGAACGAACCACCAAAATGTTCTTCCTAACTTGGTCTATCCAATATCGGGTGACAAGAAATGACTAATGGCGCGATGTTAGATTTTGATCTGGGTGACCATGTTTTCCCGGTCAGCACCTTGTCAACCGAAGCGCAGCGTCTTTTTGATCTCGGTCTGAACTGGTGTTTTGGATTCAACCAGGAGGAGGGTCTTGCTTGTTTTAAGGCCGCCGCAGCGGTTGATCCTGACTGCGCAATGCTGCATTGGGGGATTGCCTATGCTGCCGGACCGTTTTATAACATGCCCTGGCGTGATTTCAGCAAGGTTGAGGCAGTTGAGTGCACTTTATTTTGCCGCACCCATATTGACAGAGCGCTAGCGCTTTCGGCGAACATATCGGGTCTTGAAGTCGCGCTGATTGAAGCGCTGGATAAGCGGGTTCAAAAGCCACATGTTGTCAGTCCACGTGAATTTGAAAGCTGGGATACGGCTTACGCGAATGCCATGCGACGGGTGAATATTCGGTTCCCTGATCAGCTTGATGTGATGGCGCTTTTTGTTGAAGCGATGATGACGCGATCGCCATGGAACCTTTGGGATGTCGAGAGTGGGCGTCCCACTGAGGGGGCTGATACGCTCGAGGCGATCGCAATCTGTCAGGAAGCCATCAGATTAGCTGACCAGTCGGGTGCGGCTCAGCATCCGGCGATTTTGCATCTGCATATCCATCTGCTCGAAATGTCACCTGAACCTGAACAAGCGATGGATTCTGCTGATCGATTGGGTCAGCTCGCCCGTGATGCGGGCCATATTCATCATATGCCGGGCCATATCTATGTTTTATGTGGTGACTACCAGAGAGCCAAAGCGGCAAGCGAAAAAGCGATCGCAGCGGACAAGAAATATCTTGAATATGCCGGTCCGTATAACTATTACACGACATCACGCTGTCATAACTTACATCTGATGATGTATGCCTGCATGCATCTGGCTCAGTTTGAAGCCGCTCTGTTGGCCGCGGAAGAGATCTGCAAGAATCTCACGCCTGACATTATTAAGCTCAAAAACAAGCCATTCATCATGCACACGATGGAGGGCTACTTTTCCATGAAAATGCATGTGTTGATTCGTTTCGGTAAGTGGCAGGAGATTATCAATGCCGCTATGCCGGATAACGCTGAGCTATATTGTGTCTCCACTAGCATGCATCACTATGCAAAGACGGTAGCCTACGCCGCCACCAAGCAGTTTATCGAAGCTGATCAAGAAAAAACGCGGTTCTATGAGTCATTGCATTTAATTGATCGAAACCGTCGGTTTTTTAATAACCCGGCACTTCAAACTCTTGGGGTTGGTGAAAAGATGCTGCTGGGAGAGCTTGAGTACCACAAACAAAACTATGAAGTTGCTTTTGAGCATTTGAGGGATGCGGTTCAGCGATGTGACGCGCTCCATTATTCAGAGCCTTGGCCGTGGATGCATCCGCCACGCCATGCTCTTGGTGCACTTCTGATTGAGCAGGGTTACTATGACGAGGCAGAGCAGGTCTACCGGGACGATTTAGGCCTGTCCCGAAGAGTCCCCCGTTGCGCTCAACACCCTAATAACGTTTGGGCCCTGCATGGGCTGGTGGAATGTCTTAAGTTTCGAAATGCGAAAGATGAGATTGTCCGCTATCAAGCCCATTTGGATCGAGCGATGTCATATGCTGATGTCAAAATTGATTCATCATGTAACTGCCGAGGCATGATAAATCACTAATCATTGCGTCAATTGTGCACGTTTGAGGTAGTAGTCAATTGCGTAGGCAGTGGAGGCATCAATCGCCACACTTTGCTTGCGTAATTTCCGCAGCACATCGGCAAAACGCCAGTCACTCCATGCTGTCAGGTCACGCGCCACCCAGCCGGCCAGAGCGGGATGAGATTCAATAAGGGCGTTGTAGCTTTTTGCGATTCGTAAACGTAAAGTTGAGTCGACTTTTGCACCTTGTACGGACAGTGCTTTTAAAACGTCAAGGACCTGGTCGTTAGGACGATTGGGCTTCATTAGATAATGTTGCTCAAGCCAGTCGATTCCAGTTTCTCCATCGATCTCGATAAGGGCAGTTGCCCAAGCGGACAGGTTCAGGGATTGATTGAATCGCGCATGATTATCGATGGCATCGCGAATGATTTCCGCCTCAGCGGGCGTCGCGTCAACACCAAGCAAAAGAATATAGAGGCCCCACCATTCCATATATTTAGGCTCTGCAAGAAAATCGTGAACCTGTTGACGGGGAATAAAACGATCTGCTTCCCGAATAAGACTATACGAAGCCTGTCCAACTTCCAGCGAGGCAAGCTCACGAATCGTGGGGTCTTCATCGGCAAGGTACGGCAAGAAAAACCGTGGCCGACGTTCTTTCCCAAATGGAGGATTCCAGGAGGCCTCGCGTATTAGCATTTCGCGGACGATGAATCCATAAGCTGGCGTTGCGTAACCTGCGCTCTGCCAGTTTTTGGTTTTTATGTCATAAGTCAGCACAACACTATCTTCAGGATTTTCTGCAAGTTGTCTTCGAGTACGACTGGCCAGAAAAAGATCAATTTCAGGATGATTAATATCACCTTTCAGGATAGTTTCTACCTGATAGGAGAAGGCTTTTTCCGGATTTTCACGAGCGAGAACGACGATTTGTGCTTTAAGAATCTGATCCGCAAGAGTTTCTTTCGGAAAGGGGATGCAAACCATGCATGCCCAAGTTGTCTCAATCGAAAAACCGAGCACGATTGTCGTCAGGATTCGACAAAATGTAGTTTTAACGTGATTCAAACCAGCGACCCTCGAAAGAGTATTACTCTCTCTTTTCAATTAAATCAGATAATGGGAATTAACGCGACCCGCTCAGCGCTGGACTGACATGCCATCTGCCAAGGAATGGCGATACGCGCGAAATGCCGGGATGATGCCGACGGCACAGGCAGTTAGAAAAATCGCACTCAATGACTTTAGCTCATAGAGTGATGGTCTTGATATCATTAAATACAACCCATAGCTCTGTTCAATCCACGGGTGGATAAAAAACAGCAGAGCGTAGAGAAGCCCAACGCCGAGCAGAATACCACTTGCTGAGAGGAGAGCGGCTTCAGAAATCAGCAGTAGGAATATAGTGGTTTTGTGCGCTCCAACCGATCGGAGTATTGCAAGCTCTTGGCGGCGCTCGTTGAGCGTACTGAGAGTCATTGTTACCATGCCAAGGAGTGCGGTAAGTACGACCATCGCTGAAACAGCGCTGAGCGCAGTTTCAACAACGCCAATAATTGTCCAGAGTTCTTGTAGTGCAACGCCAGGCAGAACTGCGGTCAGCGGCTCTTGCTTGAATTGGTTTATAAACCGCTGGGTTTTGAAAATCCCAAATCGGCTCTTGGTACCTACTAGCGCAGCGGTGACTGAATCTGGTTTCAAGTCTAGGGTTCTTGCAAGATCTGCACTGACTTCGGTGATTGGGATCGGATTATTACTGTCCCATCCAATGTGAATCGCTTCTAGCGCTTCAAGACTGATGTGCACTGTGCGGTCAACAGGCGTACCTGTTCGCTGCAAAATGCCCGAGACCTTAAATGGCATGTTGTCATGCGCTGCGCCATCAATGGCTCCAATGCCGTGGGAAACAATGATTTCGGTTCCCATTTCGTAACCCAGTTTTTCCGCAATTTCTGCTCCCACGACGACGTCAAACAGATCATAAAAATCCTGTCCCTCGGTAAATTTCAGGGGTTGTTTGTTCCGGTAACGGTAGTATTTAAAGTACTCACGGGTGGTCCCCATTACCCGGTATCCACGATGACTATCGCCGAGTGAAATGGGCACGACCCATGCAACATCAGATTGAGCTTTAACAGCTTCAAGGCTGTTCATAGAGATATTACTGGTCGCATTTCCGATGCGGAAAACCGAGTACAGCAATAATTGAACATTGCCAGCGCGAGCCCCAACAATTAGATCTGTGCCGGATATCGTGCTTGTAAAACTGGACTTTGCGCCAATCCGGATGCGTTCAACACCGACGAATAAACTGATGCTGACTGCAATAGCAATTATCGAGAGAAGCGCAGTAGTGCGCCGGCTTGCCAGAGACCGCCATGCGAGTATCAATGTCGTCATAGGGTATTTCTTGAAGAAGTACGGACAATTTCACGAATATCCAATTGGTGATCAAAGTCTGAGGCAAGCGATCGATCGTGACTGACCAGAATCAGCCCGGCATTGACCCGAGCGGTCTCTTCGAAAAGTAATGTTAAGAATTGATCGCGACTATCATGATCAAGCGCAGAGGTCGGCTCATCGGCAATAATGAGTTGTGGATCGCCAATGATTGCCCGACCCACTGCTACCCGCTGTTGTTGACCGATACTGAGCTGAGCGACTTTCTGTTCATGCAGATCGGTCGAAATGCCAAGGCGCTGTAAAAGTCGTCGAGCTTCTTCTCTTGGTGTTCCGAAGGCGCTGGCTTGTTTCTGCCGCCGTTGAGAAAATTGCAAAGGCAGTAAGACATTTTGAATGACGCTTCCATAAGGCAGTAAATTGAACTGCTGAAAAATAACGCCAAGCTTGTCAGCCCTTAATCGGTCAACCTGACCCGCACCAAGTTTGACAATATCGATGCCATCGATACAAATGCTCCCCCGATCTGGACGGATAATTCCACAGATCAGACTCAGGAGAGTCGACTTTCCGCTACCGGACGGACCCTCCAGGAACACCTTTTCCCCAACACCCAGCCGGAGTGAATCGAGAGACAGGTTAAAGCTTGCGTTTTTTGACCAACAGAATTGAATCTTTTCAAGTGTCAGCAAAAAGTTGCCTTTATTATGTTGAGCAAGCTTGATCTCCGCCATATCGCCAGTTTATTTCATTTTTCTAGATACAGGATAGGGTTATCGCGATTGATCTCATGTCGATGCTGACCGTTCTTGTCAATTAAGACAACCATAAGTGACTGGGCATTACGAAAGTGATCAAAATAGACGAATTTGATGAAATCAATGACGGCAATATTCGCGCACGCTAACTGATATTCCGCGATAAATGAGCCATGCGCTTCATCCTCATGCTCGTCATGATCGGCGTGCTTCTCATGATCATCATGATCAGCGTGCTCGTCATGATCCTCGTGCTTCTCATGGTCGTCATGATCTTTATGCTTCTCATGATCGTCATGATCGTCATGATCGTCATGATCGTCATGATCGTCATGATCGTCATGATCGGCGTGCTCCTCATGTTCCTCATGGTCGGCGTGACCTTCATCTCCATTTTCGCTTGCAACTTCAGAGCTGGCTTGGATAACCTTACAATTTGCGCTTTCTGGGAGTTGGATGACGAACATCGGATCGGAAAGCTGCTTAAGCGCTTCTCTTACGGCAGCTTTTTCTTCAGCTGTTCGAGCTTCATGCTCGAAACCGATGATATCTGCACCGGGCGACTCTAAAGTCATCGAAAGTAGGTTTTGGTCAATTGCCATGCTGACCTGACCCTGGCCATGAACGTGAGTGGACTGTGCCGTCGCTGACGCTCCCAAACCGCAGGTCATGAGGATAAGGATTAAAATAACGTTTCTTTTGGTCATTGTTTCTGCCGAATAAACCGAGATTAAGAAGAGCTCAGATGGGTTACAAATGAAATGTTATAATATTACAAAACGAAATTCCACTTCTTTACGATCTATGATCGTGGGATGCGGTGGTCAACCCGCTGACCGTATGGCATCAGGCCTGATTTGAAATTCGGGACGTTGTCCAAATCTTGAAATCAGAATCTCAATCTCTCCTTCATTTTGGGTTTCGCAGGCTGGCCTATCGAGCAAGTTCAGGACACGAGGGTCCGGATCTATGAAAATTAGAGCGGTTGGTTGGGTCGGAATGTTGTTGTGCCTATTTTTCGTCGCAAGACCAGCATTTGCGCTGGAAATCATAGACTGGGAGCAACTGGTACCCCCTCTTGATGAGTTGCAAAATCCATATCTTCGTCTGTCTGATGCCCATCAACAAAGTCTTTATGATCTGTGGTTAGCTCGAGAGACGGAAGCAGCGGGTTACGGAGATGAGGATCTGGAATCGCTTCGTGATGCCGCTGTTGCACATTTAGCGGAAGGCGGATTGGACGCAGATCAAGTACTGGAGGAGCTTGATAATTTTGTCGCTGCTGCAAATGCGAATAATTCAAAACTCGTTGAAGCATTCAATAACAAAAACGTCAAAATTGCGGGTTATGTCTTGCCGACAGAGTTTTCTGGGGATCTTGTTATCGAGTTCTTGCTAGTGCCCTACGTGGGAGCCTGTATTCATACGCCACCTCCACCTGCGAATCAGATGGTCCACGTCGAGGTCGAGGAAGGCTTTATTACCGAGGGTATGTTTGCTCCAGTTTGGGTGATGGGAAAAATAACAACAGAGCTATCGACTCAGTCCATTTATCTTGTGGACGGATCTGCTGATGTGGAAGCGGGATACCAAATTAAAGCGAGCGATATTGAGTCGTATGAATAGGTTCGCTGTTTATTGATTATCGACTGGCTCGGATTGATTCTGGGTCATTAATCGATCAACTTCCATCCACTGCTGGACGTATTCGGGAAGCACCATTGAAGCACCGTCATAATTCATAGCGTCGAGCAACTGTTGCGAGCTTATGGATTGGCCGCGGGACCTAAATAACCCCCTTGTGGTTGCCCGGGCTGCCCGGTGGGCTCCCGAGAAAAGGTCGTGACTAAAGAATAGCCATTTTTCATCCCATCCAATGATTTGACTTCTGAGCTTAATCTTCTCAAACAGATGAAGAGGTCTTTCAAAGCGGACCATGACGCCGCCCGCCACGGGAAACCATCTATTTTTCGTAACGATACGGATAAGTCCGCACTGAGTCATCAAGTCAAATCGCCCGAGATCCATTAGGGTCAGATAACGTCCGTTGTTCAAGTGCGCGTTGGTATCAAGGTCATTAGGCCAAATACGCATGGTGATTTCGGACGCGCGTATACCGGGAGAGCGATGTGTTTTGATCGCCCTACTTAACACTCGACCCGCGCGTAAAAATGGATACACGATGCTATTTCGCAGGAACAATCTGCGGACTGTTGTTAAAACGCATCGTCCGAAAAATTCATTAGGGTTGAGCCACCAGCCATGATCGACGAGAGCAGTGCGCCTGTCTGAGGCAGCACTCGCTCCATAAAAAATTGCGCGGTTTTAATTTTTGCTTCATAAAATTCAGATTCGCTTGAGTCTTTTTGGCGCATTGCCGTTTGGGCCATGCGAGCCCACAGAAATGCCAACGCAACAAGGGCAAACAGCTTGAGATACTCACTGGAAGCTGCGGCGGCTTCATTGGGGTCTTTTAGGCCCGCTTTTGCAATTTGTCCCGTTGCCACTTGAAGTCTGCCGAACGCTTTTGCCAGTGGCAGAACAAAAGGTTGTAGCTCGGGGTCCGCGGTATGCGCGCCGATCCAGTCTTGTATCGGATGAAAGAATCGTCGAAGATATCGACCCATGTGGGCAGGCATTTTTCGACCGACGAGATCCAACGCCTGAATACCATTAGCGCCTTCATAGATCATTGCAATCCGGGCATCTCGGGCATATTGCTCAACGCCATTTTCGCGGATATAGCCGTGTCCACCATAAATCTGAACGGCCATTTGAGCATTGTCGTGTCCCGCCTCAGATAGGTATGATTTCACAATAGGGGTTAATAGCTGAACGATATCGTCCGCCTGTTTTTTAGCTTCGGTGTCGTCGCTATGATCGCGAATATCAATGTTGCGACCAATCCAAACCGCAAGCGCTCGAGCCCCTTCTGTGAACGCGCGCATGGTCAGCAACGTGCGCCGGATATCGGGATGAACGAGTAGCGAATCTGCTGGTGAGTCAGGCGTCTTGGCGCCAGTGAGTGCCCGACCTTGTTGACGATCACGGGCGTAGGTGGCGGCCGCCTGATAAGCGCTCTCACCAATGCCTAAGCCCTGAATACCCACGCCAAGTCTCGCATCATTCATCATGGTAAACATGGCCCGCATCCCTTTGTGGGGTTCTCCGATGAGCCATCCCGTTGCACCGTCGAGATTCATTTCACAGGTTGCCGACGCTTTGATGCCCATTTTATTTTCGATTCGGGCGCAAAAAATCGGGTTGCGGGTGCCTGGATTGCCCTCAGTATCCGGTAAAAATTTAGGGACCAGGAAAAGACTGATTCCTTTTATGCCTTTGGGCGCATCAGGCAAGCGACCCAGAACCAGATGGATAATATTCTGGGTGAGGTCATGCTCTCCTGCTGTGATGAAAATCTTCGTGCCGCTGAGCGTGTATGTGCCGTCGCTTTGAAGCGCTGCTTTTGTTTTGATCAGTCCTAGGTCTGTTCCACATTGCGGCTCAGTCAGGCACATCGTGCCTGACCATTCGCCGCTGACCATTTTAGGTAAAAACTGATTCTTTAAATCATCATTGGCAAATGTGTTAACGGCCCGATAGGCGCCACGGGTAAGACCCACGTAAGTGGCAAACGACACATTTGCCGAGCAAGCCATTTCTTCCATGAGCACATTGATTGCCGCGGGTATACCTTGCCCACCGTACTTGGGATCACACGGCAAACCGACCCAGCCACCCTCAGCGTATTGCCTGTAGGCATCAATGAAGCCTTGCGGTGTTGTGACATGACCATTATCAAATTGACAACCCTCGAGATCACCACTGGTATTCAGCGGAAACAGCTCGTTTTCAGCGAGTCGGGCCGCTTCTTCAAGAATTGGATTGATGAGGTCTTCGGTCGCGTCCTCAAAACCAGGCAGCGCCGAGATTTCAGTGGGATCAAAAAGTTCGTTGTATACAAACTTCATATCTCGAAGGGGTACAGAGTAACTGGGCATAAATATGTCTCGCTAATTTAGTTGCGCAATGGTTTTCCGGTTTCAAGCATATGTTCGATTCGATCGAGAGTCTGGGGCGTGCGAAGCAGGCTCACAATTGCACTGCGCTCAAGACCCAGTAGCTTGTCTTCAGTTATGGGATCGGTTGGATCCGTTTTTCCTCCCGCAAGAACATAGGCAAGCTTTTTACCTACCGTGACATCGTGCTGCGTTGCCTTCCCTGCTTTATGAAAATCTTCGAGCACCATGTTCATGGCTGTTTCACCTGAAGGGCCAGGTAACCGAAGTTCTTGAGGTTCAGGCGGAGAGTAATCTTCTGCCAGTGCCAAGGCTCTTGTCTTGGCCTCCATTAGGAGGCGATCCCGATTCATCACGATGCCATCACTCGGTCGCAAGAACATCAAGGCGCGACTTTCTTCAGCTGATTTTGCAACAGTGGCGGTGGCTACGGTCTCGAAAACTTTAGTGACAGCGGGCATCGGCCCTTTGGCGTGTTTGGGATTATTGCTCCATCTCAGCAGCATCTCCTTGCAACCTCCCCAAGCAGGCACAAGGCCGACGCCAACCTCAACTAGGCCCATATAGGTTTCAGCATGCGCCTCAATCGCATCACAGTGCAAAAGCACCTCACATCCACCTCCCAGCGCCATTCCGGATGGGGCACCGACGACCGGAAAAGGTGCAAACTTAAGTTTCTTGTAAACCTCTTGTCCCTGCTTTACCGATTCGGTGATGTTGGGCCAAGCTGCGATATTTGCGGCGAACAAGCCGAGACCCACATTTGCGCCCACTGAGAAGTTCGTCCCCTCATTGTGGATGACGAGCGCCTTGTAACCTTTGGTGGAAGCGAGTTTGGTGGCCTCGACTGCCATTTGCATAATGCCTTCATCAATTGCGTTCATTTTTGAATGGAACTCAAGGCACATCACGTGATCACCAATATCCCAAATACTGGCTGAGCGGTTGCCGGCGATTTTTTCGGTTGCGCGTTTGAGATCGGATAACAAAAGCACGCCTGCCGGCCGGCGGACATTGCGATAACTGCCATCGGTATCAAAGTGCTGTAACGCGCCGTTGTGTGTACGATAAAAAGATCCATCTCCCACCTGCTCTAGCAGGGCGGGCACTGCCATTCCGTCAGCCTTCAGTTTTTCAGCAAACCAGCGGGGACCCAGTTTATCGATTAGCTCGAATGGCCCCCATTTCCAGGCGTAGCCAGATTTCATAGCCTCATCAATTGCGTGTACATCATCGGCTATTTCAGGAATCAGGGATGCTGAATAGCTTAGGGTATGCGACAAGACACGCCACGCATATTGACCCCCGCGATCGGGGTGTTCGACTAATTGGCGTAAGCCGGCACGCCCGGCCTCAATACTCTCAAGATCAGCTTTGATCACGGGGTGATATTCAGCGGTTTTGAGATCAACCGCTTCTTTGACTTTGGCACCATTTGATCGATTTAGACGATAAAACCCGCCTTTGCCTTTTCTTCCGGTATAGCCGTCGGCAATCATTTTCTCGATGAACGCGCTGGGTCGATGAATGTCCCGGTACATATCTGATTGCGGGAGCGTTGATAGCATCGATCGTTCAACATGAGGCTGTAAGTCAATACCCACCAAATCAAGCAGGCCGAAAACACCGGTCTTGGGGATGCCCATGGGCTTGCCAATAATGGCATCTACCTCTTCTACTGCCATTTCGTGTTCAAAAGCAAAACGCACAGCGACACCCATCCATAAGATACCAATGCGATTAGCAATAAAGCCTGGCGTGTCCTTGCAGTCGACAACTGATTTGCCGAGCTGGCGATCGCCGAAGTTTCGGAGTGTCTCAATGACCTCGGGTTTGGTATCAGGTCCTGCAACGATCTCAAGGAGCCGCATGTAGCGGGGTGGGTTAAAAAAGTGCGTGATTGCAAAGTGCTGACGAAAATCCTCCGGCATTTTGTCGACCAGGTTATGGAGCGGAATGGTGGAGGTATTTGAGGTGACGATGCTGCCCGGCTTTCGGTGTTTCAACAAGCTTTGATAGAGCGACTGTTTGATTTCAAGGTTTTCGAGAACAACCTCAATAATGAGATCGCAGTCATTTACTAAGGCAAGATCATCTTCGATATTGCCTGGCGTAATCTGTTTAGCATTCCGCGGGTGCATGAGAGGCGCGGGGACCGTTTTCAACATTCGCGCGATTGCGCTGCGCGCTACTGAGCTTCGGTCAGGATTGTCGCTGTCAATGATATCGAGCAGGACGACACCCATTCCAGCATTAGCGGCTTGTGCCGCAATACCTGATCCCATTACACCTGACCCAATGACCGCAACTTTTTGAATGGTCGACATTTAGACGGCCTCTAGAACAGTAGCGATTCCCTGACCTCCACCGATACATTGGGTCGAAAGTGCGTACCGACCACCGTCTCTCTGCAGAATTTGCGCCGCTTTGCCCGTGATCCGTGCCCCAGTTGCGCCAAGCGGGTGGCCAATCGCGATTGCCCCCCCATCCACATTGACCGTCGCCGGGTCAAGATCAAGATCTCGCAGCGAGGCAATTGACTGCGTCGCAAACGCTTCATTAACTTCAATTACCGATAGATCCTGGGAAGTAATTCCAGCTCGGGAAAGGGCTTTGCGAGATGAAAAAATTGGCCCTAATCCCATGGTTTCAGGCTTACATCCCGAGACTGCAAAACTGGCAATACGAGCCATTGGCTTGAGGCCATTTTTTGCTGCGTAATCGGCAGAACAGACCAGCGTAGCCGCGGCACCGTCAGTTAAAGGCGAGGAGGTTCCGGCCGTTACGGTACCGTTTTCATCGAAAGCAAGTTTGAGTCCTGACAGTCCGTCAAGATCAGTGCTGGGACGAAGGCATCCGTCTTGATCAATGGTTGTGCCGTTTACGTCAATGGGGACAATTTCGTCAGCAAACCGCCCCTGGCTTTGCGCGACACCTGCTTTTTGTTGGCTATTGACGGCAAATATTTCCTGCTCTTCTCGTGAAATTTGATACTCGCGACCCACGTTTTCCGCTGTTTCTCCCATCGACATATAAGCAGCGGGCATGGTGTCAAATAACGCAGGATTCGGCATAGGGTTAAATCCTGGCATTGGAACTCGCGTCATTGATTCAACGCCAGCACAAATATAAACATCGCCCGCGCCCATTTGAATAGCGCCCGCCGCCATATGGATGGCCTGCATTGATGATCCACAAAAGCGATTGATCGTTGCGCCTGCAACTGAAATAGGAAGTCCAGCCATTAGTCCGACAAGTCGAGCCATATTGAAGCCTTGCTCTCCTTCGGGGAAGGCACAACCGAGGATGAGATCTTCAATGTCCTCCGGGTTAACACCCGAGCGGTCAACCAGACCTTTCACGACATGGGCGGCAAGGTCGTCGGGTCTGACCTTGGTGAGACCCCCTTTATTCGCAAAGTGAAAGGGAGACCGGGCATAACCGGCAATTACAATATCTTTCATGATGTCTTTCCTTAAAAAATGTGAATCAGAAAATGAGTTCGGGTATCAACCGTTGGCGACACGTTTTGTGTTGTTTTTTAGCGCCAGTAAAGCCTGATCTTTAACAGCAGACAATTCAGTCAGGGAGGCTTCCAGATCAATTTTTTGCGATTCCAGTTCCTTGATACGGGCATCGACTTTTGCAAGCAAAAGCATAATTTGATCCTGCTGGGTCGGATCTGCATCGTATAGATTCAAGTAATCGCCAATATCGGTCAAACTAAATCCCAGCCGCTTGCCGCGCAGAATGAGTTGGAGTCTGCCGCGTTCCCGATGGGTATAGATCCGGGTCGTGCCGGCCCGCTGGGGATGCAGGAGCCCCTTGCTCTCATAAAATCGGATGGCTCTTGCGGTGACTCCTGTTTCTCGGGCAAGTTCTGTCACCGTCATTACTTCATTAAAGCGGTTGGTCATTCAGCTAAAGACCTTTGTTTTTCTGATTCTTCAGCCACGAGTTCTTTTTTCGAAAGTTTACCGATTATGGTTTTGGGTAGTTCTGCGCGAAATTCGATCTGACCGGGCATCTCAATTTTTGATAGTTTGTCCTGAAGAAAATCCTTCATTTGGCTTTCATCAACGACTTGTCCTTCTTTGAGTTTGACGAAGGCTTTTGGGCTTTGACCGCGGTATTCGTCATCAATGCCGATGACCGTGACTTCGGCTACGCTAGGATGTAGATAGATTGCTTCTTCCACCATTCGTGGATAGACGTTATAGCCGCTGCAGAGTATCAAATCTTTTAGACGGTCGACGAGAAAAAAATGCCCCTCGCGATCAACATAGCCCACATCTCCAGTCCGGAACCAGCCATTTCGAAGGCTGTCTGCATTGTCTTCAGGCCGGTTCAGATAGCCGATCATGACTTGAGGTCCTTTGATCCAGACTTCACCGCGTTCACCCATTGGCATGGGATCATGTGGCGGTTCGATGTGATGAATCGAAATCTCAGTTTGAGGCATTACCTGGCCAATTGATCCGGGTTTATTCAGATCTCGCATGGCGTTGCAAGTCGCAACCGGGGCTGTTTCGCTGAGGCCATAACCCTCGACCAGTCGGCAGCCGGTTAGTCGCTCAAAAGTCTCTTTCACTTCAAGTGGAAGTGGCGCCCCGCCCGATATGCAGAATCGGATCGTAGAGAGATCAAATTTTGAAAGATTGGTGGCCTGATTAATGGACGCATAAATAGTGGGTACAGCGGGAAAAATTGTGGGTTTTTTCTTGTGAATGGTGTTTAGCGTTTGTTTGAGCTCATAGCGCGGTAGCAGGATCATTTGGGCGCCGCTTGCGATTGCAAAGTTCATGACGGCTGTCATCGCAAATACATGAAAAAACGGCAGGATCCCGAGCACCTTTTCTTGAGTCTGGTCCAGTTCGCCGTACCAAAGTTGCATCTGAGACACATTTGCCGAGAGATTGCCCTGGGTCAACATTGCCCCCTTGGGTTGACCCGTGGTGCCGCCCGTGTATTGAAGAACCGCAATATCCTTATCAAGGTCAATATCGACAGGATCTGGTGTGCCAGCATGACTGATAAGCTGCTGAAATGGGATGATTCTGGAATCCGTTGGAATTGTAGCGAGTTCTTTTTTCTTCAGGAGTCGAAACAGAACACTTTTGATCTTGGGTAAGATATCAGCCATTGGGCATACAACAATTTTTTGCAGGCTTGGTGTTTGGCTCAGCATGACCTCGACTTTGGAGTACAGAATCTTTAGATCCATTGTGATCATAATTTCTGTTTTGCTGTCCTCGATCTGGAAGGCCAGTTCACGCTCGACGTATAGAGGGTTGTAATTGACTACGGTGCCACCTGCCCGAAGAACGCCGTAGTAACAAATCACAGAGTAGGGTGTGTTGGGCAGACAAAGACCGACCCGGCTTCCCTTTTTGACACCCATCGCCTGCAAGCCTTTAGCCGTCCGTTTAACCTGCTCAAGTAGTTCTCCGTAGGTCAGACAATAATCAAGGAAATCGATTGCAACATGATCACGACGATGTGCTGCTGTCTGGGCAAGCGTTTCATAGAGGGGTTGGCGTTTAATGTCAGCATCCCAATTGAGGCCGGCGGGATAGTGGTTTAGCCAAGGTTTGATGTCTTCATTCATAAAAACCATCCTTGTGGTTAATCAGCAGCAACGCTGTGTTTTGCTGCGGAGGTGGGTCGCCCCAAGTAACGTTAACGTGAAGTATTTTACGCATACGTTATTTCGGGTGGCAATACGCCTTTTTGACCCGCGGTGTGTGCGGGAAAGATGCATGATGTTGCAATGGCGGATTGGATCGGCGGAGTGGTTTTACTGCTTTTTTACTCATTTAGGATGGGATTGCTACAAAATTTATACCTGCAAAAGTTCTGTGAATGGCAATTGTCGACAAATTGTTTGTATCGGCTTGATTGAGCGTGCGAAGATTTGAAGGAATAAAAGCATATCGTCGAATTTCAGCGACGAAAAAAAACTAAAAGGAACACCATGCCAGGCTTAAGAGCGGATGTAGACCCAGAGGGTCTCCTAGAGTACTCGGTTGTTTACACGGATCGCGCCCTCAATCACATGTCGCAGTCGTTTCAGGGAGTGATGAAAGATATCGCTTCCACGCTTCAAGAAGCTTATAACGCTGACGCGGCGATCGTTATTCCAGGGAGCGGAACGTTTGGCATGGAAGCGGTGGCACGTCAGTTTGCAACAGGGAAGAAATGTCTGGTGGTTCGAAATGGCTGGTTCAGTTTTCGTTGGACTCAAATTTTCGAAGCGGGAAATATTCCGGAAACCCATTCGATTTTTAAGGCACGGCCTATTGAATCAGGCGCCCAACCTGCGTACGCACCCGCGCCCATTGAAGAAGTGACAGCGGCGATTCGATCAGAAAAGCCTGATCTTGTGTTCGCGCCTCACGTCGAAACATCGGCCGGCATGATTTTGCCTGATGATTATATTCGGTCATTATCCGATGCGGTGCATGAGCATGGCGGCATGATGGTGCTGGATTGCATTGCATCGGGCACGCTCTGGGTAGATATGCAAGCCTGTGGTGTCGATGCATTAGTCAGCGCGCCGCAGAAGGGTTGGAGTGGTTCGCCGTGTGCGGGACTTGTGATGTTGAGCGCACTTGGGGTTGAGCGGCTTGCTGAAACGACGAGCAGTAGTTTCGCGTGCGATCTGAAGAAGTGGCACGAGATTATGACGACTTATCTAAATGGGGGGCACGCCTATCACGCGACAATGCCAACTGACAGTCTTCGTGCTTTTGTCGCTGTCATGCAAGAAACCAAAGAAATGGGTTTTGGCGCCGTCAAAAACGCCCAAGAAGAACTCGGATCAAAAATGAGGGCGGTGCTAGAGGCCCATGGATTTAAAAGTCTTGCGGCGCCTGGCTTTCAAGCCGGAAGTGTTGTTGTGAGTTACACCAATGACACCGATATCCAAAACGGCAAAAAATTTATGGAGCAGGGTATGCAGATCGCGGCCGGCGTGCCGCTTCAGTGCGATGAGGGGCCCGACTTCAAGACATTCCGCATCGGACTTTTTGGCCTTGATAAACTGAAGAACATCGATCGCACGGTCGAGTTGTTTTCTGAAACCCTCGCTAGCGTATCGGGTTAGTCCAAGCCCTAGAAGCCCTCAAGTCGGGCGATTCCAATATTGGCTTCGCCCGCACCGCTGTACAGAAGATAGGCGTCCTCCGCGTCTATAAAAACGCCGGGGTCCCGAAGCTCACGAAGACGGGTATCGGCAGCACCGATTATTGAAGTTGTTACGGGTAGATCAGCGCCTTCCCAATCTCTCTCCGGGGTGAGCACAATCTCTGGTTTGGAAAACTGCCACGCGTTCCAATCTCCGCTGACGTTGCCAGCACAGTGATAAATTTTCTCCGGTCGATCACCGAGACAGGAAAAGAAAAGGTGGAGAGTGTCGCCTCTTAGACAGGCTGTCGGATGACGCAATTCGAGACTACTGTCTGATCCAAAAAGTGTCATTGCCGGACCTGGATCTTGTTGCGCCTCAAAGGGGCCTTTCCAGTGATTGGCCCGCAAAAATCGTCCTCGCCAAGTGATGGCATACCACCATTTTTGGAATTGAAAAACTCGAAAATAGGGGGGGCCCAGCAGCGGCGTCTCGGGCGTGAAACACAAACCATCGCTTGAATATGCAATGCGAGTTTGTTGATCCCCGTTTTCGAGCAGGCCGTGGTAATACATCCATATGCGTTGTTGGCGTTCATCATTATGAACGTCGGGCGAGGCGATATGGGCGTAAAGATAGCCTCCGGGTAGCGTGTTTGCCCATATCGGACGGTCGTGAAGCGGAGGGTCGGGTGGATCGACGTCAGGAAATAAAGAGTCCGTGAGGTTCAGAGCGCCGGGGGTGTGGATCGCCCAAGGGCCTTCAATCTGATCAGCGTATGCAAGCCTTATGGTCTTGCCTTTGTGATGGGCGAAATAAAGATAGAGCTTGCCAAGTGGCGATGCCACCCAATCGGGTACGCGAATCAAGCTAGGGCCATTGATATTTGTCCCAATCGATTTGTGTAAACCGGGATAAATAATGGGGCCTAAATTATGTCTGGTTGCCTTCACGCAAACAGTATACATTCCGCTTCACAGTTCGAAAAAGTGTGTCGTTTTAGAACGACTTGCTCACTCAATTTATGAAGGAAAAAATGGACGCTAAAGAACTCATTCATATGGTGTATCGAGGAGCCCATGCGGGCAATTCATCAACGGTCAGCATCTTCAGGCGAGGGGTCGAGCAGTCACCGTATGCAGATAAATGGATGGCCGACGGAATGATGTATTCGATTTACGCCGGGCGGCTGTCAGCGGTAGGAACAGATACTGATGATCCCATTGAGAGTTATTGGAAGCTTCGTAAAAATCTAATGCTTTACGATATTCCGGAGAGACCGATTGAGATCTCGGGTAGGGATGCGGTCCTTTTACTGGAGAAAACGTTCACGCGAAGAATAAGTAATCTACCTGTTTTGCGAGCGTGTTACGGCATCATCTGTGCTCCCCATGGTGGGCTTGTCATGGACGGGGTGCTGATTCGACTGGCTGAAGATCGATTTTGGTATGTTGAAGCAAATGGCGATACCACCAAGTGGTTTCTTGCCCTCTCGGACGGGATGGAGGTCACTATTCGGGATCCGAAGTCCCGTGTGCTTCAGGTTCAGGGACCAAACGCTTTAAAGTTTCTCGAGGCCGCTGCACCCGGCCAGATTCCCGAGCGTTTTCGTTACTTCGATGCGGGGATGTTTGATTTTGGCGGTCAAAACGTTCTGGTCTCGCGAACGGGCTGGACAAACGAAATGGGGATCGAAATCTACGGCAATGAAAACCTTGATCACTCGGCCTTATGGGATTACCTGTTTTCGGTTGGAGAGGCATTTAATCTAGAGCGTTCTGGCAGCGCGTCGCTCGGTCTTCGTCGAGTAGAAGCAGGAATTCTTGATTATCAGTCCGATATTGATCTGACGATGACGCCATTTGATGCAGGGCTGGGCACATTTGTGGATCTCACAAAGGACAATTTCGTGGGCAAAGTGGCACTTGAAAAAGCGTCTAAGGCGTGTCGTTTGTTCGGGTATGTCAGTAAGGAGGCAAAGGTGAATGCGGGTCTTACGATTTTGGAAAGTGGCCAACCGGTTGGCATTACCAAAAGCAGTTGCTGGTCACCGACGCTGGAATGCGGTGTCGGATATGTTGTTTTTGATCATGGATTGTTGGATGGCGAGACGTGGGTAGGCAAAACATTGACCATAGAAGATGCTGTGGGGGATGAGCATGACTGCGAGATCGTCACGTTACCCTTCTTTGATAAAGAAAAGAAAATTCCACGAGGCCTGTCGCCTGAGCTGGGTTAGGGGAAGATCCGACATCTTTAAAGAGTCTGAGACTAGAATAGTCATATCGGAGGGATGGTGACTCACTAAACAGTAGGCGCAGCAGACGAGCGGCAGATGACAAAAAACGGTACAACGCGTTCTCTTTTTGAGCTGACCGGTAAAGTGGCACTCGTGACCGGTGCGAGCAAAGGGATCGGCGAGACGATTGCTCATGCACTCGCCGAATATGGTGCAAGTGTCGTGGTGAGTAGTCGGAAGCAGGAGGCCGTTGATTGTGTCGCGCAGCAAATCAAAAGCAGGGGTTTTGAGGCCGCAGCAATCGCAGCCAACATGGGCCGCTTGGAACAAGTCGAGGCTTTGGTCGATAGCGTGGTATCACAATACGGAGCGCTCGACATCATCGTCAACAATGCGGCGACTAATCCTGTTTATGGGTCGATAGACCAGACGGACAGCGGTGCGTTTGACAAGATAATCGATGTCAATCTTAAAGGTCCGCTGATGCTTTGCAATAAAGCCTATCCGATACTCAAGGCTCGCGGTGGCGGGTCGATTATCCATCTCAGCTCAATCGGCGGGCTTACGCCTGAGAAAGGGATTGGTATGTACAGCGTCAGCAAGGCGGCGCTGATTAACCTGACGAAAGCCATGGCCCAGGATTGGGGCAAGGACAACATTCGAATCAATGCTATTTGTCCTGGTTTGATCAAGACCAAGTTCAGCGAGGCGTTATGGCGTGATGATCAAAACCGGGAGCGTTTTCTGAGTAAAATCCCGATGGGTAGGCTTGGAGAGACCCAAGATCTCGCTGGGTTGGCTGTTTTTTTAGCGTCAGAAGCGTCAGCCTATTGCACAGGCGGGTTTTACATGGTCGATGGCGGATACGCTGCCGCCTAACAATTTATCGGTGGAGATACTATGCCTTCTTTTGATGTCGTGAGTGAAGTTGATGAACATGAACTCGCAAATGCTATTGATCAAGTAAATCGAGAGGTCACGAATCGATTTGATTTTAAAGGCTCGGATGCGCGCGTTGAGTACGCAGAGCCTTTGATGACGATTTACGCTGATGACGAGTTCAAGGTGACACAGGTACGGGATATTCTCGATATCAAACTGGTTAAGCGCGGTATCGATATCGCCTGTCTTGAGGCGGGGGAAGTTGAGGAGCGTGGCGGCGGAAAAGCTCAGCAACAGGTTACCGTCCGAAGCGGTATTGAGGGGGCGTTAGCTAAAACCATTGTGAAGAAAATCAAAAGCAGCAAGCTTAAGGTCCAGACTGCAATTCAAGGAGATCAGTTGCGGGTAACGGGCAAGAAACGTGATGATCTTCAGGCGGCGATTGCGTTCCTTAAAGAAGAGGATGTTGATCTACCTTTGCAGTTCACAAATTTCAGGGACTAACGGTCTTTATCTCTAGAGTTTTACTTTTGGTCTGCTGTATCTGTGGCCACTTTGTGGCCACTTTCACCCATGATTCCGTTCAGATTGGTTAGTTGAAAATTTAGAATAACATATCTGATAATCCTCTAGCGTTTCGGTATTGCTATCAATCTTCGATTGATCGCTTAACCCGATCTATCTTCGATAGATAGGGCAGGGAGTTAAAACCCCGCCTTTGAGAGGAAAACATCATGCTCAAATTCTTCCTCATTGCTACGGTTGTAGCAGTTCTCTTCGGCTTTTTTATTGCTTACTAATCAGTAAGTGACTGTTAGATTTCTTTCAGTATTAACCGTATGATTCACATATGAAAAAAATAATCCCTCTCATCCTCTCAACCCTCCTACTCACCTCTTGCTCTGGACCTGACTCCAGTGGGGGTGTTGAATTCTCCAAGACAGACAATGCGTTTCCGTATGGGGATTGTCGGGGTTCGGGTTATCAGACCCACAGTACCGAAAGGACAAGGTGTGGTTGGTTTTCTATTCGTGAGAAAAATTACTACATCATGCCTCATGCGAACCTGAGTTATACGAACCTGACAAATGCGAACCTGGTTTTGGCGAACCTGTATGATGCGAATCTGACTGGTGCGGTCCTGACAATTGCGAACCTGGTGAATGCGAACCTGAGTTCTACGAACCTGAGGCATGCGCTCCTGATTAAAGCGGACCTGAGTGGTGCGAATCTGAGGCATGCGAACCTGACAAATGCGAACCTGGGTAAGGCGAACCTGACAAATGCGAACCTGGTTTTGGCGAACCTGTCTGCTGCGAACCTGTATGATGCGAACCTGACTGGTGCGATCCTGAGTGGTGCGAACCTGTCTGCTGCGAAGCTGTATGATGCGAATCTGAGGAATGCGAACCTGTTTAAAGCGGACCTGAGTGGTGCGAATCTGAGTGGTGCGAATCTGAGGCTTGCGAACCTGATTAAAGCGGACCTGAGTGGTGCGTACCTGATAGGTGTCAAAGCAAACACAGACACCATCTGCCCTAATGGGAAGCCATGGGGCACTTCAGGCAACAACTGCGGTTTTTAATCAGGAGAATCCCATGACCGACTTTAATTCCTTCCGTAATGCCGTTCTTGAAGATGATGATCTTCAAGAAGCAGTGATCTCCATCATTAATACCGCAACCGCCAATGGGTCAGGGATGGGAGATGGCATAGCAACCCTTGCCAAGACACATGGCTTTACCATTACATCAGATGAGGTCTATGCCCATCAGGATTTTTTAGGACAAGATGGTGATTTGACTGACTTTGAACTGGAGTTGATCAGTGGGGGTCAGGTGGGTGGTAAGAGCGGTTCTAGTTAATCTCATTCACCCCAGCCTCAGTAGGACAATTCAATGACAGACTTCCAATCCTTCCGTAATGCCGTCCTTGAAGATGATGACCTGCAAGAGCAAGTCATCTCCATCATTAATACCGCAACAGCCAATGGTTCTGGATTAGGTGATGGTATTGCCACATTAGCCAAGACACATGGCTACACGATTACCTCAGATGAGGTCTATGCCCATCAGGACTTTCTGGGAGAGGGCGGTGATCTGACTGACTTTGAGTTGCAGTTGATTAGTGGGGGTCAGGGGGGTTCTAGACCCAGTGGTAGTAGTTAACCCCATTCATTCCAACCTTAGTAGGACAATCTTATGACTGACTTCCAATCCTTCCGTAACGCCGTCCTTGAAGATGATGACCTTCAGGAACAGGTGATCTCCATCATCAATACCGCAACAACCAATGGTTCAGGAATGGGAGATGGCATAGCAACCCTTGCCAAGACTCATGGATTTACCATCACATCAGATGAGGTCTATGCCCATCAGGACTTTCTGGGACAAGATGGTGATTTGACTGATTTTGAACTGGAGTTGATTAGCGGTGGTCAGAATTCTGAGGGCCACTCTTAATCAGGAAAAAACCATGACCGACTTCCAATCTTTCCGTAATGCCGTTCTTGAGAACGATGATCTTCAAGAGCAAGTTATCTCCATCATCAATACCGCAACAGCCAATGGTTCAGGACTGGGAGATGGCATAGCAACCCTTGCCAAGACACATGGCTACACCATTACTTCAGATGAGGTCTATGCCCATCAGGACTTTCTGGGACAAGATGGTGATTTGACTGATTTTGAACTGGAGTTGATTAGCGGTGGTCAGAATTCTCAGGGCCACTCTTAATCAGGAAAAAACCATGACCGACTTCCAATCTTTCCGTAATGCCGTTCTTGAGAACGATGACCTTCAAGAGCAAGTCATCTCCATCATCAATACCGCAACCGCCAATGGGTCAGGGATGGGAGATGGCATAGCAACCCTTGCCAAGACACATGGCTTTACCATTACATCAGATGAGGTCTATGCCCACGCTGACTTTCTAGGACAAGATGGTGATCTGACTGACTTTGAACTGGAGTTGATTAGTGGGGGTCAGCGTCAAGCTGGGACCAGTTAACCCCATTCATCCCGACCTCTTAACTAAATCTTCAGCCTGAAGATGCGTATAGCGCCTCTCAGACAACGGCATGACAATTATCAATGCCTCTCTAAAGCATGGCCAACCACAACGCACTCATTGAAAAATCGATATTATTGTTGATGGTGCGAGCAGATTAAGGCAATAGATAATGAATTTTTTAGAGGTTTCACTCATCTGCTCCATCTTATCGTGCACTCTGGTTACCGGATTTACCCTTTTATATGCAGTTGTCATCATGCCGGGTCTGTCCAAGCTTGACGATAAAGAGTTTATAAAAGCATTTCAGGTGACGGATGGGGTCATTCAGGATAATCAACCGCTTTTCATTTTAACTTGGTTAGGTTCTGTCATCTCGGTTGTTGGTGCAATCTTAAGTTCAATAATAAGTGTTGGATTACCAGAGGCCTGGCTAATCGTTTTTGTTGGGGTTGTTTATTTGCTTGGCGTGCAAGGGATCACGCTCTCAGTTCACTTACCCTTAAATAATCACATTAAAAAAATAAATATCGAAAAGACAGATAACAAAACGTTAAGCGTAGAGCGTCAAAAATTTGAGACGAGATGGAATTTTTTTAACACCATTCGTACCGGCATCTCGTTTTTGGTTAGTTTGACACTGCTTTTAGTCGTCGCTCTTCGGTAATGTAAAACTTTAAAAGAATTAACCGATTACAAAAAATCGTCGATGATGACCAGCCAGCCTCTGGGCCGGCTACCAGTTTTCGCCGAAGGGTCGCAAATCTAATTCGAATGTCCAAGCTGATTGATCCTGCTGAGTGAGCGCGTAGACATTTTTAGCAATTTCGTCAGCTTTCATAAAGAAATCGTCAGGCTTATCAGGTAGCCAGGCCCGTGTTCGCTCAAGATCAATAATGCCGTCGATGATCAAATAACTGACATGGATGCCTTCTGATCCAAGTTTTTTTGCCAGCGACTGCGCAAGGCTGCGCTGACCGGCCTTGGCGGAGGCAAATGCAGCGGATTGAGGTCCGCCACGCAACGAAGCTGTTGCGCCAATAACCACTATATTGCCCGAGTGTTTTTCAAGCATTCCTGGCGTGACTTGATGAGCGCATCCAAGCAGACCCCGCACATTGACGGCCCAGGAGCTATATAGGTCATCTAGCGTGGTTTCCAGAACAGAACGCCAAAGTCCGGATCCTGCGTTATAAACAAGTGTATCGATCGTTCCAAATTCTCTACTAATTTGAGCAAACGCTTTTTCAATTGAGTCGGGAGATGAGAGATCACAGGCAATCCCGATTGAGTTATCAATTGTCGCGCTCAGCTCAGACAGATAGTCCTCGTTTCGCGCCAGCATGACAGTGGTATATCCCTCTACTGCAAAGCGCTTGCTTATTGACGCGCCGTTTCCAGGGCCCACCCCTGCGATCACGCAAACTTTGCTCATTTCCTATTCTCCTTCTGCGCGTATTTGTTGTTATTGAACATATCTGCGGTCGGCCCGATAAGCCTCGATAGGGATTGCAGGGGTCTTGCCGAGAATAAGCGCGCTGATTAATTCACCCGTGGTGGGACCCATCGTGAGTCCAAGCTGTCCATGACCCACCGCGAGCCAAGCGTTATTGACCTTTGGGGCAGGACCGATGACCGGCAAGGTGTCGGGCATGAAGGGACGCGCACCGATCCACTGGCTGCCGTTGGATGTATTCAACTGCGGGAAAAGATTTCTTTTTGCTTTTTCGACCAGAACTTCGGCGCGGCGAAAGTTCGGCTTTGCATCGACAGGCGCGATTTCCACCGTTCCGGCGATACGAAGACCGGTTTCGACCGGCGTATTAACAAAGCCGCCTGGCGCATAAATGACTGCTCTCGAGAGTTTTACGCCGCTGTCCGGAAGGTCGGTATGATATCCATGAAGCGGCGCAAGCGGGATGCGAATGCCCATGTCTGATAGTAGCCGTCCTGCCCAGCATCCAGCTGCAACAACGAGCTTATCGAGCTTGAGGGTCTCGCCATTCTCAAATTTAACCTGATCCGCCCGTCCGTTAAGCATCGTGATGCGTGCGACATCTTGCGCGATAATCTTTCCGCCTGAAGCAACGAAGAAATTTGCGAGCTCTTTGGTCAGTCTTTGTGGATTGGTAAAGGATTTCCAGCCGTTGGCGATCACTCCAAATTTTTCATCGGTTTTTACATCAGGCTCAAGATCCCGCAGTTCGTTTTTATTAAGCGGAGTGACGAAGCATCCTTCGGCTTCTCGTAGATTCCAACTGAATGTATCGGCATCGTACTGACTCTTGGAGTCATAGAGATAGAGCACCTCATTTTCTGCCCAAATATCCTTTATGTTGGCGGCTTCAATGACGTTATCAAAATCATCCTGAGCAAGTTTGGCAATTTCACCCAGTCCGTGACAGATCTGTGCAACACGATCCGCCCTGGCATTTCGCAGAAATTTAAGCAGCCAGGGTATTGCGGTTGGGAGGTGTCCAGGCCGAACAGCGAGCGGCCCTTCCGAATCGAGAATCCATCCTGGCAGTTTCTTCATGACACCAGGTTTTGATAGTGGAACGATCTCACTACGCGCCATGAGCGCACAATTTCCCAGTGTTGCTTCACCGCCAATATCGCCCCGTTCGATAAGTGTGGTGCCAATTCCCTGACGTTGCAGCGAGAGTGCGCAGCATACCCCAATAATCCCACCGCCGATTACAGTGACTTCAGACAAGAGACCTACTCCTAATGACTTAAAAAGTTACTCGACGCCTTCAACAATTCGAAAATCTCGAATCACGCCTCCATCAAGCGCTTCCAACGCCTTCTGGTAGGTTGGTGAGGCATAGGTTGAGAGCGCACGTTCGTAGCTTTCAAATTCGACAAGAACCGTGCGCTCAGCGACCGCATGTTCTTTGGGTTCCATTTGCCCGCCACGAGCAAGAAAGTGACCGCCATTTTCCCTGACAGCTTCTCCCGCGATTGCAGCATAGGCTGCTAACTTTTCCGGATCAAGAATTTCGCGGTATGCCGACATCCAGTATCCCTTAGCCATTGGGTAATCTCCTAAACAAATTTGAGGGTTTAAGCGCCAATAATCTCATTTAGCGCATCAAGTAGCATCAATACTTCTTCTTTTGAATTGTAGTGACAAAAAGAGGTTCGAATGCAGCTGTCCATATCAAGTGGGTTCAATACACTTCCCGAGAAATAGTCGGCTTTTCTGAGATGGGTTCTGATCCCGCGTTCGTTTAATTCGGAGACCACTTCGACAGAAGGTTTATTGGCAAAGGCATAGGAAACAAGGCCCTCTCGATGAGGATTATCAGCGCCGCCCAGAATGAATGCGCCAGGCAAATCACGGATGCCGGTCCGTCCTTCCGCGCCGTTAATCGCAACATCGACGAGATGCTGCTCTTGCTCTGCCATAGCGTGACCCGCTGTTTCAAGTCGGGTTCTTTGATCAGTTGACTCTGTCAGTTGACTGCCTAACCATTCAAGGTAATTCACGACTTCGCTGAATGTTGCGAAAGCGCCGGTATCCCGAGTCCCTAATTCCCAAAAGTTATCAGCGGTACCGTCCAATTTTTCGTGACGAAGTGTGCTGAGTCGAGGGGAGACCCAGGCGACCCCATAGTTGTGACGTGAAAACACTTTGTATCCTGATACGGCGCAGCCGTCGACGCCGATTGCGCCAATATCCATCACGCCATGAGCCGCGTGTTGGATACTGTCCACAATAATGAAACAGTCTGGCGATTTTGATCTGATTGCCTCAGCAATTTTTTTGACATCTACTGCCATACCGACGACGGGACTTGTCTGAATAATGGTCGCGACTCGCGTTTCCGCAGTTACATGCTCAAGGTAGTGTTCAGCGGTGACCATTGCCTGATCTTTATCATGGGCAATGCTGATATTTTCTTTTCCGGCGACGGGAGACCATTGACTGCGGGCGCTAGCGGTTGCCGGATGCTCAAGCGTACTGCCAATGACATTGCCACCTTCGGCCGAACCGAATATTGCAGCGCGCACCAAGCGAAAAAGAAGCTCAGTTCCGCTTTCCCCGGTAAACACCACACCCTCAGAGACGCCAAAGAAGGTCATCATGTCTTCGCGTGCTTTATTAATGACGCGGACCAGTTCCCGGCTGGCGGGGTTGTCCCGACCCTGGTTATCCGGAATGGAGGCGAAATGCGCGCTGACTTCCACAACGGATTTCAGCGTCAGAGAGCCGCCCGCATTTTCAAAAAAGATACGAGACCCCTGATAGGGGCATTGATCAACGTGATGAAAACGATCCCGTATCTCTCGCAGTAATTCAGCTTTAAACATTGTTAGTTTTTCCAATCATTGATTTGCGTTTTTTAGCCGGCTCAGCCGAGTCGCTTTATCGCGGCTTGTGTTGCAGGCCGGGAGAGCATTTTTTCTCGGTGTGCGAGTAATTTTGGAAATGCTTGCGTATCGACTCCATCGCCTTCAAGCCAAGAGCATAGCGTGAAAAGATAAGGGTCACATATGGTGTACGCATCACCGGTAACCCACGGGCCAACAAAAAAATGTTCTTCTATCAGGCTAACGGCGGCTGCCATTGTCTCAGGCACTTTTTTGGTCATGGCCTCAAGCGCGTGCGGGTCATCAGTCCATCTTGCGCCCCGGAACCGATGCGCGTGGGCGACATGTACGGTGGAGGCAAGGTAACTGTTCAATTCCTGAATTTTCGCAAAGGCGTATGGCTCGTTTGCGCCAATCATCGAACCTGGCCCATAACGTTGCGCAATGTAGACCAGAATCGCGGGTGTCTCTGTTAGGACGCCGTCTTCAGTGATGAGTGCGGGTACGCGTCCTTTTGGGTTGACGGTTTGATACTCAGGCCCACGTTGTTGACCTTTCGAAAAATCGAGCACAGCCAGTTCGTAGTCAGCTTCGACCTCCTCGAGAAGGAGGACAGAGGCAAGCGCAATACTCGACGGCGCGGCGAAAATTTTCAGCATAAAAAAATCCAGTCAAAGAAAGATTGGGTATTTTGCCTTAAATTTAACCAAAATCACTCTGAAAGATGACACCCAAACGGGTTGATTTAGCGATTGTCGATGCGGGAGGGGATTAGCCAGGTCAGGGTCCGCCCGGATGTATTCGGCGGTACACCAAATATTGATATCATCGCCGCTGAACTGAATTGGAGCAAAAAATGAGTTTTAACGGGACAGAGCGTTACGTCGCGACGGAAGATCTTTCAATGGCAGTGAATGCTGCCGTTACGCTTGAGAGACCTCTTTTGATAAAGGGAGAGCCAGGCACTGGCAAAACCATGCTTGCTGAGGAGATCGCCGAGTCTCTTGGGAAGCCATTGATCCGCTGGCACATTAAATCAACGAGTAAGGCGCAACAGGGATTATATGAATACGATGCTGTATCGAGATTGAGAGATTCCCAACTTGGTGATAACCGGGTGGAATCGATCGAGAATTACATTCGCCCGGGAAAACTGTGGGAGGCCTTTACTTCCGAAGAACAGTCGGTGCTATTAATTGATGAGATCGACAAAGCAGACATTGAATTTCCAAATGATCTCCTGCTTGAACTTGATCGAATGGAATTTTTTGTTTACGAGACGGGCGAAATGATTGCCGCTAAACAGCGGCCTATCGTGGTCATTACGAGTAATAATGAGAAGGAATTGCCCGACGCATTTTTGAGACGTTGTTTTTTTCACTTTATATCGTTTCCAGACAAAACGACAATGGAAAAGATCGTGGAGGTTCACTACCCGGATATCCGAAAAAATTTGATTCAAGAAGCCCTTGAAGTTTTTTTTGAGGTTCGAGAAATTCCGGGACTTAAAAAAAAGCCCTCAACGTCAGAACTGATTGACTGGCTGAAACTGCTGATGGCCGATGATATCCCCGACGAGATTCTTAAATCGCGTGATCCGAATAACGCAATTCCGCCGCTGTATGGCGCGCTGCTTAAAAATGAACAAGATGTCCATATGCTGCAGCGTTTGGCATTTATGGCGCGCCGAGAGCGTCCATCAAGCTAGATTTTCGGAGCCGTCATTTTGCTGATTAGCTTTTTTCAGGCCCTCAAGAACGCCGGGATTCCGGTGTCCATTAAGGAATATTTAATCATGCTCGAAGCATTAAACGCGAGAATCGCGTTTGCTTCTGTTGATGATTTTTATCTGCTGTCGCGAACCTGCCTTGTAAAGGATGAGAAGTACTTCGATCGTTTTGATCGGGCATTTTCAGCCTGGTTTAACGAGATGGAATCTATTGATGATGTTATTAATGCGTTGATTCCCGAGGAATGGCTGCGCGCTGCGGTCGAAAAATACTTAAGCGAGGAAGATAAGGCAAAGATTGAATCCTTGGGGAGTCTGGAGGAATTGCTCGATGCATTTCGTCAGCGCCTCGAGGAGCAGGAAAAACGGCATTCAGGTGGTAGCAAATGGATCGGAACCGGCGGCACGTCCCCGTTCGGACATAGCGGCTATCACCCTGAGGGAATTCGGATCGGGGGTGAAAGTCGAAACCAGAGAGCCGTTAAGGTTTGGGAAGAGCGGCAATTCCAGAATCTTGATGACTCCGTTGCAATCGGTACGCGAAGTATCAAGATGGCGCTCAGACGTTTGCGGAAATTTGCCAGAAGCGGCGCCAACGAGGAGCTGGACTTGGATGACACCATTAGATCAACGGCCAGAAATGCGGGGTTGCTCGATATCCGGATGGTGCCTGAGCGTCACAATGCGGTGAAAATTCTGGTGTTTTTTGATGTGGGCGGGTCAATGTATCCCTACGTCAAAACCTGTGAGGAGTTATTTTCCGCCGCAAGAGCAGAGTTTAAGCATCTAGATTATTTTTATTTCCATAATTTTTTTTACGACTTTTTTTGGCGTAATAATCAGCGTCGACGTACGGAGACCATTCCAACCTGGGAAATTTTGAACACTTACCAACGCGACTATAAAGTCATAATCGTAGGAGACGCTTCGATGGCGCCTTATGAAGTGGTCAGTGTTGGTGGAAGTGTGGAATACATGAATCGGGAGTCAGGCGTTACCTGGATGACTCGTCTGCTGGAAAACTTTGAAAAAGTGATCTGGCTAAACCCCACTCCCAAAGCACATTGGGGTTATACACAGTCAATTGGCCTTATTCAGGAATTGGTTGAGGATCACATGTATCCGTTAACGCTCGAAGGTCTCGATAGCGGTGTCCGCTATCTTGCCAGTTAATCGATTACTGCCGTATGTCAACCAATCAGGCCTCTGCATTTAATTTGGGTGACTGGGTGGGTCAAGAAACGGGCGTTTCAGATTGGGTGGAGATTGATCAATCGCGGATTTCGGCATTTGCCGATTGCACAAATGATTTTCAATTTATCCATCTGGACCCAGAACGCGCGTCATCAGAGGCCGGCTTTGAGGGCACGATTGCGCATGGCTTTTTGATTGCATCGATGTTGCCAAGCTTTGCTTATCAAGCATGTCTCGCGATTGAGAGTGCCAAAGTCAGCATTAACTATGGATTTGATAAGTTGCGTTTTATTCAGCCTGTACCTAGCGGGGCATCTGTTCGCGCCCGATTTTGGTTGGCTGATGCAGTGGAGCGCCGTTCGGCCCAGTGGCTGCTGACTTATGATGTGCATGTAGAAATCAAAGGGGTTGAAAAACCGGCGCTGGCGGCACGATGGTTGACGCTGCATATGCTGGGTGATTCCAACTAGATCAAAGCGATCGATTTGTGGCTTTCAAAAAAATAAAACAGCGACTAAGGCATAGGCGCCTTACAAAAGCGGACATAAAAATTGAACTGGATATTCCAGCCGTGGCCTACGGCGCACGATCCGGGTTCTGGACCATCGCGCCTCATCTCTTGCCCACGGAATCAGTCGTTTATTCAGCGGGCGTGGGCAATAATATACGCTGGGACCTGGAAATGATTGCTCATCATTGTGCGCTCGTTTACGCGTTTGATCCAACGCCGCGCACGGTTGAATGGATCAGTGAGCAAGACCTTCCCGGTAATTTCAATTTTTTCCCCTTAGGTCTTTCGGATCGTGATGGGGAGATTGATTTTATTGAGCCTAATCGAACCTACAAATTTAACTATCGATCGGGAGCGGTGGTCCCGCCTGGCGTTAGGTCAGTTGCCTGCGAGGTGAGACGATTAGCCACACTATGCAAGACATTTGACCATCAAGGTATTGATGTCCTGAAGATGGATATCGAAGGTGCAGAAATGCAGGCATTGCCCGATATGATGTCATCCGGGATTTTTCCTGGCCAATTGCTGGTGGAGTTTCATTACAACTATCCAGATATCGGATTCGATCAATTCTTAGATCTAATTCAGAGCCTTCGGGATAATGGCTACCGGATTTTGGATATATCGGAACGGGGCTATGAGTTTTCGTTTGTACATGAGCAATTACTGTAAATATTTCGCATCAATCCATAAACGTGTCGCATCAACGTATATGTCAGAGCCGACTAACCGATATGTTTATTTTAAAGACGCAGTCGAAGTTGATGCTTAATGAGTGATTGGCAACGTGCACGGGTCTCGGTGCACGTGCCCTAATCCTGTTTCAGGGAGGTAGTCATAGTGAATATCCTAAGTGCAAATGAATTAATGACGGTGCGGCAACATGGTGCAATGGAATATGTGACCCCGCCGACTGACCTGGACGACGTCAGGCGTTATCGCTTAAAACGAATTCAGGACGAATTAGTGCGCCAGGATCTTGCCGGCATTATCTTGTATGACCAACTCAATACCCGGTATGCAACTGATTCGACCAACATGCAGATCTGGTGCTCACATAATGAGGCGCGTTATGTATATGTGCCTGCGAATTCAGGCGCGATTATTTTTGAGTATGGCGGCAAGTCACTTCTCTCTGAGGGGCTGCCGGGCATTGCTCGTATTGAAAAGCCGGTTTCATTTTTTTATATGAGCGCGGGACCCACCGTTGCAGAAAAAGCCAAAGAGTGGGCTGTGGCGATGGACGCGATTATTAGAGAACACAGCGGCAGTAACCGTCGAATTGCAATTGATCGGTTGGCGCCAGTAGGCGTTCAGGAGATGGAGTCGCTGGGTTACGAAGTGCATGACGGGTTTACGGTCATGGAGGTTGCGCGAGAGATAAAGAGCGTGGGGGAGATCGCGCTTATGCGTGAATCAATCTCTGTTTGTGAGGATGCGGTCCAGCAAATGCGGGAAGCGTTGAGGCCCGGGATTACCGAGAATGCGCTTTGGGCAGAACTGCACCGTGGCAATATTGCGGGGGGAGGTGAGTGGATTGAGACGCGATTACTGTCCTCCGGACCTCGCACAAACCCGTGGTTCAGGGAGTGTTCGATGCGACCTATTGAAAAGGGCGATATGGTGAGTTTTGATACAGACCTCGTAGGACCTTATGGGTACTGTTGTGATATGTCTCGTTCCTGGATTTGTGATGCCGAGCCCGATGACGAACAAAAACGGCTGTACGCAGCGGCTTATGAGCAGATCAAGCGGAATATGGAGTTATTAAAGCCAGGCTTGGGCTACCGTGAACTCACTGAAAAATTGCACCCAATGGCCGATGAGTTTGTTGCGGGTCGTTATGGCGTGGCGATGCATGGGGTGGGGCTATGTGATGAGGCGCCGGCTATCTACTATCCACAAGACTACGATGCCGTGGGTTATGACGGCGTATTAGAAGAAGGTATGGTGGTCTGCGTTGAGGCCCTCATCGGCACTGAAGGGGGGAAGGAGTGCGTTAAATTAGAAGAACAGGTGCTCATCACGGCAGACGGACACGAGCAGTTGACAAGCTATCCGCTTGAGGAGCACTGGGTCTAGGCGTTGTGCAACGCGTCTTGATCCAGTGTGGTGAGATTTCATGGAATTAGTGGATGCTCAGCAGTCCAATTTTTAATTCACCTCATGTCTCGACTGATGCGATAAGCCAGTATCGAGAGGATGGTGTTATTTGCCTTCGAGATGTCATCGACGATCGCTATATCGATCTGGCGCGGCAGAGTATTGAGCAAAATTGTCAGCAGCCAGGTCAGTTTTTTCGGGATCACTCCGAAACCGAGAACGCGAATCGATATGTTTTTGAATATTGGACATGGCCGCATACGCCGCCGCTGTCTGATCTTATTTTCAACTCCCCTCTCGCTGAAGTCGCGGGCACGCTGATGCAGACGGAGCATGTTCACATGGTGATGGATAACTGGTTTATGCGGGAGGCTGGATCTTGCAGCGGTGCGCCCTGGCACCATGATGAACCCTACTTTGATTTTGAGGGATCCTTATGTATTGTCTGGTTCCCGCTGGAGGCCGCGCCTGTTGAGGATGGGTTAACCTTTGTACGGGGGTCTCACCTGTGGAATCAGTTATTTGTCGCGCCTGAGTTCAGCAAGAATGTGCCGTTTAGGTGTGAGGGCGAACGCTACTCACCGGTGCCCGATATTGATGGCCATCCAAGTGATTATGATCTCTTGTCGTGGGACGTGGATGTGGGAGACTGCCTGGTTTTTGACTTTCGAACCCTACATTGTGTGGCCAATAAAGGTGCGCCGGCAAAAAAAACGCAGCGCCGACTGACCTTACGGTTTGGGGCGGACGATGTTATTTTTTCGCCACGGGGTGAATGGACCAAAGAGGCATCTGACTTTCTCATTAGCCTCGGGCAGGAGCGGGACGCGGCAATAGATTGTTCCTTGATGCCGCTCGCATGGAGACGCCAGCATGGTGAAGACTGAAAATGATTGATTCCGATTGGGTCCTTAGCCGACTGAAGGGTGAAGGACAACCCATTATTATCGATGGCGGTATGGGGACTGCTCTTGAGCGCAATGGGGTGCCCATGGACGACAGAGTCTGGAGTGGCAGAGCAATGTTGACTCATCCGGATGCCGTTCGATCTGCCCACGAAGTATTTATTCAAGCTGGCGCAGAGGCCATTTTGACCAATACATTCTCAACTGCGCGTCATATGCTGGAACCGGGAGGATTGGGTAGTGAAGTCCAAAAAATTAATTCGCTCGCGGTTGATCTTGCGAAGCAGGCGCGAGAGCGTGTTGCGCGTTCGCCGGTGGCCATCGTGGGTTCAATCTGTGAGTGGACATCAGATTCAAATCCTAATTGGTGTTCACCAGAAGTGGTGGGCCAAGCTGCCCGTGAGCAAGCAGAAGTTCTTGCCGAATCTGGAGTCGATATCCTCGCGCTTGAGATGTGTGAACGCGTTGAACTGTCAGAGGCTGTTGCTGATGCCGTCATCGGTCTTGGTCTGCCGGTCTGGATTGGTGTGAGCGCGCGAACGTATCAGGGGCAAACCGAGTTAGCGACGGCCAGTTACGCGGATTGCAGTTTTGAAGAAACGGTGAAACGGATATCAAGCTACCCGGTTGATATAGTCAATATCATGCATACGCAGATTCCTGATATTGATCGAGCGTTTGAGATTGTCCGTCAATACTGGAGTGGGCCTATCGGCATTTATCCAGAGTCCGGTTTTTTTACCATGCCCAATTGGAATTTTGTTGACGTCATTTCGCCAGAGGATCTCGTTGTTGAGGCCAACACCTGGGTCAAAAACGGGGTCAGATTATTGGGCGGGTGCTGTGGATTGGGCCCCGACCATATTAAAGCGCTCGCGGACATGGACTGTGAATAGTATCGTTTATCCGCCCGCAAAGGTTAGTCGTTGTAGGTTACGGTTATCGCCTGAGCGCCGAATTCTTGCCTTTATTCGTCAACACTAATCCAGTCGACGATATGATCCTCGAGTTCATCGTCGGTCACGACTTCTTCTGAAATCACTCGTCCACTGACTCGAAGAGCTGTAACGTCAAGAACAACTGATAATCGGCGATGGGCGCGTCGATATGCGCAGGAAGACGGCATGACGTTCAGGATCGATAGGTTTGATTTAGTCAGCGTGACACAATCAGGGTTCATTGTGCTCCGATTGGCGTAAACTGTACAGCGAGAGGTTTCCTGGTCCAGATATCGACAGGCCACATCGGTATAGACCACTTCACCGGTATCTTGATCCTCCAGTTTAACGAGACAACATCGTGCGCATCCATCACAAAGTGCTTCCCATTCCGACTGATTTAATTTGAGTAAAGGACTTTCCATGACAAGGGCTCGATGGTTAAAGCGCAGGACTAAAGTGAAGTATGAATTAAAGTTAATCGCAATGCTTACACGCTGAGTGGAGCTCATACGTGATGCCAGATTTAAATCGATCCCGAAATGAATAGAGATATGCGTCAATTAGCAATCTTGCTAATGATTGCAAGTTCGGTAGTGATTAGCTTTTCAGGGCTAGTGGTTCGGTTACTGGAGGCAGGTCCGCTCGTCATGAACTTCTATCGTGCGCTTTTTCTGATGGGCGCTATTTTGGTCTTACTTTTTTTACGCTATCGGGGAGCGGCGATTGTCCGAGTCATTGGAGTGGGTTGGCCGGGACTGATGGCAGGCGCCATGCTGGCAGGAGCCGGCATTACCTTCCTGCAATCGATGACTCACACGACAGTTGCGAATACGCTATTTGTACTTGGCGGCATACCATTTGTCACTGCTGGTTTAGCGTGGATCTTTTTGAAAGAAAAACCCAGTCGACCAACACTTGTCACCATGATTATCGCTTTCTTTGGAATTGTGATTATGATCGGCGAAGGTTTCACCATCGGTTCTGTCTATGGAAACCTGATGGCGTTGATGACGACTTTTTTCTTTTCGATTTATGCCGTCATTGTGAGATTTAATCGCCAAGTTGATATGTTGCCCGCCATTCTGATCTCGACTGTGTTGATTATGGCGATGACCGGGTTAACCCAACGCGGCGAGTTGCCGATTTCGAAAAATGATTTGTGGTTATGTCTGTTGTGGGGTGGGGTGATGTCAGGGTTTACCAGCGCCTCATTCATCGTCGCCTCGCGGCATATTGTTGCAGCCGAGCTGACGATTTTCATGTTGCTCGAATTTGCGTTAGGTCCGGTTTGGGTTTGGTTATTTGTAAATGAAATTCCTTCGAAGTGGACCCTTGCGGGCGGTGCATTGGTGATTGTGGCGGTGCTCGGTCGATCGATTCTTGAGCTGAGGGCCAGATCAGCTGCTTAGTGAGAGCGGGTTCAAGACGGCACATAGGGAATGATGCCAATTTCGTTTCCAACGACCCGGGTTTGACGAAGTCGGCGTCGCCATCGGGTTGCATCATAACCGGTGCCTCGGTGTAGAACGCACCGGTTGTCCCAAATAACCGTATCGCCAGGTTGCCAGGCGTGACGAGTGACATGAGCATGCTCGGTTGTATGTTCCAGCAAGTCATCCAGTATCTTTCGACTCTCCATGCCATTCATGCCGACAATAGATCGAGCGTGGGAGCCAATATAAAGATTTTTTTGTTGATGGCTTGGGTTGATGCGAACGATCGGATGCACCACGGGTGGTAACGAGGCTGCGTGATTAGGATTAACCGGCGCGATCGGGCTTCGGGAAAAGACGTAGTCATGAATCACAAATAGTGGATCGATCGTTCGTCTCATGTTGGCATCAAGACGGGCATACCCGGAGCGCATACTGGCAAATTCGGTATCGCCACCCTTCTCAGGCACTTCGTAGGCATGAAGGATGGAGAGATAAGATGGTGTTTCACGAAATGACGAATCAGAATGCCATAGCTGATTGCCGCTTTGATACCGGGCGTTCGTGTTATCTGCAGTCGATCCATCGTCTTTTACGTTGCCTACGGTGCCAAAATAATTAACGGTGCCCTTTGAGCCAAATGCAACATGTTCCGCTTCCGGTTCTCCAAAGAGGCGGGTGAGCGCAAGCTGTTTGTCATCAGTCATTTCCTGTCCTGGAAAATGAACCACCGAATACTGATCGATAATTGATCTGATGGATTCAACTTCGGTTTCAGTCAGATCACCAGAAAGCGTTATGCCGGATACTGTGGCGCCGAGATCATCTTGAAGGGGTTCAAGATGCATCTTGTGGTCGCGAGCTTATGTAATCTTGGATCGAATAACCCGAGAATGAAGCTCGGCGCATTTCTCGGCGAAAACCAAAATAGTCATTCACCGCGTAGTGTTGAGTTGAAAAGTTATCCCAGATCGCCACCATGCCAGCTGACCAGCTGATCCGACAGCAGAACTCGGGTAGCGTGGCGTGCTGCATGATCGAATCAAGTATCGGACGGCTTTCGGCCTCGGACATACCGTCTAACCGAAGCGAATATGTCGGATTCAGGTACAAACCGGGACGCTGAGTTTTAGGATGACGCAGTATCGCTGGGTGAAAGCGCTCACGATCTGCATTAGGATCATTCCGTAATGTTGACCCTTTCATGGATTGCTCTTCCAGAGGCGGCGCCCATTTAATGCCATAGGGTTTTCCAACATGTACGATTTGTCGATCATCTAACATTGCTTTAAGTGGGTCGGGCAATGTTTCCCATGCCGTTTGTTGATTTGAAAAAAGCGTGTCGCCGCCATAAGGGGGCACTTCAATCGCGCAAAGTATCGAGCCACTTGGTGGTTCTTCCAAAAAACTGAGATCAGTATGCCAACCACCACCAAAGACACCCGCGCCGTCATCTTTCTCTTTAATAATGTGAGTCAGTTCGGGATGAGGTGGCTTGCCAGGCCCATACGGATTCACGATAGGAGAACCAAAAACCTCACACAGATTGAGGTGCTGCGTTGCGTTGAGGTGTTGATCGGGTAGGGTCAGCAGCAGATATTGATCTAACGCGCCCCGAAGGTCTGCCGTGAGTCCGTCAGAGATCGGGTTTTTTAGATCGATGTTGGTCACGACGGCGCCAATTGATCCTGAAATCGGATGGATATTCATAGGGCAACGGACTTCATGGCGTCATCAGGTCTTCAAGTGGTCCCATGAAAAGACGGGGAACAAAGAGGCAGGCATTTTGCCACCCGGTGGAACACCAAGATCACGAAGGGGAGGAGAGGTGTCACCCGCTCGCTCGCAGTACACCATGTCGTCGCCTAACCATCGTGTCGAAAACGCTCGGCGCCGGTCTTGGATGGGCGCGTCTGTTGTCCCGTGCAGTGTTCGAAAGTCAAAAAGGATAACATCGCCCGGTTCCAGATCGAAACTTCGAATGTTTTCCTCTGATACTTCGTTCATTAGTGGCGTGACTGAGGTCATCTTTTCATCATCGTGCTCATAGTCGGTGCCGTCTACAAAGTGGCGGGGAAAATACAACTGGTCTGATTGGTGAGATCCTGCAAGAAATCGAACCGCAGTTGATGATGGTGCTGAATCAAGAGAGACATAGATGCTGATATTTTGTCGTCCGTCCACACAGTAGTAAGGGAGATCATGATGCCATGGTGTTGCCGTTTGGGTGCCCGACTCTTTACAGAACACGTGCTCATGGAAAAGTTGCACAGTATCGGATCTCATGAACTGAGCCGCGAGATGTGCAGCGGGTGATTGAGTAATAAAGTCACGATACTCGGAAATTCGATGCCAATTGCAGTAGCTATCAAAGAATCTTCCTTTTCCGTTTGGCCCTACGCTGTCGCAAGGAAAAGCATAATGTTCGGCGTCGTCCATGTTACGTTGCAATCCTGCCCTGAGGGGCTCAACCCATTCCGGAAGAAGGTTTTTTAAAAGAACGACGCCCTCTTTTTGGAAGGTTTCGATATCTACTCCATTAGCGGTGAGCTGCGGGGATGTTTTTATATCGGCCACCACCTCTGGTTCAGGTCGCCAGTCGACAGTGGTACTATTTCCTTTATTGTCTTGATTTTGCATTGTGGAACTCAAAATATTAATAAAATAGTGTTGACGTTTTGGGTTTCAATTTATCATAAAAGTTAACGTGGACCATTGCGTCCAGTACCCCACATGAAGCAACAAAGAGCGACAACAGAACTGAGCGGGCTGCTTGGGCGTTTGCGTCGCGATGACCGAAAAATCCACGTGCGCGAGGCCATTGACCAATCCGGTGGCCATTTGATTTATCGTGAGGAAGATCTAGGCCTTTATTTTTGCGGTCCGGAAAGCGTGAGAATCTGCTCCTTGCTCAAAAATGTATTTAAATCCCTGAAAGTTGATCGGCGATTTGAGTACGCACGATTTGATGATTTTGGAGCTGTATTTGTCGGGATTAAAGTGGAGGTGCGTACTGATGAGTATGCAGTCGTTGCCTCTGCGCTGAGGCTTAGCGGGATGGAAATTACACAGATGCCACTCGACTAAAAACGGTTTGCTGCTACTCCGTGATTTTTATCGCCAGGAATTGCCCCCACCTTTGATTACCCTCTCGAGCGCGGTGGATCTTTGCGAGCCAGTCAGACCTCAAGTGTTGTTTAACGAATGGCGTCGCGGTCAATGTCTCGATTCGATCTAACTCCTGTTCGCTGAAGTTGATGAAGTCTTCAGTACGATCCATCGCCTCGAGGACTTGAAAGCCCGCTTGTTCGATCAGGGTTCTATAGTCAGCCACTGTCCGGAGATGGTAGCCACGGTTCTCGACATAGGTAGAGAATGTGTCATCCCAGGGTGGCGGGGAGCAGCAATAGTCCGTAAATAATAACTTGCCCGTAGCCTTTAATGCTCGATGCAGAACGGAAAACAGTTTTTGTTTTTCCGAGATATGCAAAAAAACATCCCGGCTATAAATTCCGTTGTACTTTTTTTCAGCGTCGATTTGAAGGCAATCTTCTTGTTTGAGTTGAATGGTTTTAGGGCAATCCAGTTCGCAGAGTCGATTTTGGGCTAAAGCGATCATGTTCTCGGAGAGGTCAATAGCATCAACCCTTAGGCCAAATTTGGTGGCCATTAAAAAAGCACTACCGCCAAGGCCGCATCCGGCATCAAGCACAAGGTCGTCAGCAGCAAGCGCCATTTTTTGAATTAAATCATCCGCGCAGGCCTTACCCCCTGGACTGACGAATGCTTTTCCGTATACCAGCTCGTAGTCCTGAATGGAATCAGCTGTGTACTGCCCGGCATCAAGAAACGGTGCAGTGGCGTTACCGTTGCGGTCCATCTGTGACGGCTGCGAGGTGTTCAAAAAAGGCGGGGTCAGCCATTAATGTCTGGCACCGTGCAAGTCGCCCGACTGCATATGCCCAAAAGTCGTCCACGGGATTTTGATTGGCATGCTGGACCACTCCCCATAACGTCCAGAGAAGATCGCACATGGCCTTGTACATCACCATTCGACCGAGATCGAACGCGCTGGGCTCATGCCCAAAGTAGGCCCGAAGAAAAATATGCTCCTGTTCTTCGGAGAAATTACCTTCGACTGATAGATCACCAAGGTCCCACATGGGATCATTATTGCCGGCGTATTCAAAATCAATAATGAAGATTTTCTGTCCGTCATCAATGCAGTTTTCAACCATGGGGTCGCAGTGACATGCCGCTTTTGGCAGAGAGTGGCGGGAGAGCGCGGCGCGCACTTGCTCCGCACTTTTTTGCACTTCGCTATAGCCATCGGGGAGGTTCGCGTCCAGTTTTTTGAGTACTTCAAGATACTGGTCGATTTGATTGAAAAGCTCGAATTCCCCTTCAAATAGGTCAGGGCTTTGATGAAGCTTGCGGAACGCCTGACCGGCTCGTTCGAGCGCGCCGGCGTCTTTGAACTTATCGATATCCATCGTAACAGCGTTATCTATAAATCGGGTAACCATCGTGCCCGATGCCTCATCAAAAAAAAGAATTTCCGCGTTGACACCTGCCTTGACGGCAACTTCGGCGTTCTTTTTTTCACGGACCCGGTCAATGTATTCATCAGTGCCATCTCCCGCAAGGCGCAACACATATTTTCCTTCTGATGTTTTGATCAGAAAATTTCGATTGGTGAGGCCTCCCAATCGTTCAACGCCGACGGTATCGAGCGATTGATCTGAAAATAGCGGAATGCTGTTGAAGGCAATTTCTAATTCTTTATTCATTATCTAAAAAGATCGCGATGGTTGCTGTCTGAACAAGGATTACTGTCTCGGAAGAAGATTATCAGGATCATATAGTCCCGTGCAGCCCACAGCCTCTACCCGCACGGGAAAGGATTCGTCAAAATACTCGATCAGCAGGGTTCGACCTTCTTCAGCATATTCCTTGGGAAGATATCCAAGCGCAATGTTTTTGCCGATAGAGGGTCCGAAGGCGATGCTGGTCGTGTAGGACCGCCTTCCAAGCTCATCCGTTAGTACCGCATTGGAATCAGGATCAACGATTGGGCACGTGCCGACCGGGTATCGCGGCACACCTTTTGAGTCGAGATTATTGGTCATTGTCAGCGTGCAAAGGTAGGCGGCTTGAACATCCCGCGCTCGCTGTTCGAGGTAGGCATCTTTTCCGTAGAAATCGGCATCTTTAACCGTTGGTCGTGATAATCCGGCCTCAATGAGGTTGTATTCGGTTAACAGGTCTGCATTTTGAAGTCGAAAACTTTTTTCAAGTCGCCGGGAGTTCGCGTAGGTCTCAACACCAACCGGCGTTGCACCTTGAGCGAATACAAGATCCCAAAGAGAAAGACCATAACTAAAAGGAACATGAAGTTCCCACCCGGATTCACCGACGTAAGAGATACGAAACGCCAGCACGGGAATACCCTGTATGGAAATCTCTTTGGTGGTCGCAAATGGAAAACGCTTGGAATCAAGTGCGCTAGGATCGTCTGCTATCGCCTCGAGCATGCTGCGAGCATTGGGCCCCCAAAGTCCGAGGCATGCCATGTGGTCGCTGCGGTCTTCGATAAACACATCCCACCCTTTGTCCTGGGCCAGCCTTGAAAGCCATACGTAATCGCGATGGCCTGCATCTGCGCCATCAATCAATCGGAAACGGTTTTCTGCAAGACGAAGAATTGTGAGATCGGAGCGAACACCGCCCACGCGATCAAGGAAATGGGTGTAGATGCCTTTCCCGATAGGGGTGTTGCCAGCGACCTTGGCGACACAGGCGTATTCCATCAGGGTCGCAGCATCAGCGCCACTAATGTCGTAAACGGCAAAGTGAGAAAGATTAATCATTCCGGCGTTATCCGACATCGCGAGATGTTCTGCATTAGAGACTCGCCAGAAATGCCGGTTATCCCATTCGTTTTCTCGGACGGGAACTTGGTTACCATACTTTTCGAGCAATGCCTCGTTTGCGGCGTAACCATGCGCCCGTTCCCAGCCGGCTAACTCCATGAAATATCCGCCAAGCTCCTGTTCCCGTTGCCAGAAAGGGCTGCGCCGAAGGTTTCGACCTTCAGTGTATGGCTCTCGGCTGTGAACCGCTGGGTTATAAATTTTGAAGGCGCTCTCATAGCAGCGGCCCCGAATATATTCAGGCGTTTTCTGCATCGGGTAGTACCGAGCGATATCAACGCTATGGATATCGGTTTCAGTGATACCATCAGTCATCATATCGACCAACAGCTTGGCTACACCGGGGGCGTCTTTTACCCAAACTGCTTCGGCGTACCAGAGTCCTCGAGTATTCGGTGACTCACCAATCGAGGGCCCGTTGTCAGCAGTCACCTGCAGCAAGCCATTGAAAGAGTGTTTTTCGTTCCAGCCCAATTCTCCGAGAATTGGAGTTAACTCCATCGCTCTTTCGAGAGGCTCAATGATTTGCTCCATTTCAAGGTCACGCTGAGACGGCGACCAGTGAGATTCGCCTTTTTCGAGAAGATCTTTGGGATGTACGAGGCGAGGATCTTTTTCTTCGTAATAGCCCCATTCAATTTGTCCGCCTTCAGCGGTCGCGGGATCACCGGTATCGCGAAGATAGGCTGAATTTCCCTGGTCCCTGAGAAGTGGATAGCCAATTTCTTTTCCCGTTCCGGCAAACTCTTCGTACGGCCCAAAAAAACACAGGGGGTGATCAACCGGCATGATTGGGAGATCTTCTCCTGCCATTTGAGCGATTAATCGACCCCACAAGCCGGCACACACAATAACGGCGTCGGCGGCGATAAGACCGCGACTGGTATGTACACCTGTTATCTTGCCTTCATGAATTTCTAATCCATTTGCAGTGGTATTCTGAAAAACCTGAAGATCGCCCGTTGCTTCAGCTTGATCAACTAATTTTCCCGCTACGGTCTGAGATCGAGGAATGACAAGTCCAGCGTCAGGATCCCACATTGCGCCCTGAATCATATCTTCCTCAAGCAGCGGGAATTTTTCTTTCGTTTCTTCTGCGCTAATCATCTTTACATTAGTGCCAAAGGCTCGACCGGATGAGACTTTTCGTTTTAATTCAGCCATCCGATCATCGTCATCATGTCGAGCCACTTCGAGCCCGCCCACACGACTGTAATGTCCCATTGCGTCATAGAATTCCACGCTGTAACGAGTGGTGTAACAGGTCATGTTGTCATGCGCTGTCATGTAACAAAAATCTGATGCATGGGAGGTTGACCCTATGTCGGTGGGTACTGACGACTTGTCGATGCCCACAATATCTTTCCAGCCTTTCGCAATGAGATGGTGAGCGACAGATGCGCCTACAATGCCGCCAACACCAATGATGACGACGTTTGCTTTGCTTGGAAAATTAGCCATTCGTTCTTCCTAAATCTTGCTGATGTTACGTGTTCGTGTACTGCGGATTCTTCGAGCGCCTGAAATGTGTTGAGAGGGCTCCTGTCGGTCTTACGCCCTTATTTAGAGGGTAATCCGGACCTCTGTGAAAAATCAACCACACTCGCGAAGCGAATTACTGTTTAAGCGACGTGATCATAGGTTGGCGATCTCAAATTGCAGCATTCATTACCGCAATACCCGCCACAACGACAGCAGCAGCACAAATGCGGTAGGCCATATGCTGTTCCTTGAGAATAAAGGTGCCAATCAGAACCGCAATGACAACGCTTGTCTCGCGTAGCGCAGAAACAGCCGCCATGGGGTGAGTGCTCATGACATAGATGACCAGTCCATAGGCGGCTCCTGATACGACCCCGCTTAACCATAATCCACGCCAATTGCTGACGTAAAAGTGTTTCCAGGTGGCGCGTCGCAAAAATAGTACAAAAGGGCAGAAGGTAAGGGCCTCAAGCACAAACAGCCAAGCGATGTAACTTAGTTTTGATCCAGACTCTCTGACTCCTAAACCATCAGCCAGGGTATAGGCCGTAATCCAGATGCCGGTGCCTAGAGCAAAAAAAATGGCTTTGAAGTGTTTCCGTTTTGGCATCCCTTTTTCAAAACTCAAGCTAATAATGCCAACGCTTGCAAGTCCAAGCCCAGTCATTGCAAGCGGAGAAAGATTTTCACCAGCTATAAGGGCTCCAGAAACAGCAATCATGAGAGGTGCACTGCCTCGGGCTAATGGATAGATGACACCTAAATCACCATGGCGATAGCCGCTTACTAAAAAAAAATAGTAACCCCAATGCAAGATAGAAGAGAGCGCAAGGAAGGGCCATGCCGCCACATCAGGCAGGGGTAAAAATGGCAATAGCCCCAAAGCTAATCCGCCAGAGCAGGCGTGCATGAGCGCGAGGGTTAGTAACTTGTCTTGACCTGATTTAACAAAGGCGTTCCAGGACGCGTGTAAGAAAGCGGCGAAAAGAACCAGAAAGGTGATCAGCAAAGACATGAATCAAGCAGTCTTTTTCTGAAATGAGACTGAGTTAGTCCGAGTTACGGCCGGACGCCGTCTAGTTGCCGACGTGATCACTCTTGTCGTCCGATTGGAGATATCGCCTGACATCGTGATCTGTTTTATCCCAGTAGTGAGGTTTGACAAAAAGTTGGTACAGCGCTCGATAACTTGCTAGCGAGTGGAGTAGCCAATAGATGGGAACCGTGAGGATGAGAATAGCCATTCCTTTCATCTCTCGCTTTGAAATTGCCATCACGTGTAAAAGTAGCAGTAATAAGTTCCCCACGATCAAATTAAATAAAGCGAACTCAAGCACGAGTGGTGGAAACAAGAGTCGGGTCCTTTCAAACCCTAAAGTAATCGAGGTTAAAAATATAAAGAATAGAAGTAGATTGACGAGATGAGTAAAAACGTTACCCCCAACAAACAAATGAAATGACAGAAGTTTCATAAATCCGAATTCCCGATACAGTTTGGACGGGTTCCTTAAATGTATCAGGTAAGTCTGCTTATAACCCTTGATCCACCGAGTTCGCTGTTTAATCCAAGGCACGATTCGGGATGTCGCTTCCTCCCAGGTTGTGGATGGAATGACAGCGGTTTTGTTGCCCAGGCGATAGATTCGAATGCCGAGATCAGCATCTTCTGTGACGTTGTAGGGATCCCAGGCTAGCATTTCTTCCATCGTATTAAGTCGGAAGTGGTTACTGGTTCCACCGAGAGGAATTGGAAACTTGAATTTATTCATCGCTGGAAGTACGAGATCGAACCAAAAAGTGTATTCCATTGTGAACATTCGAGTAAGCCAGTTCTCACGAGCATTGTAAAAATTCAATTCACACTGCACGCAGGCCAGATCGTCATTGGCGTTACGATAGGTTAATAACGCGAGTTTAAGTTGGTCTGGATCTGGCTTGTCCTCCGCATCATAAATTGTCACATACTCCCCTCGAGCGAACTTTAAAGCATAGTTGCATGCTTTTGGCTTGGTTTTTGGTTCACCTGGCGGGACTCGTACGATCTCAAAAAAAGAGGGCAGCGTCAGTGACTTAATGATATCGATGGTTTCATGATCGTCGCCTTCGACGATTATCTTGATATCTAATAAATCAGATGGATAGTTAATTGTCTGGAGGTGTGTGGTCAAATGAGTCAGCGTAATTTTGGATTCGCGATATAGCGGCACTAAGATCGTGTAGAGAGGGAGCGTTTTTTCATCAAGTTCGATGGGTAAGCCCCGTTGTTTAGCCGGAACTAATAGGCCTGAAACAGACAGGACAACCTTAAATATCAGAACAATAGTGGTTGCAAATGTCATAAAGCTATTTATGAAAATAGCGGCAACTGTTGGATTAATGAAAAACATACCAATTAGTGTGATAAGAATTCCGAACAGAATAATTCGCTGATTTTTGCTGAACGCTTGCCGTGCGCTCATTTGAGGATTTTTCGTATAAAGCTCGTTCAATATTTCATGGGTATAGTCCTCATTAAAGGTCTCTTGCAATGTCCAGAAAATATCAAACTTGGATGTGACTTTAATGTCGGTGTTGGCCCCCCATTTTAATTTTATAAATTCAAACATTGCTGGGGATGGATCGGCGGTGGCGATGGTAAAACGGCCCTCAAGGACGGTCACCGGAATCAGAAGTCGACGGGCATATAAGCTCCGATCCGCTTTGTCGCGACAACCTTCTCGAACTCTCGTCTTTGTGAGCTCAAGAAAAGGTAGGTTGAAGTGTTTGGCCAGGGTTTGATAGTAATCCAGCGGCCTTAGTCGGGCTTGCGCCTGCAGAATATCGCCCAGACGCCCGCCTGATGCTGCCTGAGTTTCTAAGGCGCGTTGGAGTTGTTCGGGATTAATGTGTCCCGCGGCAATTAATGAATCACCGAGTTTTTTTCGGAGCGGTCGTTGACTCTTTTGTGGGTTTGATTTCTCCGGAAGAATGATCCAACTTGAAGTCCCCAGAACTAAATTAATGTTGTCGCCAAAGTGAAATGAAGGCACCATTTCCTCGGGCGCTATTTTCACTGAATACTTCACCGTAGATTCCCACCTGAATTGACAGGTGCTTTTTAATCGTGTGAACCAGCGATATCTCTAATTTCTGTGTAGAGGTCACTGGGGTTCCGCGTTGTGATCGATATCGCTTTATGGCCGACAGACGCGGTTGAAAATAACTGCGCTAGAGCCATGGTCTTGCTTGCGAGATAGATGCCGCCGGTCGCATCAACCTTAATTTCGTCTGGGTTTTCCCCTCCTCTAATCTTGAAAGCGGTTTCAAGATTGAAAAAAGATTGTCGGACGTCTGAAAACGATGATCCCCACAGCAACCTTATTTCTGCATCATATTGTCCTGTACTGAAAGGCCGATCTTTATTCGCGTTACCTAGTGGAATTTTGATGGAGGGTTGAATCGAAATTATATTTTTCGAATTTCCCCATACTTTGAATCGTGTTAGAAATTCGGGGTCAGTCAGGCCTTTGTTAGTGCCGAAACCAGTTTGAGACGCGTAGATATATCCGTACTTTGCTCCGAGGGTTAGAGAATCGTTTAAGCCATACTCGAAGAGATTTATCGATTCGTATTTTCGATATAAGGCCGTTGCACTCGAGACACCGTCTTGGCTGGTAAATGAGGATGTCTCATAATAGTGAAACGCATTAAAGTGATATTGCGCTCCGGTCTCGGCAAGCCACGCCGCTGCATTTGCTCCCGGGGACGCCAATATCAAACTCACGAACAGCATCGTGCGCAGTGACCAGGTTTTGATCTTAATTGCGCGCTTGGAATCTGACCGCCGATTCATTGCGACTTTTTCTCTAATACTTTTTTGCGGACAATTAAAATTTATCAAATAAAAATAAAAATGAGAGTGAAAACTGCTTCTAAAAATTTATTTGATGCCAAGATTTTTCCGGTAAATCGCGATAACCATTGCACCAGTGGTCAGCATCAAACTGATTTGAAAAGCCGCATTGACAATATTCCATTCTGGGATTGCGGGAATTATGATGATCGCGCTGATAAAGCTTGTGATAAAGATTAAACGTGATTCCGTTTCTGGATATTTCCACGCTTTTACAAATGTAGGGATGGACGCGAGGGTATTGGCGCTACTTGCAAGCAGGACTGCGATTAGAGGTGAGTCAGCGAATTGCCAGAAGATCAATGCAAAAACAGAAAGCGCACCGCAAACCCAATCGAATTTTTTGAGTTGCCAGTAGCTGCTCTTATTGACAAAAGACGCAAAAAAGATGGCGCCGGGAACGAGGCCACCAACAATGACCCGAACGGATGCCCAGGCATCGGCACCTGCTGAGAAAGCGGCGCCGATGCTTATCAGAGGGGCCAGCGCCCATAATGACCACGAGACCCGATTGGGTTTTGTCTTGCCGGCTAAGGTGTCGCATAAATAGTCATACCCGCCCCAAATCATCAGCACAGCACTGATGACAACTAAAGTCTGTGCGGGTGTTAGCAAAAGTAAATTCTCAAGTGATAGATTTTTAGAAGTCCGGATCGCGCTGTGTGCCCGAATTTTCTGAAATCGCGTGGACGTTGTTAGGGCCGTTTATGGTCGATAAGATGTGAGACTGCGCGTCCACGAAATATAAAACGATTCGAGATAGGACTTTCACAAAATCCCGAGATTGCCGTCAGAAAACGATACAAAATGCAAAAGACGCATATAAGGGCTGTTAATTTGCATTTGAAATAGAGGTTTAGGTAATCAATACTTATTTTAGTTACTTCTTCTCTGGATAGAGAGCGGGGTGGCAACAGATTATTAGTTGAAGTAAAAACAAAAGGAGCAACCCATGAAGATTTTAAAGAAAACGGCGTTAGCCGCTGCGCTAGTTGTTAGTACGACGACCGCAAGTTATGCAGAGCAGGTCAACATTGGCGATCCGGGCTGGACCGGCGCTACCGCAATTGCGAATCTACTTGCCGCTGTTATTACCGATAAGATGGGCGGGGAAGCCAATATTGTACCTGGCAACAATACCTCTATCTACGGCGCAATTGATCGCAGCAAGGGAGAGATTGAAGTTCATCCTGATATTTGGTTGCCGAACCAGGAGGCCTACACCAATGATCTGGTGCCGAAGGGCACGCTCAAACTGAGCAGCAAGAGCTACGAGGGAAATCAGGGCTATTGCGTCTCTCAGGACTTCGCTAAAAAGATGAATATCACGTCCATATTCGACCTGGGTCGGCCGGAAGTGGTTGCCGCGATGGATAGCGATGGGAATGGTAAAGGCGAATTTTGGATTGGCGCTGATGGCTGGGCCTCAGCTAACGTTAATCAGGTAAAGCTTCGCGACTACAAACTTTATGACTCGGGTATCGAAGCGGTTCGGGCAGCAGAGGCGGTAAAAAATGCTCGCGTGCTTGATTCCATCAAAAAAGGTGAAGGCTATGCATTTTATTGCTACAAACCCCATGCGATTTGGGGCATGGCTGATATCGTCATGTTAAGTGAGCCGGCATATGATCCAGCCAAATACACGATGGTTCAACCGAAAGCAGATCCGGATTGGTATACCAAATCCTATGTCGCATCAAAAGATGCATTGAAGCAGATCCAGATTGGATGGGGCACATCGCTTGAATCTAAATCACCTGCGATTGTCGAGTTCTTTAACAATTTTCAGCTGACAGCGGACGATGTTTCAGCGCTCGCATACGAAGTATCAGTGAATAAGCGCGATCCTGCAGAAGTGGCTCAGGAGTGGATCAGCAATAACCCAAAAGTAGTTGATGGATGGTTGGGACTGTAATCCGGTAAGCCTATAATAAAACCGGCGCTGCGGCGCCGGTTTTTTTTCGAAAAAAATGTCACAAAATCATTCCGGCAGCTTTATTGAGATTCAGAACGTCTCAAAGATATTTGGCAACGCCTCGCCTGAGGTGCTTGAAGCAATCGCAAAAAACCAAATCTCTAAACAACACGCGCTTGAGAAATACAACGCTGTCATTGGTGTTTCAGATGTGTCTTTTGAAGTTAACCCGGGCGAAATTTTTTGCGTGATGGGGCTGTCTGGAAGTGGCAAGTCGACGCTGGTTCGGCATATCAATCGCCTCCTGGAGCCCACACTGGGGAAAATTCTGATTGATGGTCAGGATGTGATGGCGCTCGAGAAAGAGGCGCTGCGGACCTTTCGGAATAAAAAGATCGGCATGGTGTTCCAGAATTTTGCGCTGATGCCGCATCGGTCTGTGATCGACAATATTGCGCTGCCCCTGGAAATTCGAGGGGTCAATAAGAATCAAAGGTATCGCCGGGCTGAGGAGATCCTCGACATTGTTGAGCTAACCGGCTGGGGCAGCAAATATGCGCATGAGCTTTCGGGCGGCATGCAGCAGCGAGTGGGCCTCGCTCGTGCGCTCGCCGCCGACCCTGAAATTCTTTTAATGGATGAACCCTTTAGCGCGTTGGATCCGTTAATCAGGCGACAGCTCCAGTCGGAATTCATCAAGTTATCTCGACAGTTAAAAAAAACGACTGTTTTTATTACGCATGATCTGGATGAGGCGGTCAAGGTAGGGCATCGGATCGCTATTATGAGAGATGGTCAGGTGATTCAAGTGGGTACGCCTGAAGAAATTATTATGGATCCCAATGATGGTTACGTCGCAGATTTTGTGAAAGGAATCAGTCGATTAGGTATTGTGAAGGCAAAGTCGATCATGACGTCTGTCCAGCAATTCGAGCAGGCAAATGGCCCATTTCCGGCAGATGCTGTCAGGGCGGGTGAGGATGCCGCGATCGGAATGCTCATTAAAAAGCTGGTAAACACTGATGGTCCGATCGTGATTGAAAACAACGCGCGTGTGGCAACAGGCGTCGTGACCCAAAAAGTACTGCTTAACTCAATTGCGGAGCATCGTGATGAGTAAGTCAGATAGCGCAATGATTAATGACAAACAGATACGGAAGTTTGTCAAGACAAGTTCAGATTACTACGTCAAAGAATTTGCGCGGATCAATAACAGTACCCGCTATGTCTTCTCTTTTAATTGGGCGGCTTTTTTACTGGGCACACTTTGGTTTGGTATTCGAAATATCTGGAGCTGGGCGCTTGCCTTTTTGTTGATTGAAACTTTTGCGGTGGTTCAGATCGTACGTGGATTTTTTGGAAACATCAGCGCAGATGCCTACAAAAAGATCGACCAGATTCAATCCACAATTGATTTTCGACAAAAACAGTTGCAAGCAGCCGTTGAGTCCAATTCCGATAAGGTGGATGTGTTTAAAAGAACGATCAAATCGTTGGAGGACTCGATTGCAGGTTACGTTCAGGAGGCTCAGCGGATCGAAGAGATGGGTTTCTGGATCGCGATTATGGGGATTATTCTCTGGGCCACGATTCGTATTTTGCAGGCAGCGCTGGCAAACAAGATTTTAGAAAAACGCTTTTCTGAGTGGTTGTCTGATCGTTCGATTCAATCTGGAATGCGTTCTGTTGATATAGGCCTGACCGTGCTGTTTTCATCTACCGTCATGCTGCTATCTGCGGTTCACTATAGTTTTCCAAATCTCATCGCACTGTTTGAAGACTTCCCAACCCATCCTGAGATTCGGTTGATGTCTATTGATGGTGTAGAGCGAGCGTTTGACTATGCCGTAATCAAAGGGGATGCACTCTTTACTGCGATCACGATCGGGATTCGGAGCGTACTCGATTCACTTGAAATGCTGTTTGTAAAGACCCCATGGGTTGTTGTGATCAGCGCTATTGCTGTCATGACGGGTTTGTCAGCAGGTCCGCGAGCGGCTATTTATTCGATCGCATTTTTGGCATACATGGGGTTATTGGGATTTTGGGTTAAGGCAATGACAACTCTTGCGTTGCTCGGCACTGCCGCCATTCTTAGTATTTCAATTGGTATCCCGCTTGGCATTTATTGTTCGACTCGGCCACGCTTTTATGCACTGATACGTCCGATCATGGATTTTATGCAAACAATGCCCGCTTTTGTATTCATGATCCCGGTTATAGCCTTTTTTGGAACCGGGAAAGTAGCGGCAGTGATTATTACGATGATTTTTGGCGGTACTCCTGTGGTGCGGTTAACGGTTTTAGGATTAAAGGGCGTTCCCGAAACTATCCGAGAGGCGGCAATTGCCTATGGCGCATCCAAATGGTACCTGCTGACCAAGGTTGATTTACCGCTCGCCATGCCTACTATTCTGGCAGGTGTAAATCAGACTGTTATGCTCAGTTTGGCGATGGTCGTGGTGGCCTCTTTAATTGGCGCGAAAGGCTTGGGTCAGGACGTACTAGAAGCTCTTCAGTACGCGAACGTGGGGCAGGGCATTCTTGCTGGTGTTGCGATCTTGTTCTGCGCTTTGATTCTAGATCGGGTCATTCAAGGGAAAGGGCGTGTTTAGCCAGGATTCACGGTGAGCAAAAATGAGTAAGGATTTGTTAATGCATCGCCGTATCGGCTCGGGCTCCCCCTTAATGCTTGTCCATGGTTATCTTGGTGGACAGTTTATGTGGCAGTTTCAGGAGCCGTTGCAAGATGACTTCGAGCTAATCATGCCGTCACTTGCGGGGTATGGAGAAAGTGCTCACCTAGAAGCACCGTCAAGCATCCCCGGTAATGTCGATGATATTTGCCGTCTTCTTGACTCTCTCGAGATTGAAAAAGTTGACCTACTCGGTCACTCAATGGGCGGTATGATTGTTCAAGAGATGGCCGCAAACCGACCCGACCGCATCAACCGCTTGATTTGTTTGGGAACAGGGTCGATGGGCGTTTTGCCCAACCGATTTGAGCCTATAGAAGAGTCAAGAAGGAAAATCCTACACCTCGGTCTTGAGCATGCACGAGAGAACATCGCGCGAACGTGGTTTTTGAATCCCGATCTCGAAGCGGGTTTGTCGCTATGTCAATCAGAAGGCGCAAAAGCCACCAAGCAAGCGGCGCTCGCTAGCCTCGAGGCTTGGGAACATTGGGATGGCCGAGAGCAGTTGAGTCAAATTACGGCGCCCACGCTCGTGATTTGGGCCCGCGAGGACCGCTCGTATGATTGGAGCCAGCAACAGCTTTTCCTGGATCGGATTCCAGATGTGCGTATTGAGATTGTTGAAGGGTGTGCGCATAACGCCCATATGGAAAAACCGTTAGTCGTTAATGACCTGATTCAAAGTTTTTTAACTTAGCGTTTCTGGCTCACTGGTGATCAATATACGCAGCGACGGTCTCCCAGACTTCAGATTCAAATATCGACTCTGAATCACCAAGCCGGATAGCCATAACGCTGAGTTCGCAATCAGGCAGCGCGTGACGTAAGTCAGTAAGTTGGCCGGAATCTAGATCAGCCTCGACGAGTGAGTCGGGAAGCCATCCTACCCCGACGCCTGCCAGTGTCATTGGCAGGATGGCGAGTGTTAAAGAGGTTTCGGCAACTCGGCTAATTGTAAGCTGGGCGCGTAGCTGAAAAAATACCTCTCGCTCTAAAACTTGGCCCAAGTAAGAGTCAGATGGATATGCGATGACTGGAAGCCATCCTTCAATCATGTGGCTTTTGATTGCTTTATGTTCAGAGGTCAGGCAAACAGGAATTAGTCGTTCTTGAGTAAGTTCGTACTTCTGGAAAAACCCCTGATGATCAAGTGATTCATCTGCATTTGAATGGTGAACCAAGATAAGGTCGACCTGCTTGGTCATCAGGAGCGCGTAGCATTCATCTCTATTTGCAGATTTGAGTAAGGTGCTTAAGTTATTTTTTGCAGAAATATTTTTTATTAGAGAAGGGGCGACAGACGTCGTAATTGCGTGCTGACTTGCAATGATGATTTGATTTTCGCCATCCTGATCCTGTTTTTTTAAATCTGCCTTCAGCTCATGCAGGCGGACGACGAGTTCTCTAATCGACGCTTGGTGCGTACTGACCCCCGATTTGAGTTGTACCGGCTTTTTTGATCGGTCAAAAAGTTCGGCACCCACATGCGCTTCGATCATTCGAATCCGGCGGGAGAACGCCGGTTGAGATAAAAATCGGCGCTTGGCCGCTTCAATAAACGACCCGGTTTCAATAACGGCCAAGATATCTTCTAGCCACTCGAGACGCATAACATTTGCCTAAAATGCGAGGGTCGCATATTGTAGTCTTGATTTTGCATTTGAAATCAAGACAGCACTGCTTAATACTCGATTTTTCGAATTTATACGGACCTTTCCAATGCATTTAGCTCGTTTTCCTCGCGTTCACTTGGCGCATTTACCGACTCCGCTCGAGCGGATGGATCGTTTATCAGAAGCACTTGGCGGGCCTGAAATCTGGATTAAACGCGATGATTGCACGGGATTGTCCACGGGCGGGAACAAGACCCGCAAATTGGAGTTTTTAATGGCAGAGGCTCAGGCCGAGGGTGCTGGTCTTGTAATGACTCAGGGTGCGACGCAGTCTAATCACGCGCGCCAGACAGCGGCCTTTGCCGCGAGACTGGGGATGAATTGTCACATCCTTCTTGAAGATCGTACCGGATATAAAGACGAAAATTACAACCACAATGGCAATGTTCTTCTGGATGTTCTTCATGGCGCGACCTATGAAACCCGAAATGCGGGCCTCGATATGAACGCAGAGATGGAGTCAGTCGCCGATAATTTTCGCAAGCAAGGCAAAAAGGTTTACACGATCCCAGGGGGCGGCTCGAACACAACCGGGGCGTTAGGGTATGCGAACTGCGCGCTGGAGCTCGTCGGTCAAGCGAATGACCGAGGTCTTGTGATCGATCATATTGTGCATGCTACCGGAAGCACGGGCACGCAAGCAGGCCTTGTGACCGGACTTAAGGCGCTTAATGCCAATATTCCGGTAATGGGTATTTCGGTTAGGGCGGCCAAAGAGGCGCAAGAAGAAAATGTATTCAAGCTGGCGACTGCAACCGCTGACGTATTAGGCTGCCCAGGTGTTGTCAGTGCGCAAGATATCGTAGCAAATTCGGATTATGTGGGTGAGGGCTACGGTCTGCCGACCGAAGCTGGAATAGACGCAATCCGGATGTTTGCAAAACTCGAAGGCTTATTACTTGATCCGGTTTATTCGTCCAAGGGCGCAGCCGGGCTTATTGATCTTATTCGCAAGGGCCATTACAAAAAGGGCGAGCGGGTCGTCTTTTTGCATACCGGCGGGTCGGTTTCACTGTTTGGTTATCTGAACGCCTTAAGTGCCTGATCGAAACGTTTGGTCGAGGACCCAGTTGGCGAGTTTATGCACCAGAGTTTCCTCAGCACCAAATCGCCCTTGATGAGCAGGGTTGCTAAGGTTGCCGAGATGCTGTGCCTCACAAATTGCATTGTCCTCAGGCGTTGCCGTATCTAACCGATCGAAATAGGCTTTGGAGATGCGGTCAAATGCTTCGATCGTTTGATTTTGAGCGGGGAAGCAGGATCCGACTTCGAGTGTTGTTTCACCAGCACTAACCGGTTTAATTGCAAGCCACCACATTGCGTCGGGCGCGAAAACAAATTGGGTGCAAGGCAGTATGTTTGTAAAGTAGGTGCTGGTGCGCTCTTTGCCCTCAAGATGCGACTGGACAGGAAAACTGTCATCTGAAGAAGACAGGACAGAAACAGAGTCTTTACCGTCCACAAATACTCTTAAACAGAGCCAGTTACCGTTCGTAGGTATTATTTCTGACTGCTGTTTTCCGAGTGAAGTCTGATGCACCGTGCCCGTGTGGTAAGTTTCTAGGGCATTTTCAATCAGAAATTTCCAATTACACCGAACTGTGAATTTTCGTCGTCTGACGCATTCAAATTCAGCGCCCGAATACCTTTCGAAATGCTTGGGCATATCGCCAAGCCACACTGATAGTGATGGACCATGATCAAGATAACTTGCAAATAAGAAGCCCGCCCATGACTCAAGTCGAACGGCTGTAAGATGGCAGCTTTCGACTTTAAAACTTTTGGTCTTGATCATCCCCGGTGCTCGCAACAGGGCGCCGTCATTTCCGTAAACCCAACTATGATAAGGGCAAATAATGCGTTGGGTTGAACCCGTCTTATCGAGAAGACGGGTGCCTCGGTGGCGGCAGGCATTTCGAAATGCATTGATGACGCCTGCATCAGATCGCATCACGATCAGCGATCCTTGCGGACTGTCGTAGATTAAATAGTCGCCAACCGATTTAATCTCATCTGCTCTGCCCACAAAATGCCAGCATCGATCAAAAATATGGCTCTGCTCACGTTCAAAAAAACGTGAATCGTTATAACACCATCCTGGAAGTGTGCTTGCCTCGCTCAATGGTTTTCGAACATTGGAGTACTTTTGTTCGGCGAAAATATCAGTGGTTTTAATCATGGAGGTTGGCGACGAAACTCAACTTCTTGTCTTAGCTGAAAATAATTGAGTCATCGATAATGTAAAGGGTTTTAACTTAGGCGTGCGACTACTCAGTTTGATTTGAGTGGGGCTTGCGAGTCAATACTGCTGCCCGTCGATTGATCCAGGTGACGCCACAAAGTATCAGGCCACCGCCAATGATGAGACCACCCGTGAGCACATCATCCAAAAATAAAATGCCACCAATCACCGCAAAAACAGGAGAGAGCAAGCTAAAGGGGGTGACGAGGCTTACGGGATATCGTTCCAGCAAAAAATAAAGTCCGGAGTTAGCGATCACGGATCCCATGATTGCGGTGTAGCTCAAGGCGAGCCATCCGGACCATGTGGATGTCTGTATGACTTCGAGATGATCGCTCTCAAAAATCATAGACGTGCCCAGCAGGGCTGGTGCGCTCACGACTGAGATCCAGGCCACAATACTAAAGGGATGAATCTTTTCGAGCCTTCGAATCTGAATAAAGCCATAGGCGGAAAACCCGCACGAGACTGCCATCCAAAAGAGTGCCGGAAGATCGCTGAAAGCCGCTGGATCAAAGGTAATAATCACGGCGCCTGCCATCGCAATACAAACGCCGGTGATTTGAGCAGCGCTCATTCGCTCACTGAGTAAAATCACACCCAACAGTAAAGCAAATGGGACTTCGAGCTTGCTAAAGACTGCAATTGATGCCGTGTTTTCCGCGAGAGAGATAGATAGATATAGGGTGAGGTACATGCCAACACCCATGACCAGTCCGATTTTAAAAAGGGGTCCGATGAGTCTTTGCGGAACTCGCAAGAAATAGAAGAGCAGAACAGCAAGCAGTCCAAATCGAATACCCGTAAAAAAAATTGGCGGAAATTCCCGCAGTCCGATTGCGGCCGCAATGAACATTGACCCCCAAAGAAAATTTATTAACACTACGATTACCGTGTGCCATAGCGTCATGAGGGGTACCTTATTTTTGTCGGCGAATTCAATTTGAAAACTTGTAGATTACAAAATTCTGAAGTTTGATTTGCATTAAAAGAAGTTTACTGAGTTGATACGGGATTCTGATTACTCCTTTTTGAAGCATCAGTTATATTGCGTTATTGTGCAATATTTTTGATTAACTAACGGGTGCGGTAAAAATTAAGTTGATACAAATATGACTTAATATTTGATAAGAAATTAATTCATGATTAAAGCAACACGACGGTTAGCGTTTGAAGAGATTCCCATCATTGATATTGGGGCTTTAGCGAATAACGAACGATCTAACTTATGCGTCGAAAGCCTTCGGACAGCCTGCGCAGACGTGGGATTTTTTTATATCAAAAATCATGGGTTTCCGTCTTCCTTAATTACTCATTTGCGGTGCGTATCGGCGGAATTCTTCTTATTGCCAATGAGCAGAAAAATGAATTTCAAGATCAGCCCCCAGATTCAAGGCTATCTGCCATTGGGCTATCGCAGTTACGAAGGACAGCAAAGGGAGGGCACCAGTCATCAGGAGGGGTTTTGGGTAGGGCATCAGCGTCGGATTGATCCCGAAAACCCGCTTGATGGACCCAATCAATGGCCGCCGGAGTGTCTTGAATTTCAGACGATTATGGGGCGATATTTCGAAGCTGCAGAGGATCTGGCGAAAACGCTCATGAGGGGTTTCTCACTGGCGCTTGGACTCAAAGCCGACCACATTGGCCATTATTTTTCCCGGCCGCTGAGCCGATTAAAAGTAAATCACTATCCTCCGCAAGACAGTCCTCTAAGTGAGAACAACCTGGGTGTCGTGCCTCACTGCGACTCGGGGGCTTTTACGATTCTCTGGCAAGACAGTATTGGCGGATTAGAGATTCAAAATAAAGAAGGGCAGTGGGTAGGGGCGCCCCCAATCGCCGACACGTTTGTTGTCAACATTGGAAACATTATGGAGATGTGGAGTAACGGACGATTCTCCTCAACACCCCATCGGGTGATCAATGTGGGCAACGAGGATCGGTATTCAATCCCGCTTTTTGTCAACCCGAGTGCAGAGGTGAAAATAAAGCCATTGGTTGGAGATCTGGCAGCGTTTGAATCGTTTCACTATGGTACTTATCAACGTGATCTTTGGCGTAATACCTTCCCCGTCGCCGAAATTAGTTAAGCTACCGGACAATTAATCAGGATACTCCACGATTTATGGGTGCTGAAATTCATCAAAAACTTTCACCTGGCGATGTCACCGGGATTTTGGTCTCAGAGGGCCAGAGCGTGCGATTGACAACGCTAAGCGGAGGCCAGGTTGTGGATACCTGGGCATTTGTCGCCCCGGATTTTGAAGAGTATTTGTCGATGGCGCATACGCGAACCGCGCTCTACTCGACCCGCTTTCAGAAAGGTGATGCCTTGGTGAGTAATTATTTTTCACCGCTGCTGGTTTTTTCAGAAGATACAACGGATGGATTTCACGATTCATTGCACGCAGCATGTTCAGCCTCAAGCTATACATTTTTTGGAGACGCTGAGCAGTATCCTAACTGCGAAGATAATTTGCAGAAGACGTTAAGGGAATACGGTATCCCGTATCGAGTGACGCCACCACCCTGGAATCTTTTCGAGAAGTCGTTTGTAAGTGAAGATGGCCTGATTCGAGATGAGCCGACGAGTGCTTTAGCCGGTGATTATGTGGAATTGCGTGCGAGTCAGGATTTACTTCTGATTTTTTCTGCGTGTCGGTCAACTATTGGTAATATCCAAAATGGTGAGCCCAGCGGGGTGGAGATTTCAGTGCGCGACAAATAGACGGTTGGATTTAATTATTTATCAAACGAAAGATATGTTATCCCCGGAAGAATTGGAAAAATTTGATAAGCAAGGCTTTTTGTTTCTCCAAGATGCTTTAACCGCCGCGCAGCTCGAGCAACTCACGGCGCAGTTTGACTTGTGGAAAGAGCAAAGCCGTAGCCAAACGGCTCCATACGGTGAAACAATTGATGGCCGTCCTCGCTTTGATATTGAGCCTGGACATTGTGCGGAAAGGCCCGCGTTGCGTCGGATCGCGTCCCCTATTGAGATATCAGATGTGTATCTTGAGGTCATGCGGGATAATCGCGCACTTGATGCTGTGGTTGATATTTTTGGCCCAAACATAAAATTTGAAAATGCCAAGATCAACTCCAAACTTCCAGGCGCTGCAACTCAGGTTAAGTTTCATCAGGATTTCTTATTTGAAGCCCACACTAATGATGACATGATGACAGCCCTCTTTTTTCTGGATGATGTGACGCCTGAGAATGGCCCACTGCAAGTGATTCCTGGAACGCACAAGGGCCGCTTATACGATCATTGGCATGACGGGATTTTTACGGGAGCGGTGAGCGATGAGGTGATGGAAGCGATGACGCCGCTTGCCGAGTCTTGCTTTGGACCTGCCGGATCAGCTTGCCTGATGCACACCCGATTACTGCATGGGTCCGGGCCCAATCTTTCACAGGGTCCTCGGACCTTATTTATTTGTGAATATCTGGCAGAGGATAGTTATCCACTCCATGACAATCACATTCCGAGCCAATACCAGTATGAAGTGGTACGGGGCGAGCCAACCGGGCGGGTCCGATGCAGCGAATACGAGATGGCCTTTCCCGAAATGCCAACAGGCGCTTCTTTTTTCGAGCAACAAGCAAAAAAACAGTAGGCACAGAAACCGTGAAATCGACTTTCGAATGTATTGATGGACACACTGCGGGAATGCCGGTTCGCATGATTGTGAGTGGCGCTCCGTCGCTTGATGGTAGAAATCAAAGTGAGCGACGTCAGCATTTTATGGAAGAGTTTGACTGGATGCGGCGGGCGTTGATGTTCGAGCCGCGGGGCCATTCAGCGATGTCGGGAACCTTTATTTATCCGCCATCCAGTGATGAGTTTGATATCGGCATTATTTTTATTGAAACCTCAGGATGCCTGCCGATGTGTGGGCACGCATCAATTGGCACCACAACATTTGCCATTGAGCGAGGCTTGGTTAAACCAAAGACTGAAGGCCTCCTACGGCTTGAGACGCCAGCGGGTCGAGTTGATGTTGAGTATGAAAAGGAAAACGACAGGGTCACCAGCGTTAAATTAATCAATATTCCATCTTTTTTACTTGCCAAGGATATAGAAATCGAGTCTCCAGATCTTGGAGCGCTCAAAGTCGATATTGCCTATGGCGGAAACTTTTACCCTATTATTGAGCAGCAGGAGAACTTCACTGATCTTTCGGAATTTGATGCGCCCTCACTCATCCGAATGGGAATTGAATTGCGAGAACAGCTAGAGGGAGTACACAATATTGTCCATCCTCTCGATACGAGTATTCAGGGATTGCGACATTGTATGTGGACCGGAGCGGCACTTGACTCGAATAGTGATGCTCGCGCTTGTGTAATTGCAGGTGAGATGGTCGATCGCTCGCCTTGTGGAACGGGTACATCAGCAAGACTTGCTCAAAGAGCCGCAAGAGATCTAATCACTGAGGGTGAAACGTTCGTGCACGAAAGTTTTATTGGCAGCAAATTTACAGGGACGATTGAGGGGCGGACGAAGGTGGGCGAGTATCAAGCAATCATCCCCGGTGTTAGAGGCGCTGCCCACATCACAGGGATTAATACTATTTTTGTAGATAGCGATGATCCGTTCTCACAAGGTTTCATGCTTTGAGTGATTTGGCATCTGCCGAGAGCGTTAGCGATTGGAATGCCCGGCGTTTTTGGCGTCACAGTTTTAGTTGTGTTCTAGCCGTTCTGGGGTTATTGATAGGGCAAAGTGTAGTCGCGCAGGGTTCCTGGATAACCATTAACGCGGTGGGTGCGCTACCTGTCAGTTTTATTGAATCGGATAATCCAAAACTGAATTTAGTTGTTTTTAGTGGCGGTGGAGGATGGAAGGGAAATCTGACCTCAAGAAATTTTGTGATTCGTGAGCGCGTCGCGCTTGCTGAGCGGGGAGCAAATGTATTTATATTTCCAAATCCATCCAAGCGAAAAATTTCGTTCAAGTATCGCCAATCTGAAGAGCATCTGAACGCGATCAGCGCGGTTATCCACCACGTGCGTAGTCTCAATAGTGACCCTATTTTTTTGGTTGGATTCAGCAAGGGAAGCGTTTCGGCTGCCAGTTTTGGGAAGCAGTATCCTGCTCGTGTGGATGGCGTTGCGTTGCTATCCGGCATTTATAAAAGCAATAAGAAAAGAGCCAACAAGTTCGCGATGGGAAGAATTACGTCAGAGCGCTTCTTGGCCCCATTGCTGGTTTTGCATCATGCAAAAGATCAATGCAAGGTGACATGGCCGTCGAGCGCACAGTCCTTTTTTGAATCCCTGGACGCGAAAGAAAAGCATCTCATCATGTTGACCGACGGCACCCCGACAGGTGGTTCATGCGGCCCGCTCCACTATCATGGGTTCGAAGGGGTAGAGGCAAGCGCAGTGAGAGGACTAATTGATTGGGCGCTCGCTGTTTCGGCAATGTAGAATTTCACTCGAGACCCTTTTGCCTTTGGGCTTCAAAGGCTAATAAATTTATGAATTCAATCGAATCGAGGAGAGTACTTTGACAGGTATGAGCAAAGCCATATTACTGGCAATGATGTCATGGTGTCCGCTGGCAATCGCGGATACGGAAATGTATGAAGGCATAACAGCAACCCCAATTCCGCTTGAGCAACGCTCTGCGACCGTTTTGGGCCAAAACTATCAACTTCCAAAAGGAAGCCCTGCAATTTATGCCTATGATATTGTGATAAAGCCTGGCCAGAAAACGAATTGGCATCAGCATCTGGTACCACTTTACGCGTACATAAAGTCGGGCACGCTCACCGTTGACTATGGCTCAAAAGGAAAGCGGACATTCGACAAAGGCGAAAGTTATATAGAAGCCATTGACTGGTGTCATCAAGGCCTCAATCTAGGTGATGATGACCTCTTGGTTTTTGGACTGTATATTGCGCAAGTGAATCCTGATCAGGTCAAGCCTGTTCCCTGTGATGGGCCTCAGTAGATCAAAAAAGTTTTTTAAATATCTGCTGAATTGAATTTCAGCTACCGGTTGAGCGCTGCTAATCATTGTGGCGTGATCAATATTTTTTAATTAAACACATCAAAAGGATGACGAATGAAAGTTGCTTATATTTTTTCAAGCCAAGGCCACACTGTTTCATACAAGTTAGGAAAAATGATTCTGCCTCAACTTGAAGAGCAGGCGCATGGTCCGGAGGTGGCCGGTATGTTCTTTTTTGAAGATAACAACTATGTTCTGGTTAAAGGTGACCCGATAGGAGAGCGTTTGGCTATCGTTGCTCGAGAACAAAATATCCTGCTAATGGGATGTGACCAGTGTTGTTACGAACGCGAAATTGATAATAAATTGGTCGAGGGCGCGGTAATCGGCTGCTTTCCAAATCTCTACGAAGCGCTCGCATCAAACATGCCGGATCAGGTGATTACGCTTTAAGTTCTATGTCCCTTTGGGAAGCGTTTAAAGAATGACCGAAAATTTTCAATCTGAGAGCGGGATATTTAGTTGGGATCAGATTGAGAGTTTTGAGTTTGAACAAGAGGGTAATCAGACGCAGATAATCTCGGGCAATAACATGCATCTGCTCAGAGCTGTGTTTGACCCAGGCGCTGTTTATCCCATGCACTCTCATCCACACGAGCAGTTCAGCGTGTTGCTGAGTGGACGAATTCTTCTAACGGTTGGAGAAGAGGTTCGTGAGATTGGAGGGGGTGATGGTTGGTATGCAGGGTGCCATGTCCCGCATGGCGGCAAGATTCTAGGGGACGAGCCCGCTGTTTTCATTGATGTGTATTCGCCCGCGATGCAGTGGATACTGGACTATCTTAAAACCGGAAAACGTCTTCCGCCATCAGCGAGTCACACCACGCGATGAAGACGCATCTCGGGAGATGAGACAACGCATTTTCCATCTTGGTTTTGAAGGAGCGGAAAAATTGGTTGCCCTCAATGCAAACCATTTTCAATCGAGTTGATGTCTTAAAAAAAGAAATCAGCGCCGGCATTCCCAAACAAAACATGTTGCCAATCTATAACCCTTTGTCCTACACCTGCCTAACAGATGGAGATACGCAGCGTCTTTGTTACCACAAGCTTTACTTTAACCTGTTTAAAAAATTTACTTTTTGATCACGATTAATTTTATGCCAATGACCCGATCAAAAGCTGAAAACGAGATATACCGTTATCGGGTAGATGGGCTCACTGTTGTGGTAACCCGAAAGAAAATCAAGCATAGCTATATTCGAATTGATTCCAAAACCCTTGATGTGCTTGTATCGACCCCGGTTAAGACTGATCGGGAAGATGTTGAATTTCTGGTTCGATCCAGGGCAAATTGGATAAAGCAAAAACAAGCCGCTGCCATCGAACATGAAAAGAGGCACCACAAGACATTTGAAGATGGAGAGCGTCATCGAGTTTGGGGTGCTGATGTCGCGATAATCAACAGGATTGATGCAGGCCGACGACGGATCGTGTTAACTCAAGAACACCTTGCCATTATTACGCTGCATGAAATCTCACTGGCGCAAAAACAAAAATTGCTTGGGGATTGGTATGCTAACCAGGTAAGGATTGTGGGAGCAGAGCTGATTGATCGATGGGCCCCTGTTTTGCAGGTGACGCCAGGACGCTTGTTCGTTCAAAAAATGAAGTCCAAGTGGGGCAGTTGTAATGTCCAAACAGCCAATATTCGAATTAATTCAGAGCTTGCAAAGTTCCCGAAAGCAGTTCTCGAGCATGTGGTGGTCCATGAACTGGTGCACCTGTTGGAGCCAAGTCATAGCAATCGGTTTTATTCACTTATGGACCAATTTCTTCCCAACTGGCGAGAATCAAAAGCGCTGATGAGTGCAATGTAATATCAGTGGTCGTTTGCAAGGCAGTGATTCCCTGCTATCGTTTGAACTCGAACAAAAACCCAAATGATTCACAGGAGATTCAACATGCCCTTGATTCAGGTGCAGATGTTTGCCGGTCGCACCCCGCAACAAAAACGTGATCTGGTTCGCGCCTTAACGGATGCATTTGTCGAAACCGCAGGCAGCACGCCGGAATCAATCGATGTGATTTTGACGGATGTCGAGCCTTCGGATTGGGCACAAGGCGGAACGTTATTTTCTGAAAAAACATAATTTCAAGCATTAACTCTAAAATCTAATGATATGAATAGAAATCGACGTCAAGCTCTGAAAGCTGCACTATTGCTGACCAGCCCATGGCTAACCGCGGGAAGAGCGATTCGAGCCGACGAATCAACAAGCTCAGCCAAGAACGGTCAAACGGTTGTGGTTATCGGTGCAGGCATGGCCGGTTTGGCGGCTGCCCAGCGACTCCAAGCAGGCGGCTATAACGTCATTGTCGTTGAGGGCCGTCATCGGGCCGGCGGGCGAATGTGGACGGACTATTCCCTGGGGACTGCAGTGGATTTAGGGGCTGCGTGGATTCATGGGGATGCAGCACGTAATCCGCTGATGAAAATGGTCAAGCAGTATGACCTCTCGACCAAGGCAACTGACTGGGATGAGACCTGGTTATATGATGACAGCTATGGTGAGCTAGAGGACGAAACCTATGACACGATCATCAGAAAATCGGAACAAATTATCGAACGTTTGTACGAAGAGCAATCCACCGCTCCCATTGGGCGCTCAATGGCGGACGCGCTGGCCCCAATTCTTAAGGGGCTTTCAGGAGATCCAATCGTACAACGGGGAGTCAGGTGGTGGCTTGCCAGTCTGATTGAGGTCGAATATGCAGCGAATTTTGATCAACTTTCTTTAAAGTACTGGAATGTTGATGAGGCGTATGACGGTCATGACGTGATCATCAAAGGCGGTTATCAGAAGATTGTTGAACGTCTGGTTCAAGGTCTTGATATTCGTTATGGACACGTGGTTCGCCAGATTGACATGAGTCAATCGGGATCTCTTGTCACTACTGATCAAGGGGTAATTGAGTGTGGGCAAGCGGTCGTTACGCTACCTTTGGGCGTTCTCAAACAGGGAAAAATTAAATTTAACCCAAAACTGCCGGATGAGAAGGTTGCGAGTATTGAGCGCATTGGGATGGGTGTAATGAACAAGGTTGTGCTGGAATTTAAGGATCGGTTCTGGCCTGAAGATGCCAGTTGTCTTGGCCTGCTTAAAAAATCTACTGACGACTTAACAGAGTTCATGCCAATGACCCCGTATACGGGTAAAGCCGTTATCGTGGGGTTTACCCGGGGTCGTCATGCAAAGTCGATTGAGACTATGAGCAACGAGGACGTTATTCAAGCGGCGTTGTCAGATCTTAGGTCGATGTTTGGTAGCCGTGTGCCGCAAAATATAGCAGGGTCAGTTGTGACTCGATGGCATTCAGATGAATTCTCCAGAGGCTCTTATTCCTGTATCTCCCCCGGCAGCTCGTTCTCAGACTATAAGACGTTGGCTAGGCCGATCGACAATCGAATATTCTTCGCCGGGGAGGCAACTCATGCAAAGTACCTCGGCACGGTTCATGGCGCCTATTTGTCAGGTGAACGTGCCGCGAAAGAGATTATGCAATCGATGGACAGTGGAAATAATACAACTGAAACCTCTGATAGTAATCGTTGAGCGCATGCTCTAATGGCGATCATGTTAGTCTGTGAAACATCTTGATCAGATTCGGTTGATGATCATTTTTGCTGGCAAAAAGGTGCTGGCGCTTTAACAGCTGGGAGCGATTTAATGACAAGCGTTCGCTTTGTGCTCACCACTGGAGTGGCGATATTCGTTATCCTCATTGGCGGATTGGTTGGGGGGCTATCAATTTGGGGTGGTGTTAAATCCGCGATTGAACTCACACGCGCCATGCAGCATCAGCAGACAGAGATGCTCGCTGAAGAGGTCAATCTATTTGCTCAAAATGTTGAACAGGATATCGACACAATGACGGAGGTGCTGAGGAGAAGCGCCAAAGATCTTCAGAATCGACCTGTCATTGCCGCACTGAAACCTTTCGTCAAAAATAAGGAGCATTTGAGCAGCATCACGGTTGTTCGAAAGAATCGAACCAATGTCTGGGTAGGGGTCTGGCAGGGCGAAATCACGTCGGAGATCAATACCGATCTGGATGCGGAATCATACGACTATGCCATTGATGGGATCCCGGGTGATGGCTCGGAGGGTTTTGATGATATTTATCTTGAACCAACGGACAAAAGACCCGTTATTAGCTACACCAAACATTTTTTAGGTTGCTGTGGCGATGGAAAGGACGGTACGTTATATCTGGATCTGGGTCTGACAACGCTGTCGTCTTTGCTTTCGGAGCGCCAGCAAAAAAACGACCGACAGATTCTCGTATTTGATTCCAGCGGCGCGGTGATCGCGCACCCATCCTTAATCGGCGAGAACCCTTACAAGCAGTTTCGTCGAGTGCCCAGAGTCAGGGATCTGGATGATCCCGTTGCCACAGCGATATTTTCAAAAATAAAGAAATCCGGAACTGACTTTCAGGATCTTGAGATAGGCGGCGAAGTCTGGCTTGTATCAGTGGCCCGGATTTCTGAATTTTTTGATAAGGCATGGTATGCCGTTTCTATTGTGCCGCGCAGTGTGATTTTGGGGCCAATGATTAATCGCGCCATTTGGGTTGGGGTGATTGGTGTTTTTGTTCTGCTTATCGCCGTAATGATTGCATGGGGGATGGGCCGAGCGATTTCAACGCCTGTCTCACGTCTCGCGCTTGCGGCCGATGCGGTCAGGACCCTCAATATTGAGATGCCAACAGAACCGGTGAGTCGGTTTAATGAGCTTAATTCGGCGGAACAGGCGTTTCGCGCAATGCTGACGGGCCTTGAAGTGTTCATTCGGTATGTCCCCAAGAATCTCGTCCGCCGGTTGATACAACTTGAGGCAAAAGGTCGAGGAGTAGAGGCGGAGGAGCGGGAGGTCACCATTCTGTTTACCGATATTGCAGGATATACCTCGATTGCTGATGGGATGGACCCGAAAGATCTCGCGGATCTTTTAAATAATTATTTTGAGGTACTGGTCACGCCGGTGACGGCTCGAGGAGGCACGGTCGATAAGTTTATTGGCGACGCGCTGATGGCGTTCTGGAATGCGCCAGATGAACAAACCGATCACGCGGATCTCGCGTTAGCCGCAGCATCCGATATTCAGAAGGCGACCGATCGCTTCAACAATAAACGCTTGGCTGATGGCGAAAAACCGCTCCACACCCGAATTGGCGTGCATACCGGGCGTGTGCTGGTTGGCAATATTGGTGCAACCGAGAGGATGAACTACACCATTGTTGGCGATGCCGTTAACACAACCGCGCGGCTGGAAGCGTTAGGCAAGGATATTGGGCAAACGCTTTGCGTCTCTGCGGATACGCGTGAAGCGGCCCAGAATAACTATGACTGGCATGAAGTGGGTGACGTCACGCTTCGGGGACGTAGTCAAAAGACGCTGGTATATACGATTGGCTCGTCATAGCGGGTGATCATGAAATTTGATATTTACTGATTTGAGTCGTTAGGCTTGTAATTATCTTTATATGTTGAGTCATTCCGAAGACAGGCGTATTCTTGAGTGATAACTTAAGGAGAATCCCATGTCCGACTTCCAATCCTTCCGTAATGCCGTCCTTGAAGATGATGACCTTCAAGAGCAAGTCATCTCCATCATCAATACCGCAACTGCCAATGGGTCAGGGATGGGCGATGGGATAGCAACCCTTGCGAAGACACATGGCTTTACGATTACTTCAGATGAGGTCTATGCCCATCAGGATTTTCTGGGACAAGATGGTGATTTGACTGACTTTGAGTTGGAGTTAATTAGTGGGGGCCAAAGTGGTGATGAAGGTTGTTAGCCTTAAAATCATGACATCGTCCCGGTAGTGACGGTGTGACCGAATCGACTATTCATTCCAAACGCCTCATTGCATTTTTTGTTTAAGGAGATCGAACGAGTTTTATTCCAGCATTTTCGAGTGATGAGGAGACCTGCTTTTATATTCATCATCTCAAATACTCAATCCAGAAACCGGAATAATTGGTCAGCCCTATAAATATGACAAAGAAAAAACGATTCATTCTCGGAATGTTACTTGTGGTTATTGTGGCTGCTGCGGGATACTTTTTTAGAGGGAATATCAATGGCCTATGGTTAGCGAAGGTGACTGTACCCCAACTCAATGATCTGCTAGCTTCAAAGGCAAATGGTATCAACATATTTGAAGCCGAGATTGTGCGAAAAATCCCACATAACCCAGAAAACTTTGTTCAAGGTCTTCAGTTTGATGGTGATGTGCTGTGGGAAGGGACAGGACTTTATGGCCAGTCGAAGCTGATCAAAAATACATTTGATACGCAGGGTGGGGTGCTGACCCCGGAGCATGAAGTAGCGCTTTCCCAGAATGATTTTGGTGAGGGCATTGCCGTCATTGGGAATATGCTTTACCAGTTGACCTGGAAGGAAGGGCGGGTGTATCGCTATGACATTTCGGGAGAAGTGCCTGTTCCGGTACGCTCATTTACTAATGATCGGGAAGGGTGGGGATTAGCAGCAAACGGTCAACGACTCATCGCGTCGGATGGCTCAAATATCCTGACTATTCGATCGACTGAGGATTTTTCGGTCGAAGAAACAATCGAAGTTCAACTTCAGGGCGTCGCGGTCGATTTACTTAATGAACTTGAATTGATTGAGGGAAAGATATGGGCGAATGTCTGGATGACGCCGTTTATTGTTGTTGTTGATCCAGAATCGGGGCGCGTCACGTCGATTATCGACTGTCGTAAGTTAGTTGCTGATGCAAAAGCGTCTGATCCAAACGCTAACGTACTAAACGGCATCGCCTGGGATTCGGCGAATGATGATTTGTATCTCACAGGGAAAAAGTGGCCTTGGATTTATCAAGTCTCTTTGCGTCCGGAACATACAGCAGAATAAAATTTTGACCGTGTTCATCAGCAACTGAGTATGAGAAGTAAAACGTCAAGATAATCAGCCGTTTGAAAAATCTCGCTGAAATCGCACTCAACCGAAGTATTCATGCTCCGCAGGATAATGCGTTTTCTTTTGTTGAGGACAGCGGTGATGTCACTCACCTCAGCTACTCTCAGCTCTTCGCGTTTGCCACAAGTGTGGCGCAATCCCTCAACGAGAAAACTGTCCCGGGTGATCGTGTGATGTTGCTTGCGCCTGAAGGCATGGAATTTGTGGTCGGGTTTTTCGGTTGTATTTTGTCTTCGCGTGTCGTGGTGCCAACATATCCTCCCGCAACTACGCGAGTGAACCGTTCGACCCTTCGGTTCTATGATTTGGTGACTGATGTCGCGCCAGCGGCATTTTTGACTACCGCTGATCTCGCCAGGCGCATCAAGCCGCTCCTTGGCGAGCTCGGATTTGATGATACGCCACTCATTGAGATCGACCCAACTCGCGAGGCCCGCTCGTCTGACAGCGACGCCGCCATAATGCCGACGGGCGACTCTGTGGCGATGATTCAGTACACATCGGGTTCAACAAGTCGCCCAAAAGGTGTGGTCCTCACTCATTTAAATCTTCTTGAAAACGCGCGTGGCATGCAACTGCATGGCGGTTTTGGTTCGAATACGATTGGCTTTTCCTGGCTGCCCCCTACCACGATATGGGTCTGATTAGTGGTTTGATTTTGCCGATGTGTGTGGGTTATCCGAGTATTCTCAGTCCATCAAAAACTTTTCTACGCAGGCCGGTCTCGTGGCTCGAATCAATCAGTCAGTTTAAAGTCACAATGACAGGCGCTCCAAATTTTGCTTTTGATTTTTGTGTGGACAAGATTAGCGATGCGGAAATCTCTGGTCTGAGTCTTTCAAGCTTGCAAGCAGTTTTTAATGGGGCGGAATCGATTCGAGAGCAAACCCTCAAAAGATTCTCGGAGCGTTTCAAGTGTGTTGGATTTTCTTCTGATGTTTTTTCGCCTGTATATGGATTGGCAGAAGCAACGCTAATGGTTTCGGGTATTCCGGCCGCAACTACTTATAAGGTTCGGTCGTTCGATAATGCCTCGTTAGAAAAAGGTGTGGCTCAGTCTTCCCAGAACGCAGCATCGCAAAGAAATCTTGTCAGCTGTGGGACAGCCCTTCCGAACGTTAATATCTCGATTCGGGTCCCGGGATCTGACCGGCAACTTGGTGAAGGGTTGGTTGGTGAGATTTGTGTCGAAGGTCCAAGCATTTCGCCGGGTTATCTAAATACGCAAAGAGATTTGGCAGACCACAACTCGGTAACGGTCGATGATTCAACGCTGAGAACGGGCGATCTGGGTTTTTTGCATGAGGGTGAGCTGTTTGTTTCGGGACGATTGAAGCATCTGATTATTTCTCGCGGTCGGAATATCTTTCCGCAGGATATCGAGTGGTCTGCAGGCGCTGCGCATACAGCGATTAATCAAAATCGGGTCTGCGCTTTTGCTATCGATGTAGATCAGCAAGAGCAGCTTGTCATTATCTGTGAGATCTATCGAGCTGATGTTCGAGACTTACCATCACACCAGGTTATCCAGCTCGTCATCGAAGCAGTGACGGCAGAAAACAGGATCACACCCGAAATTATGCTGCTCGTAAAACCAGGACAAATTCCTCTCACCACCAGCGGCAAGGTTCGTCGAGGCGAGTGCGCTCAGCGATTCCTGGGCAATACCCTTCAGCCGATATATCAATATGTTCGACCGACCAATGGCGCGTGGCGTGACGGCGGGACCGGATCTTTTGATTCCCAAGAAAGTTCATTTTGGAGTGAGCAAACTGCGGGAAGAGGGAAGACGCCCTCAGCAGAAGATTCGCTGGCAAGCGTCGAACGATATTTGCGAACAATAGTGGCCGATCTTCTTGGTATCAGTCCGCAAGCGGTATCAAGCAATAAACCGTTAGCGGAAATTGGTATTGATTCTCTTCTGGCTCTTGATCTTGCGTATCGGATTAATAGCGAAAGTGGTGCCGCCATTGATCCTGTCCTTCAAGACGGTGTGACATTAGCAACATTGTCAAAGCGGGTGATAGCAGCACTGCAAGATAACGCAGCAATACAGCAAGCCATCAGCGAAGCCGATACGGATTCAGCCGGACAAGTCATACCCCTAAGTCCCATTTTTCTTGACGAGATGGCGTCCGGGGAACGGATTGACCGATACAACATATCCGTGTTTTTGCGCCCGCCCGCCTCTCTCAAAAGTGAATCTCTCGAAGCTTTGATTGAAACAACGCTTGCCAGGCATGCTGTTTTTTATTTTCGGCTAAATAAAAGCGAAACCGCTTGGAATTATGATCCGAAGAAATCGATGACGTTAATGTCGTTCGAGATCGTAGAGCTGGAAGACAGCACGCCTAACAGTGTGGAAGAGGTGAAAACGCAGGTAGACGCTCACTGTACCGGCGCATTTGATTTAAAAAAAGGTCCGCTGGTTCGGGCGGTTTGTATCCAAGATACGGTCGGTCACATCAAGAGTGTTGTTATTTCTTTTTCCCACAGCGTGGTGGATGCATTTTCGCTATGGCGATTGCGAAAAGAGCTCGAGCAGGCGTGGCGAAGTTTATCAGGACCGCATTCGATCCCGATGCCACCATCCATAGACGAAAAAAGCTTGCTGTCGTCTTACCAAGTGCAACATTACGCACAAAGTGCCGAGGTATTGGGGCAGATTAGTTTTTGGATGGGCGAGAAAGCCAAACTGTTCATGACCCAAGGCACACCGATTAGAGCGGCTGATAATGACAGGAATCCCGATTCTTTATTCTTTGCGCGCGAGCGAGTGTCACCGGAGCCTAGTGAGGCATTAGCAGCAGCATTTATCGGCGCGGGTCAACGGCATGATTTTTTTCTGACCGCATTGGTAAGGGCGTGGTGTGCGCTGACAGATCATGCGATGTGCTCAGTGTCATTGGAGTCTCATGGCCGCAAGAGGGCGTCTAGTTTGAGTCTTTTCACTGATGCGGTTGGCTGGGTTACGGTGCGGTTCCCATTGACGCTGGAAAATAATTGTCGGGAAAACATAAAGAGTCATTATCAGCAGGTCGAGCGCGAAGTTGACCGGCTTCCCAATGAAGGTCACGATTTTGGCGCGCTTCGCTGGCTGTGCCATCAAGATGAGATTAAGGCGCAATTCCACAATTTTCCGATTCCGCCCGTCCGGTATGTATATCGAGGTCGAATGGATGATCGTTTTAGGCGCTCAGACGAGTTTAAAGTGATTGATGTCCGGGTGTCCCGCGCGAGTCGTTTAGGAGGAGCACCGTCGCGAATTCCCGAGATTTCGGTATCCGTTAGAGAGCAAGCCAAGACTTTTGTGATTGATGTCGAATACCTGGATGGGCAGGATCAGACGAATCTTCTGGTGTCGCCGCAACGGCTAGCGCAGCGTATGGTGGAGGAGGCTTTGTCTGGAGTGTCGAGATAACCTTGTTTAGTGGAATTTCTCATGTAAAGGTGGCAAAGTAGGTTCGGTAGATTCAGTAAACTTTTCGCGATAAGTTTTTAAACAAGATCAAGGAGAAAGAGATGAGAGCCGTGCTTTATTTCTTGGGGTGCCTGAGCGATCTTGATATCACGTGGTTTGTCTCGAACGGTCGGTCCGAGTCGCTCGATCCAGGTGATGTACTTATTACGGCAGGTCAGCCACTGCCTGACGTCTTTTTTGTGATGGAAGGCGAATTATCCGTTCGAATAGGAGATGAAGGTGCGCAAGAAGTGAACCGGATGCGCTATGGCGAATTTGCCGGGGAAATATCTTTTTTGGACAGTCGGCCCCCCAGCGCAACCGTTGTTGCTTCCACGCATGCACGGGTATTAGCGATCAGTCGAGAGACGATCGAGGCACATCTTGCAGTTGATTCTGGATTTGGTGCCCGCTTTTATCGCGGAATCGGGGTATTGCTATCAAATCGCATACGAGGCCTTCTGCAGCAGGTTGATATCGAGAAGGATGCCGATATTTTTTCGGAAGAAGTCGCAGGCGAATTAGATCCTGATCTGCTGGATTCAATTAATTTGGCCGGACGGCGGTTTGAGTTGATGCTTTCCCTGTTTCGATCAACCCACCCGTAAAACACGCACGGACTCAAAAATCTCAAAGACCGATGTCGATAGATCAACAAGAATCCCCGCCAAAAAAGCCGAGGAGTATTTTCCGAAAAGAGGCGCTTGAGCAACTTCAGTCGCCGGAGCAATTGGAGCAACTCCTTCAAGTGACTAACCGCAGGTCATGGCTAACGTTAGGGGTTTTTGTATTTGGGTTTTTAGGTATTTTGCTTTGGATGTTATTCGGCCGGATTCCGGTCGCGGTGTCAGGAGAAGGCGTGGTAATTGCCCCCGGGCAGGTGGTTCCGATTCAGGCAACCTACTCAGGATATCTTGAGGCTGTGGAACTTGATCCTGGCGATGAGGTCTTTGCCGGGCAAGTGGTGGGATTTGTCCGACCGGCTAATTTGCCCGCTAATGGGGTCGATATCGAGACTCAACCCATTTTAAACATGCATGATGGCGTTGTTCTCGAGCAAACTATCGCAAGTCAGGGATTTGTGAACGCGGGACAGGCGATTGGTTATCTTCAAAAGAAAAATGAGTCTCCCGAACTCATTGTATTGAGTTATTTTTCAGAGCGGGATGGGCATAAGATCCAATCAGGCATGTCGGCTCTTGTCAGTCCCGTGACCAGTGCGCCAGAGCAGGACGGGAGTTTGCTTGGACAGGTCGTTAAGGTATCGGCGCAACCCGCCAGTTTGGAGTCTGTTGCCTCTTTGGTGGGGTGGCCCGATCTTGCGACTCGGCTATTAGGCAAGACGCCACGTATCCAGGTTGTGCTTGAATTGAGATCTGATAGGACCACGCCGACGGGTTATCAATGGACATCTGGTCAGGGTCCTGCACGGCCTATTTCGTCAGGCGTCAGTACGAGGGTCAAAATAACTACGGGACACATTCGCCCGATCTCATATATTTTGCCGTTTCTTGAAGGCGCGCGATAAGCCAGGCGGTATTCATCATTAAAATGATGAGATCGAAAAGAGTTCGAACGCCAGCAGTGCTTCAGTTGGAGGCGGTGGAGTGCGGTGCCGCCGCTCTTTCAGCAGTACTTGGATTTTATAAACGGTTTGTGCCTCTTGCGGAATTGCGAACTGAGTGTGGAGTATCCCGAGATGGCAGTAAGGCATCAAATCTTGTGAAAGCCGCACGGCGCTATGGATTGCAGGCGAAAGGGCTGACCCGCCAGAGCGCTGATTTACCGAACATTAAGGCGCCATTTATTATCTTTTGGAACTTTAATCATTTTTTGACTTATGAAGGGCAGCATGAAGGGAAAGTTTTCCTGAATGATCCGGCCGTTGGGCACAGGACGGTGTCTCAGGAAGAATTCGATCGGTCTTTCACGGGCGTAGTTCTGGCGATAGAGCCTGCTGAGGAGTTTGAGGCTGGGGGAGCACCCCCTCACTTTTGGCCAGCCATTCAGGAGCGTTTAACCGGATCTTTTGCCGCGGTAATTTATTGCTTATTGGCTGGACTTCTCTTGGTGCTACCCGGAATTGCGGTTCCTATTTTCAATCAGATATTTATCGATAATATTATTGTTGCTAAACAAATCGACTGGCATAAGCCGCTGATCATGGCGATGGGTGTCGCACTGTTTGCACAATTAACGCTCCACGCCTTACAGCTTCGGGCATTGCGTCGTCTCAAAATCAAGCTCGCGCTAATGATGTCTGTGGAGTACATGAAGCATCTGCTTGCCTTGCCAGCTGCCTTTTATCAACAACGGTTTGCCGGCGAAGTTGCTAACCGGAGTTCGTTAAACGATAAGCTATCGACGCTGTTGTCTGGAGAGCTCGCAACAACGGCAATCTCAGTCGTCATGATGATTTTTTATGGCTTGGTAATGCTGTTTTATGATTTTTATCTTGCGCTTATTGGAATATCGTTTGCAGCAATTAACTTTCTCGTGTTGTTTTTGGTTTCAAAACACCGGATTGAACTCAATATGCGGGTACTGTCCGAGACTGGAAAAACCTACGGAGTTGCAATTTCCGGTCTGAGCTCAATCGAGACGGTAAAAGCAAGCGGTATCGAAGATGATCTTTTTCAAAAATTTGGAGGATATTTCGCAAAGAGTCTCAATGCGACCCAGGCATTACAGCTCTCAAATATTACGTTGGCTGTACTGCCGCCGTTGCTGCTTGGTTTGGCAACAGTATCGGTTTTGGCATTGGGAGGCATGCGCGTGGTTCAGGGCGAGTTGACGCTGGGCACCTTGATTGCATTTCAAAGCTTAACGTTAAGTTTTTTGTTGCCGATTACAGAGTTGTCGAACCTAGGACAACGATTTCAGGAACTTCGGGGTGATCTAGGTCGTATCGACGACGTTTTGAAGTATCCCACCCCAGTCGCCATCGAAAAGCGCAAAGTGGTCGATTCTGGCGGCAATGTTGTGTCGCGTCTCAGCGGCGCAGTTAATCTCCAGGAAGTGTCTTTTGGTCATAGCCCGGTCGCCAAGCCGCTTTTTAAGGACCTTGATGTGCAGGTTTCGCCGGGCGCGGTGCTCGCATTAGTGGGGGGCAGTGGATCCGGGAAATCAACTCTCGCGAGACTTATTTGTGGCGATTTCGAGCCGTGGAGCGGGCGCGTCCTTTTCGATGATGTGTCTCGTGGCGAAATAGATAACCGGTTGTTGGCAAGTTCATTGTCTGTTGTCGATCAGCATATTTCGCTATTCGCTGCGACGGTGCGTGAAAATCTGACTCTTTGGGATCCAGAGATTTCAGAAGGAGTTTTACGGTCTGCCTGCGAAGATGCCGCAATTCTAGATGTCATTGATGCCTTCCCCGACGGGCTTGATGCCAAGCTTCTTGAAGGGGGTCGTAACTTGAGTGGTGGTCAACGCCAACGTATCGAGATTGCCCGAGCGCTTATCTCCCAACCTTCGATTCTTGTGCTTGATGAGGCAACAAGCGCTCTAGATGCGGAAACAGAGTCTGTGGTGATGAGTCGATTGCAGGCGCGCGGGTGCACCCTGATTTTAGTCGCGCATCGATTGAGTTCGGTGCGGACCGCTGACGAAATTTTGGTGCTGTCTCGCGGAAAGATTATTGAGCGGGGCTCCCATGAACAGTTATGGGATCTTGATGCAGAGTACGCACGATTAATGAGAGCAGGGGAGGGATAGCGGTGTCAGTAGCGATTTCCAACTCCTCTGCATTGGTCGACGCGATAACAATCGTAAATCGCAGTACCCGGAAAAAAATCCAGACACCGGAGTCGATCGACGATCTGGAGGAGATTAATCTCCAGATCGGTCGTATTGCTCGCGCATCAGGCCTTCGAGTAAGGAATGTTCTGCTTTCGGACAACTGGTGGAACGAGGACTCAGGTCCCATGCTTGGATTCCTTGATGAGGAGCGATACCCGGTGGCTTTGGTTCGCTCTCGACGTGGCTACCATATTATCGATCCAAGTAGCGGCCGTAAGATTCGCGTAGACGAGCAGTCAGTCCAATATCTTTCGGTAGACGCTCGTGTGTTCGCGGATTCTCTGCCGACTGACATCGCTCAACTGTCGCAGATACCGCTTTGGGCAGCCAAAGAGGTCTGGCCAGATATCGCGTTTGTGGTCACGCTTGCTTTATTGACGACTTTGATTGGGATGCTGGTGCCACAGGCGACCGCAGTGCTTGTTGATACTGCGATTCCCGAGGCTAATCTCCGGATGGTTTTAGAGATTGGTCTCGGACTTGTCGCTGCTGCGTTTGGCGTGGCGCTATTGTCGATAGCGCAGGGGATTGCTACCGTGCGCTTTAGTATTTGGGTGAATGCCAAAGCCCAGCACGCCATTTTTTGTCATGTCCTGTTGTTAACCGCACCATTTTTTAGGCGATTCTCAGGCGGTGATCTCCTGGATCGACTGATGGCCATTAGCCAGGTCTCGCAGGAATTTAACTCCACCAGTATTCGTTCTTTGTTGGTGGGGCTCACCGCCTCACTCAATATGGGCTTGCTTTTCTACTATGACTTTCGACTCGCGCTGATTGTGCTCAGCCTTGGCTTGATTGTGCTCGCCGCTACAGTGCTTGGATTTTTCTCAATCCATAAACACCAGAGGGAGTTGCTCGACCTTCAGGGGAGTTTTAAGGGGTTTGTTTTCGAGCTCACGAGCGCAGTGGGCAAAATTCGGCTAGCTGGAGCGGCTGATCGCATTCTGAAGTTGTGGTTGCAACGGTATGCGAAGCAAGTCGGCGTTGGATTAAGTGTTCAGCAGACAGAAGATACAGTAGACACTTTGAATTTTTCCGTACCATTAGCTGGACTTATTTTGGTTTATGCGGTTGGGGGTCAGGCGCTCATTGAAGACGGAGCGCAAACGAGCGGACTCAGTCTCGGAATATTTCTGGCTTTCACTACAGCAATGACGACTTTTCTTCTAGGGTTGACATCGCTAAGTCGGACCGCAATCGAAATGCTCGAGATGCTCGCTAAATTTGAGCGAATCAAACCTATTCTTAGCGCAGAACGTGAAACCAAACCCCGTGCCGTCAGTCCGGGAATTCTAGACGGCAGGGTGAGCCTTCGAGATGTGGAATTTCAATATGACGCTAATGGACCCGTTATTCTCAAACGAATAAACCTTGAGATCGAGCCCGGTGAATTTGTTGCATTGGTTGGCCCGTCTGGCTGTGGAAAGTCGACTATTTTTAGACTGTTAGTGGGCTTTGAGAATCCGACAGAAGGAGAAGTGCTGTTTGATAACCACGATTTGAAGCAGCTTGATCTCGGCGCTGTCAGGAGTCAGCTTGGATGCGTATTGCAATCTGCAGAAGTGACCGCTGGGTCTATTATTGAGAATATTGCTGGAAGCAGTAAGGTTGGAATTGATGAAGTGTGGCGCGCTGCAGGCGACGCCGGACTCTCTGAGGATATAGAGCAAATGCCGATGGGCATTCATACTATGATTAGTGAGGGTGGCGGCAATATTTCCGGAGGGCAAAAGCAACGGCTCTTGATCGCAAGAGCATTAGTTAAACATCCAAGAATACTGTTACTGGATGAGGCTACCAGCGCGCTGGATAACAACACTCAGGCAATTGTCACGGCAAGTCTTAAGCAGCGAAACGTGACTCGCATCGCGATTGCGCACCGTTTAAGTACGATTCAAGATGCAGATCGAATTTTTGTTTTAGAAAATGGAGCAATTTGCGAGTCCGGAACATTTGAGGACTTAATGCAAAAAGGCGGCCTGTTTACATCGATGATGTCAAAACAGCAGGCAGGCTGATTTGGCTGTCGTGTCAGGACCGATTGGGGAAAAATTGAGGCGTTAACCGGCCGAGTTTAAAGCGCGACGCGCTTAGGTGATGTTCGATCCTGACCGTTCTCGATGGGGTCCAGATCGGCCAAGAATTGAATTCTTTTGTTATTTCAATAGGGTCCGGTGAAATAACCAAATCCGCTTGTTCGATCATAAATCTAAAGAAAACAGTGAATTACGATGCCATCGTAGTAGTTTTTATGAACGTTCATATGAAAATAAAACTTGCCAAATAATGTTCAAAAGCGCATAACTAACCATTCAGGCGAACATGCTATCGATTTTTGGGAAGTCTAATCATGGTGGACTTATCTGTAAGACAAGCTGAAATCACCGCACTATTGATTGAATCGGAATTTCTGTCGGTTGACGGTCTGTCTGAGCGTTATTCAGTGACGGCTCAGACGATTCGGCGAGATTTAAATGTGCTTTGTGAGGCGGGTCTTGCGCGTCGTCGTCACGGCGGTGTTGAAAAGCCTTTGCCAAGCGGCAACATTGCCTACGGGTCAAGGCAAGTTTTATTGAGGGGTGAAAAACAGGCTATTGCGCGAAAAGTGGCATCCCAGATCCCGGATAACACATCGTTAGCTTTTAGCATTGGGACAACACCTGAGTCAGTTGCCGCAGCCTTGCTGCATCATGATGCGTTAAAAGTTTTTACCAACAATCTCAATATTGCCCTCTTGGCCTGCGCGAATTCAACCTTTGAGGTAAATGTTGCGGGCGGAAAAGTAAGAAATAGCGATGGGGATGTTCTCGGTTCAGGTCTAGAAACTTTTTTGTCTTCTTATCTTTTTGATTATGGGATTTATGGCGTGGCCGGAGTTGAAGCGGACGGTACGCTCCTTGATTTTAGTGAGCGTGAGGTCCGGGCTCGCCAGCTAATCCATGAGAACAGCCGGTCCACATTTTTGGTTCTGGATCACAGTAAGTTCGGTAGATCGGCCCATGTACGTGGTGGGCAAGTTACACAGGTAACCAAAATATTTACAGATCGTGAGCCTTCTAGAGAAATCATGGATCGAATAGATGATTCCGACGCGGAATTAGTGATTTGCGACGAGAGGTCGACCTAGTGACCGAACTTCGAATTGATCATTTAATCAAAGACTGGGGCGCAACGCGCGCCGTTAACGATGTGTCTTTTGTCGCCAAAAGCGGCACGTTAACGGTCCTTCTGGGGCCCTCGGGCTGCGGGAAGTCGACAATTTTGAGAATGATTGCAGGCCTTGAGACTGTAGAGGAAGGGCAAGTGCGAATCGACGGTCGAGATATTACCCATGAAGATCCCGCAAAACGTGGCGTCTCAATGGTCTTTCAGTCGTACGCGCTGTTTCCGCATTTGGATGTTCGAGAAAATATTCTTTTCGGCTTAAAGGTTCGTAAAGTGGGCGCTACCGAGCGGGAAAAGCGTTTGCGTGAGGCCGCTGAAATGGTCGGGCTCCAAGATTTCCTGCAGCGCAAGCCGTCGCAGCTTTCTGGTGGCCAGCGGCAGCGCGTTGCACTTGCAAGAACGATCGTTTCAAAGCAGCCGATCTGCTTGATGGATGAGCCGCTCTCAAATCTGGATGCGAAGTTGAGGGCAGAGATGCGCGATGAGATTCACCTGCTGCAAAAGAGCCTAGAGCTGACGATGATTTATGTGACGCATGATCAAACTGAAGCGATGTCGTTGGCGGATCAGGTTATTTTGTTACGTAAGGGAGAAATTGCGCAGGTCGGAACGCCGCTTAAATTATATGAGGAACCCGCTACGGGTTTTGTTGCTGAGTTCATCGGCACCCCGCCTATGAATGTGATTGATCGGGCCGATTTAGGGATGGCGTTTGAGGGTGAGGAGCGCGCCCGGTTTGTGGGTGTCCGACCTGAAAAAATTCGATTTTCCGACAATGGTCTGTTGGTCGAAGTTTTGGCTGTTGACTACATGGGTGCAGAAACGGTGGTGAAGGTGAAGCACGGTGCCGCCTTGATTCTCGCAAGGATTGAAGGGCGACCCGATGTGTATCCGGGGGCGCATTTAAACATTGAGTGGAACGATCAGGACGTCCATCTTTTTGACCAGCAGGGTGATCGGATTGAATGACAGTAGTGTCCTGGTCCGGTGTAAGACGGAAAAGCCATTAAACGAATTGAAATTTAAGTAGGGAAAAACGGGACTTATCCCCACTTATTTGTTGTTGCCCATGAGTCCCAAAAACGTGAAGTAAAACAATTAGGAGGAAGCAGAGATGTTAGTTAAGACAAAACGCGCGCTGTTACAGCTTACTGCTGCGGTGTGCCTCAGCTTGACCGCTGTGATAGCGCAGGCAAAAACAGAACTTACGATGTATTACCCCGTTGCTGTGGGTGGATCTTTGACAAAGATTGTCGATGGTTTGGTCGACGATTTTATGAAAGAAAACCCCGATATCGACGTCAAGGCAATCTACGCCGGAAACTATAACGATGCTCGTGTCAAAGCTTTAGCTGCACTCAACGCAGGACAGCCGGCACAGCTTTCGGTGATGTTTTCAATTGATATTTATGAGCTTATCGAGCAGGACGCGATCATTTCGTTTGACGATATCGCGACCACCGCTGATGACAAAGCGTGGTTGAACTCGTTCTACCCCACGCTGATGGAAAACGGTCGAACTGCCGGCAAGACTTGGGGCATTCCTTTTCAGCGATCAACGATCGTGATGTATTACAACAAGGATTTGTTCCGAGCTGCAGGACTGGATCCTGAGAATCCGCCAGCAACTTGGGCAGAACTTGTTGAGGCCGGAAAGAAGTTAACGAAAGCAGATGGGTCCCAATGGGGTGCGATGATTCCGTCGACCGGATATCCGTATTGGATGTTTGGCGCACTATCGATGCAAAATGACCAAGTGTTGATGAACAACGCAGGTGATACGACTTATTTTGATGCGCCGGCTACCGTCGAAGCCCTTCAGTTTTGGAAGGACCTCGGTTCGAAACATAAAATCATGCCCGAGGGCACAATTGAGTGGGGCACCCTGCGTAAAAATTTCCTTGAAGGCAAGACCGCGATCATGTGGCACTCCACGGGTAATTTGACGACAGTTAAGAAAAACGCCAAGTTCGATTTTGGAGTGGCGATGCTGCCTGCAAACAAGCGACGTGGGACGCCAACGGGCGGGGGTAACTTCTATATTTTCAAAAAGACCTCACCTGAAGAACGCACAGCTGCGATGAAGCTCATTAAGTTTATGACCAGTCCCGAACGATCAGGAGAGTGGTCGATGAAAACAGGTTACATGGGTGTTAGTCCAGCGGCTTATGAGACTGAGAAATTACGTAACTATGTTAAAGAGTTCCCATACGCTGCAGTGGCTCGCGACCAGTTAGAGTTTGCGACTGCCGAGTTATCGACTTTTCAAACTGGACGGGTAAGAAAAGCGCTTGACGATGCGATTCAGGCCACGCTTACGGGTTCAAAATCTGCTGCTGATGCGCTAGGTGATGCGCAGGCCGAAGCAGTACGTTTGCTGAAGCCATATCAGTAATTGAGGGACCAACAGCGGCGGACTATCTGCCGCTGTTGGTCGCTTTATATCTCAATAGAAAATAGACAGATGCGTCCTGCAATGCGACATGTTTATGGGTGGCTGCTGCTGACGCCAGCGGCCATACTGCTGATTGCGTTCACTCATTTTCCGACACTTGCTACAGTTTTTGAGAGCACCTTTTCGAAAGGAAATATTGTGCGTCCGTCCCGATTTATCGGCATCGGCAATTACCAGTTTATGATGGAGGATCCGATTTTTTGGAAAGTCCTGATTAATAATTTTTGGTTTGCGGTTGGAACAATTCCGGTTTCAATCGCGCTTGCAATAGCGATGGCACTACTCGTTAATCGTGCTTTACCCGGCCGTCCGTTTTTACGGCTTGCCTACTTTACGCCCACCATTCTTCCGATGATTGCGGTTGCTAATATCTGGCTTTTTTTCTACTCACCCGATATTGGTTTGATTGACCAAGTGCTCTCGGTTTTTGGTATCCCGGGCCATAACTGGCTCGGTGATCCATCGACGGTGCTGCCGGCAATCATCATCATGACGGTCTGGAAAGAAGCTGGCTTCTTCATGATTTTTTATCTCGCTGCGTTGCAGAACCTTTCTCCTGAATTGGAAGAGGCTGCGCGCCTTGAGGGCGCTTCGCGCTGGTATTATTTCTGGCGAGTCGTCTTTCCACTGCTTATGCCAACAACACTTTTTGTACTGATTAACGCGGTCCTAAATTCTTTTAAGTTAGTGGATCATCTTTTTGTTCTTACGAAAGGAGGGCCGGATAACGCCAGCAATCTGCTGCTGTATTACATCTATGAGAACGCATTTTCTTATTTTGACACTAACTATGCGGCCACATTGACCGTCGTTCTGCTTTTTATCCTGGCGCTGATGTCGCTGGTCCAATTTTTTCTGCTTGATCGGCGGATTCATTACCGATGAGTGAGTTAGCGTTTAAAGCCCGCTCAACAATCGTTTCGTTCGGTCTGGAAACGATAGGAGCATGGGTGCTCGCGATTCTGTGGATTTCGCCACTGCTCTACGCGTTCTGGGCAGCGTTTCATGGAAGTGAGTATGCGATTCACTTTGATCTTTTCGCGCCGTTAACGCTAGAGAATTTCAGAGAGGCGTTGTCTCAAGCACCGTTCATACGCTATGGGATCAACACCTTTATTTTGGTGACAATGCTTTTATTGTCCCAGTTATTTGTGTGTACGCTCGCAGCCTATGCATTTGCCCGTTTTGATTTTGCCGGGAGTCATATTGCGTTCGCACTGGTACTGGTCCAGTTGATGATTGCGCCAGAGATCTTGATTGTTGAGAACTACAGCACCCTGGCGAAGCTTGGTTTCATTGATACGATTACCGGTATCGGGTTACCTTACATGGCCAGTGCGTTTGGGATTTTTCTGCTTCGCCAAGCCTTCAAATCGACCCCAAAAGAGTTGGAAGATGCGGCTCGGCTCGAGGGGTGTGGTTTATTCGGGATTCTGTGGCGGGTGTATGTACCACTCGCCCGGCCGACATATCTCGCTTATGGACTGGTTTCGATCAGTCACCACTGGAATAATTTTTTATGGCCTTTGGTCGTGTCGAATTCCGTTGAGACTCGACCGTTGACTGTTGGTCTTGGAATCTTTGGCGCCCCAGAGTCAGGCGTAGATTGGTCTATTGTTTCGGCGGCGACCTTGTTATCAGTCGCGCCTTTATTGGTTGCCTTTTTATTATTTCAGCGACAATTCATTCAGTCATTCATGCACTCAGGTATCAAATGATTCGGATTCTTTCTTGGAATATTCAGAACGGCAAAGGGTGTGATGGTCAGGTTTCGCTTTCTAGAATTGCGCATGAAATTGAGGCGATGGGTGCGCCGGATGTTATTTGCCTTCAGGAAGTGTCCCGGGGACTATCGGTTTTTAGCTCGGATGAGCGGCCTGATCAAATGGCTGAACTTTCTGATCTCTTTGGAGGCTATGAGAGTGTTTTTGGTCCGGCCATTGAGGCGGCAGGTGCGTCAGGACGTTGGCAATACGGAAACGCAATTTTCTCAAGACTGCCCATTCTCTCTTCTTGTGCGCATCTTCTGCCACGACCCGCAGATGTCCAGCGGAAGCAGATGGCACGGCAGGCAACCGATATCGTAATCGATACTGAACGGGGTCCACGTCGGGTCATTACGACTCATCTCGAGTTTCATAGCGCCCGGCAGCGAGTTGCCCAAGCCGTCCGGCTACGTGAATTACATCAGGAGGCCGTGGAGGAGCAATTGAGCCCGCCCCAGTCGGAAAAAGATGGCCCGTACCAATTTGTTCCTCGACCTGTGGACGTAGTGATGTGTGGGGATTTTAATATGTTGCCGGATTCTGATGAGTATCAGGCATTGATACGGCCTTTTGGTTCAAGTGATCGAAACCTGATGGATGCATGGGAAAAATATTCTCCAGGTCAGCCTTATCCGCCGACCTGTGGCGTCCACGATCGTATCCAATGGCCTGAAGGTCCTCACTGCCGGGATTATTTTTTTCTGGCAGGTGAGTGTGTGACCCAATTGAGCCGCCTGCTTGTAAATACCGAGACAGGCGCATCGGATCACCAACCCTTGATGATTGAGTTGTCATGAATGACGGCCGGCCGGACCGAAAAGTGAACGGAGACTTAGCTTGAGACCAATTTCTGAGGTGTCGCGAGACGTATTGCGAGAGATTCGTTATGTATTCACGGATATTGATGACACATTAACCGAAGGTGGTTCGTTGACCGCGAATGCCTATGCGGCCGTAGAAGCGCTTGAAAAGTCCGGTATTGCGGTTGTACCGATCACAGGTCGTCCGGCGGGCTGGTGCGACTTGATCGCTCGGTTTTGGCCCGTTCAAGGTGTTGTGGGCGAGAACGGAGCGTTTTATTTTCGTTATGATCAGAAAGCGCGCCGGATGGAGCGATTCTATGCAGATGCGCCAGAAGACCGAGAGCAGAAAAAGAAAAAATTGTCCCAACTCGCGTCAACTATTTTGGATCAAGTACCCAATTGCGCGATATCGGCGGACCAGTCCTATCGCGAGACGGACCTAGCGATTGACTTTGCAGAAGATGTTTCTCGTCTCACTGAAGAAGAAATAGAGATGATTGTGGGTGCTTTTCACAAAGTCGGCGCAACGGCAAAGGTGAGCTCGATACATGTTAATGGTTGGTTTGGCGACTATGACAAGTTATCCATGACCAAGATTTTCTCCGACCGATGTCTCGACTTAAACCTTGATACTCACGGCCAAACTTCAATCTTTATTGGTGATTCTCCGAACGATGCTCCGATGTTTAATTTTTTTCAACACTCGGTCGGGGTCGCCAATATTCGAGCATTCGAGGGGCGACTCAAAACGCTTCCCCGTTTTGTGACCGAAGGATTTGGGGGTAAAGGTTTTGCCGAATTTTCACAAGTCCTGATTGCGGCCCATAGATGACCGACGTTGAGAAAAATATGTTTGATGTGTTTATTATCGGAGGTGGGATCAATGGCTGTGGAGTCGCTCGGGATGCAGCAGGTCGGGGACTTTCAGTAGGCCTTGCGGAAAAAGATGATCTAGGCAGCAAAACCTCGTCGGGGTCGACCAAATTAATTCATGGCGGGCTTCGATATCTTGAGCATTATGAGTTTAATCTGGTAAAAAAAGCCCTCATCGAGCGCGAGGTACTCTGGGGAATCGCACCCCACCTGATCTATCCGTTGCGATTTGTCCTGCCTCATCATAATGGCTTGAGGTCAGCTGCACTGCTTCGGCTTGGGCTATTTATTTACGATCACCTAGGTGGCCGGAAGGATTTGCCAAAAACCCGGAAGGTGGCGTTTCGCTCAGACGAGGTTGGGGAACCACTTCGGTCAGACTTCAAGGTTGGATTTGAGTACTCTGATTGTTGGGTTGATGATGCACGATTAGTCATTAGTAATGCGCGAGACGCCGCTGACCGTGGTGCGCAAATTTTCGTTGGCCATGAAGTGGTCACCGCGCAGCGAAAAAATGATTTTTGGGTGATCAAAACACGTGATGCCGATTTGAATACCCGGGAGTTTAGCGCGCGGGTTCTGATTAACGCAGCGGGCCCGTGGGTTTCAAAGATGACCGAATCAGTCATCAGTGAGGCGGTAGATCGAAAGATTCGCCTGATTCGCGGCAGTCATATCGTGGTGCCCAAGATGTATGATCATGATCGTTGCTATATCTTGCAGAATTCGGACGGACGCATCGTTTTTGCTATTCCGTATGAAGACGATTTCACATTGATTGGCACAACCGATGAAGAGCACCGTGAGAGTCTTGACCAGATCGAGATTGACAAGAGCGAGACGGCGTATTTATGCCGGTCGGTCAGTGACTATTTCAAGAAATCGGTTCAGCCTGAAGACGTTGTCTGGTCTTATTCGGCTGTAAGGCCGTTATTCGATGATGGCAGTTCGGACGCTCAATCGGTTACCCGAGACTATCAGGTGATCTCAGAAGGGACTGGAAATCAGCCACCCCTGATTAGCATCCTAGGCGGCAAGATCACGACTTATCGAACGCTTGCTGAGGACGTGATGGATAAGTTGACTGATTTTTTCGATCCGTTGCCGCCTTCCTGGACAGGGTCACGTCCATTGCCGGGCGGTTCTTTCGACCACCTAGATTTTGAAGGCGAACTGGGTCGATTGCGACAGGATTATCCGTTTCTTTCCGAGCGTTATGCCCGTCGACTGATGCGGATGTATGGCAATTTGGGATCAAAAATTCTGAAAGATGCGAAGCGTTACGATGATCTCGGTGAATTTTTTGGCGGCAACCTATATGAATCTGAAGTCAGGTATCTGATTGAGAATGAGTGGGCAAGATCAGCAGAGGACATTCTGTGGCGCAGAACTAAAGAGGGATTAAGGCTGTCAAAGAGCGAGACCGAAAAGGTGGACCGGTTTCTCAAGAATGTTTGATAGTGTTGTGATCGCGGCGGTTATTTCCCCGCCAGTTCGAGAGTTTTCCCCCACACCGCTTCTTCAAGTTCAACCGGGTCTTGCTCCACTTTGAATTGACCCGGCATGCGAGCGCCTTCATCTTGCGCAATTGCATCGGCTATTTGTTGTAGGCGAATATAAAAATCGGAGGAGCTATCAGGATCGATCAATAGACAATAGAGACCCAAATCGTGTGGGGGCCCCTCTGGCGCTTTGAGTGGTTTTACATCCCGACTGGTGTTGCCGCCGTTCATACCCACGGTCAAAATTTCAGCCATCAGACCAAAACCCCAACCTTTATAGCCGCCCATGCTTATTAGTGATCCCGCGATAGCAGCTTCCGGGTCAGTAGTAGGATTACCCTCCTTGTCGAGTGCCCACCCCTCAGGAATGCGCTCACCTGCTGCTTTTGCCATTGTGATTTTGCCAAGAGCCACGGTGGTCGTGGATTGATCAAATTGCATTGCAATGCCGCCGTTTCCATCAGGCACAGAAAACGCAATGGGATTGGTGCCAATAACCCGTGTCTTTCCGCCCGGAGGTGCAACAATGGCAGAGGCATTAGTCATGGCGATACCGATAAGGCCACGAATGGCAATCTGTTCGGTAAAGAACCCTAGCGATGTGCACGTGTGCGCGTGGCAGATCGAGAAGTTCGCGATGCCGTTTTCTTTCGCTGCTGAAACCGCCGCCGGTAAACCACGGGAAAATGCCGACTGGGCAAACCCATATTTGGCATCAACAACCACTCTTCCCGGCTGCGGGCAGTTCACGGTTGGCTCCACCGTTCCGTTTACGCGACCTGTTTCAAGCTGCTGACAGTAGCTTTCTAGATAATAAAGGCCGCAGATACGATTACTAACCGCTTCTGCTTTTCGTACGGCTTTAGCGACTTCTTGAGCAATCCAGGTGTCTGCGCCATGGGCTTCCAGGGCGGCTCGTGTTGTTGTCTCGATTTCGGCTAAAGATATTGAGGGCATAAGAATTTATATAAAGTAGAGCGAAAAATGAACGAGTAGTGAGAGATGGCGAGCCGTAAAATGTTTACCCGTTTTCAATTTCAGCGGTTGGAATAACTGGATGTTATAAACCAGTTTGGGTGAATCAATCAATTCTGATAGTGCTCCTAGGACATTAGGAGGTCAACATTGCCTCCGGAGGCGGTGGTGTCTCTGCAGATATGTTTTTCTTTTTTAAGCCAGATATAACCCCCTTGATCAGAAATGACAGGGGTTATTCTTTCACCTGGTTGGGCTCGCAATGCCGCTAGGCTCGAAAATACGCTGTCATCATCAAGTCGAGTCATGACGGCATCGAAATTTTCAGCACATTCGGGCGGTAGGACGGCAGATTCAGTGACCGTGTTTCCAGATTGTTCGGCGATCTGGGCTAATTCTCTTCGAGTTGCTGAATCTGGATGCAAAACGAGAATATGGCCTCGCGGTTGAGTCGAGTAGGTATTCAATTCACCCGTGGGCCCCGGTAGCGTGGTTTCTATTTCTCCAGCGGTCAGCGTTGAGGTAGTGGCAGATTGAGTCAAAAAGGCAGGAAGATAGTTCGGTCCGCCTGCTTTTGGACCGGTGCCAGAGCGGCCTTCTCCCCCAAAGGGTTGGGAGCCTACGATCGCACCAATTTGATTGCGATTGATATAAATATTTCCCGCATTTATTGCTGAGCTGACTTTTTTAATTTTTTTATCAATGCGACTATGGAGTCCAAAGGTGAGTCCAAACCCCGATTGGTTTATTGCATTAACGATATTCTCTTCTTGCCCTGCTTTAAATGTCGCTAGATGAAGAACAGGTCCAAATACCTCTTTTTCAAGGTCATCAATTCCGCTGACCCGGATAATGACGGGTGGGCAGAAACAGCCTGGCGGCGTTACGCCTGCCCAGATCAAGCGTTGATCTACCTTTGCCGCAAGCACATACTGATCAATGCGGCGCTTTGCTTGGGCATCTATAACGGGGCCGATATCGGTGTCGGTTCTATTGGGCGAACCTACTTTTAATTCTGCGGCAGCTTCGCAAATCATTTGAGTCAACCGGTCGGCAATGTCTTCTTGTATGTAAAGCATTCGCAGGGCTGAGCACCGTTGCCCCGCTGATTGAAAAGCAGAGACGAGAACGTCGTCTACGGCTCTCTCAAGAAGAGCGGAGCTGTCAACGATCATCGCGTTTAGGCCGCCTGTTTCGGCGATAAGCGGGGCAGATGGTTGTAACGATCGACTCATTGCAGATTCAATATGTTTCGCAGTTTGAGTTGATCCGGTGAAAACAATCATGTCGGCTCGCCCCATTCCACTAAGGGCATTACCCACCGTCTCACCCTTGCCAAAAAGGAGGTGCAGCGCGCTCTTGGGAAGGCCTGCCCTATGCATTAACGATAGTGCAAGTCTTGCAATGTGAGGGGTTTGCTCAGCAGGTTTTGCAAGTACGGTATTGCCTGCGCCTAAGGCGGCGACAATCTGCCCGACAAATATTGCTAATGGGAAATTCCATGGGGAGATGGCGACAACCGTGCCGCGGGCCTTTGAGGCAGGATTTAGCGTTTTGGTCTGTAAGGCGTAGTACCGACAAAAATCAATCGCTTCGCGAAGTTCTCCTGCAGCATCGCTTATGGTTTTTCCGGCCTCATGAGTGAGTATTTGGTAAATCACCTCCGAAGCGCGCTCTAGTTCAGTCGCGATCTGATCCAAAACGGCCGCTCTCTCAAATATCCTATATTCTTTCCAGATCGAACATTTTGCTTGATCAAAAGCATCGCTAATTTGCTGTTGGCTTGACTCAATGGGTTCAGATAGCAGTCGCTTGATTGATGTGGATTTTTCAAAATCCCGGATGGCGTCGAGATTGTCGATGTCAAATCCCCGACTGTTCAGGCGATCAGGCATAAAAAGCTGATCGCCGGAAACAATATTTGAGTTGATGTTAAGGGAGGATTCATAAGGATCAGTCACAAGAGTTTTGATATCGATTGATTGGTCCGCAAGCTGGTTCATAAAAGATGAGCTTGCACCGTTTTCTATTACCCGTCGAACAAGATATGCAAGAAGATCATGGTGCTCGCCAACAGGGGCGTATACCCTTAAAGGCGCATGACAGGTTTTTCTTAATTCTTGATGAACAGCATCACCCATGCCATGAAGTTTTTGAAGCTCATAGGATGCTGACACGGTCCTGTCGGCAATTTTATTAATGGCGCAAAGTGTGTAAGCATTATGGCTTGCAAACTGCGGATACAAATATTGCGAAGCCGTCATGAGTTTTTCGGCGAGACTGAGATACGCAAGATCGGTTTCGAATTTTTGCGTGAACACCGGAAAGCCCTTGAGGCCTTTCTCTTGAGCGATCTTTATTTCGGTATCCCAGTAAGCCCCTTTTACCAGTCGCACTGAAATCCTGGTTTGTCTTTTGTGCGCTAGCGTTTCGATCCAATTAATCAGGGCCTCGGCATGATGGGAATACGCCTGAACCACTAGTCCAAGACCCTCCCAATCCCTAAGATCCTGATGAAAAAGTAGGGATTTAAATACATCCAAGGTAGGGCCAAGCCGGGAGAATTCTTCCGCATCTATTGTGATGGGAATATTTTTCCGACGAGCCTCAATCGCGAGAGTGAGGGTCAACTCAATTGTTTTTTCGCGATTTTCTGACCAATAGCGGGGAAGCAGTTTGCATGATAATGCAGAGAGTTTTATTGAGATGCCCGAATTTTGATTAACGCGGTTGTTTTTTGCCGCCCCTCCTGCCTTGTTGATTGCATTTAGGTAGGCGTCAAAATAGTGATCACAATCTGCGGTGGATCGAGCCGCTTCGCCGAGCATATCAAAAGAGAAGAGCATGTTCTGATCAATAGACTTTTTGATCGCCTCATCAATGTTTTCGGCATAAACAAACTGACTTCCCATTTGCCGCATAGCGGTTTCGATTGCTTTACGAACTGTTGGTACCCCAACCTTCGAAAGCATTGCTTTAAGACCTTGGGAATGTTTAAACCGAACGATCCCGCTCGCGAGTTCGAGTGCAGATTCCATACCTCGAACGAATCCTGTTGTATCGCCCGCAAGCCAATGTCCTGGTGCCAATTTGTCAAAAATTAGAAGATCGCGGGTTGTATCGTCGGGTATCCTGAGTAGTGCTTCGGCAAGCTCAAGAATCATCCGACCCTCTGCAGTAGAAAGCTTGTAGATCGCCATGATCTTTTCGGCAGAGATGATTCGACTATTTCCACGAGCCGCTTTTGCAACAAATCTGGCATGGTCTAGTAAATCTTCGCGTTCCCGGGATGAAAATACAGGAGCTTGAAGGAGGTCGACAATGCTTGATGAGCGCAAAGACGAACCCGATACAAACGCAGGAATGTCAGCAGTCCAGTCGGTAGCGAGCGGAACTTGTTTTGAAAGCGTGGCCATAGCTGTGCTGCAATAATTTATGGAGGGTAAAAATTTACATTAATTTAAATATAAAAAATTCTAAATTATCTGTTAAAAGAGGTTTAAAAACTTAATAATAAGAGATCAATAATTTTAAAAACTGAAAATAGATAAAAAACAGCATAAATGGATAACATAGATAAAAAAATACTGGACCAACTCTGCGTTGACAGTAAAAAAACTCTCAAACAATTATCTGGGGAGGTTGGCCTGTCGCCATCGCCGCTTCAGGCTCGCGTGAAACGGTTGGAGCGGGAAGGGTTCATCCGAGGTTATGTGGCGAAGGTCGATTTCTCTAAAACAGGCCAAGATCATATCGCGTTTGTTCAGGTAACTTTGAAGGATACGCGCATGACTGCGCTGGATGGTTTTAATCGAGCGGTACGTAAACTCAAGTCCGTAGAGCAATGCCACATGATCGCGGGTAGTTTTGATTATCTGCTGAAGGTGCGAACCGGAAATATTCAGGATTATCGGATCGAGTTAGCCGAGAATATCTCATCGCTCCCAAACGTGGAATCGACGTCGACTTTTGTATCGATGGAGACCGTTGTGGAGTAACCGCGCTCATTAGACCGTGGAGCGCGCTGTTCAGGGATGGTTTGGAGCTTTTAAAAAATCAGCATGGGTTACTCCCATTCTGATTTTTTGAGGGCCCGTTATTGATTGTGAATTATTTCTTGCGTTAAAACCTAAGACCCAACTTAATGCCGACACCTATCGCATCGTTATCCTCAAAGCTTGAGGTCCCGATGACCGCATTGGTTTTTGCATCGCCAGCCATTGTGTAGTTGAGCCCTCCAGAGATAATCATATTCCCAGTTTCATAACGAAGTCCGAGCGTAAAACCGGTGCGACCATCGGTTGGCCCCAGATTGGAGACCAATTCTCCTTCACTGGCCTCATACCCCACCGTAAAAGACATCGCAAAATTTGGGGTCAGACGGCGACCGATACCAAGACTGAATGTATTGACATCGTTATCGTAGGAAAGGATGGATTTTTTTGTGATGAGCTTGTAATCCCGGGGTGTAATTGCGAAGTCAGACCAATTCACCCATCGAATACCGCCAAACAACAATGTATCAGTGGCAACTCCGGTCCGAAAAGTGAAATTTACTGATTGTGGTGTTTCAATATCCGTAACCGAATCCGGTGTCGCGCCAAGCGCCGTAGAGGTCTCGGTCGTCTGGTGCTTATGTTCGATAGAAGACCCATACGTCAGGTGAACAAGTAGCCCGATTTCAGGGTTCTCAACAGATGCGCCCACCACGTAACCAAATCCCTCGTCTTGTCTCGCTTCCCCTTTGTAATTGCTGACGGCTGGAATCCCAATATTTGCATTGAGAGTTTGCCCCCGAATACCACCGTACACTGAAAATCGATCAGAAATCCGGAAACGAGGAATTACAGTGAGCCCATTGGATTTAAGGACTGCAGTTGAGCCGGTAAAAGGGTAGGTCGTGCCTGACGGATATTTAACATTTCCGCCATAAGGCTGATCATAGACCAGTGCAAATGACCATTTTTCATTCAGGTCTAATTTATAGGCAGCCCCCATCTGGGTATAGTCATCCGCCATATCGCCCGATTCTCGACCCACCACCGAACCCGATACGGACGGGTCGACTGATCCAAAAGAAAACTCCGCGTATCCGCCTTTATGAAACAGGGCATCCAGCGGTTGACCCGAGCGATCGAGTGCGCCTGCGAATGCGGACGAATAAAAGAACGTGATGGCTATAGTCAGAGCGATTCTGAAGGACATGATTTTCTCCTCGATGCTATTTTTTCTGATTCGAGTGATCCCGTCATTAAAAACCGAGCGATCTGAAAATATATAGGTTCTTTGGCGGTCCCAAGTGATTCTTAAATATGCGAAATGACCATAACACAGTAACCATAATACGAGCAGATATAATATTTCTCCGGGCTCATTGGAGTTGGTACTTCTCTAATCCAATTCAGCTTCTTCATAGAATAAATTTATGCAAATACTATGAATTAAGTATTAGACCTATGAAGATTTTCTGCTTACTCTGACTTTAAGCTGTCGATTAGACGCAATTTTTGAGATCTTGAAGATCAGGGGTTAGTTATCGTGTCAGATCAACTAGACACAATTGTGATTGGCGCGGGTCAAGCGGGTATCGCAACCAGTAAGCATCTCAGTGATCTTGGGGTGCCGCATATCGTTTTGGAGCGTGATCGTATTGCGGAGCGGTGGCGCTCACAGCGATGGGATTCTTTGGTGGCCAATGGCCCAGCCTGGCATGACCGTTTCCCTGAGCTCGAGTTTGGCCAGATTGGGCCCGATGAATTTGCATCCAAATCCCAAACGGTCGATTACTTTGTCGAATACGCTAAGCAGCATAATGCGCCTATTCATGAAGGAGTTTGTGTTTCGAGAGTAAGTCGAAACACCTCCCGGCGCGGCTTTAAGGTTGAAACAACTCGCGGTATCTATGATGCGGCTCGAGTCGTGGTGGCAACCGGACCATTTCAGGATCCTGGCTTTTCCACCGATCACAAGACCGTCTGGAGATATTTTTCAGATTCATTCGTCGGAGTACAAGAATCCACAACAGCTTCCAGAAGGGAATGTATTGGTTGTAGGTGCTGGCTCTTCAGGCGTGCAAATTGCGGATGAGTTACAACGCTCGGGCAAACAGACCTATCTTTCCGTGGGTCCTCATGAGCGACCTCCCCGGAGTTATCGGGACCGAGATTTTGTGTGGTGGTTGGGGGTGCTTGGTCTTTGGGATCTTGAAGTGATGGAGCCCGGCAAGGAGCACGTCACCATTGCGGTTAGCGGTTCCCATGGGGGATTCACGATTGACTTTCGCGAGCTTGCTCATCGAGGCGTCACACTTGTTGGCCTGACAGAAGGTTTTGAGGGAAAAACGATCTATTTTCAGGATGACCTTAATCGCAATATTTTGGATGGCGATACCAGCTACTTTTCATTGCTTGATGCGGCGGATGAATATGTCAGGCGCAATGGTCTTGATTTGCCGGAAGAGCCAGAGGCCCGCAAAACGCTACCTGATCCTGACTGCATAACCCATCCCATTCGAGAGATCGATATGACGGGGAGTCAGATTACAAGCATTATTTGGGCGACAGGATTTTTAAGTGACTATGGCTGGTTGCAGGTCGATGCCCTGGATGGAGACGGTAAACCCACTCACCAGCGTGGCGTTTCCTCCGAGCCAGGTGTTTATTTTGTAGGATTGCCGTGGCTGTCCCGAAGGGGCTCGTCTTTTATTTGGGGGGTATGGCACGACGCAAAACATATTGCCGGTCATATTTCGACCCAGCGACAGTATGCGGCTTATTGTCCAGATTAGATCTTCATCACTAGATTTGAGTTTTTCATTTAGTTCAAGCTAGTTAAACCACGAAACGACTGTGGCGGATGGATCATAGTTGCTCAGTCCTACCATCGTTAGAACACAACATCCAATAAACAGCATGATTCCCTGGCCAAGGGTATCAGTATATTCACCACTATTTCGCTGGGTCGCAGACGAACACTGTTCGGAGGATCCTTTTAAAAGCATCAAGATTCCCAGTATGCTGCAGATCGCAACTCCAGAAATGCCTGCCCAAAAGGCAAATATGCCGAATATGTGATCGATAAAGGAATCAAGATTCCCGTCGTTACGCCAGAGCTGAAAAACTCCGTAACCAAGAAAAACTAAAAGCGCTCCTCGTCGTCGCATGGTTTTTTCCTCAAGCTTGATCAACGTAATTAAGGCTGTGTATGTTGACTAAATTTTTTAAATTTAATTTTTGATCCGTACCAAAGCGCTCGATAAAGGTTTCGAACCACGACGATAGGCAAGCGATTTTTCAAGACTGCTGATAAGCGAGCACTTGACTGAATTAATGACTAATTTTTACCGCTATAAGTCTATGAGTCCTAACGAACTTTTTCAAGATGGATGCCCAGAATTAAATCTGAATTAAGGATGGGACATCCTCCATAGATTTGTGAAAGCATGTAATTTCCGAGTGTCAGCTTCCTCGTGACCGCGGTCAAAAAATCTTGGTACCCAGTTCGAGACGCCAGGTGAGGTTTATTTCTGATGACCAACTTCAGATTGACGTAATAAAGTATAAAATTGGGCTATTAAAGAAAACTTTAGTTAAAAGTTTTATGAGTCGATTTAACAGGCGTCAATGAACATTACCGAACTGATAACCGCGCACGAAACCGCAATCCGAGTGGGTTCTTTTTTTGGCGTTTTGATTCTAATGGCCGTGTGGGAGATTCTTGCGCCGCGTCGCGCGTCTACTATTTCAAAAATCGTTCGTTGGGGGAATAACCTTGGACTGGTGGTCTTTAATAGTGTTTTGTTGAGACTTATTTTTCCTACGGCTGCCGTTGGTGTCACGATTTTTGCCAGTGAGCATAGTTGGGGACTCCTGAATTATGTTCAGTTGCCGTCTTTTGCAGCTGTTGCAATATCGATTGTGGTCATGGATTTTGTAATATATTTTCAACATATCCTGATGCATGCGATTCCCGCTCTTTGGCGATTGCATCGAGTGCATCACGCGGACCTAGACTACGATTTCACAACTGGCGTTCGTTTCCATCCCCTTGAAATTATTGTATCGATGTTAATCAAATTCTCGGCCATCTTAATGCTTGGACCACCTGTGATAGCCGTATTGATTTTTGAGGTGATTCTGAATGTGATGTCTATGTTTAATCATGGAAATGTAAAGCTTCCCGCATTCCTGGATCGGACCTTGCGTCTGTTGATTGTGACGCCAGACATGCATCGGATTCACCATTCTGTTGAGGAAGACGAGTCGAATCAAAATTTTGGCTTCAACCTGTCCTTATGGGATCGGTTTTTTGGTACGTATCGTAAGCAGCCTCGAGCCGGCCATGAGGGAATGGTAGTGGGTATTCAGAATTATCGCGGACTCAGGGATGTCACCTCAATTCAAGGACTCTTGCTTCTGCCGTTTCGAAATAAACCAGATGAATTGACTGTCGATCATCATAAGTCCCCTTGAGAAGAGTGTGGCGAACCGCGCGGAGGTGGTCCTCTTTGAGCTTTTACTGTGAATAAGAAAGTCATTCGATTCCTGCTGTTTCTTTTAGTTATCGTCGGACTTGGCATTGTTCTTGTTTATCGAGACAGTGTGAGCGGTGAGATGCTGGAGGAAGGAGTTCGTCGCTTTGGCGAGATGGGGCCACTTTTTTTTATCGGGGTTTACGCTATCGGTACCGCGTTGTTTTTACCCGGGTCCATCCTGACTCTGGCGGGTGGCGCCATGTTTGGCCCAGTGTGGGGAGTGTTTTACAGTTTGGCAGGTGCGACGATCGGCGCAACAATTGCTTTTTTGATCTCTCGCTATTTGGCAGCAGACTGGGTAGAGCAGAAAGCGAATTCGCGGGTTCGTCGGTTGAAAAACGGTGTGGAAGCAGAAGGCTGGCGGTTCATCGCATTTGTCAGGTTAGTGCCTTTATTGCCATTTAATATTCTCAACTATGCTCTTGGGCTCACCCGTATTCGGATTTCGCATTACATCTTTGCAACGTTTTTTGCGATGGCGCCGGGCGCAGTGGCTTATACCTATATCGGTTTTGCAGGTCGTGAGTTGATCGCAGGGGGCGAGGGGCTGATCCAAAAAAGCCTGCTCGCAATCGGACTTCTTGCGCTAGCTGTTTTTTTGCCTGGATTTATCAAGCGCCTGCGCCAGAATCAAATGTTGGATGTCCATGATCTTAATGAGAGATTATTATCGGGACAGGAGATGTTGATTTTGGACGTCCGCTCGCGCGATGAATTTGTGGGCGAGTACGGTCATATTCCTCAGTCTTTAAACATTCCATTACCCGAGCTTGATACGCGAATCGGCGAGTTGCGTCCATATTTAGACTGTCCAATTATGATTGTGTGCCGCTCGCATAAGCGGTCTGGGAAGGCGGCCCGAATACTCGAGCGCGAGGGCTTTAATGAGTGTCAGGTGGTGCGCGAAGGAATGATCGCTTGGGTGGACGCTAGTTTTGCTGTAGCGCTAGATTAAGGGAGATTTAGTCTTGCACGATATGCTGTCCAAATTAAACCCGAGCGCCACGGATTTTCCACGTTTACGGCGAAAGCGCCTTCAAACGCTGCAGGTGAATCTGGGATATCTTTGTAATCAGTCCTGCACGCATTGTCATGTCAATGCAGGGCCTAAACGAACCGAAGTGATGACATCCGATACCGTCGACGCCGTCATTGATTTTCTCGATGAGAGTCAAGTGAAGCGACTGGATCTGACTGGCGGTGCACCGGAATTAAACCCGTATTTTCGTCGTCTTGTCATTGCCGCGCGAGAGCTTAATGTTGAGGTTATTGATCGCTGCAATTTGACTGTTTTGCTGGAGTCAGGTCAGGAAGATCTAGCCGAATTTCTTGCCGGGCAAGAAGTCGAAATCGTCGCCTCATTGCCATGCTATTCAGAGGAAAATGTAAATAGTCAGCGTGGAAAAGGCGTATTTCATGACAGCATCATCGCGCTTCGCCAACTGAATAGACTGGGCTACGGCGAGGCGAACTCTGGTCTACAACTGAACTTGATGTATAACCCGACAGGCCCTTTTTTGCCGCCATCCCAACAGACTCTGGAAGTTGAATATCGACAACATCTTGATGATCAGTATGGGGTTCATTTTAATCAACTGTTTACCCTCGTAAATATGCCCATTCAACGTTTCGGCAGTACTTTAGTCTCGAAGGGTGAGTTTGAAGACTATATGACGTTGCTCCGCGGCAATTTCTCTTCGGAAAACCTTTCGAAGGTGATGTGTCGCGAATTAATCAGTGTTGACTGGCAGGGTCTGATTTACGACTGTGATTTCAACCAAATGCTGGGATTACCCTTACTGATCGATGGAAATCAGCGACCCCATATTAGGGATATCAGACCTGTGAATCTGAAAGACCAACCGATAGGGGTGGCCGATCACTGTTACGGTTGTACAGCTGGATCAGGGAGTAGCTGTGGTGGTGAGTTGACTTATTGAGGCAGAAGCTGAGTCGCCTGCACCGATGACTATTCCAAAAATTTCGATTATTGTCCCCGCCCTGAATGAAGCAAGCCATATCACCGAGGTGCTCGGCAGGCTTCAGGCATTTCGGAAACGAGGACATGAGGTGATCGTAGTTGATGGCGGCAGTAGCGACGCCACAGTTCTAAAAGCGGCGTCATATGCGGACCATGTGATGTCTGCGCCGCGAGGCCGGGCCGAACAGCTAGCCGCTGGTACTCATCGGGCTCGTCATTCTATTTTGTGGTTCGTGCATGCTGATACGATGGTGCCGGATAATGCAGACCATCTAATTCTTGAGGCGCTTGACCGCGCCAGTTGGGGACGTTTCAACGTTCAGCTTTCCGGCCGAAATCATTTCTATTCTCTGCGCGTCGTCGAAGGATTCATGAATAAGCGATCGCAAATAACTGGTATTGCAACGGGCGATCAAGGGATATTTGTTACCCGTTCTGTATTGGAAGCCGTGGGGGGGATACCCAATCTGTCATTGATGGAGGACGTTGCGTTGAGTCGGCTCCTCAAAGCGGTTGGGCGGCCCGCTTGCATTAAAACACCCTTGCTGACCTCTAGTCGACGATGGGAGCAGGATGGTATTTTTCGCACAATTGTCCTGATGTGGCTGTTACGCAGCGCGTATGGCATTGGGATTTCACCTAAACTTTTGAAAAAGTTTTATCACTAGCGATGACAGATGGTGTGATTCTCGTGTTCGCGCGCGCACCGGAGGCAGGTCAGGCAAAAACACGTCTGATTCCAAAATTAGGACCAGAAGGAGCTGCTCAACTGCATTCAAGACTTGTTCATCTCACGCTAGACACCGCAACGGCATTTCGTAACGTTTCGGTACAGCTTTGGTGTAGCCCTGACCCGCATCGATCATTTTTCAGTCAATGCCGTGCGACCTATGAGGTTGAATTGCATGCGCAATCAGGGGTGGATCTTGGGGAGCGTATGTTAAATGCCTTTAATCAGGCATTGACGGATTATGATTGGGCTCTATTAGTCGGTACCGATTGTCCTGATTTAAATATTGAAGATTTTGAGCAAGCCGAACAAGATCTTAATAACGGCATTGATGTGGTTCTTGGCCCGGCTGCAGACGGGGGCTACTATCTGATCGGCCTCAAGAGGCCTGAACCTAATCTTTTTCAGAACATTCCATGGGGGGGTTCGGAAGTGCTGTCCTGCACGTATACCCGTCTCAACGAAGCAGGTTTAACTTTCTCGCAACTGCACGAGCATCACGACATCGACCGACCTGAAGATTTAATTCGATTTCCAAGACTGTCTGATGCCGACGTAACGTAGTTGAGCGAGGGAGAAGCATTAAAACCCATTTCTGCGTGGGTTGTTAGGTAAAACCCAAACTACCAGTGCGCGCCTGCATTGACCTGTATATCTTCCATTGTTAGGGCCGGCGAGAGATCAGAGCATAAAAAAGAGACCAGTTCCGCAATTTCTTGTGGCTGGACCAGGCGGTGTTGTGGATTTGCGGCAGCGATTTCCTCTTTTTGCGATTCAGGCGTTTTACCTGATTGCTCTGCCATTTTTTTGATGCTGTTTTGAAGCATTTCGGTTTCCACCCAGGTTGGGCTGACGGCGGTGCAGGTAACCCCTCGATCAGCGCCTTCCAGAGCGACCGCGCGCGTAAGACCAAGCAAGCCTGCTTTTGAAGCGCAGTAAGCCGCATGAGTAGGGACAGCCGTTGTGGCCGCGGTGGAAGCGACATTCACAATCCGTCCCCAGCGATTTATCAGCATATCGGGTAGACAAGCTCTTGTCATTTTAAAAGGGCCATTAAGGTTGGTTTCAATCACGAGATTCCAGTCTTCGTCACTATGGCCACATACTGCCTGATGGAGGGATACACCCGCCGAATTGATCAGAAGGTCGGGTCCACCGTAATGGCTTTTTACTGAAGCTACAAAGTGATTCACGGAGGCAGAATCGCAGACGTTCAAAGTGCCTACAAAAAATTCTTCTCTAGCCAGATGATCATATGCTTCAGCACTACGTCGACCGCCAATGGCAACGTTGGCGCCGCGTGACTTGAGGGTTCGGGCGATCTCAAGACCGATGCCAGCCGTGCCGCCTGTTACGATTGCAACTCTGCCTTGATGCCATGACTCTTTATTCATAGAAAAACCACGCTAGGCTTGAATTGCATCTGTTTTTATCGTTTTGACACATTGGCCTCTTGTCGTACACCAGCTGCGCTCGCTGTTTTTTGCTAATCCCGAGTGACGTATTTTAGGATCTGCACGATTTGATCAGGCGTTTGGGCCCATGCCATCGCCGCCGCATCGACTTCTTTAAGCGCATGGACAATATCTTCATCATGGAGCGTGATGTAAGGCTTACTTTTCGCTGCGCAAAACCCGGCATCAAAAGCCGCATTCCATTGTTTGTACTTGGCACCAAATCGAATAACTGCAATATCGCAATTTTCGAGCTGTGTCCTCGTTCGAATCGCATTTACTTTTGAGGATTTATGATCCCGCCAGAAAGAGGTGGTCTCCGCTCCCAACATGTCCCCTGCAGCATCACTGTCTTCATGATTAGTGACTGCTGAGGTAAATGTGATCGGCAGATTATGAATTTTTGAACCGTCGATTATTTGTTGCCTCCAGTCCGAGTGAATCTCACCTGATAAGTAAACAATCCAATTCATAAATCTTTCCTTCTAAAATAGTAGCTACGCCGTATGATTCACAGCGTAAAAAGAGAAAAAGCGCTTAGCCGGGCAAATAGCCGGCTAGCTCTTTTTCGACGCCTTTGGGGTCTGCTTTTAAACCCTCACGCAGTCCGCTCGCCATATCCCCCGGGAAAATCTCTTCTTCACCTTTTAAGATCCCATCAATAATAGCCTTGGCAATGTCTGCAGGCGGCATTTTGGGTGGAGGGAAATCCCGGCTCATGTCGGTATCGACAGCGCCCGGCATGACTGCCATCACAAGGGTATTGTCAGCATCAAGTTCTGCGCGAACGCCTTCGGTTAGTCTGAGGCCTGCCGCTTTGGATGCGCACAGGGATCCCATAAGCGGGAGCGCCACGTTGGACAGAATCGACAGTAGATTAACAATGCAGCCACCGCCATTGTTTTTTAGGATAGGGGCAAAGGCTCGACACATACGTAAGGTGCCAAAATAATTAGTCTCCATTTCTGCCCGCGCATCATCGATGCTGTCGGCAGCGAGTAGCGCCGACATTTTATTAACGCCAGCATTATTGATCAGCAATTCGACATCCTGACACTGTGCGGCTGCCTGATTAACTGATGCATCATCTGTGACATCTAATGAAAGTGTTTTGACTAGATCCGGATAGGACTGGGAGAGCTCTTCTATATCCGAGATGTTGCGCGCTGTCGCATAAATCTTTCTGACGCCACTCTTGGCGAGCGCTTCGACTAGCTCACGTCCGATGCCTCTGCTGGACCCTGTCACCAGAGCTGTTGTTCCTCTTATGTTCATTGCTTTAACCCTATTTTGATTTTCAGTCTCGCCGATCGTGGTTTTTAGCCAGCTCCCATCTGGTTCAGGGAGGGGTACTGCGTCTATTAAAGACTGAGTGTACCGCCGTCTGGGTTGTGTGAACATCTGCGCGACAGGCCCAGACTCCACCTGCCGCCCATCAAGCATGACGATGACTTCGTCACAGATGCTGCGCACGACTGAAAGATCGTGGCTGATAAAAATCAGACACAATCCCAATTGAGCTCTCAAGTCGTCCAATAAATTCAGGACTTGGGCTTGACTGGACATATCAAGGCCCGAGACAATTTCATCCGCGACAATCAAAGCGGGGCGAATAGAGATGGCACGGGCGATACAGACGCGTTGCAGTTGTCCGCCGCTGAGTTCGCGTGGGTATCGCTTGCCCAGCGATGGATCAAGTCCCACCTTTCGGAGTAAGTCTGCGGCTTGTTCCCGGGCTTCCGAGACGCCCGTGACTTTGTTATACGCGAGTAGTGGCTGTGAGATGGCATCATCTACCCGTCGACGGGGATTAAGCGCCGCGCGCGGTTCCTGAAAAATCATTTGCATTCGGTCACGGATGGGACGCAATTCCGCTTCATCCAGCGATGTGATGTCTTGCCCATTAAACAGAATGGTGCCGGAGGTGGGTTGTAAGAGGCGAATAAGCGTTCGCCCTAAGGTCGTCTTCCCAGATCCAGATTCCCCCACGATCCCAAGACATTGACCTTTATTTGCCTGAAGATCGATCTCTCGAATAATGGGCACCATCGGCGTTGGCTGAAAACGCCGCCTCGCTGCCAGATTTGGCAAAGCGACGCTGAGTCGTTTTGCAGAGATCACTTCAGGTCTATCGACGCTGATCATATTCATGAGCTGTTTGAATTAACTCGGTCTGGAGATCTTCTGCAACCGGGGCTAACTTTTCACGCGGCTGGTCATATCTTGGAATAGCTTCCAGCAGGGACTGGGTATAACGGTGAGAGGGTGTGCGAAACACATCGGCAACGTCACCTTGTTCCAGAATCATTCCGCTGTGCATTAGGCTGACACGATCGCATATTTTTGCCACGACACCAAGATCGTGGGTCACAAAAAGAATGGTCGTATTCCGATTCTTCTGTAGGTCGCGAATGAGTCGTAGCACTTGCCGCTGCACTGACACATCGAGGGCGGTAGTGGGTTCGTCAGCGACAATGAGTTGAGGTTCAGTACTAAAGGCCATCGCAATTAGAACACGTTGACGCATACCGCCTGAAAGTTGATGAGGATATTGCTGAAGCACCTGGTCGGGTTTTTTGATCTTCACTTCGCGTAGGAGTTGCTCAGCACGTTTGCGAGTTTGATGGGAAGACTCGGGGTGTACCAGTTTCAGGATTTCACTCATTTGCTTGCCAATTCTTTTTACTGGATTCAGCGAGGTCATGGGATCCTGGGGGATCAGGCTGATCCGCCTGCGATTTTGATTGCCCCGGTGGTTTCGTGCTGAATGTGTTGAGGCCCCCGCTGGATATTCAACGGTGCCAGATGTAATAACCGCCGCTGGGGGCAGAATATCCAGAATCACGCGACCCAGCATGGTTTTGCCGGCACCCGACTCACCAACAAGGCCATGAATTTCACCCTCAGACAGATCCAGATTAATGCCGCGCAGAATCGGCATTAGGATGTTACCGTTGCGTACCCCGAGATGAAGATCGCTAATGCTCAGCGCATGGGTCATTGACGAGACTCCGGATCAATAACTTCCTTGATGCCGTCACCGAGTGCATTCAGACCGAGTACTGACAACACCACACAGGCAACTGGCAATCCAAGGAGCCATGGTGCTTGATGAATATATTGTCGGCCCTCTTGAATAAGATTTCCCCATGTCGGGGTATCAGAAGCCACGCTGAGTCCAACAAAGCTCAGGATGGTTTCAACCACAATCGCAATTCCCATTTCCAGGGTGAGTAGCACAATTAGAAGGGGGAGAAGATTGGGTAACACTTCCTGAAAAAGAATCCGAAAGCGGCTCAAGCCAATCGTGACTGCTGATGAGACGTAATCACGCTCCTTTTGCACCATTGTTTCAGCTCTCATGACACGACAGAACCGCGTCCAGTCGATAATAACGATGGCGATAATGACGGCGTGTAAGCCGGCGCCGATGACTGCCACCAAAACGATTGACAGCAATACAGCGGGGAAAGACATCCAGATATCAACAGCACAAGATATCAACATATCGATTTTGCCACCGTAAAAACCCGCGATCATGCCCAGTATGGTGCCGAGAAGCGCAGCAAGCGTGGCAGCGACGATTGCCACAATCAATGCGGTTCGTGTGCCATAAATAAGTCGTGATGCAATATCACGCCCTAGATTGTCTGTTCCCAGAAAAAATATTGGATCACCGTTTTCCTGCCAAGACGGTGGAAGAAATGAAAAGAGTAGGTCCTGTTCCAGGGGGTTGTGAGGACTCAACCATGGCGCGAGTATTGCAGCCACGCACATCAGACCCAAAATGCATAGTCCAAACAGGACGCGCGGTTCCCGTAGAATGCGGTGCATCACTGGCAGATCAGGTCTTCCGTCAGGCATGACGCAGTCTCGGGTCGAGAAAAGTGACAAATAGGTCAATCAACAGATTCACCAGAATAAACAGGATAGCAAAGGTGAGTACAAGACCTTGAATTAAGGGTAGGTCTCGATTGATCACGGCATCGATGGCCATATTCCCAATACCGGGATAACCAAAAATTCTTTCGACGAGGACCGTGCCGCCAATCAGAAAGGTAAACTGGACGCCGCTCAAAGTTGTGGCAGGGACCAGCGCATTACGAAGCGCCTGGCTGTAAATCACCTTGAGCCGGCTGAAGCCACGAGTGCGAGCGAGCGTCACATATTCGCGATTCATTTCCGCGTTAAGACAAGACTTCAGAACTCGTGTTGTTATCGCCATCAATGGTAATGCCAATGAAACGGCGGGAAGCACCATGTGATGCAGAACCGATCGTGTCACTTCAAATTCGCCGCGCAGCAGACTTTCGGTCAGATAGAAGTTAGTCCAACTATTGAAGGAGACGGTGAGATCCATACGGCCAAAAATCGGCATGATGGGGATGGCGACCCCCAGAATCAAGATCAGTGATAACGCCCAAAGGAAGTCTGGGATCGCGACGACGATCCCAATAAAGCTGTCGACCAGTCTTTCCGGCCAGCGGTCGCGCCAGAAGGTGCCCGTTAAGGCAAGTACGAGGGCTAGACTGGCCGCAATGAGCATCGCGATCAGAACCAGTTCGACTGTGACGGGCAGTCTTCCAATAATCAACTCACCGACATCCTGACGCAGACTAATGGAAGTACCGAGGTCACCGGTTATCACCTGGCCAAGGTATATAACGAACTGATGAGCGATTGAGTGGTCCAGTCCGTAATGTGCCCGTAGTTGTGCGATATCAGCTTCAGTGGCACCTGGGCCGGTCATCATTGCGATGGGATCTCCCGGCACCACTCGAAGCAAGATAAAGGTAATCGTGACTGCCCCTGCTAGCGTTGGAATAGCCAATAACAGTCGATTGAAAAAATAGGAGTGACTCATGGGGGCAGGGCAGTACTTTTACGCCTGTAAAACGCAAAAAGTCCTGAGCACCGAGGGCTTTAACTGCCTCCGGTGCTCAGAACCCAACTTGCGAATCAGCTTTTTGGTTTTGTCGTAAACGGCAGGACGTAGTTCGCGACGTGTGGGGTGAAATCCAGATCGGATCGGTAAATCACTGGCTGGACCTGCTGATAGAGGGGAAGTACGTAAGCATTCTCAGCGATGTACTTATCGACCCCCTTCCAGCCCGCGATCCGTTTGGCTTCGTCTTTTTCTCCCCAAAGAGGTCCGATCATGGCATCGAGATCGTCTGTGTCCCAGGTCGAATGTGGGCTCGGACCAAACATGGCAAACCCGGTTGAGTCATTCGGGTCTCCAATGGAATCACCCCAGTTGTAGAACGCCGCAGGGGCGAGTGTATCCGTCGCGCGGAGTTCATAATGTTTCGCAACCTCGTAGACTTCGATTTCAGCTTCGATACCCACTTTTCGCCACATGCCAACCACCGCTTGGATAACCTCGTAGTCTTTGGGCAAGTAACCCCGAGTGGTTTGGATTGCGAATTTAACCGGATTATCGGTAGAGTAGCCTGACGCGGCTAACAGTGAGCGTGCCAGATCAGGGTTATATTCAACCGTGGTCGTGGGATCAAAGGCTGCGTATTCGGGTGCCTGGAGCGTATGCAGCGGTACACCGTAGCCGCGCAGAAGTCGATCAACAATTGCTTCTTTATTGACAGCATGCACGGCAGCTTTTCGTACATTGGGGTCTTCCATCGGGCCTGTGTCATTGAAAAATATCATTGCAATATCAGAGACGGGCGTCGCGACGCCGGTCAGGCCGGATTTTCCCTTGAGACGATCATATTCTTCAAAAGGGATGGCAAGCGTGATATCCGAAGCGCCACTTTCTACTTCAGCGACCCGGCTGGTTGCATCGGTAACGAACTTGAAGATCACATTGCGAAAAGCGGGTTTGCCACCCCAGTAACCATCATAAGCCTCCATCCGCACGAATGACCCGCGCACAAATTCCACAACACGGTAGGGTCCAGAGCCCATCGGTGCTTTTTCGAAACCTTCTGGGCCGACTTTTTCATAATAATGAGGAGGAATGATATAGCCCGTGAGAAATGCCATCCATTTAAAGAAATCAGCCACATAGGCATTAACGTCGCCGGTCACCTCATTGCCGTTGGCTTTGAGATTTCCGACAGAGCCCCAAATCAGACCACCGACTGGATTTCCGCTCTCGGGATTTGCGGCCCGATTTAAATTCCAGACGATATCTTCACCTGTGATTGGCTTACCGTCCTGCCAGGTTGCGCCATCACGAACTTTCATGTGGACACGAGTTTTGTCGGAATTCCAGCCCCACTCAGACAGCACGCCGGGCTTGAATGAGAGATCAGGATTTTGATCGATATATTGATCGAATACTGATTTCCAGATACTTTGCAGTCCAGGATTCACCGACGACAATCCCGTGGTGGGATCCCAACTTGGCAAAGAGACGTTATAAGCGATGGTAAGCGTGTCACCGGCCGCCCGAACACTACTGGGTTTTAACGCCATGGGTATTGCCCCAGTCAGTGAGGCAGTTCCCGCGAGTTGCAGGAACGATCGTCTATTCATGGACATGCTAGTTCTTCTCCTTTTATGATTCGCGCTTCTGGGAGCGCTTTTTTAAAAAACGGTTTGTTAAGTAATTAAAAATAATCGTAAGCCCCGGAATACCGACTGCCCTAGATGGGTTTACTCTCGCTTGATGGCCATGTGCCCATAAGCTCGTTTGAGGGCAAGGATTCATCTTGCAGTTTTTTGGCGCTCTCACCGCCGGCAACCGGCAGTCCTGCGGGATCCAGCTTCCCGATCTGCACAAGGACAGAAGCCTGATCCCAGTAGATATGCTCGTTATAAAGTTTGTCGCCACGGAAGCAAACAATTGCGACGAGTGGTACTTCGACATAACGTCCGGTGGGCTCGATACCGGGCAGCATCCAGTCTATCTCGCTGGTATGCGTGAAGCAGAAGATCATCTCATCGACAATCCGGTCGGCGCCTACAGTCCGTGAGACGGGTATCAGTGTCGTGTCCTCGGGATTGTTATTAACGAAATGATATTTATAGAAGCGTTTCAGTTGATCGTGGCCCACACCGCCGGTCAGTGTGGGGATATGATTAACGTAAGGCGTTGAGACCATTGTTGCCATGGTTGCGTCCACATCCCGCGTCGCAAACTCGTGGTAGCAATGGGCATCCCAAAGCTCGCTGAGGTTGAAGTGAGGACCCAGTGCACGACGAAAACACGCCATCGATCTCGAATGCGCCATCATTGCGGAAGGTTTGTGGTACGAGTCCCGACCGGGGGTATTAAAGGCATGGTCGGTGCCCGGGTAGGTATAGGTTTCAATGTCAGCACGTCCCGAAAAAGCGTTAGTAATCTCCTCACGCGCTTCTGCAGGGACGAATTGATCCAGCTCTGCAAAGTGCATCACCATCGGGCAGGTGATTTGATCCTTGAGGTCAAGATCTGCCTCTATCCCGACACCGTAATAGCTCACGGCAGCGTCTATATTGCAATGCGCGGCAGCAAGGTAGCTCAGCTTTCCGCCAAGACAAAAGCCCACCGCGCCAATCTTCCCCTTGCACGCATCATGGGATCGTAGTGCCGAGGCCGAGGCTTGCATATCTTCGATCGCCTTGGCGATATCGAACTGCTGATAGAACCCAAAGGCTTTCTGAAACTCTTCTTCACTGTAGCCGAGCTCGACATTAGGCTCCATACGCCAAAAAAGATCAGGCGCGAGGACGGTGTATCCTTCTTCGGCGTAATAGTCTGCGACATCGCGGATGTGCCAGTTGATGCCAAAGATCTCCTGCAATAGCAGAATTCCCGGACCCGAGCCCACCTCAGGAGTCGCTAAATATCCTCTGAATTGGCCCGAACCATCTGCTGCTTTGATATCAATATATTTGCCTGTCATTTTATTAAACCTTTACCTCAAGAAATTACTGAAAATGCCGAGTGATCATACATTATTTGCGGCTTTCTTTTAAATCGGTCCCGCATATTATCGCCCTGTGATGATTTTGCTCCACCATCCCCACCAGTGGAGCACTTGGACATGCTCGAGCGTGATTGTCACGTCAAAGCGTCAAAAGCTTAATCGATCCTTTGGGTTTCTACTTATGACGATTTATGCGCGGACCAAATCTAATTTAACGGATACTGGATTTTGCAGATCATCAAGGACAGGACAATGCTGGTTGACCGCTTGTTGTAGACGCTCAATTTCTTTGTCGCTGGCGGAGGACTGAATTTTGATTTCTCCTGTGACATGCGAGAAACCAGCTCGCACTGAATCATCCAGCCCGAAAAATCCCCGCGCGTCAGAGTAGCCCGTCAGGCTGACAGAGACATCTTCGAGCGGAATATCCAATGCGTCTGCGTAGAGTCGATAGGTCACTTCCTGACAGGCGGCAAGCGCCGCTAAAACATATTCACTGGGTCGAGGTCCTTGATTGGTCCCGCCCATGCCCTTGTTCTGATCGACTATGATTTCAAAGTCACGAGCCTTGACGTGACTCATAAAGCCTTCGACCAGTTGACTGTCAACCTTCACCGACACCGCATGCTTATCCGGATTTGACGAAAGCGTTTCTCTTTTCTGATCCCAAACTTTCTTAAAGTGTTTAACTGCCATAAACGAATAACCTCGGTAGAAAAAATCTTTGTAACCTGTTACTTGGAAAAAGAGCGCATTGAATGTACTTCGTGAAATAACCCGGAAAGCAATCCATGGCTTCCCTTGCAAGTAAGAGCTTGAATATCAATCGTCAATAAATGAGTCGCAATTTCGTTAGGTGAGACTTTTATTATGCAGGCAAATAGCGCCAAAAAGTTTTCTGTGCTAAAAGTAGCGTCGATGGAGTGACCCGGTAAATAATTGTCTTTCAGTCTTGTTTTAAAGAGCTGAGGTTATTTCTAGGAAACAGAAGATGCCTGCATTTGCGAGATAATTCGACTATGGCATTAGAAAAATCTATTTAATTGATCCTAAACATATACTTTACAAGACTAATCAAATCCGCAAAATTAGGTCAGTCAGCCATCAATTTTCGAGTCCGATGGAATTAGGTTAGCGGTTACCGCTACAGTATTGGGTTGCGACCTTGGTGGATGCCAGGATCGAACCGATGATCGACAACAAAAAACTATATAAGGTAGAGCATGACGACTGCAGTTGATATTCGTGACGTTACTAAGATTTACAGTCCCGATTCCAGTCAAGCGGTCACGGCGCTTGAAAACATTTCACTCACGATTAACGACAACGAATTTTTTACGTTGCTCGGTCCCTCGGGTTGTGGAAAAACTACTTTGTTGCGCCTGATTGCCGGCTTCGAACAGGTTTCCGGTGGTGAGATCATGTTGTTTGATAAAGAAATTGAGAATCTTGAGCCGAACCGCCGATCAGTCAACACTGTATTTCAGCATTACGCGTTGTTCCCACATATGACCGTCGCGGACAATGTCGCATTTGGTCTGGAGCGCCTCAAGAAACCGAAGGCAGAAATCAAGGCCACCGTCGAGCGGGTATTAACTTTGGTCAAGATGAAAGAGCTCGGAGATCGTCGTCCTAATCAGCTTTCCGGAGGCCAGCAGCAGCGTGTGGCGTTAGCTCGTGCGCTGGCACCTAGCCCAAAAGTGCTTTTACTTGATGAGCCGCTTTCGGCTTTGGATTTAAAGCTTCGCCAGGCGATGCGTGAAGAGCTAAAGCAGCTTCAAAGAGAGACAGGCATTACCTTTGTTTTTGTCACCCACGATCAGGAAGAAGCGCTCGCGATGAGTGATCGAATCGCAGTAATGTCTAATGGAGAAATTCAGCAAATCGGCCGGCCGACAGAGATTTATGAGCACCCGGCGAATCGTTTCGTTGCTGATTTTATCGGCGATACCAATTTCATGGATGGCGAGATTATAAATCTCAGTGATGATCTGGTGACCTGCAGAATTGGTGCGCAAAGTCTATTTGAAACTGAAAACAGCGGCCACCACAAAGTAGGGGATCAGGTCACGCTGTCCCTGCGACCTGAAAAAATTAAGCTATCTGTCCTTGAGGGTCACAATGATGCTAATCAGCGACTTGGCAAGGTCACAAACCTGATCTACCTCGGGAACCAGGCGGCTTATAGCGTGGATATGGGGGACGGCATCCAACTTACAGCCCAGGCACGTCCGCGCGAGGATGGCGAATTGCCATTCGCGATAGGCGATTCAATCGCGGTTTCATTTTCGACGCGAGCGATGAGGGTCCTCGCGGAATGAGCGACTGGCTACCGAAAAGCCCAGCAGGACGACGATGGCTGGGGCTTGCACCCAGTTATATTGTGATCGGTATTTTCATGTTGATACCGATGGTCATCATGGCCGTGTTCTCTTTTCTGGAGCCGAACCCATATGGCGGTGTTAAACCCGTCGGATCATGGGCTGCCTACATCAAAATTGCGTTTGAATACGATCTGGAAGACAAGCTGGTCTTTAATCCGGGTTATCTCAATATTATCTGGCGGTCCTTTCAGTTGTCCTTTGGCGCGACACTCTTATGCCTTATTTTTGGTTTCCCGGTTGCCTACTACATCACGCTACAGCCGGAAAACCGTCGTAATTTTTACATTTATCTGGTCACGATACCGTTTTGGACTAACCTGTTAATCCGGACTTTTGCTTGGATCATCATCTTGGGTCGTGGTGGCGTGATTGAGGCACCTTTGCTCGCAACTGGCATCATCGACGACTCCCTGCGCATGATGTACACGGACGGGGCTATTGCGATTGGCCTGACGTACAGCTATTTGCCGCTGATGGTTTTACCTATTTATGCGAGCTTAGAGAAGCTTGATTTTCGGTTGCTTGATGCCGCGAGCGATCTGTATGCGAATCGACTTGAGATCATGACCAAGGTGGTTATCCCGCTTTGTAAGCCCGGTATTATCGCTGGCTGTATCCTGGTGTTCATCCCCTGTGTGGGCGCGTTTATTGCACCCAACCTGTTGGGTGGCGGTAAAAAACTGATGCTTGGCAGTTTGGTTCAATTCCAGTTTGCCTCCGCGCGCAACTGGCCCTTCGGCGGCGCGTTATCCATGTTGTTGCTATCTGTGGTGGTGATCGCCTTGATCTTCTATGCAAGAGCCGCCAAGAATCGTGCGGCGCTGGAAGGAAGCGCCTGACAATGAGCGACCCAATACAAAACCCGTCTTTGCCCAAGACCCGGAAGATGCTTCCGGTCGGCCACTATCGAGGGCTGAGCGCCTGGACGGCCGTGTTTTTTATCTTCTTGTACCTGCCGATCGTCGTGCTGATTTTTTACTCGTTCAACGCTAACCGTATGGTCATGAACTGGGGTGGTTTTGGCATCGATTGGTATATCAAGGCCTTCAATAACGCTGATATTCAAAAAGCGGTTTGGAACTCGCTGGTTGTGGCAACGGTCGCGACGGGTGTTGCCACGGCTATCGCGACGATCGGTGCGTTGGTGCTTGCGCGCGGTGGCAATTTTCGTGGTAAGACAGTTTCACTGGGGTTGATTACGCTGCCGCTGATGGTGCCGGAAATCGTAACAGCAGTTGCTGTTCTGATTTTCTTTTCGGCCATCGGCATGAATTTAGGTTTGGGCAATGTGATTATTGCTCACATTACGTTTTGCATCCCTTTTGCCTTTATGCCGATACGCGCAAGGCTCGAAGGCATGGACACTAACCTGGAGCAGGCTGCCCGCGACCTTTACGCATCAGAGTGGGAAACCTTTCGGTTTGTGACGATGCCGCTCCTGATGCCCGGCATTGTCGCTGGCGCCATGCTTTCTTTCGTTATTTCCATGGATGATTTCATCATCACATTGATGGTGGGCGGCGCGGGATCTACGACCTTGCCCGTTTATATTTATTCGATGATTCGCCGGGGCCTGACGCCGGAGATTAACGCCGTTTCGACGATGTTGTTGCTTGCCTCGATCGCCATTGTTACGGCATACTGGATTCTCTCTAAAAAGACACAAAATACTGTTAAACGATAAGAAGCGGTCTAAATACCAACAACATTTGTATAAATAGGAGGAAGTTATATGAAACGTTTTTTCACTACATTTGCCGCAACGACAGCGATGCTGATCTCGGGATTGGCGACTGCGTCAGGCGAATTATTTATCTATAACTGGACGGAATATACCCCGCCGGAGCTGATTGAAAAATTCGAAAAGGAAACCGGAATCAAGGTTTCAGTCGATACTTATGATTCGAACGAAACGCTGCTGGCTAAACTGCAGGCAGGCGCTACCGGATACGATATTGTCGTGCCCAGTCAGAACTTCGTGCCGATTATGATTAACGAAGGCTTGATTCAGAAAGTGGGTGTGCATGATCTGCCAAATTTTAAAAACCTGGAAGAGCGTTGGGCGTTTCCGGAATGGGATCCAAAGCAGGAATACAGCGGTCCGTGGCAGTGGGGGACAACCTCGTTTTCTTACAATAGCGAACTGTATTCAGGCACCGGTGAATCACTAAAAGAGTTCTTCGAGCCATCAGACGAGCTCAATGGACGCCTCAGTGTTTTCCAGACCCCCGATGAAGTGATCAGTCTTGCCAACATTTATCTCGGTATCGATTTTTGCTCTGAAGATGCAAAGCAAATGAAACAGATTCAGGATATGCTGGTCGCGCAAAAAGATGCGGTAGTTGCCTACAATTCGGAAACCATGAGCGACCTTTTGGCGAGTGGTGAAGCGATCATGACCAACCACTGGAGTGGTTACTCCCGATTGGGCCGGTTAACGGGCGCCCCGATTGTCTATGCCTATCCAAAAGAAGGTGTGGTGGGTTGGTATGACAGCATGGTGGTGCCAACCAGCGCCAAGAATGTTGAGAACGCCAAGAAGTTTATGAACTTCATGATGGATCCCGTCAATATGGCGATGTTGACAGAGAACCAGGGTTATGGCGACGCCGTTATGGGGACTGCAGCGTATTATTCGGATGAGTTGAAATCAGCGCCAGAGATCAATGCGCCATCTGATTTGAAGGTGTTTTTTGCACCGACCTGTTCGCCTAAGGCTCAATCCCTGATTGATAAGGTCTGGACTAAAGTGATGCAGTAAACAGGCTGAAACCTGACCTGTATTTTCTACAAGCGGCGCTGTTCACAGCGCCGCTTTTTTTTGCTTAAACCTGAGCCGGCTGGGATTTAATTTTATTGAAAACTCTCCTCGATAACCTTTTTTAGCTTATTGTTCTGCTTTGGTTTTTTCTAGGCAGCTCTAACTTAAGATAGGTTAGCGTTTACAAAATTACAAACGGGCATGTAAATAGGGAACCGCTCAAGAGCCTGAATCGACTCCCCCTCTTTTTAACTTGTTAGATAAATTACGTCAGTACAATGCTCTGCAAATGGTTAAGAAATTTTTGTAATGCGATAACTGAGTAACTTAACGTCACTCCCGCGACTGCCTCGGCACAATGTAGCAATTTTCAAATGGCGCGGGTCTAGCTGGTCATGTTCATGAGTAACAGAGCAAATCCACGTTACGCTCTATCGGGGATACAGCTTCGCATGTTATTGAAAATGATAGAGTTGCAGGGAAGTAATACGCCATATGGAAAAACCGTCTAAAAAACGAGTCTTTTCGTTATAGTTCAATAGTCAAATAACGACAATGCGGTTTGATATCTTGTATGGATGCTCCCGCACTGACAAGATTAGCAACTGCATCAACATCTTCAACCAACAACCCAGACAACACATCCACACCATAAAAATGAAGGGCGGACGCAAGCGGTGTGCCTGGCCCAACCAGCGCAGTCTGAGTGTTCTTACAACTATCGAGCAAGCCGGGAAGCGATTTATTTACTAACGCTGAAGCCGTAATTACAGCAACTTCGCTCGTCGCTAACAGTGTATCTGCTGCCTCCGGTGGATATTGGTCTTCAGATGCATGGGTTTCGACAACCCTTAGATTGTCGATATTCCGATCACCCAACTTGAAGCTGCCCACGGTCGTTACCGGACCTGAGATATTTTCAATTACATCCAGGCCATTTGTAGCCGCGCCCTCAAGTTCAAACCGGTTGTAATGAGCGTTTATTGCAGCGACACCGATAGCGGTCTCAAAGGGGTTCCATGAATGAACAAGTTCGGCTAGTTCCTTCAGGCTTCGGTTACCAAGTTCACTTGTATTCGGAACCGGCTTGCAACCGCTTGTTCCTCGTTCAGGTGTATGTGCGAGGCCACAACCATTTGGTCCTTCAACCAGTGTCCAGTTCAAACCGACAACTAAACGCTCCACAGAGGCAGCAGATACGGGCCGAACCAGTTCTTCAAACAAATTATCACGTTCCCACCAGTTGGTAAGGGCTGACAATTCACATGGAAGCAGCTCACCTAACCCACCAGTAAACGCCGTCCATTTTTCAATTGCGCTCGAGGGCACCGCCACTAGAACAGATATTCCTTCTGACACTGCATAGAGAATATCATCGACCAGACCTTCACCAAGTTGCTCACGCTCCCCAAATTTCTCAACTATGAGAACATCCACTTTTGCATCAATGGCACGCCGCAGAATAGCACTAGATTCGGCCAGAACGGACCGGCTCAATCCACAAGATCCCGCAGCAATATCTTCTTTGCTTGGGCGCACAATGGGGAACCTGTCACCATTATCCAATGCCACGGCGTCTACGCCAGTCTTGACACCGTCATCATCACGGATGATGTCTTGGACCAGACCGCCGATTGACCAGCCACGGTCCCGCATTTGATCCGCAAAACCCACTAACGCAGACTTGTCGGTAGACTGTGGTGAGTATAAGACGCCAGCCAATTTTATTTTTGGAAAATCAGTCATAGTTCAATCCTGCTACTTAATGTTAATCACGATAGGAATACTGTTTGACAGCTGGAAAATTGAAAACCTGGAAATACTGGAAGAAGAACGCTTGAACTAGCAGTTGACAGGATGAATACACCCCGGTTGTATGGGATCATCTGACTACCTGCCCATTTGGTTAGTTTGCATTTTTTTACTATCACCAGACGCTAGTCCTGTCTGTTCCAGTGAAGGTTCAGATGAATAACACCCGACCCGAGATGATTCTCATACCCACAAACAGGATCAGTACACCCGTCACTCTACGCACGATGCCCTCACTGACCACTCTCGAGCCAAAATAGCTTCCCAGCTGCCCGCCGATCAGGACAGCAAAAGGAAGCCCGATATAGGGCAACAGTTCATAGACATCCTGGCTGACCACGAATTTCCCTGCATGACCCACCAGCCCCGACAGGGAGTTCACAAAAATAAACAAACTGGCCGATGCGGCAATCACACGCGGTCGTGCCCAACCCAGCAGGTACATCAGTGGTGCAAGGAATATTCCACCCCCGATTCCGGTCAGACCGGATAACAGCCCCAGGCCCAACCCCGCCGGCAAGCTGATCGCCCATCTTTGCAGGTTCGTACGGATAACCACACGTTGCCGTGGCTTCGGATATAACAGAAGAAAACCGCTGGCGAGCAACGACACCCCGAGAATCATGACAAACCATAATTCACTGATCGGCATTCTTCCACCGAGGTAGGCGGCGGGTATCGAAGTCACCATGAACGGAAGTACCACACCCGGATTGAGGTGACCGGTTCTCCTGAAGTGAATCAATCCACCGCTTACCACAACCAGGTTGCACGTCAGCGCGATTACGGGAACAATCTGGGAATTAAAATCGCCCAGCACCAGCAGGGAGTTATAGGTCGAACCGCCACCAAAGCCTGCGATCGCATAGACAAAAGCAGTAGCACTGAACAGGGCATTGAGAATCCCTTCAGTCATAGGCAACCCTGCCCGTACCAGTTTGCACATGTAGCGCGACGCCAGCATGGAAGCTGGCACGTTGCGGGTCGATTAACGACAGACACCAATTCAGGATCTCGTCTGCATCGGGATTTAGCGTATTGGCCATCCCGCACGAAAACTCTTCCCATTGAAACCGGTATCTGGGACGCACCGCGGTCAGCACAGGAATATCCTGCACAAACGCTGTTTCGATCACGGGTCGCAGCCCGCCACCGAGAGATTCACAGCGACCGAACCGGTTGATGACGAGAAGGTCCGTTTCCTGTTCCAGTTCATTGACGAGTTGACCAGCCAGTTCAGCAATAACGCCAGCATCCACTTTACAGGCATGTGATCCGGCGCCAAGGTCCTGTGAAACCTGGCGAGTCCGGGATCCTGAAACAGTTTGCATGAATGTTGCCGGCTCAGTTCCCGGATTTAGTTGCCTTTGTGACTGTATAAACCCCCTGACCCGGTATCCCTCTTTCTGCAACAGGTTGCTGACCGCGAGAAACAGATCATCTATCGGGTCCTCCACGCTAGCCAGGACTACGCCAATGCCATTCGTCCCGACTGGTGACTGTGCTATTGCATCCATCTTTACTGCACCAGAGCACCGTCTGACGATTCCATGGCAAAACCTTCAATGTCCGCCTTGCCTGCCAGCATGGCAATGTATTGCGAAGTGGCCCGCGCCCATGCTTTTGCCCCTAACCAGGTGGATATGAGCTCGCTCACTTCTTCAAACGGTCGCACCTTTCCCTCTTCACGGGTATCCAACGCGATGATGTGAAAGCCGTACCGTGTTCGCACCGGCTGCGAACTGATTTCACCCTCTTTCATCGCTTCAAGCGCGTGCTCGAACTCGGGTGCGGTGCTGCCCCTGCCAATTTTTCCCAGGTCACCCCCCGATTCAGAGGATGGGCACGCAGAGTGCAGGCTGGAAAACTCGGCAAATCGCTCAGGGCTTTTATTCAGTTGCTCGATGATCTGCTTTGCTTTCCTGTTGGCGCGATTAACATCGTCACTCGCGTCTGAAGCAATCCTGATCAGGATGTGTCTCGCCTGGAACGAAGGGCCGCTGTTGAATTTACCCGGGTTGTTACAGTAGTACCGGTGGCATTCGTCCTGCTCTGCCACAGGCACCTGGACGTTTGATTGAATCAGAGCCTCGATTAAAGCCTCCTCATCCTGCTCGTCTCCTTCCAATGCTTTCGATGCAGCATCTTTGCAGACATTCCCGGACCTGGCTTCCTGCAGCAATAACTCTTTTATGACCAGAGCCCTTGTCGCTGCGTCACAGGCCGCTTTCCAATGAGGTCCGGGGTGGTTCTGCGCTTCCCGGCTAATCTGGTCTTCCGAAATCAGGACACCGTTAACCGTTACATCCTCAACCGCATTCACCGGATCGTTTTTACTGATCGCTACTTTCATGTTCACTCCGTTGTGAGTCCTTACAGTAACGCTTAAACGCGTCGGCTCCTGACCACCTGATAATTGGATCTCCAGGTATAACGAATCGGCACACTCAGCATGTGAACCAGGCGCGTAAATGGAAACACCAGGAAAATCGTCAGGCCGAGGAAAAGATGCAGTTTGAATATGGGTGAGACATCCGTAATGTGGCTGGCCGCATTCATATCAAATGTGAAGATACCCTGTGCCCAACTCATGAAACGCAGCATTTCACTGCCATCAAGGTGGGTCATTGAAAGCGGAATGGTTGCCAGGCCGAGGGCCAGTTGCAGCCACAGCAGGATGATGATCGCCAGATCAGACCGGCTGGAATTCCTGCGGATTCTCGGATCAAACAATCTCCGATGAACCAGCAGCGTAGCGCCGATAAGGGCGAACACTCCGGCGATACCTCCGGCGACGATCGCCAGTACCTGCTTGGCACCATGACTGATCCCCAGGGCATCAAATATCTGTATGGGCGTCAGCAATCCAACCAGGTGTCCGACAAAAATTACAAGTACTCCGACGTGAAAGAGAACCGATCCAACCATCAATTGTTTTCGTCTTAGCAGCTGGCTTGATCCGGAGCGCCAGGTGTAGGGTTCCCTGTCGTACCGGATGATTGACCCGAGAGCCAGGACAGCCAGTGCAATATAGGGATAGATTCCGAAAAACAGCGTATGTAGAAAATCGGCCATGACTTATACCTCCGCAGCTGAAGTGGTACCGGGCGATTCAGCGGGCCTGCGCTGGGCAGCACGCGCCTGGACCCGAATCCTGTCCAACCCGCAGGCGTTATCCCCCGCATTTCCCCCGAATGTCACCGGATCGTCCTTCCAGATATTGTCCAGTTCTTCCAGGTCATTCGGGTCGTCTTCCTCCTGGGACAGCAGGTGCATGACAATTTCCGGATCCGGTTTCCTGCCCACATAATCTTCCAGCACCCGGAAGGCCTCGGAATAGACCGACTTTCGTTTAGCCAGCCGGGTTCTGAGTGTGACTACGATATGGGCAACCTGCTCCAGCAATTCACTTGCGTCGCTGGCACTCGAGATTGAAAGATACTCAAGGAAAAGAGGAAGGTAGTCCGGAAGTTCACTGGTATTGATGTCGATACCAGATGCCGCATACATCTCGTTCAGGTCAACCATTGCCTGTCCCCTGTCCCGGCTCTCGCCGTGAACATGTTCAAACAGGTGAAGGGAAAGGGAGCGTGTCCGATCAAACAGGAGCACATAGCGCTCCTGGGCATCATAAATATCCCGGTCGGCGATATTCCTGGCCAGCCTTTCGATGGATTTTTGACTGGACTTGCTGACTCCCGGATCGGACTCGAGCGCTTTCAACAAATCCGGAACAGCCAACTGCAGTTCCCGCGTGGGATAGGAGAGCAGCACCGACAACACCTTGTAGATAGTAATCATTACACTTTCTCCTTAATCGAATTGACTGTTACCTTGATGGGTTTTTTGCGTCTGGCACCGAACAGGTCTCCGTCGGACGTACCGCCGGAGCAACCATTCCCGAAGGAAAAGCCGCAGCTGCCGCGAATGTCGTATGCGTCTTCCGCAGTCTCCCTGCGCGTGGTCGGAATGACGAACCGGTCTTCATAATTGGCTATCGCCATCACATGGTACATTTCCTCGATCATCTGGTTGGTCATTCCCACCTTGTCTGCGATCGTGTGATCGATTTCACCGTCGATGGACTTGGACCGCATGTAGGCACGCATCGCCAGCATGCGTTCCAGTGCCGAAATCACCGGCTCTTCCTTGCCTGCTGTCAGCAGGTTTGCAAGGTAGCGCACCGGTATCCGCAAAGAGCGGACGTCGGGCATTTTGCTTTCCATGGCCAGTTTTCCGGACTCTGCCGCAGACTGGATCGGTGAGAGCGGCGGGATGTACCAGACCATGGGCAGCGTCCTGTACTCGGGATGGAGCGGGAAGGCGACCTTCCACTCCATGGCCATCTTCCAGACGGGCGAATTGCGCGCCGCTTTCAGCCAGGTTTCCGTAATCCCGTCTTTCCGTGCCTGCTCAATAACAGCCGGATCGTTGGGATCCAGGAACACATCCAGCTGTTCTTGGTACAGGTCTTGCTCGTCGCTGGTCGAAGCAGCATCAGAAATACGGTCAGCGTCATAAAGCATGACCCCCAGGTACCGGATACGTCCCACACAGGTTTCAGAACAAACCGTAGGTTGACCGGATTCGATTCGCGGATAACAGAAAATGCATTTTTCCGACTTTCCGGATTCCCAGTTGTAGTAAATTTTCTTGTACGGGCATCCGGAAACGCACATGCGCCACCCACGGCATTTTTCCTGGTCGATGAGTACGATACCGTCATCTTCCCGTTTGTAAATGGCACCTGACGGACACGCAGCAACGCAGGCCGGGTTGAGACAATGCTCGCAAAGCCGGGGCAGATACATCATGAACGTGTTTTCATACTCACCGTAGATTTCCTTGTCTACGCCATCCATGTTGTAGTCCCGGGAACGGCTTGAATATTCGCCCCCGAGGATTTCTTCCCAGTTCGGACCCCATTCGATCTTCTCGATGCGCTCCCCGGAAATCTTTGACCGGGGACGAGCCGTTGGCGTCGCCTCCACTTCTCCTGCTGATTGCAGGTGCTCATAATCGAAGTCAAACGGCTCGTAGTAGTCGTCGATCTCCGGAAGATCCGGATTGGCGAAAATTTTTGCGAGAATTCGCCATCGGGATCCCATTCTGGGTTCAATCTTCCCATTTGGTTTCCGCGTCCAGCCGCCATTCCATCGGTCCTGGTTTTCCCATTCCTTTGGATAGCCGATACCTGGCTTGGTCTCGACATTGTTGAACCAGGCATACTCAACACCTTCCCGGTTGGTCCAGACATTCTTGCAGGTAACCGAACAGGTATGGCAACCGATACACTTGTCCAGGTTCAGGACCATGCCTACTTGTGCACGAATTTTCATTGGGACACCTCTTTTGATTTGGCGGGGTCAACGTATGGACCCTCCATCCAGTCGATCTTGTCCAGCCGCCGGACAATGACGAACTCATCACGGTTACTACCGACGGTTCCGTAGTAATTGAAGCCATATGACTGCTGGGCATAACCGCCGATCATGTGGGTGGGTTTGGTTATTGTCCGGGTAACGGAGTTGTGGATCCCGCCTCTTTGACCTGTAATCTGGGAGCCCGGTGTATTCACCTGCTTCTCCTGCGCGTGATACATGTAAACCGTACCCGTCTTCATTCTCTGGGAGACCACGACACGGGCCACAATCGAGCCGTTGACGTTGTATACCTCGACCCAGTCGTTGTCCTTCAGGTCTGCTGTTTTCGCATCATCTTCTGAAATCCAGACCACCGGCCCACCCCGATTCAGCGTCAGCATCATCAGGTTGTCCGAGTACGTGGAATGGATGCCCCATTTCTGGTGTGGCGTAATGAAATTCAACACGACCTGGGGATTTCCATCAGCTTTCGCCTCGATAACCGGGTTTACGGTCTTGGTATCAATCGGAGGGCGATAGACACAAAAGGCTTCGCCAAATACACGCATCCACAAGTGATCCTGGTAGAGCTGCTGGCGACCGGAAAGCGTTCTCCAGGGAATCAGTTCGTGAACGTTGGTATAGCCTGCGTTGTAGCAGACTTTCTCTGACTCCAGCCCGGACCATGTCGGTGAAGAAATAATCTTCCGCGGCTGGGCAACAACATCCCGGAAGCGAATTTTTTCATCCTCCTTTGGCACCGCGAGGTGACTGTGATCCTTACCGGTGATTTTGGACAGCGCCTCCCAGGCCTTGACCGCAACCTCACCATTGGTTTCCGGTGCCAGGGACAGGATGACCTCCGTTGCATCGATGTCAGAATCGATCCTGGGTCGCCCTTTGGTTGGACCCTCTTCCGTTACCACGCCGTTCAAACGGCCAAGCAGTTCGACTTCGTGCTCCGTATTCCAGGAAATTCCCTTGCCGCCGTTCCCCAGCTTTTCCATCAGGGGCCCCAATGCGGTAAACCGCTTGTACAGGTTTGGATAGTCCCGCTCTACTACGGCAATGTTCGGCATGGTTTTACCGGGCACTGGGTCGAAATCCTCGCGTTTCCAGTCGCGCACATCCGTCGCCTGCGCCATTTCTCCCGGCGTATCATGGAGAATCGGCACCAGCACGACATCCTTTTCAACACCCAGCACCTCCGGCGCAACTTCGGAAAATTTTTCCGCTATCCCTTTAAAAATATCCCAGTCACTCCTGGCTTCCCAGGCGGGGTCTGCAGCGCTGGTTAGCGGATGGATAAACGGATGCATGTCCGATGTGTTCAGGTCATTTTTCTCATACCATGTCGCCGTCGGCAACACGATATCCGAATAGACGCAGGTGGTGGACATTCGAAAATCGAGTGTTACCAGCAGATCCAGCTTCCCTTCCGGTGCATCGTCATGCCATTCGGCTTCCCGGGCCTGCTGGCGCCCCTCTTCTCCAAGATCCTTGCCAAGCACGCCATGTGAGGTGCCAAGTAAGTGTTTGAGGAAGTACTCGTGGCCCTTGCCGGAGGAACCCAGCAGGTTGGAGCGCCAGACAAACAGGTTGCGAGGCCAGTTAGCCTCGTGATCCGGGTCTTCGCAGGACATCTCCAGCTCCCCGGATCGCAGTCCTCCAGCAATATATTCACCGGGGTTCTGGCCGGACTCCTCTATATCTTTCGCCACATCCAAGGGGTTCTTTTTAAGCTGGGGTGCGGACGGCAGCCATCCCATTCGCTCCGCCCGGATGTTGTAGTCAATCAGTGTTGCATCCCAGTCACCTTCCGGTGCGGTCGGAGACACGATCTCGTCGATCTTCAGTGTCTCGTACCGCCACTGGTCGGTGTGCGCGTAAAAGAAGGACGTGGAGTTCATATGCCTCGGCGGCCTGCCCCAGTCGAGTCCGAATGCGAGAGGCAGCCAGCCCGTTTGGGGGCGAAGCTTCTCCTGGCCCACATAGTGGCTCCAGCCGCCGCCGGACTGCCCGATGCATCCACACATGACCAGCATGTTGATAATACCGCGGTAGTTCATATCCATGTGATACCAATGATTCAGGCCCGCTCCGAGGATGACCATGGACCGGCCATTGGTTTTTTCGGCGTTTGACGCAAATTCCCTGGCAACCGCAATGATCTGGTCACTGGGTACGCCCGTAATTTTTTCCGCCCAGGCGGGTGTATATGGCTGGTTCTGTTCGTAGTCGCTGGCACATGACTCATCGCCAAACCCGCGATCTATTCCGTAGTTCGCTACGAACAGGTCGAACACCGACGCCACAAGGCAGTCGCCGTCCCGCAGCGCAACCCGTTTGGCCGGTACTGACCTGATCAATACGCTGTCATGGTCGGTGCCTTCAAAGTGATCGTGTTCCCGGTTTCCAAAATACGGAAACGCCACGCTGGCAATCTCATCATGATCGGAATCGTTTTCAAGGCTCATCACCAGGTCAACGTCTTCACCTGAACTTTCCTTTTCTTCCAGGTTCCACTTGCCGGGATCTCCCCATCGAAATCCAACCGAGCCATTCGGTACCACCAGGCTCTGGCTGCGACTGTCCAGGGCGACTGTTTTCCACTCCGGATTGTTTTCCTGGTCAAGGTTATCTTCGAAATCAGATGCTCTCAGCAACCTTTCCGGAACCAGTTTTCCATCCTTCTGCACAAGCCGGACCAGTAATGGCATATCCGTGTACTGCCGACAGTAGTTCTCGAAGTACTCGGCCTTTCGATCGATATGAAACTCACGCAGGATTACGTGCCCCATCGCCATAGACAATGCGGCATCCGTTCCCTGCTTGGGGTGCAGCCAGAGATCGGAAAACTTGGCGGCCTCTGAATAGTCCGGTGAAACCACCACCGACCGGGCTCCCTTGTAACGGGCCTCGGTGTAAAAGTGCGCATCCGGAGTCCGGGTCTGGGGTACGTTGGAGCCCCATAGAATCAGGAACCCCGAGTTGTACCAGTCGGCAGATTCCGGCACATCCGTCTGCTCACCCCACGTCATGGGCGATGACGGCGGCAAGTCACAGTACCAGTCATAGAAAGACATGCAAACACCACCCATGAGAGACAGGTAGCGGGAGCCCGCAGCATAGGACACCATGGACATGGCCGGGATGGGAGAGAATCCGAGTACCCGGTCCGGTCCCCACTTCTTTGCGGTGTACGCGTTCGCTGCTGCGATGATTTCATTAATCTCATCCCAGTCGGCACGAACGAATCCGCCATGGCCACGTACCTTGATGTAGTCGGAGCGTTTTTCCGGATCTTCCTGTATTGCCGTCCAGGCGCCAATCGGTGTCATCGTGGCCCGCGCAGCCCGCCACTGTTTAATCAACCGGGAGCGGATCAGCGGATACTTGACCCGGTTGGCTGAGTACATGTACCAACTGTAACTCGCCCCTCTTGAGCAGCCTCTCGGCTCGTGGTTGGGTAGGTCCGGCCGGGTGCGGGGATAGTCAGTCTGCTGGGTTTCCCAAGTGACGATTCCGCCCTTCACGTAGATTTTCCACGAACAAGACCCGGTACAGTTTGCCCCGTGGGTTGAGCGGACGACTTTGTCATGCTGCCATCGCTTGCGATAACTTTCCTCCCAGTCCCGGCTTTCGCCGGTGGTGACACCGTGGCCATCGGAAAAGGTTTCGGTGTCTTTCCTGGAGAGGAAATTGAGGCGGTCAAGAAGTTGAGACATGGTAATGTTCCTTAATATTTTGGCAACGTTAAATCAGCACGGTACGCTGGCGTTTCTCCTGGCATAGCAATACCAGGTAATGACAAAGCTGATGCCGTAGAAAATGCCGAACCCCCAAAGGGCGGCTTCAGGCCCGCCCGTCATACTGATGGAGGTGCCGTAAGATTTCGGAATGAAGAATGCGCCATAAGCTGCAATGGCTGATGTAAACGCTATGATCGCCGCGCTTTCCCGTTCTGCCTGTCGCAGGGTTTCCTTCTCATCGAGTTCGGGCATGAGTCTCGGTATCTGATGCCGCATAATGGTTGGGATCATCTGGAAGGTGGAGGCATTGCCAACACCAGTCAGGAAGAACAGCGCCATGAAACAGGCGAAGAACCCCCAGAATGCACCCGGCTGGGTCTTGATACCGAGGAAGAACAGAACACCACCAACGGCAATCATCATTCCCAGGAATGTCCACAGCGTCACCCGCCCACCGCCGAACTTGTCCGAAATCCACCCTGTGCCCGCGCGGGACAAGGCGCCCACCAATGGCCCGAGAAAGGCGTAGGAGAACACATTGACATCCGGAAACTGGGTCTTCATGAGCAACGGAAACCCCGCTGCATAGCCGATAAAACTGCCGAAGGTGCCGGTATAGAGGATGCACATGATCCAGTTGTGCTTGCGCGTGAAAATGATCGACTGTTCCTTGAAGCTCGCTTTGGCATCAGCGATGTCATTCATACCAAACCAGGCAGCGATCGCCGATACGACGAGAAACGGAACCCAGATGAAACCGGCATTCTGCAGCCAGAGTTTGCTTCCGTCTTCGAGCACCTGAGGTGCACCGCCAATTGCGCCAAACACACCGGCTGTAATCACCAGCGGAACGACGAACTGCATCACCGACACGCCGAGATTGCCAAGACCAGCATTCAACGCAAGGGCGTTGCCTTTTTCTTTCTTTGGATAGAAGAACGCAATGTTCGCCATGGAGGAGGCGAAATTGCCCCCACCAAATCCGCACAACAGCGCCAGCAACAGGAAGAAAGTGTAGGAAGTATCCGGATTCTGGACCGCTATGCCGACACCAATAGCCGGCAACAGAAGTGACGCCGTTGAAAGCGCAGTCCAGAGCCGCCCTCCGAAAATGGGAACCATGAACGAATAAAAGATTCGCAACGTGGCACCTGAGAGCCCTGGCAGCGCCGCCAGCCAGAAAAGCTGGTCTGTCGTATAGTTAAACCCGATGGAAGGCAGTTTCGCCACGACGACGCTCCATACCATCCACACTGAAAATGCAAGCAGAAGGCAGGGAATCGAAATCCAGAGATTTCGTTTAGCAATGGATTTTCCTGATTGATCCCAGAAGCTTTGATCGTCTGGTCGCCAATCATTGAGCGTGCGGCCCGTTTGTGCTGCCGAAGTTACTGAAGCTGCCATTTTGAACCTCTAGTTTTGAAATAGTTGATTGTTCGAATCGAGTTTTGCTGCCTTAACGTGCAGGCTGGCCCTGGACTGCAGAACCGTCTGCAGCCGAAGCGCCGGCAACCGCTTTCTGATCTGGAGCTGGGTAGGGTTGGGCCGGCAGGTCAGAAAGGTGACGTTCGTCCAGCAGGGCGGGATGACGGGCTCTTTCCATTCGCCTGATTGCGACATGCATCCATACTGTTGACACAGCAACCAGCAGGAACAACAGCATATAAGGTGCTGTCCATACGCCGGTAAAGTCAAGCAACAATCCGAATGCAATGGGAAGGAAAAATCCGCCCAGGCCACCGATCATTCCCACCAGACCGCCGACGGATCCAACATGATGGGGATAGTAAACAGGGATATGCTTGTAGACCGCCGCCTTGCCCAGGCTCATCACAAAACCCAGAATAACCGTCAGGGCAACAAAGAATTTCAGACCAATACCGAACTCAAATTCGATAGGCGCCACAATACCGACTACGGCATAGTGGGTTTTCGGATAGCTCATGAGAAACAGGCAAGCCAGGGACACGATGACCGTCAGGTACATGATTGCCCGCGCGCCCCATTTGTCTGACATCCATCCACCCAATGCCCGGAATACTGAACCCGGCAAAGAATAGAGTCCTGCCAATACACCCGCTGTTGTCAGTTCGAGTTCGTAGGCGCCAACGTAGTACCGCGGCAGGAAGGACGCCAATGCCACGAATGCACCAAACACGAAGAAATAGTAGGTAGCAAAGCGCCAGACCTGGATATCTTTGAGTGGTGTGAGCTGGTCTGCTATTGATACGGCTGCCTTGCCGGTGGTTCTTCGCTCTGCCAATACGGGGTCGTCCTTGCTGAGGATATAGAACAGCACTGCGGTGATCGCCAGAACAATGGCATATACCCTGGCAGTTCCGTCCCATCCGATAGCCACCACAAGGAATGGAGCGGCGAAATTGGTGACGGCTGCGCCCACATTCCCGGCACCGAATATTCCGAGGGCCGTTCCCTGGTGTTCCTTATCAAACCACCTGGAAACATAGGAAACACCCACAATGAAAGATCCACCGGCCAGTCCAAGACCCAGTGCTGCCAGCAAGAAAATCTCGTAAGTTTGAACTGAGGTCAGCAACCAAACTGCGACAGCAGTGATGAGCATCTGCAAGGGAAACATGATCCGGCCGCCATACTGTTCCGTCCATACCCCGAGAAAAATCCGACTGATGGAACCAGTGAGCACCGGGGTCGCCACGAGCAGGCCAAACTGGGTATCGTTCAATCCAAGGTCCTGCTTGATCTTGACCCCAATAATGGAAAAAATGGTCCAGACTGCAAAACAGACCGTAAAAACAAATGTGCTTAGGCCAAGGGCCCTGTATTGATCAGATTTGGAGACTGAATCGATTGCGTGCATTTGGTAATGAATATCAATTTATGAAATGACGGAACGGGGGTGACTTTAAACCCGTTCGGGACGTGTGTAATTGACAGACATCAAGAAAGGCCTGTTTTTATTTGGATCCGGGTCCCTCGAAAAATACCCGATTTTTATAGGAACAATATTCGAAAGAATTGATCTTGGTCATGTAACGAGAATACCAAACACGCTTTACTACCCCTTTAGAATTTGAACTAGCAAGCAGGATCTGATGGAAGAACCTAGCTCCAAAACCAGCTCAACAGTCAGTCGGGGAAAATTGGGAAGCGCTTCGGAATCACATGCGCCAGTTTCAACTGATACGGACAAAGATGACGAGGGTTACCTGACCAATCCGGCGGACTGGACAAGCGAAGTGGCTATCAGTTTCGCGGAAGAAGAAAAAATTGTCCTGTCAGGCTTCCACTGGGAAATCATATATTTTGTTCGCACATACTATGACGAACACCGCGTGATTCCGGATGTGCGGCACGTTACGGGGCACCTGGTAGCGGAACATGGTATGGACAAAAAAGCAGCCAAGAAACTGCTGTTCGACCTGTTTCCCTACGGGTATGCCAAACAGGCTTGTAAAATTGCCGGGATGAGAAAACCCCGTGCATGGAGCACCGGTTAGGAAACACCGACAGAAATTGCAGCTGCAGTTCGCTTAAGATCATGGTTCGAGGACACTCAATCAATCGCATAAACGCCGGAAAGATCTAATAGCTGACCCATATCGATCACTGTAATACTGTTGCCATCGATTTCCAAAATTCCCGCCTCGCTCAAACGACGGAAAATGCGGGACAGCGTCTCGGGTTTGATGGAAAGGCGGATGCAAGCAAGTAATTGCTTGACGCTCCATTATTCGAGTGCTTAGTGACTCACCAGACGGTCTGTGACGACTCTTCGTATCGGCGGAAGATGATTCGCGGCATGTAGCAGGGCTTTGCGCACGATTCTCGTTGGCAGATTTTCTGTCGTATAAAGGCCAACCAGTGCATTGGTTCCGAAGTACATAGGCAGCGCGACACGGCGGTGCCGGTCACTGTACTGTTGCAGCAATCTCGGGCTGCCGATGTCCTGCCCTTGATGCCGGGCAGTCAACACAGCCCGTGCCAACAGTTCCTGACCGCTTAATCCAAGATTATAGCCATGGGCAGTGACCGGATGCATGCCCACCGCTGCGTCACCAATAAGGGCCGTACGAGGCCCGTCAAATCGGTCAGCGAGAACTGCAATCAGCGGGTAGACAAACCGTTCGCCGATCAGATCCATGGATCCCAATTGGTTATCCAGCCGGGCGCTGATCCACCCGGCAAAGTGAGTCGTGGTCATTTCCAAGAGCGTCTGGGCTCGATCGGTCGGGACAGTTATCACGATTGAGGACGACTGGCTTGTCAGCGGCAGCACAGCAACGGTCTGACCGTATTGAAAGCACTCGCTCGCGATTCCCGAATTGTCGTGCTCGTGACTCATACGACAGACCAGAGCCGCACGCCCAAAATCACGATGACGGGCAGCGACGCCAACCCGGCGGCGCATACTCGAAAACCGGCTGTCGGCTGCAACGAGAAGCGAGGCCTTAAGGCTGTGCCCACTGCAATTCGTCACGGTGACAGAGGTTTCCTCAGGGTGCACTGAAGACACGGTCTGGTTGGTTTGGAGCAGCACATCTTCGGTAGCCGACACGGCCTCGTAGAGAGTTCGACGTATAAGGTGATTGGAAACCAAAAAGCCAAGGGCATTGACTCCGGCTTCCTGGTGACCGAACTCTAGAGCGTACCGGGAATAACCATCCAGAACTCTCGCATCGCGGATCGGGAAAACCTGATCTCGCGGGAGGCGTTCCCAGATACCCAGTTCGCTCAGGATACGTTTTGAACCATGGGTAAGGGCAATGTCGCGGCCATCAAACGGAGGGTTCGCCAGCTCCTCCTCCGGATGTGTTTCGATAACCGTGATACGAAGACCCGTTCCGGCCAGAGATAAAGCAAAGGCCAGTCCAGCAGGTCCGCCACCAACAATAATCAGATCGGGATGCATTGCAACTTGGCTACTTCTCGCCTGTTTCTGGATGACGTTGATCCGACCAGCGAATGAAGTATGTTTCCTCTTTGGTTAAGGCGCCTTGCGCCGAATCGTGGGCTGTATTTTCCGACAAATCTGAAAGTAGGGATGTGATCTGGATCAACCTGGCCTGTATTTCTACAAGCGGCGCTGTTCTCAGCGCCGCTTTTTTTTACTTATCACACGGTGAAAACCGGGATAGCTTTATCTGAGGTTAGTGAAATGGTGGGCCCGGAAGGACTCGAACCTTCGACCAATGGATTATGAGTCCACTGCTCTAACCAACTGAGCTACAGGCCCTGTAATTGAAAAATTATATCAGAGCCGAAGCGATGGCTCGGAAGATTCTGAGAGGATTACCCTTATTTTGCGATGGCGGTTGTTAGCACGGGGACGCTGACAAAACCGAACCGACCCTCTCTCTCAGATTCGTCTAACTCTTTTCGCCATCGCTCCGTGTCTTCTTTTGAGATACCTTGTTCCTCTGCAAAATGAGTGAGCAACGTAGAGGCAAGATAAGCAAACGAATTATGATGCAAGCTGTTATTTAAGAACCCCATGGGTGTGCATTGGGCGCCGATAAACCCATGGCGCTCAAGCTTTTTGGGCATTTCAAGCGGGAGCATCTGGTGAAAGCAGTGCGCCTTGAATGCCTCATGCATCCTGTCATTGAGCGCTGGATCAGGCCCATGAAATCGCCAGTGATCCCAGAGCACAGATACGGTTGCGAGACGTCCGCCTGGTTTAATGACGCGACTGATCTCCGCGAGAGCGCTGTCGACATCTTTTATATATTCAAGCACCTGAATAGACGCGACGGCGTCGAACGCATTGTCTTCAAAAGAAAGTTTGACAGCGGAGTCAAGATTAAATGAAACATTATCAAGACCTTTGCAATATTCTTGCGCCGCCTCAATTTGTTTATCACTTGGGTCTAGACCCACAACTCGACCGTTAACGCCAACCGAAAGCGCAAGATCTTTCAGTAGGTGACCGCCACCACAGCCTAAATCAAGAATATGCTGTCCGGCAGAGAGATTGAGGGCCTCAAAAGTCGCTTTGCGACGCCCAACACCTTCCTGGGTTTGCGCCATTCTTCTCTGGACGGCGCCGATGTCACTGCTAAATTCCATAATAACTTTCCAGATTTCTAGTTTTTTGATCAGATGTAAATTCTTTTGCTATTCGGATGACTGATCAAGCGCGCGCAAAATATCAACCGAAAGATCTTCAACATTCTCAAGACCAACCGAGATTCGAGCGAGACCCCGACTGATGCCATGGGCTTGGCGTTCTTCATCGGTATAGTTGTTGTGAGTCATACTCGCCGGATGCTGAACCAGTGTTTCTGCATCGCCGAGACTGACTGCGCGTTGGGCGAGCTGAACGGCATCCATAAATCGCACGCCCGACTCGTATCCTCCGTTTAACTCTAGGGCAATCATGCCCCCGAACGCTTTCATTTGCTGGCAGGCGAGCGCATGTTGTGGATGAGATGACAGGCCGGGGTAGAAAACTTGTTTGACGTTTGGGTGGGCTTCAATCTGACGGGCCAAGGTGAGCGCGCTCTCGCAGTGACGCTCCATTCTTAGCTCCAGGGTTTTGACGCCACGAAGTATGAGGAAAGAGTCAAATGCTGAGAGAACGGCTCCCGTCATATCCTTAAGGCCAACTGAGCGTACGTTTTTCATATCATCAGCAGATCCAATAATGGCGCCCGCAATGAGGTCACCATGGCCGCTTAAATATTTAGTCATGGAGTGCACCACAAAATCTGCTCCACACTCCAGGGGTCGTTGGAGATAAGGTGTGCCATAGGTGTTATCAACAATCACCCTGGCGTCATGGGCATGGGCTAGCTCGGTAACCTCCTGAATATTAATAATCCGCATATTCGGGTTGGTGGGCGTTTCAAAAAATACAAAACGGGTTTTTAAGGTCATCGCCGCTGCAAGCGCATCAGTTTCTGTGAGATCAACGAAATTTACTTTGATGCCAAAACGCGAGAGTCCATGCTCCATAAAAGCGAATGTGCAGCCATAAAGCGTTTTATCTGCGATGATCTCATCACCAGATTTGATAAACGTCCACAGCAGCGCTGTGATAGCGCCGATTCCCGATGCAACCGCGACGGCTGCTTCGCCGCCTTCGAGCGTTGCTAAGCGCTTTTCAAGTACTGTTTGGGTTGGGTTACCGACACGAGCGTAAACATACCCGGGTGTTTCGCCGGCAAAGCGCTGCTGGCCTTCTGCGATTGAATCAAAAGTGTAGGTTGCATTGAGATAGACCGGCGGGTTGAGAGCGCCGTGATGACTTGTGGGCTGATAACCCGCGTGGATCGCCCGGGTGCTGAATCCTTGTTCTTTCTTACTATCTTTTTTGCTCATGCGTAATTGGGCTCAGTCAATGAAACGTATTGTTGCAGACTCATTTTAAAGGTTATTTGAGCGCTAAACATTTTGGGTTTGTCCAGTACCAAGTCAATTGCACTGGGACATCATGCTAAAAATTTCAGTGGATCAGGCCGGCTACTACCAACAAGTCTTGTTGTGCCGTCTCTCCTATTTCGACGACTTTTGATTCGGTGATTTCGGGTCCCACTGTCCGATTTCTCTGAGCGTCATGCCATCGATACCATCGAGGTTATGCTCCAAAAGCTTATCCAAGATTTCCTGAACGGTGACTTCTTTTGCTGCCGCGAGATGGCGCAACATCTGATGATGACTGATCCGAACCGCAACATTTACTCGCTTTCTCCTTTCTTTTTCAATCATTTAATAAAATTTTCCGTGGTTAATTGCGGTCGTAAGCCTAGTTTTCGGCGCCAAATGATTATTCACTCGCAGATGAGATTGGCAAAATTACCCGAATTGTTGGTTTGGACTCTTATTTACACAGTATAGCGAATTAATTTTTAAGATGATGTCATAAGAATATATAATCACAATATCACATAAACAAAATTATTCGCCTTAATTTGTGCCCAATCAGGTGGGGTTAAAGAAAATGGTTTTTCGTTTCACAATACTAGCGGCTTTGTCTTGGAGCTTTTTGATAGGCGCTTCGGGCTTATACAACATAAATATTGCCAGAGAATCGTCGCTCGACCGGGCTTACGCTGAGGCTCAAGCAATTCTCAATAAAGACATTACCTTTCGCCGTTGGGGTACTCGTCACGGAGGCGTGTACGTCCCTATTAGCGAAAATCAAAAGCCTATTCCATTTATGTCTCACGTGCCAGGTCGGGACGTCGTCACTACCGATGGAGAGGAGCTTACCCTCATTAATCCTGCAAGCATGCTTCGACAGATGATGGATAGTTATGCCAAAAATTTCGGTGTGCGCGGTCGAATCACGGGCCTCAAGTATTTAAACCCTCAAAATGCGCCAGACGAATGGGAGGCTGAGCAGATTAGAAATTTTGGTAACGATATGAGCTCGGCTCGTGAAGTATGGAAATTAGCCGAAATTGATGGAGAACCGTTCCTCAGATATCTTCGAGCCATGGTCATGGAGGACGGCTGTCAAAAATGCCATGGACATTTGGGGTATGAAGTAGGAGAGATTCGGGGCGCTACAGGTATAAATCTTCCCATGACGTCGTACTTGCAACGTTATAACAGCACCCGTCGTGACCTCATGATTACTCATTTGCTAATTTGGCTAATCGTTTTATCAGCAATTATATGGATAGGTCGCAAAGCGGCACACCAGGGAGAGATTCTCGAAACGACAGTGAAGAAGCGTACTTTCGAACTGGAAGCTTCGCGAGATGCGGCCGAATCTGGCCTTAAATCAAGGGAACAATTTATCGCAAATATGAGTCATGAGATACGCACCCCAATGAACGCCATTATGGGCTACTCCGAAGTGATCAGTCATGATCCACTTTTAACAAATATCTCAAAAAAACGTATTGGAGTAGTTTTTACTTCAGCAAGAAATCTTCTGGGGATGTTGAATGACATTCTAGATTTCTCAAAAATTGTCAGCGGGAATTTTTCTCTTGAGGAGACGCCATTTCATTTAAAAAATTCAATCGATGATCTGATGACCCCAAGTGCGTATCGGATTCAGGAGAAGGGGTTGAAATTCTCAACCCAATATAGTGATGATTTGCCAACAGTCGTTAGGGGGGATCCCACACGGCTTCGGCAGGTCTTGAGCAATCTTCTAGATAACGCAATTAAATTTACGGATACGGGATCTATTTCGCTAAGTGTTGAGCCAGGTGAGAAGCCCAACGACATCCAGTTTTCGCTCACAGACACAGGCATTGGCATGACCAAGTCTCAGCTCGCTTTGATTTTCAAGCCCTTCATTCAAGCAGATCAGTCGACTACCCGTCGCTTTGGCGGGACCGGGCTGGGCATGGGTATCTCTAAGCAAATAGTTGAGATGATGGGTGGAACACTCCGGGTGGACAGTCGTCTGGGAATGGGCTCTACGATTCACTTCATTGTCCCCTTGTTGGCCACAGATCAGACGGAAGGTGTTCTATATGAGACCTCCGAACAAATTGACAGAAGGTATAGATCTCCCAGGCGTTTCACCGTCCTAGTTGCAGAAGATCAGGAGACAAATGCCGATCTCGTGAAGTTGTGGCTCGAGGACGAAGGTCATTCGATGGTTTGGGCAAAGAATGGCCACGATGCGGTCACTAATTTTAAAAAACATAAATTTGACGTTGTTCTCATGGATATTCAGATGCCGATAATGGATGGCCTCAACGCATCCCGAGCGATAAGAGACCATGAGCAAACTGTTGAAGCGTCGAGGCCTACGCCAATAATTGCGCTCACTGCCAGCGTCATGCGGGAGGATCTGGAGAAATGCACTTCAGCCGGTATTGATGACGTTCTTTCCAAACCAGTAAACCGGAATGAATTACTCAGAGTGATAGAGACAATGGTGCCGCAAGGACAAGGGACGCCAGTTACTGATGACGCAAGAAAAGAGAGATTGCCTTCATTTGCAGAAAGCGCAGCGGTCTCGAGAATAACTGGTAGTCGACTGATCCTAGAACGCTGGGGGAAAGAAGAAAATTATGTCGCTGCGCTGCAGTTGTTTGCTACTTCCCATAAAAATGATTCAGTTCTGCTGAAAAGATATTTGACCGAGGCGCCGCATGATGTCGACAAAGCGGCAACACTGCTCCATGCGTTAAAAGGAGTATCTGGAAACCTTATGCTCTCAGAAATTGAATCGTTAAGCCTCGAATTGGAAAAATCAGTCCGTTTCAACGAAATACACAATCAGCATGAAATACTGATGAAACTATGCGCAGAGATTGATCGAGTTGTTAGAGAAATAAAAAATATTAATCAAGAAAAAACACGGGAGCAAGAACCCGTTGATCATCTGGAGAAGCCAGAAAAGATACGTGCGATGTGGAGAGAATTGCTTGACGCTGTAGACCAACTCGATCCTGGCCGTTCAGGTTTGTTAGTTAAAAAACTAGAAAAAAATATGGCACCAGAGGTTCTTGAATCGATTGAAAGATCAATTTCTGAATTTGATTTTAGTGCCGCTAAAAAATTGATAAAAGCTGAGATCGAGAGCCAACCATTGACGACCAATTTGGACAGACCGCTATGATTACCCAGAAAACTATTCTGCTAGTTGATGATGAACCGGTAAACCTTCAGTTTTTGAGGAGCGCGCTAGAGAATGATTACGATTTAAAGTTCGCGAGAAACGGAGAAATTGCCCTTCAAGCTGCAAGAGATTTCAAAATTGATTTAATTCTGCTTGATATCCAGATGCCAGACAAAGACGGGTATCAGGTTTGCAAAGAACTCAAAAATGATCCGGGTACCGAGAATATACCGGTGATATTCGTAACGGCGCTTGGGGATGAAGTAAACGAGGTCAAAGGATTTGATCTGGGCGCTGTTGACTATCTTCATAAACCGATATCTCCGCACGTTACTCGGAAGAGAATTGAGACTCACCTGTCGCTGGTTCGCGCTCGCGATCTTGAGCAGAGTCAGAAGGCGGCAATTTATATGCTGGGGGCCGCTGGTCATTTCAACGATTCTGATACGGGTGTGCATATTTGGCGAATGGCTGAATATTCAAGCATTTTGGCCGAAGCCGCTGGTCTTACCGCGGATAGAGTACAGGAAGTAAATCTGGCGGCTGCAATGCACGATACTGGGAAAATTGGGGTCCCGGAGAATATTTTGAAAGCTCCGCGTCAACTGACACCTGTGGAGCGTAATATCATTGAGACGCATACCGTGATTGGCTCAGCAATTTTGAAAAAAGGTAACACGGATCTATTTGATTTGGCGGCCATTATTGCTCGCAGTCATCATGAGAGGTGGGATGGTGATGGTTATCCGGATGGACTTAAAGGTGAAGAGATTCCCGAAGCCGCGCGGATTGTCGCAATTGCAGATGTGTTTGATGCGCTAACTATGACTCGCCCTTACAAAAAGGCGTGGTCTGTCGAGAGAGCCGTTGCTTATTTGAAAGAGCATGCCGGCACGCATTTTGATTCCAGATTGGTCGATTGTTTTGTTATCGCAATACCTCAAATTATCGAATCGAAAGAGCGATGGGGAGTTAAGGAGAATAAAGTCGAACTCGATACTGAACCCAAAAGCCAATTCAGAAAGTTAGCTGAAGGTTCTCGAAGTATAGGAGGCTATGTTTAATGAATATCAGAGTCTCAGATCAGACGCAGCCGGAACATGGCGATCAAAAAAGCGATGTTGTGCCTGAATCGACCCGTTTGATCGATCAGGTCTATATCGAACTCGAGAAAAAACTATTTTTGATTGAGAAGGAGAATTATCGTCTGAAAGAAGAGATTAAAAGGCACGCCGCAATCGAAAAAGAGTTGATGGAGCGGCATAACTCGCTTCATTTTATAGCTAACCATGATCCCCTGACCGGATTGCCTAATCGTCGGAGCTTGATGGCGCACCTGGACACTCTATTGAGCGCCAGGAAGGTCGGAAGTCGACATTTAGCGGTAGGGTTTATGGATCTTGATAATTTCAAATCAATTAACGATAAGTTTGGGCATGCTGCCGGAGATCTTGTTTTACTTGAGACAGCTGAAAGACTAAAAAGTTCCTCAGATTCTAATTTAGTGGTGGGTCGACTCGCAGGAGATGAGTTCCTGATTATTGTTAAGCAGATCAATGATAAAGCGAAAACAATTGAAAGAATTAAAGCGATCCTTGAGAGGGTGGAGAAGCCGATTACGCTTGCGCAAACCGAAGTACAGATTTCTGCGAGTCTCGGGATTGCATGTTACCCCGATCCTGCAACTGGTCTTCGTTCTCTTTTGATGTTAGCAGATCAGGCAATGTATCAAGCTAAGTCTTATAGAGGTCGCTCTTCTTTTGTTTCTAATAGTCTCAATCAAAAAGCAGACAACTCAGATATTTGTCGAAGAGCAAATCGGCGTTCTTCGATTAAGTTTTCTAGTAACTTGGAAGAAATTAAGTCTAAAAATTAAATTTGTTCTTCCGATAATTAATTCGTCAAGAGATCTTACTTTGTGCTGATCTGTCGGCGTGAGATTGTTACTTCAATCATTAATTCTCGCCGGTATTAATCGATTTCATTCAAGTATTCCTGCAGTGGGCAGCATCGATGTTGCGATTCATTACCGCCATTTTCTATTAATCTGGGATTTCGTTATCGATTCGGTGGTATATAGGAACTGAAAAATAGAGACGCAATTTATTGTGGCGGTGTCAATTTACCACCGATCAAAAATAGGGTGATCGAAACGGCCAGCTTGCAAGGGGTATGTGATGACAGGTGTTAAAGACAGAGTTGCTCTAGTGACTGGCGCCGGAAGTCCGGATGGTATTGGATTCGCGACAGCAAAGTTACTTCATGCCGCGGGTGCGAGAGTGGCAATTACATCGACCACTGACCGTATTCAGGAGCGCTGCCAGGAGCTTGGTGGACAAGAGGCTGGTGTGGTGGGTGTCGCGGCTGATTTGACGGATGCCACCGCGGTGGCCGATCTTAACGCTCAGGTTGAAGACACTCTCGGGCCGGTTGAGATTCTGGTGAATAATGCGGGCATGGTGCAGGTTGGTCGGGACGAGCCTAGCGCTTTTTTTCATGAAGTGAGTGATGAAAAGTGGCGTTATGGGATCGATATGAGTCTGACCAGCGCATTTTTGATGACCCGCGCTGTTTTGCCCTCAATGATGAATCGTGAATACGGAAGAGTGGTTCATATTGCTTCGGTCACAGGCCCAGTCGTTGGAATCTCTGGAAGTACGGTCTACGGTACAGCAAAAGCCGGGATGGTTGGAATGGCGCGTTCGCTCGCTATCGAGGTGGGATCAAGGAATGTTACTGTTAATTGCGTTGCACCGGGGTGGATCCATACCGGATCAAGTGGAGATAACGAGTTGATCGCCGGTCAGTTTACGCCTGTGGGGAGACCCGGTACTCCTGAAGAGGTCGGCCATGTTGTGATATTTCTCGCGAGTGAAGAGGCCAGCTATGTCACAGGACAGCTGATGGTCGTGGATGGCGGAAATACCATTCAGGAGTACAAGGTTGAACTGACCTGAGCCGAACAGAGGTGCGTCCTGTGTTTTTTGATCAACTGGAACGCATTTTTAAGGGCATGTTTGTGATCGCAGTTGTTGTACTGGGAATGTCTTTTTTTCAAAAAGATAAGTTACCCGGGCCCGAGTTTTTCAGTGACGCTGTCCTTTCAGACCCGCTCCAGACCCCCACAGATAAAGCGCCATTTCAGACGCAGATTAATAATCAGGTCTATACGATAACCCCTTTGTTTGACTACCATCTGAGCGGAGTGGTCGTGACAGATTTTGAGAGTGGTTCGTTGGGCGACATTTACCATCATCGCCAGTGGAAAGACTTTCTTAATGTCAAAGATCTTTGTGTCGTATTCGGCAAAAACGTGCAGTCTGATGTATTTCGAAAGTTGCGCTATCGCAGTGGCCCTTGGACTTGTTTTTTTCAGATACCAGACCGGCAGACGGGCAAGCAGTTTAGAAGCGATCAATTATCAAACAATCATATTTTGACTGACAATATTGATTTGCATCGCCTCGTTATGCGTGCTGCCCCAGGAGATGAAGTTCGAATCAGTGGCATGCTCGCTAATTATCAAAATCAAGCGACAGGATTTGAAAGAGAAACCAGCATCTCTCGAACGGATACTGGGAATGGTGCATGTGAAACTATTTTCGTGACTGATTTTTCAATCACAAAAAAAGCCAATCACCTCTGGCGTATGACGTATCGGGTCGCGGGTTGGGCAGCGAGTTTGGCGATATTGGGCTTCATTGCAACGCTGCTCGTTCGCCCCGTCAAGCGGCTTTATCGATAAAGAGTAGCGGGCAATCCTGGCCGTGATCATGAGGGCCAGAGAATAAAAACCCCGGATCAAGGCCCGGGGTTTGGTGAAGGAAAATTAGTCCAGATAACTGCGGAGCTTTTCAGATCGGGTGGGGTGCCGCATTTTTCGCAGAGCCTTAGCTTCAATTTGTCGAATGCGCTCTCGGGTTACATCAAACTGCTTGCCCACTTCTTCGAGTGTGTGGTCAGTATTAAGACCAATACCGAACCGCATTCGAATGACTTTGGACTCTCGTTCGGTGAGACTGTTAAGGATCGAATCAGTCGCACTCGTTAATCCAGTCGTGAGTGCCGCATCTTCTGGCGCTAAGATGTTCTTGTCCTCAATAAAATCACCAAGATGGGAATCCTCATCATCACCAATGGGCGTTTCCATGGAAATGGGTTCTTTCGCTATCTTGAGCACTTTTAGTATTTTGTTCTCGGGCATATCCATGCGTTCCGCGAGTTCTTCTGGGAGAGCCTCTCGACCTTTTTCCTGTAGGATTTGACGCGACACCCGGTTGAGTTTATTGATCGTTTCAATCATGTGAACCGGAATGCGGATTGTTCGGGCCTGATCGGCAATCGAGCGAGTGATCGCCTGACGAATCCACCAGGTCGCATACGTCGAGAATTTGTAACCTCTTCGATATTCAAACTTATCGACCGCTTTCATAAGGCCAATGTTTCCTTCTTGAATCAAATCAAGAAACTGAAGCCCTCGATTGGTGTACTTTTTTGCGATTGATATTACCAGGCGAAGGTTCGCCTCGATCATTTCCTTTTTTGCACGTCGCGCTTTCGCTTCGCCAATTGACATCTTGCGGTTAACTTCTTTGATCTGATGGATTTTCAGACCCGCTACGTTTTCCAAATGCTCAAGTTTGATACGGAAGTTTTCAAGCTCGTCAGCATGCGTTTTCAGGATGTCTTTATTGCCCTCTTTTCCTCGCATCATGCTGCGAATCCAAAATGCCTCTGATTCTCGACCTACAAATTTCGAGATAAACGTTTTTCGAGTGACTCGAGCCCGTTGAACGCAGATTTTGATGATTTGTTTCTCGATTGAGCGAACTTCATCAACTATTTCACGCATTACGGCAGAGAGATATTCAGTCTGTCGGGGGACCAGTCGAATCTCCATCATTTCAAGCGATAGCTTTTCCTGATGTTTTTCCATCTGTGGTGCGCCAAGCCCATAACGACTTTGGCAGCGCTCCATACTCTTGAGTCCTTTGCGAATTCGATCAAAACGTTCTTTCGCTTCCTCCGGGTCAGGACCTTGAGGCACATTATTAGCGTTGTCGTCATCGGAGCCTGAATTATTATCAGCACCAGGAATGACGGGCTGAGGAATTTCTTCGGTTTCAAGAGCGGCAAGATCAACGAAGCCCACCAGGAGTTCCGTGAGTTTCATCTTGCTATTTTCAACATTATCGGCAAGGCTGACTAATTCAGTGACGATCACAGGCGCCGACGCCATGGCGCTCACGCTCTGTCGGATGCCGTCTTCGATTCGTTTTGCGAGGCGAATTTCATCCTGTCGGGTGAGTAATTCCACTGTGCCCATTTCTCGCATATACATGCGCACGGGGTCAGTTGTTCTGCCAAACTCGCTTTCGACGGCGGTTGTTAGAACAGCTTCGGCTTCTTCAACAACTTCTTCGTCATCACTGTTAGCCGTTTTCAGCAGCAGTGTGTCGGCATCCGGCGCTGCATCATAGACCTCAATACCCAAATCGTTGATCATGTTGACAACGGTTTCGATCTGATCGGTGTCGTTCATATCCTCAGGGAGATGATCGTTGATCTCTCGGTAGGTAAGAAAGCCCTGCTCCTTACCTTTAATAATTAGCCGTTTGAGTTCAGATTGTTGGCTTTGGGTATCTACAGACACAGTTCCCCCTGACGAAGAATTAGGCATTTAGAAAAAAACAGCGGAAAACCTTCGTATTATACCACGAATGAGCCTCTTCTCGACTGAAAACTAGCTTTCAGAGCGTTGCTGGCGAAGATGTTGTCGTTTCGCATAAAGCGCCGAAAGCTCAGTTTTAGAGGCTTCATCAAGCTCTTCTTGACTCGCGCGAGTGACTAAATTTTCGATGGACTGACCCAGTGCTTGATCCTCAAGCGTGTTAATTGTTTCGGTAAAAAATGGCAAAAAATCATCCTGCTCAAGTAAATGGTCCTTCGCCGCCAATTTTTCAAGGGTTGGTCCGTCTTCTGTATCGCGAAAGCGTTCAATAATCACGCCCGTCGTAATGTCTGGCTGTTTTAGCGCAATACCGAAAAGGCGCTCTAGCAGTGAAAATCCGCGAACCTCTGAGTGCATGCTCAGATTTTCCGGAAGACTTCTCTGGCATGCCAATTTAGGTTGTTGGAGTAATAGGCTAATGGCGGTCGCCATAGGGCTCAGCCGCTGGGTAGAGGACCGATTATTGCGAGAAACCCGACGGGTCGACAGATCACTGCCGCCTCCTAAAGATTGCACACCCGATTTTTCGCGCAATTGCTGGTTCATGAGTTCCCGAAGTGGTCCTTCGGGGATTTTAGCGAGCAGTGGTTTTGCGAGCTCTACCAAGCGCGCTCGTCCATCAAGACGGGTGAGGTCAGTCTCGCCCGAGAGCTTCCTGAAGAGAAAATCGGGCAGCGAAGTTGCTTTGGTTGCACGTTTTTGAAATGCCTCACCGCCTTCTTTTCGCACCAATGAGTCCGGATCTTCGCCATCAGGTAAAAACAAAAAGCTGATTTGTCGACCACCGGCAAGCTCAGGCAGCGAGTTTTCAAGTGCGCGCCAAGCAGCTGCTCGTCCCGCTCGATCACCATCAAAGCAAAATACGATAGACGGCGCGAGTCGAAAAAGCCGATGCAGATGCCGCTCTGTTGTTGCAGTCCCGAGTGTTGCAACTGCGTTTTCGACTCCGCTTTGGGCAAGCGCAACAACATCCATGTAGCCTTCAACTACAAGCGAATAGCCGAGTTTTGAGATTGGCGATCGTGCCCGGTGAAGGTTGTAAAGTTCGGAGCCTTTTTGGAAAACAGGGGTTTCGGGTGAGTTCAAATACTTAGGCTCCCCCGAATGAAGTATTCTGCCGCCGAACGCAACCACCTGACCGCGATAATTATGGATGGGAAAAATCACTCGAGAACGAAAGCGATCATAAGAGCCTCCATTGTCTTTTCGAGCGGTGAGTCCAGCTTTGGCCATCAGATCTATCGTTTTCTTGTCGTCTCCAGCTGTTTTGGAGAGGCTGTCCCACCCTGGCGGCGCATATCCGAGTTCAAACAGTGCTGCAATTTCACCGGAAAGGCCACGCTCTTTCAGATAGTTCACCGCGTCTTGAGAAATATCGCGATCACGTAATTGTTCTTTAAAAAAACGATTGGCGTTGGTGAGTGTGTCGAGTAGTGCTGGCATTAGGCCATCATCCTCGCGAGCGGGACCGGTGTCAGGCAGTTCGAGCCCAGCGCTTTCAGCTAAATCTTCGATTGCTTCCCGAAAGCTAAGCTGATCAAAGTCCATAAGGAATCCGATCGCGCTTCCATTGGCACCGCAGCCGAAGCAGTGATAAAACTGTTTGGTCTGACTTACGGTGAAGGAGGGCGTTTTCTCATTGTGAAAAGGGCAGCAGCCCTTCAAGTCACGACCCCCTTTGCTGAGTGAGATCCGGGCTCCGATGACTTCGACGATGTCTGTGCGGGCGAGCACATCGTCTATGAATTCTCGAGGTATCTTGCCGCTCATATTTGATCACGCTGAATTTACTGAGCAAATATTAGCATTCAAAAGTATAAAATCTGATAACCAACCGGATTGTCCAAAAAAACGCGAGCGACTTTGAAAAATCTAAGTTCAACATCTCCTAATCGTCCCTCGGTTTCTTGCCTGCCCTTTGGTGTGGCAGATCTTCAGGCGTCCCAAGCGATCGCCCGATGGCTTTTAATTTGCTGCGCGTTAGTCTTTTGTATGATTCTACTGGGCGGTGTGACCCGGTTGACCGATTCCGGTTTGTCTATGGTTCGTTGGGAGCCCCTCTCCGGTGTTTTACCGCCCTTAAGCGCAAATCAATGGCAGCAGGAGTTTGATCACTATCGCGAATATCCTGAGTATCAGAAAATTAATAAGGGTATGTCGCTTGAAGCCTTTAAGACTATTTTCTATTTTGAATGGGCGCATCGGGTGTTAGGCCGAACAATTGGACTTGTATTTGCACTCGGATTTTTCTGGCTTTGGTACAAGCGATATCTGACTCGACGGATGACACCCCATCTTGTTGCGATGTTTGTACTTGGCGGGCTTCAGGGGTTGCTTGGGTGGTATATGGTCAAAAGCGGGTTGGTCAATAATCCAGATGTGAGTCAGTACCGACTCACGGCACATTTGGGTACGGCCATTCTCGTATTTCTCTATATGCTTTGGATGGTGTTCGCGTTGTTGGAACGAAAGCCCCCGCAGATCGTTTCGCCTGTTTTCAGGTGGGCGGTGATCGGGCTGGGTATTCTGTCGTCCGTTACGGTGCTTTCAGGCGGTTTTGTGGCCGGATTGAAAGCCGGTCACGCCTTCAATACATTTCCGCTAATGGCGGGGAAGTTGATTCCACCGGGTTATGTTGTGTTGACACCGGCTTGGAGAAATTTCTTTGAAAATATTCCTGCGGTGCAGTTCAACCATCGCCTTCTCGCGATTACTACGTTATTGCTTACGTTGATTTTCGTTTTTCGCGTTTTTAGGCACCCGAAATTTCAGGCTCAACGGTTGGTCGCTGTATTTTTAGGGCTCGCGGTGGTAGGTCAAGTGACGCTGGGAATAACGACGCTTTTGTTTCATGTGCCGGTTTTCTTGGCGGCAGTCCATCAGGGGATGGCGATCTTGGTTTTAAGTGTGATGCTTTACGCCGTGTTTCGTTGCCGACGGGTCTGAGGTTTTTGACAGGCTTAAAACTAATTGGATAGTTTTTGTTTGATCAAGCCACTAACAACACCCATGTCAGCCTGACCTTGGACTTGCGGTTTTAGCAGGCCCATTACCTTTCCCATATCACGCACGGTTTCGGCGCCAGATTCGGATACCGCTTTTTCAATAAGGATCAGGATCGCTTGCTCATCAAGCTGTTCGGGAAGATAAGTTTCGAGAACTGCGAGAGTCGCAGCCTCTTTTTGAACCAGGTCCTCTCGTCCGCCTTGCTCAAAAAGCGTAATAGAGTCCTTACCTTGTTTGACCATTTTTTGAACGACAGAGACAACATCCTGATCGGTCAGGTCGACGCGCTCATCGACTTCACGACGTTGGATCGCAGCTCGCAGTAATCTTATGGACTCGAGACGGACGGCATCTTTGGCCCGCATCGCGTCCTTCATATCAGAAACAATGCGATCTTTGAGGGGATTCACGATCTAAAGGGCCGCAAGCGTTGCGGCGGCGAGGTCAGGGACTTCAGTGAGCCCTCATTCGCGAAGGATTTTGTCTTGCGAGACGCTTCTTTTCTCGTTTCTCTGCCGCTGCGCCAGCACGCTTTTTGACGGTAGTTGGCTTCTCATAAGACTCACGGCTTCGCGATTCGGTGAAAACACCGGCTTTCTCGCAGGCGCGACGAAAACGACGCAACACGGCGTCAAACGGCTCATCTGGTCGAACTTTTACTGATGGCATAAATCTGGAACTAAATTAATCAAAAGGGTCGGATAGTCTAATGTTTTGCGATCAGAAAGTACACGCCTCGCGAAATTCGACTGGATTGGATCGATTTGGCTGAAAAATTAAGCTCAGTTGGACATTTTGGACCCGAGGAAGCCACCCGCTTAATTTCTTACGAACCTATAATTAGAGCGTATTTTCTTCTAATTACCCCGCGAAGACTCTGATTCCAACCCAGGCTCGATATGAAAGTTCTCGGAATAGAAACCTCCTGTGATGATACGGGTGTTGCGATATACGATACCGAACGTGGATTGTTGGCTCATTGTTTAGCCTCTCAAGTCGAGCTGCACGCGCTCTATGGTGGCGTTGTGCCGGAGTTGGCCGCCCGCGATCACGTCAAGCTGCTGCAGCCGTTGGTGAGGAAAACGATGGAAGTTGCTGAAACTTCGGATGATCAGATCGATGGCGTGGCTTATACGGCAGGGCCTGGGTTGTCAGGTGCATTGCTGGTAGGCGCATCGCTTGGGCGTGCGCTTGCGTGGGCGTGGCAGGTGCCGGCAGTTGGCGTTCATCATATGGAGGGCCATCTGCTTGCCCCGATGCTTGAAGAGACACCGCCGTCATTTCCATTTATCGCGTTATTGGTGTCTGGAGGGCACACGTTATTAGTTGATGTCGTCGATGTTGGACGTTACTCAATTTTGGGCGGCACTGTTGATGATGCGGTGGGCGAAGCATTTGATAAAACCGCAAAACTGCTTGGCCTCAGTTATCCCGGTGGACCCTCAATTGCAAAAGCGGCTGAAACAGGTCGATTGAATCGATGGAAGTTCCCGAGACCGATGACTGATCGACCTGGGCTCGATTTTAGTTTTAGCGGGTTAAAGACATTTACCCGAAATACAGTCCCTCAAGGTGAGATCGATTCTCAGACGATTGCGGATATCGCCGCTGCTTTTCAGGAAGCCGCAATCGATACGTTGGTGATCAAGTCCAAAAGGGCGCTTCAACAAACCGGTCGCCGCCGTCTGATTGTGGCTGGAGGCGTGGGTGCGAATCTGCTGCTTCGGTCAAGATTAAAAGAAATGGCGGAAGCTGATGGGAAAAAAGTTTTTTATCCTCGCTCTGAGTTTTGCACGGACAATGGCGCGATGATCGCATATGCTGGCACTCTTCGACTTCAAGGCGGACATCGTCAGGGCCTTGATTTCACGGTTCGACCCCGTTGGAGTCTGGCTGACCTTGAGCCGCTGGAGCCTATTGGGAATTAAGATTTTTTTCCGATTTTTGATTCTGTACCCGCGATCAGGCGTTTTATATTTCCCGAGTGTCGCCAGACGAGAATGATGGCCAGTGCGAACGCCAAAAGAATATAAATGCCGCTGGAATCAAACCACCAGGCCCAAAGGGGCGCGCTCGCGCTGCTGACGATTGCAGCAAGCGATGAAAACCGAAAAATGATAGCAATTGTCAACCAGGTTAGCGCAAGAGAGAGCGCAATAAATGGGTTGATTGCTAAAAATACGCCTAGCGCAGTTGCGACCCCTTTCCCGCCTTTAAAACCAAAAAAGACTGGAAACAGGTGACCGAAGAATGCGCCGGCTCCTGCCAGCGCGACAGCCATGGGGTCAGCCGCAAGGGATGCCGAAATTAAGACCGGAATTGCGCCTTTCAGAATGTCACCGATCAGCGTCAGGGCTGCCGCGAGTTTGTTGCCGAGGCGTAAAACGTTGGTTGCGCCCGGATTGCCAGAGCCCTCCTGACGAGGGTCCGGAAGGCCCATAAGGCGAGAGACGATTACAGCGCTTGAGATGGACCCAATAAGGTAGCCTGCGATTGCGGACAAAAAATAGGTCATAACGTATCTGTTGTGTTCTTCGTTGTTATTTAAATTAAAGTATAAACTCGATACCGAAATCAGTTTGGTTGTTATAGGAGCATCGCTTGGACAAGATTTTCGTAAAAGGGCTGGAAGTGACTTGTGTGATTGGCGTATGGGAATGGGAGCGGCAAATTCAGCAAAAACTTATCATCGACCTCGAAATGGGCTGGGATATTTCTGCAGCCGCACAAACGGATCAGCTGGAGGATACGCTCAGCTATAAAGACGTTGCGAAGAAAGTCAGTGCATACATTGTTGCCACAAAGGCTAATCTTGTGGAGCGTCTTGCAGAGGGGATCGCGACATTACTGGCAGAAGAATTCGGCGTAAGCGGTTGCCGGGTCAAGATCAATAAGCGCGGTGCGGTAACGGGCGCGAGAGATGTGGGCGTTGAGATTGAACGCGGGCAGATATAAATGACTTTAATTGCGGTCAGTTTGGGCAGCAATATTAATCGCGAGTCGAATATTCGGACGTCGGTTAATGAAATTCGCGCACGTTATCCACAGGCGATATTCTCGCCTGTGGTTAAAAGTGAAGCGGTTGGATTCAAAGGACCCTATTTTCTAAATCTCGCGGCGTCCTATCAATCAAATCTCGGTATCCCAGATGTACTGAGCGAGTTACACCTGATTGAAGACCAGTTGGGCCGAGAGCGATCAAAAAATCAAATGTCGTCGCGAACCATTGATCTCGACCTGCTGCTTTACGGCGACGGTGTTTTTTATGACCAGGGGTTTGATGTGCCCAGAAAGGAAATTCTTGATAGCGCCCATGTTTTAAAACCGCTTAGCGATATTTTGCCGAATATCGTGCACCCCGTCATCGGCGAGACGCTGAGCGCGTTATGGGATCAGACGTCGACCTTAAAAAAAACCCTTTTGACCGAAGTGCCTTTAACGCTTTAAGCTGGTTCTAGTCAGGGGATCGCAGTCCTTCCACCATCGACATTAATCACTTGACCCGTAATGAATGGCGCATCACGTAGCAAGAACAATACAGTCTGAGCAATGTCCAGTGGATCACCTAATCTTTTGAGCGGTGTTCGCGAGATGATGTCCGTTTGCACCTCTTCACTTTCTCCAGTCTCTGGCCAAAGAATCGCGCCGGGGGCTACCGCATTGACACGAATGTCTGGGGAGAGCTCCTGAGACAGTGAACGCGTCAATGAGAGTAATCCGGCCTTGCTTGCTGAATAAATAGGATGACCGGCAAGCGGCCTTTCTGCGTAAATATCGGTTAGGTTGATAATCGAGCCTTGGTGCTCGCGCAGTGACGGTGTGCAGGCTTGCGATAGAAAGAATGGCGCTTTCAGGTTCACGTTAAGCAATTCTTCCCAATCTGAATGTGTTGCGTCGCCAACGGGGGTGGGGAAAAATGCTGATGCGTTGTTGATAAGCGCATCGAGTCGCCCAAATGTTTTGATTGCATCGCTTGCAATTTTCTCGCAGTCGGCGACCGTTTTGAGCTCACCCTGGCACAGTCGCGCGGAATTTGAGCGTTTTTGGTTTAATTTTTCACACAGTGTCTGAGCTTGTTCTGCGCTTTGTCGGTAATGGACGATAATGTTCATCCCCTGATCATGGAGACAGGTTGCCATTGATGCGCCAATTCTGCGAGCGGCGCCTGTTATCAGGACGGATTTATCCTTCAGGGAACTTGATCGAGTAGTCATAGGCTTTTGTGTTGTTAAAAAAAATTACTAGATTGGGTTTATTGTTCAAATAAATTGCTTTTTCGAAATTTAGCAAAGTTTGTTTGGAGTCAGCGTGTAGAAGGACATGGTTTGAAAGGATTTGACTGATCGATGATGCAAAGTGACTTTAATCCCCGGCTCGATGAATTGGCGGCAGCACACCGTCAGGCCGCTACCCAGCATATTCATGATCTTATTCAAGAGGCAGGCGGCGCACTAAGTTTTGATCGGTTTATGGAAGAAGCGCTTTATGCCCCGGGACTTGGTTACTACGTTGCGGGTGCGTCTAAATTTGGCGTGACAGGTGATTTCTTGACGGCACCTGAGAGCGGTAGTTTGTTCGCAAAATGTCTCGCGCGAGAAATATCGGGTCTCCTTGACGCGTTCCCCAGCGCTCGAATCATTGAGTTTGGGGCGGGCACCGGACGATTGGCAGAGGATCTGCTTCGAGCGCTCAGCGAGAATCATCAGTTGCCATCCGTTTATTGCATTATGGAGTTGAGTCCGGATCTCCAACAAAAACAAAAAGAGAGGCTCAAACCGTTGGCGCGAGAACTGGGTATCCAGCTACAGTGGTTGAGCGAGATGCCCGCCGAACGCGTCGACGGCATTATGCTGGCAAATGAAGTGGTGGATGCCTTTCCGGTCACGAGATTTCGGGTTGAGAAAAATAGAATTCGGCGAGCGAGAGTTCGAATTGAGGGGCAAGGTGTGGGCTGGGATTGGACGGAGGATCTGTTAGGTGATGGCGCTGAATTCGAGATCGCACAAGCCCACAATCTTCCTGACGGTTATGAATCAGAGGTTTGCCCCCGGGCCTCGGCATGGGTGCGCGAATTGGCTAACACCCTGCGAAGTGGAGCAATTCTGATTATTGATTACGGATATCCGGCAGAGGAGTATTATCTGCCGGATCGAACGCAAGGGACCTTACGGTGCCACTATCAACATCAGGCCCATGATGATCCGTTCCGGTTGATCGGACTTCAGGACATCACCTGCCATGTCAATTTTTCGCAACTATCGGACGCAGCCCAGAGTTCGGGTCTTTCGGTATTGGGTTACACCAGTCAGGAGGCGTATCTTCTATCGCTTGGACTTCTTGACCTTGCCAGTTTCACTAATACGGATGATGAGCGAACAAGAATGACTAAAGCACAAGAAGTGAAACGCCTGGTACTACCGTCCCAAATGGGAGAGTCGTTCAAGGTTTTAGCACTGGGCAAAGGAGCGAGCGTTTCGCTTGAAGGATTTTCTCTTCGCGATCGGACGCTGAGTCTATGATCGAATACGGACAGGCATTCTGGTTGGCTTTGATTCAGGGATTGACAGAGTTCCTGCCGATATCGAGCTCAGCCCATCTCATTTTACTGCCCCGTCTTGTTAATTGGTCCGATCAAGGGTTGGCGTTTGATGTGGCCGTCCACATGGGAACGTTGATGGCCGTCGTTGGTTATTTTCGAGAAGATTTTAAATCGATTGGATTGGCTTGGTTCAGGCAGTGGGGCGATACCGGCGCCTCTGTAGAGAGTCAAACAGGATGGCTGCTGATACAAGCAACAGTTCCTGCGGTTATTGCTGGATTTTTGCTGAATAAAGTCGTGGAGGAAGCGCTTCGGGATCCGATCGTTATCGCGATTTCAACGATCATTTTTGGGTTATTCCTCTGGTGGGCAGATCAAAAAGGCCGGCGGACGAGAAAAATTGAGGATTTGCGACCGAAAGATGCGTTGTTAATCGGGCTTTTTCAGGCAGTTGCACTTATTCCCGGTACTTCTCGATCAGGCATCACCATGACAGCCGGGCTCCTGTTGGGTTTGTCCCGAAATGATGCGGCTCGATTTTCTTTTTTAATGGCAGTTCCTATTATTGCCGCAGCGGGCTGCCTTAAAGCGTTTGCACTTATATCTGAACCCGGTCAGGTGAGCTTCGAAATAATTTTTTTGGGAATATCGGTTTCGTTTGTGACTGCCTGGGTGGTTATTGCACTGTTTTTGAAATCGATCGAGCAGATTGGTATGACGCCGTTTGTGCTTTATCGACTTATTTTGGGTGTCGTTTTGCTGGCGTGGTTCTGGTAGGACCCGCTAGGTTGATTTGGACGTTTGAGTGGCATCCCGGTATTTTGTTATCGCCTCGAGTCGCTTCTGAGCGACGATCATTTTCTTTTCGGCGCCCGAAATCTCTGCGTCACGCAACTGGGTCAAGTCAATTTCGTTAGCGACTCGGAAATATTCTTCCAGCAAATCACGCGATCGATAACTAATCGTGGATCCGTCACCGCGACCTTGAGCATCGGCATGACAACCGATAGCGAAAAGCGAGAGCCTGTCGGGCCGCCTGAAAGCATCTAATTTGTTCAAGAGTTTTAAAATCGTTTCTGGACGTAACTCGGTGAGTCGGTGCATTACAAGGTGCTGCCCAGAAACGAGAAGGGCGATATCGCGATACTCTGAGGCGATTCTTAGCCGGTCACACAAGCGATTGATGATAGAAAGCCCTCGTTGTTCATGTCGAATATGTCGAGGCCACTCGTTTTTGGGGGTTAGCGCCTTTCCAAGATCGTGGACGAGCGCAGAAAATCGGACTCGAGTATCTGAGGTAAGCGATGCCGCCGCCTCGATGACCATAAGGGTGTGAACATACGCGTCTCCTTCAGGATGAAAATCGGTTCGCTGAGGAATGCCCTGTAGTGCAGCGATTTCGGGAAAAATGTGTTTGAGCGCGCCACAGGAGGCAAGCACCCTAAAAAACTCTGCAGGCGTAGTTTCGCTGAGCGCGCTCAACGTTTCTTGCCAGACCCGCTCGGGCGAAAGTGAGTCAAGTTCTCCGGATGCGCTTATTTCTTTCATTAAGCAAAGTGTTTCAGGCGCGATTTTAAAACCGAGCGAGTGGTAACGAGCTGCAAACCGTGCAACCCGAAGTACGCGTAGCGGATCTTCCGTAAACGCCGCGGACACATGTCTTAATGTCCGTTGTTCGATATCTTTTTGGCCATTATGCGGGTCAATTAAGGTGCCCTCGTGATCTTGTGCAATCGCATTGATGGTGAGGTCGCGTCGAGAGAGGTCCTCCTCCAAGGTGACGTTGCGATTGCTATCAGTCGAAAATCCGGCATAACCGGACGCGATTTTGCGTTCCCGTCTGGCAAGGGCATATTCCTCCCCCGAAAGCGGATGAAGAAAAACAGGAAAATCTTTTCCGACTTGACGAAAACCAAGACGCACCATTTCGGAGGCATCATGGCCAATCACCACCCAATCTCGATCGGTTTCAGGTAAACCCAACAAGCGATCGCGGACGGCGCCGCCGACCAGATAGCATTTAAGATTGGAAGATGGATCTGACATCTAAATTATTGTCATTGGCTTCGGTATATCAGGAATGATCTATCTTAGAATTTACCGCGATTCCTTCCAAGCGCCCAAAGGTTTTTGATAGACCTGTTAATCGCATAACTCGAGACGAGAACCGCCTCACAGTCGTTGGGTTGTCAAATTAAAGCCGCATTTTGAATCTTTATTGCATATGAAAAGACGAGAAAAATACAGACTTGTTTTGAATGGTCAGAAACTAATTGGACTTTTCGCCGTCATTGTTGCGGTGTTTAGCTCAGGTTGTCAAAGTCTGAGTTACTACACCCAAGCCGCCGCAGGTCAGGCAGGCTTAATGTGGAATAGCCGTCCAATTGTCGAGGTGATCGATGATCCGGCGACATCATCGCATCTAAAAGATCGGTTATTGCTCATAAATGGTATCAGAGCTTTTGCTGAGAGTGATTTGTCTTTGCCTGCAAGCGGGAGTTATCAGCGTTATACCGATATTGGTCGGGAATTTGTTTTATGGAGTCTAGTTGCAGCTGAAGAGTTTTCGGTCGCACCCGAGTTATTTTGTTTTCCGATAGTAGGTTGCATGTCATATCTCGGATTTTTTGAAGAAAAATCCGCTCGCGATGAGGTAGCGAGACTTAGGGTTAAAGGTTTAGAGGTTGTTGTCGGACCGGTGGCCGCTTACTCGACACTAGGCTGGTTTTCAGATCCAGTCTTAAGTTCTGTATTAGATTTTCCGGATACCGAGCTAGCCGGTTTGATTTTTCATGAGCTGGCCCATGAGCGTTTGTTTATAAAAAATGATTCCACGTTTAATGAATCATTTGCAAGTTTTGTGGAGCGTGAGGGTGTGGCCAAGTGGTTACGAGAGCAAGGTCGGGAAGTCGAGGTAAAACAATATGCGAAGCGACTCACGAAACGCGATCAATTGATTGATCTTATTCAAAACGCTCGGGAAGAATTAAAGATACTTTACGCTCAGTCTCTATCGAATGATCAGAAGCGCTTGCGGAAAAGCTATATTTTCGATGATCTAGAGAAGAGTTACCAATCACTTCGTGCCGCTGGCCGGGTTCCGAATTGGGATTACTGGTTTAAGCAGAATTTAAATAACGCCGGTCTAATTTCCGTTGGAACTTATTTCGATCAACTTGGTCTTTTTGAGCAATTGTTTAACGATTCAGGACGGGATTTCGATCGTTTTTATAAAAATTCGGAAATAATCGGTCGAGGGCAGTGAATAACAAGCGACCCGAGGGCTAATGGCGGTTGGAAACATTAGCGGATCATTTAGATTAGTCATCAACGTTTGTTTAATTCTAACCAATCGGTTTAAAATCTGGGGCGAATTAATTTCTGAAAGCAGAAAAAGAGGACAACGAGATGAAGCGAATTAATATTTTTATTGCGGGATTGATTTTGGTGTTGAGCCAGTCATTTTTAACAGCGAATGCCGGCTGGGATCCAGACGACAAAGACAAGCCAACAAGTACCGAAGAGGTTGACGCAACGATAGCCGCGTTTCTGAAACAGGATGCAAATATGCAAAGTTTTTTTGATGATGCGCACGGCTATGCAGTATTCCCAAAGATTTACAAAGCCGCGATAGGGGTGGGCGGCGCCTACGGAACGGGGCAGGTATACGCGAAAGGAAAGTTCATCGGTGATGCGAAGCTCTCCCAGTTAACTTACGGATTGCAGCTCGGTGGACAAGCATACTCAGAGGTTATTTTCTTCGGTGAGGAAGATGCACTGGAGCGCTTTAAGGCAGAAAAAATGCAATTTAGCGCGCAGGCTTCAGCGGTTGCGGTCACGGCGGGTGCGTCTGCAGATGCCGCCTATGAACACGGTGTCGCGATTTTCACACTGGCGATTGGTGGCTTGATGTACGAGGCATCGATCGGCGGACAAAAATTTAGCTTCAATCCGGCAGAGTAGATTATTTATCCGGGTTAACCCACTGCAGTTTTATTCGCTTCAGTGGGTTAATCTAGATCCGGTTTCAGGGGCTAGTGCCATAACGAGCCTGATACTGCTCGAGCGCGGGCAGGAACTCGACTAGCTGCGGGCGATTTTTCAGGAATTCGAGAAGTGTGCTGAAACGTGCGAGCGAGTGAACTCGCAGATCAAACAGGGACGCCATCGATTGAATAGCGGACTCACCGTTTTCAGTGATGGCCTCTTCTCGATCCAAGGCAATAATCACCGCGGCCGGTTGCGCGCCCGCTTGTTTTATTAGATTTACAGATTCCCTTATTGATGTGCCGGCGGTTATGACATCGTCAATAATGATCACATTGCCCTGAAGGGTAGCGCCTACGAGTTGGCCGCCTTCACCATGATCTTTCACCTCTTTTCGATTGAACGCAAAGGAGATATCACGCTGGTGATGATCCGACAGCGCCGCTGCTGTTGATGCAGCAAGCGGTATTCCTTTGTAAGCGGGACCAAAGAGTGTAAATGGCTCAGGTTCAAGGTGGTGCAGGGCAGACGCGTAGAACGCGGCAAGGCGGGATAGGGATCTACCGCTATTAAAGAGTCCCGCGTTAAAAAAGTACGGACTTATCCGGCCAGATTTGAGAGTAAACTCACCAAAACGCAGCACCCCGGTTTCAAGCGCGAAATCGAGGAATGCATGCTCCCTTTGAGTGTCTTGGGTGTTCATTTTTGCTCTTATCTTTGATTAAGGTCGATCTATGCGAATCATAACGCTAAACGTCAACGGTATCCGCGCTGCGGCCCGAAAAGGCCTTTTTGAGTGGTTGGCAAAACAACAGGCGGATTTTGTCTGCTTGCAGGAAACTCGAATTCAACCTCATCAGCGCACCGATGAGATCTTTTTTCCAACCGGCTACCACGTCGCCTATGTCGATGCGCAGAAGCCCGGTTACAGCGGCGTTTCATTATTTTCTAGACGACAGCCCGACCGGACGATTGAAGGATTGGGCTGGAAAGATTTTGATCACGAGGGTCGCTGGGTACAAATGGATTATGGTCGGCTGAGTGTTGTGTCTTTATACCTACCGTCAGGTACAAGTAAGGAGGAGCGTCAACTTTTTAAATACGACCTGATGGCGCGATTGAAGCCATATCTGAAAAAGTTGGCGTCAAGCGGACGGGAATATATTATTTGTGGCGACATCAATATCGCGCATAAAGAGATCGATCTTAAAAATTGGCGATCCAATCAGAAGAACTCTGGCTTTTTGCCAGATGAGCGAGCGTGGATGGACTGGTGGACAAGTGATGGTGGCATGGTTGATGTGTTCAGGCAGATTGAGTCTGGCCCGGATCAATTTACCTGGTGGTCGAACAGAGGAAAGGCGTGGGCGAACAACGTGGGTTGGCGCATTGATTACCAGATCGCCACCCCGACGATCGCCAAGCGCGCACACTCGGTCGAGATTTTTAAGGATGAACGGTTTTCAGATCATTCGCCTTTAATCATTGACTATCGGGTCAGTGATCGCTGGCTACGGGGTCAATGATTATTCATCTCTTGATCGCTCTCGGCAGACAAATCGGGTTTAGCGGGTAACTGGCTTATGACTCAAGTCAAACGTGTCCAGGGTGGCGCGAGTTCTTTTTGGGAATCGCTGAGGATTTACCAAGATCCCCGAATGGCAAAAATTGCCCTTTTGGGATTTATCAGTGGATTTCCCTGGGTATTAATCGGCAGCGCTTTGAGCCTCTGGCTAAAAGAGGATGGTCTCAGCCGGAGTACGATTGGATGGGCGGGACTTGTTTTTGGCGTTTATGCGGTCAATTTTCTCTGGGCGCCTTTGGTCGATCGGGTTCAAATCCCGTTTTTGAGTGATCGACTTGGCCGGCGGCGGGCTTGGATCGTCAGCTTGCAACTGATTATTTTGCTTGGTTTGGTGATCTGGAGTTTTTCTGATCCAGCTGCAAATCTTGCGATTGTTATTTCCGTCGCGCTTATGATCGCGATTGCTTCTGCAACACAAGATATCAGTGTTGATGCCCTTCGAATTGAACAGGTGGGCGAAGATGAAGGAAATGCTATGGCGGCAGGTGCAGCCGTTGCGGTTGTTGGCTGGTGGACCGGTTTTAAATTAGGTGGCGCAGCCACACTTTTTTTGGCGCAGTGGTTTGAGCAAGCCGGTGTTGTTGGTTATTGGCAAGCCACTTTCCTGGTCTTGGGGCTAGTGATTGTGGCGTCCAATCTGGCACTGATGTTTGTGCCGGAAGCAAAACAAAAAAATAGGTTTACAACAAAGGATCAGATCCTACCCGGGTCTACCGCGTCGCCGGTACATCTGCAGTTTCTTAAACGGACAGGCGCCTGGCTTGCTGATACGCTTATTGAGCCATTACTGAGTTTTTTTCGACGCAATGGCATCGCGATTGCGCTGGCGGTACTTGGGTTTATATTTCTGTTTAAGATCGGTGAGGCGTTCTTGGGCCGGATGTCGATCGTTTTTTATAAAGAGATCGGATTTTCCAAGAATGATATTGCCGTTTACTCAAAAGGGTTGGGCTGGGTGACCACGGTGGCTTTTACGATATTGGGCGGATTATTCGCGGTTCGAGCGGGATTGGTTCGCGCCATGTTCTTGGCGGGTTTTCTGATGGCCGCGACAAATCTGTTGTTTTCATTGCTCGCCTGGTCCGGAAAATCAGAAGCGCTTTTCGCCTTTGCAGTCGTGATGGATGATTTAACGGGCGCGTTTGCAACGGTCACTTTTGTTGCCTTCATATCGATGTTGGTTGATCGGTCATATACCGCAACGCAATATGCGCTCCTGGCGTCCATCGGGACGGCGGGCCGAACCCTTTTTGCGTCATCTTCAGGGGCTATGGTGGACTGGCTAAACGGCGATTGGGGTCTTTTCTTCATCATCACGGCCGCTATGGTGACACCATCTCTGGTATGTCTTTGGATGATCCGACACCGATTGGCAGCGATGTTGGCCGGGGTTGACGTTAGACGCTTGAGTGAACAAGGCTCCGATCGGTCTTAAGTCTACCCTAGGCTCAAGGTATAATGTGCCCCCGCTGTCCGGTTGTGCGCATTTTTAAAATTTAGTAACTACGGAAAATATCGATGCCGATTTACGAGTATCTCTGCAGTCAGTGTGGCCATCATCTTGAAGCATTACAGAAGCTCTCGGATGAGCCATTGGTTTTCTGTCCCGAGTGTAGTGAAGCTGCACTCAAGAAACAGGTATCCGCCGCAGCCTTTCGCCTTAAAGGAACGGGCTGGTACGAAACAGACTTTAAAGATTCCAAGAAAGATAAATCACCGGGTGCTAAAGGCGCCACCTCAGACTCAGGTGCTTCGAGCAAGGCAAGCAGTGATTCTGAAGGGGCGAGCACCAAAAGTAGCAAGGAATCTTCGAAATCATCTTCGGATAAAAAGGGCAGCAGCAAGCCATCTTCTTCAGCTTCAAAGTCGGCCTAGGTTTGGCCGGTATTTTTAGAAACAACTTAAAGAGATCTTAGCGTGAAGAGTGAACAGCGAAACTGTCTTTGTGGTGATTTGAACGCAACAACAGTCGATCGGGAAGTTCGACTGTGTGGTTGGGTGCAGCGCCGGCGGGATCACGGGGGCGTTATTTTTATTGACCTTCGAGATCGCAGCGGTTTAGTGCAGGTGGTTTTTGATCCGGATCGACAGGAACAGTTTGCGGTTGCTGAATCGGTTCGAAACGAGTACGTCATCCAAGTAACGGGTCGAGTTCGTCTGAGGCCAGAAGGCACCCGCAACGAAGATCTGCCGACGGGTGAGATTGAGGTATTAGGCTTGGAACTCGAGATTTTGAACAGCGCAGAACCACTGCCGTTTCAAATTGACGATACAGATACTACTGAAGCCGTTCGGCTTCGATATCGATATCTCGATCTTCGCAGTGAACGTATGCAGCAGAACTTGCGATTGCGTCATCGAGTCATTCGAGCATTACGACATTATTTAGATGAGAGGGACTTTGTTGAGATCGAAACACCCGTGTTGACGCGATCAACACCTGAGGGCGCGCGAGATTATTTGGTGCCGAGCCGAGTTCAACCCGGACAATTTTTTGCCCTGCCTCAGTCGCCCCAATTATTCAAACAATTGTTAATGGTCTCTGGCTTCGAGCGGTACTATCAGGTCGCCCGATGCTTCAGGGATGAAGACCTAAGGGCTGATCGACAGCCGGAATTTACACAACTTGATATCGAGATGTCGTTTATTGATGAGGACGACATTATCGGCCTCATGGAGAAAATGATCCGGCTTGTGTTTGCTGAGGTGTTGTCTATTGATCTACCTGAAACTTTGCCAAGGTTAAGCTATCCCGAAGCGATGAGACGTTTTGGGACCGATCGGCCCGATCTGCGGATACCGCTTGAGCTGGTCGATATTGCAGATCTCATGAGCGCGGTTGAATTTAAGGTATTCGCCGGGCCAGCGTCGACCCCCGGGAGTCGGGTTGCGGTGCTAAGGGTGCCGGGAGGGGCAGCCTTAAGTCGACAGCAGATCGATGGTTACACTGATTTGGTAAGACAGTATGGGGCAGGTGGACTGGCGTATATCAAAGTCAATCAGGCATCCAGTGTGACAGAAGGCCTTCAGTCACCAATCCTGAAATTTATTCCGGAAGCGGTTGTTCGAGCCGTACTCGATCGATGTGGCGCAGAAGACGGCGATATTTTGTTTTTTGGCGCTGATCGAGAGAAGGTTGTGAATGATGCGCTGGGCGCACTGCGAGTGCGCTTAGGCCATGATCTCGATCTCGTCGAGCCGGGATGGCGGCCTCTATGGGTAGTTGAGTTCCCGCTGCTAGAGGAAGACGCCGAGGCCGGTCGATGGGTCTCTTTGCATCATCCATTCACCGCACCGCACCCAGATGATTTGTCATCCATGACATCCGATCCTGGTGGGGTGAGATCTCGGGCATACGATATGGTGCTGAACGGGACTGAGATTGGGGGTGGGTCCATTCGTATCCATCAGAGCGAGGTGCAGCAAAAAGTATTTACCGCCCTCGGTTTCGACGAGGCTGAAGCGCAGTCCCGCTTTGGCTTTTTGTTGGACGCGCTGCAATATGGCGCGCCTCCGCATGGCGGAATTGCATTCGGGATTGATCGGATCATATCAATGGTCGCGGGAGAAGATTCCATCAGAGACGTTATTGCATTTCCCAAGACACAAAAAGCGTCTTGCCTCCTTACCGAAGCGCCAGGCAATGTTGACCTGGATCAGCTTCGCGAGCTTGGGTTGCGAATAAATAAACCTAAAATTCAGGATCAGAAACCCAACGAGTGATTGGCCAGACATCGTTTCCTGCTCCGGACTACAAGCGTCCAGAGTCGGTCTTAGTCATCGTATATACGTCGGACAAGGAAACCTTAATTCTGCAACGGGTCGGTAATTCATTTTGGCAATCCGTCACCGGCAGCCTCAATTGGGGCGAAGAATCGCCTGACGAGGCGGCACGCCGAGAACTTTTTGAAGAAACAGGGATCACGTCTGAAACGGGTTGGCGCAAATGGGACGTCAGCCGACGTTTTCAGATTCTTCCTGAATACCGGTATCGTTATGGGCCGGGTGTTGTCGAAAACGAAGAACATGTATTTTCTGTTGAACTCTCAGAACGCTGTACAGTGCAAATTAATCCACTTGAGCATCTTCAGAGCAGATGGGTGAAAATAGAGTCAGCGGCGCAATCTATTTGGTCATGGACTAATCGGCTTGCTCTCAAACAGCTTGCCGCGGAATTGGCCTAGGCTAATTTTGCGGTAAATATCAATCAACCTACCAGAGTATCGCGAAAGAGGACGACATGGCGGGACATAGTAAATGGGCCAATATCAAGTTTCGAAAGGCAGCTCAGGATTCCAAGAGAGGCAAGCTGTTTACGAAACTAATTCGGGAGATCACGGTTTCTGCAAGGGCCGGCGGTGGCGATATTGCCTCAAACCCGAGACTCCGTACTGCAATTGACAAGGCGCTCGGGGCCAATATGACTCGCGATACGATTGACCGGGCGGTCAAGAGAGGAACCGGCGAGCTTGAAGGCGTTTCTTACGAGGAAATTCGCTATGAAGGCTATGCGCCGGGCGGCGTCGCGGTGCTTGTTGACTGTATGACGGATAATCGAAATCGAACGGTGTCGGAGGTACGACATATCTTCAGTAAGCATGGCGGTAACCTGGGGACTGACGGTTCGGTTGCATATCTTTTCAATAAAGTCGGACTATTTGTTTTTGATTCGACGGTGAACGAAGAAAGCGTTATGGAAGCTGCTGTTGGTGCAGGTGCGGATGATGTGGAAACAGCTGATGATGGCACTATCGAAGTGCTTACAGCGCCAGACGCTTTTGCAGCGGTGAGCTTGGCATTAAACGAGGCGGGATTAAAGGCTGAGGTTGCAGAACTCGTCCAGCGTCCGTCAAACGAAGCGCCGGTATCAGAGGCGGATGCTGAAAAGGTAATGAATCTGATCGATGCATTAGAGGAGTTAGATGATGTGCAAGAAGTCGCGACAAACGCGAGCTTCCAAGAGGGTTCGGCAGCAGCCGGTTAGGAATTAGAGACTAGGATGCCGGTCAAAAAAATAAGAGCGATTGGCATTGATCCGGGGTCGCGGGTGACGGGAATTGGTGTTGTTGAAGCTGAGGGGGCCTCATTAAAGCATCTTCACTCGGAATGCGTGCGTGTGGGCACAGGATCACTGCCCTCACGTTTGGTCATGATTCACAAGCGCATTCGAGAGGTGATTGAAGCCTATCAACCTGAAGCAGGTGCAGTTGAGAAGGTGTTTATGGCAAAAAATCCACAGTCTGCGCTTGTGTTAGGGCAGGCTCGCGGCAGCGCGCTATTGGCGCTTGCTCAAAGCGAGCTCGATTTGAGTGAGTACAGCGCCTTAGAAATTAAGCGTGCTGTTACCGGAACCGGCAGGGCCACAAAAGAGCAGGTTCAACATATGATCAGAGTGCTTTTGGGCATGGATCGAAAACCGCCACAGGATGCAGCGGATGCGCTGGCGTGCGCGATCTGCCACATTCACAGTTCACAGGGTCACATGACTGCCAGGACGGATACTGAATCCAAGCTGCAGACCCGGCGCGGGGTAGGCGGACGATGATCGGTCAAATCAGCGGTAAGTTAATACTCAAGCAGCCCCCCCAGATTATGGTGGACGTGGGAGGTATGGCTTACGAGCTTGAAGCGCCCATGACCGCATTTTATGCGTTACCCGGTCTCGGTGAATCTGTTTCTCTGTTTACGCACCTTGTGATTCGAGACGATGCTCATCTTTTGTTCGGCTTTTCAGACAAGCCCCAGCGAGATCTCTTTAGAGTGCTCCTGAAGGTTAGCGGCATCGGTCCCAGAGTGGGGCTCGCATTGTTATCGGGATTAACTGTAGATGAGTTGACAGCATGTGTCAGTGTTGGGGATGTCGCTCAGTTAACCCGGGTACCCGGTATTGGCCGTAAGACCGCCGAACGACTTTTAATTGAATTGCGCGACCGATTAAAACCTGTCACGGGGACTGATGACCTGATTGCAGAAACCAAAAACCCAACGAGAGATGCGACCAGTGCGTTGGTAACGCTAGGCTATAAAGAAAGTGAAGCAGCGAAGGCGGTACGGGCGGCAGATACCGAAGATCATCATTCGGTGGAAGAGCTGATAAGAGAAGCACTACGGCGATTAGCAAAGGCGACGAAATGATTGATCAGGATCGACTCATTGACGGCTCCGATGATCTTGACTCTGGTCAAGAGAAGGCGATTGATCGAAGCCTGCGACCCATCAGCTTGTCTGACTTCATCGGCCAAGCAAAAGTTCGTGAACAGCTAAGTATTTTTATTGAGGCCGCCAAAGGGAGATCAGAAGCGCTCGATCATGTGCTGGTGTTTGGCCCACCGGGTTTAGGAAAAACGACGCTCGCCCATATTCTGGCGAATGAGATGGGAGCTAATCTCCGGCAAACGTCAGGCCCTGTTCTTGAGAAGGCTGGAGATCTTGCCGCTATCCTGACTAATCTAGAGCCCAATGATGTCTTATTTGTGGATGAGATACATCGTCTGAGCCCTGCAATAGAGGAGATCCTGTACCCTGCACTTGAAGATTATGAGCTCGACATCATGATTGGGGATGGACCCGCGGCACGATCAATAAAACTTAACTTACCTCCTTTTACCCTGGTTGGCGCAACGACCCGAGCGGGGTTGCTGACCTCACCTCTTCGGGATCGCTTTGGAATCGTTCAGCGTCTTGAGTTTTATCAAAGCGAGGAGTTAGCTCGCATTGTTGAGCGTTCAGCCCGAATTTTAAATCTTGAAAATCAACCTTCAGGTATTGAGGCAATTGCTCGGCGGAGTCGAGGTACGCCTCGCATTGCGAATCGATTGCTTCGTCGAGTGAGAGACTTTGCGCAGGTTCGATCAAATGGTGTTGTGACCGGATCAATTGCGAACGAGGCGCTTGATTTGCTTGAGGTTGATAGTTTCGGTCTCGATTCATTGGATCGCCGATTGCTGCTTGCGATTATGGAAAAGTTCGACGGTGGACCTGTCGGTGTGGAGAGTCTTGCGGCAGCAATTGGAGAAGAACGCGGCACTTTGGAAGACATGGTGGAACCTTTTTTGATTCAGTCCGGTTTTCTTATGCGAACGCCCCGTGGCCGCACTGCAATGCCAGCGGCTTACCAGCATTTCGGGTTAAAAGTGCCTGTGAAGAGTGCAGCGCAACCGAATCTTTTTTCAGAAGATAGTGATTAATCGGAATACCATGAAAAGGTCAGGAATTGATCATTTGTCTGACATCGAAAATAAACATCATTGCGGTATCGTAGTTTTAACAATCGTCTTTCAGATCATGATTGATTGGGTTGATGCAAGACAGATCACATCTACACCTAAAAGAGATAAATGAGTCTCCTTGCGTATTTCGAATGGCCGGTTCGCGTTTATTTTGAAGATACCGATGCGGGTGGTATTGTCTATTATGCGAATTACCTTAAATTTATGGAGCGTGCCCGCACGGAGTGGCTGCGCAGTAATGGAATCGATTTGCAAACGCTAGCAGATCAAAACGGAAGCGGATTTGTTGTTCGATCGGCTAATTTGGCGTTTATGCGCCCTGCTCGATTGAGCGACGCATTGGCAGTATCGGTAGAGTTGAAGTTGAAAGGGAAAGCGAGTGTATTGCTTATGCAGAAAGTCCAGAGAAGTGACGAGATATTATGCGAAGGAGAGATTCGTCTCGCTCATATCGATCTAAATACAATGCGCCCTTGCGCCCTGCCAGATTTTTTTAGCTGAGAGAATTGTTTCTATGAATGACTCGCTTCAAATTGCGATAAACAACGAGTCTCTATCGATACTCGATCTGATTATGCACGCCAGTTTGCTGGTACAGCTCGTAATGCTGATACTGGTGATTGCGTCTTTGATTTCGTGGACCGTCATTTTTACGAAATCAGCTACGCTCAAAAAATTACGCAAAGAGGCGGATGATTTTGAGGCCGATTTTTGGTCAGGCGGCGAGTTAAATGGGTTGTACCGACGCTGCGCAGAAACTGGCGTTGAACCCGTCGGGATGACCGGAATTTTTGTCGCTGGTTACCGGGAGTACAGTCGTCTTGCGGGTAATGCGTCGATCGAAAGAACTGATTTGGTAGACGGTGTCCAGCGCGCCATGCGGGTGGCCCTCAGCCGGGAAATTGAGTCTATCGAGTCGCGACTTCCGTTTCTTGCGACAGTAGGATCGACAAGTCCGTACGTCGGTCTGTTTGGTACGGTGTGGGGGATTATGAATTCGTTTCGCTCCCTCGGCGCATTGCAGAGTGTGTCGATTGCAACCGTTGCGCCGGGAATTTCCGAGGCGTTGATTGCGACCGCTATGGGGCTTTTTGCAGCGATTCCGGCCGTCATTGGTTACAACCGGTTCTCAGCCGATGCCGAGTCATTAATCGCACGTTACGATGTTTTTGTTGAAGAATTCGCGAGCATCGTAAACCGACAGGCTGTCGGTAGTCGCAAGCGCAGTTAGTTTATCCCATGCGCCCCCGTCGAAATAAAAGACAGATGAGCGAAATCAATGTTGTTCCCTACATTGATGTGATGCTGGTCCTCCTTGTTATTTTTATGGTGACCGCGCCGCTGCTGATGGAGGGGGTTAGTGTCGAACTTCCTCAGGCAAGTGCCAAAGCGGTTTCAGAGAAAAGTACCGAACCTTTCGTGGTCCACGTTGACAGCAATGAGCAATATTTTATTAATGATGATCCTGAACCGATTCAGTCAATTCAGGAGATTCGAATAAAAGCAGATATTGTCAGGCGGAATAGCCCAGAAACAGAATTTCTCGTGCGTGCTGATAAAAGCGTTCGGTATGATGCGGTGGTGCAGGCTATGGTTCTACTCCAGCAGGCGGGAGTCCCAGGCGTGGGTCTCGTTACTGACTCCCTAGACGACTGATTAAACGTGCAGGGACATTCCCGAAAAGGCGCTAATCCTTTGCGGGCCTTTGTTTATGCGATCATTATTCACGTCGCCTTTGGCGCAATGCTTGGGGTGAGCTTATGGATCCAGCCTAGGACCATTATGCCAGTGGAAGGGAAACCGGTTCAGGCGAAAGCGATTGATCTAGCGGCTATTCAGCGAGAAAAACAGAAAAAGCTAGAAGCTGAAAAAAAGAAGAAAGCCGAAGCTGAGAAAAAGAAGAAATTAGACGCTGAAAAAAAGAAAAAAGCTGAAGCTGAGAAGAAGAAAAAATTAGAGGCTGAAAAAAAGAAGAAAGCCGAAGCCGAGAAGAAGAAAAAAGCTGAAGCTGAGAAGAAGAAAAAATTAGACGCTGAAAAAAAGAAAAAAGCTGAAGCTGAGAAGAAGAAAAAATTAGAGGCTGAAAAAAAGAAGAAAGCCGAAGCCGAGAAGAAGAAGAAAGCTGAAGCCGAGAAGAAGAAGAAAGCTGAAGCCGAGAAGAAGAAGAAAGCTGAAGCCGAGAAGAAGAAAAAATTAGAGGCTGAAAAAAAGAAGAAAGCCGAAGCTGCAGAAAAGAAGAAAGAGGCAGAGCGCAAGAAGCGAGAAGCGGAGCAGGTGCAACGCGAGCGAGACGAGCAGGAAGCCGTTTCGGCATTCGGGGCGGTTGCTTGGGCCATTCAAGAAGAAGTGCGAACCAATTGGAATCCACCAGCCGGAGACTTCGAAGGCTTCAGTGTTTTATTCACAATTCGGGTGGATCGAGAGGGAAATGTCACTTCTGTGACCATGGCGCGAAGCAGCGGGAATGCAAGATTTGATGAGTCTGCAGAAAACGCGATTTATAAAGCGTCTCCGCTACCGATTCCGGGAGAGCCCCGTTTTTATGAATATTTGAAAGAGTTTGATTTTAAATTCTCTCCCTAAAACCGAACGAGCTAAACTGGGCGAAAAAAAAGAGTCATGCGTTAAAAGAAACGCGATAATTCGGCTATGTTTAGAAACGAGATTTGAGATGAATTTTGACAGGATTGATAAAGTTTTAAGGGCGACAGTTTTACTCCTCGCCTTATCAGCGCCCTCTACAGGGCTCGCTAAGCTGACCATTGAGATTACAGGTGGCGCGGGTTCTGGGATCCCCATCGCCGTTGTTCCGTTCAAATGGAGCGGGCACGGCAGTTTGCCTGAAGATATTGGCGCAATTGTGGCGGCTGATCTTTATCGGTCCGGGCGGTTTGATTTGAAACCGCCGTCTGATTTTCTGAGTCGACCCAGCCAGGAATCAGAGGTTCGTTATAAGGACTGGCGTCTTATCAAAGCCGAGACAATAGTGGTGGGGGCGATCACAAGGTCCGGTGAAGATGAGTTTGACGTCAACTTTCAGTTGCTGGATGTTTATCGCGAAAAAATAAAGATCGGACTCAGGTTTACGGTCTCCGAGGACCAGCTTCGACAGGTTGCTCATCAAATCAGTGATCGAATATTCGATGAGATGACGGGTATAGACGGCGCTTTCAACACTCGGATTGCTTATGTCACGATGAAGCAAAAGGAGAATGGTGACCGCCTCTATGAGCTTATGGTGGCGGATTCAGACGGCCATAATCCTCAACAGATCCTCCAGACTACGAATTTGCCGGTGCTGTCGCCCTCCTGGTCGCCGAATGGGCGAGATCTTGCCTATGTCTCGTTTGCTGACGGGCGTTCTGGGGCGAATGTGTGGATTCAGAATATTGAATCAGGCAAGCGGCGGCCGGTAGCCCGTTTCGATGGGACTGCTAGCGCCCCCGCATGGTCCCCTGATGGACGAGCCTTAGCGCTAACGGTCTCATCCGCTGGCAACACCGATATCTATATTTTGCAAGTGGCAAGCCTTGAGATCCGAAGGATTACGAAAAGTCGTGCAATCGACACCGAGCCTGCGTGGGCGCCAGACGGGTCGCATCTTGTTTTCACCTCAGATCGCAGTGGTCGGCCTCATATTTATCGGGTGAATACCGATGGGGGTCAAATTCGACGATTGACCATGGAAGGTAAAGAAAACGCGGCCGCCTCTTACGATCCCCGCGGGGAGAGACTGGTTTTGGTCACAAATCGCGGGCAGGGGGCAGGATATCAAATTGGGGTTTTTTATCCCTCAGATGGTAGAACTGATGTGCTCACTGAAGGTACACTTGACGAATCGCCAACCTTCTCCCCAAACGGCGCGATGATTTTATACGCAACCAAAATGGGGCGAGAAGGGGTGCTTGCAGCGGTTTCGGCTGATGGCCGGGTTCGGCAAATTCTCAAGTTGCATGAGGGTGATGTCCGGGAACCCGCTTGGTCAGCAAGCCGCTAGGTAAAGAATTTTGAGACGATTTAAATCAGGAGATCGATGATGCGTAGATTCGGGACAATATTTTTAGCACTATTCCTTGGAATCGCTATTTCAGGTTGTGCGGCTTCTAAAAAGAAAGGCGGCAGCGTAGAGGTTGAGGATGCCACAATAGGAAGTTCAACCGAGTCGAGCTCGTCTGGAATTGGCTCTGAGGACACGACGGCCGGAGAAATTATTATCCTTGAATCGGACGATCAGGGCGATATGGACGATCCTCTTGGTCAGCGCGTAGTTTATTTTGATTTCGACAGTGCTAATTTGACTCCAGAGGCCCAGATGGTTGTGGAAGCGCATGCGCAGTATTTGTCCGGCAATCCAGGAATGGCAGTGGTACTTGAAGGGCACGCCGATGAGCGGGGTACTCGTGAGTACAACTTGGCACTCGGAGAGCGTCGCGCAAATTCGGTGAGCGAGATATTTCAGGCACTTGGTGTGGCGCCGGATGCGATTCGCACAATTTCTTATGGCGAAGAACGCCCGGTGTCGATGGGTCAAGATGAGGGCGCGTGGTCCCTTAATCGTCGAGTCGAAATTCTTTATTAGGCAAACTGCTTTCGATTCTCAGCGCGTTTCATGACGGCTGTTGGACTTGCGTCCGACAGCCGTTTTTATTTTTAGCGTGAATATCAATAAGGTTTCCCATCTGGGTCTGCTGATGGCATTTGGCTGGCTTACGCTCGGTGTGAACGATGGATGGTCATCGGTCCAACGGCCTCACACGGGAAAAACGATTGACCCCACTGAATGGTCCCGGCTCTCAAAGAGCTTAGTTAGAAAAGAGTCAGGAGATCACTTAAGGTCTAAAATTAAGATAAAAAACAGCTATTTAGTGGCCCAAAACTTATCAGACCCTGATCCCGATAGCGTAACGGTCGGCTCAGGAGAGGGGAGTACGCACCGGGTCGAAGAGGTCACAATTGAGACGATCGTTTCTGGTGCAAAAACAGTGGCTTCTGGCGAAGAGCAACAATCTCTCCAGCAAGCCATCAAGCACATTGATGAGCAACAGTACGATCAAGCGACTCGTGTACTCATCGCGCTTTTGCGATCGAATCCCCATAGCGCTATTGCTGACCAAGCGTGGTTTTGGTTAGGAGAGGCGCGTTACTTGCTGGGCGCATTCAGCGAAGCGGTTGAGGCGTTCGAGACGCTTTTGCTTTATTTTGCCGACAGCCGCTTGGTGCCAAATGCGAAACTAAAGCTCGGTTTGACTCAGGTAGAACTCAAACAGTTCGAGGCCGCACGGGCGACGTTCAATGAATTGCTTAGCGAAAAGATTGACGATCAAATCAAGCTGACGGCGCAGGAAGCTCTTGGACGAATTGATGCAGCAGGGTTTTGAGAATTTATTTTTTTTCTTCCCGGTGCCGCTCACTCAATTTTTTTATGGCTTCGGCCAAATTAGATGATTTGAGCGTTTTCGCAGTGGCAAGTAGAAGGTCAGCGCTTTTTTCATCTAAGACCTGAATGTTTTTGACGGATGGTTCGGAAGCCGGGGTCGGTGATGAGTTGACCGGTCGAACTTGGATGTCAAGTTTTATGGCCGAGACGTTTTGATTCTTAAGATTGCTTAGGATTTGCCTCTGTCGCTGTTTGACGGCATGACCCCAGACCGGGCCATCAGCGGTAACGGTCCAGATATCGTTTTCAACTCGAACGGCGGTGTGGTCAGCAATATCATTGCCCGCGGCTAGGCGCCAGGCGTTTTTCTCAATCGGCTTGGTTGCTGGAGGCATCGTGGTCGAGGTTCGAGCCATATTGGGAATCAGTTTCCCCAGTTGAGTGAAAGAGTCTTTGACCATGATAAAATTGACACCAATAAATTTACGTAATTTGGTGGAGTCCCAGTATAGCGATGTTTAGTCGCTGCCTCATGACTGAGAATTTCCAAACCAGTTTCACCCTAAAGAATCTCTTAAATGTTCAGTAAAGTTGCTACAAAAATTTTTGGCAGTCGCAATCAGCGCATGCTTAAAAAAATGGCTAAGTCCGTAGACGAAATTGGTCAGCTTGAGCCTCACCTTCAAACGCTTAGCGATGATGAATTGCGGGCCAAGACAGAGGAATTTAAGAATCGTGCGAGCAGCGGTGAAGATAGTGCCGCGCTCTTGGTTGAGGCGTTTGCGGTCACCCGTGAGGCGTCTTACCGAGTGCTTAATATGCGCCATTTTGACGTCCAGCTGATTGGTGGGATGGTCCTGAATGAGGGACGGATTGCCGAGATGCGCACGGGCGAAGGAAAAACACTCGTTGCGACGCTTCCCGCTTACCTTAACGCCGTATGTGGAAAGGCTGTGCATGTCGTGACCGTTAACGATTACCTTGCACAACGAGACGCTGAGTGGATGGGGAAGATTTATTCGTTTCTAGGCCTGAGCGTGGGCGTGATTTTGTCGGGCCAGGACACCGAAAGCAAGCGCGCCGCTTATGCTTGTGACATTGTCTACGGCACGAATAATGAGTATGGCTTTGATTATCTGCGTGACAATATGGCATTCAGCGCGGAGGATCGTGTCCAAAGATCTCTGGATTTTGCGGTCATCGACGAAGTTGATTCAATATTAATCGACGAGGCCAGAACCCCTCTGGTGATCTCCGGGCCTGCTGAGAATAGCAGTGAACTGTATAGCGCTATTAATAAGATTATCCCCGCGCTCGACCGACAGGAAGGCAGTGGTGAGACGCCGGAGGACGAAGAGGAGGCGCCGGGCGATTTCAATGTGGATGAAAAAAATCGTCAGGTAGCATTAACCGAAGCGGGTCATGAGAGCGCGGAGCGCTTGCTCATTGAGGCTGGCTTGCTGTCAGAGGAATCGACTCTCTACGATGTAGGAAATATTAGTTTGCTTCATCACGTCTATGCGGGGTTGCGTGCGCATACGCTGTTCCAGAGAGATGTTGATTACATTGTTCGGGATGGGCAGATCGTCATTATTGACGAGTTTTCAGGGCGCATGATGCCAGGACGACGCTGGTCAGATGGACTCCATCAGGCGGTTGAGGCAAAAGAGGGTGTCTCGATTCAACAGGAAAACCAAACGCTTGCATCGATTACCTTCCAAAACCTGTTCCGGTTATACGACAAACTTTCGGGCATGACGGGTACGGCGGATACCGAGTCAGTCGAGTTTCAACAGATTTATGGTCTGGAAGTTGCTGTTATTCCGACCAATCAACCGATGATTAGAGAGGATCTCTCGGATCTCGTCTATCGGACGCAAGAGGAAAAATATGCGGCAATTCTGGATGATATTAAAAGTTGCCGTGACCAGAATCAGCCAGTTTTAGTGGGCACCGCCTCTATTGAAGCATCTGAGTATTTATCCAATCTACTCTCTAAGGAGAAGATTACTCACGAGGTGCTGAACGCAAAACAGCACGGCCGGGAGGCCCAAATCATCGCGCAGGCCGGAAAACCCGGCGCGGTAACGATTGCGACCAACATGGCCGGCCGAGGTACCGACATTGTGCTCGGGGGCAACCTTGAGATGGAGCTTGCAGCAAATGAGGTCGACCAGAACCGGGATGTAGATGCCATTCGTGACGCTTGGCAGAAACAACATGATCAAGTGGCAGATTCGGGTGGACTCTATGTACTAGGTACCGAGCGCAATGAATCACGACGGGTCGATAACCAGTTGCGTGGGCGTTGTGGTCGACAGGGGGATCCGGGACGCAGCCGGTTTTATCTTTCCCTGGAAGATAACTTGCTGCGCATTTTTGGCTCTGATCGGGTTTCCGGATTGATGGAAAAGCTCGGTATGGAGGAAGGTGAGGCAATCGAGCACTCATGGGTAACCCGAGCTATTGAGAATTCCCAGAAAAAAGTCGAAGGACGTAACTTTGATATTCGTAAACAGTTACTTGAGTACGACGATGTTGCAAACGAACAACGAAAAGTAGTCTACGAGCAGCGTAATACCCTAATGGCGTCTGACGATATCTCTGAGACCGTTGAGATCGCGCGAGAGGAAGTGATCAATGAATTAGTTGATCTTGGTATACCGCCGGAGAGTCTCGAAGAGCAATGGGATATTCCGTTGTTAGAGAAAGAAATCGAGTCTCGATTCGGGATATCTTTTCCGATTCAAGGCTGGCTGGAATCAGATGATAGCCTGCACGAGGAAACCCTACGGATGCGCATTCGTGACGAGATTGTCGACGCTTACGACAAAAAAGTAGAAAGCGTCGGCGCTCCGGTGATGCGGCATCTCGAGAAAGCGGTCATGCTTAAAACGCTCGATGAGCAGTGGAAAGAGCATCTTGCACAGATGGATCATTTGCGCCAGGGCATCGGTCTTCGGGGTTATGCGCAGAAAAATCCACGGCAAGAGTACAAACGTGAGGCCTTCGAGATGTTCTCGGCGACGCTCAACCAAGTCAAAAATGATGTGGTTGGGCTTCTTTCTAAAGTGCAGGTTCAGTCTGATGAACAGGTGACTGATATGGAAAATCGTCAGCGTCAGCAGAACGAGTCAGATCGGAAGTATCTACATCAAGACGCCGAGGCGCCTGCCGAGGGTCCACTCACTGCGGGGCAAGGGGTTGATACGGGGTCAGCAAAACGCGACGTTGACTCGTCCCGTCCGTTTGTGCGTGACGGCGCAAAGGTGGGTCGGAATGAGCCTTGTCCTTGCGGATCAGGGAAAAAATATAAGCAGTGTCATGGCAAGCTTTAAAGCCTTTAGAAAAAATAAATGACAACATTGAAACGCTCTGGGCTCGCGCCGAGTCGATTTCCAAAAATTCCGCAGGTCTTTGGTCTGGAGTTCAAAGCGCTAAGGGCGGGTATCAAGTACGCAGGTCGCGATGATCTCTTACTCGCACAACTCGACAAGGGAACAACCGTTGCGGGTGTTTTTACACAATCCACTACGGCGTCTGCGCCGGTTCAGTGGAGTCGAGAAGTGGTCAGTAAAGGTAAGGTGCGAGCACTACTGGTAAACAGTGGGAATGCGAACACGTTTACAGGCCCCCAGGGTAATAACGATGTTAAATCAACGGCAGCGATGGCGGCAAAGGCTGTGGGCTGTCAGGCATCTGAAGTGCTGATCGCGTCAACCGGCGTGATCGGTGAGCCGCTGCCGGTAGATCGGATTGATCGCGCGCTCAAGCGGATAAGCGACAAAACCCGACCGGCTTCATGGTTACGCGCGGCCCGGGCGATCGGTACGACAGACACCTATCCCAAAGGTGCTTTTCGGCGCACAAAGATCGGTGAGACGGATATTACGATCGGCGGCATTGCTAAAGGGTCAGGCATGATCGCGCCGGATATGGCGACCATGTTGGCGTTTGTGTTCACTGACGCCTGTATTTCGAGGACGGTACTCGATGAGCTTCTTCGTGAAGGGGTTCAGGCTTCTTTCAACAGTATCACGGTTGATAGCGATACTTCGACCAGCGACTCGCTTATTTTGGCCGCGACAGGACGCGCGGGAAATCGCGTACCGAAAACCAAAAACGCTCCGGACCTAAAGCTGTTTCGAGCAGCATTGAAAGATCTTTTAATTGATCTCGCGACCCAAGTCGTACGGGATGGGGAGGGTGCGCAGAAATTTATTACCGTTGACGTGTATGGCGCAAGCTCAACGGCAAGCGCAAAAAAAGCAGCGCTTGCAATAGCAAACTCTCCGTTAGTGAAGACAGCAATCGCTGGGGAAGATGCGAATTGGGGTCGGGTAGTCATGGCGGTAGGAAAGTCTGGCGCTCCCCTAAATCAAGGAATGCTTTCAGTGGCAATGGGCGGTGTCACGATCGCCCAAGCGGGTGGGCGAGTAGAAGACTATGATGAAAAACTGGTCGCTAAACATCTGAAAGGTCAAGAGGTGGGTATCGAGGTTGATCTTGGCGTGGGTCGATCGAAAGCCAGAGTGTGGACCTGCGATTTTACGCACGATTACATTACTATTAATGCCGAATACCGAACCTGATGCCACCCAGGTGGCGGTGGGCGTCGCGGTTAATTCTGAATCCTGTCTTTTAGTCGGCCAGCGTCCGGCAGGAAAAGACTTTGCTGGTCAATGGGAATTTCCGGGTGGAAAACTGGAGCCTGGTGAAAACGCTTTTAACGCGTTAGTGCGTGAGTTTCGCGAGGAGACTAACCTGGTTGTCGATTCAGCAAAGCCGTTATTTACAACCCGGTATGACTATGCAGACGCCAGCGTATTACTTCATTTTTGGCACATCACAGCATTCTCTGGCGATCTAAAGGGTCTCGAGTCCCAGGCGCTTGAATGGGTTAACGAAGAAAACCTGTCGAAGATAAACTTTCTTGAAGGAAATCGAGCACTTCTTAAGCGTATTTGTTCGCTCGTGATCGGGCGTGCTTAACGCCAGGCAAACTGGGGTTGCTGCAGGTGACTCACTCGAGTCTGTCGGTTGAGGAGAATGACTTCACGGAACTGAAACAGAATAGCGGCGGTGGGCGCATATATTTGATGACCGACGGTTGGCAACGAAAGCGAAAATCCATCTTTTTCTGAACTGGGTTGATCAGATTCAGGCTGATGGGCACTTGCAGATTCAAGCTCAGGCAATGGAATATTAAATACCTGCTCTACTTCATTGGGGTCAGGGACGGGTGTGACCGGGTTCTCGGAAAAAATAACGACGGGTGTGACACAAAAACCGGACTGGGTAACAAAGTCATCGAGCTTGCCGACGATCTCATTGACTGATGCCTTGAGGCCAATTTCTTCTTCGCATTCCCGTAGTGCGGCCTGAACGATTGATTCACCGGGATCAACACGTCCACCCGGGAGCGCGTATTGACCCGCGTGTCGCCGCAGGGTGGCAGCCCGCCGGGTAAGCAGCACGCCAAGGTCAGCATGCTCTGTCGTTCTTGCAATAAAAAGCGTGACGGCGGCACGAGTGAGCTCTGTATTTGTCTCTTCAAGACGGTTAAATCGAGTAAGGGTGTCGGCAACGGTTTGTCTGGAAATCATTCTTATTTTTCAGCTGCGAGACCGCATAAATTTAGATGAAGATTATCGATCTCTTGATGCAACTGATCGAGACGGCTTTCGTTAACAATAATCGTGTTCGCGACCGCTGCACGTTCTTGATCTGATGCCTGAGAAGCCATAATTTGATCAAAACTCTCCTTGTCTAGACCGCTTCGACTTAACACTCGCTGCCTGCGAAGTTCATGATTAGCCTGAATGACCACAACATGATCAAATTTGCCCGTTTGTCGAGTTTCGACGAGCAGCGGAATGGAATAAACAACGTAAGGAGATTGCGCAATGGACGCAGCCGCGTTCATGGCGGAGCGCACTTTTGGATGCACAATGGCCTCAAGCGCTTCCCGTTTTTGATCATCGGTAAAAACAATCTGACGGACCATCGCACGGTCTAGGTCACCCGAAGCTGTCAGGACCTGTTGGCCCAATAGCTGCGCGATCTCGGCAACCGCAGGCTGCCCGTTGGCGGTGACTTGATGCGCAAATCGGTCAGCATCAAGAATCTGAATCCCCAGTGTTCCGAGATGGTCTGTGGCCGCAGATTTTCCGCTGCCGATTCCGCCCGTCAAGCCAACTTTAAAGATAACGATCTCCTACAATGTAATGATCGAATAAAACCACTCGTTTAGCTGTTGCCCCCACAGCAGCGTGAGCCACCCACCTCCAGCCAGATACGGGCCAAATGGCACCAGTTGACCGCGTTGATGGCGCTGCAACAGTATCATTATTGTTCCCACTATTGCGCCGGTTCCGGCGCTTAAGAGTACGGCTGCTGGTAATAACTGCCAACCGATAAAGCCGCCAATTGCAGCCAGCATTTTAAAGTCACCGAAACCGAAGCCTTCTCGTCCCGTCAGGAGTCGATATGTCTGGTAGACGGTCCATAACGAGAGGTAACCCGCAATGGCGCCAAATATAGATGACGTGAGATCGGTAAATCCACCAAGCGCGCTCGTTATTAACCCAAGAAAAATGAGCGGGATTGTTAATTTGTCGGGTAACAGAAAATATTCCAAATCGATAAAAGCGAGTGCAATCAAAAACCAGGTAAATACCAGCGCCACCAGCGTAAGCCACTGGACGCCCAGTTTCATTACGACAACTACGGAGAGTACGGCGCAAAGCGCTTCAATCATGGGGTAACGGATTGAGATCGAGATATGACAGTGGCGGCAACGACCACCTAATAAAAGAAAACTCAGGAGGGGTACATTCTCAAACCATGAAAGAGTATGTTTGCAGCGTGGGCAGTGTGAGCCCGGCCACACAATGCCAGGCGGCTTTTCGCCCCGGACACTTTTTTCAGCTTCAGACCAAATGATCTGCCGCGGTATGCGGGCAATGACGACATTCAAGAAACTGCCGACCAGAAGAGAAAATGTGCCGGCGATGACCCAAAGCGTGATGCCCTCACGGAGCAGCATGTCCAGAGCCGGATTCATCCGTGCGGCACGGAGTCTAGATGACTGAGCCCATCATGAAGATCGGCAAATACATAGCAATGACCAGCGTGCCAACGATGCCGCCCAAGACGGTAATCATAATGGGTTCAATTAATTTGCTCATGTTGTCCACTGCTTCTCTGACTTCGCGCTCGTAAAATTCGGCCGCTTTGTTCAGCATTCCTTCGAGATCACCCGATTCTTCGCCCGTGGACGTCATCTGGAGCACCATTGACGGAAAAAGACCTGTTTGTGACATTGCCACAGAAAGTGGCTGTCCGGTGCTGACTTCATCCCGAATTTCAAAGCAGGCATCATAGTAAACCAGGTTGCCCGTTGCGCCCGCCACGGACTCAAGACCCTCAACCATCGTGACGCCAGAACCAAACATGGTGGCCATCGTGCGCGTAAATCGCGATATCGCAGATTTTCGCAGGATACTGCCAAACACGGGTATGCGTAATGACAGCCGGTCAACCCGATGTCGCATGGCTGGCGATTTTCGGTAGCTGGTCACCAAAAAAAATAGGGCACCAAAAATCACACCAAAAATAATCAGCCAGTTGTCTCTGAAGCCTCGCGAGAGATCAATCATGACTGCAGTTAAGGTGGGAGACTTGCCCCAAAACTGCTGAACAGACCCTCAAATTGCGGAATCACAAACACCAACAGGAGCGCGGTGACAATGAATCCAACGACAAGAACCGCAACGGGGTACCACATGGCGCCTTTCACTTTGGCTTTGATCTCCTCGATGTTTTCTTTATAGCTGGCAATTTTCTCCATAAGGTTGTCGAGATTTCCGGATCGTTCGCCGACAGCAATCAGACTGGTATAAAGCGAGTCAAACTGTTTGGGATATTTCGCGAGTGCTTCGCTAAGGCTAGTGCCGCCTTCAACATCGACGCGAATGCTGTCAAAGATCTCTCGGATCTTGGGATGATCGGTGCCGGCTGCGATGGCCTTATAGGATTGTGCGATCGGTATTCCGGCGCCCAGCATCGTGGCGATTTGGCGGCTCGCGATCGCAATGTCTTTCGGCTTCACTTTTTTTGAAAAAAGCGGTTTGGGCTTTTTCCGGATACTTTTTACGCTGATGCCTTGTCGACGCAGGATGCTTCGTACGTATGCGGGGCCTTGACTATCAAGTTCTCCCGAGACTTTTTTACCCTGTCGGTCTACGCCTGACCAGACAAATACGATGTTTGGCTTGGATTCTTTTCCTGCCATAAACTCAGTTGCTGGTTACCCGAAGCACTTCCTCGAGACTTGTGATACCGGCACGAACTTTTTTGAGACCCGCTTGGCGTAAGCTGAGTACACCGTCGAATGTCATTTGTTTCTCAATTGCATCCTGACCTGCATCTCGAAGGATCATGGTAGAGATTGCCTCAGTAACCGGCATCACCTGAAAGATACCGGTTCTGCCCTTATAGCCGCCGGTGCACTCGTCGCATCCGCCGGGTCCGTAGATTTTGATCTCGCCGATATCCGGCCCGGGCGAAAATCCCGCGCGAACCAAGGCTTCGTCGGGGTGTTTCGCGGGTTGACGGCATTGGCTGCAAAGCTTTCTGACCAACCGTTGCGCCATGATGAGATGTACCGATGACGCAACGTTGAATGGCTCAACCCCCATGTTCAGTAGGCGAACAACCGTTGAGGGTGCATCGTTGGTGTGCAGGGTCGAAAGGACAAGGTGACCGGTTTGTGATGCCTTGACTGCAATGTCGGCAGTTTCAAGATCCCGAATCTCGCCAACCATGACGATATCCGGATCCTGTCTCAGAAATGCCCGTAGCGCGACTGCAAAAGTAAGATCCGCGCGCTCGTTGATGGCGACCTGATTAATGCCAGGCACGTTAATTTCGATAGGATCTTCGACGCTGCTGATATTTACTTCCGGCGAATTAAGCGTTGATAAAGCTGAATAAAGCGATACCGTCTTGCCGCTGCCTGTTGGACCCGTGACTAAAATCATGCCATAGGGTTTGCTGATCGCGTCTTCGTAGAGCTTGAATTGATCTTCCTCTAGACCTAATGCTTTCAAGCTAAGCTCCGCGCCACTGCTATCGAGTACCCGAATAACTACTTTTTCGCCAAACTGGGTGGGTAGCGTACTGACCCGAAAATCGATCTCGTGATTTTTGGAGAGCGTCATCTTCATTCGACCATCTTGCGGCACACGCCGTTCGGCAATATCAAGCCGCGCGAGTATTTTGATGCGTGCCGTGATCCGTGAAGTCAATGACGACGGGGGGTTTGCAATCTCATGCAAGACCCCGTCGAGTCGATATCGGATTCGAAGCTTGTCTTCGTAGGGTTCGACATGGATGTCGGATGCATTTTGGCTGATGGCATCCATGAAGATTTTGTTAACAAACCGGACAACAGGCGTGTCAGCTTCGGCATCCTCCAAGTTGTCCGCGGTACCGGATTGTCCGGCGAAGGTGTCAAGGTCGCTGTCCTGATCCAGATCCGCCAGTTCCGAACTGATACCGCTCAGGATATCCCGGATGATTTTGCTGAGAACGTTGGGGTCGACCAGAATCGCCTCAACGCCAAACCCGCTTTGAAATTTAAAGGCATCGAGGCCCGCAACATCAGCAGGATCCGGCACTGCTAGAAAAACTTTAGTCCCGCGTTTAAAAAGGGGTAGTACGCCATGGCTTTCGATAAAGCGTCGATCGACAAGGTCTTTGGGCCGTTTTGCAAGATCAAATGTTTTGAGATCCAAAAGTGGCATGCCCGCATCTTCGGATGCGCACCGGAGCAACTGGACTCGATCAATTTCTCCGGCTTCGAGCGCTTCACGCAAGAACGATCGCTTATTTTTTTGTGCTGTTTCGAGCGTCTCCTGCACGCGCTCTTTTGAGAGCAGGTTTTTTTCTGCAACGCGTTTGGCGAGTCCCATCAGACTGGTTCCGCGAACCATAAGGGAAAACGGTGACGGGTTAACATCAGCAGCAGGAGTTGAGCTCAAAAAAAAGAGTCCTTTTAAGTAATGACGGCGACTGCCAGAATTGCGATTGATATATGACGCTTAACAACTTTATCTTATCAGCGAAACATCGATAATATCGGCAGAAATAAACCCAAATTAGAAAAACCACCAAATTTTTAACAAAAGATTACGATCGGGCACAAGATGATTAGAGGTTAGAAGCGTTTATCTGTAAATTCACTCTATCCTGTAAGGAATATTTTAAGGCCCTTCCGAAGGGCGGTAGTTTCTTGAGGTTAGGTTAGAATAAAAGCGTAAAGGGTTGGTTTTTGATCCGAACCCTACGAATGTTGACAATCTTTTAGCTAATTACGAGGGGAACATAATGAAAGCTAAACTGGAAAATATGAAGCAAGATTTAACGCAGTCGAAACACAAGGAAGGTCAGGCGGGTTTCACGCTGATCGAACTGATGATCGTTGTGGCGATCATCGGGATTCTCGCCGCCATCGCCATTCCACAGTACACCAGTTATGTTGCCCGTGCCCAAGTAAGTGAGGCCTTGTCGCTATCTTCGCCGCTGAAGACAGCAATTTCTGAATACCGCCAGACGGCGGCAGCCTGGGCTACCACTAATGAGATGGCGGGTGCTTCAGCGACGATCACGGGCGAATATGTAGCCAGTGTTGTTACTGTTGGTGCAGGGCTTATTACCGTCACGATGGGCGCCGCGGCCCCCGTGAGTAGTGACCTCCAGTCCAAGACTCTTACACTGCAAGCAACTGATGCTTCTGGCGTAATCAGTTGGGTTTGTGATGGTGCCCCCGCAGGAACAAAAATCGCCGATAAGTTTCTGCCATCCACATGTAAGTAGTAGGATTCGCCACAAAAGTTTGAATCAGTCGAAAGCCCTGGCGCTGCCGGGGCTTTTTTTTGGGCGCTCATTGCCCTAGTTGAAAACTTTATCGTGTACGGGCGCAAGCCCAGATATCCACGCGCGAGGCGCCATTTTTTTTTAAGGTTTTACTGATCTCGTTTGCTGTCGCGCCGGTGGTTAAGACATCATCAACGATCATAATATGTCTCCCCGGAACTTGACGCTTGCATTCAAAAGCGCCTTTCAGATTATTTTGTCGCTCTTTGGCCTTGAGGTCGGATTGATGAGCCGTTTCTCGCTTTTTTAAAATCAAGTTGCTCGACATTGGGATGGCCAGTTTCCACGCGATGAGTTGTCCGATAAATGCGGATTGATTAAACCCCCGCTTTCGCAGTGTTTTTGAGGTCATGGGTACTGGGCAGATTATGTCAGGCGTTTTCTGACCGGCTTTTAGAGCGTGATCTGTCATCACGCCTGCGGCAAATCGAGCAAATGAGAATTTTTCGCGATATTTGAGCCCGCACAAGAAATGATCGACAGGATCGACATAAAGCAGCGGCGTTAATGCGCTATCAAAAAAAGGCGGATTTTTCTGACACTGACCGCAAACTAAGTTTTGAGTTAGCGGACGTGCGCAAATCTCGCAGCAGGTCGCATTGAAGGAAATTAACTGAAGGCATTTTTCACACAGACCATGGTTAGACTCGGCATCGATCCGGCAGTGAAGACATATGGGCTGGAGCGCCCGATCCCATAAACGAACCGCGAGTTGCGCGAGGGCCCGAAGGCGGGTTGCGCGCGGCGCAGTGAGAGCGGGTTCGAATGGAAATGCCATCTAATTAACTTAACCAGAAAGCAATCTGGATGCTGTGCGATGCTTCACAGTCTTGAGTACTATTCGTCACTATGAATCATTTCGATCCCACACTCTCCGGCCGTGCGGTGCGGCTGGCTGCGAAAAGAGCCATTCGATTCGATCAAAGTGAAAATGTGATTGCGCGGCGTTGTGGGACCGAACTTCTCGAGCGCCTTGATTTGATCAACCTTCAGCCTCAGGCTATTTTGGATCTGGGGTGCGGGATGGGTTTGGAGTCTCGTGAGCTTGCGAGCAAATATCCAGAGGCGCTCGTGGTGGGATTGGATAATTGCTTCGACGCTGCCTTCGATCTGGAAGCGGTTGCACGACCTGATGCATGGCCTGCCTGCTTTGGGGATGCGCACGAATTACCATTTAAAGACCATTGTTTCGATTTTGTCTTTGCTAATCTGATTTTACCGTGGACGGATTCGAATGATGGGTTTAAAGAAATCGCACGGGTTCTGAAACCTGGCGGGCTTGTGTTGCTCGCAGCGTTTGGCCCGGACACGCTGATTGAATTGCGAGCCGCTTGGGCAGAAGTTGATAACAAGCCCCATGGACACGCATTCATTGATATGCACGATCTGGGCGATACGATACTTCAGGCCGGTTTTCTGGAGCCGGTGATGGATGTCGACGTAGTTGGTCTGACCTATTTGAGTGTTGAGGGACTGGTTAAGGATTTGCGGATGCTCGGCGGCACCAACGCGTTGGTGGATCGGCGGCGGAGCCTGACGGGAAAGAGCCGGTGGCAAGCATTTGAGTCGGCTTACTGGTCCTCCTCGGCAGGTAGCGATCGTTTAAGGGCGACATTCGAACTGATATACGGCGTGGCGTGGGCACGAATACCGCCTGACGATACACAGCGTTCGATTGAGGTGAAATTTGGCGAATGAACGAGGGCTGGACCGTGTTGATTGCTCCTTTAATTTTTTGATTTTGGCCGATTAACCAACTCTGGTAGTAAGTCTTTTAGAGGTAAGAATAAAGGTATCGTGCTTGATGCATTTATCTCTAATATGCTAGTGTTCGCAGTGTTTTCTTAACCGATATTGGAATTCCAGCCTTCGACGAAAGCGGGCATTGGTTTTCCAATCAGCATCTTGGTTGCGGTGCAACGATGACATACCTTCAGACAGCTCCTGACCGGCGCGATTTCAGGCTTTTGATTCGGCCCAATAGCTCGTTGAGCGCTGTCGCGGCCATTATGATTTTTGGGGTTTTCTGTGTGGTCGCAGTTGGGATAGGGGTGTATATGGTGATGCTCGGGGCCTGGCCAGTTTTACCCTTTCTCGGTATGGAGCTGGCGCTTTTGGCGATGACGTTTTTGTTGATAAAGAAAAGGTCAACGTTTTTTGATCTGATTGTTTCAGACGGTGATCGAGTCCAGCTTAAAAAAAAGGATCGAAACGGCGAGCGGGAATTAAAGCTCGATCGATATTGGGCGCAGATCAGGATCTCAACAGGACCCTCCTGGTATCCCAGTAAAATGTGGATAGGGTCGCACGGAAAATTTACAGAAATAGGCGCCGTGTTAACCGAGGAAGATCGATTAAAAACCGCAAAGCAACTTCGAAGTTTGCTTCGCGCCTGAAAGGCTTTTTAAAAAAATTTTATTAATTGAAAATTAACTCTGTTTTGGAGATGACTATGATCGTAAGTCGATTTAAAAAACTGCGAAGCGCAATTGTGGCGACAGCAGGCGTAGGGATGATGGGCATCCTGCCAACAGTGGCTCAAGCGGAGTGGGCCCTTAATCTGCAACGACCGGTCACGGAGATCGCGCGAGTGCAGTATGACCTGCATATGCTCATTATGTATATCGTTACCGTAATCGGCATTATCGTGTTTGGCGTCATGTTCTACTCGATCGCTAAGTTTCGAAAAAGCAAAGGAGCTGAAGCGGCCAAGTTCAGTCACTCAACAAAAGCAGAAGTACTTTGGACCGTGATTCCGACCCTGATTCTGATTGCGATGGCAGTGCCGTCAACCAAAGCGCTGCTGTTAATGGAGGACACCACCGAATCAGATATGGTTCTTAAAGTGACGGGATATCAGTGGGGCTGGCAGTACGACTACCTTGAAGAAGATGTTTCTTTTTTCAGCAAGCTGGCGACGCCACAAAGCCAAATTACAGGCAATGAGACCAAAGGTGAAAATTATTTACTTGAAGTCGATAACCACGTAGTCATCCCGGCGGGCAAAAAAGTGCGTCTGTTATTGACGGCAAAAGATGTGATTCACGCGTGGTGGGTGCCGCAATTGGGTGGCAAAAAAGACGCGATCCCGGGCTTTATCAATGAGATGTGGATTCGCGCTGACGAGACCGGAACCTATCGCGGTCAGTGTGCAGAACTATGCGGGAAAGACCATGGCTATATGCCAATCGTCGTTGATGTTGTTGAAGAGGCGGAGTACATGGCGTGGATTGAGGCGCAAAAGAACAAAAGCTAAGGCTGACCAGTTTCTATATTTAGTGATTTAACTTTAACAGGAGTATCTGTATGACTACAGCGGTTGCAGACCATCATCACGATGAGGTACCGAAGGGTATTACGCGTTGGCTGTTTACCACCAACCACAAAGATATTGGTACGCTTTATCTGTGGTTCTCGTTCACTATGTTTCTCGTGGGCGGTGCAATGGCGCTGGTTATTCGAGCTGAACTTTTTATGCCGGGTCTCCAGGTCGTTAACCCCCATTTTTATAATCAGATGGTTACCGTCCATGCGTTGGTGATGATCTTTGGTGCGGTGATGCCCGGCTTTGTTGGCTTTGCTAATTGGATGCTGCCCATGATGGTTGGCGCGCCTGACATGGCGCTACCGCGAATGAATAACTGGAGCTTTTGGCTGCTGCCTTTCGCCACCACGTTACTCATCGCGTCGCTTTTTGTACCGGGTGGTGGACCTGCTGCAGGCTGGACTATTTATCCACCGCTTTCAATACAAGGCGGGATGGGCGTTGATTTAACGATCTTTACTATTCACATCCTTGGGATGTCCTCCATATTGGGCGCCATTAACATTATCGCGACCATACTTAATATGCGGGCGCCAGGGATGACGTTAATGAAAATGCCGCTTTTTGTTTGGACCTGGGTCATTACGGCTTTCTTGCTGATTGCTGCGATGCCGGTTCTCGCAGGCGCGGTGACCATGCTCCTGACTGACCGTCATTTTGGAACCGCGTTCTTTAGTGCCGCGGGCGGTGGCGATCCGGTAATGTTCCAGCACATTTTCTGGTTTTTTGGTCATCCGGAAGTTTATATTCTGATTCTGCCCGCGTTCGGAATCATCTCGCAGGTCATTCCGACATTTGCTCGCAAGCCACTGTTTGGCTATAGCTCGATGGTGTTTGCCACTGCCGCGATTGCGTTCTTGTCGTTTATTGTTTGGGCGCATCACATGTACACCGTTGGTATGCCTTTATCCGGTGAGTTGTTCTTTATGTATTCCACAATGCTGATCGCTATTCCAACCGGTGTAAAAGTCTTTAACTGGCTCGCCACGATGTGGCGGGGCAGTATGACTTTTGAGACGCCGATGTTGTATGCGATCGCAACGGTTGCGCTCTTTACCGTTGGTGGCTTGACGGGCCTGATGATGGCGATTACCCCGGCTGACTTTCAGTATCATGACACCTACTTTATTGTTGCTCATTTCCACTATGTAATTTTCTGTGGTTCTGTGCTGGCCATGTTTTCGGGTGTCTACTACTGGCTTCCGAAGTGGACCGGTCATATGTATGACGAGACGCTTGGCAAGGTTCATTTTTGGCTCACCGTTATTTCTTTTAACATCACCTTTTTCCCGCAGCACTTCTTAGGGTTTGCGGGTATGCCAAGACGAATCCCCGATTACTCACTGCAGTTTGCTGAGTTCAATATGGTGTCCAGTATTGGCGGGTTCATCCTTGGTTTCTCTCAGCTGATTCTGTTATGGGTGGTTATTAAATCAATTCGGGGTGGCAAAAAAGCGACTGCAGAGGTTTGGGATAATCCTGAAGGGTTGGAGTGGACTGTGCCTTCGCCGGCGCCGTACCATACCTTCGCGACAGCACCTGAAGTGCGTTAAGACCGGGACGGGCCCTATATTTCATGAAAACAGAAGTGCAAAAATCAGGCATTCGAAAAACTGTGACCGTGCTGGTGATCTTTGTGGCCGCAGTTTTTGCCTGGAGCATTGTGAAATACCTGCTTTAGGGTATTAAAAGAATGACTGAGCGCAACGTACGAAAAAGCAACCGAAGAGTCACAGGCTGGCTGTCCCTCTGGGTGGTCGGCATGTTTGGTTTTGGTTACGCGCTCGTGCCGCTTTATAGCGTTTTTTGTGAGATAACAGGTTTAAATGGAAAGAGTGCGACACTCTCAGAGGCAAGCGCGGCACCCCTCACGGTAGATAAATCAAGAACGGTGACTGTTGAATTTACGGTGAATGTCAGCGGAATCCCTTGGCGTGTTGACCGACCCGAGACCGTACGGCTCAATGTGCATCCTGGCGAGGCAACGACTGTGATCTATGAGGCGCATAGTCTTGTTGATGCGATGACGGCCGGCCAGGCGGTGCCGAGTGTGACGCCGGCCAAAGCGGCGCGACATTTTCGTAAAACGGAGTGCTTCTGCTTTACACGACAGGAGTTAGTGGGTGGAGAGAGTAAATTAATGCCGGTGACCTTCGTGGTGGATCCCAAGTTACCTGCGGAGGTTAAGACAATCACATTGTCTTATGAAGTCTATCCGGCAAATGAAAATCTAAAGAATAATTCCTAGAGAATAATTTTCAACTTACAAATATAAGAAAGAGGACCAGTCAAATGAGTGCAGCGCATGGTGGTTACTATTTGCCGGATCCAACGAAGTGGCCAACAATTACTTCGATGGGATTATTTCTGCTTGCCTTAGGGTTTATTCTGAACTTGCATTATCTTGCGCCAGGTCTATGGCTGATGATTGCAGGCGCGGGGGTTATTGTCCTGATGATGTTCGCTTGGTTTGGACAAGTGGCGACTGAAAGCGAGGCGGGGAAGTACGATGCACAGGTCGACACCTCCTTTCGAATGGGAATGGGATGGTTCATATTCTCTGAAATTATGTTTTTCGGCGCATTTTTCGGTGCATTGTTCTACGCCCGGGTGTTGTCAGTTCCTTGGATTGCAGCCGATGAACTTCTTTGGCCCGGCTTTGAAGCCACCTGGCCGACGGCCGGCCCTGCTGGCGCCGCCTATATTGGCCCTGATTCACATGATGTTGCGGCTGGGACATTTTCAAGCATCGGCGCATTTGGCATTCCGTTAATTAATACGCTTTTGTTGCTCACATCGAGTGTTACCGTCACGATTGCACATTGGGCGCTTAAGAAAAACCAACGTGGTCCGTTATGTTTTTGGCTTTTTGTTACAGTCGCGTTGGGCGCCGCGTTTATGTATTTCCAGGTTTATGAGTACATTGAAGCGTACCGTCACTTGGGGTTGACCTTGGGCTCAGGCGTTTATGGTGCGACGTTCTTTATGCTGACCGGATTCCATGGCTTTCATGTCACGGTTGGCGCGATTATTCTGGCGGTGATTCTGGTCAGGTGCCTAAAGGGCCATTTCAAGCCAGATGAGCATTTTGGTTTTGAGGGAGCCGCCTGGTACTGGCACTTTGTCGATACCGTCTGGGTTGGACTATTTATCTTCGTTTATATTTTGTAGTGGTTTGAAGTAGAAATTAAAACGCCGCCTTGTGTAGGCGGCGTTTTTTAACCTTTGGGGCTACTCCTGAACTTGAACCGCCGCCTTTTGCAATGATCCGCTAGGTTTGATGACCCCGGTGTATAGGCCCACAACGATTAAACCAAAGAGCACGATCCAAATCCCAACGCGGTAAGTTAATGCTTTTACGGTTGAGGTTCCTCGACCTTTATCGCGAACCATCGATAGCATCGCATATCCCAAACTCGCGACCATAGCCACGAGCAAGATGACAACAATGGTTTTGATGAGCATAAAAAAAAATACATGTATATAAAGAACGCGTCGGATGTTATCAGATTTATATTGGGTCGCAGTGAACTGACCGTTCTATGGTGATTTAGAGGGTGAAGCGTCGTTATCTCTCCTGGTTTCTGATTCCCATCACGTTCATGATGCTCTCGGCGCTCGGTGTTTGGCAACTTCAGCGGGCTGAACAGAAGAAAGTGTACGTTGATCAACAGACTCAGCGGTCAAAGCAGTCTCCAATCCAGGTCTCGAAGGCTACCATCGGACCCGAGAAATCAGGATGGCCAGCGGAAATTATTGGCCAATTTGAACGAGAAGGACAATTTCTCTGGGATAACCGGACATATAAAGGGCGTGCAGGGTTCCACGTGTTAACACCGTTTATGATCGAAGGCAGTCAGGTGCGGATATTTGTCGATCGAGGATGGATTCCGCTTGAAGGATCACGCGAGCAATTTCCCCGCCCAAGTATTCCGGTTGGTCAGCAAAAAATCACGGGACGACTCTACGAGCCTTTAAAGGGATTCACATTCGTTGATGAGGCGCCTGATTTTGGAGAGCGGTTGCGTCAAAATCTTGATCTTGACGCTTTGGCAACTTCGGCGCCCTATGATCTGCACCCTTATGTTCTAAGGCTTGCGCCCGATGCAGTGGGGGGATTTGTTCGAGAGTGGCCCGGGCCCAGTCGAACCATGATTCAGCGACATCAGGCTTATGCCGTTCAATGGTTTGGAATGGCAGCGGTGTTTGTACTGGTTGTGATTTCTTTTATGTGGCGCCAGCGGAAAGACTTTAAGCAAGGAAAAATTAGAAAATGACAGAGCTTGTTGATCAAAAAATGGTAAACCGTGCTCGTAATAAAAAGCGCCTAATTATGGTTGCGCTCATGATGCTTTTTTTGGCGCCGGTCGTTGCAGGATGGCTCTGGAAACCAGATAGTTTCCGAAATCGCGGAAATTTGATTGAGCCACCGGTTGCACTGAGTAACGTTTCCATGACGACAGTCGCAGGCGGTGTTACCGACTTTAATGAAATCTTTGGAAAATGGACCTATGTTTTGCTGCTCGAAAACGAGTGCCTCGCAGAGTGTCAGCAGGTTGTCGACGGAATTGAGCGGGCACGAATCAGCCTCGGGAAAAACGAAAAGCGGGTACGTCTTTTGGCAATTACCTTCAACCCCGATGCTTTAGTTGCGGTCTCTGATTTAGTCAATAAAGTGCCCAAATTAATGGTTGTGGCAGCAGGCAAAACTGAACAGGAAAGTTTGATTAAACAGTTCAAAATCAACGGTTCTGGCGAGAGCGGATTCCTGGGTCAAATATATCTCGTCGACCCTCGAGGCAATTTAATGATGTCTTATCCTTTGGAAAGTGACCCAAAAGATCTTCATAAAGATATTGGGCGACTCTTGAGAGCATCCCGGATAGGCTGAAAAAGGGAGTTAATCGTATAATCGGAGTCGATATGAAAGCTCAAGTTTCAACGTCATCTGCTCAGTCGATTTTGTCAATGAGACAATTTTGTCACGCCTATTACGAGTTAACGAAGCCAAGGGTTGTCGCCTTAATTGTATTTACCGCAGTTGTTGGGATGTTTCTTTCGATTGAAGGAATGATTCCCCTGAGCGCGCTTATCTTTGGCGGATTAGGAATTGGATTGTCGGCTGCCTCGGGCGCCGCCTTTAATCACTTGCTGGATCGTCGAGCCGATCGGGTGATGGCGCGAACGTCGGGTCGACCGTTGCCAACAGGCAGCGTTCAGACTATTCCTGCAGTCATGTTCGCAGGGTCGTTAGCCATTCTTTCGATGATCTTGCTGGTCAGTCAGGTTAATTTACTGACCGCAGCACTCTCGTTTGGGTCGATGATTGGATACGCGGTTGTCTACACGGTTTGGCTAAAACACGCGACACCACAAAATATCGTTATTGGCGGTGCTGCTGGCGCCATGCCTCCAGTGCTGGGGTGGTCTGCTGTCACCGGAGAGGTAGGGTCTGACGCGCTTTTATTATTTTTAATTATTTTCTGTTGGACTCCACCACACTTCTGGGCGTTGGCACTTTATCGCCGTGAAGAATACGCAGCAGCGGGTATTCCCATGTTGCCCGTAACGCACGGCCAGCAACACACTTTGTTGCAGATGGTGCTCTACACCATTTTGTTATTGGCGGTCAGTGTGCTGCCTTTTGCGACAGGGATGTCAGGCTGGATGTACTTTATGGGTGCTATTTTGCTCGGATTTGGTTTTCTGGGATACGTCGTGCGCCTGTATCGTAATTACAGCGACAAACTGTCTCGGCAAACATTTGGTTTTTCGATTCAGTATCTGGCAATGCTATTTGGTTTGATGTTGATCGATCATTATCAATTTCAAATCATCGACTTCATAAAGTCTGCTATTTCCGCGTAATCGTTTGTAAGCAAGGATCGGATGACCTCGGCGTTTACTTTTCTAATGATGAGCAGCGAATGAGTCGACCTTACGCGCCTGCTTGCGATCGTAATCGTGAGCCGATCTTAACGATCATTCGTGATCTCCTGCCAGCGACCGGCAAAGTCCTTGAACTTGGCAGCGGTAGTGGACAACATGCGGCGTATTTTTCGGCAGCCCTGCCCTTGCTTGAGTGGTTGCCGAGTGATCTTCCGGGGTGCCTGCCGGGTATCGAAGCCTGGCGTGATGACGCGGGGGAGAACTGTCTCGAACCCATCGCGATAGATCTGCTTTCGAGGGAACTCAAGCTTCCAATGGTTGATGCTATTGTTTGTATAAACACGGTGCATATTATGGCCTGGCAGGGCACCGTGAATCTGTTTGCGGCGGCGCGAGGCGCGCTGGCCGAAGGTGGGATTATTTATTTCTATGGACCGTATCAATACCGTGACCAGCCTCTGGCGCTAAGTAATGTGCGCTTTGATGAATGGCTCAAGGCGCGTGATCCTGAAAGCGGCATCCGTGAATTTGAACAGGTCAGCGCCCTTGCGGAAAAAAATGGATTCGAATTGACCGCTGATTTGTCGATGCCGGCGAATAACCGGTCGCTTTGCTTTATGCTGCAAAACTGAACATCAACCGGACATCAGCATGAGCTGAGATTGATCTAGAGTCGATCGCGCAGGGCGTACCACGTCATTGCCAGTGCCAGCAGAGGAGATCGTAGCGCGGCGCCGCCGGGAAACAAAGGGGTGGGCAGTTGATTCATGACATCGAACCGTGAGGTTGTGCCCTCTATGGCTTCAGCGAGCATTGCGCCAGCACCGGTTGCAAGCGCGACTCCAGATCCTGAATACCCGGAGGCTGAGAGTATGTTGGGGGAGTGTCGATGAAAAAACGGCAGACGAGATACCGTGATCGCTAAGGTTCCACCCCATCCGAACTCAATTTTAGCGTTTCTGAGTTCGGGAAAAATCTTGAGCATCGGTTTTCGAACAAATCCCTTGATATCTTTTGGAAATTTATAGCCGTAGCTCTCGCCTCCACCAAAAAGCATTCGATGATCGTTTGAGAAGCGAAAGTAATTGACTACAAAACGTGAGTCAGCGACACAGGCATTATTGCTGATTATTTTTCTAGCGCGTTCTTCGCCTAATGGCTCAGTTGCAATAATATAGTTATTAATTGGAATCACACGTCGCGAGATATCTTTTGCCAGTTTCCCGATGTACCCGTTGCACGCATATAAGACAAATCGAGATTTTAGTGTCCCGTTGGCGGTATGAATAACAGCAGGATCGCCTTTATCGACCCGAAGTACTTCTGATTTTTCAAATAAGCGCGTGCCATGGCTCTTGGCGGCTCGAGCCAGGCCCAAAGCATAGTTAAGCGGGTGCAGATGACCGGCGCCCATATCCAACGAGCCTCCAAAGTAGTCCTCACTTGCGACGAGGTGGCGCATTTCTTCTTTTGGAACGTAACGAATATGCGGGTACTGGTACTTATCTTGCAATCGTTCGACGAAATATCGAGAGTGTGAATCGTATCGCTGTCGATGGTTGGCATGTATTGAGCCAGCGCGATAATCACATTTAATGTCATATTCTTCAATAAGAGATCGGACAAGCGCTTTAGAGTGTTCTGCGATATCCCAAGCCGCTTGAGCAATGCTTGGCGCCACTTTTTGCTCAAGCTCATCCTGGTCAACCCGTTGCCCAGTGCCAACCTGACCCCCATTGCGGCCACTTGCTCCCCATCCGACGCGGTGGGCGTCCAGTAGCGCAACTGAATAACCCCGTTTACTGAGATGCAGCGCGGCCGACAACCCGGTAAATCCTCCTCCGATGATTGCAATATCAGTTTCATGACTGCCTGTGAGTTGCTCGATATCGGGATGTTCGGTCGCGGTTGCCGCATACCAGGATGGTGGATAGGTCGCGAGGCGATCGTTACTGTGCAACAGTGATGCTGAAATCATGAGTGGTCGTTTGAGGCCTAGCGAGCAAATGAGTCTTGATTGGTTTTTAAATGAGTGAGGATTTCTCTTAAAAGTCCAGGACCCTTGTAAATGAGTCCGGTATAAATTTGAATCAGGTTAGCACCCGCGGCAAGCATTGCATTGGCTGACTCGGCATCGTGAATTCCGCCAACGCCAATAATCGGAACATCGGGTGCAAGTTGTTGGCGTAATTTTTTGACGATTTCTCTGGAACGCGATGCTAAGGGTTCGCCACTTAATCCCCCGGTCTCTGATCGATGCGGAGAACTCCGCAGGGATTCGGGCCGAGTTATGGTGGTATTTGTTGCAATAATCCCGTCTAAGTGATGCTTTGACCATGTCTTTGTAAAATGAAAAAGCTGCTCGTCATCAAGATCAGGTGCGATTTTGATGACGAGCGGGGTATATTTTTGGTGTTGATCAGCGAGTCGGGTTTGCTCTTCTTTTATTCGGTTTAATAATAAATTGAGACTCTCACCCTCTTGCAGATCACGCAATCCGGTTGTGTTCGGTGATGAGATATTGATGGTGACGTAGTCTGCAACTCCGTAGACTGCCCGAAGGCCCGTGACGTAATCCTGCCACGCATTTTCATTCGAGGTTGTTGCATTTCTGCCAAGGTTTATCCCGACTGGCACGTGTTGTTTGGCTCGACTGAGTTGATTTAGGAGATAGCTAAGGCCTTTTCCATTAAATCCCATTCGATTAATGAGCGCGCCGTCTTCTGTGAGGCGGAACATTCTGGGCTTCGGATTACCCGGTTGAGCCAAAGGTGTAACGGTGCCGAGTTCAAGGAAGCCAAATCCAAGCATGGCTAATCCATCGATCGCCTCCCCGTTTTTATCGAGACCTGCTGCAATACCGACGGGATTTGGGAAGATCAAGCCCATGAGTTCGGTCGGATGCGCCGGGAGTCGGCCGCGGTGGGCATCAGCAAGATATTGGTTGAGTGGATGGATCTTTCCCGCAAGCCCAATCCCGCTGACAACGACATGATGCGCGATTTCGGGATTGAGACGAAACAGGAGGGATCGAATAAGAGAATATAGTGCCACGCTAGAACTGCTCTTGTTGCGATAGATGTCTCCACTTGCCACGAGGTAATTGACCCAACTTCACTCTGCCAATTCTGACGCGAGTGAGTGTTCGAACCTCCAGATCAACGAGCTCACACATTCTTCTAATCTGTCGTTTCCGACCCTCCTGTAAAACAAACATTAAAAGATCATCTCCAATAAGTTTGATGATCGCGGGGCGCAATTGCCTGCCGTCTAGGGATAAGCCGTGGGTGAGATGTTTGATCCGATGATCAGTGACAGCGCCTTTGACTCGAACTCGATATTCTTTTTCGATGTTGTTTTTAGGGCCGATGAGTTTTCGGGCAACAGTGCCATCCTGGGTTAGTACCAGTAAACCGGACGAGTCAATATCCAATCGACCTGCAACATTAAGGGTGGATACAAGCGGTATTTTTCGTTTTGCGTCTTCGCGACTGTCAGATCGATTGCTTTCAATAATCAGTGATGCTGCTTCCTCATAGCCTTTTTCAGGCTGATTGGAAACCCAGCCCGCCGGCTTGTTAAGAATTAAGGTTGCAAGTTTTTCACGCCTTCGTTGCGCAATCGCTGCTAACTTAATTTCTGAGCTAGGGTGCACCTTGGTGCCGAGTTCCTTGATGATTTCCCCATTGACAAGCACCTGCCCCGCAGAGATCAGCTTGTCAGCTTCCCGTCTCGAAGATAGACCCTGTTGAGCCATCAACTTAGAAAGTCGGATCTGTTCATCCATGGCGAGATGGTTTTAGTGGTTGCCTGAGCGCTTTTTAAGAAAATCAATCGTCACTGACTCGGCATTGCCAAGGTAAGTGTTGGGGGTGAGATTCGCGAGGTAGTGCTGAGCGTCTTCTGGAATAGGAAGGTTGGACACAAATTCTTGCAGTGTTTTGGCATCAATTTTGGCGCGTCCACGAGTGAGGTTTTTCAGTTTCTCATAGGGCTCAGGGACATCGTAGCGTCTCATCACCGTTTGAATAGCTTCAGCCAACACTGCCCATGATTGATCCAGTTCGTGTTCCAGCCGGATTTTGTCAACCTCAAGTTTGTTGAGACCGCGTAGAGTTGATTCAATTGCCAATAGACAGTGCGCAAATGCTGGCCCCAAGTTTCGTAGCACGGTCGAATCTGAGAGATCGCGCTGCCAACGGCTGACAGGTAATTTTGCGCCGAGGTGCTCAAAAAGTGCGGTGGCGAGCCCGGCGTTTCCTTCGCTGTTCTCAAAATCGATAGGATTTACTTTATGGGGCATGGTGCTGGAGCCAATCTCCCCTTCCACCGTTTTTTGTTTGAAGTAGCCTAATGCGATATACCCCCAAACATCTCGGTCGAGATCAATCAGGACCGTGTTGAGTCGAACGAAGGCATGGCACAGTGCCGCAAGGTCATCGTGAGGCTCAATTTGAGTCGTCATTCTCTGCCAGTCGAGGCCCAGACTTTTGACAAATTGTCTTGAGATACTTGCCCAGTCAAGTTCAGGATAGGCGGATAGGTGAGCATTGAAGTTACCAACAGCACCATTGAACTTTCCGCGAATAGCGGTTGAGGCAATTTGATGCCCAACATGGTCAAGTCGCGCAATCACATTTGCGAGTTCTTTTCCCATTGTGCTCGGGCTAGCGGGCTGGCCGTGAGTTCGCGCGAGCAGCGGTTGAGAAGCGAGCGCGATGGCCATATCTGCAAGGTATTCGGTGAGTTTCGATAAGGCAGGCAGCATTACTTCGTTGCGACCATCGAGCAGCATTAATGCGTATGATAAATTATTAATGTCTTCTGAGGTGCACCCAAAATGGATGAATTCACGTATGTTTTTGAGCTCACCGTGTGATGCGGTTTTGTCTTTCAGAAAGTATTCAACTGCTTTTACATCGTGATTGGTTGAGGATTCGATGTGTTTTACGGCGATGGCATCAGCCATTGAAAAATCAGAAATGACTTGCTCAAGAAAATTCTTGGCAGACTCGGACATCGCGGGAACTTCAGAGATGCTGTCATTTTCAGCAAGTGTAATCAGCCAGCGTATCTCGACAATGACGCGGTAGCGGATCAGACCGAATTCACTAAAAAACGGTCTGAGTGCGGCGGCTTTTGTCCCATACCGTCCATCAACGGGGGATAGGGCAGTGAGTGCCGAGAGATCGAAAGGTTCTGAGTGACTCAAGCTAGCAGGCCTAAGGATTGACAGACGCTTTATTCTAGCATTGCTCCCCGAAGCGCCTTTCCACAAAAAGTACTTTGGATGCTGATGAGGTGAGCTTAGATCTTGTAGTCGCTATTTTGTGCGTTGAGCCGCCATAAATTTGGAAAGCGCGCAGAAAAACCGATCAGGCTGATGATAAGAGTGATAGCGCCGAAAAGTACCGCTGTCGGTGCAGAAAGTAGTTCGGCAATCGGCCCTAATACTAAACCCCCTAGCGCGATTAGACTGAATGTGATGCTGTGGATACCCATCACTCTGCCGCGTAATGAGTCAGGGACAGCGATCTGAAGCACTGTCATAGAGCTAATAAGGAAACACGATCCACCGATTCCGCCGAGGATGGCACAGCCACATGCAGCATAGAACGCCACCGGGCCTCCTTCGAGAAGACCGGTGACTGCTGCAAAGAATAACAACGAAAGAGCGAAAAGAACTGCGCCTCCCATCATGTAACGACCTAGAAGAGGGGAGTGCTGAAAGCGTCCAATAATCAATGTGCCGCATACGGAGCCCACACCCGTTGCAGAGATAAGATAGCCATAGCCTTTCTCACCCGCCTCAAGAAGCTCGGCAAATACGGGCATAATCTGAACGTAGGATGTACCAAAAAACATCGAAATCCATGTTATTGAGATCAGAACTAAGAATAGTTTTTCGCGCCTAATGAAGGTGATTGCGGCCCTAAGGGATTGGTCTTGACCCTCTGGCGGACGGGGCTGGTCCGGAGTCTGCAGACCGATCAGTATCCAGCCCATTACGCCAAAGCCTATTGAGCACAGAAAAAACAACAGCCAGGTATCGACTAGGGCGATGAGTAAGCCCCCGATTGCAGGCAGGATCATTCGGGTGCCTTGCCAAAGTATGGAACTCAACGCGACAGCGCTCATCATTTGGGAAGATTCGATTAGTGACGGAAAAAATGCAATTCGCGCTGGCAGGTCGAAGCCAGAAATCAATCCCAAAAACGCGGCCAGGATAAGCACCTGCCAAATCTGCGCGGATTCAGTTAGATCCAGAATCGTCAGAAATGAGAGGCACAGTCCCGCTAAAATTGATGTCAGCAAAAGAATCCGGCCGCGGTTCGCGCGATCGGCAAGTAGACCGCCCATAAGGGTTGCAACAATCGTTGGCACTGCCATCGAGAATCCAAGAAGACCAAGGTAGGCGGCCGAGCCTGTCATCTCGAATACCAGCCAGGAGAGTCCGACAAAGTAAAGTTGGGAGGCTCCCGTTGACCCAATAGAGCCGAACCAGAATCGCCGGTAGCGAGGCGAACGAAGCGCATCTAGTTTCATTAGCCTGAGCCTGCTCGAGATGTCATTGATCGGCGAGTCGAGTGATGTGCCCGCCAAAAATTATTACTTTGGAGGTGATGGGGGCGCTTCAGAGCTTAGCAAGATGCTAATCCACCGACTTCTTGGATCGTTTTCGAGAGCAATTTTCATCAGCATGGTTAGGGGTGTAGAGAGGAACATGCCAACCGGCCCAAAGACCCAGCCCCAAAATACCAAAGAGACGAAAACCACTAACGTGGACAATCCCAATCCTTGCCCGGTAAATCGTGGTTCGAGTATGTTGCCAACAATCATGTTGGCCGCCAGGAATCCGGCTCCAGCGGCCAGGGCAGTTCCCGGGCCTGCATCCAGCAGCGCGAGAATGACAACAGGCACCGCCGCGATAATGGAGCCAATGTACGGGACAAAATTCATGAAAAAAGCAAGCGCGCCCCAAAGTAACGCAAAATTAATATCCAGCATCAATAAATAAATGGTGATCAGCGCGCCCGTTATGAGACTCATTAACCCCTTGATAACCAGATACTGAGTCACTCCATCCATAAATCCGGAAAGATTCAAAAGCGTATCGTTCGGGTTTTTAAGGAAACTTCTGAGCTTGCTTGGGATGGTTGTTGATTCGACGAGAATAAAGAGCACGGTGAAAAGGATCAGCATGCTGTCCGCGATCAGTCCGCCAAAACCGCTGACAACACGGCCAAAAAATTTTGCAGCAGCTTCAGGATCAATGAGGCCGACGATGCCGCCAGCGGGGATATCAATTCCCTGACTTGAGATCCACATTGCCGAGCGATCAATTAGATCCACCAGTTGTGTTTCATAACCAGGGAGTGTCGCAGTTAATTGGGTGATGGATGCGCCAAGTGTTGATCCAACGATAACCAGCGTTGTAATAAGTATTGCGAATATAAGCGTCATGGAAAGCCATAGTGGTAGTCCGTGACGTTGGAGCCATTGCAGCGGTGCGATCGAAATAATAGATAGAAAAATTGCCATTAACATCGGAACGACAATCGGCGTTGCGGCTTTGAGACCCGCAACCACTATCATGAAAGCAGCGAGAGTGAGAAGTGTCTGGGATACTCTACTGGATTCTGAGAAATTCATCACAAAAAAGGAGCCATTAAATCGATTTCGCTCAGCACGTATTGCTAACTCAAGGCAGAGAGTCGATGTTTGCACTCGGACTCAATGGAATCCAGCTCGTCGAGCGTCAACTCGATATCGTGTCGCTGTTGTTTCAGCGCTTTGCGGCGTTTTTTAATTTGTTCTAAAAAGTACCGAAGCTGCCCACTCTCGCCCGAATCAAGGTCATACATTTCGATAATCTCTCGAACCTCGTTTAGCGAAAATCCAAGACGCTTGCCTCGCACGATTAGTTTGAGTCTGACGTGATCCCTAGACGTATAGACGCGTTGTCGACCACTGCGACCGGGACTGAGCAGTCCTTCATCCTCATAAAAACGAATCGCCCGAGTGGTGACCCCAAATTCTCTCGCGAGATCAGAGATAGAGAACGAAATGTCTTTTTCGTCTAGGGCCGCGGAATTGGAAAGCATGTCGCAATTATAGGCTTAATTGACGTTTACGTAAACGGAAACTAAACTCAACCTAACTTTCGTTTCAATTGCGAGTTTTCATGAGTGCAGTTCTGACCGGTCAATCCTCATCGGCTCCACAATCCCACGCTGATACTGATTATCGAATCCGATTTGTTACGGCGGCCAGCCTTTTTGACGGTCACGATGCATCAATCAATATTATTCGTCGACTCCTTCAGGCATCAGGCGCTGAAGTTATTCATCTTGGTCATAACCGTAGCGTGGCTGAGATTGTTGATGCTGCAGTTCAAGAGGACGTTCAGGGGATCGCGGTCAGCTCGTATCAAGGCGGCCACACAGAATATTTTCGATATATGGTCGATATGTTGAACGAAAAAAGTCGAGGTGATATTCGAGTGTTCGGCGGCGGCGGCGGCGTTATCGTGGACGAGGAGATTCAGGCGCTCCACGATTATGGTGTTTCAAAAATTTATTCTCCCGAAGATGGTCAGCGACTAGGACTCCAGGGAATGATAGATGACATGCTGTCGCGGGCAAGCTTTTACCCGGGTGAAGAAGCCACTCAATTTTTGGATAAGCTGGATGCGCTTAATCATGCGTGTCTCGCGCGAGTGCTCACTGAGATTGAGAATAATACGTTAAGTGATGATATGGCGCGTCAGATCCAATCTAATGTAGATTCGGCTCAGAAGAAAATACCGGTCCTCGGTATTACGGGCACAGGTGGATCCGGAAAGTCATCTTTAACAGATGAATTGATATTGCGATTGCGGATTGACTCTGATGATGAGCTCCGCATTGCAGTTTTGGCGGTAGACCCGACTCGTCGGAAAACCGGTGGCGCGTTACTGGGAGACCGTATTCGCATGAATGCGATCGAAGGGCAAACTGTATTCTTCCGGTCTATCGCGACTCGTGCCGCGGGTGGTGAAATTCCAGCTGAACTGAGCCAGATGGTTACCGCCTGTCGCGCAGCAGATTTTGATTTAGTGATAGTCGAAACACCAGGGATTGGTCAGGGAGACGCTGGAATTGTCGAAGAAGCAGATGTGTCGCTTTATGTGATGACACCAGAATTTGGTGCGGCATCTCAATTAGAAAAGATTGAGATGCTTGATTACGCCGACTTGGTCGCGATTAACAAGTCGGATCGGAAAGGGTCGAAGGACGCGCTCCGGGACGTTCGAAAGCAAATGCAGCGAAATCGTGCGGCATTTTCTCAACCGGTTGAAAATATGCCTGTATTTACAACGATGGCATCTCGTTTTAATGACGCGGGCGTAACTGATCTTTATCGAGTCTTGCGGTCGTCTTTGGTTGAGCACGGACTTGTAAAAGGACTTGATCATTTGCGCCCGCCCGAGTCAGAGAGTAGTTTAGACGTGTCGATACCAGGCGACCGGGAGCGGTATCTTTCGGAGATTGCATCGAGTGTAAGGCGTTACCATGAGCGGGTTTGCGAGATCGAGGAGCTTGCGCGTCGCGCTCAGCATCTCAGAACAAGCATTGCACTACTCGAAGAGCGCAGCGATACGACCCATGCTTTGGTGACACTGCTTAATGAGACAGAAGAAGCGCTCGGGCCTGATATGCTTCAGATTATGGCGACGTTTGATGATTTAAGGGGTCGCTATGAAAAAGACACTATGAGTTTCGATGTCCGTGGAGAACGCCATGACGTCGAGCTTTCCTTTACTTCACTTTCTGGCACCCGTATCCCCAAGATCAGCCTGCCTCGATATCATGATGCCGGGGATCGGTTGCGCTGGCAGATGCTTGAAAATCTGCCGGGTCTTTTTCCGTTTACCGCGGGCGTGTTTCCATTCAAGCGGGCGAATGAGGATCCGACCCGTATGTTTGCAGGAGAAGGGGACGCTGCGCGGACGAATCAACGATTCAAACTGTTGTCGGCGGATTCGAGCGCGAAACGATTATCAACCGCTTTTGATTCGGTCACGCTTTATGGCGCTGATCCTGCTTTACGCCCTGATATCTACGGCAAGGTTGGAACATCGGGTGTATCCATTGCTACGCTTGATGATATGAAAGTGCTTTATGAGGGGTTTGATTTGTGTGATCCCGCCACGTCTGTCTCGATGACGATCAACGGCCCGGCGCCTACTGTATTAGCGTTTTTTCTGAATACTGCAATTGACCAACAGGTTGATAAATTTAATGAGATACAAGGACGCTTACCGACTGAGCATGAGCATGAGGAGATCAAGAGTCGGGCCCTGAAGCAGGTGCGGGGCACGGTACAGGCTGATATCCTCAAAGAGGATCAGGGGCAGAATACTTGCTTATTCTCGACAGACTTTAGTCTCCGAATGATGGGAGATATTCAAGAGTATTTTATTGATAACCAGGTTCGAAATTTCTATTCCGTGTCTATCTCGGGTTATCACATTGCTGAGGCTGGCGCGAACCCGATCACGCAGCTGGCTCTGACGCTTTCAAATGGATTCACATACGTAGAATCGTATCTCGCGCGCGGTATGGCGATTGATGATTTTGCACCCAATCTTTCATTCTTTTTTTCAAACGGTATGGACCCTGAATATACTGTTCTCGGACGTGTTGCGAGACGGATCTGGTCGATTGCGATGCGTGATCGTTATGGCGCAAGTGAGCGTAGCCAGAAACTGAAATATCATATTCAAACTTCAGGTCGGTCTTTACATGCCCAGGAAATGAGTTTTAATGATATTCGTACGACGCTTCAGGCATTGATTGCCGTTTACGATAATTGCAATAGTTTGCATACGAATGCACACGATGAAGCGTTTACCACGCCAAGTGAAGAGTCTGTGCGACGAGCACTTGCTATTCAACTCATTATTAATCGAGAGTGGGGTTTAGCAAAAAATGAAAATGCGAACCAGGGAAGTTTTATTATTGAAGAGCTCACTGACTTGGTCGAGCAGGCCGTCCTCGAAGAATTTGATTGTTTGTCTGAACGAGGCGGCGTTTTAGGCGCCATGGAGACAGGTTATCAGCGTGGCAAAATCCAGGAGGAGTCACTCCTCTATGAGACTCAAAAACACGATGGTACCCTTCCGATTGTGGGCGTTAATACGTTTATCGCAGACGAAGACGCGGAGAAATCTCCGGTTGCTTTGGCGCGTGGTACTGAGTTAGAAAAGCAGCGTCAGTTAAAGAGGTTGGCGGCCTTTCATGAACACAATGAACATACATCTCATGCGGCGGTGCGCGCTATCAAGGATGCAGCACTTACTGGGGAAAATGTGTTCTATCCATTAATGGATGCAGCTCGGGTTTGCTCTCTGGGTCAATTGACTCAGGCTTTTTTTGAGGTGGGCGGAAAATACCGCCGCGGAATGTAGGCCGACTTTTCGCATTCTTCACCCGACCGCACCTTCCAAATAAATAAGGGGAAATTTTTGGCCTTTTCTGGGTTACTTCGTCGTAATGTCTTGATTCTTTCTGCCTGTCAGGCGCTGATGCTTTCGGGAAGCTCGCTGATTATTGCGACCTCTGCGTTAATTGGATTCGCCCTAGTCGAAAACAAAATATGGGCGACCCTGCCTATTGGCTGCCTGTTCTTGGGTACATTGACCTCAACTTTTCCGGCATCAATCCTGATGAAACGGATTGGTCGACGGGCGGGGTTCATGTGGGGCCCCGTGTTTGGGTTGCTTGGCACTTTATTGGCGATCATTGCAATTATCGATCAAAACTTTTTGCTTTTTGTTATCGGCTCTTTTTTGATTGGTATTCTCAATGGAGTCGGTTATTACTACCGTTTCGCGGCCGCTGACATTACCAGTGCTGATTACAGGAGTCGTGCGATTTCCTGGGTCCTGGCGGGCGGGGTACTTGCAGCGTTTATTGGCCCCAACTTGGCCAGCTTTAACCGTGATTTGATTAGCGGGTTTCCTTTTGCGGGAAGTTACGCAAGTCTGATTGTTATCTATATTTTATCGATACTGCTCGCATCAAGATTGCAGATTGCAGCGCCAACCGAGAATGAGCGCCATGGGCCTCAGCGCCCGCTGAGACAGATTGCAAGCCAACCCGCTTTTGTTGTCGCTGTTTTAAGTGCAACGGTGGCATATGGTGTGATGAACTTACTGATGACCTCCACACCGTTGGCAATGGCGGGATGCGGGCATTCATTTTCTGATACGGCGCTGGTGATTGAGTGGCATGTATTGGCGATGTTTACGCCGTCTTTTTTTACCGGCAGTATCATCAATCGTTTTGGAACGCTTCGGGTGATGGGTGCCGGTGCGGTTATTCTTTTTGCAAGCGTTGCAGTCAATTTAAGTGGAACCTCAGTGCCTCATTTTGTGGCGGCCCTGATTTTGGTTGGAATTGGGTGGAATTTTCTTTTCGTAGGCGCCACAAGTTTGGTGACAGAAAGTTATTCCGTGCCAGAAAAAGCAAAAACCCAAGGTTTGAATGATCTCATCATTTTTACGACGGTTGCTTTTACAGCGGTCTCGTCCGGAATTATTCACGAGTTGGCGGGATGGGAAATGCTGAACATGATGGTCTTGCCGGCAATCGCACTCGCGTTGGCGGCGATTGTATGGTTCGGGTATCGTCGCGGTAGAGACTGGCGCGTGAATACGGCCTAGATCTTTAACTTGACGTAGCGCCCGGCCCTGATCAGAGCATGTTTTGGGGCCAGCACCAAAATGTTTCCGATCAGTACGAACCCAACCCCAATCATTGCTCTTGCTTGCCACTGGTATCCCTCGAAACCAGTTGATAACGCAAGTGCAATGATGGGCGCTAAAACAGTTGCATATGCGGCATTGCCGGGGCCAATTCGACCAATGAGGGTCAGGTAGCAACCGAAGGCAATAACCGAGGCGAAGAACGCCAGATACATCAGGGATCCGAGATATTTCAAGCTGAATTCGAGGACAAATGGGGAGCCTGAATACATGCAATATACGAGTAAAAAAACTGTACCGTAAGTCATACCGATGGCGTTGCCCGCGGTCACCGAGATGCCACTGGCTTGGTTGCGTGCAGACAGAATATTACCGAGTGATGCGGAATACGTTGCCGCCACGCTAACGATAAGTGCGCCTACCGCTACTTTGCCTGATGACGTGATTTCCGGCCAAAAGACAAGACCCATTCCGCATAGGCCGATCGCCGCACCCACGGCTGTTTTGGTTTGTATGGGGCGTTTAAGAAATACGGCTCCATTGAAAATATTCATGCCGGTGATCATCGAAAATACGACAGCCAAAAGCCCGCTCGCTATATCGAATGCAGCATGATAGAACAGAATATAGTTCAACCCGAACATGCAAAATCCCTGTGCTGCAAGAAAAAAATGTTGTTGTCTTTTTATCTTTAATGAGATTCCCCTTCCTAGACACCAAACAATAAGAATAATTGAGGCAAGAAGAAATCGGTAGAACAGTGAAACTTCAGGGGGTACAAAATCGAGTTGATAGCGGATTGCAAACCAACTTGACCCCCAGATTAAGACGGTCAGACCGTAAAGCGCTAGCGTATTCAAAGAAGCTTAAATTTTTTTACTAGCCAGCTGCGTCAAGTTACGTTGTGCAGAGTGCGATCGATTTTTCTAGCGTATCGATGTTTATTACGCCTGAATACTGTGGCGGATGATCATGCCGCCGAAACGTTTTCTTAACAATCCCTGCAAGATTGGGTTTCTTTTCTGCAGGATCCTGTCCTTTGCCAATGCCGCCGCCAAACTCAATGATAGTTTGGCATCCACTTTTAACTGCGTGGTTAAGATTGGCATTCCAAAGGACAGGACTAAAAAGCTGTATAAAAAGAGCTGCCCGAATGGCATCCGGGTCTTTGGTATGAAAAGCGCCTGACGCATTGGACAGCACGGATACAGCAGGTGATTGAAACGGGGCGTTTGCTAGGGTTGATCTAAATTGCATCGCGGTCTCGATCATATAAAAAGTATGAAACGCGCCCTCAGTTTTAAGGCGGGCTGATCGCTTTGCGGGAAAATCGATTCCAAATTGCTCAATAAGTCTGTCGAGATCTGCAGCCCGCCCGCCAACCACTGTTTGGTCGGGAAGGTTGCAAGCCGCGACTGCACAATAATGTTGCTCCGCAATGTTCTTGGCTGCCTCAAATTCAAGGGGCAGGGCTTCCATCTCCCCTTCGCCTAGTTCGCCCATTAGGCGGCCTCGTTCATTTACCAGTCGCAGTGCCGAAGCAAAATCCAGAGCGCCTGAGGCAACGAGGGCAGAATACTCTCCCAGGCTATGACCCGCGGCGGCTCGCGGAGTGATTCGTTTACTGAGTTGCTCTTGGAAGAGGTTCAAGCACGCAATGGAGTGTGTGAGCAAGGCCGGCTGCGTAAAGCGCGTGAGATGAATCTGATTGTTTGGGTCGTTGAAAGAGAGCGCCGCGATGTCATAGCCCAGTACATCACTGGCCTCGGTATAAACGTCACGTACGCTTGAGAAGGTGTCGAAGAGGTCTTTGCCCATGCCTGGATATTGGGAGCCTTGGCCGGGAAATATAAAAAGAACAGGTGGGGCATCTAAAGTCATTAGGAAACCGGGGATAGTGTTAAAAAGCCTTTGTCGCAAAGCGCAATTTTATCTTCTGCTCGGATTTGGTGCATTTACTGAGTCTAGGAATGTTGCAGAGCAAAAAATATGGTTTGGTATCGATAGTCGGTGCCAATCTATTTATGGATAAGGATTAATAAATTCTATCTATTAATTCATAATCTACTTATTTTATAGTCAAAAAAAATCCCGCAATGATTGCCAAAGCGGGATTAAATATAGGAGGAGGATAAAAAAGATATTGTGCGTTGCACAAATCTGACGCGACTCTAACGCCGAACACGAGTGAAGTCAATAGCGGAAGCTACGATCAGCGGCGATCAGGTTTCCGGTCACACGGGTCCTGAAACTGACCTTAATTTTTTGAGGATAGGAGGTAACATTAGCCGATGTTATTAATTGCCCGTCATGGCCAGACAAATTGGAATCTCGCGAGACGATGGCAGTCGAGGAGCGATATTCCTCTCAATGCGATGGGAGAGAAACAAGCGAAAGCCCTTGCTAATCACCTGCGTGACGCGCCATGTAAACTACAGCGACTTATTTGTTCGCCACTCGCAAGAGCCAAGACGACTGCACAGATTCTGGGAGCCACCTTATCTCTAGATATTGAGGTGGATGCCCGACTGACAGAGCTCGATTTAGGTGAATGGGAAGGTAAGCTTGAAGCTGATTTACGGGCTGAAGATTCTGATTTCTATGATCGGTGGCGTTCGGAAGGGTTTTTATTGCCGCCACCGGGGGGCGAAAGTCTCAAAGATGTGGCAGATCGGCTCAAACCACTGGTTACCGAGGTTCAAGCTTTTCCGGGAGATGTACTAATCGTCGGCCATCAAGGCGCTAATATGGCATTCAAGGCCGTATTGACCGGTTGTTTTAGCGCAGCCTGTCTGGATGGATTTAGGCAGGATAATGATGAAATTGACATTTGGGAGTTGTCGCCAGCCCGTTCCGTTAGCAAAATAAAAGCGACAGTCGATCCATGAGGAAGTCCAAAATAAATTTGCCCGAGGCGCAGTCATTTTTGTCTGAACATGATCGTGGGCTTGCGAGAGTGATTTCAAGCGTCGGGGATTGCATGCTTAGCGGTCGAGGAGGCGGTACGGTTTTTGAGTATCTTGCGCGGTCAATCGTCTATCAACAGTTAAGTGGTAAAGCGGCAGGCACCATACATGGGCGAATGCTTAATTTATTTGAGCGCAATAAACCAACCTCTGGCGCGCTGAGCGCTCTGCCGATTAGTGTCTTGCGTTCAGCGGGTCTGTCGCATTCGAAATGCCTTGCCCTTTATGATCTGGCAGCGTGGGATCAGGACGGTAAATTGCCCAGCCGAAAGGCTCTGAATAATATGAGTGATGAGGAGGTTGTTCAGGCGTTAATCGGGATTCGTGGCATTGGCGAATGGACAGCGCAGATGTTGCTTATTTTTGATCTTGAACGCTCGGATGTTTTACCTGTTCGAGACCTTGGGGTGCTAAAGGGGTATCAAAAAATGAGAGGATTTAGGGAGTTGCCGGATCCGGCAAAACTGGGACGAGCGGGTCGCCGGTGGCGCCCCTATCGCTCGGTTGCCACATGGTATTTATGGCGATGCCTTGAGGTGCCGCTTAAAGCGAACTAAGGCTCGATAGCCTTGCGGGTCAAGAAGTGATAGCGCTCTAGCAGAACATCTTTGCTCTCGCGGTAATCGGGATTTACCGGTATGCATTCGACAGGGCACACCTCGACACATTGTGACGTTTCAAAATGACCGACGCATTCCGTGCAAAGATTAGGGTCAATTTCGTAAATCTCTTCACCTTGGGAGATCGCATTGTTGGGACATTCGGGTTCGCAAACATCACAGTTGATGCATTCATCGGTGATCATTAAGGCCATGCGTACAATTCCTGAGATAAAACTAACAACTACACACTGAGACGATTCATCAGTCTCTCGTTGATTTCAGGGTGCAGGAATTGCGAAACATCACCACCGTGAGTCGCAATCTCTTTGACCATCGAGGCTGAAAGGAACGTATATTTTTCTGAGGGCGTTAGGAACATGGTCTCAATAGTTGGATCAAGTCTGCGATTCATCGCTGCTAACTGGAACTCATACTCAAAATCAGACACTGCCCGCAATCCGCGAAGGACCACTTGCGCATCGGCTTTGCGAACGCAGTCGATCAACAGTCCCTGAAATCCGGTAATTGTCACATTGCTGACATGCTGTAATGCGATCAATGCCATGTCCAGACGCTCTTCAAGAGAAAACATGGGCTGCTTGCTTGGGCTGGCAGCGATCGCGACCACAACCTCTTCAAATTGGGCGCCCGCGCGCTCGGCAAGGTCGATGTGACCTTTAGTGATCGGATCAAAGGTGCCCGGATAAATTGCCTTGGTGCCCATATCAGCGCTGCCAGAATCAGGAAAGTGAAAGATTAACCGTTACTCTACCAATCGTTATCAAAGTCATCCATACTTTTACTTTATAAACCACCGTATCGAATGAGGTTTTGCAATGGAAGTTGTCAGTTTTACCCGTATGGCAGACGGAAGTCGAGAGGACTATGAACTTCTCGATACGAAAGAACATGATTTTGTCCGGAGCTTGCCCGACCGCATTCTCGCTAGTCTTCGGAATCTAGATCAATCGTTTTCGGGATACCAGGTGAGTCGACTTGAGCATTCGCTGCAGTCTGCGACACGGGCGTATCGAGCGGAAGAGGATGAGGAGATGGTTGTTGCTGCCCTTGTGCATGATATTGGCGATATGCTCGCGCCACTGTCGCATAGTGAGATGGCGGCCTCAATTCTTCGTCCATTTGTTTCCGAGCGGATTTACTGGATCGTCAAACATCATGGTCTTTTTCAAACGTATTACTACGCCCATCACTTAGGGGGTGATCGTGATGCGCGGGATCAGTTTAAAGATCACCGTTGGTATGATGATGCCGTTCGTTTTTGTGAAGAATACGATCAGAACTGCTTTGACCCGGAATTCAATAGTGAGTCGTTGGAGTTTTTCGAACCCATGCTACGGCGAGTTTTCAATCATGAACATAAAGCGGACTTGAAATAAACTGTTCGAGAAAGGTCTCATTGGGATAAAGGCATTTAGGTTTTGATTAACAACTCTGTATGTCGGTAAAGGCTATAGCAGACCTGTCCCGCTTTTTTCTGTCGGAGTAGTTCCCAGTGAATGGGGATAGTCGGTTTTTCATCGATTCGGTATTCGATATAGACGATTGCATCAGTTCGTAGGCAATTAGTCCGGATCAGGCGGGCTAAGGCTTTATCGACCAAGCCAGAGCAATACGGGGGATCTACAAAAACAAGGTCAAATTGTTTGCTGCATTGGGTTAACCAATCCAGTGCATCAGCGTGCTCAGCGACAACGGTATTGGCATTTAAAAGGTCTATTACGTCCTGAAGCTGCCGCCAAGTCTTAAATTGGCTTTCTACCAAGATGACCGATGCGGCCCCTCGTGAGGCGGCCTCAAAGCCTAAGGCGCCACTGCCTGAAAAAAGATCAAGACAGCGCGCGCCTAAAATATGCGGTGCCAACCAGTTGAAAACGGTCTCTCGAACGCTATCCGGGGTGGGACGTAACTCGTTTGAGCCGCGGAACCGAATGATGCGCTTTTTCCACTGACCACCAATAATTCGAACTCTGCCATGTTGCTCGTTTCGGGGAGTATTCACGCTAAATTCTGTATCACTTTTTAATTGACACCGAATGATAGGATACTTGTTGTTCTAGCATTCTTTTATATCTAACGGGCTGAAATGGACCAAACTGAGAAAAGAAACGGGCTCTTTTCCCGTCTTAAAAAGACTCGCGCGTCACTCTCGAATGGATTAGCAAGTATCTTTAAAGGAGGCGGTATTGAGTTCGATGATAGCGTACTCGAGGATCTGGAGGATCAACTCATCATGGCCGATCTCGGTGCAGCGGCGAGCAAAATGGCTGTGGAGTCAATTCGTCGTCGCGCTAAAAGTAAAGGATTTCATAATATCGAAGAATTAAGGCACGCGCTCATTGAAGAGATCGCGACTATATTAGGGGATGCGCGTCGGACGATAAACATTGAGGCCAATTCTCAACGACCTTATGTTATTTTGATGGTCGGCGTAAATGGTGTCGGAAAAACAACGACAAGTGCAAAACTGGCATCCTGGTGCCAGGATTCGGGGTACACCGTTATGCTCGCAGCATGTGATACTTTTAGAGCGGCCGCAATCGAGCAACTCCAGTTCTGGGGAGCCAAACTAGATGTACCGGTTATCGCCCAATCTCATGGTGCGGACGCGGCAGCAGTCGCGCACGACGCCTTTATGGCCGCCAGTGCACGGGGCGTCGACGTCCTGATTATCGATTCAGCAGGCAGACAGCACATCAATGCAGAACTGATGACACAGCTGGGAAAGATCAAGCGCGTGCTTTCGAAAATTGATGCCGCTGTTCCGCACGAGACTTTTTTGGTCGTTGATGGCGGTACCGGCCAAAACGCCTTATCCCAGGCAAAGGCCTTCGGGGCAGAAGTCGACTTAACCGGTGTTTGTGTCACTAAGCTAGACGGTACCGCACGGGGCGGAATTGTGGTGGCGCTTGCAGATCAACTCGAACTTTCCATTCCTTTTATTGGGGTCGGGGAGGGGTTGCATGATTTACAGGCTTTTGATCCCATGAACTATGCAGCCGCGTTACTTGGCGATTTGGACGAGCATATTGGAAACTGAAAGCAATATTGCCGAAAATTATCCTAAATAACTGAAAATCATACCTTTATTTAGGATTAAAAAGTGAAATCGATGTTAGCACTCAAGGTTTAAGAGTGCTAAAATTAGGTAAATCAAAAAGCAAAGAGGAATAGGTATGACTCAATCGTTATCGATCATGTCTGATATTGGTTCTGGGCAAGGGCTTTCTCGGTACCTTGCTGAGGTCAATAGCGCTCCTATTTTATCTGCGGAAGAAGAGAAGTCGCTCGCCTGTCGTTATTCGAACGATAACGATCTTGAAGCGGTGCGTCAGTTAGTTTTTTCGCACCTGCGCTATGTCGTATCAGTTGCTCGCGGATTCTCGGGTTACGGTCTCCCTCTCGGAGATTTGATTCAAGAGGGCAACGTAGGGCTAATGAAGGCCGTGAAGCGCTTCGATCACGATCGTGATGTTCGGTTAGTCTCGTTCGCTGTGCATTGGATTAAATCCGAGATTTATGATTATGTTGTTCGAAACTGGCGGATGGTCAAAGTAGCAACAACCAAAGCCCAGCGGAAACTATTTTTTAATTTACGGAAAAACCGCGCTCGCCTCGGCGTAATGAGACAAGCAGAGGTCGAATCTATGGCCGAAGCGCTTGATGTAAAACCGGAAACGGTTCGGGAGATGGAAACCCGAATGAGTGGCGGAGATGTTGCGTTTGAGGCGGATGTCGAAGATGATGATACGCCGCGAGCGTTAGCGCCCGCTGATGCACTCGGCGATACCTCGCTCGACCCGGGAAGACTGATATTCGAGGCTGATGAAGCTAATGATCGGGCGCGACAACTTCGAGATGCCCTGTCGGTTCTTGACGACCGAAGTCGCAGTATCATCGAAGCCCGGTGGCTCGGTGAGAGAGAAGACAAATCGACGTTAGGAGATTTGGCAGATAAATTTGGGGTGTCTGCGGAGCGGATTCGTCAGATCGAAAAACGCGCGATGGAGCAAATGCGTACAACCGTTTCCGCCTAAAGCGGTTGGATGAAAAAAGCGCCGAGAGGCGCTTTTTTTACAACTTCATAACTAATCCGAGCACTCAGGACATTAACAGCTCGATCAGTGCTTTTTGAGCGTGCAGGCGGTTTTCCGCCTCGTCAAAGACAACGCTTTTGGGCCCATCAATCACATCAGCCGTGACTTCTTGGCCACGGTAGGCCGGCAAGCAGTGCATGAAAATAGCATCAGGCGCGGCATCGTCCATGACGTGTGCATTCACCTGAAATGCAGATAGCGAAGCAAGGCGTTCTGCCTTCTCTTTTTCTTGACCCATACCAGCCCAAGTATCGGTGATCACAAGATCTGCATCTTTTACCGCTTCTGAAACGTTATCTGTCACCCGGTAGCGAGCGCCTGCCGCTGATGCGATCTCTGATTTTGGGTGATATTGTGGAGGGGTTCCAACTGTAATAGAGAACTTCATCATCGAGGAGGCATTAATCCATGAGTGACAGACATTGCTGCTGCCATCACCGACAAAAGCGATCTTTGCATCACGGATATCTCCTCGATGTTCGTTAAACGTTTGTAAGTCGGCGAGCAACTGACACGGATGAAAATCGTCAGAAAGCGCGTTGATCACGGGTACAGAAGAATGTTCGGCCATTGTTTCCAGACGGACATGGGGGCCCGTGCGCATAACGATCAAGTCGGCCATTCTTGATACAATTTGCGCCGTATCGCTGATCGATTCACCCCGACTCATCTGGCTGTCGCCAGGCGATAGAAATATTGAAGAGCCGCCGAATTGGGCACAAGCCACTTCAAAGGAAACCCGAGTACGAGTAGAAGATTTCTCGAAGATCAGGACGATAGCTCGGGAACGCAGGAGTTCCGTAGTGGCAGAATTAAAACTCGTTTTTTTTAATTCACTCGCGCGATTGATGACGGCAGTCAGTTCTGCGGGCGTCAGGTCTTTGAGGGTTAGAAAGTGGCGCTTCATGGGTGGCACGTCTCAAATGAGGGGTCATAAAAAAGAAAAACGCCCATTCGGAGGCGTTGGTCAAGAGTCTAGCGTTGCACCAATTACCGCGCAAGGTCTTTAAAGTACGCTGATATAATTACAAATTGTTAGCGAGCGTAGGACGGTCGCTGTTTTTCCCTGACATGGTTTAAAAAGTGAAAACAATCAAAAAGGCGGTTCTTGCCTACTCTGGCGGTTTGGACACATCGATTATTCTGAAGTGGCTCCAAGATCAATATAACTGCGAAGTGGTAACGTTTACGGCTGATATTGGTCAGGGTGAGGAAGTCGAGCCTGCTCGAGAAAAAGCGAAAAAATTGGGTGTCAGTGAGATATTCGTGGAAGACTTGCGTGAAGAGTTTGTGCGCGATTATGTGTTTCCAATGTTCCGGGCAAACGCGCTTTATGAGGGCGAGTATCTGTTGGGGACGTCGATCGCACGACCGCTGATCGCTAAACATCTGGTGAGAATTGCAGACCAGACCGGAGCTGATGCAATTTCTCATGGTGCAACCGGTAAAGGTAATGATCAAGTTCGATTTGAGCTGAATGCTTATGCGCTTAATCCGCAGATTCACGTCATTGCGCCTTGGCGGGAATGGGATCTCAATTCTCGAGAGCGACTCGTCAGCTATGCTCGTGAGCACGGCATTCCGGTTGAAACTCGAAAGGATGGGGGTGCCGACTATTCAATGGACGCGAATATGCTCCATATCTCATATGAGGGAGGAGAGCTCGAAGATCCTTGGAATCGGCCAGATCCTGAGATGTGGCGCTGGGCCGTCTCGCCCGAGGACGCGCCGGATACCCCAGAAGAAATCGAGTTGGGATTTGAAGCCGGTGATGCCGTTTCACTTAATGGCAAAACTCTAAGTCCGGCTCAAATGCTGGCATCGTTAAATACGATTGGCGCCAAGCATGGTGTGGGTCGAATCGACCTCGTCGAGAATCGGTTTGTGGGTATGAAAAATCGGGGTTGTTACGAGACACCAGGCGGCACTATCCTGATCAAAGCGCATCGAGCGATAGAGTCCATAACGTTAGATCGTGAAGTCGCACATCTGAAGGATGATTTAATGCCGCGGTACGCATCACTCATTTACAACGGCTATTGGTTTGCACCCGAGCGGCAGATACTTCAAGGAATGATTGATGACTCTCAAAAGCCTGTTAATGGATTTGTTAGGTTAAAGCTCTACAAGGGCAATGTTGACGTGACCGGGAGGCGATCAGACTCGGATTCTCTCTTCGATGAAAGCATCGTGACTTTCGAAGATGATCACGGCGCTTACCATCAGGCAGATGCCGAAGGTTTTATAAAGTTAAACGCCCTGCGCCTCAGGATCGCTGGAAGAAAAGGCAGGCTTTAGTGGTGAATAGCGTCATTCATGGTTAATGTTTTGAATCGGCGGGTGATAATAAAAAAACCTTGAAAATTAAACAGCCTCTCCCTTCTCTGTTCAGTCCAAATTTATTGCTACCGAGGTATTGGGGAAACTGGGCGCTTATTGGACTGGTTGGATGCTGCGTCTTTCTACCCCGATCCTGGGTCATGATTTTAGGTCGTGGTGTTGGGGGCTTATTTTTTAGGGTCAATAAGAAACGGGTCCGAATCGCCCGCATTAATCTTCGTTGGTGCTTTCCACATCTTGACTATCAGGCGCGAGAGAAAATTCTCAAGACGCACTTGACTCGGTATGGCCAAGCAATCATCGATTTGGGTTTAATACGATGGGGTTCGAGAAAAACGATTGATCGACTTTGCACGATCGAAGTTGAAGCCGAACTGAAAGATCGGGTTCAATCGGGGGAAAAAATTCTCCTCATTATCCCTCACGTTGTGGGAATCGATATGGCGGGCGCCGCGTTAGCTCGGGTGGCAAGGGGTGCTTCAATGATGAAAGAACCTTCTAACCCTCTTCTTCATCGGTGGTTATTACGGGGGCGGACTCGTTTTGGGGCGCGAATATTCATGCGCAGTCAGGGCGTTCGCCCGCTCGTTAAATCAATTCGATCGGGTTATGTGGGCTACTTGATGCCAGATGAAGATCTGGGGGGCGAGCATTCTGTTTTTGTTCCTTTCTTCGGTATTGAAACGGCAACTTTGCCGGTTGTGGGCCGGCTCGCGCAGATGACTGGCGCGACCGTTATACCCATGTTTTGCATTCTGGGTGAAGAGGGTCGATATAAAGTGGTCTTAGGTGATCCGATTGAGGATTTTCCAACCCACAATCCAGAGCTTGATGCAGCCAAAGTCAATCTTGCATTTCAGGCATATATTCAAGATGCTCCGGAGCAGTATTTGTGGACGCTGAAATGGTTTCGGACGCGCCCCAACGGTGAGTCATCCCCTTATGACGCTTAATATGCCGATGATGACTTGGCGGCTAAGGTCACCAAGTGACTGAAACTATTCTCCTGATCAAACAGACCTCTCTTGGTGATGTCGTTCATGCTACGGCGCCGATTCGGTCTGTTCGTGCTGCATTTCCCGATGCTCACATCACCGTCTTGACCTCGACAACGGCGGCGGATCTATTTTTAAATAACAGTGATATCGATGTCTTGATAACCTTCGATCGGTATCGGGTCAAGTCTGACTGGTGGCGGCATCCTTGTTGGACGATAGGTCATATATGGCACTCGATAAGAAAAGTTCGAAGGCAAGAATTCGATCTTGCCATTGACCTGCAGGGTAGCTGGAAAACAGTGATGTTTCTTTGGGCGGCACGCACCCGATCACGGTTTGTAAAAGGAAGATGGTGGTTTGCCCAGCGCTTTTGTGATCCACAGCTGCACGCAATTGATGAAATGAATGGCGTTCTTCAGCTCTGTGGTGTTCAACCGTCCCAGGAGCGGCCAATATTGACGGTGTCCGAAAAAGATCACGATCGGGCATCTTTGATCCTCAGTAAAGTGTTGATGAGCAGAAAAAAGCTCGCGGTCATTTGCCCAATGACTCGTTGGCCGACTAAAAATTGGTCGCTGGATAATTTTGTCGAACTTGTTGATGAAATAACGGACACGTTTTTCGTCGTTGCCACAGGGAGTCTCGAAGATCGGATCCATATTGATCGCGCATTTTCAGGTGACCGATCCGAGAGCGTAATGAATTTGGCCGGAGACCTATCCTTGAGTGAATTTATCGCCGTAATGGATCAAGCAGACGTTGTGGTCGCCGGCGATAGTCTTCCCATGCATGTGGCATCAGCCCTTGATCGACCGTTAGTGGCATTGTTTGGCCCGACTAATGAAGCATTAGTGGGACCTAAAAGTCCAACTTCTTTTGTGCTGAGAGCAGATGTCGGTTGCCAACGTTGTTATCGACGTCAACTTTGTAAACAAAATTGTATTAATGCGATATCCGTGCGCTCTGTTATTAATGCGATTAATCAAGCAACGCTTTGATTGAAATTTGGCAGGGAATCGGGAGATTCAGCTGCGCCAGAATGCCGGGGTGAGGAGCACTAAAAGTGTAAAAATTTCAAGCCTTCCGAGGAGCATTGTGGCCGTCAAGATGAGTTTGGTGGCGGGATTGAGAAGTGCGTAATTTTCCGCCACGGCGCCAAGGCCAGGACCTAGGTTGTTGAGGCAGGCCGTGACCGCTGAGAATGCCGTTATTAAATCTACACCGGTCGCGGTGACTGCGATGGATAATCCGACGTAACTTAGGATATAGAGCGAGAAAAATCCCCAAACCGCATTAATCACATGATCGGGTACTGGCTTATTCCCAATTTTGACAGTGACCAGCGCGCTGGGGTGAATCAATTGTCCGATTTCACGTTTGCCTTGTTTATATAAAAGTACGAAACGAATCATTTTCATCCCGCCTGCGGTGGATCCGGCACATCCGCCCACTGCGCTCATAATGATGAGTAAGACAGGTAAAAAGGACGGCCACCAGTGGAATCCGGTTGTTGTAAAGCCAGTGGTTGTGCCAATGGAGATGACCTGAAAAGCGCCATGAAGGATTGTTTGCCCAGAGGAGGGATAGGCGCCCCAGATCGCAAGAACCGTAATTGCAATGGTGATTACCAGTAGCATGAACACCATAAATGCTTTTACCTCAGTATCGCCGAAGTAAGTGCTAAATGAGCGTGATCGAACGACAGTAAAATGTAGAGCAAAATTAATCGCAGACACCAGCATAAATATCATTGCGATGAGCATTACGAGCGGGTTATTAAAAAACCCGATGCTCTCATCATGTGTAGAGAAACCGCCGATGGCGACGGTAGAGAAGGCATGGCCAACTGCATCAAAAACAGTCATCCCAGCCGCCCAATAGGCTACTGCACAGGAAACGGTTAGGCCTAGATAGATATACCAAAGCGCTTTTGCAGTTTCGGTAATGCGCGGTGTTAGTTTGGAGTCTTTCATTGGGCCCGGCGTTTCAGCTCTGTAAAGCTGCATCCCGCCGACACCCAGCATGGGCATTACCGCCACAGCGAGCACGATAATTCCCATGCCTCCGAGCCATTGCAGCTGTTGCCGGTAATAGAGAATTGACGGTGGTAAATTATCAAGGCCTGTGAGTACCGTGGCTCCGGTCGTGGTTAATCCAGACATAGATTCAAATAAGGCGTCAGTCAGGCTCAATGCTGGATTAGGTGATAAGAGTAGTGGGGTTGTGCCGAAGATCGCGAGTACTGTCCAGAAAAGAACCACAATTAAAAAGCCATCTCGAACCCGCAACTCGCGAGCTTTGTTTCGGAACAAAATCCAAAGCGTTCCTCCAACGCTCACTGTTGCAAGATAGGCGAAAAAAAACGCGCCAGCACTGCCATCGGAACTCATCCAAGAAATAATCAAGGGCGGTATCATTGTGGTGCTGAACATGACAAGAAGCACGCCGAGAATTCTGAGAACTGCAGAGGAAAACATGGCTTCTTCTCGCTTAGATGAAGGTGACCGCAACCTGAAATAATTGCTCGATGTCGCGGATTTTGCTTTTATCTATTACAAAAAGAATCACGTGGTCCTCCGACTCAATCACGGTGTCGCTATGCGCAATAATGACATCTTCGCCTCGCAGAATTGCACCCACCATAGCACCCTCCGGAAGGTTTATTTCAGAGATCGGACGGTTCACTACTTTCGAACTATCCTTATCGCCATGCGCGATTACTTCAATCGCCTCTGCAGCACCTCGTCGTAGAGAATGAACAGCAACCATATCCCCTTTTCTGACATGAGTTAGAAGTGTGCCCACTGTTGCCACTCGGGGGGAAATTGCAATGTCGACTAAGGAGTTTTCCATCAACTCCACGTAGGCAGATCGATTAACGAGCGCCATCGTTCTTTTTGCGCCCAGACGCTTAGCGAGCATCGCCGAAAGGATATTTGCCTCGTCGTCGTTGGTAAGAGAGCAGAAGGCATCAACATTATCGATGTTTTCTTGAGTCATCAGATCTTCATCAGCCGCGTCGCCGTGCAGAACAACAGATCGATCAAGCAGTTCCGATACCTGCTTGGCGCGTTTAGCATTGTGTTCGACAATCTTCACGTGAAAATTAAGCTGCTCAAGCCGTTCTGCGAGTCGCAGGCCGATATTTCCAGCACCGGTTAGCATGATTCTCCGTCCAGGCCGTTCTACCTTACACAGTTCACTCATCACAGAATGAATGTGTTCTCTTGCGGCCAAAACGAAAACCTCGTCTCCGGGTTCAACGACTGTGTCACCGTTGGGTAAAATCGCTCGATCTTGACGGTAGATTGCCGCAACGCGACTATCGATATCTGGAAGATCCTCTCGCAGTGCCTTTAATTTACGGCCAATCAGCGGACTGTTCTCGTTGGCTCGGACGCTGACCAGTTGAACCCGATCATTTGCAAAGTTCACCACCTGCAGTGCTCCAGGGTACTGGATCAGGTGCAGCACGTGTTGAGTGATGATGTGTTCAGGACTGATAATGACGTCGATGGGTATGGCGTTATCGGTAAAAATTTCGCGATGAGAAAGGTATTCGGCGGATCGGATTCGCGCGATTTTTTTAGGCGTATGGAATAACGAATGCGCAATTTGGCAGGCTGCCATATTAACTTCGTCATGATTTGTCACCGCTAGCACCAAGTCTGCATCGTGGCCGCCAGCTCTTTCGAGAACGCTCGGGTATGAAGCGGCACCATGTACTGTTCTGATATCAATTCGATCCTGCAGTCCCGACAGTTTTTCCGAATCGATATCAACCAGGGTGACATCGTTTTCCTCTCGAGAAAGAATTTCGGCCATCGAAGTTCCGACTTGACCCGCACCTAGGACAATAATTTTCACGATTTTTGATTCCCGCTTTCTGCAGCAGCATCTTCGCGGTACTTCTCGTCTTTCGGATCTATACCTAAACCTTTGAGTTTCCGATAGAGGTGCGTGCGTTCCAGTTCTGTGCGGCGCGCTAACTCACTCATATTGCCTTTTGCTTGACGCAGATGAAATTCTAAGTAGTCCCTTTCAAAGTGTTCGCGCGCAGAGCGCAGGGGTTGACCAAAATCTCTCCACGCGTTTTTTTCCTGAACTTCGTTAATCATATGTCCGCTTTGTCCCATAATCTCACGGGTTTCGTCTGCCTCAATGACTTCTGAAGAGGTGGTGAGAAGTGTTCGATGAATGAAATTGACGAGCTCACGTATGTTGCCTGACCAAGGCCGGTTGCGAAGATAGTTGATCGAGGACGTTGAAAATTGTCGAAATGGTAGATGCTCACTATCAATGATGTGTTGAGTATAAAAGTTTATTAAATCCGGGATATCTTCACGGTGTGCCCGAAGGGGTGGCACCCCAATTGTGATTGCGCTTAAGCGATAAAAAAGATCCTCACTAAACCGTTTTTGGGCAATTTTCTCTTCAAGATCTTGATTAGAGGTCGCGACGATTCGGAAGTTTTTCTTTAGTCGCTTATTTCCATTCAGCCGTAAAAAGAATCCCGTTTCCAACATGCTTAGCACTCTTTTTTGGGTGGCTAAGTCTAGGTCGCTAATTTCGTCAAGTACTAAGGTGCCGTTTGAGACTTGTTCGAATAGGCCGGGCGATACGTTGTCCTCGTTCTCGGAGCCGAATAGCGTTTCAATGATCTGCTGTTTTTCAAGAGCGTTGAGGTTCGCTTCAATATAGGGGCCTTCTGCGAAAGCGCTTGCCCGGTGTAACACTCTTGCCGCAACACCTTTTCCTGAGCCGGATTCTCCTCGAACCATGACAGGCTGGTCAGTTGCTGCTACTCGGTTAACAAGTTGCCCGAGCGCGATGATTGAATCACTATGCCCAATGAATCCAGATACGGGCTCTAGTTGAGTTTTTAGACTTAAGTTTTCGGTTCTCAGTGCGGTTGCTTCAAGTGCCCGTTCGACGGTAACCAACAGCTTTGCTGTTGATAAGGGCTTCTCTAAAAAGTCGTACGCGCCGATTCGAATCGCTTCAACTGCGGTTTCGACTGTGCCATGCCCCGAAATCATGATGACTGGAGTCGAGATGACTCCATTTTCTCGCCACTCCCGTAAGAGTGCGATGCCATCTGTGTCTGGCATCCAAATATCAAGAAGTACCAGGTCTGGCTGAATTTGCGTAAACTGATCTCGCGCTTCGGCCGCATTTGCTGCTGCATTAACAACATATCCCTCATCTTGCAGGATATCACCTACAACTTGCCGGATATCCGGTTCGTCATCGACAACCAGAACAGAGTATTCGCGCATGAAGAATTTGGGATTAGCGACGGTGTTTCTAAAGTTGCCTGATCGGAAGCGAGATTATAACGGTTGCGCCGCCCTCCGGTGCGTTGACTGCCCGAATAACTCCCCCGTGCTCTTCAATGATCCGCCTGCAAATTGCGAGTCCTAACCCGGTTCCTTTCTCTTTCGAAGTGACGTAAGGCTCGAAAATGCGTTCGAGGTTCTCGAGAGGAAAGCCCGGCCCGTTGTCAGAAACCATGATCTGAAAGCTATTGGTTTGAGCATTAATTTGGGTCGAAATAGTGATTTCACCCGTGCGATCCGGGAACGCATCCTGCGCATTAATAATGACATTGTTGAGGACCTGACGAAAGGCATTTGGGTCAAGAATCACTGGTTCAGAATCTTCCTTAAGGTGCATTGTAATTGCAACCTTATCTTCCGCTTGCAGGAATAGATCTACGGTGTCGACCACAAGTTGATTGACGTCTGTTGGTTTCCGGTCTAACGGTGCGGGGCGCGCGTAGTCTGAGAACGCATTAACCATTGTCTTCATGGTTTCGACTTGCTGAACAATGGTTCGTGTCGATCGATCCAGAGTTTCACGATCCTCGTCAGCCAAGGTATCTAAGTATTTACGTCGAATACGTTCGGCAGAAAGCTGAATGGGTGTTAAAGGGTTTTTAATTTCATGCGCGAGCCGTCTGGCCACTTCACCCCAAGCTGCGTCGCGCTGTGCTTTAAGCAGATCTGTGGCGTCTTCAAAGACGATAACATAACCGGAATCGCCGCTTTCGGATTCAATTCGGGTACCACTACAAATCAAGGTGTGTCTGGTATCTGAGCCTGAAATGCTAATTTCTTTTTGCCATTGGTTTAAGTTGCCCGAGACACCTTCTTTGATCATGTTTAACAGCGATGATGCATTAGGCAACGCGTTAGCAATAACGTCGATATTGGACTCTCGCAGGTCTTCCAGATTGATTTCCAGAATGCGTTCAGCGGCGGCATTAAAAGTGATGAGTTCATGGTTTGAACTAAGGGTGAGTACGCCGGCTGATAAGTGAGTGAGAACCGTGTTGAGGTAGGCATGCTCAGATTCAGCGAGTTGCTGGTTTTCAAGAGCGCTTTTTTGGGCGGAGGAGATTTGACGAGTCATCAGATTAAACGATTCAACCAAAACACCTAGTTCATCACTGCCGTGGACTGGGAGAATTTTCCCATAGTCACCTTTTGAGATAGCACGGGTGCCCTCAGCTAGGTCTCGTAATGGTGCGAGCAATCGTTGCGCAAGATAAATAGAAGCCCACAATGAGATCAATAGGGTCATTGCGGTAACCAGTGTCAGACTCAATACAAAACTTAAAGTTAATGGCCCTCGAAGGTACTTTAATTTTTCATACTCACGTGATGCGGCTTCAACGCTTTTGCCAAGTCTCGAGTAACGAAGCGGGAGGGGATAGAGCACTTGTAAAACTCGATCGGGTGAACTGACACTGAGTCCCGATACGGGAACCGCAACCCGAAGCATTAAGCCACCATCCCGTGCAGGCTCAAATTCTGCATAGACTTTCTCTCGACGAACCTTGTTGAGTACTTCTTTATTGGGAGCATCGGGAATTAAGGAAATTGCTAAATTGCTGCTTGAGGCTAATATGCGCCCCGTTGAGGAGTGCAGACTCATCTCATCGTAACCGCCAGCGGCTCGAAGATTATCAAGTAGGTTATAAAGTTGTGCTGAAGAGTTTGTGATCTCGATTCGCCGCGCGGATATACGAGCCTGTCTTACAAGATCTAGCTTGATTGTTTCGAGCGTGTTCCGACCGAGAAGAAAAGCGTCGTCAAGCGCTTGCTCAATTTGGACATCAAACCATGAATCAATACTGCGGCTCAGATACTGGACCGCAAAGTAGTAGACCATCGCCAGAGGGATCACGGCGAGCACGGCAAACGTTGCGACAAACCGCATGGTCAATCTGGATCCAAGGGCTCGCGCCCGAATTGAACCCACTAGTTTTCGGACTTGAAAAAGCGTTAGAACCGCGAGTGCTGAAATTCCAAAAATATTTAACGCAATTAAGGCACCGTAATAATCGCCAAACAGATCTTCTTGATCTGCAGTTTGGGTTAGAAATACAGAAATGCTTAATAATGCAAGCGAAACCGTTAGGGTGACGCCAAATCCAAGCGCGCGGTTCACGGAACGTTAACCGGCCAACGTCCCCAGCTGCTATCCAGGCGCCACTCGGGAAAAATAAGCGCGATGAGTCTCAATGGCCCTGGTAACTGACCTCGATCCAGGATGACACGAAGATGTATCTGAAGGTCATCTTCTGTGCTGACACCCTCTGGCAACGCGAGTTTGGATCGATATTGCGTAAAAGATGACAATGTTTCGGATAATGTCGCGAAGTGTTGGGTTGCGCCAGTGTCGAGGTGCGTTAAGGTGAAGCGATTCGACAGACCTTGATACTCAATCAGGTATCGATCTTTCCACGCGGCGACCTCAAAATAGATAGACGCAAGGCTCGATCGATGAAGTTCAGTTTGAACCTCAAGCATAAGGCCAATTCCTTTGCTCAGTGCGACTTCCGGCTCTCCTGATATGGTTAGGTTCAGGCGCGCGGAGGTTGTAATTACTCTATCGACAACATTTGAGGTGCCACGCTCTACGGCGAAGTCCGCGAGTGCTGCGGGCAGGCCGATAAAAAAGATCACCAGTGCGAGCTGCAGTTGTTTAAGGTTGAAACTCAGGTTCATATCGACGTCAAATAAAGAAACCTTTATTAGAGAATTTTTTCAATTATACGGTCATCATGATTTCACATCATACTTTTGCCAGAGATGCATAGAAAAGACCATCGTGTTCATTATTAGGAAGAAGCTGCTGCCCGTTTTTTGTACCAATGGCGGTTGGAATTTTGATGTCCTGAACCTGTACATCGCTAAATTTTTGAATCAGGTTATCAATTGGCGCATCATTTTCTTCTTTTAAAATGGAGCACGTAACGTAAACCAGCTGACCGCCGGTTCGCAGCAACGGCCAGAGTGTCGACAGTAACTGTGACTGTTGCAAAGCGTAGGTGGAAATATCAGAAGAGCGTCGATGATGACGAATATCAGGATGTCTTTTAATGACACCAGTGCCACTGCAAGGCGCATCAAGAAGGATTAAGTCGTAGCGCTCTCCATCACACCATTTTCTATCATTGAGGATGTCTGCCGAGATAACCTTAGCACTTTGACCGAGTCGATCGAGGTTGTCATTGATCGATCTGGTTCTTTTAGGCAGATCAATTGCGGTAATCGATTCAATATTTTTGAGTGCTTCGATCAGATGAGTTGTTTTGCCACCCGGTGCAGCACACGCATCAAGAACGCGCCCACTATCGAACGGGACACATGCCAGAGGGGTCATTTGGGCAGCTTCATCTTGTACCGAGCAGAACCCAGCAGAGAAGCCAGGTAGTGATGAGACGTCCCGAGGTTTTTCCAGAGTGATCCCCCAAGGACTGATTGAAGTTTTATGCGCTTTGATGTTCTCGCGATCGAGCAGTTTGATAAATTCTGAGCGCGCGATCTTCAGTGTGTTAACGCGCAACGTCATGGGTGGTTTTTGATTTGCGCAACTGACAACTTTTTGCCATTCATTAGGCCAGTTGCCCTTGATTCTCTGCAGCAGCCACGAGGGAGTGGCAAACGTGCACTCTTCGCTCGACATTAGATCGTTAGGTTTATTCCGCAACCAAGAGCGAAGAACACCATTGACCAAGCCCACTGCTTTTGGAAGACCCAGAACACGGGCTGCCTCAACGGTACCGGAGGTCACAGCATAATCAGGCTCATTCAGATGATCTAGTTGGTACACACCACACAGCAGTAGCGACTCGAGAATCCGATCTTTTTTCGAAATAGGACGATTGAGTTTTGAAGACACAGCGGCTTGATAACGAAACCACCAACGTAACGTTCCCCATGAAATTTCCCGAACTTCTCCGCGATTTTCAGGCTTTAACTGGCTGCATTCACTGAAAGTTGCCCTGTCAAGAGATTGACCTTTCTTTGTTACGGCGTGGACGATCCGAGTCGCCGCTGCACACGTTTCAGCAGTTGGCATTTTGGCTAACTTGCGGCGTGAGCTGATCACCGGCGTTAATCGAGTATCCATTTTGGAAATCCCGAACGGACAATGCAGTGCCTCCAGATTTTTGTATCTCGATTAGGTCGAGGGTGCCTTTACCGGCTTGAACGCGAATGAGGTCACGCTGTGTCTCGATGACGGTGCCGGGACTCGCTAATTCCTGATTCGGACCAACGCAAGCCTTTCGAATAATTAGTGGAGTGTCGTTATGCTTTGATCGTGTGAGTGGCCAAGGATTAAATGCCCTGATACATCTTTCAATTTCGCTTGCAGAGCGTCTCCAGTCTATCCATGAATCGTGCCGACTGAGTTGATGAGCGTAGGTTACGCCATCCGCAGGCTGCACTTGTGGTTCAAGCGACCTGTTTAGTAACGCCTGATAGTATTTTTTAAGCATGCCAGCTCCGATATCAGATAGGCGATTATGCAAGCTAAGCCCAGTTTCATCGGCATGGATAAGCGTTTTTTCTGCTGCCAAGACAGCACCGGTATCCAATCCTTCGTCCATTTGCATCAGGGAAATTCCGGTTTGTAGATCACCCGCTTCAATCGCGCGTTGTATCGGGGCCGCGCCGCGCCAACGAGGTAATAACGATGCGTGCACATTGATGCAGCCCATGCTCGGAATTTCGAGAACCTGCTTAGGGAGAATCAGGCCATATGCGGCGACAAACACGATATCAATTTTTTGGCTCACTAAAAATTCTGATTCATCAGCAAGCGTGTATGGTTGACGAATCTGAAGACCCGCTTTAACCGCGCGACGCTTGACCGGACAGGCATGTAGCTTTCGCCCTCGACCTGCTGGCCGGTCAGGCTGAGTGTACACCGCGACGATATCTATCCCCATCTCAATTAGGGCGTTGAGGCAGGGCACGGCAAAATCGGGAGTGCCAGCAAATACTGCTCGGGTAGCCATTGAATTTATGAGGCGATCGAGTTTTCGCTTTTTCGCGGGATCGGGTGCTCGGAGGAGTTAAATTCGCGAACCAGTCGTTTTCTGATCCGATCACGTTTGAGTTGTGATAGGTAATCCACAAACACTTTCCCGTCTAGATGGTCGACTTCATGCTGAATACAGATTGATAACAAGCCGGAGGCGTTTATTTCAAATGGCTGACCTGACTGATCAAGTGCAGTCACGTGGACCTCTGAAAATCTCGAGACGGGAACAATAGCGCCCGGCACTGAAAGGCACCCCTCATCGGTTTCAATTTGATCCCCTGATCCAACCAGGACCGGATTAACAAATGCCTGTAGTTGGTCTTTTGTCTCCGATAGGTCAATGACCACCACGCGCTTGTGCACATTGACTTGAGTTGCTGCCAGGCCGATTCCCGGCGCAGCATACATGGTTTCGGCCATATCATCGATCAACTTGACGATTGAGGGGTCGACCCGGTCGATGGGTTCAGCTCGGGTTCGGAGTCGAGAGTCGGGATAAACTAAAATGTCGAGAATAGCCATAAATTACGCTGAAATTTAAAGATTGTGAAGCGCGTCACTTGGAATTTTATGAGCTGGGGACTAGATTAACGTTGTACTAGACAAAGTTTCTAACTTTAGACCGCAAACTCAATGATCCTGAATTTTACTCGATCTCCAAGCGTTGTATTTGACACCTCACTTTTAATGACGGGCGGGCGTGTACGGCAGTGTCTTAGAGTGATCCTGACGCTAATTTTGGTGAACCCAATTACTTCTCTTGCATTTGCTGAGGATAGTCAGCCCAACTATGTGGTCTTGCCGGTTGAGGTTCGTAAGGCAGAGGTCAGAGTGGTTGAGCAGGTCCCTCCATCGATTTCGATACCGCCTCATGCTCTAGCGCCTTTCGTTGGGCGCCCGCTTCTAATGGATGAGCTGTCAGGAATACCGTATGGCCGCGCTTTGATAGGGGTAGGTGGTCAATCAATGTGGGGTCAGTTTAATCAGTTTCTGGCTACCGATCTTCCCGCATCTGCGAATGGGCTCTATACGACCTTTCGGCCTGGCAAGGAAATCCTGGATCCAGCCAGCGGCCAAACGTTAGCCATGACGGCTGCTTTTTTAGGAATCGCAAGGTTGGATCAAAATAACGATGTCGCGACGCTGACACTTATTCAAAGTGATCGGGAGGTTATGGTGGGGGATCGATTGATGCCTTTTCTTGAGGCGCCGCCTGCGCTCGCTTTAACACCGGTAAGATCAAACGCCGATATTGATGCTTATGTTGTTCAGAGCCCTGGCTTGGTTGGTGGGTCCGGCAGCTATTCGATGGTTGTTATCTCGGCGGGCCTTAAAGATGGGATTGATGCGGGAGATATTCTTGACGTTTTCAGTCCGGGGCGACAGTTGTTGCTAACCGACCAAACGTCGTCAGTTATTCGTAAAGGATCAGAACCTTGTCAGGCTCGGAGAGAATCGCTAAAGATGCCTGGGGCACGCTTGCTGGGATGCGAAGAACGCGCCCCTTCGAGTCGCGAGCTTACGGGGCGATCATCTGAATTGATCGATCTTCCTGAAGAAAAATCGGGTGAGTTAATCGTCTATCGAGCTTTTGATCAGGTGAGCTTCGCATTGCTACTTGAAGTCGACCGTGAGATTTACTTTGGGGACCGTGTTAAAGCACCCCGCAGTTAGATCCGGAATATTCAGGTCTGCCACTCAGACCTGAATATTTTCAACAGGGGCGGGTTGTTTAAAAAGCAAAGGCCATGGAGGGTCAATGTTAGATGAAAAGTCACGTGCGTGGATCAAATTAGCTCGAGCCAAACTACCCGATGCACTCAAAAGACGCGTGCTGGAGCGATGCCCTGATCCCCGGGAGGCATTACGGTTTGACCTTGAATCGTTAAATACCCGATCTCGCCGTTCACGAGCTTCAAGTCGAAACCTGTTGGCTGCAGTTGATCAACGCGATGTCGTTAAAGACGAAGATTGGTGCTCACTGCCACAGCGTTCGGTCATTGGATTGACTGATCATTTATTTCCATCGCTGCTAAAGGAGATTTCTTGTCCGCCAATCGCCATTTTTTGTGAGGGCGAACAAAAACTGTTAAGGCAGCAGATGATCGCGATGGTGGGCAGTCGCAAACCAACACCTGCTGGTCTTAAGATTGCGGAGGAAATGGCTGCAGTCCTTAGTTCCGCGGGCTTTACCGTGGTTAGTGGACTTGCAATAGGTATTGATACCGTTGTGCACGTGGGAGCGCTTAGCGCCTTCGGATCAACGATTGGAGTTTGCGCAACTGGGCTGGATCGCGTGTATCCAAAGCAAAATACTGAACTTGCAAGGGATATCGTTGATAAGGGTGTATTGATCTCTGAGTTTCCAGTGGGGACACCCGTTCGGAAGCATCATTTTCCAAGACGAAATCGGATGATCAGTGGCCTTGCGATTGCGACGGTGGTTGTGGAGGCGGTAATTCGAAGTGGAAGTTTAATCACAGCCGGCTTTGCAGCCGATCAAGGAAGGGAGGTTTTTGCTGTGCCAGGCTCGGTATACTCGCCGGTCTCACGAGGCCCTCATCACCTTATTCGTGACGGCGCGTGTTTGGTGGAATCGGGTGACCAGATTCTTGAGGCATTAGGAGGATTTAATTCTAATTTTTCTAACCAGAATCAGCACCAGAAGCCCCCGCAATGGTCTATAAAAATACTTGGCGTGATCGACTTTACCCCGACCAGTATCGATCAGATTGCTGAGCGTTCGGGTTTGACGATTAGTGAAATTTGCGCCATGCTGATAAGGATGGAATGTGAAAAATTGATAGCGAGCTGCTCGGGCGGCTATATTCGGCTGATGTAATGATCAGGCATCAAGAGTGCTCCGATAACAAAAAACTGCGATTTTTGGGCAATTTAAAGGGTTAACAGCTACTTAATTTTAATACTATGGGTAAAGCATTAGTCATCGTTGAGTCTCCGGCGAAAGCTAAAACGATCAACCGTTATTTGGGTGACCGGTTTGTTGTTCGTTCGAGTGTTGGCCACATTCGTGATTTGCCAGTTAGCGGATCCAGAGCAAAAACGGATCCCAAGGCGCGTGCGCAGCAAGCGGCCCGAACTCGAAAAATGTCTCCGGATGAGAAATTAAAGTATCAGCGTGAAAAGGCTCGTACCAATCTTGTGCAGAACATGGGTATTAATCCAGCACAAAACTGGGCGGCAAATTATCAAGTGCTTCCGGATAAAGTGAAGGTTGTCAATGAGCTGAAAACACTTGCGAAATCTTGCGATGAGATTTATCTCGCCACTGACCTCGATCGTGAAGGTGAAGCGATCGCATGGCATCTAAAAGAGGTCATTGGCGCAGACCCTGACCGATACCATCGGGTGGTTTTTAACGAGATTACCAAGCAAGCCGTGCAAGACGCATTTGCCAAGCCGGGAAAACTGGACACCGATAAGGTAGATGCGCAACAAGCCCGTCGATTTCTTGATCGAGTGGTTGGCTTTATGCTCTCTCCATTGCTCTGGGCTAAGGTTGCACGGGGTTTGTCCGCCGGTCGCGTGCAGTCTGTTGCGGTTAGCTTATTGGTGGATCGGGAGAGGGAGATTCGAGCCTTTGTTCCGGAGGAGTATTGGGAAGTCTTTGCCAATATGCAGTCCAAGCAAGGATCGGTCCGGCTAGAGGTTGTGAAGCAAGGAGATAAATCCTTTCGACCCACCAATAAAGCGGAAGCGGACGAAGCATTAGCGATTCTTCAGTCACAAGCCTATACCGTTAGCGGGCGCACTGATCGCAAGACGCAATCTGGACCCAATCCTCCACTAATTACGTCAACGTTGCAGCAGGCGGCCAGCACGAGGCTCGGATTTTCAGTCAAGAAAACAATGACTCTGGCTCAACGTCTATACGAGGCGGGGTTAATTACTTATATGCGGACGGATTCGACTCATTTAAGTGCAGACGCGTTGTCTGTTTGTCGAAAATTTATCCAAAGTGAATATGGCGATGGTTATCTGCCCGAGACGCCGAATTTTTATTCGAGCAAGGAAAGTGCGCAGGAAGCTCACGAGGCGATACGCCCTACAGATGCCTACCAGAATATTAATCAGCTTGGTTTAGAGCGCGATCAAGAGCGTTTGTATTCCCTCATTCACGGTTATTTTGTGGCGTCGCAAATGACAAAATCCCGATTCTTGAGTTCTACGATCAAGGTCACTTGCGCAACATTTGAGTTAAAGGCAAAAGGGAGAATATTGGAATTTGATGGCTGGACGCGTGCCCTCCCGCCAATGGGCAAGCAGGAAGACGAAGTGCTGCCTGATATTCCGGAAGGAGAAGTACTGACTCTCATTGAACTGGATCCAGAGCAAAAATTTACGAAGCCAGTGGGACGTTTTACTGAAGCCAGCCTGGTGAAAGAATTGGAGAAAAGAGGTATTGGTAGACCATCCACGTACGCTTCAATTATCTCGACGATCCAGGATCGCGGCTATGTGAAACTGATCAATCGTCGATTCTTCGCTCAGAAAATGGGCGAGATTGTGACAGATCGTCTTCGGGAAAATTTTTCCGATTTGATGGACTATGGTTTTACTGCCGAAATGGAAGCAACCTTAGATCAAGTCGCGTCAGGTCGCCGGAACTGGAAAGAGGTGCTCGATAATTTTTATGGCGGTTTTGAGCAGAAACTCGAAGCGGCTCGGGGCGAAGGAGAGGGTAAGACGGCGGTGGGAGGTATGCGCGCAAATCTACCAACTGAAACCGACATTAAATGCCCGGCCTGTGAGAGAGTGATGCAAATTCGAACCGGTGCAACCGGCGTATTTCTGGGGTGTTCGGGGTATGCGTTGTCGCCGAAAGAGCGATGTACTCAGACTATAAATCTTATTCCTGGAGAGGACGTCGAAGAAGCAACCGTTGATGATGATCACGAGGCGAGACAGTTAGTCACGGTCAAACGCTGTAGTATCTGTCAAAGCGCCATGACCTCATTCCTTGTGGATGAAAATCGTAAGCTCCATGTTTGCGGGAACAACCCGGACTGTTCAGGATTTGAGGTGGAATCGGGTGAGTTTAAGCTCAAAGGTTACGATGGGCCCACATTAGAGTGTGATAAATGTGGTGAGGAGATGCAGCTTAAAACAGGGCGTTTTGGAAAATACTTCGGCTGCTCTTCTGATGGATGTAAAAATACCCGAAAATTATTACGCAGCGGCGAGCCGGCGCCTCCTAGGGCCGATCCCATTCCAATGCCGGATTTGCCGTGCAAGAAGGTAGATGATTTTTATTTACTGCGCGATGGAGCATCTGGATTATTTTTAGCCGCCAGCAAGTTTCCTCGTAATCGGGAAACGCGCGCGCCTTTGGTTGTGGAGGTGCTTTCGGTTGCTGAGCAACTCGATCCAAAGCATCGGTACTTAGCTGATGCCCCAACCCATGACGCGGACGGGAATCCTGCCCAAATTCGATTTAGTCGAAAAACAAAAGAGCAGTACGTCATGACTGAAATCGATGGGAAGGCGACGGGATGGAGAGGTTTCTTCCGAGACGGTAGTTGGCAAATTGAGGAAAAGCCGGCCGCGCGACCAAAAAGAGCAAAGAAAGTGATAAAGAAAAAAACCACCAAGAAGAAGATTGCAAAAAAGAAAAAGAACGCAACTTCTGTCACTGACTCTGTTGTATCTGAGTGATGTCAATTTCACCAGTGCTATAAATGCTAGCCTGACTTTTGGCAGTTGCAACCTTCGCTCCCATCGAGTGAGGCAGCGATGTTTTAAGTTGCTAAGGTTATTAGTGATTTTTCAGAAAAGACCCTGAATAGGGTCGATTAACGACTCGGGATCAGGGAACGGCGGCTCGCTTCCGCGCACAAAAAATTCGAGGTAGGCATCAGGGTCTTCCTCTGTCGCCCGCAATCCGCTGACTGGATTCGTGCGGAGTTCAACGATTGTGTCCGGGATTCCACGTTTAAGATCAGGACGGTCTTCCAACGCGACACGCATGTAGTCTATCCAGATCGGAAGCGCCGCCCGGGCGCCTGATTCACCCTTGCCGAGATCCTGAGGTGAGTCGAAACCGACCCATACGCTTGTGACAACATCGGGATTGTATCCAGTGAACCACGCATCAAAGTAATTGTTAGTGGTTCCCGTTTTCCCAGCGAGGTCTGAGCGATTTAACTGCATTGCGGCCTTCGCTGTTCCGTTACTGACAACCTCTTTCATTAGGCTATCGATAATAAATGCGTTCTCCTCAGAGATAATGCGTAGGGCAAACCGACTATCTACAATTCTATTTTGATTTGATCCGGTTTTTGTTTGGGGCGCTGGACAGTCGGGGCAAATCATCTCTCTATTTGCATACTCAACGATTGCGCCATCCTGATCTTCTATTCGTGCGATAAAGAAAGGATTGATTAAGTATCCGCCGTTCGCAAAGCTGGCATATCCTCGAGCAATTTCCATTGGCGTTACTGTTGCCGAGCCGAGCGCTAAAGACAGCCCTTTGGGGAGACGCTCGGAATTAAAACCAAATCTTCCAAGATAGGCACGCACGGTATCGATACCAAGCGCCCTTACCAATCGAACAGAAACCAAATTCAGAGAGAGGCTAAGTGCTTTTCGAAGTCGAGTTGGGCCGAAGACTTTCTTGCTGTAATTTTGTGGTCTCCACGCGCCACCAATGTCATCTTCAATCACGATGGGCGCCCCGCTGACCAAGGTGGAAGCTGTAAAACCATTTGCGATTGCTGAGGAATAAATAAATGGTTTTATATTTGATCCGGGTTGCCTTTGGGCCTGCGTAACACGGTTGAAGCGACTCTGGCGGAAGTCAAATCCGCCGGTTAGTGCGAGAATGGATCCATCGCTCGGACTGAGAGAAACCAGGGCGCCTTGCACTTTAGGAATATTTGCGAGTCGAGCCCCAGTTTCAGTCTTGAACAGGTAAACAACATCGCCGGGGTGTAGTAATTGCGAGGGACTTTTGTTTGTCCAGCGCCAGCTGTCAGCGCTCAGTGATTTATGGATACCTGTCGAGGTCAGGATGTCAATTGCGTCCCCCCCGGGGCGAAGCACCATAACGGGCTGTAAATTGCTTACCGCGGGAAATTTCTTTAATTCGAGGATTCGTTTTTCAGTTGAATGATGCAGAACAGGATCAATCCGCCCTGAAGCGCCTTTAAATCCATGGCGCTCTCCGTAGCCGATCAAGCCGTCGACGATCGCTTTATTTGCGCTTTGTTGTAGATTGGAGTCGACCGTTGTGTAGACCCGATATCCAGATTCATAAGCCGCTCTTCCATATTGTTCAACCATATATTCGCGGACCATTTCGCTAACGTAGGGCGCCTCAAGTTCGATCTCAAGTCGGTGTCGATTGGCGGTAATTGGCTCAGATTTCGCCTGAAGAAAGGTGTCATCGGAAATAAATTCCAAGTCGTTCATGCGCCCGAGCACATAGTTTCTTCTATTCACTGCTCGTCGTGGATTGCTAACTGGATTACTTGTTGAAGGCGCCTTGGGTAGTCCTGCCAGCATTGCAATTTGGGCAAGGGATAATTCAGAGAGCGGTTTGTTGTAATAAAAAGATGATGCGGCTTGAAACCCGTAGGCGCGATGCCCGAGAAAAATCTTGTTCAAATACAACTCGAGAATCTGCGATTTTTCCAGCTCTCGCTCTAACCTGAACGCAAGCAAAGCCTCTTTTACTTTTCGCTTATAGGTCTTTTCCCGGGTCAAGAAGTAATTGCGCGCCACTTGCATCGTGATCGTGCTCGCGCCTTGGCGGGTTCGCATTGACTTGAGATTGGCAAAAATAGCTCTTGCAACCCCAAATATATCGATCCCGTGATGAGCGTAAAACCGATCATCTTCTGCCGCCAGAATAGCGTCTATCAGCGGTTGCGGGGTGTCGCCAATCTTCACCGTAATTCTTCGCTCGTCCCCAAATTCACCGATTAGCTTTCCATCGATTGTGTAGATTCGAAGGGGTTCTTTTAACCGGATATCTTGAACCTCGGTGATTTTGGGGAGATCGGCCCAAATGATAGCGACAGCGCCGCTCATGATCAGGACTGCTGTGGCGGCAAGTCCAATTAGGAGCCAAGCAAGCGTGCGAATTCGCATAGATGCCTTCTTTGCGTGATGGGCGGTGATGCTCGACGGATATCGGGCTGACGTAGCGCATTTTACCAAATGCGGGAGTTTGATCGATTAAAAGAAGTAAAAGGATATTCGCAGTGAAGTTTATCCTCGCGGTAAACTTCATCCTATGAGTCTCAAATCAAGTAAAACACCCGCCGCACTCGGAATCGATATTGGCAGTGCAGGGGTAAAAGTTCTCGAGATGTCGACTTCCGGTAAAGGGTATCGAGCGGACCGAGCGGGATTTGAGCCCCTTCCAAAAAATGCGATTATCGAGCACGGTATTAATGATCTTGAAGCGACCAGTGAAGCTATTCGCCGGGCCGTTACTCATTCAAAGAGTTCGCGCAAGTCGGCGATTGTTGCTGTCTCCCAAACCCATGTCATTACGCGGACGATCAACCTTCCTGCCGGGTTAAGTGACGGTGAGATCGAAGAACAGGTGATGATCGAGGCGGCTCAGCAGATTCCACATCCTCTTGAGGAGATATATCTTGACTTTGCCGTATCAGGCGGCGCGCGGGACGGCAGTGATGATCAAGTTATGATCACGGCGTGCAGGAGAGAAATTGTCGAAGATTATGCTGCTGCGTTGGAAATCGCGGGACTGAAGGCGGTTGTTGTGGATGCTGGGTTATTTGCGATTGAAAGGGGCTATGAATTTGTTGCTGAAACATTAGGGGAACCCCTGGAAGGCCGGGCAATTGCTTTTATGAGTTTTGGCGACGTGACAACGCGTCTCGATTTGTTTATCGACGGCAGATCGGTTTATGGTCGGGATCAGAGTTTTGGCGGTCGGATTTTGACCGAAAATATTCGCTCACGTTATGGAATCGACTATCGAGAGGCAGAGGCGCTCAAGCGCACCGGGGAGTTGCCACAAAATTATCAGCAGGATCTGGTTAAACCTTTCCGAGAAGCAATGGCTCGCGAAGCGGCCCGGGGGCTAGAGTTTTGCCTGTCGACCCGACATGGTTTATCGCATGTTGACGCGCTACTGATTAGTGGGGGTTGCGTGCAAATTCCTGAGGTTGCCCGGGAGATTGAGTCTTATATTGGTGTTCCCACGCTCATTGCTGATCCTTTTGCGACGGGAAGTCGAATTCGAGCAAGTAAGTTAGTTTCTCGCCATGGGCCTATTATGATTAAAGCCGTGGGATTGGCAGTGCGGGGTGCTCGATGATTTCAGGCATCAATTTACTGCCGTGGAGAGATGAGCGTCGTCAGCGTCAAAGACGAACGGCTATCACAATTGCTGCAATATTTTTTTCTGCCACTCTTGTGGGTCTTTCAGGGGTGTGGTGGAAGCAGAATGCGGATATCAGTTACCAGAATAGCCGTAATCAGTTTTTGAAGCAGGCGATTTCGCGAGTCGAGCGTCAATTGCAAGAGATTAAAGATATCCAAAAGCGAAAGGAGGAACTCATGGCGCGGATGGAAGTGATCAATCGATTGCAGGCTGAGCGACCAAAACTGGTTCGGGGAATGATGGAGCTCGCAACTTCCATGCCTGAAGGCATTTTCTTTTCATCTCTCAAAAGAACCCCCGATGGGATTAGCTTTACAGGAGTCGCACAATCTAGCTCTCGAATCTCTGCGCTCATGGAGCAACTGACAGGCACGCCATCGTTCGATCGCCCAAAACTTGATCTAATTAACGTGGGCGAAACCCAAGAGTTTGAGCTATGGGTTTCCTCGACTCAATCCGGCGAGCCGGAAAAGATGAACGAGGGGAAACCGTGACTCGCAAAAATGGACCTGGCGCATGAGTTGGCAGGATGATCTGAAACGTGTTGATATGAATCAGCCAAGCGATTGGCCCGCGTGGTTTATCGTAATTATTGCGTTTGTTGGGTGTCTGACCCTTGTTTTATTATCTTGGTATTTTTTGCTTGAAGGTCAGAGGTCTTCCCTAGCGTCATCCCGAAATGTCGAAATAGAACTTAAACAAAGTTTTGATGTCAAAAAGGGGATGGTCGTTAATCTCCCGGCTTACAAGAAGCAGATGACCGAGATTGAGGCGTTGCTGTCAGCGATGTTGGAAAAGCTACCTGACAGTTCAGAGGTGCCCTCTTTGCTCGTTAATATCACTGAGGCAGGTGCTCGTCGTGGTTTAGAGTTCGTGGTTTTTGATCCTCAATCGCAAGTTCTGGAGACGTTTTATGCGTCGTTACCTATTCTGGTTGAAGTAAAAGGGTCATATCACCAGATTGCGAATTTTATAAGTGACCTCGCACAGATGCCAAGGATTGTCACGGTCGGGGAGATGGGGTTGAGCTCGGGGGACGACAATCGTGTAAGCGCTTCGTTAATGCTTCAGACCTATAGCTACCTGCCGGACGGATTTTAAAGTGGAGCGTCTTGGGTTGAGTATGGTGAAAAGGGTATGCGCCGTAGGGCTTGTTACTTTTTTAATGTTCGGGTGTTCTGAGGAGCGCACCCTTGCCGATCTTGAGCGCTATGTTTTGACACTTCATCAAGATACCGTACCCGAAGTTGAAGCGTTACCCGATCAGCCATCGGTCGAGGTGGTTGTTTATACTGCTGACGAGGCTCGAGATCCGTTTGCGCCCAGTAATGTTTTTGGTAAAGAAGATGATGGCGTGGAGCCCGATATTGGACCTGATCCACTTGAACCTGATGTCACTAGATCTCGAGAGCCTCTCGAGGATTTTCCGCTCGACGCATTGAAATTAGTGGGAACAATGAGTCTCGATGAACAGGATTGGGCCCTGATTAACGCGCCAGATGGTCAGATTTACAGAGTCGTTGTTGGGTCCTATTTGGGACAAAATACTGGAAAAATAATTCAGATTGACGAATCGACAGGCAGTCTGGAGATCGAAGAGCGGCTCCAGGGTGCATCAGGACGCTGGGAAGTTCGTTCGATTCAACTGACGAACGGTGAGTAATTGTTTTTGAATTCGAGTAGATTCAACGCTATGCAACATCGTACTTCTTTCGTCCGCTGCCTAAAGCTGATTTTGGCCATCGTTGTTGTGGCGAGTTATCTGCCTTCAGTGAGTTGGGCCCAAGACTCGATTTCATTAACGTCGGTTACCCATACCTACCTCCCCAGTGGAAAAGTCCAGATTGATTTAGATGTGGACGGTCCGTTTGAGAAGCCGCGCATGTTTCGGACCACCGGGCCTGATAGGCTCGTGCTCGATTTTTTCGGTTTGGATCAACAGATTGAGAATTCCGTGATCGAGGTTGGTCGGGGCGCCGTTGAGAATCTGCTTGTCGCCGAAGACGAGAAGCGATCTCGGATCGTTATTAATCTTATTGGGCCAGCCAGTTTTGAGTCGATTGATAGAAGTGACGGCATGACGTTGATTATTAATCCGGTGGCGTCGACCTCAAATTTGGCGGACGCTCCGAAAGTCGATAGTGCGTCGGGCATATCTCGAGTCAATGGTGTTCAACTATCAAAAGTAGATTTCAGGCGGACGCGTGACTCTGCCGGGCGAGTCATTCTCGAATTTGAAGATGATGATGCGAGAGTTGACGTGCGCGAATATCTGGGTGAGATTGTGATCGATATTGCAGATGCAACGATGGATGGCTCGCTTCAGAAACGCCTTGATGTCGTTGATTTTGCAACGCCGGTGCAGTTTGTTGATGCATTTGCGACTGAAGGCGGCGTTCGAATTGTGGTGACGCCTTATGGCCGCTTTGAATTTGTCTCGATTCAAACTGGACAGCGATTTATCTTGGAAGTTTCCGAAAAACCGACGGGTGTAACGGAAGGCTCTGAATCGGCAGTTTATAGTGGAAATTTAATCAGCTTTGATTTTCAGAATATTCCCATTAGAAGTGCGCTTCAACAGATTGCGCAAGAAACGGGTTTGAATTTTGTAATTAGCGATACCGTTACCGGAGAAATGAGCTTACGCCTGAGGGATGTGCCTTGGGATCAGGCGCTTGATACGATAATGCAAACCAAAGGTCTTGCGAGACGGGAGCAGGGTAATGTGGTCTGGATCGCGCCCGCCGAGGAGATTGCGAATCAGGAACGTTTAGCGCTTGAAGCGTCCCGACAGGTGAGTGAATTAGAGCCTTTAGTTTCTGATCTAATTCAAATCAACTATGCAAAAGCCGAAGACATTGGTGAACTTCTAAAGTCGGTGCGGGCAATAGAGCCAAATGTACAGCAGTCTATGTTTGGTAACGTGTCGGTCGCAGAGGTGCAGACAGAAGAGAATCGCTTGCTCTCCGAGCGTGGGAGTGTAACGGTTGATGAGCGCACCAATTCTTTGCTGGTTCAGGATACTCAAAGCAAGATCCGTGAAATTCGAAAACTGGTCGCGGAATTAGATCGACCGGTCAAACAGGTTTTGATAGAGACACGTATCGTCGAGGCAAAAGAAAATTTCAGTCGAAACCTTGGCGTTAAACTCGGACTGACGGGTATAAACAGCAACACCAGTCTGGGGACGGCAATGGGTTCTGGTTCGTTATCCAACACGGGAACTATTCGGACGGATGGGGTAAGTGCGAGTGGTGATGGCTCTTTAGGCGTCAATTTCCCAGCGCAAGGCATTGGTTCGGTTTCTCCCGCATCCTACGCCTTAACGCTTGCTAAGGCCGGCGCAGGCTGGGCCAGTTTGATTGATCTTGAGATTTCAGCGCTGGAAGCCGAGGGTAACGGGAAGATTGTGGCGAATCCTCGATTGTTAACGGCAGATAAACAGGAGGCCCACATTGAACAAGGTCAAGAGCGTATCTTTACGACAAACACACTAGGAGAAGGAACCGTTGTAACTAAAAAAGCCGTTTTAGGTCTAACGGTGACGCCCCAGATCACGCCAGATGACCGCGTTATTCTTGATGTCTTTGTAACAAAAGATTCGTTCGTTTCTGCAACCGAGGAGAATATCAACACACTTCAGGTTAGAACTCAGGTGCTATTGGATAATGGTGAGACGGTTGTGTTGGGCGGTATCTACGAGCAGCAAACCGCCGATAATGTGTCCAAGGTTCCCGTGCTTGGGGACCTTCCAATCCTTGGCCCCCTTTTCAGAACCAAAGGAATCCTTGATAATCGGAGTGAGCTACTTATTTTTCTGACGCCACGTATTGTCAACCCAGTACTGACATCGGGCTGATTTCTTAACCATTACCATTACGCTTCTTAGCGCCTTGTCATGATATCCGCGAGCAATATTTATCTAGTTGGCCCTATGGGCGTAGGCAAGACAACTGTCGGCCGCTCTCTTTCAAAGAGTTTGGGGATGGACTTTGTGGACTCAGATCAAGAGATCGAAGAGCGGACAGGCGTTAGCATCAGTACTATTTTTGATATTGAAGGGGAGGCGGGTTTTCGGGAGAGAGAGGCAAAAGAGATTTTTGAGTTGGTAAAGCGAAAAAATATTGTCCTGGCCACAGGCGGTGGCGCGGTCACTCGGGAAGACGTCCGGAAGGCAATGCGCCATAACGGACTTGTAATTTATCTGCATGCGACTCTAGAGATGTTGGTTGAGCGGACGCGGTCCAGTAAAAACCGCCCATTACTGAATACCGGTGAAGATCCCCGCAAAGTTCTCGAGGCGCTTATGGAGGAGCGTGAACCTCTTTATCGAGCTGAAGCTGATATCATTTTTGAAACCGACTCGAGATCACCGCACGCGGTCGCCAAGGATATCTGTAGCGAGATAAGAAAACGTTGGCAACGCTAAACGTTGACCTTGGGAGTCGCAGTTATCCCATAATCGTGGGCAGCGGACTGCTCGCGGAACCCAATAGAGTTTCTGCATACATACCCGGCGATGACGTTTTAGTGGTCACAAATGAAACAGTGGCCCCCCTTTATCTTGATCACGTTATTGGTTTGTTGGGGGACCGCCGTGTGATCTTCGAAACGCTTCCTGACGGTGAACAGTATAAAAGCCTCGAGACACTCCAGCGCGTTTTCGATACGCTTTTGCAAAATCGATTCAGCCGAGACGCGACGTTAGTCGCGCTTGGTGGCGGTGTGATTGGCGATTTGGTTGGGTTTGCGGCGGCTTGCTATCAGCGGGGCGTCCCTTTTGTCCAAATTCCCACCACTTTATTAGCGCAGGTCGATTCTGCCGTCGGCGGCAAGACCGCGGTAAACCATCCGGCGGGAAAAAATATGATTGGTGCTTTCCATCAACCCGCTTGTGTAATTGCTGATACGGACACCCTTCGTACGCTTGAATTTCGCGAACTGGCTGCGGGCATTGCTGAAGTTATTAAGTATGGTTTGATTCGCGATCGCCTTTTTTTTGAATGGCTAGAGTTAAATATGGATCAGCTTCTTAACTGCGATCAAGAAGCGCTTCAATATGTGATTATGGAATCTTGTCGTCACAAAGCAGAGATTGTCGCCAGTGACGAGAAGGAGGCTGGAGAGCGTGCGATCTTGAATCTAGGGCACACTTTTGGACATGCAATCGAAACGGCATCCGGTTACGGCTCGTGGTTGCATGGAGAGGCCGTCGCAGTGGGCATGTTGATGGCAGTAACGATGTCTGAAAAATTAGGATGGCTAGATTGTAAAATAGTCGATAGAACTCGCAGTTTATTGCTGAGAGTTAATTTGCCGGTTGTGCCGCCACAAGGAATGACCGCAGACGATTTTTTAAAGCATATGTCGGTGGATAAAAAAGTCGTTGCCGGAAAGATTCGCTTGGTACTGCTCCATGGGCTGGGGTATGCAAAGTTAGTCGAAGACTACCCAGAAGAGGTGTTGCTTCAGGTATTAAACGAATTTACGACGGCCTAAGTCTGTTACCCCTTTTTGCACCATAAGAGGGCAGTAAATCGCCAAAACTCGTTTTTGGGTAGGCATAAACCTTTTGTTTGAAGCGAATTTTAGCTGTCGCTATAATTTGTCGACCCCATCATGAAAAGTCTGCGGCGCGATCTCTTAGATTAACGCTCAGATTGCTGCTTTCCCGATCTTGAGGCCCACTTCCGATGACATCGCAGTGGGCAAGATGTGTCGCGGCGCCATATGGCACGATTACCAATGGAGTCAGCACGATCAATGACCACGCAACTGAATTCGTCACACGGGCTCTATGATCCCCGCTACGAGCACGATAGTTGCGGTGTGGGTATGGTCGCTCATATCAAGGGCATTGCAAGTCGGAGTATCGTTGATGATGGCTATGAGCTGCTTAAGAGTATGGAGCACCGGGCAGGAGTAGGGGCGCAGCCCAATAGTGGAGATGGTGCTGGAATCCTCACCGCATTGCCTTATCAATTTCTATCTCGAGTTATTTTCCAGGAACTTGGCATTGATCTTCCAGAGCAAGGGAGATTTGGTGCCGGTTTAGTATTTCTGCCTAAAAATTTACTTCAACGCCAAAAGTGCAAACGGATTGTTGAGAATCTTGTCGATCAGTATGGTCAGTTGCTGCTAGGGTGGAGAGTCGTGCCAGTTGCACCGGATTCGGCGGATATCGGTTCTGCTGCCAGATTGTCTGAGCCGCATATAGAGCAGCTGTTGATTGAGGCGGCACCCGATATTAGTCAAGAAGAGTTTGAGCGAAAACTTTATCTGATCCGGAAAAGTGCAGGTCATCTTCTGTGTGCAGATAATTCTTCGTCACAGTCCGAGATGTTCTATATCTGTTCGCTTTCAACGCGCGTGATGGTCTACAAGGGTATGTTGCGAACGTTGCAGCTGATGGATTACTTTATTGATTTGCAAGCATCAGATTACGTCAGTCATCTTGCGATGGTGCACGCACGTTTTTCGACCAACACTTTCCCAAGCTGGGATCGCGCTCACCCAATGAGAATGATTGCTCATAATGGTGAGATCAACACGTTTCGCGGTAACAGAAATTGGATGCGTGCGAGGGAAGGAAGCATGGAAAGCGATCTTTTTGGCGATCAACTCGAAGCGGTATTCCCCGTCATTGAGCCTAACTGCTCCGACACGAGCGGACTGGATAATGCCCTCGATTTCCTAACCGTAACGGGACGTACGCTTCCAGAGTCAGTTTTGATGATGATTCCAGAGGCTTGGCAGAAACATGAATTAATGACCGCGTCGAAACGTGCATTTTACGAATATCACTCATCAATGATGGAGCCGTGGGACGGTCCATCGTCAGTCACTTTTACTGATGGCCGATGCATTGGGGCGGTGCTGGATCGAAACGGGCTTAGACCTAGTCGGTATTACGTTACTTCAGATGACCGGGTCATCATGTCGAGCGAGGTTGGAGTCCTAGAACTCGATCCCACTATGATAAAAGAGAAAGGTCGACTCCAACCGGGGCGAATGTTTCTGGTTGATTTTGAAAAGGGCAGATTGGTTCCTGATGACGAAATTAAGGAACGTCTGACCAACCAAAGACCGTATGACCAATGGTTGACTGAACAAAAAATAGAGTTGTCTGAATTGCCAAAAGCGGACTTCGTGCCTGGCCTTTCAGAAGAGACTCTTGTGCCACGACTCAGGGCCTTTGGTTATACCAGAGAGACTTTGGATTTTATGCTGATTCCGTTGGTGCTGGAGCAACGCGATCCTATTGGGTCGATGGGTAACGACTCAGCGCTCGCCTGTCTATCGGATCAGCCCAGACTGGTCTACGATTATTTTAAGCAGCTATTTGCTCAAGTGACGAACCCTGCGATCGACTCCATACGAGAAGATGTCATTATGTCGCTCGAGTGTTTTATCGGCCCCGAACAAAATCTTTTAAGCACGACGCCGTCGCATTGTCATCGATTGCGCCTTAAGCAACCGATTCTCACCCAAAGTGATCTGGCAGCGCTACAAGCGCTTGATTATCGCGGTTGGAAAAGTGTAACAATCGATATCACGTTTCCAGAGGCGGATGGTCCCGCGGGCTTAAAGCGGGCGATCGAGCGAATCTGTACTGAGGCTGAAGCCGCTGTTGATGATGGGATTAATATCGTTGTCCTTTCTGATCGATTAGTCAGCCAACAGAACGCTCCTGTTAGTACGTTACTCGCTGCGGGGGCTGTCCACCAACGACTGGTCAGAACCTCTAAGCGAACTCGAATTGGCTTAGTTGTTGAGACAGGAGAAGCCAGCGAGGTGCATCATCATTGCCTTCTTGTTGGGTTTGGCGTCGATGCGATTAATCCTTATCTCGCTTTTGAAGCACTTTGGCAAGCGCGTCGCGATTTGAGGCTCGATGCTGAGCACTTCCCGGATGATCACTCGATTGTTGAGGCTTACCGTAAGGGTGTCGCAAAGGGCATTCTAAAAGTGATGGGTAAGATGGGTATTTCAACGCTCCAGTCTTACAAGGGCGCTCAAATATTTGAGGCGGTGGGATTACAAGACGAGGTGATCGATCTTTGCTTTACGGAGACCGCGAGTCGATTACAGGGAGTGGGTTTTGATGTCTTAGGGATGGAGATTTTACGACGACATCATCTCGGTTACGCTGAAGCGCCGTTAGTTGATTCTGGAACGCTTCCAAACCCCGGTGAGTATCACTGGCGTTCGGGGGGACAAAAACATGCCTGGGAGCCCAAAGCAATTTCGAGTCTTCAGCGAGCGGCTCAACAAAACAGTTCACAGGCCTACCAGGAATTTTCCGAAACGATAAACTCAGAAGCGTCAGGACGTTGTACTTTGAGGGGATTGATGCATCTTCGTGAGGGTGTTGCGGGTTCAGCGATCTCTGTTGATTCGGTAGAACCCGCTTCAGAGATTGTTAAGCGTTTTTGTACTGGCGCCATGAGTTTCGGATCGGTGTCGCCAGAGGCACATGAAACTTTGGCTATTGCAATGAATCGCGTGGGCGGTAAAAGCAATACAGGAGAAGGCGGTGAGGATCCGGAACGTTTTAATCCGCTGCCAAATGGGGATCTTAAACGCTCGGCAATCAAGCAAGTGGCCTCGGGTCGATTCGGGGTGACCAGTTGGTACCTTGCCAATGCGGATGAGATTCAGATCAAAATTTCTCAGGGTGCTAAACCAGGAGAAGGTGGCGAACTACCTGGATCTAAAGTCGATGCCACTATTGCCAGGATTCGATATTCGACGCCGGGTGTCGGCTTAATATCGCCTCCGCCTCACCATGATATTTACTCTATCGAAGATCTATCCCAGTTAATTTATGATCTGAAGAATGCAAATCCGGTTGCAAGGATAAGCGTTAAATTGGTTTCGGAAGTTGGGGTGGGTACGATTGCGGCGGGGGTTGCGAAGGCGCACGCTGACCATATTTTGATTTCTGGCGACAGCGGGGGCACTGGTGCATCACCGTTGACCAGTATTAAGCATGCGGGTTTGCCTTGGGAGCTTGGGATTGCTGAGACGCATCAGACGCTTGTAATGAATGACCTGCGGAGTCGAGTGACGTTGCAGACTGATGGGGGAATCAAAACGGGCCGGGATGTCGTTATCGGGGCGTTACTGGGCGCTGAAGAGATTGGCTTTTCGACCGCACCACTGATCGCACTGGGGTGCATCATGATGCGAAAATGCCACCTGAATACCTGTCCGGTTGGAATTGCAACACAGGATCCCGTTCTCAGAGAGAAGTTTCACGGTGTGCCTGAAAATGTCGTTAATTATTTGTTTTTTGTGGCCGAGGAAGTTCGAACCATTATGGCCCAGTTAGGCGTTAGCACTTTTATTGATATGGTCGGAAAAACTGAAATTCTCGAATCAAGCGCAGCGGTGTCGCACTGGAAAGCCAGTGGTCTTGATCTGAGTCTCTTACTTGAGTCCCCGAAAAAGCCTCACCCAAAAGCTGGAACTACTTGTCAGCAAGTCCAAGACCATGGACTCGACCGCGCGCTGGACAACACGCACCTAATCGGCCTCAGCCATGCCGCAATTGAACGTGCGGAAAGAGTTGATTTTGACTTGCCGATCAAGAATACCGACCGGACAGTGGGCACGCTACTGTCATACGAGGTCGTTAAGCGATGGGGAGAAGTCGGGTTGCCGGATAGCACGATACATGGGCGATTCACAGGATCTGCTGGACAGAGTTTTGGGGCGTGGCTTGCAAACGGTATTACGCTGGAGTTGAAGGGAGATGCAAACGATTACGTTGGAAAAGGCCTATCCGGTGGAAGGATTATTGTTTACCCGCATCCAGATAGTAAGTTTTTACCCGAAAAAAATGTGATAGTGGGTAATGTCGTGTTGTATGGTGCGACTGCGGGAAGCGCTTTTTTTCGAGGGATCGCGGCCGAGCGTTTCGCGATTCGAAATAGCGGCGCACAAGCGGTCGTGGAAGGCGTTGGGGATCATGGTTGTGAATATATGACCGGGGGGCGAGTCGTGGTACTAGGCCCTACCGGCCGGAATTTCGCGGCTGGGATGTCGGGCGGAATTGCCTACGTTTTGGCCGATGACCGTGATCGGTTTGCGGTTAACTGTAATCAGGACATGGTTGATCTTGATGACATCGAAAACGATCAAGAGGCAGCGGAGTTATTTAGTCTTCTTAAGGAACATCACAGGTTAACGGGCTCAACAGTTGCGGAAGACTTGATTAAAGATTGGAAAAGCGCTTTGACAAGATTTATTAAAGTAATGCCTCGGGATTACAAAAGGGTACTCGCGGAGGGTGGACATGGTGCCGCCGTTACTGGTCCGCGAGACTTGTGCGAGGAGTTAATAATCCAGCAGGGCACAGCCTGAGAGCAGTCAGAGGACTATTGTCTTATGGGTAAAGTTACCGGATTTAAAGAAATCCCTAGAACCATTGTCCCGTACCGGGACGAGGAAGTTCGTATTAATGACTTTGATGAGATTTTTTCTAGAGGCAATACCGATCAATTAAAGTTACAAGGGGCTCGCTGCATGGACTGTGGCGTGCCGTTCTGTCAGTCAGATGATGGATGCCCCGTTGATAATCTTATTCCGGAGTGGAATGATCTTATTTATCGGGGAGAATGGCGAGCTGCGCTGGATCGCCTTCACGCGACAAATAATTTTCCCGAATTTACCGGACGTGTCTGCCCAGCACCTTGTGAGGGCGCCTGCGTACTCGGAATAACCGAACCTGCTGTCACCATTAAAAATATCGAGCAAGCTATTGTGGATCGTGGATTCGATGAGGGATGGGTAACCGCTCGGCCACCGAGTAAACGTTCTGGACTGAAAGTGGCAGTGGTGGGCTCGGGCCCTTCAGGCCTCGCGGCGGCAGATCAGTTGAACAAATTGGGCCATTCAGTGACGGTTTACGAGCGCGCTGATCAGATTGGAGGATTATTGATCTATGGCATTCCCAATATGAAGCTGGAGAAAAAGTTAGTGGATAGACGCGTGAACTTATTACGGGCAGAGGGCGTCGAGTTCAGAGTCAACACCAGCGTGGGAAGTCCGGTCGAAATCTCTGCGAGTCATTCAAACGCGATCATGACTGATACCGGCCAGTCCGTGAGCCATATTTCGACAGAAGAGTTACACAGAGAGGTTGATGCGGTTGTGTTGGCAATAGGGGCGACCGTGCCACGTGACTTGTCGATTCCGGGTCGCGAGGCTTCTGGAATTTATTTTGCGATGGATTACTTGACCCGCAGCACGAAAAGTCTCATTGACGAGCGCGCAACGTCTATTAATGCAGCGGGTAAACGAGTGATTGTGATTGGCGGTGGTGATACTGGCGCCGACTGCATCGGAACGGCTCTGCGTCAAGGTTGTGAGAGTGTGGTTAACTTTGAGCTGTTGAATTGCCCTCCTGACAGTCGAGCCGAACAGAACCCATGGCCAAAGTGGCCCTTAATTTTACGAAGTGATTACGCGCACTCGGAGGCGAAGCATAAGTTTGGTAAAGACCCCAGAAGCTATAACCTGCTCTCAAAATCATTCCTGAAGAATGAATCTGGGCAGTTGATTGGCGTGCGGACGATCGAAGTCGATTGGCATCAACCCTCAAAAGATGCGCCGTTTAGTGAAATTGAGGGATCCGAGCAAGATTGGAAATGTGATCTGGTGTTTTTATCGATGGGTTTCATGGGGCCTGAGTCGACGTTACCGGATCAGCTCGACCTCGCTCGTGATCAACGTTCAAATATTGTGGCAGCCGCACCCGACTATCGCTGCGGTGAGGGATCCGTTTTTGCAGCTGGAGATTGCCGGCGAGGGCAGTCGCTGGTGGTCTGGGCGATACAGGAGGGCCGCGCTGTCGCTCAAAGTGTCGATGATTATTTAAAGGGGTTAACCCATGCCAAGGCAGTCGCCTAGAAAGAGTTGGAGATGAGCCAGACATTAATTCCGCCTAAGCAACGTTTAATTGTTGCGTTGGATGTCCCGTCTGCCCCTGAGGCGCGTGCGCTGGTTACTGAAATTGGTGACGCCGTTAATTTTTATAAAGTGGGTCTCGAACTGTTCACGGGTGCCGATGGGTTTGGAATTGTGGATTGGCTAACCGGTCAAAAAAAGAATGTCTTTGTCGACCTCAAATTTTTTGATGTGCCGGCGACAGTGGGTCGTGCAGTGAGTCAGTTGCAGGGCAGGGGAATTACCTTTGCTACGGTTCATGGCAATGACGCCATGATGAAAGCGGCTGCAGATGCCGCTAACGGAGTGGGTATCCTTGCAGTCACGGTGCTTACCAGTCTTGATAAAGCCGATATGCTCGATTTGGGCTTTGATTGCGATATTCCTGAACTCGTTTGTTCTCGAGCCAGACGTGCGATTGCCTCCGGTTGTGCTGGAGTGGTGGCATCAGGCCAAGAGGCGCAGATGCTGAGAAAGACATTAGGTCAAAACGGCGTTATCGTCACTCCCGGTATCCGATCTGGAGCTCACGACGATGATCAGAAGCGAGCAGTCACGCCTCGCCGAGCACTGATTGACGGGTCCGATTATCTTGTCGTGGGCCGACCCATTCGGGATGCACAAAGCCCTCGTGATGCGGCAGTTCAAATTCAAAGTGAGATTCAATCGACTTTGACGGAATTATTGTGACAGGATCGCCGAAAAACGATCGCCTTATTCGCGCCCTCAAGCGGGAACCTGTCGATTGCACACCGGTGTGGATCATGCGTCAGGCCGGGCGTTACCTCCCTGAGTATCGAGCTTCCCGAGAGCGGGCGGGGGATTTTTTAACGCTTTGTAAAACGCCCGAACTGGCTTGTGAAGTCACGATGCAGCCGCTCGCGCGTTTTGACCTTGATGCGGCAATACTTTTTTCAGATATTCTGACGATCCCAGACGCCATGGGTTTAGGGCTTAGCCTGCACGAGGGCGAAGGCCCTAGATTCGCACGCCCGATAAACTCAAAAGCCGATGTCGATTCGCTTGGCGTTCCGGATCCGGAAGACGATCTGGGTTATGTCTTGGAGGCGGTTCGAGTGATTCGACGTGAACTCGCAGATTGTGTGCCGTTGATCGGTTTTTCAGGAAGTCCCTGGACGCTTGCGACTTATATGGTTGAAGGCAGGAGTTCACGAGATTTTGCAAAAATTAAAAATATGATTTATTGCGAGGCACCAACTGCTCAAAAATTATTGAGTTTATTAAGCCACTCTGTTGGGCTTTACCTTAAAGCGCAAGCACGAGCAGGGGCACAAGTGCTTATGGTTTTTGATACCTGGGGCGGCGTCCTAGGTCATGCAGAGTACCGAGAGTTTTCTCTTGATCCGATGGCTCAGGTGCTATCTGAACTGCAGTCGGATTCGATTGCCTCCAAGGTGCCCATAATTGTCTTTACAAAAGGAGGCGGGCAATGGCTCCCTCAAATCGCCTCAATGGGTTGTGATGCGATCGGTTGCGATTGGACGACCTCACTGGCGCAAGCCCGGCTAATGGTAAAAGATCAGGTTGCGCTTCAGGGTAATCTCGATCCCGCAATACTGTACGCATCGCCAGAGCGAATTCGTTCGGCTGTCGCTGAGGTGTTAGCCGACTTCGGTTCTGGCCCCGGACACGTATTTAATCTCGGCCACGGCGTAACGCCAGGTGTAAACCCCGACCATGTGAAGGTCCTGGTGGATGCGGTTCACGAGTTGAGTGTTAAGTCGCCCTGATTTTTTCGGGAGATATTTAATCTGGGACGGGTACCGTATAGTTCAGCGCCATTCGGCCGCCGTCTGCATAAATACACTGCCCCGTAATGTAAGATGAATCCTCGCTGGCAAGGAAAAGCGCGATCTTAGCGATTTCGTCGACTTCACCACAACGCCCCATTGGCGTTCTCGATAGTATCGCGTTGCGCTTTTCATCATCCGACATCACCTGTTGAAGCATCTCGGTCAAAATGCTGCCCGGTCCGATTCCGTTTACGCGGATACCCTTGTCGGCAAGTCCCATCGCCATGACGCGGGTGAGCTGGTCTAACCCTCCTTTGGACACGTTGTAGGGCAGGATCGTCGGGATTGTCATTACGCCATTGACAGATGACATATTAATAATGCTCCCGCTTCCCGCTTTCGCCATATGACGTCCAACAGCCTGACTCATCAAGAATGCTCCCTTCAGATTCACCCTAAGGACAATGTCAAAATCTTCCTCACTGATTTCCAAAACATCGCCGGTGCGAAGAATGCCCGCATTATTCACGCAAATATCAATTCGCCCGTTCTCGGCAATTATTTGCTCGACTGTTGTGTTTATTTCCTGCTTACTGGCAACATCGATGTGGAAGAAAGTGGCGCCAGGCACGCCATCGGCCGCAGTTCGACCAATCTCTTCATTGATATCGAGCATCATGACCCTGGCACCTTCCGCTGAGAACCGCTCGGCAATTCCCAATCCAATGCCTTGGGCGGCTCCTGTAATCACAGCAACCTTATCTTTTAATCGCACTATTTTCTTCCTCTGATGTCGTCAAAGTATATTTCCGTATTTTACTGGAGCGCGAGATTAACGTGTCACCTGAATAAAAACTCGGATGGCCTTGGTTTTATTAGTGTCGAGGTCTATCATCACTACTTCGAAACAATGGGCTCTTATCCGTTAGTCGAACGCTGTAGGCATATCGGGAAATCGTGGGTAGCCGTAATTGATCGCTCGATAACAACATAGATATTTAAGTGACTTAATTAGCCATATGAGACTAAGTGATCTTGCAAAACGGATAGGGGCTCGTTGTCATGGTGATCCTGATCTTGACGTTATCTCTCTTGGAACGCTTGAGGAAGCAGGCCCTGATCAAATCACCTTTCTTGGGGTCTCGACATCACGAGAAATGCTGGCGAGTTGTAAGGCAGGAGCGGTCATATTAAGGGAAGAAGATCTCGACGGTTGGCAGGGATCAGCGCTTGTCAGTAAAAATCCTCACTCGGCTTATGCGCTCACTGCGCGGGCGCTAGACACAACGCCTATGCCGCCGCCCGGTATTCACCAAAGCGCGGTTATCGCGGATAGTGTGAAGGTAGGCGTAGATGTATCAATTGGACCCAATTGTGTAATTGAGGAGAATGCTGAGCTTGGGGACCGGGTGATTATTGAACCCGGATCGGTCATCGGTGCTAATGTTGTTATCGGTTCAGAAACTCGCCTTTTTGCCAACGTGACGATCATGCACGGCGTCAAGATTGGCCAGCAGTGTTTTATCAAAAGCGGGGCAGTTCTCGGAAGTCACGGGTTTGGCAACACAAACGAAGATGGTCAATGGGTTCGTATTCCTCAGCTGGGTGGACTAACGGTTGGTAATCGAGTCCAGATCGGCGCGGTAACGACTATCGACCGGGGTGCTATCGGTGACACCGTGATTGCTGACGGCGTGGTGATCGATAATCTGGTGCAAATTGGCCATAACTGCCAGATCGGGGAGGACACCGCAATCGTTTCCTGCGTTGGTGTTGCGGGCAGTGTGGTTATCGGTAAGCGCTGCATTTTGGCCGGTGCGGTTGGCGTGGCGGATCACGTCACCATTTGTGATGATGTGCACCTCACGGGTATGGCGATGGTCACAGGTTCAATCAACAAACCTGGGATGTATTCCTCAGGTACGGGTTTATTGCCGACTGGTGATTGGCGAAAAGCAGCAGTCCGATTTCGTCAGTTGGATGAACTCGCAAAACGCGTAAAAGCACTAGAAGCCGAACGGGACAAATAGTTAGACTTCGCGAGAGACCGCGAAACATAATTTAGGCCAAATTTTTAACGAACTTGTTAATCAGATTCCGAGGTAAGGACGTTATTTTAAGTGTCATAATCTTGAGATAAAGGCATCTTAAAGTGCCCCATCGTAACTCGATGATCCAACTGATCAAAAAATAAAAGAGAATATTTATGGAGTGGTTTGCAGATATTCCAGTCGCGTTGTGGGTAGCTGGAGTCCTCGCGCTCTACATGGCATGGGCGATCGGCGCGAACGATGTCGCTAATGCGATGGGAACCAGTGTCGGTTCGGGCGCGCTAACTGTTTGGGGCGCGATTTTCGTCGCCGCAATCCTCGAGTTTGCAGGCGCATTTCTGGCAGGTGGGCATGTGACAGACACCGTGCGAAAAGGCATGCTCGATTTGAGTATGGTGGGTCGCGACCAACTCATTTATGGCATGTTGGGGTCGCTGGCAGCAGCAGGCACATTGCTGGTGGTGGCAACTCGCTTTGGTCTCCCGATATCAACAACTCACTCAATCGTTGGCGCAATTGTGGGTTTTGGCGCGGTCGCAATCGGACTGGATGCGGTCAAGTGGGGAAAGATTGCCCAAATTGTTTTGTCGTGGATTACCTCCCCAGTGTTAGCGGGCGTTATTGCTTTTTTTATTTTCCAGATTACGCGCTATAAGGTTCTTGATAAGCCGGATCCTGTGGCACAGATTCGAAAACTGGGTCCTGTCTTTTTCTTTTTTGTGTTTTTCATTATTGGATTAGTGACGCTGTTTAAGGGACTTAAACCACTGAAGCTTGATCTTAATTTGACGCAGTCGTTGATTGGATCTGTGGGGCTCGGATTGATTGGCGCGGGTCTTGGGGTGTTTCTCATCCGTCGGGTTAATCTAGGTAATAACGACCCAAAGCAACGCTTTAGCCGGGTAGAGCGAATTTTTGTGGTTCTTCAAATCCTGACGGCATGCGCCATTGCTTTCGCGCATGGTTCAAATGACGTGGCCAACTCAATTGGACCTCTTGCGGCAATCTCACATGCGGTTCAAGGCATGGATCTTGGCAGCAAAGCGCCTGTTGAGCCGTGGATGTTGGCGATCGGCGGTATCGGCATAGTTGTGGGTCTTGCGACTTGGGGTTATCGGGTCATGGAGACGATTGGCAAGAAAATTACTGAATTAACACCCAGTCGGGGATTTGCAGCAGAGCTCGCTGCTGCAACCACTATAGTGGTTGCATCTCGAATGGGAATTCCAATCTCCACTACGCATACACTTGTGGGAGCGGTACTGGGAGTAGGGCTCGCGCGTGGGATAGGCGCGCTTGATCTAAGGGTAGTTGGAAAGATTATTGCGTCATGGGTGGCAACATTGCCTCTCGCAGCGGGACTATCGATTTTCTTCTTTTATTTCTTTAAGGGCCTGTTGGCACCCTAGGAGGCTATTGTGGCTTGGATAGATAAACTTGTGAGTCGGTCACCGATTAAACCCATGCAGCAACATATGAGTGTTGCGGTGTTGTGCGCCCGACAGATTTTGCCTCTGCTTGATGCGATGGCGGCCGGCGACCTGGATGCGATTCGGGATCGTCGGGCAGAGATCGATCGACTCGAGCATGAGGCCGATGAGATTAAACATGAGATTCGCGCGCATACGCCGAAGCGTTTCATGATGGCGTTAGATCGGCGTACGATTCTTGAGATCCTTGATTATCAGGATTCCATTGCGGACATTACACAAGATATTGCAGAACTTGCCGATCAGCGAAATATGCATCTGCCAGACGTGATGAAAGAACCGGTTATGTCGCTTGCCAAAAGTGTGGTGACAGCATGTGAACAAGGCCAAAGAATCATTGATGAACTTGATGAGCTGGTAGAGACTGGATTCGGAGACGCAGAAGTGCGTCGAGTTGATGAGATGATTCTAGAGTTGGGGCGATTAGAAACGGAGACTGATCGTCAGCTAGATATGGCGGCCAGAAAATTATTTGAAATCGAGGACGATCTTGGCGTGGCGACGATTTTCTGGCATCAGGTGCTGCGCCAGATTGCGACGCTTGCCGATTTGTCAGAGAGAGTGGGGAATCGTCTGAGATTGTTAATGGCAAATTAGCCAATACGCTCTCAGGACCTTGGATTTTGGGTCGTTTTTAAAAGCCAGGCCATCAAAAAAGTCGCGAGGATGGCTCCGATGATTTGGGCTCCAATAAATCCTGGGGCGCTCAGGGGTGCAATGCCGCTAAAGGAGTCGGTCAGACTTCGTGCAATGGTGACTGCAGGATTAGCAAAAGACGTGGAGGCTGCAAACCAATAAGCTGCGGTAATAAATAGCGCCACTGCGGTTGGCACTGCATTGGGTTGCCAACGAATTGTCCCGATAATGGTCGCCACCAGTCCAAAGGTAGCGACTCCTTCCGAAAGCCATTGACCACCACCTGATCGTATCTGCGCTGAAACTTGAATGGGGAATTCGTTGAACATCAGGTGAGCGATAACTGTCCCGAAGATGCCCCCAGCTACCTGAGCCGCGATATAAACCAGTGAATGAGGCCCCGAGATCTTCCGTTGGATGAAAAAAGAAATTGTGACTGCCGGATTTAAGTGGGCGCCGGATATTGGACCAAGCATTGTGATCAGTACAAAAAGAATTGCGCCCGTTGGGATGGTGTTTCCCAGTAGAGCGAGCGCCACGTTACCGCCTGAGAGGTTTTCGGCCATGATCCCGGATCCGACGACTGTGGTCACGAGCAGACAGGTGCCAAGCCCCTCTGAAACGGCGCGACGATCGAGCGAGAATTGAATTTTCATAATCGTTGTTAGGGGGTCATAGATTAAAATCGGCAAAACGTTAATATCATCATAACGTTCGTCAGAACGGATCGATTCATTTTAACGGTCTTAAAAGGTTGCGTACTATTTTCGAATTTAAAAAAGTATTTTTATATGACTAAGACTCAATTGTTCGAAAAATACTCTGGAGAGAAACAGCAGAATCGCTGGCTATGATCTTCCTATCTATCAGGTAGATTAAAGAGGCAAAAATTGAGCGACTGGCGGCCCCGATGAGGCGGGAATCAATCTGGGGATAAAGGGGTTTAACCATTTCTGAAATAGACAGTGGTTTTAATTCAAGCAGGGCGACGATATCTTTTATTCGCTGAAGTCGATGCGCGATTAACGATCTAACAAATATTTTTGGATCGCCAATGGGAGGGCCGTGGGTTGGCCAGTAGCAGTGATCAGAGCGAATCAGCAGTTTCTCCAGACTATTAATATAATCTGACATATTCCCATACGGTGGAATCACAACACTGGTGGACCAACCCATGACGTGGTCACCCGTAAATAAATCACCCGTCTTTGGGAGTGCAAAACACATATGGTTGCTCGTGTGGCCCGGCGTGTGGACGCATTCGATTTCCGCTAGGCCTGCCCTGATTGTCTCACCATCTTTAACTTTCACATCAGGCGTAAAACTGGCGTCTACTCCTTCTTCACCAGAGTCGCCATTAACGCTCTGATGAGTTCCGTGTGGGCCGAATCCATAGGTCGGCGCATCGGTGAATTTTTGTAGTAAGCGTGCGCCGGGAGAGTGATCCATGTGACAGTGGGTGACAAGAATCCGGGTAATCGTTTCCCCTTGGAGACTTTCGACAAGCATATTGATATGAGTTGAATCTTCAGGACCCGGATCAATTACAGCAACATCGCCTTCGCCAATCACGTACGTTCCTGTCCCGTGAAATGTAAATGCACTCGGATTGTGTGCAGTCAATCTTCTAATGCCTGGGCCAACTTCCTCAAGAATGCCGTACTCAAAATCGTGATGAGTCAGAAAAGAAGGATGTTCCATTATCTGACTGACGGATGTAACAACCAGAGTTGTGCGTTCGTATCAAATTCCTCAAGAGGCGAAAACCTCTCCTTATAGGACATCTTGCTACAGTCTGAGATCCAATAACCAAGATACAGATAATCATGGCCGGCCGACAAGGCAAGGTCAATCTGCCGGAGAATAGCGAGTGTGCCAAGACTCCGGTGATCTTCGGTAGGCTCGAAGAATGTGTAAACTGCCGATAGGCCGTCGACGACACGATCTAGCACCGACACCGCAAGCAGTCGATCTCCATCGCGAAGTTCCATCATAAAAGAGTCGATTTCAGAGCTGGTCATAAACTGTCGATATTTGACCGGATCGGAGTCATCCATGCCGTCCCCTCGGTGGCGGGCGGATTGATAGGCGCGATAGAGTGAGAAATGCTCCTCTTTGAACTGGAGCGGGGCGAGTAGCAGAGAAATATTATCGTTTCTTTTGATGATTCGTCGAAAAGATCGACGCAACTCAAAATCTTTTACTCGAATTCGAACGGATCGGCAGCGTGAGCATGACGGACAATGAGGGCGATAGTAAAGATTGCCGTTACGCCTGAAACCATTATGGATCAAAGTGTCATAAAGATGATTCGTAACCTGGAACTTGGGATCAATAAGAAGATTGGCGGCCGTTTCTCTCGGGATGTATGGGCATCGATGGTTAGTCGACTGGTAGAGGTCAGGTTCGGAACGAACTTTGGTCATAGCAGTTCTGAACCTGCTTTTGAGTGCATCCAGTGGTGTGGCGCCACAGGCACCCGGATTGCTTTCTCAAGCATTTTTGAAAATTGGTTGCGAGGAATGCACTTTGCTCCGAGTGAGTCGAGATGCGATGAGCGTACTTGACAATCAATAAAATGATATTCCCAGTTTGTGAGCAGCATTGAGAGTCCCACTAGTGCTGTTTTAGAGGAATCGGTCACGCGAGCAAACATGCTTTCGCCGAAAAATGCCTTGCCAATAGAGATTCCGTACAAGCCGCCCACCAGCTCACCGTTTTGCCAGGTTTCCACGCTGTGGGCATGACCCCGGCTATAAAGGGCGGTATACGCATCGCGCATTTCCTTTGTGATCCAGGTTCCTTTTTGCTGCTCTCGATCCTTGGCGCATTCTTTGACAACATCGACGAATGCTTGATCAGTCGTTATTATGAAACCACGATTTCTGATATTTTTTTTCAAGCTCCGGCTGATTAGGATTTTGGAAGGCAATAGAACTGCTCGTGGGTCTGGAGACCACCATAATATCGGTTGATCACCGTTAAACCACGGAAAAATGCCTTTTCGGTAGGCGCTTAGGATCCGATCAGGATGCAGATCGCCCCCAATTGCCAGTAGACCCTCTGGCGAGGCAGCATCAAGCGGTGGGAAGTCATAGTCAATTGGTGAGTGAGACATCGTCTCCTCATTTTAGCATTGGCTATGGCCCTATTCGGTCTGCTTGAATGGAGAGTGAGATTCCAGTATTTGAGTATATTCCGCGAGATGATCCTGTTCGTTCAAGGTAAACTGCTTTACAGCCTCATGAAAGCCTGGGTTCGCCAACCAGTGCGCAGACAACGTCTTTTGTGGTGTCAGGCCACGACTCAGTTTGTGTTCGCCCTGAGCGCCCGCTTCAAATCTGAGCAGTTGATGTTCAATGCAATATTCAATTGGCGTGTAATAACAGACTTCAAAATGTAGATCGGTCACATGCTCCAACGCTCCCCAGTATCGACCATACAATGCATTTCTGCCGCGGAGAAAAAACCCGCATGCGAGATCTTGATTATCTCTTGATGCCACGAGCATTTGGACCGAGTTTGGTAATGTCTGAGTCAGATTTTCAAAGAAAGACGACGTCAGGTAGGCATAGGAGCCATGTTCTCTAATCGTATTTTGGTAACACGCGTATAGCAGATCCTTATGCTGGGTCGTGACATCCGGCCCGTCGACCCAGGTCAGTTTAATATCTTGATCTCTAACACGCCTTCTTTCACGAACAATATTTTTTCGTTTTTTAGATGAAAGTGCGCCGAGGAAATTATCAAAATTCTGATACCCGGGGTTATGCCAATGAAACTGTCGCCCTTCTCGCGCGACAAAATTATTTGAAGTCAGAGCGTCCAGGTCGTTTGTGTTACAAAAAATACAGTGTACAGATGAGACCTTGAGTTTTTCAGCAATTGCGGGAAGCGCGCCTGCGATGAGCGAGCGAATTTCTGCGCTATCATGATCAGGATGACTGATGATTCGGGCGCCAGAAACCGGCGTGAATGGAACCGCAATCAGCAGTTTGGGGTAGTACGACATTCCCGCTCGCTCATAAGCGTTCGCCCAAGCCCAGTCAAAAACAAATTCGCCGTACGAATGATTTTTAAGATAGCACGGCGCGCCGCCTATTAGTTGGCCATCGATGCTTGCCGCAATATGACAGGGCGCCCATCCAGTCTCGCTGACGCAACTACCACTGTCCTCCAACGCCTGTAGAAATTCATATTGCAGGCTGGGATCGTCTTCAGGCACCATCATGTTCCACTGGCGCTGGTCGAGAGCGGTTATCGAAGGATTTGTTGTTAAGAGTACCCGCTCAGCCTTATTATTAGACTGTTTTTTATTATCCATCTTTAAATCAACACTTTTACTTCCAATATCCAATGAAGCCTCTCTCTATTGCCGTTGCCCAGCCCAATTTTACCGTTGGCGATGTCAAGAAAAATCTGGCCAAGATCACGGATTACGTGGATCGTGCCAAAAAAGAATTAGGATCCAGGGCAATCGTTTTTCCGGAGCTATCTCTGACCGGGTATCCCCCTGAGGATCTTCTACTCAGGAAGGACTTTTTACAGCAGGTTGACGATGCGCTGCTCGAATTAATTGCGAGAACAGACGATATCTATGTCATTGTGGGACATCCGCTGCGCGAAAACAATCAGCTGTTCAATGCGGCATCGGTCATCTACCGTGGCCAGTTGCTTAGCTCCTACCGGAAAAGAGAGCTACCGAATTTTGGCGTTTTTGATGAAAAACGTTATTTCAGTGCCGGGCATATACCTTGCGTCGTTGATATTGATAACTGCAAAGTCGGTTTAACTATTTGTGAAGATATCTGGCATCGTCAGCCCGCTGCTGACAGTGTCGACGCTGGCGCGCAGTTAATCGTTAACCTGAATGCATCTCCTTTTAATATTAATAAGGCACGGCAACGTGAGGTCCAAGTCGTTTCAGAGCGTGCACGGGAGATTGATGTACCCATTGTTTATGCCAACCTCGTTGGCGGACAGGACGAACTGGTGTTTGACGGCGGATCGTTTGTTGTTAACTCGAAGGGTCAAACGATAAGCCGAGGGCATTTTTTTCAAGAGGACTTATTTAGTGTAGGAATTAATGACTCACCTGATGACAATCGGGCAAGACGAGTTTCATTACTGTCAAACGAGGAAAGTGTTTATCAAGCGCTTTGTTTGGGTGTAAAAGATTACGTACACAAAAATGGATTCTCTGGCGCTGTTCTTGGACTGTCGGGAGGTATCGATTCGGCTCTGACCTTAGCGATTGCAGCAGATGCTCTTGGAAGTGAAAACGTAGAGGCCGTTCTAATGCCGTCTCAATTTACGAGAGCGATGAGCATTGAAGATGCACAAGCGCAAGCACGCTCTTTGGGTGTTGCGTATGAATTGATTTCTATCGAGCATCTGGCTGAATCCTATCGCCTTGCACTCGATCCGCTGTTTGCAGGACTTCCAAAAGATACAACTGAAGAAAATCTTCAGTCAAGAATTCGCGGCAATCTGTTGATGGCGATTTCCAACAAAACGGGCAAGATTGTTCTTACGACGGGTAATAAAAGCGAGATGGCGGTCGGATATGCGACTTTGTATGGAGACATGGCAGGCGGATTTGCCGTGATCAAGGATGTGCCCAAAACCGTTGTGTTTGCGCTCGCACGATATCGTAATCAACAAAGTGCGGTGATTCCCGAGCGGGTGATTACTCGGCCCCCGTCGGCGGAGCTGGCGCCAGATCAGGAGGATACTGATAGCCTTCCACCATACGAGATTCTCGACCCCATTCTTGAAGATTTCATCGAGAATGACCTGTCGCCCGCTGATATTTCGGCAAAGGGTTTTGACCGCAGGACTGTTGACCAAATTGTCCGAATGGTCGTTCGTAATGAGCATAAGCGCCGACAAGCGCCTCCCGGTGTCAGGGTAACGCGCCGGGCCTTTGGTCGAGATCGACGATATCCGATTACGTCAGGATTTAGTTGAGATAACGACTCTCAGGAAAGTTCAGTTCGAGCACTCGAGACGTGTCGTCATAAAGTTCGACAAGACCCATCCGTTTATACGCGAGCATCATCACGCCAAGAGCGTCCTCGACGGATGATGAATTTTGGTAAGTCTCCAGAATAAACCGCGCTCGGTTGACCGCAGCGACGTCGGCACCCATCGCATAGTAATACTGCGCGACTTCAGCCTCATGTGCAGCAAGTACGTTGATAATATAGATTAGGCGCTTGCGCGCTTCTGGAGCGTAACGACTGTCTGGAAAGCGTGAAATCAGTGACTGATAAACCGAGAACGCCTCTTGAACGGGCTGGATGTCATTGTTAGCAGGATTGACACCCGAAATGACATCAAGCCATCCGTCTGGTGGCTCGAAAAGCGATAAGCCTTTGAGATAATAAGCATAGTCGACATTGGGATGTGTTGGATGCATCCGAATAAATTGATCTGCACTTGATGCGGCCAAGGCAGGCTCGCTATTTTTTAAATAAGCGTAGGCGATATCCAATTGGGCTTGCTCAGCGTATCGTCCGTATGGAAACCTGCCGAGCATTTGACGATAGGTCGCAATGGCGCCCGACCAGGCACTGTCGGCCATTTGTGCTTGACCCTCATTCATGAAGTCCTCGACGGTCCAATTAGCGGTTTCGTCGGCAACTTCCAGAATAGAGCATCCAGAGCCAATTAAAATGATAATGGCAGCAAAACACCCTTTTGAAAGAGCGCCGAGATGATAATGTAAAAGTCTTGAAATCATTTCTCCCTATTATACTTTTGAAAACCATTCGAAAAAGATCGTAATTGTGATTGCTTCAGATGAATCAAATGACGTATTAGTGGGCGCAATCCCTGAATCTGCTAGCGGGTCTCGACTGGATAAGGTGATGCCGTCTGTTTTTCCGCCTTATTCCCGCTCACAGCTTCAAGTGTGGTTGAAACAAGGTCGGATTCTTATGGGCGATCGTATTCCTTCGCCGCGCTTGATTGTTTCAGGGGGAGAGGTTTTAAGTCTGGCTGTGCCCGAGCTGCCATCCCTTAAATGGGCGCCGGAGGATCTCCATCTCTCAATTGAATATGAGGACGCCGATTTGGTCGTCATTAACAAACCGGCTGGCCTGGTGGTTCATCCAGGAGCGGGCAATGGATCCGGAACATTGGCGAATGCCATTTTGTATCGATATCCGAATACCGCTTCATTGCCGCGCGCTGGAATTGTTCACCGCCTTGATAAAGATACCAGTGGTTTAATTGTGGTTGCACTCAGCGAACGTGCGCGAGGATATTTAATTCAAACACTTGAGCGCCGCGAAGTTGTTAGGGAGTATCTTGCCGTGGTTAACGGTTGCCCCATTAGCGGGGGTAATATTGATGCCCCAATCGGTAGGCATCCTAGAGATCGCATTAAAATGGCGGTGACTGAAACCGGCAAGTCTGCTGAAACCCAATATCGAGTGCTCAAGCGTTTTCGTTCCCATAGTTTGTTAGGACTTAAGTTAAAATCTGGCCGAACACATCAAATTCGGGTCCACATGAAGCATCTTGGATTCCCCTTGGTGGGTGATTCTCTTTACGGGAGTCGCGTTCGAATACCCTCTCAAGCGTCAGATCAAGTAATCGATGCATTGCGAAAATTTGGACGCCAGGCACTCCACGCCACCCAGCTAGGGTTCGATCATCCTGTCTCCGGTGAATCCCTTCTTTGGGCCAGTCCGATGCCTGCAGATATGGATTTGCTGACAAAAGCGCTTTCGGAAGATGCAGAGCAAACCTGTTTCTGACGAGTTGTTGAGTTGGATTGAGCCTAATTGGCCGGTGCCACGGTGGGTTAGAGCATTAACGACCGAGCGTATGCATGTCAGTGCTTCGGACCCATTTAGCGGGTTTAATCTGGCTCGGCATGTGGGCGATGCAACGATGAGAGTGGAATCCAATCGCCGCCTGTTGAAACAGGGTTTAAATCTGCCTGCAAATCCATTTTGGCTAGAGCAGGTGCATGGGACCGAGATCACGAATCTTGACCAACCTGATCCGCGAAAGCGGGCAGATGGTAGCTTTACTTGCCGTTCTGGTGTCGTAAGCGTGATTTTGACGGCTGATTGCGCACCTATTTTTCTAACCGATCGGCAAGGGACTTTTGTCGCGCTTTTGCATGGGGGCTGGCGGGGCATTGCCGCCGGTATTATCGAGAAAGCGCTGGCGTTAATACCGAGCGACAACCAGGACATTATTGCGTCGGTCGGCCCAACGATTGGACCTGATTGTTTTCAAATTGGCGCTGATGTTAAAGATAAATTACTGGTTTCGCACGAAGATGAAATATTTTTTCTGGCAGATGGTGACAAGTTCTTTGCAGACTTGCCCAGTTTGATCAAAAAGCGTTTTGAGCGCGCTGGCGTTTACGCTGTAAGTCCGAGCGACCATTGCACCTATTCTGATGAACGGCGCTGGTTTTCGTATCGCCGACAGGGACAGTGTGGACGAATGGCGTCTCTTATCTGGATTGATCGATGAAATCAATAAAAAGGCGGGGCTAAACCCCGCCTTTTTAGACAACTTTCAGAAAGATCTTACTTAAGGTTTGGCTGTGCTCAGGCCCAAGATCTCCCAATCCTGCATACCACCCCGGTACCACTTGATTTTGTGGGCAGGATATCCAAATTTGAGCAAGTTTTTGATATTGTTGGGCGATTGACCGCACCACATGCCGTTGCAGAACATCACTGCAGTTTTGGCATCGGAAAAGTCAAAAAGACCTTCGCTCTCGGTCACATTAAAAACCGACTGCATAATCTCTGCGATATCAATTGGCGTCGCGCCTTTAGCCGGATTCAGGCTGGTCCAAGGCACGTTGATCGCGCTTGGAATCGTGCCTTTCGCCACCCAGTCAGGAGTTCGAGAGTCGATGACGATAATTGAAGAGTCACCATTACTCATCATCTCTGCGTAATGCATGAGTTCACGCTCTGCGATTGTTTCGACGCCTGGTGCCAAGACGGCTGGCTGAATGCAAAAAGGCGGGCAGGGACGCGAGGTTTTTGCGAATGCCGGATTGACAGTATTCTTGTTGTCCTGATTACGTGTAATATCAGTTGAGGTTCCGTTATGGGTCACGGTCACTTCCATCTGATCGCCCCAGATACCAACCGGCTTGTTTGCAGAGACAGGTCCTAACAGCGCCATGCTCAGCATTCCTCCGAGTACTATTTTGAGAGTCTTCAAACTAATCTCCTTTGGTTATGGTTATGGTGGTTACAACAAATTATTGAGTTCATCTTGTTTGGAATCCTAGTCGCACTCAGGCTCCTGGCAAATCTCTTCGTCTGGATGGGTCTCGCACCAGGTGACACAGGCATTTTGGTTTGCTTCACACCATGCGTCCGCATCTCCGCCCGCGGGAGGACCATCTGCAAGCGATGCAGTTGAAGCTAACAAATTGCTGGCGAGAAAAAACATGACGAAATTTGATTTTTTTGGCATTTTGCTTCTAGGAATATTGGTTATTACTTAAAATGTATTAAAAATGCGGATCTATTGCCAGTGCGAGCTGTGATCTCATTGATGTTATTTGGGATATCCTAAAATATAAATAGTAATACTTATGAAACGCAATCTACTAATTCGATCAGTGCTGTTGGCTTGGGTTATTAGCTTGAGCCCTATTTTCTTATCGGCGGCGCCCATTGATTATGAGTTAGTCGATATTTATGGCGAAAATAAGCGAATTTCCGACTATCAGGGGCGGTTATTGCTCGTGAACTTTTGGGCGACCTGGTGTGGGCCATGCATCCAGGAGATTCCGGATCTGATTGAATTTCGCAACACGTTCAGCGACCGGATTGAAGTCATTGGCATCGCTTTCGAAAAAACACCGGTTGACCAGATTCGGAGCTTTGCCGAGGAACTCAAAATAAATTATCCCGTGTTGTTGATCGGCGATGAGGCACTTGTTCCGATGGAACCTTTAAAGGGTCTGCCCTCAACTTTTTTTTTATCGTCAACCGGTGAACTTCTTAAAACGCATATAGGACCGGTAACGGTAAAACAACTCGAGCGCTGGTTATTGGAGCTTGATGCTCAGGTCGAAAACTGAAGACTTAGGTCAATTGCTTTAATATCTTTGGTGATTTGACCGCAAGAGATAAAGTTCACACCGGTGTCTGCAATTGCTCCAATGGTCTGCAGGTTGACGTTACCCGAGGCCTCTAATTCGACCTGTCCATTATTGAGTGCGACGGCCTTTTCTAGGTCAGTATTTGAAAAGTTGTCGAGCAATATTCGTTTGGCGCCAGCGTCAAGCGCTTGCGAAAATTCACTGAGATTTTCAACTTCAATTTCAACAAGTGCGACACCTTTTGTATTTTTTAATGCAAGATTTATTGCGTTTGCGATAGAGCCTGCGGCACGAATATGGTTTTCTTTGACTAAGATGCCGTCATAAAGCCCCATTCGGTGATTCACGCCCCCGCCACACCGGACCGCATATTTCTGGGCCGCTCGCAAACCGGGGAGTGTTTTCCGGGTGTCGAGTAATTGCGCACGAGTGCCAGCAATCTGATCGATCATTGCTCGGGTTGCGGTTGCTGTTCCTGATAGCGCCTGAGCAAAATTTAGGGCCGTTCGTTCTCCTGTCAGAAGCGCTCGTGCGGGTCCTTTTATAGTGCACCAGGTCTGCATTGCCGCAATGGGCTTGGAATCTTGCAGAAGAAATTCAATCTCAACACCAGGGTCAAGGTGCTTGAAGACTGCGGTAATCCACGGACCTCCACAGATAATTGCAGGCTCACGACTGATTAACGTTGCGGTGAAGACCTGATGTGCATCAACCAGCATTGCTGTTAAATCGCCGTCGCCGACATCTTCAGCGAGCGCTTCGCGGACCTGTAACGCAATTCCTTCTGGGGGTTGGGGTGAATTCATAATGCTCTCTAAATGCCTATTTAAAGGTAATTTTGCTTTGGGATGTGGCGGACTTCTGGTCTTTAATTTCTTAATTTTACCCCCATATTTATTAAGGTAAAAATAAAAACATGGGTTAATCGCTTTGCGGTTGGGCCGATTGTAAGGAGTAGATTGATTATGAGAATGGACAAATTAACAAATAGGTTTCAAGCGGCGCTGTCGGATGCGCAGAGTATGGCGTTAGGTCGGGACCATCAGTTTATTGAGTCAGCCCACCTCATGTTGGCGTTATTAGATCAGGAAGGCGGGAGTTCGCGCGCTCTCTTGATGCGATCTGGCGTGAATATCAATCGCCTGCGTTCAAGTCTTGCCAATGCCTTAGATCAATTACCCAAAGTTGAAGGCATCGGTGGGGATGTCCAGATTTCACAAAATCTTATACGGGCTTTAAATCTGACGGATAAGCTGGCTCAAAAACGCGGTGATCAATTTATCTCGAGCGAGCTTTTCATATTGGCAAGTATTGAAGATAAAGGACCATTAAAAGAAATATTGAGTGCGGAAGGTGTTAGTAAAGATGTAATTGAAAAGGCAATTGATGACATCAGGGGCGGCGATGCCATAAATGACCCGAATGCGGAAGGACAGCGCGGGGCTTTAGATAAATACTCGATCGATTTGACTGAGCGTGCCGAACAGGGTCGTTTAGATCCTGTGATTGGGCGCGATGAAGAAATTCGGCGAACGATTCAGGTGCTCCAGCGCCGGACTAAAAATAATCCAGTTTTGATTGGAGAGCCGGGCGTCGGCAAAACGGCAATCGTAGAGGGTCTGGCGCAGAGGATTGTTAATGGCGAAGTGCCTGAGGGTGTGCGCGGCAAGCGTTTGTTGTCTTTGGATATGGGCGCACTAATCGCAGGGGCTAAATTTCGCGGTGAATTCGAGGAGCGCCTCAAAGCGGTGCTGCATGACTTAACCAAACAAGAAGGCCAGGTTATCTTGTTTATAGACGAGTTACACACCATGGTGGGCGCTGGAAAAGCAGAAGGCGCGATGGACGCGGGTAATATGCTCAAGCCTGCCCTGGCACGAGGAGAACTGCATTGCATTGGAGCGACGACACTTGATGAGTATCGAAAATATGTGGAAAAAGATGCTGCATTAGAAAGGCGATTTCAGAAAGTGCTGGTCGGTGAGCCCGGGGTGGAGGATACCGTTGCGATCCTGAGAGGGCTTAAAGAGAAGTATGAGGTCCATCACGGGGTAGACATAACCGACCCTGCAATTGTAGCTGCTGCAACATTGTCGCACCGCTATATCAGTGATCGTAAATTGCCTGACAAAGCGATTGACTTGATTGATGAAGCGGGGAGTCGTATTCGGATGGAGATTGATTCCAAACCGGAATCTATGGACCGTCTTGATCGTCGACTGATCCAGCTCAAAATTGAAAAAGAAGCCGTTAAAAAAGATACTGATGAGGCATCCCAAAAGCGTTTAGCTGCGCTCGAAGTCGAGATTCATGAAATTGAACGTGAATATTCAGATCTCGATGAGATTTGGAAATCTGAAAAAGCGGCGGTTCAGGGCAGTCAACATATTAAGGAATCCCTCGATCAAGCGAGAGGCGATATGGAGTCGGCGCGACGAGCAGGAGATCTCACCCGAATGTCTGAGCTTCAGTACGGTCGAATTCCTGAACTTGAGAAGCAACTATCTACCGCTCAAGGAAATGAACCCAATACGGAGGCAAAGTTGCTCCGGAATCGTGTTACGAGCGAGGAGATTGCAGAGGTGATTTCCCGATGGACGGGAATCCCAGTCTCGCGGATGCTTGAAGGCGAGCGCGACAAGCTCTTGCGCATGGAATCTGAACTCCATAAGCGAGTGATTGGGCAGAATGAAGCGATTCGAGCAATGTCTGATGCAATTCGTCGTTCTCGCGCTGGATTGTCTGACCCGAATAAACCTTACGGTTCTTTTTTGTTTTTGGGCCCGACCGGTGTAGGCAAGACTGAGCTATCGAAAGCTGTTGCGTCATTTCTTTTTGATACTGAGGAGTCCATGATTCGGATCGATATGTCTGAATTTATGGAAAAACATTCGGTTGCACGCCTGATTGGCGCACCACCAGGATATGTGGGGTACGAGGAGGGGGGTTATTTGACCGAAGCGGTTCGTCGACGCCCTTACTCCGTAATTCTGATGGACGAGGTTGAAAAAGCGCATCCTGATGTGTTCAATGTGCTGCTTCAGGTTCTTGATGACGGGCGACTCACTGATGGTCACGGCCGTACGGTCGATTTCCGAAATACGGTGATTGTGATGACTTCAAACTTAGGGTCGGATCGAATCCGGGAGTTAGCGGAAGGTCATGAGTATGTCGTTATGAAAGAGCAGGTCATGAGTGTTGTTGGACAGCATTTTAGGCCTGAGTTTATTAATCGTATTGACGATATTATTGTGTTCCATCCTTTGGTTCGGGAGCAGCTTCACGAGATCGCCAAGATTCAAGTGGCCATTCTCCAGTCACGACTTTCTGAACGTGACCTGCAACTGAATGTGACAGACGCGGTGATCGAAAAGTTGACCAATGTGGGGTTTGATCCAGTATTTGGCGCGCGACCTCTAAAGCGGGCGATTCAGGTTCATCTGGAAAATCCGTTGGCGCAGCAGATTCTCTCAGGACGTTTTGCGCCAGGCGACGTCATTATCGCCGACCTCAAAGCGGATGAAATCTCCTTCGTTGGTGGACAGGCGCCAGCAGTCCGGGTGGCCTAAGGACTCATCGAGAGGTTGAATATTGCGGCTTAGCGCTGGCGCTCAGGCATGGCACCGGCGCGAATGGCGAATTGCGGCTCTTAACGGTAGACTTGCGGCGAGATTAAGAGAGATTTTTTAATGAAAGCAATGATCCTGGCAGCGGGTAAGGGAACTCGAGTAAGACCGCTGACGCACGCCATGCCTAAACCAATGATCCCTGTTTTGGGTAAACCGGTAATGGAGTATCTGGTTGAGCATTTGGCTAGGCATGGTTTTGACCAAATCATGGTCAACGTGAGTCACTTTGCGCCAGCGATCGAAGGATATTTCGGCGACGGAAGGCGTTGGGGAACTCAGATTGGTTATTCTTTTGAAGGCCACATTGAAGCCGGAGAGACGGTCGCGTCGCCAGTTGGATCCGCGGGCGGGATTAAGCGTATTCAGGACTTTGGCGGATTTTTTGACGATACGTTCGTCGTCGTGTGTGGTGACGCATTGATCGATCTCGATCTCGCGGCCGTTGTTCGAAAGCATTGGCAGTCGGGTGCGGCGGCCAGTATCGTGGTGCGGGAGGTTGCGAAAGACCGTGTTTCGAACTACGGCGTCGTTGTTTGTGATGATAGTGGTCAGATTCAGTCCTTTCAGGAAAAGCCTAAAACTGAGGACGCGTTATCCCAACTCGTTAACACCGGCATTTATATTTTTGAACCCGAGATTGTGGATCTCATTCCTCGGGGGGTCGATTTTGATATCGGTGGGGAACTCTTTCCGTTGATTCTTGAAAAACGACTTTCTTTTAACGCAATAAAAGCGCCGTTTAACTGGATTGATATTGGACAACTGAGTGATTACTGGGAAGCCAATCAGCAAATGATGCGGGGTAAATTGCGGGGTGTGCAAATGCCCGGCACGGAAGTACGACCAAAGATCTGGGCGGGTTTAAACGTGAAAGTCGACTGGGACGACGTCAGAATCGAAGGCCCCGTGTATATCGGTTCTGCATCCCATATCGAGTCAGGCTGTCAAATTTATGGCCCGACATGGATTGGGACAGGGTGTCATCTTGAAGCGGGTGCAGAGATTTCCCGAAGCATCCTTTTTGATTACAGTCGAATTGGTCCTTCTGGCGAAGTGACCGATTCTCTCGTTTTCGGGCGTAACTGTGTTGATCAGAATGGTGATCCCGTACCTGATCTAAAAGGTGCTCTGGACTGGGTCGCTGATGCGAGAGAACTGCCAGGTCATCGCTGATCGCTCTTCTCGGCCGCCGGCTTTATCTTATAAAAGCGGATCTAACCCTCTAGCATTACCGCCTTTGTTAGCAACTCATTGACTTTTTGAACATATGCGGCGGGTTCTGTTAATGGCGCGCCCTCGCTCAAAGCCGCTTGATCAAACAATACTTGGGTCCAATCTCCAAGCTGATGATGCTCGGGGTTTAGTTGCTTGATTAAGGGATGGTCTGGGTTTACTTCCATGATCGGCTTGGCCTCAGGGGCGGCTTGCCCCATCGATTGCAGGATTCGCTCTAAATTACCACCTAAGTCTGACTCATCTGCAACCAAACAGGCCGGCGAGTCGGTGAGTCGGTGACTAACGCGAACACTGCTTACTTTTTCGCCGAGGAGCTCCCGCATTTTTTCGGTAAGGGATTCGAGGTCTTTTGCCTTATCCTCATTCGCTTTTTTGTCAGCGTCGGTCGAAAAATCATCAAGGTCGAGCGCGCCTTTTGCGATTGATTTGAGAGGCTTGTCTTTGTATTCGGTTAGCGATGAGACGAGCCATTCATCGACTGGATCGCTCAACAGCAAGACTTCAATGTCATTTTTTCGAAAAATCTCAAGATGTGGTGACGTGCTGGCCGCGTAATGAGAGTCCGCCGTAATATAGTAGATCGCTTTTTGCTTTATCGGCATTCTTTTAAAATATGACGCCAACGACTCGCTTTGGGCGTCACCTTCGGTTCGAGTCGAATTAAAACGCAAGAGATCCGAAATGACGGTCTTATTATTCTGGTCCTCGACAATTCCTTCCTTGAGTACCTTCCCGAATTCTTTCCAAAAAGTGGAATAGGTTTCAGGCTCTTTTTCCGCCAAACGATTGAGTTCGGCCAGAATCTTCTTTACTGACGCGGACCGAATTCGATCAATGCTCTTGTTATTTTGCAAAAACTCCCGAGACACATTTAACGGGAGGTCAGCGGCATCAACGACGCCGCGCACGAATCGAAGATATGAAGGCATGAGATGCTTCGAATCATCCATAATAAAGATTCGGCGAACATAAAGATTAATCCCGTGGCGTTGCTCTCGATCCCATAAATCGAAGGGCGCTTTTTTCGGAATAAAAAACAAAGAGGTGTATTCAAGCGTTCCTTCAACCCGGTTATGCAGGGTTGCCAGCGGATCCTCTGAGTCGTAGGTCAGCGTTTGATAAAAACGCGTGTACTCGTCTTCAGTGATCTCACTCTTGGCTCGCGACCAAAGTGCAGAACCACTGTTGATTGATTCCCACTCACCGTTCTTTTCTTTGTCTTCTGATGGCATCTCAATCGGCAGGGAGATGTGATCGGAATATCGGCTGATAATGCTGCGTAATCGGTAAGCCTGTGAGAATTCGTCTTCTTCCTCACGAAGATGCAGGGTGATGGTCGTTCCTCGATCTAAGCCATCAATCGCATTAATGGTGTACTCACCTTCGCCTTCGGATTCCCAGCGAACACCGGCAGAGTCAGGTTGTCCGGCGTGGCGGGTGGTGAGCTCCACTTTTTGAGCGACTAGGAACGCGGAGTAAAAACCCACTCCGAATTGCCCAATTAGGTTGGCGTCGTTGGCGGCATCTCCGCTCAGCGCTTGCAAAAACTGTTTAGTGCCTGACCGGGCGATTGTGCCGATGTTCTCGATCACCTCCTCTTCAGTCATTCCAATGCCATTGTCTTTGATCGTAATGGTCTTGTTGACCTCATCGATACTTACCCGGATGCTCAGTGTTTCTCCATCTTCCATGAGTCCAGCGTCGGTAAGAGCGGCGAACCGCAGTCGGTCGCAGGCATCTGAGCCATTGGATATCAGTTCGCGTAGAAAAACCTCTTTGTTGGAATAGAGCGAGTGAATCATTAACTGAAGCAGTTGCTTGACTTCAGTTTGGAAACTATGGGTTTGAGGCGATGTAGCTTCTGACATTGAGGAAACTCCAGAGAATGTTATGAAGTGTGTCTTTTTGGCGAATTTTTCTTAAAATGGGGTTAACTTTGAAAAAAACAAGCCTCATTTTTGCTTTCTTTTGAAACCTTGATTATGAGCGTGCAGGAATTTTATCCGCCAGTTCCTCATTTATTTAAAAACAATCGCTGGGAATATGGGTTTCGTCTGTCGATATCCGTTAAAATCGCGGCCCTACCAGAATTGATTTCACGTCGGGGCATAGCGCAGTCTGGTAGCGCACCTGCTTTGGGAGCAGGGGGTCGGGGGTTCGAATCCCTCTGCCCCGACCATTTTCTAGTTGCTTGAGCGCCCGTAGCTCAACCGGATAGAGCAACGGCCTTCTAAGCCGTAGGTTACAGGTTCGAGTCCTGTCGGGCGCGCCATTTCACCCGACACCAGGCAGGGCGGGTTGCTAAGTGGCGAGTGCTATCGGTTTAATGGATAATCGGAAGCTCATGCGAGTTCTATGGTGATCGTAGCTCAGTTGGTAGAGCCCCGGATTGTGATTCCGGCCGTCGTGGGTTCGAGTCCCATCGGTCACCCCAGTTTAGTGGTTTAAACACCGGCGGCGAGATGTTTGTTATTTAGCAAAATACTTTTAGCTCGATGATTCTGGTCCTGTCGACCCGAACACTCAATCCGATAAGTTTTCCACAACCGCTGTGTTGCGTGATCGCACGATTAAAAGTAACTGCCTCACAGGTGGTCAGGATAAGTCTCCTGAATCAGTGCAAACCTGAATAATATTCGAAAACACTATTTAAAGGATGGAGATATGGTTGACCACAACAAAGCTGGATTGAAAGTTTTTAGAATGTTAGTGAATGGCGATCCTGAGACGGGCATGCAACCTTCGGACATGATTGATGTCAGTGCATTCACGACCTCAAATCAAAGCGAAACCAACCATACTTTTTTTCAAACCGAGAATGGCTCGGTGATTAACGGGGTATGGGAATGTGCGCCGTGCGTAGAAGAAATCGAATCCTATCCTGTCCATGAAATGATGACCGTAATTTCAGGATCAGTAACGATGACTAATGCGGATGGCTCTTCAGATACTTTTATCTCGGGAGATACTTTCTTTATCGCGAAGGGCACAAAATGCAGATGGGAGGTCACCGAGACACTTCGCAAATTTTATATGATTGCAGAATAGTGCACTGCAGTGTTTTTGTTTGCCGACCTTTGCAGTAAAATCAGAATTTAGTGAAGTAGAGGCCAACAAGTCTTTATTGCGTTTTGAAGAAAAAGCACTTGGACTGGATGCCTTAAAAATATCTTGAAGTAAGCCCGGGCCGTTAGCTCAGTTGGTAGAGCAGCTGACTCTTAATCAGCGGGTCGTAGGTTCGATCCCTACACGGCCCACCATTTCCGAGGGATTCTGTAATGATTCCTACTCCCACAGGTTAAAAATAACCTCTTTCGCTCCTAGAGAACTCCCAGAGATGTAGAGTTCGGCAGCAACTGATTAGCGCTTTCTTCTCCATGGTCGTCACCAAATGACAATCAAAGGAGAGCGAAATGTTCAGATTTACCGAAGGCTTCATTAAGACCCGAATCCCGGCTGGCCAAAAGGCAAGGGATATTTATAAGCTCAGGCTCCACGCACGGATCAATCCCAAAGCAACGTCACGGTTGCTAAGGCCGTCAAACGCAAAGGCGAGTCCTGGCGGAAGATTCTTGGGAAGTTCCCTAGCGACAAGCTAGACAAGCAACAAAGGGATGCTCTCAATCGCGCATATCGAAAATAGGTCAAGAAGAAATAGACGCTCAAATATTATTACTAAAAGAGAGTGGTAAGCCGGATTCCGGTTGTAAAGGATTCAAACCAAGAAAGAAAACTTTTTCGTGGTGTGACGGTAGCGGTGAGGGGCACGACTAATTTTAACGATAGTGAAAAATTTGGACGAATTTATGGCGAGGATTATTTTGGTAACGGCAAGAAGTGGACTTCAATCTCTTTCAAAAAATTGGTTGAAACGTTTCAGGACGAGTTGTGAAAAGGTAATTTTGTGGGCGATACCAAACATGGGCACCACAGAGATGAAAAAAATTAGCAAATCCACGGCAGGGAGTAAAAGAGCAGTTACCAGAAAAAGTGGTAACCCCTTTGACAAGTTCCGGGGTCTGCAGGCAACAGTCGTATGGTTTAGATACAGCCACTCATTGCCCGCGGCTGTCGGGCTCCGTGGGTGTGATCACTGAATTGGACAGGTAGTCAATCGGCAACATGCTAATCAAATGCGACAAACTGATAAAAATGATCGAATTTGAAGCAATAAAAGTAATTTTTGTTGGGATTAGGTTAGCGCTATAAAAGGGATTGACGTTAAAGAACAATTGTTTAAAATTGAATCTCGATTTTTACGAGAAGCAGCGTCTAGGACTTCAATATAAGCTTTGTTTTTTACCTCGGAGGGGGCCATGAAATTCAGCAACTTCGCCATTAAATCAATCCTTTTTTCGCCAACGTCTTTGTTGTTAGTCGGTATTGTAGTCAGCTTGTCCTTTATTTCAGCTGAGGCCGACAGCGCCCAATCATTGGATCGCAGTCGGTTGCCGATCGCAGACCCAATCTATCCATACGAGACCGAGATAGACCCTAACAAAGCCAAGATGCCTTTACAGTCAGAAGTCACGGCGCCGGGCGGAGCGCCCAATGTGGTGGTGATCATTCTGGATGATCTCGGCTTTGGTGGACCCTCAACATTCGGCGGACCAATTCAGATGCCGACGTTAGATCGACTGGCATCCAACGGACTATCGTTCAACCGCTTTCATACCATCGCACTTTGTGGGCCCACCCGGGTTGCACTTAAGCAGGGTCGAAACCATCACATGGTGAACATGGGTTCCATCCCGGAGATTGCTACCGGGTTTCCGGGCAACACCTCCCGCGTGCCCAACTACGCGGCACCTATTGCCGAAGTGCTTCGTCTGAATGGGTACAACACGGCTGCGTTTGGCAAATGGCACGCCACGTTGGGCGGGGAGACGACTGCCTCAGGGCCGCAGGACCGATGGCCAACACGCCAGGGTTTTGAGAAGTTCTACGGCTTTATTGGAGCGGAGGAGAATAACTGGAATCCATCACTGCATGATGGTGTGACGAATATTGAAGTAAATGATGATGTTGGCTATCAGTTATCGACGGATCTTTCGAGAGAAGCCATCGAGTGGGTTCGCCAACAGCAGTCACTCACTCCCGATAAGCCCTTCTTTATCTATTACGCGCTTCCAGGCGTGCATTCCCCGCACCATGTGCATCAGGATTGGGCTAACAAATATAAAGGCCTTTTCGATAAGGGCTGGGATCAGGTTCGTGATGACACCCTGAAACGCCAGATTAATAGTGGCGTTGTCCCCGAGGGCACGCAGCTTGCCAGCAAGCCACCTAGTGTCCCTGACTGGGACACGTTATCTGATGATCAGAGGACGATGTATGCCCGCCAAGCAGAAGTGTTCTCGGGATTTGTGGAGTTCACCGACTATGAAGTTGGGCGATTGCTGGATGCCATTGATGAGCTTGGGGTGCTTGATGATACGTTGGTCATCTATATCACCGGCGACAACGGAACCAGCAGTGAAGGGAATGATACGGGCAACTGGAATTGGAACAACATGACTAACGGCCGTGTTGAAACGGTTGAGGAGCAACTCGAGTATTACGACGCCTGGGGTGGTCCAACGACCTACCCGCATATGTCGGTGGGTTGGGCAATTGCTTTTGATTCTCCCTTTGCATACACCAAGCAGGTTGCGAGTGATTTTGGGGGCACCCGCAATGGTACTGTGGTGCACTGGCCTAATGGCTTTAAGGCCAGAGGCGAGCTTCGCGAGCAGTTCACTCATGTGATCGATATTGCGCCAACCATTCTCGAGGTGACTGGCTTACCAGCACCTGAATATGTGAATGGGGTTAAGCAGATTCCCATTCAGGGAACCAGCATCGCATATACCTTTGATGATGCCGACGCAGCTGAAAGACACACCGTCCAATATTTTGAGGTCGTCGGCAACCGTGGGATATACGCTGATGGATGGTTGGCCCGGGTCGTGGTGAAACTGCCTTGGGAGCGAAAAAAACGGCATGAAGTAACCGACGATGACGGTTGGCAACTCTACGACACACGAGTCGACTTCAGTCTCAGCAATGATCTCGCCGAACAGGAGCCAGAACGTCTGGAGGCAATGAAGCAACTGTTTTTGGAGGAAGCCATCGCTAATCACGCGCTGCCAATCGATGATCGTCTCCTCGAGAGATTGCTGCCTCAGGTGGCAGGTCGAAAGTCACTCATGGCGGATCGCAAGTCGATAAAGCTCTATCCGGGCACCTTTGGTATCAATGAAAATGCATTTATTGATGTCAAGAATCGGTCCACCAGGACAACGGCTGAGGTGAACGTCAGTGACCGTTATGATAATCAAGGTGTGCTGATTGCTCAGGGAGGTCGGTTTGGCGGCTGGGCGATTTTTATCGAAGACGGCAGGCCTGGATTCGTTTATAACAACATTGGTGAACTCACCGTGCTGCAGAGCAATCAGATGTTGCCGGAAGGTTCGCATCAGATTGCTGTAGACATCGATTACGACGGGAATGGTTTGGGCAAGGGCGCTACCATTTCGCTAGAGGTTAACGGAAAGTCAATTGCCAGCGCTCGACTTGAAACCACTGTCCTATCTCGGTTCTCATTCGATGAGGGCGCCGATATCGCAAAGGATCGTGCAACGCCTGTGCTGATGCGTAATGTGGGTCCCAAGCGGCATAGCGCATATACAGGCGAACTCGCGCACGTCACTATTGAAGTTCGGTAAATAATCCGGAGGCCCTGATCGTCGGGGCCTCCTGCTTCTTTGGGAGTTCGGGATAAACCAATGAGATAGGGTGGACCCAGCCGTGTGAGCGGGGTTTCAAGAAGCACGGCTTCAATCTGGAAAAATGGCAGGGACCACGGAATAAAAAACCTTAGGAGAATTTATAACCAACGCTCCCTGCCTAACTCTTCCACAAAAGGTAGCATCTTCAGATCTCCAATTGCGATGCCTGCCGTAATTAAAGGAAGATCCTTGATGCCTGAAATACGCTAGAGGTCTTAATTGAGTTACGAAATATCTCTTTAGTGATAATGAGAATCATTCTTATTAACTAAGACTTCACTTTTCTGATTTTTCAGTAGCGTGCGAGTTAGAACGCATTAAACATATCATTCGAACCTCGTCCCTCGTGGCATAAGGTTGCGCTATACCCTTCCAAGTTTTTGGAAGGCCATCGCAATACGCCCACCGTCTGGCAGTCAGGTCAACTCGGACGGACCCGACTAAAATGTTGGCGTTGATACGATTAAGGGTCTCCACCAAAATCTCATCTCAGGCGTTTTACAATTTAAAATAATCTAAATTAAAACCTAATGTTGATAAAAAAATGAGATTTAAAGACCTCGAGTCGGGCAGCATCGAAGAGACCAATGATTGTTTCTGGTGGAGTTTACTTGCCGGCCCATTTTATTTTATTTATAAGCGTGTTTGGGCTCATGTTTTTTTATCGTTTGTGACTGTCCTGGCTGGCATCGCTTTTCTAGGCCTGATTGGATTAATTTCTGCTCTATTGGGGTATGCCTATTTTGCTGAAAAAATTGTTAGAAACAATTACCTTAAAAAGGGATGGGAAGAGGTCGCGTACTGAAGTTAGTATGTTTACTGAACCGGTAGACTTCTCACGAAAAATTAAAAGTGTATCTTTGTGCTAGACCTATTATTCACTTTAAAAGAGTCATCAAATGCTTACAGATAAAGAATTGATTCTGACTGAAGGTGATCATCCTTGGGGCAACCCCAGCGTCTTTGAAGACCGATTTAGTGAGGCCGTTTGCCCCTCTGAATGGCGTTTCGATGGCGACCCCGATGAGAATCTTAACCCGGAAGTTTTGTCTTCAAGACTTACAACCAATGAAGGCGCGCGCGTCGAGGGCGATTGGAAGGTTGTAATAAGCTCTTGGGGATATAGGCCGAAAATTTCCCAAGATGATGTGGCATGGGAAGATCTTACCGTTCGATATCAATGGTCTTCCCATCAGGTTACCGATCTAACAATTGCTGATCTTATCGAGAAGATAAACACCTATCTGCGTGACACAGGGGACTTTCATACATTTATTGATAGGATCGAACTCGATAACAGCGAGCGTGTAGTTTTTGTCGAGCTAGGATCCTAAAAGGAAAAACGGACACCTGATCAGTTGTCAGCGGGTCATAAGATGGATCCCTGCACAACTTGTCAAAAGGTCTGTAAACACAGTTAAATACGGCTAACTTCTGCTTTTCTGCACGCCTTTAAAGCTCAAGAGCAAATCATGAAAAAGTTCGGGTATTTCTCGCCAACCAACGAGCGCAACTAGCCCCTTCGGTTTGTCAGAAAAATTTGGCGTTTACAGTAAGCATTAATACTTAATTAATATACTAATATAAAAATTAATATTTTTTTAAATAGGCCTAAAAGATATTGTGGCAAATCGAATCGAGATATCACATCTCGTTCACTTCCAGAAAGGCTCCTTACGATAACATCCACACTGAAAAACCTCCACAAAGCTTGCAGGGAATTTTTCACGTTCTTTTTAGTTTCTCGAAAATAATAGCTTCTTCAAACCAGTCTTTAAAGAAAATCTCGGAGAATATCTTATGGAAAACATGCTTCAACCGACAGACTTAGTCGGCGTCACCTTTTGGTTGATCTCGATCGCGATGGTAGCGGCAACCGTGTTCTTTTTTCTCGAACGCGACCGTGTCGTCGGAAAATGGAAGACGTCAGTAACGGTTGCGGGTCTCGTAACGCTGATAGCAGCGGTACACTATTTTTACATGCGAGAGGTATGGGTCGTTTTAGGCGATAGCCCAACGGTCTACCGATACATTGACTGGTTATTAACTGTCCCCCTGCAGATTATCGAATTTTTCCTGATTCTGGCCGCGATTACGGTGGTGCCAGCATCGCTGTTTTGGAAACTGTTGATTGCCTCGATTGTTATGTTGGTGGGTGGTTACCTTGGCGAAGCGGGCTTTATTGATGTTACCGTTGGCTTTGTAATTGGAATGGTCGGCTGGCTCTATATCATCTATGAAATTTTCGTGGGCGAAGCGAGCAAGATAAATGCAAGTAGTGGTAATGCCGCAAGTCAAAGTGCGTTTAAGACTATTCGACTCATTGTGACGATTGGCTGGGCTATTTACCCGATCGGCTACATTTTAGGATACCTCACGCAGTCTGCGAATGTTGATTCCCTGAACATAATCTACAATTTGGCAGACCTTGTAAATAAGATAGCGTTCGGAGTTGCTATTTGGCTTGCCGCAACGCGGGATTCTGCTCGGATCGAAGCTGAAAAAACTTCTGCCTGACCCGAATCCCAGACGCTTGTCATCAGGAAATCCGGCTCTGAAATTGGAGTCGGATTTCCTTTCGCGCCGTTCTCTAAATGAAGCTGGCTTACGGACTTTCTTTTGTTCTGTGGATAGCCCTCGACGGGCTGGTATTTCCTGGGACAAGGCACTGATACGATGAGTAAGATGCCCTCTGCTTTAGTAATTGGAGCGGGGTTCGGTGGCATCGCCTCGGCGCTTCGTCTTCGGGCAAAAGGGTACCGGGTGACTTTGCTCGATAGATGTAGTCGTTTAGGCGGTCGTGCTCAGGTGTTTGAGAGAGGCGGATTCCGTCACGACGCCGGCCCGACTGTCATTACGGCTCCTTTCCTGTTTGATGAGCTTTTCTCATTGTTTGGCCAAGATCGTCGCGATGAGGTCGAGTTTGTTCCGTTGAGCCCGTGGTATCGCTTTCACTTTTCGAATGGTGGGATCTTTGATTACGGTGGTTCAGTGGAGGACACTGAATCAGAAATCGCACGGTTCTCACCCGGTGACGTACAAGGCTATCGGTCTCTGCTTGAAGCATCCCGTCGACGATTTGATATCGGGTTTACGCAACTTGCTGATCACCCTTTTCATTCTCTTAAAGACATGGCTCGACAAATCCCGCACTTAGCTAAATTGCGAGCGGACCGAAGCGTCTATGATCTTGTATCGCGCCATATTAAACATGATGACCTCAGGCAAGCGTTCTCAATTCAACCGTTACTCGTCGGGGGCAATCCCTTTGATACCAGCAACATTTACAGCCTCATTCATTATCTCGAACGCAAGTGGGGCGTGTTTTTTGCCATGGGAGGAACCGGAGCGATCGTCGACGCCCTCGAGCGGTTGATGGTTAAGGCCGGTATTCAAATTGAACTCAACCGCACTGTTGAGCGTTTATGTATCCATGATCGGACTGTGACTGGAGCGGTGGTTAAGGATAGAAAGCGTATCGATGCCGATTTAGTGGTTTCGAACGTCGATCCTAACTATCTATTTCGATCCATGATTCAAAAAAAAGACCAGCCTTTGTCTCTTCGACTAAAGCGGAAATTCACGCGATTATCGATGGGTTTATTTGTGCTTTTTTTTGGCAGTACTCGAAAATATCCTGACGTCGCGCATCACACAATTTGGCTCGGACCTCGCTACAAAGAGTTGCTCGAGGACATATTTCAAAAGAAAACCTTAGCGGAAGATTTTTCGCTTTACATCCATCGCCCGACCGCAACCGATCCGTCTTTTGCGCCTGCTGGAATGGACTCGTTCTATGTGCTGGCACCCGTTCCCAATTTGACCGCGAATATTGACTGGGGAACAGAAGCGCCGAGGCTGATGGTACGAATCCTTACCGCTTTGGAAAAGAACTTGCTTCCGGGAATCCGCCAACACGTGATGGACCCTTTTTGGATGACGCCCGATGATTTTTCACATGATTATTTGAGCGAAGCGGGGGCAGGCTTCTCAGGGTCGCCTGTATTAAGTCAGTCTGCGTGGTTCAGATTTCATAATCGGGCAGAGGGCATCCGCAACCTTTATCTGACTGGCGCCGGGACGCATCCCGGCGCTGGTTTGCCAGGCGTGCTTTCATCGGCAAAGGTTGTTGACAGATTAATTCCAAGATGTCGTGATTCTTCGGCGCGGGGTGAAGCAGTATGACGACGTCATTATTCAACACGACTTTAACCCACAGTCATGCTGAAGAGCCCGGTTATTTGAGGTCAGATAAGGCAATGAAAACGCGGGGGCGCTCTTTTTATTTTGCCAGCAAATTTCTTAATTCCGAGACATCTCAAAAAGCGGCGCGCTTATATCAATTCTGTAGAACGATAGACGATATCGCAGATCAGTTCGACTCCAGAAAACGGGCGCAAGATGAACTGAATCTCACGATCGCCGAATTAAACGGGGAAGCGCCACCCAGTGATTACACTTCAGATCTCTATCTCCTTGCTGACGAGACAGGCCTTGATTTGCGAGCGGCTGTCGAACTCGTTAAGGGTTGCCGCTCTGATTTATTTGGTGAGGTCGCGATTCATGATGTGGAGGGCTTAATTCGGTATTGCTATCAGGTCGCAGGAACCGTCGGGATCATGATGTGTTCCGTGCTTGGAGTCAGTAATTCACGAGCGCTTCCTTATGCTGTCGACCTAGGAATTGCGATGCAAATAACTAATATCATGCGGGACATTACTGAGGATGCTGAGTCTGGCAGAAGATATCTTCCGAGCACGTTAGTGGGAAATTTGTCATGCGATGAAATAACCGCACCCACTCAGAAAACCCTAGCGACTATCTCAACCGCCGTTAGATCGCTCGCCGACCTTGCTGACAGCTACTATGCGAGCGGCCAGTCCGGAATTTGTTTTTTGCCGGGATCTGCGCAGCAGTCCATCGCAATAGCAGCCACTATTTATCGGCAAATTGGGGTCAGAGTGCGAAGTAATACGGAAGAAAGTCTAGCGCATCGTGTTGTCATTCCGAAAACCGAGAAATTTGTTCTGGCCGGGAAAGCCCTCTATCGAAATTTCTTTGATCGGAAGTCTTTTCAACCTCCTGTTCATAACAGTAGCTTGCACAAACCTATCTGCCATCGTCCTGGAACGAACCCGTTAAGTTGATCTAGATTGATGACGACGGCAATTCGAGAACACGATTTGATCGTTATTGGAGGCGGGTGCGCCGGGTTGTCTTTAGCGCGGTCGCTGATTCAAAAGGGTTCCCAACTGCGGGTTTTGATTGTCGAGAGTCGATCGATCTACTTTGATGATCGGACGTGGTGCTTCTGGGGCAGAGAGAATCATCCTCTTCGAAATCTAGAGGAAAAATCTTGGGATGCCTGGCAATTCTCTGTGCTAGGCGCCGCGCCTCATTTGCATCGACCGAGGAACGATCTCGCGTATCGTTGTATCAGATCAGGCACGTTCTATGAACATGCTCAAAGGGAAATTGAGCGCTGCCCTAATGTCTCGCTACGATTGTCTGTTAATGTTGACGCATGCTGGCGCGATGGTGAAACCGTTACGGTAGCGACTGACGAAGGCGACTTCTACTCACGCTGGGTAGTTGATACCCGACCAAGTCCTATCGTTTCCAATGAGCCGCGTTTTGGACAGTATTTTTGTGGAGCAGAGATTGAAGCAGAGCATGACATCTTCGATGAACAGGTTGCGCAAATCATGATGGATATGCAGCACGATGATCATGGCTTTCGATTCACCTATTTATTGCCGTTTTCCAGACGCCGTGCGCTCATCGAAGAGACTCGCTTTTGTAACGCGGTATCTCAAGATCAGTTAGAGCAAGATCTTTCTCAGACAATAGCGGGGAGATTAAAAGAGGTGGGGTTCTGTGAGCGGCGCCGTGAAGAGGGGTTTATACCAATGGGTATTTCTCGACGGTCTGCACGTGAGGATGTTTTTATATTTAATGCGGGGGTGGCTGCTGGCGCAGTGCGGCCGTCAACCGGATACGCGTTTTCTCGTATTCAGAATTGGGCGTTAAGTTGTGCTTCCTCCCTTTCTCAGGGTGTGGGGCCTCTCTCGCATGCAGCTGACCCTGCGTGGATCCGCTGGATAGATCAGTTGTTTCTAAAAGTGATTCAGGATAGTCGCAACGATGTGCCTGAGATTTTTTCGTGCCTCGCACGCGGAATGCAACCAGATCACTTTGTCCGATTTCTTTCTGACAATGTGACGGTACCGGATTTTGTCCGAGCGATTCATGCACTGCCTAAAAAACCTTTTTTGACAGGACTTGGCGTCCTGCCTGAATTCAAACGGCTTCAGCGGTGACATCAAACCTTCACTCGGTCGTTTTTTCGTTGACAGCTGCTTTAGTTATTGTGCTGACGAGCCACGCTGTTTTTTCGATTTTCTCACAACTGGTGATCCTCACCGGGGCTGTGATGTTAGCGGGACTTCCCCATGGCGCACTTGATCCTCTGGTGTCAAATTATTTGATGGGAGCAAGCAGTTTTAGAAGGAGGTCATTGTTTTATCTGAACTATCTGCTTAAGGCAGGCATGGCATTCATGTTGTGGCTTTGGCAGCCCGAGATTATGCTTTTACTGTTTCTTGTTTTTTCTGCGTGGCATTTTTCTGATGACTGGAGAGAAACGCTGCCTCGATTGCATCAAATCGGTGTCGGCATATCGATGGTCGTACTGCCTATTTTTTTTCGGCCGCTTGATTCGGCGTTGCTATTTTCATATCTGGGTGCAGACTGGCCAGAGTCGATGATTAGAAGTGTTAGTTTTTTACCCGGAATTTTCTGTTGTGTGATTATGATCTTAGCAATTTCATACACCACACGAAAGCGGCCTTGGATGAGTTTTGAGCTGCTTTCGCTTTGCGCGCTCGCCGCCCTAACTTCGCCGCTAATTTTCTTTAGCGTTTATTTCTGTTTACTTCACAGCCCTAGACACATCCTAAAAGTTGTTACAGTTTTAAAGATAAGCGCTCGAAAGGCGTTACTTTATGCGATCGTTTTTACGTTTCTCGCTGCTGTCATAACCCTATTCGCGTTGGGTAGCCGAGTGGACATAAACAGTGCGTCCGGGCTGACACAGGCGGTATTTATCGGCCTTTTTTGCTTAACCGTACCGCATATGTTCCTGATTCATCACTTTCAACGAAAATTAGTGGCTGACGACTAATCAGAACGATTCGTTTTAGTACCAGTGCGGTGTTTGATGATCTTTTTTAAGGACAGCTTATTTTGGCCTCAACATCAGCAAAAACTTTAAGAGACAGCGTGCTTTCTCCTTCTACTTTGCCCTGGACAGTGCAGCCTTCTAGAGTTTCATCCACGATCTTTTGGATAATTTGCTCAAGATCTCCCACGGTAAGTTCAGTGATGGGCGTGTTCCGATAACTCTCATCTCCCTCCGCGGGTGCGCAACTCAGGATGAGAAACCCGGCGAGCGTGGTTATCGCGTTTATTTTTTTATTTAGATAAGTCATCCTGGTACCTTAACCGCCATGAGTTGTTGGCGCGTGAGGAAATACAAAAAGTTGTCACATATACGATCCAAGCCATGTGCCACGCAACAACTGGATATCACCAAGGGTGGCGAAAGCTCCTGATTGGCCGACTGATCGAAATGGGTCGAAACCAAGCTTTACCCTCACGGTCGCCCCGTCTTCGATTTGTTCAAGTGTAATGGGTGTTTTGCTTCGATCCATTGCTTGAATCGGGCGACTGGCTTTGGCAACAAGCTTATATTTTTTTCCGTCCTGAGGGGCAGTTTCAGGAATGACCTGCAGAAGTTGATGCCTCTGGCCATTCATTGCCTGCAGAATTGCCGTTTTAATTGGATCGATTTGTGCCTGATTAAAAATGAGTGTCACTGAGAAAAAACCTGTAAATGGGTCTGCAGTGATCAGCTGAGGATCGCGGACGACGCAGGGCGGAGAAGTGATCTGGATGCGGTGGTTGGCCATACGGTTATTTTCTGCTGAGCAATGATTTTGGGGAACCCGTGAACATCCGAACGCCTGAAAGATTTGAGAAAATACTGACCGCTTTATCTGATGTGAGTCAAATGTTCGATTCAAATAAAGCAGCGAGAACAAACGTCTTTTCTTGATCATCAGCGCTCTGGATTGAACTAGAGCGATAAGTGACAGATTAAAATCCGCTGATCACAATGTTAATGAGATAATTACACCGAAATTTCAGTTAGTAAGTAAAGCGTCGAGTTTTAAAGAATGAATGGACAAGATATTTTCACTGAGAAAACTACATGATTGATTTGATGTCGATTGCGCGAACCGAGGCTGACGGCGGCGATTTATTTAGTGTTTTTGACCAAATGTACGAGGTCAGTGATGTCAGGCCGACAGGACACCCAGAGGCTGTCGTTTGGAAGGGTGGTCATCATACGGGCGAAATTAACCCAATTGCACACTCGTTGACAGATGCCTATGCGCTGCTTGGCACCATTGCCGCGATCGACGTTTTGGGATTGCCTTTTTATGCGGTTCCGATGTGGGCGCAATTTCGTCACGACACCAAGCTCAAGGCATTGAGCTGGTTTGGAAACATGCCATGCATGTCGATCAAATGGTCTACTGCCGGAGATGCGTACGTGCGCAACTCGCGAGGTGAAAAAGTCGTGGTGATGGGGAAATCAGGGAACGCGACGTTGCGTACCCAAGCTGGTGTTTACTGTAATGTTCGTCCGTATGGACCGATTACGGTGGTCAGATGTATGCCGTGTCTACCCTATTCTCAAGATAAACCCAAATTTAGCGTAAGCAATCAAACCGGCATTGTGCATTCAGAGATGAATACGCCTGCTATTCAGATGGCCTATGCCAATCGACTTTTTCTCAAGCTGGTCCATGAGACAGGTAAGCTCGGGCGCGTCGCAATGAAACCCACTCAGGCGATGGAGGATGGTATTAATGCAGGACTCCACAGCTGGATGATTCAGGGTACAAAGTTTGAAGTGGGGCGCCAGTATGCGGTTAATCCTTACATTGAGCATAAGAAAGCCATCGACGCGATCGTGGCGTTGCTGCCAAGAGACTTTAAGGACGGGATGGAAAACTGGGGTGGCCGTATCGAACAGCATATTGCCGATACGAACTACGGCCTGCTTTTGTGGGATCTTATTGAGAAACGCGATTGCATCGTGCTGTCCACTGATCTTGATGGAGATCGATTAACAGATCTTTTGGCGGATGTATCTGATCCTTTGAGAGCGTTTAGTAGTCGTGTGGCGAGCCATCTGGGACAAGAAATTGATTCAAGCCAAATGTGGACGGACATGGGTTACACCACGGGTAACGGTCGGGACATGACCTCAGTGATGCATCGCATGAAAGGCCCCGCAATTCATGAACAGACTCTAGGATCTGCTGACGCCATGTTGCTTCGTTTGCTGGATGGTGATGAATCAATGGGCGGCACAAAGCAACCTTATGATCCCCGGATTCACTTTATTCTGATTCGGGACGCCTATATTGACGCCAACCCGGGAAATTCTGAACTGGCGCGGTGGCTTGATGATGCCTTGGCAAAATTCGATGAAGTTTATGCGGGTGATCGGCCGGGATTTTTAGGGGGCTACGAAGAATTAAAGCAAAAGATCCTACCTTGGGGTGCCTAATCGGCAGTTGAGAGGCAAGGAATAGACGATACAGTGGGAGAAAAGTACTTTTTGGTTGTAAAATCACCGGTTCGGGTTTTCTAGTCTCGCTTATCGAATTCGATTATTAGAAGGTCCGGGTAGGGGCGAGTGTTCTTAGCTCGCTCACCTGATAAAACTCCTATTAAGTAAAGGTTTATCGTTAAATTATTGCGAAAGTGGCGGAATTGGTAGACGCGCTGGCTTTAGGTGCCAGTGGGGAAACCCGTGGGAGTTCGAGTCTCCCCTTTCGCACCAATTTATGAGAAGACTGCGCTTAAATTGAAAAAGCTTCATCACCATAAAGATAAATACTGAGGTTCATTGAGATATGGATGTATCGATCGAGAATACCGGCGCGATTGGCCGCCGAATGACCGTCAAGGTTCCCGCCGACGAATTAGCTGGTGCCGTAACGACGCGCTTGAAGCGTCTCGCGCGAACCGCAAAAATAGCGGGTTTTCGACCGGGTAAAGTGCCGATGAAAGTCATCGAGTCACGCTTCGCAGATCAAGCATTGGCAGAGGCGGCTGATGAGTTGATTAGCTCAAATTATTTTGCCGCGATATCCAATCAATCGCTTGAGCCTGCAGGTCCGCCCGCAATCGAACCTAAATCGTTGACCCGTGGAGAAGATCTGGAATTTGTTGCTAATTTTGAAATTTTTCCCGAGGTGTCAAAAACTGAACTTACCGGAATGTCGATTGAACGTCAGAGCTGTGAGGTTGGCGACGATGATATTGATCGAACCATTGATACTTTACGTTCGCAGCGGACCAACTTTACAACGGCTGCAAAAAAAGCAGACATCGGTGATCAAGTCACCGTTGATTTTAAAGGTCGAGTCGACGGAGAGATTTTTCAAGGTGGCGAAGCGAATGACTACGCAATCGTTCTGGGTAAAGGGGCGCTTTTAAAAGAATTTGAAGACGGGTTAATGGGAGCATCGGCGGGTGACGATTTGACTATTAAGCTGACTTTCCCAGAGGATTACCCGGGCACTGAGGTTGCCGGAAAAGACGCAGAATTCGAGGTGAAATTGAAGGAAGTGGGAGTGCCCGAGATGCCTGAAGTCGACGAAGAATTTATAAAAACCTTTGGAATCGAGGATGGTTCAGTTGAATCTTTTCGAAAAGAGATTCAAACCAGTCTGGAACGTGAGCGTGATCAGCGTAGCCGAGCAAAGATTAGACAGTCGGTGCTAGAGGCGCTCATGAAGGATAACGAGTTTGAGGCGCCCTCGGCGTTGGTTGATGAAGAGATTAATCGTTCAATTGCGGCTGTTCGCCAACAATTACAGCAACAGGGATTACCGCACGATGCGCCAATTGATCGCGCCAATTATTTGGACGAAGCCTACCGTCGAGTCCGATTAGGGCTTGCAATGCATGGCGTTGTTAAGCGTTTAGAGATTAAGCCGGATCCAGACCTTGTTCGAGAGCGTATTACAGAAATGGGGTCGAGCTATAGCGATCCTGATCAATTTCTAAAATGGTATTACGAAGATAAAAGCCGACTCGCGCAAATTGAATCGGTCGTTGTCGAAGAACAGGCTATAGATGCGTTGTTAGAAGAGGCAAACGTGTCGGATACGAGTGTTAATTTTGAAGAATTTATGCGGCCTGAATCAAATACAGAAGCTGTTGAGAGTGTTCAGGGCTAGGCGGAAAATTTACTTATAAGACTGGGAATTACTGATGACCGATTTTTTTGGGGGTGCTTCGGCGCCCGATACTCAAAATTTGGGAATGGTTCCGATGGTGATCGAGACCACAGGACGCGGTGAGCGCGCCTACGATATCTATTCGCGACTTCTGAAAGAGCGGGTTATCTTTATGGTGGGTGCGGTTGAGGACCATATGGCTAATCTCATTGTCGCGCAACTTTTGTTTTTGGAGTCTGAAAATCCGGACAAGGATATTAATTTGTATGTCAATTCACCGGGTGGTGCTGTGAATGCGGGAATGGCAATTTATGACACGATGCAGTTTATTCGACCGAATGTCAGCACGGTTTGTATCGGCCAGGCCGCCAGTATGGGCGCTGTTATTCTTGCGGGCGGAGCTGCCGGCAAGCGTTTCACCTTGCCACACTCCCGGATCATGATCCATCAGCCTTGGGGGGGATTTCAGGGGCAGGCGACCGATATTGATATTCACGCCAGAGAAATTTTAAGACTTCGAGAAAGACTAAATCAGGTACTCGCTTTTCATACCGGTAAAGACGTTGAATCTGTCACAGCAGATACAGAACGCGATAATTTTATGGACGAAAATGAGGCGCTAGAGTATGGAATTGTCGACCGAGTTTTAACCTCTCGAGAGGATGGGTAAGCGGTAAATTTATTGGTTTTTAGGGAAGATACTTGCTTTTTTTTGTCAATGGTTGCAAGGTTAGCCTTCACAGATCAGAGATACACTCCATTTTTGAGATTTAAATGCAGAGGCACCTAAATGGCTGACGGCGAAGGCGACAAGAAAGGCGACAAATTACTCTACTGCTCTTTTTGCGGTAAGAGCCAGCATGAAGTTCGAAAGTTGATTGCAGGGCCCTCTGTGTTTGTCTGCGATGAGTGCGTAGAGCTGTGTAACGAAATTATCCGAGAAGAGGCGGAAGACGCAGAAGACGCAGAGTCTTCAAGCACGCGCTATCCCACGCCCAAAGAAATTTGTGAACGACTTGATGAGCATGTTATCGGGCAGGCTGAAGCGAAGAAAGTACTTTCCGTTGCCGTTTACAATCATTACAAGCGAATTGAGCATGAGGAGGTTTCGGGATCCGGTGAAGTCGATATTTCAAAAAGCAACATTCTGCTGATTGGACCGACAGGGTCTGGAAAAACCTTACTGGCTGAAACGCTGGCGCAAGAGCTTAATGTCCCTTTCACGATCGCCGACGCAACTACGCTCACAGAAGCGGGTTATGTGGGAGAAGATGTCGAAAATATTATCCAAAAACTGCTTCAGAAGTGTGATTACGATGTCGAGAAGGCGCAGGTAGGGATCGTTTATATCGACGAAATCGACAAGATTTCTCGAAAATCGGACAATCCTTCTATTACCCGTGATGTGTCTGGAGAAGGGGTTCAGCAAGCACTGTTGAAGCTTATTGAAGGGACCGTGGCTTCTGTTCCGCCGCAGGGCGGCAGAAAGCACCCTCAGCAAGAGTTTCTTCAGGTGGACACGAGAAATGTTCTGTTCATCTGCGGCGGCGCGTTCGCAGGCCTTGATCGAGTCATTCAAGAACGTTCAGAAAAGTCTGGTATTGGTTTTGGGGCTAATGTGAAAAGCAAGACTGATGACGATCGAGTGAGTGAATTCCTAAAAAATCTCGAACCTGAAGATTTAGTTAAATATGGTTTGATTCCAGAGTTCGTAGGCAGAATGCCGGTTGTTGCGACGTTGGAAGAATTGGATGAAGATGCGCTCGTTACGATATTGACCGAGCCCAGAAACGCGCTTGTGAAACAATATCAAAAGCTGTTTGATCTCGAAGGGGTGGACCTTGAGATCCGCCAAGACGCCCTTCGGGCTACCGCACGCCGCGCACTGAGTCGGAAAACCGGCGCGCGCGGTCTTCGGTCGATTTTGGAAAAAGCACTTCTTGAGACCATGTTCGAGTTGCCCTCCATGGAAAATGTGACTCAGGTGACCGTCGATGCGAATGTTATTGAGGAAGGATCACAGCCTTTGTTCATGTATGAAGACGCTCAGCGGAACGCTTCAGGATAATCGTTCGTATTACCCTTACCTTTAATGAGTGATCTAGGGGAATTCTTGTCAATTCCTTGAAAACAGGGTGACTCGACCCCATAGTTTAAAAGGTGCGCCGAGAGCGCGACTATCCGCGTTAGAGCGATAGCCCCCTTAACCATGATGTTACGGAAATTCAAATGAGCGAAGAAAAACCAGTTGACCCTATCAGTCCACGAACGCGGTATCACATGCTGCCACTGCGCGATGTGGTCGTGTTTCCCCATATGGTTCTTCCACTGTTTGTCGGCCGAGAAAAGTCGATTCATTCACTTGAGGAAGCAGTTCAGGGCGGGAAGCAAATATTTCTTGCAGCTCAGCATGATGCCGCCGACGATGACCCCAGCCCTGATCAAATCTTTAGTTCAGGTACCGTTGCCAACATCCTGCAATTGCTCAAATTGCCAGACGGGACGGTCAAGGTATTAGTGGAGGGAATTTCTCGAGCGACCATTGTTGATTATGTAGAAACTGAAGAAAGTTTTGTTGTCGATGCAACAACAGTAGCCGAGGGCGAGTTCGATGAGCAGGAAGGAGAGGTCCTGATGCGAACGGTAACTTCCGAATTTGAGCAGTATGTCAAACTCAACTCCAAAATTCCCCCTGAGGTTTTAACCTCTTTATCCGGCGTTGAAGATCCCGGTCGCCTCGCTGATACGATCGCTGCCCATCTCACTTTGCGAAATGACGAAAAGCAAAAAATTCTTGAGCTTGGTGATGTAGGGGAGCGGCTTGAGCATATCCTCGGCATCATGGAGGGAGAAATCGATCTCCTGCAGGTCGAAAAACGCTTGCGTGGTCGCGTGAAAAAGCAGATGGAGAAAAGCCAGCGAGAATACTACCTCAACGAGCAGATGAAGGCGATCCAGAAAGAGTTAGGGGATATGGATGAAGCGCCGAATGAAATGGAAGAACTTCAGCAGAAGGTGGAGCAGGCGGGTATGCCGACCGAGGCTCGAGAAAAAGCTGAGTCAGAATTAAAGAAACTGAAGATGATGTCTCCGATGTCGGCCGAAGCGACCGTTGTGAGGAACTTTATCGAAACATTAACTCAAGTGCCCTGGAAGAAACGCAGTCGCGTGCTGAAGGATTTAACGAAGGCAGAAGCAATTCTCGAGGCGGATCATTACGGTCTTGACAAGGTTAAAGAGCGAATCCTCGAGTATCTGGCTGTGCAGCAGCGTATTAATAAGGTCAAGGGGCCAATCCTGTGCTTGGTCGGTCCGCCGGGGGTGGGGAAGACCTCACTCGGTGAATCGATTGCTCGCGCAACGAATCGCAAGTTTATGCGGATGTCTCTCGGCGGCGTCCGAGATGAAGCGGAAATCAGAGGTCATCGACGAACGTATATTGGTTCGATGCCGGGTAAGATAATTCAGAATATGTCAAAGGCGGGCACCCGTAATCCACTTTTCATGTTGGATGAAGTGGATAAAATGTCGATGGATTTCAGGGGCGATCCTTCTTCTGCACTTCTGGAAGTTCTTGATCCGGAGCAGAACCATAAATTTGGTGATCACTATCTTGAAGTTGATTACGACCTCTCCGAAGTCATGTTCGTCGCAACTGCGAACTCACTGAATATTCCCGGACCGTTACTCGATCGTATGGAAGTGATTCGTATCTCGGGTTATACCGAAGATGAAAAGATAAATATCGCAACGAATTATCTGATTGAGAAACAGAAAAAAAATAATGGTTTAAAGCAAGAAGAACTCACTATTAATCATCAGGCGCTGACTGATATTGTTCGTTACTACACGAGGGAGGCCGGCGTTCGATCCTTGGACCGCGAGATAGCCAAAATTTCCCGAAAGGTGACGAAGGAGTTATTGCTTGATGATAAAAAGAGTAAGGCGCAAGTTTCGGGGCGCAACCTTTCCAAGTACCTAGGGGTTCGTCGTCATCGGTATGGGCGAGCCGAAGATAGCAATCGAGTTGGCCAAGTGACAGGCCTTGCCTGGACGGAAGTGGGCGGCGAATTGCTGACGATCGAAACTGCCGTGATGCCGGGTAAAGGTAAGCAGAGTTTTACCGGTAAACTTGGTGACGTGATGCAGGAATCTATTCAGGCTGCGATGTCGGTTGTCAGAACCCGAGCGAGTCAGTTCGGGATTGATACGGAGTTCTTCCAGAACAAAGACTTCCACATCCACGTTCCCGAAGGCGCAACCCCCAAGGACGGGCCCAGTGCAGGGATCGGGATGTGTACCGCCTTAATTTCCGCTATTACAACCATTCCGGTTCGCTCTGATGTCGCAATGACGGGTGAAATCACGCTCCGCGGTGAAGTTTTACCGATTGGCGGGTTGAAGGAGAAATTACTGGCGGCCCATCGTGGCGGGATTACAACTGTCATTATCCCCAGCGAGAATGAGAAAGATCTTATCGAGATCCCCAAAAACATCAAAAGTGGGTTAGAAATTGTGCCGGTGCGGTGGATTGACGAGGTAGTTTCGGTCGCTTTAGAGCGAGCGCCCGAGAACAGTTCCGCAGCGGTCGACGACGTATCGACTGGGGCTGCAGCCGAGGAAGAAGAAGCTTCGGGTACCACTGCGCGGACACATTGATAAGACTGAATGTCATAATGCGAGCTTGTTAACGGAGTAAAGGGGTAAAAGATGAATAAAGCTGATCTGGTTGATGCGGTTTCTGCAAAAACGGGTTTAGATAAGCATCAAGCTTCAAGCGCGTTGGAAGCCGTGCTCAGCACTGTATCCGATGCGTTGAGTCAAGGAACCTCCGTTTCACTCGTTGGTTTTGGCGTGTTTTCGGTGAGCGAACGTGCTGCTCGAGTGGGGCGTAATCCGAGGACCGGGGAGAGTATCGAAATCCCTCCGGCTCGGGCACCTAAGTTCAAGGCTGGTAAAGGTCTCAAGGATGCCGTAAACTAGCGCGCCCTTCGGGTGCTTAGCTCAGTTGGCAGAGCGTCGCCCTTACAAGGCGAAGGTCGCAGGTTCGAACCCCGCAGCACCCACCAGGTTTGATAAGCGCGCTCGAGTCAGGGAAATTTTTTGGAGCGGTAGTTCAGTTGGTTAGAATACCGGCCTGTCACGCCGGGGGTCGCGGGTTCGAGTCCCGTCCGCTCCGCCATCTCCTTGTCCCTCGTTTTATACTTCCCAGACTCTCGAGCTTAAGACGCTTTAGGGTATATTCAGGAAGATGAAAAATAGTCAATCAAAGGTGACTAATCTACTCATTCAGTTGATTTTTATTTTTAAGGCAGATCATGCTAACAGCTATTAAAGAACGCGCCTCAGGCTGGATTGCCTGGACACTGGTCGCACTAATTTCTATTCCTTTTGCGCTATGGGGAATCAATTCCTATTTCGAGGGCGCCTCTAAAATAGTGGTGGCGACCGTCAATGGTGTTGAAATTGAAAAAACTGACTATCAGAGATCGCTATCCGATCAACGCCGGATGCTTGTTCAAATGATGGGACAAAACGTTGACGCTGATTATTTTTCAAGTCGGGCCTTTAAGTTACAGGTCTTAGAGACGCTAATCGATTCGCGCCTTCAGGCAGAATATTTACGTGATCGAGGCTTCCGGGTGACCAATGAACAGCTTTCGAAAAAGATCTCCTCGTTTTCGGCGTTTCAGGTAGACGGCCAATTTGATCCCACTCGTTATGAGCAGCTCGTGCAGAATGCGGGTCTAAGCGTTGAAGGATTTGAGCGCCAGCAGCGGCAACAGGGAGCGGTTGATCAGTTGAGAGCCGGTCTGAGAGGAAGCTCGGTCGTTGTATCTTCGATGACCGATCGGGCGATCGAATTGTTATATCAGCGTCGTATGGCACAGTTCACGGTGGTCGATATTACCGCTTTCGAAGACAGCTTGGTTGTGGAGTCGGAAGCTTTACGTGATGAGTTTGATGCTAATAAAGAGCAGTATGTACAGCCGGAACAGATGCAAGTCGAGTTCATTCGACTATCAGTCGACGACCTTGCAAAACAAGCGAATGTGAGTGAACTCGAGCAGAGAGCGTTCTATGACGACAATGTCGAGCGATTCACGCAGCCGGAGAGTCGAAGCGCCAGCCATATTCTATTGCCATTCGCTGAGGATGACCCGGAAGATGTAGTTGATGCACGGGAGCAGGAAGCGAAAGGCATTGCAGCAAGAGCGAGGTCTGGTGAAGATTTTGCAGACCTTGCCGAAATGTATTCCAAGGATCCTGGGTCGGCATCCCGGGGTGGAGATCTTGGCATCATTCGACCGGGCGCGATGGCGCCGTCATTCGAGACAGTTGTTTTTGATCTCAAAGAGGGTCAAATCAGTGATCCTGTGCGTACTGCTTATGGCTGGCACATTATCAAAGTCACCAATATTCGCGAAAGCGATGTCCGTCCCTTCGACGAGGCCATGAGCGAAATCAAGACAATCCTTGAGCGGGAGTGGGCCGAAAACCAGTTCATCACTATGGCGGAAGATTTTCAGAACTTGATCTTTGAGCAGCCGGATTCCCTGAATGCAGCGTCCGATTTCCTCGGAACACCGATCGAGCGCAGCGACTGGTTCTCTAGGACAGCTGGAGACGGGATCGCCTCAGATGATCTTGTTCGTAAAACGGCCTTTAGCCCAGAGGTGTTGGTTGATCGTTTGAATAGCGAGATGCTTGAGATAGGCAGTGATACATTCGTTGCTGTTCGGTTTGCAGACTTTCGTGAAAAACGACAAAAAGACTTTAATGAAGTTAAAGATCAGATTGAGCGCGTTTTAGCAGCACGGGTTGCGGCTGATGCGCAAGAGAAATTTGCAAAAAATCTGGTCGCGACGTTGGAGTCTGGTGCGGAATGGGACAAATTACTTGCTGCGGAAGGTTTGTCTTCGGCTGACTTGCCTGAAGATCTGGAAAACACGACTGATGATCTTGCTAGAGCCGCTGCGAGAGTTGTTTATTCGGTGGGCGCGCCTAGTCCTGGACGCCGGTCTTTGGTAGCGCGCGATTAAGCGCGACAGACTACCTGATATATAAGCTCGATGAGGTAGTCGCGGGAGATATTTCACAGATCTCGAGTGATCAAGTCAGCGAGGTTAAGGATTTAATTGAATCCCGGGTCGGCGAAGAACTACACGTTGGAATTGGCCGGGCGCTCCGAACGGCTGCTGACGTACAGATTTTTGAAGAGACGCTTTAGCACCTCAACAGAATCCATTTTTTTGTCTTCAAGTCATTTCTCCTCTGCAATCCGAGGACTAATGCCAACGGTGTTAAATCCGCCGTCGACGTAAGTAATCTCGCCCGTGATGCCTGATGCTAAATCTGAACACAAGAACGCCGCCGTGTTGCCGACTTCTTCTGTTGTGACGCCTCGACCGAGCGGAGCGGTGACTTCGTAAAAATGTAGCATCTGCTTTAGGCCTTTGATTCCTGCCGCAGCGAGGGTTTTGATGGGTCCTGCTGAAATTCCATTTACCCGAATACCTTCGCCACCTAAAGATTGCGCAAGATATCGGACGTTGGCTTCGAGGCTTGCTTTGGCCAGGCCCATGACGTTGTATCCAGGCATTGATCGTTCAGCACCAATATAACTAAGGGTCAGCATTGCGCCCCCTTCAGTCATCATACTTCGTAATGACTTAGCAAGTGCGGCAAAACTATAAGAGCTGATTTCATGCGCTGTTCTAAATCCTTCTCGAGTAACCGCATCGAGATACATGCCTTCTAATTCCTCGCGAGGCGCATAGGCTATCGAGTGCACAAGAATATCAAGATGATCCCAGTGTTTAGCGAGCTCATCTTTCATTTCTGCAATATTGCTATCTTGCGAGACATCACAAAGGATAGTTTTGGCAGATCCCAGTTCCGCCGCAAATTTTTCCGCTCGTCCACCTAATTTCTCGTTTTCATAGGTGAGTACCAGTTCAGCCCCTTCACGGGCCATAGACTGTGCAATACCCCATGCAATGGAGCGATTTGACGCTACCCCGGTAATAAGCGCTCGTTTGCCTTTTAGGAATCCCATGTCTCGCTTTGTCCTTGGTTAAAATAACTAGAATGAACGTTTTATCCGAACCGGCATAAAGAGTCAAAATTTTGCAATGCGCCCAATTGAGGAACAACTTTCTGTCTTTGCAGTATCGCGAAACGCCGATGATCAGGCAGCTAAAATTGCCCATGAACTCGGTGCAAAACTAGAAACTTTGGAAAGTGCCCTGTCAGGGTTGGTATTAGAGGTCGGGGACGAAAGACTTGCTTTGCGCAATTATGACCGGTCTCGTACCCGTTCATTCTTTGTCGATTCTCAGATTCAGAGAAGGGTTGTTAGTTCCCGAGATCTTCTAGCCCGCGCCCTCGGCCAGAAATCAGCCACAGTCATTGATGCGACAGCTGGATTTGGGGGCGATTCTTTTGATTTTCTACGTCGGGGCAAGCGAGTTTTTGCCGTTGAGAGGATCAGTTTGATCGTTTTTTTGCTTAAGGATGCGGTAGCAAAAATCGAGGATTCTGAGGAGCGGAAACGAATCAGTGTGTTTGAAGCCTCAGCTCAAGATATGATTCCAAACTTACCTTCCTGTGATGTTATTTTTTTGGACCCGATGTTCGAAGACGTTGAGAAAAGAAGTGCGAAACCTCGTAAAGCTCAACAATTATTGCGTTTGATTGCGGGTCCAAGCTCGGATTCAGATAGTCTGCTGGAGGTTGCCCGCCAGCATGCTAAACAACGAGTGGTTGTGAAAAGGCCACGCCTTTCGTCGTCCCTAGGAGTCGCGCCAGATCATTGCTTTATGGGTAAATCGATTCGCTATGACGTATATTTTTCGAGGACATCGTGAAAAAAGAACACTGGTTTTTCGCGGAACACATTCCGAAGCGCAACATGGAGACTGTATTGTCAGATACCGAGGCAGGTCATGCCGTTCGGACGAGGAGACTTCGTATCGACGACCCCTTGATTATTTTTGATGGCAAGGGACTGTCGGCAGCGGCTCGGATTATAGAAATATCTCAGCGACCGCTAAAAGTCCGTTTGCATATCGGTGAGAGAGACTGGTCCCCCAAAAAAACGCCAAGTGTTCATTTAGTTTCGGCACTCCCCAAAGGGGATCGCCAGAATACGATGATTGATATGGCGACCCAACTTGGTGTGGACGCGTTAACACCATTGGTGTGTGAGAGAAGTGTCAGTGTGTCTCGAAAGGGTAACCGGGATCGTTGGGATCGGATAGTGATCGAGGCGTGCAAACAGAGCCACCGTCCCTGGCTGCCTACGCTTGCCGAAGAGTCTTCGCTGGAAAAATTCGTAAGGGATATTGATGAAGGCGATACGGTTTTTGTTGGAGATAGTGACGGCGACACATTGGGAGGCGTCTCAAACCTGTCTCTAAAAAAACTGGAAAAAGTATATCTCGTTGTTGGTCCAGAGGGCGGATTTACCGTTTTTGAGCGCCAACTCCAAAAGGATGCTGGTTTTAAAATGCTGTCGGTCGGCGATGGCATTCTTCGAACAGAGACGGCAGCGGTCTCCCTTGTCGCGTCATTAATGGGGCTAGTGAGGCCGTCCTCAGTTCTGCGGGCTGACTGACTTGCCTTAAGATATATCTGAGATTCGCTGTTGTCGCGCTCGAAATTCATCGAGGTCCCGATTAAGTTGATCAACTCGATCGGTTTCTTTTTGGACAACGTCAGCCGGCGCTCGCTCAACGAATTTGGGGTTTTCAAGTTTTGCCTGACACTTCGCGAGATCGGTCGATAGTTTTTCAATCTCGCGAGTCAATCGGATCAGCTCAGCGTCACGATCAATAAGAGATCCCATTGGGACCAGGATCTTTAATGTTCCCGTGATCGCGGTAGCGTGGTCTCCATCTGGCTCAATGTCATCGTTAATCAGGCTCAGTTTCTCGAGTCTTGCGAGGGGTGCTAACAACCATTCAAATTGCTTTATTCGTCGCTGGTCTTGCTCATGATTAGTTTGAAGCAGGGCGGGTAACGTTTGCCGCGGATCGATATTCATTTCACCACGTATGTTCCGAACCCCGCCGATAACTGATTTCAGCCATTCCATGTCTGTTAACGCTGCTTCATCAACAGTAAAGTCCTCACTGCGCGGGTACTTTTGATTGATAACGCTGCTATTTTTCTCATCATCCGGTTGCGTGACTCGCTGCCATAAGGTCTCGGAAATAAAGGGCATTAAGGGGTGCAGAAGGCGCAGCGAATTATCCAATATGGTCGTTAGGGTGTGACGCACGGCATCTTTTTGTTCCGGCGACAATTCAGAGCTCGCAAGCTGGATCTTAGCAATCTCAAGATACCAGCTACAGTACTCATCCCAGATAAACGTATGGAGGGTTTGAGCAACTTGATCAAATCGATAGATGCTCATTGATTTTTCAACAGACTCGCAAACCTCAGATAATTTGGATTCAATCCATTTTTCAGCGACTCCTTTTGACGCGTTTGATTCGGAAATTTTTGAAACAGATGATGTATTCATTTCAACAAAGCGCGCGGCGTTCCACAGTTTGTTGCAAAAATTTCGAAAACCCTCTATTCGACCTAAGTCAAATCGGATATCGCGTCCTTGAGTTGCCAGACTTGCAAATGTGAATCTCAACGCGTCAGTACCAAAAGAGGGAATGCCATTTGGAAATTGTTTTCGGGTGGTCTGTGCGATCTGTTTCGCCATCTTTGGCTGCATTAACCCAGCGGTCCGTTTCTCAACCAGTTTTTCAAGATCAATCCCGTCGATCAGGTCCAGTGGATCGAGGACATTGCCTTTTGATTTAGACATTTTCTGGCCATCAGAGTCGCGAACTAGCCCGTGCACATAGACTTGATGAAAAGGAACGTCACCCGCAAATTTCAGGCCAAACATGATCATTCGAGCGACCCAGAAAAATATAATGTCGAAACCTGTTACTAAAACACTAGTGGGATAGAACGTCTTATATTCTTCTGTCGGGTTGGGCCACCCCAAAGTGGAAAAAGGCCAAAGAGCCGATGAGAACCAGGTATCCAGTACATCTTCGTCCTGGTGCAGAGTCACTTCTTTGCCATGGTGCTCTGCGGCTTTTGCATTAGCTTCCGAGGCGGTCATGGCAACAAAAATATTTCCTTCCTCGTCGTACCAAGCTGGAATTCGGTGCCCCCACCAGATCTGCCGTGAAATACACCAATCTTGAATATTGTGCATCCAGTCGAAATAAGTGCGGCTCCAGTTTTCTGGTACAAACTTTATACGGCCATCCTCGACGGCCTCGATGGCAGGTTTAGCGAGAGGTTTGGTTTTTACAAACCATTGATCGGTCAGGTATGGCTCCACAACGGCTTGGGTTCTATCACCCCTCGGAACCATAAGCGTGTGATCCTCTATTTTTTCGATGAGATTTTCAGTCTGAAGATCGCTAACAATTTTTTTACGTGCTTCGAAACGGTCTAATCCATGATAAGGGGACTGTGGAAGGTCAATGGCAGCGCTCGGGCTCAGAATATTGATCGGCTCAAGCCCATGGCGGTTGCCGACTTCGTAGTCGTTGAAATCGTGGGCCGGCGTGATTTTTAGGCAGCCCGTGCCAAAATCAGGATCGACGTAGTCGTCCGTAATCACGGGTATTTTACGATCGGTTAGAGGAAGGCAAACACGCTGGCCAACGAGGTGAGCGTATCGATCATCGTCTGGATGAACCGCAACTGCAACATCTCCCAGCATGGTTTCAGGACGTGTGGTGGCGACTACGACGTATCCGTCTCCATTTTCAAACGGATATCGAAGATGCCAAAGAGAGCCCTTTTCTTCTTCAGAAATTACCTCTAAATCAGAGAGGGCGGTATGAAGTATGGGATCCCAGTTAACAAGTCGCTTGCCACGATAAATCAGGTTTTCCTCGTAGAGTTTTACAAATACTTCTCTCACGGCCGCTGAAAGATCCTCATCCATCGTGAAGCGCTCTCGACTCCAATCAAGTGATGCACCCATTCGCCTTAGTTGATGAGTAATGGTTCCACCTGATTCACGTTTCCACTGCCAAATGCGGTCGATGAAGTCATTGCGTCCCAGATCGTGCCTGGTCTTCCCTTCTGAATTGAGTTGGCGCTCCACCACCATCTGAGTTGCGATGCCAGCGTGATCGGTGCCAGCTTGCCAAAGGGTTCTGTGACCTCGCATCCGATGGTAACGAGTCAACGCATCCATTATTGTGTCTTGGAATGCATGACCCATATGAAGGCTACCGGTTACGTTAGGGGGCGGTATCGCGATACAGAAAGGAGGGCCTTCTCCCGAAGGCTTGAAGGCTCCCTGTTGCTCCCATGCTTCATAAAGGGTTTGCTCTATCGCATGTGGATCATATGCTTTGTTTGTTTCTTCTTGGGTCACGGGTTGAGTGTCTTTAAATGTTGGAGAGTTAATAATTAATTGTCGCTCCACCATGGAGCCAGGCGACTTCGGATATCGGTTGATAATTCATTCCGTAAAGATTCTGGAAGCGATTCTCCTGAGTATGATGAAAGTCGTTTTTCAACGGTAACAAGTAGTTCATCGACTAACTCAGTTAGATAATCTTGGTTGTCATCTTTATTGGCATTTGGGACCTCAATCCCTGATTTTTTGGGATGATCCTGATTTTTGTTAGTCGTATCGATTGATGTGTCGTTATCCTGCGTTTGTTCCGCTCCGGGGGGGTTGAGCGCGGAAGCCGCTTCTTCAAACAATGGCTCAATGGATTCCGTAGCGCTAGTTTTCGACTCAAACATATCTACGGTTTCAGGACCGTCGTTTTCCGAGGTCAGATTATTGTGGATATCAATATTGGGCTGCGCACATTTCTCAATCGGGCCTTCTACTTCTGACAACAGTTCAGTTGCTGAAGACCCTTCGTCAATGAATCTCCCAAGTGATTCAAGCTCGTTGATCAGTTGATCTCGAATTTTATCTTGACTCACGAGATTCGACTCGGAACCTAGACTTTATGAGTGACAGGCTCGACGCCATTGTCACGATAAAATTTGAACCGATCTCTTGCGAGCTGACGCTCGGATTCATCGGTGCCGACAATTTCTGCAACTCTTGAAAATAGGCTAAAAGTTGATACGGGTGTATTGGCCATTGAAATTACAATTTCGGCAACATCGGGACTAGGGTCGTCACAACCTAATATCACCCGCACTAATTCATCAGTCTCCCCGAGTAACCCATGAGGGATAAAACTACTTGAGGAGAAAGCCCACAGTCGCTCATCCATCTGAGTTAATTGATCGAGAGTTTGACAGTAAAGATATACGTGCTTTCCAGACTGAAAAGCTTTCTCGGTGACTCGACAGGCAAGCGTATAACGCCCGTCAGGCGTGTCACTGGAGGGAACATAAAAATCTACGCGGCAGGATGCCATAAATCAATTGTTGGCTCGGTTGATCAGAAAGCGAGTTAATAACGAGACGGGCCGACCGGTTGCGCCTTTATTTGCACCCGATTGCCATGCGGTTCCAGCGATATCGAGGTGAGCCCACTTCATGCTCTCGGTGAAACGAGCCAAAAAGCACGCGGCTGTCACAGCGCCAGCCGTGCGACCGCCAATATTTGCCATATCCGCAAATGGCGTATTGAGTTGCTTCTGATATTCTTTCCACACCGGCAGTCGCCATGCTCGATCTCGGGCGTTTTCGCCACACTCCAGAAGTTCATTGGCTAACTGGTCGTCATTCGAGAATAAACCCGTGGCTGGGTTTCCCAAGGCGACAACACAGGCACCGGTCAATGTGGCGATATCTATGACGGCTGATGGACTGTAACGCTCAGCATATGTAATGGCATCACATAAAATAAGGCGTCCTTCAGCATCGGTATTGAGAATTTCAATCGTTTTGCCTGACATACTGGTGACAACGTCTCCAGGTTTGTTGGCAGCACCATCGGGAAGGTTTTCACTGCTGGGTACGATGCCCACGACGTTAAGTTTCAGCTTGAGTTCGGCCGCCGCTGTTAGTGCGCCGAAGACACTTGCTCCGCCGCACATGTCGTATTTCATCTCGTCCATTGCACCTGCTGGCTTGAGCGAAATGCCACCTGCGTCAAAGGTCAGGCCTTTACCAATGAGAACCACTGGGGCTTGTCCGCGCTTCCCACCCTGATATTCCATGGTAATCAGTTTTGCGGGTTCACGACTTCCACGGGATACAGATAATAACGCTCCCATCTTGAGGGCTTTCATTTTGGTCTCGTCAAGAACTTGGACTTTAAGCCCATGTGTTCTGACAAGTTTCTTTGCTTCGCTAGCTAAAAAACTTGGAGTGCATAGGTTTCCGGGGAGATCGCTCAGCCGCTTTGCTAACGCGATGCCGTTTCCAATGGCGTTTCCTTCACGAATACCCTCTTTGAGAAGAGCCTCGTTGCGAATATTTCCGCTTTGCAGAGAGATCCGCGTTAGAGAGCACTGGGCATCTTTGCGCGCTTTGCCTTTCATGGTCTTGAGTTGAATGAAGCGGTAACGTGCGTTATGAATGGACTGCACAACAATCCGAGCCTTGGATTTATTATCAAGCCCCGATACACTGACCTCGGCGAGCGTGCTGACTGCGCTAATAGAGCGTGTCTTGCATAATTCGCGTGCCGCCGCTGATGCGGCTGCTGCGAAGTCATCTGCGTCGGGCGTGTCACCAATTCCCACTAACAACAATCTTTTGGCATTGATACCCGGTGGCTTAGGAATTACGATGACGCTTCCCGGTCGTCCGTTGAAGTCTCCTGAGTCTAAAATTCCTTCGACAAGTCGATTTGTTGCTTTTTCAATTTTGCGAACGGTTGCAGATTGCTCTGCCTTTTCCTTAATTCCGATAATTAGACAGTCAGTACGAGTGTTAACAATATCGCCAGAAGAGAGCTGAATTTTCATAAAGTCCAAGTTTTGCAGTTGCGGTAAACGAGTTGCGATGGGATCGCAATGTTGATTCGCGTAAAATAAGGCCCTATTGTCCTAGTTAATTCATTGATCTGTCAAAGTTCAAACCCCCAGAAAGCCAGAAAATCCATCCCATGATCCTGCGTAGAGCCCTAACCCGAGAAGTTTTGCTGACGAGTAGCGCGGTAACTGCTGTCATCTTCAGTATATTTCTTGTAGTCAGGGTGTTGGGATTTTTACGCCAGGCGGCAGAGGGAGTTATCCCGGTTGATAGTATTTTTTTACTCCTATTCCTAAAGGTCATTGCCTATATGGACGTCCTTTTGCCTCTCATGATGTTTGTGGCCATGTTATTGGTGTTAGGGCGTTGGAGTCGTGAGAACGAACTCACCATTATGGCGGCGTCTGGCTTCAGCCTTTGGTATTTGGCTCGACCGACGGCGTTTCTAATCCTGGTTGGGGCTGTCATTGTGGGCGGCTTTTCAATTGTCGTGGGACCTATGGCGGTCCGCGCAGTTGGCGCTCTGGAGCATGAGCTTAAAACACGTACGGATATCGTTGGAGTAAGTCCAGGTGTTTTTACTGAAACGCGGGCAGGGCGGGGCGTGTACTTTATTGAAAAGCTCAGCAAAGAAGCGGATAGGTACGAGGGGGTTTTTGCCTGGGGGTCAAACGGCGGGCAAGAAGGGATCATATTGGCGCAAAGTGCGTATCGGCGGGCCGATCCCGAGAAAGGCAGTGTTTTTCTAGTTCTCGAAAATGGTGTTCGTTATGAAGGTGCGCCTGGTGATAGTGTTTATCGAGTGATTAATTTCGAACGCTATACATTGCGAGACCGAAAGATGGCAAGTGCACCAGTTCGGTATCCCTTGCATGGATGGGAAACGACGCGACTCTGGCGTTCGATGGGGCCTTATGAGCAAAAAGAGATTGCCTGGCGAATTTCCAAAGTCATCGTACTGCCAACTTTGATGATTTTTGCTTTGAGCCTTGGAAGAGTTGAGCCGAGGAGTAATCGTTACGTCTCAATGTTTTCGGCTCTGTTGATTTATTTTACGTATACGAATCTGGTCACAATGGTATGTGCCCGTGTGCCCGCCGGTGGTTTCTCTGCCTGGATCATGTTGGGCTGCATGCATTTTATTTTTGCGAGCGCAGCCGTGTATTTGTTGTGGTGCCGAACTCGCGGGAGACCGGTGATTTCGCTTCAGAGAGTCAAGACGGCCAGCGCCTGATTACCGATGCGATTACTTGATTTCTATTTGGGCAAGATTCTTTTGAGCCAGATTTTATTAGTGATGTCCGTTTTAGTTGGCATCTTTGCCTTCGTGACTTTTATTGATCAGGTGTCTTATTTAGGAACTGGGAACTATTCAACTTTAGATGCGTTTCAATATGTTGTGCTGAGTACGCCCCGGATCATCTATGAGATTTTTCCGATGGCCGTGTTAATCGGGGCTATTCTGGGATTGTCCTTGTTAGCGCTTGATTCAGAGTTAATCGTGATGCGTGCAAGTGGTATCTCAATCGGTCAGATTACCCTCGCAGTATTGAAATTAGGGTTAATACTCGCTCTGCTTGCACTGATCATCGGTGAGTTTTTGACGCCTTGGTCGGAAACGCTAGCTCAGCGCGGTCGCGCAGAAGCTCTTGAGCAAAATATTGAACATAAATCTAATTCCGGCTTGTGGATGCGCGATGGAGGCACTTTCGTCAATGTGAGAGAGGTGCTTCCCGATCTTAGTTTGCGTGAAATTCGCGTTTTTCAGTTCGATAGCATGAGCCACCTGCGCGCATTAGTTCATGCCGAGAAGGGAACTTACAGAAAGGAGTACTGGGACCTCGGTAATGTAAAACAAACGCTGATCGACGAAGATGGCTTTACCGAGGTGAGCGAATCTGAGAAAGCGCGATGGAAGACGTCTGTCACGCCGCAAACGATGTCGGTATTTCTGGTTCAGCCTGATCAACTATCGCTAATGCAGTTGCGTAAATACATTGCCCATTTGCTGACCAACCTTCAAGATGCCCGTAATTTCGAACTGGCGTACTGGTCAAAACTCACCCTTCCTCTCGCCACCGCCGTAATGCTTCTGCTTGCAATCCCATTTGTGTTTGGGAGTATTCGCGCCAACAGTATGGGCCGAAACCTCTTTGTTGGCATCATGATCGGCATTATTTTTTTCGCGGCGAGCAAAGCCCTTGGGTATATCGTTTTGGTTTACAACCTTCCGCCGCTTTTAGGTGCAACATTGCCTACGATGGGTTTTGCTGCAGCGGCGGGCCTTTTGTTTCGACGAATTCGCTAAAACCTAAAGTTTTTTGTACGGCGCTACCCTAAAACACTCACGGGGTCGACATAGTTGTATCCTAAGTCAACCGCCACTTCGGCGTTCGTCACTTGACCATCGTGGACGTTGAGTCCGTTGCAAAGGTGAGAATCCGATTTTAATGCTTCGCGAAAGCCTTGATTGGCAAGAGTCAGGATATGCGGAAGCGTGACATTGTTCAGGGCATATGTCGATGTCCGTGGTACACCGCCCGGCATATTTGCTACGCAGTAATGCACGACGCCATCAACCATATAAGTAGGCTCAGCATGAGTCGTTGCTTTTGACGTCTCACAGCAGCCTCCTTGGTCAATCGCGACGTCTACAATCACTGAGCCTGGCTTCATCGCTGCTACCATTTCGTGAGTGACGAGCTTTGGCGCGGATGCTCCTGGAATCAGGACGCCACCGATAACAAGATCTGCATCAAGCACATGCTTTTCAACAGCATCGCGTGTTGAGAAAACCGTATTTGTGGATGTTCCAAATTGTTGCCAATGTGCTTCTATTACCTCAGGGCTGCGATCAACGACCCATACTTCAGCCCCCATTCCCGCAGCAATCGCAGCAGCATGTTTGCCAACAACGCCGGCGCCCAACACAACGACTTTTGCGCGATCTACTCCCGGTACACCCCCTAATAGGATGCCACGACCGCCATGAGGGTGTTCGAGGCAATGAGCACCAGCCTGAATAGCCATGCGCCCTGCGACTTTCGACATCGGCGCGAGCAAGGGAAGCCCACCGTAAGGAGAGGTGACAGTCTCATAGGCAATACACGTAGCCCCACTACTAATGAGATCTTTTGTCTGATCCGGATCTGGCGCGAGATGCAGGTAGGTAAAAAGGATCTGACCTTGTCGCAGCATCGCCCGCTCCACAGCCTGAGGCTCCTTAACTTTCACAATCATTTCGGCTGATGAGAATATATCCTCCGCCCGATCGATAATCGTGGCACCAACTGCCTGATACTCATCATCGGTCGCACCGATGCCTTCTCCTGCGCGCGTCTCGATCATCACTGAGTGCCCGTGGCTGACAGCCTCCCGGACGCTGGAAGGCGTCATGCCAACACGATACTCGTGATTTTTGATCTCTTTTGGTACTCCAATTTTCATTTTTTGCCCCCCGGCTTTAGAAAATTATGGTCAAGATAGGCCTGACCACTCAAAAATAGACAGACCTGTGAATAACCCTAAATTAAACGACCTCTTGTGGGCGCATATCTTTGGGATCAATACCGGCTACCGCCACAGGCGCTTTCATGGCGTCCCTCCGGAAGGGTTCGCCGAGCTCTTGGTTAAGAACAACCTCTATAAAGGTTGTGACGTTCTTATTCATTTGCTCGTCAATGGCCGTTTGAAGAGCGTTGGTTAAGCCTTCAGCAGTTTCCGCTTTGACGCCTTTGATTCCGCAGGCTTCTGCCACTTTTGCGTACTCCACTCCAACATTCAGTTCTGTGCCCACAAAATTATCTTCATACCATAGGGTGGTGTTTCGTTTTTCAGCGCCCCACTGATAGTTTCTGAAAATAATCATCGTAATCGGCGGCCACTCGTTTCGTCCACAGGCTGTCATTTCGTTCATCGAAATGCCAAAGGCGCCATCACCGGCAAAGCCAACGACAGGCGTTTCTGGGCAGCCGATTTTTGCACCCAAGATAGAGGGGAATCCATAACCGCAAGGACCAAATAATCCAGGCGCTAGATATTTTCGACCTGCTTCAAAACTCGGATAGGCGTTGCCGATAGCACAGTTATTGCCAATGTCTGACGACACAATGGCATCCTCGGGCATCGCAGCCATGATGGCTTTCCAAGCCTGTCGTGGAGACATGCGCTCGGGCTGGCTATCACGTGATCGTTGATTCCAGGTTGTACCTGGATCATCGTCTTCGTGATCCATTTGACTGAGTTCATGGGTCCAGGCTGATTTACACTTTTCGATTTCTTGCTTGCGAGAATCACGGTTTTGATCCCCCGCACTGTTGGAAAGTTGCTCCAAAATTTGCTCTGCCACCCTTCGGGCATCTCCCTGGATCGCAACATCAACATTTTTGGTCAACCCAATTCGGTCGGCATTAATGTCAACTTGAATCAACTTTGCATCGTTCGGCCAGTAGTCGATTCCATAACCGGGTAAGGTTGAGAACGGATTTAACCGAGTGCCTAGGGCTAACACCACATCGGCTTTGGAAATGAGTTCCATTGCGGCTTTTGAGCCGTTATAGCCAAGTGGCCCCGCTGCAAGAGGGTGTGAGCCGGGAAATGCGTCATTATGTTGATAGTTACAGCAGACGGGCGCGTCTAATTTTTCCGCCAGCTGGGCAGACGCGGGGATTCCGCCGCTCAGGACAACCCCGGCGCCATTTAAAATTACGGGGAATTTGGCTTCAGATAGAAGCTGCGCTGCATTTCCAATCGCGTCAGCACCGCCTGGCGACCGTTCAATCTTGATCACTTGAGGCAGTTCGATATCGATAACTTGAGTCCAGTAATCGCGTGGAACGTTGATTTGTGCGGGCGCTGAGCCGCGGCGCGCTTTCTCGATGACCCGATTGAGAACTTCTGCAATTCGGGATGGATCTCGAACTTCTTCTTGATAACAGACCAAGTCTTGGAAGATCGCCATCTGCTTAACTTCCTGAAACCCGCCCTGACCAATAGTTTTGTTAGCCGCTTGAGGTGTTACGAGTAAAAGCGGCGTGTGATTCCAATAAGCCGTCATTATTGGTGTGACGAAGTTCGTGATTCCAGGCCCGTTTTGGGCAATCGCCATGCTCATTTTTCCAGAGGCGCGGGAGTAGCCATCGGCGCTCATGCCAGCGTTGCACTCGTGAGCGCAATCCCAGAAACTGATTCCGGCCTGGGGAAAGAGGTCAGAGATTGGCATCATTGCTGATCCGATAATTCCAAATGCGTGTTCGATACCCTGCATTTGCAATACTTTGACGAAAGCCTCTTCAGTAGTCATTTTCATGGGTGCGCCGCTCCTGTTTTTCTGGCGTTAAGGAATAAGATACAACGTTCTGGGCATTTCTTGATTTAGCCACCGCCTTCGCAGGGCGCCCGAAAACCATATCGAATTAGACGATAGTCGATCGACAGTCCAGTCGCATAGGACCAGCGAGAAGGTCAGTGATATGCCAGTTGCCGGCCCAGTTGAGCCACGGGTGGTTGGGCAGCGGTTGCAAGCCCTGTTTGCAGTTAAGAGGCTTTAGATTTGTGTGGTGAATCTAAATTAATGATTGATGCAATTTGTCGCACGCCCGGTTCGATTTTATCCACAGGAATTGATGAAAATCCGAGTCGAAGATAAGCGCATGGATTCGGCGGACGATGAAAGAAGACCTCTCCAGATTCAAAAAGTAAGCTTTTGGCTAGGCATTTTTTCTGGAGATCATTGATATCTACCCCCGACGGCGACTGAAGCCAGAAAGACGATCCGCCTGTGGACGGGCTGATACGCCAATCGGGTAAGTAGGTTGTAATTGCTGTTCTGAGCGTGTGCCAGCGATCACTCAGTGAATGGCTCAACCGGCGAATTAAAGCGTCATGGTAGCCCCGCTTGAGAAACTGGGCGACGATGAGTTGGTTGTTGGCTGGAGGATGGCGACTCATCAGTCGTCGCAAGACCCGAGCTTCGCGGATAAAATCTTCCGGACCGGTCATGAATCCGACTCGCAGACCCGGCGCTAGCGTCTTTGAGAGACTGCCAATGTAGATTACGACCCCGTCTTTATCGAGACTTTTGAGTGCCGGAATGGGATTGCCATGAAAGTTATGCTCGCTTTCATAATCGTCTTCAATAATGACAAATTGCCGCTCTTTGGCAGATTGGAGTAGTTGTTCCCGACGGGAGCGACTCAGCGTGACGGTAGTTGGAAACTGATGGCTAGGCGTTAAATAAAGGCATTCGCAATCATTTAGATCGCTACTTGGAATTAACCCCTCGTTGTCTACCGGAATGGGTCTCAGTTTTGCGGTTCGCGATAGGAATATGTTTCGGGCATCCGGGTATCCCGGATCTTCTATGGCAACAGTTTTGTGTTGATCAAGTAATAGGTCTGCAATCAAAAACAGCGCCTGTTGAGCGCCGAGCGTGACCAGGATTTCATTGGCTTGCGCCCAAACCCCTCGCCTCGGAAGAATGCGAGTTTGGATTTGTTCGATAAGTTCAGGATCGTCCTGATCAATGCGATCAGTCGACCATTGCTGAATCGCACTGACCGTGGCGGCATCTCGACAACATTCCCTCCATTCGTTTACCGGGAATAAATGGGGATCTATTTGACCATAGATAAAAGGATATCGATAACTTGACCAGTCAGCGGGTTTGTCAAGATTCCGCTGCCGGGTGGGTGTGAAACGAAGTTTTTGTGCCCAGTCGATTGCCCCGAAACGACGAGTGTCTGACGGTGGACTCATGACGCGGTCTCGCAGAATATCGTCACTTACAAAGTATCCGCTTCGCTCCCGTGCAACGAGAAATCCCTCATCGACCAGCCTCTGGTAAACCAGAACAACAGTATTCCGGGCGACTTTAAGTTGATCAGCCAGTTTGCGCCCCGACGGCATCGCGGTACCGGGGGCGATCTGCCCATCGAGTATCGTTCTGACGAGCATTTCCTGAATTTGATTCTGTAAATTCGTTCCACTATTGCTCGGTAGCTCGAATAAGCGGTCAGGAATTGCTGGACTCATCTTTGGCAAGGAATTGGTCCTATCGGAGTCGGTTGGTTAGGATTAACGTGCTGATATGATGTAAAAAGTTCAGTTCTCACGCGCAACTATATCAGGCGCTTTCAATCAAGGAAAAATCATGAAATACGATCCAGAATTCCTCGAAAACTATTGGATGCCGTTCACTTCGAACCGGGATTTTAAGGCAGACCCTCGCATTGTTGAACGAAGTGAGGGAATGTATATGTACAACGATGCTGGGGATCGGATTCTAGACGGATCTTCCGCTTTATTTTGTTGTGCAGCAGGCCATAGTCGTCCGGAAATTGCGGAGGCGGTACACAATCAGTTGAAAGAGTGCGCTTATGTGCCACCTTTCCAGCTCGCTCAACCTTTAGCGTTTGAGCTTGCCCGGCGTGTCGCCAAGCTCACCCCGGATGGGCTTGATCATATTTTCTTCGGTTGCTCGGGCTCGGAAGCAATCGATTCTGCAATGAAGATTGTTTACGCCTACCACTATGCCAGGGGAGAAGGACAGCGTCAGCGATTTGTCTCGCGGGAACGTGCATATCACGGCGTTAATATGGCGGGCGTTTCGCTTAGCGGCATGATCAAGAACCGCCAGGCATTTGGTCCGGGTATTCCGGGCGTCGTTCACATGCGGCATACCTGGACGCCTGAAAACCGTTTTGTAAAGGGTCAGCCTGAGACGGGAGTTGAGCTCGCAGAAGATTTGTTAAGGATTGCCACTAACTACGGTCCCGATACGATCGCCGCTTGTGTTGTAGAGCCGGTAGCAGGGTCCACAGGCTGCCTCGTACCGCCCAAAGGTTATCTTGAGCGAATCAGGGAAATTTGCGACGACCATGGCATTCTTCTGATTTTTGACGAGGTGATCTGTGGGTTTGGGCGAATGGGCACACCGTTTGCGTCCCAAGCGTTTGGCGTAACCCCTGATATCATGACAATGGCGAAAGCGCTTACAAATGCTGCACAGCCAATGGGCGCAGTCGCTGTGAGCGATAAAGTTTATGACGCCATTGTTGATGGATCGCCGGATGGCGCCATTGAATTCTTCCATGGATATACTTATTCGGCTCACCCCGCGGCCTGTGCGGCGGGAATAGCGACGATGGAAATTTTTGAGAAAGAGAACCTTATTGAGCGCGCAGCGGACCTGTCCGAGTATTTTCTTGATCAGGTGTTTGCACTGAGCGATATTCCGATGATCACGGATATTCGGGGCTATGGGTTGTTTGCGGGCATTGATCTGGAGCCCATGGGTAATCCTGGTGTGCGCGGCCTTGATTTTCAGAAAAGAATGTTCAAGAACGGGCTTCATTTGAAGATGACTGGTGATGCGGCGTTGATTTCTCCACCATTGATTGCCGAGCGTCATCATATCGACAAGATTTGTGAGGTGATGAGACAGACGCTCGCAGAATATTGACCTGCTTTTGCTGGGTTACCGATGTTCGATTCTTATTTCAGCTGGAAATAACGGGGAAAATAAACCTTTGATCGATCTTGCACGTTAATGTCTCGGTCGAGTTAGAATCAGGAGAGCCAGTTTTGATTTGAAAAGCCGTTCGCGTGAACCCCATTAATCTGGTGTTGACAAGAAGGCGAAGAAAGCTGAACTTGTTGGGTCCGGGACTGCCTTGTCAGGATCGGATATTTGAAATTTGTTCAACCAGTAGGAGGATATTGTGTCGGAACAGAAATTTAATAAAAGCCGTAGATCGTTCGTAAAGAAGACCGCCGCCGTGTCAACGGCAGCGGCCGTGGGACCGTGGATCGTTAGCCCCAAGGTGCTTGCCTCGTCAGGAGAGGTAAACGTACTCTTGTGGTCGGATTACTGCCCGCCTGGATTCTTGAAATCTTTTAAAGAAAAAACCGGAATCACGGTTAATTTCACAGGAATCGGATCTAACGAAGAGATCATCAACAAGATGAAGGCGACCAAAGGTAAGGGCTTCGATGTTTGCAGTCCGACCAATATGCGCTCGCTTCAATGGGAGCCATTAGGCCTCATTCAGCCGATCGACTACGGCCGTATTCCTAATGTGAAAAACTTAAACCCGGCTATGTTGGCGGTTGGCGACACCGAATGGAACTTCGGCGGGACAGGTTCGCACTGGCTTCCGCAAATTTGGGGAACAGAAGGTGTGGCATGGCGTTCGGATAAGTGGTCACCGTCTCGCGCGGGGGAAATGCCAAGCTATGGTGACATCTGGAATAAGGATGTAGAGGGTAAGACAATGATGCGTCCGCATTCGGGTATGCTTGGTGCGGGTCTCTATCTTGAGACCACCGGCGCGCTGGAACCCGGCGCAATGCGTAAAGCGTATTCTGATGAAGCGACCATGCGCAAGACGTGGCAGGTTGTGACTGATTTCTGCATCAAGAACAAGAGTCAAGTCAAACTCTTCTGGAACGATGCCGATAGTCAGAAGAATGGCTTCATGAGTGGTGGTGTTGTCGTTGGCCAGACCTGGGATGGTCCCCCGACTGTTCAGATGAAAGAGGGTAAGCCGGTGATCTACCGTGCACCGATTGAGGGCGCACTCGCTTGGGTTGACGGTCTGACGATCTCTTCCGCGGCGGCAAACATCGATGAAACCTATGCATTTTTGGATTACTGTTTTGATCCAGAAGCGGCAGGGCGTTCGATTGACGGTGGTGGCGTAGCAGATTGGGGCCAGCACGGCTATAACTCTGCGGTTCTTGGCGCGGATAAATATGCAAGCGCTGAATATGGTAAGTGGTTTAACGAGATTTATCCCGGCGATGCTCTGGGTAATCTATGGGCTTGGCCACGTGAGCCACAATGGTATGCCGACGTTCGTACGGAGTACCGCAATAAGTTTGTAAACGCTTAATTGATCTAAGCACCGACCACCCTTGATTTGAAAATCAAGGGTGGTCATTCTTTCCAAATTGTTTGGCGGCGATTGATTTATCGGTGCCATCCATCTTTCTGACGAGACTGACTCGATGAGTGCGGATGTCCAACTCGATAATGTGTGGGTAAAGTTTGGGGATTTTGTAGCGGTTCGTGACGCGAACTTAACGATTCAGGGCGGCGAATTTTTCAGTTTTCTCGGTCCTTCTGGGTGCGGCAAGACAACGCTATTGAGAGCGATCTCGGGTTTTCAACACCCAAGCACAGGTCGTATATTAATTGGCGGGAAAGATATGTCTGGGATTGGTCCGAACCGGCGACCGACTGCCCTTATTTTTCAAAACTTAGCGCTCTTTCCTCTAATGACCGTTTGGCAGAACATCTCTTTTGCGCTCGAAGTCAAAGGGATGGATAAACGAGCCCGGCGGAAAAAAGCTGATGAACTTCTTGAGCTTGTCGCGTTGCCAGGTCAAGGCGACAAGATGGTAACGGAGTTATCCGGTGGCCAAAAACAGCGAGTCGCTGTTGCCAGAGCGCTCTGTGCGGAGCCCGAAGTACTTCTTCTTGATGAGCCCCTGTCGGCGCTCGATCTTAAACTTCGTCAGCATATGCGTACAGAACTCAGAGCTATTCAGCAACGAGCGGGCATTACGTTCATCTATATTACCCACGATCAGGGCGAGGCCTTAACGATGTCGGACCGAGTGGCGGTCATGCGTCAGGGCGTGGTTGATCAAATTGGCGATGGTACAACCGTTTATGATCATCCTGAGACCGCATTCGTCGCCTCTTTTGTTGGGGAAAATAACTCTTTTACAGGTACGGTGATCGAGATGACGGATGGCTTGGCCTGTGTTCAGACAGAGTGCGGCCTGATTCGATCTCGAACGTCGTCGGCGGCGCCGCTTAAGAAAGGAGACAACGCGGTGGTTTTTGTTCGACCCGAGTCCATCCATTTTTGTGGAGACGAAACACTTAATGATGAAAATGGCCTGGTTGCCACTCTTGCGCATCAGGAGTTTGAGGGGCATTTTTGGCATTTGGCGCTCAAGACAGAGTCGGGCCAAGATATTCGTATGTCAGTAATGAATGATGGTAGATCGGAGGTTCATGAGATTGGCGCGTCGGTCTCCGTTGGGTTTTCAACCCAAGGCGCGATAGCTCTTGCGCCTGGCGAACTTGCAGCTGATTAAGCGTTGAGTAAATAGTCATGCGGAACTGGCTTCGGACTTTTCTAGCGCGAAACGGAACAGGCCTCTCGGTCTATCTGCTGGGTGCAGTTGCGCTTTGGGTTATCGTGATGATCATTCTCCCGCAGTTGTTTATGCTGGATTTTTCGTTTAGAAATAACTGGCAGCAGATAGATCCATCGCGTATGGGCGGCCCTGACGACGTCTACACGATGGTCAACTATCATTTTCTTGCGTTTGGCAGTCCGAATAACCCAGACCCATTCAATGTCGTTGATGTCACTGTGTTTTTTCGTACGATTATCGCCGCGATTTTTGTCACTCTTTTTGATTTAGCATTGTGCTACCCAATAGCCTACTACCTTGCGCAGGTTGCCCGAGGTGGAAAAGCTCGACTGTTGGTTCTTGCCTTGATTATTCCTTTTTGGGTGAACGAATTGCTAAGAGCGTTTGCTTTTCGGATTCTTTTTGGAGAGGAAGGAACGATTAACGCAATTTTGATGGGGATTGGAATCTTAAGTGACCCAATTGATTTTGTGAGAGAGGACGTGGCGCTATACGCAGGTCTCGGATACGCCTATATCTTGTTGATGATTTTTCCGATCTACAACGTTATTGAGAGTCTCGACAAGAATCAAATTGAAGCCGCGCGGGATTTGGGGTCGTCCTGGTTGCGCATTCATCGCCGAGTCGTGATTCCGTTCGCCAAGCCAGGAATAACTTCTGGTTGCACGATGGTTTTTATGCTCTCAGCAGGGGCGTTGGCAGCCCCCCAGATTTTGGGTGGCCCGAGCAGTCTCTGGTTTACTCAGATTATTTATCAGTGGTTTAATACCGGCAGCAATTGGCCTCGTGGATCCGCTTATGCGATTGTTTTGATGTTGACTTGTGTCCTGCTCGTTTTAATCCTTATGAAGCTATTCAAAGTGAAAATTGGAGAGATTGGCAGATGACGTCCGGTAGTGTGATGAGGATAGCAGTGGGCTTTTATATCCTGCTTTTCTTTTCCTATTTATTCGGACCGCTGTTGGTCATGTCGTTTACAGCTTTTAACAGCTCGGAGTTCCCGTCAATCTCACCATGGAACTGTTTTACAGATGAGTGGTTTGAAGTTCTTGTAAAAGATAACCAACTAATGGGCGGACTTAAGAGCAGTCTGGTGGTCGGATTCGGAGTTGTCTTATTGGCGGTGCCGATTGGATTAGCCGCTTCTTTGTTGATTACGCAACTCAAAAGTCGGGCACGGTCGGTGGTCTACACCATTGCGATATCGCCTATCCTTGTGCCTGGCGTTGTGCTGGGAATATCTACCCTTGTTTTTTGGGAGCGGGTAGATCGAGTTGTCCTTGGCGCTCAGGATGGGTTTTTTTACGATGGCTACTTTATGACGATTATCGGCCAGTCGACATTTATAGCTGCTTACTCAATGCTGGTCTTTTTGGCGAGATTGCAACGGTTTGATCCCGGTCTTGAAGAAGCTGCGCTCGATTTAGGAGCGACTCAAACCCAAGTCTTCCGCAAGATTTTATTACCTTTTTTGAAGCCGGCTATCGGCTCTGCTGCGGTCCTCGCTTTTCTTGCATCATTCGAGAATTACAACACCACGGTCTTTACCATTGTCTCCGAGAGTACCTTGACGACGGTGCTTGCAAGCAAAGTGCGTTATGGGATAAATCCATCAATTAGTTCACTGGCCGTGATTATTATTGCACTCACCTTGATTGCGGCGGTTGCGCATGAATTCCTCAAACGCAAAGAAGAGCGTCAAGCAACTGCCGAGAAGTTGATTGCTCATTCGGCCGTTATCAAAGCGGGCCGAAGCAAAAGACCGCTAGGACTGCCGATTGGCGCGTTAACTGCAGTTTTGTTTGTCGGTGTGTTGGGCAGTCTTTGGATGGGTCAAAATTATGATGTCGATCAGTGTAAAGTAAGAGTGGCTGAGGAAAATCGGGTCAAATTCGAGGCGCTCAAGCAACAACGACTGGCTGAAGCAAAAGCTAAGCAGGCGACGTCGTCACAGGATCAGGATAGCGCAGTTGATTCAAAGCAATCGAGTGGGCAATATCAAAATATATTTGCGCCTAGTAATCTGGGGCAGCAGATAGAATCAGATTCAGGCGCGGAGCCCCAGTCTGAGGCAGAAACGAAAGATGCTAAACAGTATCAAAATATTTTCGCACCGACTAATCTAGGGCAACAGGTCGAATCATCCTCGGACAGTGACTGAGCGCTTTACTCGAAACGCTGAGAAGCCAAAATAATCGAATGATTCAAACGACTTGTATTGGCGCCTATCCCAAACCTGATTTTGTGAATCTTCCGGATTGGTTTAACGGAACGGACGGAACCGATACCTCTCATCCGACTCGGGAGTGGGCGCAGGCGATGGCCGCCATGGGCGCTAATGCGGATGACGTGGTTGAGAGAGGGGTTGCACAGGTACTGGCCGATCAAGAATCAGCAAAAATCGATATTCCCACTGATGGCGAAGTACCTCGAGAAAATTATATTCATTATCACTGTCGACATCTTGACGGTATTGATTTCTCGAATCTGACGGAAAAATCTTTGCGTAATGGCGCATATAGCGCTCAACTGCCGACAATTGTAAGCGCGGTTAAATCGGTCAATCATTTTCTTGTTCGTGACTGGCAGCGGGCACAAAAACTAACGGAGCGACCGGTAAAGATCACCATGCCGGGCCCCATGACTATTGGTGATACCACCGTTGATGCGTTTTATGGTGATCCACAAAAAAGAGGAGCTGACCTTGCAGATGCGCTCAATAAGGAAGTGATCGCGCTTGCAAACGAAGGCTGTCAGCATATTCAGATCGACGAGCCTTTGTTTGCTCGAAATCCTGTTGATGCGTTAGATTTTGGCTTTGAAAATCTTGAACGAGCTTTTTATAAGGTGCCCAGAACAGTGACTCGAACGGTGCATATGTGTTGCGGTTATCCAGACCGACTGGATAGCGTAGAGTATCCGAAAGCGGATCCTGAAAGCTATGCGCAGCTTGCAGGCTCAATAGAGGATTCGTGTATTGATGCGATTTCACTGGAAGATGCGCACCGACAGAATGACTTATCTCTGCTCGATTCTTTTAATCAGACGACCGTTATTCTTGGTGTGATAGCAATTGCTAACAGCAAAGTTGAGACTGTTGATGAAATTGAGGATCGGCTTCGCCTGGTCCTCCATCATATTGATTCTGACCGTCTGATCGCTGCGCCCGATTGCGGTTTAGGACTCTTGGGTCGATCTTTAGCGCTCCAGAAACTTTCCAACTTAGGTCAGGCGGCTAAAAGAGTTTAGCCGGCATCGGGTTTTGGAATATTCTTTTATTAATCGTTTTTTGAAAGGTCAAGCGCGTGTGCCAGCATTTTTTGTCAATATCGTCGTAGGGCTTATCGTTGGTACGTGCTTAGTCGCCTGCTCACAAGATGTGCCAGAGAACCCTGCGGGTTTAGCCCTCGGTGATCAGTTAAACATTAACGACGAATCCCGCGAGGTCAATGGGATTGCGCTAGATTTGGACTGGCGCGTGGACGTGATTCAGGCCGCTAACGCTGGCGAGCTGGCAAAAGCCAGTGAAAATCCCGCCTCATCAGAACCAGACCAACTGCTGGTCCGCGCCCAACAATCCTTATTTGGGGATCTGAATGAAATTCGCGAACGACGACTCCTTAGGGTTTTGGTAGCGTTTGGCCGAACAAACTTTTTCTTTGATAAAGGAATGCCCCGTGGATTCGAGTATGACCTGCTCATGGAATATGAAAAAGAGTTGAATGAAGGAATTTCCTCTCCAGAGAAGAAAACCAAATTGGTTTTTATTCCTGTGCCGTTTGACCAAATTTTCTCCCGTTTATTAGCAGGTGAGGGTGATGTCGCGGCTGCTGGCTTGACAGTGACCGACGAGCGATCTGCTAAGGTTCGGTTTAGTGACCCGTACATCAAAAATGTCAAAGAAGTCCTGGTCGCCAGTAGTCAAGTCGATGCAATTGCGAGTTTTGATGATCTCGCCGGCAAAACTGTTGGTGTGCGAAAGGGTTCAAGCTATGTGAATCATTTAAATGCACTCAATGAACAGTTGATTGAGGCTGGAAAATCCGGGATAGAGATTCTTGAGGCGGACGAGCGACTGTCAACCGAAGACATCCTTGAGATGGTGGATTCAGGATTGATCAAGTACACGGTCGCAGATAATCACATTGCGTCCATTTGGGGTGAGTTGCTTAAAAATATCAGGATTTATCAAAATCTTGCTGTTAATTCTGGCGGGCAAATTGCGTGGGCAGTGCGACCTTCAACACCAAAACTTCTCGAAAGTTTAAATCGGTTTGTAAGGGAAAATAAGAAAGGATCCTTGCTGGGTAATATTTTATTTACCCGATACTATAAAAAAAATAGGTGGATTACGAATCCGATGTCGAAAGAGGATCGGGTGCGTCTTGCAGAAATGCGGAGATTGTTTGAGAAATATGGCGCGGCTTACGAGATTGATTGGTTGAGGCTCGTGGCTCAGGGTTATCAAGAGTCGCGCCTTGATCAGTCGATGAGAAGTAGCGCAGGTGCCATTGGTGTGATGCAGTTACTTCAGAGTACAGCTTCCGACAAAAGCGTTGGAATTGATGATGTGAAAACGCTCGACAATAATATCCATGCTGGCGCCAAGTACATGGCGCATCTGCTGAATCGCTATGTCAATGACCCCGGTCTTGATCCTGCCGTTCGGATGGACCTGGCTTGGGCTTCTTATAATGCAGGTCCGAGCAAGATTCGGAGACTTCGTGCTCTAGCTGGGGAGCGCGGCCTTGACCCTAATAAGTGGTTTGCGAACGTCGAGGTGATTGCTGCCGAGAAAATAGGGCGAGAGACGGTCGACTATGTCCGCAATATTAATAAATACTATCTTGCGTACAAAATGTACTTTGATGAACGTCAGGCCGCTTCAGTCACAGCTGATTAGTTATTCGGATTTTCACTCGCCCAGTCCGCCTCCGCTGGGGTAAAGTAGTCGTTAATATTAGCTTCCGTGTTGTAACCAAATATACCCTCGAGTTTAACCAAGATTCTGAATGTCAGATCGTGGTCATAATCCGAAGGAAAGTGGATCCCGGGTTCAACTTCCCAGAACAGCCAGTCTCGATCTGTTTTGCGACGGTATCGAGCTTTGATGACCGTATCAAAAACCTCAAATTCAGGCTTTCCCCTGAAATAAAACTCTAGATCATAGGCCAGCGCTGCCGGCCTTTTTTGGTCCAAGCGCTGGTAGAGACTAAAAAACTGGTCGTAGCACCATCCCCCATTGCATTCATCGGGGTTATTTTCATACCAGCGAAGGACTGAAATGGGGCGAAAGAAAAGGTTTTTACTGAGAACACGGTCGAATTGCGCCTCTCCTCGGTATTCAAATCTGCTTTTATTAAAGTAATAAAAAGAGTTCGTCAGGCGCGGTACCCAACCGCTTGCGGTGTCAAATATTTTGGTGTGACGGGCTCTGCCATACAGCTGATATTTGCTATCCCTGCGTCTGATACCAAGGTCAAATCGAACGGTCTTTAGCGCGGTATCGCGCTTGCTTCTGAATTGAAGGCTAACGTTCTGTTGATCCTGATCGTCAGGACCTTGGCTTTGTTCGTTTTCATCATCGCCAATGACTAGAGAGATTCTGTTTTCGGTTTTTGGGAGTGATAGTCTTGCCCTGACGCGCAATCGAACTTTTGACCCTTCGTTTTCATCATATTGGCCCTGAATCCAGCCGCGGATACGGGTTTTCTGTGCATCTTCATCCGCTTGTGAATTCGAAAAGAAGCCGTCGATCTTATTGGCCGTGCCGAGAACCCATTCAGACCAGTCCTCATGAATTTCCTCTATTTTGTCTGGCGTTGGATCCTCATCGTCTGCCGCAGCGATTGACGCTATGGCGCCGAGGAAGCCAACCAAGGCCAGTTTAATAATGTTTTGAGGGTTTAATTTTTGAGCCAAAATCATTACTGCGCATCCATTAGCCAATTACCGTCCGCGTTACAAAAGCCGTAGTTTGTTACCACCCGTTGACTCTGCTGGGTTGTCTCGATCTCAAGGCGTCGACAGTTAAGATTGTTCTTTTCATAGTCACTAGTGACTAGTAGCGTGCTGGTGGTATCTCCTGCTTCGCTAATCCAAGTGCTGCTTTCTGTTGAGGTATCGTCATTCAGCTTTTCTGAAATCGCCTCCAGCAACGAATCAAGGTCGGTAGCTGACAGCTCGGCAATCACGGAATTTCTGAGGAAGAGTGCGTTTTGGGCGTATCCGATTGAAGTCAACATCATCAGGATCGATAGACCGATCAGCGGCGTGATTTTTTTTATTTTAGTCATGATGATTTTCCGGAATCGGTTTCAGGGTTTGCGACTAATGCGGCTGCACCCGCCGCAGCGATTTCAGGTGTAATAGCTTCTACCACAACTCGCTTCGGCGCGAACTTGATACCCGCTTCCGTGAAAGCGGTCTGGATTCCAGCGTAGGCGATTCGACGGAGAGCCCACTGTTTCCCTGGCTTTGATGAAAATTTGCAACGCACGACAAAGGCAGAATCATCCATTCTATTGACGCCCTGAGATTTTAATGGCTCGAGAAATTCCGGTCCATGCTCGGGATCTTCCAATAATTTTTTACCAACTTTTTTTATTAATTTTCGAACTTTTTCAACATCCTCTTCGAATGGAATCCTGAGTTCAAATTTCATGATAACCCAGTCGCGACTAAAGTTTGTCAACGTACTGATCTGACTATAGGGAATAGTGTGAATGGGCCCATTGTGATGGCGCAACTGCATTGAGCGCACGGAAATATTTTCCACGGTGCCGGTATTGCCGCCTACATCGATGTATTCACCCTTTCGGAATGCATCATCGACAAGAAAGAAAATGCCTGAAATGATATCGGCCACGAGCGTCTGCGCGCCAAAGCCAATGGCCAAGCCCAGAACGCTGGCCGCGGCTATCAAGGGGCCGATGTCAACACCAAGACTTGAGAGCGAGATCATCATCGCGACGGTGATGATTGTGATTAACATAAAACCGCGTAGCAGCGGCAAAACTGTTTCAATACGGGTGAGTCCTTGCCCGCCGGGATCACCACCTGCATTTGAATCTGGATCATCAGAATTAACGTTATCCTGAGATTCGATCCAACGTTTTACAAGACTCCAAACAAGATTCGCAACAATAATGGTCATCACGACCTGTGTTACTGCCCCACTAACCCGCTCGCCGAGGCGCGATCGAGTCATCTCGACAACATCGATTCCCCATATTCGTCCGAGTAGCATGGCAGCGGTAACGAGCAAGATCAGGCGTGCGAGCTGAACAATTCCGTCGCGGGTCCCTGCTTGCGTGATTGGATTGTTATTTTCGTTGCCGGTATCGCGCCCCCACTGCCTTATTAATGGTCCGATTAGGCCAAGGGTTAGGGGTAGACCAATCAATAGCAAAAGTAGAGTCTTAAGAACCGCATCAAAGGCCGATTCCATATTTAAGGCAAGGGCGCTGACAAGGCCCATGGTTGTTAGCGCAACAATAAGCGCGGTTCCAATAGCTGGCCATATTGTACCCAGGAGTTTTCTGGCGAGGCCGGGAGGTTTTCCAGACAGGAGTAATTTGCCAACTGGCAGGCGCACTCTCCAAATCACAATGACAACCAGTACCATTATCGACAGTCCGCCCAAGCTATTAACAATAGGGACTACTGATGAAGTATCAACAATTGGAGCAATACCGCTTAGGTATCCGGAGAAAAAATAAATCGTCATGGCGTATATGACAACGATATTGAGATGCCGGCTTATCAATTTTGAGTCTGCATCATCAAGCGATGTCAGACGGGCGTCTGGCCGGTTAGGTGAAAAGACGCAGCCAATGGTTTTAATTAGTGCCCACGCGCTAAAGACGCCGGTTATGACACTTAACACAAGGATGCGGTTGGGCTCATAACCTTGATAGACGGCCATGAAAGCGAGATACGCCATTACGGCAAAAATAACCGGATGCACTAGGTCGTACAGGAAGATGAGTATGCGTCTCGCGAGCTTCTGGGGGAAATTTTCGATTCGGGACCTGGTGAGCGAGTCATAGACGACTCTTGTCATTCTTTTGCAGAGGTATTGACCCGTCCATCCAAATAAAATAATCAACGCGATCATGAGAAAAACGATCGCAAAAAATCCTTTTTCTTTTCCGGGTGGGGTAATTGCCTCGACAAGTAGTGACGGCAATGCGAGCAGTTTAGGAATATGTTGAATTCGCTTGTCAAAATTGGAGCGAAGATTACTGGTGAGTTGATTCAATTCAGCAGCAAGCGGATTATCGATTTCCTGACTTTTAGACTTTGTTTGGATAAGATTCCAGACAATATCCCGTACCTCTTTATCGCTTAGTCTTGCCAGTAACTTCTCTCGATCCTCTGCGCTTAATGAGTTATCTAGGATTTCCGTTTCAACGGATGTTTGGCTCTGAGCGACTGCGAGTTGGGTGTCGAATAAGCTGCTGACGGCCAGAAAAGGAAGTATCCATATAAACGACAAAAGATATTTCGAGAGCGGGAAATATGGCATTAGTTTGTTCTCATCTGTGCTGATTTGTAGACGGGTCTTCGACTTGGGCAATACGCGAGTTCTGAGCGGGGTCTAAACAACGGCCTAATCATACACGGGGTTGAATTTCAGACCTTTTTCTAAGGTTTTATTTTAACAAATAAGAGATCCCTAAAACGAACAAAAGTCTGGAAATTCCTTAGTCCTTGATGTTTAATTAGGTCCTAATACAGAGGAATTTAATTAAAGAAGCAATTTTTGCGTTTACAAGGGAAAGGATATCCGGAAGATGAAATTCTTGAAGATTTTTGCAGTTTTAGGGCTAGTTAATGGGACCGCTCTGGCGGAAAGCGATATGGATCCAGAAGCGCTCGCTAAGCGCTCCCTCAGTCAGCTTGCCAACGCTGAGGCGATATCGGTCGATGGCGCGGTATCTGAGGAGGCGGTATTGGGTCAAGGGCTCAAAATACGCTCGCATCGAGAAGGTTCAATCCTTCTGAGTCGATCAAAAGGATTTATGTTCTCTAGGTCTGGCGCGCTGGTTAACCAAGTCGTTTCCTATGATGGCTCAACGGTTTATGGGGTGGGGCATACGTCGAAAATTTTTGTCTCCGTTCCTGTTTCAGGCACCAACGACGAAGTAATGGATATTTTGACTTTGGAGGCTGGCGCTTACCTTCCGGGTCGGGACATGTTTTATGCAGATGTCGCTGAGGAGTTATTAGCTGAGGTTTCAGAATCGCATTATCTGGGATTAGCCCCGATAAACGGTGCCGCCTGTCACTATGTTGTGATGAGAGGCCCTGATGTCGACTGGCATTTGTGGATGAATGAGCAAGATCTGCTGCCATGCAAATACATGATTACCTCAAAGTGGATGGCCGGCGCGCCTGAGTTTGAGATCACGTTCTCAAACTGGGACTTAAACCCTGCGATCAACGACAGCAGCTTTACGATGAGTGCGCCCGAGGGGTATGCGCGCGCTAAATTCGTAGATATGCAGCCTGAATACTAATCTAGAGGCTTATGGTTCGGCTGTTAAGCCAAGGAAAAAACGATGAAATTATTTAAATATTCCGGGGCAGCGCTTCTCGGCATCGCGCTATTGATGACACAATCCGTTAACTTTTCAACCGACAATAATCTTGTTTGGGTGAGTTTAAATTTTAATGGTGCTGAGGCAAGCCAGGATCGGAGGGTTGCACGTCGTACATCCCGACGAACAGCGAGTCGCCAGTCTTGTGGCTCGTCTTGGTGTTGAGTTTTAAGAAAAGGATATCGGGTATGCTTATGTTTTTTAGGATTTTCAAACCGTTCGTTAGGGTGTCAGCGGTGGCTGCGTTGATGTTGTTAGGTTCTGTACAGATCACGGTTAACACTCAAGCGATGCAGGGGTGGGGTGCCGTGTCTTTTAGTGAAGCGGTGGCTGACAGCAACCGCCGAGTGGCAAGACGCACGTCTCGTAGAACCTCGAATCGGAATTGACTTTTATTGAGGTAAGGTAAGGCCGTTTTTGAGCCCGTTATCAAGATTATGGGTAAAAACGTATGACTTGGAATTAGAAGGAGTCGTCTATGAAGAAGATTATTTTAAAGATTGTTTTTGCGGTAGCAACTGCGTCAATTGTGCCGATGTCAGCGGCAGTTAATGCTCAAGAGCCGAGCGCTGAAGATTTAGCGAAGGCGGCGCAAAACCCAATCGCCTCGATGATCAGTTTGCCGTTTCAGAACAATACCAACTCGAATTTTGGACCTGAAGAGAAGACCCAGAATATTCTGAACATTCAGCCGGTATGGCCTTTTTCTGTTGGGGAGAACTGGAATCTTATTACCCGAACAATTATTCCGGTGATGTCCCAGCCTGCACTGACACCAAATGGAGAGCGCACCAGCGGCCTCGGCGATATCAGCTTTTCGGGCTTCCTCTCGCCCAAGGTAGCGGGAAAGTGGATTTGGGGTGCGGGCGGTGTCGCATTGTTGCCGACGGGTGATACTGAATTGACCGCGGACAAATGGGGTTTAGGGCCAAGTGTTGTTGCGTTAACGTTCGATGGCCCCTGGGTTTATGGTGGATTAATTAACAATATCTGGTCAGTCTCGGGATCGGGGAATAATGACGTCAACTTATTTACATTGCAGCCGTTTGTTAACTACAACCTGCCCGGAGCTCGATATTTCACCTTCGCGCCCATTATCACTGCCAACTGGGAAGCTGACAGTGGTGAGCAATGGACTGTGCCGTTAGGCTTAGGTTACGGCAAGATATTTAAATTGGGCAAATTGCCAGTAAACGGCCAGATGAGCCTTTATCACAATGTTGTTCGGCCGACCAATCAGGCGGACTGGCAATTGCGGCTCCAGTTGCAGTTCATGTTTCCTCGGTAATTGCCTTAATCCGGGATCGTAATGGTCGCGAGCGAGCCGAGTGCGGATTTTATCTCATCAAATGTCGGTATGCCACGCTCATCCGGTTGGGCGTAGACACCACAGACGAGCGCCGTTACCGGTGATTGTGAATTAGTCGATAGCTTCATGTAGTAATTCAAATTCTGAGGACCGCCTTCGGCTCTGGCAAGCCAGGTTCCTGAGCCGATGCTCACTCCGATACTGACTGAAGCCGCCACATCATATGGTAGTGAGGCTGTTTGATCACGCCGACGATATTCCTTGATTACGGTAAAGGTTGTGGGCTGTAAAGTGGCGGTGATTTTCATTTCGGCTTTTGGTCGTTTCGTTGCGAAATAGCAGTAAGGCTCGTAGGTATGCTCGATCCGGCTCATCGCCTGGCCGCGCTGCATATAGACTTTGGAGTTGCCGCTTTCGATAGTCAAAGGTTGGTTGATAGCAACCGATGATCCCTCAGGGACTTGCGTGGAGCTTGTGTAAAAAGTGACAGAACTTGTAAGCGCCATAGCGGTTACGGGCGTAATGAAAAGAAGAATTGCGACTGATTTTAAAAAACTTGATTTACGGGTCATGAAGTTGCCTCATTTGTGCACAAAAGTTTACTGTTGAATTCTAATTTATTGATCGTGAAGATCATCACAAATACAAAATTATGAAAATTAATAACCATTTTTTCGTAGGGTTGGCGCTTATCCTTTCAGGGTGTGGCTCGGGCAGTTCTGAATCTGGCCCAAACGACAAAAGTTGCTCAAATTTAAAAATATTTGACGGCGATCTTTATACTTTTACAAAAGGCGAGGTGGAATTCTTCAGGCCGGCAGAGCCCGAAGATTATGAAAAGTTTTGCGAAATTGACGAACTGCCGCAATGATTTTTTATCTATTTAAAAAAAGTCGACTGATCCTGGAAATGATTAGCGATTTGCCAGCATGGAACATGCTGTGGATTTGTGCGAGTCTCCTGATGGCTCCGGGGAGTGCGTTTTGTGGCGAGTCAGGCGAGCCCGAGCCTACGGCAAAGGAAAAGCCATTTTTTGTCGTCCCGCTGTTAACGAGCAATCCAAAAATGAGCACTTCTGTTGGCGGCGTGGCCGGATATTTGCATCAATTTGATTCCGAATCGACTCCCTCAATGTTCTCCTTATCGGGCACATTTAGCGATAGCGACTCAGCGCTGGCCGCGTTATTTGCCCAAATGTTTTTTGATCGCGGACAACAACAATTAAATGTTGCGCTCGTCAACGGACGAGTAAACAATGATTATGATGATTTTCTAGGATCAGGATTGGCTGCGCAGACAACCGATAAGGTGCATATGGTGGGGGGTCGATATAGCTATCGGGTGGGGTCTCACTGGTTCCTTGGCATTCAGGCGATGGCCTCAAACTATGTGATTGAGGCGGAGGGCGCAGTAGATCAAGCGCTGGAGACGATTGGCTTAACGGGCGTTGATTCAGTGGGCCTCGGTCTAGCAGCTGAATTAGATTCGAGAGATCATAAACGCAATCCGAAGTCGGGCAAGCACCTGATTCTTAATAATTATTCCTATCGCGAGGATTTTGGTGGATCTGATGATTACGATGTCTACCGTGCAAATTTTGCGTCTTATCATTCCCTAGCCGAGAGATATGTATTGGCGTGGCAACTGTCAGGGCGTTGGACTGAGCAGGCGCCGGTTAGCGGTTATTCTTCAATTGCGTTACGGGGTTATGTTCGCGGCATGCAACTTGCGCCTAACTCGACGCATTTCGCAATTGATAACCGGATCAGATTAAAAGGAAGGTTTGGTTTAACGATCTATGGTGGCGTTGCCTGTTTGTATGACGAGATGGATGATTGCTCGGATTCGAATAATGTCTACCCTTCGTTTGGCGGCGGTGCCAGTTTTATGGTGAGGGAGCAGGCAGGAGTTGTTCTGAGAGCCGAATATATCGCAGGCAAAGAGGGTAGCGATGGTTTTTATGTTACCTTGAATAACCCGTTCTAAGTTATCTGCGCATTCAAAACGGACTCGATGGTTCGTGAGGGTTTTTTACTCATTGCAGAAGGTGGTGAAACCAGGGATGGGGTCAAAATTATTTTCTTCGAGCGCATCCATGATCACTTTAATTCGTTTTGTAGCGCTTTTTTCTAAAGAGGCTTTCAAGGTGACGCCCGGATTTGCGGGCATTCCGACAATATAAGCCATCGATAGAGGAGGCGGAATTTCGCGAAACCACTGTGGATGCTGTGGTCGGTAGCGAGCAGCAAACGCACCCAATTCTTCTACGTAGAGCCGTAAGGCCGCTTCACTGCCGCGGGTTACTTTATCACCCAGCCCTTGCTCCCAGTAATGAGACATTGCATGGGATATCGCGTTGCATCGCAATGTATCAAGATTGATTGTGTAATTTCCGTCGCTGTCGGGACCGCTTAACTTTGACCTTTTAGCATTGGTGCAGTTTGCATGCGACGCTCGATCCGATAGCCAGTGCATATAAATACCTAATCTTGCAATGAGTTCAGGCACGGGCGCGCCGTTATCCAGCTTTGAGAAAGGACTTTTTGCGATGTACCGGGCTAGGTTATCTCCCTCAGCTAGAAGCGTATTCTTAGGTGTGAGTGGCGCCGATCCTTCGGGACAAGTGTTGTTGCACCAACATTCAGGTTCGCAGTCATAATTTAGTATTTGGGGACCCAATTTGGTTATGCCGCCGGAAAGTGGAATCGGCCCACTGACGATTTTTGATACATCCGAAATAAGTTCCCCACGCGTTGCACATGAATCCCCTCCAAAAGGGTTATCTTTTGATTCGCTATTAGTTAATCCACCATGGCAAAGTGTATCGGAGTCGCCAAATGCCCAATTTCTTGAGCGTGATAGCGTGCCCTCGGCGATTGCGTTCCACTGGGGATAAAGCGCATCGGTGGTGTCGCTGTCATTTCCATAGGGAACGCCAAGGTGGCGGATTGAGCCGCCGGACACGGTGCTGGTTCGCAGAAGTCCGCGCAAGGGTGGAGTCCAATAACGAAACGGAAGGTCTATCCCGCAACTGTCAATTGCGCGATACTGGTTGAAGTCAATCGCCTGAGAAAACGCTGCAATGAAGTAGGCGATATCTCCGCGAAAGCCAACCGCCTGGGCGGTGAAGTAGACTGCTTCAAAATGAATGATGCCGCGACAAATTGACGTATCCCCAAAGGTGTCACTTGAGCGCTTCAGGACTTTAAAGACGCATCTGGGATAATACTTTCCATAACCGCATTCTGGAATCGACTGTATCGCCGCTTCGTAGTAGAAATTTTCTATTTGACCCCCTTCGCCGAGGCAAATGTCTTCAACAAACGCGTGGCTTGTTGAAACACAGATAGAAATGGCGAGGACAACGCTCGCAACAAGGGAGCTGAATTTGGCAATCATATTGGGATTTACGACAACCTCAGCAAACGACTTCAAATTGGGTTTCAAGTACGGCGTCATCTACTTTGATAAAAAGTCGCCAGTTGCCAATAAAGTCATCCATTCCCATTGCGGGATTGATAAAGCTAAATAGACCCGAACCCTTGGGTGGGTGTAGCTTGAGCCATATTTTCAATCGTGTGGTTCCTGATCCATTAAACGGATAGTCAATGTGTTCACGTGTTTTTCCAGTGGGATCAATCCAGTCCACTTCAAGTCGGTGTGCGCCCGGCGCCAGTTCAGACATTGCTATTTGCGCAAAGATCTTATCGTTGCATCCAAATCGAGCGCTTGCTTGATTGGTTGAGACCTCCGATGAGGAACTCAGGTCGACTTGAATAGCAGGTGACGCATGAACAAGTCCTGTCAAAAAAATGAATCCAGACGCTATCAGTATCAATCCAGCATTTAGAGTTGACTGGAAAGTGTTCGGATGATGCTTCACTATTTTAGGCGGCCTTTTTGACCAGCGCTTCTGTTTCCGTTACCGCAATCGACAAAGAGTCAAAAAGTTCATCAATTTGCTCTATCGTGATAATTAACGGGGGGCAAATTCCAATCACGTCTCCCGGTAACGCCCGAACCACGAGTCCGTGGTTGAGCGCCCGTGCTGCGAGGGTAGCGCCTATTTTTAGCTCGGCGGGATACTGTTCTCGCGTGTTCTTATCTGCAACAAGTTCTAGCGCGCCAATGAGTCCGACACCTCGCGCCTCACCGACAAGTGAGCTTTTTGACAACGCAGAAAGTCTTTCCTGAAATCGAGGAGCTAATTCTCTGACACGATCCACGATATTTCGTTCCTCATAGATTTTTAGTGTTTCGAGGGCGACAGCACAGGAGACGGGATGACCACCATAGGTATAACCCATCCCTAATGCGCCATGCTTTTTGCTTTGCTCCTTTAATACATCATAAATCTTATCGGAGATCATCAATGCGGAGATTGGCAGGTAGCCAGAGGAAAGTTGTTTCGCACAGGTCACCATATCAGGCTGGATATCATAGGTTTGGCATCCCCACATATTGCCTGTTCGACCAAATCCACAAATGACTTCGTCTGCCACCATCAGGACATCATATTTTTTAAGAACCGCTTGTACTTTTTTGAAGTAAGTCGCCGGTGGTGTCATCACGCCTCCAGCGCCCATGACGGGTTCGGCGACAAAAGCTGCCACTGTTTCAGGGCCTTCTGACAGAATGAGCTGCTCAAGATTATCAGCAAGACGTGTTGCAAATTCCTCTTCACTTTCGCCAGGTCGGCCGTAACGATAGTGTCCTGCGGTATCTGTGTGAATCATTCGATCGAGTGGTAAGTCGAAATCATTCTGCATTAATGGGATGGCCGTAAGACTGCCGCCCGCCACAGTTACGCCGTGATATCCACGTTTTCTGGAAATAATCTTCTTCTTTTTGGGTAGGCCACGACCATTATTGTAGTACCAGGTAAAGCGGATCATGGCGTCGATGGCCTCGGAACCCGAGCTCAGGAAAAACGCCTTGGTCATCGGCTCAGGGGCAATCTCAAGCAATTTATCCGCTAGGGCAATCACAGGCTCGGTCGATCGGTGAGCAAAAGTATGTGAGTAGGGTAAGGCCGCAAACTGATCAGCTGCTGCCGCCGCAAGGCGAGGCTCTGAAAACCCGAGTGATACGCACCAAAGACCGCCGAGACCTTCCAGATAGCGATTTCCTTGGTCGTCCCAAACGTAGACTCCTTCTCCTTTTGAAATGATCAAAGGTCCCTGGTCCTCATGGACGGCAAGATTTGTATAAGGATGGAGCGCATGTGCGATATCCTTTTTGTGGCTATCTCCTATTGGGGCATTCATTATTGTCATTGTCTCCTGAGGTAGAGCGATTGGCATTTTTATAGACTTGGATAACAGTCATTCTGCCTTTATCCCGTCTATTCAACAAGCGATGGATCCGGGATTTCTGCATATGAGGCCAGAGATCGAGTGGCCGCGATACCTTCGTTTGCGCACCATCCGCGAAATCCGCCTAGCCCCCGATTCTGCCATTCAGCATAGGCCAGTTGCCAGCCGAGGCCCCGAGCCATATCGATGTCTGCTCGGCTGAGCGAATGTTCAGTCACCAAGCGTTCTCGAATGTTCTGGTATCCCCGCAGGACTTGATCATTGACCAAGCCACAATAGGCGCAAACTTCGAGCTCGTAAACCGCATCTTCGAGGCGATCAAACTTGTGTCGTTCGTCAGAAAGACCGAGAATTGGCCAGTTACCCAAAGCTAGGGCCAAAACAAACGTACGCAAATGATGAAATATTAGTTTTAATTTTTCTTTCTTTAGATAGCGCATAGGTATGGTCTCGTCATGTTGTAGGGTGCCGGAAAAATCGGATGACTTTTCCGGCGTTGGTTTTCTACGTGGTTAAAGGATAATTTGTCAGCACGACATAGAGGAAGTAAAGAATGAGCACAGAAGGTAAGAAAGTAGTGGGCCATTACATTGGCGGGCAATCAGTCATCGGGACCAGCGGTCGCGAGGGTAGTGTCTATAACCCGGCCACCAATGAGTTGATTAGAAATGTTGCATTAGCGGATGCCGCAGAGGTGAATAAAGCAGTGAGTAACGCGGCAGAGGCTTTTCCCGATTGGGCTGAAATGCCGCCCGCGCGCCGGGTGCAGGTTTTATATCGCTATCGAGAACTGCTGATTCAGAATATTGACGAAATGGCGCGGCTCTTATCTTCTGAGCATGGCAAAACAGTCGATGATGCAAAAGGGTCAATTACGCGCGGTCTCGAGGTTGTTGAATTCGCATGCGGTATCCCGCAGTTATTGAAAGGTGAATTTAGTGAGAGTGTTGCCTCAGGCGTGGATTCATGGAGTATGCGTCAACCGCTGGGTGTGGTTGCGGGCATCACACCGTTTAATTTTCCGGCAATGGTTCCGATGTGGATGTTTCCTGTGGCGATTGCATGCGGGAATACGTTTGTTTTAAAGCCTTCCGAACGTAATCCGTCCTGCGCCGCTTTTATGGCAAGCTTACTTACTGAGGCCGGACTTCCAGATGGCGTTCTGAATGTCGTGAACGGCGATAAAGTGGCGGTTGATTCGCTTCTTTCTCACCCCTCGGTGCAGGCGGTTAGTTTTGTGGGCTCTACAGCAGTTGGTGAATACGTCTATCAAACAGGTTGCGCGCACGGCAAGCGAGTTCAAGCCCTCTGCGGCGCGAAAAATCATATGGTTGTCATGCCGGATGCCGATATGGGCCAAGTCGTTGATGCCGTAATGGGGGCGGCCTATGGTTCTGCTGGAGAGCGATGCATGGCCATTTCTGTTGTTGTGGCGGTTGGGGAGGACACAGCGGATCGAATGATGGAGCAACTTGTCCCGAGGATTGAAACACTTAAAGTAGGGGCCTATGACCAGGCCGGAGTTGAGATGGGTCCGGTGATCACGCCTGATGCCCGCGATCGAATTAAAAACTATATCGATCGAGGTGTTGAAGAGGGCGCAGATCTTGTCGTTGACGGGAGAAATATTTCAATACCGGGATATGAGTCCGGATGTTTTGTGGGCGCTACCGTGTTTGATCGGGTAAAACCTGAAATGGCAATTTATCGAGACGAGATATTTGGCCCGGTGTTATCGGTTGTTCGGGCGGAGAGTTATGAAGCGGCATTAAAGCTTGTAAATGATCACGAGTATGGAAATGGAACCGCAATTTTCACCCGAGACGGCGACGCGGCGCGCGATTTTGGCCATCGCGCCCAAATTGGGATGGTGGGGGTGAATGTACCCATACCGGTTCCGTTAGCTTTCCACAGTTTCGGCGGCTGGAAACGCTCGTTATTCGGGGATCACTTTATGCACGGGCCGGAGGGGGTGCGCTTTTACACTCGAATGAAAACCCTGACCAGTCGGTGGCCTTCAGGCATCAAAGAGGGCGCAGTGTTCAACTTTAAGGCCGGCGGCGAGCACTAAGCAGGTTATATCCGGTTGGTAACGGGTAGAAATTTGGTGAGAAAGGCGTTCCTAGATTCGTTTAGGCCGTCTCGTTGTCGAGTCTCATGTTGTCAATGAGGCGAACGTTTCCCATACGCGCTGCGATAAGTGCTTGAGCTTGATTTAGATGGCTGTAGGGCGGGTTTGCCGACCAGTTTTCAGGATCACGAATTGCAGCATACTCAATCACGAGCGTGCTAGCCTCCAAAATCTCGTTCATCGCGCGACATAGGGTCTCCGGATTTCGTTCACCCTGTTGCCAGAATTTTTTTGCTGCGAGCAAGGCTTGATAAATTTTTGTTACTTCGTTTGCTTGTTCGACTTTAAGTAATGAATTGCGTGAGGACAGTGCAAGCCCAGAAGCTTCGCGGATAGTGGGACAAACGATAACCTCGGGATAGCCAATAGCCCTTGCGAGATCCGAAACAACCAATGTTTGTTGGAAATCCTTTTCGCCAAAATAAGCCTTTGACTCTCCGACTACTTTAAATAATCGATCAACAATTGTCCTTACGCCGTCTAAATGTCCAGGGCGAAACTCTTCTTCAAGACCCTTGCCGAAATGACCTGCAGGGATTAGAGGGATTGAATCATGGTGATCGATCTCCGGGAAGAACTGCTCCAGAGTGCCTTCAAAAACCATATCGCAGCCGTTGTCTGCAAGTAGGGATAAATCAGTATTGAGATTGCGCGGATACGCATCGAAGTCATGCCCATCCTCGAACTGGAGCGGATTGATAAAAATACTGACGCAGCATGCCGTATTTTCCTGACGAGCGCGATCGAGTAGCGATAAATGTCCTCGATGCAATGCGCCCATGGTCGGTACAAAACCAATTGTTTGGTTTTGGTGACGCTCTGAGGCGCACCATTCTTTGGCTTCGGCAGGTGAGGATAAGTGCAGCATAGATCGGCAAAATTATGACATGTTGCGTTGCAACATGTCTAATGGGGTTATAAAAAACTGAACTCTGTTTACAAGCGCTTACCCTCTCTGGGGGGCTACTTCTTCTCCAGGAATTTCTGGCTCACTATCGATGATGTCGGCTGGAAATCCGGGCGCGAGAAGCCGGTCACCACAGGCGTCCTCGAGACGACGAACAATATTGGGTGACCATTCGTTTGCACCATAACGTTCCTGACCATCCTTAAAAATGCTCAGAAGAAGAGGCGAGAGATCAAGGGGGACGTTTTCGCGGTCTGCGATAGACTGAAAGAGGGTGAGATCTTTAACCACCAGCTCCATGGTGAAATTAATGTCCCGACTGCCATTCAGGATTACCTGACTTTCGGTTTCGTGAACAAACGAGTTTCCTGACGAAATACGAATCGCTTCGTAGGTGGTATTTAGGTCAATCCCGGCACGCTTCATTGTCATCAAGGACTCACCCAGTGCGGCGAGATTTATTGAGGCAAGGTAGTTTGTCATTACCTTCAAAATAGATGCCGTTCCCAAAGGTCCAGTGTGAAGCACTCGACGACCAATGGTTGTCAGCACCGGTAACACTTTGTCGAATGTACTGCGTTCCGTGCCCGCAAAAATAGAGATATTGCCGGTGGCGGCGCGGTGACAGCCGCCAGAAACTGGACAGTCTATGGGTTCACCTCCCGCATCAACCACTTTTTGCCCAAGGCGGCGTACCTCCTGATCATCTGTTGTGCTCATTTCGGCCCAGATTTTTCCGGCACACATTTCGCCCAGCGCGCCATCGTTACCCTCCATAACCTCCGCGCTTATCGCTGGATTCGGGAGGCAGGTAATCAAGAGGTCGCATGCACGGGTCATCTGCGCCGGGTTTTCACCTTTCGAGGCGCCACTATCAAGAAAATTTTGTTCTAAAGAGGGGTCAAGATCTCTTACAAGAACGTCGTATCCGTTTCGAATCAGGCTGCCGGCGAGTTTTCCTCCAACATTGCCAAGTCCAATAAAACCGATTTTCATAAAGGGTCTTCTTGCGGAAAATTCCGCGTTAAATTGAATAATTAAAAATTAACTGGGGCTAGTTCCAAGCGATAGCGTTTCGCCTTTAATAGATAACTATCCACGTTCGCACGGAGTTGTGCAATCTCTTCGTCGTTAAGTTCTCGTGCCACTCGTGCGGGAGAGCCGACGATAAGCGATCTGGCCGGGAAGGTTTTCCCCGGAGTCACGAGAGCGCCTGCGCCAACGAGACAGTCTTCTTTGATTTCGGCAAAGTCTAAAATGATGGCGCCATTACCAATGAGACTGCGATCACCAATCGAACAACCGTGAATAACGACGCTGTGCCCGATTGATACATCTGCACCCACTGAAACGGGCACTCCTGTGTCGACATGAATTACTGAATTGTCCTGTACGTTGCTTCGCGCGCCGACAGTGATGACATCGTTGTCACCTCTCAGGACTGCACCAAACCACACGCTCGCTTCAGCCTCAAGAATGACAGAGCCAATGACGTCTGCGCTCGGCGCGACATACGCATCCTTGCCAATTTTGGGAATTTGATGGTTTAACTGATAAATCATAACCGGCCTCGAAGCATGTCGGTTTCTGGCGTTTAAGGCAAAGTGGTTAAACGCAAGGCAAAATAGTTGACGTCAGAATTATAGCGACAAGTAATGGATGTTGTGGCGCCAGGTGGAGGGGAGTTATTTTTTAAAGATAGCGTCGTTTGTTATCTTTAATCCGGTAGGCACGGTTATCGGTTACTGACACAGACTTTGAATTCCGGAATCACTATTCCTCGCCTTTTGTGAAGGACACTGCCGTAAACCTGGATGATCGTGGTTGACGACTAGTTGATTGATTGGACCACGCGAGAGGGCGCTTGAATAAACAAACATTAAGCGACGGTCGGATGGATCGATCACTTCATTTGCGTAAAAGAGTCAAACGAGTCGAGGGGAAGTTTAGGACCTAGGATCCCACCCACGATGCCCGATAAGCGATCAAGCACTTTTTTCTTGATCGAGTATTCAACCTCAAAAATATCAGCAGCATCACGAAGACTCATAAGATAATCATCGCTCGTTCGGAGTTCATCAACGAGTTTGAGGTCAAAAGCTTGAATTCCCAGCCAGTGTTCTCCCGTGGCAACAGCATCCAGATCCAGTATGGGCCTTTTTTCTTTTACAAACTCCTTGAACAAATTGTGAGTTTGTTCGACTTCTTCCTGAACTTTTGACCGCGCTTTATCAGTGGTTTCACCCAACATGGTGACCGTACGCTTGTATTCACCGGCCGAAATTTGTTCGTAGTCGATATCATGTTTTTTAAGAAGGCGATTGAAGTTAGGCAACTCAGCCACTACCCCGATCGAGCCGATGATGGCGAAGGGTGCCGCTAAAATCTTACTTGCCACACAAGCCATGAGGTAGCCGCCACTGGCTGCCACTTTATCTACAGCAACGGTTACGTGGAGTCCAGCGTCACGCAGTCGGATTACCTGAGAGGCCGCGAGACCATATGCGTGAACCATACCCCCTGCGCTCTCAAGTCGAAGGACAACTTCATCGCCGTCTCGACTGCCCAGCAAAATTGCGGTGATCTCTTCGCGAAGCAGCATGACCTCGCTTGCTCGAATATCACCATCGAAATTGAGCACAAAGACCCGTTTCTTGGCGACGCTGTTGTCTTTTTTATCGGCTTTGGTGTCGGCTTTGCGTTGTTTTTTTTGTTCTTTCTGCTTCTTTTTGGCGTGAGTCGGAGATAGGGTCGACATCTCAACAGCCTCTGCCATGTCACGATAACGATCGTTTATTTTCTTGATATCAATTTGTTCTCCTGACGGCTGTCGGTTTCGGATCGCAACGGCGACCAAAGTCATGAGAACGCAAATAATCGCAACGACGATCGTTGCTATTTTGGCAAGGAAAAGACCGTATTCGGCGAGATACGTCATTTAAAAGTCCAGGAAGGCCGTTATGGGGCCGCGAGTTTAGCATCCGAACCCCGGTTGAGTCCTATGGTGTTTGTTTTTAACCTGGATTACGATATTAAAAAATTAATGTCAGAACTCAGGAGAGTCCTTATTAACGCCGAATTAGACACACGAGTGGGCCGCGCCTTGGATCAAGTCTCAGAGGATTCGATTAAGCGTTGGCTGAAAGAGATGATCGCAATTCCGAGCGAGAACCCTATGGATGGCGCGGTTGGCCCCGGGCGCCGCGAAAAAGAACTTGGTGAGTATTATCTTCAGCAGATGAGAGACCTGGGCTTAGACGTGAGCTCAAGAGACGCAGCGCCAGACAGGCCAAACGTTTTTGGGTCTCGCCACGGGTCGGGGGATGGGGATACGTTAATGCTATGCGGCCATCTCGATACCGTGCTCACCGATGGATATAAAGATCCTTTTGTGCCGACCGAAAAAGACGGGCGTATCTATGGACGGGGTTCGTGCGACATGAAAGCAGGCTTGGCTTGTTATCTCGAAGTTGCCCGAGTCCTCAGAGATTCAGATATTAATTTAGCCGGATCGCTAATGTTGTGCGGCGTTGCCGATGAAGAATGGAAAATGATTGGCTCTCGCGAAATCGGTATCAATGGACCGCGGGTGGATCATGTCATTATCGGAGAGCCGTCGGATCTTTCGGTTTGTCCGGCTCACAAGGGCCAATACGGACTGTTCATTCGTACCTACGGCCGAGCTGTGCATTCAAGTATTCCTGAGCAAGGGGAAAATGCGATTGAGCGAATGGCCCAGGTGATCAATGCGTTGTCAGACTATAACGAGGAGCTCGCAACCCGAGACCCTCATCCACTATGTGGACATGGCCGATACAGTCCAGGAGTCATCCGCGGGGGAGAGCTTGCCAGTACGGTTCCTGATTTTTGTGAGTTGGAGATTGACCGACGTCTGTTGCCGAGTGATTCTACTGAAGATGTTTATAGTGATATCCGGCGTCGACTGGACCCACTTAAAAATAGTGATCCTCATTTTCGGTATGAGCTTAGTGAGCCTTCATACGTCAACCCGCCGAACGATCTTTCGATTGATGCGCCGGTTGTCAGGTCCTTGCTGGATTCTTTGACAACTATTAAAGGGGCTCGGGCAAGCGCTGAAGCTTTTCCTGGATCAACTGACGCCCCTCATCTGAAGAGTCCTTCGGTTATCTGCGGCCCTGGTTCCCTCAAGCAGGCGCATTCCTTGAATGAGTATGTGGAAATAGAACAGTTAACCCAAGCGACTCGCATGTATCTTAAGGCAGCGTTTGACCTGCTCGGTTAAATTAGAACCGATTTGGCGAATAGGGCGATAGATCAATCGCGGTAGGTTCGCGGTCGATAAGCTGTTGTATGAGTTTGCCCGTGATCCCCCCGAGTGTAAGGCCAATGTGGTGATGACCAAACGCATAAAAAACTGATGGATGTTTGGAGGATTGACCAATAACCGGGAGGCTGTCCGGCATCGTCGGGCGAAACCCTAGCCAGTCAGATCCTCTCGCGGTTGCCGCGGGAAGTACCCTTCGAACAACGTTTTCGATGTAATTCAGACGTCTCTGGCTCGGTCGTGCACTCAGTCCCGCGAGCTCGACCGTGCCGGCAGCGCGGAGGCCGTCATCTAGTGGAGACATGTAAAGCCCGGCATCTGCGAGTCCGACCGGGCGATTTAACAACCGGGCGTCGTTAGGAAACATGACGTGATAACCGCGCTCGGTATCAAGAGGAACAGAATCGATACAGCCGCCTGATATCTGGGTAGACCACGCACCTGCTGCGATGACCACTCGTTTTGCCTCTAGATCATTAGTGTGTGTTCCGACCTTTAGATGTCCATTGGACATGTTAATGAGCGAACACACTTTATTGTGAATAAACTGACCCCCATCATCGATAAAGCTCTGAGTGAGTCTTTGAATTAAAGATTTGGGATCAGTCAGATGGAAGCCATCATCAAAAAGAACGCCACCTGGAAAAGTCGGCGCCAGGTGAGGCTCTAGTTCCTGAATTTCCCGAGATGTAATTTCAGTGATTGGCACGCCCTGATCCCGACGGCGCTTGATATCCTCTTGAGCGGCTGACAGCGAATTTTCGGTTGCGTAAAGATACAGGGTGCCTTGACGTTTTATCAGGTCCATTACCTGAGACGACTGAAAGAGTTCAATTGATGCATCCTCCGCATGACGTAGCAATGCGCCTAAACCAAGAATGGTGCGGTCGACGTTGCCTCTCCGACAATGTCGCAAGAAACTTAACATCCATGGCAGACGTCTTGCTAGATAAAATGGCGATATCGATAGTGGTCTATCAGCGCCTAGCATCAGTCGGGGAAGATTCTGAATTAACTTGGGATGATTGACGGGAATGCAGGCATAACTTGCAAAGGTTGCCGCGTTACCAAAACTGGTTTGACTACCCGGTTCGTTTTGATCAATGAGCGTGACTTGATGACCCGCCCGCTGTAAGTAGAGGGCGCAACAGACGCCCACCATTCCCGCACCGATGACGAGATTGTTTCCTTGCCCTTTATTCATACGATTTTTATTTTAATGCACTTTTGAAAATGCAACGATGGTGACTGTGATATTCGAGGAGATGATCATTAAAGGGTTAAAAAAATTTATGATTCAGGCCTGGTCGGTAAAGAAGGTTTTGATTAAAAATAATTCGGAGCATCCTCAGATTTAGCGCGGTTCTGTTGGGCTAAAGTGTTAATTTTCCACTCCAGGAGAAACTTTCGGTTAATATCGTGATCGAGATTCACGCAAGATTTTTGTCAGTTTTCACATCACGGCAAAATCGAATGGGTTGTTAAAAAAATGAGGTGCTTTTAAGCGCCAATAATAGGGGAAATCGAGTGATCAACCGAGTTAAATATTCGTTGTTAGTTGCCGCACTGGCTTTGGCAGGAACGGCGCATGCGGACAGCGTCAAAATTGGCTTTGTATCAACGCTAACCACTCCAGCAGGCGTCATCGGTGCCGACATTAAAAACTCGGTTGAGCTTGCGCTTGAGCATATTAACAACAAAATGGAAAATCTTGATGTTGAGTTGTTCATGGAAGATGACGGCTTTAAACCTGATGTGGGTAAGCAGAAAACAGATAAGCTGGTGAAGCAAAATGACGTGGATTTTGTTGCGGGGTACATTTGGTCCCATGTTCTGCTGGCCTCAATGAATTCAGTGCTTAGCGCGAACAAATTTTTGATCAGCGCTAACGCAGGACCTTCCCAGGTTGCGGGTAAACGTTGCCACGAAAACTTTTTTTCGACCTCGTGGCAAAACGACCAAACGCCAATGGCGCTCGGTGAGTATCTGAATAAGGAAGGCATAAGATCGCTCTATGTCATGGCGCCAAACTATGCGGCCGGCAAGGATATGGTCGCGGGGGTGGAGTCTATTTTTAAAGGTCAAATCAAAGGCAAGGATTTAACGAAATGGGGTGCCGACGCTCAACTTGATTTTTCTGCTGAGCTGGCTAAAGCCAAAGCGTCGGGCGCGCAAGCGCTTTTTATTTTTTACCCCGGCAAGGCGGGCCCCGCTTTTTTAAAACAGTATCAGCAGGCGGGATTGCAGTCAGTGTTACCACTTTATAGCGTTTTTACAGTAGATGCGATTTCGCTCCCGCGCCTTCAAAAAGCAAATATTGAAGGTGTTCTGGGTTCTAAAAATACTCAGGCCTGGTCGCCTGATCTAAATAATGCAGCCAACAAGCGGTTTGTTGGTGATTATCTTGCCAAACATGGCGGATACCCGTCGTTTTATGGTGCCCAAGCCTACGACTCGATTATGTTGATCAATAGCGCTGTCGAGTCGGTCAATGGTGATCTGTCAGATAAGAATGCGGTTCGAGAGGCCCTTCGCTCAGCCAATTATGAATCAGTCCGCGGATCTTATACCTACGGGAAAAACGGAATGCCGATTCAGAATTTTTACCTTCGCGAGGTCGTCGAAGATGACGAAGGAAGATGGACGACGAGAGTGGTTGAGACGGTTTTTGAAAATCATCAGGATCCGTACGCATCGGACTGCAAGCTATAGGCAATCTCCTTGGGGCGACTATCGGCTTTGAGTACAGTCCTTAGTCAAGGTTAGATCGCGTTCGTTATCGAAGGGATCGGTATGGACTGGAACTTATTTATATCCCAGTTGGTCAATAGTGTTCAGCTGGGATTGTTGCTCTTTCTGCTCGCCTCCGGGCTAACGCTTATTTTTGGAATCATGGATTTTATTAACCTATCCCATGGCTCTTTTTATATGATGGGCGCTTATTTTTGTGGGTCGATTGTTGCCGCAACTGGCTCTTTTTTCGCAGGGATTATTGTTGGGCTCGTTGGCGTCTTTTTTTTAGGCGCACTCGTGGAGTGGTTGATTGCGCGTCAACTCTATAAAGAAAATCATTTAGATCATGTTTTAGTTACTTTTGGCTTAATTCTTGTATTTGATGCGTTGGTTCATATCATCTGGGGTCCGTCCGGCCTCTCGATACCACTGCCCGATTTTTTAAACGGGCAAATTCAATTAGGAAGTCTGGTTTTTCCGATTTATCGTCTCGTTATTATTTCTGGCGGACTGACAGTTGCGGGAATTCTCTATCTACTGATTTCAAGAACGCGTCTTGGAATGCTTATTCGAGCCGGCGCGTCTGATCGCGATATGGTGGAATCATTAGGAATAAATATTAATCGACTTTTCCTTTTTGTGTTTGCGCTGGGTGCTGCGATGGCAGGTTTTGCCGGAATGCTCATCGCGCCGATCACAGAAGCGACTATCGGTATGGGTAATGACATCATCATTATTGCTTTTGTTGTCGTCATTGTTGGTGGAATAGGGTCAATTAAGGGTGCATTTTATGTCGCCCTTATGATTGGTTTTATCGACACCATGAGTAGATCTTATTTGGACGATTTTCTTGAATTACTCGCTTCAACAGCGGCTGCAGAGACCGCGGCGCCTGCGATTTCAGCGATGCTGGTTTACGTTTTGATGGCAGTTGTGCTTGCTTTTAAGCCTACTGGCTTATTCCCACCAACAGCAGGTAATCGCTGATGGTCAAGTCAAATGGTACGCGTTCGGGAAAAGTTTATTTCGGCATGCTGTTCTTGCTCGGTATTGCGCCACTTCTATTTCAGTGGACCAATCAACCTTTTTTATTGGACCTACTGAGTCGAGGCCTGATCATTGGCATTGCCGCTCTAAGCCTTAATCTTATTTTAGGTTATGGAGGAATGATCAGCCTTGGCCATGTTGCGTATCTGGGTATTGGTGCTTACTGCGTAGGCATACCTGCTTACTATGATGTTTATGATGGCTGGATTCACCTGAGTTTGGCGATTGTCACTTGTGCTTTATTTGCCTTAATTACGGGCGCTGTGAGCCTCCGGACGAAAGGGGTTTACTTCATTATGATTACGATGGCTTTTAGCCAAATGATCTACTTTATATTCCTTAGTCTTGAGGAATATGGAGCGGACGATGGATTGGTCATCTATGCAAGAAGTGAATTTCCACTTTGGATGAATATGGAAGGTGCTGTTTCACTGTATTACTGGATTTTCGGTCTTTTAATACTGACTTTGTTTTTTATTCATCGCCTGGTCAGATCTCGGTTTGGACGAGTCATCATAGGGTCGAAATATAACGATCTGCGCATGCAATCACTGGGCTTCAACACCTATGGGTATCGACTAACTTGTTATGTTATCTCAGCTGTCATCTGCGGCTTAGCAGGAGTGTTGCTTGGAAATTTTACGAGTTTTATCAGCCCCGAAATGATGAGCTGGACTCGTTCGGGAGAGTTGATTTTCATGGTGATTATTGGGGGTGCGGGGAGTCTATTTGGCCCATTATTTGGCGCGCTATCATTTTTATTTTTGGAAGAAGCCTTGTCGTTAATCACGATTTACTGGCATTTAATTTTTGGTGGTCTTCTCATTGCATTAGTACTGTTTGGGAGAGGAGGAATAGATGCTTGGCTCCGTAAGTTAGATAAATGAAGCAAACCATGCGGGCTGACAGCGTTCTTTCCATCAAGTCGTTGTGTAAAAAATTTGGCGGCATCAAGGCAACTGACGACGTTAGTCTTTCTGTAAGCCGCGGCGGTATTCACGCGATCATTGGACCAAATGGTGCTGGAAAAACAACGTTGATCGCTCAGTTATCCGGCCAAATAAGACCTGACTCGGGTGATATTGAATTTGACGGAAGGAGCATCCTGAGGGCGGGGATGGCTCAGCGGGCGAGGGCGGGCCTTGCCCGCTCGTTTCAAATCACAAGCGTTTTTCTGGAGATGACTATTCTGGAAAACGTCATGCTGGCCGTTCAGGGTGCGCAAGGGCATTCGTATCGATTCTGGGCCCCAACTCACAAGGATCAGGATCTTTCTGACATGGCGATGGATCACTTGACGACGGTCGGATTGCATCATCGTTCAGGACGCATTGTTTCTCGTATTTCTCATGGGGAGCAACGGCAACTCGAGGTTGCAATGGCGCTTGCAACGCAGCCTCAACTGTTGTTGCTAGATGAGCCAATGGCGGGAATGGGAAAAGAAGAAACATTTCGAATGATTGAAATTTTGTCATTAGTTGGAGCTGAAAAAACCATCTTGATGGTGGAGCATGATATGGACGCAGTTTTTTCGCTCGCGGATCAACTTTCGGTACTGGTTAACGGGCGAGTGATTGCCACTGATTCAGTAGCGCAAATTCGCTCGAATCCCGAGGTTCAAAAATCCTATTTGGGTGGCAGTTGTGCTTAAGATTGAAAACATCGATTCATTTTATGGCTCGATTCAAGCGTTATTTGGCATGACTCTAGAATGTGCGGAAGGAAAACTCACAACGTTGCTCGGTCGAAATGGGATGGGCAAAACAACGACAGTTAAGTCCATTATCGGCAAGGTGTCGGTGACACATGGACAGATTTCTTTTTGTGGTGATTCAATTCTAGGAATACCGACCTATGACATTATAAAGAAGGGAATTGGATTGGTTCCGGAAGGGCGACATATTTTTCCTAACTTAAGCGTAAAAGAAAACCTAGTCGCAACGGCTAACAAAGATTCGGATCAAGCAACTGAATGGACGGTAGGCCAAGTCGTCGAGTTTTTCCCGGCTCTTGGGGATCGACTCAATCATATGGGAGATCAGTTATCGGGAGGAGAGCAGCAGATGTTAGCTATTGGGCGAGCCCTAATGCTTAATCCTCAAATGTTAATTCTTGACGAGGCAACTGAAGGATTAGCACCCCTTGTTCGTCAAGAAATTTGGAATCGTCTTGCGGAAATCAAGCAGTTAGGTATCACGATTCTTTTAATAGACAAGAATATCGACGAGTTCATCGATATATCGGACTTCCACTACATTATCGAGAAAGGTCAGCAAGTTTGGGCAGGTTCTTCAAGGGACCTGGTTGATAATGCTGACTTAAAAGCGCGGTACCTCGGCATCTGATTTTTCAAAGACGCGGCTCGGAAGAGTAAGTATCCTGAAATTGCATACGATTTTTCCGCATACAGATTAAAGTTTTACTTTTGTTTCGATATAATTAAAAGCCACAGCGTAAATAGATTGTTTGCCCATAGCGTGACGTGTTCTGAAAAAAAGAACACGTGGGGCGCTTTCAAACGTTACCCCACTTTGGGTAGCAACGCGCAAATCTGCGGCGACCTTTCAGTTCAGTGGTCAATCGACAACAAATTAATGGGAGTATTCTGATGAGCAAGTCTGTATGGATCGCTCTGGGGCTTTTGCTAGGGGTTTCGGCCTGGATCGGATCAGGATTTTTGAGTCAATCAGAGGAGTCTATCGCCCCGTTATCAGGCTCGGATTCAGGCGATGTTTCGCCCCGGCCAGAAACGAATTTTCCCACCGTCCAGACTCGTCTCGTAAGGGCGGAAGATGTGGATCAGGTTTTAGGGTTAATGGGGGTCACGACTGCGAACCGAATTGTTGAAGTGGACGTACAGTCGAAAGGCATAATTGCGCGTCTGGACGTCAGGACCGGGGCAACCGTTAAAAAAAATGAGCTTCTTGCCACAATTGGTTTGGAGGATCGAGAGGTTAGACTTCGGGAGGCACGAGCAGTTGTTAAATTGCGTCAATCGGAATTCGATGCAGCTCTCAAGTTATCCAAGAAAAATCTGCAGTCGGAAACTGAGTTAACGCGGGCAGAGACTAATCTTGATTCCGCGAGGGCCTCACTAAAATCTGCAGAGTTAGAGATTGAACGCACCCAGATCCGAGCGCCTTTTGGTGGAGTTATTGAAGAAAAGTTTGTGGAAATTGGTGATTTTGTGGACGTGGGTCACGCGGTGTACAAGATCATTGATCTTTCGAAGATAAAAGTAAAGGGTCAGGTATCGGAGTACGATATTTCAACGGTTAAGGTTGGAATGCCGGCGTCCCTAACTTTTTTGGGAGGCGGCAATCTTGAGGGCATCGTCACATTTGTCTCGAAGCTCAGCGATAGCGCCACTCGAACGTTCAAGATTGAAGTGACTGCACCCAATAAGGAGTTAGCGATTGCGAGTGGCAGAACGGCAAAGATTGGCTTGAGCCTTGGCGTTGCGCGAGCTCATCGACTGAGTCCTGCCGTCCTGACTCTTGATGATCAGGGCCGTATTGGTGTGAAGATTGTGGATGCTGAGGACGAGGTCCGGTTTTTACCGGTCGAATTAATTTCGGACACTCCAGATGGCATGTGGCTTTCCGGTTTACCGGAGGTCGTCAATTTGATAACGATGGGACATGAGTTTGTGGCGGTAGGACAGCGCGTGATCTCAGTTGCCACTAGTCCGTAGCAAAACAATGAGTTTGATTCAGTCCGCCTTTGGGTACTCGAGAACCGTAATCCTCATTCTGGTTTTTATTCTGTTGTCAGGATCGATTGCTTATAAAGATATCCCGAAAGAATCAGAGCCTGATATTGATATCCCGATCATATATGTCACGCTTCATCTTGACGGAATTTCACCTGAGGATGCCGAGCGACTTTTAATCAGACCGGTTGAGCAGGAGCTCAAAAGCATTGAAGGAGTGAAGGAGTTAAGGTCAACCGCTTATGAGGGTGGCGCGAATGTGCTTCTAGAGTTTGACGCAGGATTCGACGCAGCAGCGGCGTTAACCGACGTACGCGAAGGTGTTGATTTAGCGAAAGGCAATCTCCCTGCTGCTGCTGATGACCCTGAGATTCATGAAGTCAATTTCAGTTTATTTCCCGTGATTGTTGTCATTCTTTCAGGAGATGCGCCAGATCGCGCGCTTTATCGTTTGGCGCGAGACCTTAAGGATTCGATTGAGGGAATTGGGGAGGTTCTTGAGGTCAACATCGCGGGAAATCGTGATGAAGTTGTGGAGGCAATTGTTGATCCATTGAAGTTGGAAAGCTATGGCCTCGATCCGGCGCTCGCGGCGACAGCGGTGAGCGGAGCAAATTTGTTGGTCGCGGCGGGTGTGCAGGATACAGGTCAGGGCCGCTTTTCGATCAAGGTTCCAGGTCTTTTTGAGAGCGTGATGGATATTGCTGGACTTCCTGTACTGGTCGACGGCGACGCGGTCGTAACGGTTGGCAATATTGCAGATGTAAGGCGAACCTTCCGCGATCCAGAGTCTTTTGCTCGCGTGAACGGGAAAACAGCTGTTGCGCTCGAAGTTTCAAAACGAACAGGTGAAAATGTAATCGCAACAATTGCCAAAGTACGAGAGGTTGTTAAAACGCACCAGGCGAATTGGCCCGATACGTTGCGGGATTCTGTTGAAGTTAGTTTTACCCAGGATCGATCCGATCAAATTAAAACAATGTTGGGTGATCTACAAAACAGTGTGCTAAGTGCCGTAATCCTTGTTATGGTGGTCGTGGTGGCTGCCCTAGGCGTGCGCAGCGGCCTGCTAGTTGGAATTGCAATCCCGGGTTCGTTTTTAGCTGCATTATTAATGCTTTATCTTGCGGATGTTTCCCTCAACATTGTCGTTCTCTTTAGTCTTATTTTATCGGTGGGGATGCTGGTTGACGGTGCCATTGTCGTCACTGAATTTGCAGATCGGAAACTCAGCGAGGGATTACCCAAGCGGCAGGCCTATTTGGAAGCATCTCGGCGAATGGCGGCACCCATCATTGCCTCCACGGCAACGACCTTAGCGGCATTTTTACCGCTCGTGTTTTGGCCAGGCGTGGTCGGCGAATTTATGAAGTATCTGCCTATGACGGTGTTGATCACTTTAGTAGCGTCCTTAGGAATGGCGCTTGTTTTTGTGCCAATACTAGGCGGATTGATCGGCAGACGCTCAATGATTAGCAAGCGCGCCCTTGAAACAATAGAGGCAGGCGATCAGGGTGATCTCAACGCAACAAAAGGTCTTACAGGAGGATATTTGTCTATCCTTCGTTGGTCGGTGAATCGTCCGAAAACAATTTTAGGTTCGGCAGTCGTATTATTAATCGGTATGTTCATGATTTATGGTCGTTTGGGTCCCGGCGTTGAATTTTTTCCCGACATTGAGCCAGATAACGCCCAGATTCAGGTGCGAGCGAGGGGGAATCTTTCCATCGATGAGCAGAATGCGATCATGCGTGAGGTCGAGGCTCGCGTATTGGAAGTGAATGGGGTGCAGACTTTTTACACCCGGGTTGGGGCGGATCAGAATAGTGAGGAAGCGGAGGATATTGTCGGTTCAGTGTCTCTAGAATTTGGAGATTGGCGGTTCCGGCCAAAAGTGGCTGAAATATTTGATCTCATGAGGGAAAGACTGGCTGATCTGCCGGGTGTTATTTTAGATCTGCGCAAAGAGGAGGGCGGTCCTGCGGTGGGCAAGCCGATTCAGATTCAACTTGCGTCTTATGATCCCGAAATTCTTGAGGATGCTGCGGCCAACGTGCGAGCGAAATTGGACAGCATGACCGGATTAACCAGCATTGAAGACTCCCGGTCTTTGCCGGGGATTGATTGGACGCTCCAGGTTGATCGGACGCAGGCTGCTAAGTTTGGAATTGATATCGGCAGTATCGGTAATATGATTCAGATGACGACTGCGGGCTATAAGATTGGTAAGTACCGACCTAATGACAGTGAGGACGAGATTGATATTCGGGTACGGTTTCCAGAGGCTAATCGGACAGTGTCTGGCCTCAATCAGGTTCGGGTAAATACGAGTTTGGGTGCTGTACCGGTCTCAAATTTTGTACAGCGTGAGGCAAAGCCAAAGACCGGCCGACTGCGCCGTGTAGATGGATTCCGGGTGATTACAGTGAAGGCCGATGTTGAGGAGGGAGTGCTCGTTGATAGCAAACTTAAAATGCTACGGGATTGGATTAAAAGCGCGCAACTTGATCCAAAAATTCAGGTCAGCTTTAAAGGTGAGGATCAAGAGCAAGCGGAAGCTAAAGCTTTTTTGGGGAAAGCGTTTTCGGTGGCACTGTTTTTGATGGCGCTGATCCTAATTACCCAATTCAACAGCTTTTATCAGGCCGGGTTGATCCTGTTTGCGGTGGTGATGTCGACTGTGGGTGTTTTATTGGGACTCATGATCACGGGTGCGCCTTTTGGTATTGTGATGAACGGCATTGGGGTCATCGCGTTGGCCGGTATTGTGGTGAATAACAACATTGTGCTTATTGACACCTATAACCGTCTGAGAGCATCCGTTCCAGATCCTGTTGAAGCCGTTCTCCGCACGGGTGTTCAACGTTTACGTCCGGTGATGCTTACGACCGCTACGACGATACTTGGGCTTTTACCCATGATGCTCGGAATCAATATTGATTTTCTATCTCGGGAAGTCACGCAAGGAGCGCCTTCAACCCAGTGGTGGACGCAACTCTCAACTTCGATTGTTTTTGGCTTAAGTTTCGCTACATTATTGACATTAGTTGTTACGCCTAGCGCTTTAATACTTCAAGCCAATCTCACGAGATGGCGCTCAAATTTACGCCTTGCAACACGCTCCAACAACTAGGGCGCTTATTTTGCTTTTACTCGCGCCCAGGTGTCTCTAAGCGAGACTGTGCGGTTTAAGATTCTTTCTTGATTCGTGCTTGACGGATCCACGCAAAAATATCCCAATCGTTCTAGTTGAATCGGGTTACCGATTCCAGCATCACCAAGGCTGGGTTCTAGTTTGCAGTTGTCAATTTTTTCGCACGAGTCTGGGTTGAGAGCCTGCTCTAGTTCCGTATCACTGTCGAATTTGGGGTTAGGGTCTTTAAAAAGAGGTTGGTAAAGTCTTACTTCGGCGTTGAGACTATGTTTTGCTGAGACCCAGTGAATGGTTCCTTTTACTTTCCGTCCATCGGGCGTGTTACCTCCCTTCGTTTGTGGGTCATATGTACATCGGACTTCGCAAACATTGCCATTTTCATCATGAATCACAGAGGTACATGTCACAAGGTAGGCATACCGCAGGCGAACCTCTCGACCCGGAGCCAACCGGAAGAACTTCCGTGGCGGATCTTCCATAAAATCCTCTTGTTCGATAAAGATTTCTCGGCAAAAAGGAACTTGCCTGACCCCTAACGAGGGATCGTTTGGGTGGTTTTGTGCTTCAAGAAATTCTTCCTCGTTTCCGGGATAGTTTTCAATCACTACCCGTAAAGGGCGCAAAACGCCGAAGGCTCTGGGTGCTGTTGGGTTGAGAGCCTCTCGAACACAATTCTCAAGCACGCTTATTTCGACATTTTGCTGATTTCGGGTCACGCCAATACGACTGCAGAAATCAACAATTGCCTCAGGTGGAAAACCCCGGCGACGCATTCCAGATAACGTTGGCATTCTTGGGTCATCCCATCCAGATACAACTCCTCTTGAGACCAATAGTGTCAGCAGACGTTTGCTGACAACCGTGTACTCAAGAGAGAGTCGCGAGAATTCGGTTTGGTAAGGGCGACTCGGTGGAGAAACGTGCTCAAGAACCCAATCATAAAGCGCACGATTGTCCTCAAACTCAAGAGTGCATAGCGAGTGGGTCACACCTTCGATTGCATCTGACAATGGATGGGTGAAGTCATACATGGGATAAATACACCAAGCATCCCCGGTGTTATGGTGAGTCTGACGCCGTATGCGATAGAGCGTGGGGTCTCTTAAGTGGATGTTAGGCGATGCCATATCGATCCGTGCGCGTAAGACGCGACTGCCATCATCGTACTCGCCCGCGCGCATTTTGTTGAAGAGTTCGAGATTCTCCTCAGGGTTTCGATCTCTGAAAGGACTGTTGGACCCAGGCGAGGTGAGCGTCCCTCGGGTTGTCCGAATTTCATCCGCGCTTAGGTCGCAAACATAGGCATTTCCACTTTCGATCAGACCAACGGCAAAATCAAAGAGCTGCTGAAAGTAATCCGAGGCATGTCTCAGGCGGTCTTCCCAGTCAAAGCCCAGCCAACGAACATCCTGTTGGATTGACTCGACAAATTCGGGACTCTCTCGGTCGGGGTTGGTATCGTCAAAGCGGAGAAAGCACACGCCACCAAATTCTTGGGCAACACCAAAGTTAAGGCAGATTGATTTGGCATGACCAATATGAAGATAGCCATTTGGCTCGGGAGGAAATCGTGTGGCAATCCCATTTGGATATCGCCCGGCTGCAATATCCTTTGAGATGAGTTGGCGAATAAAATGGGAGGGCGTGACTACGTCTTCAGTCATAGGCTATGACAGGTCGGATTGATTTTTTGAGATACACGTTTGTAACAACAGTTACGGGATGTCAATCATTTAAGGAGCGCGACAATCAATCGCGCTCCTTGTTCAGTCGCTACCAGTTGACAGGAGTTGAGAGGGGCGACGCTTGACTCCCGAAGTAAGCGGAAATGTCGTCGATGTCTTTATCACTCAGTGCCGCCGCAAAACTTTTCATGATGGCGTTGTTTCTCGTGCCGCTTTTATATGAGCTCAGTGCGTGAGAAAGATAGTCAGGATATTGGCCGGCGAGTATCGGATACATCGGCGTAATGGGCTTACTTCCGCTCTGGCCGTGGCAAGCAAAGCACGCTTGCGCTTTAGCAGCGCCGGCTTCTGCATCGCCTCCACCACGCTCTACTGTTCCCGATCCAGCAAGGGTATTAAAGTAAGCCGAGATATTGTTGATTTCAATGTCGGTTAGAGAACTGGCCTGCGCTTGCATCGTGGGATGACTTCGCTCACCGGATTGATATGCTTTGAGAGCCACAACAAGATATTGTTCTTGTTGTCCGCCCAGTTTGGGAACTCGGAATACGGGATAAGCGTTTCTGATGCCAGGCGCGCCATGACAACCCATGCAGGTGGCAGCGCTGTCTTTTCCGGCTGCAATATCGCCGGCCGCAAAGGTCGTGCTTATAGACAAGGATAATGCAACTAAAATAGTAAGGGATGAAAGAAATCTCATCACGAAGGGTCTCTTAAATGTTTGAAGCCGTAACTCTAGGCAACCCTTTCAAAGGTTGCAACATTTTGGGCATAGAAATTTTAGATTTCCAGTCAATCTTGGCGTTTGAGGGTGATGAAGCGCTCCTGAAGCCCGCTAGGGTGTTCGATGAACTCATTGAGATTGTCAGACCAACTCCATAATGTTTCAGGAAATAGGTCCTGAAGAGCGCTCAGTGATACATGCCAGGGCGGACCCCCGTCTCGATTTGTTTGCATGAACATGCCAACTAATACGCCGCCGGGACACAGCCAGTGATGCAGTCGCCTCGCATATTCGGGCCACAAGTCAGGGGTTAACGCGCATAGAGCGGTTTGTTCATAGATGACATCAAAAGACTCGTTCGGCTCCCATACAAACAGATCAGTGTCGATTAGGGTTGCGATTAGATTCTTACGGCTGAGGCGATGCTTAAGATCGTGAATCGCGCTTGGTGCAAAATCTACTCCTGTGACGTCGAATCCAAGCGCTGCGAAAGAAACAACCTCATGGCCACGTCCACAGGCTGGGACCAACACTTTAGATGGCGGTTCAGGTATCTTTGGAAGCGTTTTTGCGAGCGCTGGACTAGCTTCTCCTCGATCCCATGCCGTTTTTTTGTCGAGGTAGCGTTTTTCCCATTCGGCCTGTTGCCTCTTATCCGTTTTTTGCGACATATGAGGAGATGATGTTGGAGCTTTGCCGTGATGATACTACGGGTATCTAGCCTTAGCGAAGGTGTCACCAATAATGCAAATGAAACAAGTTTGATTAAATGCCTAAAATTTAATGTCGATTAGATAATGGTTGTCTTTCTGAGAGCGCATTGAAGTTATGAAAAAAAGGAGCGGTGATATACTGCGGGCCCCGAAAATCGATGTTGCGGTTTTAAACTTACGCTTCCAAAAGTAAATGGCTATGCAAATGAGTAAAACTGACGATCTCAGAATCGCAAATATTCAGGCCGTGGCAAACGCTGCCACGATCATGTCTGAGATTCCAATTAGCGATCGGGCCGTACGAGTGGTGGCATCGCATCGTGCCGACATTCATCGCGTGCTGCAGGGAGAAGATGATCGCTTGGTAGTTGTGACGGGCCCATGCTCTATTCATGACCCCAGTGCGGCAATTGACTATGCGCAGCATTTGGCCCCGTTGGTCGAGCGCCACAAAGGGGAATTGGTTGTATTGATGCGGGTTTACTTTGAGAAACCTCGTACGACCGTGGGATGGAAAGGTCTGATCAATGATCCCAACCTGGATGGTTCGTTCGATATTAATCGTGGGTTGCGGATCGCGCGCAAACTGCTTTCCGACATCGCGGAGTTAGGTGTCGCAGCGGGAACTGAATTTCTTGATCTACTATCACCTCAATATATCGCTGATCTTGTGAGTTGGGGCGCGATTGGCGCCCGAACGACAGAAAGTCAGCTTCATCGGGAAATTGCCTCTGGATTGTCTTGCCCTGTGGGTTTTAAAAACGGCACCGACGGCAATTTAAAAATAGCGGTGGACGCCGTTGGGGCCTCAATTCATCCGCATCACTTTTTGTCACAGACAAAAGATGGTCGGTCCGCCATATTCTCGACGACAGGGAATGAGGATGGGCATGTTATTTTAAGAGGCGGGAAAGAACCAAATTTTGGCGCCGAGGCGGTAGAAAAGGCGGGCTCCCTGATGGTCAAGGCAGGGCTTTCCGCTCGATTGATGGTCGATTGCAGTCACGCGAATAGTGGCAAAGATCCCGAACGCCAGCCCAGTGTGGTGGAATCGGTGTGTGAACAACTCGGTGCGGGCGAAGATCGGGTGATGGGCGTGATGATCGAAAGTCACTTGATCGGCGGAAGGCAAGATATTGTTGAGGGCCAGTCGTTAACCTACGGGCAAAGTATCACAGATGCGTGTATCGGGTGGGATGCGACTACTCAACTGCTTGAGACCTTGGCTTCGGGCGTGCGATTGAGACGGCGACACCACGCGGGATAAGAGGTAACCCCCCCCCGGTGTTATACGCGACGCGAATACCGTTTTATGCCGCAATTAAAAATACTTGTTTCGTTACTTGTTTGAAAGATGCTACTTTTAATAACAATATTTTTTAAATGTTTAGCCAAAAATGCACATGCCCGTCCGAGTCTCGCAAACGAATATAGAGATAATTAAATGATAAAACCCCATGGCTCAGAAGTTCTAACTCCTTTGATAGTCGCTGACTCTGTTCGCCGCGAAAATTTGCTGGAAGAGGCGAAGACGTTACCGCAGTTGGTTGTAAATTCGGCAGCAGCCGCAAATGCCGTCATGCTCGGCGCGGGTTATTTCACGCCATTGAAAGGGTTCATGAATAAGGCAGATGTCCTCGGCGTATCGGCTGAGATGCGAATGTCGGACGGTCTTTTTTGGCCTGTTCCGGTTGCGAACATCACAACGTCAGATCATGTGGTTAACGTGGGAGATCGTATTGCGCTTCGTGATCCCAATATCGCCGGTGAACCTGTGATGGCGATTCAAGAGGTTGAATCAGTCGAGGCGTTGTCACCGGACGAGATTGAACAAATTGTCCTGCATGTTTATGGGACGAGCGATTCAGAACACCCCGGGGTTGCAACCTTTAAAGCTTTAGGCAATCAGGTAATTGCAGGCCCAATTGAAGTTTTAAATCTCAGCTATTTCGAAACAGATTTTCCTGAAACCTTCAGAACGGCAGTTCAGATTCGTGAGGAGATTAGCGAGAGGGGATGGAAAACAGTGGTCGCCTTTCAAACTCGAAACCCGATGCACAGGGCCCATGAAGAATTATGCAAGATGGCTCGTGATGCAGTGGGTGCGGATGGCGTTCTCATCCACATGCTACTCGGGAAACTTAAACCTGGAGATATCCCAGCCGACATAAGGGACGCGGCTATTCGCAAGATGGTTGAACTTTATTTTCCGGCTAATTCAGTCATGATTACAGGGTATGGATTTGATATGCTCTATGCGGGGCCACGGGAGGCCGTTCTGCACGCGGTATTCCGGCAAAATGCAGGGTGCACGCATTTAATTGTAGGTCGGGATCACGCGGGTGTCGGAGATTATTATGGCGCTTTTGATGCCCAAACGATCTTTGATAATTCGGTTCCCGATGACGCACTTGAGATCGAAATCTTCTGTGCAGACCATACTGCTTATTCAAGGAAACTCAATCGTGTTGTGATGATGCGTGACGCGCCGGATCACCAGAAGGAAGACTTTGTTCTTCTTTCAGGGACTCGTGTTCGAGAGATGTTGGCGGCAGGAGAGGATCTCCCGCCAGAGTTTGCGCGCCCGGAAGTGGCCCGAATACTGATGGCGCATTACGCTGCGGAAGGTGCGTGAATCTCACGCCTATTTATCTTTAATGATTGGATCAGTCTAAAGATCTTCAAATTGATCGGCAGAAATACTCTCTGCTTCTAGCATTACAGGAATACCGTCGTCTACTCGATATATTCTCAAACGGTTTTGAGTAATCAAACCCTCTTCAAGAGCTTGCGTAACAATTTTTTGGCCGGAGTTGGTGATCTCCCCGGCGGCTATTTTCAGATTGATCGCGGAAAGTTCGTCCGAGGATATGACGAAAAGGGATTGTTTGGTGACAGGGCAACACAGAATTTCTAGTAATTTTCGATCAATCGGCATATCAGTTCTAGTGAGGTCTCAAGGATCCGATGTTTGAAGATTCCTTAGTATACTTGCGCTAACTGGTTCACATAAACATTCGAATCGCTTTCTCGATTTCCTTAAACCGATGGCTTCAGGCTCCCGACGTGCTGTAATCACGGCAATTGCTGGTAATGGCATTCTGACAGTGCTCAAGTTCGCTGTAGCCGTGCCAACGCATTCTGCAGCGATGATGAATGAGGCGGTCCATAGCCTCATGGACACGCTGAATCAAATTTTCCTGTTAATTGGTCTGATACAGGGTAAGCGGTTAGCTGATAACCAGTACGCATTTGGCCACGGGCAAAAAAAATATCTATGGAATCTTTGGAGCGCTATCGGTCTTTTTTCGATCGGATGCGGTCTAGGACTAGCCCATGCTTGGCATGTCCTTGACCGGGTTGGAGAAAGCCCGATCGAGACGATTATTTATCTCGGGGGCATCAGCTTTGATGCGATCTGGCTGGGAGCTCTAGTGTTAATGCTCGCGCTCCTCATTGAAGGGTACGTTCTGGGTGTTGCTTGGCGCGAATTTAAGCGACGTGCCTCTAAAGAAAATCTTTCACCATGGCAGAAATTGTTTCGACCCAGTGATCCTACCCTGCTCGCGGTTTTGTTAGAAGACGCCGTTGCAGTAACAGGAGTCGTTTTTGCCGCGACCGGTATTTTAATGTCACGAATCTCGGGGAACATGATCTGGGATGTCTCTTTCTCCATAGTCATTGCACTGATGCTCGGTGTAACTGCTGTAATTCTGGGGGCGGTAAATATGCGCTTACTTCTCGCGGTTCGAGATCCTGACGCAGAGGCCGTATTTGAGACGATTGCTAAGGCCCACCGCGAGATAGAGAGATATCATGACTTGCGCAGCATTGTTTTGGACGAGAGTCACACGGTGCTGGTAGCCGAAGTCGAGTTTAGGGAAGAGGCTATTCTTTCCGGACTCCGAAATCGAATTGATCAAAACGAGGCCGATATGCTAGCTTCCGTATCCGAGAATCGTAAAGCAGACTCCAAGTTGCGCGAATACATCATGGATCGAGCAGCTGTACACGCAACGCTAGAGCGCTCCGAAGAATTAATTGATGAGCTTTCGAGTCAATTAAAAAGTCTTTGCCCCCGTGTTTCACATGTAACGATTGAGATTCAGGGGAGTGCTCGAGATGTACATAAAGAAATGGATGACGACTTCACTATAAAAGGAAAGAAATGAGAAAATTTAAAAGTGCTCTAGCGGTCTTAACTGCTTTGCTGTTTTCTGCAAACGCACTTGCAGAGACAGAGAAACCGCAAACAAATCAAGATCAGTTTAGCTATGCCATTGGATATCAGATTGGCAGTCAAATTGCGCAACAGCTCATGTCTGAAGGACTTGATGTGAATCCGGCGTTTTTGGCGCAAGCTCTTGAGGATGTTATTGCGGGGAATGAGCCCGCATTAACGATTGAGGAAATGAACGCGGCAATATCATCCGCACAACAACAAGCCCAGGAGCAAACTATGGTAGATGCGCAGCTTGCAGTAGAAGCCGGTGAGACCTTTCGAAATCAGTATGCTGAGCAGGAGGGCGTAATACGTACCGATAGTGGCATGCTGTATCGGATCCTTGATGAGGGTTCGGGCGAGAAGCCCGCTGCCAGCGATACGGTTGTTGTGCACTATCGTGGAACGCTCATTAATGGCACGGAATTTGATAGTTCTATCAAGCGAAATCAGCCCGCAACTTTTGGTTTGAACAGTATTATCCCGGGGTGGCAGGAAATTCTACAGTTGATGCCTGAGGGATCCCGTTGGGAAGTTGTGATTCCACCGGCGCTTGCTTACGGCAGTACCGGTGCGGGCGGCATGATTGGCCCGGAGGAAACTCTGATCTTCGAAATTGAGCTAATCGAAATTAAATAGCACCGGGCGATTATTGGCGTTCGAATTAATTAAGTTTGCGTCGTGGGGTTCGACAGATTGGATTCGGCAACTCCGCGACGCAGACTGCAGAAATGCTAAAACCTTCTGTCATTAAGGTTTTTTTCAATCATTTGTGTTCCAGAATTTCTTGTGCAATATTGAGTGAGCTGTAGAAAATAAAAACTCATCGGCTTTCGGTTAGAAATCGAGGGTCGAATGAGTTTAAAACTCAAATGTTAACCAAGAGGAGGTAACCGATGAGAGCTAACCTTTCTGTACTGGGCCTAGTGGCCGGTGCCACAATGCTGCTTCCTGGAGCAGCGTCCGCTGCGTGTGAATCGATTACACTTGGCGCGGCGATATCACTAACTGGTAAATACGCGACCAACGGCATCCATACTCAGAATGGATACGAGTTTGCGATTCAAAAAATAAAGGACGCAGGCGGTGTAACGGTAGATGGAAAGTGCTACAACTTTGATGTCATTTACTACGATGACGAGTCAAAGGGAGATCGAGCCGCAACACTCGCAGAGCGACTGATTAATCAGGATAAAGTGCAGTACCTGCTGGGCCCTTACTCGTCGGGTATGACAAAAGCGATCGCTCCGGTTACTGAAAAATACAAAATTCCGATGATCGAAGCTGAGGGCGCTTCTCGGTCATTATTTAACAAGGGATATAAATATTTATTTGCGGTCCTGTCCACGTCGGAGCAGTACCTTGCTTCTGCTATTGCGCTGGCTGCTGAGAAAGCAATTGCGTCTGGCAAAGATCCGTCTTCAGTCAAAGTGGCTGTTGCGGTTGAGAACGATCCATTCTCATTGGATATTCGGGCGGGCGTGCTTGAAGACGCGAAAAGATTTGGAATGAAAGCAGTCATTGATGAAAAATTGCCTAGGGATCTTGCTGATATGAGCGCAATTTTGACTAAGGTTAAATTGCTTAAACCCGATGTGTTGCTTGTGAGTGGGCATTCGAAAGGCGCCGCAACCGCGGTCCGGCAAATCGATGAGCAGAACGTTAAGGTGTCGATGATCGGCATTACGCACTGTGAAGCTGCTGATGTGACGGGCAAGTTTGGAGCCGCTGCCAATGACATTCTTTGTCCGACGCAGTGGGCGGAAACGCTCACCTACGAGGATCCGATCTTCGGCACAGCAGAAAACTTCAATTCGGAAGTCAAAGCAAAGTATGACGCCTATGCAAATCGGGCTATTCCCTACCAATTGGCGCAGGCATCGGCGGCTATATACGTGTTTAAAGATGCTTTTGAGAGAGCGGGATCTCTGGATAAAGAGGCTGTCCGAGACGCTATCGCAGCGACCGATCTGAAAACATTCTACGGTAACGTTAAGTTTTCGGATGCCGGCAATAATATTGCCAAACCGATGGTTTTGCGCCAAATCCAGGATGGCAAATACAACGTTGTGGCGCCGTCGGACTTTGCCTCTCATCAGGTAAATTGGCCAAGGGGCTAATTAACCGCCTTTAATAAATCGTAGTTGATTTCAGCCGATCACGCGGGTAAGGATCTCCATACCCTGCGTGATCGGAATTTCTCCATCAATTTCGAACTTCACTCTTGTTTTGAAAAGGGTGTCATTCATAAACGCCCGGCTTTGATCATTCATGGAACAGTTTGTATCTAATTTTGGCCTCCTTCTAGAGTTTCCGGTTGTTAATCTCAAGATCGTGCTTGACGGAATAATGATCGGCGCGTTATTCGCACTTGCTGCTTATGGACTTGCCCTTGTTTGGGGTGTTATGAATGTTAAAAACCTCGCTCAGGGGGATTTTGTAATCGGCGGCGGATATATCTGCTGGTGGCTTACGCAGATGGGGGTGCCCGCATTGATTGGGGTGCCCGTTGCTTTTATCGTAATGGCAGGAATTGGATGGATCATTTATATCCTGATGATTCGCCCTATATTAGATCGCGACCTGTTCACGACCTTGCTTGCGACGTTCGGCCTTGCAATTATTATGGCCCAGTTGCTCAATCTATTATTTGGATCAGATACGCAGAGTGTTGATTTGGGATACGACACTTTGTATTTTCTGGATGGATTTATTGATGTACCGATCGCCAAGTTGTTAGGCGTTCTAATGGCAGGCACGCTTGCTCTCGGCGTTATCTTGTTTATGAAGTTCAGTCGGATGGGCCAAGCGATTCGGGCAACCGCTCAAGACGCGCGCGCGGCGCGAGTGCTCGGCATCAATACGGATAAGGTTTATGCTTTCACTTGGTCCCTGAATGCAGCGATTTGTGGAGCCGCTGGGGCGATCATTGTGATGGTTTGGGTGATTCAGCCATTTTATGGAATCACACATTCTGTCCGAGCGTTTGTCATCGTGACGGCTGCCGGTTTAGGTAATCTGCCTGGCGTCATTGCAGCGGGTCTTGGTATTGGCGTGCTTGAGCAGTATGGCGCTCATATTTTTGGCATTGGGTATCAGCAGGCGATTGCGGTGATTCTTCTGCTGCTCGTGCTTATTTATCGTCTCAGTCAACAGCGACGGGTTCGCCAGAGCCTGCGTTAGCAGAGCGAGACCGAAACGAAAATGTCAAAAAAATTCTATCTCTACGGCGCCCTGATTGCCTTCATCATTGTTGCGCCGTTCGCATTTCCTGATTTTAAAACTCAGCTTGCAACCGTGTGGTTGATGATCATTGTTGCCTTAACGTGGGATATGACGGGCGGTCAGATGGGCTATAACTCTTTAGGGAACATCACGTTCTATGGCACCGGGATGTACGTCGCTGCGGTTGTTGCGATTGCTCTCGTTTATGATGTGGGGGAGTACAACAATGCTTTCGGTGGTGGGATTTATGCCTTTACAAGCGAGCAATATTTTTTAGGCTTAATCCTGGGCACGGTAGCGGCCGGTTTGTTTTGCTCCTTGATTGCAGTGATTATTGGTTTCATCACTTTTGGGTTAAGAGGCCCCTATTTTGCAATTGGCACTCTTGGCGTGGCCATTGCGGCGGGTGAGTTGGTGTCCAACTGGGATTGGGTTGGAGGCGGTCAGGGCATTGCCTTGCCAGTGTTTCCCGGGGATTATGACGTTGGCAAAGTCATGTTTTATTTCCTTTTTGCCGGAACGGGGGTGATTTTATTTGTCTTTGCGAAGTGGCTTTACTCAACCCGCTTTGGTGCTGCGATCAACGCTATTCGAGATGACGAAGAAAAAGCAGAAGCGATGGGGATTCACACCCTTCAGTACAAGTTGGCCGCCTGGGCGATTGCTGCATTTTTTGTTGGGGTTGCGGGCGCGATTTCAGCTTTTCAACTGATTCACTTTGAACCGCTTGAAACTGCCTACCAAACTATTAATTTAGGTATCTTTATGGTTGTTTGCGTCCTTCTGGGTGGAGCAGGAACACTATGGGGGCCTGTGGTTGGCGCCATTTTGTTTCATGTTTTTAAAGAAGTCACCTGGAACTACCTGTTGGGATGGCAATGGGTCGCATTGGGTGCGCTGATCGTCGTGACGGTTGTCTATTTTCAGGGGGGTGTTGTGGGATGGGTAATGGACAAGTATCCGCATTGGTTTGGTTTATCACGCGTCGCTGAAGACGTCTCTGAGGATGACCAGTCGTGACATCGATCCTCGATGTGAAAAATGTCAGTAAATCTTACGGCGGTGTCGCGGCAAACACCGATATTTCTCTTTCCGTAAAAAAGGGTGCAATTACTGGGTTAATTGGGCCAAACGGATCAGGAAAGACGACCTTATTCAATTCAATCGTGGGCTACCATCCGATCGACTCTGGCAGTATTTGTTTTGAAGGATTGGAAATCTCAAAAATGCCGGTGCAAAAAATTGCTCGATTGGGTTTACTGCGAACGTTTCAACAAACTCGGATATACGGGCAGATGAATGGCATCGATAACATGTTGATATCGTTGCCGCATCGGAAGATGCGCTTTGTAGATGCTTTTAGTAGAAACGGTTCCGAGGAGCATGAACGTGCCGAATCGTTACTCGAGTTTGTTGGGTTATATGAAAAGCGGTTTTTGCGGGCAGGCTCACTCTCTTTTGGACAGCAGAAATTACTTGAATTCGCGATGGCACTGATGAATGAGCCGACAGGACTTCTCCTGGATGAGCCCACCGCCGGCATCAATCCCACCCTGATCAATGGACTGATTGATCGCTTGCGCAGGGCGAACGAGGAGTTCGGGATTACATTATTTGTCATTGAGCACAATATGAGAGTCATTATGAATATGGCCGAACATATTTACTGTCTGGCACATGGCGAACTTCTTGCAGAGGGGACGCCATCAGAGATTCAAAACGATCAGCGCGTGATCGATGCTTATCTTGGAGCTCACTGATGATTGAAAAGTCAAAAGAGCGCATAAAAGGCTACGGCGCAGGAAATGTTGAAACGGTTATTTCTGTCGACGAAGTCGTTCGTCGAACAGCCGCTATCGCGGAAGAGATTAGTATCGATCAGCTGGATAACCTTGCGGAAGGTAAGCCCTATGTTTCCCTTGAAAATTTGGAAGCGGGTTATGGGCAGATGCGAATACTCCATGGCATTAACTTGCGGGTTGCGCGTAAGCAGTCTTTATGCCTGATTGGTCCAAATGGTGCGGGAAAGTCAACCGTGCTCCACGCAATCTTCGGATTTAATAATATTTTCTCCGGCAATATTTTGATTGGAGAAGGTGAATCACAACTCGATGTCACGTCTCTAACACCAAGCGAGAAACTGGCGAAGGCCGGTATCGCTTACATTCTCCAAGATAAATCAATTTTCCCCGGAATGACGGTTGAGGAAAATTTATGGATGGGCGGGTTTCTAAAGAATCAGGCCGCCGAGTCGAAGGCGGCGGCAGAGAGGGTTTTTGATAAATATCCGCAACTGGCGGCTCGTCGACGACATCAGGCGAAAGTGCTCTCGGGAGGCGAACGTCGATTGCTTGAGATATCCCGGGCGTTGGTCATGAATCCGGATGTCTTGCTGGTCGATGAACCATCGATTGGGCTCGAGCCAAAGTTTATTGATATGGTCTTCGAAATTCTTAATGACCTTCAGCATAACGAAGGTAAAACCATCATTATGGTAGAGCAGAATGCCAAAAAAGGCCTTGAGTTTGCTGATATTGGATATGTAATGGTTTCTGGAAAGATCGCCATTGCGGGAAAAGGTAGCGATCTTCTTGAGAATCCAAAAGTGGGCGAATTGTTTCTCGGCGGGTAATCTGCTTTTCCAGTCCCTGACTAGTTGTCAGTTCCCCTAATCCTATATTGGGCAATTTGTGGCCCAAAATCCCTACGGCGGTCGAGCGGATCATAAGCAAGAAAATGTGCAATACATAAGTAAATGCTTCTGACCTCCATGACGAAGAATCGCTGCTGCTATTTGTTTTTGAAAAAACTCGCGATTGGTCGAGAGTTTCGAGTGCGATCGTCGTAAAATACGGATCGAAAAAATCCAGATACAAAGAGTCAGACGGGAGGAAGTTTGAAAATTCTTTTTGCAGATAAGTTTCCACAGGATGGTGTAGATCAACTTCATGAGTTGGGCCATGAGTGTGATTTACAGCCTGATCTTGTGGGCGAGACTCTCCCCGTCGCGATTGGCGAGAGCGAAATTTTGGTTGTTCGAAGCACTAAAGTCTCCGCGGATGCGATCCGGTCCGGAAAATCCCTACGACTCATTATCCGGGCCGGTGCAGGCACGAATACGATTGATAAGGAGTTCGCGGCGAGCCGCTCGATTCCTGTCTGTAACGTGCCGGGTAAAAATGCTGCCGCGGTTGCAGAGTTAGCAATGGGATTGATGATTTCGATTGATAGACGAATTCATGAAAACGTGATCGATCTTCGAGCGGGTAATTGGAAAAAGAAAAAATACGCAGCGGCAAAGGGGTTGATGGGACAAAAGCTTGGAATTATTGGGGTCGGGGCGATCGGATTATCACTGGCTGAGCGCGCTCGCGCTTTCGGGATTCAGGTCATGGTTGTAGATAAACCCTCTAGAAGTGCAGAATCAAAAGCCGCTTTATCAGACCTTGGGATTGAAGCCGTCGGATCCTTGCCCGAGCTACTTCAAGAGGCAGATATCGTCAGTGTTCACGTTCCTAGCGCACCAGAGACGAAGGGCATGATCAATGCTGAGTTTTTATCGAATATGAAACCGGGAGCTGTATTAATTAATACCTCTCGAGGTGACGTGGTCGAGGAGTCCGCATTATTGAACGCGATGGATGAGAAAGGAATTCGGGCGGGGCTTGACGTTTATGCTGATGAACCTGCAGTCAGTGAGGGTGAGTTTTCGTCCGCGCTCGCGAGTCACCCGAACACTTGTGGCACTCATCATATTGGGGCCTCAACCGAGCAAGCACAATCTGCAGTATCAGAAGGCGTGCTACAGATAATTAATACGTTCAGTGAGGGAAAAATCCTTCACTGTGTGAATGGTCAAGCTTAAAAAAAATAATTTGGAGAAGTCAATGAATCAAAGAGTGCATAACTTTAGTGCAGGCCCTTGCACCTTACCGCTATCAGTTCTTGAGGAAGGTCAAGCTGAGTTTGTCAACTACCACGATTCTGGAATGTCCCTGATCGAGATGAGTCATCGGGGCAAGCATTTTGTGTCTATTCATGATGAAGCCGTCGATTTGGTGAAATCAGTCTACGGTGTGCCTGATGAATTCGACGTGCTCTTTTTACAGGGTGGAGCGACATTGCAGTTCGCGATGGTGCCCATGAATCTGTTGGGAGCAGGCAAGAAAGGGGGTTACGTCAATTCAGGGACCTGGGCGAAAGGCGCGTTGACCGATGCCGGTTTTTACGGCGAGGCCTATTCCGCATGGGACGGCTCTGCGTGCGACTTCTCTCGGATGCCCTCTTCAAATGAGATTGAAATTAAGCCGGATACTCGTTACCTGCACATCACATCAAACGAGACGATCGGTGGGATTCGATTCGCGGACTGGCCGGACGTAGATGTGCCGATGATCGGAGATATGTCCTCTGACTATATGTCGCGCCGAATTCCATGGGATCGGTTTGATTTGGTGTATGGCGGTGCTCAAAAGAACCTGGGTCCGGCGGGTATGGCGATGGTGATCATTCGAAAATCCGTTGCGCGGGACTGTAGCCAGGACATTGGCCGTTATTTACGATATGACATTCAGGCCGAAAAAGGTTCGATGTTCAATACGCCACCGGTATTTCCAATTTATATGGTTGGCAAGGTCTTGAAATGGATGCGTGATATCGGAGGCATAGATGTTATTGAGCGCATGGCAAATGAGAAGGCGGCGGATCTTTATCGGGCCATTGATAATAGCGAAGGGTTTTATCGCTGCCCCGTAGAAGAAGCCTCACGTTCGGTGATGAACGTTGTTTTTAGATTGCCGAGTGAAGACCTAGAAAAATCCTTCATATCTGAAGCGAGCGAAGCCGGCCTTTTAAATTTAAAAGGGCATCGTAGCGTGGGAGGGATTCGGGCGAGTATTTATAACGCGATGCCTTTAGATGGTGTGAGAGCGCTGACTGACTTCATGGCAGCTTTTAGATCAAGCCATTCTTAGTCGATAGGCATTTGAGAAATGACTGAAATTCATGCCTTCAAACCTTATTTAGTGTCGGCTACGGCCGCCACAACTGTTGTCAGTCCTGCTTATGATTCGATGAGTTCGTCTGAAAGGCTGAGCTATCGACAGGCCCATCCCCAAAATTATATTAACGTGATGCGTACGACCGATGATTTTCCGGAAGGCGGGCGCCCTTCGGAATCTCGGATTACTGCCGAGAATATTGAGGCACTACAGAAGTTGCGCGAGAGTGGGGCGTTTACCTTATGTGAAGAAGAAGGCGTGTTTGTCTATCAAGTGGAAATCGACGGCCACAGGCAAACGGGAATCGTTGCCGAAATCCCGATCAAAGAATATGGGACTGGTGTTGTCAAGAAACATGAAGAGACTCGCAAAGAGCACGAGTTGCGTCTTGTGAGTTACTTGACTGATGTCGGAGCAAGTTCAAGTCCTGTCTGTCTGGCCTATAAAAGCAGAGTTGATATCGATAGCGTGGTGGATAAAGTTTTCTCAGACGAGCCGATCCTCGATTTTGATTTACCAGACGGCCTTCGCCAAAAACTGTGGCAGATAACAGATGCCGAAACACTGGCGAAACTAAGAGAGAGTTTTAGCAACGTTTCTGCAACCTATTTAACAGATGGACATCATCGGGCCGCGTCAACACTGCGATATGCAGCCGGCTGTCACGAAAAGGGAAAGGGTGATGGGCCGTGGGATTATTTGCTTGTTGTAATGTTTCCTGCTGAGCAGCTTCGTGTTCTACCATTCAATCGTTGTGTTCGAGACCTCGGTTCGATTACCGAGGAGCAATTACTGGATCAAATCAAAACCCATTTCTTGTTGGAGCCGGTACCCGCAACGGAATCGTCACTTCCTCAGCGTCGGGGAGAATTCTTGATGCTGGTGGATGACCATGCTTATCAGTTAACTCGACGAACCGATCCCAAAAGTTCATCTCCGGTTATGAACCTGGATGTCAGTTTTCTCCAAGACTATCTTCTGTCACCTATTCTGGGTATTCAAGATGCGAGAGGAGACCCCCGGCTTGATTATGTGACGGGTGATTCGGGTCTTGCGGGCTTAATTCAGCGGTCGCAGCAGGGATGGCGGCTCGGCTTTGCCTGCTATCCGACTTCTATGGAAGAGTTAATGGCGGTTGCCGATGCTGGAGAGGTCATGCCGCCGAAGTCAACCTGCTTTGATCCTAAGCCTCGATCTGGACTTTTTCTTAAGATGTCCTGACTGCTTGCTTCCATGCCCTAGAGAGTAAGTTTTTTGACTTTGTTGTCGGGCAGGTCCTGCGGTTCCACCACGACTTGAAACCCTGTGACGGTTTTTAGGCTTGCTGACCAGAAACGGGAGACTGCGATCTTTAGGAGGCAGATGTCGCCCCGCGATGACGCTGTGTCGCCAGTGAAACACTATCTTTTAACTTCAAAATTAGAATTGATGATATCGATAATGTTTTATTAGACATAGGAACCTGCCTTTATGAGTGATGACCAGTCTGACGACCTTGATCTGAGCACCTTATCTGACGAAGAACTGGTGGAGCAGATGCATGATGATCTTTATGATGGGTTAAAGGAGGAAATCGAAGAGGGCACCAACATTCTCCTGGGTCGAGGATGGGGTCCGGATAAGGTGTTATCGGATGCACTTGTTGAAGGTATGCGGATCGTTGGAATTGATTTTCGAGATGGCATTCTTTTTGTACCTGAAGTGCTGATGGCGGCGAATGCAATGAAGGGCGGAATGGCGATTCTTCGACCTCTGCTGGCTGAGACGGGAGCTGAATCAATAGGAACGGTTGTCCTCGGCACAGTGAAAGGTGATATTCACGATATTGGTAAAAATCTCGTGGGAATGATGCTTGAGGGCGCTGGGTTCGAAGTATTTGATCTGGGCATTAATAATCCGGTTGAGAACTATTTAGAGGCAATTGAAAAACATAAGCCTGATATCGTGGGCATGTCTGCACTTCTCACGACGACTATGCCCTATATGAAAGTTGTTATCGACACGATGGTTGAGCAGGGTATTCGAGAGGATTTCATCGTATTGGTGGGGGGTGCGCCTCTTAACGAGGAATTTGGTACCGCAATTGGTGCCGATGCGTATTGTCGTGATGCTGCAGTAGCGGTTGAGACAGCGAAGCAGTTGGTTGCTGACAGACGAGCGGCGCGCGCGTAGTTTGTGGGTACACCGGATTGATACGTCATTATTGCAAGGACTTGATTGCCGGGTGGATCAAGTTTCATTCGACCGACTAGCGTAAATACTAGTGCGTTTATGACCTCGCCGGCGAGTTCAGCATCGAGCTTGGTGATTGCATGTGGCGCATTGGCTCATGAAATCACCGCCCTGAAGCGAATGAGTGGGTGGGATCATCTTGTTGTGGCGTGTCTACCGGCCAGTCTTCACAATCGACCCGAGCAAATTGCAACTAAGGTCAAACAGAAAATTGACGAGTGTCGTGATAAGTATCGCTCTATATTTGTAGCTTATGCTGATTGCGGGACGGGTGGGATGCTCGATCGCGTGCTTGAGAAAGAGGGGATTGAGCGTCTTCCGGGTGCGCATTGCTATGAATTCTTCATGGGTTCTGATCAATTCGAGAAGTGTTTTGACCAAGAACCTGGAACGTTTTATTTAACCGATTTTTTAGCGCAACATTTTGAGCGACTTATCATGGTTGAGTTGGGAATTCGCGATCATCCTGAGTTGCTTGAAATGTATTTTTCGAATTACACGAAACTGATTTATCTGTCTCAATCAGATACGCCACGTTTTTTGGCAAAGGCCCGCGCAGCGGCCGATACGCTTGAACTGGATTTTGAGCACGTGGTAACGGGTTACGGTGAGTTAAGGGTTGAACTCTCCGAGTTTGCGTCAGATTGCGCTGCCAACTAGGTTTTTTTTCGACAAAACAAGTGGTAAGAGGTCTCGAGGGATGGAGTCAAGGTCTTTTTCAAAGCGATGCAACGGGGATTTAAAGGTGGCTAAGTTAATTACTGTTTTTTGGCGTGATATTCCTTCTCAGGTAATGAGTCGCAAGGGACGGGACACCAGTAAGATTTTATTAAGCGAGCGATTTCAAGACGCTATTGACCGGGCGGCGATGCGTGCCGGTAAAGGGTCCTCGGATGCTTATATGAGTGAGTGGCGAAGAGATACCGTGCCGTGTGATGAAGATGATCTTGAAGCAGTGGTGAAGGCTCGTGCCGACGAACTTGAGGCTGCTTTCTCTGATGAAGATCTTTTGGCGCTGGTCCGCGCTAAAGGCGTCAAAGACGCCTAGCATTGAATTGATTGAAACAGTAGAGAACTAGAGCCATGTATCGGGTAAGGCAATGGTCAGTGCGGAATGCTCGGAAGCTCGAGTGGCTTTACAGGCGTCTTGAAGGCGTATTAACGCTTTTACACCCCCTTTGGCTGTGGGCGGGTTATAACCGAATTGAAAAGCCTGTTCGCAGTGTTGAGCGACTGGTCAAGAGCGCAATGTTCGATTGTCATATGTGCGGAAGTTGTGTTCTGAGTGAGACTGGGATGTCTTGCCCAATGAATTGCCCAAAAGAGTTGCGCAACGGTCCTTGTGGCGGTGTCCGTGAGCACGGGTATTGCGAGGTTAAGCCTGAGATGCGTTGTGTTTGGGTGGATGCCTGGGAGGGAGCTCAAAAGATGCGCGGGGGGGCTAGCATTCAGCATGTCCAACCTCCGCTTGCTAACGATACTCGAGGTCGATCGTCGTGGCTGAGTGAGGTGCGCAAAAAACGTGACGAAAATTTTTTGTTAGGTGTCAAAAATCCGAGTAAAGATGCGAACTGATCAGATAGGGAACGAAGGGCAACCGTTACCAGTGCTTGAAGGCCATGATTCTCCAGGCCGACTTGAACGCTTGCTGCGCGCAGGAAAGTTTGCGGTAACGGCAGAAATTGCCCCACCGGACTCGGCCGCGCCAGAAGAAGTCTATGAACGGGCCCGTATTTTCGACGGACATGTTGATGCGATTAACGCCACGGACGGATCGGGCGCCAATTGTCATATGTCGAGTGTAGGCGTGTGTTCATTATTAACGCGTCAGGGCTATGCGATGGTGATGCAGGTGTCCTGTCGAGACAGAAATCGAATCGCTATTCAGGGAGATGTATTGGGCGCCGCTGCGATGGGTGTGGCGAATATTCTTTGTTTAACCGGTGATGGGGTGCAAGCAGGAGATCAGCCGAGCGCCAAGCCGGTTTTCGATCTTGACTGCATGAGTCTTCTGGAAATGGTGACCTCAATGCGTGATCAGAGCCAGTTTTTAAGCGGCCGTCGGTTGAGTAGTCCGCCCAGGGTATTTTTGGGTGCAGCCGCTAACCCTTTTGGCCCACCGCTTGATTATCGACCCCTCCGTCTTCAAAAAAAGATAGCGGCGGGTGCGCAATTTATTCAAACGCAATACTGTTTTGATATTGACCGCTTTCGGACCTATATGAATCGGGTTAGGGAGATGGGACTTACAGAACGTTGCTATATTTTGGTCGGGGTAGGGCCTATGCCCTCTGCTAAAACCGCCGCATGGATTCGGGACAACGTTCCGGGGGTACATATTCCGGATGACATTATTCGCAGATTATTGTGCGCCAAAAACCAGAGAGAAGAAGGTGTAAAGATTTGTATTGAGATGATTCAGGCAGTTCGAGAGATTCAAGGCGTTAGCGGGGTTCACATTATGGCCTATCGCCAAGAGGAGCGAGTACCTGAAATTGTTGCCGAGGCCGGGATACTAGAAGGCAGATCGCCCTGGTACCCGGGAATAAAAACAGACCATATTTAATGAGGATCAGCGAGTGACAGTTACCGTCGTAAGTTCAGCAACTAAAGAGGTTCGAATTGGGTTTGATCAGCCGTTCTGTGTCATCGGGGAACGAATCAATCCGACCGGTAGAAAAATCCTCGCGGATGAAATGAAAGCCGGCGATTACAGTCGTGTTCAGGCGGATGCTTTGGCACAGGTCGCAGCAGGCGCAAATATGCTGGATGTCAACGCAGGCATTCCACTTGCTGACGAGCCCGCTATTCTTGCGGACTGCGTAAAACTGGTGCAATCCCTCACAGATGTGCCGCTGTCGATTGATTCTTCAATTGTTGCGGCGCTTGAGTCAGGTTTGGAAGTCTATCAAGGGAAGGCGCTCGTTAACTCGGTCACTGGGGAGGAGGAGCGTCTGGAACAGGTATTGCCACTGGTGAAAAAGTATGGCGCTGCTGTGGTTGCTATTTCTAACGATGAAACTGGGATCTCTGAGGATCCTAATGTCAGGTTTGAGGTTGCAAAGCGAATTGTTGAAAGAGCTGCGGACCATGGAATTCCCGCCGCTGACATTGTTGTTGATCCCTTAGTGATGCCTATTGGCGCCCTCAATGATGCCGGCAGGCAGGTAATGCATATCCTGACCCGTCTTCGAGACGAATTAAAAGTGAATAGCACCTGTGGCGCTTCAAATGTGAGCTTTGGCTTGCCCAATCGAAACGGATTAAACGCTGCCTTTTTGACAATGGCAATTGGAGCAGGAATGACTTCAGCCATAACCAGTCCATTGCATGTCGAGGTGATGCAGGCCGTGATGGGTGCCGATGTCATGATGGGTCATGATCCGGACTGTCTTCGCTGGATTGCGCGGTTTAGAGAGGCGCCAGCTGACGGACAGGTGAGTGCGCGAGACAGCAGGCGTGGGAGTCGACGTCGGGCTCGAAATGGCTGAGCTGGAAACGGTTGGCGCTTGTTTGTGTGGATCCGTTTGCTTTGCGATTCGGGGACCGCTTAGGGATGTGTTAGCGTGTCATTGCAGTCAGTGCCGTAAATCAAGTGGACATTTTTGGGCGGCCACAGCGGCGCCTCGTGACGCATTCACCTTTCAGTTGGATGACGGTTTGAGCTGGTTCCAGTCCTCCGAGGAGGTTAAGCGGGGTTTTTGTCGTAACTGCGGGTCGAGCCTCTTTTGGAGCCACAGAGGTAAAGATACGCTTTCGGTCTCCGCGGGGGTTCTTGAGAAGCCCACCAACCTTATTTTTGGGGGGCATATTTATTGCGATGATGCTGCTGGCTATTACCGGGTCGATGTCGGTGAGGGTGTTTTCGAAACAACATCGGCAGGCCATGCAGACCCTCAGGGAAGTGAAAATACATGAAAGATGACGTGATGATTGTATTCACGCCCTCTGGACGCAGAGGCCGAGTGCCACCGGGTACTACTGTTCTTCAAGCCGCACGCGATTTGGGTGTCGATTTAGATTCTGTATGCGGTGGAAGAGCGATTTGTGGGCGCTGCCAGGTTACTTTGAGCGAAGGGTCTTTCCCCAAGCACGGCATTGAATCCCGATCTGAAAATCTTTCTGATTTTGGTGCAAACGAGATTTCATTTGATCAGGCCGAGGGTTTAAAGAAAGGACGAAGGCTGGGGTGCTCGGCTCGGTTGATCGGCGACGCGGTTATCGACGTTCCACCTGAAAGTCAGGTTCACCGACAGGTCGTCAGAAAACGAACGGAAGTACATGATTTGGCAGTCAATCCACTTGTTCGTTTGTATGTTGTTGAGGTTTCTGAGCCCAGCATGCATGAGCCGGTCTCCGATTTACATCGACTGTTTGAAGAGCTCGAGTTCGAGTGGGGACTGACCGATCTGACGTGCGATGGACATGTTCTTAAAGTGTTGCAGCCCGTCATGCGAAAGGGAGATTGGCAGGTTACTGTCGCGGTCTATCAGGATAAAGAGATCATTGCCGTCTGGCCCGGTCTTCATCAGCGATTACTTGGACTTGCAGTGGATATTGGATCGACGACCATTGCTGCTCACCTTGTTGATCTCACCAGCGGAGAAGCTCTTGCTTCTGCGGGCCGTATGAATCCTCAGATTCGGTTTGGGGAGGATCTCATGAGTCGAGTCTCTTACGTGATGATGCAGCCCGGCAGCGAGGATGAGATGTGCGCGGCAGTTCGTGAAGCGGTTGCTGGACTGGTTGATGAAGTTTGTCAGGAGGCAAATGAGTCAGCTAACAATATCCTTGATTGTGCGTTTGTTGGAAATCCCATCATGCATCACTTGTTCCTGGGCATTTCTCCCTGGAATTGGGCGGCGCCCCATTTGCACTCGCAACCGATGGCGCGGTCACAATGACTGCTAGAGAGGTTGGCCTCGAGTTGAACCCAGGGTCCCGCTGCTACGTGTTGCCATGTATTGCCGGTCACGTGGGTGCAGATTGTGCAGCTGTTGTGCTATCGGAAGCCCCGTATCTTCGTGAGGAAATGTCATTGCTTGTAGACGTCGGCACAAACGCAGAGATTGTGCTCGGAAATCGAGATCGATTACTTTCAGCCAGTAGTCCGACGGGCCCTGCTTTTGAAGGTGCGCAAATCAGTTCAGGACAACGCGCGGCACCCGGGGCAATTGAGCGGGTCAGGATTGACCCTGAAACTCTCGAGCCTCGCTTTAAGGTTATCGGTTGTGATCTATGGTCCGATGATCCGAGTTTTGAAAGTCAGTTGGGCATTGGCGCAATCACTGGCATATGCGGATCTGGAATTATCGAGGTCTTAGGGGAGATGTATCTGTCTGGTGTCATTAACACCGATGGCGTTATCGATGGGGAGTTGATTAATCGCTCTGATCGAATTGTTGAGGATGGCCGCACGTTCTCGTATGTTTTGCACGCGGGTGCCGTGACAATCACGATCACTCAAAATGATGTTCGCGCGATTCAGCTTGCGAAAGCAGCGCTTTATGCGGGTGTTCGACTGCTGATGGACAAGCTTAATGTGGATAAGATTGATCGCATTCGTCTCGCTGGCGCTTTTGGTTCGCATATTGATGTTAAATATGCAATGGTATTGGGTTTGATTCCTGATTGCGCGATTGAGAATGTCACGTCAGCAGGTAATGCAGCGGGCAGTGGTGCGCATATCGCCTTGGTGGATTCAAACGCGCGGCTCGAGATCGAGAGAGAGGTTCGACGTATTGAAAAGATTGAGACTGCGGTTGAGAGTCGGTTTCAAGAGCACTTTATCGAGGCAATGGCTATTCCCCATAAAACGGCAAGTTATCCCGAACTTTCCAAAGTTGTGTCATGGCCTGCTCAGTCCGAACCAAAGCCGTCGGTGCCGTCAACCGGACGTCGTCGAAGACGCCGTTAATGCTATTGGCGGGCTCTCTAGAGTTGATTTGCCTGACTCTCTCTAAGGAGTAGGGAAAATTTGTATGGACAAGACCGCAGCGTTACGAAATGCGCCGATGTTTGCCGCCCTGAATGACGATGATATTCAGGCACTGGCTGAGATCGCACGGGTTGCCGAGGTTCAGCGTGGTGAGATTGTTGTTCAGCAGGACTCAAATAATGATTCGCTTTATGTCATGCTTAGTGGGGAAGTTCGGGTGTTTCGATCCGAAGCGTCGGGGAAGGAAATGGTGCTGTCTCGTGAGGGACCGGGCTCAATTTTTGGAGAGATCTCGGTAATTGATCTGGATGTGCGCTCAGCGTCCGTAGTTGCGGTTGAAAAAACAAAGCTGTTGGTTATTAAAGGCTCGACTTTTCGAAAGTTGCTTGAACAAAATTCAGCTTTTTCAATGTCGATGCTGGTTTCGATCGCCCATCGGGTCCGAAGACTAACAGATGCCGCGCACGGTCTAGCGCTTCGCAGTGCGTATCGACGGATGTCTGCAAAACTCTATGAAGAGGCTGAATTACAGGATGAGTACTGGGTTGTGAAAAAGCGTATGACGCATCAATTGATGGCGGACATGATTGGATGTTCTAGAGAAATGGTGAGTCGAATGATGAGCGACCTGTTGAGGGGCGGGTATATTCGAGTCGAGGAACGACATTGGATTATCGTAAAAAAATTACCAGCAGATTATTAGTTTCTGAGGTTGACTTAAAGCAACTATAAATATGAGCAACGCGATACCACCTACTATTTTTAAGAAGATAAAACCATGCCTGTACTAGAGGGTCCAATCAGAAAGATGAAGACTGATCTCCGTGACACGGTCAGTTATCGACTACCGGTTGGTGATCAAATGCTCGAGCTAAACCCATTGATCGGCGAAGAAATCGCTTTTTCTTTCGCAGGTGTCATTTCATGCGTCGCGTGCGGCCGAAAAACCAAGAAGAGTTTCAATCAAGGACACTGTTATCCCTGCTTCAAGCGCCTTGCCTCCTGCGATCAGTGCATCATTAAACCTGAACTATGCCATTTTCATGAGGGAACTTGTCGAGAGCCAGAATGGGGTAAGCAAAATTGCTTTGCACCACATATCGTTTATCTTGCAAACTCGTCGGGCTTAAAAGTGGGCATTACTCGAGCAAGTCAGGTGCCTACGAGATGGATTGATCAGGGGGCAATTGAGGCGCTTCCAATGTTCGAGGTCGCGGACCGTCGTACCACAGGATTAATCGAGCATGCTTTGCGGTCTTTCATTTCTGACCGGACCGATTGGCGGAAAATGCTAAAAGGTGACCCTGATTCTGTTGATCTTGTTTCTATGCGCGCGCAACTGATGAGTCAACTTGAAGAAATGGTTGATGCACCCGTACAAATAAAGGATCAGGCGTTTGCGGTTCCCTCGACGCTGGATACGGTTTGCAATATTAGATTTCCCGTTCGTGAATATCCTGAGAAGGTGAAGTCACATAATTTTGATAAGGATGCCACGATCGCCGGAAAGTTTTTCGGAATCAAAGGTCAGTATTTGATGATAGATGGAAAAGTATTTAATGTTCGAAAATTTGCGGGGTACGAAATGGAGATAACGTTTTAGATTGATAGCGCGAATGATTAAATGACTTGTCATTAGCAATCGCCGTCTTATTCTCAGTTATTTTTAAGAGGGTTGTGATCACTTACGATCTCGATCGTGCGGGCTCGACCAGATCGCCCCAACGCCCAAAATTAACTTCATTCCCAGGCGCCGGTTGCTTGGGGATGTTTAGCGATAAAAACAGGGATAATCCCGCAAGCCCTGCGCCGACCAGAAAAACCAAAGACGGTGAATGAAGCCACAACACTCCGAGAATAGCTGGCAGCACAACTGCCGCAATGTGGTTAATGGTAAATGACACGCCGGCGCTTGAGGCAATGTCGGCTGGATCAGCGATTTTTTGGAAATAGGTCTTGATGGCAATTGCTAACGCAAAGAAGAAGTGGTCAACAATGTACAACCCTGCGGCAATTTGAGAGTTTTCCACGAAAGCGTACGCGATAAATACACCAATGAGCCCAACATACTCAAAGATGAGTGCAGCTCTTTCTCCAACGACACTGATTAAACGCCCGATTCGTGCAGCGAAAAGCATATTCAGGGTGGCATTTATGAGGAAAAGAGTGGAAATTGCCGCAACACTGTAGCCAAATTTTTCAACCATTAAAAACCCGGCAAAAACAATAAAGATTTGTCTGCGGGCGCCTGAAAGAAAAATGAGTCCGTAGTAGAGCCAATACCGCTTACGAAGCACCATGTGTCGAATTTGCTCGACCTTGGTTGGGAAGGTTGGGAAGAAGAGCGAACAAACGATGACGATTCCCAGTGTTGCGCCGCCGGCAATCAAATAAACGATTACAAAATCGAGTTGGACAAAATCAAAGGCCATCCAAATGGCACCGAAGGTCAAAATCGACGTAAAAGCACCAACCGCGATGATCCGTCCCAGTACCTCAGGCGCATTTTGCTTATCAACCCATTGTAGCGATAAAGAAGTTTGAATCGTCTCATAGTAGTGATAGCCAACAGACATAAAGACGGTAGTCAGATAGAGGCCGAGTACGGTAGGGAAAAAGCCGGTGACCGCAGTACCAATCCCTAGAAGTGTCAGGGAAACAAGTGCGATGTGTTGCTCTCTGAGAATATAAAGAAGGAAAACAACGGCGAAGGCAAGAAAGCCGGGCACTTCTCTCAAGCTTTGTAATATTCCAATTTCTGCGCCACTAAATGCAGCTCTTTCGATCGCAAAATTGTTTAAAAGCGCTTGCCAGGTCGCAAAACTCAAGGGGACGGCGCCCGCCATAAGAAAAAGTAAAATCTCGGGACGGTTCCTTAATCTTTTTAATGATTGGCGAATCAATTGGTCAGTCCATTAAGATGTTACAAATTAGGTTTTTAAATCACTAAACCGGTTTGAACAAACTGAACTATAGTGAATTTAAAGATCCAATGATACAGTGGGGATTAGCATCGTTATTGTAATCCTTATGAAAATACATCAAAGTAATTCGCCAGTCACTGTCGGACTTTTTGTAACCTGTCTTGCAGATCTGATCCGTCCCCAGGTTGCTTTTGCGGCTGTCAGTTTGCTTGAGAACGCACAGTGTGAGGTGCGAGTACCGCGTGGACAGAGTTGTTGTGGCCAACCGGCGCTCAATAGTGGTGATCGCGCAAATTCAATAGAGATTGCTAAACAGGTCATTACCGAATTCTCTGATATGGACTATGTGGTTGTGCCCTCAGGGTCCTGTGCAGATACGCTGAAAAACAAATACCCGGCCTTATTCACTAAAGATATGCACTGGGCAAGGCGAGCCCAGACGCTCGCTGATAAAACCTGGGAATTGACCAAATTCCTTTATGAGAAGATTGGATTAAAGGAAATTGATGCGACTCTTGATGGCGTATGCACCTATCACGACTCATGTACAGGCCTTCGGGAGTTATCGATCTATGAACAGCCTCGTGAACTTTTGAAACAGGTGAAGGGGCTTAGGCTCAAGGAACTTAAAGATAGCAATGTGTGTTGTGGATTCGGAGGCTTATTTAGTTTGAAGTACCCGGATATCTCGACACATCTGGTGTCAGATAAATGTACAGAAATTTGCAATAGCGACGCCGACATGGTTCTTGGCGGTGACCTTGGCTGTTTGCTGAATATTGCTGGTCGACTTCGGCGCGATAATAAAAAGGCCAGGGTTTTTCATATCGCAGAAGTGCTGGCAGGCATGACGGATGGCCCAGCGATCGGAGAGCCGGAGGAGAGTGAATGAGTCAGATATCCTCCATTCAACGTGTTGAGTTTCAAGACCGTGTTCAGACGGCGTTAAATGACGTTAATCTTCAACGCGCGATGGCAAAAGCGAAAAGCGGCTTTGTCGACAAAAGGCTTGAAGCAAAAAACGCATTGCCTGAATTTGATCAAATCAGGGACGCTGCGCGCGATATCAAGGATCATGTGCTTTCCAATCTAGATACTTATTTGGAGTTATACGAAGAAAAAGTTATTGAGAATGGTGGTCATGTGCATTGGGCCCGAGATGCTGAGGAGGCTTGCAGTATCATCGCCGAGATTTGCAAAGCGTCAGGTGCTCGTACCGTAACAAAAGGCAAGTCGATGGTCTCTGAGGAGATGTATCTCAATCCAGCTCTGGAAGCGGTTGGGATGGAGGTTGTCGAGACGGATCTAGGGGAGTACATCGTTCAGTTAGCGGGGGAGACCCCAAGTCATATCATCGCGCCAGCAGTCCATAAGACACGTGAGCAAATTACCGATTTGTTTCATGAGCACCATAGCCCGCTTGGCTACACTGATCGAGTGACTCAACGCGAAGCCTTAGTGAATGAGGCTAGGAGTGTACTCAGGGAGCGATTTGTGTCTGCCGATGTTGGAATTACGGGCGCAAATTTTTTAGTCGCCGAAACAGGTGCAAACGTGATTGTGACCAACGAGGGCAATGGAGATCTCACCAGTTCACTGCCAAAGGTGCATATCGTCACTGCGGGAATTGAAAAGGTTATCCCCTCTTTAGAGGATTTATCGGTATTGCTTCGAGTGCTCGCAAGAAGCGCGACGGGACAGGAGTTTTCAGCTTACACGTCGATTTATTCAGGGCCGCGGCGTCCGGAGGATGGTGAAGGACCAGAGGCTTATCATGTCGTGCTACTGGATAACGGTCGTTCCCGCATGCTCGGCGGTGATTATCAATCGATGTTGCGCTGCATCCGGTGCGGCGCTTGCCTCAATCATTGTCCCGTTTACGGCGCAATTGGTGGACACGCTTATGGATGGATTTATCCGGGCCCCATGGGTTCTGTACTTACCCCGCTTTTGAATGGCTTTGACAGCGCGGTGGATTTGCCAAATGCATGCACGCTTAATGGGCGCTGTAAGGAGGTTTGCCCTGTACGCATTCCACTGTCTGATCTTCTGTTAAAGCATCGAACCGAACAACACGAGCGAAAGTTAACCTCGGCAACGAGCCGTTGGATATTAAATGGGTGGGCTTGGTTGGTGAGACGACCTCGCTTTTATCAGGCGGTCATGGCGATACCGCTTTGGACGATGAATCGAGTCAGTCGTGGTTCAGGTGGACTACGCTGGATTCCGTTTGCACGGGGTTGGACGAACACCCGTGATTTTCCAGTGCCGTCGAGAAAGTCTTTTCTCCGACAATGGCACTCACAGGAGAAAGGCCATGAGTGAGGCGCGCCTTGAGATCCTGAACAACATTCGGAAGTCATTGACTGCGGGAGAGCCAAAGACGAGCCAGCGAACCTCAGAGTTAAGGGCTCGATTAAAAGATACGGCTCCGCAAATTCAACCCAGGTTCAATGACGATGATCTGACTCGATTTTGTGAAAAGCATGTCGCAGTTCATGGCACCTATGAACTCATTAAGCGAGTTGATATTGAGGCAGCCGTGCTACGGTATCTACAAGGTTTAGAGATTGACCCTCAGATTCATCTCGGTGTCGGACCCTGTTTGAATCAAGTGGTGTGGTCCGAGAGCGTATTTACTTATAAAAAAAGTGCTGATAAGAATACTCGGGTTGCGGTGAGTGAAGCATTCGCGGCCATTGCGGAGACCGGTACCCTGGTCATGTGCTCGGGAAGTGATCTGTTGCCCTCTCATAATTTTTTGCCCGACGACCATATCGTGATCGCAGACTGTGAACGAATCGTTCGCTACCAGGAAGACGTTTGGTCATTGTTACGTCAAGACGATCATTTTCCGCAGAGGGCGATCAATTTAATTACCGGACCGTCGAAGACCGGAGACATCGAGCAGACTATTCAGTATGGCGCCCATGGCCCCCGCCGGATACATGTTCTTATCGTGAAAGACTAGTGATTAGCGGTCGGCCGATCAGATATTTTCCGACTCGTTATAATCTGGTGAAGGTAATAATTGGATAACACGTTATTCAGCAACCCAGCGGGATCATAAATAAGGCAATGCAAGAAAGTTTTTCTCAGGAACAGTTGGTGGAATGCGGGCACGGTCGAATGTTTGGGGCCGGTAATGCTCAGTTACCGCTTCCACCGATGTTGATGTTTGACAGAATTACACATATCTCTGATGAAGGTGGTGAATATGGCAAGGGTGAGATCATCGCCGAACTTGATATTCACCCTGATCTTTGGTTCTTTAAATGCCATTTTGAGAATGACCCGGTTATGCCGGGATGTTTGGGAGTTGATGCACTTTGGCAGTTGATTGGATTTTTTCTGGGATGGCGAGGGGGTCTAGGTCATGGCAGGGCGTTGGGGTCGGGTGAGATTCGGTTTACAGGTCAAGTGCAGCCGGAGAGTAAGCGGGTTCGATACAAAGTGTCCTTGAAGCGTGTTGTGATGCGTCGCCTTTATATGGGCGTAGCAGATGGATGTGTCGAAGTCGACGATCAACTTATTTATACGGGTAAAGATCTGCGAGTGGGATTGTTTACGTCGGATAATCAGGAGGCGGACAAATGAAACGCGTTGTCGTAACCGGCATGGGGATAGTGAGCAGTATTGGCAACGACGTAAGCTCGGTCGAGTCTTCTCTACGAGCGGGGAAGTCTGGCATTAAATTTTCAGAAGAGTATCAGCAATTGGGGTTTCGCTCTCAGGTAATGGGCAGCATTGAGATTGATTTAGACGCACTGATTGATCGCAAGCTGAAGCGATTCATGGGCGATTCAGCAGCTTTTAACTATATTGCAATGCGCGAAGCGCTCGAAAGGTGCGGACTGAACGAAAGCCAGATCTCTAATCCTCGTACCGGAATTGTTGTGGGAAGTGGCGGTGGGTCGCCCCAGAATATTGTCGCCGCAGCTGATCTTTTAAGAGAAAAAGGCGTTAAAAGGGTAGGACCGTATATGGTGACCCGAACGATGTCGAGCACAAATTCAGCCTGCTTAAGCACCGCATTTTCAATTAAAGGCGTGTCTTATTCTATTAGTTCCGCATGCTCGACCAGTGCTCATTGCATTGGGCACGGTATGGAGCTTATTCAAATGGGAAAGCAGGATGTCGTATTTGCAGGTGGGGGGGAGGAACTGCACTGGTCAACATCGGTTTTGTTTGACGCAATGGGGGCAATGTCCGCACGGTATAACGATGATCCTCAATCTGCATCTCGGACGTACGATGCGAATAGGGATGGCTTTGTCATCTCGGGAGGTGGGGGGTTGTTAGTGTTGGAAGAGTTAGAGCACGCAAAAAAGCGTGGTGCCAATATTATTGCAGAGCTGGTGGGTTATGGCGCGAGCAGTGATGGACTTGATATGGTCCAGCCGTCTGGCGAGGGTGCCATTCGGTGTATGAATTTGGCCCTGGCTGACGTGAAGGAATCGGTCGATTACATCAATACTCATGGCACCAGTACGCCAGTTGGAGACATTCAGGAGCTCGATTCGATCAAGTCAGTTTTTGGTGGTTCATTACCTCGAATCAGTGCGACGAAGTCACTTACGGGTCATGCACTCGGTGCTGCTGGCGTGAACGAGGCGATCTATTCGCTGATCATGATGAATGGAGGTTTCATTGCGCCCTCGATTAATATCGAAAACCTAGATCCAAAGGCCTTAGGATTTCCGATCGTTCAGGTTCCAACTGAATCCACCGAACTGAATACCGTTATGTCGAATAGTTTTGGTTTTGGCGGTACAAATGCGTCTCTGGTCTTTCAACGGTACATTGACTGAATTCGTATTCAGACAACGAGGGGTCGACTTTTTAGATGTTGGACCGTCGGTCTGTGACCGTGTTAGCCAAAACGGCTCTGGACATATTTCTCTACGATGTCGATGAACTGAGTCGAAATATTCTCTCCTCGTAGTGTGCAAAACTTCTTGCCGTCTTGGAATACAGGCGCGACAGGATTTTCCCCTGTACCTGGCAAGCTGATACCAATGTCAGCCTGTTTACTTTCGCCTGGACCATTAACCACGCAACCCATGACTGCTACTGACAGTGTTTCTGCGCCAGGAAATTCACTCTTCCATAAGTTCATTTTTTCACGAAGGTGAGTCTGAACATCGGCAGCAAGATGTTGAAAGTAGTCGCTGGTGGTGCGCCCGCATCCGGGGCACGCGGTGACCTGCGGCGCAAAACTTCGTAAACCTAATGCCTGCAGGACTTCTTGGGCGATTCGAACTTCGCGCGTGCGAGTTTCTCCCGGACGCGGCGTTAAGGAGATCCGGATCGTGTCCCCGATACCTTGATGCAATAAAAGCGCTAACCCTGCAGTCGACGACACCACTCCCTTGTCTCCCATTCCCGCCTCCGTCAAACCCAGATGCAGTGCCAGGGTTGATCGTGACGCCAGAGCCTGATAGACGTCAACCAGTTCATTAACAGCACTGACCTTTGCTGAGAGAATGATCTGATTGGGTTTGAGCCCTTCCCGTTGGGCAAGTTCAGCGCTATTGATGGCAGAGTCGACCAGGGCTTCCCGAGTGACAAGCGATAATGGTTGTGGATTACTTGTCGCGGCGTTCTCGTCAAGCTTTGAAGCAAGCAGTTGCTGATCCAATGATCCCCAGTTCACGCCAATTCGGATCGGCTTTTGTCTGATACAGGCTTGTTCGACCATTTCGCAAAATCGCGCATCACGCTTGTCGCCCTGACCCACGTTTCCTGGATTAATCCGGTACTTATCTAACGCTTCTGCACAATCATCGAATTCCTTGAGGAGGATGTGGCCGTTATAGTGAAAATCACCAACGAGCGGAACTTGATACCCCTGTGCCTGCAACCGTCCGTGGATCACAGGCACCGCTCGCGCTGCAAGTTCATTGTTTACGGTAATTCTTACAATTTCTGATCCGGCATCTGCCAAATCCATGATTTGGCGTGACGTGGCTTCGACGTTAGCCGTATCTGTGTTTGTCATCGATTGGACCACAATGGGCGAATCGCCACCGATAGCGATATTGCCTACCCGCACCTGATGAGTTTTTTTTCTTGTCGTCATAAGAGTTAGATTAAAAATTTCTTGAGTAAACAGTCATGCGAATTTTGCTACATTCGGAAAACGCCAAACTCACTCTTAGTAACCGGCGCATTACTTACCGTTGATAAGGCGATCGACAGTACTTTGCGAGTATCAGTAGGGTTAATAATGCCATCATCCCAAAGCCGCGCGCTCGAATAGATCGGGTGTCCTTGCTCTTCGTACTGCTTTAGAATTTTTGATCTCAACTTTTGCGCGTCGTTTTTTGTCGTTTGACTCTTGGGGTCTTTCCCATCGTTGGTCCCAACTTGGGCCAATACCTGTGCCGCGGTCTCGCCACCCATGACTGAAATTCTCGCATTGGGCCACATCCACAAAAATCGAGGGTCATAGGCTCGACCACACATGCCGTAGTTTCCGGCACCAAAACTTCCCCCTACGATCACAGTTAACTTCGGTACTCTTGCACAGGCCACTGCGTTGACAAGTTTAGCGCCATCTCGCGCAATCCCGCCATGCTCGTACCGACTTCCTACCATAAATCCAGTAATGTTCTGGAGAAAAAGGATGGGGATGCCACGCTGGGCGCACAGTTCAATAAAGTGAGCGCCTTTTAATGCTGATTCAGAAAACAAAATTCCATTATTCGCGATGATCCCGACCGCATAGCCATTGATTTTTGCAAACGTGCATACGAGCGTTTTGCCATAACGCGCTTTGAATTCTAGAAAGTCGCTGTCGTCAACAAGCCGACAGATCACTTCTCGAATATCAAACGGTAATCTTGAATCTGCTGGCACCACGCCATATAGCTCCTCTATCGGATAACGGGGTACTAAAGGATTGGCGGTTGGCTGAACCGCCACAGCCGGCCGATTGAGGTCTTTGATAATCTGTCGAGTGAGTTGAAGAGCATGATGGTCATTATCTGCCAGGTAGTCGGCAACGCCTGAGATTCGAGTATGGATATCGGCGCCTCCAAGTGCCTCCGATGTCACCTCTTCTCCCGTTGCCGCTTTGACTAGCGGGGGGCCCCCGAGAAAAATTGTCCCTTGCCGCCGAACGATAATGGCTTGATCGGACATTGCCGGAACATATGCGCCACCGGCTGTGCACGAACCCATGACCACAGCGATTTGAGGAATACCTTGAGCTGACATGTTAGCTTGGTTGAAAAAGATTCGACCAAAATGCTCACGATCCGGAAACACCTCATCTTGCCGAGGAAGATAAGCGCCTCCTGAGTCAACGAGATAAATACAGGGTAAATTATTCTCTGCTGCGATTGTTTGTGCGCGAAGATGTTTTTTGACGGTAATAGGGTAGTAGGTGCCGCCTTTAACCGTTGCGTCATTCGCAACGATGACGCAGAGTCTTTGATCGATCTGCCCGATGCCGGTAATGATTCCGCCCGATGGAACATCGTCCTCGTAAAGCGCCCAACCGGCGAGTTCAGATAGTTCCAGAAAAACACTACCCGGATCGATAAGCGCTTGAATACGGTCGCGGGGGAGTAACTTACCTCTTGATGTGTGTCGCTGGCGCGCTTTTTCGTTGCCGCCGACTCTCGATTTTTTTATTGCCTTTTCGATTACTTTCGACTTTTTGAGCATCAAATCGCGGTTATCTAAAAACTCCGCACTTTTAGGATCAAGGCGGCTCTTGAAATAACTCATAAATCAGACTTCGGAAGAGAGTAAATCTTAGACGATTCGCTCGAACGCCATTGCCGTGGCTTCCCCGCCACCAATGCAGAGTGCGGCAATACCACGCCGCAATCCGTTTCGTTCAAGTGCGTGCAATAGTGTGACAATAATCCGAGCACCGGAGGCGCCAACAGGATGACCCAACGCGCAAGCTCCTCCATGAATATTCAGCTTCTCATGAGGGATATTTAGGTCATGCATGGCAGCCATGGCAACCACTGCAAATGCTTCGTTAATCTCAAATAAGTCAACGGAAGAACTATCCCAACTGAGCATGTCGAGTAATTTCCGAATTGCAAAAATGGGCGCTGTGGTAAAAAGCCCAGGCTCTTGCGCAAAGCTTGAGTGTCCCCAGACTCGAGCGAGCGGTACATGCCCGCCGCGTTCTGCATGAGATAGTTTCATCATAACCAGGGCCGCCGCGCCATCAGAGATTGAGCTTGAATTTGCTGCCGTCACGCTACCGTCTTTTCGAAACGCAGGCTTTAATGAAGGAATCTTTTCGATATTTGCGGTGAGTGGTTGCTGATCGGTGTCAACGGAAATGGTTTCATTTCGCTTGGTTACCGGCACTGGCGCAATCTCACGACGGAAAGCGCCATTTTCGATAGCCTCGGTTGCCCGTGTCAGTGATTCGATCGCAAAACCATCTTGATCTTCTCGACTAAAGTTATAACGTTGGGCGCAGTCTTCTGCAAAATGACCCATCAGCTTTCCGGGCTCATAAGCGTCCTCGAGGCCATCAACAAACATGTGATCGAGGATTTCGCTGTTACCAAGTCGATAGCCTGACCGGGCTTTCTGAAGAAGATACGGCGCGCGACTCATGCTCTCTAGGCCCCCTGTGACGGTAATCTCGGCACTACCGGACACGATAAGATCATGGCCTAGCATGGCCGCTTTCATTCCGGAGCCGCACATCTTGTTGATCGTTGTGCACGGCGTCCAGAGCGGTAAGCCTCCGCCGAGAGCGGCTTGTCTGGCAGGAGCCTGTCGCAAGCCCGCAGGCAATACACAACCCATAATCACTTCCTCGATCGATTCAGGCTCAATAGCTGAACGTTCGATTGCGGCGGCAATCGCGGTGGCGCCAAGGTCAGTAGCAGAAACATCTGAGAGCACTCCCTGGAAGGATCCGATCGGAGTACGGGCAGCGCCCGTGATGACAATGGGATCATTTTGCATGGTTTTGCTTCCTACGCGCTTTCGTTGAAAAGTTCTCGGGCGATAAGCATTCTTCTAATCTCGCTCGTGCCTGCGCCAATTTCATATAGTTTCGCATCCCTTAAAATTCGCCCTGTGCCTTGCTCGTTTACGTATCCAGAGCCGCCGAGTATTTGAATAGCCTGCAGTGCCATCTGCGTGGCTCGTTCGGCACTGTAAAGAATAGCACCCGCTGCATCTTTTCTTGTCGTTTCGCCAGCGTCACATGCACTCGCGACTGCATAAACGTACGCACGGCATGCGTTGAGTTCGGTGTACATATCGGCTAGTTTTGCCTGAATCATTTGAAAGCTGCCGATCGGCTCACCAAACTGCTCGCGATCATGAACATAAGGGAGGACAATATCGAGACAGGCTTGCATAAGGCCAAGCGGTCCCCCCGCCAGCACGACACGCTCATAATCGAGACCACTCATAAGAACGCCAACACCGGCGTTCTCAACCCCCAATATTTGGGTCTCCGGTACTTCGCAGTCTTTAAAGATTAACTCACAGGTGTTCGATCCGCGCATACCCAGTTTATCGAGTTTAGGACCCACTGAAAAACCAGAAAATTCTTTTTCGATAATAAAGGCGGTTATGCCCCGTGACCCCGCATCCGGATCTGTTTTCGCGTAGACCACCAGCGTATCTGCATCAGGACCATTGGTAATCCACATCTTAGTCCCATTTAAGATAAAACGATCACCTCGCTTATCTGCTCGTAAACGCATGCTAACGACATCGGAACCTGCATTGTGCTCGCTCATTGCGAGTGCGCCTACGTTCGTTCCCTGAATAAGGGCAGGGAGATACTTTTCTTTTTGACTTGTAGATCCGTTTCTGAATATTTGATTGACACACAGATTGGAGTGAGCGCCGTAGGACAGTCCAACAGAACCCGACGCCCGACTGATCTCTTCCATTGCAATGGTGTGTTCTAGATAGCCCATGCCAGCGCCGCCAAATTGAGGATCAATCGTGACCCCCAGCAGCCCAAGGTCACCCAATTTTTTCCACAAATCTGAAGGGAACGTATTGTCGCGATCAATTTGATTGGCGCGAGGTGCGATTTCCGTAGCGGCAAAATCAACTATGGTTTTGCGCAGAAGATCGATCGACCCTCCATGCGAGAAGCGAAGTCCGGATACGTTAGGGAAAGCCATAGATGGGCACTTTTAGGGGTGAGTGCACAATTCTAGATTGACGTTTACGTAAACGTCAATCTAATTATCGACAAATACACCACAACCGTTCCGGTCCTAAGATTGTCGGTAAAACCAAAAAGGTTTAGAGGCGACTTTTTGCTAAATTTAACCTTCTATACCGATCTAATAAGCCTTTCCCCGATCCGGCTTTGAAAAGAGGATTTAAAAGACATGCCGCAAGCTGAAGATAATAGTCTGGGATGGGTTCGATCGGAAGACGGCTTTTTGCTCGCATATAAGAAACAGCCGGGGCTGAGGCCGTGGGTAATTTTTCTCGGTGGGTTTAGGTCTGATATGGAGGGATTGAAAGCCCAATACCTAGCAAAGTGGTGCAAATCTAAGGGACGTGCTTTTTTGAGACTTGATTACTCCGCCCACGGAAAGTCTGACGGTATTTTTGATCAAGGATCTATTAGTCGATGGACGGCCGATACTTTAACAGTCCTCCGCGAAATCGGCACAGACCCTTGTGTGCTGGTTGGATCGAGCATGGGTGGCTGGATCATGCTGAGGGTTGCTCTTGCGATTTCTCAACAAGTTAAAGGACTGATTGGGATTGCCGCCGCGCCTGACTTTACGCGAAGGTTGATTTCTCGAGAATTAACCTCGACCCAAAAAGCGTCTTTGCGAGAAACAGGAAAGATAAGGCTATCAAGCGAGTATGATCCGGAGGGATTTGATCTTACTCAGGCATTCATTGACGATGGGGACTCTTGTTGTGTTCTGGATAAGCCTTTGCCGATCAATCTGCCCGTAAACCTGATCCAGGGCTGCCAAGATACTGAGGTACCATGGGAAACCGCTTTGCATCTTGCTGATGCGTTAGAGAGTCAGGATGTCAATGTGCAGTTAATTAAAAATGGTGACCATCGTTTATCCAGCCCGTCCGAATTAAAACTAATCGAGATAGCCTTGGAGCATCTTTTGGCACGTGTTTAGCATCGCCAGTGTAACGTTGCTGTGTTCGTGTTAGTTTTCCAATGCCGATTCAAAACCGTCGGGTTAAAGTTAAATTATGCAAGAGTTAATCGAAAGAATTAAAAACGAGGGTGAGCATGTTGGTGGCGGCATCGTCAAAGTGGATAGTTTCTTAAATCATCAAGTTGATCCTGCTATCACCGAGCGAATGGCTGCGGAAATGGAAACCCGATTTCGGGATCATCGCATCAGTAATGTCACTCGAGTACTCACAGCAGAGGTTAGCGGTATTCCGGTTGCGCTTCAGGTGGCAAAGCAGTTTGGTGCGCAGTTGATATATGCGCGGAAAAGCCAATCGCATTCCATGACGGGTACTTACTATGTAGCGGAAACCGTGAGCCGAACTCGCGGAACGATTTCCGATCTGATGGTTGATCGCCGCTTCCTTGGTTCGAGCGATCAAGTTTTAGTTATCGATGATTTCTTGGCGACGGGAGCGACTTTACGCGCGTTGTCATCGTTGGTCCATGAGAGCCAAGCATGTCTTTGCGGGATTGGATGTGCGATTGAAAAACCCTCGGAGGGCGGTCGTGAGGCATTGGCAGACCTTAAGGTGCCAATAGTTACGCTCGCCAAGATATTGTTTGGTAATAGCGGGCTGGAAGTAATCGCTTAGCCACCTGATCCTGATATTGTAAAATGCCCGGGATTTATCAGCGAATCTATACGTTGGTGATGGACGTGCCACCGGGGAAGGTGGCGACTTACGGACAGATTGCAAAATTAGCGGGATGTTCGGCGAGGCAGGCGGGTTACGCGATGGCGGTCGCTCCCACTGACACCGTGCCGTGGCATCGGGTCATCAATAGTCGAGGCCAGATCAGTATCCGCTCCGACGGATTAATTGATTCTGAACAGCAGCGGTTGCTTGATAATGAAGGGGTGCAGTTTGATTCCAAAGACCGTGTTGATCTAATCCGTTTTCAGTGGCAAGGCCCCGATCAAAGTTGGTGGGCAGGTCAAATGCTCGATCCCCCGTTAATCTGATAAGTCAGTTCAGATTGAAAATTAATAAAACGGAGTTACTGTCATGCGCAGCTCAAAAAATATTCAGGTCATTAGTTGTCACGCAGAAGGGGAGCCTGGAGACGTCATAGTTGGTGGCGTGTCGCCCCCGAAAGGTGATACCTTGTGGGCCCAATCTCGTGTACTAGAGCAGCAAAGTGATTTGCGGGATTTCTTACTCAATGAGCCCCGAGGCGGAATCTTTCGCCACGCGAATCTTTTAGTTCCTCCCGTGAATCCTCGAGCTGATGCCGCGTTTATCATCATGGAGGCGACGTTTTTTCCGCCGATGTCAGGATCAAATGCGATTTGTGTCGCGACCGTGCTTCTGGAGACTGGAATTCTGCCGATGGAGGAGCCGGTAACTGAGGTTTTATTGGAAGCACCCGGCGGATTGGTAAAAGCTAAGGCTTTTTGTTCGGATGGCGTTGTGTCGTCGGTTCAAATTACTAACGTGCCATCATTCGTCGACAAGCTCGATCAAGTGATTGAGGTGGAAGGCTTGGGATCAATTTCGGTCGATACCGCGTACGGAGGGGATAGTTTTTGTCTAGTTGATGCCGAGTCAATTGGCTTTTCAGTCTCGCCGGACGAGGCGTATGACATGGTTGCGTCTGGACAAAAGATCATAAGAGCGGCTAATGAGCAGATAGGTTTTTCGCACCCTGAGAATAAAAACTGGTCACACCTCTCTTTTTGTATGCTGACTTGCCCCATTAAGGAAGAGGGCGGGCAAATCAGGGGTCGGCATACTGTTGTGATCCAACCGGGTAAATTGGATCGATCGCCCTGCGGAACTGGCTGTAGTGCGAGGATGGCGGTGTTGCATGAGCGCGGTCTACTGATGCCGGGGGATAGATTTGTGGGTGAGTCAGTGATTGACTCTGAATTTAATTGTCAAATTGAAGCGGTGACCCAGTTAGAAAATGGAAAATCTGCGATCGTACCGTCTGTCACAGGCCGCGCTTGGATCACGGGTACGCATCAACATATGCTAGACCCGAAAGACCCTGGACCTCTGGGTACCGTCTCTCCGATACTTGGCCGACGCCGATCGATTAATTGTTAAACCGATCGTGCCGCCAAAAAGTCACTAAAAAACCAATCTGTTTTCTAGTAACACTAGAGATCGCGAGAGAAATTGATCTGCGCGTAGGCTGAGTGATTATGGATGGATTCGAAGTTTTCAGCTTCTACCGTGTACTTTAAAATGCGATCGTCGCTATTGAGTCTTCCGGCTACGTCGCGAACCATGTCCTCAACAAATTTGGGATTCTCGTAAGCTTTTTCGGTGACATATTTTTCATCAGGACGTTTTAATAGACCGTAGAGTTCACAACTGGCTTCTTGCTCCACAATATCAATGATTTCCTCGATCCAAATGAACGCCTTAGATTTCACCGCGACTGTGACGTGAGACCGCTGATTGTGGGCGCCGTATTGAGAAATTTTCTTTGAACATGGGCACAAGCTGGTGACTGGCACGACGACTCGAACCTCTGTCGAGACTTCATCATCAATCGCCTCGCCTACGAACGTGACCTGGTAGTCCATTAAACTTTTGACGCCGGTTATCGGCGCTGCTTTTTCGAGGAAAAATGGAAACGCCATTTCGATATGACTTGTGCCGGCATCCAAGTGATCACGAGTTTCCTGCAACATTGAGCGGAAAGATTGAACCGATATTTCCCTTTCGTGTCGACTCAGTATCTCGACAAATCGTGACATATGAGTGCCTTTGAAATTATGGGGCAGCTCAACAAACATACTGAAGTTGGCAACAGTGTGCTGATCATGACCACTCCTATCCTGAATACGGACCGGATGACGGAGGTCTTTAACGCCGACTTTGTCAATGGTGATATTTCGAGTGTCGGGACTCCCCTGGACGTCTTCGATTTCGTTGACGTTGTGAGATTCAGTTTCTGTTTCGAGCATGTGAGGTCTCAAAAGTTTTTAAGTGATTCTCTAATTTTATCTGAAAAACGGACAGCTTAGCGTGAAGCCGTTGTATTCAGCTCCATTCTTTTTCTAACAGAGGCAACGATCCCGGCTGCATCTAGGCCTAAATTAGAAAGGACTGACCCCGTCTCGCCTTGATCGACATGTTGATCAGGCAGTCCCAAGATGAGAATTGGAGTGGGGCATCCGGCTGCGGATAACACCTCAGCGATCCCTGCGCCTGCGCCACCCTTAATAGTGTTTTCCTCTATCGCAACGACGATCTCATGAGACTCGGCCATTTCCAGAATGAGCTCGTTGTTCAGGGGCTTCACGCTCCTCATGTTGACCACAGTCGCGTCCAGCTCGATACCTGCTGCAAGAGCAGGATTGACCATTGTGCCAAACGCAAGCAAAGCGACACGGGTGCCGGATTGTTTTACAACCCCTTTCCCGATGGGAATAGCCCGCATTTCTTTAAATTCAACTTCACCGGGCCCGGATCCACGGGGATACCTTACCGCTGCCGGACCGTTGTAAAGAAAGGCGGTGTAAAGCATATCGCGACATTCTGATTCGTTAGAGGGTGCGAGCAGAACCATGTTTGGCACGCAACGCAAGAAACTCAAATCAAAAGCACCTTGATGAGTGGGACCGTCGGCCCCAACAATTCCCGAGCGATCAATCCCAAAAGTGACATCAAGATTCTGAACGCTAATATCGTGAATCAATTGGTCGTAGGCGCGTTGTAGAAAAGTCGAGTAAATCGCAACGACGGGCTTGAGCCCGTCGCACGCTGCTCCTGCAGCAAATGTGAGGGCATGCTGCTCAGCAATTCCGACGTCAAAATACCGATCAGGATACTGTTCGGCAAATCGAACAAGCCCTGAGCCCTCGCGCATCGCAGGCGTTATTCCGATGAGTCGGTTGTCTTCTGATGCCATATCGCACAGCCAGTCACCAAAAACCTGGGTATATGTTCTTTGGCTAAGCTTCTTTTCAACTTTTCCGGTGTCTGGATTAAAAGGTCCAATGCCATGATAGGCGATGGGCTCGCCCTCAGCAGGTTTAAAACCTTTACCTTTTTGCGTGGCGATGTGGAGAAAGCGTGGCCCGGCCATCGATTTCATATTAGAAAGAGTCGCAACGAGCGTATGGATATCATGTCCATCGATTGGCCCAATATAGTTAAAACCAAGCTCCTCAAACAACGTGCTTGGCATGACCATACCTTTCAGGTGTTCTTCCCATCGGCGAGCAAAAGCTTGTACCGGCGGCACGGTGCCGAGCACGGTTTTGCTTCCTTCGCGAGCTGATGTGTAAGCTCGGCCCGAAAGAATTCGAGCGAGGTAATTGGATAGCGCGCCGACGTTTCTCGAGATCGACATTTCATTGTCATTCAGAACCACGAGTAAATTGGCGTCGAGATCGCCAGCATTATTGAGCGCCTCCATGGCCTGACCCGCGGTAAGCGCGCCGTCGCCAATAATGGCGACGACCTGATTTGTTTCCCCCTTTATTTTCGCGGCGATTGCCATTCCAAGAGCGGCACTAATCGACGTGCTCGAATGACCAGCACCGAAACTATCAAACTCGCTTTCTGTTCGTTTCAAAAATCCGGATAGCCCGCCCGCTTTTCGAATGGTCTGCATTTGTTCCCGTCGACCCGTCAGAATTTTGTGGGGATAGGCTTGGTGACCAATATCCCATACCAATTTATCGACAGGTGTGTTGAATACATAGTGCAGCGCGATCGCAAGTTCGACAGTGCCGAGGCCAGGTGCGAGGTGTCCACCCGTCTCAGAAACGATATCGATGAGATATTCTCTAAGTTCATCAGCTAAAGGTTCTAGCGCCTTCGTCGGCAGCGCGCGCAGATCAGCAGGTGTATCAATCTGATTTAGAAAAGAGCTGGATTGTTTGGAAGGCATAGGACTGAAAGTCGTCAGATAAAAGTATGAAGACGAAGATTGTTTTCAGAACATTATCGCTAGAACGATCGTTCTAAAGTGAACTTAGCCAGAGCGGTCAGCAGTCTACCTTTAAGATTAGCCCCGTCAAGCGCCTGAATTGCACTATCAATCAGCTCTTTGGCATAGCCCCTCGCAGCTGTTTCTCCCATAATACTGAGATAAGTGGGTTTCATTTTCTCCTGATCGGCGCCAGCGGGCTTTCCCAGTGTTGCTGTATCCGACGTGCCATCTAAAATGTCATCAACAACTTGGAATGCGAGCCCGAGCGGTCTTGAAAAGTGGCGCAGTCTCTCAAGCTGTTTTGAGTCGGCAAATGCGCTTAGGCCGCCGAGTTGAACGGATGCCTCAATGAGCGCGCCTGTTTTCATTTGGTGCATTGTTTTCAGCGTATCCGTCTTCGCGGATTGGGAGACTAGGCTCAGATCAATAACCTGTCCTCCGGCAAGACCGAGTGATCCGGTAGCAATCGCCAAAGTTCGAATCATTTCCAGTTGATTTTCAGTAAAACCGGTACTGTCATTTTTTGCGCTTAGCACTTCGAAGGCTAGCGTCTGGAGTGCATCACCCGCGAGAATCGCAGTTGCCTCGTCGAAAGCGCGATGGCACGATGGTTTACCCCGTCTAAGGTCATCGTCATCCATTGCGGGTAAATCGTCATGAACCAAAGAGAATGCGTGAGTAAGCTCGACCGCACAGGCGGCGTTATCAAGTTGGGCATCCTCAGCTCCCAAGGCTTGTCCTGAGGCATAAACCAGAGCAGCACGGTAGCGTTTACCTGCTCCAATACTGGCATAACGCATCGCTTCGTGCAGGGTGACAGGAGATATATGGGGCTGGGGGATCAGCGTGTTGAGCTGATTATCTACGCGCTCCCGCCAACGTGACCAATTTACGCCGAGATCATGATCCACGATTATGTTTTATCTGAATCAAGAGAGACCGATTCCAGTTTCCCATTTTTTTCGATGAGTTGCTGGACTTTGGCTTCAGCGCTTACGAGACTGTCTCGGCACTGTCGTACGAGCGTCATCCCGCGCTCAAAATCTTTGAGAGATACTTCTAGAGATTGTTCGCCGTCTTCCATGCGTTCGACGATCTTCTCGAGCTCCGATAAGGATTTTTCAAAATCACCAACCCGTGATGGGGTTTGTTTGGCCATGGTCAAGCCTCGTTTGTCGATGAACAGAGTGCTGCAACTCGTTTAAATCGGGTAAATTTTATCTCAGCACTGGCGCAGCGTTCCAGAGTTTCAAAAATCTGTGACGAATTCCAATGATACCCCTTTTAAATGCTCTAAAACAAAGATCGGTTCGTGTATGATTGCCCGCAACCTAAGACCTGCGTATTTGAATCATGGCGGCAAATTACGACGCTTCTGCGATCGAAGTCCTGACAGGGCTGCAGCCGGTGCGCAAACGCCCCGGGATGTATACCCAGACCGATCGACCCAATCACCTCGTTCAGGAGGTGGTGGACAACAGTGTCGATGAAGCCATTGGCGGTTACGCGCGGCGAATTTCAGTTACCCTACATAAAGACGATTCTGTCTCAGTTTCCGATGATGGTCGCGGTATGCCGGTCGATCAGCATAAAGGCGAGAAGGTTAGTGCGGTTGAGGTCATTTTGACCAGACTCCATGCAGGTGGAAAGTTTTCCGATAAATCCTATGCTTTTTCCGGCGGCCTTCACGGGGTCGGCGTATCGGTGGTGAACGCGCTTTCGAGCAGTCTCGAGGTAAAGGTGAAACGAAACGGCAAAGAGTTCGGGATGCGTTTTCGAGACGGTGTGCCGACAGGGCCGTTAAAGCCTGTTGGAAAAGTAGGTGCCCGAAATACAGGCACCACGATTCAATTTTGGCCAGACCCGATCTTTTTTGATTCTCCTTCGATCTCAGTTTCGCGCCTTAAAAGACTGCTTCGCGCGAAAGCAGTCCTCTGCTCGGGCCTTCGAATCGATTTTTTTGATCAGGGGAACAAGAAAAATGATGAAAGCTGGGAATACGAGGATGGACTGCTCGATTATTTGGTAACCCAACTGGGCAGTTCGGCGCTGGTGCCAGACCCACCCCATGTCGGGCATGTTTTGCAAAAAGAGCAACAGGTTGATTGGGCGCTAACTTGGTTTAGCGAGGGATCGGAGCGATTTGAGGAAAGCTATGTCAATTTGATCCCGACCACCCAAGGGGGAAGTCATGTCAGTGGATTTCGAACTGGACTGACCGAGGCCATTCGTGAATTTTGCGAGTTTCGTTCTCTGGTTCCTCGGGGGGTCAAGATTGCGCCTGAAGACGTCTGGCAAAGGTGTGCTTATGTACTATCGCTGCGAATGAAAGACCCCCAGTTTAGTGGCCAAACCAAAGACCGTCTTTCGTCTCGTGATGCTGCATCAGTCACTGCCGCCGTTGTTAAGGATCAATTTAGTCTTTGGCTTAACCAAAATTCCGAAAAAGGAGAACAGATTGCAAATCTTGCAATCGAGAGCGCGCAATTACGGATGCGATCTGCGAGACAGGTTGAGCGGAAGAAGGCGACGACGGGGCCAACACTACCCGGCAAACTCGCAGATTGCACGAGCGAAGATTTGGAGAGGACAGAAATTTTTCTGGTTGAGGGTGATTCTGCTGGCGGGTCAGCGAAGCAGGCGCGGGATAGGGAGTTTCAGGCGATCCTGCCTCTGAGGGGAAAAATTTTGAATACCTGGGAAGTTGATTCCGCAGAAGTGCTCGGATCACAGTCTGTTCATGATATCGCAGTTGCCCTAGGGGTTGATCCGGGCTCGACAGATACATCCGGTCTTCGTTACGGACGGGTTTGCATTCTTGCTGATGCCGATTCCGATGGGGCGCATATTGCGACTTTGCTATGCGCGCTTTTCGTCCGGCATTTCAGGCCGCTTGTAGAGACGGGTCGAATATGCGTGTCAATGCCACCTCTTTATCGAATCGATGTGGGCAAACATGTGGCTTACGCACTTGATGACGCTGAAAAAGAGCTGGCGCTTGAGAGGATAAAAAATGAAAAAATCAGGGGCGCGGTAAATGTTCAGCGATTTAAGGGGTTAGGTGAGATGAACCCTGCGCAATTGCGAGAAACGACGATGGATGCAAGCTCGCGAAGACTCATTGAGCTCAGCCTGGATGCCGGAAAGAAGACCGACTCAATGCTTGATCTTCTGCTTGCACGCAAACGATCACCAGATCGAAAGGAGTGGCTGAGCCGGAGAGGAGATCAGGCAGAGGTTTCCTGACGAGACCGCGATTATCTGAATTTTCTAGTTGTAAAAAGACATCCCGTTTCCGGGATTTCCCTTACTCGGGTGGTGTGTTCCATAACGGCGATTGACGTGGGTCTGATATCGTTTTCTCTTCTTGATGATAGGGTCTGAAACCTACTCGCTGATAGACGATGATGGCTTTGGGATGATCCAGATTGCAGGTATTGACGATGAGTCGTTTGGGACGGGTATGCCAAGCGGTTCGAACCGCCCAATCCAGAAACCAGGGCCCCAGCCGTTTTCCGATATGCGCTGGTAAAAGACCAAAATAGGCCAGCTCGGTTTCATTTTGGTCCCGGTGATTCAGCTCCACGAAACCAGCTGGATCGCCATCATGATACAAGACGTAAACATGGTTCTTCTCGTGACTCAAAATTTCATTTAGCGTTTCATCCGACATCGCACGTCGCTCGTACCACAGCCACCGTGCACCGACTTGGTTGTAAAGAAAACGATAAAAGGGAGCGGTAGGGCGCTTGATTCGAAGAATCGCAAGCCCGCTGCCTGGAGAGTCAAGTGCGCGCCCCGATGGCGCCCGCTTCATCTCTAGATGCGTAATGGTCACTGGTAGCGTGCCGTCCGCGTGTGGGGTCGGCCGGGTCGCAAAGTGGGGATAGGGGTCAGATACTGTCAAGATGTTGCTCTCGTTCGGGTTTATTGGGATATTTTAGGCGGGTTTTCAAGCTCCCGCTTTCTATCGAGTAATACTAAGAGCCCGCCTAAAAGCGACCACGCGACGACATGAATTCGATGCAAGATGGACAGCGCAACGCCACGAGTTCTCATGATCTGTTCGGCGTCAACGGTGTCTGGAAGGCTGACCGCCCCAAATTTTCCGATCAGTGCGCCGTACGCGGCCTCTCCTATGCCCCAACCTGCGGGTGCAATGGGAATCCCCTGAATAATTGATGCCACGGGCACAATAAAAAATAAATCTTTGAGCGAAACGCCGACTCCGAGACTCTCCGACATTAAGTAGACACTGCCAATAAATAGAGTGTAAATCAGCGGGCTCGCGAGAATCCAAGAGCCGATTCCCTGAAGATGATCTCGATAGTAAAGGATTGCCTGATCAAGTTCACTTATAAGTTTGCCAATTTTCTGCGGTAGCCATGAGACGATGGCATCGAATCGGATCAATCTCCGCAGGCTAGGACTGACTAATAAAAAACAAAAAAACAAGACACCGATACCGGTAAGCCAGATTGTGCCGGCAAACACCGGGAAGCGATCCATCGCCATAAGACTGGCCATACAGCCTACGAAAAGTAAAGACACAACCCCAATAACTCGATCAACAAATATCGAGACAACAGCGCGCACTTTATCGCCGGCGCAATGTCGGGCAATGTAAACCGCTTTAATCACGTCTCCGCCTGTGGCGCCCGGTAGCGCGTTGGTAAAAAAAAGTCCGATCCACCCATATTTCTGCGCCTCGAGAAATCGGACGTTTAATCCGTTGGCGCGGAGTAAAAACCACCATCTTGAATTAATAATCACGAAAAAAAGAAAAAACAAAAAGGCGCCCGCGGCGAACAGGGGTCCATCTAGATTCCGGACATAAGTTGGCAGACCGGGCGAAACGGAGAGTAAGGCGCCGTTGGCCTGGACCCCCTTTTTGATCGAAACGCGTTGGTCAGTGTCCCTAAACTGAAACTGGATTTGATTTTGATCCCAGGGACCGACGACGGTGCCTTCGCGCTTATCAATATGCCCGTTTAAATCGGTATGCGTGACCGTATCAATCCAGTTGATGTTGTAGAAAATAATCCCGAAGAGGGCCGCCACAACCAACAGCTTCAGAGCCATAAAGATCAGTTTCTTAGCGTTTAACATTTACATCTATCCTGAAAGTGTTAAAGGTTCTAAAACGTTTAGGGGCTGGCGTGAGTGGTGAGCCGAAATAATCATGAAACTAATGTGGAATTTCTACCGGTGATGTTGTGATCAGTTTTGTCCCAGAGGCTATTTCACTGAGCGCGTCTAATGTAATATAGTGGTGGTATTGAAGTCCGCGAAAGAATATGTCGCAGACTTGTAAAACGTAATTTGGCTGTATTTTAAAGGAATTCGATATGCATAAAGCATTGGTCATGGAAGCAGATGCGTGTACCGGTTGTCACCAGTGCGAAATGATGTGCTCATACGGTAAGGTTGGCGCGTTTAATCCTTCAAAGTCGGTGATGGATATCACGATTTTTGACGGTGGAGCTGTCAACGTCCCCTCCACGTGCACCCAGTGTGAGGGCGCTTGGTGCATGGTGGTTTGCCCTGTTGAGGCCATAACGGTCAATCCATCGACCGGAGCCAAGGAAGTTTCAGCCGAAGTTTGTGTGGGCTGTAAAGTCTGTACGATCGCTTGTCCCTTTGGCGCCATAAATTATGACGTTGACTCAGGCGTTGTGACTAAGTGTGACTTATGCGGAGGCGAACCGATGTGTGTGGAAGCATGTCCAACAACAGCCTTGTCTTTTGTCGCGGAGGACAGTACCGGATACGATAAAATGCGGCGGAACGCGTTTTTGGCCGCGGGGATCGAAGAAGGAATCGCTTAAACGGTAATGTTAGCCGTAAAAGCCGCGAATAAGTTGGCGGCAGGAGAAGGAGGGCGCGTCGCTCGCACCGACAGAACACTTTAATTAAAAGACAAGTTAATAGACAAGAATAGTTATTTCGATCCAAGTTGGATCGTAAAAAATCAATTGCGGTTTAAATCGTTTACTAAGGAAGGAGGATAGCAGTATGAGTTGGACAGGAAAAATCTTGAGAGTTGATCTAAGTGCAGGCACGTGCACGAGCGAGCCTTTAAATATGCAGTGGGCAAATGATTACATGGGTCAGAGAGGGTTAGCCACCAAATATCTGGTTGAAGAAACCGATCCAACAGTCGACCCTTTTTCGCCTGATAATAAAATGATATTCGCGACGGGCCCATTGACAGGAACGATTGCGCCGACCTCAGGCCGCTGGTCAGTTGTCTGCAAAGGTCCTTTAACTGGTGCTATTGCTTGCTCTAATTCGGGTGGATTTTTTGGCGCTGAGTTGAAAAACGCGGGCTGGGACATGGTAATTTTTGAGGGCAAGTCTGCCTCTCCGGTCTACCTAGATATGACTAATGATCAGGCAGAACTGAAAGACGCTTCTGATTTATGGGGTAAATCAGTCTGGGAAACCGAGACCGCACTTCGCGAACGTCGGGGTGATCCGGATGTCCGAGTCGCATCGATAGGTTTAGCGGGCGAGAGTGGCGTCCTTTATGCTGCTGTCGTGAATGACATGGACCGGGCTGCCGGTCGATCTGGTGTCGGTGCCGTAATGGGCTCCAAGAATCTCAAGGCTGTGGTGGTCAGAGGCACTGTTGGCGTAAAGGTGAATGATCCTATGGCGATGATGAAAACCTCAAACGCGGCAAAAGAGATTCTTGCGGAGAATGCGGTGACGGGCGAAGGCTTGCCAACCCATGGCACGCAGGTTTTAATGAATGTCATCAACGAAGTGGGAGCGCTGCCGACCCGCAACGGGCAAGATGTGCAGTTTGACGGCGCCCATGATATTGGCGCTGAAGCAATGGCGGAAGTTAGAGAGTCAGATGGCCAGTCGAATCTGGTATCTAATCACGCTTGCTTTGGTTGCCCGATTTCGTGCGCTCGTCGATCCAAAATTGATCCCACCCATTTCACAGTCAAGGACAAACCGCAATATCAGGGTGTCAGTGGTGGTTTGGAATATGAAGCGGCCTGGGCGCTGGGTGCGGCAAATGGTGTAAATGATCTTGAAGCGCTGACCTACGCGAACTTTGTATGTAATGAGCAGGGTATGGACCCGATTTCTCTTGGCGTGACGATTGGGGCGGCTATGGATCTTTATCACGCAGGGGCCATTAGCCAGGAGGATACTGGCGGCGTTGCGTTGGAGTTTGGCAGCACCGAGGCATTCGTGGCGATGGTCGAAGCGACCGCGCGCGGGGAAGGCTTTGGTAAAGAGTTGGGTCAGGGCTCAAGACGACTGTGTGAAAAATACGGTCATCCTGATTTCTCCATGACGGTGAAGAGCCAAGAGATCGCAGCTTACGATCCTCGAGGCATTCAGGGAATGGGACTCGCTTATGCGACTTCAAACCGGGGGGCTTGTCATCTTAGGGGTTATACCGTGGCATCTGAGGTGCTTGGTATTCCTGAAAAGACGGATCCTTTGGCAACAGAAGGAAAAGCTGGATTGGTTAAGGCATTTCAAGATGCAACCGCGGCAGTTGACTCCAGCGGTACCTGTGTGTTCACCACATTTGCACTCTCGGGAGAAGACATCGCCCCAATGGTTGATGCGGCCTGTGAGGGCGATTGGAGTGTTGAGCGATTTGTGGAAGTCGGCGAGCGAATCTGGAATATGGAACGACAGTACAACATCGCTGCAGGATTTACCGGGGCGGACGATACGCTACCAGAGCGCTTACTTAAGGATGCGGCTAAAACCGGTCCGGCAGAAGGGAGTGTCAACCGGTTGAACGAAATGCTGCCTGAGTACTATGAAAGCCGCGGCTGGAGCGCTTCAGGAGAGCCGACTGCAGAAACATTAGGCCGACTGGGTCTTTAATTTTCAGTCTTAAGGCGATTCCCCGGTGATTCATATGATCACCGGGGTTCACTGTTCTGATAGGCAAAAAAATGCATTATGTAATAGCAGGCGCAGGGCCGGCGGCGGTTGCCGCGGCCGAGCACATTCGAGAACTCGATACTGACTCGAAAGTCACAATGATTGGCGCTCAGGCGCAACCGCCGTATTCGCGAATGGCAATACCTTATTTCTTAACTGGCAAGGTTGAGCAAAAAGGGACGTACCTCAGGCGATCGGATAATCACTATGCTGAAAAAGGAATTGATTATCTCCATGACGAGGTAGTGTCAGTTCAGCCGGAAGATCACAGTTTGAGCTTAGCCTCGGGCGGGAACATTCAGTACGACAAGTTGTTACTGGCAACAGGGGCGGAGCCCATCATTCCGCCCGTACCCGGGATGGATGATCCTCGTGTGCAGCAGTGTTGGCATCTGGAAGACGCCGAGCGAATTATTGATTTGGCAAAGCCAGGCGCTCGCGCGGTTCAAGTAGGCGCCGGTTTTATCGGCTGTATTATTCTTGAATCTTGGGTGTTACGAGAGGTTGATCTGACGGTAGTTGAAATGGGTCCGCGAATGGTGCCGCGAATGCTCGGCGAAAAAGCGGGCGGCCTGCTCCAGACCTGGTGTGAGTCAAAAGGTGTGTCGGTGCATACGAATACACAGGTTAAGGCGATCGAATCGACCCCCGAAGAATTGCACGTGGTCCTCGAGAGTGGAGAGACTTGCCCTGCTGACGTCGTCATTGTGTCGACAGGTGTTAAGCCTCGTCTCGGTTACCTACAGGGCTGCGAGATCAAAATTGATCAAGGGATTGTGATTGATGAGCACATGCGCACAACAGCGCCCGATATCTATGCCGCTGGAGATTGCGCGCAAGGCCTCGACTTTTCGACGGGCGAGACTGCAGTTCACGCGGTCCAACCTACAGCGACTGAGCATGGCCGGGTAGCGGCTGCCAATATGGTGAGCAATAATGATTTACCTTATAAAGGCAGCCTGAATATGAATATTCTGGATACCCTTGGCCTTGTAACGTGTTCATTCGGTGCATGGGAGGGTGTTGATGGAGGCGATAGCGCGGAGATGTTTAATCAGGATAACTTCCAATATATTAATCTTCAGTTTAAAGAAGACATCCTGGTCGGCGCCAATTCGGTTGGATACCATCAGCATTTGGGGATGTTGCGGGGACTCATTGAAACAAAAATACCGCTGGGCCCATGGAAAGATCGCCTCATTGCAAATCCAGTTCAGATTGCAGATGCATATTTGGGCGCAAATGAAGCGAGTTTGAAATCCTTGTGAGTGCTACAGGCGTTAATGCAGATTACCTTTAAATTATTTGCGGGCTTGAGTCAGTATCTTCCATCTGGATCGATCAGAAACGCGGCATCGATTGATATTGAGCTTGACGAGACCGTGCATCAATTTATTCATCGACAGAAGGTGCCTTCCACCGAGGTTCATCTTGTCCTCGTTAATGGCAAATATCTTAGCGATGCTGAACGAATGGATTATGTGCTGGAAGCTGGAGATACCCTCGCAATCTGGCCACCCGTAGCAGGCGGTTGAAGCCAAATTTAGGCTTTCCACATTGTGTCTGTAATTGAGATCAAACGAGAGTTGGGCGTCACCCACACAATGTTCTTCAGGTCGTTAGCGCAGTTACCTGATGGTTGGGTCACGGAGGTGCGAGCGGACGGCGCGACACTGGCGTATAAAAGTGGCACGATCGATATTGACCTAGACGAACAGTGTGAGCGCCGTATCGCATTGATGCGAATCCCATATACGCCCGCAAATTTTCGATATCAGGGGCTGACGGGTGTCGAGCAAGAGCAGTTTCAGGCTCGTTTTGATCTTACCTTTCAGCGCGGGGGCGGATGATAGAATGACCGATATGAAGAGTGTGAATTCCGTTTCCGATCAGTTGAATCGTCCGTTGAGAGATCTGCGAATCTCTGTTACCGATCGTTGTAATTTCCGCTGCGTTTACTGCATGCCTCGGGAGGTGTTTGGGCCTGGTTATGCCTTTGTTCCTCGAAAGGACTTGCTGACACTTGAGGAAATTGCTCGGATCGCGCAGGCATTTGCAGTACTCGGAATGCGAAAAGTACGTATTACGGGTGGCGAACCCTTGATCCGGCGAAATCTCGAGCATCTTATCGAGATGTTGAATGCCACCAATGGGATTGAAGATATTAGTCTGACAACAAACGGATCGATGTTAACGGCAGGTCGAGCCCTCGCTTTAAAGCAGGCAGGACTTAGACGGTTGACGGTGAGTCTGGATGCCCTTGATGATAAAACGTTCAAGCAGATCAATGACGTGGATTATCCTGCGTCACGCGTCCTCGATGGTATCGACAACGCACGATCAGCAGGTTTTTCAGAGATTAAAGTGAACGCTGTTGTTCGGCGGGGTTTTAATGAGCACGCGGTTCTTGATCTTGTTGATCATTTTCGCGGGACAGGATGTATCGTCAGATTTATTGAATATATGGATGTTGGCGAGACGAATGGCTGGAATCTCGACGATGTGATCCCTGCGCGAGAACTTATTTCTCAAATTGACGCCAAGTATCCGGTCGAGCCGATCTCGCCGAATTACCAGGGTGAGGTGGCTAAACGGTGGCGATTCCGGGATGGTCAAGGCGAGGTTGGTTTTATTACGTCGGTGACGGAGTCTTTTTGCGGGGACTGTTCACGAGCCCGGCTTTCAGCCGTCGGGAAAATTTATACCTGTTTGTTTGCAACCGAAGGCCATGATCTTCGAACGCTTCTCCGTTCAGGAGCGAGTGATTCTGATTTACTCGACTCCATTACGAACATTTGGCAATCGCGAAGTGATCGGTACTCAGAACTTCGGGGGATGAATGTCCCAATGCCAGACTCGGGTAAGGTTAAAGTAGAAATGTCCCACATTGGCGGGTAGTCATCTTGGCTTATCGTCTCAAATGTATTGAGTTCGACTGCTGCAAGTGGGGCAGTCCTGATTTCGTTTTAATACGATTGATTGCCACTCCATCGCGATACCATCAAAAGCCAGTACCCGACCTGAAAGCCCCTCTCCTGTTTGCAGGATTACGTTAAGGGCTTCTAGTGCCTGGAGCGTGCCAATAACACCCACAATGGGCGCGATGACGCCTTCCATTGCGCAGGTGGCACTCTCAACTCCTGTGTCGGGGTAGAGGCATCGATAGCAGGGAGACTCACTATCACGTGGATTGAAGGTCGCAATTTGACCTTCCCATCGTATGGCGGCACCTGAGACAAGCGGCGTTCCCGTTGCAAAGCACGCATCGTTAATTTGAAATCGTGACGGAAAATTATCCGTGCAGTCGAGCACGATGTCGACAGATTGAATGCACTCGATTAACTCTTTTCCATCGAGTTCATAGTCGATTACGGATACGTTACATCGGGGGTTAATCTGAGCAATCGACGCTCTCGCTGAGGTGGCTTTTAATTCGCCGATTGCGGCCTCGGTATGAATAATTTGGCGTTGTAAATTTGAGTCGTCAACACGATCGAAATCAGAAATGGTCATGCTCCCAATGCCGGCACTTGCGAGGTAAAGTGCGACAGGAGAGCCCAATCCCCCCATACCAATAATTAAAGCGTGACTACGGAGCAGACGCTCCTGTCCTCGGTCGCCAACCTGAGGCAGCTTGATTTGGCGACTGTATCGATTATGTTCAGACGAGTCCATTAGTGATGTCTTGTACGTGAGTGACTTGAAAATTAGAGCATTCGCTCGTACATTTGATAGGGTGTTTTCTGCATCAATAATTTTTCGTAGACAGATTGTGCGCTCAGATTTTCCTGTTCAACATAAAGACGGATGCCGCATACATTCTCGGCATCCCGAGCCCTCGAGATAACGGCGTCATAAAGCGTCTTAAAAACACCCGTTCGCCGATGTTCAGGTTTGACATAAACACTTTGAATCCACCAAAGGGTGCCGTTACGCCAATCACTCCATTCAAACGTAATCAGTAACGAGCCAACAGCGGCTTGACTTCGTTCTGCAATTAAATAAAAGCCACGGGCGTGATCTTGGATGACCCCGGCTACGCCGGATTGAATGGTCTCTGGATCAAGTTGACGTTCCTCAGTCTCTTGAGCCATCGCAATGTTAAACTGGGCGATCTCAGAAATATCGTCGGGACCGGCGCTTCTGATGGTAGTGGAATTTAGATTCATCTCTGTATTGTATGCCGTAGTGAAAGACGCTTGAACCCTTCGGAGGATTTCGATTTATGACGCAGGTTAGCCCTAATGATCATATTACCAAAGCCGCATTTATTGGCTTGGGTGTAATGGGATATCCCATGGCCGGACATCTACTCAAAAAAGGCTTTGATGTCACTGTTTACAACCGAACGGCGGAAAAGGCAGATCAGTGGATAACTGAATATGGGGGAAAGAGTGCGTCCACCCCGCAACAAGCAGCATTAGGGGCACAAATTGTCTTTTCATGCGTAGGAAATGATGACGATGTTCGCGAAATCAGCGCTGGACCCGAAGGCGCTTTTTCCGCAATGGAGGCGGGTGCAATCTTTGTTGATCACACCACCGCCTCTGCTGAGGTCGCCAGGGAGTTATCGATCGAGGCCGAGGAGAAGGGGATTTATTTTTTGGACGCGCCGGTATCGGGTGGCCAGGGCAGGCGCTGAGAATGGCGTACTTACGGTAATGGTGGGTGGTGACCCGGCGGTTTTTGAAATCGCCCAGCCTGTTATCAAAAGCTATGCGCGGGCGGTTGGTTTAATGGGGCCGGTCGGTAGTGGTCAGCTGACCAAAATGGTGAATCAAATTTGTATCGCAGGACTCGTGCAAGGCTTATCCGAAGGAATTGATTTCGGCCAGCGCTGTGGACTTGATATGGAACAGGTATTGGACGTGATCTCAAAAGGCGCCGCACAGTCTTGGCAGATGGAAAACCGGGGAATCACAATGAAAGATGATCAGTTTGATTTTGGTTTTGCGGTTGACTGGATGCGCAAAGATTTAGGTCTCTGTCTTGACGAGGCGCGCCGAAGAGGTTCGCGATTACCGGTAACCGCTCTCGTGGATCAATTTTATGGTCAAGTTCAGGCGAGCGGCGGGGGCCGCTGGGACACATCCAGCCTGATTTCTCTTCTAAAAGATTGAAAGGATTGGTTTCCGACAGCCAAGCCTTTATTGCACTTAAAAATTTTATTATCCGGACTGAAATCTTATGAAATCTCGAGCGATACTTTATGTCTCTTTTTTTGTGATGTTATTTGGAACATCTTACCGAGCGCTTGCACAAGCACCCGCAGAAACTGGGTTCTTTCCCTCCGCTGATTATCAGCGGTTGAAAAAGGTCGATGATCCCGACAAAGGCGTGACGTTATATCGCTATCTAAATCCTGATTTCGACGCGAGCCAATATTCAAAGATCATGATTGACTCTGTCATGATTTATCAAACAGCATTTGATGAGCCGAGTGGTGAGAGTCTTTCTGAGGAACAACTCTATCAAGCCCGACAATTTATCGATTCCGAGTTGAAAGCGCGGGCGAAGAAACGTTTCCCCGTGGTCTATGAGGCGGGCCCGGACACGCTTCGATTCAGTATCGCAATTACTGGCATGGCGGTTGAGACTGAAGGCTTCAAACCCCGAAATATTCTGCCTGTTTCTGCTGTTTTGTTTGCAGTAAAGAAGGCGACTGACCTTGATAACAAGTCAATGGTTCTCGTTGTTGAGGCAAAGGCGCGGGACAGTTTGACGGGCACGATTATGGGAGAAGGCGTTTTTACCCTAACTGGGGATAAATTTCGCCAGATAAATGATACCGGAGAAGTATTAAAGAAAATGGCAGTCGAGTGGGCCGCTACTGCGGTTCGTTTGGCGACCGGTTATGCACATAATCAATAACCTTGATTATATTAAAGGAGGTCAGGATATCTTTCTGACCGCAACGCGGTTACCCAAGCCACTCTTGGGTGATACGACCATGTTGGCCTGACAGCCACTGTAGTGCGACAAGGGTCATGCTATTGCAGATCGCACCGTTTCGGAGCGCTGACAAGGCATCCTCTAGCGGCCAGACCGTCGCGCGAATATCCTCATGTTCTGTCTCAAGACCATGAATCCCGCCAAGACTGGTCGAATCGACCCGCCCGCAAAATAAGCTGACTAACTCTGTGCAGGCGCCCGGCGTCGAAAAATATTTAGCAATCGGCTCCAATTGCAATATTTTGCATCCTGCCTCTTCCTGCGCCTCGCGACACGCTACTTCTTCAGCGGTCTCATCCTCTTCAACAATCCCGGCGACACACTCAAGCAGCCAGGGTTGAGGCCAGTCGGCGGCCCAGGCACCAATACGAAATTGTTCGATAAGAATTACCTCTTGACGGATAGGATCAAAAGGAATGACGGCACCAACAGACCCTCGATCCATAACCTCTCGACAAAGAATAGGCGTTTGAGTCCCATCGTACTTTTCGTGACTGATCTGGTAGCGACGAATCTCAAGATAACCGTCACTGATTTTTTCGTCGCTTTTAGTTCTGACGGTGCTCGGTGTTCTAGTTTTTTGCTGATTTGGGGTCATCTTAATTCTCGAGCTTAACAATTTAGTCTCGAAACGCCTGAGCCCAGAATCTTTTCCATACAGCTTGCAATCGCCAGTAATGACTCGTCATGATTATGTTTTGCCATAAGCTGTAGGCCGACGGGCATGCCGGCGTTGTCCAAGCCGATTGGAATTGTGATTGCACAAAGGTTTAGGTAGTTGGCGCCACAGGTATTTCGGAGCATGCCTAGATTTTTGGGTCGGTAAGTTTCGATTGTTTGAACATCTGAAACCTTCGGTGGGGTGATCGCTACGGTTGGGCTCACAATAACCTGACAATCCTCAAATCGGGCGTTTGCCGTTCGACTGAGACTGCGAAGTTCTCGTCTGCGTCGAAGATACTCAGACGCGCTTATAGATCCTCCTTCTTTAATCCGTGAAGACACCAATGGGTCAAGGGTGTCCCGGGAACCAGGTGCAGTTGCTTCAAGCATTTCATCTATTTCAGCTGCAGCAACGCTGCCAATCTTGAGAAGCTCGATTGCTGGCGTGACCTCAGGCAGTGTTGCTTCGATCGCGCGAACTCCTGCCTGAGACAACTCCTTAATGGCGTTATCAACAGTCTCACAAATACCCGGGTCACATCCCTCCCATAACGACCGCTCACCGATACCGATGACAAAATCAGACGGCTGACATTGCGCGACTTGACGGGCAAGCCTTGGGCCAAAGCTTCGTTGATGAGGATCAATAGCCGAAAAGGCGACCACAGCATCCTCGACTGTTCGGGTTAGGATTCCGGTTGTGTCTAGTGTGGGACTTAACGGAAAAACGCCGGTGACGGGCCAACGTCCATAACTTGTTTTTAAGCCCACGTTCCCGGTCACGCTTGCGGGAATTCTGACAGAGCCGGCAGTGTCAGAGCCGAGTGCAACGAGAGCCGAACCCTCACACAGACTTACACCTGCGCCACTACTCGACCCGCCAGGTGCGCGATGATGATGCTTATCCCACGGATTCTGGGGCGTGCCCCAGTGACTGTTAATACCTACTCCGCCAAAGGCGAATTCGACAGTATGAGTTTTTCCCGTAAAAACGGCATGCTGCTGCCGCAAGGCTTTTATCAAATCGCCTTCGCTTTGCCAAGGAATTGGCATTGGTGTGGGGGAGCCGGCAAAAGTCTGGGTGCCGTCAACGCCGTAAAGATCTTTAACGGAGATGGGGATACCCTGTAGGGTGCCAGAATCTTTAGCTTGGGCTAGCGCATCATCAGCCGCTTGGGCTTGGATAATCGCCTTTTCAGGTGTCCACTCTCGATAGGCGCTCAGTTCCGGTCTTAAGTTATTAATGCAATCTTGTACTAACTCGACCGAAGTGAGAGAGCCATCGCGTAACGCGCGATTAATTTTTGTGAGAGACCATTTTGAAGGTTGACTGTTCATATATTTAGCATCGGGTGGAGTACCTCTTTCAGAGTCTATGCGATTTCAGTCAAAATCTAACACGTGGGCCGGATGATCAATATGAGACGCAAACATCAGCAGATCTTCGCTGCGAATTGTTGTGGTTCGGGTATTGATTAATGGATGAACATAAAGATTTTCGGTTTTCACAAGGTTACTGTCGATAATAAATTTAACGGCACAACCGCGATCGTTGATCAGGGCAAGTGGAGAGACTGAGCCGGGACGGACGCCTAGATATTCCATTAACCGCTGCTCGGATCCAAAAGAAAACCTTCCGGCCGAAAGCCTTCGGGCGAGCGCTTTTAAGTCAACCATTTGATCCTCATGACAACTGACCAACCACATCTGACCCTTTTTATTTTTTAGAAAAAGATTTTTAAGATCGCCTTGTCCTTGCGGTGTTGCTCGAAGGGATTTACTGTCACTAACGGAGAACATAGGGGGGTGGTCGATGGTCGTACAATCAATACCAAGTTCGATAAGCTTCTCTAGTATTTGATTGGAGCTCATTGGTGTTGAGCCATCGATTAAGCGATTTGCTTCAATTTGAGTTTGGTTCATAGGAAGTTTCGCAGAAGACCCCGTTATAATGGAGCGCTAGAGACTCGCATCAAGCGCCAATTCTGCCACACTGAAGACTGATTTTACTTATGCCTGCACCTACTCGACGAAAGCAAAAGCGGAAAACGCCGACACGGTCTAAATCGACTCCAGAGAAGATATTAAGACCCGTTGAGTCAGTGGCGATCTCCGAATTTACAGAGCGCTCCTACCTTAATTACTCAATGTACGTGGTGCTGGATCGTGCGTTACCGAGCTTGGCAGATGGACTTAAGCCCGTGCAGCGTCGGATTGTTTATGCCATGTCAGAGCTCGGTCTCGCAGCAAGCTCAAAGTATAAAAAGTCGGCCAGGACCGTCGGAGACGTGCTTGGAAAATTCCACCCCCACGGAGATTCAGCATGTTACGAGGCCATGGTGTTAATGGCGCAACCCTTCAGTTTCCGCTATCCATTGGTAGATGGGCAGGGCAACTGGGGGTCTCAAGATGATCCTAAATCCTTTGCCGCAATGCGATACACGGAGGCACGACTCTCGGGATTTGCTGAGATGCTGCTTTCGGAACTGGGTCAGGGGACTGTCGAATGGGGGCTTAATTTCGACGGTACCCTGCGTGAGCCGCGCCTCCTGCCCGCCCGCTTACCCAATGTCTTACTGAATGGCAGTTCAGGAATCGCAGTGGGAATGGCGACTGATATACCGCCGCACAACCTACGTGAGGTCGTCAGTGCGTGTATTCGACTGCTCGATCATTCAAGGACGAGCCTTGATGATTTGTGTGACCATGTGAAAGGCCCGGATTTCCCGACCGGCGGGGAAATCGTAACGCCGCAGGCGGAAATTCGCGATATCTATCGGACGGGCTATGGCTCAATCCGTCAACGTGCCGTTTGGGTAGATGAAAACGGCGATATTGCAATCACAGCGTTGCCGTATCAAGTCTCTGGTGAGCGGGTGATTGAACAAATCGCGAATCAGATGAATGCCAAAAAGTTGCCCATGGTGGGAGATATCCGGGACGAGTCAGATCACGAAAATCCGATTCGAATTGTGATCGAGCCTCGCTCAAATCGCGTTGATCGCGCGGTGCTGATGACCCATCTATTTGCGACCACTTCGCTAGAACAAACCTATCGGGTCAACATGAATATGATTGGTCTTGATGGGCGTCCTAAGGTCTTTGATCTCCGCGAAGCGTTAAAACAGTGGCTGGAATTCCGTCTTGAGACCGTTAAGCGCCGGCTATCTTATCGTTTGGATCGAGTCGTTAAACGACTGCATATTTTAGATGGACTGCTCATTGCCTTCTTAAATATTGATGAAATTATAAAAATCATTCGCAAAGAGGATGAACCAAAGCGTGTTCTGATAAAGCGTTTTAAATTGAGCGAGACTCAAGCGGAGGCCATTCTTGAGCTTAAGCTGCGCCAGCTTGCCAGACTTGAAGAAATTAAGATTACGGGAGAGCAACAGGCATTATCTCGAGAGAAAGCGGAGCTGCAAAAAATACTGAAGTCTCGCGATCGATTAAAAACAGTTGTTAAAAAAGAACTCACCGCAGATGCAGAGGAATTCGGTGATGACCGACGCTCTCCTTTAGTTGAACGAGAGGCAGCTCAAGCCCTGAGCGAGAGCGCTCTCATTCCTTCAGAGCCCATCACGGTTGTACTCTCTAAAAAAGGGTGGATTCGAGCCGCCAAGGGTCTGGAGGTTGATCCGCGTGAACTCGCTTATCGAGGAGATGACGGTTATCTGCACTCCGGCCCCGGGAAAACCAATCAACCGTTACTTTGCCTAGATTCGACAGGTCGTGTCTATGGGCTTCGTTCTCATGAACTGCCATCCGCGCGAAGCTTGGGCGAGCCTGTGGGCAAAACGCTTAAGCCGCCGCCGGGGGCCACTTTTGCTGGTGTAATGATCGGTGAGAATTCGAGCCAATTTTTGCTTGCGTCCGATTCCGGTTATGGATTTGTGGCAACGCTTGAAGATTTACTGACTCGAAACAAATCGGGTAAAGCCGCGCTTACTGTTCGAGCAGGAGGCGTGTTGCCACCCCAACGTATTTTTGAATATGAAGATGACTGGGTAGCGGCAATTACCGATACCGGCAGGCTCTTGATATTTGCGTTAGCAGAGTTACCCCAGCTTAACAGGGGCAAGGGCGTAAAGTTAATTAACATTCCGGCAGCGCGGCATAAAGCGGGCGATGAAAAATTACAAAGCGTTGCGGTTTTTCGAGAGGGAGACTCTCTTCGGCTGTTCGCGGGCAAGCAGCATATGAGACTCAAGCCGAAAGATATCGACACATTTGTCGGGTCACGCGCGCAACGTGGGAGAGCACTGCCCCGTGGATATAAGCGAGCCACGGCGGTTGATACAATACTCGCTTGATATTGGAATAACGAATAAAGGAATTTTTTTATCGTCAGCAAACAGGTTTTCAGCCCGAGGATCCGGGACTGATGGTACCTGAACCAAGATTATTCTGGCTCTGGAATCGCGCTTAAAAAGGGAGCGTTAATCCAGGTCTAAGGGCAAGGATCCGTTGTCGATAAAGCGTCATAATATTTTCTAACGCGGTTTCGGTATCCGCCTCAAAACGGAAAACGACAGTTGGCGTTGTGTTGGAGGCTCGAGCCAGACCAAATCCATCTTCGAAGTCAACACGCAACCCATCAATTGCGCAAATATGCCCGCCAGGGAACGCTCCCGTTTCAACAAGCTCCGCGATGAGTTGATAATGCTCGCCTTCATTCATTTCGAGTTTCAACTCTGGCGTATTAACGGTGTCCGGTATTGTGGCAAATAATTCGCTTGCGGAGTCTTTTCCCTGAGAGACTATTTCGCACAGCCGAGCGGCGGCATAAAGGGCATCGTCAAATCCATACCAACGCTCTTTAAAAAAAAGATGACCGCTCATTTCGCCACCCATTGCGGCTTGAGTCTCCCGCAGTTTTGCTTTAATAAAAGAATGGCCGGTTTTCCACATGGTGGCCTTACCTCCGGCGTTTTCGATCGCCTGAGGGAGTAGTCTCGTACATTTCACATCGTAAATAATTTCTGCCCCTGGATTTCGAGAGATAATGTCTTGGGCAAACAAGATCATTTGTCGATCTGGCCAAATCACTTGGCCGGCATCTGTGATGACGCCAAGTCGATCCCCATCGCCGTCAAATGCCAGACCGAGGTCCGCGTTATGCTCATCAACGGCTGAGATGAGGTCCGCCATATTTTCAAGTACGCTGGGATCCGGGTGATGATTTGGGAAATTGCCATCAACTTCGGTAAAAAGCTCAATGACTTCACAACCGAGTTCGCGTAATAGTTGAGGCGCAAGTACACCGGCAACTCCGTTGCCGCAGTCTGTAACCACTCGAAGAGGGCGAGCTAATTTGATATCGCTTACGACTCGTTTCCGATAAGTCGGCACAATATTAAAAGAAGAGTCGGTGCCAACGCCGTGCAGAAAATTTTGAGTCTCAATTCGCCGGCGTAAGTCCTGAATGCGATCAGCCGCAAGTGTATGTGTGCCCACCATAATCTTCAGGCCGTTGTAGTTTGGCGGATTATGGCTTCCGGTAACTGATACCGAAGAGCCTGCTTGAAGTTCATAGGTTGCAAAATAAGTGAGGGGCGTGGGCACCATCCCGATATCGATAGTGTTGCAACCGGTGTCATGAATGCCCTGTTTCAGAGCGTTTGAGATGCTGGGACCTGAAAGCCGGCCATCTCGACCGATTACCACTGAAGAGTCTCCAGCAGTGAGCGCTTCGCTACCGACTGCCCGGCCGATTTGCTCGACAATTTCGGTTGTCAACGAAACGTCTACTATGCCTCGGATGTCGTAGGCCTTGAAAATTTCAGGAAAAGAAATAACCATAATAGGGTGAAGTTTAACTTTTAGAGTGGTCAATTGGGTAGCGACTGTTTATTGGCTTCACTCCCGATTGTTTAAAAGAAGCTATATTTTAATTATCAAAAGCAAAAAGAATTCGTCTCCAAGGAGAGAGTATGGCCTCAAATCTAATCGACATGGACCTAGAAGCGGTCCGAAAAATGGATGCTCATGTCGTGCACCCATGGGAATCTTTCGGTGACACGTCGGATCATAAAACGATTATTGGCGCGGGCCATGGAGCATACGTTTACGATGCAGAGGGTAATCGTCTTCTAGATGGCCCGGGAGGTATGTGGTGCGTTAATGCCGGACACGGCCGTAAAGAGATAGTCACCGCCATGAACGAGCAAGCGATGAGGCTCTCTTATACAAGTCCATGGAGTCATCCCACCGAACCGGCAGCCCGACTGGCTGAGCGCTTAGCCTCTGTCGCGCCCGGCGATCTTAATAATGTTTTTTATGCAACGGGTGGATCAACCGCTGTGGACTCTGCACTACGATTTGTCATGTTTTATAACAATGTTCTCGGTCGAGATCAGAAAAAGCACATCATCTCGCGCGAAGATGCCTACCACGGAAGCACGTTTTTATCAGCGGCAGTCTCAGGCAAATCCCGAGATAAGAATTGGCTGGATACTCGCCTCGATACGGTGCACTTCATTTCATCGCCTAATCCCTATCGTCGCCCTGACGGGGTGACCGTTGATCAGTTTCGAGAAAAGTTAGTCCTTGAGCTCGAGGACAAAATTCTGGAGGTTGGAGCGGATAAGGTGGCAGCATTTATCGCTGAACCCATCTTAGCCTCCGGCGGTGTCATCGTGCCGCCGGAAGGTTATCATGCTGCATGTCTCGAGGTTTGTCGTCGTCACAACGTTATTTATATTTCTGACGAAGTCGTTACCGGTTTTGGTCGCCTGGGGCATTGGTATGCCTCTGAGCCTGTCTTTGGCATTACACCCGATATCATTATTTCTGCCAAAGGGCTGACCTCCGGATATGTGCCTCTAGCGGCAATGATCATATCGGACCGACTTATTGATGAAGTGAGTCAAAGTGTGGAGGGGGGTGCCGTGTTCTCGAACGGATTTACCTATTCGGGTCATCCGGTAGCATGCGCCGCTGCACTCGCCAATATGGATGTTTTTGAATCCGACGGTTTACTGGAAAATGCAAAGGCGCTTGGTCCCTATATGCAGAGTCAACTTCAAAGCCTTGCCGATTTGCCGATTGTCGGTGACATTCGGGGTCACGGGTTGATGGGCTGCCTTGAATGCGTTGTAAGTAAAGAAAGTAAACAGCCGCTAGAGTTAGATTACGCTGTCGGGAGTCGGATTGACAAGTACTGTCAGCAGTCAGGATTGCTTGTACGCCCACTTATTAATATGTGTGTCATGTCGCCTCCGCTATGCATTACCTCAGAACAGATTGATGATATGGTTAAAATCCTACGCGAGGGCATTTCTAGAACGATGGATGATCTAGAGAGGGAAGGGGTTGGTCGTTTTAGCTAACATCATTCACCTTAGCGAGGGTTAATCCGCGTGTCTGACGCGTTAATTATCGGGTTTACTACTTTTTTTGCCACGATTGGACCGATAGACATCGCGGTTGTCTATGCAGCGATGTCTCGGGAGATGTCTGCAAGCCAGCGGTGGCGCACCGCACTCAGGTCGGTAGCGTTAGCATCCTGCCTTTTGTATATTTTTGCGTTTTTTGGCCAAGTGCTCCTAGACCGATTGGGAATTTCTCTTCCCGCACTTCGGACGGCTGGGGGCATCTTACTTTTTCTGGTGGGCCTCGATATGGTTTTTGCGCGACATTCGGGTGTGTCATCGACGACGCGGGATGAAGATCATGAGGCACGTGCGCGCAAGGATATCGCTGTGTTTCCGCTAGCCACTCCCCTGATCGCAGGCCCGGGGGCAATTGGTGCTGTTATTTTGTTGATGGCGAACACTGACGGTGACTTAATAATGCAACTGGCCATCGTGTCTAGCCTTACGCTGGTGCTTTTAATGACTTTGGCCCTAATGCTAGTTTCAAGCGCGGTCCAACGTCTTCTTGGTGTTACTGGAATGAATGTGGTCAGTCGAATATTCGGATTACTGTTGACAGCACTTGCTGTTCAGTTTGTGTTCGATGGGATTAGAGGTTCTGGCCTCCTTATCGCCTAGCGGTGTCCAATTTAGGGTTATTGATCTCTGCGTAGTGCTGACAAGCTTGCCAGTCATCAGAAAATGTCAGTCTTATTCGCTCTAGATCTTCCGGGGGAATAAGTGGCGCGTCTCCCAAAAAACGTTCGGGGATCAATTGGGCTATGCCTAAGATGGCATAACAGGCCCACAGTTTTAGTCGACGCTGAATACGATTGAATCCGGCATGTGGATGAGCTTTTGGCACTTCAGAAAATAGATACCGCCCAACCATTCTTGAAAACTTCAGCTGTTTGTCGCTCCAGGACCCGTGCACAACCGAAAGATCAATCTGCTCGCGCTGATAAGACGCTCCCGTGAAACGGCACAACTGATCAATCAAATTGAAAGGGTCGTTTTGCAAATTTTCATGAAAAAGGACTAAAGGTTTAGAGTCAAATCGATTCTCAATCTTCTGGATCATCGTAAAAAAAGACATTTTCTTTTTGTCCCAGATCAGTGGCGAGTCGCTGTCAAGGTCAACATATTTATCAAAAGAAAGGCTGCCGCCGTTTTTAACGTATCGCCGATAGTGTGACGCGATCCAGCGATCATGCCGGCGAAGTACGAGAATGACTTTTGCGTCTGGCTTGAAGGAAGCGAATTCCTCAAGACGTTGATCGAGCCGGAAAGCGGCTTCACGAGAGACCAGGTAACGGTCATCATGTGATTTGTTAATTATCGATCGATAACGTCGATATCGATCGCGATGGATATAGCGAATGCCGTCAAGCGCTGGGAAGATTCGATTTTGTAGGTAAGTCGATGCCGCTTTTCCCAATCCGACGTGATAGAAGATTTGATATTCCCGTGGATTGCGTGACACGACCTGGATCTTGCCTTTGCTAGTCTGCACGCTCGCTCTGAGCCCTTTGAGCGAGATAATTAATTAGGTCAATGATTTCATTATGACCGCCGGCAAGAGAAACGGTCGTACGATATTTCCCATCGATAATAATCGTTGGAACACCATCCGCTTCGTATCGCCCTGACATTTGAGTTGCATTGGCTAGCATTGAATCAACACCAAAGGAATTAAAAGTGTCCAGAATCAATTGAGGGTCAACGCCTTGCTCTTGAGCCCAAGAGGCCACTTGCTCAACATTTTTCATTCGCCTGCGATCCTGATGAATCGCGTCAAAATACGCCTCGTGCAACTCATCAATAAGACCCAAGGCGACAAAGGTATAGAACACTCTCGCATCAAACGCCCAAGAGCGATTGAGCACAGCCGGCAATTGGACAAACTCCACAAATTCGGGTTTGTTTTTGAGCCATTTTTTCAGGTAAGGTTCTAACGCATAGCAATGTGGACAGCCGTACCAGAAAATTTCCAAAACTTCGACTCGGTCGCCTGTCCTAACAGGCTGCTCTACAAGTAATGGAAAAAAGTTAACATCTTCTTTGAATTCCTGGGCGGCGCTGGGCAAGGTGAATGCTAAAAAGAGACTGAGGGCGCTAAGTAGGTTTTTCATGTCTTCATCCTTCGAAAAGTGTCATTCAGGCGAGATCGTTCTGCAGAAGATCTTTAAGGCCGTCAAAATTACCATTTGTCATCATTACGACTTGGTCCCCGATTCGAACTTCTTTCACAACTGCGTCGCGTATCGCCGCGATTGAATCGAAAGAAAGAAGTTTAGTCTTGGGTGAGTGAAGCGCAAGCGTTGCGGGGTCCCAGCTCAGATCTGGCCGATGATATATGACGGCAACATCGCAATGAATAAGCGCCTTTGAGAGCAAATCCTGCTGACTGCCAAGTTTCATCGTGTTTGATCGTGGCTCAATTACTGCTATCACGCGCTTTCCCGGCGCCGCTGCTTGTATTGACTGGAGCGTGCTTTTGATTGCGGTAGGGTGATGTGCAAAGTCGTCGAACAGCGTGATGGAACCTTTAGAATTAAGTCGCTCAAGACGTCGCTTTGGGAGCTCAAAATCACCGAGGCATCTACACGCTTCTAAGGGTTTGACCCCGGCTTGAGAACAACTGGCGATTGCGCCAAGCGCGTTCATCATATTATGTGCACCAAATAGAGGCCAGGTGACACGGCTTAACAAACGCCCGGATTGGTAGACATCGAATTGACTCGCATCTTCAGTAACTGCCTGAACAAACCATTCACAACTCTCGTCTTGGCAGCTGAATTCAACAACCTTCGACCAACATCCTTGCTCCAGAACATCCCTGAGGTCGAGGTCATCGCTATTGATAACAACACTACCGTTGGGGGGCACGCTTCGTAGGAGGTGAGAAAATTGAGTTTTGATGTCCTCAAGTGAGGAGAAAATATCAGCATGATCAAATTCAAGATTGCCCATCAATAAAACATCGGGTCGATAGTGCAGAAACTTTGAGCGTTTATCAAAAAATGCAGTATCGTATTCATCGGCTTCAATCACGAACCAGTCACTTTCGCCAAGTCGTGCCGAGACCGGAAAATTGCCAGGGATGCCGCCAATCAAAAACCCGGGTGAAGCGCCACAACAGTCCATAATGAAAGCGGCCATGCTACTTGCGGTTGTTTTTCCGTGTGTGCCGGCGACAGCAAGTACTTTTCTGCCAGGGATCAGCGATTCGCGTAGCCAGCTTGGGCCTGAAGCATAAGGAATCCGGTTTTCAAGAATGTGCTCGATCAGAGGATTTCCTCGGGACAACGCATTTCCGACGACACACATGTCGGTATCGGGAAGCAGGGATTCTGGCTCGTATCCTCCAGTGACTGCTATTCTCTCGTTCGAAAGTAGGGTGCTCATAGGCGGATAAATAGCCTGATCCGAACCGTGAACATCGAAACCACGTTCTCGCGCCAGAAGAGCCAGGCCAGTCATAAAGGTGCCGCCAATCCCGGCAATATGAACACGTGTGTTCAACCCGATGCATTACCGCTGAGGTTCATAATGACAAACATTACCGCAGATTGGCAGCCAATAATGAGAATAAACGCGACGCCGTTTTTTGTTTCCATGGTCTGACGAAGAATCGATGTCATGACAGCAAGCGACCAGATCGCGATTCCCGCTGTAATAATTAAAGGGGTGGTTAGCGCTATTTCGATATTGGGATCGTCAGGGAGCAATTTTTCATGCCAACTAAAAAAAGGGAGTGCGATAAGTTGCAGAAGCGTTGTTGCACCGAACATACCAGTCAACGCTTGTATTGAGCGTTCTCCCATTCTGCGGATTTTGAGAATCAGGCTAATGAGTACTGCAAAGAGTAGAACTTGACCAATTGAGAGAAGGATGCCGCTGAAAACGCCCATATTCGGGATTGCATTTATAGAGTTGCTAATAATTGCTGCCAAAGCTGCAATGAATAGCAGTGCTTCAGAGCGTGGCACGTCATGTGCTTGACCCTGAAAAAGACAAAGTCGAACAAACAATTGAAGAATTTGGATCATTGGAATTCAGATCAGTTTGTGGATGGGCGATGATATCATCAGGCGGTAAATTTTTTAGGCATTTCTAGTATCCCTAGAGATCAAGGAGATCCTTTGCGCACCGTTAAGAAACAAACTTATATCGACGATCAGGGCACTCTTGAGGGCTTTATTAATGAGGCAACTGATTCCTCATGGATTGCAGTAGATACCGAGTTCGAAAGAGTGCGCACATTTTACCCAAAGCTTTGCCTAATCCAGATTGCGATCCCCCGACACTCTGTTTGTATTGATCCGTTAGTGGATCTGGATTTGACTCCCCTCTGCCGACTCTTCGAGGATCCAGGTACCTTGAAAATTTTTCATTCGGCTCGCCAGGACCTTGAAGTTCTCCAGCACTCCCTCGGCGTAACGCTTTCGAGCATTTTTGATACCCAGATCGCAGCGGCATTAACGGGTTATGGCGATCAGATCGGATACGGCCATTTGGTGAAAGAGATATGCGATGTCCAACTCTCCAAGGCTTTTACCCGCACGCCTTGGGGCCGTCGACCGTTAACGGGCGATGAAATTCTTTATGCAATCGACGATGTTGAGTACCTGGATGATCTTTATGTGCACCTGTCGGAAATGCTTGAGAAGACATCTCGTAGCGCATGGCTGACAGAGGAATGTTCTGCTCTTGTTTCTCGAGATCTTTCGGGCAATGACCCGGTCGCGATAGAAAAAGTCGTTAAGGCCTGTCGTAAGTTTGATCGGACCACTCAAAGCGTTGCTCATGCTCTTGCGCGATGGCGGGAGGAGCGTGCACGCCGAAAAGATCGGCCTCGAGAATGGCTTTTGGGGACAAGTGTAATTGTTTCACTTGCACAGATACGTCCCAAGACGCTCAATGCCCTAGACAGCATTCAAGATCTCGAATCAGGAACGATCAAGCATCAGGGGGAGCAGATTCTAAAAGCAATTCGCGACGGAGAAAACGCTGCACCATCGTTTAAACCTTTTAGCCTGTCGCCGCAGCAGGATTCCGATACAAAGGCATTGGGTAACCGTCTGTGGAAGCATCTCGGTGAATTGTGTGAAGCGGCTTCGATTCCGACCTCACTTGTTGCGCGGCGGGACGACATACGTGCACTCGCAGGTGGCCGTCTTGACCTGCGATTAATGTCTGGTTGGCGTAAAGAATTTGCGGGCGAACTGCTGTCTAAAATGGCATTCGGCACTAACTAGTCAGCTCTTGGTACAATATTTGTAATCAAAGTAGTTGATGGAGATAAAGCATGCCCGGATTGCGAACAATATTAGTACCCTTTAATAACACTCAGCCGACGCCGCCGGCCATTGATGCGGCCAAAAAACTGGCAGCGGAGAATGGCGCTTATATTGAAGGCGCCTTTTGTCGGCAAGTGTTACCCATAATCGCTGGTGAAGGAATTACGCTACCGGGAGACTATCTGGCCGAGTTCGAAGAGGAGGGTCGACAACAGTCCTCGTTAGCGCATCAGAAATTTAATGAATTGATAAAATCTCACGATATTCCAATGAGCGACATCGATGGAGACGGGCTTCGGGCGGGATGGACAGAAATGATCGGTACCGGCCCCGAGGGGATCGGTGAGTATGCGAGAGCTTTTGGGATTAGCGTGCTCCATCGTGACCTTGAAAACGCTAACGTCGACTGGAAAAGCACGGCAGAGGCGTTGTTGTTTGAAAGTGGTCGCCCTCTTTTACTGGTCAGCAATGATGTTCCAGAAACGATTGGTAAAAGAATTCTTGTGGCTTGGAATGGCAGCACTGAAACAGCGAGAGCCCTGACTGCGGCGAGACCCCTGTTGGGCGCATGTGAGGCGTTACGGGTCCTGTCTGTTGAAGGCGGGATGGCTTCCGGACCTGATGTGGACCTGATTACATCGCATCTTAGGGCGAGCGGCTTTAAGGCCGAAGCGGTAAAACGTGATACCTCTGGCTCAACCGTTGGCCAGACGATTGTTGCTGAAGCTGAGGAATTTAATGCCGATCTGATTATAAAAGGCGCATTCACTCACAGTCGACTTCGTCAGTTGGTTTTCGGAGGTCCGACGAGTGAAATTTTTAACCACGCAAAGTGCCCCGTCATTCTCTGTCATTAGGGTGTGATCAGTGCTCTGATAAATTAACCTTGGGATTCCGGATATACCAGTGTCAACTTGATCAAATTTTTTATCTCGCCAGGTGACAAAGTTTGACGAAGCGTAATCTCCATACGAAAACGCTATAATTTCCGATTCGATTATTTCTTAATATTTCGCGAGTTTGATGAATCGAGTCCGGTTGTTGTGCTGTGGTCGACAACATCCCCGAATGTCGCAGTCAGAACGGGTTATTAACTGGAAACCAGGGCCTAATTCTCAATCACAACGAGTTCATCTCAGAATCTGGAGCATTGTTCATGAAGAAACCGGTAAGAGTTGCGGTCACGGGTGCCGCTGGGCAAATTAGTTATGCCATGCTTTTTCGAATTGCAGCGGGGGATATGTTAGGCCCTGATCAACCCATTATTCTTCAGTTGCTGGAGATTCCTCCTGCGATGGATGCTCTCAAAGGGGTCGTCATGGAGCTCGACGACTGCGCTTTTCCGCTTCTTCAATCTGTTGTTTGCTCGGATGATCCCGTAGTGGCGTTTAAAGATATCAATTTTGCAATGTTGGTAGGGGCTCGCCCAAGAGGCCCGGGCATGGAGCGAAAAGATCTTCTGGCAGAGAATGCAAAAATATTCTCAGTTCAGGGTCAAGCGCTAAACAAGAGTGCGAGTCGTGATGTTCGAGTTTTGGTTGTGGGAAATCCCGCAAACACTAACGCTCTCATTGCGTCGGCTAATGCCCCAGACATTGATCCTGGTCAATTCACCGCAATGACTCGTCTTGATCATAACCGGGCAATTAGCCAGTTGGCAGAAAAAACAGATAGCGCAACAACTGATATCTCAAGAATAACGATTTGGGGAAATCACTCCGCAACCCAATATCCTGATATCCATCACACTACTGTTGCGGGCAAGAGTGCGATCGACCTGGTTGACCAGGAATGGATTGTTAAAGATTTCATTCCAACCGTACAGCAAAGAGGGGCGGCGATCATTAATGCCCGAGGCGCGTCGAGTGCTGCATCTGCAGCGTCCGCTGCGATCGATCATATGCATACTTGGGTTAATGGAACACCGGAAGGGGATTGGGTGAGTATGGCAATTCCTTCAACGGGAGATTATGGGATCGAATCTGGATTGATTTATTCCTTTCCAGTGCGTTGCGCGGGCGGCCAGTATTCAATTGTTACGGGGTTGGACATAAATGAGTTTAGTGAAGAGCGGATGCATGCAACGGAGCAGGAATTACGCGAGGAGCGTGATGGTGTCAAAAGTTTACTAGGTTAATTTATCTTGCCCCCAACTCATTGAGAGCTTTAATATGATTCGTATAGCAATAGCCGGCGGCGCGGGTCGAATGGGCCGAGCGCTTTTGTCTGCGGGAGACGCAGACGATCGGGTATCAGTCGCGCATGTATTTGAGCGTCCCGATCATGAGTCAGTTGGCCGTTCTGCCTGCGTTTTAGCGGACATTAAATCGTCTCAACTCCGTGTTAGTGAGGGAATTGCTGGGCCTCCCTTCGATGTGCTGATTGACTTTACCTCTCCTGAATCAACACTGATTAATCTTGACTACTGTGCGGTCAACGGCATCAAGGCGGTCATTGGAACCACTGGTTTCAGTATTGAGCAGCAGGAGCATATCCGCAGTGTTGCTGAAAAGATTGCTATCGTTTGGGCGCCAAATATGAGTGTGGGCGTGAACATCACCTTAAAACTTCTTGAAGTTGCAGCGAAAGCTTTCGGCAATGATGCAGATATTGAGGTGATTGAGGCCCACCATCGTCATAAAGTTGATGCGCCATCAGGCACGGCCCTGAAAATGGGCGAAGTGGTCGCTAAAGCGTTGGGTAGAAACCTATCTGAACACGGGGTTTTTGCCCGTGAGGGCGCTGTCGGGCCGCGGGTGGACCGCGAGATTGGCTTCTCAACGATTCGCGCGGCTGATGTTGTCGGTGAGCACAGCGTTTGGTTTGCGGGGTCAGGCGAGCGCGTGGAAATTGTCCATAAAGCGACAAGTCGCGAAATTTATGCTTTGGGCGCAATTCGAAGCACGGTCTGGGTAGCAGATCAGAATGTCGGTTTGTTCGACATGCAAGATGTGTTGGGGATAAAAGATGTCACGGGTTGATTGATGTTTTGGGTCGGAATCGATAGAATGCTGTTCTTGAAATGAGGCATCAAAAAAATTTTTCGAAAAGGAGAATCTCACCGGAGATCCTCCTTTTTTTATGCCTGATTGGTCGAGGGAAAACGTGATACCTGCGATTCTGGTACTGGAAGACGGCACTGTATTTCGTGGGCGATCAATTGGAGCGCTTGCCGAAACAGTCGGCGAAGTAGTTTTTAATACCTCGATGACAGGCTATCAAGAGATCGTCTCTGATCCGTCCTATGCGCAGCAAATCGTCACCCTAACTTGCCCCCATGTTGGTAATGTTGGCGCAAATGACGAAGATATCGAGGCTAAGCATGCTTTCTCCTGCGGTCTTGTTGTCAGAGACCTGCCAAATCTTTTGAGCAATTTTCGCTCCACCGAAACCCTGACTGATTATCTGACGAGACAAGGCGTGGTGGGCATTAGCGATATAGATACGCGTAAGTTAACCCGATTACTTCGCCAAAAAGGCGCTCAGAACGGGTGTATTCAAGCTGGAAAAATTGATGAAGTTCGGGCGCTTTCGGTCGCACGTGAATTTGCTGGTTTAAAGGGAATGGATCTTGCCAAAACCGTGACCACAAAAACGCCATACAAATGGAACCAAGGCAGCTGGCAACTGGGCAAGGGTTTTCAAGAGGTTAGGGAAAAAAAATTTCGCGTAGTGGCTTATGATTTTGGGATTAAGCAAAATATCTTGAGACTGATTGCAGATCGCGGTTGCGCGGTAGAGGTTGTGCCTGCCGAGACATCTGCGGCCGATGTTTTGTCCCGAAACCCCGATGGTATCTTTTTGTCGAATGGGCCAGGAGATCCGGAGCCTTGCACTTACGCGGTGGAGGCGATCCGGGAGATTATTTCTTGCAAGATTCCGACTTTTGGAATTTGTCTGGGCCATCAGTTATTAGCACTTGCGGCGGGCGGGCGCACGCTCAAAATGAAATTTGGTCACCACGGCGCTAATCATCCGGTGGTTGATTTGTCGACGAGTCGGGTGATGATTACAAGCCAGAATCATGGCTTCGCGGTCGACCCAGATTCACTCCCCCAAAATGTATCAATTACACATCGCTCCCTTTTTGATGATTCGATTCAGGGCATTGTATTAAATGATTCGCCTGCGTTTTCCTTTCAAGGGCATCCCGAAGCGAGTCCCGGTCCACAAGATATTACTGGATTATTTGATCAGTTTATTTCTCTGATGGAAAAGGGGAATCTCAGTGTCTAAACGGTTAGATATTCAATCGGTTTTAGTGATTGGCGCAGGACCGATTGTTATCGGTCAGGCCTGTGAGTTCGATTACTCAGGAGTTCAAGCTTGCAAAGCACTTCGAGAAGAGGGCTACCGGGTTATCTTGGTCAATTCTAATCCGGCGACCATCATGACCGATCCTGAGTTTGCTGATGCAACTTATATAGAGCCAATTACCTGGGAAACTGTCGCTCAAATTATCGAGAAGGAGCGCCCAGACGCGCTGCTTCCTACGATGGGTGGTCAGACAGGCCTTAATTGCTCGTTAGATCTTGTGCGACATGGCGTCCTCGAAAAATTCGGCGTCGAAATGATTGGCGCGACTCGCGATGCAATTGATAAAGCAGAGGATCGGGATCGTTTTCGGGTAGCGATGAAAGCAATTGGTCTTGATGTCGCGAAAGGAGATCTTGCGCATTCAATGGATGATGCGATGACCGTGCTTGAGCAGATCGGTTTCCCCGCGATCATTCGACCATCTTTTACTCTTGGGGGTAGCGGTGGGGGTATTGCCTACAATGCGGAAGAATACCAGGCGATTTGTGCTCGAGGACTTGATGCATCGCCGACTTCGGAACTCCTGATCGAGGAAAGTATTGTCGGCTGGAAAGAATATGAAATGGAGGTTGTCCGAGATAGCCGAGACAACTGCATTATTATTTGCTCGATTGAGAACTTTGATGCGATGGGTGTTCACACTGGCGATTCAATCACGGTGGCCCCAGCGCTCACACTGTCTGATAAAGAATATCAACTGATGCGAAACGCGAGCATTGCCGTGTTGCGAGAGATTGGTGTTGATACTGGCGGGTCAAATGTCCAGTTTGCGATTGATCCTGCTACAGGCCGGATGATTGTCATTGAGATGAATCCGCGAGTGTCCCGGTCCTCTGCATTGGCCTCAAAGGCAACGGGTTTCCCGATCGCGAAGATCGCTGCAAAGTTGGCAGTAGGTTATACGCTTGATGAGTTAGATAACGACATTACGGGAGGCGCGACGCCCGCGTCATTTGAGCCTTCAATTGACTATGTCGTTACAAAAATCCCGCGGTTTGATTTTGAGAAATTTCCTCAGGCAGATTCAACGCTTACCACGCAAATGAAGTCAGTGGGCGAGGTCATGGCGATTGGCCGTACGTTCAAAGAATCATTTCAGAAAGCACTTCGGAGTCTTGAGATAGGTAGCTTTGGATTAGATCCGATTTGGGATGAAAAGGAAGATCAGACCGGCGTTCATGATATGGCCAGTTATCTTCGAGTCCCCGGAGCTCGCCGGGCATGGTTTATTGGAGACGCTTTTCGACAGGGATTCAGCTTAGCCGAAGTCCAAAAGCTGACCGGTATCGACCCTTGGTTTCTTGCCCAAATTGAAGAACTAATTCAAACAGAAAAGCGCGTTGAAAAGTTGTGCCTTGAGGACGTTGATCAGGAAATGTTTCGGGCCCTAAAGCGGGATGGATTCTCGGACGTTCGACTCGCCGCGTTGCTGAGCGTGGGTGAAACAGAACTCAGATCAAAACGTCATGAATTGGGAGTGCGTCCTGTCTATAAACGCGTTGATTCGTGCGCTGGCGAGTTTGAAACGCCAACCGCATATCTTTATTCGAGTTACGAGGTTGAGTGCGAGGCTTTGCCCGAGCAATCGTCAAAAATTATTGTCTTGGGCGGCGGTCCAAACCGAATCGGCCAGGGGATCGAGTTTGACTACTGCTGCGTCCACGCGTCGATGGCGTTGCAGGCCGACTCTTACCAAACAATAATGGTTAACTGTAATCCCGAGACAGTATCCACAGACTACGATACGTCCGACCGACTTTATTTTGAACCACTCACTCTTGAAGACGTGTTGGAGATTTGTGCTGTCGAGATGCCAACAGGGGTTATTGTGCAGTATGGCGGACAAACGCCGCTTAAGCTCTCCCGAGGATTGGAAGCGGCAGGTGTTCCTATTTTGGGCACCTCTCCCGACTCAATTCATCAAGCGGAAGATCGAGAGCACTTTCAGGACTTGATAGAGAATCTAGGATTGCTCCAACCTCCTAACCGAACGGCGAGCACTGAACAGCAGGCGCTTGAAAGGGCTGAAGAGATTGGTTATCCGTTGGTCGTCCGACCGTCTTATGTGCTTGGCGGACGTGCCATGGAGATTGTTCACGGCAAAGAAGAGCTTGAGCGTTACTTGCGCGATGCTTTTCGAGTATCCAACGAGTCCCCGATTTTGCTCGATCGCTTTCTTAACGATGCGGTTGAGGTTGATGTGGACGCCGTGTGCGACGGTACCGATGTCGTGATTGGCGGCATCATGGAGCATATTGAGGAGGCTGGCGTCCATTCAGGTGATTCGGCTTGTGTGCTGCCTCCGTTCGCATTGAGCGACGAAACGCAGCGAGAATTAATTCGTCAGACGCGTGAGATGGCTTTGGCATTAAGTGTAAACGGCTTGATGAATGTACAGTTCGCGGTTAAGGGCGAAGAGATTTACGTCCTTGAGGTTAATCCGCGAGCTTCGCGAACGGTACCTTTTGTGTCAAAAGCGACCACAAGACCACTCGCAAAGATAGGTGCTCGGGTGATGGCGGGTCAGTCACTTTCACAGCAAGGCGTCCATGGAGAGGTTCGTCCTTCCTATTATTCGGTGAAGGAGGCGGTATTTCCTTTTATAAAGTTCCCCGGCGTGGATCCAATTTTAGGGCCTGAAATGAAGAGCACCGGTGAAGTGATGGGAATTGGCATGACGTTCGGGGAGGCGTATCGAAAGGCACAGCGGGCGACCGGTACACTGATTCCGGCGAGTGGAAAGGCGTTGATCAGTGTCCGAACGCCGGACCAGGTCGCCGTGGTCGACATCGCGCGGTATCTGAGCGAGAATGGATTTGATTTGGAAGCAACCGAAGGCACGGCGATGGCGCTCGAACAAGCTGGACTGCGCGCCTCTGTTGTTAATAAAGTGAGTGAGGGTCGCCCACACGTGGTAGACAGCATCAAGAATGGTGAGTACGATTTAATTGTGAACACAACGGCTACAAGGCACAGTCGACTGGACTCAGAGACTATCAGGCAGCAGGCGCTGACCCATAAGGTCGCCTATTTCACGACCTTGGCGGGAGCACGCGCAGCTTGCGAGGCGCACAAAGCCGGCAATAATCCCAGTATCAACAGACTTCAGTCCCTTCATCAAACGGTCGAATTATGAGAGTACTACTGACCCCTGATGGCGCTGAGCGACTCCAGGATGAATTATCCCGACTAAAAAAGCAGGACAGACCTGCTGTTATTCAGGCGATCGCTGAAGCTCGCGCGCACGGGGATTTATCCGAGAATGCGGAATATCACGCGGCGCGAGAGCAGCAGGGTTTCATTGAAGGTCGAATAGCCGAGTTGGACTCCAAGCTATCGGTTGCAGAAGTTATTAATCCTGTGCAGTTAAATGCCAATGGAAAAGTTGTTTTTGGTGCGTGGGTTGATCTCTGGGAAGAAGAGGGCGATCGAGAGGTAACCTATCGGATCGTAGGCGAATTGGAAGCTAATATTGATCAAGGACTGATCTCGCATAGCTCCCCAATCGCGAAAGCGCTTATTGGAAAGACAGAAGGCGTTGAGATTGAGTTTCAAGCCCCGAGCGGTTTGCGTCGCTATGAGGTTTTAGCGGTTCGTTACACCGCGGGTAAGCCGTAACACATTCAAATTTTCTTACCGCCGGCGACGACTTAAATTTTAGACCTTGAGGGAGCGTTTTCGGTGGAGTCACTGTTAGCGTCCTCTGCCGGGACTTGAACAAGGGTTTCGGATTCCTTTGTTTTGTCATCATCGTCAGCACTTTCTCCCCAACGGCCAAGCCAGAACCCGAAGGGTTTTTCTTCGCCTAATGTGACTTCTAATGTGCTCAGGATATCCGGACCCTGATCATATCCCTCATCGACCTCTGCTCGAGGGTCTAGATCACCAACGGCCCTTGGCGTTTCAGCGGCGGGCACGTACGCCTCTTTTTCAACGACCGGAGCCCACTGACGGATCCGCATTCGAGACAGAATCATCAGCACCAAGAGTCCTGCGGCCAGAATAATAAACATGAACATCCCTGATGGGCCAATCACTCGCATGGAATAGGAGGATGCAAGAGGTCCCAATACCGCACCGATTCCATAAACCAACACAAATCCGCCGCTGGCAGCCACGATATCTCCAGGCTCGAGATAATCGTTCGCATACGCAATGCTGAGAGGGTATAACGTTGAACTCAACCCAAAAAAGAGAGCGACGGTTGTGATGAGCGTCCAACCGGGGAGCAGATCTCCGAGAACCAGCATGAGTGCGGGGCCCGTAAGTGCTATCGTGACTGCGAGCAGTATGAAACGTCGATCAAAACGATCAGAAAGTCGCCCGATCGGAATCTGAAGGAGCATGCCGCCAACAAGGCCAGCGGTCATAAAGCCAGAAATCTGTTCAACATTGAGTCCAACTTCTCGCCCATAGACTGGACCCAGCCCCCACCAGCTCGAGGTAATCAGGCCAGCGACAAGACAAGCAGCGAACGCTGTTGGAGACACAGTGTAAAGCTTGCGAATATTTAGGAATGGTTTTTCTACAGGGTCTGGATGGGTTGCCCGGGTGAGCGCTACCGGAACAAGCGACAGGGTTAGCACTACGCCAACAAGCAAAAATAGTTCGTAGCTGCCCGGGTCACCAAATTTTATGGTCTGTTGCCCAAACGCAGAAGCCACGTAACCGATCATGATATACAAGGAAAGCAAAATTCCCCGAGAATTATTTGTTGCCCTGTTATTTAGCCAGCTTTCAACAACAACAAATAAACCAGCGGCAGCAGCGCCCATGACTGCCCGCAGACCGACCCAAGCCCATGCGTTTGACGTAATTAGGACGAGTAAAACCGAGGCCGCAGCCACGGCAGAAAAAGCAGAGAAGGCGCGGATATGACCGATCCGATTAATCAGCGGTCCTGAGCGGAAAGTACCAATCGCGAATCCCAAAAAATAACCTGATGCGATAAAACCAATCATTTCATTTGAGTAATTCTCGATGTCTGCGCGAAGCGCCAGCAGAGTCGAAGTCATGCTGTTCCCAAACATGAGCAATGACACCGAGATCATCAGTGCGGAGAGTGTCCGAAGAATAGAAAGTGCGAATCTCACAGTGGGAATCTAAAAATAACTTTTTGAGGCTCGCGGAGTCTACGCCTTTGGCGACTGCAAGAGAAGCAAAAAATTGAAAAAAAGCGACCTATAATTCTCAGAGAAAGTCGGCCGAGTTTTTGCTCGCCTGATTAAGTCAGATCACCGCCCTAAAATTTCTCGCCAGTGGTTGGTCAGCTGCGTACAGAAAGGCTCTTCCTCGGTTAATATCCTGTCGTCCCTAAATTGTTTCACCGTTCTAGAAAAGCCCTTATGTTCCTGATCAGACTCGACTCCGTAAGCCTCGCTTTTGGCGCCCGAAGCATCCTGAGAGAGGCGGATTTTTCAATCGAGCCAGGAGAGCGGGTGTGCCTGATTGGCCGAAATGGCGCCGGGAAAACCTCCTTGCTTAGATTGGTTACCGGGGAGCAGGATCCGGACGAGGGTGAGGTTCAGAGTATTGGAGAGATTTGTATTAGCGAGCTCACACAGGTTTTGCCGGAGGATGAAGGTCGGACTGTGGGAGAGTTCGTGTCTGAAGGCCTGTCGGACATTATTACTTTGACTGATCAGTATCGGATCCAATCAGAGTCGGTTTCGGACGCCAATGGACTGAAGGCGCTTCAGGAATTGCAGACCCATATCGAGGCGCATGGCGGTTGGCATCCTCAGCAGCAGGTGCAGGCTATTTGCACTGAAATGGAGCTTGATGCCGAACAGCCAATGGCAACTCTTTCGGGGGGCTGGCGCCGCCGAGCGGCACTGGCCCGAGCTCTTGTTGCCAAGCCCGATTTACTGTTATTGGATGAGCCCACCAATCATCTGGATTTTGCAACGATTGCTTGGCTTGAGAATCGTATTTCTGCCTTCTCGGGAGCGGTGCTTTTTATTACGCATGATCGGGCATTTCTACAGCGTCTTGCTACTCGAATCGTGGAAATTGATCGGGGCAAGCTTCAAAGTTGGCCCGGGGATTACAAAGACTTTTTGAGGCGTAGAGATGATGCGCTAAAAGCAGAGCGCGAAGCGAATAGCGAGTTTGATCGTAAGCTTGAAGAGGAAGAGGCCTGGATTCGTCAAGGAATCAAAGCGCGTCGCACACGTAACGAGGGGCGAGTGCGGGCGCTTGAAAACATGCGCGAAGAGCGCGCTCAGCGGGTAAATCCTGATGCACGAGCGCGAGTCCATATTGAAGAAGCTGAGAATTCGGGTCGAAAAGTACTTGATATTAAAAATATTGCTTTTGGTTACGACAAAAACATGCTGATTGAGAATTTTTCGCTTCGGGTTCAGCGGGGAGATCGGATAGGTCTTGTCGGTAATAATGGGGTTGGGAAGAGTACGCTTTTAAAACTGATGTTGGGAGAGATAGAGCCGAGCGCGGGCACGATCAAGTGGGGCGTGAATGTACATTTGGGCTACTTCGATCAGCACCGGCGGAAACTGGATCTTGATCAAACGGTTGCTCAAATCGTCGGCGATGGGAGAGAGTATGTCACTCTAAATGGAAAGCCTCGCCATGTTGTAGGCTATCTTCGAGGGTTTCTTTTTACTGCAAAGCGGGCGCTAACCCCAATTAGATCGCTGTCGGGGGGCGAACGCAATAGAGTTATTCTCGCGAGACTGTTTACGCAGGCTGCCAATCTACTGATTCTGGATGAACCGACGAATGATTTGGACGTTGAGACGCTTGAAGTATTAGAGGAGCGCCTTCAGGAATATTCCGGCACATTAATTGTTGTAAGTCATGACCGAGCATTTCTGGACAACACGGTTTCGGGCATCCTCGCGTTTGAATCAGACGGCGGCATTCATCCTTATGTTGGCAATTACACTGATTGGAAAAGACGGGGTCGGTCACTCGCGACAGGTGAATCAGCGACTAAAAAAGGATGCGTGGGAGATTTGGAAATTGAAAAGAGTCGGGAGGCGGGACCTGGCCGAAAACTTTCGTATATACTGCAACGCGAACTCGACAGTTTGCCGCAGGTCATTGATTCCGTTGAGGAGAAGATCGAAATACTGAGAGCGAAAACCTTTGAGGCAAATTTTTATGACCAGGCATATACCGATACTCAGCCAATTCTCGATCAGCTGACCGATTTGGAAACGGAGCTTGAGCGGCACATTTTGCGCTGGACCGAACTTGAAGACATGGTCGAACAAATGCGCGACCCTCGTAGTTGAACCCAATATCTCTGTGTTAAATGAAAAAGCTCGTTAACTGGTTTTGGTCTCAACCGGTATTGTTAGTCACGCTGACGACACTTTTTTGGGCGGGCAATACTGTGGCAGGGAAGGCGGCCGTGGGAGAAGTGTCCCCTGCTTTGTTGACGTTTTCCCGGTGGGGTTTGCTGATGATCGTATTACCGCTTTTTTATGCGCGACAAATGCGTTCGACCTGGCCAGTTTTGCGGCAAAAGCGACTGTATATTCTCGCGATGGGAGCGTTGGGGCTCGCTGTATTCAATCTTTTGTTTTATGTTTCCGCGCATTACACGACTGCTGTCAACATCGGAATCCTGCAGGGCGCCATCCCGATCATCGTGCTGATCGGGGCCTTTTTTCTTCATGGCACTCGGGTATTCGGTATTCAGATCATCGGCGTCATTATTGGACTTATCGGCGTCGTGACGGTAGCGCTTCGGGGAGTCCCTCTGCAGTTATCAGACTTCTCGCTGAATCATGGAGATCTCATGATGGCCGGTGCGTGCGTTTTATATGCAGGATATACACTGGGATTAAAAACGAGGCCCGCGGTCTCCGGTATTGTTCTTTTTACCTACTTCGCCATCGCGGGAGCGTTTCTATCGGCGCCGTTTGCCATTTATGAATGGTGGGATGGATCGATTATTTGGCCAACAGCGACCGGATGGGTCGTCATTGCCTATGTAACGATCTTTCCTTCTTTCTTGGCTCAAATATTTTTTCTTCGAAGCGTTGATTTGATTGGCCCTGGCAGAAGTGGAGTCTTTGTTAATCTTACTCCGATCTTCTCCGCGCTTTTGGCAGTCTTACTGTTAGGTGAATTGTTTCAGCTCTACCATGGCATGTCGCTTATGCTCGTCATTATTGGTCTTTGGTTAGCTCGAGACCTCTCTGCAGGGCAACCCACTAAAAGAGGCTCGACGCCGTGAGTGTAAGTCGAAAGTCTTCAGGAAATTACGCTCGCGGTATGGTGATGGTGGCAGGATCCGCGTTATGCCTCAGCACGTCAGGGGTCGGTCTGCGGGTGATTGAAAGTGCTGACGGTTGGCAGATCTTGTTTTATCGATCACTGAGCATGGTCGCACTTCTGGTGTGTGTTCTCGTCGTGCGGGAAAAGCGGAATATTTTCGAGCGGGTAAAAAACCTTGGCTTCGAGGATACTCTCCTTGCCATCGTACTGGGAACGGGTTTTGTTGCGTACGTATTTGCATTGCTTAATACGACGGTTGCAAACGCACTTTTTGTATTTAGTGCGGCCCCTTTTTTCGCGGCAACGCTTGGATGGGTGGTGCTGCGTGAACGGGTGCCGCTGCGGACCTGGATCGCGATACTGGTGGCAATGTCGGGACTTGCCGTAATGGTCGGGGCAGGACTGATGGGCGGTCGGGCATTCGGAAACTTGATTGCCTTATGGCTGCCGATCTCTTATGCGATCTCTGTCGTTTTGGTTCGTCGCTCGAAGCAGCCAGACATGCTGCTTGCACTCTTGCTTGCGGCAATTATTGCCTCCCTGATTACACTCGTTTTTATTGATGATTTTTCAATTAGTCGCCGTGATCTTGGCGCCTCAGTATATCTTGGTGTTTTTCAGGTTGGCGTGGGTTTTATACTTTTAATGCTGGGCGCGAGATTTGTCCCGGCAGCTCAGGTGGGGTTACTGGCGCTCATCGAGCCCGTGCTGGGACCCATCTGGGCGTGGCTGACTGTTGCGGAAATCCCCTCGGACGCCACTTTACTTGGCGGTTTTATTATTCTGACCGCAGTTGGAATAGACGCTGCGATTGCGACATACCGGGCGAAAAAGCCGGAACTCCGCGAATCATAACTTAAGCGATCGCTTGATACGCTGCCGCCATCATGTCAGTGCGCATGCTGCTAAGCGTCCCCAGATTCTGGGTCATTACGACGCCCGTAAAATTTTCATTCCGGTCGGCCCAGAAAAAAGTCGATGCCGCGCCACCCCATCCTGCTTCGCCCAGGCCTGTGAGTGAAATGGCCTGCCCTGGATCAATCATGATTCGGCCGAATAGGTTAAATCCATAACCGGGTGCTGGAAACGGGCCAAGCCAATAGGGTAACTGTTCGGCAGGCAACCGATTGGCCCACATAAAATCTATCATTTTTCTTGAGACCAGTGGAACACCCATTGCCGAATGGCCCGTTAGACAGAATTGAGCAAATTGCATGTAGTCTTTGGTGGTTGAGAAAAGTCCGTGACCTCCACGAGCGAACGACTCAGGTCGATCGCAAGGGTATTGGTGTGAGACGTCAATTTTTTTTAATTCCGAGATCGCATCTGGCGCGTTAAGAATTTCATCGAGTGACCGACCGTACATCGGCAGCAGGCGATCTCGTTCCGATGGGGAAATGAAGTACTGTGTGTCGGGCATATCGAGCGTGTCGAAGATTTCGTGCTGCAAGAGCGCGCCGAGCGGTTTTCCGGAAACGACCTCGAGAACTCGCGCAAGAATATCCGTAGCGATGCTGTAGTGCCAACGTTCGTTAGGCTGATTCGCAAGGGGCAGTTGAGCGGCCCGGCTGACAAAATCGTTGAGAGAGCATTCACCATCGTTCATTAGCCCATCTTGTCGATACAATGAAGAGACCGGGCAGTCAGGGAAAAAGTTATAGCTAAAACCAGCTCGATGAGTAAAAAGTTGTTCGATGATGATCGGACGGGCCTGTTCTGTAGTGCGATCCCGACGCATCACTTCCATTTTGCTGAATTCGGGCAGGATATCAGCCAGAGCGGTCGCAAGATGGAGTTGGCCGCGTTCGATCAGAATGACACCCATCAACGCAACGATCGGCTTTGTCATCGAATAAATACGATAGATCGGGTTCTGCGGATACCGCCAGTCGAGATCAGATTGGGTCACGCTGCCTTCATTAAAAAGATCGCCATCTTTTTTGATTTGCCATTCAATGCTGGCAAACTGATTGTTATCAACGTTGCGTTGGGCGACGGTTTTTAATAACTGTAACTTTGAGTGGGCTTGGTAATCGAGCATCCTGGTGTTCATTTTTCAGGCCAAAGAATCATTTGAGTGCATCGAAAAAGCGCCATTTTCCGATCGTCTTTTTCAGAGAGCACCTCAACATCCCAGGTTTGGGTAGAACGCCCTAGGTGGATGGGGTGGGCGTAAGCAATAATGCCGCCTTCGTCTGTGGTCGCGATGAAGTTGGTTTTTGTTTCGAGCGTTGCGAAGCCCGATGCACCATCGGGAAGCGTTTTTAAGCAACCAAATCCGGCGCATGAGTCGGCGAGTGCAAACACTGTGCCAGCATGAACTCGTCCGGGCCAGGAAAAGTGATGATCCTCAAGTTGGATCAGACCCACCACGGTACCATCTTCTGAAAACGAAAATTTCATACCGAGATGATCGAACAGAAATCCGCCGTGCGGTTCAAGATCACGAGGCTTTGGACGTTTTGATGAGTTCACGAATTGATCGACCGATATTTTTCGTTGCTGACCCAATTATTTCTTTTTTTGCGAGATATCGGCGGCGGGCTCCGGTTTATTTGCTTTCCAGCCTTCAATTGCCGCAAATTTCCAATACATTTTTCCGCGGCCGCGTGGAGGCGAACCCGTTATTGCCTTTTTGTCCTTAGTGGCCGGGGCAGGCGTCTCTGCTTTCTTTGGGCTAGACGATTTGGAGTCGGTCATGATAATGGATTATCCCGTGATTTCTCGGTTAGTCACTGGATTCAAGGCGTTTTAGGATTTGGTTAAGCCCGTCATGCAATGATTGATCCACCCCGCATGATTCACGGAAGTTAAAAAACTGCTCGTTTAATCCACCAGGGGTTTGGCAGGCGTCGCTCATTCGTGCAAGTGACTCAGCAGACTCCTTGGTCGCAAGAAAAGCCAGAGACTCGTATAAGGCACAAGCGTACCGTGCCGACGCCGTTGGGTCCAGACCGTGAAGTTGCATCCAGTTGCTGACGCCTGCGATTTGGGCAAAAAAATCGGACATGAGGGCACTGGCGGCACCAAAAAGATTGTACTGATCCTCATCATCAATACTGACCACAACCCCAATTTTATCTGCAAAGGCCTCGAAGGCATCATCACTCGGGCAAATTGCCAGAGGCCCTTTTCCGAATTCGATCGGGGGCATGGGAATGGCCCTAAGAACATCCTCACATGGATATACATATTGCTTTAAGTCTTTAAGGCCGACTCCTGCCGCTAGGCTAATGACTTTTTGCGTTGTTTTAAATGATAGCGCTTGCAATACCATCGCAACCTGATCGGGAAGAACGCCAACGAATACCCAGTCGCTGTGGTCGACCACTTCGGTATTGCTTTCGCAAATCGTTATATTTGAATACGCTTCACTCAGCCGTTTTGAGCGATCAAAGGATCGTTTCGATACCCTGATCTGATCTGTATAGCCTGCAATGTCGCATAGCCCGCGAATCATTGCTTCGCTAATTACTCCAGTCCCGATAAAACCAATTGTCATAATAAAATTCCAAGCCAAGAGGGTGAACAATAGCCGAAGCCCCCGATTCTTGCCAGACCGGGTGTAGGTGATTGTGAGGTACGGTTACTCAGTTTCGTTATTCAGTCCGCTTAGGAAATCTAGAAGGAGTGTATTGAATTGCTCGGGCTTTTCTATATTGATTAGATGGCCTGCCCCTTCGACGTACTCAAATCTCGAGCGCGGAATTCGGCTTGCCATTGACCGGCCGTAGTCAGCTGGGCACAGGTTATCGAATTCACTAAAAATCAACATTGTTGGGATGGTTACACTCTCGAGCGCGAGTTCAAGTTCAAAAGCGGTCGCTGCTCTAAGTGTTTTTAAAAAACTTTCTTTATGAAGAGTCGACATGCTCGTTTCGATTATCTTGCGTTGGCGCGGTGTGGCAAGAGGTCCGAGGATTGTTTTGGCCGCTGCAGGCGCCATTTCGGCAGGGCTTTTGCCTTCGTTAACGAGAGGTGTTTCTCGTACGCTGAGATAGTGGGCGAGCGCATCATCGCTTAATACGGCACGCCAATGCGTAAATGTTGCCGCGAGAACCATGGAGGCAACTCGTTGAGGATAAAGGCGATAAAAATGTTGAACAATCTGCCCCCCCATGGAAAGGCCGCAGAGATGAGCCTGGTCGGTTTCAAAATAATCAAGTAAGCGGGCGAGATCATGGCAAAAATCTTCAAAGTTGAGTTCATGACTGTAATCATCGCTTGCGCCGTATCCGCGAGCATCCCAAGCGGCCGCTCGGTAATAGGGTGACAAGGACTTAATCTGGTGGGTCCAGTTCGTCCGATTTCCGCCAATGCCATGGAGAAAAACGACTAACGGTCCGTTGCCGTCATAGTCGAGCGCGATCGCCGGATGTCCGGAAATTTTGACCGTTTTAATAGCGGCCTCGAAAAAATGAAGTACACAAAAGATTTGTCACTGGGAAAATATTAACTCATAGGGTCCTCGATATTAATTTATCAGAATCGGCGCTCGAGGCGTCACCTGGGTGTTATTTAAAAAACCGCAAAAAAACAATAACTTACTGATGACCTACGCGCTTTAATTATATCTCTTTAGGATAGTATCTTAGTAAATAAGAAAATAGTTAAATAATCAAACACATATTTAAAATCAACATCTACAAATAGGAAATCCGATGAAAAAGCACGTTATATCTTTTCTGCTGGCGTTTAGTTTGTCTGGCCTTGGCGGTATGGTGAACGCTGAGGAAGGCGTTACCAATCAGCAGTCCGCGATTGATCAATACACTCAAATGCTCAGTGACTACATGAACTCGATGAGTACAGGCGCGCAAATAACTCAACCGGCATTGGGTGGATTGAATCCTATGGCGATGATGAACCCGATGAGCATGATGGGCGGAATGGGTTGGGGCGGTCAGCCTCCACTTGGGGCTCAGCGAATGATGAATCCGGCTAACTGGATGAATCCTCAAACGTATGCCTACATGATGAGTCCGCAGGCAATGGGCGCGAGAGTGAATCCGATGAACTGGATGTCCATGATGAATCCCGCGACTTATGCGCCGCTAATGAACCCAATGGCCTACATGACCATGATGGGCCAGGCAATCAACCCAACCACTTACATTGAAATGACAAAACTGTTGATGACTCCGGAAATGTATACACAGTGGTATGACGCGACAGTAGATGCCGCTGCGGATTTAGCAAGCACTGCAAAGGACTTGACCAGCGTCGGGGAATAATCAGCCAAATCTATTTAGAGTCTTGAAGAGCCAATTCAACTGGATAGATTCATCAAACATTTCGCAGTCACCGTTTGAAAGAGTGTCGACGTGAAAAATTTTGCGGATATTGTGATGAATCGTAACGGCTGACTCATCTTGCGTCGTTGATACTGAACATTCAGAAAGGCAGAAAGAGATCATGATGTGTGCATTATTAAAAAAAACAGCGATTCGTTTAATGGTCGTTGCGGCTGCCTTGTTGGCATCCGCAGGTCCAAGTTTTTCACAATCGGATACCGAAGCAGTTGCCAAAGCGATTGAGACGCTGAGAAAAAGTAACAGTCTTCCATTTCCGATGCCAATGATGGTTAATCCTGCTGATACCCTTTGGGAACCGAACACGGTAAGTCAGCCGTTTCCGAGGGAATCTCGTCAGGCAATGATGACGAGTGGGGCGATGTCGAACCCCTGGTCACTGCGGCAGGTTTTCAACTTTATGACCCACAAGGTCAAGGCGAAAGACGGGCTCTCCTTTGAAGAAATCATCGAGGCGATGGACAGTCGGGCAATTGACGAAAATCTAAAAAAGTCAGGTCACAGTATGATCTGGAAAGAAGTGGAGGCGAAAACCGGGCGACCGACACCACGAATTGAAATATTACAGTATTGCGACGCAATGGTAGCTCGAATGGTGCTGGATTACAGTCCGGAGTTTTCTATTTTCTTGCCTTGCCGTATTTCAGTTCTTGAGGATGCAAAGGGTGATGTTTGGCTGATGACACTGGATTGGGATGTTTCTTGGCTAAATTTTACCTGGCATCCTGACTCTCAGCTTGACACCGAGTTAAAACAAGGCGGGAAGCGAATTCGTGACGCTATGCTGAGTATTGTTGACGCGGGCGCTAACGGCGATTGGTAGTCAACCCTGTTGATTCCTAAACGGCTGCGTCCAAGGAGAATAGACGTAATTTAGATTGTTCCGGATCTAGATGATAGTGATGTCTGAGAGATGTGCTTTATCGTTTTATTAAAGCTACATGGGTAAACGTCGATCTCAGTTGGGCGAGTCTTCAGGGCTCGTATCTTAGTAGTGCCGTTGCTAATGACAAGCCGCTGACTGTTAATTTTTGGCAGCTTGATAACGACTACAGATTCTTTGGCGTCGATCGAGCGATTAGTAATTTTCCAGGAATCCCTTCGCCGGTGAGGTAAGGAATATCTCGAAGCGATTCAACTTGAAAGCCGTTCTCCTGACTGCTTTTTTCAAGAAGGGCGCCCCAGCCGATATCGTGCCAGCCTTTTCCGTTCACGGTCGCGATCAAAACCCCGCCTGGCTTTAGCCCGGCAAAAAGCTTGGGCAGATCGAAAGGTTGTTGGGATCCGTGTGAGAATACACCGACACACAGAATGGCGTCATATATCGGATCGAGGGAGATCGAAGTCGATAGATCAGCTTCCCCTAATCGCCGGTAAACTCCTTTTTCGGCGGCCTTGAGAATCATCTCGGGCGATAAATCGAGTCCGTCAATCTGCTCATATCCGGCGTCGCATAACAGTTTTCCAACCAGACCCGTACCGCATCCCATGTCCAGAATCTCGATTTGGCGAGAGGGAAAATATTCAACTAAGCATTCGACTGCGGCTTCTGGTGCTTGATAACCGAAATCATCGATTAGCTCACGGTCATAAGTCGACGCCCATTGCCGATAGACTTCTCGAGATTTTTCGCTAGTGGGTTCGTGATAATTACGCGCCAACCTGGGACTGATTGTCTTTTTGGACATGGGATTTTGGCTTCTGTTAAAAATTGAGTTTAGTTTCAACCTTGATATCGATCTTATCCAGGACGATAGCCAGATGTTGGGGTCTTTAATATGCTGTTAGAATATAGCCCTTAGAACGATGCACTTTCGTAAATTCTGGGTGATTCAGTATAACGCTCGATCAAATCTTGGATCACTTCTGTTGTTAGACCCCTCGATTGAGGTGCTCGAATTTAAAGAATGTCTGGAAGTCCAATCGGAAAACTTTTTTAACTTAACTACGGAGTTGCTTTTCCCAGTGTCTGGAGAGAAATTTTTGACGATTGATGATTTTATTTCTGCAGTTGATGTCAGTAAGCAGGCCTATGATGCTGACGAAAACATAGAAAACGCAAAGGCCTATATCGAAAGCCTTGAGGACCTGGTCCCCGAACTCATGAGAGCGTGGATTCAAGCTGAATCGGGCATGGACGAAACAATTACGACCCATTAATGGGTTTAAGCGATTTTTTGCGATAGCCTGAATGGTTATAGTATTTTTCACTCCCAACGTGTATAGTCGCGCCTCCTCTAAAAAAGAGGAATCACGTTTCTGACCTTCCCGATGTGCGTCGCACACTCACTATGTCCTGGTTAGCAGCGTGCAGCGGTTACTAATTTAAGCTGTAGAACCGTTGCCTGGCTAAGCCAGTTGATATAAGCCTGAACCTATATTTTTTCAGGTCTCCCTTTTTACTACTACGACGCTTAACGTCAGGAAAAACTCGTGGAATTCGAACAACTTAAACTCGACCCCAGAATACTCGCCGCAATAAAGCAAACCGGCTTTCATCAAGCCACGCGCATTCAGCAAGAAGCAATCCCCATCGTTTTGTCCGGGAAGGATCTAATGGCTTCTGCCCAGACAGGCACGGGCAAGACCGCCGCGTTTGTTTTGCCCGCTCTGCAGCATCTGTTGCGCCCATCAAAAATGCGCGGCCAAGGGCCGCGCGTACTAATCTTGACACCAACGCGAGAACTGGCGACACAGGTCAATGAGAATATAAGACAATTCAGTCGTGGGCTGAAGATGACGTCTGGCTCTATTGTGGGCGGGGTTGCTTATGGTCCTCAGCTTAGAATGTTGAGAGGACGCCTTGATCTGTTAGTCGCCACGCCTGGCCGTTTGATGGATCACATGGAACAGGGCAAGGTCGATTTTTCCCGACTTGAGATGCTGGTGCTCGACGAAGCAGACAGAATGTTAGACATGGGATTCATCGATGCGGTCAAAGAAATTGCATCTGCGATGCCTGCAAAACGACAGACGCTTTTATTCTCTGCCACGCTCGAGGGCGCCGTGCTGAAAATTGCAAACCGCCTCTTGAAAACCCCGGAGAGCGTTTCCCTGGCCGCTAACCATGAGCGGCATAAATCAATAGAACAATGCATGCATCATGTTGATAGCAAAGCCCATAAACAAAAAGTTCTGGAACATTTGCTTTCGAATGGTGAGTCTTCAAAATCTCTTATTTTTACCGCGACAAAACGTGGCGCTGATCAGTTATCAAAAATTTTGCGAGATAAGGGACACAAGAGCGGTGCTTTACATGGCGATATGAGTCAGAACAAGCGTCGACAGACAGTGGAAAATCTACGCAAGGGTCGGCTGAATACGCTGGTCGCCACTGATGTCGCGGCGCGCGGACTCGATATTAAAGATATCAGTCATGTCATTAACTTTGACCTGCCGATGGTGGCTGAAGACTATATCCATCGAATTGGCCGCACCGGTCGTGCAGGCGCGACAGGTCAGGCGATTTCCTTGGTGGGAAGTGCCGACTGGAAAAAGTTGTCGCAGATTGAAAAGCTGACCAGTCGCAAGATAAAACGTGAAACAATCGACGGGCTTGAGCCAACGTCTTCGGAGCCGAAGAGCCCTAATGGACGAAAGCCAAATCAAAAACCGCGTCGGCGTTTTGGAAAGTCCACTAAACCATCAACCGCGCGAAAACCCGGCCATTGGCGAAAAGCGGAGTCAAAAGGGAAGCGGTCTAAAGTGGCACGAGTTAAAAAAGCGGCATAGCAGTAGCATTAATAAAGCGCTTAAGTAAAATACGGTTAAATTTTCAATAATAGAGTAAAAATTTAATGAACAGTTTAATCAAGATAGCAATTATTGCCGTAATATTGATCGGGGCGTACTGGTATTTTTCTCCGCTTCAAAATTGCAAGAGAGCGTGGGATGAAAATGTAGCGGGCGATAAGGGTGTAGAGATCGTTTGTGGCGAACATAAATGGTAGGTTCTAGTGGCGTCACAAACGGGACGCGCGGACTGCCAAACCTAGGCTAGGGCGCAGCTTTATATCGTTTTTAAAATGGCCCCTCCGGGGCCATTTTTATTCGGCACGACCAACTTTTTTGAGGGCCGATGTATGTTGTGTCCCTCGTGGAGTGCGGCGTTGAATAATCTTAGGTTATGTTCGTCGACTTATGAACTCGGTTCTAGTCTGAAGCAGAAGATAGCCTGATCGCTGGCTGGTCGTTAGTGTGGCAATGCACACCGCCTCCGGCGGCCCATGAGGCGAGGGTATCGATTACATAAACGTCCCGGCCCGGGAAATACTGTTCGAGCCGCGCCTTAGCCGCTGAGTCGGTTTCTGGGTTATCGAAACCAACCGTAATGACGAAGCCATTGCCAACTAACCAGTTCATATAGTTCGTATCGAAAGTGTAGCCCTGGTAGTCGCGCGTGCCCTCAATCGGTTCGCGAATCACGGTAAACCCGGCCGCCTCAATCGTTTTGGCAGCGGCATCGAATATGGCGTGGGTGGGGTCGTTTGACGCGCCACATTGGGACTTACCCGTACAGACAACCACGACAACAGTGGTCGGATTAATGAATCGTGCGATACCGTCGATGTGGCCGTTGGTCAGATCGCCTTTAGGCACGCCCTCGATCAACACCACCTTCGAGACGCCGAAATGTTTCTTCAGGTCAGTAATGGCGCGCTCCTTCGTATATCCTTGATTACGACGGGAATCTCCGATTACGCTCCAGTTCAGGATCACGGTATCGACGCCGTTGAACTCCAGATTACCGCGCTCGTGAACGATGTCGATCACATCGACGGGTAAGCCCAACGTTTCTGCCACCTTACTTGGCACCTGGTCGTCGAGGCGAAAGGGAATGTCGGCGCCAAAGGCGCCTCCCCAGGCATTGAAAGCCCAGTTCTGTACTCGCATCTTGTTATCCTCGATAACATAGATCGGACCATTGTCACGCATCCAGGCGCTGTTGTTTTCGATCCAATGCCAGTGGATATTGGGGTGATCCGGGTCACCATTCTCTTGCTTGATGGACGAACGCGCTTCGGCAAGGACCGACGGTGAGTCATACAGGATGTGAAGCGTTTCATATTGCACGATCACATTAGATAGGCGGGCAAAACTCGATTCATAGGATTTCTCCCATCGGCCTGGCCATTGCAGCCAGATCGCTTCCTGTGGCTCCCATTCAGCGGGAACTCGCTTGACCGGAATAGTTTCCTCCGCGGATACCGTCGTGCCGACAATCACGAAGGCGATAAACAGTAAGGCAACAATAGAAGAACTCGCAATGCGTGAAATCATCCAGGGTCGTTAGTCAGAACATGGTGATCGATCATTTATCTCCAAGCGATCTTTCGGTCAAAGATTTTCAGGCTACCCTAACCTGATGCTGAGCGACCGGCTAAAGTACCGGCGCCCCGTACATTCCTAAGGAAAAATACTGAAGCCGTCGGATACCATAAGATAATGGCGCGCCCGGAGAGATTCGAACTCCCGACCACCTGGTTCGAAGCCAGGTACTCTATCCAGCTGAGCTACGGGCGCGTGTATTTGAAAAGACTTTGTTTTACAAATTCTAAATATTTCGCGATGTGTTTATTTTAACTCAGGATTGACTCAGCAGAGTAGGGTCTTCTTGCAGAAAGATATCACGAAGGTATTCATTGTTTTTGAAAACCTAAAGGCATAGAGAGAAGATCTCGATCTCATGATAAGGATTTCAAGCATATTATGTAAAACACTTTAGCGATATTCTCAAATGCGAGTGTCATGAGGTCTTGCAATCCAAAAAATTTAAGAGAAACAAATGGTAAAACAATTTTTGATTAAATGTTGTTAGCAAGCTGGCGGTTGCCTTTTTTTCTTCAAAAATATGGGCAAAATACAAAAGATCAAGACCGTGATAAGCACTTTAAAGTGCACGGCAAGTTCTTCCTGATAACTAAGGGAATCTTGATAAACCAGTCTAAAACCGATCTAGACGGGAATAAAGATGAGATTGATAATGGATGAAATTAGATTTTAAAAATTTGAGGATAACAAGATGCCGAGAAAAACCCTTAAACCTTCGAGCCTCGAGTTTCAACCAAGACCAAGTTATCCCTACTCTCCCGGTGCTACAGGCGGGGGTTTTATTTTCACAGCGGGACAGGTCGCGTGGGATGAAAGTGGAGAAGTTACCGCTATCGGTGATGTTGCTGCTCAAACCCGGCAGACCCTAAAGAATGTTGTCTCGGTTCTTCACGAGGGCGGGGCAACGGTTGATGACGTTTTAAAGTGCAATGTCTATTTGACTGACATGAGGGACTTTGATGCTATGAACGCAGAATTTGCCATAGTTTTCCCAAATGATCCGCCCGCAAGAACAACGGTGGAGGCACGATTGGCTGATGCAGCGATGTTGGTGGAGATAGAAGCAATCGCTTGGGTGGAGTCAAAATAAAAATTTATATGTGAACGTGGTTTGGCGGTTATCCATTTGTAGGATCATCTTTTTTTAAAAGATCGCTCAAGCCCGCTAATCCTTTATGGGTTAGTTGAGTTGATTTCCGGGACTCAGCTCCTGGAACGGCATCGACGTATCTCGCGTGCTCGTTATCGTGACAATAAAGACACAGATTCTCCCAATTAGACCCATCCGGCGGATTATTGTCATGATTATGGTCTCTATGATGGACCGTCAACTCATGAAGATTCGCCCGAGTGAATTCTCGACCGCAACGCCCACATACCCAAGGATGAATTTTTAATGACTGGGCTCGATAGTCCCGCTCGCGAGCATCGCGCCCCCTGACGGCTTGGGCAATAATGGTGTCGAGTTTTTTAGAATCGCTCATTTACGTTAGATGTTATCGCAAGTCCTTGGACTGCGGGTTTAGCCATGTAGTGTTGCTTGAGATTGGGGTGTTGATTTCTGATCAAACCGGTCAAAAGCGAAGCTTTCAATTGGAAGATCTGGCGTTTGCTCAAGGATGAGTTTGGAAAGAATATGGCCTGAAGCGGGAGCGATGCCAAAACCGTGTCCAGAAAAGCCGCTGGCGAGAAACAGGCCCTTCGCATTAGGCGCTTCATCAAGAATGGGTAGCGCGTCCGGGGTTAGGTCAATGGTCCCACCCCAGAAGCTGCGCATCTGAAAATGCTCGAGAGCCGGACAAATATCTAATCCTGCCTCCAGGGTGGACTGAACTTTTGAGATAGCCGGAAAGGCATACGGTTGGCCATTTATTTCAGTTATTTTGCCGCTCCAGGCTTCAACTCCACTTGATAGTCGAAATCGACCATCTCTTTGTTGGCGAAGTGTGACCGCACCATCAACTACGCCAAGGACAGGTGCAAGAAGCGGTTTTTGTGAAGTGGTTTGAATCACGGTGGCGATTGAAATTGAAAGCGGGATTGTGATGCCGATAGGTTCAATTAATTCATTGATACTGACACCACACGCTAAAAGACACTTGGGTGTTTTGATTCTTCTTTTGCTTGTCTCTAATCCAATGACCTGGTTATTTCTAATTATCAGATTTTGGACAGACTCTCCAAGATGAAACGTGACTCCTTGGCGTTCCGCTTCTCGCTTAAAAGCATCGACCGTTGATTGAGGATCTGCATGTCCATCGGTTGGGCAGAACGAAGCCGCAAGTATTTTTTTTGATACGCATGGCGCTACATCACGAATTTCCTCATTGTTCGACAACAAGATGATATTCAAATTTTCCCGTCGTTGCGCATCGACAAGCGATTTAACTTTTTCAACTTCTTCTTCAGAGCGCGCCAAACGCAGATTGCCTGCCTGGACATACCCCGTATCTGCATCAAGCGCTTCATCGAGGTTTCGCCATTTATCGACAGAGTACTGGGCGAGCGGCAATTCAGCCGCGTGTCTTCCGGATTGCCGCACTCCGGCAAGCGTCCAGCCTGATCCCATGGATGCGGGGCTATACTTTTCGATGACTTGGACACGAAGACCGCTCTTCGATAACTCATAGGCAGTCGCACAACCCGTAATACCGGCACCCACAATGACAACGTCTGGAGACATGAAAATTATCGCGGTTTTGATTAATTAGGAAAGTTATTAGTAAAACAGATTTTTAAAGAGGATGGATTATAGAACTGATGGACTAGAATGATGCCCAGGTAATGCTGGATTTAACCCTTTGTTCTTACATTGAGATAACAAGATGAGTGATCAAAAAATGGCAATCGCCTCACTACTGATTGATAACGAGCACGTGAGAGTCACGCGGTTCGATTTTGCGCCGGAAGCCCAGACGGGTTGGCACCGTCATGAGCATGACTACGTGATTACGGCTATTAGTGACTTGAAAATGCGCCTGGAAGAGCCGGGAGGTGAGCAGCGAGAGGTTTCAATTGCTGCCGGGGAGGCATATTTTCGAAACGAGGGGGTTGAGCACAATGTGATCAATATTGAAGACAGGCCGATCTCATTCGTCGAAGTTGAGCTGAAGCGTCGCTGAGAGTTTAGATTCTTGACCAACGTGGGGTTACAGATCGCCGCGGCGCCGCGAGATAAAAGCAGATAAAGGATAGGATAAAGCTACTTGCTGAGAAGATAAAAGAATATTGATAAGAGCCAGAGACATCAAAAAGCAAACCTCCGAGCCAAGGCCCAAAGGCACCACCAAAGCCCATGCCAGCGGTGACGATTCCGCCGAACAGACCAAAATAACGTCCCGAGAAGATATCCGCAGTGCCTACAAAGACGCAGACGGCAAAAATGCCGGCACCAAAACCAAACAGTGCGGCAAAACTGTAAAGCGAAATTAAAGAAGCGCCAGGACTCAACGATAAAAGAATAAGGGTGCCTGTCGTTGTCAGGCCTGTAGCGATAAGGACGGTCTTCTCTCGCCCGATGTAGTCCGAAATAAACGAACTTGCTTGACCCAGTACCATGCAAATCCCAAAGATTCCTGTTGTCGCAGCAGCTGCAGTTGATGAGAAATCAAGGTCGATTGCGAACTTAACCTGATGCGCAAGGATCAGGTAACACCCGGTCCCCCAGAACAGCATATTAGAGACAAATAAGAGCCAGATACGAGGGTTTCGAATCCCGGTGGCAGGTGTCCACTGAGCAGATGAATCGCTGTTTTTAACTTTTTCTTGGACGTTGGACAGTTGGTCGTCACTCGATCCAATTGCTTTAAGGTTTCGATGCTCAGGCGAGAAGGTATAGCCAAAAATTACAATGGGCAGAAGGATGACAATCGTAAGCGCTCCCATAAAGAGATAAGCTGATCGCCAACCTGTTGAGACAATGATCGATTCCATCATGAATACGAATACAAAACTGAGCCCGCCTCCGGTTTGGGCAAGCCCAAGCGCCATGCCACGCCGATCGTGAAACCAGTTCATGATCGTCGGATTAAGAACGGGTGAGCCTGCACAAGCAAGCCCAATAGGTGCCAGCACGCCGAATAGTAGATAAAAATGCCAGAGTTCTGTTGCAAAGGCGCAAGCGGCTGCGGCGACACTCAGAACGCAAATACCAAAAATGAGAAGAGGCTTAGTGGGCCAGTTTGTAGTCAGAGATCCAGCAATGGGCGCACAGATTCCGTAGACCATTAAGTGGAGCGAGAACATAAATGCTGTGCCGCCTCGACTCCAAGGGTAATCTTCCAGAATGAAAGGAAAAAAAACTGAAAAAGAATGTCGTACGCCATAAGCAAGCAGCATTACTATAAAGCTAACCGCGAGAATGCAGGATGCCGCCACGAAAGCCGGATTTCGTATGGAAGACATATTCGAGACCTGAGTAATGGGGCGGGAGGACAAGTATAGAGTCTCGTCAATGGAGATAACACCTCGTTATGATTAAATAACGCAAGAAGTTTCAACGAACGGAAATTAAATAAATGAAACCTGCTTTTGATTTGTTGGAGTATCAACGTCGTCTAGATCTTGTCCGAAAATCAATGCTGGAGCAGGATCTTGATGCGCTTGTTATTGGTGATCCCGCCAATATGAATTGGTTAACAGGCTTCGATGCCTGGTCGTTCTATGTGCCTCAGGTTATGTTGGTATTGCACGACCACGCCCCCGTCTGGCTAGGTCGCCAGATGGACGCGGGCGCAGTTTATCTCACAACATTTTTGTCCGAAGAGAGTGTTCGTCCGTACTCTGAAGATCTGGTCCAGCGTGATGATGTCCACCCTATGGAAGCGATTGCGGATGAGATACGCAAATTTGATCTATCGGGTAAGCGAGTTGGTTTTGAAAGTGATACCTATTTTTTCTCTTTCAAAGCCGTTGAGCGTCTTCAAAGCACGCTGTCAGAGGTCCACTGGCAAGATGCAGATCGACTCGTAAACTGGTGTCGACTCATCAAGAGTGACGCAGAAGTTGAAGTCATGCGGATCGCAGCAAAAATTGCGAGCAATGTGCAACACGTTGCTCGAGAGCATATTGCGCCGGGGGTCAGACAGTGTGATCTTGTCGCTAAAATTCTCGAGGCGGGTACACGTGGTATTAATGGCTCGGGAGGCGACCTGCCGGCACTCTGTCCACTCGTTATGGCGGGCGAGGCTGCGGCGACAGCGCATCCGATGTGGACAGATATACCGTTTGAGAAAAATCAGACGGTAGCGCTCGAATTAGGTGGCGCATACAAGCGCTATAACGCAGGTCTTGCTCGAACATTTCAATTAGGTAGCGGTCCTCAGAAAGTTTACGAGACTGCGAATGCGGTTACCGAAGGCCTCGAATCGGTTTTAGAGACAGTTCGTCCGGGTGTCACGGCAGGAGATGTTCATACGGCCTGGCAAAAGGTATTAAACCGTTACGGCTTGGTCAAAGAAAGCCGAATTGGGTATGGCATTGGCGTTGGCTATTCACCCGATTGGGGTGAGCACACGATAAGCCTGCGTGCGAATGACCCGACAGTACTCGAAAAAAATATGACTCTTCATGTGATGCTCGGCATGTGGATGGATGGCTGGGGAATTGAATTTAGCGAGACGGTTGCAGTCACAGACTCAGGGGTCGATTGCCTTACTGATTTTCCGCGGAGCGTCATCGATGTGCGCTGAAAATCGCTTTTTTTATTTAACCGTCGACAGTTTTAGGAATTAAACTAAGATCTAACAAGCCAAAACCTAAAATAAAAAATGATAAGGAGATCGATATGTCAATTTACAGAATCACTCGTTTCACCAGCTCAAATACTGAGAAGGCCACCCAGATGGCGCAGGCTGCTCGCGAAGAAGTGGCGACAGTGGGCGCGGATTTTATTGAAATGGCATTTGACGATAATGGAAACGGCGTTGTTGTCGCCCGTTATCCGGATGCGGCGACAATGGAAGCCGCCACTTCTGTTGCACAACGAATTTTTGGTGGGATGGTTGCTGATGGGGCAATCGATGGTGCTTCGATTGAAACTTGGAGTGCCGATGTTAAGGTTACGATGTAGTGAGTTACGCGAGACAGAGCCCGTAAATCCCTGATACCGTGTTACCCCAGTTCCTGACAGGCCACATTAATGTCTAACGTATTTCCTCGTCATACTCGAGTTAAATTGCCTGTTGCCGCGTCTGGCAATGGGTGTTATCTGGTAGATAACTCAGGAAAGCAATACCTTGATGGGTCTGGCGGCGCAGCAGTATCGTGTCTTGGGCATGATAATAAGGCGGTCAAGCTAGCAATTCAGGAACAGCTAGACCATTTTGCATTTGCCCACACGGGATTTTTTACGTCTGACCCCGCTGAGGAATTAGCGAGCCTTCTTATTTCAAGGGCGCCGAAAGGGATCGATCGGGCGTTTTTAGTATCAGGTGGCTCAGAAGCCGTAGAGGCGGCCCTGAAATTAGCTCGTCAATTTTTTGTCGAAAAAGGCGAGTCGCATCGAACCCATATCATCGCTCGGCGACAAAGTTATCATGGCAACACGCTGGGCGCCCTTGCAGCGGGCGGGAACGAGTGGCGCCGAAAGCAATTCTCTCCGCTGTTGACTGACTTTAGTCATATTGCACCTTGCTATGAATACGCAGAACGTGCGGACTCAGAGTCGAGTTGGGACTATGGCCAACGTACTGCACAGGCGCTCGAGGATGAGATTCTTCGGCTGGGACCGGATACGGTGATTGCTTTTCTGGCGGAGCCTGTTGTTGGTGCGACGTCGGGCGCAGTCCCTGCAGTCGACGGATACTTTAAGCGAATCAGGGAAATCTGTAACAAATATGGCGTTCTTCTCATCTTGGACGAGGTCATGTGTGGAATGGGACGAACCGGCTACCTATTTGCCTCAGAGTATGATGACATTGCTCCCGATATCGTCTGTATTGCCAAAGGGCTTGGAGCGGGCTATCAACCCATCGGCGCCATGTTGTGCCAATCTGAAATTTATCAAGCGATTTCAGAAGGATCCGGATTTTTCCAGCATGGGCATACCTATTTGGGTCATCCGGTTGCTGCAGCCGCGGGCTGTGCCGTGTTTAAAGAGATCGACTCTAAAGATCTAGTTTCGAGAGTCCATGATCTTGGTCCTCGATTTGAAAGCGCGCTTCGCGACCAGTTCCTGGATCATCAGATGGTAGGGGATATCCGAGGCAGAGGACTGTTTTGGGCGATTGAATTGGTATCAAATAAGGAAACTAAAGAACCTTTTGATCCGGCACTACGTTTGGCCGCCAGTATAAAAAAAGCCGCGTTTGAAAATGGCTTGATTTGCTATCCCATGGCGGGCACTCGCGATGGTGTAAAAGGAGACCATGTGTTACTTGCGCCTCCCTTTATTATTGATGATGTTCAGATTGAAGAACTCATCGGCAAGCTTGCGTCAGCGATTGATGTATGTACACCGCAGCATACTGCGGCATAAGAAAGATAGGGTGCATTGAGTACTGATGCCTGAGGGTCCTGAGGTACGTCGCGAGGCCGACCAAATTGGTGAGGTCTTGATCAATCGGAAACTCACTGAAGTATTTTTTGGTCCGATGCAGCTTAAGCGGCATCGTAAAGCACTTTTGAATGCGAGCGTTCAGAGCGTGACGACAAAAGGCAAAGCCCTGCTGATTTTTTTTGATACGGGTAATGTGCTTTACTCCCATAACCAGCTCTATGGTCGGTGGTATATCAAAGCGGCTGGTGAGCGACCCAAAACAAACAGAACCCTTCGCGTTGCATTAACAACGGCGTCGCATAGCGCGTTGCTTTACAGTGCGACCGATATTTTTTTATTGAATGCGCTGGAACTGGATCAATTTCCTTACCTTGCCAAGCTCGGGCCTGACGTTTTATCTCCGGCCATAGTCTGGCGAGATATTTCACGTCAGTTACTGGATAAACGATTTTCTGGTCGTAGTGTATCGGCTTTGTTTCTCGATCAATCGTTTGTTGCGGGGCTGGGAAACTATTTGCGCTCAGAAATACTTTTTGCTGCTCAAGTGAACCCAGCTTTACGGCCAAGAGATCTTGAGTTAAGGCAGGTGAATGAGTTGGCTCGAACGACGTTGATTCTATCGACCCAAAGCTATAAGACCGGAGGGGTCACGAATAACCCGAGCACGGTAAAAGTGCTTAGAAAAAAAGGCCTTTCAAAGTCGCGCTATCGATTTGCTGTATTTGGCCGTGCCGGGAAGCCATGTTATCGATGTGGAGGGAAAATCAATCGAATCACCGCGAATGGGCGACGACTTTATGTTTGCGAGGTATGCCAGAGTTAACGATCAACTTATTGATTTTCATCAGGCGGTATCGGACAGTACAATAAAGTCAGAAGGATCAGATATGAAGGAAATTTCTCGAGATGCATCGTTACCTAATTGTTTTAATTTTACTGCTAATCGCAGGCCGTGCTCAGGGTCTCCCGTCCTGCCCGGAAGTGTTTTCCCTTGCCTATGATGAATGTGAAGGCGATTATCGATATAACAACGGTGATCGATATCACGGCGAATGGAAAAAGGCCAAGAAGCATGGCTTCGGCACGTACGTCTGGAGTAATGGACATCGTTATGAGGGGCAGTGGCTGGCAGGAGAAAAGAGTGGAAGCGGCCAATACACTTGGTCGAACGGTGATAGGTATGTGGGTGAATTTCATGAAGGTGACTATCATGGTGAAGGAACGCTTACTTACATCTCTGGAAAAACGGTGACGGGAGAGTGGCGAAAAGGTATTCCCTGGAATGCGACCGCTTTTAGCGCATCGGGCAAGGCGACATACGCCTATACGAACGGAAATGCTTTATGTCTGACTCAGTAGCGAGAAACGCGAGAGCGAATTTAAGTTGATATCAGCAAGGAAGGTGAACGGGGGTTTCGGGCGACTTTTCCGAGCTACAGCTCTTTGTCTTGCGATTTTTCTTTCGTTTGCAACTCCACAGTGTTTTGCTGATGCCAGCGTTGCGCTCCTAACTGGAAAAGTCCTTTTCATGCGTCACGCTCTAGCCCCTGGCAATGGTGACCCTGATCATTTTGATCTCAATGACTGCGAAACACAGCGAAATCTCAGCGCGGAAGGCATAGCGCAGGCAAAAGAAATTGGTGCTGAGCTCAATAAGCGGGGTGTAGTCTTTTCTGAAATATTTTCAAGCGAGTGGTGTCGTTGTCAGCAAACAGCCTTCAATCTAAATGTTGGCCAGGTAATCCCCTTTAGGGGGCTGAACTCTTTCTATGAAGACCATTTTTCAGAAGATGATCTGCTCCCGCTGTTGTACGAAAAACTCTGGAATGTTGAGTCGTCGGGGAATCCGGTACTCATGATTACGCATTTTGTGACGATTCGGGCGGTGACCGGGCGATCAGTTAGTTCCGGCGGCCTCGTGCTTTACGATCCAGAAACAGGTGAATCGATAAAATTTACGCCTTGAAAAATTTATTTCTTTAGGGTGTATTAAATAGTTTAAGCAAGAATGCGTAGTGCTAAATAGGGCGCGATATTAAACACAATGATCGCGATCTTGTACTGGGCAAGGTACTGAAAATAAATTAGACCAACGCCGGCTTGATCTAGTCCGAATAAGCGTGCGTGTATTTTTGAAATTTTTTCTCGAGCGGTCAATAGCACGAGCGAGCTCAACATTAGCACCAAAATATTAATGACTGTCATCCAGCCTAGAAAAATGGTAAGTGTTTCAGTTGTCATGGCGTTCTCTTTTTTAGGATAAATGGTTAATCAAGATCGGGAGTTTCGCAGATCCATTCGGGTTCATTGTTGTTCGCATCCCAATGGTTGTAATAGGCGTCGGGTTTGACGATAGCGGGAGAACCACTTAGATCTGGGCACAGAGCCTCAGCGAATCAAGCAGAGCGCAATGAATATCCCTGCTGCCGGAAACGTCGCCAACCCGGTATAAGTGGAAACCCTCTCCATGGGCAGGCTGGGGACGACCCTCAGTAAATAGGTCTAGATCGATAATCCCTTTGTTCGCAGAATCGTCCTTAAGGCGGTAGAAAAGATCGTCGTTGGGGAGGGTACCGGCCTCTACAATTAGATGATCAACAAACTCGTCCGAAGTGTTGGTGGTATGAATGTTTCGAAGCGTGACTCGGGTCTGTTTATCTTCAGCATGAGCCGCAAAAAGTTCATGATCGACTGACAGCTTGACATTGCGCTCGTAAAAACGCTTCATAAAGGGAGATACCTCAAGCCGCATCGCTTCTGCGCCAATTTGGGCGTCTTGAGTATTCAAAGTAACCGAGACACCTTTTTCAGAGAGATAATCGGCGACCGTTAAAGCCGTATTTCGTCCGGTTTGATCATGAATAAAAACATGACCCTCAAGCTGTACCATTCCAGAAAGAACGTCCCATGAGTTGACGACGCGTGCGTTACCGTTTACCCAATCAGTATTTGGCGTTCCGCCGGTCGCAATAATCACCACATCAGGATTTTCGGCAAGGATATCCGCTTTTTCCGCGAAATAATTGAATCGGATGTCAACGGCCAGGATTTGGGTTTCTTTTTTAAGCCAGTCGATAATAGTGTTTAAATCATTGCGCCAATGAACTTTTCCCGCGAGAAGAACTTGTCCGCCCACCCGGCTGGCTGCCTCAAAGAGCGTCACCTGATGGCCGCGTCGGGCGCAGACACGCGCCGCCTCTAATCCCGCAGGGCCAGCCCCAATCACCACAACCTTTTTTGTTTGGTCCAGATTCTTTTCAATGATATGCGGGAGATGTTCCTCCCGCGCGGTCGCGGGATTCTGGATGCAGTATCGAAAGTTGGAGCAGTAGGTGGACCCAACGCAAGATCGAATACGGGCTTCATCGCCGCGCATGAGTTTTTTAACAATGTAGGGATCGGCAATATGCCCGCGCGTCATGCCAACCATGTCTACGATATTTTCCGAAATTGCATGCCGTGCGGTGGCCAAGTCATTGATACGAGTCGCATGAAATATGGGCAGATCAATTTCCTGTCGGAAAAAGGCCACTTGCTGGAGAAACGGTGCAAGTGGCGCGGCCATTCCGGGCATGTAATTGGTCAGGCGCGGGAGCGTATCGATCTTGCCAGATACCAGATTCAGAAAATCGATAACACCATCGTTATGAAGTTGTTTTCCGATCTCAATATTATCTTGAAGTGAAAGTCCGTCTTGATCATGGTCGTGCTCGCTCATGGTCATTCGAATGCCAATCAGAAAATCATCTCCAACAGCGCTACGAATAGCGTCAAACACCATTCGCCCAAACCGCATTCGATTTTCAAGACAACCGCCATATTGATCTTGTCGATGATTGGTGGCTGGCGACCAAAACTGATCAATTAAATGACCTGACGCGACTACTTCAAGACCGTCGAGGCCGCCTGCTTTGCATCGTTTCGCAGCACTGCCAAAGTCTTCGACAATCCGCAAAACATCAGCCTCGTCCATTTCTCGCGGGAAACCACGGTGAAGCGTCTCTCGAATTGCCGATGGCGCAACGATCGGCAGCCACTCGCCTGTATTGGAGTTGGTCCGTCGCCCGAGATGTGTAATTTGGGTCATGAGTAGTGCATCATGACGATGATAAATTGCAGAGAGTTCTCGGAAAAAAGGGATGATGTCGTCATCAATTACCAATTGATCAAAGACGGGCGCAGTATCTGGCGAGACCGTTCCTGACCCGCCCACAAACGACAAGCCAATGCCACCCAGGGCTTTTTCTTTTTGATAGTTAAGGGTTGTTCGTGTCGCTCGCCCATTCACAGCATGACTCAGTGCATGACCGCTGCTAAAGATTCGGTTTTTGATAACCCGATTCCCGATAACAAAAGGGGTTAGAAGAGGGTCTTTAGGTGGGGCATGAGTGGTCATAATTTCCCCCAAAGTATGGATCAGCCGATTTCGTTCTGATGGGCTGCTACAAAGTCAGAAAGACTATTAAAGGTAAAATCAACTTTCGGCATATCGCCCGGGTTCATCGTTGCGCCAAATCCTGATTGATCATGCCGTCGATAGATCCAGCAGTTTGCAATGTCGTGTCGATTGGCAGGCCCGTGATCATGAAACATGCTTTCGGCAACATGAAGGATTTGGGGTTTTTCGATACCACGATGAGCCAGTGTCTCAATGAGAAACTTAAAATTACGATCTGCTGGCTTATAGCTTCCAATATCTTCGGCGGTATAAATACCGTCGAAAGGCACACCGAGTTGCGCCTGCGATCCCGAAAAATTTTTGTTATCCGTATTGGTTAGGACGGCAAGAAGAAAATGCTTTTTCAAGTACTGTAAAGATGCTGCACTGTCTGGAAATGCGGGCCAGTTTCCCACCGACTGACCGTAAGTAAGGCAGTCTTCCCAGGATACGCTAATCTGCCAATGTTCTGCTAATCGTCGATAAACCGTTGCCAGAAGGTCTGAATAAGACTTTGCCGGTGTCCAGTGTTGGGCGGATGACTCAAAATAGGCGTGCGCCTCAAGAATCTCATCTCTTGAGATGTGACCAGACGCTTGATCGGTGAGTTCTGACAAGGCATTTACGATACCACTTTCCCAGTCAATTAGAGTGCCGTAAACATCAAAGGTCAGAATTTTATAATCAGTTAGACGCATCGTGAAAATTAGCCAAGGTTTAAAGTTTAAATGCTAATGATATTGAAAATTAGCGACTTTTTATTATTCAAGGTTAAGATTATGCGTTATGAGGTGCTTGAGCAACAATCGCTCTCCTCATGCCAAAAAAGATTACAGTGACGATTGGGGCGAACAATATGAAAGGGTTGTTTCGGATATTGATATTGAGCGGTCTTGCGATCGCATGTTCAGGATGCGCATCGACCCGATACAGTGGTCCTGGCGATGTTCAGGACTTTGCAGCGGCACGGACTCAGTGTTACAGCATCCTTAAATCTACAGCGGATAATGAGCCAACAGTGAATTGCGGCGCCTGGACCGCCTGCTTGACCTCCAAAGGTTATGTGCTGGATCGAGATGGGCAATTTGATGTCGATGATTTAGGGATGCGAGTCTCATGTACGGATTGATCTGACAGTCAAGTACACTCTGCATACGTAAAAAAATTTCAGGATTTATCAACAGGGAAGGAAGATGGCCAAGTTTAGTAATGTTGTAAGGTTTAAAGTCAAAGCTGATCATGCTGCCGGTTTTGAGGCGCATTTTTCAGGTCGAGAAAAATGGGACGGGTTGATAAGTCAATTTTTGATTCAAACTGGAGATCAGACATTCTGCGCAGTCGCGCTATGGGAGTCGGAGGCCACGCTTGTTGCCGCGAGACCCCAAATGATCGCTTTCTTGGATACGATTCGTGACAAGCTGGAAGAAATGCCTGGGGACTTGGGGGTCACAGATGCGGTATCGGGTCAAGTAGTCGCAGAAACTTAACCGGCTTGGAGGCTCATTGGGCGAGTCACCGGGTGTTTATGCTTCATTGATGTCTCGGAAAGATCGCCCTCTCGCTCAGATCATGAGCACTTGTGAATCAATGATTGCGCGCGGAGTTGATATCGAGACAATCCGTCGCCTCTTAACCCAGAATGAGTTTGATGCATGGGTGAAAGAAGCGAACCTTCGATGGCGTTTAACAAAACCATTACACTCGGTTCATGGTGCCCGACAAAAGCGGCGAAATCCAAAAGACGGGAAACCTGTAAAAAAGTGAATCTTTCTGTCAGGACGATTGCAGGAAAAATATATATCACTCCCTGAAGGGGGTTGATCGATAAACTTCCTCGAGAATGACTTCGACCAGATCGAAATGTGACTCTCCATTAATATCCTCAAAATAGATATGACTGGGCCATGATGCGCCAATATGATTATCGTCCGGCAAGTCAACGGTCTGGCACACTCTACTGATCGATTTGATAAATGAACGCGTATCTTCTCGAATATCCTTCTTCGCGATTTCAATATCTTTGATGCTATTTTTATCGATTTGTGGAGACCCAATGCCTGATGTCAAGGGTAGGTTACGGGCGATTGCTTGCTTTTCATAAAACGAAATGTCAATTTTGTCTGCTTCAAGACGCATCATAAAGATGGGATTAACGCTGACTTTTGCGTCCGTGAGTTTCATGAGTCGGTCAGCATGATTGCTGACGGCTTCTTTGCTGCGACGGTTTGATCGTCGCGATTTTTTTTCAGACTCTGTGACGATATCACCCCGAAAGTTATTATCAAAAACCCGACTCGCATAGGGCTTATCTCGGAGCATGTGCCTAATCGACCTTATTGACATGTTGATACAATTTTCGGGTCCAATAAAAAATGGAGAGCCTGAGGCGTCAGATAACTCAACCCATCCGTCAGAAAACTTCCGAAAGAAATGATCCATCCAAGGACCGAGCACGACGTCCCCGAGGTGGTCAAGAAGTGCGTTGACTTGCGAAGGATTGTTCACGACATCGGCGAGAAGCGGCTCCTGACCATAAATATCAGCTGCCAGACTATAGGGAGCAGAAATTTGCAGAAGCGGAGGGACGCCCGTGAGTTCCTGAGCGACTTCGAGAATGCCATCAATTGCCTGGGGAACACCGTGGTGGAAATCTGGCGTCTTCAGATCCCGCCAATTCTTGTCATTTATCAAAAAAGCATCGGGATCTGCCCCCGGTGGAAATCGGTCGGGATACATCATTTTTTGCCCGAGTGGCTCGCAAGTGAACGCATACAAAGCCCATGTTGTATAAAACTTGTGAATGCCAAGTAGACGGCTAACTGCGAGATTAGTTCGCACGTATCGATAAGGATCGAGGTTGTAGTAAGCCCGGGATTCAATGCCGTAGAGGTCAAACAGAATCGCAAGACCCAGCATATGAACCGAAGCCGTAGAGTGAATTCGATTAGAGCTTGTTAAAACCGAGTAATTAGAATCAAAATCACCGGCGATAGCCGCGTCAAAAACAGCGATCATTTCCTCTTTGGCATCTGCTTCTCCTGCTTGCCAACGTTTCAAGAGATGAAGACCTTTAGGAAAGGGATACTGTTCAATTTGGGCGGGCATCGATATCAGCCCGCGACGGTTTTCCGTATCGAGTTCAATTTTGTTATCCAGGTTTGCGTGAAGTCATCGAGAGGGGGCTGACTGTCATCGATATCGCTAAATCCATATCTGTGAGAAAGTGCAACGACGGGTAGGCCGTCTTTTTAACGTTTCATTATCTTAGAAACGTGATGATTTACTAGATATTTTCCACGAACACCAACATCGATCATCGATTGCCACTGATCATCGTCCGAATCAGAAATGGAGCCCTCATATGAATCTGGAAATCCCATTGCGCAATTTACGACCACATCAAGGCGCTCATGATGCTGCTGTATTTTTTTGATCATTGTCTCGACTTGCTTGGGTTGCAGCAAGTCAATTGAATGGCTCTCGGCGCTATTACCCGATTCGCGAATAGTAACAAGGGTTTCTTTCAGACTGCCCGGCAATATGGGCCCGAGAGAACCAAATGAGGGCGCATCTTCTGCTATTGAGGTCCTCGGCGCTAGAATCACGGGAGCGCCAGATGCCGCAAGCTCTCGAGCAATTCCCGCACCAATGCCTCTGCTGGCGCCGACTACGAGAGCTGTTTTTGAAGCAAGCATTGGCGTTAAGCGTGTCAAGTTTATTCAGCCGGATGCTGAGCATCGTATTTCAACGAATTTTATCCTGTGATTCTAAAGGGTTAAAAAAGGAATAACAGTTAAAAGTAACAGTGGCCACTATTTTAATGATCGTCGTTGATGTCAAATTAAAGAGCCTCCAAAAATAAATTAAAAAGCAGCCAATCATGCGTTAGCCGTAAGGTGATGCTTTAATCACATAACATTCAACTGTTCTAGAGTTAAATTGGAGTAAGAAATGAGCAACGTTTCAGCCCACAAGTTGATTATGGCGGAGGACGGCATTGATAGTCGACTTCGGAATTTTGCAGAGGCGCTTATTAGTGAGAGTTTTTCGGAGATGTCATTAGAGAATCTTGACGACGTATTGTCGCAGATGGATCTCAACCCAAAAGACTTCAATGGGGTCATTGATTGGTACTTCGTGTTGAGTGACTACCTCAATTTCCGACGGTCAATAGAAGAATAAGATGATAAAAGAAGGGTATGCTCGGCGAAGAACATGACACTCGTTGAAGTCCATCATAAAAATCGAGAAACAGCGTTGGAGAAAAGAACATGTCGGAAATAACCTACTACTATGCCGCTTACTCTGGGTTTGCGTATCTTGGGTCTAGGCGGTTTCAGGAGATTGCCAGACAAGCTCAACGCACAATTGTGCACAAGCCCGTTGATCTTGAGGTGGTTTTGTCCGAAAACGGAAGCCAGTCATGGGCGGACCGAACGAAAGCACATCTTGATTACTATTTTCGTCGAGAACTGGAGCGCTGGTCAGAGTATCGGCAGGTTTCTGTTCTTAGGCAGCGCCCTACGTATCATAGCAACTCAACAAGCCCGGCCAACAAGTTGTTGATTGCGGGGATTGTGAGTGGATTGAATGTGAACGAACTCTCTCATCAACTGATGACAAAGCATTGGGCGGAAGATGCTGACCTTGCCGATAAAGATACTTTATCAGCTATTGCAGAGTCTGTTGGGTTCAATGCTCAGGAATTAATAGTTCTGGCGGATTCATCTGAGGTCGATGTCATTTATCGACAGAATACACAAGACGCCTTGGATCTTTCTGTGTTTGGCTCGCCGACCTACATTGTTGATGGTGATATGTTTTATGGGCAAGATCATCTTGAGCTCGTGGAGCGCGCTTTGAACAGCCCATTTTTGAACAGGCTTAGCCTCTAAAAGGAGTGCAGGATGAGTTACGAGAAATTATTTGACGAAGTCAAAGAGGAGTTGGATAAAACATCCGTACTTCAGGAGAAGTGGCAAACCAACAAGAGCATAGAAACCGCACAAGCCTACATTACGCAGCTCGAAGCGCAATGCCGATCAATGGGACAAATGCTGGTTGTTTTGAGTGACCCTGAGACCGTTGCCCAAGCAAAGAAAGGTCTAAGTTAAACGTCTCCCTGTGAACTTGCATTAAGAGTGTCAAAAACCAATGGATACCACCGTTAGGCTGAAGTTTTTTTATCCCTATCAACCTCAATTTAGTCCGGAGATTAATCATGTTCAGTACGAGCGACCAGCAGTTGAAAAAGCGTCCGCGAATGGTGAGTGGATGGCGATTTATTATGTGATGGTCTCAAGTCCTGAAAAGGAATACGAAAAGCATTTAGATTGGATCATCGAAAATCACGGCCAGAAAGACTGGGAAGATTTGCTTGCTCAGCAAGGTCGAATTGAAACGAATAAGCAGAATCCGAACTATAATTTTGATATTTACTATGATCGTGTGCACAGTGAGGTCGTTAGTCAGGCGGCCGAGCGAATAGATGTAGATTCTCGGTTAGATTCCTGATTCCGTACTTCTTGCGGGGTTGCTCATGCTTGAGCGCCCCTATTTCTCTTAGGAATGCTTTTTTTCAGGACTGGTTAGGTCGTCGATCGGGCCCTGGTCGCTGTGCATCAAAAATTGAATGTTCCCAAGGTGCGCGACAACTCCACCCCCTAAATAATCGTAAGCGACCAGTCCCATTTGTGCCCGAATGTGGTCACCATCTCGCAATGGCGAGGTATGTGATTCTTTTTGGTCGGCAGCGACTACCTTCGGCGTTTCTTTCCGTCGAACTTTGATCCGCCAAACATCTCCGTGGGTTGTGGCGAGTTTTCTCAACGGGCTTGAACCATTTTTTGGCATTAGCTTGGCAATTTCATCTTCAAGAGGTTTAACATCTCTTAGTGAAGCGAACTCGAGCGTTACGCTAAAAATGGGGTCACCGGTTTCCCGCGTCTCGGGGGTCTCTAAGTGTGGGTCACGCAATATCGCGGGCGGTGAAATTAGCTTAATCATTGTTGGCACTGTGCTCCAGAAAAAATATCATCTTATTGCGCGACAATTTTTGAGTGGTTCGTGTGGTGGACTTTTAGGGAAATCGGGTTAGCGTTGACGTTGTTTGTCGCCTTGTTATGCTTAGAGATACCAATTTATTTCGCAAGAAAAAAAACCTAATACACTTTTACCGTTCAACCATAGCATGGAGTTGAATTTCCCAGTGAAAGTCGTTCCAAACTCTTAGCGCCGGGCACGACTTGTTGATAGTTTATTTTTGATTTCGTCCCTTGCCGGTTAAAATGCAGTTCCACATCACGGTATACATACGATCTATCTTTGCAATGAAGTTCTTAAATATTTTTGACCCGAAGAGAAAAACGGGTAAATTATTTGAAGGGTTTATTCTCATTTTAATAATTTTTTCGATTATCTTAATGTCCATTGAGACATTACCTTCAATATCCGAAACGCATAAGCAATTGTTGGCGCAGTTGGAATTCTATATCTTGATTATTTTTGGACTGGAATATTTAATTCGCATTGCTCGAAGTGAAAAAAAATTAAGATATATCTTCAGTTTTAGTGGGTTAATTGATGCGCTTGTGATAGCACCACTTTTTCTGACGTCAGGGGCGGATCTTAGAATACTTCGGGGTTACCGGTTACTGAGGCTGGTTCAGCTTTTAAAACTTGCGAATTACAGTTCGGCTATCCGCCGATTCCAGATCGCTTTGTCCATTGCGAAAGAAGAGATTCTTGTATTTCTTTTTTTCGCTTTTTTTATATTGTTCGTGGCAGCCTACGGGATTTACCACTTTGAAAACCCGGCTCAACCAAAAGCCTTTTCATCCATCCTCGATGGCTTGTGGTGGGCTGTGGCGACACTGACGACGGTGGGTTACGGCGATATTTATCCCATCACTGCGGCGGGAAAGATCTTTACCGGCTTGATACTGATTGTAGGACTGGGGGTTGTTGCAGTGCCGACGGGGCTTATCGCTTCAGCGATCACTAAAGCGAGGGCCCTTGAGGCGGACAACCAACGCTTAAGCAAAAAGACCTAGCGCCCGTCGTTTGAGCAGATTGTTTGGGAGCATGTATGACAATTAAAAAAAGTACCTAGTTATTCTCATTTCTGCTCTCAGTTGGACTTATATCGGAATATTTGATCAAGTCTCTGGAACAGCTGTGTCTTAAATATTTATCTGCCAGTATGCGAAGTTAAGCGCCGTTGCAAAGCTCACCCAGCATAGGTAAGGCATCATCATCATGCTTGCCCAGCGACTAATTCGCCAGCTGCAAAAGATGTATGCCACGATACTCAACCAAAGGGCCACGATGTAATAAAAAGAGAGTTGAAGGTTTTGGGCGCCACTGAAAACTGGCGTCCAAATTACGTTTAGAGAAAGCTGTAACGCCCAAAACGCAATCGCGAGCGGTAGCCACTCGCTTCTTTTTTGAAGAATCAGGAATGCGCTCGTTGCAATCAAGAGGTAGAGGACGGTCCATACAGGTCCAAAAACCCAATTTGGTGGCGAGAATGCGGGCGAATTAAGCGCTGAAAACCACTCGTTCGCACTTCCCAATGGAAAAACGAATCCTGAGCTACTGGCGACAAGGACACACAGGTAAAAGACAACCCACGTAAAAAACTTGTTAATTTTCATTTTTTCTCAAAATCTAAGAGTGAAAGACTGTTGATTATCAGCATTAATAAATAAAGTAACATAGAAAATAGAAGATTTTTGAAGTCCTGATTTTAGTCGGTTGGTAAAAAATTTAATTCACGTTGATCGTGATGCCGGTTCTTGGCGTGTGGAGTCTGGGAGATTTAGTTTGAAAATAAAAGCGTTCAGTGTTGGCGACATTGTCCAAATCAAAGATGAAGACATAGAGTTGGTGGTGTTTGCTGTGGACGAAGATGCAATTGGGATTTTTCCGTTCTACGATGTTCATGATGTCGATGACCGGCGTTGGAATAGCGAGGAAATGGACTGGGAAGTTGTCGGGGAGAGGCCAATGGAGATTACTGAATGGTATAACCCTGCTGCCCGCTTCGATAACGATGAGGCGCCCGTGAAATATGGGGTTGAGTTTCGAAGGATGGTGCCAAGAAGCGTTGAAATTGAGACTCTGAGGTCTTGCCCGAGAGACGAAATAAAAGGTGGCGATTGGATTCTTGTGGATGACTCGGATAAAGGCCTGGTCTGCGGGATAGTCGATGAGGCGCACTCAGTCGATCTCAAGGTGCAGTTTTACCATCACAAGTGTGCACGCTCGCAAGGTCAGTGGCATGCGCAAATTTCATTTGACGATGTCCTTGTCGTTGACTCAACCTATCGTCATTTATATAAAAGATGCGAAAGCGAAACGCAGACATCAGCTTAGGAAGTTAAAAAGGCGCGAAATAATCTATAAGTGGACGCGACCATTAAGTTCCGCCGGTTAAAAGTGCGTTAACTTAGGGCAGGCAAGATTTAGTTAAAACATTTTGTTTGTAGAAATCACAGGCTAAATCAGTCGGATAGTTGTGCGCGATCCTTCACGCGTCAACAAAGCGTGTTTCAGTGGAGCCGCGCAGTCAAATCATGTCGTTTTTAAACTGGGACGCACTTGGGGGAACTTTGCGCAAGTCATAGGGTCGCCGTCCGAAATATCTTTAGAACGATAACTCTTAAGACTTGGGATATCGCGAAATCGAATAGTGTCTGCTGCCCAGTTGATTGAGAATGCAGCGCGGCGGGTGCCTAGAGAATTACCTGGGGCGCTATGGAAGGTAAATGAATCCCACACCAACATATCCCCAGGTGAGAGCTCACATGCCAAGATACGCGCGCTGCGATCGTTGTCAATATCCGGGATCACGGGGTGGTCACTTTGAATATGCTCGTAATCCGAACCGCCCGCAAAATTAGCCGCCTGGAAAAGACAGGCGCTACGGTGTGATTCTGCCCAAAATCGCAGGGCAGTTTCCATTGGAATCGTGTCGAGTGCCGTCCAGCAGTTTATGACGCCCTGACCGCTTAATGGATAATACGCATGATCTTGGTGCCACGGCGTTGCTGTTTTATTTGTGTAAGCTTCCTTGATCAAAAGAAAATCATAAAAAAGATTAATTGATGCGCAGTCAAGTAACTGCCAAGCGATGTCAGGGGCGCGAGATTCAAATATAGCCTCGCGAAAAGTATCGACCTGACGCCATGCCTGACTTGAAAATGAGAACTGACCGTCATCGCCCGCCTTCTTAACGATATCCAAATTTTGGCTTGCACCGTTTAACGCCTCATTGATTCCAGTTTCAATTAAGGAAAGCCATTTCGGATCATGCGCATTTTTAAGGCAAATGACGCCATCCTTGTTCAATGCGATTCGTGCGATTTCATCAGGCAAGGACATCGCTATATCGAACGTTTGCACGGGGAGTGGCTTGATTTGACGGGAAATATCTTGAAGAGGCATTGGGTTCAAACCGTTATCAAGGTTGATATCAAAAATTAGTGTAATGCATAGAGAGAAAGACTTTGATTTCCTGCTGAAATTATTCCATAAAAATGAGAGCAGCGTGACGGACGACGGCAAGTTGCCAGAAATAGGTAAAATCAAGCCCTAGATAATCAGCGCGATCACAGAGTGTCTGCAAACATCTTGATGAGGGTCAAACCATGAATACAGAAATTTTCTTTCCAATGTTTTATCTTGGAGCGCTTTCGGTTTTTGTTGTGTTGCTGTCAACTGTCTTCCGACTTAAAGAGATTTACCTTGACGGAGTCGTAGAAGGTGAAGCGTTTCGCCATCCACCATTTAAAGAGGGGAGTCGGCTGTTAAAAAATACACAGAGAAATCTGGTTAACTTGTTTGAGTTTCCGATTCTGTTTTATGTTGTTTGCATTTGCATCTTCGTGACGGGGAAAGTCGACGAGACTTTTATTTCTCTCGCATACTGGTTCTTCTTTTTGAGAGTCGCTCATTCGGCTTATCATATTTTTTTCAATCAATTGATTGTGGCCGGCGGATTTCCGGTTCGGGCGTTGATCTGGGTGCCGTCAATTGCAGTTTTAATCTGGATGTGGATTAGATTTATCTCTCTTGTGTAGTGCGGTGATACCGGCCAACGTCTTGCAGTCACTTGGGCAAATAGTGGTTTGCGGTCTCGCTAAAAAAGAACGTCGACTGCGAGTCAAAGTAATCGGCCAACTCATGCTCACGAACTAAGCGAGTGGGGCAGCACAGACAGTCGATTGGGTACGGCGTCTTTTAAATTATCGTCAGTGACTTTTCAAGTAACGGTCTAAAAACGTGGAGTAAACGTAGCTGAATCGTTATCGCCGCAGTTGAAAGAAATTGTTACTGCGTTTATGATCACGAGTCTCTTATTATAGATAAGCAATCAAGTACGCTAGGACTGATCACTCGTTTTCGTGAAAGGCGGGAATGAGCCTCTGACCTGCTAGCCGCCGGTTTAAATGACAACTTACAGGGCGGTCGAGAAATACTGTTAAAGCGTTGAGTCGACCGATTTGCCTTGTACGGTTTTCTGGCGCAACACCAGTGAACGAGGCAAAGGAGCAGGCGTCGTGCGATCTCACGCATCCCAAAGAATTTGTTCTGATAAATGGCCCATTCAAGGTTATGTGCTTTCGATTGATCGCGAGAGACCGTTCTGGCGGTATCTGGAAAGTGCATTTGTGCGGGACGGATTTCAACCACTATCTGCAGATCAGATTAATGGGAATAGCAGTTGTCAGGATGAGCCTGACGGGGGTTGAACCTCGGTAATTTTGACCCAGAATTTAATGTGTCGCTCGATCACGGTATCATTGCTTTGTAAGAAGAGTGAACAATTCTGTTTTCATCGACAGTTTTGAAATGACTCGTGAGCCTATTCCACTTTAATTTATAGATATGAAAAGAAAACTGCTGTTGATGAGTCTTTGTCTGCCGATGGTTGTGGCGTGCTCAGAAACCCCTGCGCCGGTTGAGAAAACGACTCCTGTTGTTACGGTAATGACACTTAATGAATCACAGATTGAAGTGAACCGAGAATTTATCGGTCGCACGAGTGCAACAAGCCGCGTTGAGCTTCGCGCGCGAATCAGTGGCGTCCTGGAGGAGCGTCTTTTTGAGGAAGGTCGCCCCGTCGCGACTGGAGACGTTCTATATGTGATCGAGTCAGATAGTTATCAAGCCTCAGTGGCTCAATCGGAGGCTCAGGTGGCATCAGATCGCGCACGTCTGGACGACGCTACGATGACGCAAAAACGCATGGAGAAACTGGTGCTGAGTCAATCGATCAGTGATCAGGAGGCCGACTCGGCTCGAACTTCAACGCGGATTGCGGCGGCCGCGCTCGATGCAAGCAAGGCGGCGTTGCAACGCGCGGAATTAGATCTTCAATATACCTCGATTGTTTCGCCAAATTCGGGCGTTATTGGCGAAACCAATGTAAACGTCGGTAATTTGGTTGGACCTGAATCGGGTGTTCTGGCTACGATCGTGGCTCTGGATCCAATAGATGTTCACTTCACCATTAGTGACGTTGAGTACCTTAACTTTCGACGCAATGTTTCAGTGAGTGATGCGAGTAGCGCCAGAACGTTATTACGTCCACAGCTACGATTGTCCAACGGTGAGAACTATGAGCATATGGGCGATCTCAATTTAATTGGCAATGAGATTGATTCCGGCACGGGCACGCTTACGCTGAGAGCATCTTTTCCAAATCCACAAAAATTATTGAGACCGGGTCAATTTGTTTCGGTTATGTTTCAGGGTAAAACTGGAAAATCCGGTTTGCTTGTGCCTCAGAAGGCTGTCTTGGCAAGCGGGTCGGGTCGATCAGTTTTAGTGGTGAATGACAAAGACCAAATAGAACAACGAACGGTTGAGATCGGTGAAGTTCGTGGTGAGAACTTTATTGTGAAGTCGGGGCTTGTCATTGGAGAGCGAATTGTGACGCGCGGACTGCAAAAAGTGAGACCCGGCGTGACGGTGAACGTCGTACTGTCGAATTAAGCCGTAATATGTTTAGTCAATTTTTTATAAGCCGACCGAAATTTGCTTTTGTAATTTCGATTTTCATAACGCTTGTCGGCTTGCTGTCAGTGAGTGCGCTCCCGGTTGCGCAATTTCCCCAGATTACGCCGCCAACCGTAAAAGTCAAAGCGATCTATCCTGGTGCGAGTGCAGAGGTTGTAGAGCAAACGGTTGCCGTCCCGCTCGAAGAAGCGATCAACGGCGTCGAGGGTATGATTTATCTGCAGTCAAAAGCGTCCAATGATGGCGCGCTAACGATTACCGTAACTTTTGAAGTCGGGACCGATGCAGATATGGCGGCCGTAAACGTTCAGAATCGAGTTGCGACTGTTTCTTCAAAGTTGCCTGAGGAGGTCGTTCGCCAGGGCGTAACCACGCGCAAAACGTCTACCGATATGGTGATGGTTATTAACCTGGATTCTCCTGACGGGACGCATGATGGCATCGCACTATCAAACTACGCGTCAATTAATATTCGTGACGCCTTGTCGCGCGTCTCAGGTGTCGGGGAAGCCACAATTTTTGGTGAACTCACGTGGGGCATGCGAGTCTGGCTTGACCCACAGCGAATGGCAAGTCTCGGCATTACGGCGAGCGATGTTGCTAATGCTTTAAAAGAGCAGAATATTCAAGTGCCTGCTGGACAGATCGGCGCACCTCCTTTATCCGATGATCAGGTATTCACTTATTCTGTTGTGACTCAAGGTCGACTGGCCGAAGCAGAAGAGTTTAGGAACATCATGATTCGTGTAAATCCTGATGGTGCCAAGGTCCGATTGGGGGATGTTGCTCAAGTAGAGCTTGGATCTCAATCCTATGGGGCGTATGGAAGGCTGAACGGAAACCCAGCGGTAGTTATGGGTATTTACCAATTACCCAGTGCTAATGCTCTTGATGTTGCAGACCAGGTTCGTGTTCAGCTCGATCGCCTCTCTGAGCGCTTTCCGCCGGACATGCGCTACAGCATTCTTTATGACACGACTCGTTACGTTCGTATATCGATTCGTGAAGTTATTGTGACGCTTTTTCAGGCCGTTGCTTTGGTCGTTCTGGTCGTTTTTATCTTTCTAGGAGATTGGCGAGCAACACTTGTGCCTGGTATTGCGGTCCCTGTTTCTCTGATCGGGACTTTCGCTGTACTGCTGATGGCCGGTTTCTCGATTAATACGATTGTGCTGTTTGCTCTTATTCTGGCGATCGGAATTGTCGTGGATGATGCAATCGTGGTTGTCGAGAATACCCAACGTCATATTGCAGATGGCAAGACGCCTGTCGAGGCCACTCGACTGGCAATGCAGGAAGTAGCCGGACCTGTTATTGCAACAACACTTGTTCTGCTTGCCGTGTTTGTGCCTGTCGCGATGATTCCTGGGATTACTGGCGAATTGTTCCGGCAGTTCGCAGTAACAATTTCAGCGGCCGTTGCAATCTCTTCAATAAATGCGTTAACGCTGAGTCCGGCACTGTGCGCGGTACTGCTCAAGCCCGCCGGGAAAGAACCGCGCTGGTATCAAATTTTTAATCGTTTCTTTAATGCCATAACCCGTGGTTATTCCAGAATTGCGACGATTTTTGTGCGTCGTGGAGCCGTTACGATCGTGTTGCTCATTGCAATTTTTTCGGGGATGGGGTTCCTGTTTAAGGGTCTTCCGACTGGATTTTTACCCTATGAGGATCAGGGGGCGTTTATGGTCGATTTGCGACTTCCAGACGGGGCCTCGCTGAATCGCACCGAATTAGTGTTGACCGAGATTGAGAACGAACTGGGCGAGATAGCGGGAGTAACTGACGTCATGTCTGTTGCCGGTTTTAGTATGCTCAGTGGCTCAATGTCGCCGAACGCAGCATTTCTCATCGGAATACTGGATCATTGGGATAATCGGGACACACCCGAATTATCACTCAAAACCATATTTGGCAAATTACGATCGATTGCGAGCTCAAATAGTGACGCCCGCATTATTCCGTTTGTGCCGCCTCCAATTCCAGGGTTGGGCTCGACGTCCGGTTTTGAGTTTGTCCTGCAGGATTTATCAGGCGGCAGTCTCGTTGATCTTGAGTCCTCGTTAAATGGTCTTATCGTTGCCGCAAATCAAGACTCGGACCTGACTGGCATTTCTTCAACTTTCTCGGCGTCAGCGCCAAGAGTTTGGCTGGAAGTGGATCGTGAAAAAGCCAAGGTTTTAGGCGTTTCGTTAAACGAAATCTTTTCAACCCTTCAGACGCAGTTGGGCGGCCTTTATGTCAATGATTTCAATCGGTCAGGTAGGGCGTATCGCGTTATGGTGCAAGCTGAAGCAGATGCCCGGAACGAACCCCAAGACATCGGAAAGCTTTTTGTGCGTAATGACGCCGGTGAAATGGTACCGCTCGCTGCGGTCACCCGGGTCGAGTCTGCGATTGGGCCAGATATTGTTGATCGTTATAACTTGTTTCGGTCGGCAACGATTAGCGGCAATGCTGCTGCTGGGAAAAGTTCAGGCGACGCTATCGTTGCAATGGAGCGTGTGGCGAGAGAGCACTTAGGCGACACCCTGGCTTTTGAATGGACCGGCATGTCATATCAGGAAATAAGAGCGGCTGGTCAGGTGAGCATCATCATCGCCTTGTCCTTGATATTCGTGTATCTGTTTTTGGTGGCTCAGTACGAGAGTTGGGCGATTCCAGTCAGTGTTTTACTCTCAGTGCCGATCGCGTTGTTGGGCGCTTTGGCGGCCGTCGGTGTCGTGGGCTTGCCGGTCAATCTGTATACTCAGGTGGGCCTAATCATGTTGATTGGCCTTGCTTCAAAAAATGCCATTTTAATCGTTGAATTCTCAAAACAATTGAGAGACGAAGGTAAATCAATTTTTGATGCCACGATGCAAGGGGCTGAGTTAAGGTTTAGAGCCGTAATCATGACAGCGATCTCATTTGTGCTTGGCGTCATGCCACTGGTGTTATCCAGTGGGGCAGGCGCTGCAAGTCGAATCTCGATCGGACTTGCCGTTTTTGGTGGCATGCTTGCGGCTACCCTGTTTGGAATCTTGATGATTCCAGCTCTTTACTCATTAGTGCAGACCGCTCGCGAAAGACTGGCGCGACCAGAGTAGGCTTAGGTCGATATCGCTCGATTATTTGAATCGAAACTTAAATAATATTTATCAATACGGGTGGCAGCTGCCCATAAAATAAGGGTTGAGACAGGTTTTTTAGGAGGGAATTGTGATCATTACACGAGTTAAAAAAATTGTAGTTATCCTGGCTAGCCTGGTTGTGGTGGGATATTGTCACGCTGACGGCGATGTGAGTCGAGATGCATTAAGTTGCAGCGCGATCACTTATGCTTCGACCCTGATTTCGCCGGATTCGCTTGTAGAAATCACGAAAATACCATCTGATTATATTGAGCAGTTTTATGGCTCCATGAATATGATGGAGCAAGTGTTTAACGCAGTTTATGTCGCAAATCGGTCCACTAACGGGGATCTACCGACAAACCGGGAGATCGGTTCGATGAGAGATACTGAGCTGATGCGGCTTTCGGTGGTCTATGAGCAGAACGCAGAATTGATCCATGATCTTTATCTCCGATGCGATGCATGGGGTAATGCGCTTTCTGCATTTCTTGAATCAAATAGTCAGGAATTAACGGGCTCCGACGAGGAGGCAATAGCACTTTTTCTGAAGGCGCCATCATTTAATCCGGAATTAACCTTTAACGCCAGTCAACGTGGCCTCGGTCAACTGCTCTCAGATTCGGCGTTCGGGACTTACCTTGAAGTTCGTCCAGCAACCCAGTGAGAGGAGGTCAGTAAGCCAGCCTGTCGAATGGGTTTTAGTTTATGGTTTACTCGTCTTGCCTTAATCGGCCCGTCTCTAAAATATCTAGAATCTTGAGCGAGACTTAATATGGATCAAAATAGTTTTAACGATCGCTTGGTCCAGTCGTTTACAGTGAGATGGTTTTTATTGCTGCTGGGAATCGCGTTAACTTACGCTGTGATTCGATACCATATCTTTGCAGGCGTCGATTGGGCGCAACTGCCGTTGTTTATTCTGAATAAAGCCCTGGCGCTAGCCGCTGTCTTTTTTATTTCGATGTCCTATCTTGTCGGTAAATGGATTAAGACTTATTCCAGCGATCCGCCGAAGCGATTGACTCTGATTAAGTTTTTCGGGTTGATGGGCTTTTCACTGGCAGCGATCCATGCACTCATGGCGTTGCTACTTTTTTCGCCAGAGTATTATCCGAAATTTTTCGAAATATCAGGACGACTGAATGTAACCGGTGAGCTCAGCATGTTGTTCGGTATCTTGAGCCTATGGTGTCTGTCGGTAACAGCTGTAACGTCGCTTCCGTTCATGATCGAGGCGGTGGGCGTTGACCGATGGAAGCGAGGCCAGCGATTAGGATACATAAGTCTGCTAATTTCTGGCGGACACGCCCTTGTGATGGGCTTGACCGGATGGTTGAATCCTGCAGATTGGCACGGATATCTTCCTCCGGTTTCGCTGGTTGCTTTTTCTACCGTATTGTTTGTGATATTAATAAGGTTTGCGAAACGTGGGCCTCAGTGAGGCCCTATTTCGCCTTAAAGCGCTGGGTGGCCGTTAGTAGTTTCCGCCACCTCTTTCGTTGTCGCTCTCTACGGAGGCGTGATCTTTATCATACATATCGCCATGATCGTGATCGCCGCCGGAGCAGTCGCTCGCAAATAACGACTGCGATGTGATTAAAGTAGCGGCAGCAAATAAGATAGCAGAAAGAGTTTTCATTGATTGTTATTTCCTTTAATAATTTTTTTAATTTTGGCCGAAACGACGTGATAATAAAGTTTAGAATTTGTGAATAACGAGTGAAGGCATGGGGAGATCCTATTTTTGGAAAATACGAGAGAGCCTTAGTACTTTGTCATTAAGTTGTGAGTTTTTGTTTAGAAGCTTTCGTCCACAGCACCCGGGCTTGTCGCCAAGGTAAATAATGAACTTTGACATTTTGTTGCTACTAACCGCGGTGTTTCTTATTGGTCTGATTGCGGGGTGCGCATTAGGGAATCATTGGATTAAGATCAGTTTCTATTGGACGCAGAACAAGATCCGTCATTTTCGGGATCATCATTGATCGATATTAGATTCTTCTTCTTACGAAAGTAAAAGGAATATAATTAGGCCACTGAATAGGATGCGCTGGTTTTCGATTCGCAGAAACGCATCTTCGTTAGTCAAGGTCTGTAGATTGAAAGTAAGACTAGAAATAATTTTTAGCTGAAGAGCGCTGCATACCCAAACGTTTTGAATATCGTGGAGAAATACGAGCCTTAAATGAGTGAAATTGATTTAGATATGGCAGTTGTTGAAGAGGCAATGGCTTCATTGCGGCAGACCAATGAGCTCGAGGACCAATGGTATTTCGTGAAGGACGACTCGATTAGTGTTGACGAGGTAGCAGACGCCGGCCAGGCTTTTATCGATGCGCTTCAAATGACGCAGCGAAAATTGACCGATGCGCTTGTATTAGTGACAAAGCGGGGGCTGGCCGCAGAACTTGATTCGAGTGATGAGTAAATTTGCAGCCAGAGGAATCCTTATAGCCGGGCTCTCTCAAATCACGAGATCTTAGCCCTGGCCGAAATCGAGACTGTAACGCGGCAACTTTTATCCCATACCGTTGATAAGAATGCCCATCTCGGTTTGCCGATGGTTTTGTTCTGCCTGGGGTCAGGATTTTGTTTTTTGATTTACTGGGCGGTGGCTTAAAGATAGGTGTCAGCTAGTTTTTTCGTTATGATCAAGCTCTCTACGTAAAATCATGTTCGGAAAAGGAGAGGGGTGATGGACCAAGTCTTTGATAATAGCTTTAGTGGAGAGGTTTTAATCTACTCGTTGTTATCAACAGCGATACTGGTCGCGTTGCATCTCGCGGCACCTTATATTCGACGCAGTCCGTGGCTAGCCCAAAAAGGGTTTACTTCTTTCAGCGGCGGGTTTGCCGTCGCTTATGTTTTTCTTCATATGCTACCTGGCTTGGTTGAAAGCAAAAACTCAATTGGGGAAATCCTTCATTCCCATTTTGTAGGGGTTCATTTTGTTGAGATCGGTGTTTTCTTATTGGCATTTCTCGGGTTTTTGTTTTTCTTCGGTTTAAAACGTTGGTGCCGCCAAGAGTCTGATAAGAGCCAAGATAAAATTCATCGCTCCTTTGTTATTTCGATCGCATCATTCAGCGTCTATAACGTGATCATTACCTATACAATGCCCGAGCGGATCATGGTTGATGTCATGGTTGCCGGTATTTTTACCCTTGCAGTCGCACTACACATGATGATGATTGACGCGGAACACGAAGCCCACGAGGCAACTAACTTTAATAAGTGGGGTCGGTACGTCTTGTGCGGAGCACTCTTGTTCGGTTGGGTTCTTGGTGTGACTTTGGGCGAGCATAACCTTGTGACAGCAGCATTCTTATCATCTTTTCTTGCAGGCGCGCTGCTGCTTAACGTTTTTCATTACGAGCTGTCAGAAGTCCGCGATTCCAGTTTTGGCGCTTTTTTGATTGGGACTGTTTGTGGTGCGGGCATCCTTTTGCTGGTTTTTTACATTGAATCCGGGGTTGACCTGCACTCGTAAACGCCTCTGAAGTCTCGACCTTAGTCGTACCGATGCTGTGTCGTGCCATCCCAGATGAGCCAACCCATAGAGTAAGTTTTCTCTTGGTTTCGGGGTTTTGCAGAGGGGGAAAGGTTATTGCGTTAAGATGCTCATCATAAAACCTCACAGAATGTAGGAAAAAAGATGGATCAAAAAGCACGTCAGCGTCGCAAGGTAATTGCAGCGGGAGTTACGGGAAATGTTTTGGAGTGGTACGATTTCGCGGTCTACGGATTTTTTGCGCCAATTATTGGGAGACTTTTTTTTCCGTCCGACGATCCCACAGTCTCTTTGATTGCTTCGTTTGGAGCGTTCGCCGCTGGCTTTTTAATGAGGCCAATCGGCGGAGTTATTTTCGGCTTTATTGGCGATAAGATTGGACGGAAACGGGCGTTAGTGCTGTCGGTTCTTCTCATGGCAATTCCAAGTGGCATGATTGGAATTTTGCCTGATCATGCGACGATTGGAGTCTCGGCAGCAGTCTTGATGGTGCTGATGCGGATGTTGCAGGGCCTGGCCGTAGGCGGTGAATACACCAGCTCGATTGTTTATCTAGCGGAGCATGCCCCCTCGAAACGTCGCGGTTTTTTTACGAGCTGGACGTTGGTTGGCGCAGTCGGGGGCATCTTGCTGGGGTCTGGCGTGGGCGCGCTGCTTAGTAATCTTTTATCTGCTGAGGCAGTTTCGGATTGGGGTTGGCGGATCGCTTTTCTATCGGGAATTGCAGTGGGCGTTGTGGGTTTATTAATACGCCGTCATCTCCCCGAGATGCCCAAAACTGAATCAAACGATTCGGCTAATCCCATAATTGATGCATTTCGTACCGAGTGGCGCGCGGTCACCCAAGTCATCGGCATCAATATCTTTAACGCGGTCGGCTTTTATCTCATGTTTGTTTATGCAGTGACATGGTTGATTAAGGAGGTAAAAGTACCGCGTTCAGATGCGCTCGATATTAATTCTTTATCGCTGGCCGTACTTTTAGTTTTGGTTCCTGTTTTTGGGGCGTTGTCAGACAAGGTGGGTCGCAAATCATTGCTGTTGTTTGGATCCGGCGGTGCGGTGCTTCTGGGATACCCCCTAATCGTACTGATGCATCATGTGGATTTTGCGATGGTCATGATGGGACAGATTGGTTTCGCGATTCTTCTGGCTGCATACTTAAGTGGAATTCCGGCAACATTAACCGAAATGTTTCCCAGTCGGGTTCGGGTCAGCGCACTGTCAGTCGGCTATAACATCAGCCTGGCCATCTTTGGGGGAACAACCCCTCTTGTCGCGACATGGATCATTGAACGCTCCCATGACGATTTATCGATAGCGTGGTACCTTATTTTTGCTGCCGCTATTTCATTCCTATTTATCGTCCGGCTGCCAGAAACAGCGCATAAACCGTTGCCACAGTAAGGAGTGCCGCCATTCGTTTAGGTTGTCGCGTCACTTGAGTCTCTCTGATCTGCCCGGCCTCCAGCCCTGCTTTACGCTCCAGAATCGGACAATAAGGGATTCTTATTAGGCTTCTGACACGAAACTGTTTTACTGTTAGGTAAGATAGCGCGGGAATAGAACGCTGTCTAAACGGTTTGAGCCAAACGATAAGCTCGCCGTAAGCTTGCAGCTGTTGATGACCATTGGCATCAATATTTGTGAGTTGTTTGTTCCGACAAAAAAATAAGAGGTTCAAATTTAAAAAGGGGGAGAATCATGAGCGTTTTTTTAATTGGTGATATCAAGGTAACAGACGACAGTTGGGTGCCGGACTATGCGGCGAATGTCCATAATATTGTCGAGAAACATGGAGGGAAATACCTGTCGCGCAGCGGTAATATTTCTACATTGGAGGGCGACGACAAAGACAGTACATTGATTGCCATTATCCAATTTCCTTCACGAGAATCATTGGATAACTTCGTTTCGGATCCCGAGTATGCACCCTTTGGCAAGGCAAGGCAGGCGGGCGGTGTCAGTAATTTTCATGTCATTGATGACACGGATATCGCGGGTTCAATCCCATATCTTCCAGCTGGCTAAAAAGTACTTACGCTCCGATAGTCGAGTTTTCGGATCTGTTGAAAAGGCCCGCCCTGGCGGGTCTTTTTGCATCAGGACAGGCTAATAATCTTAGTGTTTAAGAGATGCACGATTCTAGTGATGTGCATCGAGCAGAACTCCCTCACATATTCAAAAAAAAGGAGTGACTATCATCGAGACAAAGAGAAATATCTGGGTTGATGCTGATGCGTCACCAAGACCGGTTAAAGAAATTCTTTACCGCGCGTCAGAAAGAACACAGACCGTCGTGACATTCGTCGCAAACCAACTGCTTGAGGTTCCTCGGTCTTCGTTTATTACCGCTGTAAAAGTAGGCTCTGGCTTTGATGTTGCTGATCAATATATTGTTTCGCATGCAAGAAATGGCGATATCGTGATTACCCAGGATATTCCGCTTGCGGCTGAGCTCGTCGCAAAAGGGTGTTTAGTGCTAAGCCCTCGGGGCGAAAAATTCTCTGAAGAGGACGTGAGGCAGCGCCTGAATATGAGAGATTTTATGGAGTCTCTGAGAAGCAGTGGCGTAACCACTGGAGGGCCTGAGGGTTTCAGCGAAAAAGACCGAATGTCGTTTGCGAACGCACTAGACCGTGCTTTAGCCCAGATTTGAATTTTCATGACGTTCTGAATTTTTGACCTGCTAGAGATTGATTGGTTGGTTTTTGTCTTCAAGCGTCTGGGCGTGAGCGTTTCAATCTAATTGAGGCTGCTGGGTTAATTGATCTAACCGAGGTCAGCTATAATCATGTTATGACAAAAAAGACAATCGAAGCTCAAATACTTAGAGAAATGCGTTCGATACTGACTGAGATCGCCCGTGAGACGGCAGTTCATAGAGAGGCCCGTCACGTGCTGTCCGATGACACTATCGTCAGAATGCGAGACTGTCTTTCTCTGATTAGCGCCCGAGAAAAAGAATTAAACGAAGCCCGAGGTGTGGAAATGACCTCCAGACCTAAATTAGGCGTTGATAAGAGTGATTCGGTAAGGGTGCAGCTCAAAAAATCAAAATCTGGCACGACGCATTGACTGAGTTCGAATCTTTTAGGCAAGCGGTTCTAGAAAATAATGATCTTCAAGAACAGGTTTTTTCAATTGTGGATGCCGCTATGAGTAATGGCTCCGGCGTGGGAGAGGGCCTCGCTGTTATTGCAAAGGCATATGGCTACGACGTTACCGCTAAGGAGATTTATGTCCAGACCAATACGTTAGGGGCATGGTGGCGACAGCGTTTTTAAAAAACCCAGCATACAAGAATTCTGAGTGTAGAAATTTTTATTTAGCACAAAAGTGGCAGCCACTATCCCTGCCATTTCAAACCAAAGAGGTTACCCATTGATAATTAGAATCTTAGCTTTGTTAATGATGATGAGTGCTTCTATTGCCCTGTCAGCTGAGGAAAGCGGTAAGACTATTCGAGTTGGGCTGTTAAGTAGCCCCCCTTTTGTTTTGAGTGAGAGCGGTAAGTTCTCTGGATTAGTGGTAGAGCTTTGGGAAGAGGCTGCCAAAATTAATGGCTGGGACTATAAATATCAAGCAGCGGATAAAGACCCCTCAAAAGCGGTCGCTGGGCTTGAAGAGAATCAGTACGATATTCTTTTGGGCGATTTTTCTCCTACTGTCGAACTTTATAATTCCGCGGATTTTACTCAACCCTTCATGATTAGCCATCTAACCATCCTCTATCAAAAAAATCACAATGTTTTCATAAGGTCAATTGAGATTATTGGAGAGCATTTTTTGATACCTCTGTTTTGGGTGATTCTTGTATTTTTGTTGATGAGTGTGCTGTTCTGGATAATCGAGATTAGAAGAAAAAAAGTCGAGCAAGTGGATACCCAAGATCGCCGCGTCACTCATTCTGGATGGTTGACCTCAATTGCCATGATTCAGGGTGAATTGCCTGAGCCTCCAAAAACAATGGGAGGGCGCTTGGTGATGCTGAGCAGCATGATCGTTGGTATTTTTCTCTCAGCGATCGTCACGGCTGCGCTCACAACCAGCACGACCTTGCTTGAGGGTGACAAGGATCCATACAAACACTTATCTGATATCGAAGACAAGGTGTTGTTGGTAGAAAAGGAATCTATCGCAGGACCTATGGTCAGTCAGTTGGGAGGACACCCGGTCGAGATTGAGAGCGCAAATGATGGATTCCGTATGCTGATAACTAATCTTGATCAATACGATGGTTTAGTTACGCTGTATCCATTAGGTCGACAACTGCTCGCGGCCCATAAAGGCAAAAAATTAGCGTTATCTAAACTAAATCTAAGGAATGATCTATTGACGTTCGCCGCCCAAAAAGGTTCACCGTATGTTCATTCGTTGAATTATGCGTTAATGACGATGCGAGACGAAGGGACAAGCAAGGCAATTTGTTCAAAGTACCTTGGAGTTTTTGTGGGCCAACATTGTGAATTCTAAGCGCCGTTTTTAAGGATTTCGAAGTGTGCAAAGCTTTGTTTCGTCATCCTTACGTTTTATTAAGAGTTTTTGTTTAGGCAGAATTATTTTTCTGGTGCGTTTAAAATTTTTTTATGCGCTACTCTCGGATCGCCTGATTCAGGTCGGACAGCAATGGTTTTGTTCAACGGTTTATAGGGCGCACTTTTTTGGCATGCTCAATAAATGAAAATGATTCCGTTTATGTTGTTGTTACTTATGGGCCTTGGCTTGAAAGCCTATGCCGATCTATCTGGCCCCGCAGTGATTGTAGACGGCGACACGCTGTCTATCTCTGGCAATAAGGTGAGTCTTCATGGAGTTGACGCCCCCGAAAAAGAACAAACTTGCCGTATCAATGACGTGATTTGGTCCTGCGGTTATAAAGCTACAGAAATGGTTCGGCAATGGACGTATACCAAAGAAGTTCGATGCGTAGGTAATCAAAAAGACCAATTTGGGAATTTGGTCGCAAACTGCTTCGTCAGCGGATACAACCTTAATGCGAGAATCGTATCTGAAGGCCTTGGTCTTGCTTACCGGAAATATTCAGAGCAATACATCCCCGAAGAAGATCAAGCTCGTAAGGCCGGCAGGGGGTTATGGGCAGGAGAGTTTATAGCGCCGTGGGATTGGCGGACCGGAAAACGACTTAATTGAATTGAAACAACCATCAAGATGGGCTGGATTAAAACGTTGCTTGTCGATTGGTTTTAGTTTAGTTAGGATTTATAGCAATATTGAATTGCTGAGAAATTTCCTCAAATTTCAGAATGAATAAGCTACCCGACATTGGACGCTTCACCGATGATCCTCTGTCATCTCATACACTTCCAGGTCGCTTTTATTTTGATCTAGATGTGTTTAGTCGTGAACAGGAGAGCATCTTCCATCGAACCTGGCAGTATGCGTGCCATGTCTCAAGGCTTGAATCTCCTGGAGATTTCTTTGTGCGTGACATCGGAGATCAGAGCGTATTCGTTGTTCGTGATCAGGACAGTAAGATTCGGGCGTTTCATAACGTGTGCCAGCATCGCGCCCATCGATTGCTCGAGGGATCGGGAAATGTCAGCTCAGCAATTGTCTGCCCTTACCATCGCTGGGCGTATGAGCTTTCCGGAAAGTTAAGACGCGCTTTGCATAGCGATCAAGTCAGGAACTTTTCGAGCTCAGAGATCTCTTTGAGTGAAGTGCGCGCTGAACTCTTCTGCGGTTTTGTCTTTATTAATCTTGATCATCATGCTGACTCCCTGATAACTGACTTATGGGATTTTGAAAAAGAGGTACTAGAATTGTCGCCGCATGTCCGAGACCTGAAATTGGCAGATCAGCGGGAAATTCACCTGAATGCGAATTGGAAAAACTCGGTAGAGAATTATTCCGAGTGTTATCACTGTCCTAATCAGCATCCTGGTCTCGCGCAGGGTTCGCTTGATATGGAGTCCTACCAGATTACAGTACACAAAAAGTTCCATAGTCATGCAAGCCGTGGCGTGGGCGAGGCGACGAGTTACGTTAAATCTGAGGACAGAGGTGGAGAGTCGCGAGAGTTCGGCAGTTGGCTCCTATGGCCAAATTGGGCGATTGAAGTTTATCCCGGCGGTTACCTTAATATTTTTTATCATTTGCCGACTGGACCTGAAACCACAACGCAGATTTGTGAGTGGTATTTTTCGACAAGCGAGCCGACAAAAGAGCAGCGAGGAGTGATTGATTTTGTTAACTCTGTTCGCGACGAAGATATTCCGCTATGTGAAACAGTTCAAAAAGGATTGCACAGTCTTGGCTATCACCAGGGACGTCTAATCGCCAATGAAGCGCGGAGTTACTTTAGTGAACATGCGGTTCATGACTTTCAAAAAAAAGTGCTCGAAGCCATCGCCCAAACATAGTTCATTAATGAGTTCGGAAGATTTGAACTGGATCGGCATGATTGTTGTAACGCTTGATCTAAAGGAAGCTCGATACGGTTATGCAGAATGATTCTGGCTCGTGGACAAACCATGAAACGTATCGGACTTATCTTGATATTTTTGAGGTTAATAACTGCCTTAGTCAGGCGATCGATGCTGTTCGGAAAGATTCCGGATACCAAATCAGCCCTGATGAACTTCGATCCATCGCGGAAGACTTATTTTATGAGCGTATTGGAGCACACAATTCTCGGTTCCGAACGGAATTTTTAGCGAAAGTGAATTTCAACGAGATTGCAGACTTTCTCAACATGGGAGCGAGGGCCGAACTGGGGTTGGACGAATAATGCCTTTTCTTTTTAATCCCCTGTAGCGTGAGGCTGTGTGAAAAAAATATCTATTTTTGTCGATGTTCAAAATATCTACTTCACGACCCGATCAGTTTATCGAAGAAATTTTGATTACAACAAATTTTGGGGTGAAGTGACTAAGGGGCGAGAGGTCGTAACAGCAAAAGCATATGCGATAGATCGGGGAGACAAAAAACAAATCGAATTTCAGAATATCCTACGAGCGATTGGCTTTGAGGTAAAACTTAAACCTTTTATTTCGCGGAGTGATGGCTCGTCAAAGGGGGATTGGGATGTCGGTATTGCTATTGATGTTATGGAATTTTCTTCAAAATCAGATATCGTTGTATTAGCCTCTGGTGATGGCGATTTCGGTCTACTCCTTCGACATATTAGAGTCAAATTTAATACCGTCACTGAAGTGTATGGCGTGCCTGAATTGACTTCCGAAGGGCTTCGATCAGAGGCGACCACCTTCAACGCGATTGACGATAAATTTCTTCTTCGCTAAGAAGTGGTCGCGCAGGTGTTCGCGTTTTCGATTTGGGCAGGAGTTTTGTCTATTTCTTGGGATGTCGCCAAAGTTTCAAGACCAAACCAAGTTTTTTTCAGTCTTACTGCGCGTTCTGCTTCTATTTTGTTTTAGTGCAATAATAATCTTTCAAGAAAGTAGTTTGTAATTGTTGTTGTCGCAGGCTGTATTTTGGTCAGGTGTTAATCCAATCAAGAATAAACGATGAGAACGGATAATGGCGGATTCAATTATTGTAGAAGCTGGAGGTGCTTGGGCGGGTGTGGTACCCAAAGGTGGCAAGTTAACTATTATTGACTCAAAAGGAGGGCAGGGCGTTGATTTTCTATGCTACAGCGCTGATCATCCAGAAGAGCGATATCACGCACCTAATACTCTAAAGGCAGCGCGTTCTTTGAAGTTAACGACTGGACATCGGTTGTATTCCGACGATGCCCGTTCGATATTTTTGATCTCTGAGGATACCTTTGGCGGTCACGATACGATCGGGGGGTGCTGCAGTGAAGTGAGCAACGAGATGCTTTATGGAGTGAAAGGCGTAACAGGATGTCGGGAAAATTTTTTGAATAGCCTTGAGTCATTTGGGCTGGGGCGCTGTGATATCGTGCCCAATATTAATTTTTTCTGCAATGTTCCGGTCAACGTAGACCGCACCTTAGCTGAAACGGTGTTTGTCGCAGATAGGGCTGTTGTCGGTGCGAGAGTGGTTTTGCAGGCGGAGATGAATGCGCTTGCGGTTATTTCAAACTGTCCGCAAGTCAACAATCCTTGCAATTATGGAAATCCAACCGAGATCGAGCTCTATATATCTAATTCCTAGAAAGTATTGGTGACGACGCTTTTGGTCAGACGCTATCTAACTCCCTAGAGATTTAATCTTCTTTGATTTCTGTTAATCAAGGGTACCGGGAAGTATCTCGATCTTTACCGCATTCGGGCGGGAATAAAGCGCGTTAGCCAACTTGCCGCCAGCATTCCAAATCCGGTGAAGATGAATACTCCTGCCAGTGGGAAGACGGCAAGGACGCCCGAATAAAAGCCCGGAAAGGTCAGACTCGAGATGGATCGATAGCTTCCGAATACGGTAGCCATTTCGGAGCGTTCCCAAGATCTCACGGCTCGGTAAAACAGCGTATTTCCAACCGAGTCGCACAGAACCGCAAATAATGCTGCAAGCAGTATCAGTATCACTGCCAGCGAGGGGGTCCCCATTGAAGCGCCGATTCCGAGGGTGATCAGTCCGGCACCAGAATAGCCTAGGCGCAAGACCCGACGAATACCAAAACGTTGAATTGTGCCCCGCAGTAGTGGAGTTGCCATTACAAAACTGGTCGCAAGTGATACCAGTGCGCCTCCTGTGGTCTCGCCAAAACCTACGGTGACACAGAAGATCGGCACGTAAATGAAGTACATGGTCCACCAACCGGAGCGGATCGCACATAAAAGATAAACCAACATCATCCGAGGTTGCGAGAAAAATCTTGGCAGGTAACGAAACGGATTGGTAACCGCAGTACGCTTTGTGCTTGGTATAGGGGTTTCAGAGAATCGAAGATAGAAAAAATAGGCGCCGAGCAGCAGAACGACAATGGCCCCAACAAAGAATGGCGCCATAGGATTGATCGCATTGCGCAAATAGACGCCAAGAAATGGGCCGATGCTCCAGGAGAAAGCGAGGAAAAACATGCGAACCGGTTCGAATCGTCCAAAATCCTGTCGCCGCACATGCTCCATTAAATAAAGGTTTAGCGTGACATCGATGCACGACGCCGCAAAGAGATGAAGTGCCATACCCGCACAAAACGACCATAGTTCGTTGTGCATGAAAAGCACCATGCTAACGATGCCGGCAACGGCGCCGAGCCAGAACGTGCCTCGTCGGGATAGTCGCCTTACCAGCCAGGGAACAGCGAGACTCATGCCAACGCCCAGAATTCCAAGCACAAAGAAAAAAATACTGACATCCTGAGCAGAGCCAAACCGTTCGAGCGCCATGAGTGGTACGACCGTCACGATGATGGATCGATACAGCGGTTCCAGAGTAAAAAGAACCAAGAACGCCGACGTTGATGGACGGCTGATTAGACTGGCGCCTTGCCTGGCTTTTAAAAAATATTTCAACCTAATTTAAAAAAACAATATGTTTTAAGGGATCTGAATTTTCGATCGATGAACGAGGATTTCTATGACTTTTTTAATGCTTCGCTTTTTTGTAGGATTGTGATAAAGATTGGTATGAAATTTCGAGTGTGACAGGGTGCCGGTGCGCGCCTTGTTGTTCAAGAACCGTAACCAAAGTCGTCGATAAGGATTAATATTATGACAATAAAGACAGGGCAGAAAACGTTTAATTTCGGCATTAAAGTGCCGGATGAAAAGGCTGAAGAGGTAGAAGCAATAATCCGGAATCACGCGCAATGGATGCGGGATACTCATAGCCTGGATGACAGCAAAATACGTCTGGTGCATTACTACGCCTCGAAATCCCCTGATTTCAAGAACCCGATGAACCCGGACGAGGGGACTACGGGACACACGGTCTTCTCGATCAACGAGGTCTATGTTGTGCCTGAAGGTATTGGTGAGCATTTAGCGGCTGCTCAACAGTGGCCAGATTTTCCGACTTTTTTTGGCATGTTAACGACTTATGGCGATGTATTGGTTTTGGGTGGCGATGTGATCGAGACTCTTTAAACAATTTTTTTTAAAGACGCTGACCAAAGGCTGATCATAAGGCCGCGCTTTGTCGGGGCTTTTTTTCGATTGTCTTAAGTTGACTGATCTGTCTTAAATCGAGATAACCCGTTAGATTTCCCATTTCGAATTTGTTAAGTTTCTGTTTGTTTGGGTCACCCCACATTACTGAGAACGAGAAACTGATGAATGACTGATCGCATTGCGACCGTAACCCCTTATCTAATTCCCGCTGAACCTGTTAAGGATCAATGGTGGGCTCGAAAGGCTTATGTGCTGGTGCGGGTCGAGACGCGAGATGGCATCGTCGGTTGGGGAGAATGTCATCTATTAACTTTTCGTGAAGACGCGATGACTGCCCTCATAAACCGGTTGTCTGAATCGGTGATTGGGCGCCCCGCTCATGACATTCGGGCTTTTATGGGGGAAGCATTTGGTCGGTTTGGACAGCAGCGTCCGGGTGTAGAGGTTTACAGCGCCTTTGCAGGAATCGAAATTGCGCTGTGGGATATTCTCGGCAAACGACTTGGTGTACCTGTGCATTGTCTCCTCGGAGGCGCCTGTCATGAATCGATACCGGTTTATGCCAATATCTACACTCCGGACATCCATCCACCGACAGCCTACGCTGACGTTGCAGCGGGCATCGCGGAGCAGGGATATACAAAAATAAAGCTCTACCCGTTCACCTCAAAGACAACAGTTAATGACGGCGTTGCGATTTTGGAAGCGGTTACCGACGCCGTGGGAACGGACGTGGATTTAGCTGTTGATCTGTGGCGTCATGCGAGCCCCGCGAGAGCGCTAAAGCTGGCTCGTGCGACAGAGCAATTTAACTTAATGTGGATCGAGGACCCCTTTGCGCCAACCGATGCTGCCAGCATGCGATACCTTCGTGATTCAATCGAACAGCCGCTGCTCACCGGCGAGACGTTACCCACTCGGCGAGAGTTTACCGAACTGTTCGAACGCCGCGCCGTTGATATCGTTAATCCAGATATTTGCCTGTCGGGGATCCTCGAAATTCAGGCAATCGCAGCAATGGCAGAGCCTTTTTACATAGCCGTTTCACCCCATAATTCAAATTCAATGGCGCTCGGTACGGCAGCCGCTGTCCATGCTGGCATTGGGATTCCCAATTTAGCTCCGGTAGAGTATTTTCCATTTTTTGAAACAGCGCTCGACGATGTTTGCAGTGGGCGCCTATCGGTAAAAGGAGGCAAAATTGTAGCGCCAGACCTACCAGGGCTTGGGGTTACTTTTGATGACGGCGCCATGATTCGATTCCGGGCCTAAAGACGCGTCTAGATTAGTCGATAAATCATCGACAAGGTTGACGATTAAACTAACGCGAGAGGATACTTCTCCGTTCAGCTGAGTCGGGATTTCAGGCGGTAAGTTTATTTGGGAATGCAATCGCTTCTGGACATAATCTCACTCTAGTTAGATGAAACTCACTTGATTCACTTTGACACGGTTCGCCATCGTAATGCTTAAGATTTTAGAAACGCTGCAGTCACCGCCTCCGGATCTTGACGTTGCTGAAATTAACTGCGTTGCAAAAGAGAGTTATGGCGTTGTTGGCATACCAAAGTCTTTAGGTGGAGAGCGTGATCAGAATTTTCTGATAACTCCGACTGAGATCGGTCAGGAGTGCCTAATATTAAAAGTAGCAAATCGGGCGGAGCCTGACGAATTTTTAGATCTGCAATGTGCCGCCCTGGACCATATTGCGCAACAAAATCCGACCCTCCCGATTCAATTACTGATCCGCACAAAAAGCGGTAAAAAGTGGTCCACGATACAGTCGGGTGGGCTCACGTTCAGAGTTCGTGCTTTGCGGTACATACCCGGGGTCCCGCTCAACGAAGCGCCTGAAGACGCCCGTTTAATGCGCAATCTGGGACGAGATCTAGCAAAACTAAACATCGCTTTGCGGGGATTTTTCCATCCGGCTGCGCGGCACGCCATTGCATGGGATTCACAAAATCTAGACCAGCTCGTTTTACTTTGCGACTACCTGAAGGATGTGGCTCTGCGTGACCTCACCGTAAGGTGTCTCGACCGTTTTTCAGCAAAAGTTAAACCTCGACTATCAGGTTGTCGAGCTCAGGTCATCCATAACGATGTTAGTTTCCATAACGCGTTAATCGACCCGGACAATCCTTATGAAATTAGCGGAATATTTGATTTCGGTGACATGCTTTACGCACCGCTGATTCAGGATCTCGCGGTAACGGCTGCAGAAGTGCCTTTAGGATCTAAAAATTATTTTGGTCGGGTGGCGGACATTGTGGCGGGGTTTCACGAGGTTACCCCCTTGGAGAGGCAGGAATTTGAATTGCTACCGGATCTCATTATTGGTCGTCTCGTTATCGGTTTATTGATTCAAGCCTGGTCAGATCAAGAGGTTGCATGGACTGACGATCGTGAGCATTTGATTGGCCTTGAAGAAAAAACCTTAAGGGTGTTGCGTGATGGTGATGCCATGTTGGATGGTGAATTTAAAAACCTTCTATTAAGCGCGTGTGGGTTGCGCCCTAATTTTTTATCAGAACGGTCTAATTTCTCAGCACAAGAGAGTTGGGATAAAAGAAATAAATTTCTGGGGAATGCGAGCCAGATTTCCTACAGTGAACCTGTCAATCTTGTGAAAGGCGAGGGCGTATGGCTCTTTGACTCCAACGATAAAGCTTATCTGGATGCATACAATAACGTTCCCCATGTGGGCCATTGCCATCCCCGGGTAGTCGCTGCGATTGCCAAGCAAACCGCAACCCTTAATACCAATACGCGCTATCTCTATGATGCGTTACCGGCGTATGCGGAAAATATCACGAGCACGCTGCCGCGAGAATTAGACACGTGCTTTTTTGTCTCTTCAGGTAGCGAAGCCAATGATCTTGCTTGGCGCCTGTCCAAGAACTGGACAGGTCAGACGGGGGGATTGGTGATCGAAAACGCCTATCATGGCGTTACAGACGCGGTATTTGATTTGTCCCCTGCGGAAGTTATGGATGGGAGTACGCTGAAGTCTCATATTGAGGAGATAAAAGCCCCGGATGACTATCGGGGACCTTGGAAGAGAGATGACCCTGACCGAGGCTTGCACTATGCGGCATATGCTGGAGAAGCGATCGACAGGCTCATGCAAAAAGGCCACTCTCCCGCCGCTTTTTTTATGGACATGATCATGAGTTCAAGCGGAATCATAGCGCCGTTACCGCTCTATACCGAAGAAGTTTATAACCGAGTCAAGAATGCGGGGGGCCTTTTTGTTGCGGACGAGGTGCAGTCAGGATTCGGCAGACTAGGTAAAGCAATGTGGGGGTTCGAGATCGCGGGGGTGACTCCGGATATCGTTACCTTTGGCAAACCCATCGCAGCGGGATATCCAATGGGCCTTGTCGTGACCCGCAAAGAGATTGCTGAAAAGTTTGAACGCCATAGTGAATTTTTCAGCACCACCGGTGGCAACCCCGTCGCGTGTGCGGCTGCCAACATGGTGCTACAGGTGATCAAAGATGAGGAGTTGATGCGCAATGCGGATTCCATTGGCAAGCTGCTGGTGGATGGGATTCGAGAGCTTGCAGACCGTTATCCGATCATCGGCGACGTCCGGGGCAGCGGCTTGTTTATCGGTGTTGAGCTAGTCAAGGATGTTGAGACACTGGAGCCTGCAGCCCTGGAGGCAAAGTCTATTACGGACGCCCTCAAAGATGAGGGTGTATTAATTGGTGTTGACGGGACTCACTCCAATGTGCTCAAAATCAGGCCACCGATGGTCATTAATGAGAGCAATGCAAAATTTTTGCTGCAGACATTTCAACAGGTGCTCGAAAAAACCTGAGACGTTTTCGGAAAATTAACCATCGATCTTGGGAGTCGGGTTCTAGATGAACGCCCTATTGGCGACAAGCTGAATTAGTTGAGCGGGAGAATACGCTTCTCCGTTACTGAGATAGATTTAAGGGAGAAAATTTTTGTTTACAAATCGCCTTCTAATCGTTGCGCTCGTGATTACGGGGGCTATTGCCGCGTGGGGGATTATCGATACAAGCAGCTTAGCAGCAACGTCCGCCTATCTTGTTAAAGTAGAGTTCACCGCTTATGCGTGGTTTATTATGCTGACCGTTAGCTTTTTGCTGATCACCAGTATTTTCCTCGCTGTTTCGCGTTATGGCCGAATCAAACTGGGCCAAGATGATGATGAGCCCGAATTTTCAACGGTATCCTGGCTTTCAATGCTTTTTGCTGCCGGCATGGGAGTCGGTCTGCTTTACTGGGGAACCGCTGAACCCCTTACGCATTACCTGTTGATCTCGGAATTTGAAGATCCTCGATCATCCGTTTCAAAGGCGCTGGCCATGACCAATTTTCATTGGGGCCTTCATGCCTGGGCAATTTACGCCCTCACCGGACTCGTGATTGCTTACTTTGGTTTTCGCCTTGGCTGCCCCAGTCTCGTCAGTGCGCCGATCATCAAGGTTTTTGGAGTCAACCGAATAACTCGGGGTGTTGGTTGGTTATGCGATTTGCTTGCGATTGTCGCTATTGCGATTGGCCTGGGTGGCTCTGTTGCAATGGGCGTATTCCAGGTCAAAGAGGGTGTTGACGCGTTATTCGGGCTTCAGGATACCGGCATGACGCTGACGTTTGGGATTTTCGTTGTGCTCTGTATTTCGTACATCCTGCCATTGACCGTCGATCTGGGTCGCGGTATGGCGATTCTTTCAAACGCCGCTATGGCTATTGCCGGCGGTTTGATGATTTACATCCTTTTGTTTGGGCCCACCCATTTTATTATGGGAGGGGTTGTGCAAGCAACCGGGCAATATTTTGACAATGTAATCTCCCACGGCTTTCGCACCTTTACCTTTATGGACGAGCGCGTCCGTGACTGGTTTCAAAACTGGACGCTGACGTATATGGTCTGGTGGCTCGCCTGGGCGCCGTTTGTCGGTGTTTTTATTGCTCGGATCTCAAAAGGGCGAACGATCCGGGAGTTTATTTGTGGCGTGATGCTGGTTCCGACGATTTTTTCAATTTTATGGTTTGGCGTCTTCGGTGGTGTTGGTTTTCATAGCATTCTTGAACTCAACTTGCCGATTCTCGATGTGGTCCATGAAAATGTCAGCGGCGTAACCTTTTTTGTTTTGAGCCACTTCCCGTTACCGAGCTTGACTATTGCCGCGGTCGTTGTTGCTGCTTTTTTGTTTATTGTCACGAGTGTAGTGAGCGCCGCTTTTGTGCTCGGCATGTTCTCCACCGGGGGTGACCTCAATCCAAGCTCCCGTATTAAATTGAGTTGGGGGGCAATTCTTGGAGCTCTCGGTTTTGTGATGATCTTGTCCGGAAGTATCGACGCAATCAAATCAATTATCGCATTGGGTGCTATTCCATTCGTCTTTATTGTTCTTTTATTGGTTGTCTGTCTTTTGAAAATGTTGAAAAAAGAGAGGGTTGATGCTGAATGAATAACCTGCTTGATACGTTCTTAAATCTGACCGTTTTTGCTTTTGTCGGGCTTTTGGTATGGCTGTATTTTAAGCCGCTGCCTCCTGACGAGGATAATCGACAAGACGTCAAAAAAAATAATTCTATAGCGACTGATGATCAAGTTGGCGGCAGAGAATCCGAAAATGCCTAACAGCCCCATGAGGAGCCGCGACAAGCAGATGCTCTGGGTGACTATTGTCGGCTTGGTAATTGTGGGCTTGCTTTACCTCCTGTGAGGCACTGATGATGGATCATAACGATGTCATCAAGAAAACCAATGCCATTCTCGAGGGCGTGGCGAGGCTTCGAGACCAGTGGGATCGCTCAAGAGAGACTATTGATTCAGCCGATGAAATGAGTAACGTTGCAGATGACTATATTCGCGCGTTAGAGGATGCCAATCAAAGTCTGGGCGACTGTGTGAATGGCCTGATTGATGAAGTGGATCGCATTCAGGCCGTAAATGAAGAGATTTTAAGAACTGCTGAAACGATAGCAAAAATTGGAAAAGAATTAGGCTAAATATTTTAAAGTCACCAATCGCGGTCTATGCGGATAACGTAACAATGTTTTGCTTATTGCCATTCTTTATTCCTCGGTGGTTAAAACAAGAATGTCTTAAAGTCTTTTGGAGATAGTCATTGGGTTCTTATATTTTTTCGGCAGAAGAAGTTGAGTCAAACTCTGACTTTTTTTGCAATCGTAAATTACATGGCGCGCTTGTTGCAACGGGTAAGAGCTGTCAGTTGCTTTGGGCAAAATTTGAACCGGGTGGAACCTATGGACTGCATAGTCATCCCCACGAACAAATGAGCGTGATGATCTCAGGTCGAATGCGTTTGACGGTCGGAGATGAAGTCCGCGACATTGGACCCGGCGATATGTGGTTTGCGCCTCCAAATGTCGAACATGGTGGTGAAATTTTAGGCGATCAACCGGTGGTCTTTATTGATGTTTATGCGCCGCCAGCCGATTGGATCGCAAAGTGGATTGAGGACGAGCCAAAAGCTACCGGGCCGTAGATTAACCCTGGGAAGGCTCATCCGCCCGTTCCAGTAATTCCGAGGCTTCCAGCCACTGGCTTTCCAGTTCTTGATGGAGCTGCGCGTTCCTCGCCTGATCAAAAAGCAATTCACGTAACTGGTTCCGATTAGCTTCGTTGTAGATCTCCGGATTAGCGAGTTCCTGATCAAGTCGTTGTTTTACCTCGGCTGCCTTGTCGATTTCTTTTTCGACCCTGTTTAGACGATCGCGCAATGGTTTGACCTTTTGTCTCTGCTTCGCTTTTTCTTGCCGAGTCGTTTTTGATCGCTGAGGTTTTTGGTCAATTTTCGCGTCAATGTCTGTTCTGTTTTTGGGTTTTTTGTTGGTTTGGGAATCGAGATTCTTGTTTGCTCCTTTCTGTCGTTGGCGAAGCCAGATGACATAGTCATCGATATCACCCTCGAAGCGGCGAAGAGAGCCATTATCAATGAGCCACAGTTCGTCAGTGACGAGTCGTAGCAGGTGTCTATCATGGGCAACGACGACCAGACAGCCGCTATAGGATTGAAGCGCGAGTGAGATGGATTCGCGCATTTCTATATCCAAATGGTTTGTGGGCTCGTCCAGTAACAACAGGTTTGGTTTGCTGTAGACAATCAATGCAAGGACTAAACGGGCCCTTTCTCCTCCGGACCGAATCGACACAGGCTCTGTCGCAGAGTCACCAGAAAATCCAAAACGTCCAAGGTGCGTACGCAAGGCGCGTTCGTTTTGCTGTTGGGATAATTCCGCCAGATGATCGAGGGGTGACCACTGCGGGTTTAATAATTCCAGTTGATGTTGGGCAAAGTAGCCGATACACAGCTTGGAATCGCCGGTATAGCTTCCCTGAAGTGGAGGCAGTTCAGCCGCAAGGGTTTTCATCAAGGTCGTTTTGCCGGCTCCATTCCTTCCCAGCAAGCCAATGCGTTCACCGTCCGACAGACGAAAATCGATGCCCGATAAGACCGGATCCTGATAGCCTGCATTAATTCCCTTGAGATCGATCAATTGATGTGGGGAGTGGTCGGGAGTCTCAAACTCAAAGACAAAGGCATTTTTCTGCTGTGCGGGCGAAACAATCTCCAGGCGTTCCAACGCCTTGATACGACTTTGAGCCTGTTTTGCTTTGGAGGCCTTGTAACGAAATCGGTCGATATACGATTGCATGTGACGAATTTGTTTTTTCTGACGGACATGCTGCTTCTGTTGAATCTCAATAATTTCGGCACGTTGTCGTTCCGCTAGACTGTAGTTCCCTTCAAAGACCTGGATTGTTTGGTTCTCAATATGTGCAATACGAGTCACTGCGCGATCAAGAAACTCGCGATCATGGGAGATCACAAGCACGATACCCTCATAACTTGCCAACCATTGTTCCAGCCAGACCATGGCGTCTAAATCCAGGTGGTTCGTAGGCTCATCAAGCAGCAGCAAATCGGCTCGCGTCATAAGGGCGGTGGCAAGGTTAAGGCGCATGCGCCACCCGCCAGAAAAGGTATTTACGCTCTGGGTCTGCTCTTTTGCAGTAAAGCCTAGTCCGTGTAGCAATTGGCCCGCACGGGCCGAGACTCGAAAGCCATCGATGGCCTCCATTTGGCTGTGTAAAGTGGCCAGTTCTGTGCCATCGCTACTGAGTTCTGCCTGAGCAATCTTGAGTTCAAGGGATCGATAGGATTTATCCCCATCGATCACATAGTCGATGGCCGTTTGGGATGATTCAGGGGTTTCCTGGAGAACCTCGGAAATGAGAGCACCCCGGGGCAACGTTACATTGCCTTGGTCTGCCTCCAAACGTCCCGCAATCACAGAAAATAGACTGGACTTGCCGCATCCGTTAGCGCCGGTCAGGCCCATCCGCTGGCCCGGGAACACATCAAGCGCAATATTCTCCAGTAACAGGCGGGTGCCCCGTCGAAGGGATAGGTCCGTAATCTTGAGCATACTGTTAGTGCTATTGAAGGTTGTTGCTTATGTCAGTCGCAGGGACATCGTTCTTAATGAAAATCTGAGCCGAGTATATGCGATCAGGTCGTCGAATTTCTGAATACGATTTCAAAATATGTAGGTAAATATATGCCTACCAAATTCCTGTTTCGAATTTGATGCAAACGTATTAATGTCGTGTATCACGTTTCTGATTCCTCGTCAGACGTTACACGGGGATTTATCCAGGCAGTGGCGTGCAGCTCAAATCATATGATTTATGTTAATTGACTTTATTAAATTTTTTGGATAAAGATATTCACTAACCGAGAAAAAAATCGTTCTTTTAAAAACCAAAAGGAGTTCTCCAATGAGTTTGTTAGCTAGATTTTCGCCACCATCCATGACGGCAGAGCAATATGATGCAATAGTCGCCCGACTGTACGAAGAGGGTATTCATCCGGCCCCCGGACTTGAACTTGAAGTCTGCTTTGGGTCAGGAGACCAAATGAAAGTTTCTTTACTTTTTGATTCGCAGGAAGAATTCGAGGCTTTTGGAGCTCGCCTTCAGCCCGTGTTGGCTGACATGGAGATGGACCTGGTCAGCCGGAGGTGGTCGAAGTCCACAATGTCATTCGGCGCAATCCGTAGATAAAAAGTGCTTCGAGTGCCTGAATGATTTTGAAGGAGTAGTTGTTTCCATTTAAAGCTTTTTAGAGCGGCTCTTTGGAGCCGCTTTTTTTGTTCCTGACCCGTCACCAAGTTTTTTAAAAACTTGCATCAATCTGGCTAATCCCGCAAAGCAGAAATTCAAAGAAGCTCGCCAAATATTTATGTTATATTATAACATTATATCAAGCCTCGGAAATCAGAATTGGGCGCAGCAATCGACGAAAAATTACCCGTGACTGTACTGTCGGGATTTTTAGGCGCGGGAAAAACGACGGTCCTGAGCCATATTTTGAACAATCGGGACGGGAAAAGAGTCGCCGTGATTGTGAATGACATGAGCGAGATCAATATTGATTCGACCATGGTCCAGTCCCAAGTCTCTCTAAATCGAAGTGAAGAGAAGCTTGTCGAAATGAGTAATGGCTGTATCTGCTGCACGCTTCGTGAGGATCTTCTTGAAGAGGTGATGAAACTGGCTCGAGAGAAAAGATTCGATTATCTCGTTATCGAGTCGACCGGAATCTCGGAACCGATGCCGATAGCAGAGACGTTTACTTTTGCGGATGAAGATGGAGTCTCTCTTTCAGACATTGCGAATTTGGATACGATGGTAACGATAGTCGATGCCGTCAATTTTTTGAAAGACTATGACGAAGCCAAATTTCTTAAAGACACGGGGGAGTCATTGGGAGAAGAAGACGAGCGAAGTGTTGCGGATCTTCTGGTTGATCAGGTCGAATTTGCAGATCTGATTCTAGTTAACAAAACTGATTTGGTTCCAACAGCGGATATCGATCGCTTAAAAGCAATTATAAAAACCCTTAACACTCATGCGAGTATTGTCCCGATTTCAAATGGGGAAGTTGACATTGATAAAGTTCTCAATACTGGGTTATTTGATTTCGAACGAGCACAAGAAGCCTCGGGATGGCTTACAGAAATGCGAGGCGAGCATGTTCCCGAAACGGAAGAATATGGGATTGCCAGTTTTAGTTATGTGGCGCGTCGCCCTTTTCACCCTCAAAAGTTTCACGATTTTCTTCACGGTATAGAACAATTCGGCAAGTTGATTCGGTCGAAAGGCTATTTTTGGTTGGCGACCAGACCTGAGTTCGCGGGTCAATGGAGTCAGGCGGGCGGAATCGCGCGTTATGGATTTGCGGGCATGTTCTGGAAAGCGGTGCCCGAAAAGAACTGGCCCCGGGATGCAGATTCTTTAGCGACTATTAAAGAGCAATGGGTGGAGCCTTTTGGGGATATGCGCCAGGAATTGGTTTTTATTGGACAAAACCTTGACCGGACCGGGATGGTTAAAGCGTTGGATGATTGCCTGTTGACTGAAGAGGAGGTTCTCGAAGGCAGGACTTATTGGCAAACGTTTCCTGACCCTTTTCCGGCATGGGATTAAACATGAATTCAATAGTTTTAAATAACACGACTGCCTTAAAGCGACGAACCGAGACTCGGGCAAAAGTTCGCAGAGCGGTTAAAGGTGGCCATCCGGAAATTTTTTCAGACATCTATTACGAAGACGTCAATCTTGCCGTGTGGCAACGTCGATTTTCCGCAGAATTTAAAACCCTGGTTAATGATTTTGTTATTTTCCGACCGGACACTTCTATTTCAATTGTTGTACCACCAGGTGATGCCCAATCAATGATGCGTAGTGAGATAGGTGATCCACGTTTCAATGATCTGGCGGATGACGCGTCACAACTCGTCGAAATGTTTTGCTGTTTGTTTGATTTAGAGCAAGCAGGTCTACGCATGAGAGTTTTGGGGGACAGCATGTGCCCGAAGTTTCATGCGGATCGCGTCCCCTGCAGATTGATCACGACATATTGTGGTATTGCCACTGAATGGCTTCCACATCATGCGGTAAATCGCCGGAAACTTGGAAGTGGAAGCGTTGGCCAGTCAGATCAGGAATCCGGGCTTTACAAAAGAGCAGCCGATATTCAAAAAATGGCAAGTTCTGAAGTGGCTTTACTGAAAGGGGAAGAGTGGCAGGGCAACAGGCATGCAGGCCTCGTACACCGCTCGCCCGCCGTACCCCTTAAGCAATGTCGTTTGCTTCTGACTCTGGACTTTAGTAATTAAAAGATATTTTTTTTCAAAATTATTGGCAGGAACAAAGGGCCTTAGTTTTTTGAGAGTTCACGCGAGCGCGGCATGGTTTTCCAGCAGATGGCGATCTTAAAAAGTGTGAAATTTCCAGAAAAATTTTTTAATGCGGTCGTAACCCTCTTTAGGCCAGACCGCCTGAAAATCATATCCTTTGTCGAAGGTCGGATTATTATCCGGAAAGTTGATCCACCAAAATTTTTGCTTAACGTGCAGATTAACGCCAGGCGGAAATTGGTTTGGGTCATCTAGTGTTTCAAACTTGACGACTCCCAAATTTCTTTGCTCTTTGTAGAAACTGTCTATGGTCGCGCACATATCGATAGCCTACCAAGAACTATCAGTTTAATTTTCAACGGGCGGAGCTGTACCACGAATGTTTTTTCCTTTGGATGGAGGACAGAGTAGTTGTCATCGACTAAAATTTTTTTAATCATTGCGCTTTCGACTATTTTGAAATCGGAGTCATGTGTGAACGATTGCTCTGTTGTGAGGAATAAACTGAGCAAGAAAGATGTTTTTAATCGTATGTAACAAGAGAGGTTTTTATCTATCACTTCTTTGATATGGCTCAGGTAAATTTTTTGTAGAAAGTTAGTTTGTCATTATTTAATGGAAAAATTTCATGTTTAAACTTAAATTTGTGCTCTCACTCTTTTTGGTTGTTACAGCCCCGGTTCTTTATGGAGCTGAACATGTAGTGGAGGCGGTATCAACAGACGCGAATGGCGAGACCATGGTGTTTAAGCCTGGATACTTGAAGATCGAGGTGGGCGATACCGTCATATTCAAGCCTTCCGATCCGTCCCATAACGCAGAATCAATCTTCTCACCTACTGCTGCCTCTTCGTTTATGACCCCCGTCGGTGCAGACGTAGCAATAACATTTTCTGAAGAGGGTGTGTATTTGTATAAGTGCACTCCTCATCTGGTCCTTGGGATGGTTGGGGTTATCCAAGTAGGTCGCGCGACTAACAAAGAGGGAGCCCTGTCAGAGTGGGACTCTATCGAACCTTCAATTGCGATGAATAAGAATCGAATGAAGAGTTATCTCGAGCAGATTGATTAATTAATTAAGTGCTAATTGATACCGGACATTCAATCTCAATATTGAAAGGAGTGGCTCATGAATAAACTAGATAACGATAAGACCTGCGATATTTTAAATAGGATCATGCAGTTTGAGCTTGCAGGAGTCGTTCGCTACACGCACTCGGCGTTGATGATTACGGGACCGTATCGGATTCCGTTGGTTGAGTTTCTAAAAGAACAGGCGTCTGAGTCTTTGACTCATGCTCAACAGGCCGGTGAAATTCTCACTGGTCTTGGTGGCCATCCCACTCAAGAAATTGCTGAAATTAAGGAAAGTCATCAGCATAGCATCTATGATATTTTGTCGGAGTCGTTTGAGCACGAGAACGCTGCGCTTTCTTTATATCGAGAACTTCTAGACGTTGCGCAGGATGCTAGTGTATACATAGAAGAATATGCGAGAGACCTGATTGGGCAAGAGGAATTGCATTCCCTCGAGCTAAAAAAGATGCTTCGTGATTTTGAAATAGATATTTCTCCGGCATCTTAGAGAAGCGGGCGCTCGCGTGATTGATAATATGAACTGAACGTGGTCGGTGCGGTAGAGGTTGAACCACCGAAACGGAAGCATCAAGGTACAGCAAAAACCGAGTGACGAAATCTTTTAAGAGCTGAAGTCCGCCGAAACAAAGCCTTTTGATAAATTTCCGTATAACACGCTAATCCAGACCGACATGGCAGAAAAGGGAAAAGGAAATAATCATGAGTGGCTTCGACAAATACAGGGAATCGATGGTCTTTACGAAGACCAAGATAAGAAAAACAGAGTTGTCGCCTCGGCAAATGGTTCAAGAAGAGGTTGATGCTCAAAAAGTGTTACTCCGGGAAGGCGGCAAAACAGACTCTGGTTTTAAAGGATTTAAGCCAAGCAAGAAAACGGCTTCCTGGTGGGACAAAAAAAATGACTGTGTGACGGTGTCGGTGAGGGGTATTACTTTCTTCAGTGATAGTGAGAAATCCGGGCGGATTTACGGTGAAGACCATTTTGGTAGAGGCAAAAAGTGGACTCTTAACTCCTTTAAAAAATTCGTCGAAGCATTTCAAGACGAGCTATCAAAAGGCAACTTCGTGGACGATACCAAACATTGGCACCAGCAATATGAAAAGAAGATCAGTAAATCTACTGTGAAAAGTAAAAGAGCGGCTGCTAGAAAGAAGAAGTAACCTCTACAGCAAGAATCGGGAACTTCCGGCAACAACTACCCGTTTTAGGCAGAATCATCCCTGACTATATTTCAATCCTACCGTTACGCTGTTCTTAAAATGATTATCATCAGGAAGTCGTTATTTAAAGCACGTATAGCGTTTTAGCTTGATTGTCGGTGTTTTTAGCCAATTGTCCCCTTGTGGGATTCATTTTTTTCAGATGTAACAAGTTAACTCCTCGACCGCAACCCGGTTCTGGTTCGTCATCTTTTTTTGTTTTAAATACGCTCCAACCTTCATATACTCAATGGTAAACCGTAGCAGTTCGTGATCTATTCGAAACGTGGCTTCGATATTCATTGTCGTGAAGAACCTATGACTCCAATTTCCTAATTCGACTCGGCACCTGAAATCTTAGTCCCTTGAAGAATTTTAATAAAATTAAAAAACCGCTCAGGAGTTTAAGAGATAAGTTCTTCAATAAGCGCGAAAGGTTGTCCCGGAAGTGGCTGAGGGGTACCGGACTCGAGATAGGGGCTTTACATAGACCATTAAAAGTGTCAAAGAGTGTGACGGTCCTATATGTTGATTGTGTAAGTAGGGAAGATAGTATTGAGAAATTTCCGAAACTTCCGGCTACGGACATTGTTCCTGTCTCTATTATCGATGATGGGTTTGAGCTCTCTTCTATAGAAGATGAATCTTATGACTTTGTAGTTGCAAATCATGTTCTAGAGCATTCCCCTAATCCCATTCGAGTACTGGCAAATTGGGTTCGCGTTCTACGCCGAGACGGCATTCTTTTTGTCACTATCCCCGTAGCGGAAAGATGTTTTGATAAAGGTAGACTTCTCACTACGATTAATCATTTAAAAGATGATTACCAGCTTTGCCTGGATAACGCAGAAGAAGAGATGTTGGAGAGAAATAAAGAGCACCTTCGCGAATGGATCAACATTTCAGAGCGGGCAATTCATGAAGAACGTGATCCGGATTATCGACATCCAACGTCTGGGGAAATAGAAAAAAGAGTTGAAAATGAGAATATGACGACTTGTGAAATGCACTATCACACTTTTTCTCGGGAATCGTATCTAGAACTTCTGACTTATTGTGCCACCGCTATTACCACTTCGGTCACAGTGGAAGAGGTCATACAAAACTCCTCTGAGATAATTTCAATCCTTAGACGGAACTCGGCCAAGCCCGCTGTTTAAAGGCTGAGCAGATCTCCCCATTGCCTGTTGCTAGACACAATGTAGCGCGTGTAGTGTTAGGTCCGGTTGTGCAGAACTCCGAAATATCATTGAAACAAACGAAGAATAACTGTGACCCAACATCCAATCGATGACTTAGCCGTGCAACAGTTAAGGGACTATCGATCCATAAATCCTGGAACTTTATTTCAAGATGGGATCGTTAAATTAAGTATCGTCGAGGCGTATGCGCTTCAAGATGCCGTCACAAGGATGCGCATCATGAATCACGAAAGGGTTATCGGTTTTAAAGTGGGGTGTACTGGACCTGGAACCACAAAGTTATTTGGTATAGAGGGGCCGATTCGCGGAACGTTATTTGAAAATGAGGTGCAGCCAAACGGAGCTTCTTTAGATTCTAGGTCTTTCTTTAACCTTGCTGTGGAGGCGGAAATGGCGATCGAAATTGGAACTAACAATAATATTTCGACTGTTTTCCCAGTAATTGAATTGCATAATTTTGTTTTTCGGGCTCCCCAAAAAACGTTGCCCGAACTGATTTCAAATAATGGACTCAATAAGGGTTTTGTGACCTCTGGTGCGGACTGGAAAAAACCCTCGTCATTCTATAGCCAGAAATCAAGACTTTCGCTGAAAATTAATGGATCATTTATTGATTCTGGTGACCTTTGGCCGATGACCGACGGACCCTCAGCGTCAATAGACTGGCTCGCAGGACATCTGGCTGACCATTCTCTGGAATTATCGAGCGGCGACATAGTGTTGGGGGGTACAGCTCTTGGTCTTCATGTAGTGAAGCCAGGGGACTCAATCACTGCGGCGATTGATGATGAGGTTGCAGTACATTGTTTTGTGGATATTTTTAATCACTCAGATTGAATCAGTTAATCAAATGCGTATCGTTGCAGATGGTTATATCCAATCCCTATAAAAAGCCAATCAAAGTCTAGGACAATGTGTAGAGGGTTTAATTGATGAGGTACATCGTATTCAGGCTGTAAATGAAGAGATTCTAAGAACCGCTGAAGCCATGGCTAAGATATCAAGAAACTTGGAGTGACTCTTACTTAACCTCTTATCTGATCCCCATCACACTCACAAGTTGAGTCATTTCTAAGACAGCGTTATTCTTGAGTCATTACTTAAGGAGAATCTCATGTCCGACTTTCAATCCTTCCGCACAGCAGTCCTTGAAGATGATGACCTTCAGGATGAAGTGATATCTATCATCAATACCGCAACAGCCAATGGGTCAGGGATGGGAGATGGGATAGCAACTCTTGCCAAGACTCATGGCTTTACAATCACCTCAGATGAGGTCTATGCCCATCAGGATTTTCTGGGACAAGGTGATGATCTGACGGACTTTGAACTGGAGTTGATTAGTGGGGGTCAGGAAGGGGCGGGTGGCGGTTGTTAATTCGATTCATCCCAACCGCTTAACCGAATCCTCAGCCCTAAGATGCGCAAAGCGCGTTTATGCAATACTGAAATCTCTACTCATTTACTATCCCAGTCGATTTAGCGACTCCATTGATCAGAAGTTGAGGTTTTGATCCTACGCCAATCAGTTCTGGCCTGCTGTCGAGGTATTCTTTTACGCCGTTTAGGCGTTCGAAGTTTGACAAAAATTCAGAAAGGAAGGGATACGGATCTAAAAGATTTTCATCGAGATTTAGTGCAAGATTGACGTGGTGAAAGACGCCAAAATCACAATAAAAAGGATCGTCGCCAAAGAAGAATGGTGTCGTCGGTTGTGATCCTAGAATACGCTCGAAATCTTCAAAGCGGGGCGCTAACTGCTCGATTAGCTTGATTCGCATCGATAAGAATTCCTCACCCACAACAAAATTAATGGTTGGGTTCAGGGGCCGGAATAATTCTTGGGAGGCTTCGTAAAGGGCGTCCACCTTCGCAAGCAAAAGAGCATCATCTGGCCTAAGACCCGTTAATTCTGCTAAATATCGAGTGATTGCGCCGCTTTGGAAGATTTCAGTAGATTCATTGACAACCAGCAGCGGAAGTTGGCGATAAAGAACCGATGATTTGACTTCGCTCCACGGTTGTCCAAAGTAATCCCACCCCATCTCATAAGAATAAGGCGTGCCCGAGTAGTGAAGCATCAATTGGGGCGCTTCTGCTAACGCTCGCATTTTAAAGTAAACTAATTTTAGGTCAGGCATTCGAGGTCTCCCCTCCGATGGCGATGATCTCGGGTGTATGTTGTACTTTTTAAAATTAAGCTGATCCATAGACCGAATGGAACAGCTAAAGTATATACCGAGAGAACTACTGCCCTAAATTCGTCGCCAAATCCTACGACCTAAGTTGCAGGTAGCGCCTCTCTAGGCAACCGCATGATACTTACACCTACGCTGACTTCTACCTAATTCCCTATGTGATCCCCATCACACTCAAAAGTTGAGTCATTCCTAAGACAGGCGTATTCTTGAGTCATAACTTAATGAGAATCCCATGACCGACTTCCAATCCTTCCGTAACGCCGTCCTTGAAGATGATGACCTTCAAGAAGCAGTCATCTCCATCATCAATACCGCAACAGCCAATGGTTCAGGTATGGGAGAGGGCATAGCAACCCTTGCGAAGACTCATGGCTTTACCATTACATCAGATGAGGTCTATGCCCATCAGGACTTTCTGGGACAAGATGGTGATTTGACTGACTTTGAACTGGAGTTAATTAGCGGTGGTCAGCAGTCTCACAGCCACTCTTAATCAGGAGAAAACGATGACCGACTTCCAATCCTTTCGCACAGTTGTCCTTGAAGATGATGACCTTCAAGAAGCAGTCATCTCCATCATCAATACCGCAACAGCCAATGGTTCAGGTATGGGAGAGGGCATAGCAACCCTTGCCAAGACTCATGGCTTTACGATTACTTCAGATGAGGTCTATGCCCATCAGGACTTCTTGGGACAAGATGGTGACTTGACGGACTTTGAGTTGGAGTTGATTAGCGGTGGTCAGAATTCTGAGAGCCACTCTTAATCAGGAAAAAACCATGACCGACTTCCAATCTTTCCGTAATGCCGTTCTTGAGAACGATGACCTTCAAGAGCAAGTCATGTCTATCATCAATACCGCAACTACCAATGGGTCAGGTCTGGGAGATGGCATAGCAACTCTTGCCAAGACTCATGGCTTTACGATTACTTCAGATGAGGTTTATGCCCACGCTGACTTTCTAGGACAAGATGGTGACCTCACTGATTTTGAACTGGAGTTGATCAGTGGGGGTCAGGTGGGTGGTAAGAGCGGTTCTAGTTAATCTCATTCATTCCAACCTCAGTAGGACAATTCAATGACTGACTTTAATTCCTTTCGTAACGCCGTTCTTGAAGATGATGATCTTCAGGAGCAAGTCATCTCCATCATCAATACCGCAACAACCAATGGGTCAGGTCTGGGAGATGGAATAGCAACCCTTGCCAAGACACATGGCTTTACCATTACATCAGATGAGGTCTATGCCCATCAGGACTTTCTGGGACAAGATGGTGATCTCACTGACTTTGAACTGGAGTTGATCAGTGGGGGTCAGGTGGGCGGTCAGGGCGGTTCTTGTTAATCCCATTTACCCCAACCTCAGTAGGACAATTCAATGACAGACTTTAATTCCTTCCGTAACGCCGTCCTTGAAGATGATGATCTTCAAGAGCAAGTCATCTCTATTATCAATACCGCAACAGCCAATGGTTCAGGCCTAGGAGATGGCATAGCAACCCTTGCCAAGACTCATGGCTTTACCATTACCTCAGATGAGGTCTATGCCCATCAGGACTTTCTGGGACAAGATGGCGACCTGACGGACTTTGAACTGGAGTTGATTAGTGGGGGTGGTCGTGGCAGCAGCAGCGGTAGTTAACCCAATTCAGTCCAACCGCTTAACCAAATCCTCTGCTCTTAGATACATCTAGCGCATTAGATTTATCTCACCCAGTCTGTTACCTTCTACTCCATCAAAGCCAGCCTGCGCGTCAGTCGATGTAGTTCTTCAGCCCCTCAGGCCAAACCGCCGATTATCCTGGAGAACGTCTGATGAAGATCGTTCCTGTTTTTTCAATTCGCATGCTCGTGAAATAGATTGGTAGCGCCTCGATGGATTCAGTCACCCAGCTTGCTCTAGGGGCATCTGTTGCCGCTGTTTGTGTGCCTGCAAAGCATCGCCGCAGAGCCCTGATCGTGGGAGCTGCGCTAGGTACATTACCCGATTTAGACGTAATCATTGATTATGGCAATGCGGTTGCCAACTTCACCTTGCATCGTGGTTTTTCTCACTCTTTAGTAATACTCATTCCGTTTGCAGTATCACTCTGGCTAGTTCTGAGACGTTATTACACGCCGGTAAGAGAGGCTCCTAAACCCTGGTTCTGGGCCGTTATGCTAGCGCTAATAACTCATCCATTGCTTGATGCCCATACTGCATACGGCACACAATTATTCTGGCCGCTAGCGGTGACGCCGACCATGTGGAGTACGCTTTTTATCATCGATCCACTGTATACATTACCGTTAATGGTGGCCGTGATAGTGGTGGTGCTGGCTCCGATTAGGGGATTCGCAAAAACTGCACTCAAAACCGGATTAATTGTGAGTTGTTTATATTTGAGTTGGTCCTGGGTTGCTAAATTACTGGTGGTAAGCGCTGTGGCGGAGAGGTTTGATACGACGGGGGAGGAGTTAAAATTCTTCGCTACTCCCACACCCTTTAATACGTTGATGTGGCGGATCGTGGTCATGGAAATGGATTCCTATCAGGAGGGCTATTATCATTTTCTCAGATCAGACCCGATGAGGTTCAATAGCTTTGACCGGGGCCAAAGCTCATTTGAGCAAGCCAAACACATTCCAGATGTCCAAAAACTCGAATGGTTCGCCGATGGCTTCAATCGAGCTGATGTTATCGAAGAGCAACTTGTGATCACCGATTTGAGAATGGGATTCGAGGGTCATTATGTATTCCAACACCCGGTTGCTGAAATACAGTCAGGTCAATGGCAGGCTGTCATATCACCCCGCTTACCCAGTAGTTTAGGAAGTGACCACCTGTCAATATTTTGGGACAAATTCACCGGTAATGAGCATCCAACAGCTGACTAGTGACTATTTAGGGAGTCAGCAGGGCGATGTCTGAATGCCGTAGGCCCCTGAAATAAAGAAGAATAAATGGTGGGCGCGGCTGGGATTGAACCAGCGACCCCTGCCGTGTGAAGGCAGTGCTCTCCCGCTGAGCAGATAAAACCTCTTGTTTTAAAGAACCTCGGGTTCCCGTTGGTCACCCTCGTTCCTCTCTAAGTGTACTACTACTGTGCCATGAGTGTGCCAAGTAGATCTCTAAAAGGTGGCCCTAGTAATGGAGGATGCTATCGAGTAATTGATCGTATTGAGGGGCTTAAATTGAAATAAAACAGAGAATATTTGCTCACCGTCGTTGGGCTTAAAAGGTGGCCCTAGTAATGGAGGGTGCTTATACTGATTCCACTCTAAAAAGAGGCTATTTTTGTGGATGACAGGCTTTATTCCAGACCGTTAGATGTTCATCGGATAAGTGAATATCCAGAGGTACAGAAGATTATTACTTATCTCTTCGATGAGATGAAATCCTCCGGTCTTATTGGTAAATCTGCTAAAGACAAAATATTGAAGCACTTGAAGGTGGTGGTGCTAGACCTTTACATCGCATATGTCGGAGACCCTCTTGTCTATCTTGGTTATCCGCGTGGCAAAGACAATTATTCCAAAGAGTCTCGACTGGGTCGGCTATTCCTTAGGTATCGCCCCATGATGCGGGTTGTGGACGGACTTATCGATCTCGGGTATTTAGAGCATCGCAAGGGATCTCAGGATCAAGCCAGCAGTAGAGGTTACCTATCCAGAATGAGAGCCACTCCTGCTCTGATTGACCTAATCAAAACGGGCGGTGTCACACCTTTTATGGTGTCTTATGAGGATGGTGAATTAATTGCGTTAAGAGATGAAGATAAAAATGATCTTTCTTTTCCTGAGACTGAAGAGACGAGGGCAATCGCAGATCAGGTACTTTCTTATAACAAGTTCCTCTCTGAGCATAGGATTTCGCTTGCACTGGATGTGGATGAGATCAGACAAGGTCTGATTAAAACTGGAAAACCAGTAATTGATTACACCAGAACTCAACTTTGTCGAATATTCCGAGATGATTTCTCATCAGGAGGCAGGTACTACAGAGGTTGGTGGCAAGAAGTTCCATCTGGATTAAGAAAGTACATCACCATAGATGGTGAAAACTGCTCAGAACTAGATTACAGCGGCCAAATTGTTGGTTTGGTTTACGCGTTCCAGGGCCATGAGAGAACCTGGTTAAAGGGAGACGTTGACCCGTATAGAACAGATGGAGTTGTGAACGCAGATCGAGACTTGATGAAAAAGGTTTTTATGACCTGTGTAAACGCTTCTTCTCGGAAGAAGGGGGTAGGCTCGATAAGGAAATACATTAACTATGAGTGTCCGAATCTAAGAAGCACAGATGCTGTGATCGACCCCCTTATTGACCAAACTATTAATAATCATCCTGATATCTCTGATTACTTTTTTAGTAGCGCTTGGGCAGGGCTTCAATATCAAGACTCAGAGATAGCCAAGTATGTCCTTGAGCATATGCAGGCCCATGGTTATCCAGCGCTTCCCATACACGATAGTTTCGTTGTTCAAGATCAACACTTGCCGCAACTATTTTCCCTAATGAAAGAGGCATATCGAATGCTTGGGGTTAAATCAGTTCCGGATATCACGCTTGATAGCGGAGCAAACTCAGACCCGAATAGCCCTCCATTCAACGTACTTGAGAAACTGATGGATCAAGAACAGCAAATGAAAGACAAAGAGTTGCAATCAGTAAAAGCCCTTGAGGATTACGTGGACTGAGAGTTGACCCCCACCCACCCCCTTTTACTTATTTATTTAATACATATATCCGACCCACACAGCGGAGGGGATTTTTAACCTTCCAAAAAGTTCGTATCATAAAGTGGGTTTTTAAGACCCATGCCTCTACCCCTAGGGTACCTACTGCCTACTCCTGCATAGGTGATTTAAGCCCGCTTAAAGGTGTCTTAGATGACCCTAGACGACGAATTTTTGGGGGATTGAAAGAGACTAAAACCCTTTACCTGGTTACATAAGATTTGTTTACATCATCACATCTATAAATCTCATTTCTGCCGTTAAAAAACCACATAAAGTAGGTTTTGAGATTCTTACATCTGAGGGTTTTACTCCTTAACATTTGGGGTCATAGAGATACACCCCTCACACACCCACACACATTGACTATCTTCTGGCGGGGAAGGATTAAACGCTTTAAAGTAAACGCATAAAAATAGCCCTCAAATAAATAAGGGAATATTTGATAAAAATGCGCAACGCGTTTCTTGTTTTCGGGATATTCGGGTTTCTGCTGACCGGTTGTAGTGGCTCTACTAGTGGGGGTGTTGGCACAGATACGTCAGGATTTTATCGAGGCACGATGAGTTGGTCTGGGTACAACACTTGTGGACGACAAGTTCCGGGTCGCGGGAGTGTTGAAATAGTAATTTCTAGCGATGGAAGCCTTAAATTTGAACCAATCGGACTTAGGTGGGGCCAAAATTATGGATGGACTTCGTTTTTAAACGCAGTTAGCGGCTCAAAAATTTCAGGTTCCCACACCAGCAACATCTCCGGATACAAATATCGCATAGATGGAAGGATAAATGATGGTGGAGCAACCATTTCAGGAACTGGAAGTATAGAGGGAAGTTACGGAAGTTGCTACGAGAAGTACAGTGGTTCGTTTGCGGCGACCAGAGTGGGATAGATAAAATTACCTATATTGAAATCGATAATGATAAAGAAAATGTATCTCTTGTTAGTCGCGCTATCGGCGAGCCTTCTTTTTGGTTGTGGCGGCGGTGATTCCACTAGCGGACTTGATCAAACAAGAACTGGGATTACTGAAGAGGGTCAAGCACTAACCGTTGATAAATCAAGCATTGAGATTGTTGATGAGGATGAAGAGTTATTCGTCGATGAAAGTGATTTCGCTAAGCAGGCGGCGTCTAGTTTTAAAGTCACCACCCCTAACGGCGGCCAGAAATGGATTACCGGTAAGTCCTATGCCATCAAGTGGCGCAAAGGAAAAGCGGGTGCGACAGTCAAGATACAACTCCTTAAATCAGGGAAGCACTACAAGTGGATATCAAAGAAAACCAAGAATGATGGGAGACATACTTGGAAGATACCCGCAATAGTGACCAGTAGTGCCTACAAGATAAAGATCACTTCGGTAAAGAACAAAAAGATTTTCGATGTCAGTGACAAAAAGTTCACGATCACCCTATCCAAAAAGTTAAGAGTAATTTGGCCAAAAGGTGGAGAGTGTCTGGAGGTAGGTCGTTATTACACCATTCGATGGAATCGTAGCGGAATATCTAAATGTTCGGGATGTAGCGTAGACATAGAGCGTTACAACGGCAGGTGGATTACGGTAAATGCTGGAAACGTCGGTAAGTACAAGTGGTATATCCCATGGTACGAGTGCAAACTTGGCGGTTGTGGAACGTACTACATACAAATCTATAATTCGTACGATAAGAAATATCCAAAAGAATATGCTAGAAGTAAACGCAAAGTAACCATTGCTCAGAAGTGCAACTAAAGATTCATCTATTTATGGTGTTTTATTGGTAGACACTGTTTGGGCGAAGACACTTCGTAAAAGTTCAGTACGTTGGAAAATTCTGAACTGATTAGGAAAGTGTTGAATACCTGTAGGGTGTTAGTGGGATGTTGGGAGTGAGTAATGTTTAAGAGGCCAGAAGATCGTCTTTCAAATAGATAAATGGTTAATCACGACGAACTTATTGAAAAAACCAATTCCATCCTAGATGGTGTGAGTCGATTAAAACAAGAATGGGAACGTTCAAAAGAAACGATTGAATCAGTCAATCAAATGCGAATCGTTGCAGATGGTTATATCCAATCCTTACAAGAGGCTAATCAAAGTCTAGGACAATGTGTAGATGGCCTAATTGATGAGGTAGATCGTATTCAGGCTGTTAATGAAGGGATTCTAAGAACCGCTGAAGCCATGGCTAAGATTGGAAAAGAATTAGGCTGATTAATTTAACAGTGTGTTTCCTCAGTATTGAATGCATAATTCAATAATGAAAAAAATAATACCCCTCATCCTCTCAACTCTCTTACTCACCTCATGTTCTGGACCTGACTCCAGTGGCGGTGTGGAATTCTCCAAGACTGACAATGCGTTTCCGTATGGCGATTGTCGGGGTTCTGGTTATCAGACTCACAATAACGAAAGGACGGGGTGTGGTTGGCAAACGTACCAAACCGTGTCCCGACCTGATCCAAGGTGCCCAACCTACGGTCCACACGGCCCACGATATAGGCCCAATCAACTTTCCCCGGATTCCCCTCTTTGTAAACCGCATACCAGCAGCCAAACAATCTATATAGCGCCCGGGCTGCAAATGCCTTCTCTCAGTGCGCCATACATAAATCTTGAAGGCGCAAATCTAGCAAATGCCAATCTCTACAATGCAATCTTGGGAGGGGCAAACCTAAACTGGGCTAATTTGTCCGGAGCAAACATTTCTCATTCAAACTTGGCTGAAGCGCAGTTAAACGGTACCAACTTTAGCAACGCTAATCTTAGTCATACGGTGTGGAATGTCGAAGCCGCAAATGCTAACTCAGTTGGAGCCAAATGTACGGGGGTCTGGGGCAGCAATGGTGAAGCAAAATGCGGTACGAACGGAATGAAGGAAAACGATATTGGCGCTTTTCACCAGTGTCCACCCAACGCAACAGGCGGTACCTATCCTAATTGCTCCTGTCCTGCCGGTAGTGGCGCTTATGATTTGAACTTCAATCAGTGTTTAAAATATAACTGATATAGGTTGATGGACCCAATACTTCATTTGTTCGATTGCTTACCATCCCAACCGAACCTGACTGGTGTCCAAGCAAACTCATCCACCATCTGCCCCAACGGAAAGCACTGGGGCACTTCAGGCAACGACTGCGGGTTTTAATCAGGAGAACCTCATGACCGACTTCCAATCCTTCCGTAACGCCGTCCTTGAGGATGATGATCTTCAGGAACAAGTCATGTCCATCATCAATACCGCAACAGCCAATGGGTCAGGACTGGGAGATGGCATAGCAACCCTTGCCAAGACTCATGGCTTTACCATTACCTCAGATGAGGTCTATGCCCATCAGGACTTCTTAGGGAAAGGTGATGACCTGACTGACTTTGAACTGGAGTTGATTAGTGGGGGGCAGGGCAGAAACAGTCGCTGTTAACCCCATTTATCCCAACCTCAGTAGGACAGCCCAATGACCGACTTTCAATCCTTCCGTAACGCAGTCCTTGAAGATGATGATCTTCAGGAACAAGTCATGTCCATCATCAATACCGCAACCGCCAATGGGTCAGGGATGGGAGATGGCATAGCAACCCTTGCCAAGACTCATGGCTTTACCATTACCTCAGATGAGGTCTATGCCCATCAGGACTTTCTAGGACAAGATGGTGACCTCACTGATTTTGAACTGGAGTTAATTAGCGGTGGTCAGCAGTCTCACGGCCACTCTTAATCAGGAAAAAACCATGTCCGACTTCCAATCCTTCCGTAACGCCGTCCTTGAAGATGATGATCTTCAGGAACAAGTCATCTCCATCATCAATACCGCCTCTGCTAATGGGTCAGGCATGGGAGATGGCATAGCAACCCTTGCCAAGACTCATGGCTACACCATCACATCAGATGAGGTCTATGCCCATCAGGACTTTCTGGGACAAGATGGTGATCTCACTGACTTTGAGTTGCACTTGATTAGTGGCGGTCAGCGTTCAGGTTCGACCAGTTAACCCATTCATCCCAACCGCTTAACCAAATCCTCTGCCCGAAGATGCGTATAGCGCATCAGCATCCTCGTATCTTTATGTCCTGTAATTGTGGCTACCTCTACAGGGTTTAATCCTTTTTCAAAGAACCGTGATGTGGCTTCATGACGTAAATCATGGAAGTGAAGATTGCCTAAATTATGTCGTCTACAGTGTCTTAAAAAGGCTCCCGATAAGCCTCTCGCGGTATAAGAAAACAGGGTTGTTTCCTCTATAGATATGACGTTCTGAGAGCCTCTCAGTTGCTCTCTAAGCGCCTCTATCGCTTGTGATGATAACGGTATTTTTCGAGGCGTATCGGTCTTTGTAATAGGTATTAAAAGCGTCTGATGAGCAAGATCGATGTGACTCCTTTTGATGTTCAGAATCTCCCCTCGTCGCATCCCTGTCTCAAGTGCAACGATGATGATTCGTTTTAATTCACCAGAACAAGCGAGTAGTTTTGCTTCTTCGCCTGCCTCTAATCTTCTATCTCTACCTCTTGCGATCTTGGGTAATGACACCATCGAGACAGGATTGTTCTGAAGATTAATTCCCCATTCTTTGATCGCTGTGTTTATGACACTACTTAAGATGACAAGTTCCCTTTTTAATGATGCTGGGGATACCGTTCCTAATCTGGTATCCCGATACTTACACAGTAGAGCAGGGGATAGTCTTGTGATCGAGATGCCCCCTAGACGCCTCTTTAATGTCTTTAGACGGTATCTCTCTACCTGATGACTCTTATGAAGGGGTGATACTTCGTCTTCATACCGATCCAGAAGTTCTCCTAGGAGAGTGTTATCAGGGATAACAACATGGAGATGTCGTTCCATGTCTGCTTCTGTTAGCGATACCCAACGTTTTGCTGTGGTGAGACTAGAGAAAGACTGAGTAATAGAGGGATAACCTAACTTCCTGATCTGTGCGTGATATTTATCCCCACGCTTTCTGATAGTGGCCATATTGAATCCTCACTGTGCCAAGAGTGTGCCAAGTGAGGGTTTGCAACAGGCTCAGATATCTCTGAGTACCGTAGGTTCTTGAAATCAAGAGGAATAAATGGTGGGCGCGGCTGGGATTGAACCAGCGACCCCTGCCGTGTGAAGGCAGTGCTCTCCCGCTGAGCTACGCGCCCTGTCTTAAGGGTGATGTGCGTCACCCTCGAACCTGGGACTCTTATTATAATTAGAATTCTACTTTTGACACCACGCGTGGTTAATTAATGTCTTCTGTCCGAACTCGTTTCGCTCCAAGCCCCACTGGATATCTCCATATCGGAGGTGTTCGTACGGCCCTGTTTTGTTGGCTTTATGCCCGGCATCATGGTGGTCAGTTTATTTTAAGAATTGAGGATACCGACCGGGAGCGTTCCACCCAGGAATCAGTTGACGCTATTTTGCAGGGCATGGAGTGGATGGGTCTTTCGCCCGACGAAGGGCCGTTTTACCAGACTGACCGGATGGCGCGGTATCAGGAGGTGCTTGATCAGCTCTTAGATCAGGGCCTCGCCTATAAATGCTATTGCACACAGGCAGAGCTCGATCAGGTTCGGGAAGATCAGCGGGCAAAAAATATAAAACCGAGATATAACCGCAAATGTCGTGATGCAGCGCATCCGGAACGGGAAGGCATCACGCCGGTCATTCGGTTCCGAAATCCGCTAGAGGGTTCTGTGATCTTTGAAGATCTGGTTCGTGGCAAAGTCAATATCAGTAATGATGAGCTTGATGATCTGGTCATTGCCCGCGGGGATGGCATGCCTACGTATAACTTCGCGGTGGTTGTCGATGACATCGATATGGAAATCACTCATGTGATTCGGGGCGATGATCACGTAAACAATACCCCTCGCCAAGTTAATATTTTTAAGGCACTTAATGCGCCATTACCGATTTTCGCCCATTTGCCAATGATCGTTGGACAGGACGGACAGCGACTGTCAAAACGTCATGGTGCGGTGAGCGTTCTGGAGTATCGCGATCAGGGATTTTTGCCTGAGGCAATGAGAAACTATCTGTTGCGGCTTGGGTGGTCTCATGGCGATCAGGAAATTTTTTCGACTGAGGAGATGATTGAATTATTTGATCTTGCTGAGGTCAATCGAGCGGCATCGGCTTTTGATGTTGATAAGCTTAAATGGCTAAATCAGCACTACATTAAGGAAGCCGATAGTGCGAGATTGACCGACTTGCTTTTCGAGAAGCTGACGCTCGCCGAATTGGATGTTTCGGCCGGGCCACCTGTTGAGAGGGTGGTGACGGCTTTGCGGGAGCGCGCCCAAACCATCGATGAGTTTGTTGAAAAGAGCCGGTATTTTTATTCTGAAATATCAGGTTATGAAGAGAACGCTGCAAAAAAGCACCTGAGACCCGTTGCCGAAGGCCTGCTTGTGGATATTCGCGCTCGATTCGAGTCGCTTCAAGCCTGGACTGCAGCTGCCATACATGAAGCGCTGGAGGCTTGCGTCGCCTCTCAGGACTCCAAGCTCGGCAAGATTGCACAGCCCCTTCGGGTGGCTGTTTCAGGGACGGCAGCCACGCCGCCAATCGATGAGACGCTCGAACTCGTTGGAAAAGTGCGAACCTTATCGAGAATTGATGCGGCTTTAGCCTTTATTGAGAAACGAAAAGAGCAGGGTGCTTGACCCAAGGCAAGCAAAACCCGAGAATACGTCCCTCTCTCGGGGCCGTAGCTCAGTTGGGAGAGCGCTACAATGGCATTGTAGAGGTCGTCGGTTCGATCCCGTCCGGCTCCACCATACATGTCCCCATCGTCTAGTTGGCCTAGGACACCGCCCTTTCACGGCGGCAACAGGGGTTCGAATCCCCTTGGGGACGCCAGTTTTCTGGCGTTTTATGTAACCCGATTCGACGATGAGGTTCATTTTTTTTCGCCGTATTCACGGACTCATGACATCTTTGCTCGGAGACTATTCGATAAATCTTGTGAGCTGTCAGCGACCTCTTAGACTGGGCATGATGGTACTTCGAGAGCAACCTTAATACGTGTGTCGACGGCAATGTAATTCATTACTTTATTAACTTCCTGTTTTTAAATATCTCACGGTTATTAAAAGTTTATAGGTTGAGCATCGAACGAAAATAGTTACTGCGGTCTAACGTTGGAAAAATTCTAAAACGATTGGAAAAAAAATGAATGCTTTGAAATTTTATATTGGTGGGGAGTGGGTCGATCCATCTCACGCGGAAACGATTGAGGTTATTAATCCAGCGACCGAAGAGGTGATTGAAACAATTAGTGCAGGAAGCGCTGAAGATGTCGATCGGGCGGTTTCGGCGGCCAGGGCCGCGTTTGATGGCTTCTCTCGCACCTCAAGGGAGGAGCGCATTGAATTGCTCACGAAGGTTCGTGAAACCTATAAGAAGTGTTTTGATGATATAGCCCAAGCGATTCGATTAGAGATGGGAGCTCCCCTGCATCTCGCGCGCGGCGGTCAAACCGCAGTGGGTCTGGGACATCTGGCAACCGCTATCCGAGTGCTTCAAGATTTTGAGTATGAGGAAGAAAAGGAAGGTTTCCTTATTCGTTATGAGCCGATTGGCGTTTGCGGGCTGATCACGCCCTGGAACTGGCCGATGAATCAAATTGTCGCAAAGCTTGCGCCTGCGTTGGCTTCTGGGTGTACCTGCGTCTTAAAGCCGAGTGAGCTTGCGCCATTATCGGCCCACATCATGGCTGAAATTATGGATGAGGCTGGCGTACCCGCTGGCGTCTTTAATTTAGTGGATGGATATGGTCCTGTTGTCGGTGAAGCGATGTCGGCTCATCCGGATATTGACATGATGTCATTTACGGGTTCGACCCGTGGTGGTGTTGCGGTTGCCAAAGGCTCTGCCGATACCGTCAAGCGCGTGAGCCAAGAACTCGGTGGAAAGTCTGCGAACATTATTCTGGATGATGAACAGTTGGAAGAATCGGTGCGCAGGGGAGTGCTTGGCTGCATGGAAAACACAGGTCAATCCTGTAATGCGCCGACAAGAATGTTGGTGCCCGCTGCACGCTATGACGAAGCTCTGGAGATTGCTCAGGAGGTTACCAAATCTCTCGTTACGGATATGCCTGATCTAGAGGAAACCCAGATTGGTCCGGTGGTGAGTTCAACCCAGTTTGAGAAGGTGCAGGGGTTGATTAGCTCAGGGATTGAGGAGAAAGCCACTTTAGTTGCCGGGGGGATCGGTCGACCAGAACACCTGAGTACAGGCTACTTTGTCAGACCGACAATATTCGGGGGCGTCACGACCGATATGACGATATTTAAAGAAGAAATTTTCGGTCCGGTATTGTCGATTATTCCCTATAGCAATTCGGAAGAGGCGGTAAGCATTGCCAACAATACCCCGTACGGGCTCGCCGCTTATGTATCTGGTTCTGATGAGACAGAGTTGTTGAGCTACGCGCGGGAACTGAGAGCAGGGCAAGTACATTTAAATTACACCGGCGGAGGTACCAATGCTCCGTTTGGCGGCTTCAAGCAGTCGGGCAACGGTCGTGAAAAAGCCGAGTGGGGATTTCACGAATTCATGGAGTGTAAAGCGATACTGGGCAGAGCGTAATCGGCTGGCATTACCGCTCTCACTGAAAATAAAAAAAGAGGCTCTGCCTCTTTTTTTATTTCAGAAGAATCTCAGGAGCATAATGCAGAATTAGTTTGTGACTGTCCCGAGCCAGTTGCTAATGGCCGCCGTCATCTCGTCAGGATGATCAACAAAATAGTGATCGGCCCCTGGAAGCATGATTTGCTCGGATTTAGCGTTGCCGCCCTGTGTTATGAGTGCGAGACGCCGAGCCGCCAAGCGATGAACAGCGGGGAAGTCATTTTCACCATAGATATCAAGCACCGGAATATCTAAAGACGCAAACGGAAACGGACGCTGCATGGGCTGTTTGTAATCAGTCGCGCCCATGCCGATACCAACAAAACCATCAATTCCTTTACCTTTTGATGATTCCAGCCAAAGCATTGCCATATGCGCGCCACAACTGTGAGCCAGCAAAATAATGGGGGAGATGCCTTGTTCGGAGAGATACGCGATTGCGGCATCTAGCCGAGGCCCTGCCTCTGGAAGAACCGGTAGATAATCAAAGTACTTTGCGGTTTTTTCAAGAACGGGCAGTTGGAGCGAGAGCGTTTGCCATCCGGCCTCAGAGAGTCCGACCCGCAAAGGTCCAATATTCTCTGGCCAATCAGCGTGAAAACCGCGACCGTGCATTAAGATGACCCCGCCAATGGGTGAATCTTCGGGGATCATTTCCACCGCAGCGAATTGTTCATCACCGGAGCCGAGTGAGATTACCTCTCCATCAAACAGGTTCGCTTGGATTTCTTCGACCAATCTTGCTTCTCGCTGTGCGTCGCTGGCGATCAGAGAGCCTGAAAACAGCAGAAATAAAATTGGGACAAAATAAAGCCGAATCGAGCGTAGAAAAGTAGCAAGAAGTGTCATATTAACGGGTTAATCTAACTTTTAATCGATTAATCATACTAAAAAAATCATACCTTGAGATCGAAGATAAATTTAACAGGCTCGTTTCATGAGCCACCAGCAAGGTGATAATTACCCCATCAAAGTAGCCTGAATGACCAAACCCCTATTTAAAACGAATTTTTCCGGATTTTAGCAATATGCGCAGCGAGCTTGAAACGGTTTCACAACTGGCGACCGTTCTGGTGGAGCGGGACTGGCGGCTTGCGACCGTTGAATCCTGTACGGGAGGGTCGATTGCTCAACTTTTGACCTCGGTTGCGGGGAGCTCGGAGTGGTTTGAGTGCGGTCTCGTCACTTACAGTAATCGCTCCAAAACAGGGCTTGCCGGCGTTCCAGAGTATTTGATTGATCAATATGGCGCTGTCAGTGAAAAGGTCGCCTGCGCGATGGCAAGTGGTGCGATTTCTCGAACGGCTGCAACAGTCGCGTTATCGGTTACCGGAGTTGCAGGCCCAAGCGGCGGGAGCGCCGCAAAACCGGTGGGCACGGTTTACATTGCCTGGCAGTTTCCAGGGCTCCCGGTTCGGGCCGAACGGTTTCATTTTCATGGGGATCGCGACGCGGTCCGCCGTCAGTCGGTCGACATCGCGCTTGAAGAGCTTCTGCGACTGATGAGCACGACAGTTTAGATAAAACTGTGAAGCAGTTCTCTAGGATCAACACAAGGAGTATGAAATAATGCAGACATCAAATTTACGATTTTTGTTCAATCTCAGGATATGAGTTCCTGATGCGGAATTTCTTTAAAAACCGGTATTCATGAAACAAAAGGCTCATGCAAATGACTATCTCACAGTGGAGTTTTAAATGAACGATAACAAACAAAAAGCACTGGATGCAGCGCTGGGTCAAATCGAACGACAGTTTGGCAAAGGCTCGGTGATGCGCCTTGGCGATGGGCAGATTGGCCAGGGTATTGAGAGTATTTCCACGGGCTCATTGGGTCTTGATATCGCCCTCGGAATTGGCGGTTTGCCGAAAGGGCGTGTTATTGAAATATATGGCCCCGAGTCATCAGGCAAGACCACTCTTACGCTTTCAGTGATTGCAGAGGCGCAGAAAAAGGGCGGCACCTGCGCTTTTATTGATGCGGAGCACGCGCTTGATCCATCGTATGCCGAGCGCCTTGGCGTCAAGGTCGAAGATCTTTTAGTGTCCCAGCCGGATACCGGAGAGCAGGCGCTCGAGATCGCGGACATGCTCGTTCGGTCCGCGGCCGTTGATGTTGTGGTGGTTGACTCGGTTGCCGCCCTGACACCTAAGGCTGAAATTGAGGGCGAGATGGGCGATCATCATGTGGGTTTGCAGGCTCGCCTAATGTCTCAGGCGCTCAGGAAGCTTACGGGAAACATCAAGCGGTCTAATACGATGGTTGTGTTTATTAACCAGATCCGTATGAAGATTGGTGTGATGTTTGGTAATCCAGAAACAACGACTGGTGGAAATGCTCTGAAGTTTTATTCCTCAGTGCGCATGGATATTCGTCGTATCGGAGCTGTTAAAAAGGGCGACGAAATTCTGGGCAATCAAACCCGGGTCAAAGTGGTTAAAAACAAAGTTGCTCCGCCTTTCCAAAAGTGCGAGTTTGATATTCTCTATAACGAGGGCATATCGAAAGAGGGCGAGTTGATTGACATGGGAGTCGAACACAAAATTGTTGATAAAGCCGGTGCTTGGTATTCTTACAATGGCGAAAGAATTGGTCAGGGACGTGACAACGTTAGGGAATTCCTACGGGAGCATCCGGAAACAGCTGACGAAATTGAAAGCATTGTGAGAGGCAAGATGGGTCTTAATGGCGATGACGTCTCAGCCCCTGTCGCAGAGACAGAAGAGGAAGCACCCGAAGCATCAGCCGAGGTGTAATGGAGGCTTCTTCAGCGGATCTGCAGGCGCAGGTCCGTGATCGGGCATGGATGCTGCTGACGAGGCGAGAGCATAGCGTCGAGGAACTCCGTCAGAAACTTGTTCAGCGTGGATTTGATTCCCAAGCGGTTGATTCGGTCTTAGCGGATCTTAAAAAAAGCGGCGATGTCTCTGATGTCCGATTCGCCGAGACGATGATCTCTCATCGTGCCAAGAGTGGTTACGGCCCCGCTTATATTCGTCAGGAACTGCGAAAAAAGGGCATAACCCCTGATCTCGTTGATTCAGCGCTTGATTCTGCTGAGATCTGTTGGCGGGAAATCGCAACGCTGAAATACACCGCGCGTTTTGCGGGCCAACCCATTTTGGACTACAAGGAATGGGCGCGCCGGGCGTCCTATTTACAGCGGCGCGGTTTTGATTCCCAAATCATCGTCGAAATCCTCGGCGAATGGGAAACTCGCGGTTAGAATCATCCCTTTAAGGCTCGGTATTGATCGTTGCCGGCTTTTTTCTTTCTAGACTCAAATTGAGATGAAAACCCGGGATATTCGAAAAAAATTTCTTGATTACTTTGCGGCAAACGATCACGAGATCGTTTCGAGCAGTCCGCTTGTGCCCAATAATGACCCCACGCTGTTATTTACCAATGCAGGGATGGTCCAATTCAAAGACGTATTTCTGGGTCATGAGAAACGATCTTATAACCGGGCGGTCACCGCGCAACGGTGTGTTCGGGCGGGAGGCAAACATAACGACCTCGATAATGTCGGCTACACGGCACGACATCATACGTTTTTTGAGATGTTGGGTAATTTTAGTTTTGGCGATTACTTTAAACGCGAGGCGATCCAGCATGCCTGGACGTTACTGACTGAGGGATATGGATTGTCGCCTGAGAAACTTTGGGTGACCGTCTACGAAGAAGACGACGAAGCAGCAGATATCTGGTTGAACGAGATCGGTGTGCCAAAGGAGCGGTTTGCCCGCATCGGCGCAAGTGATAATTTTTGGTCGATGGGTGATACCGGTCCGTGTGGGCCGTGTAGCGAGATTTTCTATGATCACGGGCCAGAAGTCGCCGGTGGTCCGCCGGGGACCCCCGAGGCTGACGGCGATCGGTATGTCGAGATTTGGAATCTCGTTTTTATGCAATTTAATCGGGATGCGGGTGGTGTCGACACGCCTTTACCTCGACCTTCGGTCGATACCGGAATGGGGCTTGAGCGGTTAGCAGCAGTCCTCCAAGGCGTTCACAGCAACTATGAAACCGATTTATTTGTGGCGCTCATCAAAGCAGCGGGAGAAGTGACAGGTTGCAAAGACCTGAATCAGACCTCTCTACGGGTCATTGCGGACCACATCCGGTCAAGCGCCTTTTTAATCACAGACGGCGTACTCCCCTCTAACGAGGGTCGTGGGTATGTTTTGCGGCGAATTATTCGACGCGCGATCCGCCATGGGTACCAGGTCGGTGCAACCGAGCCGTTCATGCATAAGTTGGTGGCGCCGCTGATTGCCGAGATGGGCGAGGCTTGCCCCGAACTGGCCGAGGCAGAAGCCCGCGTTCAAGAGGCCTTGGCTCTAGAGGGCGAGCGATTTGCCCAGACACTCGTGCAGGGAATCCGAATCCTTGAGCATGAGCTTGAGGATCTGTCAGGAAATATTATTCCAGGCGATCTCGCTTTTAGGCTGTACGATACCTTTGGGTTCCCCGCTGACTTAACGGCAGACTATGCTCGAGAGCGTGGACTCAGCGTGGACATGCCAGGTTTTGAGAGGGCAATGGAGGCGCAGCGTGAGCGTGCCCGAGCTGCGAGCCAGTTCCAGATGGACGGCATCGCGAGTGTTGCGATTGACGAGCGCACACCATTTATCGGGTATGAAAGCCTGACAGGTGGATCTAAGATTCTGGCTTTGGTGTCCAACGACATTGAGGTTGATTCCCTCGCGACCGATGCCGAGGGCCTAATCGTGCTCGATGAGACGCCGTTCTATGCAGAAAGCGGGGGTCAGGTCGGGGATCTTGGCCGCATCTCCTGGTCGGGTGGCGAATTTCAGGTAACCGATGTCCGGTATCTTGCTCACAAGGTCATCGCTCATTTTGGTCGCGTGGTCTCCGGTGCGCCCAAGCTCGGCGATTCCGTAGAGTGTGTTGTGGATAGCAACAATCGCTCGGCGACAGCGGCAAATCACTCGGCAACTCATTTGCTTCACTCCGCGCTGCGTGAAGTTTTGGGGGACCATGTGCAGCAGAAAGGCTCAATGGTTAATGCCGAACGCTTGCGGTTTGACTTCTCGCATGGTGAGGCGGTCTCATCCGCGGATATCAACAAAATTGAGCAAATCGTAAATCACCAGATCCGGATCAATAGTGGCGTGAACACTCGGGTGATGAATATCGATGATGCTCGTGACGAAGGAGCTGCTGCATTGTTTGGTGAGCGGTATGAGGATGATGTCAGAGTCGTGGGGATGGGTGAATTCTCTTTGGAACTTTGTGGCGGCACGCACGTTAGCCGGACCGGAGATATCGGCGCGTTCCGGGTGATTGCCGAGAGCGGTATCGCTGCTGGCGTGCGACGACTGGAAGCGTTGACAGGTGAAGCAGTTCGGACGTACGGCGTTAATGAAAGCGAAACGTTGTCGCGTATCTCAGCGCTTCTTAAAACGGGGCGATCTGATGTTGAAGATCGCGCGGCTTCTTTGGTGGGGCGAGTTCGAGAGTTGGAACGGAAAATAGAGCAACTTCAAGGCCAGCTTGCAACCGGTGGATCGGGGCAAGATCCTGCCGCTGAGGCAGTTGATGTTAACGGCGTCAAGTTGCTAATCAAGCGTTATGACGATACGGAGATTAAAGGTTTGCGCGCCATTCTTGATCGACTGCGCGATCGACTGGACTCGGGGATCATTGTCATCGGTGGGGCAAAAGATGGAAAGGCATCGTTGCTGGTGAGCGTGAGCAAGGATCTGGTTGATCGTTATAACGCCGGAAAACTCGTTGGCGCATTAGCAACGATGGTCGGAGGAAAGGGCGGCGGCCGACCTGATTCAGCGCAAGGGGGTGGCCCTGATGTTGGCGCAATTGATGATGCGCTTGCAGCGGCGCAGGAATGGATTTCGTCACGATCGTGACATCTGTTATTAACCGGACTTTACTCATTGACTTTAAAAAGGTCTAATGCACGACCTTAAAAAAATTGAACAAACAATATGTTCTTGGTAGTTGAAAAATACGGCGGCACCTCTGTCGGATCTGTCGAGCGAATCAATGCTGTAGCGGCGCGGGTTGCGGCGAGTCATCAGAGGGGTGAGCAATTAGTCGTTGTGGTTTCCGCAATGTCGGGCGAGACTAACCGTCTCATTGCATTAGCCAACGAGATCAATCCGGACGCGGAAGCCCGAGAGATGGATGTCCTTGTTTCAACGGGCGAACAGGTCACTATTGCGCTATTGTCAATGGCGCTTAATAAGCTCGAGGTTGAGGCTCGTTCCTACACGGGCAGTCAGGTGCGAATTCTCACCGATAACATTCATGGTAAAGCTCGAATTCTTGGTATTGACGACGCCAAAGTGCGAGAGGATCTGGAGCAGGGTCGGGTCGTTGTGATTGCAGGTTTCCAGGGCGCGGACGAAAGCGGGAACATTACAACGCTGGGTCGGGGCGGCTCGGATACCACCGCGGTTGCGATGGCGGCAGCGCTTAAGGCTGATGAGTGTAGAATTTTTACCGATGTTGATGGCGTCTATACCACTGATCCCCGGATTGTTCCTGAGGCAAGACGACTGGATCAGATTACGGTTGAAGAGATGTTGGAGCTTGCGAGTCAGGGCGCTAAAGTTTTGCAAACCCGATCCGTCGAGTTTGCTGGAAAATATCGAGTTCCTTTAAGAGTTTTATCCTCTTTTGAGGACGGACCAGGCACATTGATCACACACGAGGTAAGGGATATGGAAGAGCCGCTTATTGCCGGCATAGCCTATAACCGGGACGAAGCCAAACTGACGATTCGCGGGGTCCCGGATGAACCCGGGATTGCATCACAGATTTTTGGTCCGCTCTCTGAGGCGCACCTGAATATCGATATGATTATCCAGAATGTCGCCCAAGATGGCACGACGGATCTCACGTTTACCGTTAATCGTGGCGAATATCCTCTAGCAAAAAAGCTTCTTGAGGAGATTTCAAAAAATTTAGCGGCCCGCGAGGTAGCAGGTGACGATACCCTAGCCAAGATTGCGATTGTTGGGGTTGGCATGCGCTCCCATTCGGGTATTGCAGCGAAGATGTTTGAAGCGTTAGCTCGAGAAGGGATTAACATCGAGTTAATCTCAACCTCGGAGATTAAAATCTCGATTGGCGTGAATGATAAGTATCTGGAGCTTGCGGTTCGAACGCTGCATAAGGCATTTGAGCTTGACTCCGATCCTACAGAGGAAAGTCTGGAGGCCGTCGGAGGAGAATGATCGAAGTCATTGCGGTGGTGTAAAATATCAATCTTCGATAAAAATTTGGCGATAGTCTTGCGCCTGAATTGCAGCGCGAGACAAAGGAACGTATTTCAGTGCTTATTCTGACTAGGAAAGTGGGGGAAACGTTAACTATCGGTGATAACATCGAGGTTACCGTGCTCGAAGTTCGGGGGGGTCAGGTCAGAATCGGGGTTAACGCACCCCGCGATGTTGTCGTTAATCGTAAAGAAATTCTAAACCGATTGAAGCCCGAAGCAGATACGAACGATCTGCAGGATTTGGAATAAAAGTCCCAAAACAAAAGTTTTAATTTAAACGGAGAGGTGGCCGAGCGGCTGAAGGCGCTCCCCTGCTAAGGGAGTATGGGGTTAGTAGCTCCATCGAGGGTTCGAATCCCTCCCTCTCCGCCATTTGATTCCGCATCAGTTCCAGCGTCGCGTGGTAAAATCCTAAACGAAAGCGCCCGTAGCTCAGTTGGATAGAGTGCATGGCTACGAACCATGAGGTCGGGAGTTCGAATCTCTCCGGGCGCGCCATATTTCGTTTGGGATGCTTCAATGTCTCACGAAGCTTGACCCCTTTTTCTGTTTTCGTTTGGCAACCCTTGAATCATTAACCAAGAAACCGGTGTTTTATTTTTATTGGTCTTGATTATTATTTTTGGGTGTTTAATCTTGTTGAAAAAAGGAAGGATCTTCGATGAAAGGGGCTAAATTACAACTGGCAATCATGATATTGCTTCCGCCGCTTGGGGTGATAGTCGGTTTGGGGTTAGCAATGACTGTCGGAGTGAGTTCGCTAGACCTCTATTTGCTTCTGTGCTTTAGTTTGATTGCATTGTTTGGTACCGAGATGCTGCATCGATATTTTGCACATAACAGTTTTCAAACCTCAAAACCAATAGAAATTTGCTTTGCGGTGATGGGCTTAATGGCGGCGAATTCGGGATTGCCTTACTGGATGGTAGGACATCGACATCACCACGAATTTAGTGACTCGGCGGATGATCTGCACTCTCCACATGTTGACTCTGGAGGAAACAAGAAAAGGTTGGCAGGTCTTTTTCATGCCCAGATTGGTTGGACTTTCGATATATCGAATCCTCGAAATGCCGTGATCTCAAAAGAGTTTCGACAAAAACTGACCGATCCCGCCTTACTATTGATTCACAAACATCAGATGACCTGCATTTTGTTAGGATTGATTTTTCCAGCAGTGCTTGGGGGCTTAATTAGCCAAACGTGGGCCGGTTTTTTTACTGGATTACTGTGGGGCGGTTTCATTAGAGTTTTCGTTAGCAATCTTTTAATTGGAGCGGTTAATTCGGTTTGCCATGTTTATGGAACTCGCCCGTTTCGAACAAAGGCGGGTGATTGCAGCGCTAATAATCACTGGCTCGCAATTCCGACTTTAGGCCAGGCCCTTCATAACAATCACCATGCATTTCAGAATGCTGCAATGCTGAATTTCTCTTGGTGGCATATTGATCCAGCTGGATATGTACTTTGGTTGATGCAGAAATTGGGTTTGGTTTGGGACCTGAAACGCCCTTCAGCTAATCGTTTAGAAGATAGAAGGCTCGTCTAGGGTTAGCGCAGTGCAAATTGACCCTTTGGGCCAATTTCTAGGTGATTACTAAGACATCACCCGTAGTCGCCCGATAAGCTCATATTTTAGGAGCGCTGTATGCCGTATGGCAGTTTAGTCAGTCGTTCGTATTCTCCTGCATCAATTATCATTTCGCGTTCTATAAAATCGAGCATCATATCCATCTGATCGAGGCCCCAGAATCGTTGCTTGTCGATAACAAATGTGGGCACCCCGTATACCCCTTCTTCAATTGCGTTTTCGGTATTACTCATTAATCCCGTTTTGACCTTAGGATCTGAGAGGAGTTGATCCAGGTTGGTCACCCCGAAACGTTGAGCTAAGTCTTGAATTGCTTCCTCCTTATGAACTCGAGGACATTCGCTCCAAATAAAATTAAAAATATCGTGGATATTCCTGGGGGTACTGCCGAGGGCGATACATAATCTCAAGTACGGAAGCGGGTTAAACGGATGGGCTTGGGGCACCTGAAATGGAATATCATGTGCGTCGGCATACCACTGACAGAACGTATAGGTGTCGAGGCGTTTGGGTTCTAGTTCAGCAGGACCTTTATGACCCCACTTTTTTAGTAATCCTGCAAATAAGACAGGAACCATTTCGATCTCGAAAGGGTGCTTTACTTGTTCAAGTTTTTTCAGCTGTAAATATGAAAAAGGCGATATAAAGTCAAAATACCATTTAATTCGTTTGGACATAATTTTTCTTTTTTCAAATTTTTTTAGACCCTAGGGATCAAGATTACCGTTTAGGAGTGAGGTTTGAAACATCATTATCTCTTTGCCATTCTGGCCCCGGTTTTTTGGAGTCTCGCAGGGGTGGTCGTGAAATCCCTCAGCGTTGCAACTGAGTGGCAGATTAACTTTTATCGCTGTGCTGCGCTGACTCTTTTCGTCGGTCTTGTGATCCTGCTGAGATATCGGCGGTCAGGCCTGTCTGTGATCAGAAAAAGCGGAAAGAAAGGAGTTTTTGCGGGGTGCTTGTTAAGTGGGGCTATGCTTTGTAATGTTGTGGCGCTGAAGTACACAACGGTCGCGGTTGCCGTTTTTGTCATGGCAGCGGCTCCCGTTTTTGCAGCTCTGCTTGCGAAAATTATCCTTCGGGAGCGAACCCATAAGCGCGGCTGGATTAGCATTGGCCTCGCGTTTGTGGGTATCGCCATTATGGTGGGTGGGCGACTTCAGGTAGGGGATATATTTGGTGTTTCTGTTGCCATTCTGGGCATCATGTTTTTTGGTGCCTATGCCGTCAGTCTTCGGATTGGGAAGAATTTAGATATGACGCCTGCGGTGTTGTGTGGCGGGGCTGTGGGTACTCTGATTAGCTGTGGAATGAGTTTTGCGACAGGGGTTGGACTGTTGATACCGTTAACGGAGGCCTTATGGTGCTCTGCGCTTGGAGTCGTGCAACTCGGGCTGGGTAGCGTGCTCTTTGCGCTTGCGGCTCAATCGGTGCCCGCGGTTCAATTGACGCTATTTTCTTTAGGTGAACCGGTCTTGGCTCCTATATGGGTTTTGATTGCGTTTAATGAGGCTCCAACCGGGGCAACGTTAGTCGGCGGTGGAGTACTACTCATCGCGCTTGTTTTGCAGTTGTTTGATCGATCCCCTTAGGGAGTATTTATCTTCCGTCTTGTCAGTAAATTTAAGTAGCAGGCAGCCGATATTCCTGATGCACTAAATAACATGCACATGACAAGAATCTGGTAACGAGCGGCAATCAGGGGTGAAATGCCGGACAGTACCTGTCCTGTCATCATCCCGGGAAGAGAAACAATACCCACCGCGAATAACGAGTTGACTAGGGGAATCATGGCCGCGCTCATGGCGATATTTCGCGCTTGGATAGGCGTCGAATCTCGGTCTAGTTCAGCCTCGAATCGTTCTGCTGCAATGCTTACCGAGTTCATTGCGTTTGAAAAAATCATGCCTGCCAGTGGGATCAGATATCGGGGTTCGAACCACGGCTCTACCTGGATCACCAATTGGGTTGAGACAACAAGAACAGGAAGGCTTCCGGCTGAGATTGCCCCGATCGCTATCAGATAGAGAGATTTTATTTTGAATCTAAGCGGTCGGAGCGCAATCCAGCTTGCGACAATAATCATGACGGCGAGGATTGTAAGAACAAGCAGTGGTTGATCAGAATCAAAAAGAAAAATTAATACGTACCCAACGACGAGCAGTTGTGCAACCATCCTTGCCAAACCATGAATTGAGGTTCGGCCCGATAAAGACCATCGCCACTGAATCGCAACAACGACCAAAACGGGAATTAGGATGAGCGCTAACCGGGTCAGCGTAATAGGTTCAACTGATGGCCCCATGGTATCGTCTCAGAAGACGGCGAATACGGTCACAGAAGTTGAAAGGGTGCTGATCAAATTTCAGCTTAATAAAACCTGCGTCAGGCTTTTTTCTTTGGAATTGTCCGCAGGTTGAGGTCTTCGATGAGAGTAACGCAATATTGCGATACTTCCCGCTTTGTGCCCTGGCGATATCCAGTGACCGAAGACACAGAATTGGCTACGACATACCGGTAGCACGTGCCGTCGGATCCACCACTTGGAAGTTCTGCTTTTTCAATCGTGACGACGTTGTAGCAGAGATGCGGGAATTCTTCGGTATTGAGTATAGGTTCAGCTTTTTTCATGAGTCTAAAACGGTCAGAGCAGGGAGGTTAAGTTGCGCGAAGGATATGCAGCATTGGCGCCGGTAAACCTAACGGGCGACGCCGGATTCTAACATAAAATTGCTTTTTTTTCGCCGTCTGCCCGGAGGTGAGGGGGGGTTATCGATTGGCTTTATGAATAGCGCGTCGGTCAGAGGCCAGCGCTGCTTCATGCAAGGCCTCTCCCAGTGTGGGATGGGCATGAACGGTTCGAGCAAGATCTTCAGCAGTGGCTTCCATCGACATCGCGAAGACCGCCTCATTGACCATTTCCGAGGCCTGCTTTCCAATGAGATGGACTCCCAGAATGCGATCAGTTTCGAGATCAGCAAGTATCTTGATAAATCCGGCAGTCGCGTCAACGGCCTGAGCTCGACCCGATGCAGCAAAGGGGAATATACCGGTATTGTATTCAATACTAGATGCTTTGAGTTCTGGTTCTGTCGCGCCAACCCACGCGATCTCGGGGTGAGTGTAGATCACCCAGGGAATGATATTAAGATCAACGTGACTCAGTCCGGTCGCTATTTGCTCGGCAACGGCGATGCCTTCTTCAGAAGCTTTGTGAGCAAGCATGGGGCCACGTACGAGGTCGCCAATGGCCCAAACCCCCGGTAAAGCACTTTCGCATTTGTCGTCGACGTCAATGAGTCCCCGATCATTCGGTTCTAGGCCGCACTCGGGTCCGAGCAGGCCATCACTGCAGGGGCGTCGTCCAACGGCTACGATCAATCTCTCAACCTCCAATTTCTGTTGACCTTCGGATGATTGGTACTCAACAACGCATCCGGTTTGACTTGACTGCACTTCGGTTACGTTGCAATTTAGGCGGATATCCAAACCTTGTTGGGTAAATTGTTTTTTGGCCTCACGGGCAATCATTGGATCAGCGGTTGGGAGCAGGGATTCCTGCGCTTCAAGGATCACGACTGATGAACCCAGACGCCGCCAGACGCTGCCGAGCTCGAGTCCAATGACACCTGCACCAATAATACCCAGGGTCTTGGGTGGGCTCTGGAATTCAAGTGCGCCGCTGGAATCAAAAATAGTCTCGTTATTGACCTCCATGCCCGGAAGAGAAATCGGTGTTGAACCGCTCGCAAGAATGACATGTTTACTATGGAGGTTTTGTATGGATCCATCGTTAAGCGTCACCTCCACATGACCCTGGTTGGTCAGTACACCGTGACCGCTTAGGAAGGTGACTTTATTAGACTTGAACAGTGCGGTGATTCCACCGGTAAGGTCTCTAACAACCTTGTCTTTGCGCGCTTGCATTTTTGGCACGTCTACTGAGATTCCACTTACATTAATGCCGTGATCTGAAGCATGCAATTGCATCTGCTCATAACGCTCCGATGACTCGAGCAGTGCTTTTGAAGGAATACATCCGACGTTAAGGCAGGTGCCACCCGGAGAGGCCGTGTTGTTGCTTGTTACCCATTGGTCGATGCACGCAGTTTTTAATCCTAATTGCGCACACCGAATCGCGGCGACATAACCCCCGGGTCCCGCACCTATAATGACAACATCAAATTCGTTTTCTGTCATGGCAATGATCGTAAAGACGGGTTTGAATCAGCTCGCAGCGGATTGATAACTTAAACGCTAGAGTTCGAGAAGCAGTCGGGCCGGATCTTCAAGTGTTTCTTTAACCGCAACCAGAAAGGAAACCGCATCCGCGCCGTCGATGATCCGATGATCATAGGAAAGTGCAATGTACATCATGGGGCGGATAACAACTTCCCCATTAAGCGCGACTGGTCGATCCTGAATTTTATGCATCCCGAGAATCGCGCTTTGTGGCGGATTCAGAATGGGCGTTGAAAGCATTGATCCAAACACACCGCCGTTTGTAATCGTAAACGTCCCCCCTGAAAGATCATCCATCCCGAGGTTTCCATTGCGCGCCCGATCACCAAACTCGGTAATTGCAAGCTCAATCTCCGCTAACCCCTGTTTTTGAGCATCTCGCAACACCGGAACAACCAATCCGCGGGGGGAGGAGACAGCAATTCCAATATCGTAGTAATCATGAAATAGGATATCGTTCTCATCAACAGATGCATTAATGATTGGATAGCGTTTCAGGGCTTCCGCGCATGCTTTCACAAAAAAAGACATAAACCCAAGACGCGCGCCGTGGGTTTTCTCAAAAGTCTCTTTGTACCGTGCGCGAATCGTTTTTATTTCATGAAGATCAACTTCGTTGAATGTCGTTAGGATGGCCGCCTCATGCTGAGCATTGACGAGTCTTCCCGCGATGGTTCTGCGAAGCCGCGACATAGGCTCACGACGCGGTTCACGCTCTTGACCGACAGGCGCCCGCTCATCAGATTTCCGGCTTTGCACTAGAACGTCTTGTTTAAGGATTCGACCCCTCGGACCGGTTCCAGAGACTTGGGCCAAATCAATCCCGGTTTCGGCCGCGGCGTGTTTTGCGGCCGGCCCGGCTGCTCCAGTCGATGGCGATTTTTCCGACTCATCCAAAAGATGAGCCTCCAGTTTCTCCGGGGGATCTGCCGGTGTAATGGTTTCGACAGCGTTGAGCGTCGCCGAATCCGCATCGGAGTCATCAGTAGGGGTCGTTTCAGATGAAGTCTCGACCGCTGTTCCGCTATCATCAAAGATCGCAATGACGTCGTTCGCTAGGACCGTGTCGCCTTCAACATAGAGAATCTCGGAGATCACGCCGTCTTGTGGTGCAGGCACTTCGAGCACGACTTTTTCAGTCTCGATGTCTACTAGATTTTCATCACGCCTGACCTGCTGACCTTTTTTAACATGCCATCGAAGCATCGTGGCATCAGGGACAGACTCAGGCAACAAGGGCACTTTGATTTCAACTGACACGGATTATTCTCCTACCGCTTTCAAATTGGGGGAAAAGTCATCGTCTAGCGCTTCCTTTACCAATTGTTCCTGCTGCTCGACATGCTTTTGGTGAGAGCCCACCGCCGGAGAGGCGGATGGCTCTCGACTCACGTACACCAGTTGCTGGTCATTGCTTATGGCGCGACTCAGTTGATTTTGAATGCGGTGCCAGGAACCCTGATTTCGGGCCTCCTCTTGACACCAAACCACTGTTTTGCATTTTGGATATTCATTCAATATCGATTCCAGTTGATCCTGTGGAAAGGGGTACAACTGCTCAATCCTGACGATCGCTGTTTTAGAGTCATTAGATTGTGCCCGCGCGTCGATAAGACTGAAGTAGACCTTGCCACTACAAAGCACAATCCGCGTGACCGCCTTGCGATTCTCGATCTGAGGATCATCAATTACATTCAAGAATCCGTTGCTCGATAGTTCTGATACGTCGGATACCGATTGCCGATGCCGTAAAAGGCTTTTAGGCGTCATGACAATGAGTGGACGACGCAGAGGCCTGATCATCTGGCGGCGAAGCAGGTGAAAGAATTGTGCTGGTGTGGTGGGCACACAAACCTGCATATTGTCGTCGCCGCACAATTGTAAAAATCTTTCGAGTCTGGCGGATGAATGTTCGGGGCCTTGCCCCTCTAAACCATGTGGGAGCAGCAGCGTAAGACCGCATAGTCTCTGCCATTTTGCTTCTCCACTACTGATAAATTGATCGATTACGACTTGAGCGCCATTGGCAAAATCGCCAAACTGCGCCTCCCAGATCGTTAGCGTGCGTGGCTCAGTCGTTGCATAACCATATTCAAAACCGAGAACAGCTTCTTCCGATAATAAAGAATCAATAACGAGAAATTTCGACGGATCACTGCCAATCTCGCGCAACGGGACATAAGGCTGCCGACGTGCTTGATTTTTGAGTACAGCATGTCGGTGAGAAAATGTGCCCCTGCCGGCATCCTGGCCGGACAGTCGAACTGAAAATCCATCATCAATCAAAGAGGCATAGGCAAGAGTCTCTGCAAAACCCCAGTCCATCGGAAGTTCGCCATGTGCCATCTTGTTGCGATCGGCCAGAATTCGAGCGACGCGAGAGTGAGGCTCAAATCCCTCGGGGAGCGTGATTAGCTTTTTATTGAGCGAAAGAATGCGGTCAGGGGTAATTCCGGTTTCGGCGGGTTCAGTCCAACTCACACCAAGGTAAGGCGTCCAGTCGACGAGAAAGAGGGACTCATCCGGATCCCGCGCTGGCGGGTTAACGACACGCCCATCGTCCATCGCGTCACGATACTGAGTCACGAGCGCGTCGGCGTCCGATTCGGCTATGACGTGTTCGTCGACGAGCCGCTGGGCATATCGTTGTCGAGTGGTGGGCATATCCCGAATCACCCGATACATGGAAGGCTGCGTTATCGCGGGCTCATCTGCTTCGTTATGACCTAGGCGTCGATAACAAATAATGTCAACGACGACGTCTTTATGAAAAGCCATGCGAAAGTCATGCGCGACTCTCATTGCGAACAATACCGCGTCTGGGTCATCGCCGTTAACATGAAAGATGGGAGCCTGCACCATCTTCGCAATCTCGGTGCAGTAAGGTGTTGAGCGAGCGTCTAAAGGATTTCGGGTTGTAAATCCAATTTGATTGTTAATAATCAGGTGAATCGTGCCACCCGTAGAGAAGCCCCGGGTGTTGGACATATTCAAGGTTTCCATCACAACGCCTTGCCCCGCAAAAGCCGCGTCGCCATGGATCAGAATCGGGATGACCCCGTCTTTCTCGTGATCGCCCCGACGATCCTGTCGGGCGCGGACCGAACCCTCAACAACGGGGTCAATAATTTCAAGATGTGAGGGATTAAACGCTAAAGCGACATGTACGATCCCGCCAGGTGTATCTATATCCGCAGAAAAGCCCTGATGATATTTAACGTCACCCGTATTCAAATCAGTACCGATTTCGTCAACTTTACCTTCAAACTCGCTAAAAAGATCTTCCGGTGATTTCCCTAAAATATTGACCAGGACATTGAGGCGACCGCGATGCGCCATCCCAATGACAATCTCCTTAGCTCCGCGTTGACCACATTGCTGGATCAACTCTTGAAGCGCGGGGATTAGCGTCTCACCACCCTCGAGCGAAAATCTTTTCTGGCCCACAAATCGTTTATGCAGGTAACGCTCGAGCCCTTCGGCTGCGGTTAATCGTTGGAGAATATGTTTTCGAATCTCATTATCTTCTTTGGGCCGAACGGGGCTTGTCTCAAGTCGTTCTTGCAACCAACGCTTCTCCTGGGTGTTCGTAATATGCATATACTCCACCCCTAATGGACCGCAGTAGACCGCCTCGCAAAGTTGACGTATCTCTGCCAGCGTTAATCTGGGTTTTCCACATGCGAGTGATCCTGAATCAAAAGTTTTCAGAAGGTCACTGTCTTCTAGACCCTGAAAATCAAGAGAGAAGTCCTCAGGAATTTCCGGCTTGATAATCCCTAGCGGATCGAGATGGGCGGCGCTGTGACCGCGTGTTCGATAGGCGCTGATAAGTCGTAAAACTGCTCCTTGCTTGCGTTCCTGATCGGTTTGACCGGCGGATGATCGGGAATTGCTGATCTCGCCTGATTGGTAATCGGGCGGTGACGGTATGTCAGCGAAAAAAGACTGCCATTCAGCGGAGACGTTATTGGGGTCTGATAAAAACTGCTCGTAGACGCCCTCAAGATAGGCGCGGCTCTCCCCGGATAAGGATTCAAGGGAATGACGCCATTCCGAACCAGACTTATTGCTCATTCGGTAAAGTTTAGAACCGGTGAGTGAAAATTATGAGATTTAGAACTCTTCGCGTTGGATTATAGCGTATTGACCGATGATGCTCGAGTGCTTGGCTTGTATTTGAAGCGTGAAATCACTCGTGATCGTTTTGATCCGTCAGAAGGACGGATTTTTTACTGAGTTCCCGTATGACCAAACCCACCGGTTCCCCGGTCGGACTCCATAAAATCATCAACGACCTCGAACTGGCACTGCACGACAGGTACGAACACCATTTGGGCGATACGATCTCCCGGAGAGATCTCGAAAACCTTGTTCCCTCGATTCCAACACGAAATCATTATCTGACCTTGGTAATCGCTATCAATTAGGCCGACAAGATTCCCCAAAACAATGCCATGCTTATGGCCCATGCCTGAGCGCGGAAGTAGAACGGCTGCCAGCGATGAATCATCGATATGAATTGCGATCCCGCTGGGAATCAGTTCACACCCATCAGGCGAAATTGTGATCGGGTCCTCAAGGCAGGCGACGAGATCAATACCGGCTGATCCCGACGTTGCATAGGTAGGGAGGGGGAATTCATTTCCCAGACGGGCATCAACAATCTTAAGTTTTATAGGATTCATGAAATTTTTTTGAAATGGTGTCGACAAGCATCGATGCAAGCCGAGTTTTTGGGTGCCGTCCAAGGTCGATGTCTTCGTCAGGGGTAATCACTACGAGTTGATTTTCATCGCTGCCAAAAGGGCTATGAGTCTCGCTCACGTGATTCACCGCAATGACATCAAGTGATTTTTTTTCTAGTTTCTGTCGGGCATGCTCTAAAGGGTTATCGGTTTCTGCGGCAAACCCTACAGTGAAAGGTTTGTTTTCTTGTGATGTGACCCAGGAAAGAATGTCCGGATTTCTGACGAGCTCAAGGGTAACCTGCTCAGCGTCTTTTTTGATTTTCGACGTTTTGGTTTGAGAGGGTCGGTAATCTGCGACGGCAGCCACGCCAATGAAAATATCACAATCTGTTGTTGTGCGTCTCACGGCGTTCAGCATTTCATCGGCTGAGCGGACAGGATGAAGCACCGCATCTCTCGGCGGGCTCAATGTCGTCGGTCCACTAATCAAATTTACTTCGGCTCCAGCTTTTAACGCGGCGTCAGCGACAGCGTAACCCATTTTCCCGGAGCTATGATTAGAAAGGCCGCGTACCGGATCAAGCGCCTCCCAGGTAGGCCCGGCAGTTACGGTGACCTTTACTCCGGCTAGGGATTTTTTTACGTTTAAGCTTTCGAGCTCGGAAATAATGTCCCAGACCTCAAGCATCCGTCCTGGCCCAATGTCGCCACAGGCTTGCTCGCCTGAGGCGGGGCCGATCACCTGAACCCCATCAGCAGTAAGTGTTTGTATATTGCGTTGGGTTACGGGCTTTAGCCACATCGCCTGATTCATTGCGGGCGCAATGACAACGGGCGCGGCGGTGGCAAGACAGACTGTGGTCAGAAGATCTGAGGCCATCCCACCGGCTAATTTGGCGATGAAATCAGCGCTCGCAGGCGCCACAAGCAAGGTGTCGGCCCATCGACCTAAGTCGATATGCCCCATCCCTGATTCGGCTTCAGTGTCCAGTAGTGTGTCCCGGACAGGGCGACCACTTAACGCCTGCAATGTGAGAGGGGAGATAAACGCCTTGGCGGCTTCGGTCATCACCACTTGGATTTCAGCGCCCTGGCTCGAAAGGCGGCGAACGAGGTCTGCTGATTTATAGGCAGCGACGCCCCCGGTGATTCCGAGCAGAATGTGTTGGCCGGCGGGAAAAGGCATCATGGACGCAGTCTAACGGCACGCTCGGGATAGAGGAAATCGGTTTTCAGGGCGCAAAATGATCGAGAAATTTGAAACCCTAGGAAAAATACCAAAAATCTGGTATAAAACGCGACCTTAACAAAGTTCTTATTCAGGGTTGCAGTGATGGCAAGAGAGTGCCAAATAACAGGAAAGCGGGTGATGTCGGGAAATAACGTCTCGCACGCCAACAACAAGACCAAGCGCGTTTTCAAGCCGAATCTCCATAACAAGCGGTTTTGGGTTGAGAGTGAAAACCGTTGGGTGCGTCTGAGGATTTCACACCAAGGGCTTCGAATTATAGATAAGAAAGGCATTGACGTCGTGCTCGCCGACTTGCGTAGTCGCGGTACTAAAATTTAGTTTGCACTGATTGGAAAAAGAGGATACCTAATATGAGAGATAAAATTAAACTCGTATCGTCTGCGGGAACAGGGCATTACTACACGACGACAAAAAACAAGAGAACTCAGCCAGAGAAAATGGAAATCAAAAAATATGATCCGGTTGTGCGAAAGCACGTGGCTTATAAAGAAGCGAAAATAAAATAATGCGACTTGAAATCGCGTTGATAAAGCCCCCGAAAAATGTCGGGGGTTTTTTTTGACTAACGCGCTCGATAAGTGATGCGGCCTTTACTCAAGTCATAAGGCGTCAACTGCACCGTCACTTTATCCCCACGAAGAATTCTAATGTAGTTCTTGCGCATTTTTCCGGAGATATGGGCGATCACTATGTGTCCGTTATCCAACTCTACTCGGAATTGGGTATTGGGCAAGTTCTCAAGAACCGTGCCTTCCATCTCTATATGTTCTTCTTTTGTCACACGCGAAACCGGGTCCGTTATTTTTTACGTGCGCGAAGTATACCGAAGTTTGCTATTCTCGACTCGATATAGATAACCCTGACTTTTGAGGGAGGTTCTTGGTTTAGTCAGGTTAACAAGATATTTCCTGATCGAAATTTAACCTTTTAAAGCTAAAAATATGATCGAACTATTTTTCTGGCCAACCCCAAATGGGATGAAGCCGTTATTATTTCTCCGAGAGGTTGGGTTGGAGTATCGTTTGACCCAAGTGAATATCAATACGGGAGAGCAGTTCTCAGCCGATTTCCTAAAGATTTCCCTGAACGGTCGGATTCCCGCCATTATCGATCATGCTCCAACAGGGGGCGGCGAGCCTGTTTCGGTCTTTGAGTCGGGCGCTATCCTGATTTATCTTGCGGAGAAGGCGGCCCGTTTTTTACCAAACGAACCGCGGAAGCGGGTAGAGGTTCTCGAATGGTTAATGTGGCAAATGGCGGGCTTTGGTCCCATGTTGGGACAGAATCATCATTTCAACGCTTATGCACCTGAACGAGTGCCGTATGCCATCCAAAGATATGATCAAGAAGCTTCGAGGCTTTATGCTGTTTTAGATGCACGATTAGCGGACCGGGAATTTATTTGCGATGATTACACGATCGCGGACATGGCTTGTTATCCCTGGGCTGCACGTTACGAGCGTCACAAGATATCGCTTTCCGATTTCCCGGCGGTGAGTCGGTGGTTTTCCGCTATCAGCCAAAGGGAAGCGGTCGTGGCAGCCTACCGAGAGGCAGACCAGGTCAACAAGGGTCAGGCCGTCACCCAGAGCGCCGGTAATGTTCTTTTTGGACAGACGGCAGAAACGATCCGGAAAGCCGTGTCTAAGTCGGAGTAGAAACTAGCTTCTGATCGCTTGGCTCTTGCTGGCGTAATGTTCATTTGCCAGGCGGTCGAAAAGATAGGACGCCTTTATTTACTGACGGGCATTTCAACTTTGACGCAAAGTCCCGGATGATTACCGCTAAGTTCAACTGTTGCATCATGCAAGTGCAGAAGCGCTCGAGCCAAACTTAGACCGAGACCGTTTCCAGGTTTTGACCGACTGTGATCGAGCCGAATAAAGCGCTGAAATACTTTTTCGTGATCATCTGCTTGGATGCCGGGCCCGTTGTCACAGATATAAATGATGGCCTGGTTCTCATCTTCCGTTACCGTCACTTGGATAATGCCGTTAGCGGGCGTGTACTTGATCGCGTTATCCAAAATATTGGCTAGCGCTTGGAAAAGCATATCCTGATCGCCGATCACCGTTGGCGATTGTTTTATCACGACGTGAAGCGATTGATGCTTTTCTTCAGCAAGCGGCTCATAGAGTTCCGCAAGATCTCTCGCCAGATCTGCAAGTTTGACGGGCTGTAACGCTTTTTTGACCGCCTCTGACTCGATACGGGCAATTCTGAGCAGCGCGTTGAAAAGCCCCAGTAGACGGTCTGCCTCACTGAGAGACTGCACGAGCGCTTGCGTATGTTCTGGGCTAATTTCAGAGAGTTTTGAGAGACTCTCTAAGTGTTGTCGAAGACGAAAGAGGGGTGTCTTAAGGTCATGAGCGATGTTGTCACTGACTTGTTTAATGCTCTCCATCAATTCCTGAATCTGGTCGAGCATCTGATTAAGGTTAATTGCCAGTCGATCAAACTCATCCCCACGAGCGCTTACCGGAACTCGAGATCTGAGATCACCGTCGACAATGTTTTGGCTGGTCTGGTTAATCGTTTCGAGACGAGTCAGCATACGCCGACTCATAAAGAAACCACCGGCTAATCCGAGAACAAGCGTCAGGATCACACCCCAACCTAGCGCAATAATAATCTGGCGCTGAGCCGCTTTGAGTTCTTGAATATCCTCTCCAACCAGCAGACGAAAACCGCCACTGAGTTGAAATTTTTTGGCCCGCGCAGGGTGGGTTTCTGGATTGTCCCGGTCTCGGGTTTCAAGCCTGAAATTTAGCCAGCCGTCTTCGGGTTGAACGGTTGGCCACCGACTTATATTTCCGACGACATGCCGACCCGTTGGGTCGGTCAAAATGTAAAGAGATGATCCGGTTGGCTGCTGCCGGGTGATGCGATCAAGAATCAAGCGACGCAGACCTGGCATCCCCGCTCGTTCGTATCGGTCGGAGAGCGTCTGGATTTCAGTTTGAATGCCCGCATCAGATTGTGCCGCCATGTACCGGACGCTTGACCAATAGATAAAGCTAAAGAGGAGAAGAACGGAGGCTGCAAATAGCGTGACATAAAGCAACGCCAGCCGAAACGTTGAGCTGGCAATGAATTTATTCTGAATCACAAAGCATGTATCCCGCACCACGGACCGTTTGTAAAAGCGGGTATTCAAAGTCGCGGTCAATTTTGGAGCGCAGTCGACTCACATGAACATCAATGACATTAGTTTGTGGATCAAAGTGATAGTCCCAGACATTTTCAAGAAGCATGGTTCGTGTTACCACCTGACCACTATGGCGCATCAAATATTCAAGAAGCCGAAATTCGCGGGGCTGAAGACTAATCGCCTGTCCTGCCCGCTGAACTTTTCGACTGAGGATATCCATCTCGAGTTCTGCAACCTTAAGATGCGTATTTGCCGACCCCTGAAAAGTCCGTCGTCCCAGGGCTTCAACCCGTGCCAGTAATTCCTCGAAAGCAAAGGGTTTCGGAAGATAGTCGTCTCCACCGGCTCGAAGCCCAATAACGCGATCTTCAAGTTCCCCCAGCGCGCTCAGAATGAGCACTGGCGTCAGATTATTGCGACTGCGTAGATTTTCAATAAGGGTAAGACCATCGAGTTTTGGCAGCATTCGATCGATTACCAAAACATCATAATTTTCTTCGTTGGCAAGCGAGAAACCGTCAATTCCGTTTTCAGCAATATCAACAACATGACCTGACTCCTTTAGGCCACGGGACACATGTCGGGCTACGTCCTGGTCGTCTTCAATCAACAAAATCCGCATGGGATTATTGTTACTGCTGATTTCATTCGCCGCAAGGGTTAGTTTCGGTAAACAACCGGGGCTTGCGACCCCGGTTGTTAATCCGAATGAGCTCAACCTGTTTTAACCGCGACAAATCGCTGGTTACCGGCTCGTTCAACCAATAGAACCACGGGGCGTGATTTATCCTCAGAACGATAGCGTTTGACCTGCTCAATTGCCTCGGCAGGGGAGTTCACGGTCTCCTGACCGACCTGAAGGATAACGTCGCCTCGTTTTAAACCCTGCCGCGCAGCAGCACCTTGAGGATCTACCTTGTGGATAAGGACGCCTGAGGTTTGGTTTCCAACAACTTCGCCAGCCTTTGGATCTCGTTCCGAAAGGTAAAGTCCAAGCGGCTCCTCGGTAGGCTCATCGCTCTTGGGCTCTGTCGCTTGAGCAACCGTTTCAAGGGTTTCAAGACTTGTTTGGAGCTCAATAATCTCGCCGTTTCGCCAAACGGATACCGCTGCGTTTTTCTCACGGGACGCTCGAGCAACCAGACGCGGCAGGTCGCGCATTTTTTTAATGTCCTCGCCATCAAACTGAATGATCACATCTCCCGCAAGCAGTCCGCTGGACTCGGCTGGACTATTTGGAGTGATTTTGGATATCAAAGCACCCGTTTGATCTTCAAGGCCGAGACCTTCTGCAATTCCCTTGGTAACCGGCTGAATTTCAACCCCAAGCCATGCGCGCGCTACAGAACCTGTTTCCTCAAGCTGCTTAATAATTAACTTTGCCTGAGACGAAGGAATGGCAAAGCCAATCCCAACGCTCCCGCCGTTGGGCGAAAAGATAGCTGTATTTATGCCAATGACTTCTCCCGCCTCATTAAACAAAGGACCACCTGAATTTCCTCTATTAATGGGTGCGTCGATTTGAATGTAATCGACATAGGGTCCATCCCGTAAATCCCGTCCTCGAGCCGACACAATGCCGGAGGTGCTCGTGCCGCCGAGTCCAAAAGGATTTCCAATCGCGATAACCCAGTCCCCCGCTCGAGCGGTGTCAGAGTCCCCCAGATTGACGTAGGGAAGCGGCTTATCTGAGGTCACTTCCAAGAGCGCGAGGTCTGTTCGAGGATCAACACCTTTCACGGATGCTCTTAAGGTGGTGCCATCATCCAGAATAACGTCGACTTCATCCGCACCCTTAATAACGTGATGATTTGTTACGACCAGGCCCGAGGCATCAATAATAAAGCCTGATCCCAAGGCGTTACTCTGCCGTGGGCCTGGTCGCATCTGAGGGGACTGCTCGCCAAAAAAACGCTCCATAAACTGACGCATTTCTGGATGCGCGCCAAAATCAAATTTCCGGGAGTGACCTGGATTCGATCCTGACTGAGCACTAGGACTTAGCGATACCGATTGAACAGATCTGGCGGAGATATTTACGACGGCCGGGCGAACAGATTCAATTAGATCGGCAAAACTTCGACTCGGTTGGATAATATTTGTATGAGCGACTTCAGGAACAGCGGTGACTGCTTTGCCTGCATAAACCGCTGCACCGATGGTGGTAATTCCTGCGAGCACAATAACCGCTGCTGGTGATTGTGCGCGCAAGACAAGGGGTTGTAGGAATTTCATGGATGTCCTCACTTAAAAGGCTGTTTAACAAGTCAGCGTAAGTTAGGACAATCTGTATTACCTCAAGATAACCGCAGCATTACAGTTTGTTAATGATAAAAACACGAGAGACGTCAGGCGAGTAGGCGTATTAGCGTTTGTTCGTAAATATCCGAGAGTGCATCTAAATCTTTTGCATTTACCGCTTCGTTCACCTGATGAATCGTTTTATTCAATGGGCCCAATTCAACTACTTGAGCGCCAGTCGGTGCGATAAAGCGGCCATCAGACGTGCCGCCATCGGTGGAGAGTTGGGACGGGCGACCAGTGATCATTGCCGTTGCAGATTGGACGGCTTCTAATAACTCTCCCGGCGATGTTTGATAGGGTAACCCGATAGGGCTCCAGTCGATCTCATAATTGTCGGCATGTTGGGTGCAAATTTGGTTAATCTGCTTCTTAAGTTTCTCGGCGTTATTATCGGGACAGAATCTCAGATTAAATTGAGCGCTCGCACGACCAGGAATGACATTGGTGGCGCCAGTGCCGCCTTTCAAATTTGAAACCTGAAAAGAGGTTGCTGGAAAAAAATCGTTACCCTCATCCCAGTGGGTCGCCGCCAGCGTGTTCACAATCGCTGATATTCGATGCAAGGGATTATCGGCAAGGTGAGGATAGGCGACATGACCCTGGATGCCATGCACCGTTAAGGTTCCACCGAGTGATCCACGCCGTCCATTTTTGATGGTATCGCCAAGTTGCTTTGAGCTAGTGGGTTCACCGACAACGCACCAGTCAATCTGTTCGCCGCGCTCGACTAAGGTTTCGATGACTTGGACCGTGCCGTTTACGGCGGGACCTTCCTCGTCGCTGGTGATCAATAGCGCGATTGATCCTCTATGCGATGGATGAGCGGAAGCAAAACGTTTACAGGCGGTCACCATCGCTGCAAGACTGCCTTTCATGTCCGCAGCGCCGCGGCCATGAAGCATGCCGTCAACGACATCGCCCGCGAATGGAGGGTAAGACCAGTTCTCTTCAGGCCCCGTTGGAACCACATCCGTATGACCCGCGAAGACAAATAATGGCGCGGTGGAGCCACGCCTTAACCAGAGATTTTGGACATCACCAAACTGCATAAGCTCAGCCGAAAATCCATAGGGTTCAAGCGCATCACTCAGTAGGCGCTGGCAACCTTGATCATCAGGGGTAACCGAGGCTTTCCGAATTAGGGCTTGTGCAATTGTCAGCGTTTCTGATGGCTCACGCATAATAATTTCTACGATAAGAGACCGATTCAGGTCTTCGAGACCAATTTTTATTCTTCACAGATTTGATGTTTATTTGATGATTATCGTTAGCGGTATCGCTGAATAAATCCCATGAAATATTTGAGAGAGTCAGTGATCATATTTTTTTCCGAATTGAATCATATCAATCCGGCAGAATAAACCAAGAGCTTATTCGTCGGAAGGTTGTCATTTAAAAGTCGAATCTTCCATTGGACTTTAGAGAAACCTGCCATTAAAAAATGTTATTGCAGGTGGGGCGATATTTAAGACAGCTATTAACAGCTCGCAAAAAAAACTATTTCGTACTTTCTGCGGCTCTTGGCCTAAGGTGACCAAGCCATTTTTTTTCCCAAAATTTAAACCCTTGACTGATCAAGAAAACGAGGATCATGTAAAAGACCATCGCAGTAATAAAGCCCTCGTAGGCGAGATAGTAACGCCCATTGAGCCACCGGCCGACTCCGAGAATATCCTGAAGTGTAATTGTGCTGAGGACTACGGAGCTATGCAGCATGAAAATGACTTCATTTGAATATGCCGGTAGCGCACGTCGAAATGCGCCTGGCAATATGACGCGACGCATCATCTGTATTTTTGACATGCCACAGGCTTTGGCCGCTTCTATCTCTCCTTTAGCTGTGTTTTCTATGGCGCCCCGAAGGAACTCAGCGGTGTATGCGGCGGTATTGAGACTAAACGTAATCAGAGCGCACCACCAGGGGCTTGAAAGCACTGGATTCCATAAGAAACTCTCACGGACGAAATCGAACTGCGCAAGGCCGTAGTAGACGAGGTAAACCTGGACCAGCAGTGGGGTGCCTCTAAAAACATAAGTAAAAGCCCAGACGGGACCGTTTAACCATCGATGCCGGTATGCTCGAGCGATCGCAAGGGGGACTGCCATCGCGCCACCAATGACAAGCGCGAGAGCCGTAATCTCCAAAGTCAGCAGAGCGCCAAAGAAGAACTTATCCAGGTGATCGGCAATCAGCATGAAATCCAGTGGCGAATGATTTTCACTCACGTGAACCAAGTATTCAAAAAAGGTTCGTTCTGTTGTCATGCTAGCCTCGGTCGATTCCTACGTTGTATCGACGTTCTAGCCACCGTAACCCGACGTCTGAGCATGCCGTGAGCAAGAGATAGATGATAAATACCGCAAACATGAACGTAAACGGTTCTCGCACAGAGCGTCCGGCAGTTGAGGCATTCCAAACCAGATCATGAAGTCCGATAACAGAAACCAACGCGGTTGCTTTAATCAGGACTAGCCAATTATTTGTAAATGAAGGCAATGCATGACGAACCATTTGAGGCCAGGTAATTCGTCGGAAAACGGTCAACGGCGTCATTCCAACAGAAACGCCTGCTTCGATCTGCCCGCGAGGGATGGCCAGGATCGCGCCCCGAAACGTCTCAGTCATGTAGGCGCCAAATACAAATCCGATTGATCCTACTCCGGCGGTAAACTGGTTAATCTCGATATAACCCCAAAGTCCGGTCACGCTCCCAAGGTCATTCACGATCTGTTGACCACCATAAAACAGCAGCATCATCAAAACGAGGTCAGGCACTCCCCGGATAAGGGTGGTGTAAGCGTTTGCGGCACGTTTTCCGATGCGATTGGCTGAGAGTTTGGCGGCCGCGCCAACGAGGCCAAACAGAACTGATAGTGCCAGCGATGCCAAAGCCAGTTGAATCGTGACTGCTGTGCCGGATAAAAGCAGTGACCGGTATTCCCAGATGGAGTCCATATTGTGATTAAAACAAAAACGGGCCCAAATAGGGCCCGTTTTGTAACATCATTGATTAAACGCTTCGCATTAGTTGCCGTAGATATCGACCGCGAAGTACTGATCGTTAAGCGCTTTGTAGGTGCCGTCAGCACGAATGTCGAGAATAACCTGACTGAGCTGGTCACGCAGTGCAGAATCTTCCTTTCGGACAGTAAAGCCTGCACCGACACCCTGGCATTCAACATCATCGAGGTTCTCACCCAGGAAGTCGTATCCCTTGCCGGCGTCAAGCGAAAGAAATCCTTCGTAGGCTTGAAGGGAGTCAGAGAGTTGGGCGTCAAGGCGGCCCGCGACAAGATCTTGCCAGACTTCTTCCTGAGTGGCGTAAAGAACGATTTCAGCACCTGGATATAGCTTTTCAGCAGAGCACTGGTGAGTCGTTGCGCGCTGAACGCCTAACCGTTTCCCGTTGAGGCCGCTCGCAGTGCCGTCGAATCCGGGATCAGTTTTGGCTACGAGTCTAGCGGGAGTGTTGTAGTACTTAATGGTAAAGTCGACTTTCTTTTTTCGCTCTTCCGTGATCGACATAGATGCAATGATCGTGTCGAATTTTTTAGCAAGCAGCGCTGGAATCATGCCGTCCCATTCTTGTTCAATCAGAACACATTCTTTATCCAGGCGCTTGCAAACTTCCATCGCCATATCAATATCGAATCCTTTCAGAGATCCGTCGGACTCCTTCCAAGAAAACGGTGGGTAAGCGCCTTCGACGCCTACACGCAGAGCGTGGCCATCCGCGCTTGCGGTCATTGAGAAAAGCGCAAAAGCGCCCGCGATCGCAGTTATCATAAATTTAATTTTCATTATCTTTTAACTCCATTGGTCTAGTTGTAGCGTCTAAATATTACAACGCCTTGGTAGGATTCGGGCAGAAATTAATGAATAGCGTTTGAAAGAAACTTCTTTAACTGCGCTGAATCAGGACTGGTAAACACCTGATCAGGGGCGCCTTCAGAGTCAATCGCACCCTCATGAAGGAAAATCACCCGATTTGAGACGTCCCGAGCGAACCCGATTTCATGGGTCACGACAATCATGGTTCGACCTTCTTCAGCCAGGTTTCGCATCACTTTCAACACTTCACCTACTAACTCCGGGTCTAGCGCAGAGGTGGGCTCATCGAAGAGCATCACGTCGGGCTCCATCGCAAGCGCTCGGGCAATGGCGGCTCGTTGCTGCTGGCCACCCGAGATGTGTGCCGGGTAATAATCTTTTCGATCCAGCATGCCAACTCGATCGAGGGTTTGGCAGGCGCGATCAGCAGCGTCTGTTTTGGACATTTTGAGAACATGGATGAGAGCTTCAGTCACATTTTCCAATACCGTCATATGTTGCCAGAGGTTAAAGCTCTGAAAGACCATTCCGAGTCGAGATCTTAGTCTGATGACTTGATTGGAATCAGCAGGAACGATGTCTCCATATTTTGATGTCGACATTTTTATTGTTTCCCCATGAACGGTTACCGTGCCACGGTCGGGGACTTCAAGGAGATTAATGCATCTTAAAAATGTACTTTTGCCGGACCCCGATGCACCCAACATCGATATGACGTCACCTGTTTTTGCGACAAGATCGACGCCTTTTAGAACCTCAACATCGTTGAAGCGTTTATGGAGGTCAAGGACTTCAAGCGCAGGTGTTAGGGAGGCGGGCGTTTCCAACCGGTTCTCCAAATTAACTGGGACGAATTCCACGCAGGCGTTCGCTGCGACGCCTTAACATTTCTACCGTGGTGAGGAGGCAGATGGACATAATGACCAAGATCGTTGCGACGGAAAGAATGGTGGGGCTGATTTCCTGACGCACGCCAGACCACATCTGTCGAGGCAGAGTGATTTGATCAGGTCCTCCCACGAACAAAACGATAACGACCTCGTCAAAAGAGGTGATAAAAGCGAAAAGCGCGCCGGATATCACGCCGGGTAATATAAGTGGCATTTGGACTTTGAAGAAATTTCGGATCGGGCCACCACCCAGGCTTGCAGCTGCTCTAGTGAGATTAGTGTCGAAACCAACCAAGGTGGCGGTTACTGTAATCACAACAAACGGTAGCCCCAGAATAGTGTGTGCAAGGACGAGCCCCCAGAATGTAGCAACCAAGTCCAGGCGGGCGAAGAAAAAGAATGTTCCCGAGGCGGTGATAATAAGCGGCACGATTAATGGAGAAATCATCATTGCCATTATTAGCTTACGAAATGGCATGATGGGTCGACTCAGGCCTAAAGCCGCAAGAATTCCGAGCGTCGTTGCCAGAACCGTTGCCGTGATGCCAATTTTGAGACTGTTCAGAGCGCCGATTTTCCAGTTATCGCTACAGACGGTCGTAATGCCGGGGTCAGAGCAATCCCCCATCATGATGCGATACCAGCGCAAGGAGAATGCGTCAGGATCCAATCGCAACATCTCTGGCGTGAATTGTAAAAAGGGCGTTGACGTAAAAGAAATTGGAATGACCACGAGTAGGGGCATTACCAAAAAGAACAGGACGATGCTGCACATCGCAAGGTAGATGTAATGCCAGATTCGCTGCGCAGGAGTTGCGTAAGAGGGAAGCGCCATGAATTTAACCTAATTTCATGTTGTCGATGCCGACAACCTTATCGTAGATCCAGTAAAGAATAAGAATGCCAACCAACAGGATCGCACCCATCGCAGAAGCAAGACCCCAATTCAACGACTTCTGCATGTGGTAGGCCACCATGTTTCCGATCAGTCGGCCATCCTTACCCCCAACCAGTTCCGGGGTGATGTAGTAGCCGATCGCAACAATAAAGACCAGAATCACGCCCGCTCCCACTCCCGGTAGAGTTTGTGGCATATAGACGCGCAAAAACGCCAAGGAAGGCGGGGCGCCGAGATTCTGAGCGGCTCTCATGTAACTGGGTGGAATTGTTTTCATGACACTGTAAATGGGGAGGATCATGAACGGCAGCAAAATCTGGATCATGACAATCACGGTGCCGGTAAAGTTATACATCAGCTGAAGTCGACTCTCATCAGGCCATCCGAATGCCACCAGCGTGTCGTTCACAACGCCTTCCGACCGCAACATCACCATCCAGGCAACGATTCGAACAAGAAGAGAGGTCCAGAACGGCATTAGCACGCAAATCATAAGCAGGTTTGAGTGTCTAAGGGGAAGCGTGGCCAGGAGATGTGCGACTGGGTATGCGAGCACAAGGCATCCGAGGGTCACGATCAGGCTGAGCCAGAATGTACGCTCCCAGAGCATTACGTAGACGCGTCTTTCCTCCGGCTGCATGATAATTTCGCGATCCGCATCCCACTTGCGGTCGAGAGAATTTAGATAGTAAACGCTGGTTTGCGGGTCCTGCATGGAGATAAGCGCGTTCCAGAACTCGATATCGCCCCAGCGTTTATCCGCTTTAATAAGGGCTTCTTTATACGGCCCTTCTTCGATTTTTTTAAATTTACGCCCGGATTTTTTCAGCAAGCTTTTGAAGCCGGGCTTTTCGTAATTCATCCGAGTGCTGGATTTGCCGATTAAATATTTGGCGGCGTAGCTTAGATCCTTAAAAAGCGCCTTAAACAGGACTTCGTTAGGTTCGCTGTTGCCATCCCATTTAAGGAGTTCGCGGTAAAGATTTGAGCACGAGGCGTTCTCAAGTGGAGTCAAGTCTTTACAGATTGAGAACTCTGCTTTGATTTTTGCCTTTCGCAGATCAATAGCCGCTCCCGTGACCTGCGATGCCTTTACGGCAATAGCTCTTAAGGGTAGCCAGTTTATGGGTGAACGCCAGTCTGGCGCGATCTCTAGGATGGCATCTCGATACGGCCCTTTGCGAGGAATATTGACGGTCCATGCGGGATCTTGCGAATCTACGGAAGTTCCAAAATTATCTTTGATTAAAAACTTGTTGATTGATGATAAATCGCGAAATACGGCTTCGTAGAGAGATTCGTCCGGTAATTCTTTTCTGTCCCAGTTGTCGATTTGCGCAAATGTCAGCGGCAACTGATAGTTAATTCGGGTGTCGTCAACGCTTCGGGTTAATAAATCTCCGATTGGTATGACAAATAAGACGATTAAAAATAGCAGGGGAGGGAAAACAAGGCCCACTGCTTTTAATTTGCTTCGACGCAGTGATCGTTGCAGCCCGACCTTTAGTGGGGTGCCATCAGCGGTTAGAAGTGGGGCGTTATTCGAAGCGCTGCTGTTGGACATTATTGAAGAGTAAGTTTCATGTTGTTAATGTTTGAGAAAACGGGGTGTCACCTGGGTGACACCCCGGAATCATCAACTGCTTAACTCATACGAGCTGATCAGCTTATTGACCCATCCACGCGGTGAAGCGCTCGCTAATGGAATCGCCGTTATCAGACCACCATGAGGGGTTAGCAAATAAATGCTTCTGGCTTAACGCCTCAGAGGCATTCGGCATCAGCGGGAGGATATCAACGCCTGTATTGAACCATGGCTCATTAGCCGCGATGATTTCAATACCGGATTTCCGCATTGGCGCATAAGTGATCCACTTTGCCTGGCCGGCTTGTTGTTCCGGAGCCGAAGCATGAATGAGGAACTTAAGCGCTTCATCAGCGTTTGGCGTTCCTTTAATCATGGCCAGCCATTCTTCTTCTAGCACCTGTCCGTCCCAGTTGGTCACAAAAGGAGCGCCCTCGGAAAGAACAGCGGCGCCGATTCGGCCGTTATAAGCGAGTGACATGGAGACTTCGCCACTTTTCACGAGTTCAAGCGGTTCAGCACCTGCCGACCAGAACACAACGTGATCTTTAATCGTGTCAAGTTTGGCGAAGGCACGGTCGACGCCTTCAGGCGTGCTCAGCGTATCGTACACATCTTCGGGCGCAACGCCGTCGGCCATTAAGGCCATTTCAATCGTTGCGTTGCCCCAGGTATGCAGGCCACGTTTGCCGGGGAAATTTGCGACGTCGAAGAAATCGGCGATCGTTGAAGGGTTGCCAGCGGCGTTGCCATCAAAAGCACCGTCTTGCCAGAATGGAACGTAAGACCAAAAGATTTGTGGAACGACGCAATCATTTGGCACTTCCACCATGATGTCGTCGTCCATCGACGTACCATCAGCAGCTGGCGTAAAGACATCGCGCGGAAGTTCTTCAAACAGACCTTCATCGCAGCCCACCCGAGCTTCATGAGGCAGGACATCGATGATATCCCAGGTGACATTGCCCGACTCTACCTGGGCGCGAACTTCGCCAAGGCCGCCGTTATAGTTTACCCAGTTGATACCGCCTGGCGCATAGGTGTCAGAGTAAGCTTTCTGCTGGCTCATCGTGTACGCACCGCCCCAGGACGCAACAGTCACGTCGGCTTGGGCAGGTACCGCCAGTGCAGCGCCAATGACGGCTGAAACTAGCGTGGTTTTCATGAGAGTTTGTCTCATTTTTTTTCCTCCTTTAGAGGTTGGTTATTGTCTTTCGACACTAGGAAACATCTCGCTCACACTCCTAGTGTGTGGGCGGGACATCAAGAGCTCGGCAGTCCTCCATGGACCAGCCGAACATAACTGAATCACCTTCATTAAGGCTTGCATGGTGGGTGGCGTTCGGAATTTTTACAATAAATTCGCTGTTTCCACACACGCTTGCTCGGGTTCTAATGTGATCGCCGAGATAGATAAGCTCCTCAACTTTTGCGTTGAAAAGGTTAGGAAATTTACCGGGCTCCGGGTTAACTTCTACCCGTTCGGGTCGGAGGGATAGTGTTGCTCTTTCTCCTACCGCACCAACGTTGACTTTTAATGCCTGGATTTCTTCGCCTGAGTCCAGAGTAACTTGACACTGATCGCCTTCGATCGATTTCACGACGCCAGTCAGACGATTATTCTCGCCGATAAACTGAGCGACGAAAGCATTATCGGGTCGCTCATAAAGATCGCTTGGACTTGCCAGCTGCTGAATGACACCATCTTCAAAAACGGCGATACGATTAGACATTGTCAACGCTTCGGACTGATCGTGCGTAACGTAAACAACAGTCACGCCGAGTCGCTCATGAATATGTTTGATCTCATACTGCATCTGCTCGCGAAGCTGTTTGTCTAGAGCGCCCAGCGGTTCGTCCATCAAAACAAGATCAGGGTCAAATACCAAAGCTCTTGCTACCGCAACACGCTGCTGTTGGCCGCCAGAAAGTTGCGCAGGCCGACGATCTCCAAATGCGCCCAATTGAACCATATCAAGCGCGCGCTTCACACGATCCGATATTTCCGATTTGTTTATCCGGCGAACTTCGAGCGGGAAGGCGAGGTTTTCATTGACCGTCATGTGCGGAAATAGCGCGTAATTTTGAAAGACCATCCCGATACCGCGCTTATGCGGCGGAACCGCGTTGATTGGACGATTGCCGAGAAAGATTTCACCATGGGTTGCTGGCTCAAATCCGGCCAGCATCATCAGGCAAGTTGTTTTTCCGGAGCCCGAGGGTCCAAGCATGGTGACAAATTCGCCACGCTGAATATCAAGATTGAGATTCTTAACGACGAGTGTTTCCCCGTCATAGCTTTTTTGAACCTCTTCAAAACGAACAAATATATCGTCGGCACTCATCTAAGAATGCATCCTCCCAAGAATGGTTTTGGCCCCGTTAAAGGCTGAATGGATCACGCTTCTGATGGCAGTGTAGAACGCTTGACCGTTATATTCAATACTAAAAGTAAATCGTATAAATATTCAGTTTTTACCTTTGTTTTTCTCAACACTATTTATTCGGTCCGCTGATGTCAACTCGATTGGACTAACGTCGTTAAGATTTGGGATAAACTGCCGCGGTTTGTGAAAGAACGGGGACTGTGATGAGTATTAAAGCGAAGCCGGTTATGCTTTTAAAGACGGATGATCGGGATCAACAATGGGCAGAAACATTTGCCGAGATTATTCCGGCGTTGGAAATACGGATCTGGCCGAATGTGGGGAATCCCGCAGATATTAACTGCGCGCTTTTGTGGGCACCGCCGCCGGAACTCTTCAGGGATCTAAAAAATCTTGAGGTGTTGTTCTCAATCGGTGCCGGGGTTGACTCGCTTTTGACTTGTCCTACGATTCCGACGGATATTCCGGTTGTTCGGATGGTCGAGCCGCAACTCACAGCAGGTATGGTGGAGTATTGCCTCTTTAATGTGCTCAGGTTTCATCGCCTCATGCATCGCTTTGAGGAGCAACAGTCAAGGCGGTATTGGGAAGACCTGGCACAAGTGCCCGCATCTGAAATCACTGTAGGTGTGATGGGTCTCGGCGTTTTGGGTCAGGCGTTAAGTGCGCAATTATGCGCATTGAACTATCAGGTGGTAGGGTATCGTCGATCTCAGCAGGACGTCGAGGGCGTTGAAGTTTTTTATGGTGAAGATGGACTTCAACCATTTCTCGCTAGAAGTATGATTCTCGTGCTGTTAATGCCAGCCACTTCAGGCACGCAAAAACTCATTAATGCCGACACGCTTGCGATGCTGCCCCCTGATGCGTTTTTGATCAATGCGGGTCGGGGGGATCTGGTTGATGAGGACGCGCTGGTCGCAGCCCTTGATAATCATACGCTCGAGGCCGCTGCGCTTGATGTCTTTGAGACGGAACCTTTGCCTGAATCAAGTCCACTTTGGAGTCATCCTCGCATCTTGGTGACACCACACATTGGGAGCGTCACCTTTCCGCCGACAGCTTGCCGTTATATCGCTGATGCGATTGTGGAATATCAACAAGGGGCGCCGTGGCCCAATACAGTGAAAACAGAGAGCGGGTATTAATTGTTCTTGGTTATTGTGGCCAGTCTATAGGGCTTTATTTAACGAAGAAGTCTGATTCCATGCGATGAGTCAGCTGCCAAATCTCGTCGTCGTTCCGGGTCCAATATTCTGTAACAGTTGTTTTGCGTTGCATATCGCTGAGCAATAGCCGTTGAGTCACAAGTTCGGCACCGCTTCCAGGATAAAGCAAAATTTCCGTTAATCCATGATCGACTGATTTTTCGTCGTGTACTGAATTGACAAAGGACTCTTCTTTTACCGGCGAAGCGGTTATCGGGTGGTCAAAGGATAGTTCAGAAACCAAACTATGCCCAGTTGCTTCTATCCATTTAACCGGCTTCCAAATCGGCTGATCATCAATCACAACTCGCGTTCCTGATTGAAGATCAAATCGCGTGACTAAGTCTTTGAAGTCATTATTGCTTAGCGTGATACAGCCGTCGCTGGCGAACGGTCCTCGATTAATCCAGCCGGGTTCGGTGCCGTGTATCCAGATGCCGTAGCCCGTTCTTTCCAAATGTTGATCCAGAGGGTTCGGATAGTCGAGGGTTAAAGCACCATGCCCATAACGCTCATGAAGGGTTGAACCTGGCTTATAACCTGATATCGAATAGATCCCGACCGGCGTCTTTAGATCTCCCTCGCGTTCTTTCCCAAAACCTTTCTTGCCAATCGTCACATAATAATCAGCCTCAGAAACTAATCCTTGTCCATTATTACGGAAGATATAAAGCCTTGCGGCTGGCAGATCGACATAAAGGATAAGCGGCCGCTGTGACGAAACCTTGATTAATTTATCGGGAACAAGGCCTTTATTTTTATCGGAGAATTCTTGGTGATTGCGCCAGCGTAATTTTATCTGCTGACGCAAGGATTCAATTTCGACAGATTTCAATTGTGAGTTTTGCGCGCCGGTTCCGGCAAGCGCAGCAAAAACGTCGGCTTTGAGTAAGTGACCGACCCGGCTCTGGGGGAACTCATCTGTGAGGGTATTCAGTGTTGACAGCGCATTCTCCCATGCCCCCACAGAGATTAATCTGGTTGCGGTGACGATTGCCTGTTCATACTTCTCCGGGTCAACTGGGCTTGCTTGTGCTTTTAGGTGGAGAAAGCCCAGTCCCGTCAAGACTGACAAAAATGTGATTGCAGTCTGCTTTGAGAATGATCTAAGGGTCACAGGAAGGCTTATTTCTGGCCGATCCGGGGAGAGATGATCTCACGAAGCGTGCTAATGGGCAGGGCAGGGCTAGCGTCTGGGGCGCCTGGACTTAAGGCGCTCTGCAGGGCGCGGGCCGCTTGTTCGGTGTATATCTCGGTGAGGTTATCAAACAAGATCCGGTAGGAAACCTGAGTATAGATTCCGGCGCGAAGGAGCGCCGTTGCTTGATCAAGATTCCCTTCTCGACTATGGAGGCGCGCCAAATTATTGTATGCCTCCGGACGTCCAGGATACTGGGTGATGAGGTCCTGGTAAGCTGTTTTGGCCTTTTCGGACTGATCGTTAAGGTCATACACGCGAGCCCGGACAAAGTAGAGCTCAAATTTATCGTTGGGAGATGATGCTATTTCAGCGTTTAGCGCGTTAATCGCTTCGAGGTAATTGCCGGTTTCGATTAAAGACTTTATCGAGTGATTAACATCCGCGACGGCTGGCGCTAGAACACTTAACCCCATCGTTGCCATCAGGCAGAAGCGGATGCATCTGCGAGCAAAGTATGTTTCTCGAATCAAACCGTTGATAGAATTGATAAGTTCTAGTTTTGGGCGCTCGACCGAATCGCGTCCCAACTCGATTGCCAGCCGGTAGAGACACTCCCGGGCGTCGTTGTGTCGCCTTTTCGGATCCAGCCCGCGACAGAATAAAGGACGCGCGCACGTATCCAGTCTCCTTTACGACTGATTACTTTTATGGACGCACCTTTATCGAGTAATCCAAGAATATCGGACTCGGGCGCGCTCGAGGGAAGAGAACGAATCCGAACCCGATTATTATTAATTTTGGCGACAGCGCCACCTTCTGAAACAAACTCTCCATAAATCCACACATCCAGTCCACCGGGCACTTGAACCATTAACCAGGAGCCCTTGCTGCCAAGGGTTTTTACCGGGGTATCTTTTTCGACATAGTTGAGGAGCGCTGCATTTTCGTCAGGTCTACCCAGAATAGGGGCTTCTTGAGAAGTCACCCAGGCGGCTTTAAAAGCCTGCGCAGCAGTTGGAGTTGGACTTGTTGAAACTGATGAGCGACTTGAGCTGCCGGATCCAGCTCTTGCGTTGAAGTTGTCAAGCCAACTCTGAGTCACTGGATTTTGCTCCACAAGGCCAGATGATTGAACCCAACTTTGGATTGGCGGCTCCGTGCTGATTTGTTTCCAATCCCCCGAATTTGCATGGACCTTAACGGCGTCACCTTTATTCAGTTCCGCAACAATAGAAGACCCTGATCCGGTTGTTGGCTTCGTCCGAAGCCGAACTTTGTCTGCACTGATCCGCCCCTGCGGCGCTCCAGTCACGTAGCGTCCGAATACCCAAAAGCGCGGCGGTGAGGGGGTTTCAATTCTTGACCAGGATCCGGTGGTCTGAAGAATTTTGACCGGGGTTCCCTGCCTTAACTTTCCCGTTATCACAGCGCTTGTGTTGGGCCCCGATCTTAGTGGCAGATTATCGTAGCTAATTTGTCCGGCACCAAAACTTACACTGACAAGGACTGCGTTGGATTCAGTTTTTGTTGTGGACGCTGAACTTGTTCCCGTTGTCGAAGACTGCTTTGCAGGCGTTTGACTGAGTGTTTGCGATTCTGAAGTGGCCAGCGCCGCCATCTTTTGTTCGCTTATCATGTCGAGCAGACGTTGAGCGTCTGCGTGCCCCTGAGCCGCGGCTTTACTAAGCCAGTCGCTTGCTTTATCCAGGTCCTTTTCTGCGCCTTGACCTTGATAGTAAGCAAAGCCGAGATTGTACTGAGATGCCACGTCTGAGAGTTCAGCGGCACGCTCCCACCAGTCGACCGCGGTTGCAAAATTTTTCTGAACCCCTGCGCCCTGCCAATAGGCAACCCCTAAATTAAACATTGCGGTCGGCTGTCCCGAGTCAGCGGCTTTTCGAAACCAAGCCAGCGCTTCCGAAAGGTCCTGATCAACCCCATGACCTTTATAGTAAGCAACGCCCATCGCGAATTGTGCCTCTCGATTTCCCTGGCGGGCGTTTGGCTCAAATAAAGCGATTGCGGTTGCATAATCTCCTGCATTGTAGGCATTTGCCGCTCTTTCAAGGTCTGATTGCTGAGCGCCTACTGGAGCGTTAATAAGAAGCGCGCAGAAGAGTGCGCTGATTCCTTTTCGCCAGTTCAATTGGTAAAAATTCATGAGATTTTCAGTGCTAAGTTGTTTAGGCCAACGCGATCTGCAAGACTTGTTGCGATCCTTCCCAAATCATGACTAACGAAACTTGGAGGATAACCAGTAATCCAATATACGCAATCCAGTGATATTTCTCGAGTAAGCGGGCAATATAAACGGCGCCAAAAGCCATAAGAGCAACGGACAATGCGAGCCCAAAAACTAAAATACCGGGATGTTCGCGCGCGATTCCTGCGACTGCCAGCACATTATCCAACGACATCGACACATCGGCTAAGACAATCTGGAATATTGCCTGCCCAACCGATTTTTCTGCTGGCTTGCTTTCAACGTTGTCACTATTGGCCTTTGAGACCTCGCGGAGTTCCCTCCAGAGTTTCCAGCAGACCCACAGCAGTAATAGCCCGCCGGCAAGTACAAGACCGATAATTTGAAGGAGTTGCACTGTTAAGAGTGCGAAAGCAATTCTTAAAACAGCCGCCGCTGCGATGCCAAAAAATATGACTCGTTTACGCATCGCCCGTGGCGCACTTGCAGCGGCAAGTCCGATTACGATTGCGTTATCCGCTGCAAGCATTAGATCGACCAAAACAACTTGTAGAAGGGGCCAAAGATGTTCGATCGTCATAGTGAGACAGGTCTGAGGTTAGCGCCTACAAAGGCTATCGATGAGTGATAGAGTCGGTATTATAGGGCGGCATTGTTTATGTTTCGAGATATTTCATCCGTTACTGACAGTGCACTGGCTTAATCCGATGTCAGCGACATCCCTCCAGCCCTGAAAACAAATAAAGGAAAATGTAATCAATGGCAACGACTCCAAAAGCTCTCCCGACTTTCGACTGGACGGATCCGCTCGGATTTACCGATCTTCTTACGGACGAAGAAAAACTGGTCCAGGACTCGATTCGGCGTTTTTGTCAGGACGAGTTGCAACCGGGAATCCTGGAGGCTAATCGAGCGGAAAAGGTTGATCGATCAATATTTCCCCGGATGGGGGAGTTGGGACTTTTGGGCTCGACCATTGAGGGATATGGTTGCGCAGGGCTTAGTTACGTGAGTTATGGGATCGCCGCCCGTGAAGTGGAGCGCGTCGACTCGGGTTACCGATCCATGATGAGTGTGCAATCTAGTTTGGTGATGTTTCCTATTCACGCTTTCGGGTCTGAGACACAGCGAGAGAAGTATTTACCTCAACTGGCTTCAGGCCAAGCCGTGGGCTGTTTTGGGTTAACAGAGCCGGATCATGGATCAGATCCCGGTGGCATGCGGACCCGTGCACGCTCGGTTGAGGGCGGCTACCGGATTAGCGGTGCAAAAATGTGGATTACCAATTCTCCCATCGCCGATTTTTTTGTGATTTGGGCAAAAGATGATGATGATGTGATTCGCGGGTTTATTCTGGAAAGGCAAATGGAAGGGCTAACGACGCCAAAAATTGAGGGTAAATTTTCGCTTCGGGCATCCGTCACCGGGGAAATTGTGATGGATGAAGTGTTTGTGCCTTCGGAGAATCTACTGCCAGGGGTATCAGGTTTAAAGGGCCCGTTTAGTTGTTTGAATCGGGCTCGTTACGGAATTTCTTGGGGCGTGATGGGAGCTGCTGAGTTTTGCTGGCATGCGGCGAGAACCTATACCCTGGAGCGAGAGCAATTTGGCCGGCCGCTCGCCGCAAATCAACTAATTCAGAAAAAACTTGCAGATATGCAAACTGAGATTACGCTGGGCACTCACGCGAGTCTGCGCCTTGGCAGGCTATTTGATGAAGGGAAGGCAGCGCCTGAGGCCATTTCCCTTTTAAAGCGTAATAACTGTGGCAAAGCCTTAGATATCGCCAGAACAGCGCGTGACATGCATGGCGGAAATGGTGTGTCTGATGAGTACCATGTCGTCCGTCACATGATGAATCTGGAAGCTGTCAATACTTATGAAGGCACGCACGATGTTCATGCCCTGATTCTGGGTCGTGCGCAGACGGGAATACAAGCTTTTACCGGATAGATGGCAGGCGCGCTTTCTCATATTCGAGTGCTGGACCTTAGTCGCGTTCTTGCGGGGCCGTGGTGTACGCAGATGTTGGCTGATCTTGGTGCAGACGTAATTAAAGTGGAGCGACCCGGAAAGGGGGATGATACCCGTCAATGGGGGCCTCCTTTTGCGATTGACGACGACGGCCAGTCAACTATCGAGTCTACGTATTTCCTTAGCGCCAACCGAGGTAAGCGCTCCGTGACGATCAACATTGCGAGCCCTCAGGGGCAAGAGCTTATTCGAACCCTTTCAGCAACGAGTGATGTTGTTGTAGAAAATTTTAAAGTAGGCACATTGGCCCGGTACGGACTTGATTACGATACCCTGAAGAAGGTCAATCCCAGACTGGTTTATTGCTCGATCACCGGCTTCGGTCAGGACGGTCCTTACGCAGATCGTGCTGGATACGATTTTATGATCCAGGGAATGGGTGGGTTAATGAGCATTACCGGAGAGGCGGAAGACACGATTGACGCCGGACCCCAGAAAGTAGGGGTCGCTATCGCGGATATTGTGACGGGACTTTACTGCGCATCTGCTGTCCAAGCCGCATTAATCAGTCGTGAGAATACCGGCGTCGGCCAGTATATCGACATGTCGTTGCTCGATTGCCAAGTTGCGATCCTCGCGAATCAAGCAATGATGTATTTAGGTGCGAATCAAGTGCCTTCGCGAATGGGGAACGCGCATCCCAATATCGTGCCTTATCAGGTTTTTGCAACGAGAGATGGCCACATGATCATTGCCGTTGGCAACGATAGTCAGTTTGAACAGCTTTGCTGTGTGCTTGAATGTCCCGAAATCCCAAAGGATCTCAGTTTTTCAACGAATCAACAGCGGGTCGCTAATCGGGTCTCGTTGGTCAAGATTCTCTCGGATCGGTTAGTGGATAAAACGACATCTGAATGGTTAGCGCTTTTGGAGAGCGTCGGTGTGCCCTGTGGAAAAATTAATTCGATTGACGAAACGCTCAACGATCCCCAGGTTCAACATCGACAGATGAGGGTTTGTGCCGACCACGAGTCCATTGGCAGCGTAGACCTGCTTGCGAGTCCGATAAAATTGAGTGAGACGCCAACCGCAGTTGATCGTGCGCCACCGACACTTGGCCAGCACACTGATGAAGTGTTAACCCAGGTGCTTGATTACTCAGAGGAGCAAGTCAGTCAACTGCGCTCTGACGGTGTTCTGTAAATCGACCCATATAGCGGGCAGGATGGGCTTACCCTCTTGACTGGATCAGTTTAAATTCAATGGGCACTGTCGTTACAGATGCGGCCGGCTCACCCTGATACATTGCGGGGTTGAATTGCCATTGTTTCACCGCGGAAACGGCAGCGGCATCCAATAATGTGGAGCCGCTTGGCTTCTCGACCGTCACTGACGAAACCGCTCCGGACGCGGTGAGCATCACTCGTAGCGATACGTCCCCCTCGATGCCACGGCGGATAGCAATTTTGGGATAGACGGGCTTTGGATTTCCTGCAGCAGGAGTGGGATTACTTTCATCCATCGCATTGCCGGTTGCGAGGGAAGCTCGAGACGTCTGAAGCGATTTTTCCAATTGCGCCTGAAGTTCAGTCATCTCTTTTTTTGTTTGATCAAGTATGTGCTTGAGATTGCTATTGATGTTTTGAAGGGATTGAATCGCCTTGCGATCCACCGATTTTTGACTCTTGAGTGTCGTGTTTTCAATGACCAGACCGCGCTTTTGGTCGCTCAGAATATTCGTTTTGAGCTGAATATTAAGATGGCTGGCCTCGAGGATTTCCTGCTGATTATTTAGCGCCATTAATTGATGATCTAACGCCTGGGAATGGGCTCGTTCGAGGGCGAGTTCTTTTTGGCTTTGCTGTGTCAATTCGCGTGCATTAGACAGGAGATCTGACAGTGAAAGATTTGCGTGTCGTAATTCAGTATTTTCTGATTGCGCCTGATTTTTTTGAGCTTGTAGATTAGCGTTTTCGATTCGTGATTGCCGATTCTTCGCCTTAAAAATTGAAATTTGCTCCGACATGCCGACTTTCGCCAGTTTGGCCGAGCGGCGGACGGCCTCCAGGGTCTGCTCCACTGATGCTTTGGCCGAGGTCAGTTGTCCAATTTCGTGGTTGGCGATTTGGGCCTCAAGATGAGCATTTTCAAGCTGTTTTTCGAGTGAGAATATCGTTTCTGAGAGGCGTTTGTCGTCGTGATTTAACACCGGTTCTTTTTCATTAAACTCGAGTGCCGCTGTGTTACTGCGCTGGCTATCGGCCGCTGTGTTACTGGGCTGGCTATCGATTGAAACCTGCGAGGCTGTCGGGATATCACCAATAGTGTTAGCGTCCTCAATAATTTGCACGTCCAGATTATTTTTGAAGCTTGTGATTGATGCTGGATCAACTGCAAAAGGAGTTTGCCAGTTGGAGAGAACGGCGGCGTGTAGCGCTCCAGAGGCAGTTAGAGCGAATAAAGACGCACGGGAGATCACGGTTTAATCCCATAGCGAACAACGCGTGCTCCCGTGGAGTCCGTGCCGTATCTGACCGGTTTTAAATGGATCGCTAGCATGGCGAACATTCCTCAATATCACGACGTTAGGCGTCGCCCACCAAGGTGGTTCGCGTCCTGGATTTCTCCCGATCTAGGACAAGCAACGCACATGACAGCAGGTCTCCTGGCTAGCGGGTCTTCGAATCCACTCCACCTTCCCGACTTTTAGTCAGTGGTGAAACTTGAGCGGATTCTCTTCGCTTACAGTTGCGGGTACAGCCGAGGTCACGCAGTGAGCATGCCTTGTTCCCTTTTAACCCAACTCGGGGCCGTCATCGGACGAATCCTCGCTGTTGGGCGGTTTAAAGTCAAGAGGGGATTTGGGGCATAGAGTTTCGACCCGATTAACGCAGTGCTGAGCAGAAACTGAAGATAGATTTTAATCTTTCAGAAGGTCGGCACTTTCTTTATACTCCTCGATACTTTCTGGTGTCGCGCGCTCGTTAAGGGCCGCGGTGAAACGGGAAGCCGGTGCGCAAGACAACTGAGTCTTTCAAACCCGGCACTGCCCCCGCAACGGTAAGTAAGTTTGGTCAGCAATTGCCACTGTGACAACACGTCGCGGGAAGGCGCTACCTTCGAGAGTTTTGCTCTTGCTTACGAGTCCGGAGACCGGCCAGTTAGCTTTAAAAACTCATCGCGTGGGGCGATGCGAAGGCATTGGGTCTGCCGCATCCCGCGCTCAAATCGCACGGCGGGTGCGTTGGGGATGCCAATGTTTTGCTATCGGTTTTTTGTTTCCGTCTTAATTCTACTTTTCTCTTTTTCAGCTCGGGCTCAAGTTGATCCGGTTGTTGTAACAGCGACCCGAACGGCTCAATCGGTCGATGCAACCTTGGCGGCTGTGAGCATCATTGATCGGCAGCAGATCGAATCACTTCAACCGGAGTCAGTGGCTGACTTACTTCGGACAGTACCCGGGATGATTGTCAGCCAAACAGGTGGAGCCGGACAGCCGACTGCTGTTTTCCTAAGAGGCGCAGAAACTGATCAGGTTCTAGTGCTTATCGATGGGGTGAAAGTGGGTTCAGCAACTCTCGGTTCAACCGCGTTTCAATTTATTGATCCGAATCAAATTGAAAGAATCGAAGTTGTGCGGGGTCCCCGATCCAGTCTTTACGGATCGGATGCGATTGGCGGAGTGATTCAAATTTTTACGCGGGATCCGGATAGCGCTGAACAAGCTTCCGCGTTTCTAACGGCAGGTAGCGAAGACTATTTAAAAGCAGGTGCCCGGGTGTCTGTGGGCGACAAAAATCGCACTCGGTTTACCCTATCGGTCATCAGTGAAGAGACCGACGGATACGATGTTTGCAAAGGCAATCTTACCGCTGGCTGTTTTGCGATTGAAGATGATCCGGATGGGTTTGAGAGTTTGTCGGTTCAGGCCGGGTTGAAGAGTGCTTTGGGTGATGCGGCTGACTTGTCGATTAGTTTCCTTTCTTCTGATGGACAAAACGAATTTGATGGTTCGTTCCAAAATGAAACTAAATTTTTTACGAGCGTGTTGGGAGCGACCGTGGATTGGGCAACCACTGAGAATGTCGCGTTAAAATTTTCGGCTGGACAAAGTCGTGATGAGCAGGATATGTACAAGGATGGGGCATCGGTTGATCGTTATGACACGTCTCGGATGTCTTTAAGTTTGCAAAGTGATATCTCAATATCTCCGTCGAACCTTCTGACACTCGGCGTTGATGCTCTAGATGATGAGATCGATAGTCTTAATGCCTATGCGGAGACCTCTAGGGAAAACGTGGGAGTGTTTGGTCAAATTCTAGCAAGCCTGGGCGGGTTCGATATGCAGGCCGCGCTGCGATTTGATGACAACGAGCAGTTTGGAGACGCCGCCACCGGTGATGCCAGTTTAGGTTACGGGATGGAGTCAGCGGGACGCTGGACGTTGCAGTATGGAACAGGATTTAAGGCGCCAACCTTCAATGAACTTTACTACCCTGGCTTCGGTAATCCAGATTTAACGCCTGAGGAGTCGTCAACAGTAGAGGCCGGGTATCGATGGTCAAATGGGTCGTCCCGGTGGGCAGTATCCTTGTTTTCAAGTAAGGTTGATGACCTGATCGCGTACGACTCGGCCACATTTGCGCCGGCGAATCTGGATTCGGCAAGTATTATGGGACTTGAGATTGAGGGTCAAAAATCGCTGGGCAATTGGCAGATGGCTGCAGCATTGACGTTTTTATCGGCAGAGCAAGATGGGGGCGCTTATGATGGAAACGAGCTTCCGCGTCGTCCGGGAGAAGTCATGGAGCTTCGTGCCGATCGTAATTTTGGTAAATTTTCTGTTGGAGGGTCACTCCGCGGCGCGGGAAGTGCATATGATGATCTCGCAAACTCAAGGAAAATTGACAGCTACGCAGTTGTTGATCTCCGTGCAAATTATTCAGTTGCAAAAAACTGGGCGCTAACCGGGAAAATAGCAAACTTGGCTGACGAAGAGTATGAGCATGCGAGCTACTATCGCCAGCCCGGCCGATCTTTTTTCGTCGGACTACAATGGCGGCGAAACTGATTTTTAGATAACAGTGGGATAGGAAAAGGGAAATTAAATTGTCTACTCCAACGCCAAATGCACGAGAGCTTTCTCCGCTCGACGATATCCTGGCATCTTTTCAAACTGCCCTGAGTACGGTATTTTCTTTGCCAGCCGGCACGGGCCGTGCGAATCCAGCCGAACACTTGCCCGAGCAGCAGTTGAGTGCCGTTGAGAAAATTCAGTCGACGCGCCTGATGCGCGTTAATCATGTGGGAGAGGTTTGTGCTCAGGCACTTTATGAAGGTCAGGCATTCACAGCAAAAAGTAACGCTGTCAAACTGGCAATGCGTAATGCAGCAGCAGAAGAACAAGACCATCTTTTATGGTGCAACAGCAGGCTTCATGATCTGGGCGGACGTGCCAGCCTCTTAAATCCTCTTTGGTACGCGGGGTCATTTGTGATGGGGGCGGCTGCAGGTCTTTCAGGAGATCGACGCAGTCTTGGATTTGTAAAAGAGACTGAAGAGCAGGTCGAAGCCCATCTTAATAGCCATCTTGATCTTATTCCGGAGACGGATTTAAAAAGTCGGGCTGTTATCGAACAAATGAGAAAAGATGAACGGGCGCACGCTGAGACTGCGACCGATGCCGGGGCGGAGGATTTGCCTCCTCCCATTCCATGGGTAATGCGAGTGGTTGCTAAGGTAATGACGCGCACGGCTCACTGGATTTAATTCATTTTCCGGGGTTGCGTGGGCTCGATGCGTGACCCAAACATCCAGTTCAGTCCGATAGCAATCGGACAGGCGATCAGTGCGGTTTGTGGCTTTTTGTCTGGATCATTTTTTTTGCTCATAGTGACAGGGGGGAGTTCGTCTGACTCCCTGGCGTCAGAAATTGATCACGGCGTACTTTCTCAATTTGAGGTGCCGGCCGAGCGAGTGATCAGTTTGGCGCCGCACCTCACCGAAATCATGTTTCATATCGGTGCCGGCGAATCCCTGGTGGGTGTGATGGCGTCTAGTGATTTTCCGTCTGCTGCTCTTTTGCTGCCGAGAGTCGGGAGTCATCGTTTGCTTGATTTAGAAAAAATTATCTCTTTGAAGCCTGATCTCGTGTTGGGATGGAAAGAGGGAAACCATGAAGCTGACTTATCGATGATAAGGCGATTAGGGTTCAATGTTTTCGAGAGTAACCCGGGTACGCTAGAGGAGATTGCAGCGTTGATCCGACAACTCGGTTTCCTGATGGGCAAAACGGAGATCGCTGAGTCCCAGGCTCGAGATTTTGAACGTAAAATTGCAGAACTGCGGCGGCGATACGCGAAGAAAGAACCGGTTCGCGTTTTTTATCAGGTATGGGATCATCCCATTTATACATTAAACGGCCGGCACGTCGTTTCCCAGCTTATCGAAGATTGCGGTGGGTCTAATGTGTTTTCAGAATTACCCACGATTAGCGTGGTCGTATCCGTTGAAGCAGTGCTTAATGCGGATCCGGATGTGATTGTGGGCTCCCTGACAAAAACAGAAGATTCTTCACCGGTATCCATGTGGAGTCAGTGGCCAGCGATGACTGCTGTTGCTTCGCAGAATCTTATTTCAATTGATGCTGATCACATCGCCCGAATGGGTCCACGGATTGTTCTTGCCATGACCGAGCTTTGTGAGAAGATGGATTTAGCGCGGGCGCGCCTTCCATAGATGCTCAAAATAGCAGTGCAAACGGTACGGTGAAAAGCTCACATCGATATCAGCGGTTGACGATTGCCATCTTATTGGTTTTTTCGATCGCGGCGGTTGGGCTATCGCTTTTGATCGGCAGTGTCTCTATTGTCTGGAATGACTTGATTAGTTTCTTTCGATCAGGAACCGTCAGTATGACCACAATGGTGGTATTCGAGTTACGCCTCCCGCGGGCGTTTAGTGCTTTCGTGGTGGGTAGTTCCTTGGCAGTCGCTGGCGTCATGATGCAAGTACTGCTTCGGAATCCGTTAGCAGATCCCTATGTGTTGGGAGTCTCAGGCGGGTCTGCGGCTTTTGCCCTAATCGTCATGTTGTTAGGTCTCCCGTTTTCCGCGGTGCCGATTGCGGCAACATTGGGAGCGGGTTTTTCGATTGTGCTGCTCATTCTCCTGGCGAGAGCTTCCGGCGATTGGGGATCGTCACGACTGTTGTTGACAGGTATCGTGCTGGCGTCAGGATGGGGCGCATTGATCGGATTTTTTCTGTCTTTGGGGGAGGCCAACCAGATTCAGGGAATGCTTTTTTGGTTGATGGGCGATCTTCGTCCGGAATGGCCCGGATTCATTCGAATTCTTGTTTTGCTCGCTGTTTTAATTGTCGGTTTAATTGTGGCGAGAGATCTTGATCTGCTCCTCGAGGGAGACCTAAGGGCGCGTTCGCTTGGGTTAAATACGTCGGCGCTGCGCTTGATCATTTTATTGGCAGCAAGCCTTTTAACAGCGGCTTCAGTTACGCTTGCGGGGCCGGTTGGATTTATAGGTCTTGTCGTTCCTCACATGATGCGCCTGATTATTGGTTCAAGGCATCGATTACTGATTCCGGTCTCAGCGCTCGCGGGCGGCACTTTACTCGTGATCGCCGAAATGATTGCCCGAACGGTCATTGCACCCCAACAGTTACCGGTTGGTGTGATCACCTCATTTATCGGGGTACCTGTTTTTCTGTATCTGCTCCGACGCCGGGGCCTGAGCATTCCGTCATGATGCGCCTGGAAGTTCAATCCCTAGACCTACGAATCAGCGAGAAAAAAATCTGCGATGACCTGACGCTAAACGTGAAGCCTGGGGAAGTCTGGTCGGTGCTTGGTCGTAACGGGGTGGGTAAAACAACATTACTTCACACACTCGCAGGACTAAGAGATCCTTTAAAAGGGCAGATCAAGCTCGATGGTGTAGCGCTTAACTCTCTTGCGACAAAAGCCCGCGGGCAAAAAGTGAGCATTTTGTTTCAGCAAACGCAGGCGCCTATCTCAACCTGCGCATATGACTTTGTTATGAGTGCTCGCCATCCGTGGATTTCTCGTTGGGCAGGGCCGACTCGAGACGACCAGGATATCGTGGTCGAGAGTCTTTCTCAGATGGGACTGGAGGCGCTAATGCACAGGGACGTCGGCTCGTTGTCAGGCGGAGAGCGTCGCCGAGTAGAGCTTGCTGCTACGGTGGCACAGAACGCGCAAACGATCCTGCTCGACGAGCCCGTGAATCATTTGGATCTTCACTATCAGATTAATCTGCTTCAGGACGCGCTAACAAAGTGGCGTGCCGAGGGGCGCGCTGTCGTCATGGTCATGCATGATCTTAATCTTGCAATCAGGTTCAGTGATCATTTGTTGTGCCTCTGTGGCGACGGAAGCACCCTGCAGGGAGAGACCTCCGCAGTCGCAACCACAGAAAATCTATCGACGCTGCTGCGATACCCCTTGCGAGAATTGACTCTCGGCGACCGGTCGTTTTTTATTCCGGCTTAGAGAAAATTATTGAACAAGGCGTCGACGAATTAACGCCACCGCGATCCAAGTGGCGGTCGCGCCGAATAGCAGTAATGCGCCGAGGTGTACCGCCAAGTTCTCAATGGGAGTTCCAACGACCAATGGTCTAATAATCGAAATCGCATGAGTCAGTGGGAGAAATTCTACGACCCTTTGCACAGGTTCTGGCAGTGTCGTGATGGGATACCAAACCCCACATAAAATAAACATCGGCGTCATCACAAGCGTCATATAAAAATTAAAGTTTTCGTAAGCCTTGGCATAGGCGGTCACGATTAACCCGGGTGCTGCGAAGCAAAGTCCTGTCAGGAATATTACCGGTAGTGTAAAAATCGCTGTCCAATCATGGACAGCGCCCAGCATTGACGCCACAGCGAGGATCGCGCTGCCGCTCACAAGGCTTTTGGTGCCGCACCAGAGCAGTTCGCCCATTACGATGTCGTCAATAGTGGCCGGTGTCGCGAGGATGGCTTCATAAGTCTGTTGGGGAACCATTCGAGTGTATACAGACCACATTGATTCCATACTGGCCACGTTCATTGCGGACCATGCGATAAAGCCTGAAGCGAGAAAGGTGAAGTACGGTATGCCGTCAATGTCGCCAACAAATCGACCTAGGCCATAGCCAATACCGATTAAGTACAGGAGAGGTTCGCCGAAATGAAGTAAGAGGCTCGCCGCCATCAGTCTTTTCCAAACTAGCGCATTTCGTCGCCACACCGTTAATGCCTCTATTCGAAATTTTGGGGGATCGAGTTTGATCATCGTAATCCTCGACCGGTGAGGCGTAAAAACACATCTTCGAGTCCGGTTTTGCGATGAAGGGGGGTTAGGCCGTGGAGTGATTCGGCCCATTCGAGGAGGCAAAATGTATCGCTAGAATAGATGTAGAGGCTGTCGCCAGAGCGGTCGCATCGGAAGGATTCCGGAAGATCGCGAGTAATTGCCAACGCAGCGTCGCCGCGAATCTCGACCACATCAGTCTCGCAGTGCTCTTTAATCAGATTGACCGGGCTGCCTTGAGCGAGCAGTCGCCCATGGTCAATGATAATCAGTTCGTCACAGAGTCTTTCCGCTTCCTCCATGTAGTGGGTCGTCAGCAGGATGGTTTTACCGGATCGTTTCATTTGATGAACCAATGACCAGATCATATGCCGTGCCTGAGGATCAAGTCCTGTGGTGGGCTCATCGAGAACTAATAGTTCAGGGTCATTTACAAGCGCCCGCGCGAGAGTCAATCGACGTTGCATGCCCCCCGAAAGCGTGTTGATTCGGCAATCGGCACGATCTGAAAGCTGCACCATTTCAAGCAGTTCCGGAATGCGACTGGCTAGGCTTTTTCGACTAAGGCGAAAATAACTTCCGTAAATTGACAAGTTTTCAGCGACCGTAAAATCGGGATCCAGATTATCCGCTTGCGGAACGATTCCAGTCTTTTGGCGAATTGATTTCAAATGGATATTGATGTCTTTTCCAAAAATCTCCAGAACGCCGCCGCTTCTAGGCGACTGTCCCAACAGCATCCGAAGAGTTGTGGTTTTCCCAGCTCCGTTTGGTCCTAAAATGCCGAAGCAGCTTTGGGTTTTTATATCGAAACTGAGTCGATCGACCGCCGTGAGATCTCCGAAATGCTTTTCGATATTTTCACAGTGGACTACGGGATGATTTGGTCGCAGATGATCCATAGACTAGAAATTTTGGAGATTTGAAAAAAAAATCAGATAAGCGTTGACGTCTTTTCGAGTTTTTAGCGTAACATCAAAAAAAATCGGAAAAAATTTGACAGTCGCGAATCGCGTTTCGCGATTATTACTCAAAAATAAAAGTTAGGGTCGTTTGATTCGCGTTAGGGGGATGATCAGATATGAAACCAGAGGGTGATGACATAAGAAAAAAATTTCTGGCCTGGCAGTGCCTGGTCAGACAGCGGGCGATGCGAGTCGGCGATGGTCGGCCAACAGATGGTATGCGCCCAAGTGTCTCTCTCGTGGATGGTCAAAATTTTTCGGAGCCAGTTACCCTGTTGCTGATACACGCTAACCCGTCTGAGGATATTGCTCAGTTTCGGCACTTGGTGCGAAAAACTCATGATCCTGCGGATCGATATAAAGCGGCTATCAAGTTTCTGTCTTCGACGTATTATCAGCGAGCGAATGAATTTTCAGATCAGTTAACGGGCTCTTTCAGCCCGAACAGCCTGCTCGCGCGAGCATTGAGCGCTAGCGGAGCCTGTAGGCTTGATTTCGCGCAGTTTGGCTCCCGATTTAAGATGGAGTGCCGCGTTGAAAGTCTGAAACCGGATAGCGAGCCTCACCAGGTGACCTATTGGCATAACGCGTTGTTTAATCCGAGAATTCCCCCTAATCTCACGGTTTTAGGTTTTACGCCCCGATGGGAGTCAGCAACGTTAGAGGAGGGTCTGCGGCCTAGCTAAGTTAACGGCCACGATGGCTGGCCCCAACCAAATCGTTTCGAGCTTGATCAAGGTGTTCATATATCGTGTCTAGAGCCGAATGAAGATCACGTTTCGCGATCATATTAAATAAATGTCGATGATGAGCGTTATATTTTGAAATTCGGTCGGGAATCAAAATAGATTCTTTCATTGCGACCCATTGGTCGTGCGTTCTTGTTTCATTGATCAATTGGTAAAGCCAGACCATCAATCGATTGCGGGTGCACTCGGCTAGCGCAAGATGAAATTCGGCGTCTGATTTAGAAAAATCTTCGGCATCGCTAGAAGCCGCTTCTACCTTTAATAATGCTTCTCGCATTCGTTCCAAATCGATAGTAGTCGCGTTAGCGACAGCCAGCCGGACAATTTGTGGCTCAATTCCGAGTCGAACTTCGATGAGTTCTAACGGGCTTGTCACATCGGCTATTTTGGAATGTTCGGAGAATTCTCGATAGGTCACAAAGGTGCCACTGCCAACTTGGCGATCAACAATCCCAAGATCTTCGAGCTGTCTAAGCGCTTCTCGAATCGTGCCTCGTGAAGTCTTAAAAATTTCAGCAAGCTCACGCTCAGCGGGGAGTCGCTCGTTAAAGTCGTAAGCTCGGTCGAAAATTGCCCGCCTCAGGCTTGCGGCGACTCCCGCTGAACCGCGAACGGAAACGGCTTTCGGCAAGGGCGACGATTCATCAGCGGACTGGGCTCTAGTGACGATTCGATTATTCATTTATTAACGCTCTGGACTGACACTTCTGAAAGTATAAAACCAAAATGATAATTGGTATCAATTCGGTATTTCATAAGTAACTCTTTTTTCTAATTCTTAAGACCATAAGATAAAATATATGCAAAAAAATAGGAAAAAAATTAACCACGGAAACCGAGTTCTTAGTTTAAAGGTGTGGTTTTGGTACATTCTCTTTCGGCCTGTCCAAGGCAGACTAATGAGGCTGGCTGATTAAAAACGGCCGCGGATCTGACCCGGCCGCAACTTTATCAAGAGAACTCGGAGACACCTCGAAATGGCTTTCCCCACGAACTCTAAATACGTCATTATCGGAGCTGGTATTCATGGATTGAGTACTGCTTATCATTTAGCGCTCAACCTCAAGAACAAAGGCTTGGGCAGCGGTCAGGATGTCCTGGTTATCGACAAAACGTCTATCGCGGCTGGTGCTTCTGGAATCGCCTGCGGCGTTGTCCGGAATAACTATTTTCAGCCTGCGATGCGGGAGTTGATGGCGCATAGCGTTAGCGTTTGGGAAAGTGATGCCGAGGCGTACAGTTATCACCCTGTCGGATATATGCAAATTAGTCCAGAAGTAATGCGTGAGGATGTTGCGAGCATTGCTGAGCAACAGAAAGCGATCGGCTATGAATCGGTTTTTATTGAAGGTGCGACAGAGTCGACCAACTATATGAAGGGATTGTTTGATGACTGGCAGGCTCAAGGTATTACCTCAGTCTTGCATGAGAAATCGGGTGGCTACTCAAACAACACCCGAGCAATGTATGGGTTGGCGACCAAGGCAGAGGCAGAGGGGGTTCGAATACTGACAGGGGTGGCGGTGACGGGGTTTGAACGCGATAGTGGGTCCGAGGCGATTCGTTCTGTTCAGACCGATAAGGGCAATATTCAATGTGAATTTGTTGTGGTGGCAGCTGGACCTTGGGTCAAGCAGTTTTGGGAAATGCTCGACCTGCCGCATGAGGTGAACATTAAGGCCAAAGACGGCCTGATCCACGATGGTATTCCAATGTGGGTGTTCTGGTCATTGCAGGAGGGCACTTTGGGTGTTGATCCGAAAATGCAACGCACAAACGATGGCGTAATGCCACCGGTTATCCATGTTGATTCCGATGCGCCGCTTTTCTCAAGTGTTGACGGCACGTTGATTACGGAAGAGATGTGGGGCATTTATTACAAACCTGACTTTCACTTTGATGGCATACAAGGGGGTGCTGCACCGTTTAAGGTCGAAACTGATCCTGACCATGTGGCGGTGGATCCTTACGGGCCTGACTCTCCAGATTTTGTCGTCGGTCCGGAATTTGCCCATATGTGGTGCTCGGCGCTTGCTCATTGCCAGAAGCGCTTCGAGGGTCAGATGCCGCTTTATAAGGATGAGCCCTCCGGTGGTATTGGGGCTTTTACCCCCGATAGTTTCCCAGTTTTTGATATTTTTTGTGATAACTGTTACGTCGTTGCGGACTCCAATCATGGCTACAAAATGCTTGGCGTCGGTAAACTGGTTGCCGAAGAGTTGACCGGAGTCAGAAGCGAATTGATGAAGCCTTTTCGATATTCGCGATATGCGGATGGAGATTTACATCCGGTATCAAATAGTCCGTTTCCATGGAGTTGATGATCAATGCCTGATATTCGACGGACCACTTAAACATAAAAATAATAAAACGATTAGAGGAGAGCACAATGACTGATTTAGAAGCCCATGTTGAACAATCTGGCCGCGACGAGCTTGTTAAGCAGGTTCGGGAAAAAATTAACGAGACAGGCGTCGACTATATTTATTATCAGTTTGTTTCGGTTACCGGTCGTATCGTAGGCAAAGGGATCCCTTCCGCGCATTGGGAGCGAATTGCCGAAAGAGGTTTTCAGTTGGTTTATGGATCAACAGCTAACTTATTTGTTGATCGCCATGGGGATTACATCGGCTATGGACCTGAATCTTCGGAACTTGTGGGGATCCCGGATCCCGAAACATTCTGTCAACTACCGTGGGATAAGCGAATTGGCCGTGTTTTTTGCACGCTGTTTCGAAATCGCGAGGAGCGGGATAATCCCGGTGGCGCATTGACTTCAGATTGTCGCGGGAATTTACGTCGCATTCACAATACCTTTCAGGATAAGCATGGACTGGACATGCGATGCGGTACCGAGCCTGAAATGATGTGGTTGAAGCGGGGTGAGGATGGTAAGCCGGATGGCGGGGTGACTAAACCCAATTGCTATCATATCGATCAGTTTGAGGAACTCCGACCGACCTTCATGAAGGTTATCGAATACTCACAACAAATGGGTCTCGACATTATTCAGGGTGACCATGAGGATGCACCAGGACAGCTTGAGTTAAATACCCAGTTTGACGATGTGCTTCGGAATGCAGATCGATTAACCACGTATCGACAAATTTGTGCTCAGGTCGCTCGCGAAGATAACTTGATTGCCTGTTTTATGTCTAAGCCATTCATGGGTGTGTCAGCTTCGGGCTGCCACCACAACATGTCACTTTGGCGCGGCGGCGAAGATACGGTCAACAATTTGGGAATGGATTCGCTACCGGGGATGGAGGGAGCGTTCAGTTACCGAGTGGGAGGTGAGAATACCTTCATGCCGGATCCTTCGATTGATGAACGCGCTCCCGGACCAATTGGACTCAAATGTATTGGTGGCGTCATTAATCATCTCGGCGCGTTGACCTCTATTGGATCGTCGACGGTTAACTCCTATCGCCGACTATGGGATACCGGGTTCTGGGCACCCATCTTCGCTGACTGGGGATATCAGAATCGCACGTGCGCGTTGCGTGTTTCTGCGCCGGGCCGATTTGAATACCGCTCGGTAGATTCGATGGTCAACCCTTACCTAATGGGGTCGGCACTTCTGAAAGCGTTTGATGATGGTATTGATAACAACTTGGAAGCGGGTGAGGCTGAAGAGCGAAATATCTATGAGGCGATTGATGCGGGTAAGGATGTGAGGAAATTACCGATGTCATTGGGTGAGGCGCTGGACGAGTTACGAAATGATGAAGTCATCAAATCATCGATGCCAGATGAAATGTTCAGAGTTTTTGAGCATTACAAGCGTGACGAGTGGGAACGATTCATGCACACCACTACCGAATGGGATATGGAAAACTATCTTGATTGTTTGCCATAAAAATGGCGGCGGCTTCGATAGACAATAGAACCGCCAATCTGCATTTGGCATCTGAAAACAAATTTTTAAACGTTAGCGAGGAGAAAATCCTATGTGTGGGATAGCCGGTTTAATTCACCGGGGCAAGAGCAGCAACGTGGGTCGTGAACTGACAGCGATGCTGCAATCTCTAAAGCATCGAGGCCCAGATTCAACTGGCTTCGCGCTTTATGGCAGCCCAAAATCAGGAGAACATGTTCTGCGTTTCAAAGTTGCGGAGCAGGAAGATATGCGTCATGGGTTTCAGATCCAACATCTGGTCAAAGAACGCCGAGCAGAAGTCGACCGGCGTTTAGATGAGTTAGGCGCAACGCGAGCTGCAGTCGAGGATGCCACGGACTATGCCTTCCGCTACTCGATCTCATATGACGGCGACATGAAGAAGTTGGCCGACTATGTTGAAGACGTTGAAGGCGCGGAAATTCTCTCGATTGGAAATACCCTTGAACTGATCAAAGATCTTGGAGACGCGGGCCAAGTCTCCAGTCAATATGGTCTGGGAGAGTTTGGCGGTACCCACGCAATTGGACACACTCGAATGGCAACGGAGTCAGATGTCGATATTCGTTCTGCTCATCCCTACTGGGCTTATCCTTTTAATGACATTTCAGTCGTTCACAATGGACAACTCACCAATTATTGGGGATCTCGTCGGGAGATGGAGCGCCGAGGGCACCGCTTTATGTCCAATTGCGATTCTGAGTTGATCGCGGTTTATCTGGCTGACCGCATGGAACGGGGCGATAGTCTTGAAGATTCAATGCATCGATCTGTAGATGAACTGGACGGCGTTTTCACCTATGTGGTTGCCACCGCTGACAAGCTCGGTATGGCTAAAGACGTTATGGCAGCTAAGCCCATGGTTCTTTACGAGAGCGAGGAGTTTGTAGCGTTAGCTTCGGAAGAGGTCGCGATCCGCAGCGTCTTCCCTCATGAAATTGATACATATGATCCATATGAAGGAGAGGTAATGGTATGGCAGAGCTAGAACAAGATCATGAATCCTATGAATTGGGAATGCACACCGAGCAGCTGAGCGGCAGAACCCAGCAAGTATTTTTTTCCGCCGAGGAATCCGATAACTTAGTTTACCCTTGGGCACCTCAGGTTGATTTCGAAAAAACGGGCGAGATTGATGCCGACTCGCTTGATCAGAGAGCGGTTAATCAAGAGATCAGCCGTCTGATGAACGAAGGCGTGGGTACCATTACGGTCCGTAATCCTGGCGCTAAACACTCTTTGGGCGTGGGTATCTTGAGTCGTCTTAATCTTCATTTTGATGGGAGCCTGGGCTATTTTGGTTGTGGGCTGCTCGACGGGCCTAACGTAACGGTGAGCGGACGTGTTGGTTGGTCCTGCGGCGAAAACATGATGGCGGGAACCGTGGTCATCGAGAAAAACGGCGGCTCGACTTTTGGCGCGGCGATCCGAGGTGGCGATCTGGTTTGCAAGGGCGATGTGGGCAGTCGCACCGGCATCGATCAGAAAGGCGGCACCATTATCGTTGGTGGCAGAACGGGTGCATTCTCGGGATTCATGATGCAGCGGGGCCGTATGGTCGTGCTTGGCGATGCAGGAAAGAATCTGGGTGATTCGATGTATGACGGCACAATATATGTCGGTGGAGAGATTGCCGATCTTGGTGTTGATGCAGTCGAAGCCGAAATGACTGATCTTGATTGTCACTGGATCGAGAGAAAGTTGTCCCAGTATGGACTTGAGGCGCCCAAGGGTGCACAAAATATGAAAAAAATTGTGTCGGGCAAGCAGTTATGGAACTACGACAATCTTGAGCCCGCAGAAAAGAAGCTTGTACTCTAGAGCAGGCACTGAACAGGAACGAAAATATGTCAACCAAGAGAAATAAATCTGTTATCGGCCAGAGCTTTATGTTCCCGCCAGAGGTTATTGATGATATCCATATCAAAGCGGAGTTGGGTCGATATCGGATGCGAGGTTTTTCCCTTTTCAAAAAAATCCCGAGTTGGGATGATTTAACTTTTCTACCGGGCACCTTGACGCGTTTTGTCATCGAGGGGTATCGCGAGAAGTGCCTTACCAAGACCGTTATTGGTCCTCGGGCCAAACGGCCGTTGGAATTGGATATTCCGATCTACATTACCGGAATGAGTTTTGGCGCGTTATCCTACGAAGCAAAAACAGCTCTGGCACGTGGCGCCACCATGGCCGGCACCGCAACTTGCTCAGGGGAAGGGGGAATGATTCCGGATGAGCGTCGTTATTCGGAGAAGTGGTTCTATCAATGTATCCAGTCACGGTATGGGTTTAACCCCCACCATCTCCGCCTTGCTGATGGCTGCGAGTTCTTTATTGGCCAAGGATGCAAAGTGGGTCTAGGCGGTCATTTGATGGGACAAAAAGTGACCGATCAGGTTGCAGAGATGCGATCTTTGCCCGCGGGAATCGATCAACGCTCTCCTGCCCGTCATCCTGATTGGCTAGGACCGGACGACTTGGCGTTAAAGATACAGGAAATTCGCGAGGCAACAAATTGGGAGATTCCTATTCAGCTCAAACTTGGAGCCGCAAGAGTCTATGATGATGTGCGGATGGCTGCCAAGACTGACCCGGATTCAATTTATATCGATGGAATGGAAGGCGGCACCGGTGCAGGACCTCATTTGGCGACAGAGGAGACAGGCGTGCCGGGTATTGCAGCCATTCGTCAGGCGCGTCGAGCACTTGAAGATGTGGGCAAGTCGGGTGATATCTCATTGGTTTATGCCGGCGGAATCCGGAATGGTGGTGACGTCGCAAAAGCGCTCGCCCTCGGCGCTGATGCGGTGGCGATCGGACACTCATCGATGATGGCGCTGAACTGCAACAAAGACATTCCGGAGGCAGACTTCCCAAATGAAATGGGCGTTGAGGCCGGCAATTGTTATCACTGTCATACGGGTCGTTGCCCCGTCGGTGTTGCGACGCAAGACCCAGAGTTGCGAAAGCGATTGGACCCTGACGCGGCGGCCGAGCGGGTTTATAACTTTCTGCATACCTTGGCGATTGAGTGCCAGATGTTAGCGCGAGCCTGTGGCAAGACTAATGTTCACTCGTTGGAGCCCGAAGATTTGGCTGCACTTACCATGGAGGCATCGGCTCTTGCGCAAGTACCGCTTGCAGGTTCGCAGCATACTGTCGGACGCCCTGACTTGACCCGTTTCTGAGGAAAAAATAATGGCTTATGAAAAAGATATTGATCATTTTATAAAAGGCGATGGTCTTGACTCAGAGCGAGAGCAGACAATTGGCCAGCATATCGGATATCGATATGACGTAAATTTGGTGCCTGACTATGAACGTTTAACACCATTTCTAAAACGTTATATCGAGACGATGGGATGGCGTGATCTGAATTGGCTTGAGGATGTCCATATGGGCTACGAAGAAAGTCGACCGGCAGTCTTTGATCGAAATATCAACGGGTGGGTAACGATTCCGCCTGAAATCTCACTCCCGGACAATCAACAGGATCGCGATATGATTGCGCGGGAATTGTTGATTAAGTTCCAAATGTCTCCGGGGCATCCGATGGTTGACCTCCGTAAGGCCTACGCCAAGTTTTGAGATTGTGAGCGGCCCGCTACTTTATTTATGCGGGTCGCTCGCCCTTTGTAATGCCCAGTTATGACTTGATAGATATCTCCTTCGAGACATGATTTAGTGTTTCGAATAGACTGGCGTCGATCTTGTTTTCGCTAAGTCCGTTTTTTTCGAATTAGCCTACTTTTTCATTTAATGGTTCGAGGGTTCCAAGTGTCTGCTCAAATCAAGACGCTCTCCAATGATTACCGCGACATTAATGGTCGTCAAGTCGCTGCTCAGATGCATGCCCGAACCGCTGAAGAGGTCGCCTCCTTGGTTTCGGTGGGCTGGCAACCGCGACTGGTTTCAATTCGGGTAGGGGTCGATCCCGCGGTCGATCTTTATGTTCGAAACCAAGAACGCGCCGCTCGCAAAGTGGGAATTGAGTTTGAATGTCGTAATGTCTCCGCGGATATTTTGGAACGGGAGCTGAGAGCCACCATTACCGGTCTGAACACTGATCCGCGAGTAACCGGTGTAATCCTGCAGCGACCCGTACCGGATCATCTGCCAATCGAGCAACTCCAATCAGCGATTCATCCTCTGAAAGATGTAGAAGGAATGCACCCGGCTTCGATAGGAAATATTGTCTATCAGAATATTGATTTAGCGCCTTGTACCGCGATGGCTGCGGTAGAGCTCCTAAAGCAAACCAGAGTGTCTTTGAAAGGGTTGGAGGTTACCGTTATCGGTCATTCCGAGATTGTCGGAAAGCCCATCGCTTTTCTTTTGATGGCAGAGGGGGCAACTGTAACTGTTTGCCATCATATGACGCGGGAAGTTGCGATTCATACCCGACGCGCAGACGCTGTGTTTGTGGCTGTTGGTCAACCGGGCCTCTTAAAAGGCGATATGTTAAAGCCAGGCGTCGTGGTCATTGATATTGGAATCAATCAGATCGAAGATAAAAGTGGCGTCAGCCGAGTAGTGGGAGACTGTGATTATGCGACGTGTCGAGAGGTTGCAGGGTGGATTACACCGGTACCGGGCGGGGTTGGGCCGGTGACCGTTGCGGTGCTGATGAGAAATACGGTTATTGCTGCTAAGCGACTAAAGGCAGCGTATTCCGAGCAATTAAGCAATCAAATTTAAAAACGAGACCGAGGAAAAAAAATGGCAAACGTACCTAGTGATATTGACATCGCGCGAGTCGCAAAGACTCAGCCAATTGGAGAAATAGGGGCCAAATTGGATATTCCCCCTGAATCACTCCTGACCTATGGTCCAACGAAAGCAAAAATCAGCAATGAGTTTATCGGGTCGTTGAAGGATAGACCTGACGGTAAATTAATATTGGTTACCGCAATCTCGCCGACACCTGCAGGCGAAGGGAAAACGACGACGACAGTAGGGTTGGGTGACGGCCTCAATCGCGTCGGCAAAAATGCATTAATTTGTCTTCGAGAGCCGTCTCTTGGCCCGTGTTTCGGCATGAAGGGCGGAGCAGCAGGCGGCGGGTACGCACAGGTTGTGCCGATGGAAGATATTAATCTCCATTTTACGGGCGATTTCCATGCGATTGGCGCGGCCCACAATCTACTGTCCGCGCTTGTTGAAAATCATATTTACTGGAGCAATGAGCTGGGAATTGATGCTCGACGGGTCACATGGCGGCGTGTCGTCGATATGAATGATCGAGCGCTCCGTGAAATAACAGTCGCACTCGGCGGCGTGGCAAACGGATTTCCGCGAGAAGGAGGCTTCGATATCACTGTAGCCTCCGAGATTATGGCGATTTTTTGTCTGTCAGAGGATCTGAGTGATTTGCAACGGCGATTGGGAAATATCATCGTGGGGTATACGCGAGATCGCAAGCCGATTCATGCGCGAGATTTGAAGGCTGAGGGGCCGATGACAGCGCTCCTGAGAGACGCCTTTATGCCAAATCTGGTTCAGACGCTTGAAAACAATCCGGCAATAATCCATGGCGGCCCATTTGCGAATATCGCGCACGGCTGTAACTCGGTGAGAGCGACAAAGACCGCATTAAAACTGGCAGATTATGTGGTCACAGAAGCCGGATTTGGCGCAGATTTGGGTGCGGAGAAGTTTTTTGATATCAAATGTCGCAAGGCCGGACTCAGGCCAGATGCCGTGGTGCTTGTTGCAACTGCGAGAGCGCTCAAGATGCATGGAGGTGTCGCAAAAGGAGATCTGGGCTCGGAAAACGTTGGGGCGCTAGTCGATGGTCTTGAGAATCTGGGACGTCACCTTCGAAATATCGGACAATTCGGCGTTCCCGCGGTAGTCGCGATTAACAAGTTCACTCTGGATACTCCGGCAGAAATTCAAGCGATACGAGATTATTGTGTACAGTTTGGCGCAGAAGTTTTTGAGTGTAACCATTGGGCAGAGGGCGGCGCAGGCACGATCGAACTGGCTGAGCATGTATCTAAACTGGCCGATTCAGGTCAGAGTCAGTTTCGACCGCTTTATGACGACCATCTTTCACTTTGGGAAAAAGTGCGTACGGTTGCGCGAACAATCTATGGAGCTGATGACATCATTGCTGACAAAAAAGTCAGAAGCCAGTTTGAGGAATTTGAGGAGCGCTATAGCCATTTCCCTGTTTGTATGGCTAAAACTCAATATAGCTTCTCCACAGATCCAAATCTTCTCGGAGCACCTACGGGCCACATGGTTCCCATCCGCGAACTTCGACTTTCTGCCGGGGCCGAGTTTGTTGTGGCGATCTGTGGTGAGATTATGACGATGCCGGGTCTTCCCCGTGTTCCCGCTGCAAATAGTATTTTTGTTAACGAAAGTGGCGAGATCGAGGGTTTATTTTAAAAAACCGAGTGGCGTTGATCGAGCAATCAAAAAGCCGGCATTTATGCCGGCTTTTTTGTGCTTAATTGAGGTGATGGTTCTAAGTCCCGATCTCCTTATTGTTGGCGGGTTCGATGGTCCCGGTCGCCGAAAAGCACTCTAATTACGCGGGACGAATGCAGCACGCCAACAACGTTGTGATCGGCGTCGGTAACGGCTACTGGATTGCGCTCGGTCAAAACTGCTTCGGCAACCGTCTCGATAATCGCGTCTTTCGAAACTGTTAGGTCGCTTAGGGGCTCAGATTCGTTGAGAGGGTCCATAACCGATTCAATGCGAAGCACTTTCTCGCGCGGAACCTCTTCTGTAAATTTCCGGACATATTCAGTTGCAGGGTTAAGGACGATATTTGTCGGGGTATCAAGTTGTTCAATAACACCGTCTTTCATAATCGCAATTCGATCTGCCAGTCGAAGCGCTTCGTCAAAGTCGTGGGTAACAAAAAGAATTGTTTTATTAAGGACGCCTTGTAATCTAAGAAATTCATCTTGCATTTCCTTGCGAATTAATGGATCCAAGGCGGAGAAAGGTTCGTCAAGAAACCAAATATCGGGTTCGATAGCAAGCGACCGGGCAATGCCAACACGTTGTTGCTGACCGCCGGACAGTTGTCTGGGGAAGTAATTCTCGCGTCCCATCAGGCCGACTAGTTGAACCATCTCCATGGCTCTCTTAATACTCTCGTTAGTGCTCATGCCTTTAACCTGAAGTGGAAAAGCAATATTTTCAACGACCGTCTTGTGTGGAAGCAGGGCGAAACTCTGAAAAACCATACCCATCTTGCTTCGACGAAGCTCGATGAGTTGCTTATTATTCATGGCCAGTAAATCTTGGCCGTCAATAAAAATACGTCCGGCGGTGGCATGGGTCAATTTCGATATACAACGCAGGAGCGTTGACTTTCCGGACCCAGACAACCCCATTACAACCAGCATTTCGCCCTGGTAAACTTCAAACGACGCGTTATTTACGCCGACAATGCAGCCCGCATCTTGAAAGACTTTTGCGTCAACGTTCCCTTGTGTTCCGGCGAGCATCTTTGCAGCGTTTTCCCCAAAAATTTTAAATACGGACTCGCAGGCGATTACAGGTCGCGTGTCTGTGGTGTGAGTTTCGTTTGAGGCCATATTTGGATTCCAAATTCGTCAGTTTAGTATGGGGTTAATTTCAAAGGGCGCTTAGTTAATGCCCAGTAGTTTTTTTCGTTCGTTCGCCCAAGTCTGGATTAAATTGTCGACCGCCAGGCACATGAACGAAACAAATATTCCAAGGGCCAAGCCGATTCCTGCACCCCCTTTTTTCGATAGTGCGCCCATGATAATTTGTCCCAGGTCAATCGTGCCTATGAGTGCTCCAAGGATCACCATAAATAGCGCAAAGACCACCGTCTGATTTATGCCAAGCATAATATGGGGTAATGCGAGTGGCAGTTCGATGTTGATCCACCGCTGAGCACGGGACACTCCCGACATGGTTCCCGCCTCATGTAGGGATGTGGGAACACTATTCAGGCCCTCGACGGTGTATCGGGTCGCCGGGATCACCGCATAAACAATCGCCGCAATCATCACAGAAGTATCGGTAATCCCGAAAAGAAGAATGACCGGGATGAGGTAAATAAACGAGGGAAATGTCTGAAAAAAGTCGCAAACTGAAAGAATCGCCCGACTGGTGCCTTGATTTTGGGCGCAAACAGAGCCAACGGTAATCCCGAGAAAAGCCGATACCAGAACCGCAAAAGTCGCCATATACGCTGTGATCAACGCCCGGTCCCAGTATTCTGATAGCGCAATAAATAAGATAAGCCCGCCAACAACGATCGCAGAACGGATTCCCCCCACGATATACCCCGCGCCCATCACCAGGATGAAGGTTGAAACGACCGGCATACCGAGGTAAGCCTCTCTCATCGGTACCAGTACCGAGGTGATCAGCCAAACGTTAAATGCGTTGAGTGAAGCAAAGAAAGACTCCCAGAACCAATCAATGCCTGCATCAATAAACGGAGAGATGGTAAAACCTTTATTAAAGGGAATGTAGTAGAGATAGTTGATGCCCTCTTTAAAATAAATCCCTCCTAAATACGACAGCGCGATCGCCACGAGGGTAAGAAGGAGAAAAATAATCAAAGGTCTTTTTCTTTGATAGAAAGTTTGATTTGCAAAATAATCTTTTTGCTTGTTGGCCCACGCAAGTGAGTACTTATCGAGAATAACGGCAATTAAAACAACGCAAAGACCGATCTCGGAGGCTTTACCGATCTCCAAAGAATTTAAGGCTACCTTAAGGTCAAAGCCCAACCCTTTTGCGCCGATAAACGCGGCAATGGTCGTCATTGCAAGGCATTGCATAATCACCTGGTTAACACCCACCAAGATGTCCCGTTTCGCCGTTGGAATGAGCACCTTAAATAGCAGTTGAAATCTATTGCATCCGCTCATTAAGCCTGAATCGACAATGTCCGGAGAGACCTTCTTTAACCCTAAAATGGTCAGCCTGATCATGGGAGGCGTTGCAAAAATAATGGTCGCAATCGCGCCTGCATGGTCACCCACTCCAAAGAGAACCATCACGGGCACTAAATAGGAAAAATGAGGCAGCGTCTGCATGCAATTCAAGATGGGCTGCAAAGTCATTTCTACGGTTTTATTCAGATAGCCCCAAATGCCAAATCCCAAACCCAGAATGAAACAAATGGGAGCCGATACCAAAACAAAAGATAAGGTTTGCATTGAGGGTTCCCATTGCCCAAATACTGAGAGGTATGCGAAACCAATGCCGGCCAGCATCGCCAGCCGAATGCCTTGCAATTGGTAACCCAGAATTGCGGCTCCGGCAACAATTGCGGGCCATGGTAGGGTGGGCCAGGACAGCCAGTCATTGGCATCGATCCAAGCATCACTAAACAGAGCGCTGATCGTTTGCGCGCCACCGAGAAAAAATTCCCGAATTAAAATAATAATGAAGAGAATCGCGCTTCCGATTGATCTGGTAATAATTCTGAAAACAGTTTTTTCTTCGTAGTCTTGCCAGACGGGATCCCATACATCGACGGTAAACCACTTGAACATCAGATTGTCGAGGAGAAAGTTTATCCACCCTGGAAAACTTTTAAGCAAAGGGGGTAGTCGCCAGAGATAGCTGGTTTCGGACTGAGGTACAAGAAAATACGACGCCAAAAAAAGCACAATTAATAAGCCGAACTGTGCGGGCCTCGAATTTTTTAAACTAATAAGCACTTGAATGAGCTCTTCTCTTTATCCGGTGCGCAACGATTACATGCCACGGTCTAAGGACTGAGGAATGCCTTGATCATGTTGGCTGATCGAGTATTAATTTGTGTCTCTGACCTCAAGGGGAACAGACACTATTGCTCATTACAATCTTTAATGCGACTAAAAAAAACCCTCCCCGGTATGGGGAGGGTTTTTAAGTAGATTATCGCTAAATCAGTTTTTCCAGAGATCGATCTGATCTCGATGATTTGCAATAAATGCCGCCGCAGCTTCCGCATGACTCATGCCTTTGCTGTCAACGTTATCGGCCATCTCGCCAATTTGAGGGGCATTAAAAGACATTTTTGTATAAAACTTATATGCATCTGGGTGAGAAAGAGGGAACTTAATATGGGCTGCTTTTTTCAGCCAACCTTTGGGGGAACCACATCCGGTTGTCTCCAGAGATCCGCCATTCTCAATACGGCACCCTTCAAAGTAGGGCGGGAACTCAATAAAAGTAAAACCTGCCGCATCGGTAAAGTTGGGGGACCAGTTAAAAATGACTGTTCCTCGACCCTCTTTTTTTGCCGCATCAAGTTCTGCCCAAAGCGCATTGGCTGCGCCTGCAAATTTTACGGTCCATAACTCATCAAGTCCGAGACCTTTGAGTCGGTTAGGCATGACATCGCCGTGCCACTCAACAGGCCCCTCTAACCAACGACCCTTTCCGCCTGAATCAGCTGTGGCGAAATTCTTCGCGCAATCAGGAGACTTAAGAGCTTCCCAGCTTGGGAGTCCTGGGCAAAGACCATCTTCAATGACCCAGTTGGGGACACCCATTTCTTCGAACGTGATGAGGTCGTGGCTACCCGCATCTATTAACCCGCCTTTATCCATTGCTTCATAAAAGGGGATAGCCATCGTCGACTCCCAAGTCTCATGGGCGACGTGAAGATCACCGATTCGGACGGCCTCATATCTTGAAGCTGACTCGCTGGGTACTAATTCAACTTTGTGACCCATTTCCTCGAACACCTGACCCATCACGTGAGCCATTACGATTTGACTTGACCAGTTCAGCACGGGGATTCGTATCGGATCTGCGGCGTGCGTCGTTGCAGATGTTGAGGCGAGGGCGAGTAGCGCAGCCACCCCCAATCCTTTTAATGTTTTCGATTGCTTCATGTTCTCCTCCGAAGTTTCTCAACTTAAGTTATTTTTCTAATAAAACGAGGCCCTGTATTGGCCTTACGACTTAGTTTAGGCCAGGGGCCGCAAGCGACCTATAACCAAAAATACACCAATTTGAAATGGGTTTGAATTGATATAAATTACTGTTTTTAATATAAAAAATTAGACATGACTGAAACAGTTGGCGTTTGAGGCGGTCGGAATCTTCAGGAATATGGGCCCCTTAATCCCAACCTTAATGTCCATCTGAATTCAGTGAGTTACAGGCCGCCTGCGCGGGTTTGATGCGAGATTCATCGAGCGGCTAGGCGCGAACACGCTCTTTTTTGGGGTCATAAAAAGGAAAAGGGACAACCAAAGCCGGAATTCGCTTCTGGTGTCCATCAAGTTTTCCAATTTCGACTTCCGTGCCGATGTCTGCGTATTCGATGTCTAGCCGACAAAGCGCAATATTTTTACCCAACACGGGCGATCGAGTGGCACTGGTAATAACACCAATCTGAGCGCGACCAACACGAACGCAATCACCGTGAGCTGCGATCTCGTTTCCAGACACTTGGAGTCCAACTAATTTTCGCTGCGGATTTTCTTTTCGCTTCTCCAGCGCGGCTCTTCCGATGAAGTCGTCCTGTTTGGATTTCAGAGGGACTGTAAATCCAATCCCCGCTTCATAGGGATCGGTTTGATCGTCAAACTCATAGCCCGCGAAGACAAGGCCGGCCTCTATGCGGACCATATCAAGAGCGTCGAGCCCGAAGGGTTGAAGATCATATGACTGACCCGCTTCCCAGACAGCCTCCCACACGGCTGTTGCGTCATTGGGGTGACAGAACAGTTCGAATCCAAGTTCACCGGTGTACCCCGTTCTCGAAAGCATGAGTGGGATACCTTGAGGCCCGCCTAAGCGACCCACGCTGAAATAGAACCATTTAAGTTCTTCGGCGTTGGGTTGAGCTGGAGGCGCCCAGAATATCTCCTGAATAAGTTTTCGACTGTTCGGGCCTTGAATCGCAATATTATGAATCTGATCGGTTGAGGACTTAACAAGCACATTTAGCTTTAAAGCAGCGGCTTGTTCACGTAACCAGATGCCGCTGTAATCGTCACCGCCAATCCATCGGAAGTTGTCAGGTCCCAGGCGTAGGGCGGTGCCGTCATCGATTATTCCGCCGTGGGGATAACACATCGCGGAATAGACAACCTGTCCGATCGAGAGTCGCCGGACATCTCGAGTCAGGGTCGTTTGCATGAGCGTTTCGGCATCCGGACCGAGGATTTCGAATTTGCGAAGTGGCGAAAGATCCATCACGGCAGCTTTTTCACGGCAAGCCCAATATTCCTCTACCGCGCCGGCGTTATTGAAGCAGGTGGGTAGCCAGTATCCGCGGTAGTCGATAAATTTTCGGGTGTGTTTGGAGGTTTGACTGTGAAATCCAGTTTCGCGAGTCAGTTGGGGTTCGGCATCAGGAGTCATTCGATAGGCTATTGCGGTAGAGAAGGTTTTTTCGGCGCTGTAGACGCGGACATGGATGTCAGTTGGATTCCATCCGTTGGCTGCGCTCGTGTCATCAGGGCACGCAGTGGAAACGCAAACTAAATCAGTGAGCGCTCTTAGGAGGACATAATCCCCGGGTCGTGACCAGGGTTCATCAAGAAACAGGACATTATGCTCATCTATTCCTGTGTTGTAGAAAAAGTTAACGGCTTCCCAACCCCTGCGAGGTCGAACCCCGTTGGGTGCCAGAGCGGCGTTAATATTGTCTGAGCAATTCGGGTGGCCGAAGTATCCTTGATCCTCGTAATACTTCGCCGCGCAGGCAAGCCCAAAAGTATCGTGTCGTCCACAGGTGTCGCGGACGACCTCTATGAGTGGGTTCATATCACGATCGAAATATTTGGAAAATAACCCGGGACCCGGGTATGCGCTCCCGATGAGCGTCCGGGTTGTTGTCATATCGATATGGCGCTCGCTGCCGCGATCGAGAGCTGGTGCTGAAAGTGCGAGAAAATCAGAGCACTCTCTCCCCGCCACATCAATAATCTGAATAAATTCCCCGGCCCGGACGGAGTACTGATCTGCGGTGCATTTTTTTATCCTGAAGTCCAAGCGTGTATCAGCGAGTGGGTCAGGTAGTCGTGGCTCTATTAAGTCTGCAGTCCGTGCTCGCCGAATAATCGCCTTGAGACCTGTTGGCGGCATCTGCCCGTCGATCGTCATGGTGTCTCCCGGCGCACAGACAACACACAGCAAAGAGCGCTGCGCGACAAACTCGGCTTGTTCGTTTGCTTGGGTATGCTTTCCAAATAAGGGTAGCGCTCGAGCCTGACTGACATCGATGTTACGTTTGGCGAGACCGGCAAGACATCGCTCTGAGCCAGATGCTCCCGAAGACATCATTTGATGAAATCCCGAAGCCGTGACCGATGCCAGATTGGAAAGACCTTCTGGATTCGGCCTGCCGGCTGAATCAAACGCGATTAACTCGCAGGGTTGTCCGCCTTCCGGATCAATTATGGTCAGCTCGTCTCCAGAATGAACCTCGAACGTAGCAGAGCCAGTTGCCGGGACAGTGTATCGCTCGAGGATGGGATTGGACCGCCAAAGGCCAGGTTGCAAAGGACTAGATCTTTGAACTGTTGTCGTGTCGATCATTGAGATATGCAAAAAAAAAGATTCAACTCACGCGAGCAAGGGATACTAACTTCAAGTGCGGTCCCAAAAGCTTAAAAAAGGGACGAGCTATCAATATTAACTAATATCCATATAAAAATCATTTTTAGTTGGAAATGGTTCGATATGGGTATAAATAATTGAAAAATAACATAAAAATATTAAAAAATTTATTTTTTTAGGCCTTAAAAACTTAAGGTTTTTGGTTTTTCCGGCTAGGATAGTTGACTATGAAAAGATCAAATTGTTGCCGACGCTAGCACTATGACTTCTTTTCATGAGGTTTTTAAATCGCGGTTTCCGAGCAAACTCAACTTTTAGGGGAGGACACGCAGTGGATAACGAACTTAGCGCGCTAAATACCATCTTCACAGAGTTTTACTATTGGGTCACAGTGGTACTGATGTTTTTGATCCATGTGGGATTTTGTATGTATGAGGTGGGCGTCTCACGACATAAAAATCATCTCAATACCCTGATGAAGAACACCATGTTGATCCCGTTGGTGACTGTTACTTGGTTTTTCTTTGGCTGGTGGATTTATTGGGCGTTTCCAAACGGCCCCGGCATTTTGGGTGGACTGGTCCTTCAGGCGGACGGCTATGGCGCCAACGAACTTGCCTTACCTTGGACGTCGGCGATGGGGGTTAATATGGCCGACCATATCAACGGGGTTTTCTGGGCTGCTTTTCTTTTATTTTCTTGGACCGCCGCTTCGATCGTTTCTGGTGCCGTCATTGAGCGAATTCGATCGTCGGCGTTTGGAATCTTGGCCATTGCCATCGGATCCGTTTTTTGGACGATTGACGCATCCTGGGGTTGGCATTACGCAGGCTGGATGGTTCAGGTTTTGGGGTATCATGATGCTTATGCCTCTGGGGTTATCCATGCAGTCGCAGGTGGCTTTGGTTTAGGTGTTCTCGTTGTGCTGGGCCCTCGCATCGGCAAGTTCAATTCTGACGGTTCCAGTAATAACATTGGCCCGCGCAACCCTTGGTTGGTCACTGTGGGCCTGTTCCTGATCTATACCGGGTTTTGGGGATTCTATGCGGCTTGTAATATCCCGATTTACGATGCAGGAAGTGACTATGGTGGCGGCACCGCTTTCTTTACCGCTACTAATATTTACGTTGCACCGACAACACTGAGTGGCATCACGCTTAATTTTCTGATGTCATTGTCAGGAGGTTTGCTTGCCGGTTACGTGGTCAGCAAAGGCGATCCGTTTTGGACTTATTCGGCAGGCCTTGCCGGTATCATCGCAGCATCTGCAGGTAATGATCTATATAACCCCTTGCAGGCATTATTGATTGGGGCAGCAGCGATTCCGATCATTTATAAGCTTCATTTTTGGGTCGAGAATCGATTCAAAATTGACGATGCAGTTGGAGCAGTTGCAGTCCATGGTTATGCCGGTGTTTTCGGACTTGTGGTCTGCGGGTTCATGCTGTGGGGGTATCCGGCATCAGCCTATTGGGAGGCAACGGTTAATCCGATTGGAATGATAATCGGTGCGGTGATCATGTTTGGTGTGCTCGGCTTTTTGCCAGGGTGGGTGATTGCGAAGATTCTCAACGGTATGGGCAAGTTGCGAATACCCAGAGAAGTTGAAATCGCGGGCCTTGACTATGAGTTCGCCGAATCTGCTCGAAAAGATCAGCACGCCGTTTCGGCGCTTGAAAAATAACAGGAGGCAATCAAGATGGCTACAGTAGAAACTTGGGCAACCGAGAAAATCTCGGAATACACCGCCATTTACCCCTTTGTTGGAACGGAGTGGGTCTGGCTGATCGTTGCGGTTGTTTTTTGGCTCTGGTGGCATGTGAAGACTAGTGCCAAGGAAAACGAGGAGTTTGACCGGATCAAAAGCCGGGGGCTTGACACCAGCAGCTACGATGAACAGAAATCGAATTGGTAACGATTAATGTCTATGGTGTGGTGATTAATAAGGGCGCCTTCGGGCGCCCTTATTTTTTCCCATTTACGCTTTGCGCGCCAAATAAAAAGGAGATCAGATATGCCCGAAGATTCGCCAGAAAATAAAAGACCCAGTCGAATGATTAATGTTGCATTTCCCCCAGCCAAGTACGGTCTCTGGATCGCTATTGCCCTGATCTGCTCGATCTTGTTGCTCAGGTTTATCGGAGTTATCGGCTCTTAAACAGGCGATGATCTTTTCTTGGGATTTTCTTGGTATCTTTACGCCGAATTTGAATCACGTCCGATGAGTAGGCATCCCGTCTCTGTTCTGGAGTTATGAAACGTTCCGGGAGCGTAACTGACAAAGTCTCCTTTTATTAAAACGGTGCCATCGCTTTCGATGAGTTCGCCCTCAAGAATCAGGTACTCTTCTCGTTTTTTATGCTCATGAGGGATCGATGCGGAACCGGGCGCCATTCGCATGACGTACCATCCCGTTTGAGCCTCCTTGTCGTAGCTGATATTCAGGAGTTTGATATCGTTTTGGCATTCACCCTCTAAATCATATTCACTGTATGGCGCACTAAAAAGATTAATTACTTTTCGTGGGCCCCGCCAGGGAATGTTCGTCGTACTTGACATCGTTAGGCTCCTTAATGAGGTTGAGAGAATTAAAAGCAGCGAGGCACTAGCGCTATTTCAACTCGTTGTTAAGTGTTTGTTTAGACCAGTTATAAACCAATTCTATAGACTATCGTTGAAGACGACGGTAACGATTGCGTTGTTATAAAGACCCTATTAAGGTTTGGTTAACTACATTGTTCAACGCACATTGAAAGATGATGGGGTGAGTTATGCGTAAAAGAGTCGCGATCATTGGCGCAGGCCCGAGCGGTCTTGCCCAGTTGAGGGCATTTCAGTCAGCAGCCGAAAAAGGGGCTGAGATTCCAGAAGTCGTCTGTTTCGAGCGACAGTCAGATTGGGGCGGTATTTGGAATTACACCTGGCGGACCGGTACCGATGAATTTGGCGAGCCTGTTCATTGCAGTATGTACCGATACCTCTGGTCCAACGGGCCTAAAGAATGCCTCGAGTTTGCGGACTACACATTTGAAGAGCATTTTGGTCGACCGATTGCGTCATATCCGCCTCGGGAAGTGTTGTGGGACTATATGAAAGGCCGGGTTGAAAAGGCCGGTGTGCGTGATCAAATTCGGTTTTCAACTGCGGTGCGATCGGTTGAGTACTGCGAGGAAAGCGGTAATTTTTCAGTGAATGTCCACCATCTTGTCGATGATCATCATTACGTCGAAGAGTTTGATTACGTTGTAGTGGCAACGGGACACTTTTCCACGCCGAATGTACCCCACTTTGAGGGTCTGGCGAGTTTTAACGGGCGTGTTATGCACGCCCATGATTTTCGGGATGCATTGGAATTCAAAGATAAAAATATTCTAATTATTGGCACAAGCTACTCCGCGGAAGATATTGGCTCTCAATGCTATAAATACGGAGCGAAGTCGATTACGGTTTCTCACAGAACGGCACCAATGGGTTTTCATTGGCCCGACAACTGGGAAGAAGTTCCGATCCTAACTCGAGTCGATAAAAACACCTGTCACTTCAAGGACGGTTCCAGTAAAAAGATTGACGCGATTATTATGTGTACGGGCTATCTTCACCACTTCCCATTTCTGCCTGACGAGTTGCGATTACAGACCGGTAATCGGTTGTGGCCATTGGGTTTGTATAAAGGAGTTTTTTGGGAACCCAACCCGAATTTAATGTATCTCGGGATGCAAGATCAGTTTTACACTTTTAATATGTTCGATGCACAAGCGTGGTACGCAAGAGACTATATTTTGGGTCGAATTGACCTCCCTGATTTGGCAGCGATGCGCCATCATAGTCAAACATGGCGCGATCGGGAGGAGACGCTTACAGATGATGAGCAGATGATCTGGTTTCAGGGTGATTATGTTCAGGAGTTAATAGCTGAAACTGACTATCCGAATTTCGACGTTGCGGGCGTAAACCGAACGTTCGTGGAATGGGAGCATCACAAGCATGAAGACATCATGGGCTTTAGAAATAACGCCTACCGGTCTTTAATGACGGGGAATATGCAAGCGGTGCACCATACGCCATGGCTCGAGGCGCTTGATGATTCAATGGATTCATACCTCCAAAGCACCTGATTTCCGCTGAGAAGATACTTTCGGTGTAGGTCAGTCAGCCAACATTAATGTTTCTTCAGAGGAAACAAAATTTCTGCCTATTGAATTTTCCAACAGAACGGCGTACGCTGACTAAATAGATTGAACATTGTAGGAAACAGTTATGTGCGGAATTGCGGGAGTCATGTATCGCGGTAGCGAGAATTTCGGCACCGGGGAGGCGTTGGTCCGTATGCTCGATGGTTGCCAGCATCGAGGACCTGATTCGACAGGCTTTGCATTGTATTCCCCCGAGCCTTCCGGTCAGTTAAAGCTCAGATTTTTTATCGATCCTGTTGTAACAGTGGACGTCGATGGCGCCATCGCCTCTATACGTGCCCGGTTACTCGATCTCGGCGCGACGATCGAAGAGGAAGCTAAAGCCGGAGACAATTATCGGGTCATGATTCGGTACACCGGCGATGTCCAAAAGTTGTCGTATGAAATGGAACACGCGGCGAAAGTGATATCAATTGGCACCAGTCTTGAGATTGTAAAAGACGTCGGCACAGCGCATGATGTTGATGATCGTTACCAGGTGAATCAGTTTAGTGGGACTCATGGATTGGGTCATGTAAGGCTTGCAACCGAGAGTGATGTAAAACCGGAAGCCTCACATCCTTTTTGGGCGACAGGATTTGCAGATGTTGCAATTGTGCATAACGGCCAAATTACGAATTATTGGAAAATGCGCCGCCGCCTTGAGCAAAGAGGCTTTGAATTCACCACCGACAACGACAGTGAATTGATTGCGGTTTATCTCGCTGACAAGATGGCGCAAGGGGTAGAGTTGAAGGAAGCGCTTGCGAGTTCGATTGATGACCTGGACGGTACCTTTTCATTTTTAGTTTCTACTGAAGATGAGATTGGTTATGCGAAGGATCGATTGGCGGCCAAGCCAATGATCATGTACGAAGATGATGATCTAGTGGCAATCGCTTCTGAAGAGGTTTCTCTTAATCGACTTTTTCCCGGCCGCGCGCTTAATACTCGTGAACCTGCTCCTGGTTCCTTTGCCACATGGTCTCGCTCGATTTAGCGAAGTTGAGTGTTCGTGATGCGAATACTCAACTTCGAAAACTGGGAGAGGAAGGCGAAAACATAGAAGTTCTCAATCCAGACGCTCGACACCATATCGGCGTTGGTTTGACAGCGCCCGTTGATGTGATGGTGAACGGGTCGGCTGGATATTTTTGCGCGGGACTGACAGATCAGGCCAGATTTACGGTAACCCATAACGTCGGGTGGGGCGTGGGTGACAACATGTACTCGGGGTCTGTGGTCGTGGGAGGTAATGCGGGTGCGATTCCCGGGGTCGCGATCCGAGGCGCCGAAATCGTGATTAAGGGGAACATGGGATCTCGCGCTGGCCAAGTGATGAAGGCAGGCACTCTATGCTGTGTCGGCAATGCGAATTTCATGGCGGGCTATATGATGTATGGCGGTCGGATCATCATATTAGGTGATTCCGGAGAGCGACTCGGTGAGGATATGTCGAGTGGTGAGATTTTTGTGGCGGGCAAAGTCCAGGATCTTGGCTCGGACGCGATGTTGACTGACATCTCTCAATCAGAAGTAGATTCTCTTTGTGAATTTCTCGACCGGTACGAGATTAAAGCGCCTACAGGTTTTTCAAAAATCGTTAACGCGGGAACGAAGCTTCGTTATGGCACGCCCGAGCAACCGATGCGAAGTATCCCGTTCAGTAGTTTTTCAGGCACGTCTTCCTACTGGAACCCGAAAGTTCAAGAAGATGTCGTAATCAAGTCGCAGAGCGGGCGGTATCGAATTCGAGGTTATGGTGGTGCGCGTCCGCTGCCACACCTCAGCGATATCGGCTTTCGCAAGGATCTTCAAAATGTGGGACGTGATCGAAATGTTGTAAATAGCGTTGAGATGGCGACTGAGATCGGCGGTATCAATGGGGCACGACCGCTCAAACTGAGCATGCCCGTGATGATTGCGCCAATGAGTTATGGCGCCCTTAGTCGATCGACAAAATATGCGATCGCCATGGGTTCTGCAATGTCAGGAATCGCCGAGAATACGGGTGAAGGCGGAATGAGCGATGCACAGCGTGACGCTGCAGGCCAACTGATTTTTCAGTGTCTTGGCGGTCGACTCGGATGGAATATTCATGATATGCGGCGAGCAGATGCGCTCGAGATTTACATTTCGCAGGGCGCGAAGCCTGGACTGGGCGGTCAACTGATGGCCAAAAAAGTGACGCCTGAATTAGCTGAGATTCGCGGAATTCCATCGGGCATTGATCTTCGGTCTCCATCGAGACATCCGGATATTTTGGGTGCGGATGATCTGGTGATTAAGGTCGAAGAGTTCCGTGAGGCAACGGGTTATGAAGTCCCGGTAAGCGTTAAATTGGGGGCAGGCCGGATTCGCGATGACATCAAAATTGCCTCGAAAGATGGCTTTGATTTTGTCGAACTGGATGGAATGCAAGGTTCGACCGGCGCGGGTAGCGCTGAAGTCATTGACAACGTTGGCATCCCAACGCTTCCTGCAATCATCGAAGCTATTGAAGCGCTGGAAGAGATTGGCGCGCGAGAAAAAATCCAGCTGGTATTAATGGGTGGCCTGCGGGATGGGGTCGATGCCGTGAAAGCATTGTGTCTTGGCGCTGATGCGGTCGCTTTCGGGACTTCAGTGATCGTGGCTGGCGGTTGTATTTCATGTATGCAATGTCATGTAGGTCAGTGCGTCACCGGGATTGCTACCCAGGATCCAGAGCACGAAAAGCGTTATAAGCCTGAGATCGAGGCTAGCAATATTCACAGATTCCTTGAGAGTGTTCGATGGCAAATCGCCGCACTCACCGACGCACTTGGTTACAACGATGTTAAAAATTTGAGCCGTGATGATTTAGTGGCGTTAACCCCGGAGGCTGCGGACATTACGGGCTTGCCATATGAACCGGCAGCGGGTCCGTCCGCAATGCGAGAAGAAGGTATTAATGTATGACCGTATATAGTCTTGATCGCATTAGCGTTCCGGTCGCCCCGCCCGGATTTTCTGACGATACATCCGACTTACACTATGTGCCGGCACCGTGTCAGGTCGCTTGTCCCGTAGGAACCGATGCGCCGTCCTATATTGGTTATATCTGGGAGCAGAAGTACGCCGAGGCTTTCGAGGCGATTACCGCAACTAATCCTTTCAGTTCAATATGCGGGCGCGTTTGTGACGCGCCGTGTGAGCCTGCCTGCCGGCGAGAGAGCAGTGACGGCGCAGTACAGATTCGCAACCTCAAGCGCTTTGTGATGGATAAGTTAGGGCGGGACGCGCCGATCACAACATATGAAGTCTCACGAGAGCAGTCCGTTGGTATTGTCGGTTCCGGCCCTGCCGGATTGACTGCTGCTTTCGAACTCTGCAAGGCAGGGTTTGCTGTTGATATCTATGAGATGACTGATCGCCTGGGCGGTACCATGGTTTGGGGGATCCCCCAGTTTCGGTTGCCTGCGGGTGTGATTGAGGAAGATATTGAGCGCTTGCAGAAACAGTGTCTGGGTTTGACAGTGCACCTTAATAAGCCGCTGGGATCAGCAGTCTCGCTCGATGAGTTGAAATCTCGCCATAACGCTGTGTTAATTACGATTGGGGCGTGGTGGGGCAAGCCCATGGGGATTTCTGGAGAAGATCACCCTCGGGTTGAAGACGGCGTTAGCTTTCTTCGTCGGATTAATGCCGGCGAACGTCCGCACATGCCCGAAACCGTTGTGGTGGTTGGCGGGGGCGATGTTGCGATGGATGCCTGCCGAGCGGCGCTTCGTCTTCCAGGGTGCAAATCAGTCAAGGTGGTCTACCGTCGTGGGCCTGATGAGATTCCTGCGCGGAAGATCGAGCTGCATCATGCGCAAAAAGAAGGTATTGAGTTTGTTTACAACACGCTTCAAACGGGAATCGAAACCGAAGGCGACGACCTATTACTGCGATGCGTTCATACCGAGGCGGGTGAGCCTGATGAGGATGGGCGACGATCTCCTGTCATTGTTGAAAACAGCGAACACCATATTCATTGTGGAATGATTATTGCTGCAGTGGGCCAGAAAGGCATTAGCGAAGCTTTGGAAACAGATGGATTAATGGCGGGGGATCGGGTCGCAACTGATTATTCAACGATGCAAACGAGCGATCCCCAAGTGTTTGCGGCAGGCGACGGTGCTTTTGGTGGTTCGACCATTGTGATGGCGATGAATCACGGGCAGCGCGCAGCGTATTACATTAAGGCCGCGCTTGATAACGTTGAAAATCCTATTGCGTATCGTACGCCTTATCGAACACGGCATGTACCGGTTGCGCAAGACCTAAAGTGGGAGCAGTTTGCGCTAGAAGAGCCTGTTTTTCACGGCGTGGGTGAGAAGCCGGAAACTTTCCCAGAGATTGAGGACACCTATGATGAGTCTGCAGCCCGCCGCGAGGCCGCGCGATGCTATCGGTGCGATGCGGAGACGGGTTCCACGGATTACTCGGTTAGACATCGTGAAGATCTTTTTTCAATGGCCAGAACCCATCCGCAAGATACTGCAAAACATCAGGCGATGTTGCAGCGCCGGCTACTGACTCGTGAAAATCCCTATCCGTCAGAGCGCCCTGCGTCTCTGGATGACTTGGTTTTCTTGCCTGCAAATTTATCTCGGCTGGTTATTGATCCCTACCGTGAGGCTTGTCGGATTGATATCCCGCTCTCGCCCGAGATCTTATTGGAGCAACCGTTCTTAATAGCGGGACTTGATCAAGCTCCTGAAGAAGTCAAACGATCTGCATGGCAGGCAGCCACTGAAAATGGCGTCGGCGTCGTCAGTCAAACCGCGCCTGACGACAAATCCAGATGGTTTCAAATTCTGGACGCTAACAATATGCCCGACCAGGAGGCTGCCGGATGGATCCAGCCTTGGTCAGAATCCTTGCCGTCAATTGACGGGTCCGACAATGCGCCATTAAAAGGGATTGCGGTAACGCATTCTGATGATATCAGCGCCGTTCTCGATGTTGCACTCGATCAAAATTATCAATTTCTTTTTTTGGACGCTACGGGGGGGAATGCAGACTGGGCAAGCGAGCTCACGAACCAGCCACGTTTCGAATTACTGTCAGAGACGGTGATGGAAATGCGTCGCCGAAAAAAAGAAGAAGCGTTGATATTAATTTATAGCGGGGGTGTCCGCTCCGGAACGGACGCAGCGCGTTTGATTGCGCTAGGGGCGAACGTTGTGGTTTATGGTGTTGCCGCCGCGCTGGCCCTTGGCGGTCAGATTGGTCAATCCCAAATTGACTGGGTGTCTGATCGCACCCCGGGTGAACGGACGGATGGTCTTAAGTCGATTCTTAATGCCAACGCCGGTGAGGCGTCAATGATGGCGCGCTGTACGGGTAAAACATGCCTTCATAACCTTGAGCCTGAGGATCTTCGAAGCGTGACCTTGGCGACCAGTGCGGCCACAAATATTCCAGTTCCCGGTCATAACGTGACACGCGCCCGATTGCTCTAATGACGGCTCGCCCGACGAGATCGCTGCCAGCACTCGAACGGGACTCGTCTTCGGTGGACGGTAAAGCCAAGCCGCTTGAAGATGCGATCGGCCGACAGGTGCATGTCTATCGAACCCAGCTCGGGATGACGATTTCCAATCTCGCTCATCAGTCAGGGGTTTCGGCGGGAATGCTGTCGAAAATTGAGAACGGTCAAACGTCGCCGTCGCTCAATACGTTGCAGTTGCTCGCGGCCGCGCTAAATGTGCCGGTGACAGCGCTTTTTAGAAAATTTGAGCAAGAGCGCGAAGCTTCTTTTGTTCGAGCAGGACAGGGCTTGGTGATCGATCGGCGCGGGACTCGCGCGGGACATCAGTATCACTTGCTCGGCCATTCGGTGGGTGATCGTGCAACGCTGGTCGAGCCCTATCTAATTGTGATCTCGGAACCGTCCGAAGTGTTTTCGCTTTTTCAGCATGAAGGGGTTGAATTTATCTATATCCTCGAGGGCGAGATGGTTTACCGACACGGATCCCGGCTTTACCCGATGAGTGAAGGGGACTCATTATATTTTGATGCGGATACGCCTCATGGACCCGAGGAATTGGGCAGGCTTCCTATTCGGTTTCTATCATTCATCGTTGAGCCTCAATCGGACTCATGAGATAGTAGCCACTATCAGCTGTTCGTTGAAATAAAAATAATCAATTGGAGGAAACGTCTTATGGCAGTCAATCTCGCCGCAGTCGCTAAACAAAAAAAGATAAAGTATTTTTTGATTAGTTTTGTTGATCTATTTGGGGTCCTGCGCTCCAAGCTGGTGCCAGCCCGCGCCATCGGGCAGATGCAGCGTGACGGCGCCGGGTTTGCAGGTTTTGCTGCGTGGCTAGATATGACGCCCGCACACCCCGATCTGTTTGCAGTTCCAGATCCTGCGAGTTTGATCCAACTGCCATGGAAGCCCGAGGTCGCCTGGCTTGCAGGTGACCTTGTCATGGACGGCAAATCTGTTCAGGCATCTCCACGCGTGGCGCTAAAAAGCCAGATCGCGTCAGCAGCAAAAGAGGGTATGCGACTGAAAACCGGGGTCGAGTGCGAGTTTTTTCTGGTGAGTCCAGATGGGATGTCGATCGCTGATGCAAGCGATACTCAAGAAAAACCTTGCTACGATCAGTCTGCACTGATGCGTCGCTATGACGTGATTAGCGAGATTTGCGATTGCATGATTGCTTTAGGGTGGAATCCTTATCAAAACGATCATGAGGATGCCAACGGGCAGTTCGAGATGAATTGGGACTATGACGATGCGTTAGTCACCGCAGATCGACACGTTTTCTTCAAATATATGGTTAAGTCTATTGCTGAAAAGCATGGCCTGAGAGCGACCTTTATGCCCAAGCCCTTTCTGAATCTGACAGGAAACGGCTGTCATGCGCATGTTTCAGTATGGGATAAGTCGGGCAAAAAGAATCTTTTCATCAGCAAATCAGATAAGTTGGGTTTGTCAAAAATGGCGTATAAGTTTCTCGGGGGCGTCCTACACAGCGCAGACACGCTCGCTGCCATTTTTAATCCAACGGTTAATAGCTATAAGAGAATTGACGCACAGGTTACTTCATCAGGAGCGACGTGGTCTCCAAACGCGATCACTTATGGCGGCAACAATCGAACCCATATGGTTCGGGTGCCAGATGTTGGTCGTTTTGAGATGCGTTTAATGGATGGTGCGGTTAATCCCTACTTATTGCAGGCCGGCATATTGGCCGCGGGTCTTGATGGTGTGGCTAATGACCGTGATCCAGGTAAACCATCATCGCTGAATATGTATACCGAAGGCCATAAAGCAACCGGGGTTCGGCGCTTACCGTCAAACTTGCTTGACGCTATAAGGCTGTTCGATAAAAGCAAGGTGCTTCGTGCGACTCTTGGCAAAGAACTGGTCGATAGCTACGTCAAGCTTAAGCATCAAGATTGGCGGAGTTACAGTGCGGCGATCAGTCAATGGGAGCGGGACAACACGCTCGACTGCTAATATTAAGGAGGCCGGTCAGCGGGTTAGCCCACATGAAAATATTGGTTTTTCAGCATATTGGTTGTGAGCATCCCGGAATTTTTCGACAGTTTTTTGATGAAGCCCGGATTGATTGGCACGTGGTCAAACTTGATGCGGGAGAGCAGATTCCGCCACTCGAACGCTTTGATGCGCTCTGGGTAATGGGTGGCCCGATGGATGTCTGGGATACTGATTCTTGCCCTTGGTTGGTTCCCGAGAAGGAAGCGATTCGACGTTGGGTGCAAACGTTGAAAAAGCCTTTTCTTGGCCTTTGCCTTGGCCATCAACTTCTTGCCGATTCGCTTGGGGGGACATGCGGGTGGGCAGATAGACCTGAAATTGGAATCCTCGAAGTTGATCTTGCTGATGAAGCCAGAGATGATCCATTGTTGAGGGGGGTGGACGCGTCCATCAAGTGCTTGCAATGGCACTCAGTGTCAGTGACGACGCCTCCGGCGGGCGCCTTACTTCTCGCGAGTTCGCCGGATTGCCAGTGGCAAGCCATGCGGGTTGGCAGGAATGCGTGGGGATTACAGTTTCACGTTGAGTTGCAAGGGTCTACAGTTGAAGAGTGGAGTGAGGTGCCGGCCTACGCCGAAGCACTTGAAAAAGCCAAAGGATCTAGTGCGCTCGCTGAGATGAAACGTGATGCAAACGCGCTCATGCCAGAGTTCAATCGTAATGCACGCGCAATCTTCGACAATTTTACCGATGTAATGAGAAGGTCCTAGCCTCTCAACACAAATTATCGCCGGGAGACCATCCCGGTCGCGCGAGTTCAAAATCGTCGAAAGTAAATGCGGGTGATACCGTGCATCCGATTAAGGACCATTCTCCCGTTGACCGCATCGAAAACCAGGTGTGGGCCGGAACCACCCAGTGATACTGCTGACCCTGGGCATGGTCTTTTCCAAGCGTGACATCTTTGATTTTTTGCCCGTCAGACGAGGTCTGAACTTTCATGGGATCGCCATCATAAAAGTGCAAAATTTCATTTTTGCTGAGCCGATGCCAGTGCGACGTTTCACCTTTTCCGAGAAGATAAAAAATGAGACTCGTGGCCTCCGTCGTGTCGCGGAAAGTTTCAACGAAGTGTCCCCCCTCTGGATGGGCAGACAGGTTTAACGCGCTAATGATGTCGGCTGCTTTTTTCATGAATCAACTCTATTTTTATTCACCTAAATTAACAAGAAGCTGCGGGCACGGATCTCGCATAGATAAACTGCGGATACTACGATAAGCGATAAGTCTTGGATTTATTACAGAAGCGTTGAATCTGTTTCTTTAAAATTTGACTGTTGAGTGACCTCCCCCCAAGCGACCGCGGCAGTTTCAAGGTCAGACCAGCCGATGGTTTAACTTAAGTCCACCAAATCTCTATGACATACTCAAATCGGTGTTGTAAGAAATTCAAAGGATATACCCGTGCATTCACTCGATAAACGGTTTCTAGAAGAGATCAAACGCGTTCTGCCGAGCCAGACCATTTTGCTGTCGGAAGAGCAGCGCAAGCCCTATGAATGTGATGGACTGTCAGGTTACCGAGCGTTGCCAGGCGTCGTGTTACTCCCTGATACCGTCGATGCGGTGCAAAAGATTCTTGCACTCTGTCAGCGCTACCAGATTCCTGTGGTCGCAAGGGGCGCGGGCACGGGCTTATCGGGAGGGGCTACTCCACACCCGGAGGGTGTCCTGCTTAGCATGGCTCGGTTTAATCAAGTGTTATCGATCGATCAAGTCGCGGCGACCGCCCGGGTTCAGCCTGGGGTTAGAAATCTTGCGATCAGTGAGGCCGTAGCCGATATCGGGCTTTATTATGCGCCAGATCCGTCTTCGCAAATTGCCTGCACGATTGGCGGCAACGTTGCTGAAAACGCGGGAGGCGTGCATTGCCTTAAATACGGCCTTACGGTTCATAACGTAGTCTCGGCTCAAGTTGTTTTGATGGGAGGCGAGATTCTGGAGATTGGCGGAGAGGCTTTGGATAATCCTGGTTACGACTTGCTGGCAGCTTTTATTGGGTCTGAAGGTATGTTGGGTGTTGTGACCGAGGTTACCGTACGTCTTTTGCCTCGTCCGATAGCAGCCAAAGCGTTAATGTCGTCCTTTGACTCGACCGAGGATGCCGCGACGGCCGTTGCCAGGATCATTGCTGAAGGTATCATTCCAGCCGGCCTTGAGATGATGGACAACCCGGCAATTGTTGCGGCGGAGGACTTTATGAGCGCCGGATATCCTCGAGATGCTGCCGCGATCCTGCTTTGCGAGCTTGATGGCGGCATCGAGGAGGTTGAAGCTGACGTTGCCACAGTTTCACAATTATTGCTGGATTGCGGTGCGATCGACGTCCACGTCGCGCAGGACGAATCCGAGCGTGCACGTCTTTGGTCGGGCCGGAAAAATGCTTTTCCGGCGGTTGGGCGAATTTCGCCAGACTATTATTGTATCGACGGCACGATTCCGCGCAGGATGCTCGGCAAAGTCTTGGCCGGAATTACAACACTCGCAGCCGAATACCAGCTAAAGGTCGCCAACGTTTTCCATGCCGGCGATGGCAATCTTCATCCGTTAATTCTTTATGATGCCGGCAAGCCAGGTGAATTTGAGCGCACCGAGGCATTGGGGGCAGACATACTTCAACTCTGTGTTCGTGCCGGCGGTACCATTACCGGCGAGCATGGCGTTGGGCTTGAAAAGATTGATCAGATGTGTGTTCAGTTTGGAGCCGATGAGCTTGAACAATTCCACGCATTGAAGAAGGTATTTGATCCAGACGGTCTACTCAACCCTGGAAAAGCCGTGCCGACCTTATCCCGTTGTGCGGAGTTCAATGCGATGCATGTTCATGACGGGCACCTTCCGCATCCTGAGTTGCCACGGTTTTGATTCGAGGTTGCAGGTGAACCATTTTATTCAATCCCTCGCGGAAACTGTCCGCGAAGCGGCGGCGAAAGGAGATCCGCTTTGTATTCAAGGCGGGAACACCAAAAAATTTCTAGGTCGTGAGCCTCTGGGTAAGCCGTGCTCTATTTCGGGCTATGCGGGTGTGACCAACTATGAGCCCACCGAGCTTGTCATCACCGCCAAAGCGGGCACGACACTCATGGCGATTGAGGCCACTCTCGCCGAGGCGGGCCAAATGCTTCCGTTTGAGCCTCCCGGTTTCGGAGTTGACGCGACGATTGGAGGCACAATTGCTTGTGGACTTTCCGGACCCGCCCGGCCGTACCGCGGCGCAGCTCGTGACCTGGTTCTTGGAGTTAACTGTATCAATGGAAACGGCCAAATTCTTAAATTTGGCGGCCAGGTCATGAAAAATGTTGCTGGGTATGACGTATCCAGACTCATGGTAGGGGCTATGGGAACACTAGGGATCATGACTGAGATTTCCCTTAAGGTTCTGCCCACACCCAAGCACACCAGAACGCTTGTGTTTGAGTGTTCCAGTTCCACCGCGCTGAAAAAAATGACATCTCTTTTTGCTCGTTCGATTCCGGTGACGGCGAGCGCGTGGCATGATGACTTTTTGCGTATTCGTTTATCTGGCGTTGAGGACTCGGTGGATGCGGCAGCGGCTGAGCTCGGTGGAGAGTTTGATCCGGATGGGGATCACTTCTGGCAGAAACTCAAGGAGCACCGACTTGATTTTTTTAATGGGCCCGAGCCGTTATGGCGTTTGAGTCTTAAACCAAAGAACGAGTTGCTTCCGTTAACAGATCCGTACCTGATTGAATGGGGTGGCGGTCTTTATTGGGTTAAAACTACCCGCCCACCGTCAGATTTAATAAAGATTGCCGCATCTTCAGGGGGGTACAGCGCACGGTTTAATGGCGGCGATCGCACGGAGCATCTTGCTGGGTTGGAAAATGTTGGTTTGCGACTTAATCAACAGCTGAAAAAAGGTTTCGATCCTCAAAACATTTTAAATCCCGGCCGGTTATTTGCCTAAAACATCATGCATGTTGAACTAGCCCCGCAATTTTCTGAATCCCAGTTTGGCCAAGAAGCGAGCAGCATTCTTGGCAAATGCGTTCACTGCGGTTTCTGCACAGCCACATGCCCCACCTATCAAATACTTGGGGATGAGCTTGATGGCCCTCGGGGGAGAATTTACCTTATCAAGGAGTTTCTCGAGACGGGTGATTGCACGAACACCACGCGCACTCATCTGGATCGTTGCCTGACCTGCCGCGCTTGTGAAACAACTTGCCCGTCCGGCGTCAATTACGGAAGACTACTTGAAATAAGTCGTCCGAAAATAGACCAAACGGTTCCAAGAGACCGTCTCGATCGACTCAAGCGGTGGTTGCTTCGTCGATTGATTGGCAGTCGCTGGTTCTCGATGATATTCAGGATAGGCCAGTCGTTGAGAGCGGTAATGCCGTCAGTTGTGGCAAAGCATATTCCGGAATCGCGACCTGCTGGAGATCGACCTACAGCCCGGGCTTCTAAAAAAGTATTGATGTTAGAGGGCTGTGTTCAACCCGCAATGGCACCGGTGATTAATGCAGCCGCAAGTCGGGTGCTGATGCAGATGGGCTATGAAGTTGTGTCTACCCCATCGGCAGGTTGTTGTGGCGCGATAGACCTTCATCTTGGCGCGGAAGCCGAGGCTAAGGATGCGATCCGCCGGAACATTGATGCATGGTGGCCTCATGTTCAAACCGAAGATATCGAAGCTATTGTGATGACGGCGAGTGGTTGTGGCGTAACCGTGCGTGATTATCATGAGCTCTTGAAAGACGATGTGATTTATCGCGAGAAAGCGCGTCGGGTGAGTGAGCTCACTCGAGATCTTTGTGAAGTGGTTGATCCCGAGAGGATAGAGCTCAACGGCACCTTAGAGGGTGTTCGAGTCGCATTTCATTCGCCATGCACGTTACAGCATGGGCAAAAAATAGTCGGAAAGGTGGAGTCGATTCTCAGCGCCTGTGGGGCTGACCTTGTGGTGACGAAAGAGAGACATCTTTGCTGCGGGGCAGGTGGGACCTACTCTCTACTCCAACCCGAACTGTCCGAGAAATTGCGCCGAAGAAAAGTTGAGAGCTTGACATGCGATTTGCCAGATTTTATTGCGACGGCGAACATTGGCTGCCTCACACACTTAAGTTCGGATAGTCCAGCGCCAGTTCGCCATTGGATTGAGCTCATTGACCCTTTAAATTTAGAAAATTGAGTCATTCGGCTAAATCCACCCGCGTGGCGACTTCAGCCAATTGTGGCTGAAAAGGCGCATTTGTAGCGAAATTTGGAGCGCATCGAAGAATAATCCCTAATTCGGCTTACGATTACAGGCCCAATGAGTTCGAATCTTGCGACTCAGGCTGCCAGATGCCGCCGCTTGGCTTTAGGTCAATGCTTGCCTAGAAAGCATAGTTCTAGTACTATCCGCGCCTCAAATTTCGTATTTATAGCTTATCTAAATGAAGACCTTTAGTGCCAAACCTGAGACCGTCAAACGTGACTGGTTCGTTGTGGATGCAACCGACAAAGTCCTCGGCCGTCTGGCGAGCGAAGTCGCCATTCGTTTGAGAGGCAAACACAAACCTGAATACACACCACACGTCGACACGGGCGATCATATTGTCATCGTGAATGCAGAGAAGGTGCGGGTAACGGGCAGAAAGGTCGAAGCCAAAAATTATTACAGCCATTCTGGCTATCCAGGCGGTATCAAGCAGGTAACGCTTTCCGATCAACTTGAACGTCATCCGACACGAGTTTTGGAGGCAGCCGTCAAAGGAATGTTACCCAAGAATTCTCTCGGCCGAGCCATGTTTGCTAAGCTTAGAGTGTATGCTGGGGCAGAACATTCCCATCAGGCCCAGCAGCCAAAGGCGCTGGATATCTAATTGAATTTAAACAGACAGAACGATTAAAGGTTAATACATTGGCACAGACTGGCGAAATTCATTACGGGACCGGGCGACGAAAATCATCTGTTGCACGCGTTTATCTCACTCGCGGTACCGGTAGTATTACGGTAAATCAAAAAAATCTCGATCAATATTTCGGCCGGGAAACGGCTCGAATGGTGGTGCGTCAGCCGCTAGATACGGTTGAGATGGTCGATAAGGTTGATGTGAATGTCCGGGTTGTGGGTGGCGGCGGTACGGGTCAAGCGGGCGCCATTCGCCACGGTATCACCCGAGCTCTGATGAGTTATGATGAAAGTCTCAGGCCAGCACTTCGAAAAGCAGGTTTCGTGACGCGTGATTCCAGAAAAGTTGAACGCAAGAAAGTCGGACTTCATAAAGCGCGCAAGGCGCCTCAGTACTCCAAGCGATAATCACCTTGGTGGGACCGGGATTCGCGTCTGCGAATCCCTCGGCGGCACCTCTAAATCGTCGAGACAAAACAACTTTCGACCGCCCTCATCTTTTTCCTTAATTCGAATCTACGCAGGCCTCCTGTGTTGTTTGAATGTTGGTGTTTCTTCCTTCTTCTCTTTTTGCTTCAGAAACAGCATCACAGGGTTTAATGTCCCTTGAGAGCACCGCCCCCTCCGGGAACTCAATGACAACTTAGACGGGTTGAGAAAAAGGCTTGCGATGATTCCGATCAGACGCATGGATATCGTTTTCGCGGTATTGCCAGATTGATGCAGGGGAAATTTAGTGCTGCAAAAGAAGATATACAAGTTGCAAGATCTATTTTTTATAAAACCAACCCGCCAGTGGATTCCAAGGGTCGTATGGTGCCTAACTGGGAACCTCCCCACATACTTGATAAGGTTTTACGGCAGATTCGAATGAATGAATCAGAAAAATCCATAGATCAGGAGTAAGAGGGAAATTCGACCCGCGCTTTGGTCGCGCCTATGTTACTACGGTAAGATGGCAACTTGGACTGCGATAGGAGTTGGTATGAAGATCACACTTCGTTTTGTTTGTTCTGTTGTCGCTTTCGCGCTTTGCGTTTTGTCTGTCAATGTAAAGGCTCAAAGTAATATTCTTTACTTTATTTTCGACGCCTCTGGCTCCATGTGGGAGCAGGTAGATGGCAAGCCACGAATTGAAATTGCAAAGGAAACGCTTTCCAGTCTAATCGACCAAACGCCGGCGGATATCCGCTCGGGCGTCACTGCGTATGGTCATCGCCGCAAATTTGATTGTGCAGATATAGAGGAGGTGGCGCCGCTTCAAAGTCTTGATCCAGTTACTAAGGTTCGACTTCAAGAACGAATTAGCTCGCTCAATGCGATTGGTAAAACACCGATTACTGACTCGATCCAACGAACGGTCGATCGACTGCAGGCTGAGCAGGGTGAAGCCACGATTGTGCTCATCAGCGACGGTTTGGAGAGTTGCGGTAAAGATCCCTGTGCGCTGACTGCAAAGCTGAAGGGGTCAGGGGCTCGTTTTGTGATGCATGTCGTGGGTTTCGACTTGACAAAAGAGCAGGAAAGAAAGCTCGCGTGTATTTCCGACGCCGGTGGCGGTGAATTTTTTACGGCCAGTAATGCAGCAGATCTTCTTGCCGCGTTGACCGTTGTGAAAGAAAGCGTGGTGGAACAGGTGAAGGTAGAGGTTGAGCCCGCTCCCGAGCCTGTCGCCCCAGCTGTAGAGTCGGTGTCGACGTCAATCAAAATAAAAGCGATTGGACCTGGGACCGTAAAATTGCTGCCCGAGCCATGGGTTGAAGAGCCAAGATACTGGGGCTTGTCTGATGTCGAATCAGGAGAGATTCTTTATAAATTTGCGCGACAGGGTATGACGCCCCAACAGGTGCCGGCAGGTACTTATCAGTTGGTGTGGCGCCAAAATGAACACCGGGCGGCCGAGGCGGTTACTGAAAAGATCGTGGAGGTCAAATCTGGCGAGGTCGTCGAAGTTCCTGTGAATACCGGTGTGCATCTGAATATGCCGCAGTGGGTCGAAACGCCTTATTGGTGGGGCCTTAAGGCGGCAGACGATGAGCTTGGCAAAAGACCCGGTATTTGGTTTCGTGACCTACCAGCACAGGTCGTACCGGCGGGTCGCTATGAACTGATCTGGTACCAAAACGAACATAGAACTACTCCGGTCAGTCTTGGCGCGATAGAAATTCAGATGGGTCAGTTAAATGAAGTCAGGGTTGCAACAGGATTGCAGTTGGTTAAAGCCGACTGGGTTCCAGAGATCCGTCGTCGGTGGTGGCAGTTAGAAGACAAGGACGGACAAGTCGTACTCAAAGTCAGCAAGTTTGAATTTAAACCGCAAATTGTGCCGGCAGGAGATTATCAACTGGTGTACCGGCAAACCAAGCATGGGGCGACAGATTCCCCATTAGGCGCTGTCGTTGTCAATGATAATGAACTTACGCAGTTCGCAATCAACACGGGGGTTGGGTTCACCTATGCCGAAGGTGCCAAGCCACCTCATATGGTTGAATTTTCTCGTTTAAAAGACAGCGGTGATGTTGAGTTCTCAGTCCAATTGAAGAAAAGCTGGGGTCCGATTCCGTTACAGCCCGGAACATACATGGTAAATTTTCAGGCAGAACGGAAAGGGCCGGTGATGACAATTGTGGAGGCTTTTGACTTGCCTGCTGGGGTGTTTGTGGAAATAGAAATGTAGAGAAAGTCATAAGCATTCAAAGGTTTTGAGTCAAAACCAAATGCTGCCTAAATGATAACGACGGACCTATTTCGGTTTGAAATCTTCGTGCGTTTCTGCATTACTCGTTTGTTTTCGATCTTTCTTTAAAAGATAATTTTGGCAATCGACTGCTGCTCCGTCTTTGGCGGAGTGTGGGACGCACTAATCTGGTCGTAAAAAGCACAATTTTGCATGAGACGATGGATGAGATAGCGGGGCGGAAGACGGTGAATCACTTTATTGTCAGAATGCGCGTCAAAGGATGTTGGCCAGTTTATTGTTTTATTGTAAAATCACAATAAAATATTTTTACATTGCTATGGATTCGAACCATGTTTAGAAAAAAACCGCTTTGCTTCATTTCCGTGATTTCTCTGTTCTTGGTGCCACTGTGTAGCTTCGCTCAAGAAACTAAGCCTAATATCTTGGTGATATGGGGTGACGATATCGGTACGTGGAATATTAGTCATAACAATCGCGGAATGATGGCCTATGGGACGCCGAACATAGATCGCATCGCTAGTGATGGAATCAGTTTCACGGACTACTATGCCCAGCAGAGTTGCACAGCAGGTCGTGCTGCTTTTATGGGCGGTACCGTTCCGGTCCGAACGGGTATGACAAAAGTGGGTTTACCGGGTGCGCCAGAGGGTTGGCAGGAGCAGGACATCACAATTGCTGCGGTGTTAAAAGAGCAGGGCTATGCGACGGGACAGTTTGGCAAAAACCATTTTGGAGATCGCGACGAGCATCTGCCGACAAATAATGGCTTTGATGAGTTTATGGGCAATCTCTATCATCTGAATGCCGAAGAGGAGCCAGAGAATCGAGATTATCCTGCTGAGTATGTGATGCCGGATGGGCGAACGTTTCTTGAGCATTATGGCCCACGGGGCGTACTAAAAACAAAAGCAAATCCGGACGGTACGCAGACCATTGAGAACACCGGTCCTTTGACAAAAAAACGCATGGAAACCATTGATGATGAATCCATTGCAGCAGCTAAGGATTTCATTCAGCGTCAGCATGAGGAGGGCAAGCCCTGGTTTACGTGGTGGAACGGGACCCGTATGCACTTCCGCACGCATGTCAAAGAAGAGCTCACCGGTATTTCGGGTTCGAGTGGGAATGCATATCACGACGGAATGGTCGAGCACGACATGCACGTTGGGGAATTACTGGATCTGCTCGATGAATTAGGTATTACTGAAAACACCATTGTTCTCTATTCCACGGATAATGGTCCGCATTACAACACGTGGCCAGACGCTGGTACGACGCCATTCCGTAAAGAAAAGAACAGCAACTGGGAGGGCGCCTATCGCGTGCCCGCCTTTGTTCGCTGGCCGGAGAAATATCCTGCGGGTAAGACGCTGAACGGGATTGTCGCTCACGAGGACTGGATGGTGACATTTGCAGCAGCAGCGGGCAAAACAGATCTCAAGGAAGATATGTTGGACGGATATGAGGCGATCGGACGCACTTATCGCCAACATCTCGATGGCTATGATATGAATGAATATCTGTCGAATGCGGACACTTACAGGAGTCCGAGTGAAAATATAACGGCATCACCCCGAAAAGAATTTATTTATGTGAATGACGATGGTGCTGTGGTCGCGCTCCGCCTTGGCGATTGGAAGGCTGTTTTCCAGGAGAACCGAGCGGCGACCTTTCAAATTTGGCGTGAACCGTTCGTGGAGTTGCGCATACCGCTACTATTCAATCTCCGTCGGGACCCTTTCGAGAAGGCGCAGCATAACTCGAATACCTATCACGATTGGTTCCTCGACCGGGCCTTCGTTTTGGTGCCGATGCAACAGTTAGCGGGTAAATTCCTCAAATCACTCGTAGCTTATCCGCCAAGTCAATCGCCGGGTTCTTTCAATTTAACCAAAATTCAGGAGCAGATCGAGAACGCCGCAAGAGGGCGGTAACGGGGTCTGAATGAGCCGTCGCCTGGCCGGTTTGGGCGGCGGAATTTTTCAAAAACTAGGTACCATCACATGAATTTATTGGCGACAAAAGCTTTAATCGTATGGGTTGTTTTGACGTTAGGGGGTTACGCCGTAGCGAATGCTGACCCACTACCTTCATGGAATGATGGTGCGAGCCGAAGAGTGGTTGTTGATTTCGTCGATGCCGTGACGAAACTCGGTGGGCCAGACTTCGTGCTGCCTTCCGAGCGAATTGCCGTCTTCGATAATGACGGAACTCTCTGGACCGAACAGCCTGCCTACTTTCAACTCATGTTTGCTTTGGATCGGGTTAAGGCGCTTGCCCCAGCCCATCCTGAGTGGAGACACAATCAACCATTCAAAGGTGTTTTAGAGAATGATCTTGAGGCTGCTCTAGCGGATGGAGAGGAGGCGTTGGTAGAGATTGTGATGGCCACGCATGCAGGCATGACCACCAAGGAGTTCTCGGCACTCGCCTCTGAATGGATCGCGACGGCAACACATCCCACAACCGGCAGACGTTACACTGAAATGGTATTTCAGCCAATGCTGGAATTGCTTGACTATCTGCGAGCTAACCAGTTCAAAATCTTTATTGTGTCTGGCGGGGGGATTGAATTCCTAAGAGTATTCGCCGAAGAAGTTTACGACGTTCCTCCAGAGCAAGTCGTGGGGAGTATCCCCGAGACGACATTTGAGATGCGTGACGGTAAACCGGTAATAATGCGACTTCCCGGTATTCACTTTATCAACGATAAGGCTGGTAAACCGATTGCGATCAATCAACATATTGGTCGAAGACCGATTGCAGCTTTCGGGAACTCGGACGGAGATCTTCAAATGCTGCAATGGACAACTGCGGGAGAAGGTGCGCGATTAGGTGTCATCATTCACCACACGGATGCTGATCGGGAATGGGCTTACGATCGGAATTCCCATATTGGCAGGCTAGACAAGGCGTTGGATGAATCAAAGCAACGAGGTTGGCTTGTTGTCGATATGAAGAAGGATTGGAGTCGAATTTATCCTTAACAAAACTGGCCAGACAAAGATGTTGCCGGTTTCAGAATGCAGATTAAGTAAGTGACATGTCACGGGAGGATATTTGATTGCTCAAATCAACGGCGTGTAAAAAGGGGCGATTTAACGGCGAAACTGCGAACTCCAAGGACTATGACTCAATCATAAAATTAATGATTTGCAGAGCCAACCCAGCCAGAAATTAGACGCTTGGCGTCCAGTCCGCCTGAAATAGAGGACGGGGATTGATTTCCTGATAGATTTTCTGTACCTCGAGCCTCATGATTGGTGCATGAAAAAACTACTCCCCCTCATCCTCTCAACCCTCCTGCTCGCCTCATGTTCTGGACCTGACTCCAGTGGCGGTGTTGAATTCTCCAAGACTGCCAATGTGTTTCCGTTTGGTAGTTGTCGGGGTTCTGGTCATCAGACTCATAGTACCGAAAGGACAGGGTGTGGTTGGTTTTCTATTCATGAGAAAAGTTACTACATCAAGCCTCATGCGAACCTTAGCGGTGCGAACCTGAGTTATACGAACCTGAGTAATGCGGACCTGAGAGATGCGATGCTGAGTAATGCGAACCTCAAGTTTGCGGACCTGTGGCACGCGCACCTGAATTATTCCTGGCGGTATCCGAATAGCCCCAGAGGAAACAACGTTACCATCTGCCCCAGCGGGGGCAACTGGGGAAATCCAGGAAACGACTGCGGGTTTTAAACAGGAGAAAACCATGTCCGACTTCCAATCCTTCCGTAACGCAGTCCTTGAAGATGATGATCTTCAGGAAGCAGTGGTGTCCATCATCAATACCGCAACAGCCAATGGATCAGGGATGGGTGACGGCATAGCAACCCTTGCCAAGACTCATGGTTACACGATTTCTTCAGATGAGGTCTATGCCCATCAGGACTTTTTAGGACAAGGTGATGATCTGACTGACTTTGAACTGGAGTTGATCAGTGGGGGTCAGGTGGGCGGTCAGGGCGGTTCTAGTTAATCCCATTCACCCCAGCCTCAGTAGGACAGATTAATGACTGACTTTAATTCCTTTCGTAACGCCGTTCTTGAAGATGATGACCTTCAAGAGCAAGTCATGTCCATCATCAATACCGCAACAGCCAATGGGTCAGGCATGGGAGAGGGCATAGCAACCCTTGCCAAGACACATGGCTACACCATCACATCAGATGAGGTCTATGCCCATCAGGACTTTCTGGGACAAGATGGTGATCTGACTGACTTTGAACTGGAGTTAATTAGTGGGGGTGGTCGTGGCAGCAGCAGCGGTAGTTAACCCAATTCATTCCAACCGCTTAACCCAATCCTCAGCCCGAAGATGCATCTAGCGCATTAGATTTATCTCACCCGTTCTGTTACCTTCTATTCCATCAAAGCCAGCCTGCGCTTTGGTGATGTATCACAGCATGTTCTCAGGTATTTATTCACATTAACTGAGATCAAGTGATTTGAACCGTTTTACTCCTGTTGTTGCGGGCCTCCTTCTTCTAGGCGCTTATCCTATATCCGCACAGGATATTTCTGTAGAAGATACGGTTAACTTTGATCTAAGGGCCATCGGCCAGACCCAAGGCGCTGGCGTTCCCAATGCTGTCGGTTTAGGCGCTTTTGTTCCGCTGCATAAAACCTCCAATGCAGTGACCTATGTCGATGTAGAAGTCAAAGGTAATGTGGCTGACCGCTCAGGGGATAGCAGTATCATCAATACCGAAGTCGCCGGCACCACGCCTTCTTCTTCTACCCGTCTGGGCTATCGATGGCTCAACCCGTCAGGCCAGATGTATGGCGTCTATGCAGGCTATGACACCAGAGAATTAAAAGCAGGGCCAGTGGATACCACTGTAGTGGTCACTGACCCCAGAACCGTTGACTTCCAGCAGGCCGCCCTAGGTGCTGAATTTGTCTCAAACCAATGGCGCTTTGATGTGTATGCCTTAATTCCTACAGGGGATACCGAACAGATACTTAACAGTCATTACCTAGTTGGTGCACTGGATACCTATGGGGCAGATGTCGGCTACCAGATCAACGACAAAACCAAAGTCTCAGTGGGTTACTACTACCAGAACGGAGATCTAAAAGAGGCGGATGGAGGTGGTGTCACAACTGGGCTTTCCTACGACATTAATGACAACCTCACGGCAGGCCTTAAAGTCTCCTATGACGAGGCCTTTGAGACACGAGTCATGGCGACCATTAACTGGTCATTTGCTGATCTCTTCAAGGGTGATGAAGCAGAAAAGGAGGCCAACACAAATACGGTGATGAAGGCCTTAAATGCATCTCCTGAGCAAAGGGATGTCAGGGTCCACGACGGATACGGGTATTGTAGATGGAAGACATTAAAAAATCTTCCAGCCCCCATTTGCAAAGCTAACAATGTACCAATTACGTACACCCCAACAGTCGCGAACTTTTTTCTAGGGGGGTGCAACATAACCGTGCACACGCACGGTGGTCTTTCGTGTGGTTGCCCGAGCAACACAAAACCAGGGGGGACGCGAAATTGGTTTAGTGGAGTTTATGAACAGTGCGTGGACATCAGATAAAACACACACGGAAAACGCAGATAATTAAAAAGCAGGGGAGCATCTGTAGGACTCCAGCCGCGCAATCAGGGTTTCCTTAATTTCTTCGTACAACGGGCGCTTACTCACAAAAATCTCTTTATTTATTTACTCAGTAACACAAAATTACAGTCAAAAATCCACGTGATTGACCCAAGGCAGTCATTCAGTTATAACACAGTAAGAATTCTTATATAAGAATTTAAACCCCTCCACTTTTGGATGGGGTCAAAAAAGCGAAAATTTAACGGTTGTGCCTTCAGCGTTAGATTTTTGATGGATAAGAGGGCAAAACACAAGGGAGATAAATATGATGTTTGACCTTAAAAAACTTAAAATTAGCGCTGCTGCAATTGGTGTTGGCGCCGCGATGATAGCGTCGACTACTATGGCTGACACTGTTATTCGTGTTCAGTCGGTGCTTGCGAACTCATCAGACGAAGTACGTATGGTTGAAAGCTTTGCAGCAGACGTTGCAGAACTAACAGGCGGCTCATTGACAATTGAAATTTTGCCAGCAGGTGCCGTTGTCGGACCACGGGACATCATCGATGCCGTTGATGCGGGCCTTGTTGAAGGTGGCTTTGCGTGGACTCACTATTGGGGCGGCAAGCACCCAGCAGCAAACCTATTCGGTGCTCCGATTGCCGGTGCGGGTGTCGGTCTAGACAACATCGCGTTCCTATCATGGTTCCAATATGGTGGTGGTAAAGAACTTTACGACCGTCTATGGGGCGAAATGGGCGTCAACGTAAAAGGCTTTATGCTTCAGCCAGTTGGCCCAGAAGCCTTAGGTTGGTTCCCAGAGCCAATCGCTTCAATGGATGACTTCCGTAAACTACGCTTCCGTGCCCCTCCAGGTATGGTTGGCGCTGCATACAATGAAATTGGTGTCGCTGCTGTTGCTATGGGTGGTGGAGACATCCTCCCCGCCCTTGAAAAAGGTACGATCGACGCGGCTGAGTGGTGCTGCCCTAAGCCTGACTCAGTCTTTGGATTCCAAAAAGTACTAAAGCACTATTACCTGCAAGGTTTGCATCAGGTTGTTGTGAACGCTGACCTATACGTCAATGGCGATGTATACGAAGGCCTATCAGCGATTGAAAAGAAAGCCTTGGAAGTTGCAGCAAATGCATCTTTGTCTAAGTCATTGTCTTACCGTATCTATGAAAACGGTAAAGCTCTGAAAGATTTGACAGCGAACCACGGCGTTATCTTGGAAGATACACCTGCAGACTACTTCACAGAATACATGGCGGCGGCGAAAAAGCTTCTTAAAGCAGCAGCTGAAGACAATGAATTCTTCGCAGAAGTATGGCAGTCACAACAAGACTTTGCTGACATCGTAGTTCCATTCTGGGCTGGTGCGCAGACGTCAAACGCGGGTTTGGGTAAAGCCCACGCCGACACTTTGGAGTAATGTTTTAATGATAATGTGCGGGGCCCTTCGGGGCCCCAAGCGTTGTCTTTTTTTGGAAAGAGCGTCAGGCTTTTTCCTAAAAAAGAACGCTCCCTTTAAATAGAGAGAGCACAGGAAGGGAGAACGGGGCATGGCTGAAGAGGTTGTACCCGACGATTTAGAAATCGCGGACGAGTTGATCGCAGAGCGGCGGACAGAAAAACCGGGGGAAACACCCGAAGATATGACGCCGTGGCAGCGCCCCATTACGAGGTGGATTGATCTGATCAACGACTGGGCAGGTAAAATCTTGTGCCTGTTAATGGTTCCGTTGATCGGCGTTGTTGTAATCGAAGTGTTTTCTCGCAACGTCTTCGGCATTATGGCAAGCCATGGCTGGGACGACGCAGCCCGTGCATTAGGTCTCGGGCCGACCATGTTTGCCTATGACATCAGCCGTATGATTTCAGGTGTTTTGTTCATGGGTGCTGCGGGTTATGGTCTTATGCGTGGCGTCCATATTCGGGCTGATTTCTTATATCGGAACTGGTCTGATAAAACCCAGGCTACGGTGGATGCAATGCTTTATATGGCATTTTTCATACCATCTATGATCTTCTTCACCATCATTGCTGTTCAATTTTGGGAAGTTGCATACAAAACTAGCGAAACCGCGTTTGATAGTACATGGCAGCCAGTTTTATGGCCAGCGCGCTTGGCAATGCCCGTTGGGGGACTACTTCTCTTACTTCAAGGGTTTCCTGAACTTTTCCGCGCCCTTCACAAAATGGGCAAAGAGCGTGAACGCTATTTCGTCATGGCGATGCCCGCGTATTTTATCGCCTTGTTTTGGCTGGTCATGGCTGTTTTCTATCCAGATGCGACACCAGGTGGTGAATGGTTTAGTGACATCATGTCTGCGCGTCCGGACCTATCAAAACCCACGATTGGTTTGATAATGTTGGCGGCGATGATCTTTGTGATCTTTATCGGCTTTCCAATTTCGTTCACGTTGATTTTTTTGGCCTTTGTGTTTGGTATTTGGGGATCCAACTTCAAACTCACAACACTTTTGATGACGCTGAACACAAACTCAACAATGCTGAACGACCAACTTATGGCGGTTCCTCTTTTCATCTTGATGGGTATCGTCATGGAGGCCGCTGGTTTAATGGAGCGTTTGTTCGCATCTATCCAGATGATCATGTCCCGTGTGCGCGGCGCACTTTATATCGCCGTGTTGATCGTCGCCACAATCTTTGCGGCAGCCACGGGTATTGTGGGGGCCTCCGTTACTTTGTTGGGTATTATGGCGGGGGCAACGATGAACCGCTCGGGCTATAACGTTCAACTTGCGGCCGGTACTATTACAGCGGGTGGCACGTTGGGTATTTTGATTCCACCATCCATCATGTTGATTGTTATGGGCCCTGTCCTAGAAGTATCTACACTGGATCTATTCCGCGGGGCGTTTATCCCCGGTGCTCTACTGGCGACCTTGTACCTTATCTACACTTTGGGACGGTGTTGGCTAGATCCAGACCTTGGACCCATTCTGTCAGATGAAGACCAACCGGAAACCTCTGATTTCTATGGTGCTGAAGTTGCCCTCATATCTTTGGGTGTTCTAACCATTTGTCGTATCTTTGGCCTTGGTATTAGTGGGGCCTTTGGCGGCGTTGTTCCATTTGGTGGATTGATTGTGTTGGGATCTGTTTTGCTATTTGCCTATCGCGCCTATCGCAATCTAACGGTTGTGCGCATTGCGCTTCCTCTGGCAATTTTGTTCCATGGCTACATGGTCGTGGCGAGTTGGGCCGAAGGCTTCCCAACTGTTTCCGTCGTCTTATTTGCCTTTACGATCCTGCTAGGGGTCTTGGCCTCGTCCATTTATCGAAGCGACGCCGATGGGCGTTTTGAATTCTCAGACCTGTGGGATGAATTCTTTGCCGGCCTGATGCCACCAACGATTTTGATCTCTTTTGCTTTGGGTTCCATCCTATTGGGCTTTGCAACGCCAGCAGAAGCCGCGGCAATGGGCACATTTGGGGCAATCCTTTTGTCCATCGGGTATCGCAAATTTACGTTCCCTGGTTTCTTTGATTGCATGATCAAAGCTTTAGAAATCACCGTTTTGATCATGTTCCTCGTGGCTGCTTCAAACTTCTTTGGGGCTGAATTCTCAAGCCTTGGAACCCCCAAGATGATGACAGAGCTGCTTTTGGGGCTGGATATGTCACCATACCTGATCCTTTTGATGGTGATGGCGCTGATCTTTGTTCTTGGGTGGCCGCTAGAATGGGTGCCGATCGTGTTGATCGTTGTGCCGGTCCTTTTGCCAACTGTGGCAGCTTTGGATATCCACGGCTTGAGCCGTTACGACCTTATGGTGTGGTTCGGAATTCTTGTTGCGGTAAACCTGCAAACGGCGTGGTTGTCCCCACCTGTGGCCTTGTCGGCCTACTTCCTAAAAGGCGTTGTGCCAGACTGGGATCTGAAAGACATCTACTTGGGCATGATGCAGTTTATGCTGATCCAGCTCATCGGATTGATATTGATTTTTATCTTCCCACAGATCGTTCTTTGGTTGCCAAACCAAGTCTTTGGTCAATAGGAAGGGATCATGAGCCGATCAACCTGATCCTAACAAAAATGGCCCATGATCGTCCCTGTTGTCGGTCTGGGCCTCTCAGGCTGGCTTGGCCTAGATCTGATTGCAGCAGTTGAATAATTCGCGACTATACCCCAGCGGCGCAGGCAAGAGACCGACTGAGGGGGCCGCAATCTATGCAGGGACCGCAGCACAGGTTAGCCGTTGCGGCCCACGCAACGTTGGGCAACGCGACTGGTGGTTAGCGAGGCAGAAAGTGTAAAGGCGCTTAATTGGGCATGTAAACGAGGTTGGGAGAAGATTGCTGCGGCCCACTGTAGAACAACATAGTCCCATCCCCAACAGATCAAACCCTAGAAGCCATCAGGTCACCCCCCGTCATCAACTGGGGGTGTTTGCTTCAAGGGATGCCCAAGCGCTTTAGGATGGAGATGTAGTATCGTCTTTCCCCCTTAATTATCTAAAATGATCATTGTTATAGTTCCAGCCTGTTTAATAAGAAGTGCTTTTTTTGATTTATCACGACGATATTTCAACTATTCTCGGATCCAAAATAAGCTGAACATCACATCTTTAATTTTCACTTTAGTGAGTTATATTTGAAGTTGGAGAGGTTCTGAGTTGACTACAAATTCAATGTCGACGTTTGGAAAGACAATATATCGCGCTCATTTATGGGGTGAAGGTCGAGAACGGTTGATAAGCGCATAATTTAAATCGGTTTCTTGCTTTTTAATGGTTCGATGATGGGGGATCGTCTAACGGTAGGACTGCGGACTCTGACTCCGCCAATCCAGGTTCGAATCCTGGTCCCCCAGCCAATTAATACGCTTTTAATGATCGCTTTAATGGATGTGTTATCAATGGACCGCGTTTGATCGATATCTAGTTGATTTGCAGAACAACCCGAACTCACGGTATGTCACTTTGTATTTTTAAGAACGATGTCAGGTTTTCAAGGTTATTAAACGAGCACCGTTTAAAGGGGTGTGATGACTACATTTAAGGGAAAACGGTAATGGCGAGCGAAGAAATTCCTGTAGCAGTCGAAGGGGCCTATCGACTCATGCCGACCCGATTACAAGAGAAAATGGGTGACGACAAAACCAGGTGCAATCTTTGTCTATGGCAGTGCGGGTTACATCATGGTCAGAGAGGGTACTGTCAGGCCCATGTTAATAGAAACGGAACGCTGTATAACCTATCTTATGGGATCGTTTCGGCAATCGATATTGGTCCCATCGAATCGAAGCCGGTAAGACATTATCGCCCAGGGACGCGCGTGTTGTCGGTCGGCAGCTATGGATGCAGCTTTCGCTGTGGCGGATGCCATAACCTCGATATTTCATGGGGCACTGAAGCGTTGGATGAGTTGGCCCGGGGTCAGTCCAAAGCCGCATTTGTGACGCCCGAGCGATTAGTTCAGGCGGCTATTGATAGTCAGGTGCAAGGTATTGCCTTTACTTATTCTGAGCCTGCGGTCTGGCTGGAGTATGTTCTTGATGTGGCAGAGATCGCGCACGAACGCGGTCTTTATACAGTTTACGTCAGTAATAGTTTTGTGACTGATGAGGCGCTTTCTCTATTGAAAGGAAAAATCGACGTGCTTTGCTCTGATATCAAAAGTATGTCGGATAGCTTCTATCAGGCGATTTGTCCGCGCGCCAGCGTTTCACAAGTATTAAATTCGATAAAAACTGCTCATGATCTTGGAATCCATGTTGAGACCCGGACTAATGTAATTCCCGGATATAACGATAACGAACGAGAGCTTCAACAGATCGCCGAATGGATTGTTCAAAACTTAGGTGATGATAGTCCCTGGCATGTCACCCGGTTTTATCCTGCGTATCGTTTGGCACATGTGCCCGCGACTCCAGTTGAAACCCTCGAGCGGGCGGCCACTTTAGGACGGCAGGCGGGCCTTGGCTCTGTTTATGTTTATGCCGATAAAGGCTGTGATTGTGCCGATGAGAATGCGCCAGTTGCGGATTATCTGCCAGGATGGGAATCGTTGCATGAGGTGAACCAGTGTGCAGACTCATGCTGTGGTGAGGAGGGGATTCTGATCACTCGCTATGAGCGGGAGGCCGGACTTCTTCCAAATGCGAGCGTAAAATAGCGCTCTTGTTCTGTAAGAATTTAGACGTGGTTTGATCATGATAAGAGCAGGCATTATTGGCGGGACTGGTTACACCGGAGTAGAGCTGTTGCGTCTGCTGGTGGGTCATCCTGAAGTTGAGCTGGTGGCGATAAGTTCACGCTCAGAAAAAGGCAAGGCAGTCAGTGATATTTTTCCAAGCTTACGCGGTCGATTAGATCTTTTGTTCTGCGATCCGGATGAGGCGGCGCTTGATCACTGTGATGTGGTGTTTGCGGCTACACCCAATGGCGTGGCGATGACGCATGCTCAGTCGCTCCTCGATTCAGATACGCGTCTTATCGATCTCTCAGCGGATTTTCGAATAAAAGACTCAGAAACTTGGCGTGAGTGGTATGGAATGGATCACGCATGTCCTGACCTCATTGGTCAGGCGGTTTACGGACTGCCTGAGATTAATCGAGAGCAGATTGTTGGCGCGAAGTTGGTTGCAAACCCGGGATGCTACCCCACTGCGGTAACACTGGGATTTGTGCCACTTCTCGAGAACAATTTGGTCGAGACGAGTTCGCTGATTGCGGACGCTAAATCGGGTGTGTCAGGCGCGGGGCGGGGAGCTGCCGTGGGTACGCTCATGGCGGAGACCGCTGATTCATTCAAGGCCTATGCCGTGAACGGTCATCGACACTTGCCGGAAATCCGGCAGACGCTTTCGGAGACTGCCGGGGCGACCGTTGGGCTAACTTTCGTTCCACACCTGGTACCCATGATTCGGGGGATTGAGGCAACACTGTATGCCCGCCTTACGGATACCGCGATTGATTTGACGGCGTTATATCAAGAGCGATTTGAGTCAGAACCTTTTGTCGATGTAATGTCTAGCGGAGCACTTCCTGAGACACGAAGCGTCCGGGGATCAAATCAGGTTCGAATTTCCTGTTTTCGACCCCAAGGGGGAGATATTGCCGTCATCATCGCGGTCGAAGATAATCTTGTGAAAGGAGCGGCGGGCCAGGCTGTTCAGAATATGAATTTGATGTTCGGGCTTGATGAGACCGCCGGCTTGATGAATTTGGCCCTTTGGCCTTAATCTTTGTGAGCGAAAACTTGAGATATCTGTCTGTCGACCTCATATCGACATTTTCGCGAGGAAAAAAATAGCAATGAATGATGCAACGGAACTTCTCCTGACCGAAAGCGCTGTCAATCAGTTGAACGCGCTTATCACGTCTAAAGCGAATCCTGAGCTTCGCTTTAGGGTCTACGTCCAGGGTGGCGGCTGTTCAGGGTTTCAGTACGGCTTTCAGTTTGAAGACGAGCAGTCTGGCGATGACATAGAGTTTGATCGCGGAGGAGTCAGGGTAGTAGTCGATCCGCTGAGTCTCCAATATCTTGGTGGAGCCGAAGTCGATTTCATTGATGATTTGATGGGAACTCGCTTTGTGGTGAACAACCCCAATGCGTCGACAACTTGTGGTTGCGGCGCATCTTTTGGAATCTAGTCGCGAAGACTGGCTTTAGGGAAGATATACAGCGCCCAGTATTGTGCGCTTCGTGGCGCCTGTGACTTCGGGAAGGTTTGCGGTTTGCAGATTGACTCGTTGACGGGCGAGCCACGCAAACGCGATGGCTTCAACCCATTTAGGATCTACTCCGAGCGCGTCAGTTGTTGATACTTCTGCACGATCGATTTTTGATTGGATCGACTCTTTAAGTCGTATGTTTAGTGCGCCACCGCCGCAAAGATATATTTTTTTGACTTCAGGCAGAAACTCAAGAATAGCGTCGGTTACGGAATGTGCCGTAAGCGCGCACAAGGCTGCCTGAACATCACATGGCTTCTCATCACCTTTAAGAAACGAATTAAGCCAGTCGAGATTGAAATACTCCAAACCCGTAGATTTTGGCGGCTTTCGTGAGAAATATGGATCTTGCTGAAGCGATTGCAGAAATGCTTCATCGACTACTCCCGTTTTCGCCCAAGCGCCATTGTGATCCCACCGATTATCCTGATGAAGCTGGATCCAGCGATCCATAAGGGTATTACCCGGGCCCGAGTCAAAACCGATAATGTGTCCGTCTCTTGAAAGTAACGTAACGTTAGCAATTCCGCCAATATTTACGACTGCACGATCCTCTGAAGATGAGCTAAAAAATTCGTGATGAAAAGCCGGAACAAGCGGAGCGCCCTGGCCGCCAAGGGCAACATCGGCTGACCGAAAATCGACAACCACTGGGGTTTGGGTGCTTTGGGCAATGATCGCACCGTCAGCCAGTTGAACTGTAAATCCCAACTCAGGACGATGCCGGACGGTTTGACCATGACAGCCGATCGCGACCGGTTTGTCATTTAACTCGTTGATGATTTCTTGAGTACAGCGGGAGAACTCAATTGAAAGATCGACTTCGAGTTGTTTGACGTCGTCAAGCTGATCCGAAGCCCCAGAACTGACATTGAAAATTCGCTCTCGCAAGTCTTTCGACAGCGGATGCGAATGAGTGGCAATAAGAGCGAGTCCATTAGCCACCGAGAAGTCGACTGCAGCGGCATCGATTGCGTCTGCGCTGGTGCCGGACATCAACCCAATAAAGATCTCGGACATTTAGATTTTGTGACCCACCCAAAAGAGGAGTGGTAAGTGGTCGTTAAATGAATGCGTTCAGCTCGCTGAGCGAATCTGATTAAGGCGGGCGACCCAAATTGTAGACTGCTCCAGAAAGTTTGATTTTTCTTTGCTACTGATGGATGCCGCACGGGGAAATTTTAATGTCTGCGGGTTTCTTGCTTTTCCTCCCACATGAATTTCATAGTGAAGATGAGGTCCAGTTGAAAAACCGGTTGAACCCACGTATCCGATAATTTGACCTTGCTTTACCCACTTTCCATTGCGAATCCCTTTGCCGTATTTGGATAGGTGCGCATAAAGCGTCCGATATTCCTGGCCATGACGAATAATGACCGTTTTGCCATAACCTCCTTTTCGAGAGGCCCGAATAATTTTTCCATCCGCAGTCGCAACGATCGGGGTGCCTCTGCGTGCACCATAATCGACACCAAGATGAGGTCGGCGAACCTTCAGGATTGGGTGTAGTCGATTGTAAGAAAATGATGAACTGACGTACGCGCCTGGAATCGGAGATCGTAAAAATGCCCGCTGTAGGCTATTTCCTTCGGGGGAGTAGTAGGTGGCTACACCTTTGGCGTCTAGATGTCGAATCGCATGATGAGTTGTTCCATTATTCTCGAGGCTTACTGCAAGAATCGGGCCCGTGCCGATCTTTTGACCCTCAAGTGAGCGCTCTTCATAAACAACCGTGACTCGATCGCCTGGCTGAACATCGCTCGAAAAATTAATTTCCCACTGGAAGATCTGAGTGACTCGATGAACAATCGAGGCCGGTAATCCCGCTTTTTTTGCGCTCTCATAAAGCGTGCCCGCGATCTCGACCGAAACTTCTTTTTCCGAGACATCAAACGCTCGTTTTATCGTCTCGGCAATAAATGAGTTGTTTTTACGGGTAACCTCCAAATAACTTTTGATATCAGGCTGATACCGAAGCGCGATGAGCGCGTTGTCCTTTTGTTGAATTTGCAGATAGGGGCCCGTTCGTAAATTGCTAATTTTTTTAGCGCCGGCCAGCTTGCTGATCTCAATGGCCTTTGTGGCATCAAGATCAAGTCTTTTGAAGATGCGAACCAAAGAGTCCCCAGATTGAATGTCGATCGTCTGCCACGGCGTCATCAACTCAATTGCTGTGTCAGGCGTCGTGCTTTTATTAGCGACACCGTTAGATTCCGTCTTTAAGGCAGTTGCCGAGCCTGCAATGCTGGAGGAGTTAAGGGCTTGATTTGACCCCTCATCGTTGACAGGTTCTTCTTGTGGGCTTTTTGAAACCTCAAGGTTCTCGGAGCCAGATGGCAAGAGCGGAAACTCGTTTGAGATTAGTGACCAGGATTCGATGCCTCGAATACCCTCAATTGCAGGCGTCACGCTGACACCGGTTTTAAGTAAATAATCTTGCGAATCTGCTGACTCAGCATTTTTCTCGATGACGGATTCAATTTGCAGCTGCAGTGTTTTAGAGGGCCGCTCAATTGACGCGCCGGGTGAACTGCCCAGCCAAATCGCGACCGCGATTGCGATGAATACCCCGGTCAGCCAGTGTGACGGTCGCCCAAGCGTTGCTAAACGTCCTCGGGACGGTTTAGATAGATATCGCAGGTCTTTGCCGAAAACCGTTGGGTCTTTGCTCATGCGTTTTGAAGGTGGACATTAAAAAGGCGCTGTCGGCGCCCAAGAAGCGCATAATTTACATTCACCTTATTCATACGTCAAAGTAATTTGTAAACCCCTTTTAAAGTAGTTTCTCTAAAAGTGAGTGCTGCTGTGATTTTTAATTAAGATGACATAAATCGTTGCGTCGAAAATAGGGTAGGGGGTTATTGTGGGGCAGTCAGGCGTTCGTATTCAGGGAGGAAGACTTCCAGAAAAAGTAAAGCAAGTCTTCCGTTAACTTTGGAAAGATAGGATTGTCCTGAAACCATCAACCGTATTTCTTTTTTCTTTGTATGACGCCACTTTTTTCAAGAAAGGAGGGCACGAAAAAAAAGTGTCAGTTAAACTTCGCTCCATATGAGCAAAAATATTACACCTGAGTCTGCCCAGGAAGTTCTCGCTGAGCTTAAAAGAGGAACCGAGGAGGTTCTGGTTGAGACGGAGTTGGTTGAACGGTTATCGCTCGATCGCCCGCTGCGGATCAAAGTGGGCTTTGATCCGACTGCGCCTGATTTACATTTAGGGCACACCGTGATCATCAATAAGATGCGGCAATTTCAGCAATTAGGGCATGATGTTGTCTTTCTGATCGGTGACTTCACAGGGATGATCGGTGATCCCAGCGGTAAAAACGTCACTCGGCCTGCGCTTTCTGAAGAGGAGATCAAGTCCAATGCAGCGACTTATAAAGCACAGGTCTTTAGGATTTTGGATCCGGATAAGACGACAGTCGCGTTTAATTCGGAGTGGTGTAATGACCTGGGTGCCGAGGGCATTATTCGATTGGCAGCACGGCATACCGTAGCGCGGATGCTCGAAAGGGATGATTTTGACAAGCGCTATCGTGGCGGTCAGCCGATCGCGATTCATGAATTTCTCTATCCGTTGATGCAGGGCTATGACTCGGTTGCACTCCGGTCTGACATTGAGATGGGCGGAACAGATCAAAAGTTTAATTTGCTGGTGGGGCGGGAATTGCAAAAGCAATATGGACAGCAGAGTCAGGTCGTCATCACGCTGCCATTGCTCGAGGGGCTTGATGGGGTACAGAAGATGTCAAAATCACTCGGAAATATTGTAGGGATAACGGATCAGCCAGAAGATATGTTCGGCAAGCTGATGTCGATCTCCGATGACCTCATGTGGCGTTATTTTGAATTGTTAAGCTTTAAGACGCTCGAGGAGATAGAAAAGCTGCGCAAAGCGGCGGATGATGGCAAAAACCCACGTGATATTAAGTTCGAACTCGCTACGGAGATCGTTGCGCGTTTTCATTGCGTATCGGATGCCCGGAAAGCCCATCAAGCTTTTATCGACCGATTTACCCAAGGCGCCTTGCCTGAGGATCTAGAAGAGAAAATCGTTGAATCCGAAGGAGAGGCACTCGGCATTGCGCGTGTCATCAAGAGCGTGAATTTCGCCTCCAGCACTTCCGAAGCAATACGCCTGATCAAACAGGGCGCGGTGCGCTTTGACGAAGAGCGTCTCGAGGATCCAAAACTCGAACTCGTGCCGGGGACTGAAGGCATATTGCAGGTGGGGAAACGTCGAATTGCAAGAATCCGAATTCAGTAGTGGTGGGCTGTTTTAAGCCCGTTTGAGGGTTCTTTTTTAATGAGGCGGGTTGGGGTTGGCAGCGATTAAATCGGGCCTGCTAAAAAAGATGCAAAAAACATCAAAATAGATTGGACAGTCTGAAACTAATCTGTATAATCCGCACCTCTTCAGGCAACCCCTTTCTCGGGTGCGCCTTGATCTTTAACAATTTACAGGCAGATTGTGTGGGCGCTTTTGCGTCCGATTCCGACAACAGTAGTTGTGTGGAGTATTCACTTCGGTGGATGCGACGCACTCCGGAATAACAAGACCCCCCGGTCGAGTTATCCGGAAAAAAATCTTGAACTGGAGAGTTTGATCCTGGCTCAGATTGAACGCTGGCGGTAGGCCTAACACATGCAAGTCGAACGGTAACGGACCGCTGGGATTCCTTCGGGATGACCTTGGTGCCGACGAGTGGCGGACGGGTGAGTAACACGTAGGAATCTGCCCAACAGAGGGGGACAACCCGGAGAAATCCGGGCTAATACCGCATACGCCCTATTGGGGAAAGCGGGGGATCTTCGGACCTCGCGCTGTTGGAGGAGCCTGCGTCGGATTAGCTTGTTGGTGAGGTAATGGCTCACCAAGGCTACGATCCGTAGCTGGTCTGAGAGGATGATCAGCCACACTGGGACTGAGACACGGCCCAGACTCCTACGGGAGGCAGCAGTGGGGAATATTGCACAATGGGCGAAAGCCTGATGCAGCCATACCGCGTGTGTGAAGAAGGCCTTCGGGTTGTAAAGCACTTTCGTTAGGGAAGAAAGGTGCGAGGTTAATAACCTCGTACTGTGACGGTACCTAAATAAGAAGCACCGGCTAACTCCGTGCCAGCAGCCGCGGTAATACGGAGGGTGCAAGCGTTAATCGGAATCACTGGGCGTAAAGCGCGCGTAGGCGGCTTGGTAAGTCAGATGTGAAAGCCCCGGGCTCAACCTGGGAATTGCATTTGATACTGCCAAACTAGAGTGTAGTAGAGGGAAGTGGAATTCCGAGTGTAGCGGTGAAATGCGTAGATATTCGGAGGAACATCAGTGGCGAAGGCGACTTCCTGGACTAACACTGACGCTGAGGTGCGAAAGCGTGGGTAGCAAACAGGATTAGATACCCTGGTAGTCCACGCCGTAAACGATGTCTACTAGTCGTTGGGGGGCTTGTCCCCTTAGTGGCGCAGTTAACGCGTTAAGTAGACCGCCTGGGGAGTACGGCCGCAAGGCTAAAACTCAAAGGAATTGACGGGGGCCCGCACAAGCGGTGGAGCATGTGGTTTAATTCGATGCAACGCGAAGAACCTTACCTACTCTTGACATCCTCAGAAGGAACCGGAAACGGATCTGTGCCTTCGGGAACTGAGAGACAGGTGCTGCATGGCTGTCGTCAGCTCGTGTCGTGAGATGTTGGGTTAAGTCCCGTAACGAGCGCAACCCCTATCCTTAGTTGCCAGCACGTAATGGTGGGAACTCTAGGGAGACTGCCGGTGACAAACCGGAGGAAGGTGGGGATGACGTCAAGTCATCATGGCCCTTATGAGTAGGGCTACACACGTGCTACAATGGTCGGTACAAAGGGCAGCGAAGCCGCGAGGTGGAGCGAATCTCACAAAACCGATCGTAGTCCGGATTGCAGTCTGCAACTCGACTGCATGAAGCTGGAATCGCTAGTAATCGCGGATCAGAATGCCGCGGTGAATACGTTCCCGGGCCTTGTACACACCGCCCGTCACACCATGGGAGTGGGCTGTACCAGAAGTAGGTAGTCTAACCTTCGGGAGGACGCTTACCACGGTGTGGTTCATGACTGGGGTGAAGTCGTAACAAGGTAGCCCTAGGGGAACCTGGGGCTGGATCACCTCCTTAAAAGCAATCGGTACGACGTAAGAGCGTCCACACAATCTGCCTGTTTATATCCGTGACCGCGGGTCTGTAGCTCAGTTGGTTAGAGCGCACCCCTGATAAGGGTGAGGTCGGAAGTTCAACTCTTCCCAGACCCACCAAATTCCGTAGCAGGAAATTCGGGGCCATAGCTCAGCTGGGAGAGCACCTGCTTTGCAAGCAGGGGGTCGGCGGTTCGATCCCGCCTGGCTCCACCAGGTGATAAACAACAGTATCATCAGATACTGCTGTTTATCCCTTGATCAGCAACGGTCGGGAACGTTCTTTAAAAATTAGGGTAGTGATATACGACGGTGAAGTGAAATCCCTTCGGGGAGGAAACTTTACTGGGTATACGAGCATTTACTAGTAAGTTCGATCCCAAGAAGTTCAGTCTTCTTGGGGTTATATGATCAAGCGAATAAGCGCGCATGGTGGATGCCTAGGTGGTAAGAGGCGATGAAGGACGTAGTAGCTTGCGATAAGCCTCGGGGAGCCAGCAAACAGGCTTTGAACCGAGGATTTCCGAATGGGGAAACCCGGCCCTTCGGGGTCATCTCACACTGAATACATAGGTGTGTGAAGCGAACCTGGTGAACTGAAACATCTAAGTAACCAGAGGAAAAGAAATCAACCGAGATTCTCCTAGTAGCGGCGAGCGAACGGGGAACAGCCTGCAAGTAATAGCAGTTAAGTTAGTGGAACGGTCTGGAAAGTCCGGTCATAGAGGGTGATAACCCCGTACACGAAAACTTGGCTGTGGTACTAAGCTTGCGACAAGTAGGGCGGGACACGTGAAATCCTGTTTGAACATGGGGGGACCATCCTCCAAGGCTAAATACTACTTACCAACCGATAGTGAACCAGTACCGTGAGGGAAAGGCGAAAAGAACCCCTGTTAGGGGAGTGAAATAGAACCTGAAACCGTGTGCGTACAAGCAGTGGGAGCCTGGCTTCGGCCGGGTGACTGCGTACCTTTTGTATAATGGGTCAGCGACTTATATCTCAGTGGCAAGCTTAACCGTTTAGGGTAGGCGTAGCGAAAGCGAGTCTTAATAGGGCGCCATAGTCGCTGGGATTAGACCCGAAACCGGGCGATCTAGCCATGGCCAGGTTGAAGGTCGGGTAATACCGACTGGAGGACCGAACCAACTGATGTTGAAAAATCAGTGGATGAGCTGTGGCTAGGAGTGAAAGGCTAAACAAGCCCGGAGATAGCTGGTTCTCCCCGAAAACTATTTAGGTAGTGCCTCGTGTCTCACTTCTGGGGGTAGAGCACTGTTATGGCTAGGGCCACGTCTAGTGGTACCAAACCATTGCAAACTCCGAATACCAGAAAGTGCAATCACGGGAGACAGACGGCGGGAGATAAGTTTCGTCGTCGAAAGGGAAACAGCCCAGACCGCCAGTTAAGGTCCCAAAATCACAACTAAGTGGGAAACGATGTGGGAAGGCCCAGACAGCCAGGAGGTTGGCTTAGAAGCAGCCATCCTTTAAAGATAGCGTAATAGCTCACTGGTCGAGTCGGCCTGCGCGGAAGATGTATCGGGGCTAAGTTGTGTACCGAAACTGCGGATGCAAGCTTTGCTTGCATGGTAGGGGAGCGTTCTGTAGGCCTGCGAAGGTGTGCCGTGAGGCATGCTGGAGGTATCAGAAGTGCGAATGCTGACATGAGTAACGATAAAGGGGGTGAAAGACCCCCTCGCCGGAAGTCCAAGGTTTCCTGCGCAACGTTAATCGGCGCAGGGTTAGTCGGGTCCTAAGATGAGGCCGAAAGGCGTAATCGATGGAAAACAGGTTAATATTCCTGTACCGCGTCTAACTGCGATGGGGTGACGGAGAAGGCTAGGCCAGCCGGGTGTTGGATGTCCCGGTTTAAGCGAGTAGGGAGTGTCCTTAGGTAAATCCGGGGACATAATTCTGAGACGTGATGACGAAGTTTCTATTGAAACTGAAGTGGTTGATGCCATGCTTCCAGGAAAAACCTCTAAGCATCAGGTTAGATGTGTCCGTACTCTAAACCGACACAGGTGGACAGGGCGAGAAGCCCAAGGCGCTTGAGACAACTCGGGTGAAGGAACTCGGCAAAATGACACCGTAACTTCGGGAGAAGGTGTGCCTCTGGTAGGTGAAGGTCCTTGCGACTGGAGCTGAAGGAGGTTGCAATAAAGAGGTGGCTGCGACTGTTTATTAAAAACATAGCACTCTGCAAACTCGAAAGAGGACGTATAGGGTGTGACGCCTGCCCGGTGCCGGAAGGTTAATTGATGGGGTTAGTCTTCGGACGAAGCTCTTGATCGAAGCCCCGGTGAACGGCGGCCGTAACTATAACGGTCCTAAGGTAGCGAAATTCCTTGTCGGGTAAGTTCCGACCTGCACGAATGGCGTAACGATGGCCACACTGTCTCCACCCGGGACTCAGTGAAATTGAACTTGCTGTGAAGATGCAGTGTACCCGCACCAAGACGGAAAGACCCCGTGCACCTTTACTACAGCTTTACGCTGGACTTTGAACATGTTTGTGTAGGATAGGTGGGAGGCTTTGAAGCTGGAACGCTAGTTTCGGTGGAGCCAACCTTGAAATACCACCCTGGCATGTTTGGGGCCCTAACCGAGACCCGTTATCCGGGTCCGGGACCGCGTATGGTGGGTAGTTTGACTGGGGCGGTCTCCTCCCAAAGAGTAACGGAGGAGCGCGAAGGTACTCTAAGCGCGGTCGGAAATCGCGCGGTTAGTGCAAAGGCATAAGAGTGCTTGACTGCGAGACTGACACGTCGAGCAGGTGGGAAACCAGGTCTTAGTGATCCGGTGGTTCTGTATGGAAGGGCCATCGCTCAACGGATAAAAGGTACGCCGGGGATAACAGGCTGATACCCCCCAAGAGTTCACATCGACGGGGGTGTTTGGCACCTCGATGTCGGCTCATCACATCCTGGGGCTGTAGCCGGTCCCAAGGGTATGGCTGTTCGCCATTTAAAGTGGTACGCGAGCTGGGTTTAGAACGTCGTGAGACAGTTTGGTCCCTATCTGGTGTGGGCGTTAGAAACTTGAGAGGAGCTGCTCCTAGTACGAGAGGACCGGAGTGGACGTACCTCTGGTGTTCCAGTTGTCATGCCAATGGCATTGCTGGGTAGCTATGTACGGACGGGATAACCGCTGAAAGCATCTAAGCGGGAAGCCCCCCTCAAGATTAGGTTTCTCTGGACCTTTAAGGTCCCTAAAGGGTCGTTGTAGACTACAACGTTGATAGGCGAGATGTGGAAGCGCAGCAATGCGTTAAGCTAACTCGTACTAATTGCCCGTGAGGCTTGATCATATAACACCCAAGAAGACTGGTATGCTGGTTACCACAGTAACACCGTCTTATCACTACCTTATTCGTCTAACTGTTCACTCAGTTAGACACAAAGCTTGTCTGGCGGCAATAGCGTGTGGGAACCACCTGAATCCATTCCGAACTCAGAAGTGAAAACGCATAGCGCCGATGATAGTGTGGGGTTTCCCCATGTGAAAGTAGGACACTGCCAGGCATTTTTTTAAAAACCCAAGGCTTTTGCCTTGGGTTTTTTTTGCCTTCGTGTCAAGATTTCAAACGATCGTCAAGGTGATCACATCTCTTGTCGAAATCAGTGCAAAACGCCCTTTCAGGGCATTTTAGATTTTCAAATATATAGAGATTTACTCGGTAGAAAATGCGCGAAGGATTTTCCAGAACGTCGCCTTTCCATTTTGATGCTTTACGAAACACAGGACGGTCGAGGGCCCGGCACCATCTTCTGTGACGTTATGGGTCGCACAACTCACATTGTCGTCTTCGTATACCGTTTTAAAGTTTCCGATTCGCAGTCCACCCGCTGCTGACCACTCTAGTGTTTCCGCCTTGGAGTTGATCGAGTCGTCAGAACTCGAAAATTCAAACGTGTCGTCCAGATAGGCGCCGAGGTGGGCTGGATCGTTGGTCTCCATAGTTTTGTCCCACGCGGTTAAGATATTTTCGACTAGGCTCATCATTAAGTTCCGTTTTTAAGGTTAGTAATTATTTAAACATCTCCGGTAGGTATTTTTCAAATTGATACTATTTTCCGATCCGCTGATTTAGAATCACGAGTGATGTTGCTCATTGCTATTTAAGAGACGCCAAAGGCATGATAAGTAGAAAACCACTGCAATACGACAAGACATATACGACCCAGGAAGGAGAGTCAGTAGGCGAGCGCGGAAGTTTGACCCGACTTGCGGAGCGGTGGTTTAGTCGTCGACATCCAAAGGTCAGTCGAAAATCGAATTATCCAAAATCCCGTGATTCGAGACTTGGCGCATCAGACAGCCAGAATTTCCCAGCATGGAGCGTCTGGTTTCCTGGGACCCCATTCCCTGAGCATCCTGATCACCGAGGCAAAAAAAGCGCTGCCCAGCCAAAAAATAAGCTTTAGATCTGGTCGCCTATTTTGCCCGCCGCAGACGAGGCAAGATCACTTCGGCAAGGCCCGCCAGACTGATAAGAACCACGCCTAAAATCTCGCGAACTCCGATATGTTCGTCAGTCAGAATTGCTGCAGAAACGGTGACCACGCTAATCTCGGTCATAAAAAGAAGTCCTGAGGTTCCTGGATTGAGCTGTGGAAGCCCCCAGGTAATTGCAATGAACGTGGGAATCACGATCAAAACAATGATGGGGATTACCCAATAGATGACGGGGATTATCGTTGCGAGATCTGGAACGCTCTGCGACCCTTGAAAGATCAACCCCGCGATAATGGCAAAAATGGTGCACCACAAAAACCAGGTACTGACAATATCAAGCGTATGTTGCTCTGGAAATCGACGTGTCATCGTTGCGCCGAGCGCCCAAAGGATTCCGGCGCTAAGCGCCATCCAGTCACCAATATTGCGAGGCCACGGAAAGCCTTCGTCAATATGCAAAATAACCATCATGCCGACTATTCCAAACCCGATTCCGACAAGCTGATCGGCAGAGATTTTTTCTTTAAGCCACAGGCGTCCAAACAAAGCGCCCCAGATCGGCGTTAGGTAATAAAGCAAAATAGCATGAACCACATCGGTGTACAGAAACGCTGTGGAATATACGAGAAGCGTGAGTCCGAGGGTTGCGCCGGTTAACTGAATTTGTAATCCGCCAGCAAGCCACGGCCTTAATCTAATCAAAATAACTGGTGCAATAAATACGAGCGCAATGAGAGTAAATAAAGCCGACGCCCAGGCACCGCTGATGCCAGCACTATCCAGTGTGCGTAACGGAATCCAGTACAAGCCCCAGACCGCACCGCCAAGAAGGCAGGCAACCCTTGCGAAACCTTGATGCCCATCCTGGAATATTTGGTTAATTGTCATCTGCGTTTATGATGGGAACCAGTAAGGGGTTAATCCGGGGTTTTAAGATTTGTCGCCAGTCCCCGTTGACTCAAGGGCGATAATATAATGCCTTAACCCCGTTAAGACTTTGCCGAAACCGTCATGGGTTTCGATAGTTCACAAGTATATCTAGAGGTTTTATATTCAATGATTGCGCCCACCATTAACGTCGACGGTCTCATCCGACCTGCCAAAGAAGCTTCAATTCCGGTCCTTGACCGGGGATTTCTTTATGGGGACTCGGTGTATGAAGTGTTCAGAACCTACAGAGGAGTGCCTCTTTTTCTTGATGATCACTTTGAGCGCCTTGAGAACTCGGCAAGACTCATCCAGATGCAAATCAGTCAATCTAGAGAAGAATTATTACTAGAGATTAAACGCACCGCCAAAATTGCGGGCGTAATGCAGGATGAAGATGCATATGTTCGTTACCAGATCACTCGGGGCGACGGTCAGGTTGATCTGTATCCCGATCCGAGCCTAAAAACACGCTATGTCATTATCGTAAACACGCTGCCGAGTCATAACGCTGTGTTTTATGATCGGGGGATGCATATGACGATCCCGAAAGTAAGACGGAATCCGGCCAACGCGCTCGATCCGAACATTAAAGGCGGAAACTATCTGAACAATATTATGGGGTTGACCGAGGCGCGCCAGGCGGGAGCTGATGACTGCGTCATGTTGAGTCGGGATGGTTTTGTAACAGAGGCGGCAAATAGCAATGTGTGGTTTGTGATACGAGGTCGTCTCGTGACGCCCGGAGCAGGGAACCTGAAAGGCCTCACAAAAAAGCACATTCACAAAGCCCTTGAAGAGGCCGGTGTGGATAGCATCGAAGAGGATGTTCATGTAAATGAATTACTGGATGCTTCTGAATGTTTTGTGACCAGCGCAACTCGAGAGGTGATGCCCTGCGCGTCACTGACGCTTCTGAACGGTGAGCGACTGGATTTTCCAGAAGGCGGTGGTGAAGTGACCCAAGTCGTTCGGAAAGTTTTTTCGGAATATATTCAGCGATATATTGAGCAGAATGCTAGCGATTCGCTCCTTTAGATAAAGTCGCTTGACTACTACTCGGGAGTTTTAATGAAAAAATTAAAAGTTCTCTTATTATTTGGCGGGCAGTCTGCGGAGCATGAAGTATCAGTGATCTCTGCGCGATCGGTTTGCGCGGCAATTGACCCGAATCGATATGACGTGCTGCCGGTGGGGATTAGCCGCTCAGGACAATGGTGTCTAAGCGAGAGCGGGTATAACCCACTTGACTGTAAGGCGGTCTTGCCTGAAAAAATGACATCAGTCCACTTGGCAATAGACTCGGGAGAGCTTATTCGATCGGATAATGGTCGTCCGGTTGATGAGGTCTTTGATATTGTGTTTCCGTTATTGCACGGCCCCAACGGGGAGGATGGCACGGTACAAGGCTTGCTCGAGCTTGCCGGCTTGCCTTATGTCGGCGCAGGTGTCGCGGCTTCGGCTGTGGGTATGGATAAAGAATTAGCAAGAGCCGTTTTCATGGCAAAAGGCCTTGCTCAAACTGATTATTTGGTTGTTCATAAAAGCCGCTGGCAATCCCATGCGAACGATATCATCGTAGAGATTGAAGATACGCTGGCATACCCGTTATTCGTAAAGCCGGTGAATTTGGGATCGAGTATCGGGATCTCAAAAGCCACTGATCGGGATTCGCTTGAGAAGGCGATTCAAAAAGCTGCTTGTTACGATATAAAAATCATGGTGGAACGTTCTGTTGAGCTCGCACGAGAGCTCGAATGCGCCGTACTCGGAAATGAGCGCCCGCAAGCTTCTACTGTTGGTGAGATTGTTCCAGGCGCGGAGTTTTATGATTACTCGACCAAGTATCTGGATGATCGTTCCCAGTTGATTGTGCCGGCAGATCTACCCGACGCCATCTCGGAAAAAATTAAGGAAATGTCTATCGAGGCATTTAGGGCGGTCGACGGCGCGGGACTCTCAAGAGTTGACTTTTTAATGTCGCCATCGGGCGACATTGTGATTAACGAGATCAATACAATGCCGGGATTTACGCCCATCAGCATGTACCCCCGATTGTGGGAGGCCAGCGGAACTGAATACCCCAGATTGATCGACAAACTTATCGAGCTTGGGCTAGCGCGTTATCATCAGAGAAGCGAGGTCGGTTCAGACGTTTCTTAAACCACATTTTCAGCCTAAGGGTTAAATTGCCCTAGGATAGCTAACGCTGTGAAGCAAAAGAGTCCGGATGCTAGAGGGGTAAGCACCCAGCCTAGTCCGATCTCGCCGAGCACCGACCATCGAATACCGTGCCGCCCCCTTATGAGGCCTATGCCGAGGACTGCGCCGATCACGGCCTGCGAACTCGAAACGGGCACCAAAGGTAGCGACGGTAACCCAACTCCGTTGAGCCATTCGGCCAGCGCAGTAGATGTAAAGAGGAGTAACACGATTGAATGTGCCATCACGACAACCCAACCCGCAACCGGGGATAACTCAAAAAGATCCTTGCCAACGGTCATCATCACGCGTCGGGAATAGGTAAAGACGCCAATTGCAACCGCGACACCGCCCAATAAGAACAGTTGCTGTAATCCTGAAAGATGGAGTGACTGATAGATGATTAATTCTGGAAATGCGATCGAGTGTGCAAAGGGACCCATTACGTTGGCAATGTTATTTGCGCCCAGACTGTAGGCGCCCAGTGCTCCAGCAATGATTAATGCCCAGCGCGTGATGGCATCTTGCTGAAAGAGATGAAAACGAGATTTTTGAATTGCAAAGCTGGTGATTGGAAGAAGTAGCGCTGCAATCCCTGCCGCAAGGAAGGGGCAAAGTACCCACGTCAACATAATTTTGCTCGCAACTTCCATGTCGGTGTCGAAACCATTCCAGATGTTCCAGCCAATTAGCGCGCCTACAACAGCTTGACTTGTCGATACTGGCAACCCTCTTCGGGTCATAAAAAGAACAGTCAATCCTGCGCAGGCGCTTGCAATACTTGCTTCGGCGACCGACTTAATTGCTGCGAGTTTTCCGAGCGTTTCTGTAGGGCCCGCTCCGCTTATAACGGCACCCAAAATAACGCCACCACTGCAGAGGATTGCCGCGGTCCTGAAACGGAGCATTCGGGTTCCGACGGCGGTGCCAAAAACATTAGCCGAGTCATTTGCGCCCAGCGCCCATCCCAAGAAGAGGCCGCCTCCCAACAGAAGAAGGGTAAAAAGATCAACTGTCATTAAATTCAGATGCGCCGCTTTATAGCACTAATAGATAGATGATCAGAGATGTCCTCGGCCTGATTTGCGATCGCATCTAATCGTTCCACAAAATACATTAGCTGCATCTTATGGGCAAGCTCAAGGTCACTGTTAAAGATATCTCTTAGCAGTGGAGTGCTAATTTCATCAGCGCGCGTCTCGAGTTCTGCAACCTGCTTCGCACCGTCCCGGACGACCGTGTGATCCTTGAAAAAGGATCGTGTCGTTTCGATGAGTGCATCTGCGCATTTAACCGCGGCCTCTGCCAATCGCTCGTACTCGGAATGAAGCGTCTTAGGAATTTCGGGACGCTGGATAGATAGTCGGAACAAATTAGACTTGTAAAGATTGGTGACCTTATCGATGTTTTCGACAAGTTGCAGAACGTCACTACGCAAATCCGGAATGAGCGTCTTGGCGTATAGCTCAGTTTCGATTTCCCTGCGAAGGTCATCTCCTTTATGCTCAAGATCATTGATCGTTTCAAATTGAGCTTCAAAAGTGGCCGAAGGTCCTGCGGTCACATAGACATGAAATGCCTCGCGGAATACTTTCCCTGCTTCTACGACGATAGATAAAAATTCGTCTACTTGTTGTTCAACTCGTCTACTGGTCTGGAGAAGGCCTGCTTCACGTTTGAAAAAATCAAAAAAACTCATATGTAAAACCGATGCAAAACAGGGTGATCCCAATTTGTTGTTTGAGGCGGAAGAGTTAAAAAACCGCATGATTTTAAACAATCTTGCGGTTTGGCAAAGATCTAATATTCGTATTGCCTAAGGAACTTAAAGACACTATCATTTATCTACTCAGCGTCTTAATAATGTAACAGAATAAAACGAACGTTGCGTTTCTCAGGGGGCAGCCCCTTTTTATATCAACTGGAGGACTATATGAAGAAGTCAATTTACCGCGGTGGATCCGTGATCGCCGGCGCGCTACTTGCAATGGGGCTCGCCACTAGTGCGAGCGCTGCTACAGATTTAACAGTTTACACCGCGGTTGAAGCGGAAGATCTTAAGAAGTATGCAGCTCGCTTCAATGAGGATCATCCCGATATCAAAATTAACTGGGTTCGAGATTCAACCGGTATTGTTACCGCTAAACTATTAGCCGAAAAAGCTAATCCGCGGGCAGACATCGTTTGGGGGCTGGCGGCAACGAGCTTACTTCTAATGAAAGGCGAGGGAATGCTTGAGCCTTATGCGCCTGCAGGGCTGGATGCTCTGGATCCGAAGTTTAGAGATAAATCTAGCCCGCCAACTTGGACCGGAATGGACGCCTGGGTAGCAGCAATCTGTGTCAACACAGTAGAGGCGGATAAAAATAATCTTCCGATGCCATCGTCTTGGCAGGATTTAACCAAACCTGTTTACAAGGGTCATATCGCGATGCCAAACCCGAACTCATCAGGAACAGGTTTCCTTGACGTGTCGAGCTGGTTACAGCTTTTTGGTGAAGAAGGCGGTTGGGGATTTATGGATAAGTTGCATCAGAATATCGGACATTACACGCACTCCGGTTCAAAGCCGTGTAAGCAGGCAGCAAGAGGAGAGGTGGCGATTGGCGTGTCGTTCGCGTTCCGTGGCGCCAAGTCCAAGGCGTCTGGTGCTCCCCTTGAGGTCATCATCCCGAGTGAGGGTATTGGTTGGGACATGGAAGCAACGGCAATTATTAAAGGCACTAAAAATCTAGACGCAGCCAAGACTTTGGCCGATTGGTCGGTTAGCGAGAAAGCCAACAAAATGTATAACGAGGGATATGCGGTTATTGGCATTCAGAGTTTGGCAAAGCCCGTGGAACATTTCCCGGACAATATCCCTGAGTCCATGATCGACAACGATTTTGAATGGGCAGCGAGCAATCGGAAACGGATTCTTGCTGAATGGCAAAAGCGTTACGACTCAAAGTCTGAGCCGAAGAGCTAGTTCCGCGCTGTTTAAAAAGCGGCTGGTCACTGAGAGATCAGTAGCCAGCCGTTTTTTTTGTGTTGTCAAAAGCGAATCACTTAGCCTAGTGAAATGAATTTGAGTTCTACAGGGAGTGGGGGATGACTGACGCATTTCTTCGGATAGAAAACCTGACCAAAAATTTTGGCAGTTTCACAGCGTTACGAGATATATCTTTAAGTGTCCTTGAGGGCGAGTTCGTGTGTTTTCTTGGCCCCTCGGGCTGCGGCAAAACAACGCTTCTCAGAGCGATCGCTGGCCTCGATATTCAAACTCGAGGCCGGATAGAGCAAGCAGGAATCGATATTTCTATCTTGCCTCCTGCGGAGCGAGATTTTGGAATCGTCTTCCAGTCTTACGCGTTATTTCCTAACCTGACCGTGGAAAAAAATGTAGCCTATGGTCTCGAGAGTCGTCGTGCGGCCCGCTCCGAGGTAACAGGTCGAGTCGTTGAGCTTCTTGCTCTGGTGGACCTTGCAGATCAGGGAAAAAAATATCCGTCTCAGTTGTCAGGCGGACAACAACAACGCGTGGCTCTAGCAAGGGCGTTAGCAACATCCCCCGGGTTACTGCTTCTGGATGAGCCGTTGTCGGCGCTGGACGCCAAAGTTCGAACGCATCTTCGTCAAGAAATCAAACACCTTCAACGACGTTTAGCCGTCACGACGATTATGGTGACACATGATCAGGAAGAGGCGCTGACGATGGCAGATCGGATCGTGGTCATGAATCACGGCATTATTGAGCAAATAGGCAACCCGGAGGAGATCTACGCGTCACCGGCGTCAGAATTTGTGGCTCAATTTATCGGAACCATGAATTTTATAAATGTGGTTGTTGCATCTGCCAATCAAGGAACGCATCAGGGGGGCGTCCTCAAATTCTCACAGGATAACGTCGGTCAGGGAGAGTCTGCCCGCTTGGCTATCCGTCCAGAGGACGTCGAAATTCTTGAGAAAAATGACGAACACAACCATGACAAGGTTCTTGGAAAAGTTGTTTCTGCCGAGTACCTCGGCGCGTTTTTGAGAATAACGATAGCGCCGGAGGGATGGGAGTCGACTCTGCTTGCTGATATCTCCACGGATATCGCTGCTCGATTTGTGATTGAGGCCGGAAGTGATGTGGGTTTCCGATTACCGCCCGAGAAGATACTTGCTTATCAAGAGAGTAAGTAATGGCAGCCACTGAGGTGCAAGTGGGCGATAAAGCCTCTCCGCTTAAGGCCAAGTCCAGTTCGGACGACAGGTTAATGCGCCTGTTTATTCTGGTCATCGGCGCCTATTTGGTCGTTGCGTTGGCGATGCCGTTGTACGTCATGCTATCCAAAAGTGTGCTTAATTCGGATGGCGGATTCGTGGGTCTTTCGAACTACTTTGCTTATTTCAAGACACCTTCACTGGTGTATTCCATTAAAAATAGCCTGTTTGTTGGTCTGGTCACGACGGTCATTACGGTCTCGATCGCCTTTGTTCTCGCTTACGGCTTCACACGGAGTCGAATGCCAGGTAAGCCGATTTTTAAAACAATTGCAATGATCCCGATTCTGGTGCCATCGCTACTGCCGGGAATAGCGCTGATTTATCTATTTGGCCGTCAGGGCATTATTAACTGGGCGCTGTTTGGCCATGAAATTTATGGACCCATTGGCATCATCATTTCAGAAGTGTTTTTTACACTTCCTCATGCGCTCATCATTATCATCACCGCTCTGTCGATTGCAGACGCACGATTGTATGAAGCGGCAACGGCACTGCGGGCAAGTTCAACAAGAATCTTTTTTACTGTTACCTTGCCTGGCGTTCGATATGGATTGATTAGCGCTGGTTTTGTCGTTTTCACCCTTGCGGTCACCGATTTTGGCGCACCCAAGGTAATTGGAGGCGACTTTAATGTGTTGGCCACAGATATTTACAAGCAGGTGATTGGTCAGCAAAATTTTGAGATGGGTGCTGTTGTCTCGGTCGTACTTCTTATTCCTGCAGCGCTCGCATTTTTTGTAGATCGATTAGTTCAAAAAAAGCAAATCGCGCTTTTGTCTTCTCGAGCGGTTGCACTTGAGCCCAAACCCAGTCGGCGGTTTGACAACGGCATGCTTGCCTATGCACTCGTGGTCAGTTTCTTTATTCTTGGGATTCTGGGCATGTGCCAGTTTGCAGCACTTTTTAAATTTTTCCCATATAACTTGTCCCTTGGATTAAGTAACTATCAATTTGACTTGATGGACGGTGGCGGCTGGGATAGTTACTTCAATTCAATCGAGATGGCCTCTTACACTGCAGTTTTTGGAACTATCATTGTGTTCTATGGGGCCTATCTTGTAGAAAAGGGAAAAGGTTTGGGCGTGATCAGGGGTGCATTCCAGTTCTTGGCAATGCTGCCTATGGCGGTTCCTGGCTTGGTCTTGGGGCTTGCTTATATTTTCTTTTTCAATATGCCTTCGAATCCCCTTAATGTGCTTTATCACACCATGGCGATCTTGGTCATTAGTACCATCACGCACTTCTATACGGTGAGCCATTTAACCGCGACGACCGCGCTTAAACAGATGGATGCGCAATTTGAATCAGTAGCGGCATCACTTAAACAACCTTTTTATCGAACTTTTCTTCGGGTGACTGTGCCAGTCTGTACGCCCGCCATTCTAGATATCAGTATCTATTTGTTTGTAAACGCGATGACAACGGTTTCCGCCGTTGTATTTTTGTACTCCCCGCATACCACCCTGGCTTCCGTCGCGGTCCTAAACATGGATGATGCAGGGGATATCGCGCCTGCCGCTGCAATGGGAATGATGATTTTTTACACAGCTGCAGGCGTTAAGATCCTGCATTACTTTTTAAGCCGTGGAATAGAGGCCAAGACGCAGGCGTGGCGCCGGTCGATCGAAAACTGAATAGGGAGCAGGACGTGAAATATCTTCACACGATGGTAAGAGTGTCTAACATTGACGAGGCACTTGATTTTTATTGTGATGGTCTTGGACTCGAGGAAATCCGGAGGTATGAGTCAGAGCAAGGCCGATTTACCAACGTGTTTTTGGCGGCGCCTGATGATCGTGATGCTCAAGTGGAGTTGACCTATAACTGGGATCCCGAGAGCTATAGTGGCGGGCGTAACTTTGGGCATCTCGCCTATGCGGTTGATGATATCTACGGCCTATGCCAAAAGTTGATGGATAAAGGTGTGACGATAAACCGTCCACCGAGAGACGGGCGAATGGCATTTGTTCGCTCTCCCGACGGCATCTCTATTGAACTTTTGCAGCGGGGAGATGCGCTCGACCCAGCGGCCCCTTGGGCGTCGATGCCAAATAAAGGCTCGTGGTAGCTTGGATCCGAAACGGTTTACGCTTTGCAAAACCCTGGCGCGCCATTAGAGATTGACAGCCTTCCTGTTGGGAAAACATCGGGAATGATTGGCATGTGCTGCTGTCCCGGCCGAAATGAACATCATAGTGATGGCGTCGCCCGCTCACGCATTCTTGATGAAGATTTAATGCTCATTCGGGATTGGCGTCCAGACCAGGTTATTTCTCTTGTTGAAGCGCATGAATTTAATCATCTTGGCGTCTCTGAGTTGCCTGAAAGGCTTAGTGCTGAATTTAATTGGCAGCATTGGCCACTTCAAGATCTCAGCGCACCAACAGCCTCAGATCAAAATAAACGAGAGATTAATGAATGGTTTTCGGCGCTTAATGAAGGTCAGCGTTTGCTGTTTCATTGTGCGGCAGGCCTTGGAAGGACTGGCACGCTTGTAGCGCGCTTGTTGATCATGTCTGGCAACCCGCCTGATATTGCAATTAGTATGGTTCGAGCGGTCCGGCCGGGCAGTGTAGAAAGCAAAGCTCAGGAAAATTTCTTAAAAAGCCTGAAGTAGTGTCCTAGAAATCCGGTTGAATTTCCCTAATATCCTCGATCAGAAAATCTGCGAAGGCCTGGAGCTGATCCGTGCTTCCTGCGCCGCCCAAAATTCCAACGCAACATTTGGCGCCGGCATTTTTGGCCATCATAAGATCGCTGACAGTATCTCCGACCATCACGATTTGATCGACCCGACAACGCTGACCGATGGCGATGTTTTCGAGCACGGCCACGTCGGGTTTCACAGGCCCCACATCATCACCACATCGGATGTCTGAAAACAAGTGACCAATCCGAAGCGTATCCAACGCTGATTGTGTAGCGGCTCGGTTATCAGTTGTGGCAACCGTCAACGTGAATCCAGCGTCGTAAAGTCGAGAAAGTGATTTCTTTATGTTTCCGCGTGGAATCAACTCCTCTGGCCGCGGCCCGGCCGTCATTTCGCTCACCAGGAGTTGGTCTGTGAAGTCACATGCGCTGTCCCACGAAATGCCATATTGAAATACGACATTTGCGACAATGGTCGCGAACTGACTTAAGGGAGCAGTCGCGAGCGGGCCTTGGCCGTCGGTGACTCCTGTTTTATCGTCAAAACCAAGAGCGCGATAAAGATGACCGTAAAACTCATTTGAAAGACTCAATTCTTGGACGAGTCTATCAGCGCCGCGCATCAGTCTTGGGCCCCATATTTTATGGAAGTCAATTAATGTGCCATCTTTATCAAAGACAACACATGATGCGTCTATTAATGATTCTTTGATCTTGAGGTGGGATAAGCGTGGCAACGGAAAGATATCTTGTTGGGTAGGATTGATAAGGAGTGTATCTTAAGGTCAAGCTATTTGGGCAAGCAAAGGATAACTCGTCGCACTGGGCAGCGTCCCAATACTAACAGTTGCTGTGATGGGCGCAATGTTTATCAAGTCTCAAGGTTGTTTATTAAAGTTCTGGTACAGTAAAACTACTTCAGACTGATACTTTACAAACCAAAGTAAACTTTCTGCCTGAATAAAATAGAGAGGTTTTGGTGCCCTATTAAATATGGGCTGCGACTCGCAGCACCTATCACTATAAATAGTATTTCTCAAGGAGAGCGATTTGCGGGATTGTGACTTTTTGATTGTCGGTGCGGGATCTGCGGGATGTGTTCTGGCTTCGCGTTTGAGTGAAGATCCGGAGGTCAGCGTCATTTTGATGGAAGCTGGCGGGAGTGACCGGAGCGTTATCGTGCAGATGCCATCTGCGCTTTCAATGCCAATGAATACGCGGCGTTTCAACTGGGGTTATCAAAGCGTTCCGGAACCGGGCCTCGACGGTCGTGTGATGGATTGCCCGCGAGGATTGGGTCTTGGCGGGTCCTCATCAATTAATGGAATGGTGTACGTCCGAGGTCACGCGGAAGATATCAATCAGTGGGAGGCGAGCGGTGCGTCGGGCTGGAACTATGCGGCGTGCCTGCCTTACTACCAGCGGGCCGAGAGTTGGTATCGTGGAGCAGATAAATACCGCGGCGGGTCAGGACCGCTTGCCGTTTGCGCGGGTAACGATATGCGTCTCAATCCGCTGTACCAGGCTTTTATTGATGCAGGTCTCGAAGCGGGATATCCGGCAACTTCTGACTACAATGGTTTTCAGCAGGAAGGGTTTGGTCAAATGCATATGACCGTCGACAAAGGCCAACGAGCGTCGACCAGTCATGCCTACCTTAGGCCGGCTCGGAACCGGCCGAATCTTCGAATCATTACGGGGACGCTGGTCAGTAGGGTGCTTTTTGACGGAGATTGCGCAACAGGGGTTGAATACGAGAAAGATGGCAATGTGTTTCAGGTCTTCGCTCGTACCGAGGTCATTCTCTCAGCAGGTTCGATCGGTTCGCCAACGGTTCTGCAACGGTCGGGTATTGGTGCTGCAGGTGATCTTCAGGAAATAGGCATTCCCGTGATTTCTGATTTGCCGGGCGTAGGGAAAAATCTTCAGGATCACCTGGAAGTGTATTTTCAGTATCGATGTCTGGAGCCAATCTCGCTGAACTCCAAACTTTCTCTATGGAACAAGGGTCTTATTGGACTTCGATGGCTCCTATTTAAGGATGGCCTCGGGGCAACAAATCACTTTGAGTCCTGTGCATTTATCCGAACAAAGGCGGGAAGACGTTCACCTGATATCCAATATCATTTTCTTCCGGGTGCCATGCGTTATGACGGCCGCGCTGCGTTTGATGGTCATGGATTTCAGGTCCACGTGGGTCCAAACAAACCCTTAAGCCGTGGATCGGTGAGCATTATTTCGGACAATCCCCGGGAACACCCAAAAGTATTATTTAATTATCTCACCGTTCGAGAGGATATCGAGGACTGGCGAACGACGATTCGACATACCCGGGAGATTCTGGGACAGAGCGCAATGGATAAGTATCGTGGTGAGGAGATTGGACCGGGAGCGGAGGTGCAGACTGATGAACAGATCGACGAATGGGTTCGCCAGAGCGTCGAGAGCGCGTATCACCCATCTTGTACTTGTAAGATGGGAAGAGATAGCGATGCCTATGCCGTGCTAGATGCGGATTGTCGCGTCCGTGGGGTTGACCGTCTTAGGGTTGTTGATTCTTCTGTTTTCCCATCGATTACAAACGGTAATTTAAATGCACCCACGATAATGGTGGCCGAGCGAGCCGCAGATCTCATTGCCGGTAAAGATTTTCTGGATGTGAATGATGCACCGGTATGGTGTGACCCGAAATGGCAAGATCAGCAAAGGGTTAACTCACCCGCCAGAAAAATCTCTAGTTAGGCGTGTTTTTGCCATGAACGCTTTGCTCGAGGACGCTGAGATTTTGTCGGTAGTCGACTCGAACGATCATGTTGTCGGAACCGAGCGTCGTGACAAAATTCATGAGCTCGGATTGCGCCATCGTGCGGTCCACGTGTTGATATTTAATAACAACGGCGATCTGTTTTTGCAAAAAAGAGGGTTGCATAAAAAAAGAGAATCCCGGGTTGTGGGATTCTTCGGTCGCGGGACATGTGGATGCGGGTGAAACCTATGACGCGTGTTGTTTGAGAGAAATGGAGGAGGAAGTGGGGCTCGCACTGGCCGTAACGCCTCAGCGACTTTTCAAGTTAGAAGCCGGAGCGGAAAACGGAATGGAGTTTTCGTGGATTTATCGTGTTGATACCGACAACGCTCTGGTTCCGAATGTTGACGAAATATCTGAAGGGCGATGGTTTGGGAAATCTGAAGTAGACCGGGCTGTCATTGAGCGGGCTACCGAGATATCAGAAGTGTTCCGGTTAATTTGGGAAATTTTTCGCTCAACTGGTTCACGCGAACCACGGGGTTAAAAAGCGGCAACGTTGCTATTTACTTTCGTGGTACGCGCGTCGGACTTCTTCTGCAATGATTTCAATCCCTTTTTTTACGACCGAGGGATCCTGAGCATAGGACACCCGAATGCATTCTTGCCGATGGGCCCAAGGCGCGCTTAAGCCCGGGAAAAAATGCTCGCCGGAAACGACTAATACGCCTCGGGCTTTTAGTCGTTGGTAGAGTAGTTCGCTGGTAATCGGCAGTCCTTCAAACCAGAGCCATAGAAAAATAGCACCCTCCGGAGAGTGAATGCGGCACGGTAGGTCATGCATGGCATGCTTAACCCAGTTCATTGCGTCTTGAACTTTTGCTTTGTAATAGGGACGGATGAGGTCGTTTGAGATGTCCAGGATGCGCCCGTCCTCGATCATATTTCGTGTAAGTGCGGGGCCGGTACTGCCAGGTGCAAGTGCCATGATTGCATTTGCGCCGGAGATTGCCCGAATGACCTCTTCATTGGCAACGACAAAACCGGTGCGTAATCCAGGCAAACCCAGTTTCGAAAGGCTCAAACAGAGAATTGTGTTCTCATCCCAATCGGTTGTGATCTCCGGGAATACAATATTTGGGAAAGGTGCGCCATAGGCTGAGTCCAGAATCAGGGGGATACTGTGGGATCGGGCTAGCGCTCGAAGCTTGGAGATTTCCGAATCACTTAATACATTTCCCGTAGGATTGGTTGGGCGGGAGACCGCTATTGCGCCAATATCATCATCGACAGTCAGGCTCTCAAAATTGACGTGGTACTTGAACTTATGAGTCCCCTGGAGTTCGATCGCTGGCTGATAAGATCGAAACAGATTGTTGCCCAAACCGATATCCGAATAACCAATGTATTCAGGTGTCAGCGGCAAGAGAATCTTGCGACATGGGTGGTCACTATATTCGCCCGCAAATAGATGAAAAAGAGTGTAAAAGGAGCTCTGGCTGCCATTTGTGATTGCGACGTTTTCAGGTCCGATATCCCACCCAAATCTCTTTTGAAAAAGTGACGCTAGCGCCTGTCCGACCACAGAATCGCCTTTGGCGCCATCATAACTCCCCCCGATGGTTTCAAATCGGTCTCCATCATCGAGTAGTTGCTGCATCGAGTCTCGAAACACCTTCTGCACCGCAGGGATTCGGGCAGGATTGCCACCACCCAATAACAGCATGGGGTCAGGACCGGTCATGGCTGCGTCAATATCCTGCATCAGCCCCAGGATACCCGAGCCCGCTTTCAGGTAATCACCAAATCTTGAGAAACGCACTATCGGGCTCTGACGAGTTATTGGGTCGCCGGGGGAGTGACGGGGGTTTTGGCCAGTTTGCTGCCCTCGATTGAGTCAAAGCCCGTTTCCATAACAATTCGCCCATCAAAATTACCGAATGTGAAGTCAGCCAAGATACGAGCCGACTCGATAAGAATGATATCCCTCGGAAGAAAATCCTGACTGATTTCATGAGTCATTTGATGGGAGGCTTCAAGCGTTTTCATCAAGGCCTCCTGATCCGCAGCGCGTTGGTCTCTCGAGTGCTCCCTATCAACTTCCAGAAGGGATATTTTGGTCGCGGACGCAAGGGGTTGATCAATTGCCCGCAAACCCTTCATGTAGATAAAGTCGGGATCCAAATTAACTCGACCCTCATGGAGTGACCGAAGCGTGCTCAGTTGACTTTCCTGTATCGACTCGGGGTAGCTCGCAAATTCGACGGGATCAATTTCATCCCAGGGTAGGGCATTTTTAAGCGACCGCTCGCCGTACTCGTTGATGACTTGAGCCGACGGTATTTGGATATCCGGGATAACGCCTCGGTGTTGTGTGCTCGCGCCACTCACCCTAAAAAATTGTGCAATTGTGACTTTCAGCTGTCCCAGCGGCACATTTGAGTCCTCGGCATATCGATCCAGATCAATCAGGTTTTGAACGGTCCCCTTACCAAACGTATCCTCCCCAAGGATAATGCCACGACGATAGTCCTGAATCGCGCCTGCAAAGATTTCGGATGCCGAAGCACTATCTCGATCAACGACAACGCCAAGCGGTCCGGCGTACACCAGATCATTTTCGGGGTCACGATTGATTCTTGTTCGGCCTCGGGCATCTCGAACCTGAACAATGGGTCCTGATTTGATAAAAAGCCCGGTAAGCGCTGTCGCTTCAGAGAGGGCGCCGCCCCCGTTGCCACGCAAATCGATAATGAGGGCGTCAATCTGATCGCCTTCAAGTTCGGTAATGAGTTTGCGGACGTCCGATGTCGTGCTTCTAAAGTTCTCGTCTCCGCGAGCTCGGGCGTCGAAATCGATATAGAACGTGGGAATGTCGATAACCCCAATTCGGTGACGGCGATCACCATCTTGAACCTCGATTATGCTTTTTTGGGCCGCTTGTTCTTCCAGCTTTATCTGGTCTCGTGTAATCGCAAGCAACTTCGATTCGGCGGTACCGCTTTTAGGGTCTGGTCGAATTTGTAGTCGGACAATCGTCCCCTTGGCTCCGCGAATGAGATCGACCACGTCATCGAGTCGCCAACCGACCACGTCAACAATGGCGTCATCCGAGCCTTGACCCACACCCACAATTCGATCGCCGGCTTTAAGGTTTCCTTCTAGCTCTGCCGGACCCCCCGGAACGACCCGTTGAACAACAGTAAACTCATTTTCCATTTGTAGGACGGCGCCGATACCCTCTAGCGACAAACTCATTCGAATTTTAAAATTCTCAGTAGCCCGCGGCGAAAAATAACCCGTATGCGGCTCGATCGAGGTCATGTAAGCATTTACCGCGGTTTGAAAAACATCCTGACTGGATATTTGACGAGTCCGACGTTCTTGTTGAGAGTAACGGTCCCGCAGGGTGTCGATAATGTCGTCATTTGACTTACCCTCCAGCTTAAGAGTGAGGACGTCGTTTTTAACACGTTTCCGCCAGAGTTCATCGAGCTCGGCGGTGTCTATTGCCCAGGGCGCTTCATCTCGATCGAACTGGTAGTCTTCATTAATTGAGAAATCAAAAGATTGATCGAGCTGGCTGATTGCGAATTCTAGTCGATCGAGAACCCGCTCCTGGTAGACGTTAAAGATCTCGTAAAAAGGGTTCGCGTTATTGTCTAAAAGCGAGTTGTCGAGGCTAAACCTAAAGGACTCGAACGCCTCAATGTCGGAAGACGTGAAATAAGCCCGACTATTGTCTAACGCATTAAGGTATCGATCGAGAATTTGGGAGGACAGTGAGTCGTCAAGACGGGTTTTCTGGTAGTGATAACGCTCGACAAAGTAATTAATAAGCTTGAGTGATCGGCTGTGCTGGGCATCGGATTCGAGAAGGGGAAGTGCCTCATCGCTTTGCGCAATCAAATGAGTCAGTAGAACGGCAGCGCCTAACGCAAAGGCGGTAGTTATCGATCGCGTGCGACGCCAAACATTTAAGTTAATGTGTTGCAAAATATTTTGTGCCCGTAGTTTAATTTTTTTGACTTTGAGAACACATTATAGAGTCGGGGTGTCAATAAACTCTGGAAACACCTTCAGAAGATCGCGTTCTTCTGCCGCGACCACCCCTCGCTCTGTAATAATTCCGGTGACGAGTCGTCGGGGAGTGACATCAAATGCTGGATTTGCGGCAGGACTTTCCTGTGACACAAGCCGGATTCTCCGGGTGTCGCCATGCTCGTCTAAGCCCCAAATATGGGTGACCTCTTCTTCGGCACGTTCTTCAATGGGAATTTGGCCCACCCCGTCGGTGATTGTCCAATCAATTGTTGAACTGGGTAGGGCCGCATAAAACGGCAACTGATTGTCGTGAGCCGCAAGGGCTTTCAGATAAGTGCCGATCTTGTTGCACACATCTCCCCCCGAGTGGTCCGGTCGGAGCCGACGATACAAAGATCGACGACACCCTTCTGCATGAGATGCCCCCCGGCGTTATCCGAAATCACGGTATGGGGGACGCCATGGGCGTTGAGTTCCCAAGCTGTCAAAGATGCTCCTTGATTTCGCGGCCGGGTTTCATCGACCCAAACATGGACTTTAATTGCGGAATCATGCGCCTTAAAAATCGGTGCCAGCGCGGTTCCCCAGTCTACTGTGGCGAGCCATCCCGCGTTGCAATGGGTGAGTATGTTGACGATTTCGAGAGTATTCTTGAATGCGATGTCACGAATAAGTCCGAGTCCATGATCACCTATCGCGCTATTGGTTTTTACATCCTCATCGCAGATTTGCTGTGCTAATGATCGAGCCAACCCTTTCCGTTTATCTTTTGATGTGGCCAATAAATTCGGAACCATTCGATCAAGCGCCCACCTGAGGTTCACAGCAGTGGGGCGGGAGTTGAGCAATTCTTGATAGGCTTTGTTCAGAAAATTATCGCTTGGATCAGTTTTTGTGGCCAAAAATAGACCACAAGCTGCGGTCGCGCCAATGAGTGGTGCTCCCCGAACAATCATGTCATGAATCGCATCGGCCGTTTTTGATGCCGAATCAAGTGTCTTTATTTCAAATCGAAACGGGAGTTTGGTTTGATCAATGACCCGCACGAGATCGTCATTGGGATCGATCCAAATTGAGCGATAGGCCTGCCCATCGACATGCATTATTTGTTTTTCCAGGCCGCAGATCGTTTTTCCGAGAACGCCGCCATACCTTCTTTCTGGTCATCAGTTGCAAAAAGCGATTGAAACATAAGTCGCTCGGCAGACACGCCCTCAGCGAGGGTGGTTTCATAAGCCTTGTTGACTGCAGTTTTCGCCATAAAAACTGAAGGCTTCGAAAAACCTGCGATTGATTGAGCGGTTTTCAGTGCCTCGTCAATAAGTTCGCTAGCAGGAACGATTCGACTGACAAGACCGGATCGCTCCGCCTCTTCCGCCTCCATCATTCTTCCAGTGAGGCACATTTCCATTGCTTTTGATTTGCCGACGAATCGCGTGAGCCGCTGAGTGCCTCCTGCGCCCGGGATAATTCCAATCTTAATCTCGGGCTGTCCAAACTTTGCTGTCTCTGCGGCGATGATAAAGTCACACATCATCGCCAATTCGCATCCACCGCCGAGGGCGTAACCTGCGACCGCTGCAATGACCGGTTTACGACAGTCGGTGACCTTTTCCCAGTTGCGGCCAATAAAGTTTCCAAGATAGACGTCCATATACGAACGATCTTTCATATTCTTGATGTCCGCACCGGCAGCAAATGCTTTTTCGCTTCCGGTGATCACGATCGCGCCGATATCGTCATTGTCCTCATGCTCAGCCAGGGCGTGGCCGAGCTCATCCATCAGTTCGTCAGAGAGGGCGTTGAGTGCATCTGGCCGATTTAAAGTGATTAGGCCGACTCCACCGTGAATTTCATTTAAGATATGTTGATAGCTCATAAGTGCTCCTTTGGGAAATATTCACAAACCGCTACAATCAGTGAGTAGATAGCCGATGCGATTGGATGGCTGGACGCCAAAACGACAAATAACTCTTTAATTTTTTTGCCCGAGATATAGCCAAATTTTACCAGAGCATCATGATGGCGGTATTCGATATTTGCGAAGCGAATGGGTCAATTTTGAATGGAGTGTCGCTGAAGGTCACGAGAAACGATTATGAGCAATAACGCCGAAACCTCATACGCCCGTATCTACAAACAATCTTTGGGTGATCCGGAAGCGTTCTGGGAAAAGGCTGCAGAAAATATTGAATGGGTTCAACCCTTCGATCGAGTCTTAGATGATTCGGATCCCCCTCATTATCGGTGGTTCGTGGGCGGCCAACTTAATACCTGTTTTAATGCGGTTGATATCCATGTTCAAAATGGATTGGGCGATCAACTCGCCCTTGTTTATGACTCTGCAGTTACGGGACATAAAAAAACGTTTAGCTTTCTTGAGTTACGAGACGAGGTCGCCTGCTTCGCAGGTGTACTGGCCGCGCGAGGGGTTTCGAAAGGTGACAGGGTCATTATTTACATGCCAATGGTGCCGGAAGCCGTAATAGCAATGCTGGCCTGCGCTCGTCTTGGTGCGGTTCATTCCGTTGTTTTTGGCGGTTTTGCCGCAAATGAGTTAGCGGTCAGGATTGATGATGCTACGCCCCGCGCGATTGTCTGCGCCTCCTGCGGGATTGAGCCCGGCCGTGTGGTTGAGTACAAGCCTCTTTTGGATGAGGCGATTGACCTTGCAACACAAAAGCCGGAATGCTGCATCGTACTGCAGCGACCCGAGGTAGCGGCTGCCATGGTGGATGGTCGAGATTTTGATTGGCATGCTGAAATGGCTTCAGCCAGTCCGCATGATTGTGTGCCTGTAAAGGCAACCGATCCGCTGTACATCTTGTACACGTCTGGCACGACAGGTCAGCCTAAAGGTGTGGTCCGGGACAACGGGGGTCATGCTGTCGCGCTTAAGTGGACCATGGAGAACATATACGGCGTAAAGCCGGGCGAAACTTTTTGGGCCGCATCAGATGTAGGCTGGGTCGTGGGGCATTCATACATTGTTTATGCGCCACTGTTTGCTGGCAACACGAGCGTTTTATACGAGGGCAAGCCGGTTGGAACACCGGATCCTGGCGCTTTTTGGCGCGTCATAAGCGAACATAACGTCAGTGTATTGTTTACAGCGCCCACGGCTTTTCGGGCAATCAAGAAAGAAGATCCGACTGGCAAACACATCAGCCGGTACGATTTATCATCCCTCAAATATCTGTTTCTGGCTGGAGAGCGCACCGACCCTGATACCCTGCACTGGGCAGAGAACTATCTCGGGGTTCCGGTGATTGATCATTGGTGGCAGACCGAAACGGGCTGGTCGATTGCAGCAAATTGCATGGGCATTGAAGCAATGCCGGTTCGCGAAGGATCGTCTTCTCTGCCAGTGCCCGGTTGGGATTTAAGGGTGATGTCAGAAGAGGGCGAAGAGGTAGCCCCTGGTGAGATTGGTACGCTGGCTTTGAAATTGCCGCTTCCGCCAGGATCGTTTCCAACTTTATGGAACGCGAAAGAACGGTTTATTCAATCCTATCTCGAGCGATTTCCTGGTTTTTACAATACATCGGACGCCGGTATCATTGATCCTGATGGTTATGTTTATGTGATGTCTCGAACTGATGACATCATTAATGTTGCAGGCCATCGTTTATCGACTGGCGCTATGGAAGAAGTCCTTTCGGATCATCCTGATGTGGCTGAATGTGCTGTGACTGGAGTTGCCGATGTCCTGAAAGGGCAAATCCCTCTTGGCTTTTTAGTATTAAACGCGGGCTGCACTCGCTCGACCGTCGAGATTTCTGACGAAGTCGTTGCACTTGTCAGGAAGCGTATCGGTCCAGTGGCCGCATTTAAGCAGGCGCTTGTTGTTAAACGTTTACCAAAGACTCGATCTGGGAAAGTCTTGCGTGGCACGGTGCGGGCAATTGCTGATGGAAAAGAATGGAAGATGCCCGCGACGATCGATGATCCAGAGATTCTCACTGAAATTACCGAGTCACTGTTAACTATCGGCTACCCCCGTTCAGACTGACAATATGTGATGACTGAGACCAAGACCCCAAAACTTGATGACTGGCATAGCCTCGCACGTGAGGAATTAAAAGGGCGGGACACAACTGATCTTCAGTGGCAGACGCCGGAAGGGATCACGATTAAACCGCTATATACGGCTGAAGATCTTGAGGCGATTGGACGGCAAAATGATCTACCGGGCTTTCCGCCTTTTACTCGCGGCCCGCGCGCAACGATGTATGCCGGGCGTCCATGGACAATTCGACAATACTCTGGCTTTTCAACCGCCGCGGCGTCGAACGCGTTTTATCGGCGTAATTTGGCAGCGGGCCAGAGTGGCTTGTCTGTGGCTTTTGATCTGGCAACTCATCGCGGGTATGACTCTGACCATCCAAGAGTCTCAGGGGATATCGGCATGGCCGGGGTTGCGATTGATTCTGTCGAGGATATGCGAGTTCTTTTTGACGGTATTCCGCTTGAAAAGATGTCGGTGTCAATGACGATGAATGGAGCCGTGCTCCCGGTACTTGCGATGTTTATTGTTGCGGGCGAAGAACAGGGGGTGGATCAGACAGCATTATCGGGGACATTACAAAACGATATTTTAAAAGAGTTCATGGTGCGCAACACCTATATCTATCCCCCTCGGGAGTCGATGCGCATTGTGGCGGATATTATTGGTTATACGGCAACGCGAATGCCCCGCTTTAATCCCATCTCGATCTCGGGTTATCACATTCAGGAAGCGGGCGCCACAGCAGTACAAGAGCTTGCGTACACATTAGCTGATGGGGTTGAGTATGCTCGAACAGCCATTTCTCGCGGATTAGGGATCGATCAGTTTGCCCCACGTCTTTCGTTTTTTTTCGGCATCGGAATGAACTTCTTTATGGAGGTTGCCAAGTTGAGAGCCGCTCGACTGCTTTGGGCAGAGCTTGTTGAGGAGAAATTTTCACCGACTGATCCACGCTCTCTCATGCTGCGAACCCACTGTCAGACCTCAGGGGTCAGTCTTACCAGTGAAGATCCCTATAACAATATTGTCCGGACCACTATCGAAGCGTTAGCAGCTGTGCTTGGCGGCACCCAGTCGTTGCATACCAACAGTTTTGACGAGGCGCTGGCATTGCCCACCGATTTCTCCGCCCATATCGCGCGAAATACGCAGCTGATACTGCGGGAAGAAGCCGGAGTTCATCGAGTGGTTGATCCGCTGGGAGGCTCTTATTATGTCGAGAGTTTGACCGCGAGTTTAGTAGCGCATGCTCGAGAGATGATCGACGAAATTGAAACAATGGGCGGCATGACTGCAGCCGTGACCAGCGGGTTACCCAAACTTCGGATCGAAGAGGCGGCCGCACGAAAACAGGCGCGGGTCGACCGAGCAGAAGAAGCGGTCGTCGGTGTTAATTGCTATCAATCCGATGCCGAGACTGATGTTGAAATTCTTAGTATCGATAATACGGAAGTGAAGAGGGAGCAAATTGAGCGACTAAAGCAGGTTCGTTTGAATCGCGATGAGCAGAAGTGTCAGGCGTCTCTGACCGCGTTAAAGAAAGCTGCAATGACGGAAGAGGCGAACCTGCTAGAGTATGCTGTTGAAGCAGCACGATTACGGGCCACGGTAGGTGAGATTTCTTCCGCGTTGGAGGATGTATTTGGCCGACACCAGGCACAAGTGGGGACGATTTCAGGCGTGTATGGCGAGGCATATCAGCAGGACAAAATTTTTGAGGCGCTCAAAAACGATGTAATAAGTTTTGCAGAGCGATTTGGGCGAAGACCGCGTATTCTGGTCGCAAAAATTGGCCAGGACGGACATGATCGGGGCGCCCGGATAATTGCGACCGGTTTCGCTGATGTGGGTTTCGATGTTGATGTTGGTCCCTTATTTCAAACACCGGACGAAGTTGTTCGTCAGGCGATTGATAACGATGTGCACGTGATCGGTATCTCATCGCAGGCAGCAGGACATTCGACCTTAGTGCCTGAGGTTTTAAAACTTCTTTCTAAACAGGATGCCGAGAATATTAAAGTGGTGCTTGGGGGGGTGGTTCCAAAAGCCGATAGTAATAAATTGACCGCACTGGGAGTGGCTGCAGTGTTTGGACCAGGCACCCCGATTCTTGTTGCGGCGCGAGAAGTCCTCTCGGTGATCGATCGACAGGGTGATGGTGTCTGATGCGCGAAATTATTGAAGAACTCGAAAGGCGTCGACGTGCCGCTCGGGAAGGTGGTGGTCAGAAACGTGTTAAGGCTCAACATGCAAAGGGTAAGTTAACGGCCCGAGAACGCATTGACGTTTTACTGGATGAAGACAGTTTTGAGGAGTGGGATGTTTTTGTCGAGCATCGTTGCGCTGACTTTGAAATGCCAGGCAAGACAGTACCTGGCGATGGCGTTGTTACAGGTCATGGCACGATTAATGGTCGAACGATTTTTGTTTTTAGCCAAGATTTCACGGTCTTCGGTGGTTCACTTTCAGAGGCGCATGCCGGAAAAATCTGCAAAATTCTTGATCATGCGATGAGAGTGGGCGCGCCGGTAATTGGTTTAAACGATTCTGGTGGGGCGCGAATCCAGGAAGGCATTGATTCGCTTGCGGGATATGCAGAAGTATTTCAGCGAAATGTTCTGGCATCTGGTGTTATTCCGCAGATATCGATGATTATGGGGCCATGCGCGGGTGGCGCTGTTTATTCTCCAGCGATTACGGATTTTGTCTTCATGGTGAGGGATTCATCTTATATGTATGTCACGGGACCAGAGGTGGTCAAAACAGTCACCCACGAAACGGTCAGTCATGAAGAGTTGGGTGGGGCGACGACACACTCAAGTAAGTCAGGTGTTGCTGATAGGGCGTTTGAAAATGACATCGACGCTATCTTGAGCGTCCGACGATTTGTCGGTTTTCTGCCGTCAAGTAACGTAGACGAGTTGCCACAGTGGGACATTACGGATCACGTCGATCGCGAAGATGAATCCCTGAATTCACTTATTCCGGACAACCCTAATAAGCCGTACGACATGCATGAATTGATTGAAAAAATCGTCGATAACGGTGATTTTTTTGAGCTTAAACCGGATTACGCAGGTAACATTCTTACCGGCTTTGGACGGATGGGAGGCAGTCCGGTTGGTATTGTTGCCAATCAGCCGATGATCCTCGCTGGATGTCTTGATATTCAATCCTCTACCAAAGCAGCCCGCTTCATTAGATTTTGTGATGCGTTTTCGATTCCCATTGTAACTTTGGTGGACGTGCCTGGATTCTTGCCGGGTACAGCCCAAGAATATGGTGGCATTATTCGCCATGGCGCAAAACTGCTATACGCTTATGCTGAGTGCACTGTACCCAAAGTGACCGTTATAACCCGTAAGGCCTATGGCGGCGCTTATGATGTGATGGCGTCGAAGCATCTTCGTGGGGACGTAAATTTTGCTTGGCCGACTGCTGAGATCGCGGTCATGGGCCCCAAGGGCGCCGTAGAGATAATTTTTCGCCAGGACATTGGTGATGCAGAAAAAATCGAAAAACGAACAGAAGAATATCGAGAGAAATTCGCTAATCCATTTGTTGCCGGACATCGTGGTTTCATCGACGATGTTATTTTGCCTAGCGAAACCCGGAAGCGTGTGTGTCGGTCACTTCAAATGTTGAAAAACAAGCATCTTCAAAATCCGTGGCGCAAACACGGCAATATTCCCCTTTAAAGCAGGATTTTAAAATGAGCAAAGGACGAGTTGATCAAATCTGTATTGCGCCCGCAGAAGGGGGAGCAATTCAGGTGGTGATGGAAGTTGAGGCAATGCCGGGTAGAGGTCTTAAGGGCGATCGATATTGCAAGCCGCATGCGGCGCCGGAGACTCAGGTTACGCTTATCGAAGCAGAAGCGATTGATGAATTCAATCAGACCTTCTCGATGAATCTGAGTGCGACCCAGTTTCGTCGTAATGTGATTACCCGGGGCGTTCAACTTAATTCCCTTGAGGGAAAATCGTTTTCGGTGGGCGGGGTCAAACTTCGCGGCATCGAACTTTGCGAGCCGTGCGCCTATTTGCAAAATCTTTTGCAGATCCCTGGACTTGTTAAACAGTTAGTCCATAAGGGCGGTTTGCGTTGCGAAATTCTTAGCGATGGGATCATCCAGTCAGATGATTTAATTAACGACTAACCCCAACCCTGGATAAATAGTGGCAGTTGAATGATTTCCGATCGCTACAAGTTTTCTGCCTGATCTCTGAGCACAAATTTCTGGATTTTTCCTGTGGAAGTCTTGGGTAGATTACAAAAGACCACGGTACGCGGCATTTTGTAGTGAGCCATATTATCGCGACAAAACATCATAATCTCTTCTGCGCTTGCGTCCTCGCCCTCGCGAAGGGTGATAAATGCGCATGGGCTTTCGCCCCATTTTTCATCTGATTTTGAAACGACCGCTGCCTCGAGAACTTTTGGGTGGCGGAATAAAACCTCTTCCACTTCAAGACTCGAAATATTCTCTCCCCCTGAAATAATAATGTCCTTGGAGCGGTCTTTAATTTCAATGTAGCCATCTGCATGCCTGACGGCGATATCCCCGCTGTGGAACCAGCCCCCGGAAAACGCATCATCAGTCGCCTGGGTGTTCTTGAGGTAACCTTTCATGACCGTGTTGCCTCGAACCATTACTTCGCCAAACGTTTCTCCATCCCATGGGACATCAACCATTGTATTAGAGTGTTTAACGCTGGCGTTTTCCAGCGTTGCGTAATGCACGCCTTGTCTGGACATGCGTGCTGAGCGCTGTTGCAGCGGAAGCGTCTGCCAATCGTCTTGCGGAATGCAAACAGTTGCCGGGCCGTAGGTTTCAGTAAGACCATAGAGATGAGTCACGTGAAAACCGTCCGACTCCATCGCCTCAATGACGGCTGAAGGTGGCGCAGCCCCACCGGTCGCGATCTCAACGGTTTGGGAGAAAGGTGTTTTCATCTCCTTTGGGGCGTTAGCTAAAAGATTCATCACAATCGGTGCGCCACACATGTGGGTGACCGAATTCTCTGAGATTGAGTCAAACACGGCTTTGGGTTCGACAGCCCGAAGGCATACATGAGTACCCATCGCCGCGGTAACCGCCCATGTAAACGTCCATCCATCGCAGTGAAACATGGGCAATGTCCAAAGGTAAACCGAATGTCGATTAAGACCCATCGTGGTCATATTGCCGATCGCGTTAAGATAAGCACCTCGATGGTGATAAACACATCCTTTGGGATTTCCTGTGGTCCCAGAGGTGTAAAGTAACGAAAGCGCCTGCCATTCATCGGCCGGTTGTTCGCTCGAGAATTCTCCTGAGACAGATTCAATAAATTCTTCGTAGGTCATCTCACCTAATCGCTCGCCACCGTCACTCTCCGAGTCATCGATGTCGATGACCAAAATCTCTCGATCAATAAGTGCCAATGCGCCTTTAACAACTGGTGAGAATGCGCAGTCTGTTAGTAGAACTTTTGCCTCACCATGTTCAAGAATGAACGCTATTGTTTGCGGATCAAGTCTGATGTTGAGTGAGTTCAGTACCGCCCCGATCATGGGGACTGCATTGTGAGCTTCAAGCATCTCCGGGGTGTTCGCTCCCATAATCGCAACACAGTCTCCGGCCACAATGTTCCGACCGCTGAGCGCATTTGCGAGCCGACATGACCGGTCTAGAAACGATTTGTAGGTATAACGCCTTTTGCCGTGGATAATTGCAACATGGTCAGGAACCACTTGGGCCGCGCGCTTCAAAAAGCTCACCGGCGATAATGGCTCAAAATTAGCTCGATTTTTTTCTAACTGAAAATCAAAAATAGACACAAGATTCCTCCAAAAATCAGAACGCTAATCCTACCGAGTTTTTTTTCATATGTCAGGTAGCGATGCTTATTCTGCTTCTTTTTGAGAGCCTCGAGTTTACTAATTAGTACCAGGACTTGGCGAGAACGCCGTTTATAATCAGGGCTGAATATTCAAGAGAGCATTTTGATGCGCGTTCCGAGCGGAAAATTTTACGATGAAGTCAGCGTTGGTGACGAGTTTGATTACGTACTAACGATCACCGAAACTCATCTTGTTACAGCGTCAGGTCTTTTCGGCGATTTTAATCCTTTGCATGTTGATGAAACCTTTGCGGCGCAGTCAAGATTTGGCGGGAGGATCTTGCATGGTCCATTCACTAGCGCTTTTATCGCCGCTCCCATTGGACTTTATTTCGCCGGCACGGCGATTGCTTATCTCGAGCATAATTGCAAGTTTACGGCGCCTGTAAGACCGGGGGATACACTGCGAGCGGTCTGGAAAGTGATTGATAAACAGAATAAGCCAAAGTTCGAAGGTGGGGTAATCGAGCTCACTTGCGTTTGCGATAATCAGAACAAGGTTGAAGTAGCGACAGCCAGTGGCAAGATCATGGTGTCCTCGGCTAAGTGACTTAAGAAAAATATGGACGCATCACTTCAAGGAAAACGAATTCTGATTTACAGCCATGATTCGTTTGGGCTGGGTCATTTGCGACGGTGTCGCGCAATTGCGCACGCTCTGGTCGACCATTTTGCAGGACTCAGGGTTCTGATTGTTTCGGGATCGCCCATCATTGGAAGCTTTGATTTTAAAAGTCGCGTTGATTTCGTGCGTATTCCTGGAGTCGTGAAACTCCGCGGTGGTGACTACACGTCGCTGTCGGATCATATTGACTTATCACAAACTCTTCGATTAAGAAGTTCAATTCTTGATCAGACCGCGAAGACGTTTTCGCCAGACCTTTTTCTGGTCGATAAAGAACCGCTAGGGTTGAAAGGCGAGGTTATTGCTACCCTGAAGCGGTTAAGAGATGCTGGGGTAAGCACGGTGCTTGGACTGCGCGATATTCTTGATGACCCGGTGATTTTACGAAAAGAGTGGGATAAACGTGGCACGCCTCGTGATCTGGAGAACTTGTACACCGAGTTATGGGTTTTTGGCACCCCGTCCATGGGTAATCCACTCGCAGAACTGGGTGTCAGCCGAGCAAGCTTCGAGCGGATGGTGTACACCGGCTATCTCAGGCGCTCCTTGCCCGATATTGCAAAAGCACCGGTAAGTTTGCCGGAAGATCCGTTTCTGCTGGTGACGCCGGGCGGCGGCGGTGATGGTGAAACGTTAGTCGACTGGGTGCTAAGTGCGCTTGAACAAAAGCCGCGACCGTCGAAATCCGTCGTGATCGTCATGGGCCCCTTTATGGCTCAGGCCGTCCGACATCGTTTCCAAAGGCGCGCTGCGGTTCTTGCTGACGTGCAAATGATAACGTTCAACGCCAATATGGAAATCCTGATGGATCGGGCTGACGGTATCGTGGCAATGGGGGGTTACAACACATTTTGCGAAATTCTGTCGTTTAATAAGCGCGCGCTCTTGATCCCACGCTCGACTCCGAGAATGGAACAGACGCTTCGCGCTCATCGTGCGGCTTCTCTCGGATTGGTTTCAATGCTTAACGGTGACGGAGACCGCTCTCCCGACGCGATGGCCAAAGCGTTGATTCATCTTGAACAGCAGTCTGTGCCTTTTGATCACGGCGCGGATGAATTTCTTGATGGCCTGGAGGTCATCTGTAATCGCGCCAAAGCCCTCATTGCGCCGTCAGAACAAGTTCATTCAGGTACCGGCTGAATTATTGGCGGCTGTCTTAAATTGATTCTTTTTTATGTCCAGCATCTCCTTGGAATAGGGCATCTCAGGCGCACTCTTGCTATCGCACAGGCGTGTATGGAGGAAGGACTGGACGTCCAGGTTGTCAGTGGTGGTATCCCAATTAATCAGGAAATGTTCAAAGAGGTTCGGGTACATCAGTTACCTCCCGTAAAAAGCGCAGACCTTTCTTTTTCGTCGATCGTCGATCAAGCGGGGCGACCGGTAACATCAGCGCTTGAGCAGGCGCGAGCCGACGAATTATTGCGAATATTTTCTGACATTCAACCTTCGGTCTTGGTGACTGAGCTTTTCCCGTTCGGTCGACGCCGGTTTCGTTTTGAGATTATGCCGCTGCTAACAGAAGCAAAAAAGAGGGGAACGAAGGTGGTCTGTTCAGTTCGTGACAGCGTTCAAATTCGTTCGAATCAACGGGAGGAGGAGTCTGTTGATCTGTTAACACAATTTTATGATCAGGTGCTCGTTCATGGCGATACCGAGTTTCTACCGTTTGATGCGTCTTTCAGTAAAACAGAAAGCATTATGCCGATGATGCGTTATACCGGCCTGGTTGATACGAATTCGTCTTGTTCAGTTCAAACTCAATTACAAAAGGTCGATGAAACGTCCGAGGTGCTCGTTTCTGCGGGCGGTGGTGCAGCGGGGGAGAAAATTTATCAGGCGGCATCAAGGGCATGCGCCTTATCGAAATGCTCGCGGCCCTGGCGCCTTCTGCTCGGCTCAAACCCCGCAACGCGTTTAAAAAAAGAGATCAAGATGCTGGGGGGGAATAAGGTAGTTGTAGAGGCTAATCGCTCTGATTTCCGTCAACTGTTAAGTCAATGTGCAATTTCGATTTCTCAGGTTGGATATAACACAGTCGTTGATCTTTTGGCGACGGGCGCACCTGCAATAGTCATTCCATTTGAAGGAGAGGGTGCCCAGAGCGAGCAATCTGCTCGCGCCAAAAGATTGGAGTCAATGGGGCGTGCGCGGGTGCTCTCGGAGGAGACACTTAGCGCCGAGAGACTTTGTGATTTGGTTAGTGAAATGACCGAAGCCAACCCGTCTCGCTTTCCTGGGAAAACCTGCAACGGTGCAAAAAATTCTGCAACCGCATTGAAAAAGCATCTTGAGTAACCGTGATGCCGTCGCCTGATAATCTGATATTTAAAAGTTATGTTTCTGATCACCAAGATGAATTGTTAGCACTTTGGCAGGTGTGCGACTTAATTCGGCCATGGAATAATCCTGTAGACGATATTCGCCAGTGCGTTGAAAATCCGTCGTCTGAATTGCTTATTACCTATCTCGATCAAACATTATGTGGAAGCGTGATGGTCGGCTGCGATGGCCATCGAGGCTGGGTCTATTACCTGGCAGTCGCGCCGGACTATCGAACTCAAGGTATTGGGAGGGCATTGATGGCTTCTGCCGAGCAGTGGCTGATTGATCGAGACGTGCCTAAGATTCACGCCATGATTCGACATGATAATTTATTGGTGCGCGGATTTTATAAAAGGCTCGATTTTATTGATGGCGATGTTCAGCTTGTTCAAAAGTGGCTGAAACAAGAAACTTAAACTCAATCTAAGACGTGTTGACGGTATCGAATACAGTTTAATGTCGCGACGTTAGCGCTGATGACGATTAACAATTGCGACCAGATCTGTCGGATTGATTGCTGAGCAGGGAAAACCGAATGGCCTCAGGGTATCCATGCTTTCAGCCGCAATTAAAGCGTTAACTACCGCTTCCTCGACCGATTGGACCGCTGCCTCATAAATCGAATCACAAAGGTCATCGCCGGTCCATTCAAATTCACCGTTCACGCTGCCCATTGATTCGATCGGAACCTCATTTGCTGTGCTGAAAGCGAGGAAGATATCTCCAGATCCATTTTCGCCGGTGGTCCCGCCCCGGGCGATGCCGATAGCGCCTCGTTTGGCAAGGCGTTTTAGTTGGTGGGGCATTAGGGGCGCATCGGTTGCAATGATTACAATAATAGAGCCAAACTCATGGTCACGCGGCATTAAGTTGTGGGTGAAATGTTTGCCAACAGGCGAGCCAAGGATCGTCAAATCCTCTCGTCGTCCGTGATTGGCTTGAACCAGCGCAGCGACCTGGTACTGGTTTTCGGAAATCTTAATTTGTCGTGATGAGGTTCCGGTTCCGCCTTTAAATTCGTAGCAAATCATACCGGTGCCGCCGCCAACATTTCCTTCACTTATCTGACCCGTCACGGCATTGTTCAGGGCAGCGCGCGCATGCGCCTCGCTAACGTGGAGACCGTTTATATCATTTAGCATCCCGTCATAAGTTTCAGCCACGACTGGCATAGCCCATAAATGCTCATCGCCCCAGTGCTTTGGATAGGTATCAATCATCCATTGAACAGCCGCCTGATGAACTCGGCCAACGCTGTGGGTGTTGGTCATCATGATTGGCCCAAGAAAATAACCACCATCTTCAATCCAATGGGTGCCGGTCATCTCGCCGTTTCCGTTGAACCGGTGTACGCCAGCCCATACCGGCTTCGGGATCGGATCCCGTCCGCGAGGGAGTAATGCAGTGACGCCAGTTCGAATGGGACCTGCCCCACACTTCAAAGGCCCGTCGCCTTCAATCAAAGTTGTGAATCCAACCTCAACACCCTGTATATCGGTGATGGCATTGTTTGCACCCGTGATGCCGGGAAAGTTAAGACCTATCTCACGCGCCCGTTTTTTTATCATTTTGACTGTTTAATCTGAGCTGAGTTTTATATTGATTTTTTCAAGAACGAGGTTCTGGTTTTCAAGACGATACAGATGCCCGCATCCATCGCGAAGTTTCTCAGGCGGATCGTCCATCATATCCCAATCGATCGCGATGCTTAAAGCCGCCCTCAGCACGCCTTTATGACAAACCGCGACAGCAGGAAGGTGTTGATCCGAAAGGGTGTTAAGCCATGTTTTTAATCGACGGCAAACCTCTCGGGGACTTTCCCCTCCCGGGGGTCGAAAATCGAGTCCGCGATCTTCATTCCGGCGAAACGCTTGCGGATCGATACGGCGTAATGACTCGAGGGTGTGTCCTTCCCAATGACCCCAATGCATCTCCTGAAGAAGGTCTACCGGGGTCATACTTGTGAATCCGAGTAGGTTTGCAGTTCTGCGTGCACGTTTTAGCGGACTGCAAAAGCAATGCCAGTCAGAATAAGGTCGCTTTAATCGCCAGGACGCAGCTAATCTCTCTCCGTCAGCGCTTAATTCAACATCGGTGCGCCCCTGAATTCGTCTTGACTCATTCCATTCGGTTGGACCATGTCGCACGAAAAGAATCTGAGTCATTGGGTTTTTATCTGCGAAAGAAACAACCGGATCGTTTCGGCGGCCAATTCAACTGTATGTCGTTCCAGAAATTTATCCCTTGCATTTCTTGCCATTTGGGCACGAGTGGATTCATCTTGAATTAAGGCAGAGAGTGCATTTGCGAATGATACGACATCACCGGCTGGCGTCAAAAATCCGGTCCGAGTATCCGCTACCGTAGCGGCGACGCCGTCAGTGTAACCCGCGACCACTGGCAGTCCATGCCGATGCGCTTCAAGGATCGCCATGCCGAATGCCTCATTGATGGCCGGCCAAGCAAAAATATCAGCGGCCGATAACAGTTGAGAAATTTCAGCTTCCTCCAAAACCCCTGTAAAACAGACCCGGTTTGCTGTGTCGGAGAAAGCGTCAACAATTTGATCCTTTTCGCGGCCACCGCCAACGACAACGAGTTGCCAATCGAGGCTGGTGATGTGTTTCAAGGCTTCTGCAAGCGCCAGATAAGACTTCAACTTGTCTCCGGGTCGCATCATCGCGACGGTGATTATCCAGGGGCAATTCGGCCCAAGCTGATATTTCGCCGAAATTGTCTTTTTTATGGATTCGGGCGAATCAGCCAAATCGGGAGAGTCAGCAACAAAGGGAGCGAGCAACATTTGTTTTGCGTCGGGTTTGAGTAGTGATTGAATGCACTCGACATCCCTGGGGTTAAGCGAGATCACTCCCGATGCGACCGAGAGACATTTTTCAACCTGTTCGAGTCCGAGTTGCCATGGACCCACTTTCTGTTTGGGTGCGTGGGAAGCTTCGGTAACGACGTAAGGAATGCCTAATGCTTTACAAGCTTGCGGGCCGAGCCAGTCAGGCGCCTTGTGGTAGAGATGATAAGTCAGCCAGATGTCGATTGAATGAACCACATGGTTAGGATCGTCGAGCATATCGCTCGCGACTTTTTGCCCTGGAACGCTATGTCTTGCTGCTGAAATTCATCACCGCTTATTGACACCGATCGGAAATCGCTCATTAGCAAAACTTCGTGACCGCTGACTGTGAGGGCCTTGATGAGAAGTCGCGCAATGGTCCGATCGCCGGAGACCGAGTCGGAGAAAGGAGATTTCAGCGGCGCGTAAAAACCGATTCTCATTGAGCAGGCTCTTGGTGCTGGCGGATTAGCTCAACGAGCGGAAGAATGTTTTCGTGGTGAGAAAACTCATGATGAACTCGTTTGAATGCAGCGGTCGCCCACGCTGCCCGTAAATCCGGTTTAGCTGCCTTTCGAATTGCGCCCAGAAGTGAATTGGAGTCGTCGGGCGGGACAAGTAATCCATGAGTGTCTGTCTCGATAAACTCGCAAATGCCGGATAGCGCCGTGGAGATGATCGCCAGTTTTTGACTAGCAGCTTCCATTAAAACATTGGGCAACCCGTCCCGGTCGCCATCTTCGGTGATGCGGCTTGGCAGTAAAAAAAGATCATTCTTACGATAAAGCGAAAGTATTTCTTTTTGTGAGCGTGGTCCGAGCCAGCTCACGTTGTCATTTAACCCAAGATCGGCAGCGTGTGACTGAAGTCTTCTTAAGTCACCGCCGCCACCGACGTGCTGCCACTGCCAGTAAAAATCTTGCGGTAGAGCGGCGAGTGCGTCGAGCAGGATAAAGAATCCTTTTTTGGGAACCGCCCTCCCGACACTAAAAAGTCGAAGCGTTTTATCGCGCGATGTTCCATCATTGCTTTTTTGATCAAATGATGACGGTTCCGAGAAGCGGCGAATATCGAGACCATGGTAGAGCAGGGTAATTTTATCGGGCGAGTCCGTCAGGCTTTTGAGGTGGACACTCCCTGTCTCCGTGCATGTAACCCCCCAGGCGCAGTCCGTGATTTTTTCGCGCTTTTCCCACTCTGGCGTGGTCCAGATATCTTTTGCGTGGGCGGAAAAGGACCAAGGCAGGTCTCGTAGAAGGGCCGCATAACGTGCCACTGAGGACGGGGTGTGTAAAAAGTGCGCATAAATTAGGGTGGCATCATTTGAGAGTTCATTCGCGAGAACAAGGGATTGGCCAAATCGGCGAATGCGGTTTGAGGTTAAATCGCGTTTTAAATCATTGAGCCACACTCTTCGCGCGCGCAAGTAATGGGGTAATTTTCGGATCCGCCACCACGCTCGAATCACTCGCGTCGATTCCTGCCAGAGATACTCCGGAAGATAGAGGGCTGTTTTGTTGATTTCCCGATGAACCGGGTGGACATCGGTATCCGTCGGGTGTCGGAGTGAAATCAGCTCGAGCTCCAAGCCAGCTTTTTGGAGACTTTGAATTTCCTGAGCGATAAATGTTTCAGAAAGACGCGGATAACCTTTTAGTATCACAGCAACGGACATTGGGCTTGATCTCGGTTATTACGGACTCTGGCAAAGTCCTTGGGAAGATGGTTATGCTATAAGACCCGCGTTGTTGGCGCAAATGAGCTATCCTTTTGATGAGAAGGATCTTTTCCACCCTGTGATGCAGATTGATTCGAAAAAGGTATTAACGGATTCCGGATCTGGGATGACGAAGTGGACATTTTTGAATAAGCAATGACCAATAAATTGATTAGAGTTATCGAACCGTGCGGTCCCCCGGTTACAGAATTGCTTGATCGGCATCTATCTTTGCTTCGAAAGGCCGGGCTGGATGTCAGCTATGAGTCGTTGGGGTTATCAACGCTATCCCGTTTGGAAGAGGCCGGGGTTCTGGCGCGATCAGCCCAAATGAGTGCTGCGCTCCATAGTGATGAAGTGGGAATAATATTAAGTGCCAGAGGGGGGTATGGCGCGAGCGACCTATTGAGTCGCATCGAGTGGGAGCGGGTCGCTAGATCGAAGCGTAAATGTTTGATTGGTTTTTCAGACGTGACAGCGCTTCAAAGCGGGTTGTTTACAGTTTTGGGATGGCCCTCTTTGCACGCGCCTATGCCAGGATCTCCTCTCTGGCAAAATGGTGCGACGGTCAAAAATTTGATCGACCTTTTAAGTACGGGGTGGGGTGGCCCTTGGTCAGGGGATCTCAAGCTCAGCCCTGTCGCGGGTTCGAGGCCGATCACGGGCCCGATCGCCGGCCAGTTATTTGGCGGGTGCTTAAGTGTTTTAAGTAATTTAATCGGCACGCGGTATTTGCCTCAAAGGTTTTCTCGACACATCTTATTTTTTGAAGATACGGGTGAAACAGCTCCCCGGATCCTGCGAGACTGGCGACAGTGGCTGGATTCAGGATTGTTGACTGGGGTTCGGGCGGTCGTTTTTGGGCAATTTACGGAGTGTTTTAGGGATCCAGCGGAGGTCAGATGGCTTTTGGCCGAGCTTGCCGAGCGAACGCCTTGTCCTGTTTTTGTCTCAACCGATTTTGGCCATATTGAAAATAATGCTCCGATTGGCATTGGCGCCGAGGCCACAATTGATGAGAACGAGCTCAAATGGCATTTTTAGACCGACGCCTCTTAAAGAGAGCCTGACAACGCGTCTGCCAACTGCCTGATCTTCGACCTTGTGCTAGCGAGAGGCGACAAGTACCATCGACATCTCGCCCAAAGGCTACGCGTTCTAGGGTTTAAGATCTTTTTTCGTTAAGGAGTATCCCGATGTTTACCGGCAGCATGGTGGCAATGGTCACCCCAATGAATACCGATGGCTCAGTTGATTGGCCAGCACTTGAAAAGCTTGTTGAGCATCATATTGCGCAAGGCACTGATGCTATCGTTTCCGTTGGGACTACGGGTGAGTCTGCGACGCTTGACCATAACGAGCACGCGGAGGTCATCGAAAAAACCGTGAAGGCGGTCGCAGGGCGTATTCCGGTGATCGGGGGAACAGGCGCAAATTCGACGTCGGAAGCGATTCTTCTTACAGAGCGTGCCGCTGCTGCAGGCGTTGATGGATGCCTATTGGTCGTACCGTATTACAACAAGCCCCCTCAGGAGGGTCTTTACCAGCATTTTCGAACGATTGCCGAAGCCGTTGCGATCCCTCAAATCTTATATAACGTTCCAGGACGAACAGCGGTCGACATGCATAACGACACCACGTTGCGTTTGGCAGAGATTGAGAACATTGTGGCGATTAAAGATGCCACTAACGATCTTGATCGGGGACGGGATCTGATTAACCGGTCTCCTCAAGACTTTATGGTGTATTCAGGCGAAGATGGGACAGCGTGTGACCTGATGCTTTCAGGCGGAAGAGGTACGATCTCAGTCACGGCTAACGTTGCCCCGGAGTTAATGCACCGCATGTGCACGGCTGCTGTAGCCGGAAACGCAAAGGAGGCTCGTGATCTGAATACGCAGCTTGAGAAGTTGCATAAAGCGCTGTTTGTTGAATCTAATCCTATTCCGGCGAAATGGGCGGTTCAGCAGCAGGGTATCATCGGTGACGGAATTAGACTCCCACTTTTACCGCTGTCAGCCGCCAATCAAGAAGTTGTCAGAGAGGCAATGCAGACAGCTGGTGTAATTTAGGCAACCCCGGAAAGGTATTTATTAATGAATCGAGGCGAAATACTTTATTCGGGGAAGGCGAAATCTGTTTTTTTAACAGAAGATCCTGACCAACTTTTGCTTGAATTTCGAAACGATACATCGGCTTTTGATGGCGAAAAAGTGGAGCAGCTCGCGCGCAAGGGGATGGTCAATAATCGTTTCAACGCATTTATTATGGGGCATTTGGAGCGCCAGGGCGTATCGACGCATTTCGATGCGCTTTGTGGGGATAATGAGTCGATGGTCAAACGACTCGATATGATTCCCGTCGAGTGCGTTGTCCGAAACATGGCAACAGGCTCCCTTTGTCGACGGTTGGGTATTGAAGATGGGGTTGATTTAGATCCTCCTGTGTTTGAATTTTTCCTGAAGAACGATCAACTGCATGACCCCATGATCAACGAGTATCACATCGACTCGTTTGGCTGGGCTACTGCTGAAGAAGTGGGTGAGATGAAACGCCAGACTTTTAAAGTGAACCAGATTCTAAAAGCTCTTTTCTTGGATGCCGGCCTGCTGTTAATTGACTTTAAACTCGAGTTTGGTCGGCGTGATGGAAAGTTAATGCTGGGTGATGAATTTACGCCAGATGGTTGCCGTATCTGGGATAAAGACACTCGAAAAAAGTTGGATAAGGACCGCTTCAGGCAGGGTCTTGGAAGCGTCGTCGAGGGCTATGAAGAGGTGGCTCATCGGTTGGGGCTTGATCTTTCTTCTCCAGTAACAGGTGAGTGAGATTAGCGACTGGTCCAATGCTGATCCTTGATGGTGGTCCCGCACTAACGGCTTTTAAGCTCGAAAGGGTGGCCGCTCGAGTCCGCCAAGCGGGATACTCTTTCGTCGACCTCTCCGCGCATTTTTTTTATCTCGTTGATGTCAAGAGGAAGATTGATCAAGCGACAGTAGAAGTTCTTGAGAACTTGTTGGATGCTTCGGACAGTTCGGCTTCATTCCCGAGCAGATTTCAAGGTGCGGTGGCGATCACGCCGCGCTCCGGAACACGATCGCCATGGTCCACAAAAGCAACTGAGATCGCCCACCATTGTGGACTCGATTCAGTTCGCCGAGTTGAAAGAGGGGTTATTTGGCGGTTCGGAAATGCGGGTCAGAATGTCCAGGCTGATGCTGGATTTATTGACATCCTGCATGACAAAATGATTGAGTCAATCGCGACCAACGTTGATTCACTCCTCGAAATATTTGAAGATCGGTCGCCGGGCCCTCCGGAATTGATTGATCTGATGGGTGGCGGTATTGAAGCCCTAAAGACAGCTAACGAAGTCCAAGGTTTTGCGTTGACCGATCAGGAGTGTGGTTATCTTTACGATTCCTTTCTGGCTCTGGGCCGAAATCCAACTGATACCGAGTTGATGATGTTCGCTCAAGTCAATTCTGAGCATTGTCGACATAAAATCTTTAACGCCTCCTGGATGATTGATCAAAAAGCAGAGACGCGCTCATTGTTTGGAATGATTCGTCAGACGCATGCGGAAAACGGCGCTAAGACTCTTGTGGCTTACGCTGATAACGCCGCCGTAATCAAAAGCTATCCCGCTTCGTGGTTTCTCCCTCGACCTGATTCCTCTGAATATACTCAGATCACTGAACCCCTTCATATGGTGCTTAAAGTAGAGACACATAATCATCCTACTGCCATATCGCCATTTCCGGGAGCCGCGACAGGCGCGGGCGGGGAGATTCGTGATGAGGGTGCGACCGGGCGCGGGGGGAAGCCAAAAGCGGGGGTGACCGGTTTTTCAGTCTCAAATTTAAGAGTCCCTGACTTGTCGATGTCATGGGAATTAGGCGAGCAAAGTCCTTCGAGAATTGCTCCGCCTCTTCAGATCATGCTGGAAGCGCCCGTGGGGGCCGCTTCTTTTAATAACGAATTCGGCCGACCTAATATTGCGGGCTATTTTCGAACCCTGGAGACACTGACGGAACAAGGTGTAACGAATCACCGCTATGGGTATCACAAGCCGATCATGATTGCGGGTGGTATGGGCAATATCCGAGAGCAGCATGTCCGGAAGCAGAAAATTCAACCGGGCGCGCATCTGGTCGTGCTCGGGGGCCCTGCGATGTTGATTGGTTTGGGTGGCGGTGCGGCGTCAAGTGTTGATTCCGGGGAGAGTGATGAGCGGCTCGATTTTACGTCGGTCCAGAGGGGAAATGCAGAGATGCAACGACGATGCCAGGAAGTCATTGACCGCTGTATTTCACTTGGTGATAGCAATCCAATCGTCTCGATTCACGACGTCGGGGCCGGCGGTCTCTCAAATGCGTTACCAGAACTAGTATCTGATGCGGGTCTTGGGGCAAAAATAAATCTTGATAAGATTCCGTCTGATGATTCTTCGTTATCGCCGATGCAACTTTGGTGTAATGAGGCACAAGAGCGCTACGTGCTTGCAATTGCGCCCCAAAATATTGAGCGATTTAGAGAAATTTGCGCTCGGGAGCGGTGCCTTTTTAGTGTGGTCGGGGAGGCTACAGAATCTCTGCAACTGCAGTTAGTCAAAGACGGCGAGATTGGCGACTTGGTCGACACGCCGGAAAATCCTGTCGATCTGCCGATGTCCCTGCTGTTTGGTAATACGCCTCAGATGCACCGCGAGGTTCGTTCTCATTCGCCAACATTTCAATCAACTTATTTCGATGATGTTGACACAGTAAACGCTTTGGACAGAGTGCTGCGATTACCTGTTGTTGCAGACAAAACTTTTTTGATTACGATAGGCGATCGAAGCGTTGGTGGGCAGATCGCCCGAGATCAGATGGTAGGGCCTTGGCAGGTTCCGGTGGCGGATGCGGGCATTACAACAGCAGGCTTTGATAGCCTGACTGGTGAAGCAATTGCTATTGGCGAGAGAGCGCCACTTGCCCTTATTAATCCTATCGCGAGTGGCCAGATGGCGGTGGCTGAGGCCATCATGAATATCGCGAGCGCTGGGATTGCGGAACTGTCAGATATTCATCTTTGTGCAAATTGGATGGCAGCTGCGGGCGAACCGGGGCAGGATGCCGCGTTGTTTGAGACAGTCGAGGCAGTGGCAACAAAGCTATGTCCGGCGCTCGGTATTTCGATTCCGGTTGGTAAAGACTCGATGTCGATGACCAGCCGTTGGCATCATGACGGGGAAGAATTTAGCGTGAGATCTCCATTGTCTCTCGTCATTACCGCGTTCGCTCCTGTCGCTGATGTTCGCCGATCGGTGACCCCAGAGCTTGATTTGTCGGAAGAATCTGTTTTACTTTTTGTGGATCTTGCGCAAGGCAGAAATCGTTTAGGGGGGTCCGCGTTGGCGCAAGTTTTTGGTCAGGTGGGTACTGAAACGCCCGATGTGGTTGATCCCAGCGATTTAGTAAGCTTCTTCTCGGTCTCACGCCATCTTTTGGCCGAGGGCCAAACGATGGCCTACCATGATCGCTCCGATGGTGGCTTGGTGATGACCTTGCTGGAGATGGCATTTGCGAGCCGCTGTTCTCTGGAGATCGATCTCGGCGATCAGGATGAACCGTTGGCGGTATTATTCTCGGAAGAGTTAGGAGCGGTGCTTCAGGTGAGGGATGCAGATCTGGAGGATGTCATGCGTGCTTTTGAAGCAGAAAATCTCCGAGATCGGGTGCGCGTCATTGGACACCCTGTGGAAGGAGGTGATGTTGTTCGGATTAGCGTGGGCGACACGCTGCTGATCGATCGTGCAAGAAGCGAAATGCATTTGATATGGTCAGAACTGACGGCAAAGTTGCAAAGCCTTAGGGATGAGCCGACGTGCGCTTTGGCGGAGCATAATCGAATTAAGGATTTATCCGACCCTGGACTGCACGCATCTTTGAAGTTTGATCTGAGAAAGAACCCTGCAACCCAAGCGATATTGTCAGGGACCCGACCTCAGGTTGCAATTCTTCGGGAACAAGGGGTGAATGGGCATATGGAGATGGCTGCTGCTTTTGATCGCGGCGGGTTCAGGGCTATCGATGTGACCATGTCAGATTTGAAAGAGGGGCGACAGGATCTTCAGGAGTTTAAGGGGCTCGTTGCCTGTGGTGGATTTTCGTACGGCGATGTTCTTGGGGCGGGGATGGGCTGGGCCAAATCAATTCTTTTTGAGCCCGCAATGAGAGCGATGTTTGCGGAGTTTTTCTTTCGGCAAGATACTTTCACGCTTGGAGTTTGTAATGGCTGTCAAATGATTGCAGGGTTAAAGGATTTGGTTCCTGGCGCAGAACATTGGCCTCGATTTTCAGAAAATTTGTCGGGGCAGTTCGAATCCCGCGTGATTATGGTTGAGATAACCAACAGTGATTCAATTTTATTCGATGGGATGCAGGGGTCCCGGATGCCGGTGGTTGTCGCGCATGGGGAGGGCCGCGCGGAATTTAGTGGGGAGGACGATCTGAGCCGATTGAAGGCTAATGGCCAGTGGGCGCTACGATATGTGGATAATCATGGTCACCCTACAGAGCGTTTTCCTTTTAATCCGAATGGGTCTCCCAGCGGGGTCGCAGGTTTGTGCGCGGCAGATGGCCGGGTCAATATTATGATGCCGCATCCAGAGCGTAACTTCAGAACGATAACAAACTCATGGCACCCCAAAGACTGGGGCGAGCATGGTCCATGGCTCAGAATTTTTCAAAATGCTCGCGCGTTTGTTAACTAAATTGTGAAGTGACCCGATCCGCAAGGGTTAAACCGCTTTCTGTTCTCTTTTAAATTTTGATTTAAATTCTTCTTTGGTGCGGCGCGCAAATTCTTTTCCGTCTTTTATTTTTGATTTGAAAGTTTCTTTCTGATCTACAGCATCAAAGGAGTCTAAATTATCTCCGGCTTGAAAATGCTGTGCGAATATCTTTCCTACGGCATAGGTGTGACTGACATTAATGATTGCAAGGGGAGCCACAAGTCCAAAATAGCCTAGACCTGGCACCAGCTTTCCGAGACTTGCAAACGTCGCCGAAGACATTCCAGCAACAAGAATAGTGACTGCCTTTTTCGCTTTACCATGTGAGAACGGGACGTCATATAGTTCTGACAATTCTTGGACAAGCTTTACCTGAATTGTGGTCATCGCCGCCAGGTCAACAACGGGGATCGGAATTAGCGCTGCTGAGAAAGACCAGTAACAGTAATATTTGATGGTGTTATCTGCGGCCTGGATTTGGATATCGTCACTCGTCAATCCGTTTGATTGAACCTGCTCCGAAGATGAAACATCAGAAGGTGTCGATGGACTGCTGTTATCGCTCGAGACCTTGCTATTAAACTCTTCAGTCTCGTAGAGACGCCGTCGTCTGCGAGTTGAAGATGTAGAACTAGACTCTTTGGGATCGGTATTTTCTATCATGAGGTTGTGTCTGAAATGTTGTCCGGATTAAGGTGCAACATAGCGCGCACCGCGAAATCGTAATCCAGTTGGGGTTTTTTTGCTTTTGCAAAGTCGAACACGGTTCTGTTTCGCTCTTGAGCCTGGGCAAAGTAGGAACTTGTTCGAATCGGTTGAGCAATAACGCGGTCACCATAACGTTGCTTTAGATCTGCGAGCACGGATTCGCTCATCTTAATTCGACGATCAAAATGCGTCAAAAGAATAAAAATTTCCGGTGGCTTTATTCCAAAAGCGTCCGAGATTGCTTCAGTCTCGCTTATGGTGAGATCAATTCCCCTTAAGGCAAAACTATCCGCAGTTGTTGGAATAATTAGCTTGTTGGAAGCGCATATTGTCGAGATGACCCCGGCTCCAAGAGATGGCGGACAGTCAACAAAAATCAAATCATTTCCCATTTTAAAAAGCTCGTCGCAGCACTCCCTTACGGCATTTTTTTGGGAGACTGGCCTGGACAGTTGAAGGTCAAGCAGACTGTTATCAAGAGAGGAGGGGAGAAGGCTTAAGTGCTCGTCAATATTTATTAGTGCAGACGATAGCTCTTGCGGTTTATCCCAGAACTCGATAAACGGGTGGGTCGTTTCCAACCGGTCTTGCGCGAGCATGAATGTTGCCGAGGCTTGAGCATCGAGGTCCAGCAGACATGTCTTAAGCCCAAAATCACAGGCTCGGCGAGCACAGGTGACTGAAGAAGTTGTTTTGCCCGTGCCACCTTTGAGGTTAATAAATGCGATGACGTCACGCTGGACTAGATGGCCATGTGCTTTGAGTTTTTCTCGAACAACAGAGGGCGCGATAAAAAAATCAAGATTCTTATCAGCTGGCCGCCCAGGCGTTAGGGACGTTTCTTCCGAGATGATCGACGGGTTACCGAGAATTTTGTTGAGTTCTGAGGCTTTTATCACTTGAATGGGTTTCTTCAGGTCAAATATATTGTTTTCAGGCTAACGTCCTAAGCGGTCTTTAATCTACCCAATGATAAGTTGGATCACCAATGAAATCACTGAGAATACTCTGGTAACAGTTTTCGGCGTCAGAGCGGGATGTTGAAGCGCCGGTGTCGTCGCTGCTAGCCTCCCATTGTTCGGTTTCTAGCCATTTGTGGATAAGCTCCTGGCAATCTTTCAAACGCGCAGTTAGTGCACTGTAGTCCTTGTCCGATAGCGCTGGGTTTGGGGAATTACCATAATCCTCGCTTGCAAGACCTACAGGTGTCATTGCGATTCCAGCAAGCAATATGACCACGAGAAAAAGCGTTAAGGTCGATATAGAAACAGACCTACGGGCAAACAAATGTTCAGTAGTTTTCAGATGCATGACAAATCTTACGTTAGCTGATCGTTTAAGACTCTCTTGAGTATATCGTTCTAGTAGAATCCTGATCAGAAGTTTTTACGAATTTAATTTACTTGATTACGGTCAAAAATGTTTTGCTTTTTTTAAATTTAAACTTAAACTGGAGCGGCACGAAACGAGAAGATTACTTCCAAAAGAGAGAACGGATTTATTTATGATTCTTGCTACAGTTAAAGATAAATGCCTGATGGCGCTCGGTGGTGCTGTCAGCTTGACGACCCTGCTCTTTTCGTCTGCGTTAGTTGCCGGACCGGCGCAATATTTGCCTTTATTGCCACCATCAGACGCGGAGGTCTATGTTTATGGCTTTGCTCGAACCGGTGTGCTGGTCGACAACGGCGAACCAACAGTGACTGATGGTGATTCTTCGATCGGGTTTGCGGCACAGACGAAAATTGGGGATGATTTAGGCGCGATAGTCGTGTTTGAAAACAGCGTTTGGACATCTAACGGTTCCATTGTGACTCCGTCGCTTTGGGGTACGAAAAATCCGACCAAGTTCGCCTATGTTGGACTCAAAGGAGGTTGGGGCGCTCTTACGTTAGGTTCGCAGTGGGCACCGTTGGCGGGTGCAATCGGAAACTATGTCGATAAGTCGCATTTTTTTGGAGGGCATGGATTTGTAGGCGGACAGTATAGAATTAGCCATTCGACCGCCTATCAAAAGTGCTGGGACCGATTGTGCTACAAAGCCGTCTTTGCCGATCTTCAGATGAATGATTACGATTCCAGCAATATCGACCGGGCAACGATCGGAGGCAACTGGCAGATTGGAGATCTGGTTTTAGGCGGTGCCTACCAAGACCATGGCGATAATGATTATTCGGGGTTTTCGTTCCAGATCCCGTTCAAGGTGTTCGGATACGGTTCTGGAATTTCAGTTGTCAGCACTAAAGTCGGAATCGCGCGAAAAGCGATGGATAATTACAAAGTTATTTTAGCGGGCGGTTATTCCAGCACCGAGGAAACGGGCGACGGTTGGGATGTGAATTTACAGTATGGGGCGTTATGGATGGATTATTCAGAAGACGCAACAGGAACACCCCGTATCGTTGTTGACTTCATCCACGCACTGTCGAAGAAGGTAGCGTTAATTGCCGAGGTAATGGTTCAGGACGGGACGGATCAGCGAGGCGTTGGGCTACTGTCTATGGACTTTTAGATTTTTATTTGTATCGGTCGCAGGGATCGGAACCCAGAAAACTTGGGTTTACTTTTACATATTGGCGCATTTTTGGTGATCAAAATTACGTTTTAAAATATAATTTGTATATGGGACTGTATTAATTTTTAGCATATAATGAAGCAGGTTTTGATAAACAACATTCACAGCGGGGTCAAAAAATGACTGAAGAATCAAACGTTCAAGATGTCGAGCAAGACGTAGAGATGTCTAGCGAAGAGCGGTTAGCGAAAGCAAACGAGGTTGTGCGGAACTATGCGCTCGGCACGGCCGCGGTTGGCGTGATTCCTGCGCCGGGAGTTGATTTGGTCGGAATGACCGCCGTTCAGCTTGCGATGATTCACAAACTATCATCAATCTATAATGTGAAGTTCACCAAGTCCCTTGCCCGAAACGCTATTGCAGCGTTGATTGGGGGTGGAACTCCAGTGTTGGCAGGCGCCACAGTTGCAAGCGCAATTAAAGCCGTCCCTTTCGTCGGGGCTTATGTCGCAGTCTTGACTCAGCCTGCTTTAGGCGGTGCAGTGGCGTACGGATTGGGAAAAGTTTTTGTTCAGCATTTTGAATCCGGCGGCACTTTTTTGACTTTTGATCCAAATAAGGTCAGAGCGTACTACGAAGAAATGGTCAGTGAGGGTCCTGAAAAAGCGAAAGCTTAGAAAGTCCGATAGATGTTTCAACCGGCGCCTGGGTTCGTGAAGACGCGCTCCCAGACGCCGGTTTTTTATTGAGAATGGTGGTCCAGAATCCGATGCGTTGGGTCGATATTTGTGTTGGTAGGCGACCGGAATTTTGCGGTAATTTGAGTCGGTCTGATTTTGTTAAAAGATAAATCAGTCAGATGAGTGAACTATTAGTCTCTCCCCAAGCTAAAATAAATCAATGAAGAGTCTCTCCCTAATACCTGGCGCGCGCCTGGTAGGCTTCGTCTTTGATCAGACTGACAGGCCTTTGGGTCGCGTCATGTTGTTCGGGTTTATCTCGGGTATTGCCGGCGCTCTTGTGTTGGCCGCTATAAATCATGGGGCTCAAGCCGTAGGGTCTGAGCCCGAGATTCAGCCCCTTCTGCTTTTTGGTGGTCTTTTAGGTCTTTTTTTATATTCGAAACGGTATTCATTGATCAATGCCATCCTTGCGGTTGAAGAAATGCTTCAAGGCGTCAGGGCGCGAGTTGCTGACAAGGTGGCCAAGTCAGAACTTGTTGAAATAGAGAAGATTGGTCCGTCATATATCTTTAACCGGCTTTCACAAGATACGGTTCTGATATCGGACAGTGCTCATGTGATCTTTGCGTCGTTCGGCGCATTAATTATGTTGCTCTTCGCGACAATTTATATTGCTATTATCTCTTTTGAAGGCTTTTTGATGACATTCGGAGCGATTCTGTTGGGCGTGCTTACGTTTATCAGTAAAAGAGGCGCAATAATTGAGTCAGTCCGGTCTGCGACCCAAAAAGAAGTCGAGTTCCTTGCGTCGGTGGATCAGAGCCTTAAAGGTTTTAAGGAGCTAAAGTTAAATCGCCACAAAGCGAAAGACATTCTCAAAAGTCAGATTCGGATCGGCGCCGATCTTGCGGATGAAAAGAAGAAGGCCGGACGTAACCAGACGTTTGTGATGATGTTTTCGCAGGCATTCTTCTATACCCTGCTTGGAATTGTTGTTTTTGTTTGGCCGGTATTAATGGACGAACCTGTAGAGACGGTCATTAAAGTGAGCGCGACGATCCTTTTTATCATTGGCCCGATTGACTTGGTTGTCGGCTCTCTTCCACTTTTTATCGAAGCTGACGTTGCTGTTGATAATCTTCAGGAGCTAGAGCGAAAACTTGACGGGGGAATTACCGCGTCAAGCGGTGAGGCACCGGTAAGCAGCGCTCCCTTCGGCGGATTACAGCTCAGAGGTGTTGAGTTTAAATATGATTCTGAACACGATGAAACCGCGTTCAATCTTGGACCGGTCGATTTAAATGTTGAGCCGGGTGAGATTCTTTTTTATTGTTGGTGGTAACGGAAGCGGAAAATCAACATTACTTAAAATTCTAACAGGTCTGTATTATCCGGACCGCGGCGAAATCTTTGAGAATGGGGATCGTCTGACGCCAGAGATGTACCCTGCATACCGCAACCATTTCACTGCGGTGTTTACGGATTTTCATTTGTTTGATCGACTTTATGGAATTTCTCGGTCAACTTATCCGCGAGTTGAGAAGTTGCTTGCGTGGGTTGGTATATCGAAAAAGACACGATTTGAGGATGGTGGTTTTACTAATCTAAATCTATCAACCGGACAACGAAAACGGTTAGCGCTTGTATCAGCTCTGATGGACGAGCGACCAGTCTACATATTTGATGAAATCGCAGCAGATCAAGATCCGCCATTTCGGAAACGTTTTTATGAAGAAATTTTGCCAGAAATCAGAGCCATGGGAGCCACTATCATTGCAGTAACGCATGATGATCGTTATTTTGGAGCCGCCGACCGGGTTGTTTACATGGAAGAGGGCCGACTACGTCCTACGCCATCAAGTAGTTGATGACTGTATTTGCAATTCCCTTCGCGGGCGGAAATAGTTATTGTTACCGAGATCTTGCTCGACAGCTGGAGCGTCAAATTCCCTGGGTTACACTGGAGTTACCGGGCCGAGGAAAGCGAATCCAAGAGCCTCTCCTTAAATCGATAGAAGCAATCGTCGATGACGCGATCGTACAGATTGACAAACATGGCGTTAACAAGGTCTCGCTCTTCGGACATAGTATGGGGGGATTAGTCGCTCACGGGATCGCGAGTCGCCTTGAATCTAACGCTGGAGGTTCGATAGTTCTTGAGCATCTTTTCCTAAGCGGGTGTCGGGCGCCCCAGTATAATTGTAGATCAACAAAACGTGCTTCGATGAGTCGGGGTGAAATGATTGCGGCAATCAACAAATTGGGCGGCCTCCCTGAAGTAATTAGCCAGGATAACGAATTGATGAATTTCTTTGAGCCTATCCTTCGTGCCGATTTCGGCGCCGTTGACGATTACGATCAGGCACCAAGTACTTTAATTCACACACCAATAACGGTTTTTTCGGGGTCGAAAGATCATGAAGTAACGAGTGAACAAATCGAGGGTTGGAGGGCCGTCGCGGCTGGGGATATCAAGTTCTTTTCTTTTCCCGGCGGACATTTCTTTTTTACCGATTACTTAAAAGAAATTTCGGCGATCATTTGTGATTCTTTGGGGCAACATTGATATGTTTTTTAATCCACGTCTTGTTGTTCGTATTTCTAAAACGTTAATTCTGTTTATGGGTTTTCTGCTCAGCGCGGCAGTTAATTCGCAAACCACAAGCGAGAAAAGAACGTTTGTTGCGACTGTTCTTGACTATCCTCCTGCGATGGTTATTTGTTGCCCTTCGCGGCTGAATCTCGAGCAGTTGTTAAATAAAAAAATTAAACCGCTGACCGAAGCCGAGGCGGAGTTTGTATTCTCTGGTCCCGCCCGAGAGTTAGTATCAGAATTAGCTATCAGGATGGACCATCGGCTAAATTGGAAGGTGCAGTCATTTAGCGACGGTATCAGTGATGTAAAAAATGGGTCAGTTCATTTGGTTCCTTGGATCTACGCAAGCAAAGAGCGAAGGGGGTTTATGCGATTCGCAGGGCCTGTTAGCGTCCATGCTGCTGCAGTCTATTTTTTGATAAACAAGAAAAAACACGGGGATATTGTTGATCTCAAGGATTTGAATGGTCTTAAGTTAGCGAACGAAAAAGATGCGTTGACGACCCCCGAAATTGACGACAACCCTAAGCTGAATATCCTACGATTTAATTCCCGTATCGAAGCGCTAAACGCCGTATTGAACGGGACAGCCGATGTCTTGATTGATTCGAATCTTCCGCGTTTGTTGCAGATCAAAAAGCAAGGTCGGGCTGCGACTCTCGATGTCTCGACTTTCAAGTTCGGTTACCAACGACCGGTCTATATTGGCATTAGTAAAAAATTTGTAAAAAAAGACGACGCAGTTCGAATAGATAAATTAATCGAAGAAATGTTCTCTGACGGAACGATGGAACAGATTTTTAAAGTTTATGACCTGCCAACGCCTAAATATCATTCGGAGATGTCTTTATTGCGCCCTGTCAATTCAAAGGACGAGTAGCAAGAAAGATTAAATTTTGGAGCTTGTGGATCGACCGACTCCACTAAAGATCTAATAATCCTGACAAGTCGTTTGGACTACTTCCCCGGTATGTACCTTGGCTCTGTTTTCCTCGTAACAAGAAAAAGAATGACTCCAACGACAGGTGTTAAAAGGACTGATGCAAAAAAAAGTCCCCAAAACCCCATGTTGCTGCGTCGACCAAAATAAGCAAGCACTAAGCACAGCAGAAGATCCAGGGTAATAATCGTCGGGGCCATCATGCGTCTCCTTATTTATCTAATGTCACAATTTTGAGCTTCCCGTCTTCGCTCTCTTTAAATTGGCGGAAGATAACCGTAGAATTCTCGAGATTGCGATAGGATTGATTAAAGTTATATGATCCTGTGGCACCGTACCACGTTGGCATATGATACCGAATATTTAGTGCAACAGAGCCGGGGTCGGTCGATTCGGCGCAAAGAAAGGCAGTATAGAGAAATCGGAGATGGTCATATCCGAGTGCCGCATAGTTTGTCGCGTTGTAATCCGGGAAACGCTTTTCAAATGATTCAGAAAATCGTTTGGCAATTAACGACCGATCGGGAGCAAAAATATCAATGAACGTAAATCCTGGGTACATATCTTTCTCCACCTTTTCATAGGCGTCTAGCCGGCTTGCAGCAAGCATCGGAGGCGTCATTTTAAGCATTTCAAGTTGCTTAAAAATAAGCATTGCGAGTTCGTGCTCGACGAGGAGGAATAAGCCGATCTCACCGGGTGCAGGAGCGGGTTCTTCGCTCAATCCAGATTGATTGAGCACGTTTTCAGGCTTAATCTTTTTTACCAATTCTTGAGTGACTCGGGCGACTGTCGCTGTGTTATCTCCCGAATTAGCTTGGAAGGAAAAAACTTCAATTGGGTCGATACCTGTGCTGGCTAGATGCTTCATGAAGTTCGGGATGGGATCCTCAGAAGAGCCATAGATACTTCTTTGTTGAATAATAATTAGGTGTTCTACGCCAGCACTTTTGGCGAATGTCGCAGCTCGTTCAGCGATCGTTGTGACGGTCGGAAACAGCTGAAAGGCGAGTGGCGCTTTCATTCCCGAGAACCGTTCCGCGGTGGAGGTAGAGGCTAAAAATAAGATGCCTGCTCTCTCATAAGATAATAGCGCATTAGTCGCGGTTTGATCCGCATAGGCATGGCCAACCACTGCGACATTGGCAGGGTTCTCTAATATTTTTTCAGCCATTCCGGCAGCAGCAACCTGAGCGGCATTCCGGTATCGCCCATCATATGATCTCTTATAATTCGCTGATTCCAGAAACGGCGCGGCATCAATCTTGTTAATTTTTACCTCTGGAAAACGTTCGCTCGGCATGGCGTTGATTTCATCGGCTGCAAGCTGGACGCCTAACCAAAACTCATCGGTCAGGGCATCAGAGTTCCAGACCGCCGCTATTTCGATCGGGATATTATTTTCAATGTAGTGGCTAAGAGGCGCCCCTCGATCAATGGATGACTCCTCGGCATCGTACATGGAGAATAAATCACCCAAAGATCTCCTGGCGTTTTCAGGATCGGAGCAGCCCGAAAAGAGCGCCAATGCACTCAGCACGCCGAAGACTCTGAAAGCAGAGAATTTTTTATTTAACATTCTTTGTGACCGCGAGGGATTACTGTCATATTCTCGGAAACTACTGATTACCGAGAATCACAGGCAAACCTTCTTTGCCGGACCCGATGATCACAACTTTTGCGTTTTCTGACTCCGCAAGATTTTGAGTCGCTTGGACCGCTTGCCATTTCAAGAGTGTCTCGTTGAGGGTTGCCGAGATTATGTCCTGGTAGACCATCGTGCCGATAGCTTCAACGCGTTTTCGTTCTGCCTCTCGTTTTTCTCGCTCAAGACGAAACTTGTAAGCGAGGCTTTCTTGTTCGTATATGAGTTTACTTTCGATCGCTTCCCTCACAGGATCAGGCAGTCTGAGTTCGCGAATAATAATATCTTCGACATTTACAAATCGTCGACCGACCTCCTCGATCGCGAGCGTGATGATGTTGCTGAGCACACCAGCCTTATTGGTGTAGATATCTTCCGGCGAATACTGTCCGATCTGTCGACGAAGCACGGATTCAATTTGAGGAAGGATGATCCGCTCGGGATACTCCGGCCCAACCTGTTGATGAAGAAGACCCACGAGCTCATAAATCGGGTGGTACCTGACTGCGAGGCGAAGATCAATCGGAAGGCCACGATTAGTCAAAACGGTGAACTCATGGAGCAAGATTTGGGTCCGGGTGCTGTATCGCGTTAGCTGATTGAATGGCCAAACGATATGCAGCCCTTCGGGATAGACAATATCGGTCTGTGTTCCGGTCGTGAAGGTTCGATACATGACTGCGGCTTCACCTGGACGCACAATGATAAATATCCGACTCCATAAAAAAACAATAAGGATCGCTAAAATGAGAGTCAGAACGACAAAAACGGGGAGATGATCCTTGAACCATAATGCGAATTTGTTTAAAGCCTTTTTCATGGTCAGATTTTTCGTGGGTAGCTTAGTGGCTTGTGATCGGTTTAGGTTCGGTTTGGAAAAGTTAAGAGTGGACTAAATTATTTTCTATCAAGAGGCTGCGCTCGGACCCGGTCCTTCACTAATGTGAACAAATGTTTAGACCCATCTAGGCTGGGGTAGACATGAGAAAACTTCGCTTTACATCTAGTCAAAATTGTATACTAGGGAACTAAAAAATTACAGCAGTTTAACAATGCCGTTTCGATTTAAAACCTTTCTTTTGGTTCCATTCTAGCTGTGAATTTTCTTGATAGTGCGGCCTATGATTTCAGGCCAGATGACCTCGCTGTGGCGGAACTCGACGAAAAAGGGAATCTTCGGGCGCAGTTTAGTAGAGGACAGTTTGATCATCTTGTCCATGACCTTGCCGAGGAACTAAAGACCCAAGCACACCCCGGGGATCCGGTGTTACTGGTGTACACGGCCGGTGCGGATTTCTTTGCCGCCTTTCTGGCGTGCTTGGCGGCTGGGGTTATCGCCGTTCCGGTTCCGGCACTAGACGCCACCCGACTAAAACGATCTCTTCCTCGTCTGGACGCAATAATCAAAGATTCTGGTTCGAATCTGATTTTAACGAGCGCCCCTCAAAAAGTAATCCTAGAGTCTTCTCAAACGGAAAACCCACGTATTTTTTCCAGCGCAGTCAAAATTGTTTCTACCTCCCAGAAATCAATCGACTCCTCGTTGATAAAAAATATTTCAAGCAATTCGATTATCCAAACAACGGCACCTTTCTCAGAGATAGCGTATTTACAATACACGTCAGGATCAACCGGAGACCCAAAAGGGGTCGAAATTACCCACGAAGCCCTGATCAACCACTGTGCCGCATTGAAAACGGCCTGGGGATATACGAGCCAAAGCATAAGCGTAACGTGGATGCCACATTTTCATGACTATGGGTTAGTTGATGGCCTATTGATGCCATTTTTCAATGGGACGCCAGTTTTTATCATGTCGCCAGTTGGCTTTCTAAAGCGCCCGTATCAATGGCTAGAGGCGTTGGATAAATATCAAGGTTCGCATACGCAAGCGCCTAACTTTGCCTATGATTATTGTGTAGAGCGCATAACGGAGGAGCGATTGACGGCTTTTGACTTGTCCAAAGTCGAAGTATTCAGTAACGGCGCCGAGCCGGTTCAGGAAAGAACCCTTGCTGCTTTTTATCGGAAGTTTTCCAGATCCGGCCTCAGAAAGTCGTCTCTATTTCCCGCCTATGGGTTAGCAGAAGCGACATTGCTCGTGGCAACAAAGCCTATATCGAGCCCGCCAAAAACGATTCGAATTGATCGACGCATCTTTGAAAAAAACGGAATCATTTCGATTAGCAATCGGCCCAGTGAAAAATCTGTGGTGAGTTGTGGAAGTCCGATTCTCAATACAGATGTACGTGTCGTTGATCCTCAAACTAACGAAGACGTGGGGGAGGGGGTGGTTGGCGAGATATGGGTCAATAGTCCCGCGGTCGCCAAAGGTTATTGGAAAGATCCGGCAAAAACCGAGTCAGTGTTTAGCGCCAAACTATCAAATGACCCATCGTCAGGAAAATATCTGCGCACGGGGGACCTCGGATTTTTATTCGAAAATGAGCTGTACCCGACGGGTCGGATCAAAGATCTTTTAATTCTAAATGGGGTCAATATTTATCCGCAGGATATTGAAACCGCGATTTGTTCTGCTGTTCCTGAGGTTCGAACTGGATACGTTGCGGCTTTTACTGACGGTAAGTCTGATTCAAGCAATCTCGTTGTAATGGCCGAGACAAAGCGTGTGGATTGCGCCAGCATCGAAACCGCTCGTCAAATTCAAAACGCCGTTATTTCAGAGTTTGATTTTTGTCCAACAAAAATTGTGTTAGTCGGGAAAGGCGGGATTCAAAAAACATCGAGCGGAAAAATTCAGCGCAATCGATGCCGAGAGGTGTGGATCGACAATATGATTCCCGTACGATTGGAAACAAGTTCTGACGATCTTATTCGAAGGAATCAAGAGATAAGTGTCTCTCACAAAAATATTGGCGCACAAGATGAATGGTTGAAAAAGCAAGTTGCTAGTCTCGTTTCATGCTCCATTGAGTTAATCCGGGAGGATATGAATTTTCATGACCTGGGCCTTGACTCAAAGTCTGCGGTGAGTCTGGTTTCGGAGATTGAGGAACATTTGGGATTAACGGAAGAGCTGCCGATATCAATGATTTGGGAGCATTCTACGATTCAGCGTTTGAGTGAGGCATTACGGGCTTTAACCGGTGCAAAAGAGCCGGAGGTAAACCCGTCATCCCGAAAAAAAGTTATCGCTGAGTCCAACCACGAAATTGCGGTCGTGGGTTTGAGTTGCCGATTTCCGGGAGCAGACAGTCCGGAGGCATTTTGGGAAGTTCTTCTTGCCAGCTCTCACGCAATTCGCCCGCTTCCAGAAGAGCGGAAAGTTCTACTCAAACGATTGGGTATTGGTTTGAACTTGTCGGCCGAAGATGCAATCGGACATGCGGGTTTTGTTGACCGAATTGACTATTTTGATTCCGAATTTTTTGGCGTGTCGGCGAGAGAAGCGTCCGGAATGGATCCTCAGCAGCGAATGGTGCTTGAGTCTGTTAAGAGTGCTTTTGAGCGGTCTGCGATTGATCCTGGTCAATGGCGGGGTAAAAAAGTGGGCGTTTTTGTAGGAGTGGCAAATGCAGACTTCGGGCGTCATATTTTTCGAAGCGATCAAGAAATGGATTCCTATGCAGGTCCATCGAAGGCCTCAAGCATTGTGGCTAACCGTGTCTCGTATTGTTTTGATTTTCGCGGGCCGAGCATGACGATTGATACTGCCTGTTCTTCGTCGCTCGTCGCGGTTCATCAGGCAATAAGTGCGCTAAAGAATGGAGAATGTGACCTTGCAGTTGCAGGCGGGGTGAACCTTGTGCTCGATCCCGCTATGAGTCGAGCCTTAAGGGCAGGCGGGATGCTTTCCGAGTCGGGACGATCTCGTGTTTTTGACGAAGCGGCGGATGGTTATGTTCGGGGCGAGGGCGTCGGAATCGTCTTATTGAAGAGGTCTTTTGACGCGATATCGGACGGCGACACCGTTCAGGGTTTATTGGTTGGGAGTGCAATTAATCAAGATGGCAATAGTAACGGCTTGACCGCGCCAAATCCAAACGCACAAGTGGAGGTTATGAAGTCGGCGCTTGAATCTGGCGGCGTTGATAGTGATTCAGTTGCATTTGTCGAAGCCCATGGCACCGGAACGCCTTTGGGAGACCCCATCGAGGTAGGTTCGATTAATGAAGTTTATGATCGCCAGGGAAAGACATGGATTGGGTCAGTAAAAAGTGTAATCGGGCATTTGGAGGGTGCTGCGGGTATTGCCGGACTGATAAAGGCATTGCTTGTGTTGCAGAATCGACGAGTGCCTGCACAGGCGAATCTTCGGAATGTAAGTCGTCGAGTCAATCGTGCATCCAAAAACGCGAAGATCGCGATTCAGTCCCAACACTTGGCGGAGTCTGGCGATTTATGGGCTGCAGTGAGTTCATTTGGATTCGGCGGTACCAATGCCCATGTCGTTCTCAAATCGTCGCCTAATCCAGCTGGCATTGAGCAACACGATAACTTGGACATAACGTCTGCTCAATCACACTTGCTTCCTTTGTCGGCGCACAACAACAAGAGTCTTCATTTTTTAATGCGCAGCTACATCGACCTTTTAGCTGTCCCCAACACAGATGTGGGCGCCCTATGTTTTTCTGCGGCGGTCGGTCGGGAACTCCTTCCTGCACGGGCGGTCGTTTTAGGGCAGAACGCGGGAGAGTTAGTCAACTCGATTAAAAAGATTCTTGCAATGAGTGAATCTCATGCGTACGAGTCGGATGCGAAGGGAGTTGTTTGGTTGTTCAGCGGGCAGGGTTCGCAATATCAAGGGATGGCTTCGCAACTCTTAGGGTTTCCAGTTTTTAAGAATGCGCTCGATTATTGTGCAAGTTTGTTAAAAGATGAGGATGGCTTCGATTTGCACGGCGCCCTGCAAAGCGAACCCGAAATTTTGCAACAGACACAAGTTGCTCAACCGATTATTTTTTCTTTCGAATACGCGCTGACCCAACTATATTTTTCATTTGGTATGAAACCGGCGGCAGTTGCGGGCCACAGTCTTGGAGAGCTTACGGCCGCGTGTGTCGCGGGAATTATTCCTGTTGAAGAGATGCTACCCTTCGTTCGACGTCGCTCAAAATTGATGAGTCAGGTGACGACCTCTGGCGCCATGTTGGGGGCTCAGCTGAATGTTGCGCATGCGCAAAAATATCTTCTAGATTTCCCAGGGGTCGAAATTGGGGCGGTGAATAGTGATCGGGCTGTTGTGTTTTCCGGTGAAACTGATGCCATCTCATCTCTTGACCAAGCTCTCAAACAGCAGCAGATTTATACCAAGGTGCTGAGGGTTTCTCATGCCTTCCACAGTGCGCAATTAACCCCGATCCTGGGTGCATTAGAGCGGGACGCCCTCCACTTTAAGCCGCAACCAGGAGCATTTCCCATTTTCTCTAACGTATCAGGAAAAGAGATTTCGGGTGATCAAATGGGGGCAAAATATTGGGCGAGTCAGGCCAGAAAACCCGTTCTATTCGGCGATTGCTTAAGGCAGATCCTGTCCGCGAACAGTACCGTCCTGGAGATAGGGCCAGGCGGGGCATTATCGGCATTCGCAGAATCTGTGATCGAAGAAAATTTCTCTCCCGAAAAAAAGCAAACGTGCGCGGGTATTATCAATTCTGAGTCCGCTGAGTTTTCGATGAAGAAAGCCGTGAGTTTGCATTTCTCATCAGGCTCAATGATCAATTGGTATTCGGTATATTCGGACAGAAAACGACGCAAGCGTCTCCTACCAGATTATCCATTTACGCGGTCTAGCCACTGGCCGACGTTAAGTGAATCGAGGCGAATACGTTCTAGTGATAACGATTTTCATCTCAGTAATCACGTAATTCTGCCTGCCGAGAATACGCAGATGTTTTCAGCACAATTCTCCTCAACGACAACAAACTTTTTAAATGAGCATGTGGTTTTTGACAGGATAGTTGTGCCCGGCGCGGGATTGATTGCGCTGATGGGGTGCGCTCAGGATGATCCTGATTTAAATGAAACTGATATGAATCTGGAAGATATTACGTTTATGCATCCACTCTCGTTTGAAGACGACGAGACGCGTGAAATTCAGATGACACTGCCGTTTCAAGAAGCTGAGTCTGGATCTCGTTTCCAGATTTCAAGTTTTAGGCCTGGTGATCCAAAATCGAGTTATATAACCCATGCGAGTGGGTATCGAAAAATCAGAAAACAATCGATAAGCCTTGCGACCGAATCTGTGAAAGAGTTGCAGAGTCAAATAACGAAAAACGGTGTCGAAAATTTCTATGATGTGTTTTGGCAGGCTTCAATTGCTTTAGGACCCGGTTTCCGGTGGATTAAGTCGGTTGCCGTAAACAGTAACGAGGTGGTTACTCTTCTACAAAGACCTGCCCACTCGTTGAGCAGAAAAGAGGAGTTAACCGGATTTCTGGATTCTGTCTTTCAAGGCCTGTTGGCGGGTGTTTCTCTTCAGTCGGGTCACGCATTGGTCCCGTTTGCGATCGATGAAATTTTTCTTGCGTCGGACTTATTTAAATCATCGACCTTGGTGAAGATCCGGATTGAAGAAGAAGATCATTTATCTAGTGGGTTAAAAGCTGATTTCCATATTTTTTCGAACGATGGCCGCGTCATGGGTCAGATTCGTGGTTTTCGAGCAAGACGGGTTCCAAAGGAGGCATGGATGCCTGCTGATAAAGAGTTCGAAAGTGGCGTTTATAAACGTCGTTGGAATCTTGTTCGATCTGATCAATTAGCGCCATTACGATACGAGAAGTTTTTTGTGATTGCCGAGGACGAAAACTTTGCGTCCTCACTATCGAAATCGCTTACTGAAGTAGACGGCTCCGAATTAGAGGTCAGTGTCTATACAGCACTTCGAGATTTTTGTGAAAAGTTGTCTCCAGATCTCAGCGGTCTGGGAGATCCGGTCCCGGGGATCGTTTCTCAAGAGGGGAAAAGTGCGGCAATTATTTCAGTGGGCGACTGCCAATCCTCGTCGTCGTCAGCGTTTAGTGTGGATGAAACGGTCTCCCGAGTCTCTGATCTAGACCTCCTGTATCGATGCGCCACCCTGTATCCAGCTCTTGATATCATTTTGGCAACTGAAGGCGGATTTGAAATTTCTGACAGCCTAGACAGTCAGGCGGGACCCATAACTCATGCAACGATTGGTTACGTGCGAAGCGCTAACCATGAGTCTGAATCCAGTCTCTGGCGAATTATTGATTTAGATCGGAACTGGACCCGTCAGCAAAGCGCGCTGCAATTGAGCCGGCTCGCCCAACGAAAATATGAGGCAATCCCTGAAATCGTCAGTCGCGAGGGCGGCGACTACTATTGGGATCTTGATCGAATCGCATCGTCTTCGACAACGTCTCGTAGCTACAATGATAGTGAGGCCTGTGTAATTTCCGGTGGTCTCGGCGGATTGGGTCTCGCAGTGGCAGAGCGATTGACTGAAAAAGGGGTGCGGAATATCTGGTTATTGGGTCGAAGTGATCCCAGTCCAATCGCTCGCGGTCTAATTGAAAAGATGATGAGTCGAGGGTTAAACCTGATTGTTTGCAAAGTTGATATCGAAGAAAAAGATCAGGTCGCGGAGGTATTTACAAAAATTAACGAGGCTGGACATACTTGTACCGGCATCTATCATTGCGCCGGGGTTGTCGATGATCGTCCAGCTGGGGCTAATTCTCGATCCGGAATTGGGACTGTCATACGACCTAAGCTTCTAGGCGCGCATTATCTGGATCAATTTTCCAGCGACCATGAAGCGCGTGAGTTTGTACTTTTTTCATCAGTCGCAGCGGCATTTGGCAATGCTGGACAGACTGCTTACTCGGCTGCCAATGCGTCGATGATGGCGATCGCTGAAAGACGCTTGTCTAGAGGACTTCCGGTCACGCTGATTGACTGGGGTCCGTGGAGTGATGTGGGCATGGCTGCCCGTGGGGGCCCGGAACTGTTGGCTTATTTATCTCAACAAGGTTATCGCCCGATGGCGAATAGAGAAGCGTTAGGACTGATGGAGCAAGCAACTGGGGATCGGCATGTAAGCGTAATTGCAGCCGGGTTCCAGTCTTCGAGCGTCGAGTCGACTAGTAGGACAGAATCGCTCAGGGGCCGTAGCTCGGATGGACAGAGTCAATCAACCGACTTTACCAATCGATTGATCGAAATGAAAAAAGAAGATCGAGTCGATACCCTTTCCGAATACCTTCTCAGGGAGATTGGTGAAGCATTGAGGGGTTTGGATAAAAGCCAGCAGCTTGATCATTTATCCGCACTGTTTGATCTTGGGCTCGACTCGCTCGGTGCGGTAGAGCTTAGGAATCGGGTGGGTCGGGAGTTGGGGCTAAAATTTCGGAGCACCTTATTATTTGACTATCCCAATGTTGCTGCTCTGTCAGAGTATCTTGCAGATCAGATAGAAAGTCTGTTTCCCGGCTCAAAAGATATAAAACCAGAATGTGCTAATTCTTTGGCGGACGACAGACTCGATCATGAACCGCCTGACGACGATATTGCTGTCATGCTTAGTCGGGAGCTGGAAAAGACATGAGCGATACAGCAGATTTAGCAGAGAGAGAAAATAATAAAAAATTGATGGCCAAGGCCCTTGAAGAAATCAAGCGTCTTCGCGAAGAGAACCGGCGGTTACAGGATGATCAGCAAGAGCCAATTGCTGTCATTGGGATAGGGTGTCGACTTCCGGGTAACTCCAATGATATTAATCAGTTTTGGAATATGTTAGCCGAAGGTCGAGAAGGTCTCGGTGAGACACCTCCTGAGCGTTGGGACAGCAATCTTTTTGTCAGTGACGACCCAACTGACTTTGGGAAGATAACAAGTAACCGTGGCGGATTTATCTCAGAAGGGCTCGAATTCGACGCAGGATTTTTTGGTATTGCGCCCGTTGAGGCTAAGAGTCTTGATCCCCAACAGGCGTTACTCCTGGAGGTTGTTTGGCAGGCATTAGAGCATGGAAATATACGGCCGAAGAGCCTCTATAACTCCAATACAGGGGTATTCATTGGTGCAAGTAGTCCGGATAATTCCCTGGGACTGATGGGCGGCTCGCTCGATCAGGTAGATGGATACCACGGAAGTGGTTGCGCATTCGGACCCTTGGCCGGACGTGTCTCGTATTTTTACGGCTTGCTTGGTCCGAGTTTCGTTGTCGACACAGCCTGTTCATCTTCGCTTGTTTCTCTTCATTTAGCCGCTGACAGCCTAAAAAAGAAAGAGTGCGATATCGCAATAGCAGGCGGTGTTCAGATCAATGCGCATCCCGGATTTTCGGTAACGTTCTCACAAGCTAACATGTTGTCGCCAGACGGCCGTTGCAGAACTTTTGATAAAGACGCGAACGGCTATGTGCGCGGGGAAGGCTGTGGCGTCTTCATCTTGAAACGATTAAGGGATGCTGAGGACGATCACGACAAGATTGTCGGAGTCATGCGAGGGTCCGCAGTCAACCAGGACGGACCAAGTGGCGGGTTGACGGTCCCCAGTGGCCCGGCGCAGGTGCGGGTGATTCGAGAAGCTTTAGGGCGTTCGAGATTGCAACCTAGCGATGTTTCATTTGTGGAGGCGCATGGTACCGGTACCTCGCTCGGTGATCCAATTGAAGTGGGTGCTCTAGGGGAAGTATTCGGAGCGCGAGATAAAAAGAAACCATTAATTATTGGATCATTGAAAACCAACATTGGTCACCTCGAAGCGGCAGCAGGAATTGCGGGCGCTATCAAAACCGTTCTCGCACTGAAGAATCGGCAGGTACCACCACATCTTAACCTTGAAAATCCTAATCCATTAATTGCTTGGGATGAGCTTCCAATAGAAGTTGCGTCAGGACGTGATCACTATCTGTCGAATGATGAAGAGGTGCACGCCGGTGTCAGCTCATTTGGCTTTAGCGGGACCAACGCCCATGTCGTATTTTCAAGTTATGAGTGTCAAGAGACACAGGGGCAGCACACCTCTGAGGAAAAAATTTCGGAACCCACTCTTCTGATGCTGTCAGCGAGAAGCAAAAGTGCTCTTGTTGCTTTATCTCAACGGTATGAAGAGTTATTTTCAAAATCGAAAATCGAACCACATACTTTGGCTGCTAGCATCCTCGATTGTCGCGCTGAGCACCTGCACCGACTTGCGGTGCTTGGGACAACGCGCGAGCAATTAATTGACCGATTGCATATTGTTGCAAAGGGGGGCTCTCATTCAGAAATTCTTCAGTATAAAAGCAGGACACTGCCCACAAAAATTGGATTCGCGTTCTCAGGACAAGGATCACAATACGTTGGTATGGGGAGCGAGCTATATCAGCAAAGTTCAGAGTTTCGAGCTGCATTTGATCGTTGCGCGGGAATTATTGAAAATCAGAACGGAAAAAAAATTCTCGATCTAATCATAAATAAAGACGCGAAAATCAATCGGACGGAAAATGCGCAGATTGCAATTTTTACGGTCCAATATGCGCTTTGTCAGCTATGGAAGGCCCGAGGTATAGAGCCTTCGTTTGTGATTGGACATAGTGTCGGTGAAGTTGCGGCTGCGTTATGCGCAGGAATGATGGGATTGGAAGACGCTGTGCGCTTAATCGTTTCTCGCGCCGATTTGATGGGAAAAGTCACCGCGCGCGGCGGAATGGTTGCGGTGTCTATGGGGGAGAGCCAGGCCAAGCAATTATTGACTTCGCCTGAAGAGGTCGTTGCGGCGGTGAATGGCCCCAGTTCGACAGTAATTTCTGCCCCGACAGATCGAATTAGCAATCTTCTAGTTCGGTTCGCCGAAAAAGGCGTTCAAGTCAAGGAGCTCAATGTCTCCCACGCGTTTCATTCACAAGATTTTGTTGAAGCAGCTGATTGCTTACAGGAAAACATTAAGGGCATTGATTTTCAATCACCTCAAATACCAATATCCCTTAACTTGACCGGGGCGATTCTCGAGCCGAATCAGTTTGATTCAACATATTGGTCACAGCAGATGCTATCGCCCGTCCGTTTTCTTGACGGCATGAAAAGCATTGATAATCAATCAATTGGTTCGTGGGTCGAAATCGGAGGTCATCCTACCTTACTACCAATGATGAAGGAAATTTTGGATGAGTCAGTAGATGAGACAGAAGGAAGTGATTCGCACAGATGGATCGCGAGCTTGCATAAGCTGTCCCCTGATTTGGATACCTTCTTAAAAGCATGCGGGCGTCTTTGGGTATGTGGTCATTCGATTAAACTGAACTCAGAATTGAACCGGAAGGTGGACCTACCGAGTTATCCTTTCGAGCGTAAAAATTATCGAAGTCGACCGCCAATCGAAAGACCCAGTCGTCCGCAAAGTGATGACAGGCTCGATCCCTGGACATTACACGTTCGGTCAAAAGGTTTAATCGCTGATATTTTTCAGCGTCAAATTTCAATTATCGATTTTCCTGAACTGGATGATCACCATGTTTTTGGCGCCCGGGTAGTTTCAGGGGCATTTTTTCTTGCAATGCTAGTAGAGGGATTTCGGGAAATAAGCGGATCGAAAAAGTTTGAGATTGAGCAACTTGAATTCCCCCAGGCATTAAGTCTTTCAGGGAATCGATCGAGTTGGCTTCAACTTGAAGTCAGTCAGGATGTTTCAAAAGGATTGTTCGAGCTTTCCAGCTCGATTTCTCCGGGAGACCGAGAGAAAATTCATGCTCACGGACAGCTACGATGGAACCCGGATATCAGTCGAGAGGGAGGTTCTAGTCCAATTGATGATCTAGCAGTTGAACGTCTCCCGCCCGAAGAAATTTATTCCGCTCAATATCGGCGACAAATTGATGCAGGTGCGTCTTACCATTGGGTGAGCAGTTGCCAGACTGGCGATCGATTGGGTTACGCTGATTTATCTCGGCCGGTAGTATCGAATCCTGGTTTTAATTGGAGACTGCCTCCGGGCTTAGTGGACTCCTGCTTCGGCGTGTTTGTATATGTTGCAGGGGTGCCTGAATCCGAAACCTATGTTCCCGTAGGGATTGATTTAATCCAATATTTTGAATTTGATCCATCGATTGAATGTTTTGCGAGAGTAGAGATCCATGATCTAGACGTTGAAAAGGGTCAGATAATTGGCCGCATTGAAATTCTTGACGCTGAGAACCGAACACTTTTGCGTCTCCAGGGGGTGAGGGCCAAGCGTGTCACTCGGGACTTTCTTCTGGATGATACGATGATTGATGGGGAAGATTTTTTAACGCTTGACTGGCGTCCCACCGAACTGAATCCCGAGAACCTAGATCCGGGCGCCTGGTTGTTTTTGGGCGAGGACGATCAGCTGTGTTCCCTGATTATCAAGGAGCTTGAGTCGAAAGGGCAGGTAGTGGTTCGCGGGTTGTCAGATCTCCCGGAGGACGCTGGGAATTCTGTCGAGGATGAATTCGAGCATCTTCAAAATCTTTTATTAACGCAAAAGCCCGTTGCTGCAGTTGGTTGGCGGGGAATCATTGACTGCAGACTGATTTCCAACTTGGAAAACACGGACCTATCAGAAGAAAGTCTGTGGAGTGTTTGCGGGCCTAGTTTTACTGCACTTAAGTCTTTAATAAAGTATCCTCATTCGCTCTCCTATGTTGTCGTTACAACCGGAGCGGTGCAGGCGTCAGAAGATGACTTTGTGTCTCGCCCGCTTCAGGCGATGACTTGGGGTTTAATCAGATCGGCTTTGCGTGAGTTGCCAGAATTTCCAATCAAGGTGATCGATGCTGAGTCGGGAAATATTAGTGATTCTGCAGATCTCATCGCCAGCGCCGCTGTAATTGTAAGTAGAGAATCGCAGTTTGTTATTCGCGATAAAACCTTGCATATTCCGCGTTTAATCAAAACGGATCGCGATCGCGGCGATGGGCTAAAGATAGAGGTATCCCATGCTTACGTATTGATCGGCGGGCATGGCGGCATTGGGGGGTCGGTTGTTAGATGGTTGGTTAATCGGGGTGTTAAACATATTGTAATAGTAGGTCGCCGACACACTAACTCTTCAGAGGCGTTGGATTTTCTCAAAGAACAAAAGAAAAATGGTGTTTCTTTCCGCGTAATAAACTTTCCTCAAAATGGTCGATATGATGTTGCAGACTTAGAGTTAGATTCCCTTGAACAGCCAGTCGGCGCTATTTTTCATCTCGCCGGTACGACTGCAGACAAAAGCCTAGAGGCGATGAGTTGGACGGAGTTTTCCGGCCTATTCGATTCGAAAGTGCAAATTGCAGATGGCTTGATGCGTTACAGTGATACGCATCCGGAAGTTCCGATCATCTTTTTCTCGTCGTTCGTCTCAGTGGCTGGCAGTGAGGGTCAGGCGAATTATGCGTCGGTTAATGCTTATCTTGATGCACTGGCCAGTATGGGACGGGCGAATATTACGTCTCTTGGTTGGGGGCCATGGGATGGAGAGGGGATGGCTGGACGTCTTGAAAAAGGTCAGCGTCAAAATTTGCAGGCTCAAGGGGTGGATCTTATCTCCCCGGCCAGAGCCATGTCGGTTTTTAACGATATTGAATTTCTCAACGGTGGCCATCAAATTATTGCCCCTATAAATTGGAAACGGTGGATTTCACGCGACCCTATTTTTTCGGAATTAACATACGACGTCGAGTACGAGTCCTCTGATCGTCATTTCCTTACCATGATTCGAAAGCACCCTGTAAACCAGCGAAAGACCTTAATGGCTGATCATCTGCGAGCGCGAGTGTCATCGATACTGCTCTTAGATGCCGGTGAGATAAATCTTAACGACCGACTTTTTGATCTCGGGGTAGATTCGTTAATCGCGATGCAGCTCAAAAGTAAGTTGCAACAAGACTTAGGGGTGCCTCTGGGTTCTACACTTTTATTTGACTTTCCAACTGTGGATCGTCTGGCACATTATCTTGTTGAAGAATTTGTGAACCCTCTGGATGAGAACGGTCGCGATAGCCAGCCAGTTAGCAAAGACGCTCCTCCGCAGACTGAGGTCGATGCCTTGGGGTCTGCCTTGGAGCGATTAAAAGAAAGTCTGAGTTAGGGGGCTTTTAAACGAGTGATGAACGCTTCACAAGAAGATATCCGTCGAGCTTTGCAAGAGATTGACTCGCTTCAATCCCAGGTTAAAGCGTTAAACGCTTCGGCCTCGGAAGATCTCGTTGCGGTCGTGGGAATGGGCTGCCGGTTTCCCGGAGAAGTGAGATCGCCAACAGCATTTTGGAACTTTCTTGATACAGGCGGAGATGGGGTCTGCAGGGTGCCCGCCGATCGATGGGATGCTGACGCGTATTTTGACTCTAGTCCTCAAACCCCAGGAAAGATCATCACTCGAGAAGCGGGCTTTCTTGACAGGATAAGCGAGTTTGACGCTACTTTTTTCGGAATTTCACCAAAAGAGGCGGCGAGTATGGATCCTCAGCATAGACTGCTTTTGGAAGTGACGTGGGAAGCTTTTGAGAACGCAACAATTCCAGTTCATTCTTTGGAAGGAAAGCCTGTCGGGGTGTACGTCGGAATCTCGAATTTTGAATATGGCGCGCGGACGCTTTGGCCTGAAGATTCCCGAGACATCACTCAGCATGCCGGTATCGGCGGCATGCTTTGCGCAGCCGCGGGACGAATATCGTACTCTTTTGGCTTTTGTGGTCCAAGTATGAGTGTAGACACCGCTTGCTCATCTTCACTGGTTACCACCCATCTCGCATGCCAAGCGATTCGGATGGGGGAGTGCGATACTGCTGTCGTCGCCGGAGTAAATCTATTTTTTGGGCCAGAGACTCATATTAATTTCAGCCAAGCCCGTATGCTCGCGCCGGACGGACGTTGTAAAACGTTTGATGCCAAAGCTGACGGGTATGGACGTGGGGAAGGCTGTGGTGTTGTCCTGCTGAAACGATACTCGAAAGCAGTTTCCGACGGCGACCGTGTTATCGCGGTTATCCCAGGAAGCGCGGTTTATCAGGACGGACCGAGTGGGGGATTAACGGTGCCAAATGGTCCGGCGCAAGAGTACGTGATTAATGCGGCGCTTGAGCGAGCACGATTGGCGCCCGATCAAATCGGGTATATCGAAGCCCATGGGACTGGCACACCGCTTGGTGATCCAATCGAGATTGGATCACTCGGCCGTGTTTTTAAAGGACGGGTGGATCCCCTGTATGTGGGATCAGTTAAAACTAACTTTGGTCATCTAGAGTCTGCGGCTGGAATTGCAGGCTTGATTAAAACGATTTTAATGGTCTCGAACGGAAAAATTCCCAAACACTGTAACTTTTCTACTCCGAGTCCTCACATTGATTGGGATTCTGCGACTGTGTTGCAGATTCCAACGACCTTGCAAAATTGGAACGCGGATGAGCGCCATGCAGGAGTGAGCTCATTTAGCTTCTGCGGTACCAATGCTCATGTGATTGTGTCATCGCCGCCAGGTGATCAAGCGCTGAAGCCTGAAAGTCACGCTTCAAAACCTGTTGAATTAGTCCTGTTATCTGCGCAGTCAGAACGATCTTTGCATCACTTGGAGGATGCAATGGCGTCGAAGATTGACCAGGCTGATCCAGAACAAAGACGAATGATCTTAACGAACCTAGGGGCCGGTCGAAGTCATCTTCGATTTCGAACCGCTTTGACCCTCAAAGCGGGTGACAACATGCGCGATCGCTTGGAAAGTAATATGGTGATCCGCGGCAAGGCAGTTGATGCCAATTTTAAAGAGACCGTTTTTCTATTCACTGGTCAAGGTGCCCACTACCCCCAAATGGGGGTAACGCTGTTCGATCGATACGATCAATTTCGCTCTCAGATTGAAGTTTTTGATGAAATCATTCGGTCAAAAATGAATTGGAGTCTTGTGGAGGTTCTGCATCGTGAATCACAGGGCGACTTATCTGATCCGCTAGCAAAAACTTCAATTGCCCAACCGGTGCTCTTTGCGATCCAAGTTGCTCTAATTCGCCTATGGGAAGGCTTAGGGCTTACACCCACGCAGGTGGTTGGACATAGTGTAGGTGAATTTGCGGCCGCGGTAGCAGCGGGGGTTCTGGACGCCAACGATGGAATCGAGATTGTCCTCGAAAGGGGACGTCTTATGGAAGAGCTTGTTGCTCAGGGCGCAATGATTGCTGTTCGCGCTCCCGAGAACGTCGTGGGTACTTTTCTTGCTGATCATACCGGGCTTGAACTCGCGGCGATAAATGCGTCTGATAGGCTTGTTTATTCAGGGCGCCCAAGTGAAGTGAAAAGTTTCGAGGATGCGCTTCGAATCGCGCAGATAGAGTGTCGGCGTCTCCCGGTCGATCGAGCATTTCATAGCACAGCGATTACGCCAGTAATTGAACCTTTCCGAAAATTTTTAGAAAGCCGAAGGTTTTGCGAGCCCGCAATCCCAATGTTGTTAAACGTGAGCGGAGATTGGGCGGGTGACAACGAAATTTCCGCAGAGTATTGGGTTGAGCAAGCGCTTTCGCCAGTGAGGTTTGACCGCTGCGTAGATCGATTGATTAGGCAAGGGCCAGTGATTGGGTTAGAGGTGGGTCCTCGACCCGTCTTGGTGACGCAGTGTCGTGAATCAGAAGAGGCGCAATCTGCCCGAGATTCGATATGGACTCATAGCTTAAGCCCTCGTCAACCAGAGGCGCAATCCGTTTCGGAAGTTATGGGGAGACTGTATTGCGCGGGTATTGGGTTGAAGTGGAGGACATTTTTCCCAGCTCGATCGCATGCCCCAATAGAGCTTCCAAATTATCCATTTTCGCCAGAAACGCATTGGGTCGAAATTGACCGGAGCAGCCAGCCCATCACTCCGATAGGTCATCCGCTGCTGGGCGTCAGATTTTCATCTCCGCTTGTCAGCAAAGATTTGACTATTTTTCATCAAACGGTCTTTTTGAAAAACTCCAAATGGCTTGCCCATCACATGGTGTTTGGAAATGCAATCTTGCCAGCCGCAGCATTTATAGAGTTGATGATTTCAGGGTTAAAGGCTGAGGGACTCCCAACACTGATAGAGAACTTTAACATTATCGCTGCGCTCAACCTGCCGGATAGTGACCGTTTTGAACTACAAACAACTATCTCTCAGACGGCGGACAATGAATTTTCAATCCAGATCTTTAGTCGAGTCGATGATTTAGATTGGACATTTCATGCGTCCGCTTCAGCAACTGTTGGCAAACGCCCCTCGATGGTCATGCCGGAAACCTATGATCGGTTTCATCGGGAAAACATAGGCATGGATGTCAATGCAGATGTCTTTTACGAACAGATGCGGGAAGTTGGGATCGAGCACGATCAAGAATTCCGCGGCCTGAAAACGATATTTGCAAGTCAGGAGTCGGTAGCAGCGTGGTTTGATTCTGAAAACTCTGCCGCACTTAAAGACGAGAATGATGCGTTTATTATCCACCCCGCACTCCTCGATTCCGCTGTTCAGGTGGCAGCCGTTCCTTTGAGGGCTCTCGGGTGCCCGTACTTGCCGATCGCAGCACGGACCGTCGAAATACTGGATTCGGCAGAAATACCCGATGAGGTATTTGTGTCTCTTTCAAGACCATTTAATGAAACCGATCGCGAACTGGTCGCCTCTGTTTTTGTGTTGAGTCAAGGCGACTTGGTTGCAACAGTGGAGGATCTGGTTTTTACAAGAGTCGACCCGACACAGTTTGGATCGAAATCAAAATTTTCTGATCACGCTTATCAGATGTCTTGGGCTGCATTTACCCCTGATCACAACATGTTAGACCGCGCACTTGGCTCAAAGTCATTTTTAGATGCCGGTTCAGAAGCCGCGCGAGCTCAACTAGAGATTGCGAAAAATTATTCAGAAATTATTCCAATGATCAATCAACTTGCCCGGCGGTTTGCAAGTATTGCTGTTAAAGATTTTCAAGATCGATCAGAGGCCTTTCAAAATTCGAATTACGAGGGTCAACAGCAACTCCGTCGGTACGCGCAGATGTTCGACGAAAATACGACAAACAGCGGACGCCACGGTGACGCGACGGAAGCGTCGGATAAATCTTTAAAGCTTGAGGTTAGAGATATCTGTGCAATAGCCGAGAGATTCCAGAATGATCTCCCATTTAAATGCCCTGAGCTTGATCTCACCATTCAATTCGGACGATCACTGAGTGGGTTGTTAAATGGCGAAATTGATGCTCTCGATTTAATGTTTCCTCGCGGTAATTTATCGTCGGGACTTGATTTTTATGAGCATTCTCCCGCTGCGCAGGCAATTAACTCTACATTAGCTTCCGCAATTAAGACCCTTGCTTCGGAGCTAAGCGATGGAGAAAAGATCCGAATTCTGGAAGTCGGCGGGGGAACCGGTGCAACCACTGCGAGTGTTTTGAGTGCATTAAGCGGCATCAACTTCGAGTACTGTTTTTCGGATATTTCGTCTTTGTTTACCCGCAATGCTGATGAGCGTTTTGGCCATATCGAAGGCTTCAAATCGGAGGTGATCGATATTGGGGATCCTGCGGCAACAAAAAATCGTTTAAGTGACCAGTTTGATTTAGTCATTGCGGCCAACGTGGTTCACGCAACCGCTGACTTAGAAGTGTCGCTGTCAAATATTTATTCGATGATTGCACCCGGAGGGTATCTGACTTTAATCGAGGCGGAACCGGGGCAGGATTGGCTGGAGATGGTTTTTGGAAATATGACCGGATGGTGGGCATTCAAAGATCAAAGAGCGGGCAAAAATACCCCATTGCTGGAGTTTTCTGAGTGGCAATCAACATTGAGAGCCTCCGGATTTTCAGATATCGGTCGTTTTTCACCAAGTAATGATTGTCCTGCGATTGCGAAGCAGAATATTTTGTATGCGCAAAAACCTTTAGATTCAGAATTTAATCAAAAACAGCCACTCTTGTTAGTCGGCGACGGTCCTAGTGAGTTTGACGATTTTTCTCTTATGTCAGGCATTGAGGATTCATCTGTTACAAAGCTGAATTGGGATCAGGCTTCAAGGTTGCTGACTACTGATTCAGCTGGTGCTCTACACGCCCGACGTCTGGTTGTGCTGTTGCAAGGTTATCAGGAGTCAGCTGACTTACCGACAAATGTGCTTGATGGGCTCCGTCGAATGTTATCACTCCTGAGATCCATAGGGTCTGAATCAAAATTTGAACCCATTGAAGTAACACTCGTATCAAAAAATATCTATCCTTTGTCTGACGACGCGGTGGACGCCGTTAATGCGTTTAATCAATCACTAGTGGCATTCGCGAGAACCGCTGGCCTGGAATTTGAGAATTTGTTTGTGCGGAATATAGATGTCGATTGGCGAAAAAACGATGAGTGGTCATCATCGGCGCAATCAAAATTCCGAAGGTTGCTTTGTTACAGAGGCGCCGCTGAACAGTTTAGGCTGCGGTCAGATGCTACGAGTTATGAGACTCTTTTGAAGCCCCTCACAGAGCGTCGTTCGGATGTTTCAAAGATTGAGATAAGCAGTGATTCATTGTTTGTTGTGGTCGGAGGTCTTGGTGGACTTGGACGCTGCATCACGGATTGGCTGCTCTCAAAAATGGTTAGCGGCAAAGTGATCCTTCTTGGGAGATCAACTCCCGACGTAGCCGCCCAGTTATGGATCGACAGCCGCGGTAGCGATTCTGTTCGCGTCGAATACCGTGAAGCTGATGTCTGTTCCATGGCGTCACTGCGTAAGGCGATTCCAGAGGAAGAGATTTCCCAGATTACCGGTGTGATTCACACTGCGGGGGTGCTGGATGATCAGCTGTTCGAAGATATTGACTGGCCACGATTTGAGAGCACCGTCTCTTCTAAACTGAATGGAGCATGGAATCTCGATAAACTTTTGTCGCCGTCGCCGCTTGAATTTTTTGTCACATTCGGATCAATTGCCAGCATTTTTGTTCCGAAAGGGCAAGCCAGTCACAATGCAGCAAACGGAGCATTGGATGGTTTTGCCGCCTATCGACGGGCGAACGGGCGGCCGATTACTCACATCCAGTGGGGACCGTGGAGTAATGTGGGTGCTGCTGCATCAGCAGAGACTCAGACGGGCCTATCCAAAATTGGGGTTTCGTCGTTTTCACCATTGGATGGGATAAGTCTTTTTGAGCAAGCGGCGGTTTCGAACTCTGGCCCCGTCGCGTTGGTCGATGTCGACTGGCCTCAATTCCTCAAAAGATGGCCAAATCGCGGAATGCTTCGCTTTTTTGCCAATCGGTTAGACGACGTTCTCCCAATTAGCTCAGCAGACGAACTTCCAGGTAACGCGGATGTAAAAAGTGATCGCTCGCTTATCGATAAAATTCGGAGCCGACCGCAATCACAGGCTAAACGTCTTCTCATTAAAGAGGTGCTGGGTCTTATCGCACCAGTTCTCGGTTATCAAAACTCGCAGGATGTCGACGTTGATTTAGGGTTTTTTGATCTTGGTCTCGATTCTTTAACCTCAGTCGAATTAAGAGATGCCATTGAAAAGCTGCTCAATATCAAACTTGATGCAACGAGCCTTTTTAAATATCCGTCAGTTGCGTTGCTCTCCGAATTTATTGTCGGGCAAATTAAAGAAGAAACGTTGATATCGAATGAAGAAGAGAACCAACAAGCACCCAAAAATTCGGACAATGAGAATTTCCCAGTAAACAATGCTGATATTGAACTAACCGATGAAGATATTACCAACATGTCTGATGCAGAGATCGAGCAGTTTTTCGATCAACACATCGACTAGTCTGAACTTTGGATCTCATCAAATGTTACTAAAACTTCCTGACGTCTTGAGATAAACGGATGAGTGCCAGCTCAAAGACTGAATCGACGATGGTGTCTCCACTCCAGAAAGCCGCGCTGGCTCTCCGGGCGGCGGAACGAAAAATCAAAAAGCTCGAGCAGGCGCAATCGGAACCGATTGCTGTGGTGGGTATGGCCTGCAGGTTCCCCGGCTCTCCGTCGGTCGAGGCCTACCGTAGTTTGCTTCAAAATGGTATTGACGCTGTCTCAGAAGTTCCATCTGAACGATGGAGCCTTGAAGAACTGTTCGATCCAAACCCGAGCGCTGCGGGGAAAATCAATACGCGGTTTGGCGGTTTTATCGAAAATGTCGATCAATTTGATGCTTCATTCTTCGGGATTGCGCCGCTAGAAGCGCGACTTATGGACCCTCAGCAGAGGCTTGGTCTCGAGCTCGTCTGGCATGCGCTCGAGGATAGCGGGTTGCGACCAAGTGATCTTCGCGGTTCCAAAACTGGGGTTTTTGTAGGAGTGACGCAGAATGATTATGGGGTCGAGCAACTTTCGGGAAACAGAGAGGAGATTCGCGCATTCTCAGGAACCGGTAATGGATTTTGTTTCACGGCTGGCCGAATTGCATTTCAGTTTGGTTTTAAAGGACCGGTTTCTGCTGTAGACACTGCCTGCTCGTCCTCATTGGTTGCGCTTAATCAGGCATGCAGTGCGCTCCGTTCCGGCGATTGTGATCTGGCGGTTGTTGTTGGGATGCAACTAAACCTAACGCCGCCGATGCAGATTTTCCTCTCGCGAACGCAAAGTTTTTCTCCAACAGGACGCTGTCGCGCATTTGATGCCGATTCCGATGGTTTTATTTTGGGTGAGGGGTTGGGTGTGGTCGTTCTCGCTCGCGAAACCGATCCGCCACCGGGCATCAATCCGCCCCGAGCAACATTGTTAAATTGCGCCGTAAACCACGACGGCCCCGCGAGTGGGTTAACGGTTCCTAATCAAAAAGCTCAGGAGGAGTTAATTTCCGGAGTCTTGGAGAAATCCAACATCTCACCGGCTCGCGTTAGTTATGTAGAAACGCATGGCACCGGAACGCAATTAGGAGACCCAATTGAAATTGGTGCCCTGCGAACGGCATTGGGTCGTGGTGCTGAAGAGGAATCGTTGTATATCGGCTCGGTGAAGGCAAATATTGGACATCTGAGTGCCGCAGCTGGGATCGCGTCGTTGATAAAAGCCGTGATCATGATCGAAGAAAATGAGATTTTCCCGCAGATTCACTTCAAAAAGCCTAATCCAAATATCCCGTGGCTTGACTTTAACGTCGCGGTTTCAACTGCTCGTCGTCCTCTGTGTGAGAACGATAAAACACCCATCATCGGCGTTAGCGGTTTTGGTCTAAGTGGTACCAATGCCCACGCATTGCTTCGACGATCCGAATTCAAAATGGCGGGTGAAGTAAACCGCGATACTCGGCAACCTTGTTTTATCGCGTTATCTGCCAAATCACTACCTGCCCTGAGAACACTGATTGGTGATCATTTAAAACGGGTAGCGGAACTTGGAAGTGATGAAGCGTTCAGGGACTACTGTATTGCAAATAATGTTCGTCGCGATTCTTTAAGTATTCGACATCTTTTAGTTGCGAACAATCAGAAACAAGCTTTAGACAAATTGGCCAGTCTTATTTCGAAAATGGATCACCGAAGTTTCGAGCACCCCTTATCTGGAGAAATCGCTTTTGGGCTTTTCGGAAATCCTTTTTTCACTTCAGACTTGAAGGAATCATTCAGCGACTTTGAGAATTTTAAAGATGAGTGGGACAGCAAGTTGGAGAAGTCTAACGTCGATTCTGCCTTGTCTGAAAAATTTAGCCCTGTCATAGCGCTACTTGAGTTATGGAAGCGCTTTGGGATTGAAACTGATTATTTTGCGGTTGATGAGAGGCAAAAATCCACCGCATCAATGCTTTTGGGTGCGTCCTCGGAGCAGACATGGATTCAGTCAATTGCCCAACATGCCCTAGGCCGGACCTCCGAATCCAATGAGTTGGATGAAAATATTGTGGAGGTTGATTTCGATCCAGGAAATCAAGATAAGGTCGTCGATAGACTTGCTGATCTTGGTGTGAAAACCCTGATCATGCTCGGCAGGGATGATGACCTCGAAAGCCCCTTGCGAGAGAGCTCAACTTTGGAGTTGACCGTAACCGATGATTTCTGGCGTTATGTGACGTCAGGGCTAAAACTCGCCTATGAAGGCGGTCAAAATGTCAATTGGAAGGCGGTGCATGGTTCCGTGGGAGGCCGAATAGCGCTTCCACATTACCCTTTCGAGAAGACCCGTTTCTGGATGGAGACGGGAACGGAGAGGAAGATCACTCCCCTAATAGATCAGCCTGAGAATAATTTACAGACTGGCCGGCCGAATCATATCGAGACTGTTTTCAGGGAACAATGGCTCGAATTAACTCGACAGACCAGTGATCTTGCGGAGAGGCAATTCTTGCAATATCAACAAGCACTCAGCTCGAATGAAAATACGCAAATCACAGATTTGGCTGAGATTCCGGAGTTGATTTGCCAAGGAAACTGGCGGCTGATGGTCTTAATCGGAAAAGATTCCAGCGAGCTCGTGGAGAGCGCGCGAACGTTACCGGTGAAGTTGCCGGATGAGTTTGAAACGAACTTTCAGTCGGTCAAGTCACAACGGGAGACCGATGGATTAATCGGCGCAGCAGTTGTCTGGGAGGCCGAGAACCATGAGAGCGGCGCGCCGGATATCGCTAAACCGGTCGCAACGACTCGAATGCTTGAGACGCAACTTGGTCGACCGCTTACGATGATTCTTGCAGGCGTTGGCGATCACTATCTGAACATGGGGTCAGATCTTTATGAAGGAAATGAGAGATTTCGGAATACTTTTGATCAATGTGCGCAACTCATTATTGGGGTGATTGATCAAGATATTCGAGAGATTCTGTTTAAACGAGCCGCACAGCAAGATTCGGGTAACAAAAACGAGATTGATCTGAGAGCGATGTTGGGCCGCGAAGTTCAGGGTACCCCGTCTACGGATAGCAATCTGCCGGCTTCAACCTTGGATGATACGGTCACTCTTCAACCGTTGATGTTTGCGTTTAATTACTCATTAGCCTCTATGTGGGTCGATGAAGGTGTTCACCCCGACTTTTTGATTGGGTATAGCATTGGCGAGTATGTCGCGGCGTGTCTTTCGGGTGTATTTACGCTGCCCGATGCTCTTCATATCGTTGCTCGCCGGGCTCAGAGCATTGGCCAAGTCGAAAAAGGCGGGTTATTAGCGGTTCCGCTTGACCAGTTAGATTGCCGCGAATTCATTGGTGAGGAAGTGTTTATCGGGATTACAAGTGGCGCTAAGCAGACTATTTTATCGGGAAGCATGGAAGGGTTACAGACTGTATCGACTACTCTTAAGCAGAGGGGCTTAACGTCTCGTTTTTTACCCGGCACGCATCCTTTTCATTCTCCACTCTTAAAACCGGCTTGTCCGGAAATCGAAGCATTGATCGCTTCTGCTCAACGAAATGAGCCAACGATCCCGATTATCTCAAACGTTACCGGTGTGGTCGCGACATCGAATGAGTTGCGAAATCCAAAATATTGGTCAGATCACACCTGTTCGACTGTCAAATTTACCGAGGGATTGAATACCCTTCTCAGACGGGGTGATATGGATTTTCTGGAAGTGGGGCCGGGCCGAAGTCTCGGTAGTTTTGTTATGCAGCATTCAGAATTTAATAAGAACGGGAGCCAGAACGTTATGACCTCTGTGAGAGGGAAATGGGAGAACTTCTCAGATGATCAGATATTCCTTGAAACATTGGGCGTGCTTCAGGTTCTAGGTCATCAAAAAAAGGAAACAAAGAAAAATGAAAATCATCAATAAACTTGGCGTTATCGGAGCAGGTGTTATGGGTGCGGGTGTTGCAGAAAATGCCGCAGCATCGGGCTTCGACGTTACTGTGATTGATGTGTCAGATGAAAATCTTCAATCATGCAGACATCAGGTTGAGCAGAACCTGCGATTTGCGGGGATGTTTCGCCGAGATCAAAAGTCAACGCCAACATTATCCTCCGAAGAGATAATGTCAAAGATCCGATTTACGACAGACTATGCGTTACTCCGGGAGTCGGAATTTATTGTAGAAAATGCGACCGAAAAACTCGAAGTTAAAGAGGCTGTTTATCAGGAGCTTTCGACAGCAATATCCAGCGAAGTTGTGATCGCCGCGAACACCTCTTGTTTTTCAATAACTCGACTTGGGTCGCTAGTTCCCCGACCTGAGAATTTGCTCGGAATTCATTTTATGAATCCGGTTTCGATGAAGCCAGTTGTTGAAATGATTCAGGGGCATTGGACGTCTGAAAAGACAATTGAAACAGCAAGAGGATTTCTTGCTCAAATGGGAAAGGAGGGGGTGCTCGTCAATGACGCCCCCGGTTTTGTCTCAAATCGAGTATTGATGCTCACGATCAATGAAGCTGTAATGGTTTTGCAAGATGGAGTCTCTGTTGCGCCAGACGTTGATAAGATTTTCAAAGATTGTTTTGGACATAAGATGGGCCCACTTGAAACAGCGGACTTGATTGGATTAGACACGATCCTGTTTTCGATAGAAGTTCTGCAGGAATCATTTGGAGATAGTAAGTATCGGCCAGCGCCACTTCTCAAGCGCATGGTCGATGCTGGCTTGTTGGGAAGAAAATCGGGAGAGGGTTTTTATAAATATGGTGGAGCAAAGAAATGATGGATAACAATACGATTATCGAAAATATAAGAGATTTTTTAAGTCAGTTTGTCTCTGACCCTGACGTACCAGTTGATCAAGACTTATTTGGATCGGGATTGGTTAATTCATTGTTTGCGATGCAGCTAGTTCTTCATGTTGAGGCAGAATTTGGATTGTCTGTTTCAAACGAAGACCTCGATTTGGATAACTTCAGATCGCTTCAAGCCATTGCCAGTTTCATACAAAATAAAAAAGAGGATTAGATGGCTTTTATATTGAGCGATCAAAATCAGCAGGTTCTCGCTGACATGCAGCAATTTGTTCGGGAACAGGTTCTTCCGAATGCGGGTTCGTGGGATCAGAAAGAGTCTATGGATCGGTCTGTCATTAATACGTTGGCTGAGAAAGGCTGGCTAGGGGCACTAGCGCCTGTCGAATTTGGCGGCTCCCAGATGGACCCATTATTATGGGGTCATTTTTGCGAGACGATCGGCGGCGCCAGTAGTTCATTATTAGGGTTGCCCACCGTGCATGGAATGGTTATTCAATCCCTCGCCCGTTGGGGCTCTGATGAGCAGAAAGCTAAAAATCTACCTGGCCTCTCAACGGGTGAGATGCTAGGGGCTTTTGCGCTGACAGAGCCGGAGTACGGGAGTGATGCGGGAAACATTCAGATGCAAGCGGTCAGAAAGGGCGACACCTTTTGTTTGAGTGGCCGAAAACAGTGGATTACCTACGGACAAATTGCCAATATTTTTATCGTTGTGGCGCGCCTCGAAGATAAACCAACGGCATTTATCGTTCCACGTGAGACCGATGGATTAAACGTTGAACCGGTTAAAAACATGTTGGGGTTTAGGGCGGCAGAGCTGGCGAATCTTGTCTTGACGGACTGCGAGATTCCGGCCGACGCAATGCTCGGCCAACCCGGGTTCGGATTCTCTCACGTTGCTGGGACAGCTCTCGACCATGGACGTTTTTGTATTGCTTGGGGCTGTGTAGGCCTCGCTCAAGGGGCTTTGGACGCTTCTGTTGCCCATGCGTTGGAAAGAGAGCAGTTTGGTAAGGCGATAAGTGAGCATCAGTTAATCCAAGAGTTGCTTGCAGACATGATGGTGGGAACGCGGGCTGCACGAGGTCTTTGTGAGCAAGCGGCAGAGCTGAAGCGTGAGGGGGACCCTCGCGTAATAATGGAGACGTCCATTGCTAAATACTTCGCGTCAACTCATGCAGCGAAAGTATCCAGGGATGCTGTCCAGATTCTTGGGGGCAGGGGTTGCTCAAATAATTCGGATGTTGAACGATTTTTCCGAGACGCTAAGGTCATGGAAATTATTGAGGGATCTAGTCAGATTCAGCAGTTAATCATTTCGCGACACGGGATTATGCAGTTCCGAAAAGATCGGCGGTTGCGAGAAAAAATCAAAACCTAGACTAGATCAGGCTGCAGTCAAGTTAAGTATCTATTGAGTATGGAAAAAGAATTTCAACAAGTAGTCAAATGCATCGTGTGGGACCTGGATAACACGATTTGGACGGGCACGCTTACTGAGGACTCCTCGGTAGCGGTCCGGCCTGAGATTATAGAGATAATCCGGTTGCTTGATGAGAGGGGCATCGTGCACTCGATTGCAAGCCGAAACTCACATGATCATGCGATGAACCGATTATCGGAATTAGGTATCAGCGACTATTTTCTTTATCCCCAGATTAATTGGGGACCCAAGTCCGATTCAATATCAAAAATTGCGGATTCGCTGAATGTCGGTATTGATTCTTTGGTGTTTGTTGATGATCAAAGTTTTGAACGTGACGAGGTGAGATTCAACCTGCCTGAAGTCTTATGCGTTGATGCGGTCGATCCTCAATCAGTCGGTTGGTTGAGAGATGTTAGACCTCGATTTATCACTGATGATTCTGCCAAGCGTCGATCGATGTACCAAAGTGACTTGCGACGCAATCAAGTTGAGGAAAGCTTTGCTGGACCAAAAGAAGAATTTCTTGCCTCATTGAAATTGAGATTTTCAATTTCTCGAACCACGATAGACGATCTAAAAAGAGCTGAGGAATTGACTGTACGTACGAACCAGCTGAACACAACAGGTTTAACGTTTTCTTACGATGAACTTCATGGATTTTTACAGTCACCTGACCATATTTTTCTTGTTGCTGGGTTGGATGATTGCTATGGCCCCTATGGAAAGATTGGGCTTGCGCTTATAGAGACTCGAGATTCAAGTTGGAAGATAAAGTTGCTGCTCATGTCCTGTCGAGTGATGGCCAGAGGGGTTGGAAATATTTTGGTCAACTTTATTCGCCAAAAGGCGAAAGAGGCGGAAGTCTCTCTTTTTGCAGATTTTATTGAAACCGACCGAAATCGAATGATGTATATGACCTATAAGTTCAATCAGTTTAATGAGACATCTCGAGATGATAAATCCCTCATTCTTGCAAACGACCTGAGCGTGATCCCACCCGTTCCTAAATATATTGAATTAAATGCAGATGAACTTGATTTTTTGCATGGACAATCGGGAGGCTTAACTGGGTGACCATGCTTAATACCAACGCGCAGGTTGAAGTTTTCGACCTTGGATCGCTGCGTTTAGGTGCGGGCGGTTATTCTTCTGCAGTTTTTGACGGTCGTTTTATTTATTTAGTGCCACTTTTTAATGGGAAATTTTTTGGCGAGGTTGCGCGGTTTGATCCCCGAAAATCGCTTGATGATCCGAGCGGTTGGAAATTTTTTGATACCCAAGCGGCGAACCAAAGTAGTGCAGGGTATATCGGAGGACAATATGATGGCAGATTTTTATATCTGATCCCCCACTGTAATAATCAATTTCACGGATTAGTGGCGCGATTTGATACGACAGCAGACTTTAATAGTAGCGCATCCTGGTCATTCGTTGATACCTCTGAATGGCACCCTAACAGCAAGGGATTTGTGGCGGGTGCATTTGATGGTCAATATGTTTATTTATCTCCATATCGCACTGATCCAGATTCACACAGTGGATTAATTACGCGTTATGATTCTCGTCGCTCGTTTTTTAATCGTGACGCGTGGGAGTTTTTTGATCTTGGCGAGCAAGACCCACTCCTGCGTGGCTACCATGGCAGTATTGTTCATCAAGACTCAGTGTTTTTTGTTCCTTATGCGCGCGAAGGTCGGGGGTTTCACGGCAACCTCGCCCGTTTTTTGCGAACGGAAAAATTAACGGATCCTGATTCCTGGGATTCTTTTGATTTGAGTTCGCTTAACCCAAGGGCGAAAGGGTTCGTTGGAGGTGTGTCGGTGGGTTCATCCATTGTGCTCGCCCCATATTTCGATGGGAACGACCGATCGGGATTGATCGCGATCGGCAAGGGCGACGAGAGTCAGAAACTTGCTGATTGGGATTGGAATTTTGTTGATTCGACGATTTTTAACCCGATGAGTCGTGGTTTTTTTGGGGCAGTTGCGAATCATCAGGACGTCTATTTCGTGCCGCACTGCCTTGACGGTGTCGAATATCACGGACTTTTGGCCAAAATGCAGATGTTAGGCGATGTGTCTTGTGGTAGCGCATGGTCTTTTGCAGATATTCGAAAAATCGATTCAGGAGCGAGTGGTTTTATGGGCGGCGTGCTTGTAGAGGGGTGGATTTATCTGGCACCTTTTGAAAATGGGCCAGGAAAACCACATGGGAAAATGGCGCGGATAAAAGTTTGGTAACTCATCAGGTGGTAAGAATTGGATATAACTTTGGGTGTCGCAATTATGACCGATAGAAAAGAAGAAGAAATTGTTGAATCGCTTCGCTCACTAATAGACGAAGTACTGCCTAATGTCCCGACGCAGGACGTCATGACGAGGCCTTTTCTGGAGATGGGCGCGAATTCTCTTGTCTTGATGGAGCTTCAGAAAACAGTGGAGGAGCGCTGGGGTCTTGAGTTAAAGCTTCCAATGTTTTTTGAAGACTTAACCAACCTAGACTCTTTGGTAAATTACATTCACGATCACGGATCTATCGGCAGCACGGAGATAACAGCTGACCTGTCGATTGATGACTCGGTGGTCGAGTTAAAGACCCAAGATCTTCTGGCACATCAGGTATCGCTTCAGGATGGAATGCCAAGCGATCAGATCAGCCGACTTATGAATGCACAAATAAAGGGAGCCTCGGACGCGCTAAATAGTCTCCTTGAGAAGCAACTCGCATTTCTCGCAACTGTTTCTGGTGATCGTGAGACCTCTAGAGGCCTAACGAGTCAAGCAAAGCCGACTTTACATATTCAGGAAGAGAGTCCTGAAGTTGCATTGGATCATGCGGATGCCGCACTGCCGACATCTGGGAAAACATCGCCCCGACCTCAGATGATGCTTAAGCCGCTAGAAATCAGGGCCAGGGGTCTCAATGTTGATCAACAGGCTCATCTTGAAGACTTGATCGACCGGTACACGAAAAAGACGAGAAATTCGAAAAAATTAGCCGCGGCGTCGCGAGATGTACTTGCCGACAGTCGTGCATCGGTTGGTTTTAGATTTACAACCAAGGAGATGTTGTATCCCATTGTGGGAGATCGTGCGAGTGGCTCCAAAATTTGGGACGTTGATGGGAATGAGTATGTCGATATCACGATGGGTCAGGGCGTTTCTCTTTTTGGCCATCATCCAACTTTCGTTGATACCGCATTAAGAGATCGTCCTGTTGATGCGATGGAATTGGGTCCTCGCCCGCCAGAAGCTGCGGAGGCGGCTCAACTGGTTGCAGAATTAACGGGCATGGATCGGGTCACTTTTACCAACAGCGGAACCGAAGCCGTAATGGCGGCAATTCGATTGGCTAGAGCATCGACCGGTCGTGACAAGATTGTTATTTTTCAGGGCTCTTATCATGGCCATGCTGATAATGTAATGGGCGTTCCGCATGATTCATCGGGCCGTCGTGTGACTCGGCCTGCATCCGCAGGAATTCCAGGTGCAGCAGTTCAAGATCTGATTATCCTTGAATATGGTGACGACAACTCACTCGAGGAAATCAGAAAGCTTAAAGGACAGCTTGCCGCAGTGCTTGTTGAGCCGGTTCAGAGTCGACGTCCAGATTTGCAGCCGCAATCTTTTTTAAAAGAGCTCAGAAAAGTTACCCGCGAGATTGATACGCTTCTCATTTTCGATGAGATGATTACCGGATTTCGCATCCATCAGCAAGGGGCTCAGGGCTGGTTTGGCGTTGATGCGGATATAGCGACTTATGGAAAAGTGGTTGGAGGCGGAATGCCGATAGGGGTAGTCGCCGGTCGTAATGGCCTTATGGATCCGATCGACGGCGGACGTTGGAGTTATGGTGACAGTACGTTCCCAAGCGTAGAGCGCGTTATTTTTGGCGGCACGTTCTGTCAGCACCCGTTAGTCATGACCTCCGCGCTCGCAACACTTCGTCATTTGAAAGAGGAAGGGCCATCTCTTCAAGAAAAACTGAATTGCCAAACGGAAAGTTTGAAGCACTCTCTAAATGAATTTTTTACTGGGGAGGAGATGCCGATTTCGATCGTTAACTTCGGATCACTATTTCGGTTCGATTTTAAAGAGAATCTGGAGCTTTTGTTCTACCACCTTATGGAAAAAGGTGTATTTATCTGGGAGTGGCGTAATTATTTCCTTTCAACAGCTCATTCCGAAGCAGATGTCGAATATGTAATTCAAAAAATCCGTGAGAGCGCGCTCGCATTGCGTGAGGGTGGCTTCTTGGCAAAAACAACCCCAGCCGTAAATCCCGTTTTACAAGATCAGTTACTCCACGATACCGAAGCACTCCGAATGAGCAAGGCTCAGGAGCAACTCTATACGTTGTCTAGAATTAGTTCTGACGCGAGCAAGGTATATCAGGTTGGCGCGACTGTCATATTCTCAGGGACGATGTCATTGGAACGGTTGAAGACCGCATTTCAAAAAGCGGTTGTGTCTAATCCATCCCTTAATCTTGTTGTTAATAATTCGTCAGGGCAATTGTCAGAAGTAAAGGGTCTCCCGGAGTTAGAGATTATTGACAGTTTTGAAGATGATCAAGACGATGATGTGCTTCAGGCGTGGATCGACAAACCGTTGGACTTTGATTTTGATCTCGAGACTGGACCCTTAATAAAGGGTTTGGTCACAAGAGTTGGTGAGGAGAAATTAATTCTTCGGATTGTTGGCCATCATTTTGCGATTGACGGGATTTCAATGAATTTGTTGTTTCGTCAAATCATCGATCTCTACGATAATCCGGAAACCACCGACTGTGCGGCAAGGCCAAGCCTTCAAGACTATCTTTCTTATTTTGAAGAACAAAATCTTGATAAAGAGAAGGCGTTTTGGAAGCGGCAATTAAAGGATCCACCCGAAGCACTTGTGATTCCGAATGATTGTCCTCAGCCGGTTAACCCCAGTTTTGAGGCTCGCCGATTCCTCTTTAGATTTGATCCTGCTGATTCACTCCAGTTGAAGGAAAATGCGACTGCGAATCAATGCACTGGGTTTATGTATTTCTTTGCGCTTTACAGTTTTTGGCTAAAAAGACTGACTGAAGCGGATGATTTTGTAGTTGGGGTCCCTGTCGCTGGACGTATGGGAAAAACATTTTCCGACACAATCGGCTACTTCACTCATCTCATGCCGGTTCGGGTCAGATCTAAGATTGATGATGAGAAAATTGATTTTATGGCAGAGGTCCGCCGTACCTTGCTGGAGGCATATGAGCATCAGAGCCTTCCTTATTCAGAAATTATGGAAGCGATTACTGGGAGAGGCGATAGTCTCCATAATGATCCGATCCTCTCTGTCGTTTTTAATTTTGATGAGCCAGGTGAATTGGCGCATCCAACAGATGCAAACATTTCGTGGTGTCCTACGGTTGCAGGTTATACCGCGTTTGGCTTGACTTGCAATGTTACCGTTTCAGAAAACACCTACTTTGTTGAATTGTTGTTTCCTTCAGATAGGGTCAGTCAAGATTTAGCGCAAAGTCTGGGAGACAGTTTTATTAAAACGATCACAGAGGTTGGCGCTCTGGGGTTAGCGGGTGCACGTCAAACCGATATTGCATCTACTGCAGATATTGACAGACAGTATTTGGACTTCGAAAATGGTAGCGCTTCTCCAATTCCAGTCAGTGTTGTTTCAGGAATCGAATCCGCTCTCAAAATAAATAGTGATCGCGTCGCAATAGTCGCGAATGACAATTCTCAAACATTTGAGAAGCTTGATGAGCAATCGGCGAGGATCGCGAAATATCTGACGGGCACCGGACTTTTGCCTGGTAGTTGCGTAATTGTTTGCGCCAAGCATTCTTCGGATGTTGTTGCCGCAATGTTGGGAGCGCTTCGCGCCGGTTTCGTCCTGGTACCTATTGATCCGACCCTTCCCGAGGATCGCAAATCTTGGATCCAGAAAGACTGCCAAGCGAAAATTATTCTAACCGATAGTGATTCACACTTCCCGGGTTTTCTCCTAGATGACTCAGTTGTTGTTCAAAACATTGCGGGTTGCGACATAGATGAGAATAGGTCGCTAGAAAAAAGGGTTGCGGAAATCCAAGGTGCAGATCCAGCTTACATTCTCTATACCTCCGGGTCGACTGGATTGCCAAAGGGCGTCGTTATCAATCATTCGGCCTTTGCGAATTATGTGTCATGGGCCGCACAGTTTTACGAATTGTCTGGTGGCAATGGCGCAATATTTCACGGAAGTATCAGTTTTGATGCAACTTTGACGAGTATCTTTCCACCACTGATTGCAGGGCAACGAATTCTGATCCCCCAATCCAGTCAGGATCCAGTCGCTGGAGTAGTTCGTTTGTTACGCGCAGGGGCCGAGCTATCATTGCTTAAGGTGACGCCGGCGCACTTGGAATTAATTAACGCCGCGTTAGGGAACGAGGTGCCTGATCAGGCCGTCCGAGTATTGGTGATCGGTGGTGAAGCGTTAAAAGCGAGTGCTGTTACGCCATGGTTAGAGCCCAATTGCACAACTCGTGTCATTAATGAATATGGACCTACTGAGACTGTGGTTGGATGTTGTGTTTACGAAATTCCCAGAATCAAGTTAATGGATAGTAGCTTACCCATTGGTCGTCCGATTCCGAACACAGGTCTTCGTGTGGTTGATTCCTCAGGACGGATGTTGCCAACCGGGGTTGCGGGGGAACTTTTCATCTACGGCTCGGGTGTCGGGACCAAATACCTTAATCAGGATGATCTCACGGAGCGAAAGTTTAAATCGTTGCCCGCTAATCCCCATTCTCGTTGTGATAATGAAACAGTGAGAGGCTATTTTTCAGGGGATCGGGTGCGTTGGAGTGATAAAGGGGAGTTGCATTACTTAGGTCGAACCGACAGTCAAATTCTCCTTAGAGGATTTCGCATTGAACCTGAGGAAATCGAAAATGCCCTCAATCAGTTGACGGGTATTTCGCAGTCCGGCGTCGCTGTTCAAAAGCATGATGAGGGCGATTCACGTTTGGTCGCGTTTCTAGCAATGGAATCCGAAACCGTTTTGGATAGCGAAGATATCAGACGACAACTTGTAACTTTGATCCCAGGTTATATGGTGCCAGCGAGTTTCCTGAGAGTTAAAAATCTCCCGCTGACGTCGACGGGAAAAATAAATCGTTCCGCATTAGGAGAGATCAAGGGCGAGATAATTCAAGCGTCAGCAACGATGGAAGGTGAGAAAGATTCCATAGAGGTTGAAGCAAGCCGCATTTGGAAGGAGTTATTAAAAGTCGATCTTATTCCGCTTGATGCGAACTTTTTTGATTTAGGTGGACACTCTATTCTTGCTGTCAAACTGATCGATCGACTTAATGATCATTTTTCGAGCGATTTAAAGCCAATCGATATCTACCAATCACCCACCGTTCGCCTAATCTCTGGTTTGATCCGAGACGCAAAGAATGACACTGTTATTAAACCGATTGCCGAACGCAATAGTCGACGCGGCGACGTTTCTCGATCCAAAAGAAATCGAATTTTTAGCTCTAAAGCATCCGCTCGTTAGGGAAGATTAGATGAGCGACGGTGGAGTGAAAATTGCGGTGGTCGGTATGGCTGTTCGAGTCCCAGGCGCGAGCACTCTCGACAGTTTCTGGCGCGTGCTCGAAAATGGCCAAGAAACCGTAACCCATTTTACCGAAGCTGACTTGATCAACGCTGGGTTGTCGGAAACGGCGGTTAGCGAGTCATCTCGAGTTCGGGCGTTTGGTGCCTTGGAAGATGCAGACCTTTTCGATGCAGAGTTTTTTGGTTTCACACCTCGCGAGGCAGAAATTCTCGACCCCCAGCATCGAATTTTTTTAGAAACCGCCGCTCGAGCGCTCGAAGACAGTGGCTGCAATCCAGATGTTTTCGCCGGCCGCATTGGGGTGTTTGGTGGGGTGGGTCTTAATTCCTACCTCATTCACAATATTTTAGAAAACCCATCGTTGATTAAGACGGTCGGCGCCTGGCCGGTCAGTCTCGGGAACGACAAGGATTTTGTTCCAACTCGTGTGGCCTATAAGTTGGATCTCCAAGGCCCCGCTGTTTCGGTCAATACCGCATGCTCAACATCTCTTGTCTCTGTAATTCTAGGATCTCAGAGTCTTTTGAATTATCAGTCTGATCTGGTTTTGTGTGGGGGCTGCTCTATTCATTTACCCCAGGATCAGGGGTATGAATTTCATCCCGGGGGAATACTGTCTCCTGATGGAAGATGTCGACCGTTCGATAAAAACGCCTCGGGAACATTTGACGGGAATGGCGCTGCTATTGTTGCATTGAAGCGTCTGGATGATGCTCAAGAAAACGGAGATCGAATTTACTCCGTGATCTCAGGATTTGGCATTAATAACGACGGATCTTTGAAGGCAGGTTTCACCGCGCCCAGTGTTGAGGGGCAGGCAGAGGTGATCCGTGATGCTTTAGAGATGTCGGGTAGGTCGCAAGACGAGATCGGTTTTGTTGAAGCCCATGGTACTGGGACCCCGCTTGGGGATGAAATTGAACTTAAAGCGTTGGATGAAATTTTTTCTAGAACTGAGGGTCGACCTCACTACTTGGGATCTCTTAAAAGCAATTTTGGACACCTGGATACCGCTGCGGGAGCGGCCAGTTTAATAAAAGTCTCGTTGGCTCTGCGGAACGGAATAATTCCTCCAACCGCCACAATGACCGAACCCTCCGAGGCTTTAGATCGAGGTCGGGCTGGTTTTGTTGTCAATACAAATCCTGTCATCTTTCCTCGATGCGGTGAATTGAGCTCAGCCGCAGGCGTGAGTTCATTTGGAATTGGAGGCACAAATGCACATATTATTTTGGAGGAGGCGCCCCCGCTAGATCTCGATGATTTTCAACGTGACGGAATACTGATACCGGTTTCCGCGCCTGACCAGAATCGACTCGGTTTTCTAAAACAAGATTATGATGACTCAATTTTCCGGTTTTCGGATCAATTGCATAATTTTTCGCGTTCCGCTCAGCAAGTGGTCAAGCAGTATCCGGTCCGTGCCTTTTATTCCGGTGCTTCGGTCGTGAATGGTGTGGCGCAGTTGGAATGGCAAGCGCCGCTAATCGATGGCTTAAGAGAAATTAAGCCAAAGATAGTTTTTTTGTTTGGCGGACGAGATACATTCGATTCCAGCATGGTTCCGGTATTAATAAAAGAGGAACCCGAATTTAGGAAACACTTTTTTTATTGTATTGATCAGTTGGAGCGGATTGGCCTTGCGGGTAACGGGTTACCTATAACAACGGAAAATTTGCGTAGGGGAGATGCGACTAATGCGACCGCACTCGTTTTATTCTGCACACAATATGCTACATATTTAATGTGGCGATCCTGGGGCGTTCAGCCTGATGGTTTGTTCGGCGTCAGCCTTGGGGAATTTGTAGTCGCTACGATTTCTGAAGTGTTGTCACTCGATGATGCACTTCGTGCTGTGGCGTTTGCGGATTCTTTAAGTGTTGATTTTCCGCCTGGGAAAACCGTGGCTGTGGGCTGCGGCGCAGAGCAATTAAAGAGTCGATTACCCGATCATGTGTATCTTTCAGTGTCGGCCTCTTCAAATCAATCACTCCTTTCCGGAGACGAGACCCAGTTGAATTGTTTTTGTGAGACGCTTAGAGGTGAAGGGTTAGCGATCCACGAAGCAGACGCGGACGCTCCATTTCACACGCCACTGATGACAAAGTGGGTCGATCAACTTGTTGACGTATTAGAGGGGGTTACGCTAAATAACCCAAAAATTCCCTATATTTCCTGCGCCACTGGTGCGCCGGCTATAGATTCGGACGTGACTTCGGTTTCGCATTATCGAAAACTTTTCGAGTGTGAGGCTCAAATTCAAGCAGGCCTCGAAAGCTTAGGCGCGACGATAGCGCCTGAAGATACAATTTTTTTAGAAAACGGTATCGGATCGTCGATCAGTTCATTTGTCCGGCAGTCCGATTCTTTAAAAAATGCGTTGGCGGTTTTGTCAACCACACCGAACGCCTGGGCCTTGGATTCCATTGCTAGGTCAAACCGTGTCATCGAGCACCTTTATAAAACCATTGGCTCGGTATGGCAACGGGGGGCATCCTTTGATTTTATGGCGTTTTCTGCGATGGAGTGGGGGAATAAAATTGATGTCCCAAAGCAACCATTTGTTCGACATTCTTTTTGGGTAAATCCAAGACCTCAAATTGATGAACCCGAGTCGAATTTAGCCGCAGAGAAACGTTTGCCAATGGACAGCTGGTTCCATGCGCCCCAAAAGATTCAAAGACTCTCTTCAAACGCGAAACTGCCAGAGGAGTCTCTCTGGATTCTTTTTGGTGACAGTGCGTTACTTGATAATCTGTCGGCGGCGCTCACTGACAGTGGGGTAAATTGGCATTCCCCTGATGAGTTTATTGAGTCTTCTGATAAGTTCGATTTCTCGAATGAAACACATTGGAAGGATTTGTTTGAGGTATTTACGAAAGACAAGGTGAATCCGACCACCTTTGTGTTTTGTCCCGAGCTGCGGAATTTTCCATGTAATGGGGAGGTGGCTATCCAGACGCTCTCGCCCATGATTTTTCTCGGGCGCTATCTTGGAGCGACCTTCTTTAGTTCCGAATTAACGGTTGCGGTTGTGGTTGAGAACTTGACAGATTCCCCGAGAAATATTCCAGCTGACGTATTTTTAGGTCCGATTCGGGTGTTGCCTCAGGAATTTCAAAATATTAATACTGGATTAATCGAAGCCTCGATTAAATCCCAACCGACTTCAATGTCATTAGGACAATCTCTGGTTGGAGATATCGCCGCTCTTCATGGTTCCAATCATTTACTCCGCTTAGGAAGATTACTTCTGGAGGAGACTTATCCTTGCATTACTCTTGCCAAACCTCAAGGCGTTCCAAAACTTCTTCGTCACGGGGGGGTTTACCTCATTACGGGAGGTTTAGGGAGAATAGGAACAACGCTGGCAACCCATCTGATCGACACATTAGACGCAAAGGTTGTATTAACGACACGCGGCCGGTTAGGCGAGGCTAATGAGTTCCCACTTAAAACGAGGTACCCCAACAATGTGCTGATCCTCACTGCAAATGCAGAAAGCGAGGTTGAAATGTTTGGGGCATTAAACAGGGCTGTCTCTGAATTTGGCAACGTCAACGGGGTAATTCATGCCGCCGGGATCATCGGTGCTGAATCATTCAAGACAATATCTGAGTCGTCTATTGACGATCACGGACGACAGTTTCAAGGCAAAGTAGGCGGATTACCCATAATTGAAAAACTGAGTCAGAAAGTGAATCTCGACTTTGTCGTATTGTGTTCTTCACTTTCGCCTCTCCTGGGAGGACTTGGTTTTTCAGCTTATGGATCGGCAAATGCAATTCTAGATCGCTATGTCGATGAAAAGTCTGGCGACCCTGACCCCATTTGGATTTCGATAAATTGGGAAGGCTGGCAGGAACTGTCGGCCCCGGATGCAGTGGGTCACGACTTCGGTAAAAATGAATTAACGGATGAGGAGGGATGTGACATTTTTGATCGGATCATGGATCAGTCGAATGCTACCCGAATTGTGGTTTCAACCACGAGTCTTTCTGGACGGCTGGGGAAGTGGGTTAGCGGAAAATCAAGCCCGCCAGAGAAGAGTTCTATTAATCAAACTTTTTCCCGGCCATCTGTTTTGGGCTCAGCGACTCCTGCAAGTTCGAGCACGGAGGAAAGGTTGATCAATCTCTGGGAACAGTTACTCGGTATCAGCCCTTTGGGTGTTTCTGATAATTTTTTCGAAGTAGGGGGTAATTCTCTGATTCTCACGCAGTTTATCGCAACCGCAAGGGATGAATTTCAGATTGATCTTCCACTCGCCCAACTTTTTGATTGCCCGAGGATAGATGCGATCGCAAAGATAATTGATAACCCTACGGAAACTGTTGTCCAAAAGTCTGATTCCCGTGAGCAGGGCTTGATTTGATCGACGTTCGAAGCTTCATCAATGATAAATCCGAATAAATTATTAGCAAAACTTGCAGAACTGGATATTGTTCTTTCGGTGTCGGACGGGCAACTTAAATACGATGCACCCGAAGGTGTCGTTACCGACGGCCTACTTGCTGAAATCAAGTCTCATAAAGAAATAATTCTGAGTTGGCTGTCGACGACTCCAGATGACATGACCGGCTTCTCAAAAACGCCCACACCGAGGCACAAACACCAACGGATTCCGCTCTCTAATGAGCAGCGACGAATGTGGTTTCTTGCTGCACTTGAAGGGGAAGGTTCGTATGCGTACAACATGCCTCCAGTAGTGCTACGTCTCACGGGAAATTTAAATATCCGTGCACTAGAGCACGCGTTCAGTCGATTAGTCGGCAAGCACGAAATTCTGAGAACAGCATTCTCAAGTGATAACGAGGGCCCATTTCAATGTGTTCGAGCTCCTGCGCCAGTCTCTATCCCGGTCGAGCCTGGGAATACCCAAAGCGTTGAGCAAGTCATTGCGGCTGAGGCCGTACAGCCATTCGCCCTAGAGAGCGGAGACCCCTTATTTAGAATTCGGCTCCTCAAAATCAGCGCGTTGGAATACATATTTTGTTTTACGATCCATCACATTATTTGTGATGGCTGGAGTATCGGCATTCTGGTTAATGAGCTGGCGACCTCTTATGAATCTTATGATCCAGACTTTAAATTTGACGCTCCAGCCTTGCCAATTCAATACGGCGATTTCGCCATTTGGCAGGCTAAATGGCTGAGGCAAGCGGATGCCGGGAAGTCAAGACAGTTTTGGAAGAAGAGTCTTGAAAACTCGATTCCGACGCTGGATCTCCCGTTTGATCTTATTCGGAATGAGTCACCTAATTTCAGAGGAATTACTTGTTATACAGCGCTTGAGTTTGATCTTACTAATCAGATCAAGAAATTTTGCCGACGGGAAGGACTGACTGAATTTATTTTCCTCTTAACGGCGTTTTATGTCCTTCTGGCGCGGTTCACAGGTCAACGCGATATCATTATCGGTGTGCCGGTTTCGGTTCGACCATCAGCGATTCTTGAAGATCTGGTGGGTTTATTCCTCAACACGATTCCTATTCGAATTGATTGCGATTCTGTTGATAAATCTTTGTTAATCACTGAACATGTTAGAAAGATATTTATCGACGCATTTGAGCATCGTCAATTACCGTTAGATGAAATTATAAAAGCGGCAGAAATTGAACGAAGTGGCGCCCAAGCCTCTCTCTTCCAGTCGCTCTTCGCATTGCAAAATGCTCCGCTTCAGCAAGCAGAACTAGGCTCTATAGAGATCACACCGGTCAAAACGGCAAATGTGAATGCTGTTCTTGATTTAATCATGTCGATTGAAGAAACCGGTGGCGCGTTTGAAGTAAAAATTCGTGGCGCGAGCCAACTTTTTGAAAAAAGTAGCTTGGAGCGATTGCTTTCCCAGTACCGCGAGATCGTTGTGGAGTTGTTAGACGCTCCGTTGTCGATAAATGGTTTAGATCGCGCATTCGATATCAAGACTTCGGGTACTTGTTTGCCCAAAACGATCTTGAAACCCTCCGATTCGATTGTGAATCGTTTTGATGAAATAGTGAAACGGCATGGGACTTGTGTTGCGCTTCGATTTGAGGATCAAGTCCTGACCTACGATGAAATGTCTGACAAAGTGAATCGATTGTATGGTCGGATAAGGCAGTTCATTGGTCAAAACGGTGATCCGGTGGCGGTGTTCCTGCCTCGATCGGCCGACCTCGTCATTGGGATTATGGCTATCCTGAAAGCGGGTGGATCCTACGTTCCGCTTGATCCAGACAGTTCTTCTGAAAGAATAGGGCGCATTCTTGAGGATTGCGGCGCCTCAGCTGTTTTGACCAACGCGGATTCGGGATTCATACCGATCATTCCACGTGAAATTGAAAATATAGATTTGACCACTGATTCATCTGATGTTTTTGAATCGTTGGATCCGGTAAGGGTTAATTCCTCAGACCTGGCTTATATCATTTACACCTCTGGGTCGACCGGAAAGCCGAAGGGGGTTCAAGTTAACCATGGGAATGTACTGCGACTGATTGATGCGACTGATTCATTTTATAGCTTTGGATCATACGATCATTGGACGTTGTTTCATTCTCCGGCATTTGATTTTTCAGTTTGGGAAATTTTTGGATCTCTTTTGACGGGAGGCACTCTGTCTGTTATTCCCTGGGAGGTAACTCGTGATCCGGCTAAATTTTATAGGTTTGTTTCGGAAAATGAGGTCACTGTTTTAAATCAAACCCCGTCAGCGTTTCGAGGCTTTGATCATGAGGATGAACGTTCTCCGATGCCCCTGAGGTTGCGATGGGTCATATTTGGTGGTGAATCTTTAGATTTTTCTGCTTTAAAGGCGTGGGGTGGCCGCCACGGGTCGCAGACGCCGAAGTTCGTTAACATGTACGGTATTACCGAAACTACCGTCCATACCACGGTGAGACCGATTTCGTCAGATGATTTAGACCGACCACTAAAAAGCCGAATTGGCGTCCCGCTAGATGATTTGGGAGTGGCCATCGTTAACTCGAGTATGAATCCGGTCATGCCTGGCGCAGTTGGCGAGATCATCGTGTGGGGTGATGGCGTGACTCAGGGGTACTTGAATCGCCCTGAGTTGAATGCTTCTAAATTTCCTTTAGCCGCAACCTTTTCTGGACTCTCTGCGCTTGATATTAAAGGTCGAATTTATCGATCCGGCGATCTTGGCCGGTGGGCACGTGATCGCGACCTAGAGTACTGCGGTAGAGTGGATGACCAGATCAAACTCCATGGTTACCGGATAGAGCCAGGAGAAATTGAATCCGCGTTAAATAGCCACCCAAACATTATCCAATCCTTGGTAATGATTTGGAAAGATGAGCACGATCTGCCGGGGTTGATCGCTTACATTAGAATGGAAAAGGACCAGCAGCTTTTTTCTGACGAGATCAGAACATACTTGGGTTCTAAGCTTCCAAAATATATGTGTCCTTCTTGGTTTGTCCAAGTCAATCGATTCCCCCTGACGATCAATGGAAAGATAGATAGAAAAAATCTTCCCTCGCCAACGAATGACGTAATCCCTATTAAGCGTGTCAGAATTGACGGCAGTCACGAAGACGATCTTTTAGTCACCATAAGAAGTGTTTGGGAAGAAATTCTTGGCATTAGCCACATTAAAGGAGTCGATGATTTTTTTGAGTTAGGCGGGGATTCGATTCGGGCGGCGCTGGCTGTCAATCGCCTCCAAGAGTCGCTTGGTCAGGTGCTATATGTTGCGGGTGTTTTTGAGCATTCAGTCTTAGATGACTATGTGGGCTATATCCAAAGGCAGTATCGTTCGGAATTTTCGTCGCACAAGGTAGTTGAGAGAGATTTTGAAAAATTTGAGAAAATTATTGATCAATCGGTCAACCGATTCGGGGTGTCGGGACAGAAGAATCCAGCAGCCATGTTTGTGTTATCTCCACCTCGGTCAGGTTCGACACTGCTTCGAGTGCTTCTGGGTGGTCATCCAAAAATCTTCTCTCCGCCAGAACTTGAATTACTTCGCTTTCGGACCCTTAGGACGCGAACTTCTGGCTTTTCCCAAGCAACAGCTTTTTATCTAGAAGGCCTCGTTAGGGCGTTAATGGAGCTTCGAAATTGGTCAGCCGATGAAGCGTTAGATTGGGTCAAGCATGCTGAAGAACTGGACACCAGCACTCAAGATGTTTTTCGGGAATTACAGCGGTTCTGTGATGGAAAGCTTTTAGTCGATAAGACGCCGTCATATGCACTGGAAAATGAGACTTTGAAGCGAATTGAAAATAGTTTTGATTCACCGTTCTATATCCACCTTTATCGACATCCATGCGGAATGATTAATTCGTTTAAAAAAGCGCATCTTGACCAAATTTTCTTCCGACATGACCATGGATTATCGCCAAGTCAACTTGCGGAGGTGATCTGGACGATCAGTCATCAGAATATTCTCCATCAACTTTCAGGTATTCCTCAATCCAGACAAGTTTGTATAAGTTTTGAGCAACTCGTCAGAAATCCAGAATTCGAATTGAGAAAAGTTTGCCGAATGGTGGGTGTCGACTTCAAACGAGAAATGCTTGATCTCTATAGGGATTCCAAGAGCCGGATGACAGATGGTCTTCGAGCAGAGTCACGAATGATAGGGGATGTGCGTTTTCATGAGCATCGCCAAATAGATGCTTCAATCGCAGATTCCTGGAAAGAAGAATGGTCACTTGACGATTTATCAAGCCGGGCGAAAGGGACGTGGTTCACTCTCAATCGTGATAATGAAAATTTTGCGCCGTCGTCGGCTAAATTTAATTTAGACAAGCGCGATCGTTGGGTTCCGTCGTTTTCGCAAGAGCGATTATGGTTTCTCGACCAGTTAGAAGGGTCATCAAAAGCCTATACCATTCCAGGAGCAATCAGCTTGTCCGGAGGGTTGAATGTGGAAGCCCTTGAAAAAGCTGTCTCAAATTTAATGAGCCGTCACGAAGTGCTAAAAGCCCGCTTTGTCAACGAATCAGGATCAGTTCAAATTGACATCAGTAAATGTCATGAATCATTCAAAATTCTCGACCTTTCCCGAGCTTCAACACAAGAGCAAGAGGCCAGACTGAGGGTGCTGAAGCAAGAAAATATCGATCATGTTTTTGATTTAAGTGAAGGCACGCTTTTTCGTGTTTTGCTCGTTAAGCTTGAATTGGAAAAGAGTATTTTGCTGATCAACCTTCATCATGCGATCTGTGATGGCTGGTCGTTAGACATTTTATTCTCCGAATTAGCAACGCTTTACAATATCGAAACAAACGATCAGGTCAAACCTCTGCCCGCATTAACGAATTCTTTCGGGGAATATACGGTCTGGCAACGACAGGAAACCTCTACAGATCGGTATCAAAAGCAGCTCGCATATTGGCGGAATCAGCTCGAAGGACTGCCCGCAGAAATTAATCTTCCTTTTGATTTTCCGCGATCAGATGTCCAAACCTTCGTAGGGGAGCGTGTTGAAATTAGTTTTGACGAAGCGCTTTCCCAAAAAATTCACCGTTACTGTCGAGACCGGAGTTGTACGGCATTTATGTTTTTGTTAGCCAATTTTTCACTAATGCTTAAACATGTGTCAGGCGATTCTGATTTTGCGGTAGGAACACCTGTTGCGGGGCGAACCCGACGGGAACACGAAGGTCTTGTAGGATTTTTTGCAAACACGTTGGTCTTAAGGATTTGCCAAACAGGTCAGCGCTTTCCAGAATTTTTGAGCCATGTAAAGCAAGTGTGTCTCGAAGGGCTTTCAAACCAGGATGTGCCATTTGAGCAAGTGGTTTCAGCATTGCAACCGGAACGAAATCGAGCACTGTCTCCATTATTTCAAGTCTTATTCTCGCTGCAACGGCAAAGCAATCGAAATCTCGAATTTGATGGGCTCAGCGCTGAGCTTCAAGAATCCGATATAGAGACTGCCAAATTTGATCTCAGCCTTCTTCTTGAAGACGATGGGTTGTCGATCAAAGGCACATTTGAGTTTAATTCGGATCTTTTCTCAAAGAGAAGCGTCGAGTTTATTCGCGACCATTTTTGTGAGGTTACTCGGCAGAATGTGATAGAGATTCAGGGGAACCGTCCGCTTGAATTCATCGGTCATTCTGAACGCGCATTTATCTTGAGTCGCGCGGAAGGTCAGGTACTTCAATCAAATGTGGCCACGCTTTGGGACTGGATTAATCGTGGTATCGAACAATCCGACCGCACGTCTACGGCCATATCTTGCAATTCAGGGCGACTGGAATATCGGGAGCTAGCAGCAGCGATTGGGAGCGCTTCGAGCTGTCTGTTTGGGAGGGGGATTAGAGCGGGCGATAGGGTCGCAGTGCTTATGGATCGGGACCTTAACCTGGTACCTTGGCTAATTGGTATTGTAAAAATCGGCGCCTGCTACATTCCTTTGGATCCCAATTTTCCTGATGATCGTATCAGTTTTATTCTAGATGACGCCTCTGCTGTTGCTGTGATCTCGAGTCCAAATCATGACCATCGAGAGTGCTTGAGGGGTCGAACGCGGATTTCCTCGATTCTTGATTCGAATGACTCTTTTTCCCCGGTCCCATTTGAAACGCCTAAACCGAACGCCGTTGCCTATATTTGCTACACATCAGGGTCGACCGGACGGCCAAAAGGGGTTGCAGTCAACCAACGGGCGGTTGTTAATTTATTGGAGTCGATGCGGGATCTTTTAAACGTCAGAGGCAGTGACTGCTGGGCGGCGACCACAACAATATCTTTTGACATTCATATTCCAGAACTATTCTTGTTGCTAGGTATTGGCGGAGAAGTTTTTTTGGTTGATGATGGATCGAGTAAAGATCCAGTCGCGCTTCAGAATATTCTTGACCGCTCTGGGATTTCTTTTTTTCAAGCGACACCGTCGATGTGGCGTGCGCTACAAATTGCGGGGTGGAAGGGAAATCGATCGATTGTAGGGATCAGTGGAGGAGAGAAAATTAATCCGGAGCTGGCAAAGTTCTTTTCGACTAATTTAAAAGGATTTTGGAATATGTACGGACCAACCGAGACAACGGTTTGGTCATCTGCTCAATCGCTCAATGGGTTTTTTAAAAACAAAGCCGCCACCGTTCCGATTGGCCATCCGCTTCATAATACCCAACTTTATATTGTTAACGAGAATTGTGAGATTCTCCCTGTCGGCGTATGGGGAGAGCTGGCGATTGGAGGTCACGGGGTTGTTGATGGGTATATTGACCGACCCGATCTCACAGCTGAACGGTTTACTCAGATAGCGGAAGTTGATGACGCTGCTTTTGTCTATTTGACTGGCGACCGCGCACGCCTGAATTCAAAAGGTGTTTTTGAAGTGTCCGGGCGAATCGATAATCAAATTAAAGTGCGAGGGGTGCGGGCAGAGCCTGAAGAAATTGAATTTGCGATTGAATCTATAACTGGAGTCAATCGCGCCGTGGTCTCTTTGAAGGAGTCAGTGGTCGGAGAAGACACTTTAGTTGCGGTAGTGGCGTTAAGCAAAGATCAACACCCTCAAACAATTGACAGTTTGACTAGGGAGGTTGAGGGGTCACTCCCATCGGCGATGATCCCTGGACGATGGATTTTGACCGATGACCTCCCGCTGATGCCTAACGGTAAGGTTAATCGAGTGAAAATAAACGAGCTGATTGATCATCACCAGGATGACTCAACTCAAGGTGCCGGCTCTCGAAGTCAGGGGGGGCGGGACCTTACCGAGGTGCGTTTGCTCGGTCTTTGGCGAGAGTTGCTGGACAATTCTCAAATTCAGGTCGACGATAATTTTTTCCGATCAGGTGGTCATTCACTTCTTGCGGTAAGGCTGCTCTCGGCGATTAAAAACGAGTTCGGGGTGCAACTTCCCCTCGCTGCATTTTTCGAAATGCCAACTATCCGACTGATGGCTTCTCGTTTACGAACCGAGGGAATTAGTGATCAACGGCAAGGAAATTCTGTAATTCTTCAAAAAAGTAGCGGAAATCATTTTCTCTTTCTTTTGCCGGGAGCAGGCGGGAATCTGATCTACTTTCAGGATCTTCTAAGACATTTACCGTCCGATATTGATGTGATCGGACTCCAACCGCCAGGCCTAGATGGATCCTGTGATCCAGTAGGATCGATTCAAGAACTCGCGACCGTGTTTTTACGCGAGATTTTGGAACGTGGTGGCGATAGTCACCCGAAGATGACTATCGCGGGACATTCTTTTGGAGGGCTTGTGGCGTACCAGATTGCCTGTGATGCCGAGCGAAGGGGTGAGCCCCTTAGCGGCGTTTCGATTATTGATTCCGCATCTCCTGACCTGCATGTGCCATTAGGTAACGACTGGTCTCAGGCGGAATGGGTGGTCCATATGAGCTCGATTGCGTCTCATATGTTTCAGGAAGATGTGGATGTCCATCTGTCCGAGATCGATCGACTGCCAGACGAGGAGCAACTTTCTTTCTTTTTCGAACGTTTGTTGGCTAAAAAAATTATTGCTGAAGGGACTGACATTGCGTTCATCGCGGGCCTGGTCGGGGTTTACCGCTCCAACCTGATGGCAAAACAGACTATTGATCGATTGCCTCATGGAACGATCCCGCTTCGAGTGATTCGATCAGAGTCCGAGCAGCCGAGCCATTTGCTTGAAGAGCGTACCCGAAAAAATCGAGAGCAGGAGGATTTAGGATGGGCGCGTTATCTTGGATTTTCTGTTGACGTCAAGAGATGTTCGGGTGATCATCTAACTATGATGCAGGGCAAAAATGCGGCGGACCTTGCTAAAGTAATTTTGCTTTAATTTGTCCTAAATTTCAGGAGAAAATTTATGTTTCGAGTAGTGGCAAGCATTGCAGCCTTGATGTTAATCGTTGTTTCTGGAACCACTCATTCAGCTCAGGTTGCTGATAAGAATTTTCATCCAAAAGCTGTGAATCCTGCTTTTAAAAATGATACCGGCCCGATAGTTGCTGTTGATGCCGCTCATGCGAACTTCCACACGTGTGATGGACGTTATATCGCGTTTTGCGAACTTATGAGGAGCGATGGCTATAAGGTTCATTCGAATAAGGAAAAATTTACGAATGACAACCTTAAAAATATTGATCTTTTGGTTATTGCAAATTCCCTTAACGAAAAAAATGTAGATCCGAAGCAAAACTGGGCAACCCCAATTCTCCCTGCCTTCTCTAAGGGAGAGACTGACAACCTTGTTGCGTGGGTTAGTGAAGGGGGCTCGTTATTGTTGATCGCTGATCATATGCCGTTTCCTGGCGCTGTTAGTGATCTCGCGCTTAAGTTTGGGGTGAACTGGGGGAACAACTACGCGTTCGCTGCGGACACGCAAATCGTTGAGGCGGCCCGGGAGAACACGTTATCCGTTATCAAAGGGCCTGATGCGAATATGATGACGTTTGATGTTAAAGGTTTAAACGAGACCGGCGTAAAGGCGTATCCAAATCCTGTATTTCGGGGGCGAAATGAAACTGAAAATGTGCCATTTGTTACCACGTTCACAGGATCAACATTTACGCTATTGCCGGGTTCCCGGGTTGTCCCTCTTATGGCGCTAGGAGAAGGCACGCTGCTAATGTATCCATTAAAGTCTCAAGAACAAAGTCTTTCAACGCCCAGAGGGCCTGGAGCCGGTACCCTTCAGGGCGGCGTTTTACAATTTGGAAAAGGACGGGTTGCGATAATTGCCGAGGCGTCCTGGTGCTCTGCTCAAATTGCCGATTATATTTCTCCGGGCTTTAAAATGGGAATGAACAATACAAAATCAGCCCCCTATAACGTGCAATTTGCATTAAACCTTGTTCATTGGTTGACTGGCGTTATTGATTAGACTTGAAAGTCGATCTTGACTTAAATCTGTTTTAAATAAAGGAGATGTAAATTAGATGAGCAACGCAAAACGACAGGAGGCGGCTGTTGAGAATTCAAAAAAAGCGACGGTCGTTCAGCATATTCATGAGCTTGATAAGACTACGAGAGTAATTCTCGGGGTTGCTGTCGGAGCGGTCGCAGTAGGTGTGCTCGGCGCTGCGTTGGTTCCACTGAAGCTTAAGGTTGTGATGCCAAAGCTCGGTTTAAAATTATTTAGCGGCGGGGTTTAGAATCTGACCAATTCATGCATGACCTTTGTAATTGACTGGAGCGCGTAGCGCGTCATAAGATTATTTGGCTTAACCTCGATATTCGCTTGGCCAAGGGTAGGGTTTGGTTTGCGATGATCCTGAGTGCTCTGTTATGGAGTCCAGCTCGGGCGGGTTGGCTGCCTTTTTTGTAGTCAATCATTATTCGCAGTGCGCGTTTTTTAGGATCAAAGAAAAAGACAAATCGAAGCAGCTCGATATTTCGAGCAACCCTTGCCCGTGGCTGCGTATCGCCATCCAGATTTAATAGTAACTCGCTCGTCAGAAGACCGCTCTGTTGTTTAAGCTTCTGCTGGTATCGGCCCGACATCTCCAGAGCGTATAGCGACTGAAATTGCCACTGGATCCGAGCAGAGTTGACAGATATTTTCTTGGATCGAAGAAAAGTCGGAAGAGACGGGGAAAATTTTTTCAGGATTAGTTCGGGATCAGCTAAAACCCGATTGATTTTTTCAACCTTAATTCGATTGGGTAATCTATAGGAACGATCAGCGATAAGTATCATAAAGCAGGTTGAGAACGTAGCGCTCACTTATCACATGTTTAGGTAACTTGGTCCACCGCCACCTTCTGGTGTTACCCAGGTAATGTTTTGACTAGGATCCTTGATGTCGCAGGTCTTACAGTGAATGCAGTTTTGGGCATTGATCTGGAATTTTTTTTCCTCTTTTTCGGTGATAATTTCATAGACGCCAGCCGGGCAGTAACGTTGCGCAGGTTCTGCCCACTCAGGAAGATTAATCTCCAGCGGCACTGAAGAATCTGTTAAACGCAGATGCACAGGTTGATCTTCTTCGTGATGGGTGTTGGTTAGGAAAACGGAACTGTTTTTGTCGAACGTCAGCACGCCGTCTGGTTTTGGGTAGTCGATTGGCGATACTTTCTCCGCTTTTATTAGTGAATCATGATCAAGTGACTGATCTTTTAGCGTAAACGGCATCTTGCCCCGCATCCAGTTTTGATCAATAAAATTAAATGCGCCGCCCGCATAGGCGCCCAATTTATGCAATGCCGGTCCAAAATTTCGAGAGGCTTTGAGTTCAGGGAATAGCCACGATCGACGCATATTAGAGTCAAAGTGCGTGTGATCTTTGCCGCCAAGATCGCCTTCTTTCAGTACTTCGTAAATGGTTTCAGCAGCCAGCATCCCTGACTTCATCGCGGTGTGAGTGCCTTTAATTTTTGAAAAATTAAGAGTTCCGGCGTCGCAACCCACGATGAACCCACCCGGCATCGACATTCGAGGGAGTGAATTAAAACCCCCCTTCGTGATCGCCCTCGCGCCATATGACAATCGTTCACCACCTCCAAGAATCGGCGCAATTTTCGAATGGGTTTTAAATCGCTGAAGCTCGTCAAACGGGCTAATGTAGGGATTCTTGTAATTGAGGTCGACGATAAGACCTAGTGCGACTTGACAGTCTTCCAGGTGGTATAGAAAAGCACCTCCAGAAGCTGAGTGCTCAGATAAGGGCCATCCCGCACCATGAATGACAAGCCCGGGTTCATGATTGACCGGATTAACTTTCCATAATTCTTTTAGGCCGATCCCATAATGTTGCGGTGAGCGTTCGTGATCTAACGCGTAGGTTTCAATGAGTTGCTTGCCAAGATGTCCTCGGCACCCTTCAGCAAACACGGTGTATTTGGCATGAAGTTCCATGCCAGGCTCGTAGGAGCCTTTGGGTTCACCATCTTTGCCTCGACCCATTTCTCCAGTCGCAACACCTTTCACGGCACCCGTATCGTTGAATAGCACCTCGCTCGCAGGGAATCCGGGATAGATTTCCACACCAAGCGCTTCAGCTTGCTCGCCGAGCCACCGTACGACATTTCCAAGGCTCACAATGTAATTACCGTGGTTATGCATTGTCTTGGGTGCAAGGGCATTAGGAATTTTCACGGCTTTCGATTGACTGGTGAAGAAGAAAATCTCATCCCGAGTAACCGGGGTATTAAGCGGCGCTCCCTGACTCTTCCAGTCCGGAAAAAGCTCGTTGAGTGCGGTGGGTTCAATCACTGCCCCCGAAAGAATATGATCGCCCACTGCGGCCGCTTTTTCGAGGACTACAACACTCAGTTCTGTATTTTCGGCTTGCGCAAGTTGCATTAAACGGCAGGCGGTTGAAAGGCCGGCAGGCCCACCACCTACGACAACTACGTCGACTTCCATCGATTCTCGTTCGGTCACATGTTCAGCCACGCTCATTATTTCCTCGGTATTTCACGGTCATTTTCAGGTTATTTTCTCGCGATTAAAGGGTAACGATTTAGGGCACGTTTACCCCGCACTTGTCGTATTTAAAGTTTGGTTGCGAGTTGAAATAACGGTTTTCCTCATTGATGCAAGAGGATACCATTAGTTAGGTCATTAAAAACCAGGTCACGCCCTATGCTGGACGCATATAAGCAAGTTGAAGACACTATAAGGCACGCCCCACCTTTTGCGGCGCCGGGAACATTTTTTCGAGGAAATCTTCATACGCATACCACAGCTTCGGATGGAGATTTCCCGGCGGAAGAGGTTGTAAGGCAGTACAAGGACCAAGGATATGATTTTCTTTGTTTGAGCGATCATTTTCTTGAATGTTATAAATATCCTGTGACTGATTCGAGAGAATTCCGGTCGTCTAATTTCACAACTCTGATCGCGGCGGAGTTGCACGCTGGAAAAATGCTTAACGACGAACTCTGGCATGTTCTAGCAGTAGGATTACCGCTTGATTTTTCTCCACCGCATGAAGACGAAGGAATAACGTCTCTTGCTCGTCGAGCTTATAATGCGGGCGCTTATATTGGGCTCGTTCACCCGGAGTGGTATGGTCTTCAGCCAGATGATGCAAACGTTTTGCCTTTTGCGCACGCGGTCGAAATTTATAATCACGGATCCCGGGTTGAAAACGATAGAGGGGATGGATGGGCTCTGGCTGACATCTTATTAAATGGAGGCCGTCAGTTGCATGTGTATGCGACTGACGATGCGCATCAATTGACTCATGATGCATTTGGCGGGTGGGTTAATGTCAAATCAACAAGTCTTGATGATCAATCTATTCTGGACGCCCTAAAGGCAGGTCATTACTATTCATCTCAGGGCCCTTTGATTGACGATATTGAGATCGATGCTCAAGAAGTCAGAGTGCAATGTTCGCCAGCTAAGGCGGTGATTATTGCAGGACGAGGCTCTCGTTCTGATCAGGTGCTTGGTGAGTCTCTAACAGAGGCCTGTTTCTCGCTTAAGAAGTTCAGATCGGGATATTTCAGGATTACCATTATTGATTCTGAGGATCGCAAGGCATGGTCAAACCCGCTCTGGCTGGATTCTGATACAAGCTAGCTTATGGATTTGCACGGAAAATGCGCGCTGGTCACCGGCGGCGGATCGGGAATGGGGGCGTCTGTCGCGCGAATGTTGGGCGCGCGGGGTGCCAGAGTGGCGGTATTCGACCTCAACGCCGATGCCGCTGAAGCCACGGCTAAAGAGATCGCTGGCGTCTCATTTTCAGCAGATGTCGCTGATGAATCATCAGTAAAAGCAGCTCTTGAGGAAACCATAAGCCAGATCGGCATCCCTCGTGTTGTGGTAAGTTGCGCCGGAATTGCGCCTGCATCACGGATTTTGGGGCGGGAAGGTCCGCATGAGTTGGATTTATTTCAGGATGTAATTAATACCAATCTTGTGGGGACTTTTAATGTTCTGCGGCTATGTGCATCAAAAATGGCTGATCTAGATCCGGTAACGGCAGCTGGCGGTCGAGGGGTGATTATTAATACAGCTTCTGTAGCGGCTTATGAAGGACAGATTGGTCAGGCGGCTTATGCATCATCTAAAGGAGGAGTTGTCAGTTTAACATTGCCGGCTGCTCGAGAACTTGCACGAGTCGGGATACGGGTAATGACGATTGCTCCCGGTTTGATCGGGACGCCCATGTTGATGAAGATGGATAAGGATGTTCAAAATAGCCTTGCAAGTCAGGTTCCTTTTCCATCACGATTTGGTCAGCCAGAGGAGTTCGCCTCTCTTGTATCCCATGTCATTGACAACGAAATGCTGAACGGTGAAGTGATTCGACTGGACGGTGCCATTCGGCTTGCTCCAAAGTAGCGTCATTCGGATCTCAGGGTAAACATGATGCCGATCAGCGCAGATCATCTTACGATTTTTGGGTTGTTGCTCACTGTATTTGGGTTTCTCTTGTCCGGCCGAGTTCGTTATGACCTGGTTGCGTTTTCTGCACTCATACTTGCAGTTTTGATTGGGGTGGTTCCGGTCGAAAAGGCATTTTCAGGGTTTGGCCATCCAGCAACGATCATTATTGCGCTGGTACTCATTGTCAGTCGCGGCCTTTTTAATTCCGGAGTGGTCGAAAGTATTGCGCGAATATGTATCGCGAATGTCAAAGGCGTAGCAACTCATGTTGGCTTGATGTCCGCGGTAGGGGGATTACTTTCAGCTGTCATGAATAATGTAGCCGCGCTGTCTCTGCTGATGCCAGTGGATATTGAGTCCGCCCGAAAGGCGAATCGGAGTCCGAGCCTGACCTTGATGCCATTGTCATTTGCGACAATCTTGGGGGGCATGGTTACCTTGATCGGGACACCGCCCAATATCGTTGTGGCTTCAGTTCGGGAAAAGGCGTTGGGGCAAGGTTTTGGCATGTTCGATTTTGCACCGGTGGGGATCGTTGTGGCGACTGCGGGTGTGCTATTTGTGGCGCTCGCAGGTTGGCGGTTACTGCCGTCCAGTCGATCCGCAGAAAATCCCGGGAAGGCACTTTCTGACCTCACCGGATATGTTTTTGAAACTTCAGTTCCCTCGAAATGCAAGTTGATTGGTGAGCCACTGTTTGATGCATTTCCGCTGGCAGAAGAGCATGATGTTGTGATAACGGGTTTGATAAGAGGGGAGGCGCGGCTTCCCGGCACCGCGCGCAGAGCGGTTGTCCGAGAAGGCGATATTCTTGTGCTCGAAGGCGCAGCTGAATCTATTGAGCAGTTTGTCGGCGCGACGGGTCTCGGGGCAGGCGAATCTGAGAGCGAGAGGGATTTTTTGGGTGAGTCAATGTCGCTTTCTGAAGTTGTGGTTCCAGTCGACGCCAAGATCGCGAACCGTTCTGCGACCGACTTAAGACTGGCCCGCCGCCATGGGGTGATGTTGCTGGGTGTTTCTCGTCGGGGCCGTTCATTTCGTGAGCGGGTTAGAAAATTGAAAATTCTGCCGGGCGATATTCTTTTGCTCTACGGACCGGACGAGCGACTCGATGACGCTGTTTCGTGGCTCGGTTGCTTGACACTTGCCGATCGAGGGTTAAATGTTCTTCAGCGCCAAAAGGCGGGGTTGGCGATCGGAGTATTTACGTTGGCAATTGTCGCTGCGAGTTTAGGCTGGGTTTATCTTTCGGTTGCGCTTGGTGTGGTTGTTGTTATTTATGTCGTTTTAGGACTGGTCAAGCCGGCAGAGGTTTATCATTCCGTTGAGTGGCCGGTTATTGTACTTTTGGGATCACTCATTCCGATCGGTGGCGCACTTGAGACCAGTGGGGGAACCGCTCTTATCGCGGAGTCGATTCTCAGGGCGACAGAGGGCTTGGCACCGGTCGTCGTGCTCGGGATATTGATGCTGATTACGATGAGCCTTTCCGATGTACTTAACAACGTCGCAACGGCGCTTATCGCTGCACCAATTGGTTTGGAGATTGCAGACCGTCTAGCACTGAATCCAGATCCTTTTTTAATGGCGGTTGCGGTTTCTGCGTCCTGTGCCTTTTTGACCCCAATTGGACATAAGAATAATACTATCGTGATGGGCCCGGGAGGATACCGTTTCGGTGATTATTGGCGGATGGGTCTACCTCTTGAGATATTGGTCGTGGCAGTGGGTCTTCCGGCCATACTTTTTTTCTGGCCCCTTTCGGCTTGATAAAATTCAGGAAGTCTTTGGCATGAAAAGTCGACTATTTAGGAGAGACATCATTGATTGACGGTGTGGGCGGTTCGACCGCGGAGCAAGAGTTGGCCGCAATGGTTCCACAGAAGAGTTACGTGCCAATCGCGGTGGAGGAGAGGCAGTTGCGTATTGAGCATGCGCAGCGGTTAATGCGCGAGCAGGGGATTGATGCTTTATACCTTCATGCGTCAAGCAGCCTTTTTTATTTTACAGGATTGCGTCTTTGGGCCTCAGAGAGGCTTCATGGCGCGATACTTTTGTCCGAAGGTGAGCCTGTTTATATTTCTCCGGGATTTGAGGAGGAGAAAACTCGGACGATGTTATTAGTCGGAGACTGTGTTCGCACTTGGGAAGAGCATGAAAATCCAACAGCGCTTGTCGCGTCGTGTATTCGGGAGGGAACGGGCGCACAGCCGGCTATCGCTATCGATCCGGCGACACCTTTTTTTGTCTTTGATGGGCTTCGCAACGAAATGCCGGAAGCACAATTTCTTAATGGCGCCTGTGTCACCGCGGCCTGCAGGATGATTAAATCGAAGAATGAGATTGCGCTGATTCAATTTGCGATGAACTTAACGCTTAAGGTTCAAAGAGCGGCCGCTCGGATTTTGAAGCCAGGGATCAGCACCGTGGATGTGCAGGATTTTCTAGCGAAAGCTCATATTAAACTGGGTTCGGACTCTCCTCCGCCGTTTCGGATTGTATTGTTTGGTCAGCCGACCGCTTATCCTCATGGTGTGCCTTATCCACAGGAATTAAAAGAAGGTGATATGGTTTTAATTGACACTGGGGCACCAGTCGATGGGTACTTCTCGGACATCACGCGAAGCTATGTGTTCGGTGAACCAACCTCGCGTCAACGCGAAGTATGGAACTTGGAACAGCGTGCACAGGCGGCTGCATTTGAGGCGGCTCAAGTGGGCACCCCTGCTGAGCAAGTTGATCGAGCAGCTCGCAGGGTTATTGAGGAGGCGGGTTTTGGGCCCGGTTACAAAGTGCCCGGACTCGCCCATCGAACGGGTCACGGAATCGGCCTTGATGTCCATGAGGAAACTTACATTGTTGAGGGTAATCAGACTCCCTTGGCGCCGGGAATGTGTTTTTCCAACGAACCCATGATATGTATTTATGGTGAGTTTGGCGTTCGCTTGGAGGATCATGTGTACATCGATGAAGCAGGGCCAAAATGGTTTACCCAGCCTTCTCTATCGATCGATCAGCCATTGAACGGGTAGCCCTCATCTCGTAGTGGGTTGAATATCGCCGTAAAGCTTATGGCTTTTGAAGCGGTTTTTCGATTAATTCGAAAGTAATTCCGTCCTTGTCTCGCAGATAAACGATTCTCGCTCCTGCGTTAGGGCCCTGGTCTATGGTTACAATTTCCCCTTCTGGGAAAACACCATAATGCCCAGCATCATGGATTAATTGATCTAGACCTTCGACGTCATAGGCAATGTGGTAAAAGCCAAGGTCGCACGCTCGTGGCCTAAAGACTTCCCGTTTTTCAGGATTGATAAATTCGATTAGCTCCACGCTGTGACCCGGTCCTCGCACATAAGCGATCATGACCTCAGCATCTTTAACGCTTGTGATTTTTTGAATCAGACCCGGTGCTCGCGGGGCTTTGGATGTGACATCAAAACCTAAGACCTCTCTAAAAAAGGCAAGGCTTTGATCAAGATCAGAGACTGTGAAACTGGTATGGTTGGTTGATATGACTTTTGGCATCGTCTCGATTGATTAAGTGTTCGGACGTTTGATTATTGCGCTTCGGCGCGCGCTCTCAGTTTAAATTTTTGGATTTTCCCGGTTGATGTCTTGGGTAGATCGCCAAAAATGATGTGCTTTGGGGTTTTGAACTTGGCGAGTTGGGTTCGACAGAATTCAATTAGCTCCGCGGCAGTTGTGTCCGAATTATTTCTCAGCGTCACAAAAGCGCACGGCACTTCGCCCCAATGTTGATCGGACTTTGCAACCACCGCGGCTTCGAGGACATCTTTGTGACGATAAAGGGCATCTTCGATTTCGATTGATGAAATATTTTCTCCACCCGAAATAATAATATCTTTGGAGCGGTCTTTGAGCTGTATATATTGATCCGGATGCATGACCCCAAGATCTCCCGAGTGAAACCAGCCTCCGGCGAACGCATCTTTTGTCGCCACTTCATTTTTTAAATAGCCTTTCATGACGATATTGCCTCGGAACATGGTTTCTCCAAGATCGGTCGCGTTGGGTGTCACCGGTTCCATGGTTTCAGGATCCAGAATCTGTAGGTCTTCAAGCGCGTGATAGGGAACGCCCTGGCGAGCTTTAGTATTCGCTTGTTCTTCAGCAGGTAGATTGTTCCAATCAGGGTGCCATGCACAGATAACGGCAGGGCCATAAGTTTCGGTTAGGCCATACACGTGAGTCATCTTAAAGCCGTCTTCCTCCATTGCGTTTAGAACGCTCGGTGGGGGTGGTGCGGCAGCGGTCATCACGTTGACGGGGTGCGAGAACGATTTTCGTTCGGAGTCTTTGGCATTAACCAATAGATTGAGGATGATTGGCGCTCCACAGAAATGAGATACCTGTTTTTCAGCAATAGCGCTAAAGATAGCGTCAGCCGAAACATTGCGAAGACAAATGCTGGTTCCTCCAAGCGCAGCGAGCGTCCATGGGAAGCACCAGCCGTTACAGTGGAACATCGGTAATGTCCAAAGGTAAACGGGGTGATGCGCCATGTTCCAGCCAACGATATTGCTGATGGCATTTAGATAAGCTCCACGATGATGGTAGACCACGCCTTTTGGCTTACCTGTCGTCCCGGACGTGTAGTTGAGGGATATTGCGTCCCATTCATCGTCGGGCAAGGAAATTTCAAAATCAGGATCGCCACTGGCAAGAAAGTCATCATAATTAATTTGACCGATCGACTCCCCGCCCGGACCCTCCGGATCATGGACATCGATTACCAGCAGATCTCGGGATGTATTTTCGAGGACGGATCGCATGAGCGGCGAAAATTCACTATCTGTGATGACGGCTTTGGCTTCGCCATGTTCAAGGATGAATGAAAGGGTGGCAGCATCTAGTCGGGTATTGAGTGCGTTAAGAACGGCGCCGGCCATTGGGACTCCAAAATGCGCTTCAAAAATCGCCGGAGTGTTAGGTGCGATTATTGCTACGGTGTCGCCACGGCCAATACCGCGTTTGACCAAAGCGCTGGCCATTCGTCGACAGCGTTCAGTTGTTTGACGCCAGGAATAGCACAGTTGGCCGTGGATCACTGCAGGGTGGTCCGGATACACGCGTTCGACCCTGCTCAGGAGGCTGAGTGGGGTTAATGGCGCGTAATTGGCCTGGTTCCGGCCTAATCCCTGTTCATAAATGCTGGTCATGATCTGTCCGTTCTTAAAAGCGGTAAGGATAATAACCTAACGATGGCAGCAGAGGCGGTGTCGTCGCTTGATATCAAAGGCTTTTGAAATTACAATGTTGCACTGCAACAATTCAGAGCAAAATCGTGAACAAAAAGCCAAAAGTGCCGAACAATGATCCAGGATTGGAATTTAGCGAGCTAATGCAGACCGTGGCCGCATCAACCCAGCAACTGATGACTGACTTTTTAGCGAATCAACCTGAAGCGCTCACGCGTGGATTCGATCAATACAGGCTGGATGACGATTTTTTTAAACGCATGAGTGAAGTTCGGCTTGATCCCGCCAAGGCGATCGAAGCTAACGTCAACTTCTGGAAAGACGCCTTTGCTCTTTGGGGACGGGCATTAAACGATGAACTAGGTGTTTCAGGTAAGGAAGTGGTCACCCCAGAAAAGGATGATTACCGTTTTCGCAGTAACAGTTGGAGCGAGAACCAAATCTTCGATTTTATTAAACAGTCGTACTTGCTCGTCGCTCGGTACATCATGACGTCCGTGGACTCGGTTGAAGGCTTGGACGAAAAAAAGAAAACCCAAACTGATTTTTTTATCGAGCAGTATGTCAATGCCATGGCGCCCACCAACTTTATTCTCACGAATCCTGACGTTCTTCGCAGGACGATAGAATCAGATGGTCAAAATCTTTTAAAAGGTTTTCAGAATATCCTTGTGGATCTTGAGCGAGGCGGGGGTCAGTTAAAAACTCGGATGGTTGACGCTGATGCTTTTGAGCTCGGGAAAAATGTTGCGGTGACGCCAGGTAAGATAATTTATCAAAATGATTTGATTCAGTTGATCCAATACGAACCAACAACTGCGAAAGTTAATCGTACCCCTCTTTTGATTGTCCCCCCCTGGATCAATAAATACTACATTCTTGATTTACAACCAAAAAATTCTTTCATCGGATGGTTGGTCGCGCAAGGTCACACCGTTTTTGTGATCTCGTGGATCAATCCTGATAGTGATTTTGCCGAGAAAGGATTCGATGATTATCTGCTGGAAGGTCCTTTGGCAGCGCTTGATGCGATTGAGACAATCACAGGCTCCTCTGAAACAAACGCAATCGGTTACTGCCTCGGTGGCACGCTTTTGTCGGCAACGCTGGCCTATCTTTCCGCAACTGAAGAGAGCGAACGTATTGCGAGTGCGACTTTTTTGGCGACGATGATTGACTTCTCGAATCCGGGAGACCTAGGGGTTTTTATTGACCACGATCAAGTGACCAATCTCGAAACAAAAATGGATCAGGATGGGTATCTCGACGGCAGTGACATGGCGACGACCTTTAATATGCTCCGCGCTAACGATTTGATTTGGTCATTCGTGGTCAACAGCTATCTGATGGGAGACAATCCTCCCGCCTTTGATCTTTTGTATTGGAACTCAGATTCCACGCGTATGCCAGCAAAAATGCACAGCCAGTATTTGCGAAAAATGTATCTCGAAAATAGTTTTAAGGAACCTGGCGGCATGACGCTTGCAGGAATTCCGCTCGACGTATCGTCCATTAAAAATCCAGCTTTTTTCTCGGAACCGTCGATGACCACATCGCACCCTGGAAATCGACTTTTAGCGGAGCATCCCTGTTTAAGGGGCCTACAAAGTTCGTGTTGTCAGGGTCTGGTCATATTGCGGGAGTGGTTAATCCCCCGGCGGCAAACAAATATGGGTATTGGAGTAGTCGTGAGAGGCCAAAAGGGAACCCCGATAACTGGCATCAGAAAGCCACTTTAAAAGAAGGTTCGTGGTGGCCGCACTGGCAGCGATGGATTACAAAATACGTGGGATCAAAAGTGGTGGCCCGAAAGCCGGGCCGCAAAAAAAATTTTCCGGCGCTTGAAAATGCGCCCGGAAGTTACGCGGCGCGGCGTTTCGATTAGGCGCTATGATGCGGGTGGTTATCGACGTCGCCAAAAAACCCGCGTGCCTTTTCCCCGCCATTTCGGATCATCATATGAGCACCCCGTCCAGCCTGATCCTGGCAAAGAGGTAATAACGGAGTCATTAGACCAGTCGTAAGATTTTGAAAATAGGTCGGCAGCACCATAGTTATCCATTACAACAACATCGAGTTGATCGCCGGCTCGAGAGGCTAGAATATCTTGAAGCTGGTCACGGTCATAGCCATCGTCCGGATCGACCGACAGTACGGTGCAGGCTCCAAGCCGTCCGGCGATTTGAAGCACTCGATCAGGATCGGATTCAGCAATGAGATGGGCGTTGTTGATGTTGCGACCAGAGGCTTCTTGAACCACTGAATCGGCCCATTCCAGATTCGGTTCGATGCCAATGACGGACTGAGCGCGCCGGGCGAAAAAGAGAGTTGACCCGCCCGTGCCGACTTCAATCACCTTATCGGTTGACTTCACTAATTCATCAAGACGTTTCACCGCGCCGGGTGTCATCCACGGCACTTCGTACTCCATGGCAAATCCGCCGCTAACATAATTGTCGGGAATTCTAACGGTCATAGTTTATGTCTCTAGTTTTTGTATGGGTCTGCAGCGTCCCTGAGTCCGTCGCCAAAAAAATTAAACGCCAGAATAATAACAATGACGGGTACGACGGGCAGCATCAGCCAAGGATATAGCGCGACAACGTTAATATTCTGGGCTTCGTTTAATAATACGCCCCAGCTTGTAATTGGCGGTCGTAAACCGAGACCGAGAAAACTGAGTGCGGTCTCACCCAGAATCATTCCCGGAATTGAAAGGGAGGCGGAGGCGATCAAGTGACTCATAAAACCGGGGAGCAAGTGTCGCCCAATAATTCTCCCTGGTTTGGCACCCATTAGCTGGGCGGCAGTGCAATAGTCTTCCTCGCGAAGCGCCATCAATTTTGACCGTACGGCTCGCGCAAGGCCTGTCCAGTCTAATAAGGCAAGGATGATTGTGATCCCGAGAAAAATGAGCAACGGACTCCAAGTGACCGGCAAGACGGCAGAAAGTGCCATCCATAATGGGATTTCGGGAAAAGATCGAAGCACTTCAATTAACCGTTGAACCAGCGCGTCGACCCAACCCCCAAAGTATCCAGCTAATCCTCCGATCACAATTCCCAAAAAGAAACTTACTGCGATACCAACGAGCCCGATGGTTAATGAGATTCTTGACCCATAAATAATCCTCGAAAGAAGGTCACGCCCTAATCGATCAGTGCCGAGAAGGAATAGTTCACCTGCCTGGGGCTTTGACATAAATGAATAGGTTGGAGTCGGATTGAGTGAGTCTATTCCAGGGTCATATTTCAAAGTTTCGTCGGAGGGGCATACAAAATGAAATCGTGATTCGAGTAGCCCCCAGAAACGATAGGAGTCCCCTGAGCAGAAAAAACGAATCGGTTGGATTTTGTTCTTGTCCGGACTGAACTCACGTTTAAGCGTGTTCATATCCAATTTGAAGTTATAGCCATAAACAAACGGCCCGATGAATTTTCCTTCGTGAAATAGGTGAATCGCCTGAGGTGGCGCATGAATAAAACGGGTACGTGTGTGAAGATCGTAGGGCGCAAACCATTCGGCCAGAGCGGCTACCAGGTAAAAAAGAAGAAGAATGAATCCCGAAATAAGCGCGAGCCGATGTTTTTTAAGTTTCCACCACATTAATCGCCATTGCGATGCGAGATACAAAGATTCCTGATTTTTGGAGAGTTTTTCGACCGAGTACGGATCAAAGGGCTCTTCGGAGACGAAATGGCGAGGTGTGGACTGATTCATTTTGATATTGACCCTTGGAGACGGATCCGTGGATCCAGAACAGCAAGAAGAAGATCTGAAACCAGCATTCCCAATACGGTCAGAATAGCGAGAAACATTAAAAAAGAGCCTGCTAAATACATATCCTGACTTTGCAGTGACGCGATCAATAGCGGCCCGGTCGTGGGCAGGGAGAGAACAACAGCAGTCACTTCGGCTCCGGAGATGATGCTTGGAAGCAGATTGCCAATGTCTGCTACAAAAAAGTTGAGCGCCATGCGAAGCGGATATTTGCGCAATAACTTTCCGGGCGGCAAGCCTTTGGCTTTACCTGTGGTGACGTACTGTTTCCCGAGCTCATCTAACAGATTTGCGCGTAGACGGCGAATCATCGCTGCGGTGCCGGAGGTGCCAATTACAATCACCGGAATCCAGAGATGCTCAAGAATTGAGAACAACTTTTCGCCGCTCATAGGTTCGTCGATAAATCTGGGATCCATCAATCCGCCGATTGAGGTTCCGAAGTAGACATTAGCGAAATAAAGCATCACCAGTGCCAGCAGAAAGTTTGGAGTTGCGAGCCCAATAAATCCGACAAACGTCAATCCATAATCACCCCAGCTGTACTGATGGGTCGCCGAGTAGATGCCGATTGGAAATGCGATTAACCAGGTAAAAACGATGGTGACAACCGAAATGAGAATGGTCAGAAACATACGATCACCAATCACATCGTTGACGGGCATATCGTATTCGAAAGAGTAGCCCAGATCGCCCTGCATAAAACCAAACGCCCAATCGAGATATTGTTTCCACATCGGTTGATCGAGCCCGTACTGCTCGCGAAGAAACGCGATTTTCTTTTGGTCGATGCTCTCGCCCTGGGCTTGCATCGTCGCAATATGGCTCTCCAGATAATCACCTGGCGGCAACTGAATAATGACAAACACGATCACACTGATCGCAATCAGTGTCGGGATCATCGTCAGTAATCGTCTTATTGAGTAGCGAAGCATTAGAGGGCGCTCGATGATTTATTGTTCCAGCCAGAACGTGTCCGGTCGATACATTCCAAAATAAGCCCCAGGCGCCCAAGCATAAATACCCTCGTCTGGAACATTGCGAAGGCGGGCGTCAATCACAATCGGTTGTGGTACGGAATTCACTGTGCCGATGCTAAATACCTGCTCAGCATGAATCCTTAGCATCTCCCGCCAGGCCTCGGCGCGTTCAGCGGGGTTCGGCGCGCGCCGCCATTGCCTCAGCAGGGACACGAGCGTTTTGACTTCCGGTAGATCTGGAGCTTGACCGGTTTGACCCCCGGTTTCAAAAAATTGCCCCCACACCGGCCATTGGGGTTGCGTCTGGTTCGTTGGTGCCAAATCAGTGGGAGGACTGTTTGAAGTCGGGAGTCCGTTATCAAGACCTGTCCATATCGACATCAGTGCTTCGCCGGAATAAAGTCGCTCTCGAAATACTTCTCGCTGGGAGGGTTTCGTGAATATCTTCAAGCCCAGGTTCAGCCAGGTATCATGAATTAGCTCCATGACATCGGTTTGCTCTGTGCTTTCTCCCGCTGAATGAACCACGATCTTCAATGGACGACCACTTGGAAGGAGTCGGAGGTTTTCTTCATTGCGGGCAGTTAGCCCGATTTCATCCAGCAGGGCATTAGCCCTATCGGGGTCGTATGTGCTCCAGGCGCTGGCATAGGCGCGTTCGAAAAGAGGGCTCTGCGGGAGCACGGTATTTGCACTTTCATTTACAATGCCAAAGTAAATTACGTCATTGATTTCCGTCCGATCGATACCCAAAGACAGCGCTCTTCGAAATCTGACGTCCCTTAGAAGGGTTTGCCATTCACTGTCATTTGCATTGAGATTAGGGTAAATCGCGATTTGCGATCCGATTCCCATTTTCCAAAGCCTGACAACAAAATCATTACGTTTTTCACCTTCTTTCAAAAAAGGATAATTATCCAATCTCAGATAGCGTGCTTGAAGACCGGATTCTCCAGCACCTGTCTTGGCAGGGATAAGTCCTGAACTGGCAATATTGACAATAATGCGATCGAGATATGGAAGTTGCTGATCTTGTGAATCAACGCGATGAAAGTAAGGATTTCGCTCAAAGATAAATCGCTCTGATGGGGCTGATGTGATGCATCGCCAAGGTTGCAGCGTCGGCAGTTCCGGATTATCAAATTTGTATTGATGCCCATACCGGGTATGTAAACCGGCCCAGTTGCGGACGCCAGCTTCGTCAACCATGGCCTCAAGTTTTTCTGGGTCGACATATTTGCCGTGAAACTGCTTTAGGTAGTGAGCGGGCGCATAAATGTACAAAGGCCGAGCCCCTGCAAGAGAGGGTAGGAATAAGGGATTAGGAGCGCGCCATTCATACTGAATCGTATGACGATCAATAATATCGACTCTGGGCGGACTTCCATCAACAAGTAGATCTTCCGGTAAACCAAAAGGCGAGAGCATCTCGTTGTTCGCGATGTCCTCCCAGAAGTAACGAAAATCTTCGCTGGTAAACGGCCTGCCGTCAGACCAACGGTGCCCGGGTCTCAAATGAAAAGTAAAGCGCCGTCCTTCCTCTATATCCACTGAAAGCGCAATGTCGCTGTGAAGTTCCAGTTCAGGATTGAAGCCGACGAGACGGGAATACCCATAAACCGTGAGCATCCGGGTATCTTTACTGCTGGCCATTAATATTTCAATTTCGCCGCCTTGCTGCCCAATCGTTTGACCCAGCGCGGGGAGATCGATTTTGAGCGGGCTCAAGGGTAGGCGTTGCGCTTCTGGAGGGAGGGCACCGGCCGAGACCCGTTCCGCGAGCAAAGGCGCTTCTGCGTTTACCACCGTGATAGAGGCCATCAACCCGACTACCAAGCTGACAATCGCAAATACTCTGCTTTTCAATTTAATTAATCTCCCAAATTTATATGGCATGTGCACGGACATGATGTTGATTGCCAAGATCGATCCACCTAGCGCTCTCTCCCACTTCAAAACGAAATACAGCGGGCCAGCGCTCGGGATCATTGCCACCCAGGGCATTAATAGCATTAAAGTCGAGCGGTCGGCTGATATCAGGGTGAGGCACGGCGTGCAGTAAAGATTGGGTGTAAGGATGAGTCGGGTTGGAAAAAAGTTCGCTTCTTGGCGCAATCTCAATAATACGACCGCGATGCATGACTGCAATTCGATCAGCAATATAGTCGATCACCGCCAGATTGTGGGAGATAAACAGGTAAGTGAGTCCGAGTTCATCTTTCAAATCTTTAAGCAAGTTAAGGACTTGCGCCTGAATTGACACATCTAATGCTGACACCGGTTCATCGCAAATCAGAAGTTCGGGTTGGAGTGCAAGCGCGCGAGCAATACTGATTCTTTGGCGTTGTCCACCCGAAAAACTGTGGGGGTAACGATTCAGAAATCTTGGATCGAGTCCAACCAGTTGCATTAATTCCTGAACAAGATCCCGTTGTGCTTCGAGATCACCTTCGTTGTGAATCACAAAGGGTTCGCGAACGATATCGAACACGGTCATCCGGGGACTCAAGGAACTGAAAGGATCCTGGAAGATCAACTGCATTTTTTTCCGCATTGCCATAAGGTCGCTACCCTCAAGACTGAGGATATCAATTGGACCATCCGGCCCTCTATATTGGATCCTCCCCGAGTCGGGCAATAATGCGCGCATGAGCATCTTGCTGAGTGTTGTTTTGCCGCAACCGCTTTCACCGACAAGGCCCAGACATTCGCCTTGTGCGATCTCGAAACTGACGTCATCCACCGCCTGAATGTTTGATGAGGGCGCTTTAGTGAGAAAGCCTCCGGAACGGATCGTAAAACGTTTGCTCAACCCGTTAACCGTCAAAAGTGTGTTTGATTGAGACTCGATGGCCAGTTTTCTCTGGAAGTGTGCACCCAGTTTTTGGTCTATGGGGCGAACCGGCACGAGTCGATCATCTTTGTCCATGCCGAAGCGAGGCACCGCTTTAAATAGTGCTGACAGGTAAGGATGGCGTGGGTTTTCAAAAAGATCCTTTGCGGATCCCCTCTCTACAACTTTCCCGTGATACATGACTACGAGCTCTTCAGCCATATTCGCAACAACGCCAAGATCATGAGTGATCAACAATAAAGCCATTTTGAGATCATGTTGAAGATCCCTGATTAAATTCAATATTTGAGCTTGCACAGTTACATCAAGTGCAGTGGTTGGTTCATCCGCAATGAGGAGTGCGGGTCGACAGACGAGAGCCATCGCAATCATTGCCCGTTGGCGCAATCCGCCTGACAATTCAAAGGGATAAGTTCTGAGCGCCCGAGAAGGGTCCGGAAAGCCGACCAAATCAAGCATGGCTTCGGTTCGTGAGAGTCCTTCCGATCGACTGGTTTCCTGATGCAGAAAAAGCGCCTCACTGATTTGATCGCCAATGGTGTGCAAGGGGGATAGGGCCACCATTGGCTCCTGAAAAATAATAGAGATCTTCCCGCCTCGTATTTTTCGGAGAGCCGGATCATCTTGAGAGAGGGCTGAAATCTCCGTTATGGATCTGGATTGAGGGTCCCGAAAGATAATATCGCCAGAGGTGATCCGCGCGGTAGAGGGTAAGATCCCCATGATGGCCTGAGCAGTAACTGATTTACCTGATCCGGATTCTCCAACCAGCGCGATGGTGCTCGCTTTTTCAATATCAAAATCGACGCCTTTGAGTACTTCAATTTCTCCGGTCGCCATCTCGAAGGACACTCTTAAATTTCGAACAGAGATGATGGGTTCATTCATTGGTATCGTTCACTTATCAATGTGATTAGCAATCAAGGGCGTCTGGCACTGCTATTTGATTCGCGTGGAAGATTTCCCTAGCAAGATCCGGATAGTCAGTCGTAATTCCCGTCACGCCCCACTCCAGAGTCTTTTTGATATCGTCAGACTTATTGAGTGTCCAGGGATGAACGCCCAATCCTAGATTCCTAGCGTGAGTCACACTCTCGTGACATAAGTCACCATACCACGGGCCCCAGTAATCCCCGCCAGCAGCGAAAACCGCGTCGGCGACTTTTCCGTTATGACAGAACGGATCAAACCCGGCTAGCCATGGGGACGGTGTTTCCCTGTCAATGGTTGGGTCATTATCGTGCTCAGCGCTGAGAAAGCCTGTTGGTATGTCCTTGCACTGGCGCTTAGTTTCGATCAAAAGAGACCAATCAAAAGCTTGGATCCACACGTGTTCAATAAGACCGAGTCGTTTTATTTCATCAGTGACGATCCTAACGTAATCTTTAACAGGCGGGGTATGATCAGGACACTCAGGATGAGATTTCAGTTCAATATTAATGATGGGGCGGACCGGTTTCAGGTTTTTCCACCATTCCGCTAGGTCGCTGAGCAATAGAATTGACTCCCCGTCGCTTGGATATTGTCTTGGGAAGGTCTGATGGGTTTTAGAGCCTGGTTTGACTTGACCAATGTCATAGGATTTCAAGTCTACGGTATCGAGATCTTTTATAAGAGGGGTCGGCGTATCTACCCACAACCCCCGATTGTCTCGCGTTAAATCAGGATTGAGCCTGTGGTCATGATGAATTACCACTCGCTCCTCCGCGTTAATTAAGACATCTAATTCAAGACCATCAACCCCGATCTGACAGGCGCGGGTGAACCCTTTCAGCGTATTTTCCGGCGCGAGCCCTCTTGCGCCTCGGTGGCCATGAATCACGCATCGGGACTGTCTATCAGTCGACATCTTGATCAGACCATAGGGTTGACGCACGAGCTATGTGAGGGTGCATTTTCGCCATTTGATACGGTTTTTGCAAAATAGATGGAAAATTGATGCAATCGAGGTTCAGGGATAGTATGCGTAACACCTGATTAATGCCACAACGCAGATCCTAATGACTGAAAAAAATCATACTGATATTCAGGAAGGGCACGATTGGCTCGAGAATCGAGGGATGAATCTTCGCGCTATTATTTGTGTTGATGATTTTGATCGAGAGCTTCAAGAAGCCTGGGATCAAGCAGGCATTCTTACTCACCCCGACGATCGACTGGTTTTGCTCGGCATGGCGGGCTCAGCGTTATGGCACTTTTTAAAAGAAAATAATCGCCTCGGTGATGATCGATTTGACCATTTTTCTGCTGAAGCCAGTCTTGAAGTCAGTCGCTTGTTTTGGGGAGATCAATCGCCACGGATCATTTATCCCGGCAACACCTTGATTCCCTTGCAGCAAATAGGGAGATCGTTGGGGTGGGGCTCGCCTTCACCGCTTGGGCTCGACATCAATCCGCGGTACGGTCCCTGGTTTGCTTATCGCGCCGCATTTTTGACCCGGTCTCGGTTGCCGGTTACAAACGCGTTTCGAATTGATACTTCCCCTTGTGGCAGCTGTGTTGAGAAACCTTGCATCTCGAGTTGCCCCGCAAGCGCTCTTCGATCTGATGCGCTTCCAGATCTGAATGTCTGCGTTTCACGGCGGATAAAGGATCAAACGGGTTGCGGATTGGTGTGCCGGTCCCGTCTTTCTTGTCCTGTGGGTAGGGAATGGCGCTACTGCGAGGAGCACCTTGCCTATCATGGCGAGCGTTCACTTCAAAGCCTCAGCCGTTGGATCAATCGGGACGATAAAATTCTTTGATCGATAGGACTAAAAGGTGTATTGGGTCGAGGCGTTGAGTCCGGTAGAATCGAGCGCTGTCCGGGCAGGCTAATTCGCTGACCACTTCAACTATTAATTTAACGGAAAAAGAAACTATGTTTAGTACCAATGATCGAATAGAAGACTTTGATCCAGAGCTCTGGGGAGCCATTCAGAATGAGCGCCGTCGGCAGGAAGAGCATATTGAATTGATTGCCTCAGAGAACTATACCAGTCCACGAGTGCTGGAAGCTCAGGGAACAGTGCTCACGAATAAATATGCCGAGGGTTACCCCGGAAAAAGATACTACGGCGGCTGCGAATTCGTTGATGTCGCAGAGCAACTTGCCATCGATCGTGCAAAACAATTATTTAAAGCTGACTATGTCAACGTTCAACCGCATTCTGGTTCGGGCGCAAATGCTGCTGTTTATATGGCGCTTTTAAATCCGGGAGATACCGTGCTTGGAATGAGCTTGGCTCATGGCGGTCATTTGACTCATGGTGCGGCGGTTAACTTCTCAGGGAAACTTTATCAGGCCGTTCAGTATGGACTGAATACAGATATCGGCGAGATTGACTATGATCAAGTAGAGCAGTTGGCAAAAGAACATAAGCCTAAGATGATAGTTGCCGGTTTTTCGGCTTACAGCCGTTTTTTAGATTGGCAGCGGTTTCGGGACATAGCCGACAGCATTGGCGCCTATTTCTTGGCAGATATGGCTCACGTCACCGGGCTTGTCGCGGTTGATTTATATCCCAGCCCGCTCGGTATTGCAGACGTGACGACTTGCACAACGCATAAAACATTACGAGGCGCCAGAGGCGGCATGATAATGGCTCGCGCCAACCCTGAGATTGAAAAGAAACTTTCTTCTCTTGTGTTTCCGGGCACTCAAGGCGGTCCTCTAATGCATGCGATTGCGGGTAAAGCAGTTGCATTCAAAGAGGCGCTTCAACCGGAGTTTCGTTCATATGGGGAGCAAGTCATCGCGAACGCGCGAGCGATGGCAGCAGTCTTTTTGGACAGAGGTTTCGACATTGTTTCAGGTGGTACCGATAATCACCTGTTCTTGCTTGATTTAATTAGCAAAGGCGTGACCGGCAAGGCCGCTGATGCGGCATTGGGTCGCGCCAACATTACAGTTAACAAGAACTCGGTACCTAATGATCCACAGTCCCCATTTGTAACCAGCGGTCTTCGGATTGGGTCACCAGCGGGTACGACTCGAGGTTTTGGGGTTGACGAGATGAGTCAAATTACACATTGGATTTGCGATATTCTCGAGAACATCGATGATCAGTCGGTAGAAGAGTCGGTGAAAGGAAAAGTGCTCGAACTCTGTTCTCGCTTTCCGGTCTATCGTCAGGTCTGAGACGTAGACGTCTAGTGGATGAGCCTGCTGTACGGTTCTCCGAGGAAGTGTCGCCTAGCGGCATCACTATTTGTTTAAAGTCTATCGCGACGGAAACAGTGTGAAAAAAGATCGTTATTCCGTATTTAGTCTGGCCCGAAACGCAGTTAATTATCATCAGGATTGGGCGGAAGCATGGCGAAGCCCGGAACCTGCCGGTGAGTACGATGTAATAGTCGTCGGTGGGGGAGGGCATGGTCTCGCGACAGCCTATTATCTAGCGTCAGAGCATAATGTTGGCCGCGTTGCACTCCTTGAGAAGGGATGGATCGGTGGTGGCAATACAGGTCGCAATACGACTATTGTCCGATCGAACTATCTTTGGGATGAGTCGGCCCATTTATATGAAAAATCGCTCAAGCTTTGGGAAGGGTTAAGTCAAGAGTTGAACTTCAACGTGATGTTCAGTCAGCGTGGCGTAATGAACTTGGGGCATACGTTGCAGGATATGCGTGATATCTATCGACGCTCGAACGCCAACCGGTTGAATGGGATTGACAGCGAAATCCTGCTGCCAGATCAAATCAAAGAGATAGTCCCCGCCATGAATGTATCGAGCGATACCCGATATCCGGTGTTGGGCGCCTCTTACCAACCCCGAGGCGGTGTCGCGAGGCATGACGCCGTGGCGTGGGGCTATGCGCGCGCCGCTGATTCAAGCGGGGTGGATATTATTCAAAATTGCGAGGTGACCGGCATTCGCCAAGAGAGCGGATCTGTCCGGGGAGTGGAGACTAATCGCGGCTATATTGGCGCCAAAAAAGTGGCGGTGGTGGTGGCTGGACACGCAAGTGTGTTGGCGGAGATGGGTGGTTTCAGGCTGCCGGTTGAAAGTCACCCTTTGCAGGCGCTCGTTTCCGAGCCCTTAAAGCCCGTCCTTGATACGGTTGTGATGTCAAACGCCGTTCACGGATATGTCAGCCAATCGGACAAAGGCGAGCTTGTCATCGGCGCGGGTATCGATGCCTACACAGGCTACGGTCAGCGCGGGAGCTTTTCGATAATAGAGGGTAATGTGGCTGCAATCGTCGAGCTTTTCCCGGTCTTCAGTCGGGTCAGAATGCTTCGGCAGTGGGGCGGAATTGTTGATGTATGCCCTGATGCGTGCCCCATTATCTCCAAAACCCCGGTTGACGGACTGTACTTTAACTGCGGCTGGGGTACGGGGGGCTTCAAAGCGACACCCGGGTCAGGCTGGGTTTTTGCGCACACCGTTGCGAACGACGAACCGCATCCACTGAATGCGGCTTTTGAGCTTGATCGCTTTTATTCAGGCGCACTCATTGACGAACACGGCGCTGCTGGCGTCGCCCATTAATCAAATAGAAAGTTTATGAATTGGAGTTTGTGCCTTGCTTGAGATTGAATGCCCCTGGTGTGGTTCACGCGATCAGGATGAGTTTAGCTATGGAGGCGAGGCGCATATCGTGCGTCCGCTATCTCCAGAAAATCTCGATGATCGGGAATGGGGCGACTACCTTTTTTTTCGTGACAATAAGAAGGGTCAGCATGCTGAGCAATGGTGTCATTCAGCAGGCTGTCGCCGTTGGTTTAACGTTATTCGCGATACTGTGAGCTACAGGATTGTGAGCGTCTACCGATCAGGGGATTCGTCCTCGGGAGACCCGTCGTGAGTGGTGCGCGGCGTCTGTCGCGCGGCGGCTTAATTGATCGGTCGCGTAGTATTAGGTTTTGGTTTAACGGAAAGGTATATACCGGTCACCCCGGGGATACCTTGGCCTCAGCACTCCTCGCGCAGGGCGTGAGACTGTTTGGTCGCAGTTTTAAGTACCATCGACCCAGAGGAATTGTAGGCGCGGGTGCTGAAGAGCCTAACGCACTCGTTCAGGTTGGGGAAGCCGGGCACAGCACGCCCAATCTTCGAGCGACCCAGGTTGAACTGTATGAGGGTTTGTCAGCGCAAACGGTGAATGGGTGGCCAAGCCTCAAGCATGATGTAGGGGCGATCAACAGTATGTTTTCCCGCATTCTTCCAGCAGGGTTTTATTACAAGACCTTTATGTGGCCCCGGTCGGCGTGGATGCGGTACGAGCACTTTATTAGGAAGGCGGCGGGTTTGGGTCGAACGCCGGAATTTCCTGATCCGGACATTTATGACAAGCGCCATATTCATTGCGACGTCTTGATTGTTGGTGCGGGACCGTCGGGACTCATTGCGGCACTGACGGCCGCCCGGTCAGGCGCGCGAGTGATATTGGCGGATGAGCAAGCCCAGTTCGGCGGAAGTCTCCTCAGCGCGTCTTCTAGGATTGGCGGAACGAGAGCCGTTGACTGGGTTGAAAAGATAGTCGATGAGTTGCGGACCTTTCCCGAGGTCAAGCTACTCAATCGTTCGACGGTCGTCGGTTATTTCGACCATAATTTTTTGACGATCAATACGCGTCGGACTCATCACCTTGCATCGGGGGACAGCGACCCGCGAATGAGTCGAGAGCGCCTTTGGCGGGTTCGTGCCGGAGAAGTTGTTCTGGCTACAGGTGCGATAGAACGACCCTGGTCTTTGACGGAAATGATCTACCCGGCGTGATGTTGTCCTCCGCAGTTACAACCTATATTCGGCGGTATGGGGTCGCTCCAGGGCGAACGGGTGCGGTTTTTACAAACAACGACTCAGGGTACCAGGCGGCAATCGATATGGCCTGGGCCGGGATGAAGGTTGTCGCTATCGTGGACTCTCGCACGTCTCCGGGTGCAAGCGTTGTCAGAGAGGCAGAAGCACTCGGGATCCCTGTTTACAAGGGTCATGTGATTTCGTCTGCCCGGTCAGGTGGCGAAGGGCTGAATAGGGTCGAGCTTTCGGGGTGGTCCGAATCAACCGGCGAGTTGACTGCGCATAAGGGCATGATCGATTGTCAGATTCTTGCGCTGTCGGGTGGCCTCAGCCCGGTGGTTCACTTGCACTCGCAGTCTGGCGCCAAGCCTGTTTTCGACAGCCGGGTGGCTGCGTTTTTACCCGGCGCCTCAGTTCAGAAAGAGCGCTCCGTGGGCGGGTGCAATGGTACTTTTGATCTTGGTGATTGTTTACGCGAGGGCGTTCAAGGTGGCCTTGCGGCTGCTAATGCACGTGGTTTCTCGGCGACCGGCGTTGATATCCCTGCGACTGAACACAGACAGCACGCACCCATCGAAGCATTATGGGAGGTTCCGGCAAATATTCTGGATGGCGGACGCACTAAAAAGTTTGTTGATTATCAGAACGATGCGACTGCTTCAGACATCCGGCTTGCAGCGCGCGAGGGCTATCGATCGATTGAGCATGTCAAGCGTTATACCGCGCTGGGTTTTGGTACTGACCAGGGGAAGCTCGGTAATATCAACGGCCTTGCGATCCTGGCGAAGGCCTTGAATAAAGAGCCGGGCGATGTGGGGACAACCACCTTCCGACCCAACTATACCCCGGTTACTTTTGGGACGATTGCCGGTCGGAATCTCGGGCCGGAACTTTTCGATCCCGTACGCAAGACGGCGATTCACCCTGGCATCTCAAGCGCGGCGCTCTGTTTGAGAATGTCGGCCAATGGAAGCGTCCTTGGTACTATCCGAGATCGGGTGAATCGATGTCAGATGCGGTTAATCGGGAATGCCTTGCGACCCGAGACAGCGTCGGTGTGCTCGACGCATCCACACTCGGCAAGATAGATATCCAGGGGCCAGATGCAGCTGAACTTTTAAATCGAATTTATACCAATGGCTGGACGAACCTTTTACCCGGCCGGTGTCGTTATGGCTTTATGCTTGGTGAAGACGGCATGGTGATGGATGACGGTGTAACCACGTGTATCGCGCCTGATCACTATCTCATGACCACAACAACCGGCGGCGCAGCCGCTGTGATGGGCTGGATGGAACGCTGGCTGCAAACTGAGTGGCCTGATCTACAGGTCTACCTGACCTCGGTGACCGATCAGTGGTCGGTCATGAGCGTCGCTGGGCCACAGTCAAGGGCGGTGCTTCAGGCAGCGGGTTGTGACGTTGAGCTCGATTCCGAGTCGTTTCCTTTTATGAGTATGCGTGAGGGAAAAATTGGAGGCGTCTCGTCGAGAATTAGCCGAATCAGCTTCAGCGGAGAACTTGCATTTGAGATTAGTGTAAACGCAAATTATGGAATGACACTTTGGCAAACCATCATGGATGCAGGACGAGCGTACGATATTACGCCTTATGGCACTGAGGCCATGCACGTGCTGCGCGCCGAGAAAGGTTATGTAATCGTGGGCCAGGATACCGATGGATCAGTGACGCCAAATGATCTTGGGATGGACTGGATTGTCTCAAAAAACAAGGACTTTATTGGTAAACGCTCTTTATTTCGCGCCGACACGGTGCGCTCGAATCGAAAACAGCTAGTTGGTTTATTGACGGACAATTCGAAGACGGTCTTGCCGGAGGGTGCACAGCTCGTCAATTCGCCCCAACAAACACGACCGGTTCCAATGATTGGTCATGTCTCCTCAAGCTATTACAGTGCGAGTCTTGGACGCTCGATCGCACTAGCGTTGGTAAAAGGGGGAAGGACTCGAATGGGTTCCACTATTTTTGCGCAATTGATGGACGACCAGATCGTACCGGCCGTCATCGTTGACCCAGTTTTTTATGATCCTGAAAATGAAAGGAGTAAGTCATGACCACGCCCATCATTGTCACAACGGCGATCACGGGATCTCAGCCACGCAAAAAAGACAATCCCGCGTTGCCCGTTACTCCGAGCGAGCAGATCGAGTCCACTCACGAAGCGTTTGAGGCAGGCTCTTCTCTCGTCCATATTCACGTGCGTGACTCCCAAGAGGATTCCTCTTCAGACCCAGACCTTTTTTCCGAAGTGCAAGAGGGGATTAAAAAACACTGCCCCAATATGATCATCCAGTTCTCTACAGGTGGTCGTGGTCGAGCGGCAAGCTTGCGAGGGGGGATGCTATATCTCAAACCGGACATGGCATCTCTTGCAACCGGGTCCGTTAATTTTCCCGGGATGATTTACGAGAATCCACCTCAGCTGATTGACGAGCTCGCGGGCGAAATGAAAGTTTACGGCGTAAAACCCGAGATCGAGGTTTTCGATGCGGCAATGTTGTACAACGCGATCAAAATGTCCGAGTCGGGCGCGATATCCTCACCAATTCATGTTCAGTTTGTTCTTGGGATTCCCGGCGCGATGCCGGTTCGAAGGAAATTGCTTGAATTTTTGATTGACGAGCTGGCGACTCTTGCTCCCGGGGCAACGTGGAGCGCGATGGGCATTGGTCGAAATCAGTTCGAAGTGAATAAATGGAGTCTTGAGTTAGGAGGGCATGCGCGAACCGGTTTTGAAGATAATGTGAAATTGAACAAAGATACGTTGGCCGCCAATAACGCGGCGCTGGTGAGTTTAATTGCGGACGTCGCTGCCGAATATGATAGAAAGCTTGCATCCCCTGATGAAGCGAGAGCGATTCTGGGGCTTGCTCGTTAAGGGTTCGATAATAAGCATGACTCAGTCTCCATTAATTGAAATTTTACAGCCGATCTCTGCGCCGGGTGTCAGCGGGGAAATTGGCTTTCAAATGCGGGAAATACCGTTTAAGACTCATTTAAATCTTCGCGGGGACGCGAATGATTCTAAAGTTTTGATCTGTGCATCTGCGTTGTTGGGGATTGATCTTCCGCTGGTACCAAACGCGGTGGTCGAAAGCTCAGGATGGCAGGTCTGCTGGCTCGGCCCAGATGAATGGCTGTTGATCGGCTCAGCGGATCAAGATGTTCTCATGGAGTTCCAAAATCAATTTTCGCAATCCCATTGTGCGGTTGTCGATCTATCGGGTGGGCAAACAATTATTCGAGCCGGAGGTCATGCTTGGCGGGATGTCCTGGCTTCAGCATGCCCGCTTGATCTTCACTCGAGGGTGTTTAAACCTCGGCAGTGCGCCCAGACTGTTTTCGCGCACACCAATGTGCTTTTATCAAGCGTCAGCAATGACGATGGGCGTGAGGTGAGGGCGGTGGACATCGTGGTGCGTCGAAGTTTTGCTGATCATGTCGGCCGATGGTTGATTGATGCAGCGGCGGAATGTGGTGTTGAGTTCGAGCTGCCTATTGAATGATCACTAAGGCGCTATTTGCAGAACGCTTAGCAATCTCTTAGGAGAGAACTGTTCATGGAAAGAGTGGTTTACGTCAATGAGGAATTTTTGCCTGAATCCAAGGCATGTGTTTCTTTCAGAGATCGTGGGTTTGTGCTTGGTGACGCGGTGTTTGATGCAGAACGCACTTTTGACGGTAAGATTTTTCGACTAGAGGCTCATATTAGTCGCTTATTTAATTCCCTTGGTAAAGCGAAAATTGATCCCGGTTTGTCTCAGTCCAAGATGATTGAGATTACCCATGAGGTGCTCGACAAAAACCGCGGCCTACTCAGGCCTGGAGAAGATTACTGGACCATGCAGAGGGTGACACGAGGACTCAATATTGTCGGGGGCGAGCTCTGGCAGAGTTCAGGCCCGACTGTGATTGTTGAATGCACTCCGTTACCCTTAAAAGCCCGTGCACCGATGATTCGTGATGGACTAGATATTTTCACGCCGAATACCAGAAGAGTGCCGCCGGAATGCCTCGATCCAAATATCAAAAGTCATAATTATTTAAACCTTGTTTTAGCGGACCTCGAAGTTCGTGAACGATCTGGACATGCTTGGGCCGTGTTGCTGGATACTCGTGGTTTTTTATCCGAGGGAATTGGGAGCAATATTTTTATCGTGAGAGATGGCGTCTTATCGACCCCCAGGGTCGATTTCGTTCTGCCCGGTATCAGTCGTGAGGTTGTCATCGCGCAGGCCGAGAAACTTGGAATCAAAGTCGAGGAACGGGATATTTTGCCGGATGAGGCCAAAGAGGCCGAGGAAGCGTTTATTACGTCAACTAGTTTTTGTATTTGCCCGGTGCGATCTTATGATGGTGTTGTTTTAGATCAGGGCCAGCAAAATATCCCAGGCCCAGTCACCAGTTCACTGAGTGATGCTTTTTCTGAACAGGTCGGCTTGGATTTTAGGGGCCAGTACATCGACGCGTTGGGATAACGTCCGCCGAACAAGAGCGTAAGATGAAAAATCTGATCTCGCTTTGACAGATTACCCAAGTCATCGGACAATACAGGCCGCATTTGACTCTGGTGTTCACTTCCAGGTCGATATTGCGACTTAATTGATACTAACCAAGCTATATGAGGATGACCTATGCAAGCCTCCATCGTCTCAGAACTCTGGCCTGTCAGTCGTAATTCAAGAGCCGCGCAAATATTGCTGGCGCTAGCCGGCACGTGTTTGCTTGCGATATCCGCCAAGGTTCAGGTACCGTTTTGGCCGGTCCCAATGACTATGCAGACCTTCGTGGTGCTTGTTCTCGCAATCGCATATGGCCCAAAACTGGGATTTCTCACTGGCGCACTCTATCTGCTTGAGGGTGCATTGGGATTGCCCGTGTTCGCAACGGGAGTTGGGGCAGCGTACTTGCTTGGACCGACGGGTGGTTATTTGTTTGGTTTTGTAATCGCGATGTCAGTGGTTGGCTTCTTGATGAGCAAGGGCTGGGGACAAACCGCGTTCAGCGTAATGGGCGTCATGTTAATTGGCGAAGTTATAATTTTTTCACTCGGGGTCGGCTGGTTGTCAGGCGTTGTCGGATTCTCAAAAGCAATAGCGTTAGGGCTTACACCATTTTTGCTGGCTGAGGCTTTCAAGGTCGTTTTAGCCGTGGTTACCGTACCTTTAGTTTGGCGTGCGCTAAAACGCTAGCTTCGGAAAAATTCAGGAGAAAAAATGAGAGATTATTTACATATTGACCTCGCAGACCAGAACGTGCGGCGAGAGATGCTGTCAGGCGAGCAAGTTGCTAAAGCAGGGCGTTATTTGATCGCCGAACAACTGGTTGCCTGTGGTGCCGCTCATGTTGACCCTCTCTCGGAAGAAAACCCTCTCATATTTTCGGTCGGACCATTTGCGGGCACAAATTTCTCTAATGCGAATCGGATCAGCGTAGGTTGTCGTAGCCCGTTGACGGGCGGAATCAAGGAAGCGAATGCAGGAGGGAGTTTTGGATTTGCGTTGGGACAGCTGTCGGTTGCCGGCCTCACTCTAAATGGCGCTTGTAAAGAGTGGACATTGATCCGCATTACAGTTGAGGGCGAGGTCACATTTTCGCCGGCTGATGACCTTCTCGGTTTATCGAACTTCGAATGTGCGGCTAAATTGCATGAACGATTCGGAAAAAAAGTCAGTCTTGCGCTATGCGGGCCCGTTGGGGAGTACGGTGGGCTGCTCTCGGGAATATCATTTAGTGATACTGATCTTAGGCCTTCAAGGCTTGCGGCCCGGGGGGGTGTAGGTGCAGTGATGGGGGTAAAAAGAGTGAAGGCGATTGTTGTGGATCTTCATAAGATGCCCAAACTGCATGATCGAAAAAAAGTGATTGGAGCCGTTAAGCAGTACAACGCGCTGCTTAAAGAAGATGAGGTTGCGCAGAACATGAAAACTTATGGGACAGCGATGATGGCTGATACCCAGAATTATCTTGGCGGGCTTCCGGTTAAGAATTTTTCCTCTGGGCAGTTAGCGGATCCTGAGAAAGAAGTCATGCGCATGGGTGGTGAGTTTATCCGGGAGCAGAATCTGGAACGGGGTGGCGAAACCGCTCACGCCTGTATGCCGGGATGCACAATTGAATGTAGCAACGTCTACGTCGATAAAGATGGCAAGGAAATTGTGTCCCCAATGGAATATGAGACCATTGGTTTAATGGGAACTAACTGCGGATTAACAGATCCGGATGAACTCGCCCATGTAAACTTTGCGGCCAATGATCTTGGAATCGACACGATTGAGGCCGGCGCCATGATTGCCGTTCTCATGGATGTCGGAGAGGGGCAATTCGGAGACGTTCAGTTTATGCTGAATGTACTTGACGAGATTAAAAAGGGAACCGATCAGGGCAAGATTTGGGCACAGGGTACAGCCCGTGTCGGGAAGCATTATGGTGCCGCCCGGATCCCGGTGATCAAACAGCAGGCGATCAGCGCCTATGATCCGCGCGTTGTTGAGGGGACCGGCATCACGATGATGATGACGGCGCAAGGCGCCGATCATACCGCTGGCAATCTTCCTAAACTTGATTGTCGCGAGATGGATGCGTCTCAAATTGTTGCGGCAAGTTTCGAAGCACAGCGCGTAATGGCAGCTTCGGATTCGTTGGGGATATGCATCTTTGGCCGGGTCGTTACTGACACAAACGCCGACTTTATTATTGACGCGATGAACAATGCGCTTGGTACCGCGTTCCCAAAATCCTTTTATGACGAAATCGGTATGGAAACATTACGCCTTGAGCATGAATTCAACCGTCAGGCGGGTTTTACAGACGATGATGATGATTTGCCGAATTTCTTTTATGACGAAGCTCTTCCGCCAATGAACAGGGTTGCCAGATTCCGCGGTGAGGAGGTTAATCGCTTCAGGGAGTGAGGGGTTAGGTGCTCCGGATGGTCGTTTAGATTCCGACAATCGGATCGATTTCTGAACCGTCACTGAATCTTGAAAACCGAAACGGACTGGGGTCGACAAGCGGGTGTTGATTCGTAATGAGATCAGACGCCAATTCACCGGCCGCGGGCCCAATCCCGAAGCCGTGACCCGAAAAGCCAGTAGCAATAAAAAGCCCCGGGCGGTGGTCGACCCCTGAAATAACGGGAACAGCGTCTGGGGTAACGTCGATCATGCCCGCCCACTGTTCTTGGATAGGGATATTAGTGAGCCCGGGAAAATCTCCAATAAGCGCATGATGCGCTTTATTTAACGGCGCCGCGAGCGGTTTTGGATCGAGAACGCGATTTCCAGCCAATACGTCCAAAAGATTTTGTTGATTCTCTTGCCGCTCGGTGTTGAGGCGGTCACTCAGGCGGATTGCGATGTGGGCGCGCACCATCCACGCAAGCTTGCGAAAGTGCGGCAACAAACGAAACGCATCCGGAGTTAAGTCAAAATAAATTTTACTTTTCGCCCCAAGCGATACGGTATAACCGCCATCCGCCCGATATCGAATTGAGTATTCGGGTGCGCTGATTGATGTAGTGGGCCCCTTACTAAATGAGCCCGTTCTTAGCACGGAAGAGCGTACTTTAAGTTGGGGAAGAAGCAAGTCGTGCGCCCGGCAAAAAAGTCGCGACCATGCGCCAGCTGCGATTAAGACCGAAGATGTTCGAATCATTCCTTTTTCAGTGACCACACCCGAAATGTTTCCGCCTTCGGTTTCGAGACCATAAACGGCTGTTTGCGTCAGGATTGTCGCACCGGCCGCCCGAGCGGCTTTTGCCATTTCGGGTACAGCGATGAAAGGCTCTGCCCGACCGTCACTCTCGCAGTACAGCGCGCCTTCCCATTTTCTTGCGCAACCTGGAAGCAGGGCATCGACCGCTTTGGTTTGAATAACTTTCGCACCGATTGGAAACGGTTCGGCAAATTTCAGCCATTGGCTCTGCTTTTCCAATGATTTTTCCGAGTCCGCTAGGTACAGGGTGCCGCATTGATTAAAACCCGTCCGACTATTGATGCGTTTGTCCATCAATCGCCAGCGTTTTAAGGATTCAGTGATTAGCGGTAATTCACGGGGATCCCGACCTTGCTGCCGACACCAGCCCCAATTTCTTGAAGATTGTTCGGCGGCGATTTCACCTTTCTCCAGGAGTACTACAGATATTCCCCGCTCGGCTAATGTCAAAGCGGCGGTCACGCCAATAATGCCACCGCCAACAATGACAACATCAGCTCCGTCTTTAGGGAAACGGTCGGTCGGTATAGGTTGGACAAGAATAGGCATTCAGGAACGAGGCAGTACTTTGCCGGGATTAAAAAGATTTTCAGGATCAAGTGCTTTTTTTATCGCGTGCATCGTGCTGAGTGCCACATTATTCTTATAGCGTTGCATATCGTTAAGTTTGAGCATGCCAATACCATGCTCAGCACTGAAAGAGCCGCCCATGTGATCAACGATATCATGAACTAATTCATTGATCTCATCCCATCTTGAAAGAAACTCATCCTTGCTCATTGAAACCGGTTGGGAGAGATTGAAATGAATATTTCCATCCCCTACGTGCCCGAAGGGACAAGGCCTTATTCCGGGTATTCGTTGACTAACTGCTTTTGATGCTTCAGTGATAAAACGTGGCACTTTTGAAACAGGTATTGAAATGTCGTGTTTGATACTGCCGCCCTCGAACAATTGTCCCTCCACAATGCCTTCTCGAATTTTCCAAAGCCGTGCGGCTTGTGATTCATTAGAGGCTAAAACGGCATCAGCGATAAGGGTCGCCTCAAGCGCGCTTTGAAGCAGAGTCTCGAGAGTTTCGTCAAGATCAATCGTGGATCCACTTGTCTGTAGGGAGAGTAAAACGTACCAATCATGCTTTGAAGAGAGGGGGGGAGTACAGGTTGAGATGTGACGGCAGGCAAATTCGAGGCCAATATGTGGAATCAGTTCAAAACTACACAGGGTGCCACCACTGACTTCAGTTGCGAGGCTGAGAAAAGAAATGCTGGCTTCAAGATCCTTCAATCCAACAAAAGCGGTGACGCTGTGATCAGGATAGGGATAAAGTTTTAAGGTAGCTGCAGTTATGATCCCTAAGGTCCCCTCTGACCCTATCAGTAATTGTTTCAGATCATATCCCGTGTTGTCTTTCCGCAAGCCTGCTAGATCTGAGAAAAGCGATCCGTTGGGCAATATGGCTTCCAACCCGAGCACTTGTTCGCGAGTGTTTCCGTATCTAAGAACATTGATCCCTCCGGCATTTGTTGCAAGGTTTCCTCCAATTTGACAACTCCCTTCTGCCGCAAGACTGACCGGAAAGAATCGTCTCGCTTCTTGGGCCGTGTTCTGGATATTGGCCAGGATGCATCCGGCTTCGACGGTGATCGTATTATTGGCGCTATCGATTTCCCGAATCTGATTTAGGCGCTCTAGGCTTAGAACCAGTTGGTCAGATTCCGATACGGCCCCGCCACATAAGCCGGTATTGCCACCCTGCGGCACAATCGACACACCCTCCTCGATACAAACTTCTACTATGGATTTAACTTCCTGAACTGATTTTGGTCTCGCAACGATTGAAGACTGTCCTTGATATTTTTTACGTCTCTCGAGCAAATACGGCTCGATGTCAGCGATGTCAGTGAGAAGGCCGCGATCGTCTAAAAGTGGCCTCAGTTTATCGTTCAGATTGCTCATAATTGAGAAGCATCAGTTCCAGGTTTGGATGCACTTTTTATTTCCATAGTGACGAAGCAGTAATTATAGAGGGGAGGTTTGTAAAGATAGTGTCACGAAGGCATCTTTTTTTGGTAAATTGGGCCACAGAACGAACGGGAAATTTTTTAAAGGAGTCGTGATATGCAACGATCGCTTCATATGGAGCCAAGTCTATGCACGGGATGTCTGCAGTGTGAGATGGCTTGCAGTTTTGAGCATGAAGGAGAGTTTATTCCAGCCCGCTCACGGATTCGGGTGTTCGAGTTTGAGCATGGCCGTACATCAGTGCCTTACACCTGTACGCAATGCGTCGAAGCGTGGTGTATGAAAGCATGTCCAACGAACGCGATATCCATCGATAGTGATTTGGGCGCAAAACTGGTTAGTGCCCAGGCTTGTGTGGGTTGTAAAGCCTGTGTTTCAGCGTGCCCTTTTGGGACGATCGAGTTCAACCCGTTTAGTGGGAAGGTCGACAAATGCGATCTTTGCGGAGGAGACCCTCAGTGCGTAGCGGCATGCCCAACGGATGCGATTACTTACGTCGACTCTGGCGCTTCTGGCGTGGGACGAATGGCGGCGGCTGCGAAACAATCAAATCAGGAGACAGCGTCATGAGTTGGCAGGGAAAAATTTTGCGCGTGAACCTCACCACACACGAGATTACGCCAGAGGCGCTCAACATGGAATGGGCGAACGATTACATCGGCGAGCGCGGATTGGGTACGAAATATCTTTGGGAAAATATGGATCCGAAAGCAGATGCCATGGCGCCTGAGAATGTCTTAATTTTTGCAACGGGCCCGTTGACGGGGACCAATGCTTCGACGAGTGGACGATATGCCGTAATCACTAAGAGTCCGTTGACAGGCGCGATCGCCTGCTCGAATAGTGGTGGAAAGTTTGGCGCAGAACTTAAATATGCCGGATTTGATTTACTGCTTGTGGAGGGTCGGTCAGAAAAGCCAGTCTATCTGCTCATTGAAGGAGATGAGATAAGTCTCGCATCCGCCGAGAAGATTTGGGGCAAAACCGTTTGGGAGACAGACGAGTGGATTAAGAAGCAGCATCATAATCCGATGCTCAAGATTGCGACGATCGGCATTGCAGGTGAAAGAGGCGCGCGCTACGCTTCGGTGGTTAATGATCTTCACCGAGCGGCAGGGCGTTCAGGTGTTGGCACGGTTATGGGTTCGAAAAACCTTAAGGCCGTGGCGGTGCGCGGCACGGGCGGCGTCAAAGTAAAAGATCCGAAGCGATTCATGACGGTCACCCAAGAAATGAAAAATCTTCTGGCTGAGCACACCGGAGGATTAACCAAATACGGGACCAACGCGATGATGGACACCATGCAGGAGTTTGGTGGATTACCGACGCGAAATTTTCAGGAAGTACAGTTTGAGGGGGCGGATAAAGTCGATGCGAAAGCAATGATGAAAACTGACGATACGGGCCACACCAATCTATTGACCAATAAAGCCTGCTTTGGGTGTACGATCGCCTGCGGACGCATTGCCCACATCCGCCAAGACCACTTCACGATCCAAAACCGTAAAGAATATTGGCATGCTTCAGGTGGTCTGGAGTACGAAACCGCGTTTGCGTTTGGCCCCGTCATTGGGGTGGACGATATAGATGCGTGTACGTTCGCCGGCTATCTCATGAACGAACATGGAATTGATCCGATCTCGTTTGGGGTAACGCTCGCGGCGGCAATGGAGCTTTTCGAAATGGGCGTGATTACCACCGAGGATACCGATGGTGTGCCTTTGAACTTTGGCAATGCGGAAGCGCTGACCGTTATGGCTGAAAAGACTGGTAAACAAGAAGGATTTGGGGTGATGCTGGGAATGGGATCGAGGCTAATGTGTGAGAAATACGGGCATCCCGAATTGTCGATGACGGTTAAAGGGCAGGAGTTTGCCGGGTATGATTCCCGAGCGTTACAGGGGATGGGGTTGGGATACGCGACGGGCAACCGGGGTGCTTGCCATCTGAAGCACGATACATTCGAAGTTGATATGGATGACCAGACGGGTGACGGTAAGGCGGATCCATGCAAAACATCTCAAGATTGGACAGCAGCCGTTGATTCGAGCGGGCTTTGTATGTTTACCATGGGGGCTTGGGGTGCGCCGGAATTTGCGGCGCAGTTAGACGCCGACAGCGAGGGTGACTGGACGGCCGAGCGCTTAATGAAATCTGGGGAACGTATTTGGAATCTTGAGCGAATGTTCAATTTGGCCGCCGGCCTGACAAAAGCAGATGACACATTGCCCGAGCGCCTCCTTAAGGATCCGGCGCCTAGTGGTACGGCCAAAGGAAAGGTTAATGAGCTCGATAAAATGCTACCGGAATACTATGATCTTCGCGGTTGGTCTGAGGACGGCGTGCCCACTGATGACACACTAGGTCGACTTGGGCTGGGTTGACGCCCGTGCGAATCGGGATAAGAGTAACCGGCCACTTGATTGATTTTTGCTCGGTTGACGCGCTCGAGTTGCCTGACGGTGCCAGCATTTCTGATGCAATTTTTTTGCTCGGTATCCCAGTTGAGCAGGTCGGACTCGTGTCTATTGACGGCCAGGCGGTATCAAAAGCAAAAAGAGATGATTTCAGACTGGTAGAGGGTAACGAGATGGTCGTGATGGCCCCACTGACGGGAGGTTGAGTCGCTTCCGTCCTGGCGTGAGTCGGGGTTCTTTTAGGGCGCGCGTTTGTTTTGGATAGCGGCGTCTAGGATAACGGGCAATCGATACTCGGATTACTCTCGTACCAGAATCGACCTCCCAGATTTCCTCGCCACGCCCAGATCGCCAAAAGCGGTTCATCCGCGGTATTCATCTCATGAATTGCCGCCGAGGCGTGATGGATGAGGTCGCCAGGCTTGACTTGAAAACTTTGATCATCCACGCGCCATGTCGCAGTTCCGCTGAGAATAAAGTAAAACTCTTCGGCGTCATGAGCATGCCCAGGGTATGCAACATGGTCTTGCTGAAGAAGAAGGCCTACGCGGATCGGCTCAGGACCACACGTTCCGTGCTCATCGACCAGTATCGAATAGGCATAACCTCCGGCAAAGAATTCAGGGATTCCCCGACTTGCCTCTGACCAAGGTGATTGTTGGGCTGCTTTTGAGCCTGACACTCGAAGGGATAGGTTCGCCGGGATACCTGAGATTGCCCGGTCAAGAGACTTTTTACTTGTAATAGTTTCGGTTGAAGGGTTGGGAAGGCGAGATCTTGGCACCTCATCGATTTGTTTCGAGAGCGAGATGAAAGAGTCTTGACTAGATTCGCGACATACCGCCGCTAGGTCGTTGAGCAAGTCAGGCAAATAGGGCTTCATAATCGATGGAGGTTTCTGGATTGATATAAATGTTGTAATCTTATATCTAATAGAAAAATTATTATAAGAACTCTTCAAATTTGCACCAATATAAATGAAGAGATAGGAGTGGCTATTTAACTATGAGTGAAATTTTGCTCAGCATGAAGGACCTGGTGATAGAGGCTGAAGTCGACGGTGTCTGGACGCCGATTGTTAAAAGTCTGAGCATGAATCTGCGCAAGAGTGAGATCATCGGATTGATTGGCGAGTCCGGGGCTGGAAAATCCACATTTGGCTTGGCCGCGATGGGTTATACCAAGCCAGGTTGTCGAATTGTTTCGGGCTCGATCTCCTTAGAGGGAGAGGAGTTGGTTGGCGCGCGGACCTCTCGTCTTCGACAGATTAGAGGCGATACGGTCGCTTATGTTGCACAGAGTGCCGCGGCTTCCTTTAATCCCGCTCACCGGTTGATTCATCAGTTTTCAGAAGCGCCGGTTCAACACGGAAAGATGCGTCAAGAGGAAGCCGAACGGCGTGGCGTTGATCTTTACGGGCAACTCGATCTGCCTGAACCCGATAAGATTGGGCAACGATTTCCTCATCAGGTCTCGGGAGGTCAGTTGCAACGGGCGATGACAGCAATGGCCATGGGATGCGATCCGCGTCTGATCATCTTTGATGAGCCTACCACGGCGCTCGATGTCACGACCCAAATCGAGGTGCTGTCCACAATTAAAGAAGCGGTTAGGGCCAGAGGCGTGTCGGCCATCTATATTACCCATGATCTCGCAGTTGTCGCGCAAGTTGCAGACCGAATTATGGTGTTGCGGCACGGTGATCTAGTCGAGGAGGGAGACGCTCGCACGCTACTCGACCGTCCTCAAGAGGAGTACACCCGAAAACTGCTCGCAGTGAGATCGCTTCGGGAAGATAAAAAACAAGTAACTGAAAATACTCACGTCCTTGAGATCAAGAATATTTTTGCCCGTTATCCAAGAGCCGATCAGGATGTGCTGACTGATATTAGCCTGGAAGTCCCGAAAGGTAAGACCGTTGCGGTGGTAGGTGAATCGGGAAGCGGAAAAAGCACGTTGGCGAGAGTCATCACTGGCCTGCTGCCACCTCAATCTGGCGCCATAGAATTCGAAAATCAAGAGTTACCGAAGATGTTGGCGGGTCGGGACAAAGAACAGCTTCGTGCGATTCAAATGATTTATCAGATGCCGGATGTTGCACTGAATCCCCGCCAAAAAATATCAGAGATTATTGGTCGACCGTTAGAATTTTATCTCGGTTTGAAAGGAGCATCGAAGAGGGCTCGTGTTGGGGAATTACTCGAACAGATTGAATTGCCAGCGGACTTTGGTGATCGCCTGCCGGGCCAGTTATCGGGTGGCGAGAAACAACGGGTGTGTATTGCGCGCGCGCTCGCCGCAAACCCTGAACTGATCATCTGTGATGAGGTCACGTCAGCGCTTGATCAACTCGTTGCTGAGGGCATTCTTGAGCTACTGCAAAATCTTCAGAATAACCTAAATGTCTCTTATCTATTTATTACGCATGACCTAGCGACAGTCAAAGCGATCGCAGACAACATCGTTGTTATGTATCAGGGGAAAATCGTCGAACAAGGCAAAAAAGAGAATATTCTCCGACCGCCTCACGAAGATTACACCGAGCTACTGTTGTCTTCAGTGCCGGAAATGGACCCGGACTGGTTGGATGATTTAATTCAGAAAAGGAAAAGGGGCGAGCTCCCCACTATCGAATCTATTAGTTGAAGTTAGGGTGGTGGGCGTCCTGTCAAGCGCTTTTTCCATAAGAGCCCTCGATTGCCGCTACCTGGCGCTTTACCCGCTGAACCATGGCATAGACGCCAACATGACGAGACGGGCTCAGATGCTCGAATAGACCGAGTTTTTCAAATTCGTTATCTGCATCAAAATCGCCGATATCGCTCGCTGATTTGTCGTTAAACATGGCCATTAAAATTGCAACGACGCCTTTAACCGTGGAGGTGTCACAGTCGCCTCGAAACGAATATTTACCGTCCTCACCGCGGAGTGCGCGGATATACACGGTACTCATGCATTCGGGTACTAGGTAGACCTCGAGTCTTTCATCGTCAGGGTAGGGCGGGAGTTTTTCGCCGAGCTCGGTAATAAAATGATAGCGGGCATCCCAGTCTTGTAAAAACTCAAATGCCTCAAGAACTCTAGGGTAATCGATCGGGAAGGTTTCCATTAAAATTAGGATCTCGAGTTAGGATATCTGATTATATATTTGAAAGATCAAGGCAATGCAGTTACTTGATCGTCCTTGAGCAAAGTACTGCAATGCGGAGTTAAATTAAATGTCTTCAACGGATTACCGTCTTTCGGCAACGTCATGGCAGACACCTCTCGTCGTCTTGCTAGGAGGGTGTCTCATTTCTCTCATCGGGTTCGGAGCGCGGTCAAGCTATGGCCTCTATATGGGCCCAATTACCGAACAGATGGACTGGCCTCGCGAGACCTTCGCTTTTGCGATGGCGTTGCAGAATCTTTTCTGGGGTTTGTGTTTGCCGCTATCAGGTATGCTTGCCGACCGATTTGGTCCAGTCGTCGTAATTAGTCTTGGAGCGATCGTGTACGCGCTCGGTACCTTTGGGGTCACAATGGCGGATAGCGCTGGCGCACTGCATCTCGCGGGCGGGGTTTTGGTTGGCACTGGAGTGGCTTTCACCGCATTTTCTTTAGCAACGGCGGCAATGGTTCGCGTAGTCGGGATCGAACGCCGTTCGCTGGTTTTTGGTCTTGGGACAGCTGCGGGGTCAGTGGGTCAGGTGGTCTATTCACCACTAACGCAAGCGGTCATTGAAAGCTACGGCTGGAGTTTTTCACTGACACTCTCTGCATTGTCAGTTTGTGCAATTTTGCCACTCGCATTTCTTTTGCCCAGCGATCCGAGGGTTCGAGAGGAAAATGTTGTGCATTCAAACAGTTTTGGTGCCATCAAGGAGGCGTTTGCACATCGTGGATTTTTGCTTTTGACTGCAGGATTTTTTGTTTGCGGCTTTCATGTGGCATTTATTACCGTTCATTTGCCAATCTATGTGACTGATCTCTCACTGGCTCCAATGGTTGGCGCAATCGCGATTTCCTTGATCGGAATATTTAATATTGTGGGGTCGGTATTGTCAGGAATCTATGGCCAACGTTTTAGCAAGAAAATCGGCCTGAGTGGTATTTACGGATTAAGGGCGTTAGTGCTTTTGATTTTTCTACTCATTCCGAAAACAGCTCTGGTGATCTATATTTTCGCAGGCACGATGGGCCTTCTTTGGCTCTCGACGGTTCCGTTAACGGTCGGAATTGTTGCACAAGTTTTTGGGATTCGTTATATGGCGACTCTTTTTGGATTTGTGTTTTTGAGTCACCAGATCGGCAGCTTCATCGGAGTCTGGCTCGGGGGATATTTGCATGATTTGACAGGCTCGTATGATCTTATGTGGCAAATGGGGGTGGTGATGGGTGTGTTAGCCGCGATTGTCCATCTGCCGATTGACGAGGCGCCAGTTGCACGGTTACGACAGGGTCATTGGGTGGGTGGTTCAGGTTAGGTCGGGGGATTGATTCGTCTTGGCTTTTAAAGCACATTAAGGCTTGAGATGCGATGGAGAAAAAATGATCGATCTAAGCCTGAGAGTGTTAAGAACCGATATCGGAGGTATGCCGCTCGAGTGGATTGGTTTTGAGGAGGCCGTAAAACTGGATTGCCTTGGACAGGTGCTTTATCCGATGGGTACGACGTTGTATACGGTCAATGGCGGTATTAATGCCCGTTCAGGTCATCAGAGCCGTATCGAAATTCATTCTATTATTTGCACGGCGGGACGGTCACGCTCGCACCTGAAACGGCTCCCGAATTATGCGCCACCGTTGAATAATGTGACTTTATTTCGGCGTGATGGCAATCTGTGTCTCTATTGTGGGCAGCGCTTCAATCACGACAGCCTTTCACGAGATCATGTCGCGCCTTTGAGTCGAGGTGGTCGGGATATATGGCAAAACGTGGTCACGTCCTGCAAGCGTTGCAACCACCATAAAGGAAATCGACTGCCCGAGGAAGCAGGGATGGAGTTAGTGGCAGTGCCTTTTGTGCCCACTCATGCCGAATACATTTTTCTGTCCGGTCGGACCATTCTTGCAGATCAAATGGAGTTTTTGCTCGCCCATTTTCCGCGCAACAGTCCGCTTCATCAGCGCATGGACGGATACGCGTTCAGACCCAATACCAGTCCAAGCCAAGCCTGACCAAATAAGTCTAGTGGTGCAGGATTTGACTGAGAAAAAGCTTTGTCCGGTCGTGCTGGGGATCTTCAAAAAATGCTTTAGGCGGCTGCTCTTCGATAATTTCGCCACCATCCATAAAAATCACGCGGTGGGCGACTGCAGTTGCGAAACCCATCTCGTGGGTGACCACGAGCATGGTCATACCGCTTTCGGCCAGTTCGATCATGACGTCCAACACTTCTTTAATCATTTCGGGATCGAGAGCAGAAGTCGGCTCATCAAACAGCATAATGCGCGGATTCATGCAGAGCGATCGGGCGATGGCAACCCGCTGCTGTTGGCCGCCTGAAAGTTGCCCTGGGTATTTACCTGCTTGCTCAGGGATCTTGACACGTTCGAGATAACTCATCGCCTGCTCTTCGGCTTCAGCGCGCGGTAATTTACGAACCCAGATGGGCGCTAACGTCACATTCTCTAGAACGGTGAGATGCGGAAAGAGGTTGAATTGCTGAAAGACCATTCCAACTTCCGAGCGAATGATATCGATGTTTTTCAGGTCTTCTGTCAGTTCAGTGCCTTCGACAACGATATCGCCCTGCTGATGTTCTTCTAGGCGGTTAATGCAACGAATCAGGGTCGACTTGCCGGAGCCAGATGGCCCACAAATCACAATACGTTCGCCGCGACCGACCTCAAGATTAATATTTTTGAGGACATGAAAATCGCCAAACCATTTATGCATTCCGCGGATTGAGATGATTGAATCTTCATTTTTTGAAGCGTTTTTTGAATCCTGATTCATATTAATGATCCGTTGTCGTGGTCTCTTAGGTTTGATGGCCAGTTTCAAGTTTCTTTTCCAGGCTCAACGAATAGCGCGCCATCGCGAAGCAACTCACAAAGAAGAATAGTGAAATAAAGATGTAAAGCTCCGGAGCAAGTCCTAGCCAGTCAGGGTCATTCAAACGGGCTCGACCGAGCCCCAAAATATCCATCATGCCAATGATAAGAACAAGGACTGAATCCTTATAGGAGCCGATGAAGGTATTCACAATTCCCGGGATTGAGATTTTCAAAGCCTGAGGCAGGATAATAAGGCGATGCGATTGCCAGTAGGTCAGGCCGAGCGCGTCGGCTGCTTCATACTGTCCTGATGACAAGCCTTGAAGGCCGCCGCGGACGACTTCTGCGATATAGGCGGCCGCGAACAGCGTCACCATGATTAATACCCGCATCAAGAGGTCGAAAGATGATCCGGGTGGTAAAAAATAGGTCAACATCGTTGAGGCGACGAAAAGCAGGGTGATGAGTGGCACACCGCGAATAAACTCGATGAATATGACACAGATCGCGCGCAGCACGGGTAAGCGTGAACGGCGGCCAAGGGCGAGGGCTATTCCCAATGGAAGAGAAAAAGAAATGCCTGTGACGGCGACAACCAACGTCAGAAGAATGCCGCCCAGTTTGCCTGTCGGGACCGGCTCAAGGCCAAACCCGCCAAACAGAAGCCACGCGGCGAGAAATGGAAAGACCGCCGCGAATATTAACCAATACTTTTTACCGGGAATATTTTCACGTAACGCGCCGAAGACCGCAGCCCCGAAAAGGACGAATGTAAGATTGACGCGCCAACGTTCTGGCTCTGGGTACCAGCCGTAAAGAAATAGCTCTAGACTCCCTCGAATAAAAGCCCAGCAGGCACCGTCTCTTGGCGCGTCCATCATCGCCCAGCATTCCTTTCGGTCGACTGCAGACCAGACGGCGCCGGTAAACAGCCAATGGATCGACGAGGGTAAGATTTGCCACAAAAACCAAAGTGAAATCAGGGTCAGTGCGGTATTGAGCGGTGTTGAAAAGAGATTAGTCTTTATCCAGCCGATCAAGCCCGTCGTAATGGTCGGCGGTGGGAGGTCCGGATGCGTACCGGGCTCATAGCTTTGAGGATTGAAACTTTTTGTCATGGTATCGACCTAGCGCTCGGTCAGTTTAATGCGACTGTTAAACCAGTTCATGAAACTTGAGATTAGTAAAGAAATAATAAGATAGATTCCCATCACGATTAACATCGTCTCCATTTCTTTTCCTGTCTGCATCAGACTAATACCGCCCAGCGTTGCGGTGATGTCCATATATCCAATGGCGATTGCCAGGGACGAGTTTTTCGTCAGGTTTAGATATTGGCTACATAAGGGCGGTACGATAATTCGAAGCGCCTGCGGGATAATAATGAGTTGCAATGTTCGATTTGGGCGGACACCGAGCGCGTGCGCGGCCTCAGTCTGGCCATGGCTCACCGCGAGAATTCCAGCCCGTACGATTTCTGCAATAAACGCCGCTGTGTAGTAGGACAGGCCGAGCCAAAGCGCGATAAATTCAGGTTTTACCGCCATCCCGCCCTGAAAATTAAACCCTTTTAGGGCAGGAATATCCCACGAGATCGGCGTGCCCATCGCAACAAGCGCCAAAAAGGGCAGCACGGTCAGGATGGCGAGCGAGATCCAAAAGACGGGATAAATCCTTCCGGTATTATCCTGCGTTTGTTTTGCCCAGCGTTTGAAAGCGATAACAAGACCAATGCTGATCAGCAGGACGATGCCAACCCAACCCGCACCTGATTCAAAAATAGGTGCAGGGATATAAAACCCGCGATTCGAGAGAAAAAATAAATCGCCGCCGAGACTTATCGCTTGTTTGGTCGAAGGTAAAATCGTGACGACGATCGCATAAATCGCCAAGATATGAATAAGAACAGGAACGTTTCGAACGAACTCTACGAAAACGTAAGACACGCGACTCACAAGCCAATTGCTTGATAAGCGCATGATACCGATGATGAACCCTAGGATCGTCGCCAGGATGCAACCCCAAAAAGCAATCAGGAGGGTGTTTAGAAGGCCGACCACTCCGGACATGAAGTGTGTCGATTTATTTGTGTACTCAATAAATGGAGAGAACCCAATGTCGTAGCCGGCGGGCCAGAACAAAAAGTCAAAGCTAAATTCCTTACCGACCGCCTCGAGATTGATGACGACATTGCGGGCAATGACTGCCAGCAGGCCGAAAACAATCACCATGGTAAAAATCTGAATAATCACCCCTCTGGATTCTTTATTACGCCAGAGTTGCGAGAGCACGTTTGAAGGGGCGTTTGATGATGCCATTTATAAGTTCTGTCTTCGGCGGGGTTAACCGCAGAACTAAGCTGCGAGTACGCCAGGGACCCAAACGGATCCCTGGTGAAGTTACTGCAGTTACAAAAACAACCAGTCGACTAGCGGAACGGCGGTGAGTACATCAGGCCACCTTCGGTCCACAGCGCGTTAAGACCACGCGCGATGCCAAGCGGGGTATCAACACCAATATTTCGCTCGAAAATCTCGCCGTAGTTGCCAACCTGTTTGATGATCTGGTATGCCCAGTCATTCGACAGGCCGAGTTCCTCGCCTTGGCTGCCGTCAACACCGAGAAGTCGTAGCACTTCCGGGTTGTTAGAACTTCTCATCTGATCCACGTTACCCATGGTGACACCAAGCTCTTCAGCCGTGATGGTTGCGTTTAGCACCCAAGTCACAATGTCTGACCACTGGTCGTCGCCGTGGCGAGTTGCAGGGCCCAAAGGCTCTTTGGAGATGATTTCTGGCAGAACCATGTGGTCATCGGGATTTGGCAGTGCAGATCGGGTTGAAGCAAGACCTGACGCATCCGTGGTGTACACGTCGCAACGGCCACTTTCATAGTTCTGACGCGCCTCGTCGTTGGTTTCAATCGTGACAGGCTCATACTTCATGCCGTTGGCCGAGAAGTAGTCAGCGAGATTCAATTCGGTAGTGGTACCGGTTTGGATGCACACTGAAGCGCCGTCGAGTTCTGTTGCGCTGTTTACGCCCAGACTCTTTTTGACCATAAAGCCCTGACCATCATAGTAGTTCACGCCATGAAAGCGTAGTTTTACGCCCACGTCACGGGAGAATGTAATGGTGGTGTTTCTCCAAAGCACGTCGCCTTCACCGGCATTAAGCTTTGTGAAACGAGTCTTACCTGTTGAGGTTACTGCTTCAATTTTATTGGCATCGCCCAGTACTGCAGCCGCAGTCGCCCGGCAGAAGTCAATGTCGAAGCCTTTCCAGACGCCACTGGCATCCGGTTGGGCAAAACCGGCGATACCGGTGCTGACGACGCAGCGAAGGACGCCTTGACTTTGAACATCTTCAAGGGTGCCCGCCTGAGTGGTGCCTACGACGCCTAGAACCAGCGCAGCCGCCGACAGAACAGCAGTCGTTTTTTGTTTCATTACGAATCCTCTCTCACTTTGGTGAGTGTCGTTTGTTGATCACCCGCGACTTCCAGTCTGTAGTCAGAAATCTGAAGACTGAAAACCCAAACCGCAGGTGTTAGGTCAGATTTAAACCCAAACTGGTGATTTTTACAATTTTTATCCCCAAATCGCTAGAAGTTTCCCAAGCATTGACGGTGGGAAAAACTAGATCATCAGGTTTTTTGCGTCTTTCGCCTGCTGGTCGGCATGATAGGACGATCGGACCATTGGACCCGAGGCGACATGCGAAAAACCGAGCTTTGCCCCGATTTGCCTTAATTCCTCAAATTCAGCCGGTGTTGCATATCTTTCAACGGGTAAATGGTGTTTGGTCGGCTGTAGGTATTGACCCAGTGTCAGCAGACGAACGTCGTGTCGTCTCAAATCTTCCATTACCGAGATCACCTCTTCGTTGGTTTCTCCCAGACCCAGCATTAAACCGGATTTTGTGGGTATCTCAGGGCAAGCGCTTGAAAAGTCCTTTAGCAGGTTAAGTGAATATTGATAGTCGGCGCCGGGTCGAACCCGTCGGTACAAGCCTGGCACGGTCTCGAGATTATGGTTGAAAATATCGGGCGGGGTCGCTTTCAAGATGGCGAGTGCTTTCTCGGCACGGCCCCGAAAGTCCGGCGTCAGGATTTCAACTTGAATATCAGGACACGAGTCTCGAAGCGCTTGAATGCAATCTGCAAAATGCTGCGCGCCACCGTCTCTGAGATCATCACGATCGACCGACGTAACGACAACATAACTAAGTCCCATTTCCTTTACGGTCTCTCCGAGGCGTTCGGGTTCGGCTATATCAACCGTTCCCGGACGACCATGAGCAACATCACAAAATGGGCATCGCCGTGTGCAAACGTCGCCAAGAATCATGAAGGTGGCGGTCCCGTGACCAAAGCACTCCCCAAGATTCGGGCAGGTTGCTTCCTCACAGACCGTGTTAAGGCCTTTTTCCCTCAAGATCTTCTTGAGGCGCATGACCTCGGGAGTGCCGGGAAATTTTGCCCGAATCCACTCGGGCTTTTTCAGCCGCTCGCTACGCTCTGTTGGTGCAAACTTCACGGGCACTCGCGCCACCTTTTGCTCGGCGTTGTTAACGCCATACTTACTCATCGTTGTAATTCTCCAGATTTACGGTCGCTTAATCATTAACGAGCGTTTCATATTCGCTTTCATCGAGAAGCAGGTCTAAATCGCCCGTGGATTTAACTTTAATACGGTAAAACCAGCCGCCGCCTGTGGGATCATCGTTGACCTGCTCCGGGGAGTCTAAAAGTTTTTTATTAATCTCAACGATGGTGCCCGAGATCGGAGACTTAATATCCCCGGCGGCCTTAACGGATTCAATAACAACAACTTCCTGACCGGTGGCAACCTCGACCCCTTCTGTTGGCAGTTCAACAAAAACAAGATCGCCAAGTTGTTCCTGTGCGAAATTAGTTATGCCAACCGTGACGATATTATCGTCAGCCCGAGCCCATGCATGCTCAGCGGTATATTTCATGACACTCATTGGAGTAATTCAAAAGATTGGGTGAATCTGGTTAATAGTATATCTTTGGTAACGTGATAGAGCGCTCTAGGGCGTTATTTGAGGCAAGAAAATGAGCGCAAACCCAACTGTGATTGATGTAACGCGTGGCGGAATGATCGAAAGTCGCCACCGCGGGGCGGTCGCGGTCGTACGTGACGACGGCAAACTACTCGCGAGCCTCGGGGATACCTCTCAACTGATTTATCCACGATCCTCAATTAAGCCGCTACAGGCGATCCAGCTCATTGAGAGTGGGGCGGCGGAAGCATACCAATTAACGGATCGCCAGCTTGCGCTGGCGTGCGCGTCCCATAACGGAGAGAGCATTCACGTTGAGACCGTTCGGCGATGGCTAATGCAAATTGGGTTGAACGAGAGCGCGCTGGAATGTGGCGTCCATCCTCCTCGCCGCAGCGAAGATCAAAAGGCGCTTATCAACTCGAACATTGATCCAAGCGCGGCCCATAACAACTGCTCTGGAAAGCATGCCGGTTTTCTGTCTTCTGTCCGGCATCTTGGTCTGCCAAGCGGGGGCTATATCGAGGCGACACACCCTATCCAGCAACGGGTGTTGTCGCTTCTTGAGGATCTTGCCGATGTCTCTTTGACGGATGTACCGCGGGGTATAGACGGTTGTGGGATACCGGTCGCTGGAATCGCACTTCAGCCACTTGCCTTATCGTTTGCGCGATTTGCGTCTGGGCAAGGGTTGTCGACAGAGAGACGTCATGCGTCGAAACATATTTACCGGGCGATGGTGTCAGAACCGACCATGGTGGCCGGGACCGGGCGTTGGTGCACCCGAGCAATTTTGGCCGGCAAAGGATCATTCATTGTTAAAACGGGCGCGGAAGGGGTTTTTTGTGGCGCCGTTCCTGATGCGGGCATCGGGATTGCGCTTAAGATTGACGATGGTGCGAGTCGCGCCTCTGAATGTTTTATGGGCGCTGTGTTATCGCGAATTTCAGGTCTTCAAAGTGTTTTCAAAGGCGAGAGTGAGGATTTGGTTCGTCTGCCGGTTTTAAATGTCGCCGGAAATGTCGCAGGTGTCGTTCGCCCCTCGGAAATGCTCGAAGAACTACTGGATGAGTCGCTTCAGCCCTGAAATGATCAGGGGCTTTAAGGTGTCCCGTTGGACTAGTTATCCAAGGAGATTTTTTGGGGGAGGCGTCGGATGGCATTTGATATCTTTATTGTGCCGCTAACGTCTGATCGCCCCTTCTGTTGATATCCTTCTTTTCGACGTTTCTCGGATGCTGTCAGCTGGTCATGAACGGACGAGCTATAGGGTAGCGAATAAGCGCGGGGCTCGGCATCGCCGGTTTCCTGTATCCAAACATAAATATGGCCGGGTTGGTTCTGTATCGAGTTGGGCTCAACGATGGTGAAAGCGTGCAGTTCAAATTCTTCCGGAAGCGTTAAGGTTGCGGGCCAGCCTCCAAGTCCGTTGAGCGAAAGAAAGTGAGCGATATAAAAAGTCGCGCCCGAAATGACCGTTATGGCCCTGATTTTTATCGATAGACGAGCCCGCGTCACGATCAATAGCAACAAAAAAGTCACGAAGGCGTACGACAGCGCTAACAGAAATGCACTTTCTGTCATTCTGGCGGATCCAACAGATAGGGGGTGAGTTGCGCCTGGCGTTCATTAACATTGATGATTTTCCCGTCGCGAGTGGGCGTAAATCGCACGACGGTTCGCTCTTCGTCCACTTTGGAAAGAATTACTTTTTTAACAAAAACAGTTTGCACAGAAGGATTAATACGCTCAATTTTGACAAGAACGGTAATGGGCTCAAGCTCTCGTTTTTCATAATAATAAAGATTGACGGTGTACTCGCCATCGACAAGCCCCCTTAATGTGACCAGCTCCTGATTAATCGGGTAGATAATCTTCTCGCCTTCAATGATCACGGTATCGTTAATAGCACCCTGATCGTCCCGATCAAGGTGCAGCCAGCCCGCATCCTTGCTTAGATAGGAGACCACCTCGCCCAAAGGATCGCGCACCCAAAGATCGATATCGTCGGTACGGTGCTCTGGCCATGTAACAGAGATAATATATTCCGCTTTTAAATTGATTTTGCCTTGGCGGGCCTCGGGATTGAAATAAACAAGGGAAACAAAAAAAAGAAGCGTGAATCCGAGCAGTGCGTTGAACAAGAGATCCACAAAAGGGTCAGTGCGATAACCACCGCCACGAGGACGCATCAGATCACTCCGGGCGGGTAAACGCTGGGTTTAATTGAGACGTACGAATTTCCTCGGTCTCGGCAGTGCTCACGATAATGCTAAAGAGTCGGTCGGCGCCATGATCCAAGAGTTGATATTGCGCGCCCAAGATGAGACCGCTCGATAAGCCCGCAAGCGTTGTGAACAAGGCGATTCTCATTCCCCCACTCATCTGAGTCAGCATTAATTTGGCCGCATTAAGGTCAGTTGTTTCGAGTTGGGCCACCGAACTCAGCATAAAGATAAATCCGATTACGGTGCCGAGCAATCCGAGCTTGATCATGAGGTCGGCAATGAACCATCCGTTGGCATGCCCCTCGTGCACGCGTTTCTCTAGATAGACTCCGAGGTTTGCAGACTCAGTGGGTATTCGACCGTTTGAGACCGCTTTTCCAATTAACAAGCGATATTCCGAGGCGATCGACGACTGATCGGCGCTATCGTGAGAGGGATGACGGATCGCGATGACTCGGGCCTGATTAATTTCGTCGTCTATCTTGTAAGCGCGATAGCCCGCGTGAAGAGAGCCGACCAAGAGGCCAGCCAGAATCACAAGCGAGAGCCGGCTCGAGTCTTGTTCGATGAAAAGTGATAAAACGCCAAACCAAACAAACAGAGTGAAAGCAAACAGCAAAAGGCCGAAAAAAGCGAGCCAGTACAGGAAATACCGGGCCGATTTAGCAGGGGTTGCCATAGCGTCGCCTCTCGTTAAACCTCGTCTGGACTGAATGCCTGAATGCTGAGGGCATGAATCTCTTTTTTCATTAGATCATCAACCGCGCGGTATATCAGACGATGCCTGCCAAGGGTGTTCAGATTGTTAAATGCGCTGGAGATTACGATCACGTCATAGTGTCCGCCACCCGATGCCGCTCCTGCATGGCCCGCATGGAGATGACTTTGGTCTTCAATTTCAACGGATTCAGCGCCGAGATTTTCCATAAGTCGCCGATGAATTTGGTCTTTTACTGACATTAGTTCTCGGAGTCTTTAGTCGTGATGTGTTTCGCAATTAGCATCATCTGGATCACACTAAAAGCAAGCGTAAGTCCCAGTAAGCCAAACACTTTAAAGTTGACCCAAAAATCGGTTCGCACTGCTTCAGGAAGTTCGAGTCTGTAATAAAACGCGACATACATATTGAGCAGACCACTGATCAGGAAAAAGATTCCCCACGAGAAATTAACTTTGGTCCAGATTGCCCCAGGCATACTTAACTTAGTGCCCAGTAATCTCTCGATAACCGTTTTGTTACCAATAAAATGGCTGCCGATAACAATCGCGGCAAAGATCCAGTTAACGATCGAAGGCTTCCATTTGATAAAAGTATCGTCCCGAAAAACCAGCGTCATCCCACCGAAAATAACAATCACAAAAAGCGTGACCAGATGAGTGGTTTCTGTTTTACGGGTACGCACCCAAACCCAGAGGACCTGCCCGACGGAGGCCGCAATGGCAACAGCTGTTGCCGCGTATATGCCATAAAACTTATAGGCACCAAAAAACAAAATCAGTGGGAAAAAATCGAACAGCATCTTCATTGAAATAAAACCGTGGAAACTAAGTTATCCGATTATAGATTTTGTTGGCAGTCGCTGCTAATCAGGCGCATTTAATTTAGCCTAAGATTGCTGGGTTTCTGGAGTGGTCGGTCTTGCTGAGTTTAGGCATAATCGGTCGCCCGAAATCGCTTCTGGTTGGGGTTAGAGTTCAAGTATGACTACCAAAAGACCAATTACCGTCACAACACTGGCTAACATGAAGGCTCGCGGCGAGCCGATCGCGTGTCTTACTGCTTACGACTATAGTTTTGCCAGTATTCTGGATAGGACGGGTATCGAAATTATCTTGGTTGGCGATAGCGTGGGCATGGTCGTGCAGGGGCATTTAACGACTCTGCCGGTCACCGTCGACGATCTGGTTTACCACACCAAATGTGTCTCGCGAGGCGTGGAATCAAGCCTTATTATTGCGGACATGCCTTTTGGATCATTTCAGTTGAGCCCACAACAGGCTTTCGAAAACGCCGCTCGGTTGCTCGGGGAGGGCGGAGCGCAGATGGTCAAAATTGAAGGTGGCGCATTCATGCGCCAGACGGTTGAGTTTTTGGTGGAGCGGGGTATCCCCGTTTGCGGCCATATTGGACTTACCCCGCAGTCGGTCAACCAGTTTGGCGGCTTCAAGGTGCAAGGCCGAGAGACCGAAGCGGCAAGTGAGATTGAAAACGACGCCTTGGTTTTGGATCAAGCCGGGGTCTCGGTGCTCATTCTGGAAGCGATGCCATCAGCCTTGGCAGACTCGATTTCCAAAAAGGTAAGCGCCCCGACGATAGGAATCGGCGCGGGGCCGCAAACGGATGGCCAAGTGCTCGTGCTTTACGATTTGCTCGGGCTCTACCCGAAGAAGAGTCCTAAATTCAGTAAAGATTTCTTGGCCGGTGCCGGATCGGCGGTCACCGCGGTTGAGCATTTCTTAAAAGCGGTAAAAACTCGCGAATTTCCGGGTCCGGAACATTGCCTTTGACCCGATGCATCAGTCTCCCCGGGAAAGCGACCCGCTAACGAGAGACTCGACCTATCGGATCATAAGAACAAAAGTTGGTTAAGGTTTTTGGTTCGAATCATAATCCACAAAAGTTGGTTATGAATCTCGATAAATCTTATGAAACGCACAATTTTTCGAATGGGTTGCCTGTGCCTTTTGCTTTGCCCATTGTTGCCTGTAAAGGAGGCGTTTGCGGCGCTCAGTACCGGATGCCAGGCGGTTAACACCCAAGGCTCCTTCACAGGATCCGACATCTACTGGCAGGAGATCAATAAAGGGCGTAGGTTTTCAGAGGGTGAAACGCTCAAGGTCACGTTTTCCAACCCAACGGCGCCACCAACAACCGCTAATATAAATTTGGGAACATCCGCGGCATCTGGCGTTGCCGCCTCCTTTACATCCAAGACCTCTACTTCATCTTTCCCCGCAACCCTGACCTATACGCTAGATCAGGATTACACCTTTGGGGAGTTCGAGGTAGAGGATGGAAATGTTGACATGACGGATATGGAATGTCGCAAATCCCAAGTCATTACGTTCAACGATCCGGGGGCGCAGCCACTTTCATCCGGCACGGCAACCCTTACCGCATCATCTGACTCCGGATTGACGGTGTCGCTCGCTTCGTCTACCGCCGGGGTGTGCACGGTCTCGGGAACAACGCTTAGCTTGGTAAGCGCGGGCACATGTACCATAACCGCCAGTCAAGCCGGGAACAGCCCGGCAGGGGATTACTTCGCGGCGACCGATGTGTCTCGCTCTTTTTCAGTGACCGCGTCTAGTGAAGAGGAAGGAGAGGAAGGAGAAGGGGAGGAAGAGGACGAAGAGGAAGAAGGAGAGGAAGAGGACGAAGAGGAAGAAGGAGAGGAAGAAAATCTCCCACCGCCGGTTGACAACGTTCGCCCGGTGGTCAAGGTGTCCGTGCTGGGACTAGAGAGTGATGCTCGAACGTCGCAGCCGTCTTGGAGGGTCGCGATCGAAATCAGCGAGGTCGTAACCGGATTTGATATTGATGACTTCTTGTTGAGCAACTTAACCATCTCGGAATTTTCAGGCGCCGGTCGAGAGTTTTCGGCGCTCGTGTCATCCGTGACGCCAGGCCGGAGCTCGATTTCGGTGCCCAAAGATGGATTCCAAGATAACGCAAACAACCTTAATTTAGAAAGCAACACAGTCAGTTGGCGCTACGAGCCTGACCTGCTGTTGAATAAAAGCGTGACGGCTGTCGCCAGAGTTTACGCGTCTTTAGCTCAAGAATATCTTAGAAACTTTTCCCAGCCTATCAATAGCCGTTTTGCCCGTTTAGGTCAGGTATTTGGTCGGCAAATTGCAACAGAGGCCTGTCAGTCAGATGAATCAGAAGGGCAGCCTGAGATTCCGGGTTGCAATCACGATGATATCGATAGTGGTGACATCGATAGCTTTGGACTTTCCTATCAAGGAATCCAGTTTACCTTTAAGGATCCGGCGATGCGCAGCATTTTTAGCGCCAAACCGGTCAAGGCAGATTCCCGCGGTTTGCTGCCCGACCTCGCGACGCTTATTAATTCGTCGGGCGAGATTGACTCCTCCAAGGAGTTGATCGGGCGGATGATTGGGGCGACGCTTGCTGCGACTGATTTGGAACCTGTTGATCTCAATCCCTCAGGGGATGCGAGCGCTGCAGGCTGGTCAATCTGGACAGAGGGTCAGGTGACGGTGGGAAATTGGGATTCGGTAGACAGTAGCGATGGCGTGCTGATTGCGGTTGGCTCAGATCGCGCTTTTGGTGATTACGCTCGAGGGGGTGTCGCGCTGACTGCGTCCTGGCAATCAGCGGACATTAACCCAAATGACGATGTTGACGCGGAGAACTATGCACTTTCCTTTTATGGCGCGATGCGACCGAAGGAGATGGCGCTGGTCTTGGAGGGGATCTTGGGTGCTGCGGACCTGAACATTGCGAGCACTCGTAAAGAGACATCCGAAATCTTTAGCGCCGATAGAGACGGAACGATGCTGTTCTCATCAATTGGTGTTCGTGGTCTTGAACCGGTTGGGCGAAAATTCCAGATCACACCTCATGGTCGATTCGAGCTTGGAAGCGCAAAGATTGACACAGAATCTGAAACAGGCGGTGTTTGGGCGGTTCAGTATGGAGATCAAAATATTGATCATCAAATGTTGTTTATCGGGTTGGATATCAACTACCACCGGGCGTTACCCAAAGGCCTGATTCGACCCTTTGGATCAGCCGAGTATGGTTATAGTTTCTCCTCCAGCGAAAACGTCACAATGAAGTACGCTTCCGGCACGCGATCCTATAACCTCGTTCTTGAAGATGAGACTGATTCCACCGTACGGATTCAATTGGGACTTGATTATGTTTCTAATGATGGGTTGATATCTGCGCTTGTTTATACCCGTAATGAAGCGCTTGGCGGGGGGCATTCTGATGGCGTGCGTATCCATATCAGCTCCGCTTTTTAGATTTTTATTTACTTAAAAAAAATAGGGGCCAATAGGGAGTCTGGCGAGGGCCGCGCGATATGGTGATCGACTTTTTGAAGTCTGGTGTACGATCCTTTTATTAATAAATTTATATTTGTAATGTCAGGTTGAGTATTTCAGGGAAACAATATGGAAGATGAAGAGCAAAGGGAGGATGATTTTGCGAAGATGGTCAACGCCAACATTCTTGATTATCTTCGTAACGTTCACAGATTAGAGGTTCGAGACGTAAGTCAAAAAGACGCAGAGACCTATCAACTTTTACTTGATTTTGAAAATCAGATTATTTCGATTCAGGTATCGCGAGATCAGGAGGCTGAGCAACGTCGAGAGGGCGCATCGTCTCCAGAGGTCAGCTCATGACCGAAACGCTGATCAAGTTGCTCGTGGTGGGGTCTGTGGTTCTCGCAATGTACTACGCGATGTCCCCGTATCAGAATTGTTTGAGGGCTGAGGGAGACCAGAAAGACCCAGAAACGGTAAAAGCCTATTGCACCAAAAACACGGTTTGGTAGGACTGATATCGGTTTGTTCCGAGTATTTTGATGCGGTTTATCTGAGTTATCGATTCAAATGGTACCGAGGGTCGGACTCGAACCGACACTTCCTTGCGGAAACCAGATTTTGAATCTGGCGCGTCTACCAGTTTCGCCACCCCGGCATTTAAAACCTAAACTTTGACCACACAGGAATGAAGACTTCCGTGATTTATGTGTCGATGACGATCAACTCTGGCTTGACCATCAAGACACTATTTTAACCGCTATTGCTAAAAGCGAAAGACCCAAATACGAAGCGAGTTAATGAGAGAGGTTTTTCGAGGCGCTTTAAAAAGCGGGTCGAAATCGCTTGACGCTTGGAATGGTCACCCCCATAGTTTTTGGATGCCTGAATTCCACGAGTTGGCCCCAGCCCTTGCTCAGACATTTGCAGAAGATGGCGTGGTGTTCATTCCGAACGCGGTCGAACAATTTTGGATCGACCGTTTAGACAGCGGCATAAAAAAAAATGTGAAAGCACCAACTGAGCGAGGCCGGATTTGGAATAGAGATGACCAGGGCCGGACTTGCTTTTACGATAGTCAGGCCTGGCGAGAGATTGCCGAGTATCAGGATTTTATCGAGAAATCACCGTTGGCATCTCTGGCGGCGCAACTTCTTGAGACAAATCGAGTCAACTTTTTTTTTGACGCGGTCTTTGTCCGAACACCGGGCGCCCAGTTCCGCACGCCATTTCATCAGGATGAGCCCTATTGGTCGGTTAAAGGGCTTGATACTTGCTCGATCTGGATGCCTTTGGTTCCGGTCGAGAAAAAAAGCGCATTAGAGTTTGTTCGCGGCTCACATCGATGGGCTCAGGAGTTCCGCCAAATGAATTTTGGCGATCTCACATCAGATGCGCGGGATCAACGTCGTGAACTCAGTGGAAAAGACTATGAGCCGTTTCCCGATATCGAAGGTCATCGCAACGACTACGATATCTTGAGTTGGCAGATGCTGCCCGGAGATTGTGTTGCGTTTAACGGTCGGATTATTCATGGCGGCTCGGGAAATCTTGCTCCCGACTGCGATCTGAAGGTATTTAATACGCAGTGGCTTGGGGATGATATCCGGGTGTGTTTTAGGGAGGAGGGGATGGACCCAGATCACTCCTCGGTTATGCGCGAGCACGACCTTAAACATGGGGACCGGATCGGGACCGAGCTTTATCCCGAGTTTTATTTTGATTAGATCGATTGCCCGAAAGTCCGGATCAGCCCGACTGAAATTGCTGAAAAGATTCACTGCGTGATGAGTTCTCCAGGGGAGAAGAGCTCTGTTTTTGGGTTCAACACGCTTAGCCAATGGAAGAAATAAATGACATCTAGACAGCCGAATATTCTTTTTATCCAAGCCGATCAGCTTAAACCCCAAGTCCTTCCCATGTACGGGGGTCCTGCAATTACGCCAAATCTCGCTCAACTCGCTGATAACGGGGTTACATTTGAAAATGCGTACTGCAATTTCCCGTTATGCGCGCCTTCGCGATTCTCGATGTTGTCAGGAATGCTCCCGAGTAAGATTGGCGCCTTCGATAATGGTGCCGAATTTCCCGCCTGTATTCCAACGGTCGCTCATTACTTGAGGTTGGCAGGATACCGTACAACCCTTTCCGGTAAGCAGCATTTTGTAGGCCCCGACCTACTCCATGGATTTGAGGAGCGACTGGTTCCTGAGCTTTATCCGACTGATTTTTCCTGGACACCACTCTGGGGCGAAGAGCGTATGTCATCCAATAACACGGCAACCGGGGTAACGAGATCAGGGATCGTGAAACGGACCGTTCAAATCGATCACGACGAGGCTGTTTTTTATCATGCCCAGAATAAACTGCATCAGTTTGCACGGGAAAATTCTGTCCCATTTTTTCTGAACGCCTCATTTATCCATCCGCATGAGCCGTATTGCACCCTTCAGGAATACTGGGATCTATATCGGCACGACGACATTGCATTGCCGAATACACCGTTACAGCCCGAGTCGGAACGAGAATTGCATACCACCAGAATGCTCCACCATGCCAAGTTAGTTGATACCGGCATCTCGGAAGCGCACGTCAGGATAGCGCGACACGGCTATTTGGGAAATGTTTCCTATTTCGACGAGATGGTGGGTGGACTCATGAAGACGCTTGAGCAAACAGGTCTTCTGGCGAATACCGTCATTGTGATTGCTGCGGATCATGGCGATATGCTCGGCGAGCATGGACTTTGGTACAAAAAGCATTTTTTCGAAGATTGTATTCGCGTCCCGCTCATTATTCATTGGCCTGAGCGATTTTCAGCGGGTCGTCATTCACAGCCAACGTCATTATTAGATCTGCTGCCAACTTTTTGCGATGTGGCCGGAATTACACCTGACGACGTTGCGCCGGAGCCGCTCGATGGCGGCAGTCTGTTGGGGGCATGTGAGGGGCAAGCGCGTGACGAAAATAGTCCTGTCTTTGCAGAAATCACTTCTGAGGGGGTGCCTTCGCCGATGTTTATGGTTCGTAAAGGAAAGCACAAACTGATCAGCGGCGGTGGCGCGCCGTCCGTTTTGTATGATCTAGAACATGATCCTCATGAGTTGATCAATCTTGCCCATGATTCAACTCATCATGAGATTCTTGATGAGTTGGAAGGGCTGGTTCGGCGTCAGTGGGATAGTGAGCGCCTGAACGAGCAAGTCTTAATAAGTCAGCGTCAACGACGGCTGGTTCACGCCGCGCATAACGCGGGGAAAACGCCAGCATGGGAGTATCAAAGCGAGGATCTGGCCGATTACTGGATCCATCGCGATTCCGAGGGCTACAATGATTGGGCCTGGAAAGGTATAAGCGAGGTTTAGATCTTTCACATTTAATTTTTTACGGTCGTGCAAACTTCGGTTTATTAATTCACGACAAATTTAATTGTTGACGAAAAAACGTAGAAGATTATTTTATGAAGATTATTTTGATGTTGTCAGTGTTTCTGGTTTTCACGACCGGCTGCGCGAGTACGCTCCCGAACCTGGAGCCGGGTATTTACGTTCCAGGCGATAAATAAAAGACATACCGGTAAATTCGGTTATTCGGGGTCAGATACCGGGAACTCGAACTTGCCGATTTAAAAGCGTCCCTGAACTAACCTGAGTTTAAGATTCTTTCGCAGATGGCCTCGCCAACGTCATCGGTAGATGCGTGTCCACCCAGGTCAGGCGTATGTGGACCTGCCTTTAAGGTCTCTTCAATTGAGGTAAAAATTAAATCGTGTGCGGCGCGATACGAAGGAGCGGCATCACCGAGAAACTCCAGCATCATGGCGCCGGACCAGATCTGGCCGATCGGATTCGCGATACCTTTACCGTAAATATCTGGTGCTGACCCATGGACAGGCTCAAAAAGCGAAGGAAACGCTCGCTCTGGATTAAGATTCGCCGACGGTGCGATTCCAATGGTGCCCGTGGTTGCGGGTCCTAGATCGGAGAGAATATCGCCGAATAAGTTAGAAGCAACGATGACATCAAAACGACCAGGATCGAGTACCACCTGAATCGTAAGGCCGTCGATGTGGTACTGGGAACGACTGACTTCCGGAAAGCGTGCCCCAACCGCCGCGAAGCGCTCGTCCCAGTAGGGCATCGTGATCGAAATTCCATTTGATTTGGTGGCAGAAACAAGATTCTTTTTGCGCGTCATCGCAAGCTCAAACGCGAAGTTCATGATCCGGTCGACCCCTTTTTTTGTGAAAGTCGAAATTTGTTGGGCCATTTCTCGATCGGTACCCTCAAAGAGCCTTCCGCCCAACGATGAATATTCACCCTCAGTGTTTTCGCGAACCACGTAATAGTCAATATCGCCCGGTTTCTGGTTTGCCAGCGGAGACTTAACGCCAGGCATCAGTCGCACGGGTCGAAGGTTTACATATTGATCGAACTCTCGTCTAAATTTGATCAGGGAATCCCAAAGCGAGATATGGTCTAGTACTCGCTCTGGCCACCCGACAGCGCCGAAGAAGATGCAGTCATATTGGGTCAGTTGTTGTTTCCAGTCAGATGGCATCCAGCTCCCAATCTGATCGTATTGATCGCATGACCAGTTATATTCGGTAAACTCTATTTCGATCCCGAATTTTTTTGCAGCCGCCGAGACCGCTCGTACTCCATGAGGCATGACTTCTTTACCAATACCGTCCCCTGCGATGACAGCGATTTTGTGTATTGATTTTTCGAGCATAAGGTTTGGATTGGGTGTTGATTAATTTCGTCAGAGTGTAACTTAGAGCGATAAGAGATAAGGTTTCAAGCAAGTTTGACCCGAAGGCTTGCCTTTTTGAGGATATCGGGAATCCTTGTCACACTTCGGGTGCGGCGATTAACTTGGGGATATTAATGACAAATTATGTTTTCAAACCAGCGCGACAACCGTATCTGTCAATTTGCGAAAGCGATCATCAATTTCCGGTGCGACGAATTTATTGTATTGGTCGGAACTACTATGATCATGCGATCGAGATGGGTGCAGATCCTACGAGAGAAAGCCCGTTCTTTTTTCAGAAAAACCCGCAAAACCTCGACTTAACAGGGGAGTTCCGATACCCGCCTCACTCTAAAGACGTTCATTTTGAGTTGGAAATGGTTGTGGCCCTTAAATCAGGCGGCGAAAATATCTCAAAAGAAAAAGCGCTTGATCATGTTTTTGGTTACGCGTCGGGCCTTGATATGACGCGCCGGGACCTTCAGGCAGAAGCAAAAAAGCTCGGACGCCCCTGGGAGATCGGCAAAGCATTTGAAGGTTCGGCGCCCATGGGAAAACTAATGCCTGTCTCCCAGCATGGACATCTTACGGATGGCCCGATCTCCTTGTTCGTCAATGGCCAATGTCGACAAAAGGGCGATATTAATCAGATGATTTGGAAGGTTCCTGAAATAATAAGTTATTTATCTCAGTATTACGATATTGCGGCTGGAGATTTAATTTTTTCGGGGACGCCCGCCGGGGTCGGCGCCATAAAGAAAGGGGACGTCATAGAGGGAAGTATCGCTTCTCTCGAACCGCTACGGGTTCAGGTTGTCTAATAGGTCGAACCTTTAGGAGAGCGGGAAATTCTGGCTCAAGATGGCAATACGAGTTGCCGTTTTTACGATCCGTGATCTGAAAGAATAAAGCGCGCCCCTTGATGCGCAACCATAATTGTCGGAGCGTTGGTATTGGCCGAAGTAATGTTGGGAAACACTGATGCATCAATGACCCGTAGCCCATCGACACCATGCACTTTCAATTCAGGGTTAACGACTGAGTTTTTGATGGTTGTTCCCATTCGACAAGTGCCGCAGGGATGATAGACGGTTGATGCCCGACTGCGAAAATCCTCGATAATCTGATCCGCGCCAAGATTTGTTAGATCCATGTCAGGCGTCTCGGAGAGAATATTTTGGATAGCTTGAGAGTCTTGAATTTTTCCAATTAACTTTGCCATCCCAACAATCGAATTGAGGTCATGCTCGGTTGACAAATAGTTCGTGCGAATTTCAGGAGAGTCGTTGGGATTATTAGATCGAACGGTTATTGCGCCTTCGCTCGTGGGTCGACAGGGATTGAATCCCATAATGAACCCGGGATAGGAATCGGGCTGGGTCAATTTTCTGGCGTTAGTGTCTGCAGGCTGATAGCTCACCGGGTTGCAATAAAGCTGCGTGTCAACGTCAGCGGTTTGTGGGTCTGAGCGAACCAGACCGCCGACCTGATTAACGCTTAACGAAAGTGGGCCTCGTCGACGTGCGATATATTGAATACCCGAACGAAGTCTGCCGGGCCAGCCACCCAAGGTATTATTTAAGGTCGGTTTTTTAGACTTGAAAAAATAATTGATCCCCAAATGATCTTGTAAGTGTTGCCCCACGTGAGGGTGGTCGACAATGGGTTTGATGCCGAGGGTGTTGAGAAGGGGCGATGCTCCAATCCCAGACAGCTGGAGGAGTTGTGGGGAGTTAACGGCGCCGGCGGCGACGATGACCTCTCTCCTCGCCTTAAGTGTTCTTCTTTTGTTCTTGCTGGTGACTTCGATACCAACAGCGCGCTGATTCCGGATATTAATTTTGGTAGCGCTAGTCTCAGTCAAAATATACAGGTTGGGCCGACTGGCCGCCGGGTGAAGGAAGGCGGATGCTGAAGAGCACCGTTTTCCATTTCGAGTGGTGAGCCAATAAGGCCCGAGGCCTTCTCCTTCAAAAAATCCCTGCGATGATGAGATCAGGTTCAGCTCCGAAAACGCGTCTTGAAAATCGTGCTTGAGATTATGGTAATCGGCAGAAGCGTTAAACACGCTAAGTTTGTTTACCGGCTTGGGAATATTATGCTTTGATTGAGCAACGCTGTTTGATTCCAGGCGCTCTTCAAGTGATTCATATATTTTTTTGGTATTTTTATAATTCCAAACGCTATTCGATGCCAATGCCCAGTCGTCGTAATCCTGCATCTGCCCGCGGTGGTAGACCAAAGCGTTAATTGAACTCGAGCCGCCCAACACTTTGCCTCTGGGCCAGTACAGGGACCGGTTTTTAAGCGCTGAATCAGGTGTGGCGGTGAAGCACCAGTTCACTTTTGGATCGGTATAGGTGATGCCATATCCAATTGGGGTTTGAATCCAAAATTTTTTGTCGCTCGATCCCGTCTCGACTAAGGCGACAGAATATTTGCCTGACGCGCTGAGTTTGTCGGCAAGAACGCATCCAGCAGATCCCGCCCCGACAATGATGAAATCAAATTCAATAGGCATACAAATCCAACGCTATTGCGAAACGGAAATAGAGGTGCATATAAAGTTGGTCAGTTGATTAAATTGACTGACGAGCTTTATTCCTTAACAAGAATATAAACGTAGATTAAATCAATAGTGAAGAAAACTTAGATGTGGAAGAAATCAGATTAATGCGATATTCTTAATGTCGAGAATCAAATCGGAGGAAAAATATGTCCCATTACATGTATCAGGCCTCGTATTCGCCCGAGGCGATTAAAACATTGGTGAATAATCCGCAGGATCGAACCGGCGCTGCTAAAGCGGCCATTGAGGCTAATGGCGGGTCCATGATCGGCGCATGGATGGCCTTTGGAAGTGATGATTTGCTCGTGATTGCAGATATGCCTAATGACGCCTCGATGGCAGCAGTTGCTTTTGCGGTATCTGCCGCCGGCGCGATCGTCAATGGTAGAACTACAAAATTGCTTGATATGCCGACCGCCGTTGAAGGCATGACAAAAGCTAAAGCAGTTCTGGACGCCTACCGTCCGCCGAGTTAAAAGGACAAGCTTGATTGGCTTAAAAATTAAACCCGAGCTACAACGCTCGGGTTTTTCGTAAGGTCGGGAGGACAATACGGCAGCAAGTCGAAAAATTTGTTATCCAGATCGATATCGAATTTGCCCGAAGCGGGTTAATCAAAAAGCAAATCGAAAATTCCAATCAACCGGCCGGTTACAATTGCACCTTGATTGATACAGCTTTTGATTCAGGTCTCATTAAAAAGTCACACATGTATTCTGCAAGCGATTTCGATTATTCCTTACCCCAGTCCCTGATTGCTCAAGAGCCGCCGGTGAATCGCGGTGATAGCCGGTTGCTGATTGTGCCGCCCGGTGATGCTGCATTGATTGATGCCGGTTTTGGTGATTTAGGTTCCAGATTGCGTGAGGGCGATTTATTGGTAATTAATGACACCAAGGTGCTGCCCGCCCGACTTTTCGGACATAAAGCTGGAACGGGCGGGAAATTTGAATTAATGCTTGAGCGCATTCTTTCCTCTTCAAGAGCACTTGTTCAATTAAAAACGAGCAAGACGCCCCCGTCTGGAACTCGTCTCAAAACCGAGAAAGGATCGGACCTGGAAATTATCGGTCGGGAGAATGCATTTTTTGTTGTTGAATATTTGTCTGGTGAATCTTTTGTCGATCTGCTTCAGCGTGAAGGTGTCATGCCCATTCCGCCCTATATTAAACGCGATGTCATAGAGACGGACGCCGAGCGATATCAAACCGTTTATGCATCTGATCATGGGGCGGTTGCCGCTCCCACAGCTGGACTTCACTTTTCGGCCCGTCATCTGGACGCGCTTCAAGCGAAAGGAGTAGAGCTTGCACGGGTTACGCTTCATGTCGGGGCGGGCACATTTCAGCCGCTTAAGTCCGAGTCGTTAGATGATCATCAGATGCATTCGGAATTTTTCAATGTGGGGAGAGAAGTGGTAGATGCGGTTCGCAGAACGCGTCGTCGGGGCGGGCGAGTGGTGGCGGTTGGAACTACGGTTGTTAGATCCCTGGAAGCGGCGGCATGGCAAGGTGACCTAAAAGAGGCAAGCGAACAGACCCGTCTTTTCATTCGGCCAGGATTTCGTTTTAAGGTGATTGACATGTTAATTACTAATTTTCATCTGCCGCGCTCCACGCTACTGGTTTTAGTCAGCGCTTTTGCTGGGATCGAGCGAATTCGTCAAACCTACGAGCACGCAATAGCGAATCAGTATCGTTTTTTTAGCTACGGGGATGCCATGTTACTTGAGGGTCGCCAGTCGATATGAAATTCGAGATTGCGGCGATCGATGGGCATGCCCGCCAGGGTGTTATCGAGTTTGAGCGCGGAAAGATCGATACGCCTGCTTTTATGCCGGTGGGCACCTTGGGATCCGTTCGATCGGTGGATCCGGATGAGGTGCGCGGGACCGGCTCACAAATTGTTCTTGGGAATACTTTTCACTTAATGCTTCGTCCGGGAACGGAGGTCATCAATGCCCATGGCACGCTTCATGACTTCATGGGTTGGTCTGGCCCGATCCTTACGGATTCAGGCGGTTTTCAAGTGTGGAGTCTGGCAAAGAAGAAAAATATCAGCGAGCAGGGAGTGAAGTTTCAATCTCCTGTGGATGGCGCATCTATTTTTCTTGATCCCGAGTCATCGATTGCGGTTCAAAAAGCGCTGGGTTCGGATATTGTGATGTGCTTTGATGAGTGTACGCCTTATCCGGCAACTCGAAAGGAAGCGGCTGATTCAATGCAACTGTCGATGCGTTGGGCGCAACGTTGCCGTGATTCGGCGCTCGGACCCGAACAAGTTTTATTCGGGATCGCTCAAGGCGGTATGTATGAAGACTTGCGGCTTGAATCACTTGAAAGGCTTGAAAGAATAGGCTTTGATGGATACGCGCTTGGTGGGTTATCTGTCGGAGAGCCGAAGGAGGACATGAATCGCGTTCTGCAGTTGGTCGCCCACAAAATGCCGGTAGAAAAGCCGAGGTATCTCATGGGTGTTGGAAAACCTGAGGATCTAATCTTCGGGGTTGGGGCGGGTATTGATATGTTTGATTGCGTATTGCCAACCCGTAATGCGCGAAACGGATGGTTGTACACCCGTTCAGGTATTGTTCGATTAAAAAATGCCGTGAATCGATTAGACAGTGCGGCGGTTGATCCGACCTGTGACTGCTTGGCGTGTCAAAAATTCAGTCGTTCTTATCTGAGACATTTGCACGTCACTGGTGAATTATTAGGCCCTCGCCTGTGTACGATACATAACTTAACGTTTTTCCAAAATCTGATGGCCGATATTCGGGAAGCAGTGGCGGCAGGGCGATTTCAGGAATTCGCAGAGGAGTTTTTGAGGATTTTTCGTGGACAGAGCTCCAATAGCGTATAATTTGGCGCCTTTCAGGGCCTTAAAACGAGGAAGTTAAATGAATTTTTTCATCTCTGACGCCTGGGCACAGGGAGCTGACGCCGGCGGTAGCCTGTTCAGCCTGTTGCCACTGGTCGTCATCTTTGTGCTTTTTTATTTTCTGTTGATTCGACCCCAGCAAAAGCGCGCCAAACAACATAAAGAAATGGTCGCAGCGCTTAAAAAAGGCGAGGAAATCGTGACCAACGGCGGACTGCTGGGAAAGGTCACTGAAGTCAGTGATAATTTTGTGACCGTTGAGGTTTCGAGTGGTCTGAATGTTCGTATTCAGCGGCAATCGATTTCCCAAGTGATGCCTAAAGGGACCTACTAAAACGATGCGCAATCATACGCCCTGGTGGAAGTGGCTGATCATTGCGGCCGTTATTTTGCCGGGCGCTTTTTATGCTTTGCCGAACCTTTTTGGGGATGACCCGGGTATTCAATTACGAGGGGCCCGAGGAACGACGCTCGAGACTTCGCAGTTGGCTACGGTACAGCGGGTTCTCGATGAATCAAAGATAGGCTACAACTCGCTCCGTCTGGATGAGCAGGGTATCCGGATTCGGTTTCCAGATACCGATTCACAGCTTCAGGCACGAGATGAGCTCGAGATCCGACTTCCGACAGGCTACACCATTGCCCTCACATTAATGCCCGCAGCGCCAGATTGGCTGTCGAACGTTGGCGCATTGCCAATGTATTTAGGGCTTGATCTTCGGGGCGGTGTCCATTTTCTCCTTGACGTGGACATGGAGTCTGCTCAACGACGGGCTGAAGATCGCTATATCGCAGACCTGCGATCAACCCTTCGAGAGGCCAAGATTCGGTATCGTGACGTGGGTCGGAATGTGTCGGGAGACCTTTTTATTTCATTGCGGGATGCGAGCAACAATGAGGATGCGCGAGCCGTGATTGAGAAAGAACTTCCCGGATTACTTTTAAGGGATGGACAGGATGATGAAGGCACTGAAATAAAACTGTCTCTGGCGCAATCGGAAATTGATGCGCTCTCTGAATTTGCGCTTGAGCAGAATATGACGGCACTGCGAAACCGTATCGATGAGCTTGGCGTGGCCGAACCCGTGGTTCAACGCCAGGGCGATCGACGAATTGTTGTTCAGCTGCCGGGCGTCCAGGATACCGCGCGCGCTAAGCGTATTCTGGGAAGGACAGCGACTCTTGAGATGATGATGGTCGACGAGGAGCATAGCCTCGATGCTGCCTTAAGCGGGAAAGTGCCGCCGGGCTCGAGGATTTATCGTTTTCGTGACGGCCGACCGATTTTGATCGAGAAAAGAGTAATTTACTCGGGAGATAATATTGTTGATGCCGCCGCGAGCATAGACACCCAGAGCGGAGGCCCGATCGTGAGCATTACGCTCGATGCGATTGGAGCGCGGACTAATCAGAAAATTACCGGTAAGAATATTGGCAAGCGAATGGCAGTTCTCTACATCGAGAATCGCTCGGTCATTCAAACGGATACTCAAGGCCTGCCGGTGCGAGATGAGCAAGGCCGCATTGTTCGGAACAAACAGCGCCTTGAAGAAGTAATTACGGCACCGGTTATTCGGGATCAACTGGGTAAACGATTTCAGATTGAAGGGTTGGATAGCGTGACCGAAGCCCGCGATTTAGCACTGATGCTTCGGGCAGGATCGCTCGCGGCACCTGTCGACATCATCGAGGAAAGAACCGTAGGCCCTAGCCTCGGCCAAGCAAATATCAGTCAAGGGTTTCTTTCTGTGGTGGTGGGCTTTGTTCTCGTACTCGTCTTTATGGTTTTTTATTACCGGGTGTTTGGACTGGTTGCAAATATTGCGCTCGCCCTAAACTTGGTGATGATTGTCGCGGTGCTGTCTTTGTTGCAGGCGACGTTGACGCTTCCGGGTGTCGCGGGAATTGTTTTAACCGTTGGGATGGCTGTTGATGCGAACGTGCTTATTTTTGAGCGTATTCGAGAAGAAATTCGGAACGGGAGCACGCCACAGGCCAGTATCTTTTCGGGTTACGAACGAGCGTTATGGACTATTGTGGATGCCAATGTCACTACGTTGATTGCCGCAATCGTTTTATTTAATTTTGGTACGGGACCGATAAAAGGGTTTGCAGTAACACTGAGCATCGGGATTCTGACATCCATGTTTACCGCGATTGTTCTGAGTCGGGCCCTAATTAACTTTTTCTATGGTGGAAAGCGCGTTAAAACGCTTTCGATCTAGCGGGATAGCCATGCAGTTTTTTAAGAACGTAACGACTATTGACTTTCTGGGTCGCCAAAAAATCGCATTTGCATTTTCAATTGTATTAATTGTTTGCAGTATTGCTTCGCTCGGCGTTCGAGGATTGAATTTAGGAATCGACTTTACGGGCGGCACGCTCGTTGAGCTCGCCTACGAACGCTCGGTGAATCCGAGTGATATTCGAACAACGCTCAGTAATGCAGGCATCGAAGATGGCGTCGTGCAGTATTTTGGCACTTCAAAGGATATCTTAATCCGTTTGCCCGTCGATCCTGAGCAAGCGACTGCTGAGCAAAGCAGTACTGTGGTGGGTGCTCTTCGCGATGAGGTCGGCGAGGAGTTAGCGGAAAGTCCGGAGGGAGGATTACAGCAATGTGTCTCTCCTGCCGGAGCGGCGAGCGACTGCCAGATTCAGATGCGGCGTGTGGAGTTTGTGGGACCCCAGGTGGGTGGCGAATTGACTGAAAAAGGCGGTCTCGCGATGCTCTACGCGTTGATCGGTATTTTGATCTACGTCGCAATTCGATTCGAATGGCGATTTGCAGTGGGGTCAGTCGTCGCATTGATTCATGATGTATTGATCACGCTAGGCATCTTTTCTTTTCTGGCAATCGAATTTTCCCTCCCGGTGCTTGCTGCGATTTTGGCAGTCATCGGATATTCGCTGAACGACACAATTGTTGTTTTTGATAGGATCCGGGAAAACTTTAGAAAGATGAGAAAAGGTCAGTCTGATGAGATCATGAATCGGTCGATCAATCAGACACTGCCAAGAACAATATTGACATCACTAACCACGTTATTGGTTGTTGTGACGCTGATTATTGCCGGCGGCGAAATCATTAAGGGATTTGCAATCGCGTTATTGATTGGCGTTATTGTCGGAACCTATTCATCAATCTTCGTCGCGAGCCCAACGGTGCTTTTTCTTGGCATCTCAAGAGAAGATATGCTTCCCGTCCAGAAGGAGGGCGCCGAGGGCGACCCGACTCCCTGAGCCCTTACATGATCTGGAGATTCGGTCATCCGTTGCCCAGCCTGCGCTAACGACGATACCCGTGTGATCGATTCGCGCCTTGGTGACGCCAGGGCAACGGTTCGTCGGCGCCGAGAGTGTCTCGGCTGTAGTCATCGTTTCACCACGTTTGAGAGATTCGAACGCGAACAACCCCGAGTCGTTAAGGGTGATGGGCGTCGTGAGCCTTGGGACGAAGAAAAGCTGCGTCGCGGCCTTCTTCGCGCGCTCGAGAAACGACCAGTGGGTTTAGATCAAGTCGAGGCCCTGATAAACGATATTAGTCGGGAAATACAATTGCGAGGTGAACCCGAAATAAGATCCGCCGTCATTGGGGAAGTAGTGATGAGTCTTTTGCCATCGATTGATGAGATCGCCTATGTGCGCTACGCATCAGTTTATAGAAGCTTTGAGGATGTTGCGGCCTTTAGTAAAGAGGTCGACAAACTGCGAAAAAGCCGAAGCGTGGCATCTAATGTGACGCAGTTGTCCTTATTGTCCGAAACGAACGATCGTTCAAAAAAATGATCACCACCCCGTTATCTGAACAGGATCATTCTCTACTGGATCGCGCGGTCACACTTGCACAAAAAGGCCTGTTCACAACCAAGCCCAATCCCCGAGTGGGCTGTGTTATCGCAAGGAACAATGAGGTTATTGGCGAGGGGTGGCACGTTAGAGCCGGGCAGGCCCATGCGGAAATTACGGCTTTAATTGCGGCCGACCATGATGTCCGTGGGGCGGACGTATTTGTGAGTCTTGAGCCGTGCTCGCACCATGGAAAGACAGGGCCGTGTGCCTCAGCTCTCATTGATGCTGGGGTGGGTCGAGTGGTGATTTCAATGCTTGACCCGAATCCTGAAGTATCTGGACGGGGGGTCGAGATGCTTCGTCAGGCCGGAATTCAAGTACTGATCTCGGACAATCCAGAACAAGCCAGAATGATTAACTCCGGTTTTTGTTTGAGGATGGAAAAGGGTCGACCCTTAGTTCGATTGAAAATCGCCGCGACGCTCGATGGCCGAACCGCAGCGTCCGATGGGAGCAGCCAATGGATCACAGGCGATAGTGCTCGCAAAGATGTGCATACGCTTCGCGCGATGAGTTGTGCGCTCATCACCGGTATCGGCACGATCAGAGCAGATAATCCTCGTTTAAATGCGAGAGTTGATAGCGATGTGGAGCAGCCGTTAAGAGTTATTTTGGAAGGTCGCCATGTGGTTCCACCAGACGCGGCTATTTTTAACGAAGCGGGTCGAGTGCTGCTTGTCGGGTCAAGATCGGTCGCAAGCCGTAAAGAAGTGCCGCCAGGCGCAGAATATTTAAGCGTTGACTCTGATCACGGAAAGCTTGATCTTGAACAACTGATCAAAAGATTAGCAGACCAAGGTTGCAACGAAGTGCTTGTTGAGGCTGGGCCAACGTTAGCCGGTGCGTTTGTGGGCGCCGGTCTGGTTGATGAAATATGGATTTATCAGTCTCCCGATATAATCGGAGATTCGGGAAGGGGAATGTTTGTGTTGCCCGGTATCAAATCAATTCAAGAAAAAATGAGTTTTGAATTGATTGATAGCCGTCCTGTCGGAGGCGATGTTAGGTCTATTTATCTACCGCGAGAAAAGGGGCTCTAGTGTTTACGGGTATCGTTCAGGATATTGGCGAGATTGCCTCGATAGTACCCAGAGAAGGGGATGTCGCCATTGAGATCGCCCTGAGGGAGATCGATAGTGGCGCCATTCGTATCGGCGATAGTGTTTCAGTTGCCGGGGCATGTCTTACCGTCGTGGCTCGCCGCGAGGATAGGCTATTTTTTGATGTCTCAAAAGAGACCTTGGCCCGCACACTAATGGGCCAGTGGCGTCCCGGAGTAAAGGTAAACGTCGAGCTCGCCATGAGCGGTTCAGATCGCTTTGGAGGACATCTGGTCAGCGGCCACATCGATGGCAAAGGGCGTTTGGTGAATTGTTATGAGTCCGCTCGGTCGACGCGTATGGTGTTTGAGGGGGGGAAGGAGATTGCCCCCTATATTGCCGAGAAAGGGTCGATAACCATTGATGGCGTAAGCTTGACTGTGAACAGTGTCTCCGATGAACCCTCTTCGGTGCGCTTTGAGGTTAATCTCGTTCCACATACTTTGTCGGCTACTACTCTAGGCAATCTTGATACCGATGATAGGGTTCACCTCGAAGTGGATCTCATTGCGCGCTATCTACACCGAATGATGACTGCCCAATAGTTTCCAGATTGCTAATTTCAACCTTGCTTAATGATATGACTTTCACGCTCGAGAATGGACCGATATGACAAAACTTGAAACACTCCAAGGCATAAGCCCTATCGAGGAAATCCTTGAGGAGTATCGAGCAGGACGGATGGTGATCCTCGTTGACGACGAGGATCGTGAAAATGAGGGAGATTTGATCATCGGAGCCGGGTTTGTCACTGCTGAACATATTAATTTCATGGCGGCCAAGGGAAGAGGGCTCATTTGCCTGACCCTGACTGAAGACCGTTGCCGCCATCTTCGTTTACCCCTAATGGTCAATCATAATAATGCCCGTTACGCTACAAATTTTACGGTATCGATTGAGGCCGCAGATGGAGTAACCACAGGTATTTCGGCGGCGGATCGAGCGCACACTATTCGGACCGCCGTTAGCGAAGGATCAACCGGGGATGATATCGTGAGTCCGGGGCATGTATTTCCGATCATGGCCCAACCGGGCGGGGTGCTGACCCGCGCGGGTCATACCGAAGCAGGGGTTGACCTGGCTCGCTTAGCAGACATTGAGCCTGCGAGTGTGATTTGCGAGATTTTAAATGCAGACGGCACAATGGCACGGCTACCCGATTTACTGCAGTTCAGTGCGGAACATGGACTGAAACTTGGCACGATTGCAGATTTGATTCGCTATCGCATGCAAGCTGAGCCGACTGTTTGGAGGATATCTGAACACGTCTTGAAGACCCGTCACGGTGATTTTAGAGCTGTCATTTATGAGGACGGTGAGCTTAAGCAGGTTCATATGGCGCTGGTCCATGGCGGTATAGATCGACAAGTACCGACTCTGGTCCGTGTTCAGACTCACCGAGGGGTGTCTGACATGTTGTCAGAGTCGCTTGATACTTATAGTTGGAGCGTCGATTCAGCACTTGCGCGGATCGCGGGCGAGGACTCAGGCATTTTGGTTCTCCTCACGTACTCAGAAAATGCAGCGCAATTAGACTGTCGTTTGCGCGGAGAAGTAACCGACGACGGCAATGAGCGTGAGCTTAGGATGCTTGGCGCGGGAAGTCAGATACTGTCTGATTTGGGTGCCGGGAAGGTGCGTGTTTTGGGAACGCCTCTTAAAACTCATGCCCTTTCTGGATTTGGTCTCGAAGTTCTCGAGTATCTGTCCGGCCCCGGGGACTAGAAGAATGTCAGGTAGCAGGCATCTTGCTCGGCGTGGAGCGGCACAGGCGCTTTACCAATGGTTGGTTACCGGGCAACCTCCGGGAGAGATTGAGCCTAGTTTTATCAGTGACGACGAGATGTTGGGGTTCGACGTGGACTACTTTCGTCACCTCATAACAAATATTCCGGCCTATCAGGATAGTGTCGAGGAAAAGTTGGCAGAGATCCTTGACCGACCGCTTTCAAAATTAGATCCGGTAGAGCATGCCATTTTGTTAATCGGGGCTTATGAGGTCCTGTTTCGCCCCGATGTTCCGAATAAAGTCGCCATCCATGAGGCAATCGAGGTCGCGCATACTTTTGGGGCAGAAGAAAGTTATCGTTATGTGAATGGCGTGCTGGACCGACTCAGTGTTAAACAAACGGCATAAATAAAGCGCTTAAATCATGCGCGAATTCGAAGTTATTAACCGGTTTTTTGACAGGCCGACTGCGAATCGCTCATGGGTTCGCAAGGGAATAGGCGATGATGGTGCCGTTCTAACGCCTTCACCCGGGTTTGATTCGGTAGTCGTGACCGATACCTCCGTGAGTGGTGTCCACTTTACCGATGAACAAGCGCCTGAGTCAGTGGGCTATCGTTCGCTGGCGGTGAATCTGAGTGATATTGCGGCAATGGGAGCGGAGCCAAGATGGGTGACACTGAATCTCACACTCGAGCAGTCAGACCCTGCCTGGTTAGAAGAGTTCGCCCGAGGATTTTTTAGGCTAGCGGATTCTTCAAATTTAACGCTTGTCGGGGGCGACACCACAAAAGGACCGCTATGTATAACGGCAACCGTTGGGGGTGAGGTTCAGTCGGGGCAAGGTCTTTATCGTTCTGGCGCTCAAGTTGGTGATTTAATTGTTGTCAGCGGGCATCTTGGGGGAGCAGCCGCTGCTTTGGCGTCAGGTCGGACCTCGGCTGAGGATGCTCTTGGGCATGTTTTTCGTTACCCCGTTCCTCGCTTAGATCTCGGAAAAGCGCTTTGCGGAATCGCCAACAGCGCAATTGACATATCGGATGGGCTTTTAACGGATTTACAGCACATTCTGAGAGGCAGTGGGGGGCTCGGCGCTTCGATCGAAGCCGACAAGATTCCCCTGTTTGACGAGGCGTGCAGCGCATTCGGAAGCGAAAGAGCAATCGAACTCGCACTCACAGGTGGTGATGACTATGAGTTATGTTTCACTGTCTCGCCGTCTCAGCTAAAAACGGTTTTGGATCTCGAACGTGCATGCCGCATTCGCCTTACCCCAATTGGGATTGTCAGAGAATCAGCGGGTCTTGAGATTTCAGGGTTTGAAACGGGCGCTGCGCCGATGACCGGCTATGAACACACCTGGTGACTGAATGACCAACAAAAATAGTGTAAAGAGTCAACTTACTATTTTATTGGCTCAGGGTTTAGGCGTCGGACGTATACCGGTTGCGCCGGGTACGTTTGGGACCCTAGCGGGTTTGCCGATCGTTTGGGTCCTTTGGAATTTTCACCCCCTGATATATGTGGCAATAACCGGATTATTTATTGCTTTTTCAATCTGGATAGCGGGACGTGCGGCGAGATTTCAGGGCACGCATGATGATCCCAAAATAGTGATAGACGAGATCGCCGGAATTATGGTCGCGCTAGCATGGGTGCCCCCTTCTGCTATCGCACTCGCAGCAGGGTTCATACTGTTCCGGTTGCTGGATATCATTAAACCGCCGCCAATCAATTGGGTTGATCGGCGGGTCAAGGGGGGCTTGGGAATCGTGCTTGATGACTTAATTGCAGGCCTCGGCGCTAATATTGTTTTGCAAATTGCGCTTCGATCAACCTAGTTCAAAGCGCAATGGAGGCCTAGCGGTGTTCAGCGTACCAAATGATCAAGTTTTCCGGAGACCTCTTTCCAGTCATCTGCATCAGCAGGCGCCTCTTTCATTTCAGTAATGACGGGCCATTTTTGCGACAGTTCGGCGTTGATCTTTAGAAATTCCTGTTGATCGTCCGGGAGGTCTTCCTCAGCATAGATTGCATTCACAGGGCATTCAGGCTCGCAAAGACTGCAGTCAATGCATTCTTCAGGATCAATGACCAGAAAATTAGGACCTTCATGAAAGCAGTCAACGGGACATACTTCTACGCAATCTGTGTACTTGCAACGAATGCATGAATCGCCGATAACGTAAGTCATAGTAGTTCTCCAAATTACAGTATGGATTGAGTTTCAGGGTAATAACGGGATTTTAAAGAGAGTCGGTCGGCCGGTAAATGTTAACCCGACGTTGTTCGATGGACAATTTTTCTAAGCTCTTCGAGGATCAGCGGGTTTCCAGCAACGACGTTGCCCTTAGCAATAAAGTCTTGGCCGCCTGAAAACTCCGCAATTAAGCCGCCGGCTTCACGAATCAGGAGGGCGCCCGCCGCAATATCCCATGGCTTTAGTCCAAATTCCCAAAACCCGTCCAGACGTCCTGCAGCGACGTATGCGAGGTCGAGCGCTGCGGCACCTGCTCGTCTGATACCTGCGGTCTTGGGCAGTAAATACTCGAAACTGCGAAGCCAGGGAGTCAGATTGTCCATCTCGCGAAAAGGAAACCCGGTTCCTAATAGAGCGGGAGCAAGTTGACGGGTTTTGCTTACCCGAATTTTTTTGCCATTTAATTGCGCGCCATCGCCGCGGCTCGCGGTAAACATTTCGTCTCGTATCGGATCATAAACAACCCCATGATGCACTGCGTCACCCTGCATGACGGCAACGGAAATACAAAACACAGGGAAACCGTGAAGAAAATTAGTTGTTCCGTCCAGGGGATCAATGACCCAAGTGTATTCGCCACCTTCTTTGATGCCACTTTCTTCAGCCAGGATGCCATGATCTGGATAGGCGCGCGTTAACACTTCTAAAATAGCGCGCTCCGCCTCGATATCTGCTTGACTGACAAAATCGTTACGCCCTTTCGAAGTGATATCCAAGCGATCAAGTTGGTTGTAGTACATTAGGATGACTCGGGCACCTTCTCGAACAGATCGGACGGCGGTATAGAGCATTGGATGCATTGTTGTATCTTGCGGTAAAGGTGCGTTTTAAGGACTGAGCATCGCCGGTCAGTGGTAACCGTAACTCAGGCGAAGTAATCTTCATTTAGTTTTAAGACTCCGGATTCTATAGTAGGTGTTGAATTTATGCCTCTCTCAAAATATCCTGAACCTTTAGGCCAGCCTCTGAGCGGACTTAAAATTGTGATGGTGGGAACGACCCACCCAGGAAATATTGGAGCCGCTGCGCGCGTAATGGCGAATATGGGCCTTTCGCGTCTCCGATTAGTCTCGCCCCGCGTGTTTCCGCATGAAGAGGCCACCGCGCGAGCCGCCGGAGCAGATCACGTCTTACAAAACGCGGAGGTATTCGGCGATTTGACCACAGCGGTCCGCGATTGCGTGCTAGTGATTGGCGCAACTGCACGACGACGGTCAATTTCATTTACGCCTTTCGATAGCGCTTCTGCTGCTCACGAGCTATCACACAGTCTTGTTAGAGGTCCTGTTGCCTTGGTGTTTGGGCCAGAGGCGTCCGGTTTATCAAACGAGCATTTGGACCTGTGTCAGGGGCATTTGCGGATTGATGTCGATGAGCAATTTCAATCCCTTAATGTCGCAACCGCGGTTTCTATCATGGCTTATGAGTGTCGCAAAGCGTGTCTCACGGCTAATGACGGACCGGCAATTGAGACTGAAACAGGATTAAAGCCGAATACGATGGGCGAGTTCGATGGCTTAATGCAGCACCTCGAAAAAGTAATGGATCAGACCGGATTCACGAATGGGCCACGCGTCAAACTCGCCCGCAAACTCCGACGCGTCTTGTTGCAAGGGGTATCGACCTCCGAAGAGGTTAATATTTTGCGGGGATTCCTCACATCGGTGGAGCATCTACGTCAGTCAACCTCGCCGGAAGAATGAATCATCGGTTGGTTTACCCATGATAAAATATGATCTTATTCAGGAAAAGTCAGCCGTGCATTCAGGAGGCAATGATGGCAATAACGTTAACCGAACCCGCTGCATCCCGGGTCTTATCGCAACTCAGTTCACGCGGGAAGGGGGAAGGGTTACGGCTCGGCATCAAAACAATGGGCTGTTCAGGTCTTGCGTATGTCGTGGATTTTGCTGATGACGCGGGTGACAATGATGAGATTTTCACCAGTAACGGGGTGAAGGTGTTCGTCGATCGTGAGACGATGCCGTTTGTCGACGGCACCGAAATTGATTTTGCCTCCGATGGTTTTTCGACCGCGTTCCAATTTAAAAACCCTAATGTGGTGGATGAGTGCGGCTGCGGCGAGAGCTTTACAGTCAAGTCTTGATCGGTGCGCTGTAATACGCCTCTAGCGTCGCAACATTCAGACGCTGCTTTCGGCGCTATCGATGTTAACCCTCAGGATCGTGTGGCGGTGGTCACCCTGGGTTGCAAGATTAATACGCTTGAGTCGGCCACCATGGTGCAGTCGCTCGTTGACGATAATTGGCAATTAGTGGATTCAAATGAATCCGCAGATCTTTACCTAATCAATTCTTGCACGGTGACGGCTGAAGCGGATCGTCAAACCCGTCAGGCGGTCCGACGGGTGTTGCGGAATAATCCGAACGCAAAAGTAGTGTTGACCGGTTGCTACGCGCAAAATGAACCGGAAGAGTGCGCGGCGTTGCCAGGCGTCTCTATTGTTTTGGGGAACGATCAAAAATCGACTATCGCTCCTTTTGTTCGCAACTTAAAATCAAATTCTAGTGACCTAAGCCCCGTTTATGTTGATCGTTTGACGGGATTACCGGCGACATTATTAAGGGGTTTTGAAGGTCAAACCCGGGCGTTTGTTCAGGTTCAACAAGGTTGTGATCAAGGCTGCACGTTTTGTGTGATCCATCGCGCAAGGGGTAGAAGCATATCGTTGGATGAAGACGCTATCCTGAATCAGGTTAGAACGTTCGTGGCGTCTGGAAGCTCTGAAATCGTGGTGTGTGGGGTAGACCTTGGGAGCTATGAACACTCGTCTTCAGAGGGTGAAGTCGATGCGTTACATCTCGTTTCGTTACTGAAGAAGATTTCCCGGTTGCCGGGCGAGTTCCGAATCCGGCTGAGTTCAATTGATCCCGCGCACCTGAATGATTCACTTTTCGATTTAATGGGTTCGGACGAACGTTTTTGCCCGTATCTTCATGTTTCCGTGCAAAGTGGCAGCACATTGATTTTGAAACGAATGAAAAGGCGATACGATCGAGAATGGTTGCTTGAAAGGTTATTCGCGGCGAGAGACCGTCTACCGGGGCTTGTTTTGGGAGCCGATATCATGGCGGGTTTCCCGACCGAGACGGATGCCGACTTTGCCCAGTCTCTTTCAGTGATTAAAGATGCGGAGATCATTTATCCGCATGTGTTCCCGTTTTCAGCAAGACCGGGGACGCCGGCGGCCAGGATACCGCGCCAGGTGGCAATTCCAGAAAGACGACGTCGAGCGGCCGAAATGCGACTGGCAGGGCAGACGGTGCGCAATAGGGCGCTCGAGGGTATGGTCGGTCGCAAAGGACAGCTACTGATCGAACGTCCTGTGGTGAGTGGCAAGCCTGGGGCCTATCATGGTCGATTAGAGAATTATATGCCTGTACAGGTCAGGCGCCTTAAAGGCGACTCGGGCGATATTGTTCCAATTCAGGTTGATTCGGTCGAATCAGACGTTCTCATTGCTCACATGTTGGGCAGCGAATAAAATCCGGGTACATCTACTTACATTCGGAAACCTAAGGTTATGCCGAATCCAACCCCGCTTCTCGATAGATTGGGCGGTAGAAGCATTAATTTTTATAAACGGAGACCTTAAATGGCAATTGAAAGAACGTTTTCTATTGTGAAACCGGACGCGGTACGGCGGAACTTGATTGGAAAAATTTACGACCGGTTTGAAACGGGCGGGTTGCGCGTTGTTGCTTCAAGAATGATTCACCTGACCCGGTCTCAGGCACAGGATTTTTACGCGGTGCATCGGGAGCGTCCGTTTTATAACGATCTCGTTGACTATATGACCTCCGGGCCTGTGGTGGTGCAAGTTTTGGAAGGGGAAAGTGCAATTACCCGCAATCGCGAGATTATGGGTGCGACCAATCCTTCGGATGCAGCGCCTGGAACGATCCGCGCGGACTTTGCCGAGTCTGTCGAGGCTAATGCGGTGCATGGATCAGATGCGCCGGAAACTGCTCGAGAAGAAATTAGTTTCTTCTTTGAGGACAGTGATATTTGTCCGCGAGCAGATTAAGCAGCCGCAATATTTTCTAAATTGTCATGCCGCAAAAGTTAAACCTGTTGGGATTAGACCGTAACGCTCTTCAGGAGTATTTTTTATCGATTGGAGAGAAGGCGTTCCATGCTCGCCAGGTCATGAAATGGATCTATCAACGTGGCGTTAATGACTTTAGTCAGATGACTGATCTGCGATTGGATTTACGACATTTGCTAGCACAGCAAGCTGCGATTGAGTTGCCGACGATTTCAAATAGCCAAATGTCAGATGATGGCACGAGAAAATGGTTGGTTAAGTTGACCGATGGCAACTGTGTCGAGACAGTATTCATCCCCGAAGAGGGCAGGGGCACCCTCTGCATATCTTCCCAGGTTGGATGTATGCTCACCTGTAGTTTTTGCGCGACGGCCCGTCAAGGGTTTAGCCGGAATTTGAAGGCGAGTGAAATAATCGGCCAACTTCTAATAGCAGATCGATTATTGACGACGGCCGGACTGGGTCCACGACCGGTCACAAACGTTGTCATGATGGGAATGGGAGAGCCGCTCCTTAATTACGAAGAGGTGATCAGCGCGCTACGCCTGATGCTTGATGATATGACATTTGGTCTCTCTCGACGCCGGGTGACTCTAAGTACAGCGGGAGTCGTGCCTCGAATCGATAATCTGGCGATGGATTGCCCGGTGAGTCTCGCGATCTCGCTTCATGCTGTCACTGATGAATTGCGGGATCAGTTGGTACCTATTAATCGTAAGTATCCGATATCTCAATTACTCGGCGCCTGCAAGCGATACCTCCAAAATGATACGCGACGACGAATTACTTTTGAGTATGTCATGCTTGATGGCGTTAATGACTCGGTTCAAGATGCAAGGCGTCTGGCGACACTTCTCAAGAACATTCCCTCAAAAATCAATCTGATTCCGTTTAATACGGTTCCAGGCATTGCCTATAAAAGGTCCGGTACGAATGCCATCAACCGATTCAGATCTGAGTTAATGCGACTGGGATTGACGACGATTACTCGCCGCACTCGTGGCGCGGACATTGCGGCAGCGTGCGGTCAACTTGCTGGCGAAGTTCAGGACCGGACCCACAGAAGCGCAAAATTGGCGGCGGCCCAGTGAAAGTGGCCCTGGCGTTGATTGGGGTGGTGACCCTTTGGGGTTGTCAGTCAATGCTGGACTTCGAGACACCCGAGCAGAAAAACCAGAAAGTCGAGGTCTACACCCAGTTGGGCTTGGGGTATATGAATCAAGATCGATTGGCGTCTTCACTGGAGGCTTTGGAGGACGCTTTAAGCGTTGACCCTTTGAGCTCTGAAGCGAACTATGCCATGGCGCTTCTGAAGATCCGGCTAGGTGAATCAAAGGATGCGCGATACCACTTTAATCAAGCGCTTCTTACCGATCCAAGAAACGTGCCCGCGCGAAATGACTTTGGGACTTTTTTGTGCGAGAACGGAGATCTGGAGGAGGGAATTCAGCAGTTCGAATTGGCGATTACAGACCCCTTCAATATGCAGGTTTATGTCAGTCAGTATGGACTGGGGAGTTGCTTGCTTGCGGCAGGGGATCCTCGGCAGGCGAGAGACTATTTCAGGATTGCCTTGACCGGGCAACCCAACAATCGGGTCATTTTGTATCAATCCGCGGTTGCAAGTTTCGAGTTGAGAGAATTCCTTTCGGCGCGCGCTTTTTTGGAACGGCTATTCGCTACTGGATGGGAGTCGCCTGAAGGGCTTTTGCTTGCAGTTCAGACAGAAACCGAGCTTGGCGCGGATAATCTTGCGCTTGACTATGCAACAAGACTTAAAAGTAATTTCCCTTCGAGTGATGAATCGAAGCGCTTAATCACCTTAATCGGTGAGGTATCAAATGGATAAAACCGATACGATCGTTGCGACGACCCCGGGAGCAATTCTTCGCGCCGCGCGAGAGTTGCAAGGGTGGAGTATCGAATCGGTTGCCGAGGAGTTGAGACTCCTGCCCAATGTTGTGGAGGCGCTCGAAAATGATGATTACTCGCATACAGCGGGCTGGACCTATGCCGTTGGATACCTTCGCAACTATGCCCGCTTGGCCGGAGTATCAATCGAGCAGGCGATAACCGATCGGAAAGAATTGCTTCCGCCTAAAGAGGATGGCCCGGGGACGATGACAGAACCGGTGCGGAACCGAATGCAACCGATCGCTATTCAATACCGTTGGGTTGCCACCGGCGCCGTACTGCTACTGGTATTTGGCGGCCTTTATGCGGCCTATTTAAACCGGTCCACGGATGTTGAACGCTCTCGTCTTGATCTTGTAGAACAGAGCCGCTCTGAAATTACAGATTCCGAGCCGGTTTCGACGAGTGCGACGGAGCAAGAGTCCGCGCCTACCCAGAATCCATCATCCAACCTGGCCGTGACGCTTGAGGATCCAGCGAGTTCTTCGTCTGAATCCAATAGCACGGTTGAGGCCCCTTCGATTGATACCGGTACCGAGACTGCGTTGTCACTCGATAATTCAAATGCGACGGCAGATGGTTCAACGACTGTTCCAGACCAGGCGAGTGGCGGGAGTGAAGACAAATCGCAGTTGACGAACGATTCTGATAAAAATAGTGACGCTGAAAAATCTGAAACCAAAAATGTGGCAGAGGTTGAGTCGTCCTTGAAAAAGAAAGAGGACGCCCAACGTGTCACTGCCCAAAATAATCAGGCGCCGCCATCTGATACCGCAGAGCAGTCCGCAACTAAACAACCCCAACAGCAAGTGTCCCCGGCGTCGTCTGACGATAGTGCAGAGTCTGATTCTTCTGTTTTTGGAGCGGCGCTATCTCCCGCATCCTCCTCTAATGCAGCCGGTTTGTCTCAGCCGCTTTCGCCCGATATGCGAGAGATTATGATCAAGATTCGAGAAAGCACTCACGTTATGGTTTGGGATCGAGACGATAAAGTGTTGCTGCGCCGTTATATGGAATCTGGCAAGGTCGTCAGTGTGGTTGGTCTTCCTCCGTTTACCCTGCAGATCAGTTATCCCGAAGGCACGAGTATTATTTATGGTGGTCGAGAATTTGCTGTTCCGGTTCCGAAAACCGGAATTAATGCAAAAATTCGGGTGGGAAGATAAATTTAATGGCTTCGGGTAATGCAATTCAATCCATTCGGGGTATGAATGATCTGCTTCCGGATCAGATGGCGACTTGGCAGCGAGTTGAAACGGCTCTGCGAAACGTTGCTCGACTATATAACTATAGAGAAATTCGAACACCGATTCTCGAACGTACCGAGCTCTTTAAAAGGGCAATCGGTGAGCAAACCGATATTGTCGAAAAGGAGATGTACACCTTTGCCGATAACAATGGCGATAGTCTTACCCTGCGGCCGGAGGGAACCGCGAGCACCGTTCGAGCAGGTAATCAACATGGACTTCTTCATAACCAGACGCAACGCTTATGGTATTCGGGCCCAATGTTTCGGCACGAGCGCCCACAGAAAGGCCGGTATCGGCAATTTCACCAATTTGGGATCGAAGCTTTAGGCTGGCGTGGTCCGGAGGTAGAGGCCGAAGTCATTACGGTTGGCGAGCGGTTGTGGCGCATGCTTGGATTAACTGACCTTTCCCTCCAGATAAATACGCTAGGCTCTGCTGAAGGTCGGTCAATGTTTCGAGAATCGCTAAAGGACTATCTAGCGCCGTTCGAGAAAAGCCTTGATGAGGATAGTCAACGACGGCTTGATAAAAATCCGCTCCGAATTCTGGATAGTAAAGATGCAAAGACTCAGGAAATCCTTGAAAATGCACCGTCCCTCCAAGATTTTATCGACAGTAAGGAGCGAGAACATTTCGAAACGCTGCAGATGCTTTTGTCCTCTGCAGGGGTTCACTTCGAGGTTAATCCTCGCCTTGTCCGCGGCCTTGATTATTACACCGGGTTTGTCTTTGAGTGGGTGACTGATCAGCTGGGCGCCCAAAGCGCGGTATGTGCGGGCGGCAGATACGATGGGCTCGCTGAGCAGTTAGGGGGTCGGAGTGTCCCAGCGACGGGCTTCGCTTGTGGCCTCGAGCGACTTGTTGAACTTGTCAGTCTAAACGACGCTAATTCCCTTCAGGATAACCCGGATGTTTATCTGATAACGCAGTCCGCAGGTGTCGAGGGTACAGGCGTTAGAATTGCAGAATTCCTTCGTAACAAAGATTTCAAAGTAGTTTCTGGGTTGAGTTCAAGCACCTTGAAAAAGCAGCTAAGGCGCGCAGACGGAAGCGGGGCTGCAGTTGCTGTTATTGTCCCGGACCGCTATATCCCGGGAAGTCAGCTGATGGCTAAGCCTCTGAGAGGTCAGGGAGAACAGCGGGAGATGCCTGAGGGAGACCTTGAGAAATTTTTAAGAGAATGTACAGATCAATTACCGTAAGAAGACAGCGAATAAACACTGATGAAAAAAGAGCAGACAGAAAGAAAGATTCATATTGCGCACGATGATGATACCGAGAAACTTCGCCAGTGGTGGAAGCGAAATGGCGTTGGGATTATCGCGGGGATTATTCTTGGCATTGGAGGTGTCGGCGGTATCCAGAGCTGGCGAATGTATCAAGACTATCAAGGGGAGAAGGCCTCCGTACTTTACGAGCAAATGCTCGCAGCGGATGTCGTGGATGATCAGGCCGCTGTAATCAATTCAGCTAACGTATTAATTGCAAATCACCAGGCTAGTGGTTATGCGGACTTGGCAAGACTGATGTTGGCTCGACAATTTCTCTATACAGAGGACGTCGCCGCTGCTCGAACCGCTTTGAATGGAATCCTTGAGGAGAGTAAGGACCCGGTCATGCATCAGGTCGCTCGCGTTCGTTTAGCGGTGATTGCGCTTCAGGCTGGAGATGTTGATCAAGTCCGGGCACTTGCTGAGGCGAGCGCCGCAGAGGGGTTTGTCTCGCAGTTTCAAGAGTTGTTGGGCGATGCACTTATGGCGTCGGGTGATCTGAAAGCCGCCCAGATGGCTTACGAGAAAGCATTGGCGAACGCGCCCTCGAATTCTCAAGCAGCTCAGCTGATCTCTGCCAAGCTTAATATGACCCGTCGGGATGATCCATCAGGATGAGATCTGGTGTTGTTGTCATTTTTGGATTCCTTTTCACACTAGTCGGGTGCGGGCCAGGCGCGATCCACTTTATGCGTGAAGGGGGAGAGGTTCTCGATCTTCCAGAGATTGATTCCCAATTTCAGATTAAAAAGGTTTGGCGTCGCGATTTAGGCGAGGGTTACTCAAATACGAACGGCCTGTTATCCCCATTTATTTCAGGCGGAGAGATTTTTGCCGCAGAGCCAGAGGGTCGAATATTTGCCTTAAGCGAAGCGACGGGCGACGTGCTCTGGGAGGCTAACCTCGAAAAAGATCTGGCGGCTGGCGTGGGTGTGGGTAGTGGCGTCGTTATTGTGGCAACCCGTGATGGAGAAGTTGTGGGCCTTAAGGCTAATGATGGTTCCGAATATTGGCGAGCACAAATCGGGACAGAGATCTTAGCGCAGCCCGTTATTTCCGGGGATCTCGTAATATTGCGCTCGGGAGATGGTCAGGTCGTGGGGCTTGATGTCGATTCAGGCAAGCTGCTTTGGCGGGTAAGGCGATCCGTGCCCGCCTTAAGTGTGAGAGGGGTGTCAACACCAATTACTATTGATAGCGTGGTCCTGGTCGGATTCGCGAGCGGCCGACTGTCAGGAATTGATCTTGAGTCCGGCAGGGAGCAGTGGAGCGTTCCAATCTTCCGGCCGCAGGGGAGCAATGAAATCGCGCGTTTGGTTGATATTGACTCTGATCCTTATGTTTTGGGCGACTCACTCTTCATTGCTGGGTTTCAGTCGAAAATTACGGCGCTTTCGATAAGCTCCCAAACCATCAATTGGGAAAGTCAAATTTCAACCATCCGGTCTTTGGGGTCAGTTGATCAGGTTTTACTGGTGACCGCAGATGATGGGGAAATATTTGGCATTGATACCCGATCGGGAAAGACGCTATGGACTGAAAGTGCATTACAAAACCGAGGCGTTAGTGGTCCGCTCGGAATTCCAGATTTAAATCAACTGGTGGTGGGCGACTATAAAGGTAATGTAATCATATTGGATGCCAATACTGGGGAGTTGGTTGGTCGCGACAAACTGCGAGGCGGCGCGGTGCTTAAAATATATGCTCTGACCGATTCAGGACACTTCCTCGTTCTTTCCGAAAACGGCGCTCTGTCCGCTTGGGCGATCCAATAGTCGAAAGAGGGCGTTCCTCCCACTCTTAAATCTATATGAATTTAAAATGATACCCGTCGTCGCCCTTGTCGGAAGACCTAATGTTGGCAAATCGACTTTATTCAATAGATTGACTCGGTCGCGTCTCGCGCTGGTTGATGATCAACCTGGCGTAACAAGAGACCGGCTCTATGCTGAAGTGGTTAGGGGCTCTCGCAAGTTTTTACTGATTGATACCGGCGGTCTTTCAGAAAGTGATGATCCGCTGACCAGCGCGGTACGAGATCAAGTGTTGCAGGCGCTTGCTGAGGCAAGCTCTGTTGTGTTTGTCGTCGATTCGCGCGACGGATTGACGGCTGCCGATCTTCAGATTGCTGCAGATTTACGAAAAGAGGGTGCGGTCGTTCAGGTTGCGGTCAATAAGGCTGAAGGCGTTGATCATTCCCTTGCAACGAGCGAGTTCGCTGAACTTTCGATTGGCCAGGTATTCGCAATTTCTGCGAAAACCGGCCAGGGTGTTGAGAATCTTTTAGAGAATATCTTTACTCACGCGCCGGAATCGCTTGACACTGAGAGCACCATGGCGGGGTCGAGAATTGCGGTTGTCGGCCGTCCGAACGTTGGAAAATCAACGTTGGTGAATTGCCTGGCTGGCGAGGATCGTGTCATTGTGGCGGATTATCCCGGTACGACGCGTGACAGCATTCCGGTAACGATTGAGCGGGATGATTCCCGCTTGACGCTAATCGATACCGCAGGGGTGCGTCGGAAAGCGAGAGTTCGTGAGACGCTTGAGAAGTTTTCAGTGGTTAAAACACTTCAAGCACTGGCCTCGGCAGAGGTTGCGGTGTTGATGCTGGATGCGCAGGCCGGGATACTGGATCAGGACACGGCAATTGCAGGACTTGCGTTGCAAGGCGGGCGGTCTATCGTGCTCGCTATTAATAAATGGGATGGTCTTGATCGCTCAGAGCGAAATCGAATCAGACGAGAAATTGATCGCCGGTTCGACTTTTTACCTAATCATGAAGAGGTCTTTATCTCTGCGCTTCATGGATCAGGCATGGGAGAGTTGCTGAAGGCGGTGAAAAGCACCCAAGCGAGCGCGATGAAAGAGATGGGTACCGGAGAGTTAAACCGGATACTGAGTCGCGCGCTTGAACATCATAGCCCGCCCATGAGCCAGAATCGAACAATTAAGCCTAAATACGCTCACCAAGGTGGCCGTAATCCACCCACAGTGGTGCTGCATGGCAACTCACTGGATAAGTTGCCGGCGAGTTATCTTCGTTATCTAAGCCGGTTTATTGCCCGAAGTTTCAAGATGACCGGGACACAGGTTCGCTTTGAACTGAAGAAATCAGATAACCCCTACAACCCATCGTCGGATAAGCGAGCTGGTCGTAGGCCGACAAGAAGATCCTAGCGGCGCGCCAAATTTATTGACTTAATCTGTTTTGCCGGGTTGATCTAGCTCAACCGTTTCAACGTTTGCCGTTGCGGTTCCTTCGGCAAATTCGGCGATAATCGCCGCACCTTTTTTTAGCTGTTCAGCTGACCGGACAATGCGCTTACCGTTTTTGGTTCTCACAATTGAAAATCCCCGCGCGAGGGTTGCGGTGGGATCCAATGTATTAAGCTTCGCTGCTAAAACATCGAATGATTTTTCATTGAGCTGGAACTGTCGCTCTAGCTGCTGCTTTAAAAGTTTAGCTAATCCGTTTATTTGATTCGACCGAAAATTTAATGTTTGGTCAGGCGAGCGGTTCATAAGCCGCGTGTTAAGGTTATCAAGGGTGTTTTGATTTGAATCAAGCGTATGACGTAAACAGTTTCTAACCCTTCTTTCCGAATTAGTCACGGTCTGTTGCTGGTGATTAAGGCGCTCGCGGGGATGCCGAAGGCGGGACGATGCGTTGTCGATTCGTTGACTAAAAAGTTGGATTAAAGATTGCATGGCGTCGAGCATTTCGGTTTCAAAATTTGACACGTCTTTCGCTAACATTTTGCAATCGGGGGAAACTGACTCGGCGGCCGCCGTAGGCGTTGGGGCGCGAAGGTCGGCTGCGAAGTCCGCGAGCGTAACGTCAGTTTCATGGCCGATACCCGTCACCACTGGCAGGTTACAAGCGTGGATCGCTCTTACAACGGCCTCTTCATTAAAAGCCCAAAGATCTTCAAGTGATCCACCGCCCCGTGCGAGCACGACAACGTCGGGTTTGGGTATCTTTTTGAGTAAACCGAATGCGTTGACAATTTCGGGTACAGCGTTTTCCCCCTGAACCGGGACCGGTAAGTGGATGACGTCCGCGAGCGGGAATCGCCTGGCCAAGGTAACCAAAATATCCTGGAGTGCTGCGCCACTGGGAGAGGTGATCATGCTTATTCTTTTGGGCAGGTCAGGTACTGACTTCTTCAGAGTTGAATCAAACAGTCCCTCACGCTCAAGTTTTTTTCGCAGCAGATCATATCGGCGTCTCAGTTCACCTTCCCCGGCGGGCTCGATGTAGTCGACAATGACTTGAAAATCGCCTCTTGGGGTATAGATCGAAGCTTTGCCTGATAGAAGAACGGCGTCTCCGTTGGCAATTTCATGATGGGTCGGTCGGCGGCGATTTCGAAACATCGCGCATCGGACCTGCGCATGATCATCCTTTAGTGAAAAGTAAAGATGCCCGGAGGCTGGGGTCGCAAGATTTGAGATTTCTCCGGTTAGCCAGACTGAGTTGAACTCGGATTCAATTAACGCTCGAGCCTCGTCTGTAAATTCGCTCACTTCATAGATAATTCGATCCATTATTCTATTCTGACACCATTGCGCGCCCTAACGTCGGGCGATCTTCTGTTCGATTAAAAATAACCGCCCAGAACAAAAAAACGGACCTGAGTCCGGTTTTTATTGGGTGCCTCAAGAATCTAGTAATAAGGTTTAGCCGTTACTTGATCTTGCGCTTGAGAGAGGCCCATGTCGGCTGCCCAAGAGACTTTTTTGGCAATCCGGATGGCCTCTGCCTCGTCACCGGCCTCTAATTTTGTTTGTGCTGTTTTGATGAGCTTTTGGAGGGGTACTGCTTTTCCGCCCGTCGCGGGGTCTACTAATCGCCAAACGGCGCCTGAGCTCTCGGCCGCTTTAAGATTTGTTTCGGCCTGGGAGATCGCTTCCGATCCAGCGCTCGCTATTGCCCCCGACGTCGCGAAAATCGAACCCAACGTCAATGCTATCGCTGCTTTTTTTAATGAACGGGTCATATTTTTCCTCCAAAAGTTAACGCAGAATCCACTCTACGCTTAGGGTTAGGAATTTATTCTTTCACGTTACAAGTTTACCGATTTACAGTCAAACTATATAATTCCCCGATGGAACACCCAAATCTTGCCCTTACCTTCGACGACGTCTTGTTGGTGCCCGGATTATCGGACGTCCTCCCACATGAAGTTGATCTTTCGACTTCTTTTTCCCGAAAAATAGCGCTTAACATTCCACTGGTCTCTGCCGCGATGGATACGGTGACGGAGTCTCGCGCCGCTATATGCCTGGCCCAGGCGGGCGGAATAGGGGTTGTGCATCGCAACATGAGTCCCGAGGCGCAGGCATCCGAGGTGAGTTTGGTCAAGAAGTATGAAAGCGGCGTTATTGTAGATCCGGTCTGCATTTCAACGTCCGCTACCGTCGCTGAAGTGATCGAACTGACCCGGATCAAGAATTTTTCAGGGGTTCCGGTTCTTGCAGACGATGGCACATTGACGGGTATTGTGACGAGTCGGGATCTTCGATTTGAAACCCGGTTTGATCAACCTGTTACAGCAGTGATGACGCCGAGAGAGCGGCTTGTGACCGCGCGCGAAGGCGCCAGCCGTGAGGTGATTCGAGGGCTGCTCCATGAGCATCGAATTGAAAAGGTATTGCTCGTTGATGACCAGTTTAATCTTAAGGGGTTAGTGACAGTCAAAGACATCCAGAAACGAACAGAATTTCCTGAAGCCTGTAAAGATTCTCAAGGCCGATTACGAGTTGCAGCCGCGATTGGCACTGGAAAGGATTCAGAAGAGCGGTGCGAAAGGCTTGCTCAAGCGGGCGTCGACGCAATCGTTATTGACACCGCGCACGGACATTCCCGGGGCGTTATTGATCGCGTGCGGGCGGTAAAGAAGGCGTATCCTGAAATTGAGATTATTGCGGGAAATATTGCCACGGCAGACGCTGCAAAAGCGCTTGCTGATGTGGGCGCAGACGCGGTGAAAGTCGGTATTGGCCCGGGTCCATTTGCACAACTCGAATCGTCGCCGGCGTAGGCGTGCCGCAGATTACCGCAGTCGCGGATGTCGCTGCAGCGCTCAAGGATCGATCGATCCCGGTAATTGCGGATGGCGGTATTCGGTTTTCGGGGGATATTGCAAAAGCAATAGCAGCGGGTGCAAATTCAATTATGGTAGGGGGGCTGCTTGCCGGCACTGACGAGTCCCCTGGTGAGATCGAGCTTTTCCAGGGTCGATCCTACAAAAGCTATAGGGGGATGGGTTCGCTCGGCGCAATGCAAGAGGGCTCTAAGGATCGTTATTTCCAGGAAGGTCAGGACGATCCAGGTAAATTGGTACCCGAAGGTATAGAGGGGCGCGTTCCCTATAAAGGGCCGATGTCCCAGATTATCCATCAAATGTCTGGCGGTCTGAGGGCAAGCATGGGATACACCGGTTGCGCAACGATTGATCAGATGCGTTCTAAGTGCCGTTTTGTTCAAATCACCCATTCAGGTTATGCCGAAAGTCATGTGCATGATGTGACAGTGGTAAAGGAAGCACCGAACTACCAGCGAGGCAGTTGAAGCGCGCTTGCCCTGGCGCGGAAGACTATTTAATGAGCCAGGACCCTCATGCAGATCGGATATTAATTCTCGATTTCGGCTCCCAATACAGCCAGCTCATTGCCCGACGGGTTAGGGAAATCGGCGTGTATTCGGAAGTTTATCCTTGGGACGTTGACGATGATACGATCACCGCGTTTGGTGCCAAAGGTATTATTTTGTCAGGTGGTCCTGAAAGTGTGCATGACTCAGACGCACCGTTTGCCCCTCAGTCAGTGTTTGATCTCGGAATCCCGGTTCTCGGGATTTGTTACGGCATGCAAACGATGGCGGGGCAATTAGGTGGGGTGGTGGCCCCCGCAGATCATCGGGAATTTGGCTATGCGCAGGTGCGCGCCCGCGGGCACTCGGACCTTTTAAAGGATATTCAAGACCATCAAACGCCGGAAGGATACGGACTTCTTGATGTTTGGATGAGTCACGGCGACCGGGTTGATGCACTACCGGAAGGGTTCAAGGTCATTGCACAAACAAAGAGCGCGCCACTGGCCGGTATGGCCGATGAATCTCGGAAATTTTATGGGCTTCAGTTTCATCCTGAAGTGACACATACGTCCCAAGGAAAAGCGATCCTGGAGCGATTTGTTCGGGTCATCTGTGACTGTAAGGATGCCTGGACGCCTGATCAAATTATTAATGACGCGATTAGAAAGATTCATCTTCAAGTAGGTGATGATGATGTCCTTCTCGGGCTGTCTGGAGGGGTTGACTCCTCGGTTGTGGCGGCCTTGCTACATCGTGCGATTGGAGACCAGTTGTCATGCGTTTTTGTTGATACCGGACTTCTCCGACTGAACGAGGGCGATGAGGTGATGAAAACGTTCTCGGAAAATATGGGCGTTAGGGTCATTCGGGTAAATGCTGAACAACGCTTTATGACGGCGCTTACAGGTGTTACCGACCCGGAAGAGAAACGGAAAATCATTGGCCGGATTTTTATTGAGGTATTCACAGAGGAAGCGGAAAAACTATCGAATACAAAATGGCTTGCACAGGGAACCATTTATCCTGATGTGATTGAATCAGCAGGTGCTAAGACCGGCAAAGCGAAGGTTATCAAGTCACACCATAACGTGGGGGGACTACCACCGGATATGAAATTAGGTCTCGTGGAACCGTTGAGAGATCTTTTTAAAGATGAGGTTCGAACCATCGGTTTGAAGCTTGGGCTTCCAGGGTCGATGATCTTTCGTCACCCGTTTCCCGGACCCGGCCTAGGCGTTCGGATTCTTGGTGAGGTTAAAAAGGAGTTTGCGGATGTGTTGCGCCTGGCAGATGAGATTTTTATTGGCGAGCTTAGGTCGGCTGATTTATATGATTCGATAAGTCAGGCTTTTGCCGTGTTCTTACCCGTGAAGTCAGTTGGTGTCGTTGGTGATAATCGAGCCTATGAATATGTTGTTGCGTTAAGGGCGGTAGAGACAATTGATTTTATGACCGCACGTTGGGCTCATTTGCCCTATGACTTTTTAGATAAGGTCAGCCGTCGAATCATTAATGAGATTTCCGGCATTTCCAGAGTCGTTTACGACATTTCAGGAAAACCGCCGGCGACGATTGAGTGGGAATAACATAAAGTATTGATTTAAAACAATAAGTTAATTATAACAGTTTAAAATTTAGAGGATAAAAAGTAAATGGATGGTGTCGTAAATTCAATTTTTAGGTTTTTGTTACCGTCTGAAATTTCTCTAAAAACTGAAAAATTATTAAAAAATATTGCCTTATTGCTTGGCTTATTGAGCGCTATAGCAATTATTTTTGATTGTTATCCACTAACTATGTTTTTGTCTTTTCCATTCTGTTTGATTTGGATTTACTGCGCTTGGTTACGAACAGAACCTCAATTGAAATGGGTTAACTTAATTTTTCTTTTTATTTACTCCTACGGTATTGGACGGTATTTTTTAGCACTTTAAAAGTAAGGGTAAATTTCAAATAATACCTTACCCAAAACTTACAAAGTACTTCCATAGTAAAAATTAAATTCAATATAATCAATTCGTTAGATGGAGCGCACTATTGAGTGGGAATAAGATAAATATAATAGTAAAAAATATTAGATGGCTTATGCTATTTTCTGGCGTAATTACTTGCACAACGTTTTACGCTGTCATCGCTCCTCAAGACGCACTTCTAAGTCTGTTCGGCTCTAACTTAACAGAACCCGTCGATCATTTAGTAGTCCGTAGCTGGGGGTTTCTTGTTTCTGTTATGGGCGCTTTGCTTATTTACGGCGCTTTTAATGAAGACTCTCGAATGTTGTGTGCTGTTACAACGGGTATCAGTAAGATAGGGTTTTTGTTTCTCATCTTAATATTTGGCGCTGATTATTTTGATACTTTGTGGGTAACGGTGGTGTTCGACTCAATTGTTGTCTCAATCCTAGCTTCCTATGTTGTCTCTTCAAAAAGAGTGGTCGAATAGTCTGCTGAGCAGGAGTAGCGTTTACGCTTGGTTAGGCAATGGGTTCATCCCGGCTTGACCCTTAATATGTTTTTAAACAAGTGGTGATCAAATCACTATCTAAGAATTTTTTCTTCTTCAATGATGTTTAATACTTCAAAAGTGACTGATGAACGATGGATGCGTCTAGCGCTTGAGCAAGCGAGGCAAGCTGAAAGCGAAGGTGAGGTGCCCGTCGGTGCTGTTGTGGTGATTGACGACAAGGTTATTGGGCAAGGACGCAATCAATCTCTTGGCTTTCATGACCCCTCTGCTCACGCCGAGATTATGGCAATGCGGGAAGCCGGCAAAACTCTTTCCAATTACCGAATACCGGGTAGCACCCTATACGTAACGTTGGAGCCCTGTATCATGTGCGCCGGCGCAATTCTACACGCCCGAGTAGAGCGGGTCGTGTTTGGGGCCCGGGATGAAAAAACGGGTGCTGTCGGGAGTATTGCAAATCTGCTTGAGAACCCTCTCGCAAATCATCGGTGTCGCGTGACCGCAGGTATCCTTTCAGAACCGAGCCGTTTATTACTCGGAAATTTTTTTCAACAGCGCCGACAATCTGTTTAATTGAGCAGGCGGTTAGGATCCTGAGGGAGATCTTCAGCGAGGCCCGGTGCAGGATCGATGTTTGGTGCATCAAGAATGTCGATTGGCGCCTCGGACTGCGTGGCGATACCCCTTGGAATGCGCTCTTCTCTCGGCGGCAGGCCAAAAAAGTCCCGGTAACATTTGCTGAAATGAGGGGCAGATACAAAGCCACAGGCAAACGCGATATCGACAATTGATCGTGAACTCCGTATTAAAAGTTCTCGGGCACGCCTGAGTCGGATTTCCAAATAGTAGCGAGTGGGTACACACTGAAGGTGCTTCTGGAATAAACGCTCGAGTTGTCTTCTGGAGATACCGACGTGTGAGGCGAGTTCATCAAGCGTCATTGGCTCTTCAATATTGGACTCCATCAACTCTACAGCTTCGACAAGTTTCGGTTGGCTCGAGCCTAAACGCATTCTCAAGGGCATCCGTTGTCGATCAGAACCGTCGCGTACGCGTTCGCAAAGCATTGCTTCTGAAATTTGGTCACAAATTGCTCGCCCCCGTTCTTTTCCGATAAGGTTGAGCATCATGTCCATTGGTGCCGTAAAACTCGAACAGGTGTAGCGATCCCGGTCGAGCTCAAAAAGACCGGATGAGACTACGAGATGCGGAAACTCGTCATGCATCTCCGGAATATTTTCCCAGTGCAGTGTGCAACGGTATCCGTCTAATAGGCCTGCCCGGGCAAGGTGATAGGTGGCTGTACAGATCCCACCGAGGGGAATTTTCCGTTTGACGTATGGCTTCGTTCGGTCCTGAAGAACGTCAGGGTTGACAGAATGAAGGTCAACGCCTGCGCAGACGAATAATGCGTCAATAGGCTCTTTGCCGCTGAGTTTTTTGACGGGACTGATAGACACACCGTTGCTGGCGATTGCAGGCTCGCCATCGAGCGTGAAGAGCGGGAATTCGTAAAGATTTTGCTCAGCGATCCGATTTGCGAGCCGAAGCGGTTCTACCGCGGAGGCAAACGACATCATGGTGAAATCAGGCAGCAGTAAAAAGCCGTATCGTGTAACGGTCTTTTTTTCCAGAGGAAAACTATTTTTATCCATAAACCCTCCCACCGGTTATTCGCGAAATATACAGACAAAATTGATTTGGGACATCAAAAATTTTAAATTCCTGAATAGTAATTAATATTATGGACTCCAAGCATGGGTGAGATTGAAGCGCGCAGCAAAAGGAAACGACGTCGATCAGGATCGGGTCAGCAACACACACCAAAAGTAAGGCAAGCGATGGGTGGCGTCATGGGTGGAAGCTACCAACCTTTAGGCTCGAAAGAACTGCAACAGGTTGATCAGACTGCTCGGTCGATTTTATCGGAAATTGGAATGGCGGACGCCCCGGATTGTGTGGTTGAACCGCTTACCGACGTAGGCGGGTATCTCGATGAAAATGGCCGTCTTCGATTTTCCCCGGAGCTTATTGACAAGGCGTTGAACGGATTCAGACGAGATTTCACACTTTGCGGACAGAATACCGAAAACGACATCCTTCTCGCGGTGGGTCGGGTGCATACGGGTTCAGGCGGTGCGGCGCCGCTGATACTTGATCTCGATAGCCGCCAGTACCGTGAATCGACGCTGAAAGACTTATATGACGCCGCGCGGCTCGTGGACAGTCTCGACAATATTCATTTTTTCAGTCGTTCCATGACCGCCCGGGATATGCCGGACGTTCGCTTGCTCGATCTGAATACCGCCTATGCTTGTCTCGCTGGCACCCGAAAACATGTCATTTCGGCCGCTACCGAGGCGGCTAACGTCGAAGAGATTGCGAAGATGTGTTACGCCATTGCGGGCTCACAAGAGGCCTTTCTGGCTCGCCCGTTTCTTTCAATGCATTGCAACATGTCGGTGCCCCCTCTGCGTTTCGACCCTGAATCTTGCGAGATTGCCGCTGCCGCGGTGCGTTTTGGTATCCCGCTGCACTCCAATACGTTTGGCCAAATGGGGGCGTCCAGTCCAGTCACCTTAGCGGGATCGATTGCCCAAACAATCGCTGAGACACTTGCCGGAATGATTTTTGCTTGGGTTCTGAACCCTGAAGCGAAGATAACGTTCGGCGCGAGAACCATGTTAACCGACCTGAGAACCGGAGCGATGAGTGGCGGAAGTGCCGAGGGCGCCATGGCGACTGCTGCGACCATACAGATGGCAAATCACTACGGCTTACCCAACTCCGTGATTGCCGGTGCGACCGACAGCAAAATCGCGGATGCCCAGAGCGGTTATGAAAAAAGCCTGACCGTTACATTGGCCGCTCAGGCCGGCTGTAATCTAATTACCCAGGCTTGTGGGATGCAGGCGAGTCTGATGGGTTGTGCGCTGGAAAGCTATGTCATCGACAATGATATGCTGGGAACGATTCTTAAATCCCTCGTTGGCGTCAGCGTTGATGCGGAAACCCTGGCACTATCCTCAATCCAAGAGGTCGTACATGGCGATGGCCATTTTCTGGGTCGTGACGAGACTTTGGCTCGAATGCAGAGCGACTTTGTTTACCCCGAGATTGGTGACCGTCGTTCGATTGATGAGTGGGTGATGGATGGTGCTCGCGATATCCGAAGTGTTGCGATCGATCGAACAAAGCAAATTTTGAAGCACCATCATCCGAGTCATTTATCTGAGAATTTGGATAATGCGTTGCGAGACCAATTTGATATTCGCCTGCCACGTTCGTCGTTATAAAAGGTATGATGACGAGGCAACTATTTAAGGACTTTATCCTGCATACCGGGCTAGCCCATGTTTCAGAGATGTCATTCGAGATAACAAATTAATGTCGCAGCTCAGAGACGTCACTCTTGAGGATAAATATCTTCAGGACACGGGGCAGGTATTTGTTACCGGCATTCAGGCATTAGTCCGACTTCCGATGCTGCAACATCAGCTTGATAGCGCTATGGGCCTCAACACGGCAGGTTACGTTACGGGTTACCGAGGCTCCCCCCTTGGCGCGCTTGATCAACAATTCGCCTTAGCAAACGATCATCTGACCGAGAGAAATATAAAATTTCTACCCGCAGTTAATGAGGATTTAGCGGCAACTGCTGTTTGGGGGTCGCAGCAGGCCGGTTTGAACGGAGATGGTCTCTTCGATGGCGTCTTTTCACTTTGGTACGCAAAAGGCCCTGGGGTTGATCGTTCAGGTGATCCACTCCGGCACGGCAATTTAGCCGGAACGAGCGCTTACGGCGGCGTGTTGATACTAATGGGGGATGATCACACCTGCGAATCGTCCACGACCGCTCATCAGAGCGAATTTTCATTGGTGAACACATTTATTCCAATCCTCAATCCTGCAGGGGTCCAAGACATTTTGGATTTCGGTCTTTATGGTTGGGCCCTGTCGCGATACTCGGGATGTTGGATTGGACTTAAAGGCGTCCATGACACGGTAGAGGCGTCCGCATCAATCTCGATTGATCCAACCCGGATTGATGTCTCTTCACCTGTCGACTTCAGAATGCCCCCGGGTGGCTTGAACTTGCGGTGGCCCGATACGCCCCAGGCGCAGGAGCAACGCCTTCACCAGTTTAAATTACCTGCCGTAAATGAATTTACGTTTAGAAATCCCATTGATCGACAGGTGCTTGGAGACAAAGCAGCTGAAATAGGCATTATCTCAACGGGAAAATCCTATCTGGATGTGCGCCGCGCCTTACTTGAGTTGGGAATTAATGATCATCGCGCACGACGGCTTGGGTTAAAAGTTTATAAAGTGGGTATGCCCTGGCCTCTCGAACGCAGAGGGATGATTGCTTTTGCGACCGGTCTTAAGAAAGTGATTGTCGTCGAGGAAAAACGCCCATTAATCGAGGATCAAGTGCGCCAGATCCTCTATGGGGTTCCTGAAGCGCCCATGATTATTGGCAAGTTTGACGAGCAGCAAAAATCTCTTTTTCCTGTTCATGGGCGTTTAGATGCTTCCCATATCGCGCTTGTGATTGGCGAGCGCCTTGTCAGATTGACGTCAGACGAAGAACTCCAGGGCGTTGTAGCGACGCTTCGATTGCGCACTGAAAAAAGACATCTGGTTGAACCTTCGATGCAACGTGTTCCTTATTTTTGTGCAGGTTGCCCACACAACACCTCGACCGTTGTGCCTGACGGGTCGCGCGCATTGGCCGGCATTGGTTGCCATTATATGGCGCAGTGGATGGATCGCGAGACGGCAACGTTTACGCAGATGGGTGGGGAGGGCGCAAGTTGGATCGGTGAAAGCCCCTTTAGCAACACGCCGCATGTTTTCCAGAACATTGGGGATGGCACTTATTTTCACTCAGGGCTTCTTGCGATCAGGGCTTGTGTCAGCGCTAAAGTCAATATCACTTACAAAATCCTATACAACGACGCAGTTGCGATGACGGGCGGGCAATCGTTCGATGGACCGCTTGATGTGAGTCGAATTTCCCGCCAAGTTCATGCCGAAGGCGTCACTAAGATTACGGTGGTTACTGACGATCCTGATAAATACGCCAAGGATGCAGATTGGGCGCCAGGCGTTTTGATCCGGCACCGAGATTATCTGGCTCGAGTGCAGCGAGAGATGCGAGAACTGGAAGGGACAACGGTAATTATTTTCGACCAAACCTGCGCCGCAGAGAAACGTCGACGTCGTCGGCGTGGATTATTAGAGATACCGAATGAGCGGCTTTTCATTAACTCAGCAGTTTGCGAGGGGTGCGGTGATTGCGGGAAACAATCCAACTGCGTGGCATTGATTCCGATTGAGACAGACCTCGGTCGAAAGCGGGCTATCGATCAGTCTGCGTGTAATTTCGATTACTCCTGTAATAAAGGATTTTGCCCTAGCTTTGTTTCCGTCATTGGTGCCAAGAGAAAAACCGGATCAGATGCGCAAAAGACACAAAGCCTCCCAAAATCTGTTTTACCGGAGCCGGACGTTGTAACCCTCCGTGATCAATACAGTATTATTTTAAATGGCGTGGGTGGAACTGGAATTGTGACTATTGGCGCCATTGTCGGGATGGCGGCCCACATTGCTAAAATGGGCTGCTCCGTATTGGACATGGCAGGGCTCGCCCAAAAAGGGGGAGGGGTGACGAGTCACATTATCCTTGCCGCGATACCTGAAGATATCAGTGCTACGCACGTGGCCGATGGTGGCGCTGACCTTCTTTTAGGCTGCGATCTCGTTGTGTCTGCGTCGTTGGATACCCAGAAAAAGTTGAGTGGGCGGACTCGCTCTATTGTCAACACGCATCAGATGATGAACGGCGAGTTCATTCGGCAGCCCGATCAGAGCTTTCCGCTAGAGAGTCTCTTGTCGACCGTTCGTAACGCGTCAGGTTCGTTAATGTCAATTCCGGCCACCGCGCTAGCGACAGCTGTTTTTAGCGATACCATGAGCGCCAATATGATTATGCTGGGCCATGCGTATCAGGCGGGAGCGGTGCCAATTCCTTGTGCAGCGATTAAAACAGCAATTGAATTGAATGGCAGGTCGGTCGCGATGAATCTTGCGGCTTTTGAGCTCGGCCGCGAAGTTCAAAATGACCCGACGAAAATAAGCCAATTAATTTATAAAGATGAGAATGATCTCGGAGGGCACGATGATTCTTCGTCAACGCTAATTCTGCGACGTAAAGAGCGACTTAAAAAATCCCACGGTGTTGTTGCGGTCAGACAACTTGAAAACTGGCTTGACCGTTTTGACGATTGGCTGGATCGCGAAAATGTAGATGATCAGTTTTTGCGAAAAGCGTTTGTTGAAAGTGCTTTCCACGTGCTTTATGACAAGGATGAGTACGAAGTTGCAAGACTCTACGTTCGCCCTGAATTTAAAAAGAGTCTGGAAGCCGAGTTTGAAAAGGGCTACCGTTTGAAAGTGCATTTATCGCCCCCGCTTTTATCCAAAATCGATACTGTCTCAAAGCGGCCGATTAAACGAAGTTTTGGACCGTCTATTTTTTTAGTCTTCAGGTTGCTAAGCGCATTTAGAAAGGTGCGCGGAAAATGGTTTGATCCGTTTCGGGGGTCTCAAGAACGAAAAATTGCACGCTTACTAAAGACCGAGTTTGAGCAAACGCTTGAGTTCTTGTGTTCGCAGGCGATCAACAGCGAGAGTCTTGAGCGCGTTCTCGAAATCGTTCAGTGGCCAAGACAGGTCCGAGGCTATGGCGTTGTACGCCAGGAGGCGTTCGAATCAGCATTGCGTGAATGGCTTGCGCTTCGCGACAATTTTAATAACTTCAAAACAAACGAAGCGACTCAGCGGGCAGCCTGAAAAAGTGAGGTAAATTTTGTCAGCGATGCTGGGCTTCCCGTGACCGGGTTTTTAAGCGGCTTGGCGCTGCAGAAAAAATTCTTTAAATTGATTGATTGTTTTTGTAATTGCTTTTTCGTCAATATTGAGGTGAGTCACCAATCGGATTGGATTACTTTCAACTGTCAGGATGATGCCGTGCTCTTTCATAAATCCGGATAAGTGACCGATTGTCCGTGACGGCACTGAGATAAAGACCATATTGGTACGCAGTATCGCGGGTTGTACGTTGATCTCCTGAATTTCTTCCAACCCATCCGCAAGCATCTGCGCTAATTCGTGATCGACTGCGAGGCGGTCGATATGATGATCGAGTGCATAAATACCAGCGGCTGCAAGAATACCGGCCTGACGGGTGGCGCCGCCCAACATTTTTCGCCATCGTCTCGCTTTTGAAATAAATTGCGCGCTTCCAGCCAAGATACTGCCGATGGGGCTGCCCAGACCTTTCGAGAGACAGGCTGATACTGAATCAAAAGGCCCGGCAATTTCTTTAGCAGACACCCCCGTTTTTATCGCTGCATTAAAAAGTCGAGCGCCATCAAGATGGAGGTTAAGACCATTTTGTCGTGCGAGCGAACACGCATTTTGTAAGTAAACTTCAGTTAAAGGGGTTCCTAGGAATGTATTTTCGAGGCAGAGGAGTTTAGTGATCGCCAAATGAAAGTCATCGGGCTTTATCGCGGCTTGAACAGCCTCAAGATCGAGCGTCCCATCCGGCTGATTCTCAATGGGTTGCGGCTGTACGCTGGCGAGAACAGCGCCACCGCCAGCTTCTTCTAAATAAGCGTGGGAACGCATTCCGGCGATGTACTCTTCCCCACGTTGACAGTGGGTCAGGATTGCCAAGAGATTCCCTTGCGTTCCGCTCGTCACAAAAAGACCCGCTTCTTGCCCCAATAATTCTGCCGCCTTTTGCTCAAGTTCATTTACACAGGGATCATCACCATAAACATCATCACCGACCTTAGCGCCGGCCATCGCTTGACGCATAGGGGCTGTCGGTTGGGTCACAGTGTCGCTTCGAAAGTCGATGGTGGTGTTCAATGATTTGACCTCAGGGCTTTTTAATAAAACGCGATGAATTCGTCGAACCGCACTTATTCAGTTGAATGAACCTTATAATGACGGAATTGTGCCAGAAATTCAGTTCAACCTGTACAGAGGTTGGCATCAGCGAATGGAATAGTTCAAAAAATGAAGCGGTCAGAAAAAATTAAAGTTGGTGTCGTTGGGGTCGGCTACCTTGGTTCGATTCACGCGCGAATCTACAGTCGGATGCCAGATGTGACGTTGGTCGGCGTGGTCGACGTCGAACCCGCTGCTGCCAAACGTGTCGCTGATGAGGTTCACTGCGAGGTATTTGAATCGGTCCAGGCGCTGAGCGATCGGGTTGACGCAGTCAGCATCGTTGTTCCCACTTCGCTTCATCGCGAAGTTTCTGAACCATTTTTAAAAGCCAAGATCCCCGTTTTGTTGGAAAAACCGGTTGCTCATACAATTGAGGACGCAGAAGCCATCACTTCGCTTGCGCGAGAGCAAGACACACTTCTTCAGATCGGTCATTTGGAACGATTTAACGCAGGCGTGATCCGGCTTGCACAGGAACTGACTAGCCCACGATTCATTGAAGTGCATCGCCTCGGGACCTTTACCACCCGGGCGACTGATGTTGATGTGGTTACTGACCTGATGATTCATGATATTGATATCGTGTTGTCGCTAGTGCCTTCGGAATTGCGATACGTATCCGCGGTTGGCGCACGAGCCGTCACCGAACATGTTGATATTGCGAACGCTAGACTTGAATTTGAAAATGGGGCCATTGCGAATGTCACCGCAAGTCGGATTTCGGCAAAGAAATTTCGAAGGATTAGGGTGTTTTCAGACTCTTCTTATTTAGCGCTTAATTTCGAGGATCAACAGATTGATATCTCGAAGCCGGGGCCTAAAACGGGTGAAAGCGAGTTTGCACCCATCGTTTCTGATTCTATTGCTGTAGAGCAAAAACCGCCCCTTGATGCCGAACTCGAAGATTTTATTGTTTGTGTTCGTTCTGGCCGCGCTCCCGTCGTTAGCGGCGATGCAGGTCTGCGCGCGCTCCGGGTTGCCCATGAGGTGGGTCAGCGCATTAATGAGTCTCTTCTTTTCAAAGGTTAGATCCACTGACCATCAACACGGTCTCGTATTTTTGCGTGGATCAGCGTCAGGCTGAAATTATGATGATTCAACACTCTGCTGATCTGATGGAGACTCAAGTGCTCGCGATATCGGGTGTCCTACGCGCCGCTAGAGTCGTTCAAGACCTGGCGCGGCGTGGTCGTACACAGTCGGAGCCCTTTCGATGCGCCTTGATGAGCGTCGGGACTGTTAATGAATCTGACGCCAAGAAAGCGTTAGGCGGAATCGATAGTCTTATCTTCGGGTTGGATGATTTGACCCAAAAGCAACCTGATGCATTTCTAATGGAGCGGGTTCGTTACGCCACTGCTTTGCTGGATTTGGCGAAGACTCTTGGTAAATCGCCCCAAGCATCGGGACAAATTGGAAAAGTTTTGGCTGAGCTACCGGACCGTTTAGGCGGGGCAGAGCCCGATTCTCTCGAGTCAATCGAGGCGCTCGCCGCCGTTTATACCTCCAATTTGAGTGACCTCACACCCAAGATTTTAATAAAAGGCGAGCAACGATTTTTGGAAGATCCCTTTCTGGTTGAAAAAGTTCGCGCGATTTTGCTGGCAGGAGTCCGTGCGGCGTATTTGTTCTCGCAAGCAGGCGGTCGAAAATGGCATCTTTTTATTTATCGAAAAAAATTCGCAGCAGCGGCGGCTCAATTAAAATCGAACGAGTCCTAATGTTTAAATCGGATGGGAATCTTGAGACGTAAATGAAAGCGAAAGATCGATCGACTGAGACCCCGTTTGGACACCTAAAGGACCGAAAATCCTTTCAGTGATTGTTGCTTCCAGATTCTTGTCGACCAGGATCACAGTGCTTGCCCGGGTTCCATATTGGTCGCCGCGCGCGAAGATAACGCTTTTTAAATGATCAGATGGATCTTCGGATGATCTCACGTTGTCCACGGGGTTTGAATTGGTTAGAAAACTAAAAAGACCTGACCGCAATTTATTTTGATTAGTGTTCGAGTCGATGATGGTCTTGAACTTCCTTTTGCCGATGTGGGTTTTGGGCCAGATGGTGTCAGGTGTGTGGTTGCTGAGTGTTTTTACGCCTTCGGTTAACTTTTCGGTAAGGGGGCTGGTATTGGAGACAATGTCAAGGCGCTTGATGCTGCCGGTAATCAAGTTAAACCCGCCGAATCTATAATCTTGTTGAAGGTCCCCGTTTTTAATTTGCCTAAGAATCTCGGGATCTTTTTCGAGAAATTTTCGAACTAAATCTCCTCGCGATAATTTGCCTGGGCTAGAGGTGACTAAGCTGCTTCGGCAGTTTGTTAACGCGGCAAAACGACCGTCGGTTGATAAACCGAGCCAGGCGCCTCCGGCGGAAAGATCTTTGCCGGCGACAATCGGAACAGACGTATCCCAGACATGAATTCCTACCGAGGGTCGCGCAAAATATTCATCACGGTTGGCTGCAACGATAAAAGGGAATTCGGGGTGGCAGTTGAGTGCGACAGCGACGAAACACATCAGCGAAAGACGATAAGATTCGGTGTTGAGTCTGCGTGCAGCCTAAGACTGCAAAGGGCGGTAAACTACGCCGATACGGCCGATAATTTGAATTTCAACCGCTGCGGTAGCGGCGCACAGGTCCGTTAATGCATGTTTTTTGTCTGCCTTAGGCATTGCAGGAAGCCGGATCTTAACGAGCTCGTGCTGCGTGAGCGCATTTTCAAGTTCATTTTTGACGGCCGCCGTAACGCCGGCGGAGCCGACGGTCACGATGGGTTTGAGATGATGAGCGAGTCCTCGAAGGCGGTTGAGCTCTTTTCCCTTAAGTTCCATCCTAAATTCCTGGACGCGTTGAAGATTTAACGAAGATTAACACTGAAGACTTATGGGAACTAAAAGATCAGCTAAAAGCCACGCGTGGAATCAGCGCCAGAACAAGGATATTTATGTCCGCGAGGCCCGTGCTCGTTCCTTGCGATCAAGGTCAGTGTTCAAACTCGAGCAGATTGATCAGAAAGAAAGGTTATTTAGGCCGGGTTTTAATGTGCTGGACCTTGGCGCGGCACCTGGCGGGTGGAGCCAGTATGCAGCTTCCAAAGTAAGGGATAGTGGTCAGGTAATCGCGCTTGATCGACTCGAAATAGATCCAATTCCAGGGGTAAAAGTGATTTTTGGCGATTTTTTGGATTCACCCGTTGTTGCGGAATTAAATGATATTCTGTCAGGGCTCACTCTTAATCTTGTAATTTCAGATATGGCCCCCAACTTAACCGGTATAAAAGATGTAGATCAACCCGCCATGGGAAATCTGGTGACGGTGAGCGCTGCGTTTGCCTCACAGCATTTGGGTGATCAGGGCGTATTCGTTGCCAAGTTTTTTGAAGGAGCGGAGGCTCAAAACGTGAAAAAAACAGTTGCTCAATTATTTTCTGAAGTTCGTATCAGAAAGCCGGATGCATCTCGCCCAAAAAGCGCCGAGAATTACATAGTGGCTCGTCGTCCGATTAGAGCGGGTGTTTGAGCGCCATTGTTTTTATCAGCGAAAAATCCCACAATCTCGTCATCGACGCATTTGCGCCTGCTTTTATCAGCCCTTAAACAATTTCAGTTTTAATTTAACAAATTTATGAATAATCTCACCAAAAACCTCGTTATCTGGCTCGTGATCGCCATGGTTCTAATGGCGGTATTTAATAATTTTGCGCCACAAAGTTCCCGCACAGGACAGGAGATTGATTATTCAGTCTTTCTTGATGAAGTCGAAAGAGGCGCCGTTGACCAGGTTACGATCAGCGGGGAAACGATTTATATCACCGGCCGAAATGGAGAAAAATATGTAACTTATTCTCCCGGCGATCCGGGACTCGTCAATGATTTGCTCAAGGCGGATATTGCCATCAAAGCGCAAAAAGAAGAGGGGCCGTCATTGTTGATGCAGATCTTCATCAGCTGGTTCCCGCTTCTTCTCCTTATAGGAGTCTGGGTCTTTTTCATGCGGCAAATGCAAGGGGGCGGAGGTCGCGGGGCAATGAGCTTTGGAAAGAGCAAAGCGCGATTACTGACCGAAGATAAAAACAATATTACTTTCGAAGATGTGGCGGGTGTTGACGAAGCTAAGGAAGAGGTCGGTGAATTAGTTGAGTTTTTGCAAGATCCGTCTCGGTTTCAAAAGCTGGGCGGGCGTATTCCACGAGGCGTCTTGATGACGGGAAGCCCGGGTACCGGTAAAACGCTATTGGCCAAGGCGATCGCGGGTGAAGCGAAAGTACCATTCTTCACGATTTCCGGTTCAGACTTTGTTGAAATGTTTGTAGGGGTCGGCGCGTCTCGCGTTCGCGACATGTTTGAACAGGCCAAGAAAAATTCGCCCTGCATTATTTTTATCGACGAGATCGATGCCGTCGGCCGGCAGCGTGGCGCAGGGCTTGGCGGCGGTCACGATGAGCGTGAGCAAACCCTGAACCAGTTATTGGTTGAGATGGACGGTTTTGAAGGTCACGAGGGCATTATCGTAATTGCAGCAACCAACAGGCCTGACGTGCTGGATCCCGCGTTACTTCGACCCGGGCGTTTTGACCGCCAGGTGCACGTCCCGCTTCCCGACATTCGGGGTCGGGAGGCTATCCTGAAAGTTCACATGCGTAAGGTGCCGATGGATAAAGACGTGGACGCCGCTATTATTGCGAGGGGTACGCCAGGTTTTTCCGGGGCTGATCTCGCCAATCTTGTGAACGAAGCCGCGCTTTTTGCAGCGCGAGCCAATCGTCGAAAAGTCGCAATGGAGCAATTCGAGCTCGCGAAAGACAAGGTCATCATGGGCGTGGAACGCCGGTCTATCGTAATGCCAGAGGAGGAGCGTCTGAATACGGCTTATCACGAATCGGGTCATACCGTGGTGGCGAAGGTGCTGGCTAAAAATACAGACCCTGTCCACAAAGTGACCATTATCCCAAGAGGTCGGGCGTTAGGGGTAACGATGCAGTTACCCGAAGAGGATCGTTACAGTCATAACCGAGATCACCTGCTTGCCAGAATTGCAGTGCTGATGGGTGGGCGCATTGCCGAAGAAGTGTTTATGGATCAAATGACAACCGGCGCCTCTAACGATTTTGAACAGGCAACGAGTCTTGCTCAAAATATGGTGCAGCGTTGGGGAATGAGTGATTCACTCGGTCCACGGGTTTATGGGGACAATGAATCTGAGGTATTTTTAGGGCGTGATATGGGAACCCAAAGAAATATCAGTAATTCGACCGCTGAGCAAGTCGATAAGGAAGTCAGTCGGATAATCGGCGAGCAGTACACCCGCGCTCGCGATATTATTGAATCTCATCGGGAAGTGATAGAGGTAATGACACATTCTCTGATGGACTGGGAGACGCTCGAGTCGGATCAAATCGATCAGATTATGAAGGGTGAACCACCTCGCCCGCCAAGTTCGAACGATTCTCCCGGCAAGTCGGACGACGATAGCGGGAAAAGCTCTGAGCGACCTGATCTTAAGCCTAAAATGGACTCTCCTGCCGGCGATTCGGCTTAGGGACTAACGGACGCGGCCAATGCGCGGTTCCCGCTCATGAATGAGTGGCTAGTTTCTCCGGGGCAACCCCGGATTATGGGGATTGTTAATGTCACCCCGGATTCTTTTTCCGATGGGAATCAGTTTCTGTCTCACGAGCACGCCATTGCTCATGGACGCGCGTTGTCCGAGGCTGGTGCAGATGTTATTGATGTGGGCGGCGAATCGACCCGACCTGGATCAACTATGGTTTCGGTTGAAGAAGAAGTGGGGCGTGTGAGCCCGGTTGTCCGTGCACTTGCCGAGGATGGGATTCGGGTCTCAATAGATACCAGTAAGCCCGCCGTTATGGAGGCTGCCGTTAGTGAAGGCGCGTGCCTTATTAACGATGTCTATGCGCTGAGACGAGAGGGTGCGATGGATATGGCCGCTCGTCTTGCGGTGCCGGTATGCCTGATGCATATGCAAGGTACCCCCGACACGATGCAGCTTGAGCCGACCTATCGTGACGTGGTGCAGGAGATCTATGACTTCTTGTCAAGGCGGATTTCAACCTGCGCTGAAAAAGGAATCAATCCAGACCAGATCATAGTCGATCCCGGTTTTGGCTTTGGTAAGACAAAAGCGCATAATCTAGCGCTTATGAAATCCCTCGATAAATTTATTGGTTTGGGTGCGTCGCTGATGGTGGGGGTTTCCCGAAAGGCTTTCATTAGGTCCATTTCAGGGTTTGAGAGAGGGTTTGAGCTTGACCAAGCGAGTGCTGTCGTCGCCGGCATTGCCGTGAAAAAGGGAGCAGGAATTCTTCGTGTTCACGATGCGGCTTCGACCGTGTCGATGCTGCGACTGTTCGACAGCCTTGACTTCGTTAGTTTTTCCGAGAGTGTGGCCGGTGAATAAATACGTAAAAAAATACTTTGGAACCGATGGCGTCCGCGGTGAAGTCGGGCGCTCTCCCGTGACGCCAACAGAAGTGTTGCAGTTAGGCTGGGCAGCCGGCAGGGTTTTAGGGGCGGGCCATGCCAGGGCAGGGTAATCATCGGAAAAGACACGCGAATCTCAGGATATCTGCTGGAATCTGCTTTGGAGGCTGGCCTGAGTGCGGCTGGGGTAGATATTGCTCTTACCGGGCCTCTTCCAACGCCAGGAATTGCACACCTCACGAGACAAGTGGGGGCGTGTGCGGGAGTGGTGATAAGCGCTTCACATAACCCTTATCATGACAACGGGATTAAGTTTTTTTCAGCGGAGGGGCGCAAACTAGACGACGAGACTGAAAACGCCATTGAGGTGTTAATGGATCAGCCGATGGTCACGGTTGGGGCAGAGGCCCTCGGTAAAGCAGAACGTTTAATCGATGCGGTGCCTCGGTACGCAGAGCATTGCCGAAATACACTACCGCCGAGTTTTCGATTGGACGGGCTGAAAATAGCGGTTGACTGCGCCAATGGAGCCGCCTATCAAGTTGCGCCATTGGTCTTAAGGGAGTTAGGAGCAGAAGTCTCCTGTATCGGGGTCGAACCCGATGGGTTTAATATTAATCGCGGCGTGGGATCGACTTACCCGGAGCGTATTTCCTCGTTGGTCAGGGAAACCCATGCCGACATTGGAATTGCATTTGATGGTGATGCTGATCGTGTCGTCCTTGCCGATTCGAGCGGGTCGCTCGTCAACGGAGATGGAATTCTCTTCCTACTAAGTCAGTATCTTAAGAAGCGAGAAGGCTTTGGCGGCGTAGTCGGCACTCTAATGACAAATCTCGGCGTCGAGATTGCGTGCAAAGCGGGCGGGATCGAGTTTGTTCGCGCAAAAGTTGGCGATCGTCATGTCCTCGAGGAGCTCGTGTCAAGAAATTGGATCCTGGGTGGGGAAACGTCAGGTCATATCCTCTGTCTTGACAGGAGTACGACTGGTGACGGCCTTGTGGCCGCACTTGCTGTTCTGGAAGTCATCCAGACGACTCAAAGTTCACTCTCTGACCTCGTAAGTGGCCTCACGATCTATCCTCAGAAACTCATTAATGTACAGCTTGACGACGCAATCCCTGGCGATATCCTTAATCATCCGGCGGTCACTGACCAGGTTCGAGCATCCGAGCAATTCCTCGGCAACGAGGGAAGAGTTGTATTGCGGCCGTCAGGAACTGAACCGGTTGTCAGGGTAATGGTAGAAGGCGTGGATGCCGAACTGGTTGATCATCACGCGAAGTCGATCGCCGATGTTATTTCAACTTTGACTCTTTAGGGACGCTCGCGCCCTAAAAACCAATTTTTTGGCCCGAATTGCGTAGAAAAGTTGCGTCTTTGTCCTTGCATCGGTACCATTGCCGGCCCTCGACTCGCCCTTATTGGGTGAGGACAATTCAGGAGAAGATTGATGCGACGGCCCATGGTAGCCGGTAACTGGAAAATGAACGGCAATCGCGAAATGGCGAGTAACCTCATCTCCGAGATTGATAGTGGTTTGAGCGCGGAACTTGCAATGAGCGTTGAGGTTTTAGTCTGCCCGCCGTATGTTCTCCTGGAATCGACGGGAGCGCTCTGTTCGGATAAACCCATCACACTAGGCGCGCAGAATCTAGACTTTCACGAGTCCGGTGCTTTTACCGGCGAGATTTCCGGGCCCATGCTGCTCGAGTGTGGGTGTGAATACGTGATTGTGGGTCACTCGGAGCGTAGAGCGCTCTACGGCGACACGGATGAGCTGGTGGGCATCAAAACTCAGGCGGCCTCTGATAAAGGTTTGGTCCCTATTATTTGCGTTGGCGAGACGCAAGAGGAGCGCGAAAAAGGGGTTATGGCGAATGTCGTTTCACGTCAACTAGAGGCGGTTTTCGCGGAAACTCAGGGAAATGTTTTCCCGAAGGCGGTAGTCGCCTATGAGCCCGTATGGGCAATAGGGACGGGCTTAACTGCCTCCGAAGCCGAAGCTCAGGAGGTGCATGCCCTTATTCGAGAACGATTGAGCCAAATTAGCGCCGAAGTGGCCGACTCAACTCGAATCCTTTATGGCGGAAGTGTAAAACCGGATAACGCAGAAGGGTTGTTCGGGCAGCCTGATATTGATGGCGGCTTGATTGGGGGAGCATCTCTTCATGCTCAGGATTTTATTGACATTATTTCAGCGGCAACATCATGAACCTTTTTACTAGTATTCTCACTGTCATCCATTTAGTTACGGCGATCGCGATTGTTGTTCTCGTGCTTTTACAGCAGGGCAAGGGCGCTGACATGGGTGCAGCTTTTGGGGGAGGATCATCACAGTCTGTATTTGGAAGTCGTGGATCGGCTAATTTCTTAAGCCGCACCACGGGCATCCTTGCCGCCATTTTCTTTGCGACTGGATTAAGCCTCGCGTACATGTACACGAAACAAAGTTCGGCCCCGACAAGCGTGATGGCATCTGAAAATGCGACGCCGGTTGAGAATCAGATCAATGGAGCGGGTTCAGACGCATCGCAATCCAATGGAGATGTTCCCGTGGTACCGGGCACGAGCTCAAATTAAGTTGTTATCTTAAATGGAAAAATTCAATTATTTAGCCGAAGTGGTGGAACTGGTAGACACGCCGTCTTGAGGGGGCGGTGGCGCAAGCCGTGCCGGTTCGAGTCCGGCCTTCGGCACCATTTATTGGTGTATCGCACTATAAAATAATTAGAATGCTAAAGTTGCTAAGGTGTCGATGTCGAGCATCAAGCTGTTGGTTTCCTAACCTGGTGACCCCCGAATGACTGGGAGTAAATTGCCCCGCGTGCCGTACCTTTCTGCTCAAAATAATTTGTTGCAGGAAAAAAGCGTATGGCGTCTTGCTGACGCTTCAGGAGAAATTGATTACTCCGATGGCGTAGAAACAGAACATTCGCTCGAAACGATCCTTAAAAACGCGACCGATCTGTCATGGCGGTCTGCCGATTTTTTAAAGGACTTTGAAGACTGGGCGCTGAATTATCACCTCTCCCCTGCTCGCGCAAATATTCTTCGCGCGCTTAGTTTAAAACCAGGTGGTCGCGTTTTGGAGGTCGGTGCGGGCTGCGGCGTGATTACCCGGTTTCTGGGTGATAGCGGTTTTGAGGTGGACGCGATAGAGGGCAGTCAATCGAGAGCGACCCTTGCTGCGCTTCGTTGCTCGGGTTTGACGAATGTGTCGATTGTTCGGGCAGATTTCAATGAAGTTACCTTGCCAAACGAAGGATATGATGTAGTTCTCTTCATCGGAGTCTTGGAGTACGCCCGGCGATTTAGCCCCCAATTTGAAAATTCTGTCGAGGCGGTGGCGCATATGTTGCGCCGCGCGGCTCGCGTTTTGACACCGGGTGGCGTCATCGTGGTGGCCATTGAGAATCGAATGGGGGCGAAGTATCTTTTTGGTGGAGCGGAGGATCATCTTTCGCGAGCATGGGCCGGTATCGCGGGATATCCCCGGTTGGGCAACGAGGCGGGTATTTGTACCTTTGATGCAAAATCATGGTCTTCAATCGTCAGCAACGCTGGGCTTCAGCACTCATTTTTTTATCCGCTACCTGATTACAAAATGCCGGCCGCAGTGATTCCCGAAACAGGCGTCAACCTTGACGGCGTTCATTCGGTAACCTGGCGTTATCCGTCGGTGCACCGGGCTGAAAATTCGATCACATCCTCTCCAATGCGGGTTCAAACGATAGCCCTCGAAGATGCAGGTATGCTCCCCGAAACTGCAGATTCTTTTGGATTAGTGCTCACTCATGAGTCGACAGACCCGAAACAATTTTTACCCGCCGGATGGATTATTTTTGACGATGCCGAATCAGGTTCGAAGGGTTTGAAGTATTTAGATCCTGAAAATGGCGCATCCTGGCTTGTGGAATCCGACCGGAGTGCTTTTGAAGTCTCAAACTCGGAACCGGTTTCACGGTTTTGGCTGCGAATGCTTGTCGAAACCAATAGCTTGCCTACATTTGCGGAGTTGGTGGATGATCATGCAGATCAAGTCATTTCAGATCTAGGGGGTATTCCCCTCGAAAGCCTGCAGATTAGAGAGGGCGGGCAGATTGAAGAGGGAATGTTCCTAAGACCCGGAATTTCAGCCAGCAACCCGATCTCGATAAAGCCGGAATGGGTACGCAAAGCGTTGGAAGATTTCTGGTTAATCGGCCAGCCCGATCTTGGGAGCGTACCTTGCTTGCAGGATTGTGAACATCAGGATCACTTTAGTCACAAAATCTTGTCAGTAATCGAAGCGACAGGAATCGACGCAGGCCGTAAAACATCGTCAGCCATTTATTGGGCAGTAGACTCTGAAGATTTTAATGAAATTAACAAGGTGTCAGTTGATATTGATCGCTTAGTGACTCGTCACGTTACCTTTTTACTCCCCAAGACTGTTCCCCCTACGGCTCTGATTCGTTTTGATCCCTCAGATCATGAAATCGAGCAGAAGTCCGAACGGGTAAAGGTCGACACATTCACGTTGATTGGCGGCAAAAATGAAAAGCATTTTGACCTGATTCCTGCGATTCGAGAGGGAAGGATTGAAATAAGTCCCGACCTCATAATTAAGTATATTGACAAGTCTGTTTATCTTGAAATCTCTGGGTCGGACCCCTGGATGGTTCTTGACCTAAAAACCTTAGAGCTCCCATCAGGTTTCGACTTCTGTGAAATTCATGTGACGTCAACTTGGGAGTAAACCTTACGCTTGGTCTCATCACCAAAACCCCTTTACGCGATTGACCGTTAAACCCCAGAAGATTAAAATCTAACTTTGTTTTTTCGGCTGATGTCTACCGAACCTGACCACAGTCGAATGCTATCTAACTACTTACCCGTTCTGCTATTTTTGATCACTGGGATAGTCATTGGTGTGGCCGCGCTTGCCGCGGGGCGAGTGTTGAGTCCGCGAAATCCTTACCCGGCGAAACTGTCGGCTTATGAGTGCGGGTTTGAGGCATTTGAAGATGCTCGGATGAAGTTCGATGTCCGCTATTATCTGGTCGCCATTCTTTTTATTATTTTTGACCTGGAGATCGCGTTTTTATTTCCGTGGGCGATTGTTCTGGATGAGATCGGCGTGTTCGGATTTTTAGCCATGATGCTATTTCTGCTCATTTTGGTCGTTGGGTTTATATACGAATGGATGAAAGGGGCGCTTGAATGGGAGTGATCGTCGATGTCACTTGAAGGTACGTTGTCTCAGGGTTGGGCTACTGCTCGACTAGATGACCTGATCAATTGGGCACGAACAGGGTCGATGTGGCCAATGACCTTCGGGTTAGCATGTTGCGCGGTGGAGATGATGCACGCCGGTGCATCCCGATACGACCTTGATCGGTTTGGCATGATTTTCAGACCGAGCCCTCGCCAGTCTGACGTGATGATCGTAGCGGGCACGCTGACGAATAAAATGGCGCCGGCGCTACGACGAGTCTACGATCAAATGCCTGAACCTCGCTGGGTGATTTCCATGGGATCCTGTGCAAACGGGGGCGGGTATTATCATTACTCTTACTCCGTCGTAAGGGGTTGCGATCGAATCGTGCCCGTTGACGTTTATGTGCCCGGATGCCCGCCTACGCCTGAAGCGTTGATGTACGGCATTATCCAGCTGCAGAAGAAAATCAAGCGCGAAACCACGATCGCGCGGTAATCACACGGTAATGTCTACACCAAATTTAGAACAAAAGCGCGCAGCACTTGACGCGGTGGCATTAAAGTTTGATGCCACCGTTGATGAGGACTTTGGAGAGTTCACATTAATCGTTTCTCCCCATAACCTGATCGCTTTATTAACATCGCTGCGAGATCATCGTGATTTTTTGTTTGAACAACTTGTTGATTTGTGTGGGGTTGACTTTGACAGGATGCTCGCAGGAATGATCAGCATCCTGAACGTTTCGCGGTTGTCTACCACCTGCTCTCGATATCCAAAAATACCCGTGTTCGGGTCGTGGTCTATTTGCCCGAAATCCAGCCGATTGTAAGAACGGTCGTTGGTCTCTGGGCGAGTGCGAATTGGTTTGAACGCGAGGCGTTTGATCTTTTCGGCATTCTTTTTGAAGGACATCCGGATCTGCGACGACTGCTGACGGACTATGGTTTTGTGGGGCATCCTTTCCGTAAAGATTTCCCGCTCAGTGGCCACGTTGAGATGCGCTATGACGAGGAAAAAGGACGTGTGATTTATGAGCCGGTCTCTATTGAGCCTCGTGTTACCGTTCCGCGGGTTGTTCGTTAGGCTCTGATTCAATGACTGAAATCCGGAATTACACTATGAACTTTGGCCCGCAGCATCCTGCGGCCCACGGCGTCTTGCGTCTAATTATGGAAATGGATGGCGAAGTCGTCGAGCGGATTGATCCACACATTGGTCTTTTGCATCGGGCAACCGAGAAACTGGCAGAAAGCAAACCGTATAACCATAGCATCGGATACATGGATCGCCTGGATTATGTATCCATGATGTGCAACGAACATGCCTATGTCCTCGCGATCGAAAAACTTTTAGGTGTTCAGGTCCCGATCAGAGCGCAATATATTCGCGTGATGTTTTCGGAGATTACCCGAATTCGAAATCACCTGCTTTGGATTGCCGCCCATGGACTCGATATCGGCGCGATGGCGGTTTTTCTTTATGCGTTTCGAGAAAGGGAAGATCTTTGCGATGTATACGAAGCAACTTCCGGGGCCCGACTTCATGCGGCATATTTCCGACCCGGCGGCGTGTATCGCGACCTTCCGGAAAAAATGCCCCGTTATGCATCTTCAAAAGTCCACTCGGATGACGAGATTCGCGAAAAAAACATGAATCGCGAGGGATCGGTTTTAGATTTTATTGAATCGTTTGTTGAACGATTTCCGGCCTGCGTTGACGAATATGAAAATCTTCTGACCGATAATCGAATCTGGAAGCAGCGAACGGTAGATATTGCGGTCGTCAGCCCGGAGCGCGCATTACAACTTGGGTTTACAGGGCCCATGTTGCGCGGTTCAGGTTTTGCGTGGGATCTCAGACGAAAACAGCCGTATGAGGTGTACCCCGAGTTAAAGTTTGATATTCCGGTTGGGGTAACCGGCGATTGTTATGACCGTTACCTGGTCAGAATGGAAGAGATGCGCCAGTCCAACCACATTATTAAACAGTGCGTAAATTGGCTGAAAGATCACCCCGGACCTGTGATGCTTGATGATCATAAGCTCACACCGCCATCGCGTGAAAATATGAAAGACGACATGGAGTCTTTGATTCATCATTTCAAATTGTTTACGGAAGGCTACAGCACGCCGCCCGGACAGGTTTATCAGGCCGTTGAAGCGCCCAAAGGGGAATTCGGAATTTACATTATCTCTGACGGTGCGAATAAGCCTTATCGGTTGAAAGTGCGAGCGCCCGGGTTTGCTCATCTGGCTGCGCTCGATGAAATGGCGCGCGGTCACATGTTGTCGGATGTCGTCGCGATTATTGGCACTCAAGATATCGTTTTTGGTGAGGTCGATCGCTAATGAACTCAATTAACGAAACGGTAGTGCTTTCTGATTCAGTTATCGAGAAAGTTGAAAAAGAGGCTACGAAATATCCCACCCGCCGTGCGGCGGTTAAATCGGCTTTGCGGTACGCGCAGGCGGAGCACGGATGGATTAGCGAAGATGTTGTGAAAGCCGTGGCTTCATTACTCGCGTTACGTCCTATCGAAGTATTCGAAGTCGCGACGTTTTATGACATGTTTTATACCCAGCCTGTCGGTAAGCACCCCATCCGGGTCTGTACTAACGTGTCGTGCCTGCTCAGGGGTTCGGGCAAGATTATTGATGCGCTATGCGAACAGCTGAATGTCGAGCTTGGCGAAACGACCCCTGATGGACAATTCACAGTGCTTGAGGCCGAGTGTTTAGGTGCTTGTGGCGGCGCACCCATGATGGCGGTGGGAAATGACTATCATGAGGATCTAACGCCTGAAACAATTAACAAGAATCTTGAGCCGTACCGGTCATGACGTCGATCGAAGTTCGAGTCTGCCTTCCGGCTAAAGAAGTCGAGTCACCGTGGACCATTGCGGCTTATCGAAGTCAAGGCGGCTACGAGGCGTGGACCCAGGTGCTTCAAAATAAAACGCCGAGAGCGGAGATTATCGAGACGCTAAAGGCATCTGGGTTACGGGGTCGGGGCGGCGCCGGGTTCCCAACGGGATTAAAACTCAGTTTCATGCCCCGGGATGTCGAGGGGCAGAAATATATTGTCTGTAACTCTGACGAAAGCGAGCCCGGCACTTTCAAGGATCGAGATATTCTTCGTTTCAATCCCCATCAGGTTATCGAGGGTATGGCGTTAGCAGGATATGCGATTGACGCTACCGTTGGCTACAACTATATCCGCGGGGAATATTTTGAGCCTTGGGAGCGTTTTGAAGCCGCGCTCCATGAGGCGAGAGCGGAGGGGCTTCTCGGATCGAACCTGTTCGATTCGGGCGTTGATTTTGAACTCCACTCCCAGCGTGGGGCCGGCGCCTATATTTGCGGCGAAGAAACAGCTTTACTGGAGTCGTTGGAGGGCAAGAAAGGTCAGCCGCGGTTCAAACCACCATTTCCTGCACAGGTCGGCGCGTTTGGAAGGCCGACCACGATCAACAATACCGAAACACTCGCTTCAATACCGCCGATTATTCGAAAGGGCGCATCCTGGTTTTCAGAGATTGGCGTCGCGAATGGCGGAGGCACAAAAATCTTCTCAGTGTCCGGGCATGTTAACCGTCCGGGTAACTACGAAGTACCTTTAGGCACTCCTTTTACTGATCTTCTCGATCTCGCGGGCGGTGTTTTGGACGGGCGAAAATTAAAAGCGGTCATTCCAGGAGGCTCTTCAGTTCCCGTGGTGCCCGCGGATCTCATGATGCAGGCGACGATGGACTATGACGGGCTCTCAAAAGTTGGCTCGGCGCTGGGCGCGGGGTCTGTGATCGTCATGGATGATTCGACCTGTATGGTCTCAGTGCTCGAACGCATTTCGTATTTTTACTTTGTTGAATCATGTGGCCAATGCACCCCTTGTAGAGAGGGTACGGGTTGGCTTTATCGAATGCTACGCCGGGTTCGTAAAGGCAAGGCAACTGCGGCCGACTTGGATCGACTGAAGTCAGTTGCGGATCGCATAGAAGGTCGCACGATCTGTGCGTTGGGTGATGCAGCTGCATGGCCGGTACAGAGTTTTCTCAAGCATTTTCGCGCTGAGTTTGAAGCGATGATCGAAGCACGAATGGTGGCGTAATGGACGCAAAAACCAGAGTAACGCTTGTTATCGACGATAAAGAAGTTCAGGCAGCTCCTGGCAGTATGATTATCGAGGCGGCTGATTCGCTCGGTGTTTATATTCCTCGATTTTGTTATCACTCCAAACTTTCAATCGCGGCTAATTGCCGAATGTGTCTCGTCGAGGTTGAAAAGGCGCCTAAGCCGCTTCCCGCCTGCGCAACACCGGTAAGCGATGGAATGGTTGTTCGGACCGGCTCTGCAGTCGCGATAGAAGCCCAGCAGGGGACAATGGAGTTTCTTCTGATCAATCACCCCCTGGATTGCCCCGTTTGCGATCAAGGAGGCGAATGTCCGCTCCAGGATCAGGCGATGGGATTTGGCCAAGATTACTCGCGCTACGAAGAAGAAAAGCGGGTTAAAAATTCGATTAATCTTGGCCCGCTTGTCGCTACGGCGATGACGCGTTGCATTCACTGTACCCGTTGCGTGCGATTTGGGCAGGAAATTGCCGGCACTATGGAGTTAGGTGCAACAGGTCGAGGTGAAGCCATGACGATAGAAACTTTCCTTGATGGCTCGGTTGATAGTGAAGTGTCCGGCAATATCATCGATCTCTGTCCGGTAGGCGCCTTAACCTCGAAACCTTACCGCTTCAGCGCAAGACCGTGGGAATTAATGTCCCACCAAGCGATTAGTCCTCACGATAGTCTCGGGACGCACATCAATGTTCAGACGGCGCATCAAGAAGTAAAACGGGTCGTGCCTCGTGAGCATGCTGCAACAAATGAATGTTGGATTTCCGATCGGGACCGATTTGCTTTCGAGGGTGCCGAGTCCGATGACCGGCTTTTACAACCGCTAGTGAGAACCGCGGAAGGCCTTAAAGAGATTTCCTGGGAAGAGGCTATTCGTCTTGCAGCTGATGCCGTCGAGTTCGCCAGACAAGACGCCAGTGAGACGCTTGCTGCACTAATGCATCCATTAGCCTCGATTGAAGAAGGCTTTTTGTTGCAAAAAATTATGAGGGCAGTAGGGTCATCCAATATTGATCATCGACTGTTACAGAAAGATTTCGCTGATGATCAACTGGCCGCTCCCTACCCGTCGCTTGAGACGCCGCTCGCTGATTTATCATCTTTGGGTGGTTTGTTGCTGGTGGGCGCTAATCCGCGAAAGGAAATCCCGCTTCTTGCACTTAGGATTCGCGAGTTAGTAGGCGCGGGAGGTCGGGTGGGCACGTTAGGATCATCGAGTATTGACGCAAATTTCGATGTCGCGGTCGAGAGCGTCGTGGAGCCGGTGTCGATAGCTGACGCGCTTTGTCAACTGATCTGTGGCTTTGAAGGGGGTTCGGAGAAACTACCGAAAGGGTTTACGCCTAGAGCCGAGAAAGCCCTCTCTTCCGGCGAGGTCGTCGGAATGTCGGACCTGCTTAAAGGTTCAGCTTTAATAATTCTGGGCGAACAAGCGCTCAATCATCCTAACGCAGCGGCAATCCGAGTTTTGGCGAGTGTTCTGGCTCGGGTATCAGGATGCGCGATCGGCGCGATCGCGCCAGCCAATAGTGCGGGTGCCTGGTGGGCTGGCGCCGTACCACACCGACTCCCGGGCGGAATCGATGCGCCCCGCGCAGGCGCGAACGCCCAGACGATTTTGGATTTAGAGGCGAAAACCGTTCTGCTTTACGGGTTAGAGCCCTCTATTGACCACTGTGATCCGAGAAAGCTCTCTCAACTTTTGGACCGCGCTAACAACGTGGTGGTTTTCAGTGCTTTCCGCTCGTCAATACCCGAACAGGCAACGCTGGTGCTTCCTATCGCGCCGTACACTGAAATGGCGGGTAGCTATTTAAATCTCAATGGGTTACTTCAACGCTCCAGCGCTGCACTCGATCCAAGGGGAGGCGCACGACCAGGCTGGAAAGTGCTAAGGGTGCTCGGGAACTTTTTATCGCTTGAAGGATTTGAATATCAAACGACTGACGATGTGATCGCTGAAATTCCACCCCCGAGCACGCCTGATTGGCACACACTTGAGAGTGAGCACTGGACGTTCGGAAATAAACCCGTCGATAAGCGGCGCTCCGGGATGACTGCCCATTTTTGGACACCGTTGTACGCCACAGACCCGGTTGTCAGGCGAGCGAGATCGCTTGATCAAACGGCGGATGCTGAGCGCGGTCGGAGATGTCGCCTTCATCCGTCAGATCTTCAAAAATATGATCTCCAGGACGGCGAACTGATCACATTGAGTGCGGCTGGTCAGAAAGTCGAGTTACCGATGGATGCCGATCAAAAAGTTAGTCCTGGAAGCGCGTCGATCCCAGCAGGGTCGATAGAAACGGCTGCATTAAGAAGCGAAATGTACGTGAGTATTGGGCCGGGTCCGTTCGATGTTTGATTTGATCGTCAGTATTTGGGTCGCGCTTCCGCTTGTCATCCAGATTGGACTTAAGATCAGTGCAATTGTTTTGCCCCTGCTCGCGATGGTCGCTTACTACACGCTAGCGGAGCGGAAAGTGATTGCCTATATGCATGTCCGTGTAGGCCCAAATCGTGTGGGACCGAAGGGTCTGCTGCAACCGATTGCTGATGCAGTGAAATTGATGTTCAAAGAGATGATTATTCCGACTAACGCGGATCGCTATCTCTTTATCATTGCGCCGATATTGGCGTTGGTTCCGGCGCTGGGAGCGTGGGCGGTAATACCGTTTACGGAGAATCTGATTCTGACGGACATTAATGCGAGCTTGCTTTATGTGCTCGCATTGACATCGATGGGGGTTTATGGAGTTGTGGTCGCGGGTTGGGCGTCAAATTCCAAGTATGCATTCTTGGGCGCAATGCGATCGGCGGCCCAAATCGTCGCTTACGAGATCGCGATGGGTTTTGCTTTGGTCGGTGTCCTTATGGCGGCTGGATCTCTGAATCTTCGAGAAATCGTGATGGCGCAACAGGGCGGCATTCATCAGTGGTACGTCCTGCCGTTGTTTCCTTTGTTCATGGTCTATTTAATCAGTGGTGTTGCCGAGACTAATCGCGCACCTTTCGACGTTGCTGAAGGTGAGTCGGAGATCGTTGCCGGTTTTCATGTGGATTACTCAGGAATGGGTTTTGCCGTATTCTTTCTAGCTGAATATGCCAACATGATTCTGATTTCGGCGTTGACCGTTATCCTGTTTCTGGGCGGTTGGTATTCTCCACTCCCATTCGCGCCGTTTACCTGGATTCCTGACATCGGCTGGTTTTTTATTAAACTATCGATGGTCGCTTTCTTGTTTCTTTGGTTTCGCGCGACGTTTCCTCGATATCGATATGACCAGATTATGCGTTTGGGATGGAAGGTCTTTATTCCGGTGACACTCATTTGGATCGTGGTGATTGGGGTTGCTCGCTTTTATACACCGATTGGTCACTGGTTTGCGTGAGCCTGACAATGATAAAACGTCTTTTTAATACGTGGTTTTTGGGTGAATTGCTTAAGGGGTTATCGATAACTGCGGGTTATTTCTTCAGGAAGAAATTTACGATTCAGTATCCGGAAGAAAAAACGCCCAAATCGCCTCGGTTTAGAGGCCTTCATGCGTTGAGGCGGTATCCCAATGGTGAGGAGCGTTGTATTGCTTGCAAACTCTGTGAAGCGGTGTGCCCTGCGTTGGCGATTACCATTGAATCAGAGGAGCGCGATGATGGCACCCGCCGGACGACTCGATACGACATCGATTTATTTAAGTGTATTTATTGCGGTTATTGTGAGGAGGCCTGTCCGGTTGACTCTATTGTATTAACCGATCTTCACGAATATCACTTTGAGACGGGCGCGTCGGGCACGGTCAGTAAAGATGATTTACTCCAGATCGGGGATGCGCATGAGACTTCAATTGCCTCGGCACGGCAAGCCGACGCGGCGTATCGGTAAGTCATGAGTTTTCTTCAGGCCATATTTTATGTGTTTTCGACCATTCTAGTGGCGTCGAGTCTCATGGTGATTACCGTCCGTAACCCCGTTCGGGCCGCTCTTTTTTTAGTGCTTGCATTTTTTAGTGCGGCTTGTATCTGGTTAACCCTTGAGGCTGAATTTTTAGCGATTACGCTTGTGCTCGTTTACGTTGGAGCCGTTATGGTGCTCTTCCTGTTCGTCATTATGATGTTGGACGTTGATATCGCGAAAATGAGAGCGGGGTTTACAAACTATCTTCCGCTTGGCCTGCTGATTGCAATTTTGATGGCGGGGGAACTTGTGCTGGTCATGTTTTCAAAGGATTTTGGTTCGACGAGTCTGCCTCGACCTTCAGGGCAGGGCGCCGACTACAGCAATACCAAAGCGCTTGGAGAACTCGTTTATACCGAGTACGTGTTCGTGTTTGAGTTAGCGGCAGTCATTTTATTGGTGGCCATCATTGCGGCGATATCTCTCACCCTGAGGCGGCGACCGACGACCCGATATCAGGCGCCAGAGAGACAAGTTAAGGTTCGAAAGGCGGATCGTGTGCGCATGGTGACCTTGCCGAGCCGCCCGGAGGATGACCAATGATTCCCTTGTCGCATTATCTTATTGTGGGCGCTCTTTTGTTTGCGATCAGTGTTGTGGGTATATTCCTGAATCGTAAGAATCTCGTCATTATCCTGATGGCAATTGAACTGCTTTTGCTCGCCGCCAACATGAATTTTGTCGCGTTTTCTCATTATCTTCAGGATCTATCGGGTCAGGTTTTTGTGTTTTTCATACTGACCGTTGCCGCCGCCGAGGCTGCGATTGGGCTTGCGATCCTGATTGTGTTGTTTAGGACCCGTCGATCAATCAATGTTCAAGATCTTGACCGTTTAAACGGCTAATCTCAATGACAAGTAACGAACTGATCTATCTTTTAATTCCGCTGTCGTGTCTTTTTGCCGCTATGGGCGCAGGCTTTCTTGGGTCCAAGATCGGAAGGCGCCTAAGCCATCGCATCGCAATTGGCGGGGTGGGACTTGCTTTTTTATTATCCTGCCTCGTCGCCTGGGATGTGTTTAACGGCGGCTACTTTAATGGCAGCGTCTATACCTGGGGCGTTGTTGCCGGTGTGAAGTTTGAGATTGGTTTTTTGATCGACTCTCTGACGGCGGTGATGATGGTGATCGTGACATTCGTGTCATTGATGGTTCATATCTACACCATCGGCTATATGTCGGATGATCCGGGCTATACCCGTTTTTTTAGTTATATCGCGCTGTTCACTTTCGCAATGCTGATGTTGGTGATGTCGAATAACTTTCTCCAGCTGTTTTTTGGATGGGAGGCGGTCGGACTCGTTTCCTATCTCCTGATCGGGTTCTGGTACGAGCGCGAATCAGCGATAAAAGCAAATCTAAAGGCCTTTTTAGTGAATCGAGTGGGAGATTTCGGGTTTATTTTGGGAATCGCCGCCGTTTTGAGCCTACTCGGTACGCTGGATTACGCGGAAGTTTTTGCAGGAGTCCAAGGTATTCAACACGAATCGGTAATGGGACCTTTTGGGAATGAATGGAGCTGGGTCACTCTGATTTGCCTCCTTTTGTTTATCGGTGCGATGGGTAAATCAGCTCAAGTCCCGCTTCACGTCTGGTTGCCCGATTCCATGGAGGGGCCAACCCCGATTTCTGCCCTAATTCATGCGGCGACGATGGTGACCGCGGGCATTTTTCTCGTCGCCCGTATGTCCCCGTTGTTCGAGCTGTCTACCACCGCATCGTCGACGGTCTTGATTATCGGGGCCGTGACGGCGTTATTAATGGCTTTTGTGGCGGTGGTGCAAACCGACATCAAGCGGGTGGTCGCGTATTCGACATTGTCTCAACTGGGTTACATGACAGTGGCATTGGGCGCATCTGCTTATTCCGTCGCGATTTTTCACTTGGCCACCCACGCTTTCTTCAAGGCACTGTTATTTCTGGCCGCCGGCTCTGTAATTATCGCGATGCACCATGAACAGGATATGCGTCGGATGGGCGGATTGCGTCGTTTGATGCCGATTACCTACCTCACATCGGTCGTAGGAAGCTTGGCGCTCGCCGGCATTCCACCATTCGCCGGCTTCTTCTCGAAAGACGCTATTATCGAGGCGGTCCGGCATTCGCAGATACCCGGGGCCGGCTTTGCTTATGTCGCCGTTTTGCTAGGGGTTTTGCTTACGGCATTTTATTCATTCCGCCTGATTTTTATGACCTTTCATGGTCCGTCTCGCGTCGATGAGCATACCCGAACGCATCTGCATGAGTCCCCTTGGGTTGTCACGGTACCGCTCGTGCTTCTGGCGATCCCGTCAATTTTTGCCGGCGTTTTACTCGTCGGAGCTGTCGGTGACGGCAGTTTGTTAGGAGCGAGCGTCGTTAACGTGAGCTCGCTTTCCGACGGTGGGCATCTCGGCGCGTTAGATATGCTGTCCCACGCACCTTTTTCTTGGCCGTTTTGGCTTGCAATTGCCGGAATTGTTCTGGCCTGGATATTTTATTCTTTAAAGCCGGACTGGCCTGATCATGCAACCCAGCGGATGAAAGTTGTCCACCAGGTCCTTCTCAAAAAATATGGGTTCGATGAACTCTATGATCAGCTATTTGCGAGAGGGTCCCGGTCACTTGGTCATCTACTGTGGAAGTGGGTGGATCAGCGAACAATCGACGGGATATTGGTTAACGGGACGGCGAGTTTGGTCGGCAGAGCATCGATTCTCTTTCGCCGCTCGCAGAGCGGACTGGTTTATCACTATGCTTTTGTCATGATCATTGGCCTGGTTGCGATACTCTCCTGGCTACTGTTTAGATAACGGATTTGAAATGAACTTTTCGGATAATCATCTGTTATCTCTTGTTATTTGGCTTCCTATCGTCGGCGGAGCATTGGTGCTATTAATCTCCGGCCGTTATCGCCCGAGCGTCGCCCGGTGGTCCTCACTGTTGGTATCCCTCCTGACTTTCTGGGTTAGCTTATCGTTGTGGACCCGTTTTGATCGAAGCAGTAGCGATATGCAGTTTGTAGAACGGGAGCCGTGGATTGACCGGTTCAATATTGAATATTTCCTTGGCGTTGACGGAATTTCTGTTCCGTTAATTCTCCTCACCACATTTTTAACGATAATTGTAGTAATTGCCGGATGGCGTGTTATCCAAACACGAGTGGCGCAATATTTTGCATCTTTCCTTATTATGGAAGGATTGATGATCGGCGTCTTTTGCGCTCTTGACAGTATTTTGTTTTATCTGTTTTGGGAGGCGATGCTGATCCCCATGTTTTTAATTATCGGAGTCTGGGGTGGGCCAAACCGTGTCTATGCTGCAATAAAGTTTTTCTTATATACACTCGCAGGATCACTGTTGATGCTGGTTGCATTGCTTTATTTGTACAACGTTTCGCAGGGCTCTTTTGATGTCCTTGTGTTTCAACAGCTGCCTCTGACAAGCTCCGTCCAGACATTAATTTTTCTCGCTTTTTTCGCTGCGTTTGCAGTCAAGGTGCCAATGGTGCCCGTGCACACCTGGCTTCCTGATGCGCATGTAGAGGCGCCGACCGGCGGGTCAGTAATCCTTGCGGCTGTCACGCTGAAAATGGGGGCGTATGGATTTTTGCGCTTTGCGATGCCCATAGCGCCCGACGCTGCCCATCAGCTCGCGTGGCTCGTAATCGGCTTATCCCTGATAGCGGTTGTGTACATCGCGTTAGTCGCTCTGGTTCAGCGCGATATGAAGAAATTGATCGCCTATTCATCGATTTCCCATATGGGTTTTGTGACCTTAGGTTTTTTTGTTTTCGATACGACAGCAATGACCGGCGCGGTTGTTCAAATGATCTCTCATGGCTTTATCTCGGCGGCGATGTTTTTGGGCGTCGGCGTTCTTTATGATCGTTTGCATTCCCGGGAAATCGCGGTCTATGGGGGCGTGGTCAAAGTGATGCCGAGGTTCGGGTTTTTTATGGTGTTTTTTGCAATGGCGAATGCGGGACTCCCAGGAACATCAGGCTTCGTTGGGGAATTTTTGGTCATTCTGGGTGCATTTTCTGTGAGCGGAATCTATGCGTCAATTGCTGCATTGACCTTGATCGTAGGGGCGGCTTATACGTTATGGATGGTAAAGAGAGTTGTTTTTGGCGGAATTATCAATCCGGACGTGGAGGCATTGAAAGATCTAGATTGCCGCGAACTCGGTGTTATGGGCATTCTCGCCGTGTCAGTTTTGTTGATTGGGGTCTGGCCGTCCCCCTTACTTGAAGTGATGGAGCAAAGCATCACAAATTTACTTGCGCATCTAGAAACAACAAAACTGTAATGACCCTAGCTGAACTTAACATTGGCGCAGTCTTGCCGGAGATTTTGGTCTCCTCAATGGCCTGTTTTATTCTTTTGGTTGAGTTGATAACAAAGCCCCATAAATCGTGTGCATTGGCCTGGCCATTAACAGCCGTTTCATTGCTCGTAGCCAGCTATCTTTCGTTGGAACAATTGGCGCACCCGCTCGGATCAGCCTTGAATGGCCTTGTGATTCAAGACGGTGTCTCCGCTGTGTTGCGAGCCACGACGTGTCTGGCAGCGGTAGTGGTCCTGTTTTACTCGAGGGCATATAGCCAAGAGCGAGGTCTCTGGCGGGTGGAGTATCTGGTGCTGGCTCTGTTCGGGGTCGTCGGCATGATGACCATGATCGGTTCATCTCACCTTTTGACACTTTATGTGGGAATTGAGCTGCTGGCCCTTTGCCTTTACGGAATGATCGCGATGCAGCGTGATTCAGTAGCAGCCGCGGAAGCGGCGATGAAATATTTTATTCTTGGCGCGCTTGCGTCTGGCCTGTTGTTGTACGGGATGTCTTTGCTATATGGCCTGACGGGTTCACTTTCTTTGGATCAAATTTCAGATGCCACATTAACTAACTTAGCCCCTTCGAGCCTTCCTTTAACGCTCGCGGTGGTGATGGTCATTGCAGGATTATTATTCAAGCTTGGAGCCGTTCCGTTCCATATGTGGGTGCCGGATGTTTATGAGGGTTCGGCGACGAGCACAACGCTATATCTCTCTGCAGTACCCAAGCTTGCCGCGTTTGCGATCTTATTTCGACTGCTGATTTCCGGTCTCGGGGGTTGGCTCGAGATTTGGCAGGACGTCATCCTGGTTGCTGCTGTTTTGTCGATTGGCCTCGGCAATATCATTGCGATTGCGCAATCGAACATTAAGAGAATGTTTGCCTATTCCACTATTTCCCACATGGGTTTTCTTTTGCTCGGCTTCTCGACAGCGGGGGAGCTCGGTCTTTCAGCCGCAATGATGTATACGCTGATCTACATGTTTACAACGCTTGTGGCTTTTGGTGTGGTCCTTGCCCTGAGTCGGCCGGGTTTTGAATGCGACCATTTGGATGATCTTCGCGGACTTAATCGGCGGAATCCTCTTCTTGCGTTTATGATGCTGGTGGCTATGTTTTCTTTAGCGGGAATACCGCCCACGGCAGGATTCTTTGCGAAACTCTTCGTTCTTGAAGCGGCCCTAAGGGCAGGTTTTATTGAAATTGTCGTGGCCGCGGTCCTCTTCGCTGTTGTCGGCGCATTTTATTATTTAAGAATTGTTAAGTTGATGTATTTCGATGACTCCTCGCCGCATTTGCTTAGCGCATCGTCATATGGTTACCGGCCCCTTGTTGGTTGGGCGTTGGGGGTTAATGCGTTGTTGCTCGTCCTGATAATTCCTTGGATGGGCAGCATTTTGAACTGGATTGTTGCTTCATTGTGAGAGTCGCGGTGTGATCCTTTTTCAGCTTATTTTTTGCGTGAATTAGACAGATTTTCCGAGTCGTCAAAGGCGCGAAAAATAGGATTTCGTGGTAAAATCGCAGCCAGTTTTAGGGCGCTATTATTCGCGGGTAAATCCTCTGGCGCTTCCCCATATCACCTTTTTAATTTGTTACGACTTTAGAGAGTCACTTGAATCTTATGGATGAAATCGCCAGAGAAACGCTACCCGCAAATCTTGAGCAGGAGATGCGCAAGTCATACCTAGATTACGCGATGAGTGTCATCGTGGGTCGGGCGCTTCCGGACGTAAGAGACGGTCTTAAGCCTGTTCATCGGAGAGTTTTATTTGCCATGTCTGAGCTTGGCAATGACTGGAACAAAGCCTACAAAAAATCTGCCCGAGTCGTCGGCGATGTCATTGGTAAGTATCATCCTCATGGTGATTCAGCGGTTTATGACGCGATTGTGAGACTCGCTCAGCCGTTCTCGTTGCGATACCCCCTTGTCGATGGGCAGGGCAACTTTGGATCAGTCGATGGTGATGCGCCTGCAGCGATGCGATATACCGAGATTCGTCTTGATAAAATTGCGCATGAACTCCTTGGCGATCTTGACCGTGAAACCGTCGACTTTGTTCCAAATTATGACGAAACCGAACATCAGCCTTCAGTTCTGCCTGCCCGCTTTCCAAATCTCTTGGTTAATGGGTCTGCCGGCATTGCGGTTGGCATGGCGACAAATATTCCGCCGCACAATCTTTCCGAGGCAATCGACGGCTGTTTAGCCCTGATTGATGACCCAAACGTTTCTTTGGAGAAACTTTTGGAAATTATTCCAGGACCTGACTTTCCAACGAGCGGCATCATTAACGGGAGTCGGGGTATTCGGGATGCGTACCGGACAGGTCGGGGCAAGATTTATGTTCGCGCCAGGGTAATTACCGAGGATATGCCGGGGAATGACCGCTATGCATTGATTGCAACCGAGTTGCCGTATCAGGTCAACAAGGCAAGGCTCCTTGAAAAGATTGCGGAGCTGGTGAGAGACAAACGCCTCGAGGGAATATCGGGGTTACGAGATGAATCGGACAAGTCTGGCATGCGAGTTGTTATTGAACTGAAGCGCGGCGAGAGTCCCGAAGTTATCCTCAATAACCTGTACCAGCATACCCAGATGCAGACAGTCTTCGGTATCAATTTGGTTGCACTCAGGAACAATCAGCCGAGACTTTTCACTCTAATTGAGCTTCTAGAAGACTTTATTCGTCATCGTCGTGAGGTTGTTACCCGCCGAACTCTTTTTGACCTAAAAAAAGCTCGCGCCCGTGCTCATTTGCTGGAAGGGCTTGCGGTTGCATTGGCCAATATAGATCCGGTGATCGAATTGATTAAGAAGTCGACGAGTCCGGCCGAAGCAAAGTCGGGCCTTTTGGCGCGGGCATGGGAGTCTCGCGTCGTGGATCAGATGCTGGAAGCCTCTCGTCTTCAGGACGGGTCGTTTGAAAAATCGGCAGATGAATATGGCATGAGCGAAGAGGGGTATCGCCTGTCGCTATTGCAGGCGCAAGCAATACTTGATCTCCGCCTTCATCGTCTGACCGGACTTGAGCAGGACAAGATTAGGGAGGAATACGTAGAAGTTCTAAAACGGATTCGGGAGTTTCTTGACATCCTAGAAAGCCCTGATCGGTTGATGGAGGTTATTCGTGCCGAGTTAGTTGATATCAAAGATCGCTATGGAGATTCCCGGCGAACCGAAATCAACGATCTGCATGAAGACCTCGAGGACGAAGATTTGATTACCCCTGAAGACCGGGTGGTCACGTTATCGCACGAAGGATACGTGAAATCCCAACCTGTTTCGGATTATCACGCCCAAAAGCGGGGTGGCAAAGGTAGGGTAGCTACCCGGACCAAGGAAGAAGATTTTGTAAAACGGTTATTTGTTGCCAATACTCACGATACGGTAATGTGTTTCTCAAATCTTGGAAAGGTGTATTGGCTGAAGGTTTATCAATTTCCAGTGGCGGGACCACAAGCTCGTGGTCGGCCTATTATTAATCTTCTACCGCTTTCCGAATCCGAGCGCATTACGGCACTGCTGCCGATTAATAAAAGTAATACAGAAGGTTTTGTATGCATGGTGACTCGTCGCGGAGTCGTTAAGAAATGTGAAATCGATAAGTTTTCAAGACCTCGTTCAATTGGTTTAATCGCGGTTGATCTGGGTGAGGATGATGAGTTGGTCGAAGTTGCGCTGACGACAGGGAGCTCGGATATCATGCTGTTCACTTCGGGGGGGAAAGCAATTCGCTTTTCCGAATCTCAAGTCCGACAGATGGGAAGGACAGCGCGTGGTGTCCGAGGCGTCAACATGAAACATGGTCATGAAGTCATTTCAATGTTGATATTCAATGAAAGTAGTGACGACGAAACAGTGCTGGTCGCGACGGAAAATGGCTTTGGAAAGCGGTCCGTGTTAAATGAGTTCCCGTTAAAAAACCGCGGCGGTCAAGGGGTAATCGCCATCAAGGTTGGCGGGCGAAACGGTGCGCTCATTGGAGCCGATCGCGTTATCAGTGGCGATGATTTAATGCTGATTACGGGTAGCGGTCGCCTTGTCAGGACTCGCACCGAAGAAATACCGGTTGTGGGGCGCAATACCCAGGGCGTTCGTTTGATTCGGCTGGATGATCGAGAAAACCTGGTGAGTATAGGTAAAGTCATCGACTCAGGTGAAACATTGGATTCGGTTGAGTAATCAGTTTTCAACCCCTTAAGTATCATCTGCGGGTAGACTCTGCAAAGATTCCTTTAACAAGTCGGGTGTCATAAGCGCCGTGGTCCGTTAACGAAATGCCGAAGAATAAAGAGTTAGAGCCGCTTCGTAATCAAATCGACCAGATTGATGACAGGTTATTAAACCTGATCAATGACCGGGTTAGGCTGGCTTCGGAAATCGGCTCCCGAAAAACGGGTCTCGGTGCACCTGTCTATCGGCCTGAGCGCGAGGTTCAGATACTTGATCGCCTGATTAAATCCAGTCAGGGACCACTCTCGGAAGATGCAATCAAGACAATTTTTCGCGAGATCATCTCCGCGGCGAGAGGGGTTGAGGCGTTACTAACGGTTGCGGTGTTAGGTCCAAAAGGAACGTTTACCGAGCAGGCCGCGTATAAAGTATTCGGACAGCAGATTGAAGTTGCTTCGGCGACAAGCATAAAGGAGGTCTTTCGGCTTACCGAGAGCGGGGCGGCTCACTTCGGAGTCGTGCCGGTCGAAAACTCGACCGAAGGTGGAGTCAATGCGACACTTGATCTGATGCTGGAAACCGAATTGACGATTTGTAACGAAGTCGATTTGAGAGTCTCCCATTGCTTATTAGCACACCCTGGTGCAAAAAAATCCAAAACCATAGCAGGGCATGAGCAAGCGCTTGCCCAATGCCGAGGCTGGCTAGCGGAAAATTGGCCCCAACTGGACCAGATTGCAACATCAAGCACGGCAGACGCTGCAAAGGCTGCGGCCGAAGATCCCACGATTCTCGCAGTGGCTTCGGAACTTGCCGGTAACGTTTACGGTTTGGAGATCCGGGCTCGTGAAATTGAAGATGTTCCGGGCAATACCACCCGCTTCCTGGTGATTTCAAAGCAAACCCCGGAACCGAGTGGGCGGGACAAGACAAGCATCGCGGTTGCTAATCCTGATCAATCCGGAGCGCTGCTTAGACTGCTTGAGCCGTTCGCCGATTCGAAAATAAGCATGACCCGAATCGAGTCTCGTCCAATGCGCCCCCAACTTTGGCGTTATGTCTTCTTTATTGATATTGAGGGTCATATTGAGGACCCATCAATTTTTGAAGCGGTTGAGCGGATAAGAGAAGGGTCTGCCTTTTTCAAACTCTTGGGTTCTTACCCACGCAGCATATGACCATAGAATCAAATCTTCATCAACTCGTTGCTAATGGTGTTCGGGGCCTGCACCCCTACCAGCCGGGCAAGCCGGTAGAGGAGCTAGAGCGTGAATTGGGGATCAGCGAAATCATCAAACTGGCTTCTAATGAGAACCCCAGGGGAGCCAGTCCACGTGTTAGAAGCACGTTAATTGATTGCGTGAGCGATTTAGCTCGTTACCCTGATGGTTCCGGCTTTCGGCTGAAGAAAAAGTTGTCAGCGCAATTAAATGTATTGCCGTCACAGCTCACATTGGGTAACGGGTCAAACGATGTGCTCGATATTATTACGCGATGCTTTGTGGAGCCAGGCCAAGGCGTGGTGATTTCTGAACACGCATTTGCGGTATACGGGTTAGCGGCAAAATCAGTAGATGCAAACCTAGCAATTGTGCCGGCAATTGAGTTCGGACATGACCTAGAAGCGATGCGCGAGGCAGTCAACTCAAATACCCGAATTGTGTTTATCGCGAATCCTAATAATCCAACCGGGACTTATGTCAGTCAGGGCGAAGTTGAGGCATTTCTTTCAGGTCTTCCTGATCACGTCATTACAGTGCTGGACGAAGCCTATTTTGAATACGTGAGACCATTTGGTGTAAATGACTACCCAGATGGCGTCGCTCTATTGACGCGTTTTCCAAATCTTATCGTTACCAGAACGTTTTCCAAAGCTTATGGTTTAGCCGCCTTGCGAGTCGGTTATGCCATCACAACGCCTGAGATTACTGAGATACTTAATCGGGTGCGACCACCGTTTAATGTCAATTCAATGGGACTCGCAGCAGCGGAGGCTGCGCTTTCAGATCCAGATTTTATTTCCCAATGCGTGACGGAGAATGCCGAACAACTTTTTCAGTTGAACCAAGCCTTCGTTGACCTTGGCTTAACAACAATTCCTTCGGTGGCTAATTTTATTTGTGTTCAAGTAGGCTCTAACGCCTCAAAAATATATGAATTAATGCTAGCTCAGGGAGTGATTGTTCGTCCGATTGGAAATTATGGCCTCCCCGAACACCTCAGGATTACGGTTGGATTGCCTTCTGAAAACCAAGAATTTGTTTCGACCTTGAGAAAAACGATTAGTCAATTGGCAGACGCTTAAAATGTCGACATCGTCTATTTCGCCGCTGATCGACAGACTGACTGTTATCGGAGTCGGGCTCATCGGCGGGTCGGTTGCCAGTGCATTAAAGGAGCGGGGATTAGTCGGTCAAGTTGTGGGTTGCGCCCGTAATACGCAGACGCTGGATATAGCTATGGAGCGTGGGCTAATTGACTCTGGCACAACGAATGTGGGAGAAGCAGTATCTAGCGCGAATGTGGTTTTTCTGGCGACCCCGGTGGGAACGATGACAAGTTTGCTGCCCCAGGTGGGCGAAGCGCTTCAAACCGGCGCGATCGTCACCGATGCGGGCAGCACTAAACGGCGCGTCGTCGACATTGCCCGGGGTGTTTTAGCTGATCGATTTGAACATTTTGTCCCGGGTCATCCGGTTGCGGGTAGTGAGTCGAGTGGTCCAGAGGCTGCGCGTTCCGACCTCTTTGTAGATCATTGGACTGTGCTTACGCCAACCGCAGAGACGAACTCCACCTCTATCCAAAAAATAACGCAACTGTGGGAGCAAATCGGCTCGCATATCAAAATTATGGAAGTTGACGTGCATGACCGGGTCCTCGGCATGACCAGTCACCTGCCTCATATCGTCGCGTACGCGCTGGTGTCTCAACTTGCACAGCAGGTTGACCAAGATGATTGCCTCGCTTTAGCGGCAGGTGGGTTTTTTGATATTACCCGAGTCGCGGGCAGTGATCCTGTCATGTGGCGCGATATTTGTCTTGATAATAAAGCCGTTACCGTTGAACTGATTAACGCTTACCAAACGATTCTCGACCAGATAAAGGAATCGATTACGGGATCCGACGGGGAATCTTTAGAGGAGTTGTTTAAGGCCGCAAAGCTACTTCGAAACCGGCTTACAACCATCAAGACCGAATCAAAAAATTAATTAGCCAATATGACTTATCTATTGTCTAAGCCATCGTTGACCCTTATTTCAGAGGCGACAATCCCCGGAGACAAGTCAATCAGTCACCGGGCCATTATGTTTGGCGCAATCGCAGAGGGTCAAACCCGAATCGAGGGAATTCTGGAAGGCGACGACGTGCTCGCAACCTTAAACGCGTTTGAATTAATGGGGGTCGCGGTGGATCGACCATCGGCCGGGGTCGTGATCGTCGAAGGTGTGGGTAAATACGGCCTTACCGAGCCGGCTCACCCGCTTGATCTTGGCAATTCGGGCACTTCAATGAGGTTGTTGAGCGGACTGCTTGCGGGTCAGAGATTCGACACCGTATTGACAGGTGATGAGTCACTGAAAAGTCGCCCAATGGCGAGAGTTATTGAGCCACTTTCGGAAATGGGCGCTGATATTGAAAGCCAAGATAACCGGGCGCCATTGATCATAAGAGGCTGTTCGGAATTACAAGGAATTAAATATGTGCTCCCGGTGGCAAGTGCCCAAGTAAAGTCGGCGGTACTGCTAGCAGGGTTATATGCCTCGGGGGAGACATCGATCGTTGAGCCGGTAGCGTCACGCGATCATACCGAGAGAATGTTTCGCGCGTTTTCTCAAAAGAGTTCGGGAGGGGGCAAGGCCCTTCGGATTTCTGGTGACGAGACGCTTGTTGGCCAGACAGTCCGTGTACCATCAGATATCTCTTCCGCTGCATTTTTTATCGTTGCCGCCTGCCTGCTGTCGGGTAGTAAATTAGTGTTAAAACGAATCGGTATTAATCCGACCCGAGACGCCGTACTGAGAATTTTGACGCAAATGGGCGCAAAAATTAGCTGTTCTGATATTCAAGATTTTAGCAATGAACCGGTTTGTGATCTTATTGTTTATTCTTCTGAACTGCATGGAATCGATGTATCTATTCAGGATGTCGCGGGCGCAATCGACGAGTTCCCGATTATCGCGGTCGCAGCGGCCGCTGCGACCGGTATCACTCGTATAAGAGGCGCAGCAGAGTTGAGAGTCAAGGAATCCGACAGGATTACAGCAATGGTCAATGGGCTACGTGCTCTTGGAATTGAAGCTTATGAAACGCCGGATGGAATGGATATCACGGGAGGTCAATTAAAGGGCGGCCAAGTAGAAAGTTATGGCGATCATCGAATTGCAATGGCGTTCGCGGTAGCAGGCGGAATCGCAAGTGAGGAAATTAAAATTTGTGATGCGGACAACATTGCGACGTCTTTTCCAGATTTTGTTGAGATTGCCAATCAGGTCGGATTAGATATTTCAGAATTGGAATCAACGGAAAATGTCTGACCATGATCCTGTTATAACAATCGATGGCCCAAGCGGGACAGGAAAAGGCACGGTTGGGTTGTTATTGGCCCATCAACTCGGTTGGCACATCCTTGATAGCGGGGCTTTTTACAGGGCGTTTGCCCATATTGCACATCAGCAACGTATCCTTCCTGGGCAGATTGATCAACTCCGGCGCGTTGGGGATCAGCTTGATGTTAGGTTCGAGGTCAGAACAGACGAAATTCGAATCTGGGTCGAGGGTCGGGATATTACCGCCGCGATCAGAAGTGAGGAGGGTGGGCGTTCCGCGTCGATTTATGCGGCGATCCCGGAAGTTCGACAGGCGTTATTGGCTCGACAACGGGAAACCCGACGCGCGCCGGGGCTCGTCGCTGATGGGCGAGATTTAGGATCAGTCGTTTTTCCTGATGCCGTGTTGAAGATTTTCTTAACAGCAACCCCCAAAGTCAGGGCAGAAAGGCGTTATAAACAGTTGAAGGACAAGGGTTTTGATGTTAATCTCCCGCGCCTCGAAAACGAGATCGCGGCGAGGGATTATCAGGATACCCATAGGACGATTTCCCCGTTGATGCCTGCGAGCGACGCCGTCGAAATTGACACGTCGGAGGTCACGCGGGAACAAGTTCTCGACGAGATAGTGAAATTGTTACGCGCCCGACAGTATTGATTAAGTTGGTTTTATAAGGAGACTGGTCTTCCAGTTTAAATTCACCCCTAACCTTGCCATTTTGTAAAAGGCTTCCTACCAAAAAAATGTCAGAAAACTTTGAACAACTCCTTGAAGAGAGCTTTAAAAACTCCGTAATGCAGACTGGCGCCGTGATTGTCGCCGAAGTCGTCGATTTAAATAGTGATTACGTCATCGTAAACGCGGGTCTCAAGTCCGAATCTGAGATTCCAGCCACACAATTTCGAGATGCGGACGGTTCAGTCTCCATCCAAATTGGGGATCAAGTCGAAGTCGCAATCGAAGCCCTGGAAGATGGTTTTGGAAACACACGCCTGTCTCGAGAGAGAGCGCGAAGGGTGAAATCGTGGGAAGCGCTAAAAACGGCGTTTGACAGTGAGGCTATTGTGACTGGTTTTCTGACCGGTAAGGTAAAGGGCGGCTTTACGATCTCGCTTGACGAGGTTCGGGCATTCCTGCCGGGTTCATTGGCGGACGTGCGACCAGTAACGGACTCTGCCTACCTCGAAAATCGTGAGCTTGAATTCAAGGTGATTAAGCTTGATCAAGCGAGAAACAACGTCGTTGTGTCGCGACGAGCCGTGGTTGAGCAAGAGATGCAGGAAGAGCGAAGTGAGTTGCTCAAGAATCTTGAAGAAGGTCAAGTGGTTACCGGAATTGTTAAAAATTTGACCGATTACGGCGCGTTTGTGAATCTTGGCGGCCTCGATGGACTGCTTCATATTACCGATATTGCCTGGAAAAGGGTTAAGCACCCTTCTGAGGCACTTAATGTTGGAGATGAGGTGACTGTTCGAGTGCTCAAATTCGACCGAGAGCGTAACCGAGTCTCTCTTGGTATGAAGCAACTTGGCGAGGACCCATGGTCAGATATCGCAAGACGTTACCCGGAAAAAACGCGAATTTTTGGCAAGGTTACAAATATCACTGATTACGGTGCATTTGTGGAGCTTGAGGAAGGGGTGGAAGGCCTCGTCCACGTTTCTGAAATGGACTGGACGAATAAAAATGTCCATCCAAATAAAATTTGTCATCTTGGGGACGAAGTCGAGGTGATGGTGCTTGAGGTCGATTCAGAGCGTCGTCGAATTTCTCTTGGAATGAAACAATGTTCGGGTAACCCATGGGACGAGTTTGCGGCGGCTCATCAGCGAAACGATAAGATAACTGGAGAAATCAAGTCAATCACCGATTTCGGAGTATTCATTGGTCTTGAAGGCGGTATTGATGGACTTATCCATCTAAGCGATCTGTCGTGGGATCGAGAGGGCGAAGATGCGGTTCGTGATTTTCAGAAGGGTGATCAGATTACAGCGATCGTGCTTTCTGTGGATCCGGAGCGGGAGCGAATCTCCTTGGGCGTCAAACAAGCTTTAGAAGATCCGTTTAGCGCCTTTGTCGGGGGTCATTCCAAGGGCGCATCCGTGAAAGGGAAAGTAACGAGCGTAGACGCAAAAGGTGCGGTCGTCGACCTTGGGGATGGCGTTGAGGGTTACCTCCGTGCAACGGAATTGTCGCGAGATTATGTTGAAGATGCCCGTTCTGTGTTAAGTGTCGATGCTGAGGTTGAAGCCAAAATTAGCAGCATTGATCGGAAGACGCGACGAATCACACTCTCAATAAAAGCCCTCGATGCCGAGGTCGAAGGTCAAACTGTTCAGCAGTACAGCGGTCAGGCGACCCTTCGCACCTCTCTTGGCGATAAACTTAAAGAAGAACTCAACAAGCAAGACGGCTAGGACCGGGATAGAGATGCTCGAACAGGCAATCCGATGAGTACGATGACAAAGTCTGAACTGATCGAGCGCCTTTGTCTTGATCAGTCTCATTTGCCGCCGCGGGACGTTGAGTTTGCGGTAAACACCGTTCTCGATCGGATGCGCCAGGCGTTGATCGCCGGAGATCGAATCGAGATCCGAGGGTTTGGCAGTATTGGACTACGCTATCGAATGCCGAGAAGTGGTCGTAACCCTAAGACCGGTGATTCGGTTGATGTGCCCGGGAAGTACGTCCCTCACTTTAAGCCCGGTAGACTGCTGCGCGAACGAGTTAACCAGAATAGTTCAATGCCTAAAACCGATGTTCCAAACGGCGACGATAATTAAACATCGTCGCCGTTTGTCTTCCGTTAATTGATTTCGATGCGCTTTATTAAAAAGGCTCTCATTTCCGTCGCGTTAGTAATAATTGTGTTTTTTGGTCTGACTTTTGCGGCCAAAAATCCACACGATGTGACATTGGTGTACTTCGATTTTTTGTGGGAAGGCAAGATCGTGTTCGCATTGCTGGTAGCGCTGCTATTTGGTTTCTTGCTGGGCATTGTGCCAACCGCCGTTGCATTGTTTTTGTGTCGCCGGGCTAATCCTACGAAAAATAAAAGCCCTGATATTAAGTAATTAACGGCCTTAACCGACAAGTTGTCAGTTCTTAGTTGCTGATCGAACGAGTTCTCTCGTACTATCTTCCTCGTCGTTTGCGATTGCTTTACCGTGCCGGGTTAGCCTTTGGTAACTTTGCGACGTTTATAAAGTCAGAGCTAACCTAATTTGAGTCTCTAAAGAAAGCCCGGTTGCTTGGAAGCGGGTACGTTCTTAGTCATATCGTTGCCATATTGTTGGCGAGCCGAGCAGTGACTTATTTACATTGCGGATTCCCGGCGGGGTGTCAAAGTATTGATGACTGCAATTTTGCAGTTCAATCAATCATCTACATGGAGCGTAGAAAATGAAAAAATCTCAATTCAAAACGAACGCTAAGCTTCTTTTTCTTCTAGGTACGTTATTCGGGTCTGTCGCAACTGCAGGACCGGTCAACATAAATACGGCATCTGCCGAGGTATTGGCTGAAAATATCGTGGGTGTTGGCCCTGTTCTGGCGGATCAAATTATCGTTTACCGACAAGCAATCGGTGGTTTTTCTCACGTTGATGAGTTACTTGAGGTTCCTGGAATCGGTGAGAAAACCTTCAAAAATAACATCGAAAACATCGTGATCGATGGAAAGTTGCCGCAAAACTGATAAAATTACGATCCGTTGAAAAAGAGGGGTGTCGACTAGGCACCCTTCTTTTTGGGCGCCTGTAGTTGAAACACAACCGCGAAGAGACGGCATCTGAATCAAATGAAAGTTACGATTGTAGGAACCGGGTATGTGGGACTTGTTTCCGGCACCTGTCTCGCTGATGTTGGCAATCAGGTGCTTTGCATTGATACCGACGAGAAAAAGATTCGAGGCCTGCAAGACGGCGTCATTCCGATCTATGAACCTGGACTCGAAAGTCTCGTTCTTTCGCACATCGAATCAGGCCGGCTTCGCTTTTCGAACAACCTATCCGATGGCGTTGATCATGGAGATGTTATTTTTATTGCGGTTGGCACGCCTCCGGGGGAAGACGGCTCAGCCGACCTGCAGCATGTGCTTGCGGTTGCTGAGGGTATCGGCGACGCGCTCATGGAATTTAAAGTCATCGTTAATAAGTCAACTGTTCCAGTTGGAACCGCGGATCGCGTGAGTGAGGCAATTCAATCTCGATTAGAGTCCAGAGGCAATAAGATTGATTTCGCTGTGGTATCTAATCCAGAATTTTTAAAAGAGGGCGCAGCGATCGAGGATTTTGTCAAACCTGATCGCATTGTCGTCGGTGCAGACTGTGATCGGGCACGATCAATTATGCGCGCACTTTACACGCCATTTAATCGGAATCATGATCGCCTTTTACTGATGGATGTTCGATCGGCAGAGTTGACAAAATATGCGGCTAACGCGATGTTGGCGACTAAAATATCGTTCATGAACGAGGTCTCAAATATAGCCGAGCGAGTTGGTGCAGATATAGAAACGGTTCGCGTGGGCATTGGGTCAGACCCACGGATTGGCTATCATTTTATATACCCAGGATGCGGTTATGGCGGCTCGTGTTTTCCCAAGGATGTAAAAGCGTTAGCACAGATTGCTATTAAGTCAGGTCATAAGCCTGAACTGCTGGAGGCTGTTGAACGCGTAAATGAGAGACAGAAAAATCGCCTGGTCGAAATGGTTCTTTCCCATTTTGGGGAAGACTTAACGGGGAAATGTTTTGCGATATGGGGACTCTCATTCAAGCCTAATACTGATGATATGAGAGAGGCGCCAAGTCTTGTTGTAATAAAAGCCCTCTCGGAAAGGGGCGCAACTATTCGCGCTTACGATCCGGTTGCGACGACGGAGGCTCAAAAACGGTTAGACGTTAGTGCGTCTGTTGAGTTTGTTGATGAGCTGTACGACGCTGTTGATCAATCAGACGCTTTACTTTTACTTACCGAGTGGAAGGAGTTTCGTGCGCCTGACTTTGATCAACTTGAGCAGAAACTAATTTCCAAAGTAATTTTCGATGGCCGTAACGTTTTTGATCCCAAGGTCGTCGCGATGCACAATCTTTCCTATTACAGTATCGGGCGAAGACCGGTGTTGGTGGAGCACGAATAATATGGATTCGGTCGAGCGAAAACTTCTAGATGCAGCGGCCAACATACGGGTTCTAGTGGTCGGGGATATAATGCTTGATCGTTATTGGTTGGGCAACGTCGATCGAATTTCTCCTGAGGCCCCAGTCCCCATAATAAATGTCGACGTCGTGGAGGAGTGCGCCGGTGGCGCAGGAAATGTCGCGGCAAATGTCGCATCATTGGGTGCGAGATGTGACCTGCTCTCTTTCATTGGAGATGATAATGCGGGTAAACGTCTCGACGCTATTTTGGCCGAAGCGCATGTTGATCGCCATTTACATATTGATGCGCATGGACGTACAACAGAGAAATTAAGAATAGTGTCGCGCAACCAACAATTATTGCGGGCAGATTTTGAGAAAGCACCGAGTAATGATCTGATTCGCCAAGGAGTCGAGGATTTTCGCTCGTTAAATAATGAAGCTGATGTCGTTGTGATCTCTGACTATGGTAAAGGTAGTTTGGATCACGTTGAAGAGATGTTGACGATATCGTCATTGACTAAAAAGCCAATAATTATTGATCCCAAAGGGACGGATTTCAGTCGGTATAAAGGAGCTACCGTGGTTACGCCTAATCGGTCTGAATTCGAAGCAGTGACTGGCGTATCAGCATCTGGCGACGCGTTTCGTACGGCAGCGTTCAACTTGATTGAAGCGACTGGTCTCGAGGCGTTACTGGTTACCCAAGGCGATGCGGGGATGACCCTTTTTAGAGATTCGGGTGAGGTGATTCATCAGTCCGCGAGTGCACTGGAGGTTTTTGATGTAAGCGGCGCCGGGGATACGGTCGTTGCAGTAATCGCACTGGGTTTGGGCCTTGGATTGAGTTGGCGCGAGAACGTTCAATTGGCGACTATAGGCGCAAGCGCTGTGGTCAGTCGGTTTGGAACAAGCGTGGTGAGGGTTAGTGATTTTTCAGATTCGGTGTATAGGAGCGCTTAATCTATGATTGTGGTCACTGGAGGCGCCGGATTTATCGGATCGAATCTAATTGCCGAACTTAATTCGCGAGGTGAAACAGAAATCCTGTTAGTTGATGATCTTTCTGACGTCTCAAAAATACGAAACATTAATGATTTAATGGTCGCAGATTATCTTGATAAAGACGATTTTATTGAGAAATTGGAATCTGCAGCGTTGGCTAAAAATCTCTCATACGTCTTCCATCTGGGAGCATGCTCAGACACAATGGTTGCAGATGGTCGTTTTGTAATGTCTGTTAATTTTGAGTATTCAAAACGACTGCTGCAGGCTCTGGAGCCGGTAGGGTGTCCACTCGTTTATGCGTCCTCTGCCTCGGTTTATGGCTTAGACGGACCCTTTATCGAAAGTGCGGAGGATTGTCGTCCGCTTAATGCTTACGCCTACTCCAAAACGCTGTTCGATCATTTTGCGTGGCGGGTTAAGAAGACTCGATCAAGCCAGCTTGTGGGATTGAGGTACTTTAATGTCTATGGGCCTAGAGAATCTCACAAAGGTCGGATGGCCTCTGTGGTGTGGCACCTAACTCACCAGTATTTTGAGAAAAGAACAATTGGTCTTTTTGAGGGAACTGGCCGTTTCTCAAATGGAGAGCAGCGTCGTGATTTCGTACACGTCAAGGACGCGATTCGAGCCAACTTATTTTTTTACGACAACCGGGATATTGATGGAATCTATAACGTGGGAACTGGAACTAGCCAGAGTTTCAACGACGTTGCGATCGCCGTGATAAACGCCTGCAGGGCATTGGACGGTGAATCTTCTTTACCCCTTAATCAGGCGGTTGAAGAAAAATTTTTGACCTATTTTCCAATGGCGACGGCGTTGAATGGAAAGTATCAAAGCTTTACCGAAGCTGACATGACAAAGATTCGCAGTGCAGGTTTTAACAGCGAACCGATTTCGGTTGCAGAGGGCGTGCGTGACTATGCTTCTTCAATTTATCGAGACTTGAAAACATCTACCGCAGAGATGTTGAATAAGAAAAAAAATCGGAGCGTCGATGATCTTACCTGACCAGAGTTGTATCCTCGTTACAGGCGGTGCCGGTTTTATTGGTTCTGCTGTTATACGACACTTAATTGAGAAAAACTTCAAGAAGATTGTTAATGTTGACGCGTTAACCTACGCTGGAAATTTATCGACACTTTCTGGTCAGTCCCAATATGACGGTTATGTATTCGAACAGGTAAACATATGCGATCAAGACGCGTTGCGAGTAGTTATCAAGCGTCATCAACCCGATGCCATTATGCATCTTGCAGCGGAGTCGCATGTCGACCGTTCGATAGATGGACCGGGCCTCTTTATTGAGACCAATGTGAAGGGGACTTATAACTTGTTGGAGTTAGTTCGAGAGGAGAGTGCGAGTCAGGAGTCCGGGCGACGCCAAATTCGGTTTCATCATATTTCGACTGATGAAGTTTACGGTAGCTTGGGTGAACAAGGTCTATTTGTTGAGGATTCGCCATATCAGCCCAACTCACCTTATTCGGCAAGTAAGGCGGCCTCTGATCACCTTGTACGGGCCTGGGGAGAGACATTTGGCGTAGACATCGTCGTGTCAAATTGTTCTAACAACTATGGCCCGTATCAGTATCCCGAAAAATTAATTCCGGTTGTAATTCATCGGGCATTAGACGAAGAGGCGATCCCGGTTTATGGAAAAGGGGATAATGTCCGGGATTGGCTGTTCGTTGACGATCATGCGAGAGCGCTGGTTACGGTGATGCAGTCAGGGGAAAACGGCAGGACCTACAACATTGGCGGTGATTCAGAGCGGACAAATCTTGAGGTTGTGCATGGCATCTGCAATGTCTTAGATCAAATAAGACCAAGAGAGCAGGGGAGTTATTCTTCTTTAATTGAATTTGTAACTGATCGGCCAGGTCATGATTTCAGATATGCTATCGATGCGACCCGAATCAAAACCGAACTTGACTGGTCTGCAAAAGAGACCTTTGAGTCAGGTCTCCATGAGACCGTCTCATGGTATTTAAACAATCAAGAATGGGTTGTGTCCGTTGGTGGTGACGGCGCATCATCCCTTCGCCGTGGATTAGGAGCGGGCTGATGAGAGGAATGATTCTTGCCGGTGGATCAGGCACCCGTTTATCTCCTGTTACCCAGGTGGTCTCAAAACAGCTGTTACCTGTTTATGACAAGCCGATGATTTATTACCCATTGAGCGTGCTGATGCTTGCGGGCTTGCGGGATATTCTTATTATTTCAACTCCGGAAGATACGCCACGGTTTCAAGAGTTGATGAAAGACGGATCGCAATGGGGCATTAATCTCTCATACGCCGTTCAACCGTCGCCAGATGGACTTGCCCAAGCTTTTATTTTGGGTTCCGAGTTTATTGGACAACAACCGTCTGCGCTCATCTTAGGAGACAATATTTTCTATGGCCATGACCTGACTAGAGCGGTTCAGCATGCCCAGACTTTGACTCGTGGCGCAACAGTCTTTGCCTATCCGGTCAGGGATCCAGAGCGGTATGGAGTGGTCAGTTTCGATAGTGAAGGCAAAGCAGAAACACTCGAGGAGAAGCCCTCCAAGCCTCGTTCTCGTTACGCCGTTACGGGCCTTTATTTTTATGATCACCGAGCGTCAGAACTGGCAAGATCCTTAAAACCTTCTCCTCGTGGTGAGCTTGAAATAACCGATCTTAATCGCCTGTACCTGGAAGAGGGGACATTAAGCGTGGAACTGCTTGGGCGTGGGACGGCGTGGCTTGACACGGGGACGCATGAGTCGCTTCTTCAGGCATCGGTGTTTATTGAAACGCTCGAAAACCGGCAAGGAATGAAAATCAGTTGTCCCGAGGAGATCGCATTCCGGATGGGTTATATCGATATAGAGACCCTCGGTCGTTTGGCCCACGCAATGGGTAAAAGCACTTATGGCGCTTATCTCAATGCATTAGTCGAAGAGCACACGGGTTAAGTGCAGCGCGTATGCTGATCGCAATTTTAGGTGGATGGTTAGAATGAAATCTGAGAACCACAAAGCCTCGCCGAGCTACGTACTGGGTAGTGCATTAAGCAATCGGTTTGTTGTGGGTCAGTTGTCGAAACGTGCCATTTATGGGCGGTATCGCGGAACGCTGCTCGGGCTTGTCTGGTCGTTTATCACTCCGCTACTCATGCTTGGAATTTATACCTTTGTTTTTGGGGCAATCCTGCAGATAAAATGGCCAGATCAGGGTGGCGGGAGTCTTGAGTTTGCCGCAATTCTCTTTTCTGGCATGCTGATCCATTCGTTTTTTGCCGAGTGTTTAACCAAAGCGCCGACTTTGATTCTGGCGAACCCTCAATACGTAAAAAAGATGATTTTCCCGCTTGAATCACTAGTCTGGGTATCGCTCGCTACTGCAGTTTTTCAGGCAGTGATTAGCGTTGCCATTCTTATTTTTTATTTATTCCTTGTGGGGCGGGACATCACCTGGACCGTACTCCTGTTTCCGATTCCACTTGCGGGTCTGTGTTTATTCTGTATCGGTGTTGGCTGGCTTGTCTCTGCTATCGGGGTGTTTGTGAAGGATATTGCTCAGGTGACCGGCCTTTTCAGTACCGTTCTTTTCTTTATGGCCCCTATCCTTTACCCTAAAACAGCGCTCCCCGAGCAGATTCAAACGTTTTTGTATCTGAATCCAATTACATTTCCGATTGAGCAATTTCGCGTACTAGTTCTTTGGGGGCAGCAACCCGATTGGATTGGTTTAGCGATTTACTTCAGCGTGGCTTTTGTTTTTGCTTGGACGACACTTGCGTGGTTTCAAAAGGTGCGAACTGGATTTGCGGATGTCCTCTGATTTTCCAATTGAACTTTCTGATATTGGAAAGACCTATAAAATTTATAATCGACCGATTGATCGAATCCGGGAGATGTACTCTCTCAGACGGCGGACCTATCACGCGGATTTTCAAGCATTGGCGGATGTTAATCTCGCGATACCCAAAGGGCAGACCGTTGGCATAATTGGCCCCAACGGCTCTGGAAAATCAACCCTTCTTGAGATTATTTGTGGCACTCTGACGCCAACACGGGGGACAAAAAAAGTACAAGGTCGAATCTCGGCATTGCTTGAGCTTGGCGCAGGATTTAATCCGGCATTTTCTGGGCGGGAGAATGTTTATCTTAATGCGTCGCTGATTGGCATATCAAAGGAAGAAATTGATGCTCGTTTCGATCACATCGTTGAATTTTCGGGTATCTCTGATTTTATAGAGCATCCCGTTAGCACCTATTCGAGTGGAATGTATGTGAGACTCGCCTTTGCGGTTGCGATCAATACCGACCCTGATATTTTGATTGTCGATGAAGCATTAGCGGTCGGCGATATTCGATTTCAACGCAAATGCTATCGCCGATTTGCAGAACTCCAAAGCGCGGGGAAAACAATATTGTTTGTCACACACTCCGTTGACCTCGTTCAGGCCCACTGCTCGAACGCGATTTATCTTAAAAATGGGAAAATTTCTTCTGAAGGCGATCCAAAGCACGTCATTCAAGAATATTTGGAGGATATGTTTGGCCCGCAATCTCAGGGCGACCGTAATCTTGCGACAGTCCTCGAAAAATCTACTCCAAATCGGGATCCGGATAATAGTCCTGAATTAGACTCCCGACGCTATGACAATAACAGCCCGGATGCTGAGCGGCGGAAACACGGGAAAGACGATCTATGCATTCCCGACGATCGGTTTGCTGAACGTCAAAATTACAACGCTGCAGAATATCGATGGGGCGACCAGAAAGCCTTTTTTTATGATTATAAACTAGGGGAGGATGGTGGTAACACCAAATCATTTTTTAGCACTGGTGACCGAATACGATTGGCCGCCAAAGTTTTTTTTACAACATCAGTCGATCGCCTTATTTTCGGGTTCACAATAAAAACGGTCGATGGCCAAGTAGTCTTTGGATCTAATAGCCGCTCCCGGGAGATGGGGTTTTTCGGTGGGGAATTAGGGCAAACCTTGGTCGTAAATTTTGATTTTGTTTGCTCCCTCGTTCCAGGCGACTATTTTATCTCGATTGGTATCGCCGCGGACGACGATCTTCGCGATAACGTTGCAATCGATCGGCGTTACGATGTCATTTGCCTGCCGGTGGTGGGGCATGTGGGAGATTTTGGTGTTTCGGATGTCAGTTTTAATCTGCATGTCGATCCTGAACTAAATTTTTAGATTAAGCGTTTATCTTTGACGCCAATAGAACACGAATCAGACCGCCGAATGAAGGAGAACCAAGATTCTGTACGATTGTGCGATCGTTCTAATAAACGATTGGAAGGCGCAAGTATTGTCCGAGCGCTTGATCTTCCTGAGTCGCCTGAGTTCTTTTTTTTAAACTGGGCTCAGGGTGTAGCGGGTCGAATCCTTGGGATCACGGTTGAATCTTATCGTTTTTTTTCAACCATTGAAGAATTGCTTGACAGTTTGGAACATCATCAAGCGTCTATCCCCGTCGTTTCTCCTCAAATACACGGTGGGAATCATCTCAACAGGGGTGACGTTAAAGGACGAGGGCCGATTGTCATTTTCGCAGATCTTTCTTTTGCCAGCGAAACCCATAGAGAGCTTTTCCTCACCGAGATTATGCCGGGAGTACTTGGAGAAGGCGGTTTGGTTATAGCTCGTCAGGATTGGCGCAAACGGTCTGATTTAGTCAACAACAAAGAACTTAAAGCTGAAAATTTTGATAATACAACTCAGATAGAAAGAGTCCTGGCGTTCCCATCTATAGAGGATCCGGATTTTCTGTTTCGCGAAGATTTTCTGAATGAAAAAGAGGACGCGTGGCGAACGATCGCTGAATTTCTTGACGAAACCGGAATGTCAAGAGAGCCCGGCTCCTCGCCGATATTTGAATTATGGGAGCGGTTTCGTAGTTGCAATCTATTCCCGACACAATGCGCGCCGTATTTTTCGATTTTTTCCAACACAGATTACTTCTCTAACTCCCCGGTAAATATTGACTTTCTCAAAATTTCAGCTGGAGAAAGAAAATCAAAGTTCTGGATTGAAACTAAAAAACCCCGGAGTCAAGATGAAATAATCAGGCGGACCTTATATCCTGCCTCCAGCGCCTTAGATTTCATTGAAAACGAAAGTCCCATGACTTTCAAACACACCCTAGCCAATGAACCCTATCGAAGCGGTCAGACACTTGCGGCCCTCTGGTTGTCAGCACTAGCGCCGGGAGCACCACCCGATCAGCTCGGCGTGTATTTTGTCGATTATTACACGTTCCTCAAGCAACGTGTTCGCGACTCTGGTTTCAATAATTTTGATCTTATACCTGACAATCTTCTCTTAGATCAGAATGGAACCATCAATCCCATCGACCAAGAGTGGGCGGTATCGGATTCAGGGTTTACGGCGGAAGTAGCTTTTTGCAGAGGCGTCGGTTACTTCCTTTTTCGATTCGCTCGGCGTTTGGATCTGATTGATCGGTCCAGACAGTTTGGGCCTTGTCATCGAGATTTTCTACGCTGGGCAACTAACTTTGTTGGAATTGATACCTGTCAATCACTTGAATCTTTTTACAGGATTGAACAACAATTCAGAGAGTTTTCGTTAGAGGGTTACGCGGTACTTGACCCCGAGAGTTTACTCAATCGTCAGTTCGGAGATCCGAATGTTGCTTACTTAAAATGGCTTTGGGTGGAGATGGAAGAGAACTCGCTGGGTGCGCACTCACGGATTCGGATGAATACACTTACCGCGCCTGCTAATTCTGGACGAAAAGGTGTTTCGATAAATTTGTCCACTTCTCGTTCAGGCGCTGGGAGCTGCAGCCTTTTCATTTTTTTCCCAAAACAGTATGGCGAACCTCGATTTGAATCGTTTTGCGTTTATGCAGTTACTGTTTCGAGCCGGATTGATATCTTCAACGCTGTTGGGCATGAAAAAGTGATTGGGAACTTCGATAGTCTGACCGGCGAAGAACAGAAATTTCTACAACAAGATGAGGAGTTCGATTCCGCTGAGATAGTGAAGATAGATATAAGTTCAGAGCTAACTCCAGTTTTTTGCGACGCGGTTGTTAATTGGGAGATAAAATTTTTATGGCCTGATCTGACTTACGGGCCGAACGGTGATCGTGAACTGCTTTCCCGTCTATGGGGGAAAGAGCGCGCATACTCTGATGCGCGCAATCAAGTCGCGACATTGGAAAGCCAGACGCTTCATGGGCAACATCAAATTGATGCTCTCGAGCACAAACTGAATATGGTTCTTTCATCAAAAGCCTGGCGAGTTGCCGAAGTTTTACGTAAAGTTATTTTTGCGTTCAGGCGTAAGCCCGCGCCGAAGCTTGATCGACCACCAACCGCAATCGAATTATTAGGTCGGCCAGCAATCGAGCCCAAATGCCAATTTGAGGTTGCGCTTCAGCAGAAAAGTTTTGTGCCAGTCGTCCCCAAGCGCTCTTTGGCGGAGCAGCCGTTGATTAGTATTGTGATGCCGGTTCACAACACTCCGAGGCCATGGTTACGCGATGCGGTCGATTCGGTTCGTTCCCAAAGTTACTCTAATTGGGAGTTGGTGATTGTTAACGACGGGTCGACTCTCCTTGAAACTCGGGAATACCTGGATAAATTGGATGAGCCTCGGGTTTCGTTAGTTAGCCTAACGAGCAGTTCAGGAATTTCTGGCGCGACAAATTTTGGGATAGACGCCGCACGAGGAAACATCATTGCTTTGATGGACCATGACGATATGTTGGCGGAAGATGCACTCGCTCAAGTTATGACAGCATTCCACCAACAGCGTGCGGACCTCGTCTATTCTGATGAAACTGTTTTCAATGATGAGATGGATTCTTTGTCATTTGGGTATTTTGGGTCACCGATTCTCAAGCCGGATTATTCGCCTGATCTATTGCTTTCCCATAATTATGTGACCCATTTTCTAGCGGTGCGTAAGGAGTTAATAGAGGCCGCCGGTGGCTTACGTTCCGAGTTTGATGGCGCGCAGGATTACGATCTAATTTTGCGCCTCACTGAGTTGACTCACGATATCGTTCACATCGCTGAGCCTCTTTACCACTGGCGTCAGTCGACGCAATCGACCAGCCTGGATACGGGTGTTAAACCAGAGGCGCATCTCAGGGGGAAGAAAGCGTTAACAGAAGCCCTGGATCGGCGTAACATAGAAGGTAAAGTCCTTACGGGAAATGCACCCCACTTTTTTCGGGTAAGACGGGAGATCATTGGCAACCCGTCGGTCGATATTGTTATCCCTTTCAGGGATCAGCCATTAATGCTTCAACAATGTATAGATTCACTGTTAACACGAACCAGTTATTCGAATTTTCGCATCATTGGTGTGGATAACGGAAGTGTTGAACAGCTAACGTCGGACTTGCGTCGGCGATATGAGGAGAGTTCGAGTCAGGTAAAATTTGTCGACTTGGATGTGCCCTTTAATTTTTCCGAGATTGTTAATTATGGGGTTGAGCAAGCCACGGCCGACCATGTTGTTCTACTGAACAATGACATTCAGATTATTAACTTCGATTGGCTCGAGTCACTTTTAGAACATTCCCAACGGCCAGAGATCGGGGCTGTTGGAGGCAAATTATATTATCCCGACGATTCGGTCCAGCATGCAGGAATCGTTGTCGGGATTGGTGGTTATGCGGGTCATCCCCACAAGCATGAGCAAGGTGGTTCGAGCGGATATGTTAATCGACTAAATGTCATTCAGAACATGTCCGCGGTGACTGGCGCGATGCTAATGTGCAAGACTGCGGTCTATCGAGAGGTTGGTGGCCTTAATGCGGATGACTTCAAAGTAGCCTGTAACGACGTTGATTTTTGTTTGAGGTTAATTGAGCAAGGGTATCGCAATGTATTTACGCCGTTCGCCCAAGCTTATCATCATGAGTCTATTAGCCGGGGCTACGAGGACACCCCAGAGAAAAAAGCCAGATTCGAACGCGAGAGAAGCTTATTTCAAGCTCGTCACTCTGCTTATCTGACCAAGGGCGATCCGTACTACAATAAAAACTTACTCTTGGATCGGGAAGATGTTGTTCCACGATCATTTGGCACGCAAGACTCTTAATTTCCTGGAAATAAAATGGACAAGGTCGATATTTCAGTTGTTTTGCCAGTATTTAACGAGCTGGAGAATCTTTCTCCGTTATTGACAGATTTGAATGAGTCTCTTACCGAAACCGGGAAAACCTTTGAGATTATTTTTATCGATGACGGCAGCACAGATGGATCACTTGAAAAACTTATAGAACTACAAGCTCTTGATCCAAATGTTTTGGTTATTGAGTTTCGCCGAAATTTCGGGCAAACCGCTGCGTTGGCCGCAGGGCTTAGGCATTCAAACGGAGAGGTCGTGATTACGCTTGATGCTGACCGCCAAAATGACCCCAAAGATATTCCTATGCTTTTAAATGAGATTGATAAAGGAATGGATTTGGTTTGCGGATGGCGCCATGATCGGAAGGATGGCTTGTGGCTTCGATTACTGCCTTCTCGAATCGCGAACCGGCTGATTTCGATGACCACAGACGTGAAGCTTAATGACTATGGCTGCACGCTAAAAGCGATGCGTCGTGATGTTGCGAAAAACCTCCGTCTCTATGGGGAGATGCATCGCTTTATTCCTGCGATTGCCAGTTGGTATGGTGTTCGGATGAGCGAGGTAAAGGTTCGGCACCATGCACGACGCGCTGGGGAATCCAAGTATGGAATTTCACGAACCTTTCGCGTCTTACTCGATCTACTCACCGTCAAGTTTCTGATGGGCTACTCCGCTCGGCCAATCCAGTTTTTTGGAAGCATTGGCTTATTAAGCGGTTTTGTGGGCGTAATGATTCTGGGTTGGCTCTTTATCGAGAGGACATTCTTCGGAGCTCCGCTAGCGGACCGCCCGGCCGTGCTTGCAGGAATCTTACTCTCGTTAATCGGATTGCAGTTTGTGACGGTAGGGCTACTGGCAGAACTACAGTCGAGAACTTATCACGAGTCTCAGGATAAGCCGACCTACGAAATTCGTAATTTCCTGGGAAAGGGAGAAGGTCATTAGGCAGACTTTTCAAGTCGAAGCGGAAGCGGATGTAATTTTATATCCATCACAGTTTTAAGCCGATTTTTCCGCGGGCTGCCAGCAGTATCTCTGAATCCATGAACGATCTCTCGATAATTATCGTGAACTATAACTCGGGATCTATTTTAGAGACCTGGTTGATTATCTTCTTCAAACGCTGACGATGCCGGAAGTGATCCTTGTTGATAATAATTCTTTAGATCGGAGTGCAGATTTTGCAATCAAACTAAACGGTGTTCACCTCATCTCTCAGCCCAAAAATATTGGGTTCGGTTCAGCGGCCAATAGGGGCGCTGCTGCTGCAAGTCGACCGTTGCTTTTGTTTCTGAATCCAGATTGTTTTCCAAACAGTGATGCGATTTCAGAAATGGCAAAGGTTCTTGAATCAGATGGTAATGCGGGTTTATGTGGCGCACGACTTCTTGATTTCAATGGAAAAGAACAGTTAGGGGGTCGTAGACGGGATCCTACTATCTCACTAGTCATTGGAAAAACATTTCGCCAAATCACCAGAATTGATCATATTCCTTCGTTTGACTTGAATAGAGATCCTCTTCCCAATCTTCCCACATTGGTTGAGGCTGTTTCGGGTGCATGCATGATGACTACAAAGAAAATTCATGACGATCTCGCTGGGTTCGATGAGAAATTTTTTCTACATTTTGAAGATCTGGATTATTGTCGCCGAGTCCGTCAGTTAGGCTATCGCGTATTATTTGTGCCCGCGGCTGGGGTTTTTCATTATCAGGGCATTTCTGGAGAGTCGTCAGCCCTGAGTATTGGTAGGGCAAAAGTCGATAGTTTTTGCCGTTATGCATCGAAGTACGCGCTGCTTCCGTTGCCGCTCATTACCTTGGTCGGTAAGCCCCTAGGGAGTTTCTTGGATTTGATGGGTCGTTTTACCGGGGTAGTGAGGTCAACCAAACACCAGTTGTCGACACAAAAGCCAAGTCTCTCCCGCACCGCAGAGGTACTTACGGGCAGGAGGCCTGTTGTGCTGATTCTAGGAGGGCGGAGTGATATTGGTGAGTCGTTATGTGCAAGACTGAATGCGCTGAAAATTGACAATGTTTGCATGACTCGTCGACCTGAGCTTTTTGGGACATTCCGACACACAATTCCTGCTTCTCCTGATTTTTTTGAAAAACACGCGCCGGTTAACCGGATAAGGGTTTCAACAGTGATTTCACTTTGTCCAATCTGGGAGCTTGAAAGATTTTCCGCATTTCTTGGTTCTGTAGGCGTACGACGAGTCCCGTGGTTTTGCTTAAGCTCGTCGAGTGTCATCACAAAGCAATCGGAACACATTGCGGGCCAGTTGGGCGTAGCGCAAAAATTAGCTACTGGAGAGAAGTGGGTGGCTAACTTTCGAGCTCCTCAGGCGTCCCCAACGACAATACTCAGACCAACTCTGATCTATGGTGGCAGGCGCAATCGCAATATCAACCACATTAGAAAGATCGGCTCAATGCTTCCGTTCTGTCCCGACCTGTCGTTTGCAACGGGTTTACGAAACCCGGTGCATTGCGATGATATTTCGGATTGGATAATCAGGTTTCTCCAAGGCGAGAAAACCCAAGAAGCCGCATCGGATTCGAAGCCGAGGTTGATATTCATTCAAGGCGGTCGTCCGCTTACCTTTAACCGTATGCAAATGAGTGCTATGCATACAACAAAAGACTTCAAAAAAATCTGGATAGTCCGTAAGCGAACGTTGAGAAATTTGATTCTCGTGGCCTGTTGGCTACGGTTATTAAGAGAAGTTCCAAAGGATTTTGTAGAGCGGTTGGAAAAAGATTTTGTGTTTGACAACAGCGACGGGATAAGAGATTTCTCTTTTAGATTTCGAGAATTTCATCCATAAAATCATGACTCACTTTGTGGAATTCCTCGAATTGTTTTTGCCTCTACTGGCATCTTTTCTTTTAACACTTATTATCTTAAAGTTTTTAATTGACAGAAATTCTGTCGTCTTTCCCCACGACACGCCTAATCTCCGAAGTCTGCACACCGTGCCAACCCCGAGAGGCGGCGGAGTCATCTGTTTAAGCGTGGCCATGCTCGCGAGCTTATTGGTTGCGGTTTCCGCCGGTTTCGAATGGTGGATGCTCGGCGTGGGCGCGTGCATTGCCGGGCTTGGTATCGTAGGCTTTATCGATGATCACCGTACTCTATCGGTGAGAAACAAATTTCTTGTCCAAAGCATTCTTGTTGGTGTGATGGTGGGACTGATCTTGGATGACCGCAGTTGGAAATTATTTGGGGAAGTTTTTGTATTTCCTGATGTATTTGTCTTCGGGCCAGTTCTGATTTTGATGATTTGGCTTGTAAATCTTACAAATTTTATTGATGGTGCTGACGGTTTACTCGGCGTTCACGGCGCGATAATCACGATAACACTCGGACTGTGGTTTTACGCCCTTGATTCACGTGCACTAGGCCTGATCGCCCTTGTTGTTTTCGGCACCCTGCTCGCGTTTCTTCGCTTTAATTGGTCGCCAGCTCGTATTTTCTTGGGCGATGTGGGGAGTCTGGCTCTCGGGGGGTGGTTTGGTGCAGCGATGTTGATCGGGATAACTCGATGGGGGCTTCCCGTGGAAGCATTTGTAATTTTATATGGCTATATTGTTTTTGATGCGTCGTTTACTTTAATCCGGAGATTGTCGGCGGGTAAAAATGTTCTTGTCGCGCACCAGGATCACCTGTACCAACGCCTGATTGTAAAAGGTAAAAGCCACCAACACGTCGTGCTGGTTACCGGCGGGCTTCAGTTGGCTCTCGTGGTATTGGCTTCATTTAACCTTATGTTCGAAGAGGTTGGTGTCTGGCTCTTGTTGATCGCAACTGCTATTCTCGGACTATTCACGCTTTATGTGGGCTCCGTCGAGCGCCGCGTTTAAAATGGCAATAGTTAAAAAGATGGAAAGATCGACTTTTGATTGGATCCTGTCATCGTTCAGATATTTGATGAGCCGGTGGCCAGTATTAATTCATGATGTTCTCGGAATCACAGTTGCCTGGCTTGGCGCGTACTGGTTCCGGTTTAATCTTGACACAATTCCTGATATTTTTTTAGATCAGGCGATTGCGATGCTTCCGATTGTCATTGCAGCGCATGTAGTTTTCTTTGTCTTTTTTGGCATTCATCGCGGGGCTTGGAGATTTACCTCGACTTACGACCTCTGGGTTGTCATCAAGGCGGTAGGCGTTGGAACGATCGTGTCCGCTGGGATTATTTTTCTTTTAACCGACTTGATTGCGGTTCCTCGATCTGTTTTTCCGTTGCACGGCCTATTTCTGGTTGGTTTTTTGACGGGCGGCCGGATCACCTATCGCCTCTTCAGAGATCGTCAACTCCAGCACGGACAGGGGAAGAGGGTGATGATTGTTGGCGCAGGTGCCGCCGGCGACATGCTTTTAAAAGATATTAAAAGAAGTGTCGATATTAACTATCACGTCGCTGGCTTTATCGACGACGACTCATCAAAGAAAGGTCGGGAGATTCAGGGAGTTCGAATCCTAGGCGAATGTTCAACGATTCCTCAATTGTCCAAATTGTTGCACATCGAACTCATCCTGATCGCGATTCCTAGCGCGTCGGCTGAAGAAATGCGCAGGCTTGTCAGTCTTTGTGGTGAGGCGAGAGTGCCATTCAGAACCTTGCCGAAGGTGCAGGACATTCTCGATGGAGCTGCTTCCAGCTCTGATTTACGAACCGTAGAATTGGATGATCTCCTGGGTCGGGCGCCTGTGAGCCTGAATTGGGAGAAAATGTTTGAGATGATTAAGGATCAAAAAGTGCTCATAACCGGCGGCGCAGGGTCGATTGGTAGCGAACTTTGTCGCCAGATCGCACGTCTCGAGCCTAAAGAGATCATTCTTGTTGAGCAAAATGAATTTAACCTATATTCGCTCGGACTTGAGCTCAAGGAGCGCTATCCAGCGATTTCATTTACCCAGCTGTTGGGAGATATCTGCGACGAAAAGGCAATTAACGATATTTTCTTGAGCAATCGACCGCAAGTAGTCTTTCATGCGGCTGCATACAAACATGTGCCGATGCTGCAGAATCAGATCAGGGAGACGATGCGTAACAACACGCTGGGCACCCTTTCAGTGGCGAACGCCGCGATTGCGGCGGGGGTTGAAAAATTTGTTTTAATTTCGACAGATAAGGCGGTTAATCCAAGTAGCATGATGGGGGTGAGCAAACGTCTTGCGGAAATAGTTGGCCAACTTCGAAACGATACTGAAAATACCAAATTTATAACGGTACGATTTGGTAACGTCCTGGGCTCTGCTGGCAGCGTGGTTCCCCTGTTTGAGCGCCAAATTCGGCAAGGCGGACCGGTAACGGTCACTGATCCAGCTATGACGCGTTACTTTATGACAGTTTCAGAAGCTTGCCAGTTAATTCTTCAGGCATGCGTAATGGGTACGGGTGGCGAAATATTTGTTTTAAATATGGGCGAGCCGGTCAAGATTGATTATCTTGCTCGCCAAATGATTCGCCTCGCAGGAAAAGTTCCCGACGACGAGATCGAAATTCGGTATACCGGATTACGCCCGGGCGAAAAATTATCAGAAGAATTATTTCATCCAGATGAGAGTCTCGCCCCCACAGACTATGAAAAGATCCTGCTGGCTCAGGCGAGACCGAATACACCGTCTGAATTTTGGAAGCTCCTGGAGCAATTAGCGGCGAGCATTGAGGCATGTGATCATAAATCTGTTCGCGATATATCTCTTGAACTTGTGCCGGAGTATCAATCTATCTCGGGAACGTCGGATCTAGATGCCTCTAACGCCGCCGCGTAGCGCGGTAGGGTTAGTTTTCCTCCAACACATAAACAACAACTCCGTAAGAAGGGCTATCAAAATAAAGCGGCTTCCCGAGCACTAACGGCATTGATTGCCAGATTTTTATTCCCGGCAGGTTTTCGACAAAAACAGGTATTTTTCCGTGTATTAACAGGTCATCAGCAGAAAATTCCTGTAGGGCGCTTATTAACGTGAGTCGAGGTCGTGAACCTCTCACGGTTGTAAAACCAATCGAGAGCCGTGCGAAACTGGACCCGTCTTTTGACCGGATTGCAAACATCCCGGCACTTCCGGATTCAGATACTATTGTCTTGGCATGCATCAGAATTTTAAGTCCGGCTATTGGCGTTATTCGATCTTTGAGTGGGGTTAGCGCCGTGTTCTCCGTAACCACAGAGTGTCGAGCGGAACTCCTCTTGGGAAGCGACAGAATTCTAGATAAGCTGATTAAAAATTCCTCATCTACCGTCGTTATATTTTGGGGATTCGCTGGCGCATATGCAAAGACAAGATATTCAATACTGAGACGATTACTTGCTAGAGCGGGTGACGCTGCGAAGAAGAGGTGACACGCTAAGACCAAAAACGTCTTTTTCATCCAGGGTGAATTTGGCATGATGAACATTCGATTCGATACCTATTGATCAAGCCTCTGCAGGTCTTTGACCCACTCTTGAATCGGACGCTCTGGGTCCAGGGTCTCAAGAATCCATTCGCAAAGATCTGCTCGGGTATTGGTGTCTGACAAGTTCCCTGAAATTTTTAATTTGACAGGGGAGATCATTTTGAAAAATCGAGGTTTCTTGTTGAGCAAGTGTGATAACCCCTGACTGTCGATCGACGCGTCGGGTTTAAACTGAAAACTGCCGCCGTTATGACCCAGTCGAATATGGGTAATCCCCAGAATAGTGGCGATCAGTCTAAATCGTGAAAGATTGAATAACATCTTTGTTTCCAGTGGTAACAGGCCAAATCGGTCAATAATTTCAAGTTGCATACTATGCAGGTCTTCGGTGTCCAACAAATTGGATATTCGCTGGTAAAGGACAAGTCGGGTATGAACGTCAGGCAGATAGTCTGAAGGTATAAAAGCGGACACGCCCAACTCAACATCTGTAGGCCTATTTGTTTCTAGATCCTGATAAGGTTGTAGGGAGTCATCCGAGAGATCGCGTATTGCCCGATTAAGGTAGTCGGTATAAAGCGTGAATCCGACTTCTTCCATCGCGCCACTTTGACCTTCGCCGAGTAACTCTCCTGCACCCCGAATTTCCAAGTCCTGGTTTGCGAGCGCAAACCCCACGCCGAGCTCATTAAGTTCTTCAATTGCCGCGAGCCGCCTGGAGGCTGTCTCAGTAAGCGCCTCTTTCTCAGGCGTCAGTAAAAACGCGAACGCCTGATGCTTTGATCGACCGACTCGCCCACGAAGTTGGTGTAGTTGGGCGAGACCGAATCGGTCTGCTCGATTGATAATGATCGTGTTAGCAGTGGGAACATCGATACCACTTTCTATTATCGTGCTGCACACCAAGATATCGAAACGCTGGTGGTAAAAATCACGCATAACGGTTTCAAGGTTCCCGCTTCGCATTTGACCATGGGCAACTTGGATATTCGCATCGGGGAGTAAATCCCGTATCGCTTCACTTACTCTCTCGATACTTGATACCTCGTTGTGCAGGAAATAGACCTGGCCTCCTCGATGTAACTCCCGTAAGCACGCTTCTTTGATTATGCTTTTTGAATAGGGTTGGACACTTGTTTTTATTGAAACTCGACCGGCAGGGGGCGTCGATATCAGTGATATCGAGCGGATTCCCGACAGCGCGATATTAAGTGTTCTTGGGATGGGTGTTGCGGTGAGCGTGAGCACATCAACTTCTTCACGCATCTGCTTGAGCTGTTCTTTTTGACGCACACCAAATCGGTGTTCCTCATCGATAATGACGAGACCAAGCGCCTTAAAAGTTATGTCTTTCTGCAGTAGACGATGGGTGCCAATAAGGATATCGATCTTGCCGTTTGTGACGTCGACAATAATTTTTTCGATTTCTGATTTTGAAAGAAACCGAGACAAACACGCGACGCGAACAGGCTGATTTGCGAATCGATCTCGAAAGGTTTCAAAGTGTTGCTGTGCAAGAAGGGTTGTTGGGGCGAGAATCGCGGTTTGTTGGTTGTTTGACGACACGATAAAAGTTGCTCGTAACGCAACCTCGGTTTTGCCGAAACCCACGTCTCCACAAATCAGTCGATCCATAGGTTGATTGGCGCCAAGATCTTCTCGGACGGCTTGAATCGCATTTTCTTGATCTATTGTTTCTTCGAACGGGAACTCGCTCGTAAAAGCCAGATATTGTTGTTCTGCGACAGCAAGTGACTGGCCGACTCTGAGCGTTCGAAGTGCTTGGGTTTTGAGAAGTTCTGCTCCAACATCGTACGCTTTTTTCCGAGCTCGCAATCGCGCCTTTTCCCATTGCTCGCCCCCGAGCGTGTGCAATGGAGCGGTATCAGAGTCGCCTCCGACGTACCGAGACAGCACCCCAATATTAAACACGGGAATATAAAGCTTCCCGCCTCCTTTATAGCTGACGACGATGAATTCGTCTGACTTTCCATCAATTGCCAGTGATTTCAAACCCTCGTATCGTCCGACGCCATGATCAATATGAACAATAGGATCCTCAGGTTTCAGTTCAGCGATTGATCGAATGATCGCTTCGGGATCATTGGAGCGGCCGCGCCGCTTGTTCTGACGTTTTTTTGAGCCATAGAGTTGTGATTCGACAACGACTTCAGGGGCTTCGTCGGGGATGCAAAGGCCACGATCTAAAGGAGAGATACAAATCCCAACCTGAGCGTCAGGATCGCTTACGAATCCATGCCATGAGGAATACTCCTGAACTCGCAGGTTATAAGACCGAAAAAGGTCTACAAATGTTTCTGCTCGACCTACAGACTCTGCACTCACTAGGATCGGAAATTCTTTTGATTGCTCTATACGATTAATCAGAGCGAGAAAAGGCTCTGACGCCTGATGATCGACGGGATAAACGGGCACTTCAGAAACCGCTTTAATCTCGGACCTGGCTGAAACATCGGAATTGGTTTTTATAACGCTCTGGGATTCGATCCTCTCAACAACCTCTTGCGGCGCCATTGAGATTTCGCCAGGAGGCATTGGGGGACGCTCTTGATCATAAGAAAACTGTGAATATCGATCATTCAGGGTTGCCCATTCCGACTTTAAAAGATCTTCGAGATCGTACGGCACGACCCAGGTCGCGTGCTTGGGGAGATAATCAAAAATTGTTGCGGAATGTGAGAAAAACAAAGGGAGGTAGAACTCTATTCCGGAAGGGAATTTGCCCTGAGAAACGTCTCGATAAATTATCGAGTTTTGAGGGTCTCCGGAGAATGTACGCCTGTAATTCGCCCTGAAACGATCAATGGCATTCCGGTCGGTTGGAAATTCCCGGGCCGGCAGAATTGAAAGTGAGTTAGTTTCGCCAATAGACTTTTGCGATTCTGGATCGAAAAAGCGAATGTTTTCGATCTCATTGCCAAAAAGATCGATACGAAAAGGTTTTTCGGATCCGGAAGGGTAGACATCAATAATACCGCCACGAACCGCAAATTCGCCCGGCGATATCACGCGTGAGACCGAAAGATAACCTGAGTCGGACAGTCGACTCCTGAAGACTTGCGGATCAAACGCGCTTCCTTTTCGCAGTTTAAAGCTGTTTGAAAGCAGGAATTCCGGCGGCGCAAGTCTTGCCAGGAGTTGATCGGCCGCAATGATGACAATTTGCGCCTCAGTTTTGAGATCAATTAAGGTTGCGATACGTTGCGATACGATTTCCGGGTGTGGGGAAAATCGATCGTACGGAAGGCATTCCCAGCCGGAGAAAAATAAAGGTTTTGGCTGTGAGCCCTCAAGGAAAAATGCGACCTCATCGAGAAGAAGTTGATGCTCGCGGGGCGTTCGTGCGACTACGACAGTCGGGTGGTTTTCAATCCTGAGGTTTGCGATGCTGAACGCAAGCGCGGCGCCGGCGCGGCGAGGCCATCGCTTGCTAAATGTCTTAGTCGGTGGGACGCATTGGGTAGTTAAAGAAGGCAACGACAAAAAATCAATAGAGCAAAAACAAGATTTTAGCGTAAACTGAGTGATAACCATCTACACAAACCAATATTTCGATCATAGTAAATTAGTCTAAATGAGTAATAGAATTTGGGCGATTGTCCCATCGGCGGGCTCGGGGAAGCGGTTTGGGGGTAGTGAGCCAAAACAATACACCCCTTTGCGCGGGAAACAGGTCATTCAATGGACGCTGGAACGACTTCAAGCGGTCTCGGAACTATCGGGTATTTTGGTTGGGGTGGCAGCAGACGCGGACTTGACCCTGTTAGAGCCTACGAACAGTCGATTGAACGTTCAGACCTATATTGGGGCCGCCACGCGCTCGGAAACAGTTCTAAAAGGACTCAAACGGCTGATCGATTCTGGGCATAACAATGACTGGGCGTTAATCCATGACGCGGCAAGACCTCTAATCACCCCCGAACTGGTCAGTGAACTGGTGAACAGGGTTGGTTTTGATGTTCGAGGGGGGCTACTGGCAATTGAGGTTGTTGATACCTTGAAAAAAATTAAAAACGGTCGGAGTCTTGGAACGATTGATCGAGGGCAGCACTGGCGGGCACAGACGCCGCAACTTTTCCCCGTCGGTCGATTGTTTGAGGCGCTGTGTGCAGGAAAAGAAAAAAATATTACCTTTACGGACGAGGCGAATGCGATGGAGTTTTTGGGTTATGCCCCGTTATTGGTAAAGGGATCGCGTAAAAATTTGAAGCTCACCGAGCCCGAGGATATGATTGTCGCGAGCGCGATCCTAGACGCTCAGGAGAAGATCAATTGATCCGTATTGGGCATGGATTTGATGTTCATAGATTGGTTAGTGGGCGCAAGCTACGGTTGGGTGGCGTGGAGATTCCATTCGCACGTGGATTGGATGGCCATAGTGACGCAGATGTTCTTATCCACTCCATTTGCGATGCGCTGTTCGGGGCCGCGGCACTTGGTGACATCGGGAAGCACTTTCCAGATTCTGATCCGGCGCATGCAGACCAGGATAGCAGGGAGCTGCTGAGAGAGACACTGACAGAAGTCAACCGTCACGGCTTTTCGGTCTCAAATTTAGATGCCACAATTGTGGCTGAGGCGCCGCGTTTGTCAGGCTTCATTTTCGAAATGATTAATAATTTGGCCGAGGACCTAAAGATCAGCAGCAGCCAAATTAACGTTAAAGCGACAACGACCGAGAAGTTAGGTTTTACCGGAAGAGGAGAAGGGATTGCTGCATATGCGGTCGTACTGCTTACGACTGAGACCCATCGATAAGTAAAAAAAATGCACCGCTGCCGCCATGAGAAGGGGTTGCCCAGCAAAAGGCTACGACTTGCGGAAATGTTGGCATTAGCCCAAGGGTCGAATTTCTGACCGGCGAGAAACCTTCAGGAGAGTGGGATCCTTTACCTGTGATCACTAACTGACAGGTTTGATGAAGACTTGTTTTTTGATTAATAAAATCTGAAAGTCTCTGCATTGCTTTATCAACTGTATTGCCATGGAGGTCGAGTACGTCTTCGGGGTTAAATTTCCCAGCCTTGAGGGCCGAAAAGGTCTCTAGGTCAATGTTGACTCGCCGAAAACTCTCTCCATCCTCGGATATGATTGGTTTTTGTGGGACATCATTAAAATGCTTGAGTCGCTTTTTATTTACAACGGGTCTCGAATTTACCCGGGGTTGCTGCGAGAAGGGCTGTACGCCAGATACAGCTTCGCGAAAAAGCCGGACCTCATCTTTTGAGATGCTAGTTCTTCGACGAGGGATCTTTTTCATTGTTCCGGCTTTAGCTATTGGCGTCCAGAAAACGTTTTGCGTCAAGTGCAGCCATGCAGCCTGTCGCGGCCGAGGTGACTGCTTGCCTGTAAACGTGATCCATTACGTCGCCAGCAGCGAAAACACCCGGTATGCTGGTTAGGGTTGCATTTCCGTCAACCCCGGACAGGACTCGCAGATAGCCGTTATTAATGTCCAGTTGATCGACGAACAGATTGGTATTGGGGGTATGACCAATCGCGATAAAAACGCCATGAACGGATAAGTCCTTAGCGCGCTGATTCTCACTAATCCCTTTGATGCGGATGCCCGTTACACCGTTATCGTCTCCTAGCACTTCTTCCAGGGTTTGGTTCCATTCGATCGAAACATTACCCGTATCCCCAGTTCGCGCAAAGAGTTGATCCTGAAGAATTGCTTCAGCTCGTAGAGAATCTCTCCGATGAACGAGCGTGACCTTCGAGCAGAGATTGGATAAGTAGATCGCTTCCTCGACGGCTGTGTTGCCTCCACCAATGACGGCAACAGGTTTATTTTTATAGAAGAATCCGTCACAAGTTGCACATGCGGAGACGCCTTTGCCTTTGAAATTTTCTTCGGACTCGAGGCCTAAATATTGTGCCGAGGCTCCCGTTGCGATGATTAAAGCGTCGCAGGTATAGGTAGCAGCGTCGCCATTCAATTCAAACGGTCGAGAATCTAATTTTGCGGTGTGAATATGGTCGAACACGATCTCGGTTCCAAAACGCTCAGCGTGGGTCAGCATTCGAGACATCAGGTCTGGCCCCATGAGTCCATGAGGATCACCTGGCCAGTTATCAACTTCTGTAGTAGTCATTAACTGACCGCCTTGCTCGATGCCCGTCACCAGTACGGGGGATAAATTTGCTCTGGATGCATAGACAGCGGCCGTGTAGCCCGCTGGACCCGAGCCCAGTATCAGTAAGCGAGAATGTCGTGTTGTTCCCATGAGTTGCTCCAAAAAAAAATGATCCGTTATTGTCACCCCAACGTCTGAGAGAATCTAGGGAGACGTCAGAGATGAGCCCGATGTGCCGTTAGATTGTCTGATTTCGCTATAATACGGAACCCATCACGGGCGTTAAATGAGTAGCAGGTATTCAGACTTGATCCAAACAAAAATTAAGAATAAACGGAAGTCGCCGCCTTCTGAAACGCCCGCTCGCCTGACTCGGCTGGCGCGAGAAACGCTTGTTATTGCGCTTGTCGCGCTAACGGGCTATTTATTGATTTGCCTAGTCTCGTATTCTCCTCTGGATCCGGCCTGGACTTCAACAGGGGATGATGGATCGACTCGCAATCTGGGAGGGCGGTTTGGCGCCTGGTTTGCGGATTTATTTTTACATGCATTCGGTTACGCGGCGTACTTATTCCCTGTAATTTTCGGTCTCTTAAGCGCTCGAATGTTACGCAACCGGAATCATCCCAGCAGCTCGTACGCTCGATTTGTCCACGGGATCGGGATCGCGTTAACTGTTCTGTCGGCTTGCGGGATCGAGTATGTTCACTTTACGAATGGGGGTTCCGATTCCGGATTCTCGGGAGGCGGGTGGCTTGGATTTGTTTCGGGCGGCTGGTTACTAGAGGTGTTTGGGCCGGTTGGAGCGACCGTTGCCTTAATTGTGGCACTGATTGCAGGATTATCTTGGACACTTGATTTATCCTGGTTCAGTGCGATGGATAATGTCGGCGCGAAGGCGTTTGAATGGGCCGAACGGGCGCGGGCCGCTCTCGCTGATTGGCTGGACAAAGTGAAAGGTCTTCGCTTGAGGCGTCAGCGACAGGAGACCGTTGCTGAAATACGTCGCGAGCGAGAGCATAAAGAACCGCCCCGTATAGAACCGAAGATCAAGCCCGCAAAAGAAGGGTTGCGACTGCAAAAGGAGAAACAGGCCACAATCCCGTTATTTATCGAGGGGAAAGCGCCGCAGGGCAATCTCCCGGCGCTCAAACTGCTTGACCAGCCTCAAGTCCAACCCGGGGGCTACAGTAAGGATTCGCTCGAAATGATGTCGAGACTGGTTGAAAAAAAGTTACGTGATTTTAACGTCGAAGTCACCGTGGTATCTGTTCAACCTGGACCTGTCATTACCCGATTTGAAATTGATCCAGCTGCAGGGATAAAGGCAAGTCAGATTGTTGGTCTTTCCAGGGATCTGGCGAGAGCTTTATCGGTGGTCAGTGTTCGAGTGGTGGAAAATATTCCGGGCAAGACCTATATCGGCATCGAAATTCCTAATGAGTCTCGGGAGACCGTATTTTTGCTTGAGGGTTTGGCGTCTGCGGTTTACGAGACCAGTAAGAGCCCGCTGACGTTGATTCTGGGAAAAGATATTGCGGGTGAGCCCGTGGTTTCAGACCTTTGTAAAATGCCCCATTTATTGGTCGCGGGCACAACAGGATCTGGAAAGTCAGTTTGCGTGAATGCAATTATCTTAAGCATCCTGTACAAATCCACTCCAGAAGATGTTCGTTTGATTATGGTCGATCCCAAGATGCTGGAGTTGTCCGTCTACGATGGGATACCCCATTTATTGACGCCTGTTGTTACGGATATGCAAAAAGCGGCTAACGCGCTTCGTTGGTGTATTGTTGAAATGGATCGGCGGTTTAGGATCATGGCCGCATTGGGTGTTCGCAATATCGTCGGATATAACCGTAAGGTAGAAGCGGCGATCGCCAGCGGGAAGCCTATCGATGATCCGATGTATTCACCAATTCCGGGAGATGATTCTGAAAACCCGAAACTCGGAAAGATTCCCTACGTTGTTGTTATCGTTGATGAATTCGCGGATCTAATGATGGTCGCCGGCAAAAAAATTGAAGAGTTGATTACGCGCATCGCGCAAAGAGCGAGAGCCGCGGGAATCCATCTGGTGCTGGCGACCCAGCGACCTTCGGTCGATGTTGTTACCGGGTTGATCAAGGCAAACATTCCGACTCGAATCGCCTTTCAAGTTTCAGCTCGAGCTGACTCTAGAACCGTTCTTGACCAAATGGGGGCCGAGCAGCTTTTAGGGCACGGCGACATGCTGTTTATGCCGCCTGGCACGGGCTTACCAATGCGCGTTCATGGGTCGTTCGTTTCGGATCAGGAGGTGCATCGTGTGGCTGAAGAAATTAGAAAGAGTGGAAGCCCGGAATATCTTGAGGCCGTTGTCGATAGCTCAGCATTGGCAGGTTCTCTGCCTGGAGAGGATTCCGGCGATGGGGCGGGCGGTGAAGAAGATCCGCTCTATGATAAAGCGCTTGCTTTCGTAACTGAAACCCGTAGGGCATCGATATCCTCGGTCCAGCGTCACCTTCGGGTAGGGTACAACCGCGCGGCTCGGATGATCGAGTCAATGGAAGCCGCGGGGGCAGTAAGCCCGCTGGAAAACGGAAAGCGTGAGGTCATCGCACCCGCGACGTCTGATTAGGTTGAATAACGCGAGTCATTCCCAAAGATGAAAACAAATACTGTCCTGTGGTTTTTCCTGTTTTTCGGCTTGATCGTAAATTCACCAAGGGTCATCGCGGAATCGGACCCGCTGGAGTTGTTTTTTGGATCGACCCAGACGTTTAGCGCTGATTTTCGGCAAACCGTACTCGGAGAGGACCGCGAGTTACTTCAAGAGAGCACGGGTCGGTTTGTCCTTCAGCGACCGGGACGCCTGCTCTGGACTTACGGCGAACCTCCCGAACAGATGATCGTGGCCGATGGAAATCGATTGTGGGTTTACGACGTTAGCCTTGAGCAAGTTGTTGTCCGTCGTCAAGATAAAGGACTGGGAGCGACCCCCGCTGGCCTTTTGGCCGATGCAAAACGGCCCGAACAGTCCTATCTGGTCGAAAGATTAGGCGTTCAACAGGGAATTTACTGGGCGTCTCTTTTTCCAAAAGGCTCGGAAGGGCCTTTTTCACAGATTCAACTGGGGTTTGACGAAGGGGTGCTTAGTTTCGTTCAGATGCTTGATCAGTTAGAGCAGGTCACTCGCGTTGAGTTCAAAAACATTTCTGTCAATCAGGATATTGATGAGCAGATATTCGTACTTGATGTGCCGGGACATGTCGATGTGATTAGAGAGGATCTTTAAATATCATGGGATCAATATTAATCGTCGGCGCCGGGGGTGCGATAGGGTCAATGTTACGGTTTTGGGTCGGTAATCGAATCACTGAAGTAATGGGGTCGGAGTTTGCGTGGGGCACGCTTACCGTCAATATAGCCGGATCGTTTCTGATTGGTTTTTTAGCATTTGTAATAAACACTAAAACTCCGATTGGAGAATTACTGCGATTGGGTCTCATTGTCGGAATGCTCGGGGGCTTCACTACGTTTTCCGCGTTTTCTGCTGAGACAGTAACGCTGCTTTTATCGCAACAATGGCTGCGTGCGGTCACTTATATTTCCGCTAGTGTTCTTTTGTGTATTTTTGCTGCGACCGCCGGTATGGCGGCCGGGCGACAATTTTCTTAAAAAAAGGTTTATCGCGATGTTGGATTCACAACTCCTACGAAATGATTTAGAAAGCGTGGCAGAAAGGCTCACCCCACGCGGGTTTAGTCTTGATGTTGGACAACTTCAGGATTTAGAACACAAGCGGAAAGCGCTCCAAACTGAACAGCAGGAATTACAGGCTCAACGGAACAAATCAGCGAAAGAAGTTGGTCGTTTAAAAGCGTCCGGAGAGGACGCGCAACATTTAATTGACGAGACCGCCGGCATCGGCGCACGACTTGTGACGGTTGATGAAGCACTGTCAGTTGTTCAAGCTGAGCTTGATGGATTACTTAAAAGCATTCCGAATATCCCGCATGACTCCGTGCCGTCTGGCGACACAGAGGACGATAATATTGAGATTCGTCGATGGGGTAAGCCAAAAGAATTAGGATTTGATCCGCTCGATCACGTCAGTATTGGTGCTGGCCTCAAGATGATGGACTTTGACGTTGCTGCCAAAATTACCGGTAGCCGATTTGTGGTGATGTCAGATTCACTTGCGCGACTCCATCGTGCTTTGATCCAGTTTATGCTGGATGTGCATATACTTGAAAATGGGTATCGGGAAACCTATGTTCCTTATCTTGTAAACAGTGATTCGTTATTTGGTACGGGGCAATTGCCCAAATTTGCTGACGACCAGTTTATAACAGCAACCGAGCCGCCGTATTATTTGATCCCAACAGCCGAAGTCCCGGTGACTAATCTTTATGCCAAGACCGTGATCGATGGAAATGAATTACCAATTAAGCGCGTTTGTCATACGCCATGCTTCCGCAGTGAGGCGGGTTCATACGGCAAAGACACGCGAGGCATGATTCGGCAGCATCAGTTCGAAAAAGTCGAGCTCGTGCAAATCGTGGAGCCTGAATACTCATGGTCTGCACTCGAGGAGCTTACTGCAAACGCAGAGGGTATTCTTCAACGCTTGGATTTGCCGTATCGGGTTGTTACGTTGTGCGGCGGAGATCTTGGTTTTTCCGCTGCAAAGACTTACGACCTTGAGGTTTGGCTTCCTGCGCAAAATAAATATCGTGAGATTTCGTCCTGCAGCAACTTCGAGGCATTTCAGGCTCGGCGAATGCAGGCGCGGTACAAAAAGACCAGTTCTGACAAGCCTCAGTTGGTTCACACCTTAAACGGCTCGGGTCTTGCTGTTGGAAGAACGTTGGTTGCGGTGATGGAGAATTATCAGGATGAAAATGGATCAGTTAGCATTCCCTCTGCATTGAGGCCTTATATGGGCGGGCTTACCACTATCAAGCCATAAAAAACCCCGACGCAGGGTCGGGGTTCGTTTCGTTGGCTAGAGCTGCGAGTTAGTCATCTCCACCGAACACTCCTAGAATTTGAAGTAAGCTCAGGAAGAGGTTGTAGATCGAGACATAGAGCGTTACGGTTGCCATAATGTAATTGGTTTCGCCGCCGTGAATGATCGCGCTGGTTTGGTACAAAATCATCGCGCTCATCAACACGATAAACATCGCGGAAACCGCCAGCGACAATGCCGGAATGCTAAAAATAGCAGCGCCGATACCCGCAAGAAAGGCAACTAAAATTCCTGCAAAAAGCATCCCTCCCAGGAAGCTGAAATCCTTCTGGGATTTCAACGCGTAACCCGAGAGGCCGAGGAAAATCAAACCCGTCCCGCCGAGTGCTGTCATGACAAGCTGGTCACCGTTTGGTACTGCTGTAATGTAAAACCCGATAATGGGGCCAAGCGTCAGTCCCATGAACCCTGTGAGGCCAAAAACAAAGACGATTCCAAGGCCTGAATTCCGAAACCGCCCGGCAAGGAAGAGAAGCCCAAAATACCCCACCAGTGTGATCACAAAGCCAGGGTGAGGCCAACCCATCATCATGGACAAGCCAGCTGTCGCCGCACTGAACAGCAATGTTGCTGACAACAACGCATAGGTGTTTTTCAATACCTTGTTAAATTCGACCCCTTGAACCGCGGGACGATCGGAGCTTAAAGTTTGTCGAGAAATCATCGTTTAGGTGTTCTCCTCTTTTAAGTTTGAATATAACTACTGTAAGGATGGGTCCGATTATGCCAGAATTCAAGATCGGGACGGAAATGCACTCCGAAACGCAGTTCTAAAAGCCTTTTACTTTTAGGGTAAATAGATTGCCCGAATGCGCTCAGAATGCGCAACATGGAGAGGTGGCAGAGTGGTCGAATGCGGCGGTCTTGAAAACCGTTGAACTGAAAGGTTCCGGGGGTTCGAATCCCTCCCTCTCCGCCATTTTTAGTACCCAACCTAACGACCGAATCTTACACCTTAAAGTCAAATTTGATTATTTGATTTCAGATGAATAACGGTCCACCCAATCAATATAGCGCCACGAGCGGCAGCTATTCATTACCTCTGACAATCGGGTTAAGGCTTTTTTCCGGTTTCGATACATAAGCCAATTCATCATACGGTTGCCGTCCAAATCTGGATGCATGAACCGTTCTTGATCATGATCAATATCGTAGGGGTGCATATAAGACGTGACGGGGAGCTCGCGATTGTGTCGAAATAGTGACATTCGAGTGAGGCTAAACGGCAAGACCCGTAGATAAACGCCCCCCAAGAGTGGTACTCGGGGTAAAGGTGCGCGGTGTAGCGAGACCGGGATTTCAACTAGACTCGGCCGCATTCGGCGAGGGCGAGTCCCAAAGCCAGGCCAACCAAAAAGCGGATTTTTCGCCGCCAGAACCGAACTGCTATACAACAAATTGTGCCGCACAAATGTGTCATACGCCCATTCACAACTTGGGATCAGAGAAAAGGTGGGTGCCCGAAATCCGGAAACACGTATTGATGCTACCTGCTCCAGTGCATCAATACTCCGTTTAAGGTCTAATGAAAATTCTTCTGGCGTCAGCTTGTTCAACTGGACGTGTCTATCACTGTGACTTGCAAGTTCATGTCCTTCATCCGAAATCGTTTTGATTAGACCGGGGAGTCGGCGGGCGACCATGCCAACCGTAAAGAAGGTCGCTTTAGTTTGATGGTCATCCAAAAACCGAAGAATGCGTTCTACGTTAAACCCGAGTCGATCCTGATAGCGCGCGCCATCAGGGATATGATCACGGACATCCTCAAGATCAATGCCCAGGAGGAGATTTAATTTATGATTTGAGCTTTCGCCCTCGTGTCGCCGAACCGAATCAGGCATTCATCGATCCCGCTTGAATATCATCGCAAATGAAGAAACGAGTAGCGCAAGAACGATCGGATAGGTCGTGTTTAACTGTCGGCCGATCAACGTATATGAGGTGACTTGTAAAATCGTCAGGATGAACGCGTAAGAGACCAGGCCGCCAAGCAGCGCGATACTCATCACATCGTAAGTTGACAGTCGATCGCCTCGGATGACCTGAATACTCCGGTAACCTATGATGCCAATGCTCAGGATAACCAAAATTTGAGGGAGATGGCGATAAAACCAGAGCACTTTTCCAAAAACCAGATTACTGAGTCGTACGCGTTTCTTGTGAAACTCAGGGACTTTTTGTAACAGGTCGGCGCGTTGGGGTCGAATTGGAGACCCCGTGACGTATTTGTAATTCGTGATTAGTCTGTCATGATCTTGTGACTTCAATCTTGGGCCATTTTCGACGAAACCCTTGAATTTAACCATCCGGCTCAGGGTTTCCATAAAAGTTGCAACGCCTAATGAATTCCATTCCGAGTGCCACTTAGGCGTTAATTCCGAGTAACGAGGCAAGCATTTAATTTTCTTGTCATCGCAAGCGGCATCAATTTCTTTGCCAATTTGATCCAGAAATGCGTGAGTGCTCGGCGCATCACGAAAGTATCCAATTGAATAGACCGCATCACGAAAAGCCCAGGGGAAATAAGCGGCAATATAGTCTGAGCCCCCGCCCAGCCAGGTTTGGGTTCCGCGTCCATATTCGAAATATTGTTCGAGTCGCTTGAATGCAGGGCTCACATCATAAGCTGCTTGCCGCGCCTCCCTATTAATTGGAACAAAACGAGCCCAATCAATAGTTTCTATTCTCAAAAGACCGCCATAGGCAGATTTAAAGGCCGGACTTTTCATTTCATTCGTGGTGTAAACACCATAATGCTTTAAATTTTGGTAGGCGATAACTGAATTGACCGCGAAAAATCCCATGCCGACCAGGATCAGAGCAGTCAAAGTTGAACGGAAGGCCGAACGCACTTTTGCGCCTGAATCGTTTCGGGCCGTCGCGAACCCGTAAAACCCGATTAAAACAATGAGCGATGGCATAACCCAGATTGCTTCGCCTCGAATATTCCAGAAAAATCCAAGGACGAGTCCAAAAACAACCAAGGTTTTCCAATGTTTCTCTTTATTCTCCACCGAGATCAATACTATTTGAGCTAAACCGAAAAGGAGTAGTGAAATCGCCGGATAGATGCCAAATCGAAATGGATAAACATTTGGGAAAAAATTATAGGTAAACGGATTAAACGCTAGCGCAGCGAAGGCGATCCAAAGGTAAATGTTTCTTGGTCCTAGCTTATGTATTCCCCAGACAAAGACAAAGCAGGCTCCAAGATAAAGAAGCTCTTGGGATAGGATCAATGGAATGCCGAGCAGATTGCTTGCGGCGATAAAGAGAGGGTAGCCTGAACCTTTCATTAAAGTAAACTGGTTATAAAAGCCTAGCCATTCCCCTTGAAGAATGTTTAACGCAAGTCCGACAAATAGCGTGTCATCGTGCGGCGCACTTCTCGATAGAATTTCCTGAGGCCCTAATAACCATAATTTCAGAATAGTGATAAGCGCGCACCCGAGCAGGAATGACCGGTTATCAGATAGAGATTTTTTAGGACGATGCATTACTGTTGATTCCGATTATTGATAAAACCTGCACTAAATTGAGGGCAAACCTGCGGATTGGACCTTTTTAATATCGAACCCATTTTTTGTCGCATCGAGTGTGCCAAAATAACGCCTTCTCTGGAGACGATCTATTCCGACGCCTGATTCATGGCTAATCCTATCTTATCTATTGTTATTCCGGTTTTTAACGAGGCGGACGTGCTACCCGCGTTTCTACCCGAGATTGCAGAGTACGCTCAGTCTAACGATTTTGTTCTTATTTTTGTCGACGATGCTTCAACCGACGAATCAGCAAAATTACTAACGGCGTTCTGCCAGACGTCCAAATCGACTTTATTGCGTCATAAAGTTAACCGGGGTTATGGTGGTGCATTAAAAACAGGAATCAAAGCCTGTCAGACTGAATATGTCGTAACTATGGATGCGGACGGGCAACATCAGCCGGTTGACGCGGGCCGACTGCTGGAATTTGGATTAGCTAAAGGCGCAGATATGGTCGTGGGTAGGCGTCAGAGCGGAAATTCAGGGCTTTATCGGGCAATCGGTCGGAAGCTGATCCGGCTACTCGCGGGAACACTGGTCAATCTGCCGATAGAGGATTTGAACTCGGGCATGAAGTTATATCGGACCCGGCTCGCGCAGGGATATCTCGTGCTTTGCCCCGATGGCATGTCTTTCAGTGACATCATTACCTTGGTTTTTGTACACCGAAATAATCTTGTTCTCGAGCACGATATCAACGTTCGATCTCGAGCAGGGGGTAAAAGCACGATTAGCACGCGTACCGCGCTCGAAACGGTTTTTGAAATTCTAAATATCGTTGCCATGTTTAATCCGGGCCGGATATTTTTACCGCTTGGCGCAGGATTTATTCTTTTCGGTCTCGTTTGGGGGCTTCCTTTCATTATGCGGGACGAGGGCGTATCAGTTGGGACGATGCTACTACTTGTGTTTGGGCTAATATTTTTTCTGGTTGCCATTATTGCTGAACAAATGGCCCAATTACGCCGCGGGCAGATTCAAGAGGATGATATTGAGTAAATTTCCTGTAGACGTTTTTTTACATTCAAAACGGGGATCGACCATTGCATCCGGATGCCGGTCAAGTCGATAATAAGCCGTAATTTTTAGGACATAGACACCCAAGTATGCAGGCTAATTTAATTAATGGTGAAGAACTTGAAACGCTTCTTCAGTCGCAAGAGGTCATCGTTTGCGACTGTAGATTTTCCCTGAATGATCCGGATGCCGGCCGGGCCGCGTTTGAGGGGAGTCATATCCCGGGCGCATGCTACGTTGATCTCGAGCGGGACTTATCGGGCCAAATAACCTCTTCGACCGGTCGTCACCCCTTGCCGGATGTCGGTGATTGGATCAATCGGGCAGGGGTGTTAGGTTTGACAGGTGGGCAAAAAATAGTGGTCTATGACCACGGTCCTGGTGTTTTCGCCGCGCGTTTATGGTGGATGTTGGGTTGGATTGGGATCGATGACGTTTGGCTGCTAGACGGCGGTTTCGCAAATTGGTCAAAGTCTGGTAAATCGACTGTTTCCGGTGAGGCGACTGTGGAATTACCCTCCAGCCATCTAACGTCGGTGAGGGAAGTTAATGACTTAAAAGCGGATGCAGACGAGATACTTAAATCACTGGGCGGTGGTCTGGTTTCAGTTGTTGACGCGCGTGAGCCGCCGCGATTCAGCGGTGAAGTTGAGCCACTTGATGCTAAAGCAGGCCATATTCCTGGTGCCATTAATTATCACTTTGCGCTGAGCCTTGAAGATGGACAGTTCCGGTCGCGTGCGAAGCTAAAGGAAGCGTTTGAGCAAGTTACCGCAGGACGAAAACCTCAAAATATTATCCATAGTTGTGGATCGGGGGTCACCGCTTGTCACAACCTGTTCGCGATGGAGTATTCAGGGATTAAAGGCTCACGTCTTTATCCAGGATCCTGGAGTGAATGGATCGCGGATCCGTCGCGTCCTATCGAAACCTCATTCGAGCAATAAATCAATACAGTTGTTTCGGCGACTGCGCGAGAGACTTAATCAATGAAAGTACATGAATATCAAGCTAAGACGATTCTACGGGACCGAGGGGTTTCAGTGCCTCGGGGTGTCGCCTGCTTTAGTGTCGATGATGCGTTAAATGCAGCACAAGAGTTAGGCGGAGATCGATGGGTCGTTAAAGCTCAGATCCACGCCGGTGGGCGTGGAAAGGGCGGCGGCGTTAAGGTTGTCGGATCGATCGATGAGGTTGAAGAAACTGCCAGACAATTACTGGGCATGAGCTTGGTGACTCATCAGACTGACGCGAGTGGCCAGCAAGTTAAACGTCTTTTGATTGAGGAGGGGGTCAGCATCGATCGCGAGTTATATCTTGGTCTCGTCATTGATCGAGCGACTCAAAAAGTCGTCATTATGGCGAGTGCGGAGGGTGGCACAGAAATTGAAGAGGTCGCTGCGGCTACTCCAGACAAAATTTTTAAACTTTTTATAGATCCGGGTCAGGGGGTTATTGATGAGGATATCTCGACACTCCTGGAGAGGGTTGGCCTGACAGGTGTCCATGCCGAACAAGGTGTTCTATTTGTGAAAGCGCTGTACATGGCATTCTGGGATACCGATGCCTCGCTTGCTGAAATCAATCCTCTGGTCGTTACGACCAGTGGTGAAATCATAGCGTTGGATGCGAAGTTTAATTTTGACGATAACGCTTTGTTTCGGCATCCAGAAATAGTTGCGATGCGGGATACCGACGAAGAAGACCCGGCGGAACTTGAAGCCTCCGCAGTGGGTCTTAACTATATTTCACTAGACGGGAATATTGGCTGTCTCGTGAATGGTGCGGGACTGGCGATGGCGACAATGGATATCATCAAGTTATATGGCGGCGATCCGGCAAATTTTCTAGATGTGGGGGGTGGTGCAACGGCTGAACAAGTAACTGAGGCCTTTAAAATCATGCTTCGTAATCCGGACCTTAAAGCAATTCTGGTTAATATTTTTGGCGGAATCATGCGGTGCGATGTGGTTGCTGAGGGACTTGTCCAGGCGGCAGGTGTCGTGAAACTGAGCATTCCGCTCGTTGTTCGCCTAGAGGGCACGAACGTGGAAAAAGGTCGGGAGATTTTAGAAAAGGCAGGTCTGGACATGGTCACTGCGACCACAATGAATGATGCGGCACAAAAAGCGGTCGCAGCAGCGCAAGGATAAACCGGTGGCAATACTTATAAACGGCAATAGCCGCGTAATCACTCAGGGGATTACAGGGAAAACAGGACAATTTCATACCCAAAATTGTGTTGCGTATGCGGATGGTAAGAAGGCGTTCGTAGCGGGGGTAACTCCAGGAAAAGGGGGTCAGACGGTAGAGGGGATCCCCGTCTTTGATTCGGTAGTTGAGGCTAAACGGGAAACAGCGGCCGATGTCTCCGTTATTTATGTTCCTCCCCCGTTTGCGGCGGCCGCCATAGATGAGGCGGTTGAAGCGGGAATCAAGACAATTATTTGCATCACTGAAGGCGTTCCGGTCAAGGATATGATTATCACGCGGCATAAGATGCGGGACAGTGACGCCGTGCTGGTGGGTCCGAACTGCCCCGGCGTCATCACACCAGGTGAGTTAAAAATCGGAATTATGCCGGGTTACATCCATACACCAGGACGAATTGGGGTCGTATCTCGCTCGGGCACCTTAACCTACGAAGTCGTTGACCAATTGACCAAATTGGGAATGGGTCAATCAAGTTGCGTCGGAATCGGTGGTGACCCGGTTAACGGACTGAAGCACCTTGATGTCATGAAGATGTTTAATGATGACCCTGAGACGGATGCGGTTGTTATGTGCGGGGAGATCGGTGGTTCCGATGAAGAGGAATGCGCGGAATGGATTAGTCAAAACATGACAAAACCGGTGGCCGCCTTTATTGCCGGGGTGACGGCTCCTCCCGGTAAGCGAATGGGTCACGCTGGCGCCATTATCGCGGGCGGGCGCGGGACGGCCGAAGACAAGATTAAAGCGCTCGAGCAAGCGGGAGTGACCGTAACTGCCAATCCAGCTGAAATTGGACTCGCGCTACGTCAAGCCATGAAGCTTGATTAGAGTTTATAAGTCCTAACGCCAATCAGACGAGCTGATAAGAGGCCGGTTTAAAGTTCGGCCAATACGGCGTTAATACTGTCCTTCGCGTCTCCAAACAGCATTCGGGTATTCTCACGATAAAAGAGCGGGTTATCGACGCCTGCATAACCGGTCGCCATGCTTCGCTTTAGGACGATACAGGTTTTAGATTTCCAGACCTCAAGAACGGGCATTCCCGCAATGGGACTATCTGGCACCTCCTGCGCAGCAGGATTAACGATGTCATTTGCGCCTATCACCAAGACGACGTCAGTTTCGGGCAGATCATCATTAATTTCGTCCATCTCGAGGACAATATCGTAAGACACTCGAGCCTCCGCTAAAAGCACATTCATATGCCCGGGCATTCGACCTGCGACGGGATGAATGGCAAAACGGACCTCAACACCGCTGTCTCTCAATTTATTGACCAGTTCCGAAACGGCTTGTTGCGCATGGGCGACAGCCATACCGTAACCGGGCACGATGACGGCGCTTTTTGCACTGGACAGTAATTGTGCCGATTCAGAGCTTGAAATCGGAACCGCTTCGCCTTCAATAGCAGGGCCGGATGAACTGCTTGCCGATGTGCCAAATCCACCCAAAATGACGGAGATAAATCGACGATTCATCGCGCGACACATAATGAAACTCAAGATCGCGCCACTGGAGCCCACCAATGCCCCGGTAACAATCAGGAGGTCATTTGCTAGCATGAACCCTGTCGCAGCCGCGGCCCAGCCCGAGTAACTATTTAGCATTGAAATGACGACCGGCATATCCGCACCGCCGATTGCCAGCACCATATGAAGGCCAAAGATCAGGGCAAGCCCCGTCATGATGAGCAGCGGAGTCATCCCATCGTTAACGCTGTCCGCATTGACGAATTCAACGCCAAACCAAATGCATGCGAGCCCAATAAGGATGTTGATAATATGGCGTCCGGGGATCATCAAGGGCTTGCTAGACAGAATGCCTTGCAGTTTTCCGAAAGCGGCAATTGATCCAGAAAACGTAAGCGCCCCAATAAGAACTCCGAGATAAATCTCAATCTGATGGACAATCTTTTCAGCCCCCGAGAATTGTGTGCCGGCTTCAAGATAAGATCCGAACCCGACAAGCACCGCCGCCAACCCCACAAAACTATGAAGAATGGCGACGAGTTGGGGCATTGCGGTCATTTCAACCCGACTCGCCAAAACGCTACCGGCCGTACCGCCAATCGCCATAACCACAAGCACAAGCGCAAGACTGATGGGTGTCGACCCGGCAATCGTCGCGACGATTGCAAGCGTCATTCCGGCGATGCCGAACAAGTTACCCCTCCGAGCACTTTCTTGATTGCTTAGCCCGCCAAGGCTCAAAATAAAAAGAATCGACGCTGCAATGTAAGCCGCTGAGACCATGCCGTATTCCATTACTGCTCCTTCCTGAACATGCGCAGCATCCGCTGGGTAACCCAAAATCCGCCGAAAATATTAATACTGGCGACAAATAATGCGACCATCGCAAGCGCAATTACTGTGGCGGACGATGATCCCATTTGCACCAGCGCGCCGATGACAATAATCCCACTGATCGCATTTGTCACACTCATTAATGGGGTATGCAATGCAGGGGTCACATTCCAAATGACTTGCCATCCGACAAAGATAGCCAAGACGAAAACGGTGAAGTGACCCATAAATGATGCAGGTGCGACGGCACCAACCCCTAAGATTGCGGCCACCACAATCACTAAACTTACCAACGTCCCAGACGCTGATGATCTCTTTACGGCGACCGGCGGAATAGGTGAACTGGGTGTCGAAGCGGGAACAGTAGGCGCCGCCGAGAGCCTAGGAGCCGGTGGCGGCCAGGTCACATCATGCCCGTTTACGACGGTCAACCCCCGGATCACTTCGTCATCCATATCAATATTCAGCGTGCCATCTTTATTTGGAGATAAATCGGATAACAGATGCACGACATTGTTGCCAAATAGGGTGCTTGATTGTGCTGCCATCCGACTCGGAAGATCTGTCAGACCAATGATCGTGAGACCTTCATCCTTGACAATTTCGTTAGGCCGTGTGAGTTCGCAGTTGCCGCCTTGTTCCGCAGCAAGGTCCACAATGACACTCCCCGTTTTCATTAATCGGGCTGTATCGGCGAGAATTAATTTTGGCGCCGGTTTACCCGGAATCAATGCGGTTGTAATAATGATGTCAACTTCGCGAGCTTGCTCCGCAAAGAGTGCCATTTCGGCAGCGATAAACTCCTCACTCATTGTCTTCGCATATCCGCCTTCACCGCCTCCCTCTTCAGCGAATTCAAGCATCAAAAACTCGGCGCCCATACTTTCGACCTGCTCTTTAACCTCGGGTCTCGTGTCGAAAGCGCGAACTTGCGCTCCCATTGCGGATGCAGCACCGATCGCAGCGAGCCCTGCCACTCCGGCGCCAATGACCAACACTTTTGCAGGCGGCACTTTTCCTGCGGCGGTAACCTGACCGGTAAAAAATCGTCCAAAATGATTAGCGGCTTCCACGACAGCTCGGTATCCTGCAACATTTGCCATTGAGCTGAGGGTATCAAGTTTCTGTGCGCGGGAAATTCGAGGGACCGCATCCATCGCAAGTACCGTGACCCCCTTAATTGCTAGGGTGGACAAGAGTTCAGGATTTTGACCCGGCGCAATAAGCGAGATTAGGATTTGGCCTGATCTTAGGAGATTTCGCTCCTCAGTTCCGGTTAGGCCTCCATCCTGAGGCGCGCGAATTTTAATAACAATTTCGCTGGAATTAACAAGTTCTTCCGCTGTATTAACAATTGAGGCGCCGCAATCAATATAATCCTCGTTTGAAAAGCCTGCGTGGACACCGGCGTTCTGTTCGATTTGAACTTTAAAGCCAAGTTCGCAGGCGGCGTGGACTGACGTTGGCGCGAGGGCGACTCGTTTTTCGCCGTCGCTTTGTTCTTTTAATATGCCAATGATCATAAAAATCGAGAACGCTCAGTTTATTTGAATTGATTTGTGATTGTCGTTTATAGGGTTTTTAGGGGCAAGGTTAAACTGGCCTTGTTCGCACCTCAATCGAGATATTCAAATAGAATCGCATGGGATATGAACGCGTACTGTTTAAGCAGTTGCGTTAGGAATAAGGTAACCTCACAAGTTTACAATATGGGTCCAAATGATTGAAACAGTTGAAAATTCTGCCTCTTTAAAAGAACTCTCGAAGCGGACCAATACGCTTAGGGGGTATCTTTGACTACGACGGCAAAAAAGAGCGGCTCGACGAGGTCCTGTTACGTCTCGAGGATTCTGAAATCTGGAATGATCCCCAGGAAGCTCAGAAACTAGGGCGTGAGCGTGCCGCTTTAGAGGCAACGGTTCTTACGATCGACGATCTGACTCGAAAAATTGATGAGGCTGTAGAACTTCTAGCCTTGGCCCGCGAGGAAAATGATCAAGAATCTATCGAACTAATTTATGCTGATGTTCAATTAATTGAGCAGGCGCTTCAAAAGCTGGAATTTCTTCGTATGTTTTCCGGAGAACTCGACAGTGCACAGGCTTTTGTCGACATTCAGGCCGGATCGGGGGGCACCGAAGCTCAAGATTGGGCAGAGATGCTTCTACGGATGTATCTGCGGTGGTCGGAAGACGAAGGATTCGCGTCAGAACTGATTGAGCGCTCAGACGGTGACGTTGCCGGAATCAAGAGCGCTACGATCCATATTAAAGGGGAGTATGCTTACGGCAAACTACGCACCGAAACTGGCGTTCATCGACTGGTCCGAAAATCACCTTTCGACTCAGGCAATAGACGGCACACGTCATTCGCTTCGGTGTTCGCATATCCAGAAATTGACGATAGTATTGAAGTAGAAATTAATCCGGCTGACCTGAGGACAGACACTTATCGGGCAAGTGGTGCGGGGGGGCAACATGTTAACCGCACAGATTCGGCGGTCAGGATCACTCATCTCCCAAGTGGGATCGTTGTCCAGTGCCAGAATGACCGATCCCAACATCGGAATCGTGCGGAGGCAATGAATATGCTTCGTGCTCGTCTTTATGAAGCTGAGATGCGGGAAAAGCGTGAACAGCAGCAAGCGCTGGAGGATTCAAAAGCAGAAATTGGATGGGGGAGTCAGATTCGGTCGTATGTGCTCGATCAATCACGGATTAAAGACTTGCGCACATCAGTGGAGACGGGAAACACCCAGGCAGTTCTCGACGGGGGTTTAAATATTTTTATCGAAGCCAGCTTAAAAGCAGGGCTGTAATCCAAAAAAGAGAATGGAATGAATCGGACTGACGATAACGAACAGGTAGTTCAGCGGCGGGAAAAGCTTTCGGTCTTAAGGGAAGCGACGAATGCTTTTCCAAATGACTTTCGGCGCGATGCAAACGCGGCGGATCTTTTGAAACGTTTTGGCGCACACGACGCAGAAACCCTCGAATCTGAGGTGGTGGGCCTTAGTCTGGCCGGACGATTAATGACAAAGCGAGTCATGGGAAAGGCAGCCTTTGCCCACGTTCGGGATGAATCGGGCGATATTCAGATATACGCGCAACGCGATTCATTGCCGGAAGGAATTTACAACGGACTTTTCAAGAAGCTAGACCTCGGAGATATCATTGGAGTGGAGGGGACGCTTTTTCGAACTCGCACCGGGGAGCTCACCGTTAATATAACCAACGTTCGCCTATTGGTTAAGGCGCTTCGACCGATGCCAGAGAAGTATCATGGTCTCACCGATATTGAAACCCGATATCGGCAACGCTATGTCGATTTATTGGCGAATCAGGACTCAAGGGAAGTTTTCAGAAAGCGGGCGCGAACAATGGCATCGCTCCGGCAATTTTTAGATGCTCGGGATTATCTCGAAATTGAGTCTCCGATCATGCAAGCAATCCCTGGGGGCGCCAATGCGAAACCTTTCATAACGCATCATCACGCGCTTGGCGTGGATCTTTATTTAAGAGTAGCGCAGGAGCTCGCGATTAAACGTTGCCTGGTGGGTGGTTTCGAAAAGGTATACGAACTCAATAGAAACTTTCGAAATGAAGGGCTTAGTACGCAACATAATCCCGAGTTCACAATGCTTGAATACAACGAGGCCTACAAAGATTTCAACGACTACATGAATCTGACTGAAGAGATGTTGCGCGAGGTCGCTATTGATGTCACGGGAAGTTCGGTAGTGAATTATCAAGGCACGCCCATCGATTTTGGAAAACCGTTTAATCGAATGACCATGGCGGAGTCTGTTTGCGAATTTAACCCCGGGTTGACGAGTTCTGACTGTATTGAAATAGGGCCTCTCACCCGACTTGCCCAAACGCTGGGAATTGAAGTTAATGAGCATCACTCTGCGGGAGAGATACTTCTGAGTATTTTTGAAGAAACGGTAGAAGAAAAATTGATCACCCCAACTTACATCACAGGTTATCCCGCAGAGGTTTCACCTCTTTCGAGACGACAGGACGATGATCCGAATCTTACAGATCGTTTTGAACTGTTCGTGGCGGGGCGCGAACTTGCTAATGGATTCTCCGAACTCAATGATCCGGAAGATCAGGCGCAACGGTTCCGGGATCAAGCGAAGGCTAAGGCTAAAGGCGACGAAGAGGCGATGTTCTTCGATGCGGATTACATCACCGCTTTGGAATATGGCTTACCGCCGAATGCTGGCGGCGGCCTTGGGGTAGACCGATACGTGATGATTTTGACGGACAGCCCATCAATAAGAGATGTTTTATTGTTTCCACATATGCGCCCTGAAAGCGGCAGCTGACTCGCGGTTCTGTCGAGCTGATGTGCAATGATTAGGTCAGTTCCGATATTTGTGGGATTACGCTACACCCGTGCCCGGCGGAGAAATCATTTTGTTTCGTTTATCTCAACCATCTCGATATTGGGAATAACCGTTGGGGTGTGGGCGTTAATCACCGTGCTTTCGGTGATGAATGGATTTGAACGCGAGCTCAGGGGCCGTATTCTGAGTGTCGCCTCTCACGCGACCGTAAGCGCGTCACGAGGGTGGCTCCTCGATTGGCCGATTCTGATGGACTCGGTGACCCGTCATCCCGACGTTATCAATGCCGCCCCGTTTGTTTTGGGACAAGGATTGGTAACCCGCGGAAATACTGTCGCAGGTGTTTTGTTTCGGGGTGTGTTACCCGATGAAGAGGCTCTGGTGTCAGAAGTTTTGGATAATCTTACGGCAGGTCAAAGCACTGAACTGAGCCCGGGCGGGTGGAATATTATTTTGGGTGCTCAATTAGCGCGAAGTCTCGGTGTATTGAAGGGTGATCGTGTAACCCTTATCGCGCCGAAAGGAAAAATCACACCGGCGGGATTGCTGCCGCGGATGAAGCGGTTTACCGTAAGCGGTATTTTTGATATGGATATGTACGAGTACGATTCCAGTCTCGCATTAATTCATCTAGATGATGCGATGACGCTTCTAGAGTCGGGCAATGGTGTGAGTGGCGTGAGATTAACGGTCACTGATGTTTACGATGCGCCGCGAATTAATTCAGAATTGAAATCCCGATTGGGCTCTTCGTTCCGGATAAGTGATTGGACAATCGAGCACGCCAATTTTTTTGCTGCCTTGAAGATAGAGCGCCGAGTAATGTTTGTCATTTTACTGCTGATAATCACGGTGGCGGCATTTAACATAGTCTCGACACTCGTGATGGTCGTTACCGACAAACGATCTGACGTTGCAATTTTAAGAACGCTTGGTCTCACGCCCCGAGCCGTGATGGGGATTTTTATCGTTCAGGGAATTATTATCGGATTTGGCGGCACAATTGTGGGTGGCATTTTTGGTGTGCTAACGGCGAGCAATATCGAAACCCTTGTGCCGTGGGTTGAGAGCCTGTTAGGGATCGAATTTTTTCCGGCCAATATTTACGTCATCAGCCAATTTCCGGCCGAGCTTCGATGGCCGGACGTCTTTTTGATAGCGGGAATTTCTTTTTTCATATGCTTGATTGCGACTCTCTATCCTGCGTGGCGAGCCTCAAAAACCGAGCCCGCCGAGGCGCTCCGGTATGAGTAGTTCCATGGTACTCAATGCGGAGAGGGTTTATGTCAGTTATGTAGAGGAGGAGCATTCAGTAGATGTGCTCAAAGGGATTGACCTTAATATTAAAACAACAAATACCATTGCGATTACCGGCGCATCAGGTAGCGGAAAAAGCACCTTACTGCATACTCTTGGCGGGTTGATGAAACCTACCCGGGGAGAGGTATTTCTCGTCGGAGAGCAATTATCGCAACTGTCACCAAAGAGAATTGGGATTGCTCGCAATCTGAATCTTGGATTTATTTACCAATTTCATCATCTTCTGATGGAGTTTTCCGCATTGGAAAACGTGGCAATGCCACTCCTTATCCGTGGCGTCTCAAAGAACGAGGCGCAGGAGCGCGCATCAGCCATGCTTGATTCAGTATCCTTATCCCACCGTCTCGATCATAAGCCGGCGCAATTATCCGGGGGCGAGCGCCAGCGAGCAGCCGTCGCACGAGCTTTGGTCACCAGACCCGCACTGGTTTTGGCCGATGAACCGACGGGCAATCTCGACTCGAAAACAGCCCAAGAGATTCAGAATCTGATGTTTGAACTTGTAGAGGCTGAAAAACTGTCGCTTCTGGTTGCGACCCATGACAGCACCTTTGCAGATCAGTTTGAGCGCCACTATAGCCTTACGGAAGGTCGTCTTAGCCTGTTATAGGTTTGCTGTTGTTTTCAGATGACGTCGGTCGTTACCGACTTCACTGTTTTAGAGAATTAGTTCACAGCGAAAAACAAGTTCAAAACCCTATCCTATCAGCAACAAAGTTGTTTATAGGGTCAGTAAGCGTGTCGCAACGGTTTTTTTCAGCTACTGGATTTGCGGTCGGTGTTGGACTGATGAGTCTCCAATCGACTTTGCTGCCGGGTGCAGTTGCAGCGGGTTTATTGATTTTTGGTTTGACGTCAGTTGGAGCGGGAATTGTTCGACCGTGTGGATGGCTTTTTCTTGGGCTTGTTTGGTCAAATGTGTTTGCGGGCTGGTCGCTTCATCAACGTCCTCCGGATCATTGGTTTTTAACTCGGATTCAAGTATCCGGATCGATAAAAGACGAATCAAAAATTGATGATGATTTCGTCAGATTTAATTTTGAAGTCGAAAGTGTAAATAACGAGAAAATTTCAAACTTCCGGCCGCCAAAAGTCCGTTTATCTTGGTTTGACGATTATCAAGTTCCAAAAAAAGGAGAGCAATGGCGGTTTACCGTCAAACTGCGGCGGCCGCGAGGCTACTGGAATACGGACGGTTTCGACTATGAGAAATATCTTTTTTTGGAAGGTATTACCGGGTTGGGATATGTCGTTGCGGGAGAACAGATTCAACGGGGACGTGACACCGACTCTTCTATCAAGAAAAGATTTTCCAAGCGAATTAACGCGTCGTCGTCAACGCTTCTTTATCCCGACTTAATTCTCGCCCTTGCCGTTGGAGATCGCAGACTCATAACGGCAGAACGGTGGGAGTTGCTCCGTAAAACAGGATTAAGTCATCTTGTTGCAATTTCCGGCTTACATATTGGACTGGTCGCTTTCTGGTCATTAATTCTCATTCGTTTCCTAGTCTATCCATTGAAATTTTGTAACGGTATTTTTCCAAAAAAATATCTTGCGATTACTTTGAGCGTTTTTTGTGCATACGCGTACGCTGAGATAGCAGGTTTTCCTGTGCCAACACTCAGAGCATTCGTGATGCTTGTAATCGTGGTCACTGCGATTTTGTTGTTGAAGCGGGTGAGTTTTATGTCGATCCTTGCCGTCACGATTTTCATGTTCGCCTGGTTAATCCCATCCAGCATTTTCTCAACGGCTTTCTGGTTATCTTTTTCGGCGGTCTGGATTCTCGGATCGGCGTTTGAAGGTCGTGTTTTCCCCTCAGAAAATGAAATGTCTCCCATCAGCACGGTTCGCAATCGTTTCAGGCTGTTAATTCCAGGCTTTAAGCGCCTGTTTGTTGCCCAACTGGCGCTGTTTGTTGGATTGACCCCCTTACTCGGACTCATTTTTAAGGAAATCTCAATGATCTCACCCATCATTAACCTCTTAGCCGTTCCAGTTTTTGGTTTTTTGGTTATCCCAGTTGTCATGGTTGGGTTGGTGGTATCAGGCATTGGTTTCGAATCATTTGGAGATCGGTTAGTCGCCCTAACTGATTTTTTTATATTTTTAGTTTTTAATTTCGCAGGTTTTTTGGAACAACAGCCCGGGTCCGTCATTCAACTTGGTCAATATTCGTTATTTTTATTAGTGATGGTTTCTGGTTTTTTATCGTGTTATTTACTGAGGGCGAAAAAAACACCCAGTATTTTTTTCTTATTGGGTATCGGAATTTTGTCGCTGAACTTCGAAGCTCCGCAAGAATTCGACAACGGTGAGTTCTCGATACGATTTATCGATGTAGGGCAGGGTCTTGCCGCGATTATTCGAACCCAAAATCATTCTGTGGCATATGATTTTGGTCCGGCTTTTGGAATATTTAGCCCCTCAAAAGATTCAATTAATAGCTCGTTTCGTCGCCACCCAAAAGACACATTTGATGTTGCGGTAGTCAGTCATCGCGCGGCTGATCACGCCGGGGGGCTGGCCTCTGTCCGATCTCGCCTGCAAGGGACAAAGATTTTTATGGGTGAACCGATTGATAATGCCGATCGTCGTTGCGTGTTTCCGACGCGGTGGCGTTTCGACGGGGTCGAATTTCGCTTTCTTAATCTGTCAAATTTTCAATTCCGTGAGGACAATAACAAATCCTGTGTCCTTCACATCAAGGGAAAATATGGAACCGCGCTTTTTACCGGAGATCTGGAGCGTCCGGCGGAGGTTGCGCTCAGTCATTTTTATGGCCACGAACTCAGAGCCGATGTGATGCAAATTCCGCACCATGGCTCCCACAGCTCTTCATCCACTTTATTTTTGAGCAAAGTCAATCCCAAGCTCGGAATTCTTAGTAGAGGCCTGAATAATCGCTATGGGCATCCGAGCGAAAGCGTGGTCAGCCGTTATCGTCAACGAGAGATTCGGATTCTGGATACCGCTCAAGTCGGTCAGATTGATTTGGTTAGCCGGGAATCAGGATGGGATGAGACCACCTATATTGACCGGAATGTTCGAATATGGCGTTCAATAGATTTATAAAAACTACCGTTACCGTGGAAGGCGGTTAAAATTGACCTCCGTAGTCTTCTGACTGTAAAACTTGATCTTTACTGACGAAACGAATGATTGAATTTATCAAAAGCGGCGGTTGGTTGATGCTCCCGATCGTTGCCTGTTCGGTGATTTCACTTGCGATTATTATCGAACGATCTCTTGCGCTCAGAAGGCGTGTCGTCATGCCGGAAGGCCTTGTTGCCGATATTGATCGAGCATTAGATCGAGGGAACCTTTCACCCGATCGGATCGCTTTGTTACGTCGTTCGTCGCCACTGGGACGAGTCTTGGCCGCAGGCCTTGCAAGTGTTCAAAGCCATCCAGCGCGAATAAGTGAGGCGTTCGAAGAGGCGGGTCGACACGTTGTGCACGAATTTGAACGGTATCTGAACGCATTAGGAACAATTGCCGCAACAACCCCGCTCCTCGGGTTGTTAGGGACGGTTATTGGGATGATTAAGGTCTTTGCAGCCATTACCGTCGCCGGAGTTGGGGATCCCCAGATTCTGGCCGGCGGAATTTCCGAGGCGTTAATTACAACTGCTGCGGGTTTATCGGTGGGTATACCGAGCCTGATGTTTCAAAGATATTTTCGGGGTCAAGTTCGCGAGTTAAGTGTCGAGATTGAGCAGCATGCGTTAAGACTTCTCGAGATATTACAAACGAGAAATGTCAATTGAAATTCTCGACGACGTCTGAGGAAGAAGTTTCGATTAATTTGACACCGCTAATTGATGTTGTCTTTTTACTGCTTATTTTTTTTATGGTCTCAACCACCTTTCAAAAAGAGACAAAGCTTGATCTGTCGCTTCCAACCGCTAATTCCATCGCTAAACCGATTCAGGGGATGACTAACATTGTTTTGGCGATAGATTCTGTCGGCCGTTATAACGTTGCAATTGATTTAAAAGGCGAGCAATCCGAACTCAAGGCCACTGCGCCTCAGGATTTAGCAAAACAACTCCAGATTTTTTTTGATCAGCACCCCGACGGAACACTCGTGATTAAAGCGGATGGCAAAACCCCGCATGAGTCGGTGGTTTTCTGTCTCGATGCGGCACGAAAAATCGGTCTTAAAAAGGTCCGTTTTGCTGCCGAAGCGGGGTCATCATAATGTTTTCAAAAACGCGATCTCCTGGGGTGATCATTTATAAGCGATTACTTGACTATGTTTGGCCATATAAAAAGATTTTTGTTTTCAGTCTTATCGGAATGGCGATGGTCGCAGGAGCCGAGGTGGCTTTTGCTGCCTTGCTCAAACCGATCATGGATGGCGGCTTTGTTGAGCGAGATCGAGCGATTATTCAGCTTACGCCGTTTTTATTGATGGGCGTTTTTGTTGCTCGCGCGTTGGGCGCAGTCGCGGACGAATACTGCATCGCTTGGGTTGGGCGACGCGTTATTTTCGATCTTCGACAGGAATTATTTGCGAAAATGATTCGACTCCCGACTCAGTATTTTGATCAAAATTCAAGTGCGACATTAATTTCAAGATTGATTTACGATCTTGAACAGGTTTCAGATGCCTGCACCACTGCGGTCAGGGTAACGGTCAAGGACTCGTTACTGGCAATTGGACTGCTTATTTGGATGTTCATTCTGAGTTGGTCTTTAACGCTGTTATTTCTTCTGATTACGCCAATCGTGACTATTGTTGTCAGGAGAGCATCTAGTCGATTTCGCCGCTCGAGCGAAAAAATTCAGAGCTCAATGGCAGGTATCACCCACGCTACGAAGGAAGCTGCCCAGGGTCATCGTGTCATCAAGGCCTACAATGGATTTGCCGAAGAAGAGTTAGCATTTGAAGCCGTTAATCAGTCGAACCGCAGGCAATCGATGAGAAAGGTCGCGGTCGCAGCCGTAAGCGTGCCTTTATTGCTACTCATTGCAGGGACCGGCGTGTCAGGCATTATTTATCTAGCGCTCAGCGACACGATTGTAGCTTTTGTAACACCAGGAACCTTTGTATCCTATATTGGCACCATACTTCTTCTCATGAGCCCGATTAAGCGGTTGGCGAGGGTTAATGAATATGTGCAGGCGGGAATCGCAGCGGCGACAACAGTTTTCCAACTTTTGGATGAAAAACTTGAGCAAAGCGTTAGAGCGGATTCATCACAAAGCGTGCCTATTGATGGGCATATTGAGTTTCGGGATGTAATCTTCCGTTATTCAAACGCTGAGGATTGCGCTCTGGCCGGTGTTTCGTTCGAAGTGAGGCCAGGGCAAACTGTTGCACTGGTGGGAGATTCTGGCAGCGGAAAATCAACGGCCGCATCCTTGTTGTTAGGTTTCTATAGGGGATTTGGAGGTCAAATTCTGGTTGATAATCGACCCATCGATGATTATTCGCTCGAAACGCTTCGGGCTCAGATCTCGTGGGTCTCACAAGAGCCAATTTTGTTCGATGGGTCTATCAAAAAGAATGTAACCTATGGCCAATGCGATCAATCGTCGGGGGAGCTGGAAGAAATTCTTCGGGAGATAGAGGTTGATAAGCTCATTTCAGGAGATGATCAGTCGGTAGGTGAGCTTGGCAATCGGCTTTCGGGTGGGCAGCGTCAAAGAGTCGCAATAGCGCGAGCCCTGCTTAAGAAGGGCTCGATGCTGGTCATGGATGAAGCGACGTCTGCCCTTGATATGCTCTCTGAGCAGAGGGTTCGCGAGGCGATAATTCGCCGCGCACAACATCAGTCGGTTTTGCTTATTGCGCACCGGCTCGGGTTTATTGCCCACGCGGACATGATTCACGTCTTTTCGGGCGGGAAGATCATTGAATCAGGTAATCATCAGACGCTTCTGAACCTATCGGGACAATATGCGGCGATGTGGGCTACCCAGCAAAACGCGGAACGATCTGAAAAAGGCATTGACCGAGAACAAAAGACATGAGCGTTGCCTCGGCCGTACAGCGGTCTTGGCAGGGGGTTAGCTTTGTGACCGCTCTGTTGATCCCGTTGAGCGTTATCTATTACCTTATCATCACCGCCCGTCGTTGGGCTTATAAATTGGGCTTGTTTTCGGTATATCATGCGCCGGTGCCCGTTGTGGTGGTTGGAAACATTACGGTCGGCGGGACGGGAAAAACACCTATCATTATTGAGCTCGCGCGCGCGCTTCAATCCCGAGGTTGGAATCCCGGGATTATTTCCCGAGGGTATGGCGCAAATTTAAGTGAGCCCGCCGAAGTGACTCCGGATAGCGACCCTCGCAAAGTGGGAGATGAGCCTGTTCTAATATCGCAGCAGACCCGTCTACCCGTCGTGGCTTATCCGGATCGGGCGCTTGCTATCCGAACTATCTTAAAAAATGACGTTGATATTATTTTATCCGATGACGGTTTACAGCATTTCGCAATGGGGCGAGCAGTCGAAATCTCAGTAGTCGACGGAGAGTTTAGTTATGGAAACGGGCTTCTATTACCGGCTGGCCCCCTCCGCGAACCACGGTCTCGCCTGCATGCTCTTGATATACAAATAAGACGAAACGGGTCGGCAGAACCCGGGGAGATACTGGTCGTTTCGAATCTATCCCGAGCTCGCAATATTGTCGATGGTGAACAGAAAGATTTGAGCGACTTTGAAGGGGTACCCGTCGTTGCTGTCGCTGGCATCCACTATCCCGATCGATTCTTCAATGGACTGGAAGCAAAGTCTATCGAATTAGAGCCTGTAGCCTTTAGCGATCACCATCAGTTCACCGCCGGAGATCTGCCTGCAGACCGTACCGTGTTGATGACAACAAAAGACGAAGTCAAGTGTCGTGAATTTGCGCAAAAAAGCTGGTGGGCGGTGGACCAGAAAACCATAATTCCCAATCAGGTAATTGAAAAAATTGAGCGGATCATAGGACGAAGGATCGCAAATGGTTGAGTTCAGCGTGATCGTCCCTGCGCGGTTTGCGTCCCTACGACTTCCGGGCAAGCCCTTACGGGATGTCGCAGGTAAAACATTAATCCAACGCACATACGAAGCAGTAAAGACGTCTTCCGCGACTCGAATTGTCGTTGCGACTGATGATGATGGGATTAGTCAAGCCGTCCATGATTTTGGAGGAGAGGTCTGTTTGACTTCGGTTTCGCACCAGAGTGGCACGGATCGTGTTGCTGAAGTTGCGGCCTTACTCGAGCTCGATTCTGATGATATTGTGGTGAATGTTCAAGGAGACGAGCCTGATATGCCGGGCACGTTAATTGATCAGGTCGTAGAGGCGTTGGTTGCGAATCCTTTGGCGAAAGTCGCGACTGCAGCAACCGGCCTTGATAATCCTGGGCAATTTATTGATCCTGCCGTAGTCAAAGTTGTTACCGACGAAGAAAATTTTGCGCTATATTTTTCGAGAGCGGGAATTCCGTTTGCGCGCAACGATGCAGAGGGTGGCGCAGATCGTGTGCCATGGCGATTAGCGCGTCGACACATCGGCATTTACGCTTATCGCGTTTGTTATCTTCATGAATTTACTGCAGAGCCGGTCACACCACTTGAGGCCTCTGAGCGGCTGGAACAGTTGCGCGCATTATGGCGCGGGGACAAGATTGTGGTTGTTGACGCCCGCGAAGCGCCATCTTCTGGTGTGGACACACTCGATGATCTCGAGGCTGCCATTCGGTTGTTCAGTCGGCCGGAGTAGGATTTGGTGCTTCAAAAAACGTCTGTATTGTTTGTTTGTATGGGTAATATTTGTCGCTCTCCTTCAGCGGAGGGGGTTTTTCGACATTTGATTGAGAGCGAGGGATTGTCGGACTACTTCTTAGTCGACTCAGCAGGAACGCATGATTACCACATTGGCAGATCACCGGATTCCCGTGCGCAATCGGCAGCACTAGCGCGTGGTATCGATATTTCAATGCTACTCGGGCGAAAGGTCCTGCCGAGTGATTTTCTGGTTTTTGACTATATTCTGGTGATGGATCACGACAATTTGGACGATTTAAACTCCGTTCGGCCTGACGCCACGACAGCGGTCGTTGACCTTCTATTAAATTTTACCGTTGAGCATTCTGGGCAAGTTGTACCTGACCCTTATTACGGCGGGGTTGAAGGCTTCAGTCGGGTTCTTGATCTTATCGAGAAGGGGAGCAGCTCCTTTTTAGACGCAGTTCAAACCAGATCAAGGGAAACTAAATCATGAATATCCCTTTGGCTTTGGGTCAATTAATGATCAGTATCGAGGGTACGACTCTCGACTCGCAAAGCCGTCATCGCTTATTGCATCCCGACATTGGCGGGGTGATTTTATTTTCACGCAATTATCAAAATCGACAGCAATTGATCGAATTGATTCAGGAGATCCATGATCTAAGACACCCTTCGTTACTGGTTGCAGTAGATCAGGAGGGGGGTGTTGTCCAGAGGTTCAAAAGCGAATTCACGGTTTTGCCCAATATGGCAATGGTGGGGGAGGCTTTTGAGCAAAACATAGAAAGCGGGTTACATCTTGCGCTGGATATTGGGCGAGTACTCGGCTATGAATTAAGGACTGTTGGGGTGGATTTTAGTTTTACTCCTGTTGTTGACCTTGAGTCATCGAATATCGCAATTGGACGGAGATCATTTCATCGTTCACCTGAAATCGTTTGCGCTTTGTCTCGCGCTCTTGCCAACGGGTTAGGTGAGATGGGCATGCAAGCGGTCGCCAAGCATTTTCCAGGACACAGTGGAGTGGTCGAGGATCCACACTTCGATCTGCCAAGCGATGGTCGACAACTAGAGGAGGTTCGACTCAGAGACATGGCCGTTTATCAGGATATAGAGGCACAAGGAATAAACGCGGTGATGACCTGTCATGTTGTTTTTCCCAATATCGACAGACTGCCTGCGACATTTTCGAGCTTATTTATTAATAAAGAGCTTCGACATCGACTGGGGTTTAACGGGCTTATCGTCTCCGACGATATTATGATGGGAGCGTTGTCTCAGTTTGGAGACCCGATCGAGAGAGTAATTGCCGCTAGACGGGCGGGGTGTGACCTGATCCTTTTGTGTAACAGTGATCACGCCACTGACGAAGTGTTGGGTGGTCCGCGCTTACCCCAACTCTCTGAAGAATCTCTCGAGCGTTTGAGTAAAATGAAAGGGAGTCACGAATTTTTACAACACGCCGATAGATTCAATGCGGCAAGACAGAAAATCCTGGAATTAAATCTAGATCATTAGAATGCCATTAACTATCGGCCCGTTCCATGTACTCCCCAGTATCGGTGTTGATTCTGATTTTGTCGCCTGTATTTATAAACGGAGGCACAATCACTCGTAGCCCGGTTTCAACGATTGCGGGTTTACCTGATCCGGCAGCCGTTTGACCTTTAACGACCGTTTCAGTCGCTTCGACCTTCATGACAACGCTCGCCGGTAACTCGATCCCGATTGGCTGTTCATTGTAGAAGTTAATTTGCACTTCCTCGTTCGGCAACAGAAAGTCAGCTTGACCCGTCAGATCATCATTGGCAATCGACATTTGCTCGAATGTCTCGAGATCCATAAAAATAAAATCCTGGCCCTCAGGATATAGATATTGCATTTGTCTTGGTTCAACGTGGGCTTTTTCCAGCTTATCCTCAGACCGAAAACGCTCGTTGAGCTTAGTGTTATCCGAAATTGCCTTCATTTCGAGCTGCGCGAAAGCGCCTCCCTTTCCCGGTTTTACATGGGATTTCTTTAAAATTCGCCAGAGTTTTCCCTGATACTCAACCAAATTGCCGATCCGAACGTCTGAAGCTGATATTTTCATAAGATAATTAGATATTGGAAGTGCGCCCTGCATTTTAAAGATTTGCTGTAATAGCAACAACCAACCCGCGCAATAAAAACTGACGGAATTAATTTTGTGAAGAAGCGCTTTTCTTTGAAAGAATACGATCCACGCTGCAGGGATTGTCCTCGATTGGCTGATTTTTTAGCCGAAGTTCAGGATCGCTTCCCTCGATATGAATGCAAGCCGGTCCCCCCGTTTGGGGTGACTCGACCTGAACTATTGATTGTGGGTCTTGCTCCCGGCCTTCATGGGGCAAATGCGACCGGGCGACCCTTTACTGGAGATCATGCGGGAATCATGCTTTTTAAGACCCTGCATAAGTTCGGATTCTCGTCTGCCGCCGAGTCGTTGCCCGGGGACAACCTTGCGCTTTTTAAGTGTCGGATAACCAACGCGGTGAAATGTTTACCTCCTCAGAATAAGCCCGTGGCGAGCGAAGTGAATACGTGTCGAAGGTTTCTGAAATCCGAGCTTGACGCGCTACCGAACGGCGCAGTCATCATTGCCCTTGGCAAGATCTCTCACGATAGTATCGTGCGAGCATTTGGACTTTCCGTCGCAAAGTGGTCTTTCGGTCACGGAACAGAATATGAACTCCCTGGTGGAAGAAAAATACTCTCAAGCTATCACTGCAGCCGCTACAACACGCAAACGGGGAGACTCGACCAAAAGATGTTCGAAGCAATTTTCAAAAGGGCGAAAGCGCTAATTTCATAACAATGCCGATAGATCATAAACCGTTTCTGGCAAGTCTCGCCCGCACTCCCGGGGTGTATGTGATGAGGGACGATGCGCGACGAGTTTTATATGTTGGAAAAGCTCGAAGTCTACGAGCAAGGGTAGGCAGTTATTTTAAGGTGCCGCACGAGAGCACCCGAGTCCAGCTCATGATGTCGGATGTTGAGGATATCGAAATTCATCGCACCCGCACCGAAACCGAGGCACTGCTACTTGAAAGCAATCTCATTAAAACGCTTCGCCCGAAATATAATATTTTGCTTCGCGATGACAAAAGCTATCCGTATTTGCGATTATCCCTGACCGAGCAATATCCACGTCTTTCGTTGTATCGAGGTCGTACGAATGTAAAAGACAAGTTGTTTGGCCCTTATGCGAGCGCGGGCGCAGTTCGAACTATGCTTGCACACCTCCAGAAGATTATCCCGGTCCGTCAATGCGATAACAATACGTTCAGGAACCGAAGCAGGCCGTGCCTTCAATATCAAATCAAACGCTGCTCGGGCCCTTGCGTGAATTTGATATCAGAATCCGACTATCGAGACGATGTCGGCAGGGTGGTTAAGATTCTGAACGGCAAGGAAAACGAAATCAGTGATAATTTTGCTCAGGCGATGGATCTGGCTTCAGAAAATCTTGATTTTGAAGAGGCCGCACTATATCGAGACCGGATCCTGGCGATCCGACGACTGCAGGAGCGACAGTACATTTCGGGTGGTAAACAGGATGCAGATGTGGTCACTGCCCTGAGTGCTGCAGGGCAAGTCCTGTTTTCAATCATGAAGATTAGAGCGGGACACAATCTCGGAAGCCGGCATTTTTTTGAGAAAAACATGCTTAATTGGCCGATTGATGAAGTACTACAAAAACTGTTAATCCAACATTATCAAGCGCACGTGGTACCCGCGGAGGTTATTGTTTCTCCAGAAATCAAGGGCGTATCATTACTCGAACAGGCGCTATGCAGTTTGGGTAAGCGTGCCGTCAAAGTCAAAAATAAGGTGAGAGGTTCAAGGGCGCAATGGCTGGAGATCGCACTTTTGAATGCAAATGACCATCTACGTCGTCAGGTGGCAGCGGACGCAGATCATTTGGAAAGAATGAAAGCGTTACAAGCGCTGATGGGGCGCAAAGAGCCTTTGGAACGTATCGAGTGTTTTGATACAAGTCATAGCAGTGGCGAGTCACCGGTCGCTTCTTGCGTAGTATTTGATAGCTCCGGCGCAGTTCCATCTGAATATCGCAGATTTAATATCCGGAATATTACTCCGGGTGATGATTTTGGAGCCATGCAACAGGTGATTGATCGGCGCATCGCAAGAGTGATGGATGGTGAAGGAACACGACCTGACCTGCTCTTAATAGACGGGGGAAAAGGCCAAGTTCGGATGGCTATGGATGCCCTAAAAGTCCATTTGGCGACCGATATCGCTATCTTGGGTGTGGCTAAAGGAGTGGGTCGAAAGTCAGGTCGCGAAAGTTTTTTTCTGCCTGGCATCTCAGCCCCGATCGTCTTGGACTCCACGTCGCCGGCTCATTTGCTGGTTCGTCAGATAAGGGATGAAGCGCATCGATTCGCCATTACTGGTCATCGAAAGAAGAGGGCGGCGACTCGGAACCGCTCCCAGATTGAGGATATACCGGGAATCGGTGCCAAAAAACGACAGGCGTTGCTGCGTTTTTTCGGTGGAATGAAATTATTGAAAGATGCGTCGCTTGAGGACCTTGTAAAAGTTGAAGGAATCAGCGTTAATCTCGCCCATCGTCTGATCGAACACTTTGGCACCGAATAGCAATGCCGTTGACAATCGCAAATATCCTGACGTTGTTAAGAGTCGCACTCATCCCGGTCGTGGTCGCCGTCTACCTAATCGGCGGCTCGGGTTATCTGACCGCAGGATTATTTTTACTCGCGGGTTTTACTGACTGGGCGGACGGTTATCTGGCTCGAAAGCGAAACGAACAATCCGCGTTTGGCGCTTTTCTAGATCCTGTGGCAGACAAATTGATGGTTTCTGCTGTTTTGGTGTTGTTAGCGGCCGATCCTGAAATGACGCAACGAGTCTTGAGCCCCGTTCTTTTCACTATTGTCGTTGCGATTATTATCGGTCGCGAAATTACAATTTCAGCATTAAGGGAATGGATGGCAGAGTTGGGTAACCGCGGTGTGGTGGCGGTGGGCTGGCTTGGGAAGATAAAAACAACGCTTCAATTTATAGCCATCACAGTTCTGCTGTTTGCTCAGGCCGGCATGCAGGCGCCGGCACTCATTTTAGGCGAGTTGCTGTTGTATGCCGCGGGCGCTCTGACGCTTTGGTCGATGGTGGCTTACTTAAAGGGCGCCTGGCCAATGCTCTCTGAGCGCTAGCTTTTCCTCAACAGCGAGCAAACCCTTGGCAATTCCCGAATATATAATCTTGTGCAGGTTTTATGTTCAGGGCACTTTTTGAAATTGAATTCAAGAATCTAACGCAAGTGTGAATCAATACCTTGACGCGATAATAATCTGAGCAACGCTTGCCATTCAATGGCACCAGGATCTCCAAAACGTTTAATTGCTTCTTTATCTTCTCGACATATTTTTTCAGGAATGAGGATCAATTCTCGACCCGAAGACATCGCCGCTATCTGGATTTCACTCAATTTTTCAATGTAATAAGCGCGTATAAACGCAGCCGCAACTGTCTCGCCAACGGTCAAAGTGCCGTGGTTTCTCAGTATCATTGCTTTCCGGTCCCCTAAATTCTTGATCAGGCGATCGCGTTCGTCATCGCGAAATGCAAATCCTTCGTAGTCGTGGTACGCCACGTCGCCGATAGCGAAGTAAAAGTTATGTACGGGTTGAAGACCTTCCCTCAACGCTGAAATCGCACCCCCATGCCGGCCGTGCAAATGTACTGTACAGTTATACCGATCATCCGCGCGATACACCGCGCTATGAATCATAAAAGCTGCAGGGTTTACCTGTTGTCCATCCAAGGCGTGGCCATCAATATCAACCTTAATGAGATTTGAGGCGGTCACCTCATCAAACAAACAGCTCGTTGGGTTTAACAAAAACACCTCTTTCTCGCCCGGCACTCGCGCAGAAAGATGCGTCCAAACCAGATCACAAAAGTCAAAGTGATGGCAAAGTTGAAACGCGGCCGCCAAATCACAACGAACTTGCCACTCGGGATCGTCACAGCCACGTGGATTTGATTTTTTCACAATATCTAATTTCCTAGAGGTATTGTTCGGCAAATAAAATAATAAGACTAAGGCTTTTTAAGCTTATTCGAAGACAACGCGAGGCATGTAGCATGACACTACCCAGTTGGGCTGATCAACAACCTCACTGATTCGCAGGTCGGCGCAGACGCTACACAGCATATAAGCATCTTCAGGATTCAGACCCTGTTGCTTGCCCAAAAGATCTATCATGCCGCGTACGGCGTTCTGAGTGGCTTCCATGAGATCAGGACCAATGCCGGTTGTAACGTCGTAACCCTTTTCGTCCAGATATCGGGTAACCGGCCCGGGAGTTCTAAATCTTGGGAAAGAAAGATTTTCGTTTTTCACCAAATCGAATCTAACGGCGACGTTCATCGGTGCTTCTATCGCTGTGCCGCAAACTTCGCCATCGCCCTGGGCGGCATGGGTGTCCCCAACAGAGAAAAGCGCGCCTTTAACTTTTACAGGCAAAAACAACTCGACCCCTACGGTGAGATCGCGAATATCCATGTTGCCGCCGGACGAATAGGGCGGGATGGTGCTGTGTGGGCCAGGCGCTGCCGGCGCATTTCCAATCGTGCCGCAAAAGGGCTTTAGGGGGATTTGCGCCCCTGAACTGTAGAATGCCGGTTTAGTAAAGCTTTTATCAAAAGACCAGATGTTTAGAGCCAAGGTAGGGAAGTCTTCAGCTAAAAGGCCAAATCCCGGCAAAATCGCCGTCCATCCCCAACCAGAAGGCTCAAAATCCAGCATAGTGACCTTGAGCGAATCACCGGGTTCAGCACCATCAATATAGACCGGGCCGGCAATCGGGCTGACAAGATCCAAGTCGATCTCACTTAAGTCTTTAAGGGTTGATTTTTCGCTTAACTGGCCACTTGCGACATCAATATTCTCGAACTCAATGCTGTCGCCGGGCGCGACGGTAATCGCTGGAGGACGCGCATTATCCCAGGTCATATGATTATGCTCACGGTGAACTGTGTGGTTACATCCCAGAGAGGTTCGGCGCGGTTTATTACTCATAGTGACTTTGGTTTCGCTATTTCTTGTTCGGGTGGTGAGCCTAATTTTAGGAGAAATATTCAAAGTCGGACGCAAATATTCACAAAAGCCTAATGCGATTAATGCGGACCGCCAGTAGAATATTCCTTGTTAGCGCAAGAGGTTTTTGCCTTATAATGCGCCTGTCGATCAATGAACGGTAGACAAAAGCGCGGCGTCTGCCTCCAGTCGCCTTAGTTACCGTCAAACGGTCTTTTACGATTGCGGGAATAGCTCAGTGGTAGAGCACAACCTTGCCAAGGTTGGGGTCGCGAGTTCGAATCTCGTTTCCCGCTCCATAAAATCAACGACTTACGTCTGATCTGTATTAGTGGTTCCTGATACAGACCCCAGTTGTGGGGAAAGTCGATCAGGCATAAAAAAACGGACGATGCTTACCCACGTCCGGTTCATTGATTCAATAGTTCAAGCTCCTCGAACTCCGAGTCTCATACTGGTAAATAACCTCATTCCCTGTCTTGTCATCGTTAGAATATTACTCGTGGCCTGGCGAGCGAATTTAACTAACCATTAACTTTAGTCTTGATCGGTGTCGTTTTTTACCCAATAAGATGGGTGAAAAGAGAGGTCCGAGTCAAATTGTCGAAGGAACTTTAGTGCGAAAGAATATTCAGATGCAGAAGGCGGTCTCTTTTTACCTTATTTCAAAAATTGGGTTCACCGGCATGATGTTACTGGTCCTTCCAATATTTTTTGGGCAAACCGTTTTTCGACTTGATGATTTTGTTTATTATCTTGATGGTGGTTTAGGGCTTGGTCCAAATATTGGTTATCGCTGGCTGATCGCGCTCCTTGGAGTTAATTCCCTAAATGAACCCCTTCCTATTTTTCTCGCTTCTACTTTAAACATTTTGATAGATGTAATCTGGCTTTATATGCTGCGAGAACATCTCACAACAAAAGGATTGCTTGTTCTCGCGCTAGCGCTAGGTCTTCAACCGTATCTCGCGACCTACTCGATGAAATTCAGTTCAATTATTTTTGCAAAAATTGGTATTTTATATTTCATCAGGCAATTGTTCGCGGATGGTTTTCAAAAAGCGCCGAAGAGGGGGCTGTCAAGTTTGGAGATCATAATGTGGCTTGCGTTAACGGCAATAAGAAACTCTAACTTGTTTATTGCCGCACCATATATTTTCATGCGGATGCGGAAAAATATTTGGGTTGGACTTCTAATGGCTTCCGTGTTCGTTTCCGTTTTTTATTTTCTATCGCTCGGCTATCTCAGTGGCTTAGACCCTTCAAATAGGCCTTGGAGTCTAGATTACGTAAGAAATTTAATCGGGATAGATTCGAATCTAATTGCCCTGCCCATATTGATTGTCGCACGCATCTTGATTCTGTTCGGGGCACGAGAAAAACTTTATAATGATGGACTGGAGCCATTCTTAGTGTGGGGGATGCCTGGGTTAGAGCTAGCTATTTATTTTGTTCTTAGCTTGATACAACTAATTGGGTTTTTTGCAGCCATCAACTTTCTAGTAGCGAAGTATGGGAAACCGTCGCTTCTTCTGTTGATTCCACTCCTTCTTGCGCTATTCACAGTAGTGCATCAAAGATATTTGATTCCGTTTATTCCAATTTGCCTGTTCGGGCTGGCTTTATTGTTTGATCAAAATAGACGCACGAACAAATGAACAGAAACGTCCTAGTCATTCCGACGTATAACCCAACTCAGAGTCTAGCGGACCTTATTCCCAAATTATCTCCTGAATTCAGCGGGATAGTAGTGGTTAACGATGGGTCGTGTACTGCTGAATCGGCTGACATATTGAGATCAATCTCTGAGAATCACTCGATTATTGTTCTTCATCATCTATTTAATCAGGGTAAGGGAGAAGCCTTGAAAACAGGATTTAATTATTGCCTCAAGCATCTAAAATTTGATTTCGTGATTACCGCCGACAGTGACGGTCAGCATCTTGCAGAAGATATTATTTCGTTATCGAAATTTTCTACAGAAGTTGGTCAGGGCGAATTGATTCTTGGGCAAAGACAATTTTTAGGAAAAATTCCTTTTCGAAGTAGGATTGGAAATCTAATTACCTCTTTGATATTTCGATTGATTTATCAGCTACCAATCGCCGATACTCAAACGGGACTTAGGGCGATAAAGAAATGTATCTTGGAGCCTATAACTCTTTTGCAAGGCAGTCGATATGAATTTGAATCAGATATGCTGGTATGGGCTGTAAAAAATAGAATTTTGATATCGATAAAAAATATCAAGACGGTTTATATTGATGGGAACTCATCCTCCCATTTTAGACCAGCAGCAGATTCTATTAGGATATATAAATCTCTCTTGGGATTCTCGGCGTCGTCATTTTCATCATTTTTAATCGACTATTTCGTTTTTTCAATTCTGTTTTTTTTTAGTGGTTCGATTGTTTGGTCTGCGACACCCGCTCGATTACTTTCTGGATTTTTTAATTTCAAACTAAATCGAAAATTGCTTCTTGGCGTGAAGTCAAAAGTTTATCGCCACGCATTGTTATATTTCATTTTGTTTATCTTTATTTTAGCTGGCTCAGTGTATGGGACTCAGGTGCTGGTTTTGGCGGGGTGGAATACCTATTTATCGAAAATTGCCGTAGATAGTGTTTTGTTTTTTATGTCGTTTTTGACGCAGCGGAAAATTTTTAATTAATTTCTAGTTTTTGTCTCCTAGTTAGCTCATCGACCTCGTTGAGAGAGGAAAAACAGGAGTCACGCAAAGGCGAAGCTGCGTAAAAGTTGTGTGGAAAGTTGTGTGGAAAAAAGAACAACTCCAAGCAGTTCCAAGCAGCTCTAAGCAGTTGCAACTTCTAGACAGTCGCCAAAAACACTGTAATAATAGACTCCAGCAGGAGCTTGCCAAGGTTGGGGTCGCGAGTTCGAATCTCGTTTCCCGCTCCAGTTTTTACAACTTTCTAGATAAATAATGATTTTCTAATAAGCTTAATAGTGCTTTTTTTGTTTATCTTTGTGTGAAAAGTGGGGAGTTAAGTTTTTTTAGGGTTGGGGCAGAATTACTGGTTAAATATCCAGTTGTGCCACAGCCTTATTCAACTGGTCATCTGTCTGATGAATGTACTTCATCGTCGTATCGATACTGGCATGACCTGCAAGCTGCCGGACCACATCGTCGGTCTGATGAACCAAAGTCCACCGCAATCAGCGGTGAATTTATCAAACCCGTTTAACACTCTCTAAACCGCAGAAGTGCTGCTGTCCGACGGGGCGTTATCTGCCATCCAGCGTGGTGAGCGCGCCATAATGATCCGGCCGACGATCACGGAATACTGTCCAGGAGTCTCGGTACTCCCTGGTCTGATCGAAGTCAACGCGATGTATCAGTACCTCTTCCTGATCTCTTCCCGCCTGCGCTACCACCTGGCCCTCGTGATCAGCAATAAAGGAGTTGCCGTAGAACTCAAGATACACCTCCGGTGACTCGGTCATGTATTCCCGGCCAATCCGGTTGGAGGCCACGACCGGCAGAATATTGCACGCCGCATGTCCGCACATCGCGTTGCGCCAGGCATCCACAGAATCATTGCCAGTCAACATATCACCACCACCCCCAAGACCTGAGCCGATCGCGGTGGGGTAAAGAATGATGTCTGCGCCCATCAGGGTTAGACACCTTGCCGCCTCAGGAAACCACTGGTCCCAGCAGATGAGTACGCCGACTTTGCCGTAACGGGTATGCCAGACACGAAAACCGGTGTCACCCGGACTGAAATATTCTTTTTCCTGATATCCGGGTGCGTTGGGAATATGTGATTTTCTGTAGACCCCAAGGATGGTGCCGTCCGCATCAGCCATCGCTACAGAGTTGAAATAGACCTCACCGGCCTTTTCAAAAAAACTAATGGGTAATACTACCTCGAGATCTTTTGCGAGTTTCGAAAAACGCTTAACGACTTCACTTTCGCCCAATGGGCGGGCAAGGGAACGGTGCTTATGGCACTGCTCAATAGGGAAATACGGTGTTTCAAACAGTTCCTGGACAAGGACAATAGACGCGCCGCCGGAAGCCGCCTTGCGCACCAAGTTCTCCGCCCGATCCAGGTTTTCATCACTCTCCCAACTGCAGGACATCTGCGTCGCTGCTACCCCTACGTCTGTCATCTCACCTAACCCTCGTTGCATCACACCCGATGAAGGTAGGCATGTTACTACATTTTCATTGACTCAAATGTTCTTCATCTCATCATAAAATCTGCTGATTCAAACAGCACCATACGCATGAACCCATCCTTTCCTACTGACGATTTCAAAATTCCATTGCGATATTTTGCCGCCACTAAAAAGGAGTAGAATGCTCAGTGTCTAGATCGATAGGGTGGGAGGTCTACAAAGACGACAAGGTCCTCAAGATTGCTGACAGGATTGATGAGGAGAACAACCCCTTTGGAATCACCGCATGTCCCAAAGTGGTCATCGCCAGGCGATTGATTTCAAAAGGTGGGAGGTAAAAGTTGGGGTCAAAGCGTCAAACACTACTATAGTAGTTTAGGACGCTAAGACTGCTACCTTGCCGAGGCCTGGGTCGAGAGTTCGAATTATTTTTCCCGCTCCAGAAAATGAATGATTAACGTTTGTTTCAGAGCCTATTTGGAATCTCTTGAATCTATGGATAGAATGATTCGAGGAGATTCCTATGGATTTTAGCTTCGGTAGCGTCATTCTTATCTTTCTGATTGCAGGGTTCGCCTGGCTGATCTGGGCGTATAACGGGTTTATTCGCCGCAAGAATGCGATGCGAGAGGCCTGGAGTGGAATCGATGTTCAGCTCAAACGCCGCCATAACCTCATTCCCAATTTAGTCGAGACCGTAAAGGGTTACGCGGGACATGAGCAGCAAACACTCGACTCGTTGACTAAGTTACGAGCCGGGGTGAGCGATCGAAATGATGTCGCAAAGGTGGCTTCTCATGAAAATATGTTGAGCCGGGCGCTCGGAAGTATTTTTGCAGTATCAGAGAACTACCCCGATCTCAAAGCCAATTCCACATTTCTCGAGCTGCAGCAACAACTCGCTGAAACAGAGGAGCAAGTGCAACTTGCACGCCGCTACTATAACGGCGCCGTGCGGGATTGGAATATTATGGTGGAGTCATTTCCGAGCAACTTAGTCGCTTCGGGATTCAGATTCCATATTGCTGAATTCTTTGAAATTAATCTCGCAACAGAACGAGCGGTGCCCCAGGTAAATTTCTGATGCCTGACGGCTTTCGTCGACTCTTAAAAGGCGCGCTTGTCTCGATATTTCTTTTGTCGTCGCCGTGTATTGGTGAAGAAAAGATCCAGCAATTTTCCAGTTTGATCGAGATCCATACCGATGGCGCTCTTACCATCACTGAGAAAATAACTGTTGTGGCCGAGGGGCAAAAAATACGCCGAGGCATCTATCGTGATTTTCCAACCCGCTACCAGGACCGCTCGGGAAAAACCAAAACAGTTGGGTTTCAACTTCGCGACGTTAAGCGGGACGGAAAGAGTGAGCCTTTTCGCCTCGAAAATCTTAACAACGGCGTTCGGGTATATATCGGTCGAAAGGATCACTTTTTGGCGCCAGGGCAGTATTCCTATGAGCTGATCTATCAAACTGATCGACAGTTGGGTTTTTTTGAAGACCACGATGAACTGTATTGGAATGTGACTGGCAATGACTGGGACTTTACAATTGACCAGGCTGTCGCGACGGTGCAGCTTCCCGTGGGGATTGCTGCGCAAAATGCCGAATTCACGGCGTATACCGGGATCAACGGCGAAACCAATCGAGATTACCGACTGGACACCCTAACCGACGGCCACGCCCGATTCGAGACCACTCGTCCGCTTTCGCCGGGATCGGGGTTTACGATCGTAGTGGGATGGCCAAAAGGATTTGTAGCAGAGCCCGCAACGCATCAACGCCTAAGTTACTTTCTTGAAGATAATCTAGCCTTGGTCGTCGGATTTAGTGGCTTTTTTCTGGTTGTGCTTTATTTTATGTACGCCTGGAATCGCGTCGGCCGGGATCCTGCCCGGGGCACTATCTTTCCTAGGTTTGAGCCACCGAAGGATTTATCTCCGGGCGCTGTTCGGTACATCATGCGAATGGGTTTCGACAGCCGTGTTTTCTCTACGGCATTGATAAGCATGGCGGTAAAGGGCCGTATCCGTATCGAGGAAACTGATACCAAGAAGACAATTATTCACCGGAATGCAGATGAAGGCGGCACGCCGCTATCTTTTGGGGAGCAGATAATTTTCAAGAAACTATTAACGAATCAGGAAAGTTTTGAACTTGATAAATCTCATCACAAAAAGATCCGCAGCACGCGGGATGCTTTCAAAATGCGGCTTGAAGGTGAATATCATCGCCATTTCTTCTTCAAGAATAGGCAATGGCTTATTCCAGGCATTCTGATCTCGATTCTGACAATTATTGGGGTCGCCATGACCAGTTCTAATCTGCAATCAACCTTGGGACTGGGTATTCCGGTATTAGTGATGTTTGTCTTTTTGTTTGTCGCTCGCTCTATCTGGCAGCAAGGTCGACGGTTTCACGCGATTATTTTCGGCGTAATTGCGATAGTGAGTGGTCTATCGAATATTACCTTCGCATTTTTTAGCAATAACCTAATCAATGTTCTGATTTTGCTAACGTTGATAGGAGTCAATTTTCTTTTTTACGCATTAATGAAGGCTCCTTCCAGTGCGGGTCAAAAAGTGATAGACGAGATAGAGGGGTTTAAGAAATATCTGGTCACCGCGGAAAAAAATCGACTCAACACGTTAGGCTCGATCGATCAGCAACTGCTTTTATTCGAGAAATACCTTCCCTACGCGCTCGCATTGGATGTTGATCAGGAATGGTCAGAAAAATTCAGTGACGCGCTGGATGAAGCCACCACGCGTTCGGACAATCACTATCGACCGAGTTGGTATCATGGCCGATCATGGAATACCCGTAATCCGGTCGGCTTCGCAAAATCACTGAGTAGTTCACTGTCCAGCACTCTTGTCTCATCGGGGTCCGCACCCGGCTCATCGTCAGGCTTTAGTGGCGGGTCGTCAGGTGGTGGCGGTGGCGGAGGGGGCGGAGGGGGATGGTGACGGCGAATGGGCGTCCGGCCTACCAAAGGTCCGCCAGGTGAAGCCGTCAGGAGAGAGTCCTTCACTTGCATATAGGTTAGTTGGCGAATCCGATTTGTAATTTCCAGCGTTGGTTTCGCTCTGTCAGATTAATCCAATTGAGTCGCTAGGGAGTCAATTGCCAGCAGATCCAAAAACCTATTCTGCGGTTTTGAGGGCCTTGAGCACCGCCGCGTTCTGGCGAATCCGCTTTTGATCATTCGCCGCATTCGATCGATTGACCGGACGCTCTTTGTTCATTATTTTCCCTTTTTTTACTCGCTTTCCCATAAGTCACCTATGTGCTGACATTAAAATCCAGATGTGGAGTCTAACCAGTTGAGTGTCGAAGGCAAGCCCAACGAGTAAATCCCGTCTTACTAGTGCCCTGACTGCCTCTAAAGTACTCTCCGCAAGGCATCTATAACCGTATCGAGCTGTTTTTCTTCAATTGTCAAAGGTGGCAGCAGCCGAATAACCGTCGGACCCGCCGGCAGTGCAATGATTCCAGCGTCCAGTAACGCCTGGAGGAATGGGGTTGCTTTTTGTTTGAGCTCAATACCGATCATTAAACCCATTTGTCTGAACTCCCTAACGGGATCCGGCAGTGTTTCCGTAAAGCCCTCTTTGAAATATTCCCCGAGGCGAGACGCGCGATCTGCAAGTTGGTGGTGGCACATAAAATCAATAGCAGCAGAACCGGCTGCGCACGCCAGCGGATTACCGCCGAATGTTGACCCGTGGACTCCCGGTCGAACGTTTACGGTTTCTGCACACAGGACGGCACCCATCGGAACGCCGCCAGCAATTCCTTTGGCTAGACACAATAAATCAGGCTGAATATCGTAGTGCTCACAGGCAAAAAAACGACCGGTTCGACAAAAACCGGTTTGAACTTCATCGATGATGAGTAGGGCGCCTCGATCGGTACAGATTCGACGAGCGGCCTCCAGGAAAGCGCTGTCAGCGGGACGCACGCCGCCTTCACCCTGAACAATCTCCAGCATCACCGCGGCTGTTGTTTCATCGACCGTAGCATCAAGTTTCTCGATGTTATTTAGCGGGATAAAAGACGCACCGGGAATTAAGGGTTCAAATTCGTCTCGATACTTGAATGTCGCACTTAAGGCGCCAAGTGTCCTGCCATGAAACCCTCGCATCGCCGTAATCAGTCCGGACCGCCCCGTGGTTGCGCGAGCAAATTTAATGGCGGCCTCGACACTCTCGGTTCCCGAGTTACAGAGAAAAACGCGTTCCAGAGATTTGGGCGAAAGACGCACAAGCCGCTGCATTAGTTCGCCTCTTCGGTCGTTATGAAAAATACCGGGGCAGGTGAGTAGTGTCTCGGCTTGGTCGGTGAGCGCTTTGATTACCACAGGATTGCTGTGTCCGATATTGGCGACTCCTACACCCGCTGCGCAATCAATATAGGTTTTGCCGTCGTCAGAGAAAAGCGATGCGCCTTCTCCACGGACGATATTAATACCCCGCCGGGGATAGACTTCAAGCGCATAGCGGGATTCTAAAGGCGGCTGGGTCACTTGATCGTGGTTCCTTTTCCAGCTAAAGCATCCAGAATCGGGTTTTTCGTTCGGCCATCGGCAATCACGACCTCTGCGGCGCCGTCTTTAAACAAACGGGTTAAGGCTAATAGCTTGCGCTTCATTCGGCCCTCAGCAACCGCCTCTCGATCGGCAAGTTCGGAAACGGAAAGAGTGGGGCACAACGAGTTTTCATCGTTTTTATTGTCAAGAAAGCCTGGCGCTTCGATTAACTGGATTACTTTTTGTGCCCCTAGCGCTCTTTGAAGCGCCGCAACAATATCGTCGTTTTCAGAATTAATCGCGTAGCCTTGCTCATCAACAATTGGGATGCTGAGCACGGGCCGATACCCTTGGCCGAGGAGCAGCGTTAGCAGTTCTTTGTTCACGGATTCCGGCTTTCCGGAAAAATCACGCTTGATTAGGGTTTTTCTGCCCTCCCTAACCTTGATGCCTTTGTTGCGTTTGCCTTGTATCAAACGGGCATCAAGCCCGGTGAGTCCGATCGCGTTGATGCTGTTCTGTTGGCATAGCTCGACGAACCGTTTATTCCGCAGTCCGCTGTACGCCATCATAATCAAATCAATCGCTTCTGCATCGGAATAAACGCTGCTGTAGCCAGAGACTGAGGTCAATTCAATCTTCTGATGGCCTGTCAGTGTTGCGAGGTTGTCGCGCGCGGCGTTCGCGCCGAGAACGACGATAAAAGACTCCTCGAGCGCGGCAAGATCAGCAACGACAGCCTCGAGATTAATTTCGCTCCCGCCTCCGACTTTAATAATGTACATAGCTGTTGGTTATAACTCTGCAACCGTTCGGTTTTCGATAGTTTGCCATTCTGCGTTTGGTAAGGGGTAGGGTTGGGAACATACAATCTCAAGTTGGTCAGTGGATGTTCGATGCATTTGAAAATAACCCTGATTTTCGCTGTAGTGGGTCGCTAAAAGTGATTGTTGAGGGGTTGCCATAATCAAATTCATGGCTCGTATATAACGCGTTCGTTTCTCGATCACCTCGACTGTTTTGCGCAGCCCGGGCAGGGCCCCAAGATGCGAAAATCGGTTGGTGTAGTTGAAAATCTTCTCGGCTCCTATACGGCCTGACTCCCGGATTCGAACCCCGGACAACTCGCCATTAAAAATAAACACTCGGTTCTCGTTGGCGAACGGCATATTATTTTCAACCCGGATGCCTTCATCGCGAAACGCACTGCGGGCATGAGCCAGAAAAAGACCCGTATCGTTGAACCCGTCTAGAGCATCCTCCCAAATGGGCGTAATACTATGATGAAAACACCATCGATCGTTTTCCAGCCAAGCACAACCCCAGCCGTGGCCCTGATATTCACTGCTGTTCTTGCAGACAGTGGCAAACGCCTGTAGATGCTGTGTGACCTCAACCGGTTTGGGCGAACGAAGCCATAGTAGTCGGCACATTGGGGCGATTAAATGGGATGAAGACCGCTAAATGTGAGTCCGGTCGACTCATTCAACCCATGCATGAGGTTCAGGCACTGAATGGCTTGACCCGCGGCGCCTTTCATCAAGTTATCAATAGCGCTGATCACAACCAGACGGTTGGTGCCTGAATCGATTTCGAATCCGATATCACAAAAATTAGTACCGCTTAAAAGCTTCGGTTCCGGAAAACGATGAATCCCACTTCTCTCCTTAACAATACGGATAAAAGGCTCTTTTGCATAGTCCTCTCGATACATCCCCCAGATCTCTTTCTCCTGGTGCGATTGATTCAAAAAGACATGGCAGGTTGCCAAAATGCCACGGACCATCTCGATAGACGTCGCCGAAAAGTACACCGGGAAATCACCAAGCGATTGGGTGATCTCGGCCACATGACGATGGCGAGTAGGGCGATAAGAGCGTACGGCTCCGCTTCTTTCGGGGTGATGGCTGCCTTCTGTTGCGGCGTTTCCTGCTTCGCTCGAGCCGGCCTTCACATCGATGACAACAGAGGAGATCAAGTTACGATTTGCGAGAGGCGCAAGCGCTAACGTGCTGGCCGTCGCGTTACAGCCGGCGCAAGCAACATGAGTTGCATCCTGGATAGCAGCACGATTGATCTCCGGCACACCATAAACGAACCTATCGAGAAGACCCGGATTAGGGTGTGGTTGCCCATACCACTTGGTATAACTCTCGGGATCTGATAGCCGGAAATCTGCACTTAGATCGATAATTCTCGGCGCCAGCGCAGAGAAGTCGTCAAATCGTTCCGCCGTTCGGCCATGGGGTAAGCATAAAAACAAAACATCACACCGGTCGAGCTCTGTCAGATTGCAAAATTTAAGCGAGCTGGCACTGCGAAGATTGGGGTGGGCTTTATGTATCACTTTACCTGCAAATCGCTCGGAGGTGACTTGTTTAACCTCACACAAATCATGAAAGAGCAACAGGCGCAAGAGCTCCCCGCCTGTATATCCAGACCCGCCCACAATAGAAACGTTTATCACGATCTAGACTCCAAAACATAATCCACCACCTGCGCTGGAATATTGACTCCTGTGGTTTCGATGCTATTTCGAAACTCCATGGTGTAATTCACTTCGTTCACGCACAATCCATCACTCGTCTCAAAAAGATCAACTGCGAGAACGCCACCACCAACAGCGGCGGCAGCTGCAAGAGAGATGTCAGAGATGTGAGTATCAACCTCGCATCCGGTGGCAACAGCACCTCGCGCTGTATTCGTGATCCAGTGCTCGGAGCTTCGATAAATGGCGGCGATGCATCGATCTCCGATAACAAAACTTCGAATATCACGGCCCTTTTTCTCCACAAATTTTTGAATATAAAAGATGGAGTGGTGATAACTGCCTAAAACTGACTTATGCTTCAGGATCGCTTCAGCCGATTCGCGGTCATTTACTTTTGAAAGTAATCGACCCCACGAACCAACAGCGGGTTTAAGCACGACTGGGTAGCCAAGCTCTTCGATAGCGGCGAGGGCTGAGTCTTCAGTAAACGCGACGCGGACCGGCGGTTGTTTTACGCCCGCTTTCTTTAGCGCCACCGAGGTCAGTATCTTGTCACCACAAACGGCGGCGACTTTAGCGGAATTCACGCAGTGTGCGCCTGCGGTCTCCAGCAGTTGAAGCCCGTACAGTGATCGGGAATGATTAATACTCCGCTCTAAAACAACATCAACGTCAGGAATCGGCTCAAGATCAAAAACCAGTTTGCGGTCATCAATCATCTGAAGATTAATCCCACGAGTTTGAAATTCCTCAATAAGAAGTTTTTCTTCCTTCCGGATCAAAGAATGGAGTAATCCGATCTTCACTCGCCCCAATCCTCCTCAGTTTCTGGCGCTTCGGTTACCGTAGCAGGGTCAAGACCTGTGACCTCAAGCTCTGATCCGCAATCGCCACACTCGAGTAACTCGCCGATTACTGTACCCGCAGCAAATGAGATTTCAGCACCACAAACAGGACATTCAGTCATATTCTTGTTTCCTTCATCATGTTGGAGAGGGCCGGTTAACGTGCCCCGAGAATTCATTACCCTTAAAATTGAATTGTAATTTAACTTGCATCGCAAAACTAAAAGATAATTTCTAGGCTCGGAGAGGTCGTTCACCAAAAATAAGTTAGTCGGTGAGCAGGTACTTGAATATTGACGGCAATACTAGAATGACCGAGGCGAGCAAACGGGTTCCAGGATCAGGGCTGAAGGTATATATTTTGAAGCTGAAGATTAGGTCGGGGGCTCAATTTGACGCTAATGGACTAGCGCCTGAAAAGTCATATTGTGCTTAATTTCGATAGGCTGCTGAAAGTCGACCACCCCGAAGGGTTATTGGCGCGCTACCACCTATTTTCTCTTGGATTTGATTGCGATTAACTTATACTACAATCTATTATTCAATACATTATTTAAGGTATTTATGGCTTCTAAAAAAGGATCTGCTCGAGCACCTTCCCGAAGACCTGGTATCGACAGATACGACAAAGTTTTGGGAGCGGCTGAGGAGATCATTTTAGAGAATGAGTCACTAGACGGCTTAACGCTCCAGGCGATCGCTGCGAAAGCAAAGGTGCCAAGAGTCTCACTTTATTATTTTTTCCCATCAATCGATGCGTTGATCGAGGCGCTTTACCACCGCATTCTTACCCGACTGATAAGCGAGCTTTCTCAGTCATTCACCGAACCTAATAAGGACTGGAAAAAAGTGATGGCCCGGCTCATGACCGAAGTCCGTAATCACTATCGCAAAAACACGTTAACTACCGTTTTGGCGCTCACACCTCCCTCACCCAAGATGATTAACGAAGCCCATATTGTCTATGGCGAAGCTGTTGCACAAATGTTAGTTGCTGTATCGGGCGTACCCGCGTCTAAGAATTTAACGACGGGGTGCGAAATAGCGGCCGAGATTGGTACAACAATTTTTCGAAAATCTTATCTAGAAAAAGGAGCGATAACTGATTCTTATTTCGCAGAAGCGCTCAACGCAGTTATCGCCTATCTTGACACGGTTATCAGCCCTAAAAAAGTAGCAAAAAGAAAATAGAACTTCTCCTGTTAAGAAGGGAGAGGGTGGGATTGAGTCTGTCGGCCGGCAAACAAGTTTGTCTCCAAAATCTAAGTTTAGTGAATAATGAAAGACGAAAAAGTTATTCGAGCCGGGGTTAAGAGACCGGGAGTTAAACGATACAACGCCATAATTCAAGCAGCGGAGGCGATTATTGCTGAGGATCGCTCAATTGCGGATTTATCCATTCATTCGGTCGCCCGCAGAGCTCGTATTCCCAGAGTCTCCGTTTACTATTTCTTTCCGTCGGTCAACTCACTAGTGGAAGCACTTTATGAGCGCGGTGTGGAGCGGATGGCGACCGAGTTCTTAGGCGAGCCTAAATCTGAAGCCACACAACTTTGGCCTAATTTTGTTGAGTCCCTGATGGATCAGACCCGATCTCATTACGAAAAAAATCCGGTCACGATGATTCTGGCGCTTTCTCCCGCATCACTAACACTTCTTAATCAAGCTCACCAGCACTATGGAAAAGAATTGGCGCAGACTATTGCCCATCTAACAGGTGATCGAGTTTCTCAGCGGTTGATACGATCCTGTGAAATTGCATCCGAGATCGCAGATTGCGTCTGGCGAAAATCGTTTGTTGAACATCAGATTATTTTGCCTTCTTTTCATCAACAAGCCAAAAGTGCCGTTATGGCTTATCTTAATTCTGTGATGATATAAGTCTTTTTCGACAAGATTTTGCTGCCGAAAAAACAAGTTGGGGACCTTACAGGATGGGTCCATGATAGAACCCATCCTATAGCCGGTCAATTTATCGGGGGAATTTAACTAACGAAAATTTGGTGTCGGGGTTAGGGTATTCCTTCAAACTTTCGACATATTTCCCCACGATCTTAAGGTATGGGGCGATCACCCAGGCTTCGGTCCCTATCTGGTTCATTTGCTCTCGCGGATCGCGAGCGATATTAAAAATTGCCGGATATCCCATTCCTTCCATACGATAACCATAGATTCCACCTGCTGACGGGTTGCCGGCGGACGTGATCATTTGCTTGGGGTACATTCGCCAATTTCGCCAGCGAACCGCGCTCACTTCACCATCGATAAATGCAATGTAGTCTTCTCTCGCGGATTTATTAGTTTCTCCTTTGAAAAAGGGGAGCTGATTGCGGCCATCAATTGGCCGGTCATCGGGAAGGCTGTCCGATAGTAGGGCGGCAAAAGTTGGTAGAAAGTCGTGAATGGCGACCATCTCATTACTTTTCCTGACTGGGATCTCTCCAGGCCACCGAATCATTCCCGGTACCCGCAATGATCCCTCTGTTGCATCGCCGATGTCGCCATTGAAAGGTCCCGGAGAGCTCCCCAGATAGTCATGGTTAATTCCGTTACGATTGACTGGACCGTTGTCAGAGAGGTAAACCACTATTGTGTTGTCCCGAATGCCAGCGTCATCGATTGCGGATAGAACTTGACCCACACGATGGTCATGCTCCATTAACATGTCTCCATAGCGCCCGGCGCTGGACAAGCCGCGAAACTCTTCGGACGCCCCTTCGGGATAATGAACATGGGACCAGCCGACATATAAAAAGAAAGGAGCATCCTGGTTGGCATGGTCTTTTATGTAGTTCCTGGCGGCATCAGCGATATCCCCCTCAACTTCTCGACGATATTCTAGATCGTATTCCCGAACCTTTTGAAGGTTACCGGTTCCGTTCGATTCCCAAATATAAGGTCGACTTTTGCTAATCACCCCCTCATCACGGATGCCGCTTCGGCGCATTGATTCAGGGTAAAGTGTGCCGTCTGTCGTTTCGAGAATCCCGACCTTATACGTATCAAACCCCTGATTTATGGGCAGACTTTGTTCTTCCTGACCGAGATGCCATTTCCCGGTCATCCCTGTTTGATAGCCATGCTTTTTAAATAATTCAGCTATCGTAAATTCTTCATCGGCTAGTGTTAGCGGCGTTCCAGCAACGATGATGCTGTTTAATCCCGAGCGGACACTGTACCGTCCGGTCATTAGCCCCGCTCGCGAAGGTGTACACCCGGGTTCAACAAAAAATTGTGTCAGCATCAAACCTTCAGAAGCGAGTGCATCGATGTTGGGGGTGGGCATCCCACGAACATCGCCACCACCATAGGCACCAAGGTCGCCATAACCAAGGTTGTCAGACAACATTAGCACCACGTTCGGACGATCAGACGCCCATCCAAACGGTATATAAAAAGTTAACAGAAGTAGACCAAAGACCTGCTTCAGACGAGATGACGTCATGATTTCCTTCAGAAGTGTGTCAAAAATTTTGGTGATTTTAAAAATGGACAGATGTTCAATAGTAACGGAGATTTTTTTCAAGCGCTACAGGTTCATGCAGACAATCCTACCGAGGGGAGAAAAAAACACCGAACCCGCGATACCACGTATAATCCGCGCGGAGTTGATTTTCCTAAGTATTATTTGACTAAACCAAGAGCTCCAGTGGCTGGGTGGCAGAGTGGTTATGCAGCGGCCTGCAAAGCCGTGGACGCCGGTTCGATTCCGACCCCAGCCTCCATTTTCACCCCTTATAAAGCCGTTTTTGCCGGTGCCTGAAATTGAGTGGACTTATCTCAATTAAACCTCTGACCAGTGCAGTCCTAAAGCCGCGTCGTCGAAGCCTTAGGCGACGTCTATCCAAACCTGTTCAGGCCCAAAGCTGTATCAAAACAGTAATACGGCGGAGTGTTGGACTCTTTCTAGTCCTTTTTTTAACAATGAATTCCTTTGGCCAGGCCGAATCGGAGTTTATCGGGTCGAAAAGTTGTCAAGGATGCCACGAAGAAGCCTTTAACTATTGGCAAAATTCTCATCATGATCTAGCAATGCAGCCGGCATCTGAGAATACGGTTCTTGGCGATTTTAATGGAGTGGATTTTGACTACCACGGATCGATAACACGGTTCTCAAACGACGATTCGGGATTTTGGGTGACCACTCAGGGCCCGGATGGAATACTCGAAAAATTCCCGGTGGAATATGTTTTTGGCGTCTATCCGCTTCAACAGTATCTCATTCCCCTTGCTGGCGGACGTCTTCAGGCACTAACAATCGCGTGGGATGCGCGACCTCAAAGTGAAGGAGGGCAACGCTGGTATCACCTTTATCCAGATGAATTCATTAGTCATTCCGACCCGCTTCACTGGACCGGCCCGTATCATAACTGGAACGCCCGATGTGCCGAATGCCACAGCACCAATGTTCGCAAGAACTATAACGTTGAGACCGATAGTTATGACACTAGTTATAGCGAGATAGACGTTGGTTGTGAAGCATGCCATAGCGCAGGTCGCGCCCACATAGAAGCTGTCGAGCAGGGCAAAGTGGGTGAAGTCGAGCACGGTGGATTTGAAGTCAGCCTGAAAGGAAATATATTTTGGGAGCGGCTACCGGGTGCTAGTGTTGCAAGCAGTTCTAAGAAGGCAAGTCCAATGCAGGTCGAGAACTGTGGACGGTGCCATAGCCGCCGGAGAACGTTAGGGGACTATCGTTACGGTCATTCACTGCTCGATACCCATTCATTAGCAATGCTCTCCCCACCGCTGTATCACCCGGACGGACAGATTCGCGACGAAGTATATGTATACGGCTCTTTTATCCAAAGCAAAATGTACGATGCGGGTGTCGTCTGTACTAACTGTCATGAGCCGCATAGCAACCAATTAAAAGTTGAAGGTAATGCTTTGTGCGGTCAATGTCACAATGCGGGTCAGTTTGATACGCCGGATCATCATCGGCACTCTAATTCCAGTGAGGGTGCTCAATGCGTTAACTGTCATATGCCCGAACAAGTTTACATGGGCGTGGATAAGCGTCGGGATCACAGCATGCGTATTCCCCGTCCCGATATCAGCATCCAAATTGGAAGTCCCAATGCGTGCATACAGTGTCATACCAGCCAATCCAATGAATGGGCGGTCGATGCACTCTTACACTGGGGCATGGAAACAAGAGATGGCAAAGTCCACATTGGAGTCATCTTTGACAATGCACGAAAAGGGGACCCTACGGCCCTTTCAAAGATTCATGATTTAGCTCTCGACCCTAACAATAACGCAATTTGGAGGGGTACAGCAGCCGAGCTTTTGGGTCAGTACAGGGCCGTAAAAACAGGATCAGCTGCAAACGAACTTTTACAGTCAGCAAATCCACTTCTCAGGGCCAGTGCCGTGAGATCGACCGAAAATCTTCCTCTCGTTCAGAGATTTCGAATTCTTCAGCCCCATTTAAATGAAACAAACGATTCAGTCATCATGGAGATCGCTCGGGTCCTATCGGAAATCCCACTGGCGCAAATCCCTCCTGCAGACGCATCCGTACTTACGAGCATTTTCAAGCGTTACTTAAATATCCAGTCGGATCATTTAGATCTACCGTCGGTTCAGGTTCAGTTGGGAAATTTTTATTCCAAACGAGGCTATCCCGAGAGAGCGGAATCAGCGTATCGCGCAGCGATCAGAATCAATCCACAAGTGACAGGTGCCTACATCAATCTTGCCGATCTTAAACGCTCTGAAGGTGATGATGTGGCGGCTGGTAAGATCTTATTTAATGCCGTTAAGCGTTTTCCGACCGACGCCGATATTCTCCACGCGCTGGGGTTACTGGAAATAAGAAGAAAAAACTACGATGCAGCGCTTGAGTTTTTGAAATCTGCGTCGGCCTATGCGTCCGATAACATTCAGTATCGCTATATCTATGCAGTCGCGCTTCATGACCTAGGTCAAGCTGAGCGATCAATAAAAGAGCTAGAAGCGGCACTCAATCTTTCAGCTTATTCATCTAACATCCTCCTTGCGCTGGTCGCTTATTCACTTGAGTTGGAGCAGTACCCACAGGCTAAGACATATTCAGAGCGGCTGGTTTCATTGGATCCCCTGAACAATCGCTATCTTCAGCTTTATCAGGATATAAGCGCTATGAGTGACAACTAGGGGGTTCGAGTGTCAAATACCTCTTTTGCCGCCAGAAGCGCATTAGTAGCTGCTGGAAATCCGCAATAGTCGATCATCTGGGTAATCGTTGCGATAATTTGCTCCTGACTCGCCCCTCGGTTCAGTGCGGCATCAACATGGACTTTTAACTGCGGAATGGCATACCCGAGCACCGTGAGCGCGCTCACGGTGATTAACTCTTGGGTCACTTGATCCAGCACTTTGTCTGTCTCTTTGTAGATTTCTCCGTAAGCAAACTCAACATTAACGCGAGCAAAGAATGGTGAAATCTCTTCTAACTTTGCAATATATTTCTCAGCATCATCACCAAGATGCTCCTTTAGTTCTTCCATCCCAGCTTCATAACGGTCATTCATATCTAGAGTTCCTTGTGTTCACCTCAAGCGAGCGTAAATCAATTGTACCGCCGAGACGTTAACGTCACGATGGTCTGGCCGTCTCAGCCGCGAGAGGCATTTGTGGAGATCATTTCCGAAGCGCCTTTGGCAGTTTTAAGCTCACCAGCGTAATGCAAACTTCCCAATAAAAGCTCCGGTTAAACCCGCCAAGAGAATCCCGATCGAGTACCAAAGTCCGTAAAAAGCAGGACTATCCTCAGTGCAAATAAAAGCATAAATCAGGGCAGAGATCGCACCTGATCCGACCCCGATAATCGCGCCAGCAGCAATGGGTTTTGTGACCGCACCTTTTCGGACGACCAAAATTTGGGCGGTAGTAAGAGCCACAGAAAGAAAAAGAATGGAAATAAGGCACCCGGCAAAACCATTGCCAACTGTAGCGGAGCCTCTAAGGTCGCTTGTCATTAATAAAAGCGTTCCGATCGTCAGTGCGGGAAAAATAAGAAGGACGATCCCGAGTGGGAGCATATTCATGGATAGTTGCGCCTCTGGACGCATCAACAGCACGCCCAAAGGCGCAGCAGCCAAAAAAATTACAAACGGAACCACTTGTTTTGTCGCGATTAAAGGGTTCTGGACCAGCTTAAAATAGTCCAGCCGGACGGAGGCGCCTAGAGCGTTAAATACCCAAAGCGCAACAAACCCAACCACGAGGGTAACCGTAAACACGGTAACCCAATATTGCCGTCTGAGGCCATTAAGTGAGACTGTTGATTCGGCGCTCAAGTCTTCAATGATTTGGTGTAATTTATCCATAGCTTTTATCTTTTTGTGTTCTCGCTAGTCAAGAAGAATGCTTTCATCTTTTTAAGACCGCGATGGTACGCAATTCGAACGGCATTTTCGCTAATTCCCAGCTCCTCACTGGTTTTTTTTGTATCCTTCCCGTCGATACCGACAGCGCGAACAACTGCTTCCGTTTGTGTGTTCAGCGAACGCAGGCTCTTTTCGATATCAATCCGGAGATCCGCAAGCCCCGCGTAATCTTGCCCCGCGATTTCAATCTCGGCAATGTCGGAATCAGATTTTGGAGCCCGCTTCTCTTTTCGAATGTAATCAATAAGTCGGTAACGCGCGATTGCGTAAATCCAGGGAAGAATCAGCCGATCCTGCTGCCAGGTATGTCGCTTTGCGTGAATGGAAGTCATAATCTCCTGAACAATATCTTCCCGCAAGTCTGCAGAAAGGGTGGGGGCCATCGCTTTAATCATGCTTCTCAAGGTCGGTAGTATGTGTTCGAAGAAAGCGCGGTATGCCGTGTCGTCACCGGCAAGCGCGGTCCGCATTAATTCTGATGTTTCCTGTTCGTTTAACTTTCCCACCGTCAGGCCTCCCCGATTCGTGGCCTGAATATAAAGCATTGCGCACCGGAGCATGCGCTAGGCTTCAAACTTCAATTTTATCGTCGGATCCGTCGGTGGTATCTGAATTGTCTTACCGTTTTTCGTCCTTCTTTTTTATTGAAAGGCGGCAGTAGTCCAGGGAAATACGTCCGGCCCCCTGAAATAAAATCACCAGTAATGGAAAAATCCAGAAAAGACGTTGATCGGGAATGAGGTCCGATGGATTTCCATCCAGCAGCGAGCCGAGTTTAACTCCGTGCCCCATGAGATCGACAATGGACATTGAGGTTATGAAAATAATCATTCCAAGCGCCGAGATTCGCGTCATGAAGCCAATCACGATCAATGCGGGAAGCACAAATTCTGCATAGGTTCCTAGAAACACGACGCTCCAATCAAAAAAATTCATAGCAGACGTGTCATACCCAACAGACTCAAATTTAAATGGAAAAATTTGGGCGTAGGCGCCCGCAGATGGAACCCAGAATCCCGTTAATCCATCGCCAAGCTTCGTGAGAGCAGATTTCCAAAAAAAAGTGAGTAAGGTAAACCCAAAAAGGAGTCTTGCGATGAGCGGAATTAGTTCAACACCGATCACTTCGGTTAGGCCCTGGACTCGATTACAAAGTTGATTAGTAGCTGTCATTTAAATTATCCCGGGAGGGTTGATTTGGCAGGGGAGGATCTGTTTTGATTGCACATTCAAGCGCCAGTCGAATTAACATAGCGATTTGAGATTGGCTGTTTTTTTTGACAGCGTCGTCTGAAGCTTCCTCTAGAGTTTTTCCGACGTTTATAAGTTGAAAGAAGCGCGCACCATCAGATGGCAATAGCAATTGTTCAACCTCGTGACCGAGTCGACGTATAAGAATTGTTTCGCCGACGTTTGGAATTTCAAATGTATCTATGCCTGAGACGTTTTGAATCCAGATTGAATAAATTGGATAACTACTTTCGATAATCCGGACCGAAGGATGCAGAGAGATACGCTGTCTTAATAACGTTTCAACCGGAATCTCTGAGAACATCTCTGGGTTGATGGGGCGAGCATCGGCTGAGTGAAGCGATAACCGTCGCTCGTATTCGAGACGGGCAATTTCGCTCAAATAAGGGGTGCTTTTCGTTGGCTCAAATTGATCAATAAAGCTCCCAAATTCTCGACCATAAAATAGTAGAAAGGGTGATCGAGGTAAATGGTCTCGAACATAGGAACTGGCTAAATAAGAAAAGAACTGGTCACCGACAAGTTTCGCAACAACGGGGTATCCATGCCTAAGTGTCTTTACGAGGCTCGAGTACACATTGTTTCGGTACACCTGGAATCGACCAGATTTCAAAGCGGTGTTTAAACTTGGCGACAAAACAGGATCGTCGGTTTCAACGTTCTTGAGCGTTGCTGAAAATTCAGATTGCCACATGATATTTATTCGTCTGACCATGGGTCGCTAATCGATTATTCGCCTTTACGACTTCATCTGCTAACTCACTAAATGCAGGCAGATCATCATCCCACTCAATGAGCGTCGAAATAGGGCCCGTGCATTTGATCACGTCCTCGAAAAGTGCCCATACTTCTGACGAAACCGGCTGGTTATGGCTATCAATCAGTAAAGGCGCGCCTTGCTTATCCTTTTCTGTGAAAAAACCCGCGAGGTGTATTTCCCCAACAGCGTCAAGGGGTAGAGTATTGATAAATTCGCGGGCGCACGAATTGTGGTTGACCGCATTTATGTGCGCGTTGTTTATATCGAGTAAAAGCTCACATCCGGTTCGCCGAACCACCTCGAGAAGGAACTGGGACTCGGTCATTTCCTGATCGTCAAACATGAGATAAGTTGATGGATTCTCCAGAAGTATTGATCGTTTTAGTTTTTCCTGAACTTGATCAATATGTTGTATCACTCGAAGCAGGGTGGACCTGTTGTAGGGAAGGGGTAACAGGTCATTGAGAAAATATCCACCATGACTGGACCAGGCCAGATGTTCCGAAAAAACAGTGGGTTCTAGCCAATCGACCAAGGCTTTAATTCGACTAAGGTGAATTTGATCTAGGGGATCGCTAGAGCCAATCGATAATCCAACGCCGTGGCACGAAATGGGAAATTGATCACGGAGTTTTTCCAGTTGATCGCGGACTGGTCCGCCGTCCATGAGGTAATTTTCGGCATGAACCTCAAACCAACTTATAGGGTGATCGCCGGTAAGGATGTCATCAAAGTAACACGGCTTATAGCTCGCACCGGCTACGTCTTTTGGAAGAGCGGGTGCTCCAAATCGACGTGCCGTTGAGCTCGATGAAATTTTGGTATTCATGATCCTTGATGGGGTTTTGGGCGAGTCGATAGCTGAGTCTGGATTGAAATCGCGACTCAGCTATCGACGACTTTCGTTGCTTACGATTAACCTGGCAGATCCCGCGATAATGCTTCTATCGACCCAGATCGTTTAGCGCCATCAGACATCTCAGGTAGTTCAATTTTATCGCAAGTGCCTTTCGGGACGAGGGTGAACGCATTTCCCTGGTAATCGACCGTAGAGCTTCCGGCGCAACTTGTGCCTGCACCTGCCTTGCAATCGTTTTGGCCGGCGAGAGACACGCCGAAACATTTCTCGTTTGCACCCGCATGAGCAAGCGGAGCGCTCAAGGTACTTACTGCTGTTATGGCGGCGGCTGCCACAAGCGCTTTGTTTAATTTGGTCACTATTTTCTCCTTAATAAAATTATGGGATTGAACGTAACGGTCCTGTTCCCGGGTGTTCTGAGATGCTTTTACCCATGTTTGCAGCCAAAAATCGAAAACGGGTTGCAAATGAATAGTGGGTTAAAACTTGCTCTCGGTTACCAATACGCTCATCAGAGACTTTTTATTTCAAAAAAAATAGAAATATAGTCAGTGGATAGATTTGGCCCGGATTAGGACCGCTCAGTCATAAGAATCGCTTGAGAAGTGGACCAGCAGGCAAAAGGTAGAATCATGAAAAATTTATTGTTTAATTTGAGGATGTCAGTAATGGATCGCCTAATCTCAGATAAACAAGCTTCGAGGCGGGGTTTAACGCCATTGCTTGTATTTTTCCTTGCCTGTGTTGCACATGGCCAAGACAACACGGAAAAAATTCATTTTGACCTGCCCCTGGTTTCGAAAAGGGTTTTGAAGAGAGTGATGAATCTTTTTTTATTCAGGAATGGGTGCCGAAGGGCGAATCAGTTAACGACTGGAGCGAGATGTTGACGCTCACGATTCAGAATATGCCCAATGTTAATCCGATTGATTTTTTTAATCATATGGCAGATGGATGGGAGAAGTCGTGCCCAGAGTATGGCGGCATGCTGTTACACGAAGGGCTTGAGAAAAATTACCCTGTAGCCCTCTGGTTCTTAAAATGCCCGACCAATCCAATGACGCATAAGCCGGAATTCACATACATAAAGGGCATCGCCGGCAATGAGCACTTTTATACGGTTCAACTCGCTTATGCGCTGCGTTCTGACGAGATCACTGACTTGACGATAAATCGATCAATGGCTTTTTTGAGGCAGGTTACCGTTTGTGACGACAGCAGGCCTCAGGCGCATGCTTGCGACTGAGGCGACTTACCGCCTGCGATGGGTTTCGCTATTCGACTTTCGAAATCAGAGGTGCGAGCCTGTACCCTTCGTCTCGAACACGCTCAGAGGGGATGTAGTGACGAACAACAAAATTAAAGACCCCCGTTTTGTTTGAGATTGGCACATTGTTGGCCGCATTCTCCCCACAACCGAAGCGCACGGTGTACGTTCCATCCGTGTTAGGGGAGGCGATATCTGAACTCATGTGTGCAACATCATTAAACATAAATCCCTTTTTGTCGTAGATCGTAAAAGACCAGAAAGCGTCATTGGCTGGGTCCTCAAAGGTTGCTTCATAGCATCCCTCCGCCGGGTAGTTCGGTGAGCTCTCGTAAAGGTTATCTCTCAGTTGCGCGCCTCCCCAGCCTACCGCTGCTCCTACGGTGTATTTGTCAAAGGTATATAGCCCTCTTGAATCATCAGTAGGGGCGGTAAACATCCCTTGAGCCGCATTACCTGGGTCCGCGGTCACTAACTCTACTAACTTTTCCCGAAGTGAACGCTCAACAGTCTCAAAGGTATCTTTATCGACGGGCTCGGCCAAGAAAGGTTCGGCGCTTGCCGCATCGATCACCATGGCATCCTGCAGCGTATTTGCTTCTTCCTGACTCAGGGTGCTGTCCAGTCGGACAATTAAGTAAAGGTGTGTTCCATAGTGGGTTGCTAATTGATAGGTCCCGCTTCCATAGGACATGGGCTGAACACGATGATTCTCAGTCACCGGTTGCACGGAAATGTATTTACCCTCCGGTACCGGTGGAAGCGTGATTGCCGCGCCTTTGGATACGTCAACCACTGCAAAACTGTAATAAGTATCCCTGTTCATACGGACCACTGGCTGATCGTCGGTCGGTGTTAGTCTACGAGTATGAGCGAACCGATTTACTTTGGCGCGTTCCTGTGCAAGCAGTAATTGGCGGGCCGTCTCGATCGTGGGGTACGTCTCAGGAGTGGTTGCCATACCTCCTGACTCAAAAAATTTATCAATCGATGCGACAGGCTCGGCCCGAGCCACAGAACTCGGGAAAACGCTACTGACTAATATGGCGAGCGTGAAAAGAGGAAGCTTGTTTTTTTGGATACTCATGTTAGTTGAACTCGATCATGGTTTTAATGTTATTTTTACCTAGCCTACGGCGCCTATTATGTGACGTCGCGGCGCATTTTCCAGAGCTTTTTCAAACCTCTAAAAAAAAGTCGCTGGATTTTTTGCTCCTGACTAGTCCAGAGGCGGGTCTGCTTGTATCACTCTAAGTCTTATCGTATTAAAATATGGAAGTGCCGGACTGGTCAAACAGTTAATGTGTCAGATTCAAGGCTACCGCTTGAAAAAAATGATACGAAGAAGGCGTGCAAAAAGGCGTCCAAAACCCTTTCACTTGCTAAAATATTAGCAATTTAGAGTCGTTTTACTGCCCGGGTGGCGAAACTGGTAGACGCAAGGGACTTAAAATCCCTCGAGGGAGACCTCGTGCCGGTTCGAGTCCGGCCCCGGGCACCATTAGGTCGAATGTGGATCGGTCCTCAGTTATGCATCGTAAAGATCTCAAAAAATTATTGCGATACCTTTTATTTGCCACTGCCACATTAACCCTCGCAATTTTGATTGGGAGCGGTGTGAATATTGCGGCGGCCGATTCAGGCGTATTTTCGCGGTTTTTAACTGCGCCTGAATGGGCGGTGTCGACGACTGAAGATCCGACGGGCTTAGCTTCGCAACCCTTTGTTCAGCGATTTGAGCTCCGTGCCGGTGATTGTCAGACAAAGCCTCCCTATAACGACTGTAAGTCTGGAACCGAGCGAGCTGAGCTTGCACAAACAGGTGGTGTGAAAAGTTCACCGGGGGATTCACAGTGGTATCGATGGCATCTCTACATTCCCGAGGAGTTCGAAAGCAGTTATCCGGCGAAAAATCGTTTTGGACAATTTATTGATAGTCGTACCCAGAAGGCGGCGTGGATTTTGGAGTTGGGCCGAACAGGCGCACTTTGGCTAGGCCGACGGGTTGCGAGTGACAGCGAGTATTACTCACTGCTAACGAAACAACAGTTGCTTGGGGAATGGCAAGAGATCATTGTTCAAGCATCCTGGGCGACGACTGAAGGGTTTTTTAATATGTGGATAGATGGCGAACAGATTGTTCGCTATCAAGGTCAAACCTGCGATAAATGTGATGTTTTTTTCAGCTACGGGATCGCACGAACCGGAGTTGAAAAATTTGCGAAGCGTTATCCTGAGAAATCATTACCTGATCAAATTGTGTTTTATAGTCCTGTCGAATTGAGCCTTGGAGATCCTGGCTGGATCTTGACCCCGGACCCCGTGGTTGATGCTGTTGCTGAGGAGATTTCGCCTGAACTCAGCGAATTGAACGACGAGGCGCAGACAGACACCGAGAGCGACAATCTACCGACCGCTATTAGTGGCTCTGCAGAAGCAACCGGGATCCTAGAAACACAAGACAGTGATATTGAATCCTCGACAACAGTTAACGACCAAGTTACCTCTGGGGATGAGGCGTCTGATACCGATTTATCCATTCCCGAAGAGAACGCCGATGAAGACGTTGTTATTATTCTAGAGGAGGCGGAAATATCAACCTCAACCGATCATTCTTCGACGGAGTATCCTGACCATTCAGAAACAAAAAAGATTGTTGATCCTTATGAGCGCACCAACGACGGGCGCTAGAAAATCTCTTTAATGATATAAAATTACAAGCGTTTAATACTGACTTCAAAAGTAGGAACTGCGACTGTGGGCGAAAAAAAATTTATATCCGCTGGTGAACTTTTGCGGGACTCTTTTATCTTAGGCAAGAAGATTCTCGAAAGCGACTTTCGACCTGATTTCATTGTCGGCATTTGGCGAGGTGGCACACCGGTCGGGATAGCGGTTCAGGAGTTGCTCGATTATGCTGGCATCGCAACGGATCACGTTGCAATTCGAACCTCATACTACCAAGGTATTGAGAGCACAGCGGAGTCAGTTCAGGTTCACGGCCTCGGGTACCTCATCCGCAAACTCAATGCAGATAATAAGTTGCTGATTGTCGACGACGTGCTTGATTCAGGTAAAAGTATTGAAGCGCTGATTGCTGAACTTGGAGCGCGCTGTCGGCGGAATTTGCCAGCTGATTTACGCGTGGCGACCTGCTGGTATAAACCGTCTAAAAGCCAAACTGGGCGCGTGCCTGATTTTTTTGTTCACGAGACCGATCAATGGCTTGTGTTTCCGCACGAGCTTCAAGGTCTGACAGAAGAAGAGGTCGCAAAAGGCAAACCTGAGCTTGCCGACATTCTCCGTGATATCTCGCCCGCTTGATTTGTTATCGAGCATTCTTAAAGCCGTTAATTTCGGTCTATGACGCTTATCGGTCACTAATTAACGGAAGCGAAACCGTGACCTCAACTCCCCGATTGCCGTCGCGATTTTGAGCGCTTACAGCACCCCGGTGAGACTCTGCAACCAAGCGAACAATATAAAGACCCAAGCCTAGATGTGTTTTTCGGGCATCTCTTGCGCTGGAGACCATGGGATCAAATAGTCGATCAGCAATATCGGGTGGCAGGGGAGGGCCGTCATTCAGGATCACGAGATCCACGCCCTCACCAGACGGCTGAATATTGACCACGATGAGGCCCTTTGGAGTGCCAAACTGGATTGCATTATCAATCAGCTTGTCTAACATTTGAGCCAGTCGATCGGCCACCCCCATAACCTGGGCAGGACGATCATTAAAATTGGCGATGATTCTGTGATCGGGATTCGCGGCTTGATAACCTTCGACACAAGACCGCACAAGATCCGGCAAGTTGATAGGTTCTGCCTGCTCTTGCTCTTGGGTTAGCGCCTCTTTTAGGCTTGCCGCTTCGGTAAGACTGGTAATAATCGATCTTAGCCGCCCAACTCCGTTTCGCGCACGTTGCAAGTGTTTGTCGTCCGCAAGATCTTGATGGTTGTATTGCAGGTTTTCAAGAGAGGAGTTAACGACGTTAAGCGGGTTATGTAACTCATGCGCCAGGGTATCGGGGAGTTTTTCCAGATAACGGGTATATTGACCCAGATTTTGTAATAACGCCGAAATACTTCGAGTTAGGCTGCCAAGTTCGTCGCTCGAACGAGCGCCCGCTCGGATCCGGTCTTTGAGGAGACGTCCTTCTGCGGTTGCGGCCTGTTCCGTTTCGCGCTGAAGCTTTCCGACCCGATAGGTCAATCGAGTCGAGAACACTAAAATTGCAAATGCTAAAAATATAAACACGCCTAGAAACAGAATCGTAAAGCGCTGCAACGTTTCGTATTGAAGTGTCAGCAATTTGTTAGCGCTCTGCTTCACCAGGACTGCGCCCTGAATTTGCCCGGCGGCCCAAATCGGAGAAGCTGTGACGATCAGTTTGGCGTCACCATACCGTCGACGTTCGCTGAGTGAGACCCCATCCCCAATGACTTTGTTAAGAAGTCTGCGATCTTCGCGACTGGAGTCAGTCGGCATATCAGCCATGCCGCGAGCAGGGTTACGTAAAATCCACTCAAAAAATCCTAAAAAACGATCCTCAATAGAGGATAAGAAAGATTGCTCGTCCGCCGATCGCCCGAAACCTTCTCTAATCGACGGAAATACTGATCCGACTTGAGCTCGCACCCGAAAGAACTGGTCCCAGACCATAATGTTCGCTTCAGAGACGTAAACGGGTTGGATCAATTTAGCCAAGGCTGGGGTAACCAGTCGAACACTTCCAAACTTATGCAAAAAAGGATCAGGCTCCGTACTGATTATCTGCCTAATTTCCCGAGTCTGTTCATCGTCAACGTCAACGATCTCAAATTTGAGTTTTGAGCCTGACCCCAGGAATGCTATCGGAATTCTTAGCTTGACAGCGTAGCCATAGTCATCAGGGTCAATGGTCCCCGCGATATCTCTCAGCGCTTCACCATCAACAACCTCTCTCCAATTGGACTTCATAAGGTAAACACTAAGCCTACCGGGTCCTTCGGCTGTTAAAAGATAACGCAGAATCTCGCCTGATTTTTTTTGAATCGTAAGGCGAATTTGATCGTTGGTATCGAGAGATAAAAGGTCAGGATTGCGAAATACCAGTAAGTCGTCGTCGATCTCGAAATACGCGAAAATCATTGTGCGATCGATCGTCATTGCATGACGGACTGCGAGTGAATCTGGACGGTAGTCTGGGCCGCACTCATACAAACCAAACCCAGTAAAGTTAACCATGTCGCCGACCGCCTGTGCCCAGGTGTCGGCGGGAGCATCTATGGCTAAGGGCTCATCTACCTCCTTTATGAGATTCGGAAAGGTCGCGCCCGCGAGTTCCGGAACGCCGATTTCCGAATCAAAAAGTTCACTGCGGTTTCCCAGGATGCTGGATATTCCCTGGGTCGTTAGCTCAAGCGCCTGTTCTTGACCTTCCAGCAGGAATTTTTCCATCTCGCGAACCGACTCATAGCCCATCCAGGGAATCACGAGCAAAAAAGACACCAGCAGAAGTAGTTTCGTTCGGATTTTTAGCCCCGGCCTGATTGCTGGGGCGGTTGGACCAGATTTTTTGGCGCCAGTCTGTCGCCCGCTAGCACGAGCCGGATCTGCACTCACGTACTATCTTGCTCCCATTTGTAACCGGTTCCGTGAACAGTTTGGATTCGATCAAATGAATCGTCCAATATTCTGAATTTATTTCGAATTCGACGAATATAGCCGTTGATCGTATTGCGCTCGACCAAGCCCTGTCGAGTGACATCACTTAAACCGTCATATGTTTTCACATGTCCTGGATTGCGGGTTAACGATTCGATTATCCAGAATTCAGTGAGGGTTAGATTTACCGGGTGTCCTTTCCAATGAACCAGCATGCTGTTTTCGTTCAACTCTAACGATCCCACTGAAATAGTAGCGGATTCAGTTGGTGCGGTTTGAAGTTGATCAGATATTTTCAGAAGGGCATGGACGCGTGCAACGAGGAACTCCAGGCTAACAGGTTTCGTTATGTAATCCCAAGCCGTCATTCTTTGGGAAGATATTCGATCAGCATCGCTATCTCTTGCTGTTAAAAAAATAATAGGTAACGTTGAACTCATATTGCGAAGCTGCATGCACAAATCAAAACCGCCATTCATGTCCTCTCCAAGCATGATGTCGAGCATCGCGAGGTCCGGCAGTTCCAGATTGAACGCCGCCTCGGCGGTCGGGCGATCGGGGTAGGTTCGAACCTCATAGCCATGGGCCGTCAATACATCGCGGTAGTTCTCACGCTGGTCTGGATCATCCTCGACAACGGCAATTACGGTGGTCATGAGCTTCAGTCACAGGTTATTTAAACGGGGGTAAACGCAATTTTCACGCATGTCCACAGTTTCGTCATCTTTTGCCATTGTTTTACCATAGGTTTGACCGCGATTGACCCCAACGCACAGTTATGATGACGGTATTGAAAATTGCTTCAAGAGAAAAAAACGTGAAAAACCAAGTGTTTGTTCCGCTTTCTGACGACATTTTATACGATCATCCTGAACTGATTCAGGGACCGATAGCTGCGTTTGATCCTACGAAAGTGGAAATCTTTAAAGGATATCAGAGCGTTCAGTCAGCAAGAGTCGACGGTATCAACCCCCATCAAACGGTTTCACTCTCGGATATCTCTTCTTTTGTTTCCTAAATAAAAGGTAGTGTAAGGGTGATCTCACCCATAAAAAACCGCGGTTTATCCGCGGTTTTTTGTTTTTTAAGTCTGGTTTCAGCCCAGCCTAACTCTCTCGTCCAGGGCGCACCGGTCGTGCGGCAGTAGGGCGTAGCCTTGGGGTCGCTGCGCGGTCCACTGCAGGCGATTTTTCAGTCTCCATTTCAACAGATCCCCTGAATGTGCAGCCATCCTCCAGGACCACTCTCGGAGCCCGAATGTCACCATGCACCTTACCGGACGGACTGATCACAACTTGCTCACTGCCATGAAGTTCTCCTTTGACCTCGCCGTCAATTCGAATGATCCGAGCGCTGATATTGGCTTTCACTTGTCCATTAGCACTGACAACTAGGTTGTTGTCCTTAAAATTAACGGTACCTTCAACAGTGCCGTCAACGATCAGATCTTCCTCACCACTCACATCGCCGTGGATCACAATGGAGGGTCCTATCGTTGCGGGTTTCCGGCCGTTCGTTTTAACCGGATCCGGCGTTTTAGCGGCCGGGGCAGCTTGAGAAGCTGCGGGCTTATTGGGGCTTTCAGCTGCGGCGGGTGTTTCTATTTCCTTCTGCGTCATTTAACGGGCGTCCTGTAGGGCGAATGTTGTTGGGGGCCACCGGGCGCTTAGAGCGCCCTGAATAAGTCTGATTCTGGCTGAGAAACAACTAACCGTCAACGAATCGAGACTTTAAAGGGGTGAAGACGGGGAGAACGACTGATGCTCGGTGAGTTCTTTAACTTTACATAATATACATTATGCGAACTTATAACGCCGGCGAGCGTCCAAACGACCGGTAGTCCCAGACTAGATCGGAACTCGTTTGGAAACCTCGGCCAGTGGGAACAATTTCGAGAAATTGTCGCTGGTGACTTCCGCGACCTCTTCGAGGGTGATTCCTTTCAGTTCGGCCAAGCATTCGGCGGTGTAACGAACCAGCGCCGGTTCATTCGTCTTGCCCCGAAACGGTTGCGGTGCCAAATACGGTGAGTCTGTCTCAATCAGGATTCGATCGAGTGGCACCTTTTTGGCGACCTCGCGGAGGTCGGCTGCATTCTTGAAGGTCAAAATACCGGAAAACGAGATGTAGAATCCCTGATCAATTACTTGCCGGGCGGTGACCCAATCCTCGGCAAAACAATGCATAACGCCGCCACATTCATGGGCGCCCTCTGTTTTGATTATCTCAACCGTATCGGCCGCAGCCTGTCGACAGTGAACAATAACAGGCTTCTGTAGTGCTTTCCCGACCGCTATATGAACCGCAAAACGATCTTTTTGCCAGTCCTGCGCTCCTTCTGATCGGAAATAATCGAGCCCGGTTTCCCCGATTGCAACGACCCTTTCATGCGTTGCCAAGTTTGAAAGGATTTTCTCGTCTGGCTCCTCGTCGTGCGAAAGTATCTCATTGGGATGCACGCCCACGCTCAGTGAAATATCGTCGAACGGCGCTGTGATCTCAACCATCCTTGGAAAGTCGGCTAAATTAACGCTGACACACAAGAAATGTGAGACACCCGCTGACCGCGCCCTTTGCACCACCCCCGTGATGTCTTCTGAAAGGTCGGGAAAGTCGACGTGACAATGGGAATCAATCAACATAAATACGTACCTAGCTTCAGTTAGAGCGTATGGGTTGCGCCATGCTGGGTATCTGAGTCTCCCAACAACATCGTAACCCGTTCTTGCAGGCGTTTTCCCTCAGGTCCCTTAAACTGGATCCCAACGCCTCTCGTACGACTGCTTTGAGCATCTGCCGGGGTGACCCAAACTACAGATCCTGCCAATGCAAATTGTTCATCATCAATCAACTTAAGCACAAGGAATATCTCGTCGCCCATTTCATATTCCTTGGTTGTTGGAATAAACAGTCCCATATTTTTAAGGAACGGCATATAAGCCGCTCGTAACGTTCGCGCATCATTAATCGACACCGACACAGTTCTCGCTCGAGAACTGTTCTCATTAGATTGATCAATCATGTTTTTTCCTCGTCAGACCGGAATCAAAGTACATGGGCTTGTGACATTCGCTAACTCTGAATGCGAATCATCATATCTTCAAGCGCAAGTTGCGAGTCGATGGTGGTGCGAAGGCTCTCACGAACCTCCCCAATCTCAACAAATCGATCGATTATTGTCTTATCATTTGTAGAGAGAATGCCCGCGCTCGCATTCCTTCGCACTTGCTTAAGAAGTTGGCGCTGCAGAAGTTCAAGGACAAATTCGTCACCCAGAGCGTCGAAAAATCGTTTGACCGTCTCGAAGTCATCAAAGACCGACTCGCTTCCCCGTATAGATTCGAGAAGCTCAAGCAGAGCCCCATCAACGCCTCGTTCAATAAGATCCGCAATAATAAAAGGTCCAAGCCCGGCTCCTGACAGTTGGGCGGCAGTTTCTGGGTCCACTCCCTTCTCATCTCGAAGCCAAGTCGCCACAACAGATGACGAGGGTCCTTTGACTGAAAATTGGATGCATCGACTTCGAATCGTTGCGGGTAAACGATGCGCAGACGAGCTGACCAAAATAATAAAAGTGTCACGAGTGGGCTCTTCCAGTAACTTCAAGAGCGCATTTGCCGCGTTATGGTTCAGTTGATCTGCCTTAGGGAAAATAACAATCTTCCGAGTACCAAGACTTGCCGTAGCGGCGAGATTTTGGTTAAGGGTCCGAATCGAGTCAACGCCCACCTGCTCACTTGGCTTTCGAGTGGACGTCGATTTCTTTTCTAGCCAGTATCTTTCTGCATGCCTGACAAACTGAGGGGACAAAAAATTCCCGCTCGCTTCACTCGTGACGACATGGAGATCCGGGTGTACGCTCCGCTCAACAAGCTGGCAGGAAGAGCATGTCCCACACCCTGACTCATTTTGATGCGTTTCGCACAACATAATCCGCGCAAGATCAAAAGCAAGTACTGACTTACCAATCATCTCCGGCCCGGTAACCAGGATTCCGTGAGGCAATGATCGCCATCGATTGGTCAATTTGATTTTGGCATTCTCTAGCCATACGCAATTCATTGAACTAACCATGAGATTTAGCGTGCAGATTATCAATTTGTGTCGCGATCTCGGACTGAATCTCTTGAATCGACTGCGCCGCATCAACTAAAACAATCCTGGTCGAATTGTGATTTTGCCGCTTAAGATACGCAGCTCGAATCCGGTTTTTAAACTCAATCGCCTCCGACTCAAATCGGTCCAGAGGTGAGTCTCGCAGATGACTGCGTCGAACCCCTTCTTCAACATCCAGATCGAGTAGCAGTGTGAGATCGGGCTCCAACCCATTTGTTGCAATTTCAGCGAGCACTTCTATCAATTCATCGGGTAATCCCCTGCCCCCACCTTGATAGGCATAGGACGCATCCGTAAACCGATCACAAAGAACCCATTTGCCGGCAGCCAGATCAGGCTCAATAACCTCTGAGGTGTGCTGTGCGCGAGCTGCAAACATCATTAAAACCTCGGTTATCGGGGTAATTCCAGCGGAGCTTTTCAGAACAAGGTCTCGAATCTGTTCAGAGAGCATAGTGCCACCTGGCTCTCTCGTGACCACAGGGGTATGCCCTAATTTTTTGACATGCTGGCACGCGAGGTTAATCTGTGTCGTTTTTCCAACACCATCTCCTCCTTCAAAAGAAATAAATTTTCCTCGCTGATTATCCATAAACGTCATTTAATAAATCTTTTGACAGCTTGATTGTGTTCAGAGAGTGTTTTTGAAAAATAGTGTGAACCGTCGCCTTTGGCAACAAAATAGAGAAATTCTGTTTCAGAGGGATTGACGGCCGCTAACAATGCGGCTTTACCCGGTGCGGCGATAGGACCCGGCGGAAGGCCATGGCGAGTATAAGTATTGTAAGCAGTATCCTTCTTCAAATGACTGCGTTTTAAGCGACCGTTGAAGTCGGGTCCAAGCCCAAAGATCACCGTGGGATCGGTTTGCAAACGCATACCAATTCTCAACCGATTTTGGAGCACGCCACTTATTATCGGCATTTCGGCTTCCAACATCGCTTCCTTTTGAATGATCGACGCAAGAATCAGCGCCTCATATTTGGTGGAAAAACTTAAATCTGCACTTCGTGATTCCCAGACCTCGGTTAATACACGATTCATTTCGAGGACGGCACGTGACAGGACATCGAGACTCGACTCGTTCGATACATAATGGTAGGTGTCCGGAAAGAAGGATCCCTCGATTGACGGCGCCTGAAGATTAAGTAGATTCATTACCTCCATGTCCGATATTTGACTCAGTTGATCTTTCAATTTTTTAGCTTGCGCGAGGCGAGCGGACATTTCCCTAAATGTAACACCTTCCAATATCGTTACCTTGCGCTCAAAGATCTCACCGCGTCCAATTTTCCCGAGCACTTGTGCAGGTGTCTCCCCCGTTTCGATCAAGTACTCGCCAGCCTTTAATGAGGCCGAGATCCCGCTCAGGACTCCCCAGAAGATCACCGGCCACTCAGAACGGGTAAAACCCTGCCGCTCGAACTGCCTTGCGATCTTTGACAGTCCGTCGCCAGACTCAATAACCAGAAATTGGTTGCTTGCTGCAATCGGGGCGCGGACCGACTGATAGAGAAAGAGGATTGATACGCCAGCAACACAAAAGACGATCGCAACGGCTGTTGCCAAAAATGCTCTCAATGTCCAGTTTGCCGAGAGCATATTACCCAACAGAGTTTGGCTTATTCCGAGGCGAATTAAGTGGCGATCGAAGAAAAAACCAAGGTGCCGTTTGTGCCACCGAAGCCAAAGGAGTTCGAGAGCGCAGAACGGATAACAACCTCTCGAGATGAATGCGGAACATAATCAAGATCACAATCCGGGTCAGGATTATGAAGATTAATCGTAGGCGGAATGATTTCGTGGAAAATTGACTTTACCGTAGCCACCGCTTCAACACCGCCTGCGGCGCCTAAAAGATGCCCGATCATTGATTTGGTTGAGCTGACCATAATTTGACTGACATGATCACCGAACACGCTTTTTAATGCCAGTGTTTCCGCGAGATCGCCGAGCGGGGTCGACGTACCATGCGCATTGACATAGTCGATGGTGTCGGTCGGGATTGACGCACTTCGCAACGCGCTTTTCATGCATCGGGCGGCACCCTCCCCACCCGGCGCGGGTTGCGTCATATGATGGGCATCGCCGCTAACCCCATAACCTGAGAGCTCTGCATAAATACGGGATCTCCGTTTTTTCGCATGCGCCTCGGACTCCAGGACCATGACCCCGGCACCCTCGCCCATCACAAAACCATCGCGCTCGAGATCCCATGGTCGACTCGCAACTGTTGGATCATCGTTTCGACGACTTAGTGCTTTTGCGGCTGCAAATCCAGCGAGCGAGGTGGGCGTAATCGGCGCCTCGGTTCCGCCGGCGATCATAACTTCCGCGTCGCCAAGTGCGATCATCCGTGCTGCCTCTCCAATGGCATGGGTCCCTGTGGTACAAGCCGTGACCACCGCCAGATTCGGTCCCCGAAGGCCCAACATGATCGAGAGATTCCCCGAAACCATATTAATTATGCTGCTGGGAATATAAAAGGGTGAGACCTTTCGCGGGCCTTTTTCGGCCATTAACCGGGTCGTGCTCTCAATTGTATTCAGCCCGCCAATACCCGCTCCAATTAAAACCCCAATCTGATCTCGGTCGACTCTCTCTAAATCGATATCACTGTCTTCAAAAGCCTCAAGCCCAGCACACAAGCCCAACTGGATGAACCGATCCATTCGTCGTATTTCTTTAGCCCCGAGGCGTGCCTCAGGATCAAAACCGTTTGCTTCGCCAGCAATTCGGGTAGGAAGGTCAGAGGCGTCAAAATGGCTGACCGTGTTTATACCGTTTTGACCTGACGTTAAACCAGCCCACGTTGAATCCAGGTCGTTGCCTACCGGCGAAACACAGCCGAGCCCTGTGACAACCACTTTTCTTAATCCATGCATATTAGTTTTATAAAAAAATAAAGCCGCCTGAAGCGTGAGCGTCAGCCGGCTTTATAGGGGTGCTGGAATTTGATGTTCAGGCGTAATCAGGAATTGGTATTTTTTTGAATAAATTCGACCGCTTGTTTCACCGTCGTTATTTTTTCGGCCTCATCATCTGGAATCTCGGCATCAAATTCTTCTTCGAGAGCCATTACGAGTTCCACCGTATCTAGGGAGTCCGCCCCCAGATCGTCGACGAAGGAAGCATCTGGAGTTACCTGATCGTCACTTACGCCGAGTTGCTCGACAACGATTTTCTTGACGCGTTCTTCAATACTGCTCATGGGTGCTATAGCCTCCTGGTATATGGATTCTTCCCTGGCGACGTTCAACTCATTACTAAAATTGAGCATCCACCGGATGAAGCGGGATTAAACCGTAAACCACTCGTTAAGTCCATTAAAAATCCGAAACACCTTTAAATAGAATCGTTAGCAAAAATTCGACCGGATTACATAATTTACACTTTAAATCATATACTTGCCGTTTATACATTAGAAACCCATGAACATTCCGCCGTTAACATGCAGGACTTGTCCGGTAATGTAACCTGCCCCATCAGAAGTGAGAAATTCAACCGCATGCGCGATGTCTTCCGGCTGACCTAGACGTCGCTGTGGAATCGTCTCGATCAGTTTGGTTTTATGAGCGTCAGGGATTTCGTCGGTCATGTCAGTTGCGATAAAACCAGGTGCGATCGCGTTGACTGTAATCCCTCGAGACGCCACTTCATGAGCCAAAGACTTGGTAAACCCCATCATTCCGGCTTTGGTCGCAGCGTAGTTGGTTTGTCCCGGATTGCCAGTGGCGCCAACAACTGAACTGATACTAATAATTCGGCCGAAGCGTTTTTTCGTCATCCCTTTAAGACAAATTTTTGTCAGCGAAAAAATCGAATTTAAATTTGTATTAACAACGTTGTCCCATTGCGACTTTTTCATTCGAAGAAGTAAATTGTCTTCGGTCACTCCCGCGTTGTTAATTAAAACACTAATTGATCCAAATTCAGTCGTAATCGTCGACACCAGATCTTCACTTTGAGCTTGATTAGTAACATCCAATACGGCGCCGCGACCTTTGCCGCCTATCGATTTGATTGATTCTGTAATAGCGTTTGCGCCCGCATCACTGGTCGCGGTACCGATAACGGTATAGCCAAGATGCGCAAGACGAAGCGCCACGGCTTTGCCAATGCCTCGGCTCGCACCTGTAACCAAACTGACCGAATCGTCCTCTAGATTTAAGTTATCGTTCATCCGTCATTCTCACGCATCCATTATTAATATCTGACTAACATACTGCCCCACGCAAACCCGCCGCCAAAAGCCTCAAAAATGATGTTCTGGCCCCGGCGAATTCGTCCGTCGCGAACAGCCTCGTCAAACGCCAATGGAACCGATGCAGCTGATGTATTGCCATGCCGCTCTATTGTGACCACAACCTTATCAAGACTCATATCAACTCTACGGGCTATCGCCTGGATTATTCTGATGTTGGCTTGGTGAGGAACCAGCCAATCAATATCTTTCTCTGTCAGGTTATTCGCGTCGAGCGCCTCAACGACCGCGTCGCCCAGCGCGGACACTGCCCAGCGGAAAACCTCTTTCCCCTTCATTTCAGTAAAGGCCTCTCGCTGAACCACCTGGTCATATGCAGTGGATACACCCGTTGGGACGCAAAGAAGATCTTTATAGGCGCCATCCGCATGAAGATGGCTCGAAACGATACCAGGCGAATCAGAAGCTTCGATCACCATCGCGCCCGCCCCGTCGCCAAAAAGAACGCAGGTGGATCGATCCTTCCAGTTAAGAATTCTGGAGAACGTTTCGGCGCCGACGACTAATGCGCACTTGCTGCCGCCCGTTTGGATGTATCGATGGGCGACGTCCAACGCATAAACAAATCCTGCACAGACTGCCTGAACGTCAAATGCTGGACCTCCCCGTATACCGAGGCGTTCCTGCAATAAACAGGCCGTGCTAGGAAAAACCTGGTCTGCGGTCGTGGTCGCAACGATCACTAAATCTATATCCTCAGGATTTCGCTGGGCCGACTCTAACGCGCGCCCTGCCGCTTGCACTGCAAGATCACACGTGAACTCGTCTGGTGCCGCAATATGGCGTTGGCGAATACCACTTCTTGAGAAAATCCAATCATCAGAAGTATCGACCATTTCCGCCAGTTCGTGATTATCGAGCACCCTTTCGGGTAAATAACTTCCCGTTCCAATAATTCGAGCATCGATGAGCATATGCGTTAGTCCGCGAGGGCCAAAGTAGCCTCAAGGTCGCTCTCGATCTGGGAAATCAGGTTCTTGCTGGCAGCAAGTCGAGCGGCGCCAATCGCGTTGGAGAAAGAGATTTGATCCGCTCCGCCATGGGATTTTATGACAACACCGCGCAACCCGAGAAGCATGGCGCCGTTATACCTGCGATGATCGATCCGCGCTTGAAATGCCCTCAAGACCGGTTTCGCAATGAATGCTGCGAGTTTACTAAATACAGATTTTGTAAATTCCTCCCGAATGACTTTCGTCAGCATTTGCGCGAGACCTTCACTTGTTTTAAGCGCGATATTTCCCTCAAACCCGTCGCAAACAATTAGATCGACTTTGCCATTGAAAATATCGTCACCTTCGACATAGCCGACGTAGTTGAGATCACTGTTTCTCAACATGTCCGAGGCTGTTTTTATTGTGTCACTCCCTTTAATCTCCTCACTACCCACATTTAATAATCCAACGGTTGGGGCGTCAGCGCCTTCTAGCGTACGAACCAAGCTGGATCCCATCAACCCAAACTGAAAAAGCACTTCGGGCGGGCTTCCGACATTCGCACCAAGATCTAACATATGAACATGGCCTGCCGGGCGGGGTAACACCGCAATAATGGCGGGACGATCAATTCCCGGTAACGTTTTTAATACAAAACGGGCAGTCGCCATTAACGCCCCAGTATTGCCCGCGCTAACACACCCACTAACAGCGCCTTCGGACAGTTGATTGATTGCGACCCGCATTGATGAGTTCTTTTTGAAACGTAATGCGGATGCGGGAGGTTCGTCCATTTCAACAACTTCCGACGATGGCACAACGATGAGGCGATCAGCGGGCGCTGAAGGCGATAATGCGTCGTGTAACAGATCTGGGTCACCCACTGCGTGACAAATAAGATCGGGATAACGACTTAATGCGTCGAGTAGTCCGGGTGCGGTAATCTCAATGCCCTGATCTCCGCCCATCATATCGACAGACAACCGGATCAGGTTAGATGTCCCCGACATAACAAAAGCGCGAGCTCCAGCCTAATTGGCCAGAATAGCCTACTCTTCGGCCGCAGATTCCTGAATCACTTTTCGGCCGCGATAATATCCGTCGGCGGTGATGTGATGGCGACGATGAAGTTCTCCTGACACAGGGTCGGTTGAGAGCGTAACTTTCGTCAGTCCGTCGTGGGCACGGCGCATTCCTCGCTTAGAAGGTGTCTTTCTATTTTTTTGAACGGCCATAGGGGTTCTCTTTGATTAGAATAGTGAGCACCCCACGTTCCTGGATCGAGAGCAATGTGCCAGCGTATCTTGCAACGTGGGTGAAAACTCCCTAATTTTAGTGGCTTAAGCCAACGGTTGTCAAAAATTATGCTGAACCAAAAAGTCATATTGGCCTCAACGTCCCCCTATCGCAAAGAGCTTCTTACTCGACTGGGTGTTCCTTTTGATGTGGTCGCGCCCAATGTGCCAGAGAAACCCCTCCCTCAGGAAAAACCGGCCGACCTTGCATTACGATTAGCGATTACGAAAGCGAAAGCGGGCGCGGCGCTATTTTCAGAGGGGTTAGTGATTGGATCTGATCAGGTAGCTGAGGTGAATGGCGTGATCATGGGAAAACCCGCTGATCGCCAAGCTGCGATCGACCAATTGACTCTCGCGTCGGGAAATAGAATGACACTCTATACCGGGCTTGCACTGGTGAATGTCACGGCCGATTCAGTGCAAAGCGCGGTCGAACCTTACTATGTTCGTTACCGAGAGCTAAGTCTTTCTCAGATCAATCGCTATGTTGATACCGAAGAACCATATGGCTGCTGTGGCAGCCTCAAATCAGAAGGTCTTGGAATTACATTTCTGAGCGAGTTATCCGGGAAAGATCCAACTGCTCTCATTGGATTACCCCTTATCCGACTCACAGACATGCTTTCGAAAGAAGGCATTGAGTTTCCAGTGAGTGACATTTCTTAGTTCTAATATTCTAAAGAGGGCGTTCCAGATAAACCAATGGACCGGACCACGCTAGCGGTAAAATTATCCAAGAGCAGCGTCCACCAATCGTCATCTATCGAAAAATCTAATATCACTGGCGCTCCGATGATATCCCTCGCGACTTCGTTAATTGAAGCGGCTGAATCCGCCAGACCCAGTTTGATCGCTTCCTCACCGGTCCAGACTTGGCCTGAGAAAATGTCGGAGTGGTCCTGTAGCCGATTCCCCCTTCCCTCCTTGACCGCCGCGATAAATTGACCATGCACGTTATTAAGAATCCGCTGCAAATTCTTTTGATCATTTTTATCTACCGGAGAAAACGGATCCAGCATGCCCTTGTCTTTTCCCGCAATCGTTAAACGTCGCTCAACCCCTAACTTCTTCATCGTATCAACAAACCCAAATCCGCTCGATATGACACCAATGGAGCCGACAATACTGGCCGGATCGACGAATATATCTTCGGCAGCCACCGAGATGTAGTAGGCCCCCGATGCGCCGATATCCGCGATCACGGCAAAGAGTGGAATATCAGGATGCTCAAGGCGAAGCCGACGCAGTGCTCGGTAGATCTGCCCAGACTGGACGGGGCTACCGCCTGGGCTATTTATAGCCAGAATAATACCGCGAACACCTTTGGCGCCATATGCAGCCCGGACCGCGTCCTCCACTTCGCGTGCTGAGGTGCCACGTTCCATCCCGATCACGCCCGAGATGGGGATGACCGCAGTAAACTCGTCAGGGATGCGATCGCTAACCCATATTGGCCCGCCAAGCCCGCCCACAAGCAGCAATACTAAAGCCGCTAACCATAGAATTCGAAACCTCCGCTTGCGTTTTTGCTCCCGACCTTGCTCGCGAAGCACCGTGGTGAGTAATTGCTGAATCTCCGATGACTCATTGCCTGTCTGCATTTTTTCTCCATTTGTGCCGGGATTGTTCGCGTTGTAGTTAGATGACATCGTGACTACTCCATATGGTATCGATGATCTGTGAGGAATACGTCTCCTTGCTCCTCGGCGACTTTAATTTGGGTTAGCCCTGTGCCGGAGCAAGGTCCGCTCAGGCATTCGCCATTTTTGGCAGAGTAAAGTGCACCGTGAGTCGCACAAATTAGATTTTTACCGTTGAGGTCAAAGAATTCTCCGGGACTCCAGTCCAGCTCGAGCGCTCTGTGGGTGCATTGATTTAAAAATGCCGCTACACCGTACTGATGACGAACGACAAAGGCAGGGCGCGTTACCTCTCCATCAAGAATCTCAAAACGTACCCCTTTTCCACCAGTTTTTAATACCTCTGAGTGACAGATGAACCCGCGCCCGGACCGACCGTTATTGGACATTTTGCTTTTGTTCAAGTTTGGAAAGTACGCTCGAAAGATCATCCGGTAATAACGACTGAATAGTCATCGGGGCGCCTGTATTCGGGTGGTCAAAAAGAAGTGATTCTGCATGTAAAAATTGTCGCCTTAACCCGAGTTTTCGCAAATCAAGATTGCTTTCCTTATCGCCATAAAGTTTATCTCCAGCCACCGGGTATCCCTCCTGTTGTGCATGAACACGCACCTGATGAAGACGCCCTGTCTTGATTTCAACTTTCACTAGGGTATGACCCTTCAAAGACTCGACGGGATCAAAGATACTAACCGCCTCCCTTCCTGCGCTACTGACTTTTGAACGCTTTGCGCCAACCGCTCCGCGAACGGTTTCCAGAGAATGGGTAAGCGTCCGACTCCCTCCCCGCCATTCCCCGATTAACAATGCGATATAAAATTTCTGTATGCTTTTCGGCTCATTGCGAGAACTCAAAAGCAGGTGCATCTGTCGTAACGCCATCGGGTCTTTAGCCAGCATTAAGACGCCTGAAGTTTCTTTATCCAAACGATGTATCAGCTCAAGATAACCTGTCATTCGACTTCGCAAAATTTCAATCAAGCCAAAGTCATGCCCACTGCCACTGTGGACCGCGCATCCTGATGGCTTATCGACAATTAATAAATGATCATCTTCGAAAAGTGTCGAAATCTTGAAGTTAGGCGCGGCGCTGGGTTCCCGCGATTTTTCTGACGCTTGCCGTAATGGGGGGATTCTCACAGTATCTCCGTCCGCCAGGCGGCTAGACGGTTTAACTCGCCCGCCGTTAATGCGCACTTGACCGCCGCGAATTATTCGATAAATGTAGCTTTTCGGAACACCTTTCAGATGTTTAAAAAGATAATTATCGAGACGCTGGCCTGCTTCGGTTGATGCGACAAGACGTTTTGAAACTGGAACTTTTGGCGTTTCCTTCACTTTCTAACCTAAACTTATTATTTTATTGAAAAAAAACGGTTTCACGGCTAAACTCGGAGCCGTCGATCATTTGATCGACACGCCTCGAAAGCTGGCGAGACGCGTCCAGGAGATATTCTGACGCCTCAGGTGACCCAGATCGCGCGCTGCGAACGAATTCTACCAAGCGCGGATCCAAGGCAAAAGAAGCCAGGGACCACCAACAAGATCTCATCAGTACGAGAGCCGACGTCGGGCTTTAAATTTACGGCCTTGACGAGATGACGAACAGAATCCTGTTTACGTGAATTCACGTAAACTTCCGCCTGAAACGGCGGCAAGCTGGTAAACACTAGCGGTTTCAAGAAGGAAGTGGCCCCGATTACGGGGATGCGTAGTGAGGAAGTCGCTCTAAACAGCGCCGACCAGTCGATTACGGATCTTAGCCACATCAACGCGCCTCGGCGCGTCCTAACCTCGTCGGTTCCGTACTCTTTTGATCTAGCCGTGCTTCAGAGGCGCGTGTGATTAACTGCGGTCGCTCATCAGAAACTCCGAGGAGTGGAAATGCGGCCTTGAAACGGAATTAAAATGAAAAGAATGCTATTTAACGCAACCCACCCTGAAGAACTTCGGGTTGCCATCGTTGATGGACAGAAACTCCTTGATCTAGATATCGAGTCATCAAGCAATGCTCAGCGCAAGGGAAACATCTATCAGGCACGTGTCACTAGAGTCGAGCCAAGCCTAGAGGCTGCTTTCGTTGAATACGGCTCAGAGCGACAGGGTTTTCTCCCTCTAAAAGAGATTTCCCGCGCCCACTTCAAGAATTTTTCGCCGGCAACGCCGATGGCGCAGGTCCGAATTAAAGATGTTATCGAAGAAGGTCAAGAACTCCTCATTCAGGTGGAAAAAGATGAGCGAGGCACAAAAGGGGCTGCTTTAACCACGTTTATTAGTCTTGCGGGTCGTTACCTGGTGTTGATGCCCAATAACCCGAAAGGCGGCGGTATTTCTCGGCGAATTGACGGTAACGAGCGATCTGACCTACGAGACGCAATGGCCGATCTTCAGTGCCCCCCTGAGCATTCCCTCATCGCCCGAACAGCAGGCATTGGAAAGAGCCCAGAGGAACTTCAATGGGACCTCGATTTCCTTTTGCAACTATGGGGCGTGATTGATAAGGCCTCAACCACCCAGGAGGCCCCTTTTCTGGTTTATCAGGAAAGCAATTTGATCGTCAGAACATTGCGAGATCATTTGCGTTCAGATATTCAGGAAATCGTGATTGATGAGGCATCAGTATACGAGCGGGCCTCTCGATTTATGTCCCAATTGATGCCTCAAAACGCGTCTAAGTTAAAGCATTATGAGGACACGGTACCCCTTTTTTCCCGATTCCAAATTGAGCATCAGATCGAGAATGCGTACTCGCGCTCGGTAAAGCTTCCGTCCGGCGGAGCGCTTGTGATTGACCATACCGAGGCGCTGATTTCGATTGATGTCAACTCAGCCCGCGCAACAAAAGGATCTGATATTGAAGAGACTGCGCTACAGACCAATCTGGAGGCTGTAGATGAATTAGCGCGGCAGATGCGAATCCGGGACATGGGTGGCCTACTCGTCATTGATTTGATCGATATGACCTCTCCAAAAAACAAAAAGACAGTTGAAAATCGACTGGCTGAAGCGGTTAGGCCTGATCGCGCCAGAATACAGATTGGTCATATTTCCAGATTCGGTCTGCTTGAAATGTCGCGACAAAGAATGCGAAGTTCAATCAGTGACTCGAATTACGGGGTTTGCACGCTTTGTGATGGGACGGGGCAGGTTCGAAATGTCACCTCTTCTGCGCTCAGCATTCTGAGGATTCTTGAGGAGGAAGCGCTTAAAGAAAACACCGAAGCCGTCTTTGCCGAATTACCGCTTGAAGTCTCGACATTCCTCCTCAACGAAAAGCGCTTTGAAGTCAACCAGATCGAGGCTCGGCTAGGGACTCGCATTGTTCTAATTCCGTCGTCGAATCTTCACGGCTCTCAGAACAATATTCAACGACTCAAGAGTGAAGATCTCGATTCTGGCGAAAACATGTTAGCAAGCCATAAGATCAAAATCACTTCTGAAAATGACACTCGTCCAGAATATGCGATGAGTCGTAATAGTCGGCGAGCAGCGGTCAGTATTGACCAGATCGCAACAACGCCTCCGCCGACCCCAGCAGCATCGCCCTCCCCGGCGCCCAAAAAAGAAAAGGATGCCGCGGGATTTTTCTCCAGACTGTTTAAGCGGCTTGGCGGGGATTCCGAGAATGAGGCCGTTGAAGAAAAGCCCCGGCAGAATCGTCAGCACTCTGGCAATCGTTCTAGGGGCGGACGCGGCGGAAACCGGCGGGATGGCGGGCGTTCGCAAAATCGAAACTCGGGAAATGGAACTCGATCTCGAAATGCTTCTAATCGAAATCAGGATCGAAATAAAACGGAAGGATCTTCGGAAGAGAAAAATGGCCAGCGGCGGTCCAGAGGAGGTCGTAACCGCTCTTCGGGCCAGGGCAATCGTCAGTCGGGAAACCGAACGCGATCCCCTCAAACCGGTCAGTCCTCTCAGTCTCGTGATAATGCCTCGTCGGCCTCCTCGGGAAACAGTCCGAAAATCGATTAAGTCAGAGTTGATTAGGTAAGCTGAGTCGCTAGTCGGGACTCAGCTTACCCGTCTAAATAATGCGGCGGTTTCGACATGCGCCGTATGAGGGAACATATCTGCAACCAGCAGTCGATCGAGGCGATAAAATCCCGATTCAATCAAATCTGCCGAATCTCTTGCTAATGTCGCAGGATTACACGAAACATAGGCGATCGCTTCGGGTTTGACATAATTCATGACGCGCTTCAGCGCCTCCCGGGCCCCACTTCTCGGCGGATCAACAATCACTTTCGAAAATTTACCTTCGCTCCAATCAACGATTCCATCATCAAAGAGGTCTCGGGTCTTAAACGTGGCATTCTGGATATGATTACGGGACGCATTTAGTTCTGCTTTTTGAACAAGAGAGGGTTCACCCTCGACGCCAAGAACTTTTTTTGCACGCTGCGCAGTTGCTAAAGAAAAATTCCCGAGGCCACAAAAAAGATCGAGTACTTCGTCCTGATGATTCAGCTCAAGCCACGAAGTGATGATCTCAACCAAACGCTCATTAATTTCCCCGTTGATCTGAACGAAATCGACCGGTGAAAATTCGATAGTCAGTCCGAATTTTTCAAGCGGATAGCTTAGAGGGTCCGGTTCAGTTGGCCATAAGGCCGTAACCGTTTTTGGGCCTTTTGATTGGGTAAAAATCTGAGTCTCGTGATGCTCACCGAAAACCGATAATGCGGTCCGATCAGCGCCCGTCAATGGCTTTAAGTGCCTAAAGACAAGCGCGGACGCATTCTCCCCGACTGCGACTTCTATTTGGGGTAGCTGATCCCTAACGCTTAACTGTTCAACAAGTTCCTGCAGGGATGGCAGTAACTCACTGACCGACTTGACTAGCACCTCGCACGTTTCGAGACCGGTGATATAACTGTTGTTTCGTTCCCGAAATCCGACCAGCGCGCCCCCCTTCTTCGGCACATAACGAACGCCTAACCGCGCCCGTCGCCGATAGGCCCAAGGATCAGCCGATAGGATGTCAATATGATCTGGCACCGGAACGTGAGCGCCACTAAAAGCATCGCTGACCACTTTCTTTTTAAAATCAAGCTGACCGGGGTAGGACAAATGCTGGACGGCACAGCCACCACAAGTTCCGAAATAATGACATTTCGGCGCAACCCGGTCAGCAGATTCGACGATGATTGAACCAACGACCCCAGTTGAATAACTCCGCCGCCCTTTTAGCCGCTTAACAGAGACCGTTTCTCCAGGAAGAGCGCCTTCGACAAACCAGACCTTGCCTTCGATTCTGGCCACGCCACGGCCATCATGACTGAGATCTTCTATCTGGGTTTCGGCCGAAACAGTCGCATCAGCTTTCATGTTGGATCGGCCGCCACGCCTCGAGATAATCTGTTAGATGGGTGGCGCCACTGTCCTCTAATACCGCAGCCAGACGACCTTCCTCTTGTTGAAGCTGGTCTGCGCTGATCCCACCCCGAATATGCTCAAATCGCAGGTAAACTAAAAATGTATTCAAAACGTCAGTCTCGCAATAGTCACGAATCTCTTTGATTTTGCCTTCCTGAAAAAGATTCCAGACCTGACTACCGCTGACCCCCATTTTTCCTGGAAAACCGAGTATCACCGAAATATCGTCCAACGGTGCAAAGGCGCGATTTTGATAGCCCGCAAGCACATCCATCAAGTCGATATGACGGGAATGAAAGCGGTTAAGATAATTATTAAATTTAAAATCTCGATCAGTTTCACCAGCATCCCAGTAAGGACGTGAAACAATTTTGTGCTTTAGTGCTCGGTAATGAATGACCGGCAGGTCGAATCCACTTCCGTTCCAGCTCACAAGCGTGGGCCGAAACCGCTCAATTCCGTCAAAAAAACGAGTTAGCAGTTCTGCTTCAGACGAACTCTCATCACCTAAGGACCACACTTTTAGAGCCTCATCAGTCCGCAAAACAGCGGAAATTCCAACAATTCTGTGCTGCGGATGACTCAGAAAGTCGGTCGTCCCAGTTTTTTGCAAGCGCAACGTTCGCATTGCTTTAGCGACATCATCATCGCTAAGACCATCTAAGTTATTCAGCAGACGACCGGCTTCAACATCCGGAACGGTCTCGATATCAAAAACAAGCACTGACGCAGGACGCATTATTTATCTCTAATCTGTATGGAAGGTACTATTTCAGGATCGCAGCTCGAACGGCATCGACTGTAGGTGCGACTCGAACGGGAGATGGGCATTGAGATATCGCAACATCTGGATCTTTCAACCCGTGACCGGTCAACGTGCAGACCACTGATTTACCATCAGGTATATGCCCCGCGCTCAACGCTTTAATAAGACCAGCGACTGACGCAGCGGACGCAGGTTCGCAAAAAATTCCCTCCCGTTGGGCGAGAAACTTTTGGGCAGAAAGAATTTCGGTGTCATCGCAAGGCGTAAACCAGCCGCCGGATTGGGCTCGCGCTTCGTGAGCAAGATTCCATGATTGCGGGTTGCCGATCCGAATCGCGGTGGCGATTGTTTCTGGATTCTGAATCGGACTTCCACTCACAAATGGCGCTGCACCTGTTGCTTGACAACCCACCATTATCGGCAGCTTGGTGGTTTTGTTGATCTGGTGGTACTCTGAATATCCCATCCAGTAGGCGCTAATATTTCCGGCATTGCCCACCGGCAGAAAGTGGTAATCCGGTGCATCGCCGACAAGATCCACAATTTCGAATGCGGCTGTTTTTTGCCCCTGCAAACGATAAGGGTTTACCGAATTAACCAAAGCCACGGGCGCCTCTTCCGGCATTCTTTTGACGATTTCCATACCATCATCAAAGTTTCCTGCAATTTGGATCACATCGGCGCCATGCATCATAGCCTGCGCTAGCTTTCCGAGGGCGATTTTTCCGTCCGGGATAACCACGAATGCCCGCATGCCGGCTCGGGCCGCATAGGCCGCCGCCGCCGCAGACGTGTTGCCTGTTGATGCACAGATTACGGCGGTATTTCCGGCCGCGAGCGCCATCGTGATTGCAACGGTCATTCCTCGATCCTTGAACGATCCGGTTGGATTTTCACCTTCCACTTTCGCATATATGCTGACGCCCCGTTCAGGCTCACTTAACGAATGAAGTTTGATGAGCGAGGTGTTCCCCTCCGACAGGCTGACGATACAGGCATCGTCGGGAACCGGCAGGTATTGATGGTACTTGGCAATCAGTCCGGTATCAGTCGCGATCGTATTTATCATTAACGCTACTCCTCAAGTCGTATCCGAACAATCGGCGCCACACTAATTGCGAGGGACTCAATCTCGGCAATCGCACGATTTAATGAACCTTCCCGCACTTGATGAGTAACAATAACGACCGGAACTGCGCTCGCGTCCATGCGGCGCTCCTTTTGGCTAATGGCTCGAATACTGACGCCCTCATCCCCAAGGATCTTGGTAACATCGCCAAGAACGCCCGGTTTATCAACCACCGTAAGCCTGAGATACTGGGCTGTAACCGTATCGTCGATGGGAGTGACCTCAAACGAGGACAGCTGGCTTGGCTGAAACGCCAGGTGCGGGACGCGATTAAAAGGATCAGAGGTAAGCGTGCGGACAACGTCAACCAGATCCGCAACAACAGCTGATGCGGTAGGCCCCGCGCCCGCCCCTGCGCCATAAAACAGCGTCTCTCCAACAGCGTCACCATTCACCTTGACTGCGTTCATCACACCGGAGACATTGGCAAGGATCTGGTCTGAAGCGAGAAGACAGGGATGCACGCGTAAATCCAACGCCTCGTTTTGTCGTCTGGCGATACCCAAATGTTTGACTTGATAGCCTAATTCTCTCGCGTAAGAAATATCAGCATGCGTAATATTGCTTATACCTTCAACGTGAATAGACTCAAAATTCAGGTGAGTACCGTACGCAATGGAAGCAAGAATGGTCAGCTTGTGGGCTGCGTCAATTCCTTCAACGTCAAAGTACGGATCAGCTTCCGCGTATCCCAAATCCTGGGCTACAGTCAATACTTCGTCATAGTCGCAGCCTCGTTCAGCAATCTCGGAAAGAATATAATTGCAGGTTCCGTTGAGAATGCCTTCAACGTTCTCAATCTTGTTGCCGGAGAAGCTCTCACGAATCGCCTTGATAATAGGGATACCGCCTGCAACTGCCGCCTCAAATGCGACAACAAGACCTTGCTTGGAGGCCTCGTCAAATATTTCGTTACCTTTTGTTGCGATCAGGGCTTTGTTGGCAGTCACCACATGTTTTTTCTGTCGCAGAGCCGAAATCACGAGGTCATAGGCGTCATCGCAGCCGCCCATCAACTCAAGGACAACATCGATGTCTGGGTTATGCACCAGCGACATTGCATCAACGGTCAATTCGATATCGTCTAGCGAGCAGGCCCGCCGACCCTCCAGGTCGCGAACCGCCGCATGAGTCACGCGAATTTCTCGGCCAGCACGTCGTGAAATCTCGACTCCGTTTTGCTGCAACACTTGGACGGTGCCGGCACCCACGGTGCCAAGCCCAACTACCCCTATATTTACTGGTCCCATAAATTATTGCTATCGATAAAGTGAATGGAGGCGATTAACTGCGCATTAACGCACGCGGATTTTATCTCAATCAGATAGTATTTTAGGTATTTAGTACAGATTGTGGCGTTTAATAGTTTAGCCGGTTATTCTCTGACCTCATGGAACTCACCCAAGAAATCAACTCCGATCGGCCAATGATTCAGAGTTATGACGCGTCTGGCGTCACAATTTCAGGGAGGCTATTTGCAGAAAGCTTTCTCCTGATGCCGCAAGAGACTCGTCCCAAGATTTGGGCTGTTAAAAAGTTTCAGGATATATCGGCCGATGTCTTGGACACCCTATTTGGCACCTCCTGGGACGCCCTTCTTCTCGGAACAGGGTCTGAGCACCATTTGCCTGGACCGGACCTCTTGCAACTAATGGCACGACGAAACCGGGCCATTGACTTCATGTCATCACGATCCGCATGTGCAACATTCAATCTACTCTCTATGGACCACCGAGACGTCGCTGCTGCAATAATATTGCCGCTTGGACACTAACTCAGTTTTTTTGGGGAAGGTAGCGAAGGGGATCTACGGGCTTTCCATCCTTGCGGATTTCAAAATGAAGTCGCGGTGATTCTGCTCCGGTCTGCCCCATTTCTGCTATGACCTGCCCCTTGCCTACTTCATCACCCTCCTTTGCCATAACAGCACGATTATGGGCATAGGCGCTGAGGTAGGTCTCATCATGTTTGAGGATCAAAAGAAGGCCGTAACCTCGTAGACCCGTTCCCGCATAGACCACTTTCCCCCCTGCAGCCGCTTGAATAGGATCGCCTGATTGCCCACTAATATCAATTCCATTATCGCCGGTATTATCTTCAAATCTACCAATGACGATGCCATCGGCTGGCCAGACCCATCCGTGTCCGGTTTCGATAGACGCCATTGGGACCGTGGCGTTATTGTCTACAGTGCGCGAATCAGCACTTGATTCTGTTTCTGCTGGAGAAATGATAGGGGTTACCTCAACCACAACCGGTTGTGGAGAAGAGGCAACTGGACTGACATTGTCGCTAAGGCTTTGATCGCTGAAATAAATCATTTGTCCCGTACTAAGACGATAAGGCGGTTCGAGATTATTCCATCGGGCAACATCTCGATAATCCAGTCCGGCCTCCCATGAGATTTGATAAAGACTGTCCCCTTCAGCCACAACCCGAGCCTTATCGCTGTTATTTGCGCCTGATAAATCACTCACAGGGATGACCGCTGGCCCGCTACATGCGACCAGAGTCGCGATCAGAAAAACTAGGGATAACCTATTTCGCATAATGCTTGTGGTTCCTATCGCAAAAAGAAATGCCAGCACAGTAAAGATCCAACGATGGCGACCATCAACCAGCCTATAAGGTCCGCATAACGTCTTAACTGTTGCTCGAACCGCTCGCCGCCAAGAAATATTAACCCGGCAACCAGAAAAAAACGTGCGCCACGCCCGACAGCCGAGGCCAGCACAAAAGGCGCGAAAGCCATTGTCGCAAGACCCGCGCTGACGGTAAAAATCTTGTAGGGAATTGGCGTAAACCCAGCGATAAAAATGATCCATATTCCGTAGGATTTAAAATGCGCTTGGGCCGTCGCGAATGCCTCGCCGGCGTCATAGAAGTCAATCAACGGCTTCGCAATCAACCCGAACAAAAACATTCCAATCAAATAGCCTAATATCCCGCCCAGGACAGAAAATAAAGTCGTTAGCGAGGCAAGACGCCATGCCTTTTTAGGCTGAGCGAGCACCATCGGCGCCAGCATCACGTCAGGCGGGATTGGGAAAAATGAGGACTCAGCAAACGAAAGCGCTGCAAGGTAACGACTTGCATGTCGATGTTTTGCCCATTCGAGGACCAAATCATACAACTTGGAAAAAATTCTCAATGCTCAACTCCTGTTACCAAAGGAACAAATGTCACGTCGTCAAACGATTGACGCTGAAACTGTTGGCCGATTTTTTTCCAGGTCGATAGCTTCTGTTTTCCCCCCTGCCCCTCTGGCGCAACAAGCGTACCGCCGTCGATCAACTGGGCAAATAGCGCTTGTGGTATTTGAGGGGTTGCCGCAGTGACGATAACCCCATCAAAGGGTCGTCGGGTCGGCCAGCCGGCCGTGCCATCCGCATGCCGTAAAAATACGTTATCGATACCCTGCTCGGAAAAATACTTTCTGGCACGACGAAAAAGAGGCCCCACCCGTTCAATGGTGTACACCCTGTCAACCAGTTTTGAAAGTACGCTGGCCTGAAAACCAGACCCTGTCCCAATCTCAAGGACCGCTCTTAATCGAGATTGTTTTCCAAGAAGTTGCTCTGTCATCAGGGCCACGACATAGGGTTGCGAAATAGTCTGTCGATATCCAATCGGAAGTGCTTTATCCTCGTACGCCCTGCTTTTTAACGCCTCCTCAACAAAGTCATGTCTCGCGCTATCCGCAATCGCACCTAATACCGCCTCGTTTTGAATACCCTTCTGTCTTAAGGTATCTATCAGGCGCTGTTTGGCACGCTTAGAGGTAAATCCGGTCTGGGAGATCGTAAAAGTCATTTAAGAAGTACTTCAGGAAGCCATTCACGAATCACCTCGAGTTGGGCTTGGTGCGTCAAATCGGTTTTTAACGGAGTCACCGATACATATCCTCGGCGGATCGCGTCGAAATCAGTTCCCGGTCCGCAATCTTGTTCTTGCCCGGCCGGTCCGATCCAAAAAATCTCTCGCCCGGAAGGGTCCTGTGCCTGAATAACAGGTTCAGATTGATGACGATCACCAAGGCGTGTCGACAAAAATCCTTTAATTTCATTAATCGGTAAATCGGGCACATTGACATTTAAAATAGTGTCTTTGGGAAGTGGATGGCTTTGTAAGCGCTTCACGAGACCTAACGCGACCACGCCCGCCGTATCAAAATTTGAAAGATTCGAGCCGGCAAGCGATATGGCTATTGCGGGTAGTCCTAAGTGACGCCCCTCCATCGCTGCAGCCACGGTGCCCGAATACAACACGTCATCCCCAAGATTTGCGCCATGATTAATACCCGAGCAAACCATGTCGGGCTCAGCGGCTAAAAGACCTGTTAACGCGACATGAACACAGTCTGTCGGAGTTCCGTCTACAAAACGAAATCCGGTCGGCGCCTCAGAGACCCGTAACGGTCGAGTGAGGGTCAACGAATTACTTGCCCCACTCCGATTTCGATCCGGCGCAACCACGGTCGTTTCAGCTATTTGGGTCATGGCTTCGTTGAGAGCGGCAAGGCCTTTCGCTGAATAACCATCGTCGTTACTAATTAAAATATGCATACAGCGAGAATCCGGAGACATGCTTCATAGGGGTTTGGTGATTATCCCAGAAAAACCTTTGTTAAAGTAGAGGCCCTGGGCCATGAATCACAACGTACTTTCTCAAACGGCTTCATTTTCTTTGATTCACAAGATATGAAAAATCATCCACCGAAAGACGTCTCGATAGATTCGAAAAAATCTTACGAGACCATTCGACGCGTTACCATCGTTGGCGGCGTTGTCGATCTGCTTCTTTCTTGTTTAAAAGTATCAGGCGGGATTATTTTTCAATCTCAAGTTTTAATCGCTGACGGCATTCATTCATTGAGCGATCTACTTACGGATGCCATTGTGCTTTTCACCGCTCGCCAAGCCAGCTTCGAGGCGGATCGGGAACACCCCTATGGTCATGGCCGAATACAAGCAATCGGCACTGGGATTCTTGCTGTAAGCCTCGGTGCTGTTGCAATCGGAATCGGCTGGGATGCTATTCGAACCCTCTTGGGGAGCAAGCCCTTGGCTGCACCAGGGTGGATCGCACTTGTTATCGGTGTTGTTTCTGTTTTGGCGAAAGAAATCATCTTCCAGTACACCATGCGAGCGGCCCGTCGACTTCGGTCGGGCCTTCTGAAAGCCAATGCCTGGCATAGTCGCTCTGATGCACTCTCGTCGCTAGTCGTAATCGTCGGTGTGGGCGGGGCAATGCTCGGGTTCCCCTGGGCGGATGCTGCTGGCGCTCTGGTTGTCGCACTCCTTATTGCGTATGCAGCATATCAAATTGGAAAAGAAGCGGTTGAAGAGCTTATTGATACGGCTGTTGACTCAGGGATGCAGGCGTCCATTCGATCATCGGCAGGCGAAGTATCAGGCGTTCTCGATGTTCATGAGCTACGGACCCGAACGACCGGAGGCGACGTACTGGCGGATATGCATGTTCGAGTAAATCCTCGTATCAGCGTGTCCGAGGGGCATCAAATCGCGGACGAAGTGGTTCAACGTTTGCGAGAGAACTTCGAGCAATTAAGTGACATCGTTGTTCATATTGATCCTGAGGATGACTTCGACTCTATGATAAAGGGCAAGTTACTTGACCGCGATATCTTGGAGACAACCCTTCAAGAAGTCTTGGTGGAGTTCGGTCTTGATTGGAATGTGATTAAAGCGCAACCCAGTTATCTGACTCTTCATTTTCTTAAAAACCAAATTCATGCGCAGTTGATTCTCCCCTGCCCTAATGAGGCAATGATGAGTGACCTAAGGGAAATATCACCCGCAATAATCAACCGAATTATTTCCACGACCGAATTAGATGATCTTGAGGTACTCGTCTCCATCGCCTCTCACCCGTAAAATGTTTTGCAATATTTAGGGGATCCCGCTTGAAGAATCCCTTTCGACGCCGGATAGCCGCCTTATTAAAACCTCGTTAATTTTCCGCGGATTCGCTCGCAAAACAGTGAGCTCGAAGCCTTCAAGATTAAAAATTTCATCGGCTACCGGAATTCTCTGAATGTGCTCCAAGACCCAGCGACTGACAGAATCAGTTGGCTTACCCGATAAATCAACGTCAAAGTATTCTTCCAACAACCTTATTTCTGAAGCACCTTCAATCGAAACACAATCCTCACCTTGGGGCGTCATCTCTTGAGGTGCGATATCGCTCTCATCATAGATCTCACCCACTAATTCCTCCATTAAATCTTCAAGCGTTACGATCCCCTCCATTACGCCATGCTCATCAACCACAATTGCGAGCTGATGTCGCTCCCGCCGGAGAGCGGCGATGGTGTCGGTAAGTGATTGGCTCTCAGGAACAAAATAGGGGGCGCGACTAATTTCGACAACCGGCGCCTTGTCTTTACCGGTCGATAAAGCAGACAATAAATCCCGAACGTGAATAACGCCGATAATTTCGTCGGCATCATCGCCGTGAAGCGGTACTCGACTATACGGATGTCCAACGAGTTCAACCGCGGCTTCATCAATGGAGAGTGTCGCCGACAATGTAAAGACTTTGTGTCTCGGCGACATAACATCCGCAACTGATAAATCGCCAAAAGCAAATGCACGCTCAATCAATCGTTTTTCATTTTCATCAATCGTTCCCTCCTCTTCCCCATATCCCGCCATATTGATCAGTTCGGTCTCTGTCACGATCGGGTCATCCGTATTGTTTCCGTTGCTACTGTCCGAGCGAAGACCAAAATACTCGAATAAACGATTAACGGGGGTTGTGACGTATGTGAGTCCCAATATCAGGGGCGCCACCAAGAGAGAGATCCGTTCGGAATAGCGGGTTGCCAGTGTTTTTGGCGTAATCTCTCCAAAGATCAATATCAGGATCGTTAAAATACCCACTGCGACCCCTGGCCCGACACTGCCAAGTTCGCGGGTCGCAATGACCGTTGCCAACGCAGAGGCACTGATGTTGACGATATTATTTCCAATCAATATTGCCACCAACATCCGCGATGAATCGCTTTTTAGAGTACTGAGTGATCGAGCGCCTCGACGGCCATCCGCTACAAGAGCGTCTGCCCGAGCTCGTGATAAGGACACGAGTGCTGTTTCGGCGCCGGAAAAAAAGGCCGACAAACATAGCAAAAGAACGAGTAGAAAAGCTTCACCCATAAATAACTGCCAAAATGCCGACACATCGGTTGTTCGCGAACTCTACTACGGGCGCCATTAGCCTAATTTTCCTCTTTTTGAATCGGTTGCGATTATTGGGTTACTTGAAGCGTTCCAGCATATTCTGTAATCGCTTCAATCTCTTCCAGAGTGACCTCAAAAGGAGGGTAATACGGGTCACTATTGGACCATAGGGGATAACCGGGCACACGCGCAAAGACCGGGTGGGGTCGGCGCGTATAAAAGGTCATAAATCGTTCCCGCCAATCATCGCTTTTTACCATCCAGTTAAATGACGGAGAATTTCCAATGCCGCCCAGGCGGTTAAAATCTCCAATAACATGACAGCGGGAACAGTATCTCACCGATAACTCAAACCCCTCTACAGCAGTATCTGTTTTTGCGGACTCGGTGGCTAGAAATAATAACCCTGCCGCCGCCATCAGCCGAAATAGTTTCTTCATTGAGAGTTGTTTTGGGCTAGATTTTAACTGTCCATCCATGTGTGTCGGCAATGGTTCCATGTTGAATGCCCAAAATCGTATCCAGAAGTCTCTTGGAAAGTTCGGACCCAGTATGTGCGTTGACGCTTAATTCCTCGTCGTGAAACGTAATTGATTGAATCGGTGCGATTACTGCTGCCGTTCCTGCTCCGAACATTTCATTTAGGACCCCTGCGTCAGACGCACTCCTAAGCTCATGAATAGATACCTGTCGGGTTGAGACCGTGTATCCCCAATCAGAAAGCAACTGAATCACGGTATTGCGAGTCACCCCCGGCAAAATAGTCCCGGAAAGTTCAGGTGTAATCACCTCGTCGCCGATTCTGAAAAAGACGTTCATTTGGCCAGCCTCTTCAGCATATTGATGAGTCTGACCATCCAGCCAAAGGATTTGATCAAATCCCTCTGTTACCGCCTCGGCCATTGGCTTGAGCGTTCCTGAATAATTTCCTGAAGTCTTGGCAGCACCAGTGCCTCCGGAAGCAGCGCGAGTGTAACGTGCCTCTGCCTTAAGACGCAGTTTCGATCGTCCAGATGAGAAATACGGTTCAACCGGCCCTGCCACAATGACAAAAGTGTAGGTCGTCGCGGCTCGGACAGCAATATGTTGCTCGGACGCAAATATCAACGGCCGAATATAAAGCGCCTCCCCCTGTTCGTTAGGCACCCAACTTCGCTCAATCTCTACCAGCGCACGAACGCACTCTACAAATTCATCGACAGGAATCCCAGGAATAGCGAGACGTTGACAAGAATCAACAAGTCGGCGTCCGTTCGCTTCCGGTCGGAACAACAGGATCGATTGATCATCGATATTCCGATAGGCTTTCAACCCTTCAAATACGGCTTGGCCATAATGTAAAGCTAACGTCGTTGGATCAATTTGCATTGGTGCACGGGGAGCGATATTCGCATCGCCCCAGTTCCCGTTCTCAAAATGCCGCACCAACATATGATCAGAAAAAATATTTCCAAAAACTAAACGCTCCTCACTGATCCGATGGACCGAGGATTGGGTAATCTGATCGATATTAATTTTCACATTAAATATGCCGGTAGAGCGCGTTTAAACTCTGACTGTCCGTTTACAAGAAAGCACGTTTTTGGCTAAATCAAACGATACAACAGTTGATTAGAGCACGCGTCGACGACTGCGTCTCATGTGTCCACATTTTCGAATGCAGACAGGGTTTGACTGCGACGCCCAGGCCTTTGCAAACATCGAAACATAAGGTTCTTCCGTGAGGATATCGCTAAGCAATCTCCGGTTGATATTGTGATCATCGTGCTCCCGTCCTGCCAACCGATACATTTGCCGCTCATCTTCTGAACCTTCGACCCAACAGCAAGCCGAGACCGCGCCAGTCGCGACAATATACGGTCTATTTTCATTTTCAGATTTACAGCTAATTCGGGGGATAACATCTAACGCGACAGCGACCTCTTCAACCTTGCCACTATCCGCCGACTGGGCTTGGGTGCTAACGAATTGAGGATCTGCAGGTTTTAAAGACCGTACGGTACCGTCCGGCATCTGATAGCTAAACGCATTTTCTTTGCCAAAACGGATGGTATCAATCACTTTAAAATTAACAAAACCCATCTCACGACTCAACTCAAGTGCTTCGTTGATTTGATGTTGATTGTGCTCAAACGGTATAAAGTGCCACTCTCCTATCGACCCGGTTCCGAGATAAGCTGCTGCGTTTGCCATTATTTTGGTAAAACGAGTATTAACGCGATATAAGTGATTGGTGTCCGCAAGACCATCTATATGAAATTCAACCACCGAGTTGTTTCTTGTGAATAATTCACCGAGCGCCTTCCACCAGTCCACGCTTCGTAATCCGGCGTTTGTCGAAAGAATAAGTTTGACGTCCTGATCAACAAAATATTCACAGATCGAAAAACAATCGCGAGCGGCTAAGGGATCACCAAGGCCTCCACAAAGATCAATTTCGAGAATGCTCGCGCAGAGCTCAGGGGTAAAATTTCGCTTAATCGTCTCCAGATCTAGATCGATATTCTTAACCTTCGACATATCGGGCAAGCAACGATTGCTTTGCTGGGTGCGTCCACACATTGGACAGGCTGCATTACACTTGTCGGTTATCTCCAAATGAAATTTCATTTGCCTACTGAGATCAAACATCGCTTTTGACTGCCGTTTCCCAGGCATTAGCTTCGCTCCTCGGCCTTTCGATAAAGAAAATAACGCCCTTCAGCAACACCGTTCGGTAAATCTATGACGCCCCACTCCTCAACGTGAAGTTCCTGATCCGAAAGAATCACAGCCCCGGGTATCAGAAGATCATTCAGGGGATCACCGATCGCTCCAGCGAGCGCCTGATCATTCTCCGAAACCCCACTACCGATATCGCAATGAGCGAATGCGGCGCGGGATTTGAGACCACTGACGGCTCTTTTTAGCGTTTCGCGAAAATCACCCTTAAATAAAAATTGTGGCTCGGGAGTGCATGAGGGATGAGCAGCGGGACTCCTTTCAAAGACAAAAATTTCACGCCCTTCTGAATGTTCTCGGAGATGGTCATAGGTGCGTCCGTTTCCGAGTCCCAACTCGAGAACCGGCCCATCCACGTCCGAAATAAAATCCAAGGCTAAGTCAATGCAGATCCTTTGCGCAGTGAGCCTTCGAATCATGCTGTCAAGTCGACTCATCTTGCGCTCTCCTCAGAAATAACATTCTGATCTTCAGTGATGATCATGCGCTAACGATGCTATTGGGTAACATTAAAATCTGATAAAAGAAATGGTCGGGGCGAGAGGATTTGAACCTCCGACCACCGCAACCCCATTGCGGTGCGCTACCAGGCTGCGCTACGCCCCGAAAAAGCAGATTGCTGGCAATTATCTCAAATCTAATTGGCAGTCAAAAGCGTTGAAATTTTTTCAAGCTCAATGACGAGCTCGTTAACATCTGAGTCGCTAAGCGCTGAGTCAGTGGACGACCGCTCGGGGACTGCAAGCTGGTTGCTAGCGCCGCTAATCGTATACCCTTCGATATAAAGAAGACGACGAATGGTGCGAATAAGTTCAACTTCATGCCGCTGGTAATATCGTCTGTTGCCCCGACGCTTAACGGGTTGCAGTTGCGGGAACTCTTGCTCCCAATAACGCAAGACGTGGGGCTTTACACAGCAAAGCGTTCCGACCTCACCGATCGTAAAGTAGCGTTTGCTAGGAATCGGCGGAAGCTCTTCGGCGCCTGGATCCAGCATCGTCATTGGACGGCCTCAGGCGTATGCGCCTGAGCGGCGATCGCGGTAGTGTTTGCGCTCACGTCCTCTTTAACCTTCTGGCTCGCACGAAAAGTGACTACTCTGCGAGCACTCACCGGGACCGTCTCACCTGTTTTTGGGTTTCGACCTGGTCGACTGCTCTTCTCACGAATTGTAAAACCTCCAAAGCCGGAGAGCTTCACGCTTTCGCCGGACTCGAGAGATTCGCGAATTTTTTCAAAAAAAAGCTCAACAAACTCTTTCGCTTCCCGTTTGTTCAACCCCAATTCTTCAAAAAGTGTGTTGGCGATATCTGCCTTTGTAATTGTGCTAGTCATTCGTCGCTAACGCCTTCTCACCTGCTTTCAATTTAACATCTCAATCTACGATTCGAATTTTTACAAAAGTCGTGGGATGGTCCGAATCGGCTCTAATTGCTTCGGAGCACCCCATCATGCTCCGCGTCAATATGACTGATGACCGAACGCGCTACAGTGTCCGCATCCTCGTCCTTAAGATTGCGGGAATTAGACTGTAAGGTCAAGCGAAAAGTCAGTGATTTTTTGGTTGACGTTTCGGGTTTTTCTTTATATAGGTCAATCAGTTCAAGGCTGATTAATAAGTCACCAGCGGACTGTCTGATCGCATCTATAATGGTCTGCGATGGTGCCTCATAGGGGAAAATAAAAGACAAATCACGACTTAATGATGGGAAACGGGATGTTGACATGTAGCTTGGAATCTTGATTTCCTGAATCAACCCGAAGTTAATCTCAAAAGCATAAACCGGTTGGTCTAAATCCTGGTGCGTCAACACTTCGTGACTGATCCGACCCATCTGACCCACGCGAGTTTCGTCGAGAAATATTTCTGCGCACTGCCCCGATTGATATGCAGGATGTTGGCTCTCAACAAAACGCAGTGATTTTCCAGAACACGCCCCAGACATCAAAGATTCAACGTGACCCTTGACATCAAAAAAATCGACTTCCCGGTCACCCTGATCCCACCGGGTGCCCGTCGCTGAGCCTGTGATAACACCGCCAACATATTGCCGTTCTTTACGCTGTCGTAATGTGCCTTGGAATACGTGGCCGGTTTCAAAAAGGCGAATGTCGCGAACCTGGCGCCGTGCATTATTAGTAAGCGCGCTCAGCAGTCCGGGTAGCAGCGTCAAACGCATTTCAGAAAAATGAGCCGCAATCGGATTTTTAAGCACGATCGCTTTCTCGCCACCGCTGACAAGTCCCTGCAATTCGCTAGAGACAAAGCTATAAGTGATGGCCTCAAAATAACCTAGGTCGACTAATAAGTTTTTGGCTCGATCCAGATCCAATATGTTCTCAGGCGCAAGCTGACTACCGGCCCGAACACGGGGCGGATGACTTTCGAATTGATCATAGCCCACTAATCGTGCCACCTCCTCGATCAAGTCATGTTCTCCCGTGAGATCATAACGATGAGACGGAGGTGTAACGGACCATCCCGCATCTACGGAAGCGAAGTCAAAATGAGCCGCTTCAAAAGCAGAATCGACAGCTTGTGTTGACAAGCGAGTCCCCAGCATTCGTTCGAGGCGCGCTTGCCTCAGAATGATCGCTCGACGCTCAGGGAGAGATCCGAGATTCGTTTGGTCAATAAGCGGTCCTGGCGTACCCCCACATAATTTGATCACCATGGCACTTGCCCGCTCGATGGCTAATGCCGGAAGATTGAAATCCACTCCCCGTTCGAACCGATGAGCTGCGTCTGAATTCACGTTAAATTGTCTTGCCGTTTGGGCAATACTATCCGGACTAAATGAGGCCGCTTCAAGGAACAACGAGGAAGTGTGCTCGCTAATCATTGTGCTTTCACCCCCTTTTATTCCACCCAACGCGATCGGCCCAGAATCATCTGCGATTACTAGATTATTTTCACCAAGCGTAAGCTTTTGACCATCCAAAAGTATCAATTGCTCAGACGGTGATGCACGCCGAACCGTGATACCCCCCTTTAATCGATCGTTATCAAAAGCGTGCATCGGTTGGCCGATCTCAAGCATTAGATAGTTGGTGATATCAACTAACGCATCAACACTTCGAATATCTGATCGTCGCAGACGTTCTCGGATGATGTCCGGACTACGCGTATTCGGGGAAACACCACCGAGTACCCGCCCGACATACCGTGGGCAGTCGTCGGGATTATCGAGTGTGATTGAGCGGGTTTCTTTAGATTCTGGCTCCACCTTCTTTATTGTGGGCTCTTTTAAAGTCCCATGAGTGACCGTCGCGGTTTCTCTTGCAACACCGAAAATGCTTAAACAGTCCCCGCGGTTCGGCGTCAGTTCAACCTCAAACAGACGATCTGGAAGTTGAAATTGTTCATCGAGCATTCGACCTGGAGATAAGTCAGGATCAAGCTCCAAAATTCCCGAGGATTGATCCTCCAAACCCAGCTCATTTCCCGAGCAAAGCATACCGTCGGACATCACTCCCCGAAGATCCTGGCTCGAAATTTTTTGACCATTGGGAAGAACGGTATCAGGCGTTGCGAGGGCCGTGATCATTCCCTCGCGGACGTTTTCCGCGCCACAGACGATTTGATATTGTTCCTCACAACCACCGTCAACCTGACAAACAGATAGACCATCGGCATCAGGATGCGGCGCGACAAGATCAACCCGAGCAGCGACAATTCCCTTTGGCAGTGCGGGAACGACAGAGACTGCTCCCGCCTCTAGACCAACCTGAGTCAATAATTTAGGAAGATCCTCAAACGACGCATCGAAATCTACCCATTCACGTAACCAATTTTCACTAATAATCATAACTAGCTACTTTAGGTAAACTGACGAAGAAAGTTGGTTTCGTTCTCAAAGAAAACCCTGAGGTCACTAACCCCATATCGCAGCATTGTTAGGCGTTCTATCCCCAAACCGAAGGCATACCCGGTATAGCGCTCATTATCAATTCCAACTTGGGTAAACACCTCAGGGTGAACCATCCCACAACCTAGTACTTCCAGCCACCCGCTTTGTCCACATATACGGCAACCCGCGCCGTCACAAAAGACGCAACCCATATCAACCTCAGCCGATGGCTCAGTAAATGGAAAAAACGATGGACGAAATCGCACCGGTAAATCCCGCTCAAAAAACTCTTGCAGGAAGAAAATCAAAATGCCTTTTAAATCCCCAAAAGAAATATCGGTATCAACCGCCAGCCCCTCAAGTTGATGAAACATTGGTGTATGCGTCACGTCGGAATCGCAGCGATAAACCCGTCCCGGCGCGATAATATTGACAGGCGGCGAATGATCCTCGAGGTACCGAACTTGTACAGGCGAAGTATGCGTGCGCAGTACCGTCTCTGGGTCGATATAAAACGTATCATGCATTGCCCGCGCAGGATGATTCTTCGGAATATTTAAAGCCTCAAAATTATGAAAATCGTCCTCAATTTCAGGCCCATAGGCGATACTAAATCCGGCGCGCAAAAAGATTCTCTCAATTCTTTGTAACGTCCGCGTCACGGGATGTAGACCGCCTGGCTCGACACCACGGCCCGGCAGCGTGACGTCGACCCGTTGAGATTCGATGTTAGCTTGACGCTCGACCTCAATAATTGCGAGCGACCTGCTTTCAAGAGCCGTTGAAAGCTCCGCCCGGACTCGATTGACCGCCGCACCAAAGGCGCTACGATCTTCTGGCGCCAAAGCGCCAATAGTCTTTAGCTGACCCGTTACCGATCCTTGTTTACCGAGGAGTTGAACCCGAACGCCTTCTAGGTCTTTTGAGTTGTCCGCATGAGCGATATCAGACAACCCTGCCTGAAGTAACTGCTCGAGATCTACGGCTGAATTTTTTTCCATGAATTAGGGTCGACTGGAAATAAAAAAAAAGGGAAAGGTGGTAACCGCCTTTCCCTAATTCTGAGCCCGTCTAGCGAGCCTTAATAAAGAAAAGGTTAAGCGGCCAGGGCAGCTTTCGCCTGGCCTGCCAATGCTGCAAACGATCCTTGATCGTTTACTGCCATATCGGCAAGGATCTTTCGGTCAACGATGATATTCGCTTTGCTCAGACCATCAATCAGCCGGCTGTAGCTGAGATCATGCATCCGTGCCGCTGCATTAATACGAACAATCCATAGCGAGCGAAACTGACGTTTCCGTTGTCGACGATCACGATAAGCGTACTGGTCCGCTTTCATTACCGCCTGATTGGCGACTCGAAATACGTTTTTTCTCGCTCCTCGGTACCCTTTGGCCCGCGAGATCACTTTGTTATGGCGCGCCCGTGCGGTCACACCTCTTTTTACTCTTGGCATTATTTAAGCTCTTTAAAGATTCGAAAGAATTAGTCTTCGGCCTAGGCGTAAGGCAGCATGCGTCGAACGGCTGCCTGATCTGCGGCATCCACAATTAGACCTTCCCTCAACTGGCGCTTACGCTTCGTCGATTTCTTGGTCAAAATATGATTGAGATAGGCTTGGGAACGTTTAAATTTTCCGGATGCCGTACGCTTGAAACGCTTTGCAGCGCCGCGGTTCGTTTTCAGTTTAGGCATAGTTGCTGTCCTAATCTTAATAATTTTAAATTGTTACGGTTTCAAGGGGGCAATAACCATCACCATCTGCCGTCCTTCCATTTTTGGCATCTGTTCAACGATGCCGACATCTTTTAAATCTTCTTCTACTCGCTTAAGCATTTCCATTCCAAGCTCTTGGTGCGCCATCTCACGACCCCTGAACCGAAGCGTTACTTTTACTTTATTACCCGTATCCAGGAACTCCGTCAGGCGACGAACCTTAATTCCGTAATCCCCAACATCCGTGCCCGGGCGAAACTTTATCTCTTTGACCGTGATCTGCTTTTGCTTCTTTTTGGACTCCTGCTTTTTTTTGGAATTAGCGTAAAGAAACTTGCCGTAATCCATAAGTCGACAGACCGGAGGATCTGCATTTGGCGCGATCTCTACAAGATCCAACCCCCTCTCTTCTGCCGCAGCACGCGCTTCCTGAGCGTTAAGTATCCCTAACTGTTCACCGGTATCACTTACTAAACGAAGTTTTTCATAAGTGATGTCTTCATTGAGCCGTTGCTCTTTTGATCCTGCTATTGCCGCATCCTCCAAAAATTAAAGCCGCGCGCTAGCGTCGAGATGAAGTAATTCCTGGTATAGATCGGAAACCTTAATAGCTCCGAGGTCTTCACCTTCCCGCGTACGCACGGCAACAGAACCTTCGGCTGTCTCTTTGTCTCCTACCACCAGAAGGTAGGGAACTCGCCGAAGAGTTGAGTGCCGGATTTTATAGCCTATTTTCTCGTTTCTCAAGTCACTTTCGATCCGGAGCCCCTGTTTTTTAAGGAATTTTTCAGTTTCGACAACAAAGTCCCGCTGTCGGTCCGTAATATTCATTAGAACCGCCTGAACGGGCGCAAGCCAAAACGGCATTTTACCTTCGGTATCCTCGATAAGAATGCCGATGAATCGCTCGAGTGACCCTAAAATAGCGCGATGAATCATCACCGGTACCTGCTTGGACCCATCCTCGGCCACAAAAGCCGCGCCCAACCGCCCAGGCATTGAAAAGTCTACCTGAATCGTCCCGCACTGCCACCGCCTTCCAATCGAGTCCCGCAAGACAAACTCATGTTTGGGTCCGTAAAATGCACCTTCTCCAGGCTGAACCGTGTACGGGATATCTTTCTCTTCCAGCGCTTTTGCAAGCGCCTCCTCAGCTCGATCCCATAACGCGTCCTCACCCACCCTTTGCTTCGGTCGAGTCGACAGCGCTACTTCAATATCTGTGAATCCAAAATCTTTGTACATCCGATAGGTGAGCTCAATCAGGGTTGATACTTCTGCCTGAAGTTGATCTTCTGTGCAAAACACATGAGCGTCATCCTGAGTAAACCGACGAGCTCGCAAAAGTCCATGCAATGTGCCAGATGGCTCATTACGATGCACAATCCCGAATTCTGCAATCCGAATCGGTAAATCGCGGTAGCTTCTCAACCCCTGATTAAAAAGCTGGACGTGTCCCGGACAGTTCATTGGCTTAATGGCGTAATCACGATCATCCACGTGAGTGGTAAACATGTTGTCTCGAAATTTATCCCAATGCCCGGAACGCTCCCAAAGGCTACGATCCAGCATTTGAGGCGTGTGAACCTCTTGATAATCGTACTCCGAGAGTAACTTCCGAACATAGGCTTCAACGGCGGTATAAAGCGACCAGCCATCGCGATGCCAAAACACCATGCCCGGCGCCTCTTCCTGAAAATGAAAAAGATCCAAATCTTTTCCGATTCGCCGATGATCTCGTTTTTCGGCTTCTGCGATTCGATGCAGATGGGCGTCCAGCGTCTTCTTGTCGGGCCACGCCGTACCGTAGATTCGCTGCAGCATTTCATTTTCAGAATTGCCCCGCCAATAGGCGCCCGCAAGCTTCGTTAATTTGAATGCGCGGATTTGCTTCAGATTAGCCACATGTGGGCCGCGACACAGATCTGTGAAATCGCCCTGGCGATACAACGACAATTCTTCTTCTGCCGGAATATCCTCAATGATCTCTGCTTTATACTCCTCGCCAATTCCCCGAAAAAAATCAATCGCATCGTTTCGACTCATCACCAGTCTCTCGACTTCAGATCCCTCGGAAGCAAGCAATTCCATCCGTGCCTGTATGCGTTCAAGATCCCCTTCTGAAAAACCGTCTGCGTAGGCAAAATCATAATAAAACCCATCTTCTATGACGGGGCCGATCGTCACCTGAGCGTCAGGAAAAAGCTGCTTGACTGCTTGCGCTAAAAGGTGCGCACAAGAGTGCCTGATCACCTCAAGTCCTTCTAGATCTTTGCCGGTAATAATCCGAAGTTGCGCATCAGCATCGATCACGAAAGAGGCATCTACCAACCGGCCATCAACTTCGCCCGCGAGCGTCGCCTTGGCAAGCCCGGGGCCGATATCAGCCGCTACCTCGATCACGCTCAATGGCGCCGGATATTCGCGAACACTCTGATCGGGTAATGTAATTTTCATATTGGAATAATTTGACCTGAAACCTAAAACTTCTAACTGCTTTTATTTAGCGAATAAGACGAATCCTGTGACTCGCAATTGTCGAAAGTAAAACGACGCGTATTATAGTCAAGAAAAACCTTTATTGATTGTAAATGCTCAACTGATCGAAACCGGGACAAAAATAATAAGTCCGCCAAGACCGATCATGAAAAACCGCAGAACCCCCGAGCCTGGAGAAATTAACGCTCGCGAAATTAGCCACAAGCCAATGCCGGTTCTAAGCGCCATCAACATCGCCGCAACGGGCCTATCTGCAATCTGAATCAGCGCGATATCAGCCGCTAACGCCAAAGGAACAATATAGAGCCCAACCCCGAGTGACATGGCCGTCAAGGCCACCTTTAACCAGTTTGCGCCTATCATCCCGGAAGCAATAAAGACCGCGCCACAAACCGGTGGTGTGATGGTCGAAATTAATGCAAACCAGAATACGAATAAATGGGCTTGCAACGGCACCATCCCGAGATCAATCAATGCCGGGCCTGCAACAGAAACACAAATGATATAAGCGCCAGTGGTTGGAATCTCCATCCCAAGAATCAAGCAAGCGATCGCCGTCAAGATAAGCGCAGGCCATAAAACGCCCCCGCTCCCCGACATAATCAGAGATGTAATTTTGACACCAAGACCCGTGATACCCAGCACGCCAATGACAATCGACGCGCAGAGAATAATTGAGGCAATCATGGCAACCTGTTTTGAAGCAGAGATAAGCGATGTTTCAATTCGACACCCCGCATCGCGCCATGAAAACTTGAGTTTGTTGTTTAACAAAAGCAGTGCCAAAGCGGCAAAGATTGCGACAACAGCCGATCGCTGGGGGGTATAACCCACCAACAGCAACAACCACATCAAAATCGAAAACGGAATAAGAAAGAAAATAGAAGTGATCGCGACTTCTCGCAACGCGGGTTGGTCTTCCCGCGCCACAGGCTTCAACGAAAAACGATCGGCATAGGCATTCACCCCGATCCAGACCGCGATAAAGTACAGCATTGCGGGAAAGAGCGCTGCACTCATGACGCCGGTGTAAGGGGTGCCTGTGAGCTCAACCATGACAAAAGCCCCTGCGCCCATTAGGGGCGGCATAATCTGTCCGCCCGACGACGCAACGGCCTCAACTGCCGCTGTCAAACGTTTCGGATAACCCAGTTTTTGCATTGCAGGCATTGTGATTGCGCCGGTGGATGCCACATTGGCTGATGCCGAACCTGATATCGATCCAAATAGCGCTGAAGCCAGAATCGATACTTTTGCAGCGCCACCCTTTAAGCGGCCGGCGGCGGCGGAAGCGACATTCATGAAGCCTCGACCGGCCTCACCCGCGTTCAGGGTCGCCCCTAAAATTACAAAAATGGCGACAATCCCGACCGAGATCCCGGTGAGACTTCCCCACAGCCCGCCTTCGGCAATGGTTAATGTGCCCATAAAACTCGAAATGGGCGCGCCGGCGTGACCAAATTCTCCCGGAATATATTGTCCCGCAAGACCATAAACGATCGCGAGGAGCGCGACAATCGGAAGCGGCCAGCCTATCGATCGCCGAGCCGCCTCTAAAACGACCGTGAGCAGAACAATCGCCAGAATCAGCTGCGATGCTCCCTCTAAAAATCCATACTGGTCGGCAAGCGCATCCTCATGAGTCGCTACCCAAACGCAGGCCGCCACCCCAAGCACGCAAAGCACGATTCCCGATACCCTCTGCCATCTCGATGAATGACCCACACAGAGCACCCAAGGCAGCGCGAGCGCCATATGAATAGGGCGACTAACAAGATTTGGAGTGAGCCCTGAAAAAACCAGCCCGATATGAAACACCACGGTCGTCGCCGCAAGCGTGAGCGCAGCCCAACGCCACCACGACGCGACCATGTTTCAGCTAAAAAGCAAGCGCCTAACGCTGTGCGTCGGTCAACGGGATGCCAATCTCATCATAAAAAATAGCGGCGCCTGGATGAATTTTTCCCGAGATATTTTCCATTAAACCCTCATTCACGCCATTCCACCAGGCCGCGCCTGCGCCCATCTCTTTCTTTTGTTCCCAGTATGTTTTGGTAAGCGCGTAGGCAGTCTTCTCATCCATCTGGGTGGTGGTGTAAGCAACAACAGGTAGCGATGTGGTCACGATATCACTCCCCTGCCCCGCATAGGTACCGGCCGGAATCACAAGTCTTGCGCGTTTTGTTTTGGCGATGGCATCATCCGATAATGACAGTACCGTAACGCCAACGGATGCGGCGGCCTCAATGACATTTGGCGCCGGGAAAGAGCCAGCTGTTACAAAGCCGTCGATCTGTCCATTCTTGAGTGCAGCAACAGCGTTAGAAAGTTCTGCGTCCGCCAGTTCGACTTTGCCTTCCAAACCAAAAAGTTTGATGTACTTCGCACCCTCTTTTGCACCAAACGAACCTTTTCCCAGCAAAATAGTCTTGCCTTCCATTCCGGAAAAATCAGTGACGCCGCTTTCATTGCTCATCACAAAATGCATGGTGAGAGATGGAATTGGGAAAAGCGCCCGAATCTCATCAAATTTTGGATCACTCTTGTCCTTGAACATCGCTTTGCCACCCTGAGCCAAACGAACCAATACTGGAGGGGTGGTGAACACGTAGTCACCGCCACGGGCTTTGACTTCCATAACATTCTGGACCGATCCCTGGCTCTCCTCGACAGTAACGATAATCTCCCCGCCAGATCCGGCTTTCATGGCCTCGGCGATTTGTACTGCCATCTGATAATAAGAAGAAGTCGATTTCGCAGACTTATAAGTGACTCGGGTCTCTGCAAACACGTTTCCGGTAAAAAGCAAAGCGAAAGCGCAAATTGTCATTAAAGAGCGGCGGAACATAAAAATCTCCAATATGGATTAAAAGAAAATGTTGTGGAAAGATACCAAACCTATCCTGAAACCAAAACCCCTTAAAGATCCAAAAATTGGGGCGAGCTCGGGTTTCCCTAGTGCTAGATGGCAGATCCGGAGAAGGTGGGCTTTAGACAAAAAAAGAGCCTCGCAAGGGGCTCTTTTTAACTAGGAATTGGTAGGCGCGAGTGGGATCGAACCACCGACCACCACCATGTCAAGGTGGTGCTCTACCACTGAGCTACGCGCCTGTAATCTAGATTCTACGACATTTTTGTATGGAAAGAAGAGCCGGCAATGAATTGATCTCACAAATTTATCACTTTGAGGTTTTAACGCCCCCGGATAAACCCTAAGCCGCCTTTGTTGACACCCCAAAATGAGCCTCTTTGAGCTTGGCGATCTCATCTCGCATTTGAGCTGCTTTCTCAAATTCAAGATCGCGAGCCAGTGAATACATCTGCTCTTCCAGCGCGTTGACTCGTTTTTTAAATTCTTCCGTGGATAGATCAACGACTACAGAATCAATGACGGCATCATTTCCTTGGGTTCTCGATCGTGATGCCGTTCGAGACTTCGGATCAGAAACGACGCCTTCGATCATCTCGTTGATTGGCTTTTGAACCGATTTTGGAATGATGTTGTTCAGTTGATTAAACATCTGTTGCTTTTCGCGGCGTCTTTCTGTTTCGTCGATCGCCCGTTTCATCGAGTCAGTAATTCGGTCCGCATAAAGAATCGCTTTCCCGTTGATATTTCTTGCGGCCCGGCCAATTGTCTGAATTAACGAGCGCGTTGATCGCAAGAAACCCTCCTTGTCCGCGTCCAGAATAGCAACAAGTGACACCTCAGGCAGATCAAGGCCTTCTCTCAATAGATTGATGCCCACCAAAACGTCAAAAGTTCCCTTCCGTAAATCGGAGAGAATTTCCACTCGCTCGACCGTATCAATATCCGAGTGAAGATAACGAACCTTAATATCGTGATCGTTTAAGTAATCGGTAAGGTCCTCGGACATGCGCTTGGTTAGCGTCGTCACCAACACTCTTTCACCCAGTGCCGCACGTTCCTTGGCTTCTGACATCAGGTCGTCGACCTGAGTCGCGACCGGTCGCACTTCGATTTCTGGATCAACCAGCCCTGTCGGGCGTACGACTTGTTCAATGACGCTTGAACTGTGAGTCTTTTCATAATCCGAAGGTGTTGCAGAAACAAACACGGTCCGGGGCATGAGGGATTCAAATTCGTCGAACCGAAGCGGGCGATTATCAAGCGCCGAGGGAAGTCGAAAACCATACTCAACAAGATTTTCTTTTCGCGACCGGTCCCCTTTAAACATCGCACCCAACTGAGGAATCGTCACATGACTTTCATCGATGATCATTAGCGATTTAGCTGGCAAATAGTCGATTAAAGTAGGAGGTGCCTCCCCAGGGTCTCGACCTGACAAAAACCGGGAATAGTTTTCAATCCCTGCGCAATAACCAAGCTCCTGCATCATTTCAAGATCGTACTTGGTCCGTTGTTCGAGGCGTTGAGCCTCCACCAGCTTGTCGTTTTCTCTCAGAAATTTAAGCCGAATTTTTAACTCTTCTTTGATCTGGCCTATGGCGTCAAGAATCTTATCGCGGGGGGTTACGTAATGGCTTTTGGGATAGATCGTAAACCGCGTCAGATTCTCATTGGTTTCTCCGGTTAATGGATCGAACCTCGACAGCCGCTCAATCTGATCGCCAAAAAGCTCCACTCGAACGGCAAATCTTTCAGACTCTGCAGGAAAGATGTCGATCACATCCCCACGGACCCGAAAATTGCCGCGTCTTAAATCAATCTCGTTGCGAGTGTATTGAAGTTCAGCCAGGCGACGAAGCATCTCCCGCTGCCCTGTTTCTGCACCCTCTCTCAAGTGCAAAATCATGCCATGGTATGCCGCGGGATCTCCGAGACCATAGATCGCGGAGACCGTGGCCACAATCACCACATCTTCGCGCTCAAGAATTGCCTTGGTTGCCGATAAACGCATTTGGTCGATGTGTTCGTTTATCGAAGCGTCTTTCTCGATATAGGTATCACTGGCAGGCACATACGCCTCAGGCTGATAGTAGTCGTAATAAGACACAAAATACTCAACGGCATTTCGTGGGAAAAATTCCCGCATTTCAGAATACAACTGCGCAGCGAGAGTCTTGTTCGGCGCCAACACAAGCGAAGGCTGGCCTAATCGCGCAATAACGTGGGCCATCGTAAAGGTTTTCCCAGAGCCCGTCACACCGAGCAATGTCTGGAATGCCTCTCCGGATTCAACGCCATCAAGGATGCGCTCTATGGCCTCCGGCTGATCTCCCGCCGGATCAAAATTACTCTCAAGACAAAATTCGCGCTTCATATTATTGTGGAAAAGTTCACTGTAATTAATTGACGGGACGGCTCAAATGGGCACCTGTGATTAGCAGTCGTTCAAAACCCGAGTACCCAATGCGCGCAATACCTGCTTTGAGCGGGTTTTCCGCCATCGAAGGTTTGATCACGCTGGCGATTGTTGCAACCGTAATGCTGACGGGATTTCCGAGATTAGACAACATGATTATCGCAAAAAGGACAAAAGTCGCGTCAGCACTCATATTTGAGAGTCTCTACGAGGCTCGTGGTTATGCCGTGAACGCCGGTGCGGTCGTCATTTTATGCCCCGGAAGTCCGCAAATTGGGTGTGTGAGCCAGATCGACTGGTCAATCGGTTGGTTTAGCTTCGTAGACGTCAACCGAAATTCAAAATTTGAATCTGCCGAGACCGTGCTCAGCCATCAAACCGCTATCAAACGTCTCACGGTTCGGTGGCGAACACCCTTTTGGGTCAGATTTAAGCCGTTTGGCGATCTCTGGCCCAACGGTCATTTTGCGATCTGTGATGAAAACCGCGAGAATGGCATCGCGGTGGTGGTCCACCGGACCGGTCGCGTTCGAATCTCGTCAGATTCTCCCGGGGGTCAGAAAGTACGCTGCGAGTAATCTGACCTTGACCCGCGACAAGAGTGCTATTAGCATTGCGCCCCCTTGTATTCCCCGATAGTTCAGTTGGTAGAACGGTGGACTGTTAATCCATATGTCGCTGGTTCGAGTCCAGCTCGGGGAGCCAAATTTTCCGACCCTGCGCTTACAAATGGCGGGTTATTCCCCCGTCTACGATTAGATTTTGTCCGGTGATATACCCCGCTTCATCGGAAATCAAAAACCGTGTGGTCTGTGCAATCTCTTTGACCGTGCCAATACGTCCCATTGGGATTTTGTCTTTCGTAGACTCTGCATGATTTAGGCTATCGATATATCCAGGCAGGACATTATTCATTCGTATATTTGATGAGGCATAACGGTCTGCATATAGTTTTGCGAAGGCTGATAACCCCGCTCTTAGCGTGCAGGAGACTGGCAGCGCCTGCACAGGCTCAAAAGCCGCGAAAGTGGAGATGTTCACCCAGGCACCATGACCTTGCTTCAGCATTTGGGGCGTCACCAGACGGGCCATTCGAACGACGTTGAGAATAAGAACGTCCAGACCCACATGCCACGCTTCATCGTCTATCTCTAGTAATTCCCCTTTCGGTGGATGCGCAGTGTGATTAACAACGGCGTCAATCCGCCCAAATGTTTTCAATGTCGTGCTGACTACGTTCTCGAGATCCCCTGCATCAGCAACCGAGCCTCGAACGCCAATTCCCCCCAACTCCGCGGCCAGCGTTTCGCAAGACTCGCTTCGAGACATGATGACAAGCTGATAGCCGTTGTCTTTCAATTCTCGACAAACCCCTTCTCCAATGCCTCCGCCCCCAGCGGTCACGATTGCAACTTTTTCTGACGTCATGGATCCTCCCCTAAATTTCAATATGGTAAAGGCCGACTAGCATCTCACCAACTTGGAATCTAGACTATCATTGAACTAATCCGAAATTTTCATCTAACAAGAGGTTAATCATGTCTGATCTATCCGGAGTCTGCGTACCGGTTTGCACCGTATTTGACTCATCTGGCGCAAGTATCGACGAGGGGCGCTATCTCGCACATATCGATAGAATGCTCGATGCTAAGGTCGACATCATCCTACCTTGCGGTGGCACCGGTGAATTTGCCTATCTTAGCTCTGATGAGAAAAAACGTCTCATTGAAATTACCGGCAAACATATTCAAGGCAAAGCAAAAATGATTGCGCAGACCTCCGCCATCTATTTAGCTGACACCATAAATACCACCCAGCATGCGGCAGATAACGGAGCCGATGCTGTGATGGTCCTTCCACCCTACTTTGAAGGTCCGGACGCGAGAGGGGTTATGTCTCACTATGAGGCGGTTGCAAAATGCAGTTCAGCACCGCTTATGGTGTATAACATTCCGGTTCACTCGGGATTTGATGTGACCCCCGAGATGTTCTCTGCACTTTTAGAAATCGATGGAATTGAATACATCAAAGACAGCACCGGAGACTTTGTTCGGATTCAAGAACTAATTCGCACCGGTGGAAAAGTATTTAACGGAGGGGACCCCATTACCTATCAAGCGCTCGTGGCCGGTTGCGTAGGCTGCGTGTGGGGATCAGTTAATTTCATACCCGACGAGGCGGTCGCACTGTTTCGGCTGGTCAGCGAAGGGAACTTATCCGCAGGCGCAGCGTTGTGGGAAAAACTCATCGGCTCCCAGCTGTTTGTTTGGTCACATGTCTATAACGCGGCGGTTAAGGCTGCGGCAAATCACAGAGGATTCGACGTGGGCGATTGTAGAGAGCCGGTACTTCCAATGACCGATGCGGAGGTCGCCGAACTATTTGAATCGCTAAAAACGGTTTAAACCGGTTCAGGCTAACGATTTCGCTCCGGGATCAAGCCCCGGGGTGAAAATCGAAGCACAAGTAACAACACCACTCCCATTGTGATGTATCGCGTATAAGCTGCGTTTCGGAGCAGGTGAATTCTGATCGGACTATCTTCCGCCATCGAAGATGTGAGAAAACCGATCAGTCCAAGACCTAACGGTTCAGCTTCGATCCAGAAGAACCAGATCACAAAACCACCGAGGATAGATCCCAGATTGTTGCCTGAGCCACCAACGATGACCATCACCCAAACGAGAAATGTAAACCTTAAGGGTTGATAGGTAGATGGTGTAAAAATACCGTCTAAAGTTGTCAGCATCGCGCCAGCAATTCCAATCACAGCTGACCCAGGATAAAAACCTGGAGATGTCGGGATGTTACATTTTTTCCCATCGCCCCCGCCGCTACTTCATTATCTCGAATCGCACGCATCATACGACCCCAAGGGGAACGTAACGCGCGCTCAGACAGCCAATAGATCAGCGCGAGTACCACAACAAATAATCCGGCGTAACAAAGCTTCACAATAATTGAAGAAAACTCAATTAGATTAATATCCAGTCTCGATGCCAAGCTTTGAACCCAAAGCGTTGACTGAAGTTCAATCTCATACGGAACCGGTCGCGACAAACCGTTTACATTTTTGACTCCGCGCGCAAGCCAATCTTCGTTTTTTAGGACGTAAATAATGATTTCAGAAATGCCAAGCGTCGCGATCGCTAAATAATCGGATCGCAGTCCTAGCGAAATCTTACCGATTGCCCAAGCGGCCAACGCGGCCAACGCGCCACCGGCCATCCAAGCGAACATAATCGGTAAACCGAACCCCCCCAGAAAACCGGTTTTAGCCGGTTCAACCGCCTCAATCGCTTCGACTGCCGGATCGATGACCCACCGCATAACGACAACACCTATCACCACGATCAGTGCCGAAACCCAGCCCCGAGCCGTCTTGCTAAGTGGCAGCTTTTTCCAGGCCAGGATACCCAGCGCGATCGCCAGTACTCCCAAAAAAAGCCCTGAAACGGCACGAACACCACCGGCAGCCCAGGCCTCAGTAACCGGTGGGACAGAAATAATCACAGCCGCCAATCCACCGAGCGCGGTAAACCCCATTACGCCGGCGTTAAACAGGCCGGCATAGCCCCATTGGATGTTGACGCCTAGCGTCATAATCGCTGATATCAAGCATAAATTCAAAATCGCGAGCGCAAGGTTTGAGCTCTGAAAAACGCCAACCGCGACCAAAAGCGCAGCCATCCCCGCAAACAAAAGTGAATTACGCCAGCGCTCGGTCATAAGGTTTTCCCACTAAACATGCCGGTTGGCTTGATCAAAAGAACGATCACTAAAATCACAAAAGAAACCGCAAGCTTATAGTCTGTAGCCAATAACTGCATGAGCCCATCCGGAACCCAGTCCCCGGGAGTCAGATAAGCAATAACGCGCTTGTAGGCGAACGTCAGCAACATTTCCGAAAAGGCGATGACAAAACCCCCAAATATTGCCCCCACCGGATTACCCACTCCCCCGACAATTGCCGCGGAAAAGATGGGCAGTACCAAGCCGAGATAAGTAAACGGTTTATAACCTTTATCCAGACCATAAAGCGTGCCCGCGATGGCTGCCAATGCTCCGGTAATAATCCATGTAATCATGACAACACGTGCAGGATTGATTCCCGAGAGTAACGCAAGCTCCTCGTTGTCAGAATACGCCCGCATTGACTTACCCGTCCGTGTTCGATTCAGGAACCAAAACAATAGCGCCACGATAACAACAGCCGTAACAACCGTCACTCCTTGAGTCGTTTTAATAGCGAGTCCTTGATCAAGTCCCGTCATCTCCTTAAATGCCCGGGCCTTCAGAATAAACCGCTGACCATCGGCAAAAATCTGATCTTTTGGCCCAATAATGAAGCGAATCACTCCGCTCAGCACGAAGAGTACGCCGACCGAAATAATTAAGTAGGTCACTGGCGCCGCTTTTTGAGTTCGGTAATAGCGATAAACCAGTCGATCAAAAAGCAGACAAACACTGACCGTCGCAATAATACTGATCGGCAGCGCCAAAAGCGCTGTGGGCAATAAACCAATCGTGATGCCAGCTTCTTGAAGTCCCCAGGTGGCGAGGACAGAGATCATGGCGCCAAAGGACATCGTCTCTCCATGAGCGAAGTTTGAGAATCGCAAGACGGCATAAATCATGGTTACGCCGAGGGCGCCAAGAGCAAGTTGGCTGCCGTAAGCAAGGGCTGGAACAATCACAAAGTTTGCCAACAGCGCGAGCGCATTAAGGATGTCTATCAAACGTCATCCTCCCAAAAATGCTTTTCGGACATTTTGATCAGCAAGCAGTGCAGCACCCGTATCACTATAGCGGTTCTGCCCCTGGACCAGCACATACCCTCGATCCGCGATCTCAAGGGCCTGGCGAGCATTTTGCTCCACCATCATCACTGCAATCCCGGTCTTGGCGACTTCAAGGATGCGATCGAATAGCTCGTCCATGACGATTGGCGACACGCCTGCTGTGGGCTCATCAAGCATGAGCACATCTGGGTTAGTCATTAAGGCTCGGCCGACGGCTACCTGTTGTCGTTGACCCCCTGACAATTCACCCGCAGGCTGGCTGCGTTTTTCCGCAAGCGCCGGAAATAATCGAAAAACCTGCTCGATCGACTCCGAGTAATCATCGCGTCGAATAAATGCGCCCATTTCCAGATTCTCTTCGACCGTCATCGACGTGAACACGTTTGAATTTTGCGGGACAAACCCCATTCCGAGCCGGACGCGCTCTTGGGGCAACATCGACGTGATCTCCTCTCCATTGAAAAATACCGAACCCTTGCGAAGATTCAACATTCCAAACAGCGCTTTCATTGCTGTCGATTTACCCGCACCATTTGGACCCACAACCACTACGACCTCGCCTTTATCAATTGAAATGGTGCAATCCTGAAGAATGTCAGCGGCACCGTACCCGCCGAACATTGCCTGTCCCTCTAGTAAACTCATTTCATCCTTATCTCTGGTGCTTTCTACCGGTACCCAGATAGGCTTCGATCACTGCGTCATTATTCATGACTTCATCAGGCGTCCCTCGTGCCAATACACTTCCTGAAGCCATGACGATTACCGGATCACACAATCGCTTAATAAATTCCATATCATGCTCGATCATGCAAAAAGTGTAGCCCCTCTCTTGGTTGAGACGAATAATTGAATCGCCAATCGTCTTCAAAAGCGTTCGATTCACTCCCGCACCCACCTCGTCGAGAAATACAATCTTCGGCTCGGCCATCATCGTCCTACCAAGCTCAAGCAACTTTTTTTGACCGCCCGATAGATTGCCCGCCAGTTCATTTGCGACTGCAGTCAGTTGAAGAAAATCGATTACTTCATCCGCTCGTTCATGGTTTTGCAATTCCTCAAGGACAACATTCGACGGTCGCAGCCAGGTGTCGACTAAACGTTCTCCAGACTGACCGCCCGGCACCACCATGAGGTTTTCACGGACACTTAGGGTAGAGAACTCATGTGCGATTTGAAACGTCCGCAAGATCCCGTCACCAAAAAGCTCGAATGGCGCCTTTCCAGTGATATTCTCGCCGTCGAAGTAGACCTGACCCGAATCCGGCCGGTACAGTCCCGAAATGACATTAAATAACGTTGTTTTACCGGCGCCGTTAGGACCAATCAAGCCGGTGATGCTCCCTCGCTCAATCGTTAGCGAAGCATCGTCGACGGCATGAATTCCGCCAAAGAATTTTGAAAGATTACGTACTTCTAGCAAAGATAAATTCCAAAAAAAAAGCCCGGGCAAATTGCCCGGGCTAAGTTGCTTTAGGCTAGCGGAAGCCTACAGTCGTATTCTTACCGCCATCAACAAGAATCTCGCGGTAGCTCCCCGCTGATTCGCCTGGTCCAATTAATTCAACCGCTGAGGCCCCAACGTAATCCACCTCACCGCCTGCCGCAATGTATTCAAGCGCAGCTGATAAGTCACCCGGGAATACTTTCTTTCCCGGTGCGTTAGCGACTTCCATCACCTTCGATTTGAAATCCTGGCTGTTGGTTGAACCCGCGGCCTGCATGGCCAGCATAATTAACGCTGCTGCATCATAGGATTCGGGCGAGAACGGTCCGTCCCCTTTAAACCCTGCTTTCTCAGCTAATTCCACAAACATGGCGGCGCCCGGGCTATCCGTGCCGGGCACATCACCGATCGAACCGTTCAGTCCGTCACCGATTGCCGCTGGCAGTGAATCACCGATCATGCCATCAGGTAGGTAGAAAATATCAAAAGCACCTGTATCTAAAGAGCTTTGAATAATAGCCTTACCCCCTTGATCAAGATATCCGGCGACCACGAGGATATCGCCGCCGGCTTGCGCGAGAGCTGCAACCTCAGCACTGTAGTCACCCTTGCCTTCCTCATGGGACGTGTTAATCGTCACCGTACCACCGACCGCTTTGAAATTGCTTTCGATGCTATCAGCCAGGCCCTTACCATAATCATTATTGGTATAGGTAATCGCAGCATTCATAAAGCCCTGGTCTTTAAGAATCTCAGCCACCACTTGACCCTGACGAGCATCTGACGGCGCCGTACGAAAGAAAAGACCGTTATCCTCAGCTGTTGATAAGCCAGGTGAAGTTGCCGATGGCGAGATCATGACCACGCCATTTGCCATTGCGACATTGGCGAGGATCGCGCCAGTCACGCCAGAGCAGTCGGCACCCATAATTGCATTAACTTTGTCAGAAGTCACAAGCCGCTCTGCGGTAGCTTGAGCCGCGGCCGAGTCGACACAAGTCGAATCGCCACGGATCCCAGTGACTTTTGAGCCACCCATAAATTTTCCACCGCCATTGACTTCGGCAATGGCGAGTTCAGCGCCAGCGGCCATATCTGGTGTCAGGGATTCAATCGGCCCTGTAAAACCCAGAATGATCCCGATTTTGACGTCCTCAGCGGACGCAGTAGCGGTCAACATCGCGCCGGAGAAAAGCGCGATAAGTAACTTTCTCATTAGAAAACCTCCAATTGTTTAAAGACTTGTTCCCAAAACGGATACACCAACCCTTGGGATGGATGAATAGTGACACATGCGGTTTTACATGAAAAGTGGAATTCGCCCACTCAGGTTGTTTTTTAACCGGTAGCCGCAAAAGGATTCCTAAAAAAGCGAGTTTTAAGGTCTACTGGCCTGATCTCCCGCTGAAACTAACCGGACCGAGGTCCGCTTTAGATCGCTGTGCCAGAATTCTTGAAATTTTTAATATTTTGATTGAAATAAGGGTGCCGTGACGAACTTGAGACACTCATAAGACGCCCTCAAGGCGGATTCGACGGCGTCCGTTGACTCCGCAGCTGCAAAAATGAATCCGGGATAAGGCCCCCCTTCCGGCCAGGCGCGCAATATTTCACCTTCGCGGCAGTCGATTTCAACATCAACGACACCTTTTACTGCGCGCGCTTTATTAATGCCTTCAACACGACGCAACACCCCTTCCTGAATGACCGGGATCATCATCACGCCGCTTGCGCCCAATTTGTTTTTTTGAGGTCGCGGCAGTCGTAATGCATTTATCAAGACTAGCTCCTCCAACGGCACTCCAGATTGATACTCGATGATTTTCCCGCATCGACCGCCAATTGTCCGACTGGCCAATTCCAAAAACCAAATCTCATGATTGTGTATACGGAGCTCCACATGAATCGGCCCTTCATTCAGGCCAATTCCGTCACAAACGGTTTGCAGTTCATTCTCAATCTCTTTAACTAACACTGCCGAAATTCGTGGCGGTGTGACATAGATTGTCTCCTCAAAAAAAGGACCCTCGAGAGGATCCGGTTTTTCAAAAATCGCCAAAATTTCCAGCACGCCATCGGAAACAATCGCATCGACTGAATATTCATCGCCAGCAATAAAATCTTCAACCAATATCTCTCCGACTGACCCCTTTTGCTCCTCTTGCAGCAAGTTTCTAATCCGATCAATAGCTGTCTGAAGTTCCTCGTGGTTGTTGCAGCGGATCACCCCACGGCTACCTGAGAGGGTTAAGGGTTTCGCGACACAAGGAAAGGAAACTTTTTTATGATTGAGGTCGACCGCCGAGAGTTGAAAATTTGGAGTTCGAAAGTCATGGTCTCGACAAAATTCCCGAAATGCCAGCTTATTCGTCGAGACTTGCACTGCGATTTTTGAGTTAATCGGAAGCGCTAACATTTCGCCCACCTTCCGAGCAAGATCTACCGTAACGTCATCGGTGGGGATAACGGCTCTTATCCAGCTTCGATCACTAAGTTCGTTAATCATCTTCAGTGACTCGGTATCTGAAGTGCTATTGATCCGCAGATCTAGGTCGGAGGACGGAAGATCCATGGCGCCCCACGAGGCCACTCTCAGAGGAATCTTGAGTCTATTCGCAGCTTTTATATAACTGCCGGTTCGATAACTTCGATCCGGCGCAATCAGGAGGACGCTAGGTGTCAAAACTATGGCGCTTTTTCATGTGCCTGCTTCCCACCGCCGGCTGCGAGATTTGGGGACCGGAGTATCGATAGCCGACCAAGACTAGAACCTAGCGGAGACGATCCCGCTCGGAATCAGTATCAATCATTCTGGCATCGGAATAACGATTACCTTCCACCGTTTTTTCGTTTATCAGATTATCAAGCGTGTCGAAAACTTCAGATGATATCGTTGCGGCGACAGCACCCCAGTTCTCATTCATAAATTCAATATGTTTAGTGCCTGGAATCGGAATCAAGGAAAGATTGTCAACTGCTTTGGGGTAAGCCAGTAGCCAAGCCAACGACAGTTGGGCCATGGTGAGGCCTAGCGATTTCGCAATTTCGCCAAACGGCGTCAGCAGTTTTGTGTTTCGAGCGAAAACATCTGGCTCAAAACGCGGGCGAGCAGCCGTTGCCCGAATATCATCCGGAGATAGTTGACTAACATCGACTGCTTTACCCGTTAAAAACTGTCGGCCTAACGGAGAGAATGCAATAAATGCTATTTCCAATTTTCGACAAGCCTCAAGGACGCCAAATTCAGGCGTTCTCGACCACAACGAAAACTCCGACTGAACCGCTGCGATAGGATGAACGTTATGAGCACGCGTCAATGTGTCAACAGAAACTTCGGATAGACCGATCTCTCGCACTTTACCCTCAGCGACCATGCGTCCAAGCTGGCCAACGCTATCCTCTACCGGTACGCCTGGATCCACTCGATGAAGATAATAAAGATCGATGACGTCGGTTTTTAAACGTTTTAAGCTTTTCTCACACTGGACTCGCAAAGTCTCTGGACGACCGTCGATGGCGCTCTTCCCATTCACTTCGCTCAGGCCGCACTTGCTCGCAAGTACAAACTCTGATCGACGAGAGCCTAAAGCATCAGCAACGAGCGCCTCGTTATGTCCACCCCCGTATAACGTGGCGGTGTCAAAGAACGTGTAGCCAACATCAAGCGCCTCATTCAAAAGGCGTCTGGAAATATGATCATCACCGCGGCCATAACCGCTCGACATATTCATGCAACCGAGTCCCATCGCGGAAACGACAAGCGACCCAATCGATCGTGATGTCATCGATGTCTTTAAATGAAGATGTTACAGAATTTGAGCGGACCCGGAGTTAGGGACTTCCCAGACGGTCGCCCACTCACGGGTGGGGCATCAACGCGCACCGCCGCATCCGCCGCAGGCGCCACTGCCGCCCACCGCCTTAAAGACGTTATTAAACACAAACGTCGCGCTAACACCATCATCCTGAAAATCGATCTCCGCACCCTCCAGATAAGCGAGCGCCACCGGATCAATTGCGATTGAACATCCAGAGCTATCCTGAATCAAGCGATCTGTCTCTTCTACTGATTCGGCAAAAGTCATTCCGTAATTCATCCCGCCACAGCCCCCACCGGAAACAAAAACCCGCACGGCGGGTTGGCTCTGGTCGGCACCCGACAAAAGTTCCGCAATCTTTTCCTTCGCCGGCGGCGTTATCGTTACACCACCATTCTCGCTCTGAGTAATATCCACATTCATCTCTTTTACCTTCCGAATCAGGTTAAAATATCAGTCAACGTTGATCTAAACTTATTTAAATCGACAAAAACCAGCCGCTTTATTTGGAATATTATCATGCGTACTGTCAAATGCACCGTGCTTAAAGAAGATGCAGAAGGCTTGTCGGCACCACCCTACCCTGGGGCGCTAGGTCAACGAATTTTTGAATCAGTATCGGCTGAAGGGTGGACCAAATGGCTTGAACGTCAGGTTCTGATCATTAACGAAAACCAATTAAGCAGCGCAGACCCACAGGCAGTCGAACTTTTAAAGCAGCATATGCTGGGTTTCTTATTTGGCGAAGGTGATCTAGGCGCGGTTCCAGAGGGCTTTGCACCACGCAAGAAATAGGTCGTTAATTTTCACCTGGATTATTGATTAACTCCCGCATTCTACGGACAGCAGGTCCCAACCCTTCAAACACTGCCTCCGCGATAATCGCGTGTCCGATATTAAGCTCCTGAATGCCTTCGATACGCGCAATCGGTTCCACATTGTTATAGTTTAGTCCATGGCCCGCATTCACTCGAAGTCCAGCCGCCTCACCGAGCGACACGGCGGTTGTAATCCTTTGGAGTTGACGCTCACGCTCTGGTTCATCTTTTGCGTCCGCGAACGCACCGGTGTGCAATTCAATTGCAGATACGCCAAGGCGCCTGCTCGCTTCAATCTGCTTCTCATCGGGATCAATAAAAAGAGACACTCTTATTCCTGACTGTTCCAGCTGACTGATAAATGGCGCAACCTTATCGTACTGCTCATATACCTCCAGCCCACCTTCAGTGGTAATTTCCTGGCGCTTCTCGGGAACTAAACAGACATCCTCAGGTCTAAGGTCGAGAGCGATCGCTTTCATTTCATCCGTAACGGCTATCTCCAGATTCATCCGAGTTGAGATTGCTTGACGCATTCGAACCACGTCATGATCGTCGATATGCCTGCGATCCTCGCGCAGATGCAACGTAATCAAATCTGCACCATTGGCTTCACAAATAAGGGCGGCCGCTACCGGATCAGGATACGACGTGCCTCGCGCCTGACGCAACGTCGCGACATGATCAATATTTACTCCTAGGTCCATAAGTTGTCCTCTCAATTCAGCGCTTGCGCGGATAAGGGTAATTTTTCATTTTGGTAAATTTGAGAAAAAATTTGACGCGTAACTAATGATCGTCCATCAAGAAGACTTTGAAAAATTACCCGATGTAACTGTTTTAATTCGCGGAGAATCATTGCATCAAAGTGTAACTCTTCTCTTAAGGCAATAAGAGACGATCCGTGAACAACAACGCCCCCTGCCTCGTTCCCCTGATTCACAAAAGCCCCAAGGCCTGGGCGGTAATGGTAGCTCGACTCGGGCTTGATCGGCTGACCGGTGTCATGATCTTTATCCAGTCGCAGGCCATAGCCCGTTTCGCGAAGCAATACTTTCTCGAACAGGCGAAGCGTAGATTGAGATTCGCCATCAACGCCAAGATGCACAAGACTCTTGAGATACTGATCAAATAAACGCTCATGCGGATCGTATCGCTGCAAGAACTTGATCAGCAGCTCGCTCAGATAATACCCGCAAAAAAGATTAGGACCCCGTAATCCGAAATCTGGACCAGCCCACTCGCACTGGGTAAGGGTTTTGACTTCTCCTTTTCCGGACCATCCCAACGTGGTCAATGCAAAGGGGCGAATCATGCCGCGATATTGGGATTTTTGCCTGCGGGCTCCTTTTGCGATCGCGGTAATGCGTCCGTAACTCCTTGAGAAGATATCCAACAACAAACTGGACTCCGAAAACGGCCGGCGATGAAGAATAAATCCTGGCTCTCCTTTGATGCGCATATTGGTTCTAGCCGCGAGCTTTCCTAGTCACTGTATCCCAATCGGGTTACTGACCGACTGTCATCTGACCATCCTTTTTTGACTTTTACCATTTGATTGAGCGAGACCGACTTAGCCAGAAGCTTCTCGAGACCGCGCCGGGCCGCCGTCCCAATGTTCTTCAATCTTGCACCCTTGGATCCAATTAAAGCCGCTTTCTGACCAGTTGTGTCACACCAAATGCTGACGTCAATCTCAACCCGATCCGAACCGACCTCCTCGAAACGACTAATCTCTACCCCCGTGACATACGGAATCTCATCACCCATTTGCCTAAAAATTTGTTCCCTAACCAGCTCTGCCGCCAGGAAAGATACGGGCATGGTCGTTAAAGATTCCGCGTCATAGCCCGCGCTTCCCAACGGGGCCGCTGTTCTGAGCATGTTGAGTAAATGCTTGCAGTTATATTCAGTTTTTGCCGAGACCGGAATAATCTGTGCCCAGTCATGCACCCGCTGCACGCTCTCAATCTTCGGAAGAACTTTATCAATTGAAGTCAGCAAATCAACTTTGTTTAGTAAAAGCCAAATTGGGGTTTGTGTTTTCCGAAAGTGCTCAAGCACTCTTTGATCATCGCTTGTCCAGTAGCGGCAGTCGGATACCATGCAAAGGATATCAGCTCCCGTGCCAGCACCTCGTGCAGACTGATTTGCTCTCTTGCTCAAAAGTTGCCGTCTCGGCTTATGCATGCCAGGACTGTCCACAAAAACCAACTGAACATTTGCGCTCGTATCGATCCCCGTAATCTCGCGCCACGTGGTTTGCGGACGACGAGAGACGATAGACACTTTCTCGCCTAACAGTCGATTCATCAGGCTTGATTTGCCCACGTTCGGCCGCCCAACAACGGCGATCACACCAAAATATTGCGCCTCACTCATCGAGAGTCTCGGCAACGCCCAGTTCTTCAAGGACCAAAAGGGCTGCGTTTTGTTCCGCTATTTTTCGGCTTGAACCGACTCCTACTTCCTGTATTTCGTACCCGATTAACGAGCAGTCCACGACAAATTCTCGATTATGAGGCTGCCCACGCGTCTCGATGACCTGATAAGTTGGTAGTGGATCGCCCTTACCTTGGAGATACTCTTGAAGCGTTGTTTTTGGATCTTTCCTCACCTTGTCAGGTCGAATCATGTCAAGTTCGGTCTGAAAAATAATAAGAATGACGCGCCGTGCAGTTTGAAAGTCAGAGTCAAGAAAGACTGCAGCCAAGACCGCTTCTAGCGCGTCAGCCAGAATAGAGGCCCGATCGCTTCCGCCTGATTTTCCGGCTGAGGGGCCGAGTTTTAGAAATTCGCCGAGTGACAGTCGGCGGGCGACAACAGCCAGAGTCGCTTGTCGCACCAGTTGGGCGCGTATCCGCGTCAGCTCTCCCTCAGAAGAGTCAGGGAAACGAATAAAAATTTCCTGACTGATCACCAGACCCAGAATACTGTCGCCCAGAAATTCCAGTCGTTCGTTATGAGTCATGCCAATACTACGATGCCTTAACGCAGCACCGAGCAGGCCAGGATCGGAGAACTCATATCCAATCACAGATTGGAGTCTTTGAACCGGATTCATTGTTTTTATTGGATGAAAGAACCTATCCGTTTCCAGTTAACGAAATTATCACCAACGCTGTCCCAGCTAAACCAAATAAAAAATGCTTTGCCGACAATGAATTCTTCTGGCACAAAGCCCCAGTAGCGACTATCGTTGCTATGATCGCGATTATCCCCCATGACAAAGTATTGCCCCTCAGGAACCGTTACTCGAATTGAGTTCGCCGACCTTAAAGTATCAATAAGGATCGCGTGCTTCTCCTCACTAAAACGCTCAAAGAACGATTTCATCCGGTTTTCAGAAGAATCCTTGGTCGGCCAATCGATAAGATCTGAAGCTTCAATAGGGATCGGTTTTCCATTAATCGCGAGCCTCTTGTTGTGGTAACTCACGACGTCACCGGGGAGGCCCACCACGCGTTTAATAAAGTTAGTCTTAGGATCCCGAGGAAATCGAAAAACCATTACATCCCCCCGATCCGGGTTCCCCATTGGGATCAATTTTTTCTTTAAGATCGGCAAACGAACGCCATAGCTAAATTTTGAAACAAGGATGAAGTCGCCAATAAACAAACTCGGAAGCATTGAGCCCGAGGGAATTCGAAACGGCTCAACCACAAACGCTCGCAACAAAAAGACAGCCAACAGCACCGGGAAAAATGATCGGGAATACTCGACCAAAATCGGCATCCTAAGAGTAGCTTCCCCACTCCCCCGTTTAGCATTCACCGCTCTTTTAGGTACGCCAAAGAGTTTATCAATGTAAATGATGACGCCTGCAACTACGAGCGCGATAAAAAGTGCGATTTCAAAATCCATTCTATTCTCCCACCTTCAATACCGACAAGAACGCTTCTTGCGGTATCGCAACTGAACCAATTTGCTTCATACGTTTTTTTCCTTCTTTTTGCTTTTCGAGCAACTTGCGTTTCCGAGTGATATCGCCGCCATAGCATTTCGCAGTCACATTTTTTCGTAATGCTTTGACGGTTTCTCTAGCGATAATTTTGGAACCGATAGCTGCCTGAATCGCAACATCAAACATCTGACGCGGTATCAACGTTCGCATTCTAGACACTAACTGGCGAGCACGATACGGGGCGTGTTCCCGGTGCGCTAACGCAGATAGCGGTTCAACGCGGTCCCCGTTTATCATGACGTCAATGCGAACCATATTTGCAGTTCGATCCTCGAGAATTTCGTAATCAAATGATGCAAAGCCGCGACTGACCGACTTTAATTTGTCATGAAAATCGAGGACCACTTCTGCCAACGGGAGATCAAATTCAACGGCGACCTGTCGCCCATGATAGGAAATTTCTTTCTGAACGCCCCGCTTCTCAATGCACAGCGTGATCACCGACCCAACATACTCAGATGGACATAGAATATTTGCCGAGATAAATGGCTCAAAAATCTCGGTAACGGAACCTGAGTCAGGCATCTGAGAGGGATTATGAATGTATTGAGTCGAGCCATCCTGGGCGGTAATTCGATAGACAACAGTTGGGGCCGTCGTAATTAATTCGAGGTTGTATTCACGCTCCAACCGCTCCTGAATGATCTCCATATGAAGCATACCTAGGAAACCGCAGCGGAAACCGTAACCGAGCGCCGGTGAAACCTCCGGCTCAAACACCAACGACGCGTCATTAAGACTAAGCTTCCCTAGCGCGTCCCGAAAAGTCTCAAATTCGGCATTGTTGATGGGATAAAGACCCGCGAAGACTGCCGGTTTGGCCGTTTTAAATCCTTCGAGACTCTTGTCAGCCGGGTTATTGCTGTCGGTAATCGTATCCCCAACACGGGCCGCTTTAATATCTTTAATACCGGCAACCACATATCCCACGTCACCGGCGCTCAGGACCGAGGTCGTTGTTCGTTTCGGCGTGAACCGTCCAATCTGCTCGCACTGATGACTTTTGCCCGTAGACATCATCTGCAGTTTAGTTCGTGCGTTAAGCGACCCTTGCATAACTCTTGCCAACGAAATCGTTCCCAGATAGTTATCAAACCACGAGTCAATAATTAAAGCTTTCAGGGGTGCTTCCCCGTCACCCTCGGGCGCCGGCACGCGCTCGACAATTCTCTCTAAAATCCCATCGATCCCAACGCCGGTTTTTGCGGACACTTCAAGCGCGTCACTGCAATCAAGTCCAATCAGATCCTCGATCTCTTCCTTCACTCGATCAGGCTCAGCTGCGGGCAAATCAATCTTGTTAAGGACCGGAATAATTTCCAAACCGAAATCCGCTGCGGTATAACAATTCGCGACGGTTTGAGCCTCAACACCCTGAGACGCATCAACGATCAAAAGGGCTCCTTCGCAGGCTTTGAGAGAGCGAGAAACTTCGTAAGAGAAATCCACATGGCCGGGGGTATCAATAAAATTCAAGCGATAGGTATTACCATCATCGCCCTGATATTCAAGTGACACGCTCTGTGCTTTAATCGTAATTCCCCTCTCGCGCTCCAAATCCATTGAATCAAGAACCTGCGCAGTCATCTCGCGATCTGATAGTCCGCCACAGCGCTGGATCAGCCGGTCAGACAATGTTGACTTGCCATGATCAATATGGGCGATAATTGCGAAATTACGAATCAGGCTTTGCTCGGCCTTTGCCATTGGGTTCTCGCTAGGGGAAGCTGCAAAACGCGACGCTTTGCGGCGGGTAAAAAAATTTATGTCTAATTTTATCTCGCAGGCCACCTGCTTGCACGTTATTTACATAAAGACTTTTATTTAATTTTATGAAAGTGCAACAAAATCTTATTTCATCTTGATGACACGTTACTCACCAGTTGTCATTGTGGGCAGTGGGCTAGCCGGAATCAGCCTTGCGCTTCGCCTCTCTAATGTAGGGGTAAAGTCTCTGCTTCTCACCAAGTCCACACTCGCATCGGGATCCAGTCTATGGGCACAAGGCGGAATTGCCGCAGTGATGGACCCAGGTGACAGTTTTGAAGCTCACATTCAGGACACTCATGATGCAGGAGCGGGCCTATGTAACGTTGAAGCCGTGCGAACGGTCGTCGAGGGCGCACCGGACGCTATTGATTGGCTTAGCGGGGCGGGCGTTGATTTTGATCTAAAAGAAAAGAAACCCAGCGCGTTCCATTTGGCTCGAGAAGGCGGTCATTCCTACCGCCGAGTTGCTCATGTGGCTGACTCAACCGGAAGAGCCGTCGTTGAAACCCTTGACCAGCAGGTGTTGGCATCGAACCATATTGAAGTCCTTGAAAACCATCTAAGCATTGACGTAATTAAGAGTTCTGACGGGCAAAGCGGTCGGGAAAGGGTTATCGGACTTTACGCGCTTAACAATACAACCCAGCAGATTGTCACTATTCGCTCGGAAGTCGTCGTGCTCGCAACCGGTGGGGCATCAAAGGCCTATCTCTATACAAGCAACCCGGACACTTCGACAGGGGACGGAATCGCGATCGCATGGCGAGCAGGTTGCTCAGTCTCAAATCTCGAATTTGTTCAGTTTCACCCTACCTGCCTCTTCCATCCTCATGCCGGAAGCTTTCTAATATCCGAAGCCGTCCGTGGTGAGGGCGGGAAACTGGTTCTCCCTGATGGCACCCGATTCATGGGCCGACATGATCCCCGAGCCGAATTGGCCCCACGAGACATCGTGGCCCGTGCCATCGATTTTGAAATGAAAAAAAGCGGGCTGGATTGCATATACCTCGATATCTCCCACAAAGAGAAGGGCTATCTGACTAAACATTTTCCAGCAATTTATGAGCGTTGTCTGTCCTTTGGTATCGACATGGCGACCGATCCAATTCCCGTCGTTCCGGCCGCCCACTATACCTGTGGCGGCATCACAACTGATCTCAATGGGCGGACTGACCTAGACGGTCTTTTCGCGCTGGGAGAAAATGCCTGTACAGGCCTTCACGGCGCGAACCGGCTGGCAAGCAACTCTCTTCTTGAATGCGTTGTATTCGCAGAACGCGCAGCCAGCACAATTTCCGACTATCTTGAAACACCCCTGAGCAATCCAGCTGACCCCGACCCTTGGGATGAGAGTCAAGTCACCGATCCCGATGAACTTGTTGTGGTGGCGCACAACTGGGACGAACTACGCCGCTCCATGTGGGATTATGTCGGCATCGTAAGAACTTCCCGAAGATTGCAACGGGCTGCCAACAGACTCAACGTCCTGACAGAAGAGATTCGAGATTTCTACAGCAACTTTAAAGTAGATCAGGACCTTCTAGAGCTGCGAAATCTGGTTCTTGTGTCAGAGCTCATTGTTAGGTGTGCCGCGATGCGAAAAGAAAGTCGCGGTCTACACTACACGCTTGACTATCCTACAAGTGATAAAGCCCAACAGCACGACACCGTCTTGCGACCCCACTAAAGCCAGGAGAGAATTAACGCGGAGCAGTCTCGTTTGAGAAATCAAGGATTTCTCGCACCAGATTCGCCAATATTTCTTCATCAGGGAAGGCGCGTTGAAAAAACCAGTCCAGTAATACCGGATCAGGAAGCGACAACAATTCATCAAAGCATTCGATTCTTTTTGAATCCCCTTCGGAAATAATAACTTCTGAGAAAGGTAAAAGGAGCCCATCCAATTCACGCACCCCTCGCCTAGCCCGCCATCGCAGACGATTATGAGACGCGCTTGATGTCAAGACTCGTTTTTCGCAATCATTGATTTGATCTCGCCAATCGCTTTCCCGGGATTCAATCCTTTAGGACAAGCATTCGTGCAATTCATGATCGTATGGCAGCGATACAAGGAAAAACTATCATTCAGTGATTCGAGTCGCGAACCGGTCTCTTCATCCCGACTGTCCGCAATCCATCGATACGCCTGAAGCAGATTCGCTGGCCCAAGGTAGCGATCGGAGTTCCACCAATAGCTCGGACAACTGGTGGAACAACAGGCGCATAAAATACATTCGTACAACCCATCCAACTTTTCCCTATCTTCGGGGCTCTGTAAACGCTCGGTATCCGAGACAATTTCTGGCGCTTTTAGCCACGGTTCGATCGAGCGATGTTGCTCAAAAAAATGAGAGAGGTCTGGAACAAGATCCTTAATGACCGGCATATGAGGTAAAGGGTACAGCCGGACGACATCGCCAAGATCATTAAGAGGTTGCGTGCACGCTAGAGTATTGACGCCGTTGATATTCATCGCGCAAGAGCCGCAAATGCCCTCACGGCATGACCGTCGGAACGTTAAGCTGGAGTCAATTTCATTCTTAATTTTTATAATAGCGTCTAAGACCATAGGCCCGCACGTCGCCAAATCAACATACAGTTCGTCGATCTTTGGTGGGTCGTCGGAGTCAGGGCTCCACCGATAGATTTCGAATCGTCGAGGTGACTTCATCCCACGGTCCGTATTATGGCGCTCACCCTTCTGCGGACGCGAGTTTTTCGGTAATCTGAATTCAGCCATCGATCTATTCTCTTATTGAATTGCCTAGTAAACTCGTGCTTTCGGGGCAATCGTTTCAACTTCTGTTGTTCCCGTATCGAGCACGACAGGTCGATAAGATAAACCCACAAGTCCGTTGTTTAAACGCGCGTTTGTATGGCTCATCCAGTTAACGTCATCACGATCTGGAAAATCGTCTCTTGCGTGAGCGCCCCTACTTTCCTGACGAGCAAGTGCGCTATGGACCGTTACCTTGGCCTGCGATAAGAGATTTTCGAGCTCAAGCGCCTCAACCAAGTCGGTGTTCCAGATCATCGAACGATCCTTAATGCCAACATCAGATAGAAGATCTATCGTCGCTTCAATCTCATGAACACCCTCGTCCAAAACCTGTTGATTTCGAAAGACTGCGCAGTTTGACTGCATAGCCCGCTGCATTTTTAGTCGTATCGATGCAGTCGACACACGACCCTCGCTAAACCTCATATGATCAAATCGACTGATAGCCGGCTCGAACAACGCGTTATTTCCACGTTTAGCCAGAGACTTTGTCTTCGCATTTTCTACCGCCCGACGAGCAGAAGCCCTACCGAAGACAATAAGATCCAAGAGGCTATTCGATCCGAGACGATTCGCGCCATGCACTGAAACACAGCCTGCTTCTCCAATCGCCATGAGTCCCGGCACAACCTCCGTATCATTCCCAGATGCAGATCCCATGCACTCGCCGTGAATGTTGGTTGGGATGCCGCCCATGTTGTAATGAACAGTTGGAATCACCGGGATCGGCGATTTGCAGACATCCACGCCCGCGAATATACGAGCCGTCTCCGAGATTCCCGGCAGACGTTCAGCAAGAATATCCGCACCGAGATGCTCCAAATGCAAATAGATGTGATCTTCATCACGACCTACTCCTCGACCTGCCCGAATCTCCATAGTCATCGAGCGACTGACGACATCGCGGGACGCAAGATCTTTGGCGTTCGGCGCGTAACGTTCCATAAAACGCTCACCGTCCGCGTTTGTTAAAAACCCGCCTTCTCCACGAGCACCCTCGGTGATGAGGCAACCCGAACCGTAAACGCCGGTTGGGTGAAATTGGACAAATTCCATATCCTGAAGCGGAAGTCCGGCCCGTAACGCCATCGCGTTGCCGTCGCCCGTACAAGTATGTGCAGACGTCGCTGAAAAATACGCGCGACCGTAGCCGCCCGTCGCTAATATGACCTGCCCTGCCCAGAACACGTGAAGCTCTCCCGTCTCCAGACACCACGCCAGCACACCCCTACACTCTCCATCCTCCATGATCAGGTCGATCGCGAAATATTCGATAAAGAATTCGGCGTTATGTTTTAGAGACTGTTGATACAGTGTATGCAGAATCGCGTGACCGGTTCTATCTGCCGCCGCACACGTCCGTTGTGCCTGACCCTGGCCAAAATTCGTCGTCATTCCGCCAAATGCGCGCTGGTAGATCTTCCCCTCATCAGTCCGGGAAAACGGGACGCCGTAATGCTCTAACTCAATGACGGCTGATGGTGCTTCCTTGCACATAAAGCTGATAGCCTCTTGGTCGCCAAGCCAATCTGACCCCTTGACGGTGTCGTACATGTGCCAACGCCAATCGTCTTCACCCATATTGGCAAGTGCCGCGCTCATTCCCCCCTGCGCCGCCACCGTATGGGAGCGTGTTGGAAATACCTTGGTGACACAGGCCGTGCTTAAACCGGCCTCTGCAAGTCCCAGGCAGGCTCTGAGCCCCGCGCCGCCTGCGCCGACCACAACGACGTCATGTTGGTGATGCTGAATCTTATAATTTCCAGTTGGCATTTATCCGGCCTTTAAATCGCAAGAATCGAGGTTATGGATGCAACAAGAATTGCAATCCCAATAAACCGAGTCATCCTGATCAAGTTTCGCTGAAGTGGATTTGCAATGTAGTCTTCAATAACAATCTGGAGGCCTAAAAGAGAATGCACTAAAAGCGCTATTAGCAATACGGCCATGGCAAATGAATTAAACGTTGACCCTAACCACGAGATTACGGTCGGGTACTCGAAGTCAGGCATCAACAGCATTTGGAAAATAAACCAAAGCCCGAAAGGAGCGAGGACAATCGCTGACCCTCGTTGCCATCTCCAGTGCTGAAGCCCTGGTTCTCGCGAAGGAACGTTCACAAGATCGCGATCCGAATAATCATCTAAAGCGCGATCATCACGGCAACAATCCCTGCGGCGATAGAGCACGCAACGACGAACCACCCCGACCTGTAGACATTTTTGATGTCATATCCATATCCCCAATCCCAACAAAGATGACGGAGTCCGTTAGCCAGGTGATAAAAGAAGCCAAAAAGCCCTAACGCGACAAGCACCGTTCCGTACCCGCTGCTCAAAAATTGTTGGGCAAATGTAAAAATTGACTCCCCTAGCGCCAGAGTGATCACCCATCCCGCAAGTCCAACTGCGGCAGCACTAAGAAATAAACCAGATAACCGATGCAAACTCGACAGCACAGCCGTTAGCTGCGGTCTATAGATCTGCAAATGCGGCGAAATCGGCCTGGGCCTGGAATGGGTCATTTTTGTTTCAAGCAAAAGAAAAAGATTAAAAGTCGATACAGCGCCCACGACGCTCCCAATCTCCGTAACGGGTCGGGTCGGGGTGAGATAGCTCCTCCCGACGCCCTGGCGAGGGGATTTCAGTCTCGTTTTTTGACCCAGAGTCCGGACGAGGCGCTTCGGGTTTTTTCATATCGGATATGGTAGATTTAATTTCGTTCATCGGTTTTTTTGTGCGCCGCAACAATCGTAATTTTGACGCCTGAGCCTCTCTGATGCAACTCGGATTTACAGGCGATTTGAGGTTGAATCGTAATTCAGAAACAGTGAAATTTTCGTCAGGTATTGGATCACATTTGATCGCGATCTAAATTCACTTCAACACTCTTTTTTTTGGAGAATCATTAAGATGGAGACCGTTGTGATCGCGTGTACCGGCCCAGATTCGACCACTTTTTTACAGAATCAACTTACCGCAGACGTCGAGTCGATTTCTCAAGAGCAATGGGGTTTTGCCGGTTACTGCTCAGCGAAAGGTCGGTTATTCGCCACTTTTGCTGTATTTCCAATCCCTGAAGGCTTCTATCTTGTTACTCACGCGAGTGTGGCTCCAGCCATAGTCACTCGATTCGAACTTTTTAGGATGAGATCTAAAGTCAACTTTACGGTTGAACACGATTACCGAATGATTTGCGAACACTCCATCCGGCCGAAACCTTTACCGCAATCATTGACTCAGTATATGCGAGAAAATATTTCACAGTCGATCAGACTTGGCGTAGTGCCGCGAACCTTATTAGCCGGTCAATTAACCGCGGCAGAAATCGACGATGAAAATGTATTGGATCAAAATCTGGCACTAACTCTCTCTGAGAATGGGATCGCTTGGGTCGCGCAAAGCCTGACCGAAAAGTTTCTTCCCCAATCTCTAAATCTCGACCTGATCGGGGCTGTCAGCTTTAAGAAAGGATGTTATCCAGGGCAGGAAATCGTTGCACGAATTCGATATCGAGGAAAACCTAAGCAACGCATGATCGCGGCTCAACTTCCTGCGTCCTTCGAGGGCGTGATTGGCGACGCAATTGATCTTGGAGACGGCTCAGAGAGCAGAAAAGCAACGATCGTTTGCAAAACCTACGATTCCATTCAAGATCACGTTCTGATGTTGGCAACCGTACCCATCTCAGTACTGGATTCAAACTTGGGACAGCACCTAACCGCGGATCAAATATCGATCAAACAAATCGAGTTACCCTACACGGTACCGAAAGAAACGGTAGATGGCCCGACATAACTAATCATTCGCCACACCGTCTGATGAATTTGGCGGTATGATTTGAAAGTAAGTCTCTCCCGGGAGAATTAGGCCTAACTGCTCTCTCGCCCGCCCCTCAATCGCCTCCATCCGATTCTTTATTTCATTTACATCGGCATGCAGTTGATCGTTTCGCTCTCGAAGCATAATATTTTCGGCCTGCAACGAACCGACCGTTTTTTGGAGACGAAAAAAATCGATGACATTGCTTTTTCCAAACCAAAGTGCGTATTGCAGACCCAACACCAGCACACACAACACAGCAATAAGCGTTCGGACCCACATCAACTTGCGGCTGACCTATTCACTCGCCTGGAGATGCGCAAATGCATCCAGGCCCGCATATCGGGCTTTATCGCCCAACTCTCGCTCAATCCACAGAAGTCGGTTGTACTTGGCCACACGCTCCGAACGGCAAAGCGAACCCGTTTTGATTTGCTCCGCACCTACTCCAACAGCAAGATCAGCGATTGTCGTATCCTCTGTCTCCCCGGAGCGATGAGAAACAGTCACTCCATAACGATTAGCTTGTGCAAGATGTACCGCAGCCAACGTTTCACTTAGCGTTCCTATTTGATTAACCTTGATTAGGATCGAATTACCAACGCCCTGATCAATACCGCGCTCAAGAAATTTGGGATTCGTGACAAACAAATCATCCCCTGTCACTTGCACCCGTCCGCCGAGCAATCGAGTGAGCGCTGCCCAACCCTCCCAATCATCTTCGGCTAAAGGGTCTTCTATCGAGATGATCGGAGCTCGACCAACCCATTCTTCAATGAGATCAATAAATTCACTAGTTGAGTACGATTGATTGCTCGCGCCCAGAACATACTTTCCATCTCGATAAAATTCAGAACTCGCCAAATCCAACCCGAGGGAAATATCTTGTGGCAATTGATAAACGGTCTTCGAAATAGCATCCAGAATAATTTCCAGCGCAGCCTCGTTTGAGGGTAGATCGGGGGCGAAACCACCTTCATCTCCGACTCCAGTTTGACTTTTATTTTGAATCAATACTTTTCTAAGCTGATGAAAAATCTCAACCCCTGCGCGTAACGCATCACTAAAACTTGATAATCCGACTGGCAGCACCATAAACTCTTGGAAATCAATGCTATTGTCAGCATGCGCCCCGCCGTTAAGAATGTTCATCTGGGGCACAGGTAAACGATCAGGGTTTGGATTGTCATGTAGTTCGGCAATATGACGAAACAACGGCATATTTTTTGCAACCGACGCAGCGCGAGCCACTGCCAAGGACGCCGAGAGAATGGCGTTCGCGCCAAGCCTTTCCTTTGTGGTCGTACCATCAAGTCTCACCATTGCGGTGTCAATATCGTGCTGCGCCATGGCATCTCGATCTTGCAACATATTGGCAATTTCGGTATTCACGTTAAAGACGGCCTGAGTAACCCCTTTTCCGTCGAATCGATCTGGATCGTTATCCCGCAACTCAAGCGCTTCTCGGCTACCCGTCGAGGCGCCGGACGGAACCGCCGCGCGTCCAATCGCGCCTCCAGCCAAATGCACCTCGGTTTCAATAGTTGGAAACCCCCGTGAATCAAGAATCTCTCGAGCTAGAACTTTGGAAATATGCGCATCTGAGGGCATGAGAGAACTTACCTTAATTAGTTAAAAGACTGGCAACTGGCGAATACCCGATCAATATTAATCAAATCTTCAAGCAACGGCTTTAATCGCTCAAGCGGCCATGCATTGGGCCCATCACTTAGTGCTCTATCCGGATCAATATGGGTTTCCATAAAGACGCCCGACACGCCTGCGGCAACTGCGGCGCGAGCGAGGATCGGTACGAACTCGCGCTGCCCTCCCGATTGATCTCCACCCGCGCCTGGCAATTGCACTGAGTGGGTAGCGTCGAAAACGACGGGAAAACCGAGATCGTCCATAATTTGAAGACTTCTCATGTCGACCACAAGATTGTGGTACCCGAACGAACTTCCACGTTCGCATAAGAAAATTTCCTTCCCGCCCGCCGCCTTCGCTTTTTCTGCTACGCTGCGCATCTCCTGCGGCGCCATAAACTGCCCTTTTTTAATATTCACAGGACAGCCGGTTTTAACAGCAGCAACAATAAGGTCAGTTTGTCGACATAAAAACGCAGGTGTCTGAAGAACATCAACGACATCGGCCGCCAAGATTGCCTGTTCCGGTGTGTGCACGTCGGTCAGCAAGGGAAGACCGGTTTCCTGCCTGACATCATCCAAGATTCGAAGACCTTCTTCCAGTCCAGGCCCCCGATATGAGGTACCCGATGAACGATTCCCTTTATCGAACGACGATTTATAAATCACCAGTAGACCCAAAGACTGCGCGATCTCTGCCAAGTGTGAAGCCGTAGACAATGCATTTTCGCGACTTTCGATCACGCATGGGCCTGCAATTAAGAAAATGGGTTGCCTACGGCCAACCGGTCGATCAAACACGCTCACTCGCCCGCAACCTTCGCGGACCATCTGTTCTCGCTATCGCCATTTTTATGCTCACCAGCAGCCGCAACGAAAGCTGAAAAAAGGAGGTGCCCATCTCGCGGTGTGGATTTGAACTCGGGATGGAACTGGCAGGCCACAAACCAAGGATGGGACGGTACTTCAACCATCTCGACAAGATCATCGACCGATTTTCCCGATACCGACAGCCCGTTTTCTTCTAGCTGAGAAAGAAACGTGTTATTCACTTCGTAGCGATGTCGATGACGCTCATAAATATCGGTCGCACCATAGATATGAGCGCACTTCGATCCTTCTTTAAGCGAGGCACGCTGCGCGCCTAGGCGCATGGTGCCCCCCAGATCGTCGGCACCTCCTCTCTCAACTGTGCCACCGTCTGATTTTGTCCACTCCGTGACAAGCGCAACCACTGGAAACGGCGTCGTTGGGTTAAATTCTGTACTGTTGGCATGCTCCATTCCCACGACATTTCGAGCGTATTCAATAACAGCAATTTGAAGTCCAAGACAGATGCCCAGGTATGGGACTGCCGCGCTCCGGGCATACTCAACTGCGTTAATCATGCCTTCTGTCCCACGTTCGCCGAATCCACCGGGCACAAGAATGCCATCGACGCCTGCTAAATTTTTCTTCGCATCGCTCGATGTTTCAAACGTTTCAGCATCAAAATATTTCACGTTGATCCTCACCCGATTGGCAATCCCCGCGTGAACTAAAGCCTCAGAAAGCGACTTGTAGGATTCAGTCAACGAGACATATTTCCCAACCATACCGATTGTCACGGTTGTTTCAGGTGTATCCATCGCTGACACAACGCTGTCCCATTCATTTAAGTCAATATGATGATTAGATAACCCCAGATGCTTGACGACAGTGCTGTCTAAACCCTGCTCATGGTACCGACGTGGAATCGAATAAATATTTGAAACATCTTCAGCGGAGATCACCGAACTCTCTTCAACATTGGTAAATAGAGAAATCTTTCGTCGAGCATCGGCCGGAAGGGGTTGCTGGGCTCGACAAAGTACAATATCCGGCTGAATTCCGATGCTGCGTAATTCTTTAACGGAATGCTGCGTTGGCTTGGTCTTGATTTCTCCAGCAGTGAGTAACGCTGGGACCAAGGTAAGATGAAGAAATATCGTTTGCTCGCGTCCCAATTCGATACGCATTTGCCTAATCGCCTCAAGAAATGGCAACGACTCAATATCGCCCACCGTGCCTCCAATCTCAACCAAGCAGATGTCGTAATCTTCCCCGGCCGCCAGTATCGATGCTTTTATTTCATTCGTAATATGGGGAATAACCTGAACCGTTCCCCCGAGAAAGTCGCCCCGCCTCTCTTTTCGAATGACGGTTTCGTAGATCTGGCCCGTTGTGAAATTGTTTTTTCGACCCATCTGGGTCCGAACAAACCGCTCATAATGACCCAGGTCGAGGTCCGTCTCAGCCCCGTCATCGGTAACGAACACCTCGCCATGCTGAAAAGGACTCATGGTGCCGGGATCGACATTGATATAGGGATCGAGCTTTACAAGCGTTACCGAGAGGCCTCGGGCTTCGAGTAACGCCCCTAAAGAAGCAGCGGAAAGTCCCTTGCCGAGGGATGACACAACACCACCGGTGATAAAGGCGTATTTTGGGAAAATTCCGTCGGGCATAGTTTTACTCTTTTAGGCGGGTTCTACAGACGCCATCACGATAAATGGCGTTAAAGTCAGTAATCCCGACGGACGGAAAGGTTAACAGAACTCGAGGCGGGCGTAAATTCAAAACTCACCTGATACCTGAAAACCCCGCAAATCTCGCAGCAAAAAATCAACTCCGGGCTGATTTTTTGTCGCTGCAAACTTAGCCTCGGTAACAACCCCCGGCATACAAACAAATTGATCAAAGGCGTAAACCATTGGAATTCGCGCCCGCTCCCAACTGGGGATTCTCATTTCCTGAAGCAGAACTCGCAGGCTTCGCGTACGGTGATTGGCGTGGGCCGGTCGAACTCTTATATTGCCTCGTTTCCACCTTAATTCCAGCGAAAAGTTACCCAGCGCCTCAATCGAAACACCTTTTCCCATTACCTGAATTGACCTGATTTCAAGATCCGAGTCCGTCACCACGGTCTCCTCGCGCGGCCAATCCCAGACCTTCAAATCCCGAGAGAACTCACCTACTCTGCCCGGCACAATGAAGATCCCTTCTTTGCTCACTCGAGCAAGGGCTGAATATTCTTCATGACGGAGAACAAGGCGGGATCCCGCAGCACCCGCTCTCACCTGGCGAAGAAATTCTTGCAATGCTTTCTCGGTTGCTGCATGAAATCCTTTGATCCGAAACCAATACCTCAACAGATTGCTCTGCCGGTCGGCACTGAGGCGCAGAAAACGTGCCCTGCCCACCGATCCGTCTATTTTAAGGCGGCAGGAATGGTCGACATGTCCGCAAAATTCAAGATCTTGGCTTGCGGCCTCATCTAAAATGTTTTGAATTTCACGAAATCCCTGGCTCGTTCGCAAAACAACTGACCGGGTCTGCGGCCACCTCCTTTCGATACTGGGAATAACCTGATTTCTGATGTAGTTTCGATCGTACGCATCATTGTCATTTGATGAATCTTGCAGGTATTTAACATTATGATTTTCAGCATAGGCGTAGATTTCGTCGAGGGTGATCTTCAACATCGGTCGAATAACCCTCATCCCATACAATAATTGATCCTCACGCATCCCCCCAAGACCCGAGACCGATGCGCCCCTGAGCAATCGAAATAAGAAAGTCTCGAGCTGATCATCCGCATGATGGGCCGTCAACACAATAGCGTTTGACCTAGACACTTGGGAAAACCATCGATACCGATTTTCGCGGGCGATCGACTCAGAAGGTTTGGACCGGCTTTGCTCAACGAGCCGAATACTCTTGAAGTGAATCTTAAGTGCTTCTGCTTGACGTCGACAAGACAACTCCCATTTGTCCGAATCAGAAGACCAGCCATGATTCACATGGAGCGCATACACCGGACACGGAAGTCGTCCTCGAAGATTGGCGCAGACGTCCAACAGAACGCTCGAATCAATCCCGCCACTAAATGCCACATTAATTTCTGGTCCGGAATAATGTTGGACTGCAGACCAAACTCTCTCTTCGATAACATTTTGCAGCAAAACGTTTTTGAATTCAGGCGCCCTTGAACCGCCCGAACGACCTCAACTTTTTTTCTCGTTGATTCAGTAACGCTTCTGGAGATAGGAGACTCAGATTTTCCAAATGACGGCTGAGACTCTCCTTTAAACTGTATGCAGTCTGATCCAGATCCCGATGAGCGCCGCCGAGGGGTTCTTTAATAACCTCATCGACCAGCTTATTTTCAAAAAGACTATCTGATGTAATTTTCATTGCTGCTGCTGCAGATTCCGCCTTATCAGGGCTCTTCCATAAAATTGACGCGCAACCTTCAGGGCTGATCACCGAGTATGTCGAGAATTCCAGCATAACCAAACGGTCACATACCCCTATTGCCAATGCGCCTCCGGATCCTCCTTCCCCAATGACCGCGGAAATAATCGGCACCTTAAGACCGGCCATTACCGCAATCGTCCTGGCAATCGCCTCGCTTTGACCCCGCTCCTCCGCCCCAATACCGGGATAAGCGCCTGGGGTATCAATCAGCGTAACCACTGGCAGTTTAAACCGATCCGCAAGATTCATTAGTCTCTGGGCCTTTCGATATCCTTCAGGGCTTGGCATTCCAAAATTTCGTTTAACTTTATTTTTGGTATCTCTCCCCTTCTGATGACCGATTACGACAACACCAGCACCATCGAGTCGCGCTAACCCACCCACGATCGCCTGGTCATCGGCATACATCCGATCTCCCGATAATTCCTGAAAATGGGTAAATACTTGAGGAATGTAATCAAGCGTATGGGGACGCTGTGGATGACGAGCGAGCTGAGTCACCTGCCATGGGGTTAACGACGCAAATACCTCTCGGGTGAGTTTTTGACTCTTTGTCTGAAGTCGCGAAATTTCTCGCTGCAGATCCAGCTCACCATCCGAATCTACCCGCCTTAATTCTTCAATTTTGGCCTCAAGGTCAACGATCGGCTGTTCGAAATCCAGAGAATTATTCATGATTAACTTTACCTTCAGTAACTATGGAGAGCGCGCTGAAAATTACGCCGCCAGGTTATTCATCTTTGACAAGTTTTGAGCGGTCAGAAGACTTGAACGATACAGAAACTTTACCCCAGACTCTCCAGCAAAAGTAAGAAGCGACTCAATAAGATCCTCGTCAGGTTGGACACGCCATTGATCCCCCAATGACATTGAAAGACTATCCCCTTCCTGATTTAGATACTCGATATTGATATTCGTTGGCCCAGGCACGTATGGCCGAAGCATCCCTTGCAGATCCTGGATCATTTTGGCACCTGCTACCCCCTGCGGAAGCGAAACAGATAAACTCGTCAGCGCGCGTTCCCGAGCCTCTTTTAGCGTCCAGATCCCTTCTATTTTTAGGGATAGGAGGCCCGATCGATCGTCAACCCCAGTGAGCCCCCTCGTCAACACGATTCCGTTACTGGAAAGCGCTGACCTGAATTGTCCGTAGATATCCGGAAAAACACTCACATCTGCAAAACCTGTTCCGTCATCCAATTGAAAAAACGCCATGGTCTCACCACGACGATTCTGAAATGTCCGCAAACCCTGAACCAGTCCGCTAAGAGTAACCAAGCGCTCCGGTGTTGGTCGAGTTTTCTCAATCGACTCTGAGACAAGTTGGGAAATTTCAGACTGGTGATGCGCCATCGGATGGCCGGTTAAATAAAATCCGAGGCTGTGGCGCTCCATCTCTAGGGCTTTCCGCGCAGTCCAGGTTTGAAAGCCGGACTTAAGCGACACAGTCTCTTCAGTCAAAGGAAGTCCAAACATATCATTTTGCCCTGAAGAGAGGTTTGCGATGTGTTGACCCGCAGCCTCCATCGCCTGAGGAAGCTGCCCAAACAACTGGGATCGGGCAGAACCAAAGCTGTCGAGTGCGCCGGCACAAATGAGCGCCTCAAATGTTTTCTTGTTCACTTTTTGCGAGTCAACGCGTCTGCAAAAAGACATCAAATCGGTAAAGGCCCCATTTCGACTTCTTTCGTCGAGGATATTTTCGAGCGCCTTTTCGCCTACCCCTTTGATTGCGCCAAGGCCGTAGACAATACTGCCGTCGGAATCTACTGCAAATTTTAAAGATCCCTGGTTGATATCCGGGGGCTGAATAGAGAGTCCGAGTGCTTTAGCTTCGTTAATCAATATGACCACTTTATCGGTGTGCTCCATGTCGGCTGATAACGCAGCCGACATAAACTGAGCCGGGTGGTACTGTTTCAACCATGCGGTCTGATAACTTAATAACGCATAGGCTGCTGAATGAGATTTGTTAAACCCATACCCTGCAAATTTTTCGATCAGATCAAAAATGTGGACAGCATTTTCAGCCTTAACCCCTCGTTCTGTTGCGCCATCGATGAAAATCTGCCGTTGCCGCTCCATCTCCTCGGGCTTCTTTTTCCCCATCGCACGGCGCAGTAAATCTGCTGATCCCAACGAAAAACCGGCAAGGGATCGCGCGATCTCCATCACCTGTTCTTGGTAAAGAATAACGCCATAGGTAGGCTCTAAAACCGTTTTCAACGTGTCATGAAGATAGGACACGGGTTGCCGGCCATGTTTCCGGTCAATAAAGTCATCCACCATCCCCGACTGAAGAGGCCCTGGACGAAACAGCGCAACCAAAGCCACTAACTCATCAAATCGATCTGGACGCAATCGTTGAATTAACTCCTGCATACCTCTGGATTCCAACTGGAATAACGCTGTCGTCCGGCCCGTACAAATCAATTTATACACATCAGGGTCATTAGGTTCTAACCGTTCAAGATCAAGCTCGGTTTCTCCTGCCTCGACACGATCATGATTGATCAGTTTCACAGCCCAATCGATCACGGTCAGGGTTCGCAATCCTAGAAAGTCAAACTTCACAAGCCCGATAGATTCAAGATCATCTTTATCGAATTGGGTAACCGCCTGGCTCATGCCATGCTCCCAATAGAGTGGTGAAAACTCTGAGATCGGTTCTGGCGCGATGACAAGACCGCCCGCATGTTTACCCGCATTTCGCGGCATACCTTCAAGTCTTAAACCGTTCTCAATTAGTTGAGTCACTTCCGCTTCATTTTTGAAACGCCGTCGTAGTTCATCGTCTTGCGCAAGCGCTTTTTCAAGCGTCATCCCCACTTCAAACGGGACCAGTTTGGCAAGCGTGTCGCAGAACCCGTATGGCATGCCCATCACACGTCCAACATCTCTCACAACGGCTCGAGCGGCCAATGTGTTGTAGGTAATGATCTGCGCAACCTTGTCCGCGCCATATTTCTGACTAACATAATCAATGACCCGATCTCGACCGATCATGCAGAAATCAATATCAAAATCAGGCAATGAAACCCGATCGGGATTCAAAAACCGCTCAAACAGTAGTCCGTGATCGATCGGATCAAGGCGAGTGATCCCGAGCGCAAAAGCAACTAATGATCCGGCGCCCGAGCCCCTGCCAGGTCCAACCGGCACATCATTCTCTGTTGCCCATCGGACGAAATCAGCCACAATCAAAAAGTAGCCTGCGAACCCCATACGGTTGATCGTGTCAGTCTCTATCCGAAGACGCTGGGCATATCTGTCGTCAACTCTTTCTGGCCAAAGCTCCCGATATCGATCAAGCCCCTCATTTGATAGCCGAATCAATTCATCATCAGCGCTGACATTATTCGCTAAGGGATATCTTGGCATGTGTGTCGTTTCGAAATCTAAAAAAACATTACACTTTTTGGCTATTTCTGAGGTGTTGATGATCGCACTTGGTAAATCATCGAAAAGTTTGGACATCTCTTCGCCGCTGCGAAGATATTGCTCGGCGGTGAAGTGCCGGGGTCGTCGCGGATCGTCTAAAATTCGACCCTGGTGAATGCAAGTTCGTATTTCATGAGCCTCAAAATCATCTGCCTTAAGAAAACGAACCGCGTTCGTCGCGACCAACGGAATGTTTAACTTTCGCGAAATCACCAAAGCCTCATCTTCAATTTTGGTTTCACCGGGCCTACCTGTGCGAGTGAGTTCAAAAAATATGCGATCTTTAAATACCTGAATCAGTTTTTCTGCGACTTGCAGACTTTCCGAGACCTGGCCTGACCGAATTAACGAGCCAATAGCGCCTTCGAATCCTGTCAAGGCAATCACGTCATCGGCGACCGATTCAATTTGATTCAAACTGGCAATCAACTCCCGACCCTCTCTGGGTTGGGTATAAAGTTGGGTCAATAACTCACTAACCCGTTTAAACCCGCGATTGTTCAAACAAAGCAGAATAATTTTCCCACCCGGATCCACAGGCGTTACCGCGCCAAGCGTCAACTCGACTCCGAATAAAGGTTTCACTCCAGCGTTCAAGCACGACCGATAAAACTTAACTGCTGCGTAAAGATTATTAATATCAGTCATCGCCACTGCAGGCATCCCGGCCGAATGGGCTTCAATAGCGAGATCTTTTATGCGCGCAATTCCCTCACTTAATGAGTATTCGGTATGAACGTTCAAATGGACAAATTGGGGCGACGAGGTCATTTTCTTGTTTTCTGTCTGAGCTAGCTAATTAATGCTTTTACAGGAGCGAAAGTGCGACGATGGATAGCGCAGGGTCCCAGCGACTGAAGTGCGTCCAAGTGAACCCGAGTAGGATAACCTTTGTGTCGCGCAAACGCATAACCCGGAAAAACACGGTCTATCCACTTCATATATTGATCTCTATATACCTTGGCCACAATTGATGCGGCGGAAATTGCATCTTCTAACCCATCACCCCCCACAACTGCGCGACCCGGAATCTGTATTTCGGGCAAAAACTTACCGTCGACCAGAATAAAATCAGGAAGCGTACTTAATCCGATAATGGCCCGACGCATCGCCAGTAACGTCGCATGATGGATATTCAATGAATCGACTTCGACCGGGCTTGCGGCGCCCAAAAACCAGGCCGACGACACCCGGCGAATTTTAGCCGACAGCTTGGATCGGTGTTTTTCGCTTAGCTGTTTCGAGTCCCTGAGACCGATATCAGACAAGTCGCCTTTGTCTGGAAGGATGACTGCCGCCGCAACGACCGGGCCTGCCAAAGGTCCCCTTCCGACCTCGTCGACACCAGCAATGATCAAGTTTGAAATCCCCTCGCCGCGGCCAAGACTTCATCCGCAACTAAATTGTTGGTATCCATGTCCAACTGGGATTGAATTTTTAAAAGCGCGTGCCTCATTGCATCAGCCCGATCCGGTTGATCCAATAGCTCCCTAACCGCGCTCATTAAATTACGCGGTGTAGCGTCATGCTGAAGAAATTCTCGAACGATTGGTGGATCCATAAGGTGGTTTGGCATGGATACAATTTTTGTTTTTGCCAACAACCGTGCCAACCGATAAGACACGTTAGAGACTCGATAGGCCACCACCATCGGGCACCCAGCGAGTGCCGCTTCTAGTGCTGCCGTACCGGATGCGAGAAGCGCAACATCGCTTGCTGCAAGCACCACACGGGCTTGGCCATCAAGCATCCTAACGTTAGAACTGATCTGATCTTGGGGAACATATTCCAAAAACAGTTTCCGGACCCGCGAACTTGCGAAAGGCAGGACAAACTCTAAATCAGGGTCGACGTCGGATAGCATTCGAACGGTGTCCATAAAAATTTTCCCTAATCCCCGGATCTCAGACTCCCGACTGCCCGGCAAAACAGCCACTATCTTTTGCGAAGATTCAAAACCCAATTGAGCGCGGGCAGAATGTTTATTGACCAATTTCATTTCAGCCGCAGCCGGATGCCCTACAAAGGTTGCAGGGACGCCACGGGCAGAATAAAACGTCTTCTCGAAGGGAAACAGAACCAGCATTCGGTCAACGGCTTTACGAATTTTTCGGACTCGATATTGTCTCCACGCCCAAACCGTGGGGCTGACCAGATGGAGAATCGGATGACCCGCAATTTTTAATTTCCGCTCGAGTGTCAGATTAAAATCAGGCGCGTCAATGCCCAGAAAGACATGGGGCGGATGGGCTATTAGATCACCCAATAATTTTCGTCTTACATTGAATGCCTTCGGCAGTTTTCTAAAAATTTCGTCGATACCCATCATGGACAGATCATGAATATCACATCGACTGTTGAGGCCTCTGTTGATCAGTTCCGGTCCGCCAATCCCAACGAGATCCAGGGATATGCCTTTTCGACGCAAGGCGTCCACGACACCCGCGCCAAGGCGGTCTCCAGAAGGCTCGGCCGCAACTAGACCTAGACGAAGTATTGAATCCAATTCCCCTCCCTTTTAACGAATAACCCCGCGATCAGAACGAGCGATAAACGTTTCAAGAAGCGCCGCATGATGGCCGGGCACACCCGATGTAATATCTTCAGAGTGAATTGTCGAATCAGCTCCTCGAGATCTGAAAAGCCTTTTATATACTCTTTTCAAATCTGAAATTGATTCCTCAGAAAATTTACGACGCCTTAATCCCCTCACATTAACCCCATAGGTCTTGGAAGGATTTCCGGCGACAATCAGATACGGCGGGACGTCCTTTAAGCAGACCGTTCCAATCCCGGTTAACGCGTGAGCCCCGACGACACAAAATTGGTGCACAAGAGTGAATCCACCCAAAATGGCGTAATCCCCCACCTCGACGTGTCCTGCAAGACTGGCGCCGTTGGCGAAGATAATATGACTCCCAAGCGTGCTGTCATGGGCGATATGGCTGTACGCCATAATAAAATTATGGTTTCCTATCGTCGTCGTGCCAGTACCCCTTAAAGAACTCGACCCCCGGTTTAAGGTGACATACTCCCGAATAATATTGTGATCGCCGATTTCAAGTCGAGTCGGCTCTCCCGCGTAGCCCACGAACTGCGGATCTTCACCAATAGAGGCGAACGAATAGATCTTGTTCTCGATCCCAATTCGCGTACCGGACCGGATAACCACATGGGATCCTATAACCGTGCCAGCGCCGATCTCAACATCCGATTCAATTACCGAGAAAGGTCCCACGGTTACATCGGCAGCCAGGTCCGCATTTTTATCGATTACAGCCTTCGAATCGATCACTCAATTGGCCTATGGGTAAAAAGCACATCCGCGGAGCACACCGTACGACCATCGACGGTGATTTTTCCAGAGCATTTCCACAGCGCCCTGCGTTGAGCTTCTAAAGCAACTTCGATCATCAACTGATCCCCGGGCTCAACGGGCGCCTTAAAGCGGGCTTTATCGACACCCGCAAAAAGGTAAACATTTTTTTGGCTGGCCTTTGCGTCGATAATCAGGCTTACAAGAATCGCAGAGGCCTGAGCAATACTTTCAAGCATTAAAACGCCGGGGAATACAGGGCGATAGGGAAAATGTCCGTCAAAAAAAGGTTCGTTCGCCGTTACATTCTTAACCGCAGTGAGTCGTTCTCCCGGGGTCAGTGAGGCCACACGGTCGACTAACAGAAAAGGGTAGCGATGCGGAAGGATTTCCCGAATGCGGTGAATATCTATCTCTTTTTCCAATGGTTTTCCTCTATCACTGTCGCATCAGCGCGACGCTTCGAAACGGCGTATTGGAAAAAGCATCCCAACTCCTTTAGATCACAGGAGACCCGGTTAAGGGAGTTTCTCAAGGACTTCCAATACTTGATCTGTAATGTCTACTGCGTCGCTAACGTACACCGCCTGCTCGACCACCAAGTCAAAACCTCGATCGCGAGCGAGATCAACGATCACCTGTCGAACCAGCGTCTGAAGTTTTGCAAGCTCCTCATTTCGACGGAGATTATAGTCTTCTCTGGCTTCTTGTTGAGAACGGGCAAGCCGACGTTTAAGATTTTCAATCTCCCGTTGTCTGGTTTGAGCGTCAGTCGCATCCATGACAAGGATATTTTTCTCGAGATCAGCTTCCATCGTCTGAACACGATCATGAAGATTCTTGAGCTCTTCATCTCTGGTGCGAAACTCATCTTCCAGGCTTTCAAGCGCCTTAGCTCCTTGGGGCGCTTGCTCAATCAAGCGAACTGGATCCACAAATCCAATTCGGGTAACACCCTGCGCGCTAACTGCAGGCAAAAGGACTGCTGCCAACAAAACAGCTGTAGATGCCATTCGCATAAACATCAAGATCAATTTCATATTCATTCTCATTATCGAACTAGACTTCCAAGCGTAAACTGGAACTTTTTCGTATCGTCCCCTGCTTCATCATTGATGGGAAAGGCATAGGTGAGCGAAATAGGTCCAACGGGTGAAAACCAATGGAATCCACCACCTAAACTCAGCCGAACGTCACCAACATCAAAGTCAGATGTTGATTCAAATACCTGGCCCGAATCAGCAAAAAGACTCAGTCTTTTATCCTGTCCATCAGAAAAACCCGGTACAGGGAAAAACAACTCAACATTCGCAACGGTTCTCAAGGCGCCACCGAGCGGCTCTTGGTCCGCGCCCGAACTAATTGGCCCCAGCGATCTTGACTCAAATCCGCGAACCGTTGACGCGCCCCCCGCGTAGTAGTTCTTAAAAAACGGGAGCTCATCCAAATCGCCATATCCTGCGCCATAGCCGAGATCTCCCCTCAGGTTCAAAATTAACTTTCCAACCAGGTTCAAATAGAAACTCCCTTTTAGAGAGAGTTTGTAATACTCGAGATCGCTGCCAGGCACGGCAGCTTCGACCGACGCCCGACGATAAAAGCCTTTTTGTGGAAAAAAGATACTGTCGCGGGTATCTTTTGAAAAAGCAGAAGATAGGTTGAAATTTAAACTGTCCGGATAACGATCAATAAATGATTGATATTCGGGAGGAGTTGTGGATGTGCCTTCGAGTTGAATATCTTCGGCCGCAAGACTAAGTGACAGCGAATTATATTCAGACATTGGAATACTGTATCGCAGTCCGCCCCCCGTCGTTTCAGACAAATAGTCTGCCGTTATGACCGAGTCAGTATCCGTTTTGGCCCGATTCACAAAAAGTGATCGACTGACGCCTTCGGCGGTGACATAAGGGTTTCGGTATTCAATATCAAAAATTTGATCCACTTTTGAAACCTCTGCATCAAACCTGATTTCTCGACCCGTGCCAAACAGATTACCCCGATGCACTTGAGCGACGATGAAAAGGCCATCCGAATCAGCATAACCCGCTCCAAACATGAAATTACCGGTTGAACGCTCCTTCACAACCACTGCAAGATCAACCTGGTCGGTTGCCCCAGGTACAGGCACAACATCGATTCTTACGTCATCAAAAAATCCAAGCCGGTTTATCCGCTCACGAGACCGCCGGATCTTCTCAGCAGAAAAAACCGATGATTCAAGCTGGCGCATCTCACGCCGTATGGTCTCATCAAGGGTCGACTGATTTCCACCAATATTAATCTTTCGAACGTAAACTAAAGGACCCGGGTCAACCGCAAAGATGAAATCGACTTCTCGAGTAGCCTCGTCAATCTCGGTTATCGCGTTAACATTCGCGAAGGCGTAACCTTTTTCAGACAATAACGTTTCAATTGCTGTTCTCGAGGCAACAAGATCTCTCTGCGAAAACGCATCCCCAACTGGCATTGTAATTTTGGCTTTCAAGTCGTCCGCAGAAAACCCGCCACCGCTTTCAACCTCGATACCACGAACCGTAAATAGACTTCCCTCCGAGATCGATAGTGAGATGAAGAGATCTTGCTTATTTTGGCTAATCGAGACGTCCGACGACAGCAAATCGAAATCCATATAACCGCGATCAAGATAGAAACTTCTTAACGTTTCAAGATCAGCAAGCAATTCCTCCTTACTGTATTGACCCGATTGCGACAGGAAGCTATGCCAACTCTCCACCCCTAAAGTCATTTCCGACTTTAATTCTTTATCAGAAAAAATCTCATTTCCAATAATGTTGATCTCTCGAATTCGGGCAACCCTGCCCTCGTCAATCGTAATAGTAACTGCAACGCGATTTAGATCTAGCGGTGTTACCACGGTGTCAACCTGCGCCGAATAACGACCCTTGCTAAAGTAGTTCTCTTCGATTGACTTTACCAATTGATCCAGCAATGCCTCTCTAAACACCCGACCCTCAATGACCCCTGCCTGACCAAGGACTTCTTGAATCTGCTCGTCTTTTATTTCCTTGTTTCCAGAAAATTCGATGCCGGCAATGGCAGGCCGCTCAGCCACGACGACAATTAGCGTCTCACCATCGCGCCGTACTTCAACATCTCTAAAGAATCCTGTTGCAAAAAGAGTCTTAATGGCATCGTTGATTAGCGCGTCATCAGCGATATCGCCCACCTTGATCGGAAGATAGTTGAAAATCGTGCCCACTTCTATATTTTGGGCGCCTTCGACCCGAATATCACTGACCGCAAAGTCCGCACGCGCGATAAAACTTATTGACCAGAGCAGCCAAAGACAAAAGAGTCGAGCGGTCCATTTTGATGAGGGACTTTTAAACATAACGATTACCTAAAGAGGCTGATAAGGTCATTATAAAACGCAAGTCCCATCAGAAGGACAATTATCCCAATACCGATCTGCTGACCCCAATACATCACGACTTCAGGCACCGGCCTCTGAGTCACCCCCTCAATGAGAAAGTACACTAAATGGCCGCCATCAAGCACGGGTATTGGCAGTAAGTTTAGAATGCCAAGACTGACGCTTAAAACGGCAAGAAAAGCCAGGAATTGTGCGATCCCCAGATCTGCAGATTGACCCGCATACCGGGCAATCGAGATCGGCCCGCTTAAGTGCTCCTTTGATGCGCCACCCGTCAGCATTTTTCCAAATAACTGCACCGTGACAGCGCTCATGAGCCAGGTGGTATCGATTGCTCTAAATATGCTTTCCAATAATCCATACCGAACCGTCACCATAAACTCATCAAGCGCTGGCGGTGGCGGTGCAAACACGCCAATACGCCCAATCGACCGCCCTTCATCCTGCATCGATTCGGGAACAACATTAATCAAGACACGTTCGCCTTGCCTTTGGATCGCCAATGAAAGTGATTGCCCGGGTGAACCTGAAATCACACGAACAAAATCCCCCCAATCCCGTACTGATTCATTATCAATCGATAGAATCTTGTCTCCTTCTTTCATTCCTGCGTTATCGGCAGGCCCGTCCGGTACCACGCCTCCGACTTTCGCTTCATAAACGGGCAACAGTGGTCCGATACCAATCAAGTCTCTCAATACGGCCGGAGCAAATGCTTGACGGGGGGCGCTTGAAAAATCAATCACGATCTTCTCTTTTCGGGCATCGATTTTTTCGACATCAAAGACAACCACCTCTTGGTTGGCAGCACGATCCAAAAGATAAAGACGTTGTTCTGACCAGCCATAAACAGATCGGTCATCAATTTTAAGAATTCGATCTCCAATCTCAAACCCGGAATCGAGACCGATCGATTCCGCTTGAACTCGGCCGACAACAGGATCGAGATCCTCGCTCCCAATTATTCCAACTCCCCAGTAGAGTGCGATCGCAAGAAGGAGATTTGCCACAGGGCCGGCGAGTACGATGAGAGAGCGTCGAGACAGACTTTTCCGATTAAACGCCTCTCCCCGGATAGCAACTGGTACCTCCCCCTCCCGCTCGTCAAGCATGCGAACGTAACCCCCTAATGGGATCAATCCAATAACGTACTCGGTTGAATGATCGTTTTTTTGCCATCGCCAGAGTGTTCGGCCAAAGCCGACCGAAAACCGAAGCACCCGAACCCCCATCCATCTGGCAACAATGAAGTGGCCGAACTCATGAAAGCTGACCAAAATTGCGACTGCGATTAGAAAAAAAATAAGGTTATTTAGAGAGTCCATTTTTATTTGGAAATAATGAAAATTAACTTGGAAACGTGTTCCTAAGTACTTTGTATGCAATTTTTCGAGCCGATTGATCAACTAACAGCACTTCATCCATATTAGTAGGTGCCTCGGGCGAAAATTTATCCATCACTTTGGAGATTAAACTCGGAATATCTATGAATCGAATTTTTTCATTCAGAAATGCGTCAACAGCGACCTCGTTCGCAGCATTTAAAACCGCCGGCATCGCCCCGCCTGCCTCAGCGGCCTGTCTCGCGAGCGATAGACAAGGAAATCGATCAAGATCGGGGGCCTCGAATTGAAGATTCGAAATCGAAACGATATCGAGAGGTTTCGCACCAGAATCCACTCGATCAGGATACGATAGAGCGTGGGCAATTGGAATTCTCATATCCGCCTGGGCCATATGCGCAAGAACGGATCCGTCCAGATAATGAACTAACGCGTGAATGATGCTTTGCGGGTGAACAACAACCTCTACTTGGTTTTGAGGTAAATCGAACAGCCTACAAGCTTCTATCAATTCGAGCCCTTTGTTCATCAAGGTAGCGGAGTCAACACTGATCTTTTCGCCCATTTTCCAGGTTGGATGCTTCAGTGCTTCGGCCTTGGTGACATGCTTAAGATCAGATGCTGGCGTGCGCAAAAAAGGACCGCCCGAAGCCGTCAGCGTGATTTGCCTGATACTAGGGTCAAGTCCTTGTTCCACGCCAAAACTTTGACTCACCCCTGTTTGATGATCCCCCGAGAGGCACTGAAATACAGCGTTGTGTTCACTATCGACGGGCAACAGTATCGCATTGGATTTTCGAGCGACATCTTTGAGCAATTCGCCGCACATCACGAGCGGCTCTTTGTTTGCGATCAAGACCGTCTTGCCTGAAGATAACGCTGAGAAGATGGGTTTAAGCCCCGCGGACCCACTAATCCCAGCGACCACAATAGAGGCCTCTTTTTGCTGGGCAAGATACTCTGTACCTGCGCTACCTGAAACTATTTTTCTAGCAAGATCGCTCGGCAGTGCCTGACGTAAAGATGATTCTCCACCATCCGAGACACCAATCATTTTAGGTCTGAACTCATTCGATAACGTCGCAATCCTCTCTATATTGGTCCATCCCCCAAGGCCCGATACCGAAAATCGTTCTGGGTGGCGCCGAATAACATCGAGCGTGTTGAGTCCCACAGACCCAGTGGCGCCTAGGACCGCAACGCTTCTTTTCTTTGCAACGGCGCTCAAACGCCCACCTTACCCGCAACAATAAAAACGGCAAAAATAGGAAGGAACGCCAACATACTATCGATTCGGTCCAAAATTCCGCCATGTCCCGGAAGAAGGTTACCGCTGTCTTTTTTCCCGGATGATCGTTTAAACATGCTCTCGAACAAATCCCCAATCACACCGGCAAAAATCGAGATAAACAGGAACACCAACCAAGAAAAATAAGGGATGCCGCCGTCATAAAACCCTCGAATAATTCCGAAGCCAGCCAAAAGGCCTAACAACAAGCCACCGCTCACGCCCTCCCAGGTTTTTCCAGGACTTACCTTCGGGGCTAACCGATGCTTACCCCATTTTCGTCCGGAAAAATAAGCGCCAGTATCGCTCCCCCAAATAGCGGCAAACGCTGTTAACAAGACAATTGGCCCGTTCGAATCCGTAGCGTGAATAACCGGAATCAACGCTATAGATGGGCAAATAATCAAGGGTCCCAACAATCTCGCCCGGCTCACGCTGCTTGTTTGACCCGATAATGCAACCGCACCAACCCAAATCAGAAGAACGGCCCAACCCAGACCGAGTGCCCAGACGGTCCAAGCTATATTTGCAAACAACCAAACAAATAAAAAGGTCGTTAGGAGGGTGAAAATACTGAATAAAAAAGCCTTCACGGTCCCTAATTTCCCCACGCGAAGTGACTCCCATTCGAGCGTGGCCAAAATTGTCACCACGCCCGCAAGAGCCAATATGACTTCAAAAGGTGCATAAATAATCAGGCCTGTCGCAACGAAAGCGAGCGTCAGTCCAGTCGACACCCTTTTACTGAGGGTATTCACCGCTAGGATTTTTCGCCGACTTGCTCGCCGGTCTGGCCAAACCGACGTTGCCTCAGACTAAACGCTTCCAAAGCCGCGTCAAATACGGTTTCATCAAAATCTGGCCAAAGCGTATCTGTGAAAAACAATTCTGTGTACGCTAACTGCCAAAGCAAAAAATTGCTAAGGCGAATCTCACCCCCTGTCCGAATGAATAGATCCGGATCAGGAATACTTACGGTCGCTAGTCGGTCATTAAATAATGATTCTGAAATATCTTCAGGGTTCAATTTCCCCGACAAACAGTCTACGGCGATATTTTTCGCAGCGGCAGAGATTTCCCACCGCGCACCGTAATTAAGCGCAATCGTCAAGGTGAGGCCTGTATTACCCTCAGTCTTTTGCTTGGCGCGTTCGATATTCTCTTCCAGATGAGCGCCGAAAGGCGTGACATCGCCGATAACGTTGAGCCGGATGTTATTCTTATGTAGTCGATCAAACTCTTTCTCGAGGGAGGTCGCGAGCAGTTTCTTAAGAAATGTCACCTCATCTTCCGGTCGACGCCAGTTTTCACTACTGAAGGCGAACAATGTCAGAAAAGACACGCCCGCCTTGGCACAAAGACTTGTCACTTCCCGAACGACATCCACCCCTCTCCGATGACCGTTAAGTCTCATCTGACCCTTCGCCTGAGCCCAGCGACCATTGCCATCCATGACAATCGCAATATGATCAGGAACTGCGTTAGGAGAGCTCATGGCGTTTATTTTCTATCTGAAGGCTCTGAGGGATAGGTTAAGTGTTGCCCTAAACATCCATGACTTCCGCTTCTTTTTCATTTACCTTTTCATCAATTCGAGAGACAGAGCGATCGGTCAGAATTTGCATCTGCGCCTCCGCTCTTTTTTCGTCATCCTCCCCAATCAGCTTTTCCTTGGTTAGATCCCGCAGATCCCCAAGCGCATCACGGCGAATATTTCGAACGGCTATCTTTCCATGCTCACCCTCTTGGCGAACAATCTTGGTCATTTCCTTGCGGCGCTCTTCGGTCAAAGCCGGCATCGGAATCCGCATGACCTCGCCCGCGGTAACAGGATTCAAGCCCAGGTCAGATTCAATAATGGCCTTCTCAATTAAGGGGATCATCCCTTTCTCCCAAGCCTGAATCACAAGGGTTCTAGCATCGCCAACACTCACAGTAGCCGCCTGCGCGATCGGCACCCGACTACCGTAATAGTCCACCGTCAGATGGTCTAATAAAGCGGTACTCGCACGACCTGTTCGAATCCTCAAAAACTCCGTCGCGACCGCTTCAACACTCTTATTCATCCTGAGTTCGGCGTCTTTCAGTATCTCGTCAATCATTCATACTCCTTAATTTTCCACAAGGGTTCCGATGGTCGGATCTCTCATTGCCTGAGAAAGGTTATCTTCGATCCCAAGATCAAGCACCCGGAGCCTTAAATTATGCTCTCGGCATAAAGCCAGCGCCGTGATATCAACGATCTTCAAGTCTTCCGACATCGCCTGATCAAAACTCAGGCGATCATAACGAACCGCGTCGGAATACTGTTCAGGATCGCGATCATAGACCCCATTCACGCGGGTGGCTTTAATTACAGTCTCGGCGCCCAGTTCCAAGGCCCGTAAACAAGCGGTGGTATCAGTTGTGAAGAAAGGGTTGCCGGTTCCGCCGGCGAGAATAACAATCTTGCCATCAGCAAGATCCCACTTCGATCGCTCCGCGGAAAATGTCGGTAGCACACCATCGATTCCAAACGCGCAACTCACCGACGCTTCTACGCCGTGAGCGACAAGGCAATCACGAAGCAATAGACCATTCATCGCAGTGCCGAGCATGCCGGCTTGGTCCGCAACGACCCGTTGGCCGGTCCAGGGCAAACAACCTGCTCCCCGAAAGAAATTGCCTCCACCAACGACAACCGCGAAAGCATTTTCCACGCTCAACGCTTTTATTAACTCAAGCGCGATGAACTCAAATGCACTGCCGTCTACACCAGAACCGCTAGTGCCGCCGAGCGCTTCGCCCGACAATTTGATGAGACACCGGCCTTGGGGAAGGCGCGACCCCTCAACCATAACCTACTCGGCCTTGGCCTGAGCCATGACTTCCGCAACGAAATCGTCGACCTTTTTCTCAAGGCCTTCACCCACCTCGAAACGAAGCATCCCGTCCAACGACGCATTACCCTGGGATAACAGTTCGGCCACGGAAATATCGGGGTTTTTGACAAAGGGCTGTCCGAGCAGCGTGTTCTCTTTAAGAAACTTCCTAACGCGTCCATCCACCATCTTTTCAACAATCTCCGGACTTTTCCCACTCTCGGCGGCCTGCGCGGTATAAATCTCTCGCTCCCGAGTTAAGACATCCGCGGGCATATCAGTCTCGCCAATACAAACTGGGCGACTTGCAGCGATATGCATCGCTAAATCACGTCCAAGCTCTCCAGCTCCAGAACTGCTCACCAAGACTCCAATGCGGGTTCCATGCATATATCCCGCAATCTGTCCCGATCCCGCAGCAAGTGTTTCAAATCGCCGTATCGAAATATTTTCGCCGATCTTGGCGATTAACTCCTGACGCTCAGTTTCTACAGAGGCACCACTTTCCATCGTCAAAGCACTTAACGCCTCAACGTCGGCCGGGTTCTGATCAACAATCAGCTGGGTCAAGGCTGCCACAAAACCGTTAAATGAGTCATCTTTCGCAACAAAATCAGTCTCGCAGTTGACCTCTAGCAGCGTTCCGCAGAAAGCATCCTCGCTAATTAAAAGTTGCACGACCCCCTCGGCCGCTATTCTCCCCGCTTTCTTTTCAGCACTTGCCGCGCCCTTCTTTCGAAGCAATGCTATCGCTTCATCAAGGTCACCGTTAGTCTCGCCCAATGCCTTTTTGCAATCCATCATCCCCGCTCCGGTTCGCTCCCGAAGCTCTTTTACCTGACCGGCAGTAATCAAAATTTATTCCTCGTCAAAAAATCAAAACAGTCTTTTAAAATCACTTGGTGATCTCATGCGTCGCGGGTAGTGGCGTCTTCAGCCACGCTTCCCGACTCTGTACCGTCCGCGCTGCTTGCTGGAGCCGAATCTGACTCGGATGCCGCGTCCGCAACTGACTCAGCAGGCGTGTTGACGCTTTCCTCGGCAGGCACTTCAACATAATCGTCTGCGTCTCCCTCTATTGCGGGCGCCGAAGCCCCTCTCGCCTCAAGGATCGCGTCAGCCGCACCGCTAAGATAAAGTTTGATGGCTCGAATCGCATCGTCGTTGCCTGGAATCGGATAATCAATGCCATCAGGAGAGCTGTTGGTATCGCAAACGCCTACGACAGGAATTCCAAGTTTTCGAGCCTCTGACACCGCGATTTTCTCGTGGTCCACATCAATCACAAAAAGCGCGTCGGGCAGGCCTTTCATTTCGCGAATTCCGGAGAGACTGCGATCCAGCTTGACTCGCTCACGTTCGAGCATTAACGCTTCTTTTTTTGTTAAGCCTCGAGTTGCATCAGAAGCGGCCATCTCATCAAGCTCAACGAGTCGCGCAATAGAATTTTTAACAGTCTTGAAGTTAGTCAACATACCACCGAGCCACCGATGATCGACGTATGGGCTATTGCAACGTTTTGCCTCTTCACGAATCACCTTGCCCGCTTGACGCTTGGTGCCCACAAATAAAACTTTACCTCGCGCGGATGCCACGCTACCGATAAAGTTCATCGCGTCGCGATAAAGCGGTAGCGACTTCTCAAGATTAATAATGTGAATCTTGTTTCGGGCGCCAAAAATATATGGACCCATTTTAGGCGACCAGAAACGGGTTTGGTGTCCGAAATGAACGCCAGCCTCTAACATCTGCCGCATGGAAACGTCAGCCATTTTGCACTCCTTGATTTGGGTTGTTGTTCAGCAAAGCCGCGGCCGCCAACCAGACTTAACGTCCAGCACCCAGACGACCATTGAGGGACTATTGCCAGGATTTAGGGGGATGTATTCTACCTGACTAAAGACTGGCAATCCACATGTTCATTTGCAAAATCATTCCGTCACTCAGTACCCCATGGTTTCGCTTAAAATCAGGAAAAAATTTAACCAATCCGGACTATGGCTATACATCTTAAAAACGCAGAAGATCTCGAAAAAATGAGAATCGCGGGTCGATTGACTTCGCAAGTACTCGACATGATTGAACCCTATGTCCTCCCGGGAGTCACTACCCAAGCGCTTGATGAACGCTGCCACCGTTTTATCGTTGATGAACAGAAGGCAATACCCGCTCCATTGAACTATCGAGGTTTCCCTAAGTCAATCTGCACCAGTGTCAATCATGTCGTCTGCCATGGCATTCCCGGAGAAAAAAGATTGAAAAATGGCGACATCATCAATATCGATATCACCGTTATCAAAGATGGGTTCCATGGTGATTCGAGTCGGATGTTCACTGTCGGGCAAGCCCCTATTCTTGCAAAACGATTAATCGACACAACTAAACAATGTTTAATGAGGGGCATCGAAGCCGTGAAGCCAGGTGCTCGATTAGGAGACATCGGCGCTACTATTCAATCATTGGCAGAGGCTCAGGGATTCTCCGTCGTACGCGAGTATTGTGGCCATGGCATCGGGCGTGGCTTTCATGAAGATCCACAAGTGCTCCATTATGGAAAGCCAGGTGAAGGGATTGAAATAACACCTGGCATGGTCTTTACCATCGAGCCGATGATTAACGCCGGTCGAGCCCAGACAAAGCTACTATCCGACGGGTGGACGGTCGTCACAAAAGACCATTCCTTGAGCGCGCAATGGGAGCACACGATTGCAGTTACCGATAGTCGGGTCGAAATTCTGACCGTAACTTCGGATTAAACGAACTGCTAACAACAGTTTAGCGGAAGACGCCTTGGAATCACCCGCAAATTATTCCTTCGAGGGCGATTGCACAATCGCGGAGTTCAAGATGGCGCTCGCAGATACTCGCGCCCAACTTAATCAAGCCCGCCTAAACGGACTCGTCCCCTCCAAACTATTACAAAACCATTCCAAATTTATTGACTCTTTGTTGGTCAATGCTTGGCACCATTTCTTCAATGCGGTGCCAACTTCTCAAACGCAGGAATTGATCGCCGTTGGCGGCTACGGGCGGCAGGAACTCCACCCCTATTCCGATATCGATCTACTGATTTTGTTGCCAAAAATAGCGTCCGAACCCCAAGAACGTCAAATCGAGGCGTTCATTAGATTTTTATGGGATATTGGACTCGAGGTTGGACACAGTACGCGGGCCATTAAGGATTGCATCGAGTGGGCGCGTAAAGATATTACGGTCGTTACCAATCTAACCGAAGCGAGACTCATTGAAGGTTCTGGCAAATTGCTGACCCGACTCCATGAACACATCCGGCCAAACAAAATGTGGTCGGCGAAAAAGTTTTTTGCAGCAAAAAGAGAGGAGCAAGTTGCCCGCCACCTTCGTTATGGTGATACCGCCTACAATTTGGAACCCCAGATCAAAGAGGGCCCGGGTGGGTTAAGAGATATTCAAACTATCCAGTGGGTTGGCCATCGTTACTTCGGGAGCCCCGACCTGTCCGCCTTGGCTAAAGAGGGTTTTCTTACCAACGATGAGATGTCAACGCTCGTGAAAGGTCGGGAACTGCTTTGGCGAATAAGGAATGCCCTGCATTTCACCGCAAATCGATGTGAAGACCGTCTCTTATTCGACTATCAGCGTGAGATCGCGGCTGAATTTGGCTATAAAGACACCGCACAACTTGCGGTGGAGAAGTTAATGAAGCGGTATTTTCGGACCGTCAAAGAGTTACGCCTTTTGAACGAGATTTTGCTTCAGCACTTTGAGGAAGCCATTCTCCAATCTGGACAAAAACGAACGACTCAGATTAACAAGCGGTTCCGGGTGGTTGAAGGAATGCTCGAGGTCTCTTCACCCCGTGTATTCGCTCGACAGCCTTTTGCGCTTTTGGAAGTTTTCTTACTGCTCGCGCAACAGCCTGATATCCGGGACATCCGTGGAAACACCGTCCGATTAATTCGCACCCATGCCAAACTTATCAATCCCGAATTCCGAAAAGATCTGCGTTGTCGCTCACTGTTTATGGAAATTCTCCGAGCCCCGTCGGGACAAACGCATGCGTTACGGAAAATGGATGCCTACGGAATCTTAGCAGCATACATTCCCGCTTTTGGTCGGGTAACAGGTCAAATGCAGCATGATCTTTTCCACGCGTATACAGTTGACGCCCATTTGCTTTTTGTCGTCAGAAATCTTCGCCGCTTTGATATACCGAAACATGATCATGAACTACCCGAGTGTAGTCAAATCATGCAAAGACTGTTCAAAAAACATCGGCTTTATCTTGCCGCGATTTTTCACGATATCGCAAAAGGCAGAGGGGGCGACCACTCCCAATTGGGCGAAAGAGACGCGCTTAGATTTTGCAAGCGGCATGACCTTAGCGACTATGATGCTAACTTTGTTGCCTGGCTTGTCAGGGCGCATTTGTTAATGTCCTGGTTCGCGCAGCGCGAGGATATATCTGATTCTTCCGTCATTGAACGATTTGCCAATGAAGTTGGAGATCAAGAAAGGCTCGACAATCTGTATTTGCTGACTGCAGCAGACATGCGCGCGACCAGTCCCAAAGTCTGGAACGACTGGAAAGGAAAATTGCTCAGCGACCTATATCATCAGACCTCCCGAGCGTTGCTGCACGGTATAGGCAGTTCAATAGGCGCTGACGAGAAGATTCATGATTTGAAAGGTGAGACACTTAAAATTCTTGAATCTGGCGATACCGCGGCCGTCACAGCCCTTTGGAAACTGTTCGATCAAGACTACTTCCTCCGCAATAACCCGGATTCGTTAGCATGGCATAGTTCTGTGCTTCTATCTCGGTCGGTGGCTGAACTCCCCACGGTCGAATGCCGCACCGATAAGGCATCCGGGAGTATTCGCTTTTTTGTGTGCAGTCCCGACTCCGAACAATTATTAAGCGAGACCGCAGCAGGGTTTGATCAACTGAACCTGAATATCGTGGATGCAAGAGTGCACCACCTTAACTCCAATCTCGTTATTCTCTCGTTCGTCGTGCTGCTTTCGAGTGGCGCGAGCTCGATCGATCTTGATTTGGGATTAATCTCCAAGAAATTACGTCAGCAAATACTGAACCCCTTAAAAAACGTTAGACCCCGTCACAGTCGACTATCTCGGGCTTCCAAAAATTTTCCCATTGCAACAACCGTCCGGTTTTCTAAAGCAGAAAGTCGAGAGCTCACGCTAATGGAGGTCGTAGCTCAAGACCGACCGGGGCTTCTGTACGCGGTTGCGAAAGCTTTGCTCTCTTGCAAAATAAGATTGGTAACTGCGAAAATCGCAACTTTTGGCGAGAAGGCTGAGGATATATTTTACATTACAGATCGCGATGGTCTACCCGTCAACAATAAGTCGCATCAGAATGCACTCCGCGTCGCAATTCAGGATGCGCTCCCTTCAGCCTCTGAACACTCATTTAAAAAAACCTGAGAAGACTTATGACCGATACCAAAGCATTAATTGAAGACGCGTTCGAAAATAAAACGGATCCCGATGTGCTCAAGTCTCCTGAACTTCAGCAGGCGGTAACAGATACGCTTTCAAAACTTGATAGTGGCGAATTGAGAGTAGCGAGTCCGTCAAACAACGACTGGACCGTTCATGAATGGTTGAAAAAGACCGTACTGATCTCTTTCCTGCTTCAGGATAATGAGGTGATTTCCGCCGCCGATACTCAATACTTCGATAAGGTACCTTCTAAATTTTCAAATCTGGGTAAAAATGATTTTGAGGCTGGCGGGTATCGCGTGGTACCGCCCGCAATGGTCCGGCGGGGAGTCTTCATCGGGAAGCGTGTTGTATTGATGCCGAGTTATGTAAATATTGGCGCTTATGTCGATGATGGGACAATGGTGGACACCTGGGCCACCGTCGGCTCCTGTGCCCAAATTGGAAAAAACGTGCATTTATCAGGCGGGGTCGGAATTGGCGGTGTGCTTGAGCCTCTCCAGGCGTCGCCGACCATTATTGAGGACAACTGCTTCATTGGCGCACGCAGTGAGGTGGTTGAAGGTGTCATCGTCGAGCGAGGCTCAGTTTTATCGATGGGTGTCTACATTGGACAAAGTACACGCATTCTGGACAGAGCCACCGGAGAGATAAGCTATGGTCGAGTCCCTGCAGGTTCCGTTGTCGTCTCCGGATCCATCCCCGCTGCCGATGGATCCCACAGTCTCTACTGTGCGGTGATCGTAAAGAAGGTGGATGAAAAAACACGTGCCAAAGTCGGCATCAATGAATTACTGCGGGACATCTAACGGCTTCTGCTTCAGCTCATACAATCTGATCGAGGACTGCTCTAAGATCGAGAGCAGTCCTGACTTCTTTAAGATTAAGCGCAAGCGTATCGCGTCCTGTAACGGGATTAATATTTTGAATTTGATTTCCAGCGGAAAGAATTATATTAATGAAGCCTAGTTTCTGAGCTTCACGAACTCTATCCTCACCTCGTACAACTGGACGCACTTCTCCCGACAACCCCAACTCCCCAAACAGTGCAGTATTCGCCGGAATAGGCTTATCGACAAAACTTGAAATAACAGCCGCCGCCACTGCTAGGTCTGCCGCAGTCTCGGCCACACGAATTCCGCCCGCAACATTAACAAAGACATCCTGATCTAAAATATTAATTCCTGCGTGTCGATGAAGAATCGCGAGAATCATAGCCAAACGGGTGCTGTCGTAACCCACACTCAAACGGCGAGGATTTCCCAAAGTGCTCTGATCCACAAGCGCTTGGACCTCAACTAGCAAGGGTCGAGAGCCATCTTGACTAATCAAAACCGCACGACCCACGCACTCCTCGGATCCACCCGAGAGAAACATTGCAGACGGATTCTTAACCTCTTTTAATCCGCCCTCTGTCATGGCGAATACGCCAACTTCATTAACCGTGCCAAATCTATTCTTCCAGGCGCGTACCAATCTATACCGACTGGTGGCGTCCCCCTCAAAATATAAGACGGTATCGACTAAATGCTCTAGCGTCTTGGGGCCCGCGAGACCTCCCTCCTTGGTGACATGTCCGATCAATATGATGGTAATTGACCTGCTCTTGGCCAACTGAATCAGAACTTCGGCGCACTCCCGAACTTGCGACACGCTGCCTGGCGCCGAGTCAATATCACTGGTTCGCATCGTTTGGATGGAATCGATTACCACTAACGATGCTTTGCTGCTTTCGATCGCCTCAATCACCGACGACAACTCACCAGTAGAAATCGCCTCGAGATTACCGCCCTGCAGTTCCAGACGTTGGTATCGAAGCGCCAGTTGCTCGAGAGACTCCTCCGCACTCACGTACAAAGTGGGAGTGTCGTTTGCCATTTGAGCCATCGCTTGAATCGCCAGCGTGCTTTTCCCGATCCCCGGTTCGCCGCCCAATAAGACAACTGCACCGGGCACAAGTCCGCCTCCGACAACTCGATCAAGCTCAGTCAATCCGGTATGCAAGCGTGAGTATCGGGAGACCTCCACATCCGCTAAACGGGCTGATTTAACATGGCCGCCCTCTTTTCCCCTTTTCCCCGGACTAATTTGACTATTTTCAATCAGCGTATTCCACTCACCACAGGCGCCGCATTGACCCGTCCATTTTGTAGATTGGGCCTTACATTGGGCGCATAAAAAACGATGTTGGGATTTAATCTTCGGCATGTTTTAAGCTACTTGGAAGTAAAGTCTCATCACTGAGTCGGTCATGAAAAACTTGAAGCCCGGCGATTGTTACACAATGACACGCGCATAAAAATCGGCCTGGACTGAGCGTTTAGCACACCGACGGACTTAACTGCGACCAGAAACGCTTACGGGCGTGCGTGTCGTTAATAATCAGGCGTTTCAAATGGTGCGGCGTAGTTCTCAAAACGAGTAAATTCTCCAAGAAAAGTCAGTCGAACTGTGCCTGTTGGCCCATTCCTCTGTTTGGCAACAATCAACTCCGCAGTGCCTTTTTCTGGACTATCTTCGTTATAAACCTCGTCTCTATAAATAAACAAAATAAGGTCAGCGTCCTGCTCAATTGCGCCAGATTCTCTGAGATCCGACATGATGGGTCGCTTGTTGGGGCGCTGCTCGAGGCCACGATTGAGCTGTGATAGCACCGCAACGGGCACCTGGGCTTCTTTTGCAATAATCTTTAACGCGCGAGTGATATTCGACACTTCAACCGTTCTGTTCTCGGCGCTTTCACCAGTCTGCATTAACTGGAGATAATCAACAATAACCAAGCCGAGCTTGCCGTGCTCACGGGTCAGACGGCGAACTCGACTGCGAAGCTCGGATGGTGTTAACGCAGCCGAATCATCCACAAAGATGGGAGCCTGATCGAGCAACCCCATTGCTGAGGTCAGCCGAGGCCAGTCTTCCTGGTGAAGCTGCCCAGTTCGAACGCGGTGGGCGTTAATTCTTCCCAACGAAGATAACATCCTCATTGCCAACTGCTGGCCTGGCATCTCCATACTAAAAACCGCCACGGGAAGTTTCGAGCCAACCGCCGCGTTCTCCGCAAGATTCATCGCTAACGATGTTTTCCCCATTGAAGGACGTCCTGCAATGACCACTAAGTCTGACTCCTGCAGGCCCGAAGTGAGATTGTCCAGATCCTTAAACCCGGTGGAGACACCGGTGATACCCGCACCCGATTGAAACAATTCTTCAATTCGATCGACCGCTTGAGTCAGAAGACCCTGAATGTCTTGAAAGCCGGCTAGAGATCTTCGATCTGAGTCAGAAATACTAAAAACAGCCTTCTCAGCGAAGTCGATTAATGCCTCGGTGTCCAACCCCTCTGGCTGATAGGCCTTATCCGAAATCGCGGCCGCTGCGTCCAATAATGCTCGCAATACAGATCGCTCTCTGACGATACGGGCATAGGCGGTAACGTTTGTCGTTCCTGGCGTCCTATTCGCGAGTTCACCCAGATAGGCCAACCCACCTGACTGCTCGAGCGTTCCTTTATTTTTAAGCCATTCAGAAGTGGTAACAACATCAACCGGATGACCACCTTCCTGAAGCGTCTTAACCGCAAGAAATATCTCTTTATGAGCGCGCAGATAGAAATCACCGCTTTTAACGAGATCAGCGACCTCATCCCACCGCCGCGTATCGACGAGCAGTCCGCCGAGAACTGACTGCTCAGCCTCTGGTGCCTGCGGTGGCAATCTAGAAGAGGAGGCAACCTCACTAGGGCGAAAAAATTGCTGGGCCATTACAAGAAAAGTCGCGTGTCAGGGGCTAACGAGCGATCTATTCTAGACAACCTGGGCACCCTTTAACAGGGCACCACTATTACTCCTAAGAACGGGCCGGTCAGCGGGGTGTTGGCAGACCTCGACCCCGCTTTGAACCATCACTCCGACGGTGTGCTCACCTCTTCTAACGATCCATCAGATTCAGCGACACCATCCTGATTCTCAGCTTCAACTATGACCGCAAGCGAGGCGCTCACCTCAGGATGAAGCAGCACCATTACGTTGTGTTCACCTAGCGTTTTCAGTGGCCCGTCCGGCATTGAAACTTCAGCCCGCTCGACCGAAATTTCGGCCGCTTGCAGCAGTTCTGCTATATCCCCGGGAGTAACCGAGCCAAACAACTTTCCCTCTTCTCCAGCGAGACGTTTCACCGTGATTCTATCGGGCAGTAACGCTGCTTTAGCCTGTGCCGCGTCGAGCCGCTCAGAGTCAAGCTGCGCCAGTTCCCGACGACGCGCTTCAACTTTTTCTTTTGCATCCGAGCTTGCTGGAACTGCCTTACCTTGAGGGATAAGGAAATTTCGACCGTAACCCGACTTTACGCTCACAATGTCACCCAGCTCCCCGAGGTTCTGAATGCGCTCAAGTAGTATTAAATCCATCGTCTCGCTCTCAGTGGTGATCGGTATAGGGAAGGAGCGCAAGAAAGCGCGCCCGTTTTATCGCGGTAGCCAACTGGCGCTGATATCGCGCTTTTGTCCCAGTATTTCGACTCGGCATAATCTTGCCCGTCTCGGTAATATAAGCATTCAACGTATCCAAATCCTTATAGTCAATTTCTTCCACGCCCAGTTGGGTAAACCTGCAAAATTTTCTGCGTTTATTCATACGATTCATTGTTTGCTTTCTCCTTCGCTATCTTCACTTTGAGCCGGCTCAACCGGCGCGTCGGATGCCACTTCCTGAGTGGTGGGAGCCGGAGTCGACTCCGCGACTGGAGCAGACACTTCTGGCTCATCGCCATCATCGGACGCATCTAATAAAGGTGATGCTGCTGTCACCGCTGAATCCCGACGCATGACCAGATTACGCAGAACAGCATCGCTAAACTTAAACATACTGCTAATTTCGTCAAGGGTAGGCTGATCGCATTCGATATTCATGAGCACGTAGTGGGCTTTATGAACTTTATCGATATTGTAGGCCAGGTGACGACGTCCCCAGTCTTCAAGTCGATGAACGGTACCGCCGCTGCCTTCGATGAGGGTTCGGTACTTATCTACCATCGCGGGGACTTGCTCACTCTGATCCGGATGAACAAGAAAAACGACCTCATAATGTCGCATTGAAATCTCCTTTCGGTTAAAGCCTCCCGCCTAATTACGGTGAGACAAGGAGCAGGCGCTTAGCGCCGTGCGGTGGGTATTCTAGCGGTTGAACGATAATGCGACAAGAATGTATCTCAATCCTTATAAACCGGCTCGATTCGCGATCAGTTGGTCAACCACTGCGGGCTCCGCCAGCGTTGATATATCCCCAAGATTATCTAATTCATTTGCAGCGATCTTCCTCAGAATTCGACGCATAATCTTCCCAGAGCGAGTTTTGGGCAAGCCGGGTGCCCACTGAATGAGATCCGGGCTCGCAATCGGACCAATTTCTGATCTGACCAAGGCAATTAACTCTGCTTTTAAGTCATCACTTGGCTCGATTCCGGACATTAGCGTGACATAGGCATAGATCCCCTGTCCCTTAATCTCATGGGGATAACCGACCACCGCAGCTTCGGCAACTTGGGCATGAAGCACTAAAGCGCTCTCGACCTCTGCAGTACCCATTCGATGCCCCGAGACATTAATGACATCATCAACCCGACCGGTAATCCACCAGTATCCATCTTCATCTCGCCTTGCGCCATCACCCGTCATATAAAATCCGGGGTACGTTGAAAAATAAGTCTGGATAAATCGTTCGTGATCCCCGTATACCGTTCGCATTTGACCCGGCCACGAGCGGGTAAGCACTAAGTTACCTGAGTTGGGCCCTTCCAGTTCATTCCCGTCTGCATCGAGCAATGCAGGCTCGACCCCAAAAAATGGACGAGTTGCCGATCCTGGCTTCAAATCGGTTGCGCCCGGCAGAGGCGTGATCATGATGCCACCAGTTTCGGTTTGCCACCAGGTGTCAACAATTGGACAGCGCTGCTCACCCACGGTTTTAAAGTACCATTCCCATGCTTCTGGATTGATCGGCTCCCCTACTGTACCCAGCAACCGGAGACTCTCTCTCGAAGTTGACGCCACCGGTCCATTCCCTTGGCTCATCAAGGCCCGAATAGCCGTCGGCGCGGTGTAAAAAATATTAACCTTATGCTTATCGACAACTTGCCAGAATCGCGAAGCATCAGGGTAAGTTGGAACGCCCTCAAACATGAGCGTTGTCGCCCCATTTGCCAGCGGTCCATACAAGATATAGCTGTGGCCTGTAATCCAACCGACGTCCGCAGTACACCAATAAATATCACCAGGGTGATAATCAAACACATAGTGGTGGGTCATTGCCGCATAAAGTTGATAACCCCCAGTGGTATGCAACACCCCTTTCGGTTTCCCCGTCGACCCCGAGGTATACAGGATAAAAAGGGGGTCTTCTGCGTCCATGGGCTCAGCAGGACACTCTGTTGATGCAGACGCTATCGCTTCCTGATACCAGACGTCCCGATCACCGCCTGAAGGCACATCATTGCCTGTTCGACGAACAATCACCGTGGTGTGGACATTAGCGCATCCTTCGAGCGCTTTTTCCACATTCGCCTTTAATGGAACTGGTTTCCCGCCACGAGGTCCCTCGTCAGCCGTAATCACCACTTGACAGTCTGAATCCAGGATACGGTCTCTCAGCGCTTCCGGCGAAAAGCCCCCAAACACGACTGAATGAACCGCGCCGATTCGAGCACAAGCCAACATCGCAACCGCAGCTTCTGGAATCATCGGCATGTAAATTGATACCCGATCACCCTTGGTCACCCCACGACTTTTGAGGACATTCGAGAATCGACAAACCTCCTCATGCAGCTCGTGATAGCTTATTTTTCGATCTTCCGAGGGATCGTCGCCCTCCCAGATGATTGCAATTTGATCGCCTCGGGTCTCGAGATGGCGGTCAACACAGTTATAAGCCGCATTGACTTTTGCGCCTTCAAACCAGCGAATATCACCCTTGTGATAATCCCAAGAGCTAACTGTCTTCCAGGGGGAAAACCAAGTAACGAATTTTTCAGCCTGAGCAGACCAGAACGAGTCTGGGTCGTCGATCGATTGTCGGTACATGGCCTCGTATTGCTCGGCATTCAAATGTGAACGATCCGCAAATTCCGGTATTACTTTATAAACAGTTTCTTCAGCCACTCTATATTCCTCACATAAATCTACGAGCGTCTTTATTCACGCTTGCAGTTGAACCAAAAGCATCCGCCCACACACCTGATTTCCCCTAACTCACAATCCAGTATAACTTCGATCACCTACCAAAGACTTTTGTTGCCGAGCAAGTCAATCCATTTCTGATGCGCTTCGTTTTCATCAGCAGAGGCGCGAACAATCGGAAAAGTGTCTTTCCTGTTTTTATATTTCGTCGAGGCGATACTGGCTTTATTTGCGACTTCACGATGATCATCGAGAGAGAGTAGCGTCTGCCCCCCCGTCATTGCGAGATAGACATCAGAAAGGATTTCGGCATCCAACAACGCGCCATGAAGTTCGCGACCACTGTTATCAACGCTATATCTACGGCATAACGCATCCAGACTGTTTCTCTGTCCCGGATGCATCTCGCGCGCCAGCCTGAGAGAGTCGGTGACGCGACACATATCTTCAATTTTCTGATCCAGACCTAAAATCTCCAACTCGCGATTAAGAAATCCGATATCGAACGACGCGTTATGGATAACGAGTTCATTCCCTTTAATAAACTCTAAAAAACTATCCGCTATTTCCGCGAAGACCGGCTTATCTGATAAAAATTCAGATGAAATACCGTGCACTTCTTGAGCGCCCGGATCAACACCCCTTCCCGGATTAAGATAGCTGTGAAATTTATGATCCGTATGCTTCCGTTGCCTCAGACAAACACATCCCACCTCGATCACTCGATGACCTTCGCCTACCTCAAGACCCGTCGTTTCGGTATCTAGAACAATTAAATCCATCTGATTATGAGATCATCTCGTCAATCGCCAGATTTGCTAATGCATCTGCGCGCTCATTTTGTGGATGTCCGCTATGACCTTTAACCCAATGCCAACTTACGGCAAGGCGCTGAGCCGCTGAATCTAACGCCCGCCATAGATCTTGGTTCTTCACAGGCTTCTTGGCCGACGTTCGCCAACCGTTCGCCTTCCATGCCTTTATCCAACTTTCCAAGCCATTTTTAACATACTGAGAATCCGTATAGATCGCCACCGACGCTCCCGACCCTACCGCACCAAGACCCTGAATTGCTGCGGTGAGTTCCATCCGATTATTAGTGGTTTGTTCCTCGGCTCCGTAAAATTCTTGGGGCCCTGACTCGGCCAAAATAAGTACGCCCCATCCGCCCGGTCCCGGATTACCACGACAGGCACCGTCGGTGAAGATCTGAATAGTCTTGTCATCGCTCATATGTATTTTTTATTTTCAGCTCTGCAATGTCGCGAGGTCACGGCCGCAACCGGCGTCGGAATCGATTTTTTGTGGTGGCTACGATATTCTGATATCCCGATTTTTGCGAGCGATTTTTTTTTCGCAACCACCACATAACTGCCGCCTGTCGATGGCCACCAACGGTCACCTAACGCCTCGAGAAAACGCAATTTATTGAGTGCCGAGTTCGAGCTCGAAAGGGGTCGATAAAACGCCATCGCAGCCGACACCAAGTCAAGGTCCAAGAGCTGAATCCAGTCCTGAACCCGCCCCACAGACATTAACTTGCCAAGCGTTGCTCGCTGCCGCCAACGCTCGTAAAAAAATCGCCTCAATCCCCAAAAGCTCCACTTATTAAACCCGCAGATTACCAGATAACCCTCCGGAGCTAACGTCTCGAACGCCTCCCTAAGCACAGAGTGCGGCTCCGGCGTATATTCGAGAACATAAGCGAGTACCAGCAGATTAATGCCATGACGGCTAAAGGGTAATTCGCCCGGCTGCCCAGCAACAACGCGTCCGATTCCATCTTGGCGTTCCACGCTTGATTTTAGGAAAATCGCCTGATCAACGGCTGATAAAAGATCAACCGATGACAGACCCACCTGAACCCCAACCTCATAGTAGCCTTCAGGTAGGGAATCTTTAACTAATGCTTGGGTCACGCGGGCGAGCTCCCGGCCGAGCGCATTTTCTGCAAAACTCGTCGGAATATCAGTTTGGTAGTCAGGCCGGGTAAAAAAAGGCGACCCTTCATGGGCCTCAATAATCATGACATTATCGTTCAGTCTGAATCTTTCATCGAAGGAAAATTTAGTTTAGTCCGGCTTTAATTCAAGTGAAAGTACCAGAGCGTCTTCTTTCGCGGGTCGACCATAATAATTGGGCCGCCTCCCCAAAAATTGAAAGCCTTTTTTCTGATAAAGCGCTCTGCCGCTACTGTTGCTGGGGCGGACCTCAAGAAACAATCGGTCTGCCCCGTCCTTTACCGCCAAAGATATAGCAAATTCCAAAAAAGAACTCCCAAATCCCCTCCCTTGAGAATCTGGATGAATGGCGATATTAAGGAGATGCGATTCCTGGGCCGCTGAGGCCAAAATCAAATACCCAATCACTTCAGGAGATCGAAGAACCCAGCATTCATACCCCGCTTTCACGCAGTCGGTAAAAATTGTTTTGCTCCAAGGTGTCGGTGAAACCTCCTGCTCTAACGTCACAACCTCCGAGATGTCGGACAACATCATCCGTTCGGGTGAAAAAGCCCGGGTGAACTCCTCAGCCCGACGAGCCATTTATTAAAAGCTGTCGTGCGCGATAAAGATCTTTCCAACTTTCCGATTTTGCGGTCGGTGATTGCAGAAGATATGCCGGATGGTAAGTCGCAATCACTGGCACTCCCGCAACTTCCCGCACCTGACCACTGTCGCGCAATTGAGCAGGTGACTCGTTGGTGTCTAAGAGTGACTGGACTGCAACTTTACCCAGCGCCAAGATAACCTTCGGTTGAATTCGCTCAATCTGTTGCAACAGGAATGGATTGCAATGGGCTAACTCTTCGACTAAAGGGTCCCGATCGTCCGGTGGACGACACTTTAGCGAATTTGCAATGTAAACATCCTCAAGCTTGAAGTCGATACTAAAAAGCATCGAGGCAAGCAACTGACCCGCCCGCCCAACAAATGGAATTCCTTGTCGATCATCTTCAGCACTTGGCGCTTCTCCAACAATCATCAGATTGGCCGGTATCGGGCCTACACCAAAAACAGCCGTGTACCTTGTGCGATGCAGTTCACACCGCCGACAGGTTTCAACTTGTGTAAACAAATCAGTCATACGCTGATCGTTCTGGATTAAGTCGCTCGCATCAGTGTTCAGATCCTGCGCGGCACCGATCCCGGGTGCAGGATGAATATCAGCATCGCGGCTCACCCATTGCGTAATCCCCATTTCCTGGAGATAGCGGCTTCGGGTATCCATCTGATTATTTACCTACACCGTCGCGCCACTTTGCGGATTCATTCTTTTTTGCCCGCTCTGAAGTTTGTTAAGGCCGTTTACATACGCCTTTACCGAGGCGACAACAATATCCGTGTCTGCACCCTGACCGTTAACAACCCGGTCATCCTCTTGGAGTCGAACGCTTACCTCACCCTGCGAATCAGAGCCCGCGGTGATGGCATTCACTGAATATAAAAGAAGAATTCGATCGCCGGGAACAATCATTTCAACCGCTTTAAATGCAGCATCCACCAGCCCATCGCCTGTCGCATGAGCGTGCAGGTTTTTACCGGAAGATTCAATCATGAGATCGGCAGTTGGTGTCGCACCCGTCTCTGAAAATATTCTTAAACTGACATACTTAAGCGATTCAACCCCGCTCCCAAAATCGCTCTCTCCCGCGAGCACTTGAAGGTCGTCGTCAAAAATTTCATGCTTTTTGTCCGCCAGCTCTTTAAATCGCTCAAACGCCTCGCTCAAATCAGCATCATTTTCGAATTCAATATTTAGAGCCAACATTCGCTCCCGAAAAGCATTTCTCCCCGAATGCTTGCCCAACACTATTTGGTTCGCGGCCCAACCCACATCCTCCGCACGCATAATCTCATAGGTGTCGCGCTGCTTCAGAACGCCGTCCTGATGAATTCCAGCCTCATGGGCAAAAGCGTTTGCGCCCACAATCGCTTTGTTCGGTTGCACAGGAAACCCGGTAATACTAGAAACCAGTCGACTTGCCGTTAAAATTTGCGTTGAATCAAGACGGGTGTCGCATGTAAAGACATCCTGCCGAGTTCTGACCGCCATAACGATCTCCTCAAGTGACGCGTTTCCCGCACGCTCGCCCAGTCCGTTGATCGTGCACTCCACCTGGCGCGCGCCACTTTGGACTGCGGCCAATGAATTCGCCACTGCGACCCCGAGGTCGTTATGACAATGAACTGAAAAAACGGCCTGATCGGCGTTAGGGATTCGGTCGAGTAATCGCGCAAACATTTCGCCAAATTGATTGGGCATTGTATAACCCACTGTATCCGGAATATTAATCGTGCGCGCGCCAGCCGCGATCACAGCCTCAAAGACGCGACACAAAAAGTCTTCGTCTGATCGCCCTGCATCCTCCGCCGAGAACTCAACATCGTCAACGAGGTTTCGAGCCTGAGTCACAGCAGAAACCGCTCTCTCAAGCACTTCATCCGGACTCATACGGAGTTTTGCCTTCATATGAATCGGTGAGGTCGCAATAAAGGTGTGGATTCTTCCGGCATTCGCTTTCTTAATTGCTTCCCCGGCCCGCGCCACATCAGATGGATTCGCTCTTGCGAGGCCACAAATTCGGCTATCAGCGATCTCAGCGGACACCATCTCGACCGCTTCAAAATCACCTACGCTAGCCGCTGGAAAACCGGCCTCAATGACATCAACGCGGAGTTTTTCCAGTTGACGAGCAATACGAATTTTTTCCTGAGCGGTCATGGAGGCCCCAGGACTCTGCTCGCCGTCGCGAAGCGTTGTATCAAAAATTATTAAATGATCAGACATTATTTATCCCCTAATGAGCAACGACTATAACTAAAGCAACAGATTCTAATTTGAATCAGCCGCCATATTTTTTGAGAAGTTATTTTTTTAGGAAAGGGATAGCGCCGGCAGGCGCAGTAGCGCCAGAAGAGCCAGCACGACAAGCCGCGACGGGGTTGCATCCGAATTTGATGTCCGGAACGCCAGTTGATTACGCGAGATCATCACTGCAGTATACCGTTATCGCCACTTTCCGGCAAAACCACTTCAATCTAGTCCCGCCCGTCGGACTCAGCGCTATCCGAAGAAGGATCGTTGTCTGTTAAGGTGTTTTCACCCTCTTCAGTTGCCGGTTTAAACACATTTATTCCTTTTTTTCGAAGCAGCACCCATTCCACCGGCCCCGACAGCGCGTAGGCCAGAAAAATGATGAATACAACCAGCGGGGGGTCAAAGGAAATCAACACGAATACAAGGACAAGCCCCAAAACAAAGATGAACGGCACGCGGTGCTTGAGATCCAAGTCTTTAAAGCTTCGATACGGAAGGCTTGTTACCATCGCAAACGAAAGAGCGGCCATCACGACCATAGCAATGCCGCGAAACAAGGGGTCAGAGAGCATATAGGTATTTGCGGCCCAAATCGACGCTGCGACCAACACGGCAGCTGCAGGACAAGGGAGTCCTTGGAAGTAACGCTTGCTAGGTGAGTCCATCGTATTAAAGCGAGCCAGACGTAACGCCGTCGTTGCAACATATAAGAAGGCAACCAGCCAGCCGCTTTTTCCGAGCGCCTGCAATCCCCACTCAAAAAGAATAAGCGCAGGTGCGAGCCCAAACGAAACAAGATCAACAAGCGAGTCATACTCTTTTCCAAAATCGCTCACGGTATTTGTTAAACGGGCGACCCTGCCATCAAGGGTATCAAGAATCGCGGCGACAATTATCGCCACGGCTGCATTTTCGAAATTTCCGACCGTTGCCTGGACGATGGCGTAGAACGCCGCAAAAAGACTTGCGGTTGTAAAAAGATTGGGAAGGATATAAACCCCTTTAGGAGGCCGATCAGAATCCCCAGAGCTCGAAATATTTTTAGACTGACTCAACCGAGGCCTCCCGAGTAGTCAGTTGGGCAATTGTATCGCTTCCCGAAAGCACCCACTTTCCCAACTTCGCAACGATCTTAGCGTCTTCAGGCACATAAACATCCACTCGGGAACCAAAACGTATAAATCCATAACGTTGGCCCGCAACAACCGTTTCACCCGGTTTCACGTAGGTCAGAATTCGGCGAGCGACCCATCCGGCGATTTGCACGCTACTGACCTGGATACCCTCAGGCGTCGTAATCTGAATCCCACAGCGTTCATTTTCTGAAGAGGCCTTAGGTAAAGACGCATTAAAAAATCGTCCGCGGGTGTGCTTGATATCCGTGATTTTCCCGGCGATGGGAATGCGATTGGAATGGACGGAAAAAATATTCATAAAAACACTGATACGGACACAGGTATCCCCGGAGAAAGGATCCTTATCGGGTTGAATACTGACTATCTTGCCATGAGCAGGAGAGACGATCAGATGGTCACCGTGCGGAACGCTTCGCGATGGATCCCTGAAAAACTGCACCACCAGAACGGCAACTACCCAGAAGGGGGCGGCCACCCACCAACCAGCGAACCATTGGACCACGAGCGCGAGGATCAAAAAGCCAGAAATGCGGCTCCACCCTTCTCGTGCGATGATCGGCGTACTCACCTCGGTCGGAATATCAGCATAATCAGTGGGTGAGAAACGTTTAATTTTTCTCTTTATCTACGAGTTTTCCTTTCTGAATCCAAGGCATCATTCCGCGCAAACGCTCGCCAACCTCTTCGATCTGATGATCTCGACCTGCTTGACGAAGAGATTCGAACTGCTTACCGCCCGATCGACTCTCTTTTATCCATTCTTGAGCAAATTCTCCCGATTGAATTTCGCCCAAAATCTTTTTCATCTCCGCCTTGACCTCGGGTGTGATCACACGTGGGCCTCGTGTCACATCGCCGTATTCAGCCGTGTTTGAGATGGAATATCTCATATTAGCGATACCCCCTTCATATATAAGATCAACGATTAATTTGGTCTCATGCAAGCACTCAAAGTAAGCCATTTCTGGAGCGTATCCCGCCTCAACCAACGTTTCAAAGCCGGCCTGAATCAGCGAGGTCATCCCCCCGCATAACACGGATTGCTCGCCAAAGAGGTCCGTCTCGGTCTCCTCTTTATAGGTCGTCTCAATCACGCCTGCCCGACCACCGCCGATTGCGCTTGCGTATGAGAGAGCAATGTCGCGGGCGTTTGAACTCGCGTCCTGCTCTATCGCTATCAGGCACGGCACGCCTCCGCCTTCGACGTAGGTCGAACGAACGAGATGACCCGGCCCTTTCGGCGCAATCATAATGACATCAATGTCAGCGCCTGGCTTTACAAATCCAAAATGCACATTGAATCCATGCGCAAACGCTAATGCGGCGCCAGGTTTGAGATGAGGCGCAACCTCTGCATCATAGAGGTCTCCCGCTAATTCGTCCGGGACCAGCATCATGACAACGTCCGCGGACGCAGTTGCCGCGGATACCGTGTCTACGCGTAAGCCTGAATTGATCGCCTTTACACGGGAACCTGAATCCTCCCGCAACCCAACAACCACGTCGACTCCGCTATCTCTTAGGTTATTCGCATGAGCGTGACCCTGAGACCCGTAACCAATTACAGCAACGGTTTTGCTCGAAATGATGCCGAGGTCGGCGTCTTTGTCGTAATAGACTTTCATTTTTAGTTCCTTAATTGAAAATCGACCGGCAGTAATGGTAACCGCCGAGGTTAAATCCTTAACGCCCGTTCCCCGCGGGCAATTCCGGATACTCCAGAGCGGACAACTTCGACGATTCCCGTCGACGGCATCGTGTCCAGAAATGCATTCAGTTTATCGCCGGGACCGGTCAACTCAATCGTATAAGTTTCACCATCAACATCGATAATGCGGCCGCGAAAAATATCGACAAGACGCTTGATCTCTTCACGATCTGGCCCGGTCGCGATTACTTTCAGCAATAGCAGTTCGCGCTCTATGTGTCGTCCCTCACTCAAATCCAGCAAACGCACAACGTCAATCAGTTTGTTAAGTTGTTTAGTGATCTGCTCAATGATTTGCTCAGAGCCATGGGTCACAATCGTCATTCGAGACAATGAATCATCTTCAGTCGGTGCAACCGTAAGCGATTCGATATTGTATCCTCGAGCGGAAAAAAGCCCCGCAATACGAGACAACGCTCCAGGCTCATTTTCAACCAAAATAGAAATAATTCGGCGCATTATGATTATGCCAATTCGCGTTCGAGCGGTTTGGCACCGCTGTCTGAAGGCTTCAATACCATTTCGTTGTGCCCTGCCCCTGCTGAAATCATGGGATAGACGTTCTCGCTCTGATCCGTAATAAAGTCCAAGAAAACTAACTGATCTTTCCGCGCAAAAGCGTCTCGTAGCGCATCCTCAACATCACCCGGCTTGTCAATTTGAATTCCCGTGTGACCAAAACTTGAGGCAAGCTCTACAAAGTCAGGTAAAGAATCCATATAGGAATGAGAGTAACGCCGGTCATAAAAAAACTCCTGCCACTGTCGAACCATTCCCATATATCGATTATTCAAATTTACGACTTTAATGGGCAAGCCATACTGCTTGCAGGTCGATAATTCTTGAATACACATCATGATACTCGCCTCCCCAGTGACGCAGGCGACTGCCGACTCAGGGTGCGCCAACTGGACGCCCATTGCTGATGGCAGCCCAAATCCCATGGTTCCAAGACCCCCTGAGTTAATCCATCTTCGAGGCTTGTTGAACCCATAATATTGGGCGGCCCACATCTGATGCTGTCCCACGTCAGAAGTCACATAGGCATCACCTAATGTCACCTCATGCAGCTTCTGCACGACAAACTGGGGTTTAATCAACTCATCACTGGAATCATATCTCAGGGAATCTTTTCCTTTCCACTCTTGGATTTGAGACCACCATGCCGCTAACGCATCACCGTCAGGACTTGTTCCGCTCGAGCCAATTGCCTCTAACAGTTGATCAAGAACCGTCGTTGCATCACCCACAATCGGGACCTCAACCCGCACATTCTTGCCGATGGATGCCGGATCAATATCTATATGGATAATCTTCGCATTTGGCGAGAATTTAGCAAGATCACCAGTGACACGATCATCAAATCGGACACCCACTGCCAACATGACATCAGACTCGTACATGGCCATATTGGCTTCATAGGTCCCATGCATTCCCAGCATACCGAGAAAACGCGGGTGGTCTGAAGGTAGCCCGCCCAAACCCATCAAGGTGTTAGTGCAGGGATAGTCAAGTTTGTCGACGAGCGCCGTCAGTTGACGGGCAGCATCCGAGAGCACAATTCCGCCACCGGTATATATTATCGGGCGTTTTGCGCCTAACAATAAATGGGCCGCCCGGTTAATCTGTTTCGAATGCCCCCGACTGACCGGCGCATACGAACGCATTCGAATTTCCTTCGGATACGAATATTCGGTTCTGAGCGCAGTGACGTCCTTAGGAATATCAACGACCACGGGGCCGGGTCGACCGGTGCTTGCGATATAAAAAGCTTTCTTAATCGTTGTTGCCAAATCTTTTACATCACGAACCAGGAAATTATGTTTCACGCAAGGTCGCGTGATACCCACTGTATCCACTTCCTGAAATGCATCATCCCCAATTAGGTGGGTCGGGACTTGACCTGCAAGCACGACCATGGGGATGGAGTCCATGTAAGCAGTCGCTATTCCAGTAATCGTGTTGGTGACACCAGGTCCGGAGGTCACAAGAACCACACCAGGTTTACCGGTCGCGCGAGCATACCCATCGGCCGCATGAGTAGCGGCCTGTTCATGGCGAACTAAAATGTGGCGAACATCTTCCTGGCTGTAAAACGCGTCGTAAATATGCAACGCGGCCCCTCCAGGGTATCCAAACACAAGATCTACGCCTTCATCTTTAAGGCTTCGGACGACAATCTCAGCGCCGGTCAGCTCCATTAGCGAACCTCAATCAAAATTAGGTAAGAGAAATCTTAGGAAAAAAGGAAAATCCAGATGCAAGAGTATAAACAGTAGGAGGGTAGCCTGTAAATTCAACGCCGACGCCATTCACAGGTCCCGTCTGGCCGATCCTCGATGAGGACATTCAATGCCTCAAGCTCCTGGCGAATCGCATCGGCTCGATCAAAATCACGGGACAACCGCGCCGCTTGTCGTTGCTTCACCAAAGACTCAATGAGACTCGAATCCCCTTCAGAGTCCGGGGAATGATTCGAGCCGGAAATTCCAAGGAAAACTGCAGGGTTTAGATAAAGCAGGCCCAAAATATCGGCCATGCGCTTCAATTCGACGCCGTACGCTGCCGCTAATGAACTTTTCCCTGGTCAATCGCCCGATTTATCTCTTTCGCAATATCGAAAAGCACGGCGATTGCCGATGGGGTATTAAAGTCGTCGTCTAGCGCCCGATCAAATGCCAAAGAAAACTGGTCATTAGCGGGTAGCGTCGTCGGTACATCGCCAGTCACAGACTTTTGTAAGGCTGAGTACAGTCGCTCTAACCCGGAGCGAGCCTGACCAAGGCCGCTATCAGAAAAATTGAGCGGGCTCCGATAATGACTGAGGAGCATAAGAAACCTAACCACTTCACCCGCTCTTTCCGGATTTTGATCGTTTTTAAGTATCTCCCGAATGGTGAAGAAATTACCTAACGACTTCGACATCTTTTCATGATCGATCTGAACGAAACCGTTATGCATCCAGAAATTGACAAACTTTTTCCCTGTCGCGCCCTCCGTCTGAGCAATCTCATTTTCGTGATGCGGGAAACGTAAATCCATTCCACCGCCATGAATATCAAAACTATCTCCTAAACATCGGGTGGACATCGCTGAACACTCAATATGCCACCCCGGTCGTCCCTCACCCCACGGAGACGGCCAAGCCGGTTCCCCCGTTTTTGCCGACTTCCAGAGAACAAAATCAAGTGGATCATCCTTTGCGACGTCTTTATCAATTCGCGCACCGGATAACAATTCATCAATTGAACGACCAGAGAGTAAGCCGTACCCTGGAAACTGTCTCACACGAAAGAAAACGTCGCCGTTTTTTCCTTGATAAGCAAGGTCTCGTGACTGCAGAGTCTCAATCATCGAGATAATTTCTGTAATGTGTCCGGTTGCTCTCGGCTCCTCATCCGGCGGGATCACGTTCAGTGCTGCTTCGTCCTCATGCATCGCGGAAATAAATCTTTCGGTTAAAGCATCACAGGGTTCGCCTATTTCAGTCGCACGCGCGATGATCTTGTCGTCGATATCTGTAATATTTCTGATGTATTTAACATCGAAACCCTTGGCTCTCAGGACTCGCACAACCATATCGAAAACAACAAGGACGCGAGCATGACCAATATGACAAAAATCATACACTGTCATTCCACACACATATATACCGATTTTGCCGGGCTCTCTGGGTTCAAAAAGCTCTTTAACTCGGCTTAAACTATTGTAAATTTGAATAGACATAAAATTGATCACGCGAAGCGGTAGCGAATGTTACCGAAATGGCTGACCTAATCCAAATTTTTCTCTGACCACTGTCCTACCTAACTGAATCAAAAACGAACACTGCATGATTTATCTGATATCCGATCTTCATCTCAGCGCGACTGAAACCGACATTTTTTATCGTTTCGAGCAATTTACCACCCGACTGGTCCCGGGGGATCAACTCTATATCTTGGGAGATCTTTTTGAATACTGGCTGGGAGACGACGCCGTCTGTTTTTTAGGTCATGAGAATACTTTTAACCTTCTGCAGATTTTGACCGAAAGGCAGGTCAAAATCTTTTTTACGGGGGGTAACCGCGATTTTTTAGTGGGTCAAACTTTTTCCAAAGAATGTGGAGTGACCTTGCTCGCCCAAGAGCATATTTTAGAAATCGACTCGAGAGAAGTACTTTTAATGCACGGCGACAGTCTCTGCACGGACGACATCCCGCACCAAAGTTTTCGCTCAATGGTTTTGGATGACGCGTGGCAAAAAGGGTTTTTAAGTAAAAGCATTGCTGAACGTGATCAGTTAGCGCGGTTGGCTCGGTATCGCAGTGACGACACGAAGACGGGCAAATCTATGGAAATCATGGACGTCACGGACTCTGCCGTGTCCGCTGTCGTGGAGAAACACTCGGTCCGCTTTCTCATCCACGGTCACACTCACCGCCCGGCAATTCACTCGATCGATTGCCAGTTACCAAACTGTCACCGTATTGTTTTGGGAGACTGGGCGTCCTGCGAAAGTTGGATCACGCTGACAAAAGATGAAATCTTGCTTCACTATCACGGAAAAACAGATCAACTCACGCTCTAGTGGTAAGAGTTGATCTCGGCAAAATCGAGGGTTTCCGAAGATTTTTGCTTAACATCATCGCCGCGTTCGCCGGCGTTTTGACTCAAAAACTTTTCAGTCACATCACCCGTGACATATTGTCCGTCGAAACACGAGGCGTCTACCGTATGGATGTTGGGGTTTCCTTCCTGGACCGCTGAAATTAAATCTTCCAAACGCTGAAAAATCAGCCGATCAGCCCCAATAAATTCACAGATCTCCTCTTGCGTTCGGCCATTAGCGACGAGCTCAGAAGGTGCGGGCATATCAATACCATAGACATTAGCATAACGAACCGGCGGTGCTGCTGATGCGAAATACACTTTTTTTGCGCCGGCTTCCCGCGCCATTTGAATGATCTGTTTGGAAGTGGTTCCTCGAACGATAGAATCGTCAACGAGGAGTACGTTCTTACCTCGAAATTCAAGGTCAATCGCGTTCAGCTTCTGCCGAACTGATTTTTGCCGTTCCGCCTGCCCTGGCATAATGAAGGTTCGGCCAATATAGCGATTCTTGATAAACCCTTCTCGGTACTTAAGCCTCATCAGATTGGCAAGCTGAAGCGCAGAGGTCCGACTGGTGTCCGGAATTGGAATGACAACATCCACATCATGATCATTCCATTCGCTCATGATTTGTTCGGCTAGTTTCTCGCCCATCCGCAGTCGACTCTTATAAACCGCAACCTCATCAATAATTGAATCTGGTCGAGCAAGATAGACGTACTCAAAAAGACAAGGTGTCAACCGGGTGTTAGGCGCACAAATTCGACGCTCGATCTGTCCATCGGTTGAAATAAAAACGCCCTCGCCCGGCGCAATGTCTCCAATCAGTTCGTAGTTAAGCAAATCCATCGCGACACTCTCAGACGCAACCATGACCGACTGTCCCTGTTCATCAGAACGTGTCCCGATAACAAGCGGACGAATTCCACATGGATCTCGAAAAGCAACCAGCCCATATCCTACTATCATCGCGACTACCGCATATGCGCCTTTACACCGCTGATGCAGTCGGGCCACCGCGTCAAAAATATCATCCGCTTGAAGTGTGCCGCCCTTCTCTCGCGCAGAAACCATTAACTCATGGGCAAACACGTTAAGCAGTACTTCTGAATCAGAGCCTGTGTTGAGTTGACGAAGATCTCCTTGGAACAATTCCTGACTGAGCGCTTCTGCGTTAATTAAGTTACCGTTGTGCCCCAACGCGACCCCGAAAGGAGAGTTCACATAAAAAGGTTGGGCTTCTGAGCGGTTCTCCCCCCCCGCAGTGGGATAGCGGGCGTGACCAATTCCCATGTGCCCTCGAAGCTGAAGCATGTGGCGCGCTGCAAATACATCTCGCACGAGACCGCTGTCTTTTCTCAAAAAGACCCTCCCCTCCTCACACGTCATGATCCCCGCCGCGTCTTGACCCCGATGTTGAACCACTGTCAACGCGTCATAGATTTCTTGGTTAACCGGTGCATGTCCGACAATTCCAACAATTCCACACATATTAGCGAGCTCCGATGATGGCTTCGATTAAATTGGGATTAAAGATCCTGATCAATTTCACTTTCATCGACGCTGGTCGAGACGGCGTCCTTAGAAAGAGAATCACTGACCTTTAGCGAAAAACTATTCACCAAAGGATTAAAGTAAGGAATGAACTGCGATCGAACATACCAATCCTGCTCTGGAATAGAGGTGAGCCGGAACGCTATCAACAAGACGGTGATGACAGCGGCCCCTCGCGCAACTCCGAAAATCCCGCCAAAGAATCGGTCTGCAAGACTTAATCCCGCTTTTTTAAAAACTCTGTTAAGAAGACTACTCAATAGCGTCAGCGCGATCAAAACCCCGGCAAAAACAACGACCGAGCCAATCACAGCTGAAAGCGTCGGATTTTTTATCACAGAATCAAAAGAATCACCCAAAATCAGGCCGTATCGATAGGAGAGCCAAGCCGCTAATATCCACGAGCCAAGCGATAATACTTCCCTAATGAGTCCGCGGATTATTCCCAGAATCAACGAGGACAACACCAAAAGCCCAAAAGCGAGATCCGCCGCGGACATCGCAGTCAACTGACTAAACATTTCCATATTGGGTTCCGTAAAAAACCAAAAGGCTTAACTCCCTTGTGGAGTCACAACTGTCGGCTCACCTGTTATCAGAACCGCCTTGCCACTTTCTCGTTCAGCAGCCTCTTTCGTTTCAAACGGCCCTAATAACAGCCGCCAGCCTGGCTTTTCCCCAACAAGAATCTTCTCACGGCGTGGGGACATATTATTTTCCGCTAACCGAGTTTCAAGCATTTCTAAATTCGCCTCATCTTTAAACGCGCCAATCTGCACGAGCCAGCCGGGTTTGACCAGAGCAACACTTTTATCCGTGTCTACTTCCTTAGGAGAAGCACTAGGGTCGTTGTTTTGATAAAGCGCTTTTTGATCGATTGTCGCCGTTGAAGCTCCCTTTTCTGAGTTCTGACCCGCCATGCCGTCTGGATCCGCATTCTGTTTCGCCGGCAACTCAGCTACGTTGTCTGCGTTGGGGGCGATTTGACCCCCGCCGATAGTTGAAACAAATTGATCCGCAGGTCCAAAGCCTGGCTCTTTTCCCGGAAGTTGGCGCGGCACACCATTTCCACCCCCTAACAACCACGGCAGAACAAGTATTGGCAAGACCAAAAGGATAAAAGCGCCCATTAGCCGATGCTTAAGATTTACAGGAGAATTGCCGGACTCATCCATTAAGAAAAAATTCTCTTGGCGTGCGCTTCCAGTATATCACCGACCAAATAAAATGAACCAAAAGCGACTATTCTGTCTCCCGGTTGCGACGCCTCTAAAGCCTGGAGAAAAACGACTGAAGCCTTCTTTTGGCCCGCGGTCTCAACCACCTTAAGCGCCGAACATTTACCCTTGAGTTCCTGAGCAGATATGGCGCGCGGCTCATTGAGCTCAGCAAGGAACCATTCATCAATTTGATTGCCCATGAGCCGAATACACTGTTCAATATCCTTATCCCCGAGCATTGCGAACACTCCGCGGGTTTTTCCCTTTACGGATTCTCGCGCCAGTTCGGTTGCAAGACCTTCGATCGCCTGAATATTGTGACCCACATCCAGCCACAGACTCACCGCTCCTTCGACATGCTGTCGCCGGCCTGGTGTAACTGCAGCCAGTAAAGCGTCGAGATCTTTGACTTCAATCGGCAGTCTGTCCTGCAGCGCATACACCGATGCTAGGGCACCTGATACGTTTCTAGCCCTAATCACGCTACCGGTCGAGATCTGAACCTCTCTTGGCAGTCCAGTTCCGAATGTCGCATCGCGAAAATGACGCCAATGCCAAACATTCTGGCCCGACCGCGTTACTTCAAAGTTTTTATGATGCTGTTGCGCCTCACATTGGAGAATCGCCAAACGGCTGATAACGCTAGACGGTGGATCCGGATCGGCTATCACCACTTTGCCGTGATATCTAAATATACCCGCCTTTTCAATGCCGATTTTCTCGCGCGTACTCCCCAGCCAAGCCTGATGATCGATATCGACCGTGCAGAGAATTGCAAGGTCTGGATTAAGCAGGTTAACCGCATCGAGTCGCCCTCCCATTCCGACTTCCAAAATCGCAACATGGATTCTCTGGTGCGAAAAAATATAGAAGGCGGCGAGAGTTCCAAACTCAAAATAAGTCAATGGAATATTCCCTCGGGCGCTGTCTACAGCCGAAAAGGCTTCGCACAATAGTTCGGGATTCACATCCAGTCCTGAAAGACGAATCCGCTCACAGTAACTGATTAAGTGGGGTGAGGTGTAACACCCGACCTTATATCCTGCAGAACGATAAGTGGCCTCGATCATCGAAACCGTTGTCCCTTTACCATTGGTCCCGCCAACGGTAATGACGACTTCCGGCGTTTTGAGTTTCAACAGGTGAAGGACGCGACGCGGGCGATCCAAACTAAGGTCGATCGTCCGAAAATGAATTGACTCAATATAAGAGAGCCAGTTTTCGAGGTCTGCCGAAGTTCCTGACTCCATTAAATTAAAACAACGATCTCAGTTGCTAGATAATTTGATCGGGAATTAAAAGTTCGGCGTCAACCGCACGTACGGGTCCAAATCCCATCGTTTCAGCACACTCGGCGATAACCTCACGAAGCTCTCCACGACCAACCACCATATCAATAGCGCCGTGCTCGAGAAGAAACTCTGAACGTTGAAACCCTTCCGGTAATTTTTCTCGTACGGTTTGCTCAATCACACGAGGGCCGGCGAAGCCAATCAACGCATTGGGCTCCGCAATAATCAAATCACCGAGCATCGCGAGACTGGCGGATACACCACCCATCGTTGGATCAGTCAAAACCGAAATATAAGGAATGCCGTGGGCTGAGAGATTATTAAGTGCTGAAGTCGTCTTCGCCATCTGCATTAATGAGAACAATCCTTCCTGCATTCGGGCGCCACCACTTGCAGAAAAACAAACCATAGGGTTCTGATGAGCAAATGCATCATCGGCCGCTCGAACGAATTTCTCGCCCACCACTGATCCCATAGACCCGCCCATAAATTGAAATTCGAAAGCGACCGCGGTAAAAGGGGTGCCGTGGACCGAGCCCCGCCCCGCCACCAATGCCTCTTTTTCTTCGGACTCCTTTATCGCTTCGGACAGTCGCTCCCGATATCGACGAGAATCTTTAAAGCCGAGAACATCAACGGCTTTCAAGTCGGCGCCAATCTCGTCGAACTGACCATCATCAAAGAACGCGGCTAATCTGGCTCTCGCTGTCAGACGCATATGGTGGCCACACTTGGGGCAGACTTGAATGCTGCGGTCTAGATCAGCCCCATAGAGCACTGAACTGCAGTCCGAGCATTGCCGCCACAGTCCCTGGGGAACACCGCGACGGGTCGCTGCTGAAGCGACATCTTTTATTTTTGGTGGAATTAAACGATCAAACCAACTCATTAATGACTCATCCTTTGTGCCGTTTTATCACGGCTATTACGATCCCATTCCTGAACCGCACGACAAAACGTCTCTATTTTTTGAATATCCTTTACGCCCGGGCTTTTTTCCACGCCGGAGCTCGTATCAACACCCCATGCGTTCGAGACTGACAGCGCCGTCCCCACGTTGGCAGCAGTCAGGCCCCCCGCCAAAATAATGGGTGACGCCAGATTAGCGCGGGCTCGACTCCATTCAAACGTCTCTCCCGTCCCACCATGGGCATCCGGATTAAAGGTGTCCAGCAAAAAAGCACCCGCTTTTGGGTGAGTCAACGACTCCGTTTGAGGGTCAACCTGATCTGCCATTCTCATCGCCTTTATATAGGGTCTTCCAAATCCTTCGCAAAAGTCCGCACTCTCATTGCCGTGAAACTGAAGAATGCTTAAGGGTACTCGATCAAGCACCGCATTGACTTCTTCCTCTGATGGATCGACAAATACACCCACAAGATCGACCAACGATGGTATCTTTTCGGCAATCGCGATCGCTTGTTGGATACTAACGAATCTTGAACTTCTTTTATAGAACATAAGCCCTATGCCGTCAGCGCCGACATCAACGATAGCGCTAGCATCATCAGGATTAGTGATTCCGCAAATTTTAATTCGAGTCCGCACGCCGGTATTGTAACGCGTTGACCGAAATCACTTACCAAAACTTACAGGCAGGTGGCGGTGGCGGAATATCGAAATGAGCGGGATAGCGTACCTCCGATAGGTAAAGACCATCGGCAGACGCTGTGACACCACCCTGTCTCCGATCACGACCGTCCAACACTTTTTTCGCCCAGGATACTGGTGCTTCGCCCGATCCGATTGCCATCAACACGCCTGCAATATTACGAACCATGTGGTGCAGAAAGCCATCGGCGTCAATATCAATCCAAATCCAATCCCCGCGTCGGTTGATTGAAATTTTTTGAACATCACGGACGGGTTGATGAGACTGACAACGCACCGATCGATACGCCGAGAAATCATGGCGCCCTACAAGGTCGTCTGCAGCTGTGGCCATTAGATTCTCATCAAGATCGAGGTAGGTCCAGGTTACTTTTCGGGACAAGATCGCTGGGCTTACTTTCCGACAGAATATAATGTAACGGTACGTTCGTCCGATCACACTAAATCTAGCATGAAAGTCTAAAGGCACCAGTCGCGCCCACGTTACCGCAACACTAGACGGCAGATTGGAGTTCACACCTTTAATCCATGAGTTGATCTGACGACTCACTTGGGTCTCGAAGTGGACCACTTGGCCCGTCGCATGAACACCCGTGTCGGTTCTGCCTGCGGTCGTTGTCCGCACCGAATGATTTGCAACAGCGCTAATTGCGGTTTCCAAAGTCTGCTGGACCGTCGCCACCCCCTTTTGCATCTGCCATCCACAGAACTCGCTGCCATCATACTCAACCCCCAGCGCATATCGATTGAGCGGTCGCGGTCGATTTTTATGGTTATCCATACGCCAAAAGCTTTGTCATAAGTTGTTGTAGAATTTACGCTCAAACGTCGTTGCTAATTTCCTTAACCTTTTCGGCGCCATCAATTGGCTCACTCCTTAACCTAGACTTAAAGAAAATCCTTATGTCGTTAGATAACACGAACAACGCCCCACTTGAATCCTATCGCAGTGGACCAGACGACCGCGGACATTTTGGTATTTTTGGCGGACGATTTGTTGCCGAAACTTTAATGCCATTGATCCTAGAGTTAGAAGCAGCTTACGCTCAAGCAAAAAATTCTACCTCCTTTCAGGCAGACTTTGATTATTATGCGACGCACTATATCGGCCGACCCAGTCCACTTTACTTTGCAGAACGCCTGACAGAGCACCTTGGCGGAGCGAAGATCTATTTTAAGCGAGACGAGCTCAATCATACTGGCGCTCACAAAATTAATAACACACTTGGACAGATCCTTCTCGCCAAACGAATGGGAAAAACACGGATTATTGCCGAAACAGGTGCGGGTCAGCACGGGGTTGCAACTGCCACGGTATGTGCGCTATTCGATTTACCTTGTGTCGTTTACATGGGGGCAACTGATATTGAACGCCAGGCGCCTAACGTTTTTCGTATGAAGTTACTAGGGGCTGAAGTCATTCCTGTAACAAGTGGCACGGGCACGTTAAAAGACGCCATGAATGACGCGTTGCGCGATTGGGTGGCAAATGTTGAGAACACCTTCTACATTATCGGCACGGTCGCAGGTCCTCATCCCTACCCAATGATGGTTCGCGATTTCCAGAGTGTCATTGGATTGGAGACTCGAGAACAAATGGCGCTTGCGGAAGGACGTCTACCGGATGCATTGGTTGCCTGCATTGGTGGAGGATCAAATGCGATGGGCCTTTTCCATCCCTTTTTGGATGAGAAAGTGAGAATTATTGGGGTTGAGGCTGGAGGACTTGGGGTCGATACTGACAAACATGCAGCCTCTTTGACGGGGGGTAACCCAGGGGTGTTGCACGGGAATCGTACCTACTTGCTGCAAAATGAAGACGGGCAGATCACTGATGCACATTCAATCTCTGCTGGACTTGACTATCCCGGGATTGGTCCGGAGCACGCATGGCTCCACGATCAAGGGAGAGTTGAATATGTCTCCGTAACCGATGAAGAAGCGCTCGAAGCATTCCAGCTTTGTTGTCGAACCGAAGGGATCATTCCCGCGTTAGAGCCAGCCCATGCGCTTGCTCACGTTGTTAAGCTTGCGCCTGAAATGGATCGCGAACAAATTCTTGTGATGAATCTATGCGGTCGCGGTGATAAGGACATTTTCACCATCGCCGAATCGCTCGGAGTAAAAATATGAGCGATAATAAAAGGGATAGAATCGCGGCGACGTTTGACCGCCTCTCTAAAGATCATAGGGCCGGTCTTGTTACTTTTATCACAGCTGGCGATCCAGACCTTCAAACCAGTCTAGACATTCTCCATCAGCTGCCGTCAGCGGGTGCGGACATTATAGAGATCGGAATGCCTTTTTCAGATCCAATGGCCGACGGGCCGGCAATCCAGGCCGCCAGCTTACGATCATTGGCGAACGGTGGATCACTTCGCGCAACTCTCGAAATGGTCAGAGCGTTTCGGGAAAAAATCAGACCACCCCTCTGATCCTAATGGGGTACTTCAACCCTATCTATCAATATGGCACCACCCAATTCGTTAACGATGCGGCAACCGCTGGTGTTGATGGTCTGATTATGGTGGACCTGCCTCCTGAAGAGGATGACGAACTTTGTGATCCGGCTCGCACCGCAGGACTTCATTGGATTAGACTGGTGACGCCGACAACCAATGAGAACCGTTTAAAAGATGTTCTTGCCAACAGCAGTGGGTTTGTCTACTACGTCTCGATTGCTGGAATAACGGGTACGCAATCGGCAGCGGCGAGTTCAATAGAAAAAGCGGTCCACCAAATTAAAGCGAAATCAGATCTTCCCGTAGCCGTTGGCTTCGGCATCAAAACTCGTGATCAGGTCAAAGAAATTGGAAAAATTGCGGAAGGTGTCGTTGTGGGATCCGCAATTGTTAACGAAATTGAGCAAAATCTCGACGTAAATGGCCGGCCGAAGGCAGAACTTGTAGAGAGTGTTATCTCTCTGGTTCGGTCTCTCGCCACAGACCCCATTTAATGTGGGGCACAAACCAAAATCCCGTAATAACCCCAATACAACGAGCAGTTAAAGCGTCTTAAGGATTCGGAGCGCTTTTTCCGCGCTCTCTTTGTCCTCGCCATCGACTAAGGCTTGGAGTATATGTCGCGCGCCTTCCTCGTCTCCAATTTGAATACAGGCTTGCGCGAGATCGAGCTGATCAGAGGCTCCCGGTTCATCTGTCAAAACGAAGCTATCAAGATTTTCGTCGCTACGCTTCGGCTGCTCACTTAACCCTTCAAAAGATATCGCGTCATCAGACTCCACCTCTGAGGCAATTTCAAAACTGATATCGCCCTCGCCGGATTCCGGCCCCGCATCGTCGCGGCCTGTTCGACTTGGCGCCGGTATTAACTCACTGTCGTGGATCTCACTGGCACTCTCAATCTCAAACTCAATCTCTTGCAGATCCATTTTTGACGATTGGGATCCGGGCGAGCCTTCCTCAATTGCCGCAGAGTCAATGCCTAATGAAGAGGATGAATCAACAGTTGAATGGTTCCCAGAAGTTCCGGAGATCGGAGCAGGTTCCGCTTTTATTTTTTTTGATAGCGCCTGAAGATGCGCAAATTCAGCGGAGTCTTTATCCACCTCTTGAATCAAGCTTGTCATCATCTCGTTAAATTCTGCAGATTTATCGAGTGTTTGAAGCGCTTCTAACAACTTAAGTTTAAGCTCAAGACGGTTCGGGAATCGACTGATCGCATCCCGCAAAATTTTCTCTGCCTGGCTCGAGCGACCATAAGCGATGTAAATTTCTGCTTCTGTGAGAGGATCAACCTCATCGCTTGTTACCGCGACTCCTCTTTGTGTTTCCAATTCAGTTACAAACCCTGCGCCGATACTATCTTCAACAACCGTTGGCACGACGGGCTGAGAACCCTGAGAGTCACCAGGTACCGAGTCTTGAAACACCGAACGACGCGCCGCGCTAGGGACCCTTGCTGCCTCGGAATCTGATGACAAATAACGTTGGGTACGCCGTCGGCGAATCAACCACAGTATCAACAAAAGCACAATGACCAGTAGTCCAAACGATACCGCTGAATCATCCATCAACAGTGGTCCTGTATTACGCTCAACAACGCCCCATCCGGTGCTGATAAAGGTGCCCGCTAGCCCATAAAGCCATAACGCACGATCCTTCATCCAATCCAAAGTCTGCGAAGGGTCACGCCATGGCGCAGCAGGCGTCACTTTAGAATCTTCTGTCGCCGCGAACTGAGGATCCGACTCTATCGATCGCTCTGGCGTATTTGAAGTGTTGACACTATCCGAGAGCTGATTATTGGGGTCATCTGAACCGTCTTCGTTAACATCTTCTACAACAAGAATCTGCTGAGAGTCCATCGCCTCTGAATCTTTTGATAACGTATACGACTGAAGCTGCTCGATCTTCTGCCTTTCCGCGATCTGGAGTTCTGTCATTTTATCAAGCTGCTGTTGCGCAAGTGTCAACTGAGATTCTTGAAGCTCAATTAATTTCATCGTCTTTTCAAGCTGCGACTCAAGCAGGCTGATCTGACGGTTTAGAGTGTCGTTTTCTAACGTCTTTGATGCAAATGCTTCCTCAACTGCCCCGAGCCGATTCCTTAAATCATCAACTTGCTGATTTTGCGGCGCTTCTGGCGCATCAAGGCCGGTTGACGCCATCCCCGTCACCGACGACGATTCGGTCGCGTCATCTCCGAGCGTACTCGCGGACGATGTTGACCCTGCAGCTGGGACAACTTGCCCGTTCGGAGACACAATCCGGAGCACATAACTTTGTCCAGTCAGTGCAGATTCTTCAGTATCAGGAATTGCTAAATCGGCGGCGGTCCAGCCCTCGGTTGATGATGACTCGTCCTCATCCTGAGCAGAACGTTGGGTCCACGTCAGCAACTGCGTTTCATAAATGTCTGCGACTTTATTTTTATCCAAAGCCGCCATTGACCGCTCGGAAGGTATTCGCAGGATCGCCCCCTGCCGCATTAAATTCATGTTACCGTCTATAAAAGCGTCCGGATTCTCATCGATCAACGCAACCATCTTCTGCTTCACGGTAATCATGGAAGACGCCTCAACCGAACGCGCAATCTGCATTAACGTGTCGCCTCTTTCGACGGGACCAAACCTATCACCCGGGTACAATAGCGGTAGAGTCGCGGCAGTTGTTTCGCTTTCCGTCGCGATAGGGTCTGGATTATTAATGACAACGGGATCCAACATGATGGTGTAATCCCGAAATACCTGCTGCTCTCCCAAAGTAAGTTGGACCAGAAATCGAATAAACGGCAGTGATATCGCCCTAGCGGTATGAATATGGATAAAAAATGGTTGACTCGACGAGTCAAGAGAGAATTCAAACTCTCCAAGGATTTCGTCATAGACGATACCTGCCGCCTGATGCGCCTCGCGTGACGCTAGTGCCACTATCAAGTCATCAGTGATTCCGGCAGATAGTTCTGACACCGAAATTTTAGCCGCCAGAGGCTCATATAGATTCGACTGCACTTCAATCGAGTTAAGTACAAATGCACTTGCAGAAACACTGAACGCGGCACATAACCCGATTAGTAAAGCGGCTCGAATATTTTTCATCGACCGCTCGAACGTTAACCTAGAAAAAGGCGCAAGCGCTTTGAGTAAAAACAGGGTCGGCGTCATCCGTCCATTATAGGAGGACAGCCGCCTTGAACCAATGCACGAATTCGAGCGTGAGTTGATTAATCAAGGTGATAGAAAAACAAACAGAAAACCGCACAGAACCTAAAAGGTGGCTGTGGGGTGCTCGAATTGACCGATAGGTAGAGGTAGAGGTAGAGAACGGAACCTTTCGCGCGATTATTTTAGGGTCGATTGCACCGCCTCGGCAATCTGAATACTATTTAACGCGGCACCTTTTCGGATATTATCAGCCACCACCCAAAGGCATAATCCACGCTCACACGAAATATCTTCTCTAATTCGACCGACAAACACGGGATCTGAGTTTGCCGCCTCTGTGACTGCGGTGGGATAACCGCCAGGCTGCCGATCATCAATAACACAGATCCCCGGCGCATTTTCAAGAAGTGACCGGGCCTGCTCTGCCGTTATTTTGTCACGGGTTTCAATATGCACAGCCTCCGAGTGGCCATAAAAAACAGGAATTCGGACTGTGGTCGGGTTCACTGCGATCTCATCGTCTTCGAAGATCTTCTGAGTCTCCCAGACCATTTTCATCTCTTCTCGTGTGTATCCGTTTTCTTGAAAGGTATCGATATGTGGAATCGCATTGAAGGCAATTTGTTTAGGCATGACCTTAGACGTAATCGGCTTCGCATTGAGCAAATCAGCGGTCTGACCGGCCAATTCTTCGATCGCACTTTGTCCCGCCCCCGAGACAGCTTGATATGTAGCCACATTAATTCTCTTGATTCCAACCGCGTCATAAATTGGTTTTAATGCAACAACCATCTGAATGGTTGAGCAGTTTGGGTTCGCAATGAGGCCCGAATGCCGCTCTAACGCGTGCGGATTAACTTCAGGAACCACTAGTGGAATATTAGGGTCTGTTCGAAAATGTGAGGTGTTATCGATTACGACACATCCTGATTCAACCGCCTTTGGCGCATACTCTGCCGAGATATTTCCTCCCGCTGAAAACAGTCCAAGCGAAACCTGGGCGAAATCAAACGTGGATAGCGCCTGGACCCGGACTGCTTTTCCTCGAAACATCACCACTTTGCCAACCGACTTCTCACTTGCAAGCGGAAACAACTTTGCCACCGGAAAATTGCGCTCCTCTAATATCTTTATCATGGTCTCGCCGACTGCACCGGTGGCCCCAACAACCGCGACATTCAATTCCTTCTCTGTGGTCATAGTCTCTGTAGTTCTATCGAATGCTTAAACTTATAACTGCAAGTCAGGAAATAACCATGGCGCTTCCTTGGCTCTTCGCGCCTCGTAGGCGCTGATATCTGACTCGTGCTGCAGGGTGAGTCCAATATCGTCCAGCCCCTCTATTAAGCAGTGCTTTTTAAATTCATCAATCTCGAAACGATAGACGTTGCCGTCTTCAGATGTAAGCGCTTGACGTTCGAGATCGATTTCCATCGAGAACGCGCCCCGCTCATCATCTCTTGCGAAAAGCCACTCAATATCAGCTAACGGAAGCGCGATTGGCAACACTCCGTTTTTAAAGCAATTATTGTGAAAAATATCCGCGAAGCTTGCAGCAATTACCGTCCGAATACCAAAGTCACGCAATGCCCACACCGCATGTTCGCGAGAGGATCCGCAACCAAAATTTTCCCTCGCAAGCAAGAATGAGCCGTCGCGATAGGGCTTGCGATTTAAAACGAAATCTTTATTGAGTGGCCGATCACTGCAATCAGCTCCGGGCTCACCCTGATCTTCGTACCGCCAAGCATCAAATAAATTATCTCCGAAGCCGGATTTATCAACCGACTTCAAAAATTGCTTCGGAATAATGGCATCCGTATCAATGTTATCTCTATTGATTGGGATGACCACGCCGGTGTACTTAATAAATTTTTTCATGCCACATGCCCTTATAACTTGTTTGGATCAGCAAAGTGTCCTGCGACTGCTGCGGCTGCTGCCATCGCAGGAGAAACGAGATGGGTGCGACCGCCGTAACCCTGACGCCCTTCGAAGTTACGGTTTGACGTCGCTGCACAACGCTCACCCGGCTCAAGACGATCTGCATTCATCGCTAGACACATCGAGCAACCAGGCTCCCGCCACTCAAATCCGGCATCAATAAAAATCTGATGAAGACCTTCATCCTCGGCTTGTTTCTTTACCAGGCCTGATCCGGGAACGACCAAGGCTTGCTTTATATTGGGGGCGACTCGACGACCGCGTGCAATGTTGGCCGCCGCTCGAAGATCTTCAATCCTGCCATTCGTACAAGCGCCGATAAACACCTTGTCAATTTCGATTGAGCCAATTTGAGTTCCCGGCTCAAGCGCCATGTAATCCAACGCCCGCGACCAACCTTCGCGCTTACCCTCATCTGGCGCATCCGCCGGATCGGGGATCACATCATCGACACTCGCCACCATTTCTGGAGAAGTCCCCCATGTGACTTGAGGTCGCAAGTCAGATACATCAATCACATGTTCCGCGTCGAAAACGGCATCAGGATCCGAAACTAATTCACGCCATGCTTTAACGGCGAGATCAAACTGATCTCCGCTCGGGGAATATGCACGCCCCCGAAGGTAATCAACCGTCTTCTGGTCTACAGCGATAATACCCGCACGAGCCCCCGCCTCTATGGCCATGTTACATAAAGTCATTCGCGCCTCCATGGAAGCGTCTTCAACCGCCGACCCCGCAAATTCGATCGTGTAGCCCGTGCCACCAGAGGTGCCAATTTCTCCAATTACTGCAAGAATCATATCTTTTGACGCCATTCCATCAGCTAGAGCACCGTTCAAGACAATTCGCATATTCTTCATTTTGCGCGCCATCAGGCATTGAGTTGCCAGAACGTGTTCAACCTCCGATGTGCCAATCCCAAATGCGAGCGCCCCTAGCGCGCCATGTGTCGCGGTGTGGGAGTCCCCACACACAATCGTCATTCCCGGTTGAGTGACACCTTGTTCAGGCCCAACCACGTGGACAATTCCCTGGCGGGGATCGGTCATGTTGAATTCCGTAATACCGAACTCCGCGCAATTTCGATCGAGTGTCTCGACCTGCAGTCTAGCGATAGGATCATCGATCCCAGCGCTACGATCCGTTGTCGGCACATTATGATCAGCCACGGCCAAGTTAGCTGCCAGGCGTCTAGGAAACCGTTTCGCATCACGCAAGCCGGCAAAGGCCTGGGGGGAGGTCACTTCGTGCAGAAGCTGTCTATCGATATAAATTAATGCATCACCGCCGTCTGCTTCCCGAACCAAATGCTGATTCCAAAGTTTGTCGTATAGGGTTTTTCCGGTCATATTCCTTCTCCTGAGGGCGCCGGATTTTACCATAGCGTTCAATAATTCCAACGATGGAGGGGAATCGACAGCCCCGGACTCATTTTTTTTGGTCTTACACTGTTACTATCGGATTTTCGAACCCACGTTTAGGCTAATCTCGAAATTAAAAGAATCATGATCAATTTTCGTCAATTATTTGTCATGCTCGAGACAAACCTCGGTAAAGCGTTATTGCCCGTGGATCAGACTACGGTCATTCCCGAGCGCATTGTTACCTCACTCGCAAGCTATCCAAATCTCGCGAGACAAGCGGCGCTGGAGATTTTTAAGCATAACGGATGCCAAAAAATAGACGATCCGGTTACGCTTTTCCCCACCCTAGATGCGCTGGGATGGGTTAAACAAGATCATCAGAAACAAGGCACACTGGATCTAGCGGGTGCGGAGCTTCTAGAGGCGATCGGACGCCACGTCCTCGTACTTATGAGTGAAGATCGAAATACAAAGACGGTGGGTCAAAGCCCTGTTCCTAGTCCTGAATTCGAAACGCGTTACTGAACAACTCGCTTACGCCGCACTAGGGATATCAGGACCGGGCGTTTCATTTACACCAAGCGCCCGCTGACGCAGGAAATGATCCATCAACACGAGCGCCAACATCGCTTCTGCGATAGGTACGGCCCGAATCCCGACACAGGGATCATGCCTTCCGGTCGTGATGACCTCTGTTGCGGAGCCGTCGACTTGAACGGTCTGACCTACCGTGGGGATACTGGATGTCGGTTTGAGTGCGATCGAGGCAAGAATCTCCTGACCGGTTGAAATCCCTCCCAAAACACCTCCGGCGTTATTGCTCAGGAATCCTTGCGGTGAAATCTCATCCCGATGAACGCTTCCCCGCTGAATGACGCTCTCAAAGCCTGCTCCGATTTCAACCCCCTTCACCGCATTAATCGACATCATCGCCCCGGCGATGTCAGCATCTAATCGATCGAAAACCGGCTGCCCTAATCCCGGAGGAACATCCTCTGCGATCACCAAAATCCGAGCGCCAATAGAGTCCCCGTCCCGTCGTAACTGATCAATAAACGCACCGATCTCATCTATTTTTGACAAGTCCGGAAAGAAAAAAGGGTTAGTCTCCACCACGCCCCAGTCAATGGAATCAGCAACAATAGGACCCATTTGCGTCAGGCAGCCGCGAATACCAATACCCGCGCTGTCCCACAAATATTTCCGCGCAATCGCCCCTGCAGCGACCCTCGCTACCGTTTCACGGGCCGATGCTCTCCCACTCCCTCGATAATCCCTCACCCCGTATTTTTTAAGGTAGGTGTAATCAGCGTGACCGGGTCGGAACTGATCTTTAATCTTGTCGTAGTCTCTAGAGCGCTGATCTTCATTCCGAATCAATAACGCAATCGGTGCCCCGGTCGTAGTTCCCTCAAACACTCCCGAGAGGATCTCAACTTGATCGCGCTCTTTTCTCTGAGTGGTGTACTTCGATTGGCCTGGGCGTCGCCGATCAAGATCTTGCTGTAAATCAGACTCCGTGATCGACAGCCCGGGAGGGCATCCATCAATCACGCAGCCGAGCGCCGGACCATGACTTTCGCCAAAGGTGCTCACCTGAAAAAGAGTCCCGAAAACGCTGCCGGTCATCAGAAAATCCTGCTATTACGACGAAAAATTAAGCCCGAGGAAGAGTGACTCCACTTTGACCCTGATACTTCCCCTTACGATCTTTATAAGAGACTTCACAACTTTCATCTGCTTCAAAAAATACAACTTGAGCAACCCCTTCGTTCGCATAAATGCGCGCGGGTAACGGCGTCGTATTTGAGAACTCAAGGGTGACATATCCCTCCCACTCCGGTTCAAACGGTGTGACATTAACAATGATACCGCAACGTGCATATGTAGATTTACCAAGGCAAATCGTTAATACGTTGCGAGGAATTCGAAAATACTCCACGGTTCGAGCAAGCGCGAATGAGTTCGGCGGGATAATGCAACACTCCCCTTCGAAATCAACAAAACTACTCGCATCAAATAATTTTGGATCAACAATAGCAGAATTGATGTTCGTAAAAATTTTGAACTCGTTCGAGCAGCGTATGTCATAGCCATAACTTGACGTACCATACGAAATTACCTTTGCACCATCAACACTGGAAACTTGTTCTGCCTCAAATGGCTCAATCATTCCCGCGCCCGCCATTTCTCGGATCCAACGATCTGACTTAATAGACATCGGTTATCCTGTCAGGTGTTCTGAACCACGATTGAAGGGAATACATCCGCGTAATTACGTTTCCGTGCCGCAAGTCGACCAGCTACATTTCTAGCAATTTCTTTGTAATTTGCAGTTGCTTTTCCGTCAGGGTCAGCGACGACCGTCGGCCGGCCACTGTCTGCATCCTCGCGGATTCGCATCTCGAGCGGAATGCCCCCTAATACGTCAACACTGTGCTCATCCGCCATGCGATGACCGCCGCCCTGACCAAAGATCGCTTCCTCGTGGCCGCACTGACTGCAAATATGCGTACTCATGTTTTCCACCACGCCCAGCACTGGAATTTCAACTTTCTCAAACATTTTTAATGCCTTTCTTGCATCCAGTAACGCGATATCTTGGGGTGTTGTTACGATAATCGCTCCAGACACCGGAACTTTTTGTGCCAATGTCAATTGCGTATCGCCCGTACCCGGTGGCAAGTCAATGACCAAATAGTCCAGATCCTTCCATTGTGTGTCATTCAGGAGTTGCTCTAGAGCCTGTGTCACCATCGGTCCGCGCCAAATCATTGGCGTATCCTCATCAATCAGAAAACCAATAGACATGGCTTGAATCTGATAACTCATCATCGGCTCGATGCTTTTTCCATCAGACGATTGCGGGCGACCGCTAATTCCAAGCATGCGGGGCTGACTCGGACCATAAATGTCGGCATCCAAAATACCCACTCGCGCGCCTTCTGCAGCAAGCGCGAGCGCTAAATTCGAAGAAACCGTAGATTTACCCACTCCCCCCTTTCCGGACGCCACAGCGATAATATTGCGAACGCCTTTGATCGGGGTGACGCCTTTCTGGACTTCATGGGCAACCACACTCGTCTTCACCGAAAGATTAATCGTACAAGACCCACCCACGACACCTTCTATCGCCTCTCGAACCAAAGCATCCAGAGTTGCCTGCCAGCCCGCTGCCGGATATCCGAGTGTTATTTCAAGCGAAACTGTATCCCCTTCAATGTTTGAGGACGTAATTGCTTTTGACTCCTCAAGCGTTGATTTGGTGTGGGGATCAAGAATGTTGCCAACTGCCTCGAGCAGGGCTGAAGTGGAGATCTCAGTCATGTTATTCCGAATTGGGTTAAAATTTTGAAGGAGGTAATCGAAAATACTTTTTTTAAGGTGCCCGATGCTACCACAACGATGCATCAACATTGAGTGCATAAGCTATAATTAAGAGGTTTAACGCTGTATTTCGGGTGCCTGTTTCCCTTCAAACGGGAAATTCGAATTCGACCTAATCCGATCTCCCTTTGCGAACTCAGATGCCTCGAACCATTCTTGCCACAAGCGCTCTACCCTACGCCAACGGCCCTATCCATCTGGGCCATTTAGTGGAGTACATTCAAACCGATATCTGGACACGGTTTCAGCGCTTGCGAGGGCACGAAACCTACTATGTTTGCGCCGAAGATACGCATGGCACCCCAATCATGCTCAAATCTCGAAGTGAGGGCATCACCCCCGAACAACTCATTGAGCGGATCGCCGTGGAGCATCGTCGGGACTTTAGTGACTTTCATATCGCTTTTGATAATTACTATTCAACCCACTCTGAAGAAAATCGGCATTTTTCCGAGACGATCTATCAGCGTTTACTCGAAAAAGGACACATCAAAAAACGCACGATTACGCAAGCATTCGATCCTGTTGAAAACATGTTCCTGCCTGATCGGTTTATACGAGGAACATGTCCAAAATGTGGGGCCGCTGACCAAAATGGAGACAGTTGCGAATCTTGTGGCGCAACCTACTCGCCGACGGATATTAAAGATCCGGTCTCGGTGATATCAGGGGCGTCCCCGGTCGAAAAAGAATCAGAGCATTTTTTTGTTCGTCTATCCGACTTCGAAGAAATGCTTAAAGACTGGACCGGCTCGGGACGGTTGCAGTCAGAAGTCCGAAATAAGCTAAACGAGTGGTTCGACACCGGCCTGCAAGATTGGGATATCTCTCGCGACGCACCCTATTTTGGATTCGAAATCCCTGACGCTCCGGAAAAGTACTTCTACGTTTGGCTAGATGCACCGATTGGTTACATGGCAAGTTTCAAAAATCTTTGTCAAAAAAAAGGGCTCGACTTTGATAAGTACTGGTCGGTTGATTCTGAAGTAGAGCTTTATCACTTCGTCGGTAAAGACATTCTCTATTTCCACACCCTTTTTTGGCCCGCCATGCTCCACGGTGGAAATTTCCGAACCCCAACAGCGGTATTCACCCATGGATTCCTGACCATTAACGGTCAAAAAATGTCGAAGTCGCGGGGCACTTATATCACCGCCCGGGACTATCTTGAGCATTTGGACCCCGACTATCTAAGGTACTACTTCGCAGCTAAATTAAATAATCGGGTGGAGGATCTTGATTTCCATCTCGATGATTTCGTAACTCGCGTTAATTCTGATCTCATCGGAAAAATAGTGAATATCGCAAGCCGATGCGCGGGTTTCATCAACAAACGTTTTAAGGGGCAACTGTCAGCATCAGTCGTGAACCCCGAACTCTTTGATCAATTTACCTCCGCGCATCATACCGTCTGCGAAGCATACGAAAATCGTGAATTTTCGCGCGCCGTCCGCGAAATTATGGCGTGGGCGGATTCGGCAAATCAATACATTAACGACGCCCAGCCTTGGATAGTCGCCAAAGAAGAAGGCAGAGAAGACGAACTACAGGCCATTTGCAGTTTGGGGCTTAACTTGTTCCGAATCTTAATGATATGGCTGGCGCCAATCGTTCCAGGCCTCGCCGAACGTAGCGCCGAATTTCTCCAGTGCCCGATCGGGACTGGCACCCCGCTTGCTTCAATCACTCAGCCTTTAATCTCTCATCAAATTGGTCCATTCAAACGCCTAATGGATCGGATCGAACCTGCAAAGGCAGCAGCCATAATGGAAAACCTCAAAGTGACCGACGAAAAACAAGATGAACAAAACTCCCAGGGCCACCTTAGCGATGAGCCGATTGCCGATCAGATATCAATTAGTGATTTTGGAAAAATTGATCTCCGTGTTGCACTCGTAAAAAACGCAGAAACAGTCGAAGGGGCTGACAAGCTGATCAAATTAACCCTTGATCTTGGCCAAGAAATCCGAGAAGTCTTCGCCGGTATTAAAAACGCGTACGATCCTCAACAACTGATCGGTCGAAAGGTTGTGATGGTCGCAAACCTAGCGCCTCGGAAAATGCGTTTTGGAGTATCAAATGGAATGGTACTAGCGGCATCAGGCAAGAATGATGTTGGCGGCGTGTTTGTCCTCTCGCCGGACGACGGAGCTGAACCTGGAATGCCAGTCCGATAGCCTTTTCGCTGTTTACCTGTGCGCCCTGAAACGCTTGGCTGTCAGCGAGACCTTTTTGATATACCTGAAGACACCGTTTTCCTTAATTGCGCCTATATGTCGCCACTGCTGCGACAAAGTTGCGCTGCAGGAATTGAAGGTCTTCGCCGCAAAAGCCACCCCTGGGAGATCACACCCCCAGACTTCTTTGCAACTGCAGAGTTAGTGCGAAAAAGTGCAGGCGCGCTTTTGCAGAGCAGCCCAGATAATATCGCCCTCATTCCCTCGGCGAGTTATGGTCTCGCCGCAGCCGCCAGGAATATCCGAATGAGGCCGGGACAGGACATTATTGTCCTTGCCGAGGAGTACCCTTCTAACTTTTATATTTGGCAGTCTCTTGCGAAAGAGTTAAACGGAAATCTGATTACCGTTTCTCGACCAACCAACGGTGATTGGACATCCCAGATATTGAAAGCGATATCTAAAACAACCGGCCTTGCGGCGCTTCCCCACTGTCACTGGACTGATGGATCGCTGATAAACCTTAAAAAAATACGACACACACTCGATCAAGAAAATGCCGGTCTTGTTCTCGATCTGACCCAGAGTCTTGGCGCAATGAGTTTTGACGCCGCAACCATTCAGCCTGATTTTGCTGTCGCGGCGGCCTACAAATGGCTACTAGGTCCTTATTCCACCGGAATCATGTACGTCCACCCAAAGCATCACCAGGGTGATCCGCTCGAGTTGAATGCCTTCGCTCGCAAGGACGCGGTTAATTTTCAGAACCTTATTGCCTACCGAGACGAATATCAACCGGCAGCCCGAAGATTTGATATGGGGGAGATGGCTAACTTCGCCCTCCTTCCTGCATTGCTTGCGAGCCTCAACCAACTTATCGAGTGGCAACTTCCGAGAGTCGAGCACACACTTCGGCAGATAAATAAAGAGATATGCGACCGTGGCCGGCGAACGGGTCTTGATATTCTCCCGGAACCTTTTCGTTCTCCGCATTTTACCGGACTACGATTCAAAAACGATGTCCCCTCAGACTTGATACAAAACCTTGTTGACCAAAACATATTCGTGAGTGCGAGAGGTCAGTCGCTCAGAATAACCCCTCACCTATATAATGATCTCGACGACGTTGATCGCTTTTTTACCGCGCTAGCCCGGCTTTTATGACAACGATACCTCCAGAAGAATTGAAACAACTCGAGCTTCGGCTCGACGCACTGCTACCACAACTCCAGTGTCAACGTTGCGGCTATCCCTCCTGTGCCGCCTATGCTGAGGCCATGAGTACTCGTTCCGCAACAGGCGACCGCTGCGCGCCCGGAGGCCAACGAGTATTGATCCAACTTAGCGAGCTTCTAAAATCTGTATCTGATCAAATACATCCCGAATATGATCATCCCGTAATTCCAAACGGTGTTTGGATCGATGAAAACACCTGTATCGGGTGCGCCCTTTGCATCAACGCGTGTCCGATGGATGCCATCATCGGATCTGGAAAACTAATGCACACCGTAATAGCCGATCGATGCACTGGTTGTGAGCTCTGCCTCCCGCCGTGTCCGGTAGACTGCATTACATCCCATCCCCCAAAGACTCCAGACTCCGCTTCGTTTCAACAATTCGTCGACGACAACAAGGTTCGATTCAAAAATCAATTTCTGAATCATCAAGGTCGTACTGAAAATCCGAAAGAATCATCAAGACTTTCTTTAAAGTCTCGGCCACGACTCGATGAAATTAAGGCAAGCGTAGAGCGCGTTAGGGCCCGACGAGGGCCGTCGGATTCAACTACCCACCGCTGATGAACGCATCTCAACGTCTTCAGTTTTTCTCGCTGTTATCTCAACGGATCACTGAACCAAAGACTGAACTTAAATATCGTAGTCACTTCCAACTCCTAATCGCAGTGATCCTATCAGCGCAAGCGACTGATATTTCTGTTAACCGGGCCACTCGACCCCTTTTCCGGGACGCTCCAAACCCCAAGGCAATCCGTGATTTGGGTGTGGAGGGCCTAACCCAATACATTCGCGCCATTGGTCTTTTTAATACCAAGGCAAAAAATATTATAAGCACCTGCAACATCCTGATCGAAAAATATCAAGGTCGAGTGCCGCGAACTCGAGCGGCATTGGAGGCGTTACCCGGGGTTGGACGAAAAACCGCCAACGTCATACTCAATACCGCTTTTGGCGAGCCCGCGATCGCTGTTGACACACATATCTTCAGAATCGCGAATCGAACCGGTCTTGCGCGAGGAAAAACAGTCTTAGCGGTTGAAAAGCGACTCCTCCAGACAACACCGGAGAATTTTCTCATCGATGCGCATCATCTATTAATCCTTCACGGACGATACACGTGCAGAGCGCGCGCACCTCTTTGTAAAAACTGCGTCATCAAAACGTTATGTGAATTTCCCCGTAAAACAGAGCTCTCCGGCTGAGCTACAAACTTTTAGCAAGCACTTTTCGTTGTCGCTTAGTTTCAAAGAGCGCTACTCCGGTCGCCACCGCAACATTTAAACTTGGAAAATCGTTTTCCGTAGGAACCCGGACAAGCGCATCGCAATGCTTTTCCGAAATTTGCCGGATGCCCGTCGCCTCTGATCCAAAAATCCAGGCGACCGGCACCGTTAAATCGAACTCATCAAGTGATATTGAGCCCCTCTCTGATGCCCCTAAAACCCAAATCCCGGCGGTCTTTAACATCTTAAGCACCTGACTCCAGTTCCCCACCTCAAAAATCTTTAAATGGTGAAATCCGCCCTCGGCAACTCTCAGCGCCGCCGGGGTCAAGCCTGCGCCACCTTTCACCGGAATAATCACCGCATCAACTTTTGCTGCCGCTGCCGTCCGTAAACATGCGCCGACATTTCTGGGGTCCTCAAGACCGTCAAGGATGGTGATCAGTGGGACACCAACAAAGTCCTTCAGCCAGGTTCGGAGCTCGCTCAGACCTTCGCCAGGGACTCTTGTTAATAGACCCACAACACCCTGATGGCGAACGTCGCCCGCAAGATTATCTAACTCCTTTTTCTGAGCACGACGAATCTTCACACCGCTTGACCGTGCACGACTGAGTAAGTTACCTAGTCTTGAACTTTCTTTAATCCCATAGTGCACGATTTCGCCAAGCGAATGGCGGTCCGCTGCAAGCGCGGTCTCGATGGCGTGAAACCCGCACAAAACATTTATTCCTTTTGACAATTTATTCTCTCGACTCTCAAGACCCAGTCCGAATTTTACGACCCTTATTTACAACGCCCTCGCGATGATTTTTGGTTTTTCTTTTTTGCTTCTTAAATGGTCTGACAAAATCAACCTTGCCCTCTTCAACGTCCACCCCGGCAACCTGAATTGAAATCGGGTCGCCAACTCTAATCGCCTGTCCGGTCCGACGACCGGTTAGAACCAAGGATTTAGGCTCGAACTCAAAAAAATCTTCCCCAATCTCTGAGATATGTAAAAGACCATCGATCGGATATTGATCAAGCGTAATAAACAGACCGAAGGAGGTTACTGAGGTCACCCGCCCAAAAAATGTCTCCCCCAAATGTCTTCCGATAAATTCTGCCTTTAAGATCGAGTGAATCTCTCGTTCGCCTTGTTCTGCAAGGCGCTCTGTTTTTGAGCAGTGTAAAGCGATTTCCTCTAGTTCTGGTTGAGACAATCCCGGATCCTCGCCGGTATCCAACTTCCCGATCCACTTTAACAGTCGATGCACGATCAGATCGGGATATCGGCGAATGGGAGACGTGAAGTGTGTGTATCGCTCAAATCCAAGCGCAAAATGCGGAGCACAGTCACTCGAGTAACTCGCCTGCTTCATGCACCGCAATACAAGAGTCTGAAGCGGTTCGAATGGACATGACGCTTGTCGAATTTCGGCAAGGCATTTCGAAAGGTCTCCGGCGCTTGGATCGGAAGATCCATTGATGTTTAGACCAAAAAGGCTGAGGACCTGCCGAAGCTCGAAGATACGATCAGAATCCGGGGCGCCGTGAATACGATAAATTGCTGCTGGAAGATTCTTTTGAAGGCTTTGCGCTGCACATACATTTGCGGCGAGCATGCATTCTTCAATGATTAGTGTAGCGACTGGGCGATCAACATGCTTGATATCACTTAACCAGCCATCGCTCCGATACGTTGTTTGAGTCTCGGGGAAATTAAATTCAACACCGCCAGCGTTGAGTCGGCGTTCCGTCAGCTTTTGGGCGAGGACATGTAACAACTCGAGATTATGCCTCACTTTATCTGAAATTCCACTGCTAAGCGGTCTAACACCCATCAGGTGATTAGAGGCTTCCTGATAAGTCAATCGGGCAGCTGAAACTATGGTGGCATTAACAAATTGACTGTCTTGAAGATTCCCATCCCGATCAAAAGTCATCCTGCAGACAAACGAAAACCGTTCCCGTCCGGGACGCAAAGAGCAGACATCATTAGATAGGATTTCGGGTAACATCGGAAGAACTCGGTCGGGCAGATAAACTGAGTTCCCTCTCTCTCTCGCAGCCTGATCGAGCACGGTACCTGGCTTTACCCAGTAGCTTACATCTGCGATTGCGACATCCAGATGGTAACGTTCCCCATCAAACTGACAAAGAACCGCATCATCAAAGTCTCTTGCACTGTCTCCATCGATCGTAATGAATGACAAGCCCCTTAAGTCAATCCCGTGGCATGCCGGCGCCTCATCGATATGACGCCTGATAGAAACGTTTAATTCATCCAGATCAAATGGCCACTCGACCCCATAGCCCTGCTTTTCAATTACCCGTTCGGCGAGCAACCCGGCAGGGTTCGTTCCTGGAATCACGCGTATGACTTCAGCGAGTGCTTTGTTGATAAAAAAGGGGTGAGTCAGGCGCTTCGCCCAGACAAACTGTCCATCCTGACCACCCTTCAGGAGATGGTCAGGCACTAGCGATATGTCGCTCCTTGCCGCACCTTCGGTGACGATGACACTCTGATCACCCCGCCGATCGATTTGACCCAAGAAAGATTTGGCGCTGGTCGATAGAATAGCCAGCACCCTGACTTCCGGGTTACCCCTTTTGCGAGTCTGCTTGAGATCAACAAGCACCAAATCACCCGTTAAGACCCGTCTGGCTTGACGATCAGATAAAAAATAAGTCTCATCGTCTTTGACGCTCACAACCCGCGTCTTTTGCAAACCGTCCGTCACAGTACCAACTCGAAGACGAGCCTTTTTGCGGATCAACAGGCTGCCCGCATTATTTCGGGTCAATAGTCCCGACTGGCAAAGCCGGTCAAAAACTGCACGAGCTGGGAGATCTTGTTTTTTGATTTCAGAGAGTCCGTCAAAGAGTTCTGATTCATTTAGACATGTTTCAACCAGCAGTCGCCTTAAAACATAAGCTTCAATCTGGGCTTCTGGCGGGAGAATAGAGGCGGATAAAGACACGGGTTGAATCATACAGCCTGAGCTGCCGTTATAGACAAAATAAACACGCGGGTTCGCTGACAGATCACACTTTTACGCCTATAGCCGGAACAGGGAATCATTCACTAAAAAAGACGCTTGGTTCTCGTTTCAAATCTCGCCATGACCGTTAATTCAACCGTGTATAATCGCCGTCAAATTCTCTTAGGTCGAGCTTCGTCGTCTTAGGCTCTGGGTTAAGACGATTCAGATAACAACTCTCGTGGGATAGAGTCGTTGCCGAGGTGGCGAAACTGGTAGACGCGCTAGCTTCAGGTGCTAGTGGGGGAAACCCCGTGGAGGTTCAAGTCCTCTCCTCGGTACCATATTGACGGGAACAAAGCTCACGGGATTGACAATTGGTATCCCAATCGTCCGGCTGTTTCGATATTATCCCGGGAGACGGATTGATTGGAGCGAGCGCAACACACTCAACGATCAGAGCCGTTCAACGATAACATCGCAACACGCTAAAACAGATTTTTGAGCACCATGGTTTCTTCGCGATCTGGGCCCGTCGAAACAATATCAATAGGAACTTCCAGCAATTCCTCTAAGCGACTGATAAAGTTTTTTGCCTCGCGTGGCAACTCGGACAGCGATCGAGCCCCAACGGTTGACGCACTCCACCCAGGAAGCGACTCGTAGTTGGGCACACACTGGTCGAGACTATGGGAATCCCACGGCGGCCGCTTTATCGTTTCGCCATCCAGCTGATAACTTGTGCAAATCTTGATCTCCGCAAGAGTATCGAGCACATCCAGCTTGGTCACACAAAGCGAATCAACACTATTGATCCAACACGCCCGCTTCGCAAGTACTGCGTCAAACCATCCACAACGACGCGGCCGTCCCGTTGTCGCGCCAAACTCATGTCCATTTTTCGCCAGATGATCGCCATCGTTATCGAACAGTTCAGTGGGGAAAGGTCCAGCGCCGACGCGAGTGGTATACGCTTTCACGATCCCCATGACGGTTGTCATCATCAATGGTCCAACACCGCTGCCACAGGCCGCCGCGCCAGCTGTTGTATTTGATGAGGTGACAAATGGATAGGTGCCCTGATCAATGTCCAACAACGTCCCTTGAGCCCCTTCGAATAGAACATTTCCGTTTTCTTGATGAATTTCGTAGATTCGATTACTGACATCTCCTATCAAGCCCGCCAGTTCGTGAGACCAACGATGCACCTCAGAAAAGACGTCATCCGGAGATATAGCATCGGCTCCAAACCGCGACGTTAGTAAAAAATTATGGTATTCCAGAAGTTCGCCCACGCGTTCGCAACAGGAATCGGGATCCGATAATTCTCCAAAGCGGATTCCTCTTCGGGCGGCCTTATCCTCGTACGCAGGCCCAATCCCGCGCCCGGTCGTGCCGATTGCATTTTTGCCACGAGCCCGCTCACGGGCCTGGTCTAACGCAACATGACTGGGAAGGATAATAGGACTTCCAGGGCTGATCAGCAGACGATCGCGAGGTTCGCAGCCTGCGCTTTCTAAGGCGTTTAATTCCTCTATAAGCGCATCAGGCGCAACAACGACCCCGTTCCCGATCATGCACTGCACATTTTTTCGAAGAATGCCGGATGGAACAAGGTGAAGAACGGTTTTCTGGCCATCTATTACCAAGGTATGACCAGCGTTATGTCCCCCCTGAAAACGAACCACCGCGTCGCAACGCTCGGTAAGCAAGTCGACGATCTTTCCCTTGCCTTCGTCTCCCCACTGAATTCCGAGAACCACTAACTTTTTCGACATGACCTGCTTCCCAATTGGCGACTCAACACGCGTTTAGCCTTTAATCCATGCCAGCATCAATAATCCTAGAATCATGACAGCAATTCCGCCGCCTCTCAATTGTCGATCGGTTAACCCCTGCAGACGATTAGCCAACGATCGATATCCCCTCGGACTCGCAAACGGAATTACCCCTTCGATCACTAATACCAGCGCTAACGCAGCTAAAAGGCTCTGCCAATCCAAAATAAACGCTATTGACTGGGTCCAGGTTTTGCCTGTTTAAAGTACTTGAAAAATTCTGAATCAGGCTCCACCACTAACAGATTATCAGGACTTGCGAAGGTCTTACGATAAGCATTCAAGCTTCGATACATTTGGTAGAACTCCCGATCACGACTGAAAGCCTCCGCGTAGATTAACGTCGCTTCTGCATCGCCTTCACCTTTTACCTCCTGGGCCGTCTGCTGGGCCTCTGCAATGATAATCGCTCTCTGACGATCAGCATCCGCACGAATGACTTCTGCCGCCTCTGCGCCCCGCGCTCTCAAATCCATAGCCACTCTCGAACGCTCCGCTTCCATCCGCTGATAAACGCGCTCACTAATGCCAGGATCCAAATCAACGCGCTTGAGCCGCACATCGAGAACCTCTATTCCAAGGGACGCCACTTCACGATTCATTGCGGTCCGAACCAAGTCCATGATTTCCACGCGGTCCCCTGAAATCACCTGCTGGACTGATCGATTACCAAACTCACTTCGGAGGGCATCATTGACTCGCTGAGCGAGGCGACTGCGGGCATTTGAGGCCAAACCCCCTAAACGGGTGTAGTAGTCCGCCGCGTTAGTAATCCGCCATTTGACGAATGAGTCGACCACGAGGTTCTTTTTTGCTCTGGTGAGATATAACTCAGGATCGGAGTCCATGGTCTGCACGCGAGCATCAAAAAATCGAACGTTATTGATCAAAGGGGCCTTAAAGTGAATACCGGGTTTGTCGTTCGACCGGACAATTTCACCGAACTGGAAAACAATTGCTTTTTCACGTTGATCCACATAGTAGACCGATGAAGTCCCAAGCGTTACCGCGATCACCAGCAGCACAAGAGTAATCAGACTTTTTCCGCTCATTGCGTAAGACTCCTTAGGCGACTGGAGCGCTCCTGTCGAGATTCCGACCCACCAGTATCCGCCATATCAGATCCTAGATTATCCAAATTAAATTCTTGATTCGTGCTCGACATTGATCCGCTATTTTTCCTGATTAACTGATCAAGTGGGAGATACATCACATTGTTCCCTCCGCTTTTTTGATCAATAACTAATTTTGTTGAGTTGCCATAAACGTCTTCAAGCGCATCTAGATACAAGCGATCCCGCGTCACATCGGGCGCTTTTTTGTATTCATCCAGCACTTGAAGGAACCGGGACGCTTCACCCCGAGCCTTCGCAACCACCGTCGCTTTGTAAGCGGCTGCTTCTTGCTCTAGTCTCGCGGCTGCGCCTCGGGCGCGAGGAATGATGTCATTTTGATAAGCCTGCGCCTCATTTTTGAATCGCTCCTCATCCTCGCGAGCCTTAACCGCATCATCAAAAGCCGCTTTCACTTCGGCAGGCGGTTGGGCATTTTGCATTTCGACCGCTTTAATATTAATTCCGGTATCGTAACGATCCAGAATCTGTTGAAGGAGTGATTTTGTTTCCTGCGCAATTTCGGCGCGTCCGCCCGTAATTGCAAAGTCCATCGTGTTTCTACCTACAATCTCCCGAACCGCACTTTCTGTCGCGCCCCGAACAACCGAGTCATAAGCTTCCGCGACGTTGAAAATTAACTCCCGCGGATCTTTAATGTCATATTGCACCGCAAAATGGATATCAATAATGTTCTCGTCTGCAGTCAGCATCAATGCCTCGCGCCCAACGGTCGTTGCTTGATTGGAGCGAGCACTTGTTCGATAACCCACTTCGACTGTACGAATCTGCTGGATATTGACCACCTCGACTGATTCAATCGGATAAGGCATATGCCATCTGAGCCCGGCTTCTTTGATCGTCTTGTAAGCGCCAAATCGCATCTCGACTGCCTGCTGGCCCTGCTCAACCACATAAAAACCGGTCGCAAACCAGAGGCCCAAAACAATAATGGAGATGGGGGCAATTGCTTTCGAACTAAAACTCGGCAAGTTTCCGCCGGACTTCCCGCTTCCGCCGCCTTTACCTCCAAATATCCCGCTAAACTTTTTCTGAATGTCCTTCAACACCTCATCGAGATCAGGTGGTTGATTTTGGCCATTGCCCTGCCCCCACGGATCTTTGTCGCCCGACCCTGACTGATTCCACGGCATTTAGTATTCACCTCTTTTTTGACTATTCATCGAATTAATAAAGTCTCTATTGAATCCTGAAAAACTAGCCCGAGTTTATCACGGTCGAGTAAGAACTCACGTCTTCTCCGCCTTCACACCTTTGATTGTCGTCATTAAATTTTTGCTCAAAATCGAGAAACTCGACACAATAATCAGGATCTCGCTTAATCTTGCCGATGGTTGCGGCGTCCGCTCTCGCCCTAATATGTGATATCCCATCTTGATCAACTGACTCCTCAAGCACTTCGGTCAAGGAGAAAATCTGAGCACGGAGACGCCCCTTCGAAGGGGGGATCGAAAAAATAACCTCTCGGCTAAACTTCGATAACTCAATGAAGACCTCTTCAAGCAATCCCTCTATCCCTAATCCGGTTTGAGCCGAGACCCGAACCAGAGTCCTGCCATCAGGCACGGCTTTTCGTTGAAGCGGTGATTTTCCACTAAGATCACACTTGTTTCGCACCACAATCGTCGGAATTTCAGCCGCGCCAATCTCCGACAATACGGTTTCCACCTCGGATTCATGCGTCATCACTTCAGGATCATTATCGTCGGCAACTCTCAACAATAAATCGGCGTTCGAAACCTCTTCGAGAGTGGACATGAATGCGTCAACCAGCGTGTGGGGTAATCCTTGAATAAAACCAACGGTATCGGAGAGAATCGCCGGCCCAAATCCTTTAATCTGGAGTCGGCGCATCGTCGGATCAAGTGTGGCGAAAAGCTGATCCGCACAAAAAACATCTTCGTCAACGAGCCGATTAAACAAAGAAGACTTTCCGGCATTGGTATACCCCACGATCGCAATGGTAGGCACTCGCGAACGCGCCCTTCGATTACGACGCAAATGTCGCTGCGAACGCACTTTCGACAGTCGCTGCTGAAGATATCGAATTCGAGCCCCAAGAAGACGGCGATCCGTTTCAAGCTGGGTTTCCCCGGGACCACGTAATCCAATTCCGCCTCGTTGACGCTCTAGGTGTGTCCATCCTCTAACGAGTCGTGTCGATAAATGTCGCAACTGAGCGAGCTCAACTTGAAGCTTCCCCTCGTGGGTTCGCGCACGCATTGCAAATATATCCAGAATCAATCGTGTTCGATCCACAATGCGGCACTTGCATAACTTCTCGAGATTTCGCTCCTGAACTGGAGTGATTGCCTGATTGAAAATAACAAGATCCGCGCCTGTATCAATCACCCGCTCGGCGATTTCCTGAACCTTCCCACGACCCACGAAACTTGATGGGTCCGGATGAGGTCGTGACGCGCTCAGGCATCCCACGACCTCCGCGCCCGCTGAGATTGCGAGCCCAGATAACTCATCAAAATCAGAATCAAGCACCCTGCCCTTACCGCTTTGGTGAACCAGAAGCGCTCTCTCAATATCGCCTGACAAATCCGAGTCGGGCGACAGATCAGTTAAAAAAGGTTCGTTAATGACAAAGCCGCCAAGGCGCGAAATTTTTCCACTGCAGCTTCACTCGACGAGTCAAAATTTCAGAAACCGTCAAACAGCCCTTACCCTTCCGCCCGTTCTTCGAGAGTCTGGCCCGCATCAGAGTCGTCGTCTGAAAATGGCAGCCTGACGGTCTTGGTTGGAACGATGGTTGATATCGCATGCTTATAAATAAGTTGACCAACGCTCCCTCGCAACAAAATAACGAAAGAATCGAATGATTCCACTTGACCCTGCAACTTGATTCCATTCACTAAGTAAATGGCAACCGGGATTCGCTCTTTTCTGAGAGCATTTAGAAAAGGGTCTTGTAAGGCAGTTGCTTTAGGTTGATTCATGCTTTTTTCCTCGTCGATTACAAGCGATTCAACTTTTCAGCTAAGCATGCAACGACACTTTATTGTTGTTATCGAAAAATAACGCGACTCCAGAGAAAACAGCCCAAAAATAAACGCCTGAAATCCCCACTGATGGTAACGATGACGCTTTTTTGCTACGGATGTTTCCTAGCTTCTAAATTTAAGTCCGCACTCCGCTAATTTCAAGCCTGACGTTCAATCATCAGACATCTGTCGCCTCAAGATATCGACTAACCGATGAAACCAAACCGTGACTGGAAGCATCAAACCAGGTCAAACCTCGCTCATGGCGCAACCATGTCAATTGTCGTTTCGCAAGACGTCTTGTCGCTGTCGCGATGTCCGCGATCATCTGTCTCTCGTCAACCTCATCCTCGAGGTGTGACCAGACCTGCTGATAACCGACAGATTTCATCGCAGGCGTCTCCCGACATTGAGGATATCGACGTCGAATCCCGCGCACTTCATCAACTAATCCCGCATCAATCATTTCACTCAAGCGATCGTCGATACACCGATGCAGAGTCTTTCGATCAGAAACGCTAAGCGAGATTCTAGATACTTTGACCCCGGCGCTATCAAGTCCATTGGAACTCTTAAACTCTGACACCCGCTTTCCTGAAAGAATATTAATCTCTAGCGCGCGAAGAATACGTTGTCGATCATTTGATTCGATTCGATTTGCTGACACAGGATCCATTCTTTGCAGTTTGCGATAGAGGGTCCTAGGGCCAGCTTGACGTTCCTCACGCGCTAAACGTTCACGAAGTTCCTGATCAGCAACTGGGAGTTTTGGAATACCCCTCAATAGTGCTGAAAAGTAAAACATGGTCCCACCGACAAGTAGGGGTATTCTGTCTCGTTTTAAAATTTCATCGATATGAAATCGCGCCAGCGTACAAAAATCGCCTACTGAAAAGATCTCCGGGATATCCCGTATACCAATGAGGTGATGCGGAAATTGAGCTAGAAGATCTTCGGATAATCGAGCTGTTCCAATTTCCATACCCCGATAAACCTGACCGGAGTCCACACTAATCAAGTCGATCGGAAAGCGAGATGCCAACTCTAGGGCTAGCGAAGACTTCCCTGTTGCGGTTGGCCCATGAAGAAATATGACGTGTTGTTCAGTCAAGGGCATTATTCAAAGACTGACTGCCGACGCGAGCGCGTGTTCGAAACATCACTCCTATCCATTGGATCAAAAAATCTCTCGGTAGAAATTAATGGACGGCTCCCGGACAGAATGTTTGCGACCAAGTTTTCCGTTTCGAAAGCCTCTAAAGTATCGGAGACGCCCTCTTTCAGACAGGACACCTCGACGTCGCAATAGCGTTTAAGCCCCCTAAAGATGGCGCGGGCAATTTGCTCTTGAGATTTCGCGCTTCGGAGCAACTTTTCCTCATCTTTATTGGTGATAAAGCCAGTTTCTACCAACACGGAGGGGATATCTACCGATTTCAACACGACGAAAGCTGCTTCCTCTACCTGATCACTATGTAGGGCCCCAATCTGTTCAATTTCAGACAAAATCTCATGTCCTAACTTTTTGCTCTGTTTGAGTTTCCAGTCAAGGCCCATATCTAAAAGCGTTTCCTGAAGGTCAGGTTCCTGCTCGCCAATTGCAACGCCACCCGCAAGGTCCGACGCATTTTCACGAGCCGCAAGCCATTTGCCCATCTCGCTACTGGCACCTCGATCTGACAACACAAAAACAGATGCGCCCTTTGCAGTTTTTCGTTTGGCAGCATCCGCATGAATCGAAATGAACGCGTCGGCTTTTTCACGCCTTGCAATCTCAATACGATTTCGAAGACTGACATAATAATCCGCGTGGCGGGTCAGAAAAGCTCGCATTCGTCCGTCTGAATTTATCAGGCGAACGAGCTTTTGGGCAATCTCCAAAACAATTCTCTTTTCTTGTGCGCCACCGGACCCAATAGCCCCTGGATCGTCACCACCGTGGCCCGGATCGACCGCCACTAAAAATTTTTTAGAGCGTGTTTTTTCTGGCTCTTTTTCTTTAGCGTTTTCGCTTTGATCGCGAGAAATATCAACCACTAACCGGTAAGGATAGGGATTCTTGGGTTCGAGCAAAAAATCACTGTAGGTAACCGGCCTTTCGAGATCTAAGACAACCCTAAACGTATGTCGGTCAGGACGACCTGTTCGGACTCCTAATACCGTCTCAGTCGCCGTCGGCGTTTTAACGCCGTCGCTGGAGATGTCAGCATCGAACAAGTCAATAACTAAACGGTCAGGATTGTTGAGCAAGAAAATCTCGTACTTCGGTTGTTGAGTTAGATCAATAACAAATCGAATCTGATCAGGTCCCGCCCAAAGACGCATTCCATCAACTTCGGTGATTCCTAAAACACCCTGAGCGACTGCCAGCAACGCGCCAAAGATAACGCCCTTCACTTTCCTCATCGGTCAGAGTTTTTCCTCGTAATACGGGTTTTCAATGAGCCCCTTGAAGTCTTGTATTGTGACTTTTCTCCGGTTTTCAAAATATTCAATCTCAATTTTCCATTCGGGTCTTGGCAGTAGATCCTCGGCGCGTTCCGGCCATTCGATCAAGATAATGCATTCCATCGCTAACCGATCTCGAAATCCCAAACCCTCAAGCTCCTCTGGGGTCTTAATTCGATAAAGGTCTAAATGATGAACCTCACCCTTAGGGGTCTGATACTCCTCGACTAGTGTATAAGTTGGACTGACCACCTGACTCTGAGAACCCAGTCCGAGGATGATTCCTTTTGTCAGGGTGGTTTTTCCTGCGCCTAAATCCCCTTTCAAATGAACTGTGCATGGCGCTGATATTTGATCGGCAAGTTCGTAACCAACAACTTCCATCTCACGAGGCGTGCTTACGATTATTTCGCGAGTCATAGTCCTATCTCAAGCGGGACCTAAGGTGCGGCACCTGTCTGGCCAAGTCGCTCGCAAGCATTCCAACCGCGCCCGAGTTTTTGGCAATTAAATCGCCGGAAGAAGCATGAAGCCACACTCCAACTGCCGCGGCCTCAAATGCCGGCAACCCTTGCGACATTAACCCTCCAATCATCCCTGATAAAACATCACCCATCCCTGCTGTTGCCATTCCCGGGTTACCCCGATCACAAATCAACTTTTTCCCATCGGCTCGTCCAATCAAAGTCCCTGCTCCTTTTAAAACTGCAATTGAATTAAATTTTGCTGAAAGCGCCTCCACGGCACCCGGCCTATCACCCTCTAGACATCCCACAGTGATGCCCAACATGCGTGCAGCTTCACCCGAATGCGGTGTTAAGACCGAATCCGTAAGGGCTTGCCGATTCTCTTCCAATAAAGTCAAGGCATCAGCATCAACTACCTTGGGAACTTTGGCTTGGATACTACGGTGAAATATTTTTTTTGACCACTCGGTTAAGCCCAACCCCGGACCGATTACAGCGACATCGACACCAGCTAAAAGCTGGAGGACGTCATCTTCTGTCATTAAAGACTTCACCATGAGCTCCGGACTCCTGGCAGCAACTGATTGAACGTTGTCAGGAAAACAACCCACGGTCACTCGCCCGGCGCCCGACCGTAGAGCTGCCAACCCGCTCAGCGCGACCGCACCAGGCATGCCGCGGAAGCCCCCAACGATGCCAACATGTCCCCCATCACCCTTATGAAAGCTGTTATGTCGCACAGGCAGAGCATTTTCAATCCACTGATCACTCAGACGGGTTGCCCAAAAATCGTCATGCACCCCTGAGTGCTCTACTGTTAATGGTTCAAACACAACATGCCCAACAACGTTTCGTGCTTGACTCATGAACAGCCCACGCTTTAACCCAATAAACGTAATTGTTACATCCGCTTTTATCGCAACTTGTGACGCATGCCCCGAGTCCGCATCCAGCCCTGAAGGAGTATCAAGCGAAAAGACAGGTTTAACTTGTTTGTTGACACACAACATTATCGTTCGAAAAGGCTCGCGAACTTCTCCGGAAAATCCGATCCCAAACAAAGCATCGACGATAAGCTCAGCCCCAACCAAATCTGTTTCGCTGAAACGAGAGACCACAACGCCTGCCGCTAAAGCTTGAGTTAATGCCTTCTTGGCCTCGACAGTCGATGGCTTAGCCGCAAGCACCAGACCTACGCTTAGGCCTGCATTCTGAGCGAGACGCGCCAGAACCAAGCCGTCTCCACCATTATTGCCCCCTCCACAAAGAACGATGACTCGGCTGACCGATGGCCAACACTGCCGTAGACAGGAATAAGCTCTCTGACCCGCTAACTCCATGAGAGATTTATCGGACTTTAGAGACTTTCTCGCGATTGCTTCAATCGCTCGAATCTGAGCAACAGAATACAACGCGTGGGGTAAGTTACGCATCGCGTTATGATAGCGCGATGAATGAACTTAACACCAACCATCTTGCAGAGCTCGCCCGAAGCATTCATGAGTGGGCTCAAGAATTGGGGTTCAGTGGGGTGGGGATCGCAAATTCAGGTCTCGAAGACGCCGGAGAAAAACTGAATGCCTGGCTGACCAAAGGATGGCATGGGGAGATGGGCTTCATGTCCCGCAATGTCCAAAAACGTGCCAAGCCAGAATTATTAATACCAGAAGTAAAACGGATTATTAGCGTCAGACTCAACTATTGGCCAGAACAACGCATTGATCCAAGTGAGCTGTTAAAACAGCCGGATCAGGCATACATTGCCCGATACGCCCTCGGTCGAGACTATCATCGCTTGATGCGCCGTCGGCTTCAGCAGTTGGCGCACAGAATCTGCGACGAGATTGGCCCATTCCACTACCGCGCTTTTGTTGACAGCGCCCCGGTGATGGAGAAGCCTCTGGCAAGTGCGGCTGGCCTCGGTTGGATCGGAAAACACACTAACCTTATTGATCCTCACTCTGGCTCGTGGTTTTTTTTGGGTGAGCTATATACCGACTTACCCCTTCCCACAACTCATCCTGCCAAAGATCATTGCGGGTCGTGCACACGATGTATTGATGCCTGCCCCACCGGTGCTTTGGATACACCATATCAATTGGATGCTCGGCAGTGTATCGCGTATCTAACGATTGAACACAAAACTAGTATTCCCGAACCCCTTAGACCCCTGATTGGAAATCGAATTTTCGGTTGCGATGATTGCCAGCTGGTTTGCCCCCACAACCGTCTTACTCAAAAAGGTGATGCTGAGTTTGCTCCCCGGCACGGACTCGATACCGCGACTCTTTTAGATCTTTTTGCCTGGTCACCAGAAGAGTTTGATCGCTGTACTGCAGGAAGCCCTATCCGCCGATTAGGCTATGAGCGTTGGATGCGAAACCTTTCAATCGCAATTGGAAACAGCACGCCAACCGAAAAGAAAATCTCAATGCTGCAATCGAAAATTAAAAAGATCTCAACAATGGTCGATGAGCATATTGAATGGGCTATTAACCGACTTCGTTCCAGATTAGCGGGCGAAGGGATGGCTAACAAAAACCTGTCCGGCGAGGTCGCGGCCGTGAAACAAAACCCTGATTAGGCGATCGGTTTATCCAGAAAGAAATGCTCGCGATAAAACTTTAACTCTTCGATCGAGTCCAACACGTCATTTAGCGCGCGATGACCACCATTTTTTACGAATCCGTTACAGATGTCCGGTCGCCACCGGTTGGCAAGCTCTTTAATACTGCTGACATCAAGATTGCGGTAGTGAAAAAACGCCTCAAGCTTTGGCATCGATCGATAGAGAAATCGTCGATCCTGACAGATGCTGTTACCACAAAGAGGCGACGTCTTTTCAGGCAAAAACTCTTTCAAAAAGTCTAGCGTCTGCTGTTCCGCGTCGTGCTCGCTTATGCTCGAATCCCTGACTCGATCAATTAGCCCGGTACCGCCATGAGTCCTCTGGTTCCAGCTATCCATAGCGGCCATGACATTCTCAGGCTGAGAAATTGCGAGGACAGGCCCTTCCCCGAGGATTTCAAGGTCCGAGTTTGTGACGACAGAGGCGATCTCGATAATTCGATCGCCATCAGGATCCAGACCTGTCATCTCAAGATCAAGCCAGATCAGATTAGTCGACTTTCCTTTCAATCGTTACAACATCCCGACGTTATGACCCACTATAGTGCCAATCCTACCCGTCGTCTTCGACTGCTTTCATGCTAAGGCGAATCCGGCCCTGTTTATCAACTTCAAGCACTTTGACCTTTACCAAATCACCTTCCGACAATTTATCGCTGACATTAGCGACACGCTCTTCGGAGATCTGGGAGATATGAACTAAACCATCTTTGCCGGGAAGAATATTTACAAACGCACCGAAATCCATCAGACGCACAACCTTGCCCTCATAAATGGTGCCGGCTTCAACATCAGCCGTAATCTGTTCGATACGACGTCGAGCCTCTTCCGCAGCTGACAAGTCAGACGTGGCAATTTTAATTGTGCCATCGTCGTCAATATCGATTGCAGCGCCCGTTGCCTCCGAAATAGCCCGAATCGTAACACCGCCTTTACCGATCACGTCGCGGATCTTATCCGTTGGCACGGACATGGTGGTGATCCGAGGCGCATATCGAGACATTTCCTCTCTTGGCGTGCTAATGGCTTTAGCCATCTCACCCAGAATATGAAGCCTACCGCGCTTAGCTTGATCTAGCGCCTGTTCCATTATCTCCTTGGTGATCCCATCGATCTTGATATCCATTTGAAGTGCCGTGACGCCATCAGAGGTTCCAGCAACTTTAAAATCCATATCGCCAAGATGATCTTCATCGCCAAGAATGTCGGTCAAAACTGCGAACTGATCGCCCTCTTTAATCAGGCCCATTGCTACGCCAGCAACCGGTGCTTTCAAAGAGACGCCAGCATCCATCAACGCAAGACTCGTGCCGCAAACCGTTGCCATGGAACTAGAACCATTTGATTCGGTAATCTCAGACACGGCCCGAATGACATAAGGAAAGTCTTCGGTAGAGGGTAGCGCCGCTAACATTGCGCGCTTTGCTAATCTGCCATGCCCGATCTCTCTGCGTTTCGGAGAGCCCACTCGCCCGGTTTCGCCAACACAAAACGGGGGGAAGTTATAGTGCAACATAAAGGGGTCGCGCCGCTCACCCTCAAGCGCGTCGATCACCTGCGAATCACGCTCGGTTCCCAATGTGCAAGTCACAATTGCCTGTGTTTCGCCACGAGTGAAAAGCGCGGAACCATGGGTTCTCGGTAAAACGCCAGTCTCGATCGTAATCGGCCTGACCGTTTCCTTATCCCGCCCATCAATACGCGGTTCGTTTGCAAGAATTCGCCCTCTGACGGTATTTTTTTCGAGAACCTTAATTGCACTTTTCAGTGATTCTGCTTCCGAATCGTCCGCATCGTCACCCAACAAATTAGATACTGCTTTTTGTTTAACGGCAGCCATTGCTTCTTGGCGATCGGACTTATCGGCGATCTTATACGCGCCCTCAATATCCGAGCCTACTGTCGCGCTTACTTTTTCAAATAAGGCATCATCTTTCGCCTCGGCTTCCCACTCCCAGCGCGGACTCCCCGCTTCAGCTACGAGGGCGTCAATTGCCTTGATTGCCACTTTGGCGTTCTCATGACCAAACATCACAGCGCCGAGCATTTGCTCTTCGGTAAGTTGATCCGCTTCTGATTCGACCATCAACACGGCAGAATCAGTCCCCGCGACAACCAGGTTCAATGCTGAAGCCTCAAGCTGGCTGGCGGTTGGATTTAGCACATATTCCCCGTCAACATAACCCACGCGCGCGCCGCCGATAGGCCCATTAAAAGGAACTCCTGAGATTGAAAGCGCCGCTGACGCGCCAACCATTGCGACAATATCGGGATCGATCTCGGGATCAACCGACATCACGGTTGCGATCACTTGGATTTCGTTATTGAATCCCTCTGGGAATAACGGACGGATCGGTCGATCAATTAGCCGTGCCGTAAGAATCGCCTTTTCTGCCGGACGCCCCTCACGCTTGAAAAACCCACCCGGGATCCTTCCTGCGGCGTACGTTCTTTCCTCATAGTCGACAGTGAGTGGGAAAAAATCCCGTCCGCTCGGGCCTCGGGCCGCAACGACCGTCACTAGAACGACAGTTTCACCCAGACTGGCTAGCACAGCGCCACTGGCCTGTCGGGCAATCTGCCCGGTCTCTAGGCGCATCTCATTATCGCCATATTGGAAGGTCTGAACAATTTTATTCAATCAATTTACTCCGTTAAAAAAATGTATTTGGATAGATGTTATCGACGCAACCCAAGTCGCGCGATTAGTGTGCGGTAGCGCTCAACATCCCGACTTTTGAGATAGTCAAGTAATTTCCGACGACGATTAACCATTCTCAATAATCCTTGGCGAGAATGATGATCGTGAATATGGGTTTTGAAGTGATCCGTCAGATCAACAATTCTTGCAGTCAATAAAGCGACCTGCACCTCGGGTGAACCTGTGTCACCTGGCGCGGTTGCATATTCGTTAACTACCTGCGCTTTATTCTCAGCTACTATTGCCATATTTGGGCCTCTTGAATACTTAAAACTCTATGATCAGAATTAATAATTAGGTTACGTCAGTGATCGACACGAGATGTCGATTTTGGGAGAATTCTGCTGGATCCTGGGAAAGTCTTCCCGGTACCTCAGGGCGACTCCCTGAGTGGTTATTTAATATTTTCTCTTTTCCTGTTTACTTTTCGCTACCCATTTATACGGCTGGGGCGGGCGTATTCTAACGTTACCGCCAGTTTTCCTCAACAAAATACGAATATTATTCAGAATTCGAAACCAATCGCTCCGGAGACACGGTCCCATGATCATTTACGACACCGATACCCAAAAACCCGGTCGCAGGAGAATACAGCCGAACAAGGCCTTTATCCGGCAGTTTTGAGCTCTTCACCGACTCACCGCGGCAAATATAAAAAGCAGCGTCTACCGATAAATCAACTGCCGGGAAATGGGACAGGGCGTCGCCGATGTCTCCGAGCACTTCTCGCCTGTCCTGAGGACTAGCAAGTCCTTCTAAATGATTCACCGTCACCGCATTCTCAAGATCCAATCCAGCAACCCCGACCCGACGCAGACTGATGACATGCCCCCCAACGCCGAGCATATCGCCTAATTCGGTAGCCAAGGCTCTCACATAGAACCCGGAGCTACACTTCAATTCCAGTGTCACATCTTGCCCATTAAAGTCAATGAGATCGAGGTAGCTTACATCGACCTCGCGACTCTCTCGCTCGATTTCAATTCCCTGCCTGGCAAGCTTGTACAACGGTTGACCGTTAACCTTAATCGCAGAGTACATTGGGGGAACCTGTTGGTAAACGCCTCGAAAAGATTCCAACGCAGTCTCGATCTGGCTTTGGGTGACCTGGTGTTCAACTTTCTTGAGAATATCACCCTCACTATCCCCGGTTTCTGTACTCTCCCCAAGTCGTACGGTCGTCTTGTAGTGCTTCGGGGCGCCCAGAAAATAGCCTGACCACTTCGTCGTGATACCGAAGCAGATCGGTAGCAAGCCCGTCGCGATTGGGTCCAAACTTCCCGTGTGACCGGCTTTTTTCGCATTAAGCAATTTTCGAACCGATTGAAGCGCGTGATTTGAGGTTACGCCGGCGTGTTTATCTAGCAGCAAGATTCCGTCGACCGCGTCGCCAAAAGTTCGCTTTCGCCTACGTCCCATCGCCGCCTCCTTCATCCGATTGAATCTGGTTCAACAGGCGTGACATTTTTGCACCGTAGGCAATACTTTCATCGTATTCAAATGCAAGATCGGGCGTTCGACGAAGGTTGGTTCGTTTGCTAAGCTCATAACGTAACTCGGAGGCGTGCGCTTTAAGGAAGCCAATCACCCATTGATCGTTGTCACGCGCCCCCAGTGCCGTGACAAAAATTCGGGCATGACGCAAATCCTTACTCACTCTAACGGCAGTTATCGAGAGAATTCCAAGACCTTCGCCCGAATAATCACTCGCGATAATAGCCGCAAGTTCTTTTCTGATCTGCTGGCCAACCCGCCTTGATCGATCAACGCCTTGCATCAGTCAACGAGAATTTTTTATAGTGTTGCGGCTTGCTCAATTTTTTCGTAGATCTCGATTTGATCGCCGGGTTTGATATCGTTGTAATTCTTAACCCCGATACCACACTCGAACCCGGACTTGACCTCCGAGACGTCCTCTTTAAACCGTTTCAATGAATCAATACGGCCGTCAAAAATAACGACGTTATCCCGAAGCACTCGAACTGGCAGATTCCGTCGGACCTCGCCTTCGATAACCCGACAACCAGCAACAGCGCCAAGTTTCGCAACTCGAAAGACATCTCGCACCTCAGCCAGGCCAACAGCCTGATCACGAACAATGGGTGCAAGCATTCCAGTAAGCGCAGTCGTGACCTCATCAACCACGTCGTAAATAACGCTGTGGTAACGAACATCGAGATCTTCGCTTTCAATAAGACGTCGAGCTGTTGCATCTGCCCGAACATTAAAAGCAACGATAATAGCCTCAGAAGCAGTTGCGAGATTTACGTCGGACTCGTTTATTCCGCCCACCATGCCATGAACAACAACGACTTTCACCTTATCGTTACTTAATTTTTCAAGTGATTCAGTCAGCGCCTCAACAGACCCCTGTACATCTCCCTTAATAATGAGATTGAGAGGTCTAACCTGATCGTCGCCCATACCCGTAAACATACTTTCGAGCTTTGCTTTTTGCTGTCGTGCAATTTTCAATTCTTTATATTTTGATTGACGATAACTGGTCACTTCTCGAGCTTTGCGCTCATCCGCCACCACAGAGAATTCATCTCCAGAGTCAGGCACGCCACCCAATCCTTGCACCTCGACAGGCATCGACGGTCCAGCTTCTTTAATCGTTTCTCCATCATCCGCAGCCATGGCGCGAATTCTGCCAAACTCGCGGCCCGCAACCACAATATCCCCCTTCTTGAGAGAGCCCTTCTGAACCAAGATGGTGGCAACCACCCCTTTACCCCGATCGAGGCGTGCCTCTACCACTGCTCCAGACGCGACCCCCTCAGCGGGTGCAGTAAGATCAAGCAGTTCCGCCTGCAGTAACACCGACTCCAAAAGCGCATCGACCCCGTCGCCCGTAATCGCCGACACTTCGCTCATCAAAATATCGCCACCCCACTCTTCTGGAATCACCTCTTGAGTGGCTAACTCTTGCTTGACGCGATCTGCGTCCGCATCTTCTTTGTCCATTTTGTTGATTGCAACAATAATCGGCACCGCCGCATTCTTGGCATGATTAATGGCTTCAATGGTTTGCGGCTTAACACCGTCGTCACCCGCCACCACCAGGATAACCAAGTCAGTTACACCCGCGCCACGTGAGCGCATTGCGCTGAACGCCTCATGGCCCGGCGTGTCTAGAAACGTGATCACACCTTTTGAGGTCGGCACTCGATAAGCGCCGATATGCTGCGTGATGCCGCCGGCTTCCCCGGCCGTCACCTTGGTCTTACGAAGATGATCGAGCAACGATGTTTTGCCATGATCAACATGACCCATTACGGTTACAACAGGTGCTCTCGCCACGTGAGGTCGGTCATCGGCAACCTGATCACTGGTAATCAGAGCTTCGGGATCATGAAAGTCCGCAGCGGTCGCGTTATGACCCATTTCCTGGACCACGAGAATCGCGGTGTCTTGATCGAGAACCTGATTAATGGTCACCATGCTACCCATTTCCATCAGAACACGGATTACTTCTGCCGCTTTGATGGACATCGATTGCGCGAGTTCAGCGACCGTAACCGTCTCAGGGACCGCGACGTCAAGGGTCACGGGTTCTGTCGGCTTTTCAAAAGCATGCTGGCCCGCAGTTGCAGACGTAATTCTTCTCGGCTTAATCGCCGGTCGAGGTTTGCGACGCCCTCGTTTGCCCTCGGCAAGGTGTAGCTCACCTTTCGATTCAGGCCGGTCCTTGCCCTTACGTTTTTTGCCTTTCTCCTCTCGCCGACTTGGCGTTTTTGCATCGTCCGCCGGGGGCGTAACCGGCTGAGCCAGCTCATCCACCTTGGCTTCCGGCGCTGGCGCCTCAGCAACTTCAGCCGCAGCTCGCGCTTCCGCCTCAGCCGCGATGGCCTTTGCCTCTTCTTCAGCCTTTCGAGCTGTTTCCTCTTCAGCCAAACGGGTCTTCTCAGCCAACTCACGCTCTTTTGCTTCCTGGGCCGCCTGGGCTTCTTTTTCCGCCTCTTCTTGTTGGCGTTGCAATTCACCACGTCGCACGTACGTGCGTCTTTTCTTGACCTCAACGTGAACCGTGCGAGATCCACCCGTACGAGAGCTTTGCTTAACGGCGGTGGTTGTTCGACGACTTAAAGTCACTTTTTCCTGAGCTTTTGGCTTGGCTGCAGTCGCCTTACCCCCTCTCAAGTACGCAAGTAACGTTGTCCGCTCGTCGTCGTCTAAATTCCCGTCGACATCCTTGCCTTCTACTCCAGCAGCTCCCAACTGCTTGAGGAGTTGCTCAGGGCCGATTCCAATTTGCTCGGCCAGCTTCTTAATAGGTACTACCGGCATATTTATTTCCCTCTTGGCCTTAGGCTTCGACCGATTGATTCTCGCTCACGGACTCTTCAAACCATGGAATACGAGCAGTCATGATTAATGCCCCCGCGCGCTCTTCCTCAATCCCGGTGAGCTCTGTCAGCTCATCAGTCGCGCATTCAGCGAGGTCTTCCATTGACCGAATCCCTTTTGAGGCGAATAAAGTGGCGGTCTCCTCATCCATACCGTCCATTGCGAGTAAATCAGGCTCAGGTCGCAGGTTTTCAGCTTCGGCAATTTCGCGAATATCGAGAAAATCGCGCGCTCGCGCCCGAAGTTGATCCACGAGGTCCTGGTCAAATCCTTCAACATCCAGCAATTCCTGGACGGGGACATAGGCGACTTCTTCTGGCGTTACAAAACCCTCTTCAACCAGAACTCCTGCGACTTCAGCATCAATGTTTAGCTGAGTCATGAGCCTCTCACTCGCCTGTTGGGCCTCTTGCTCCGCTTTCTCTGCCGCCGCTTCGTCCGTCATGATATTCAGAGTCCAACCACTCAGGTCTGACGCCAAACGGACATTTTGACCGCCCCGCCCTATTGCCAGCGATTGCTGCTGCTCATCGACCACCACATCCATGGAATGCGAATCCTCATCCACGATAATCGACTCAACCTCTGCGGGCTGGAGCGCTTTGATCACAAATTCGGCTGGGTTATCGGCCCAAGTAATGATATCAATGCGTTCAAGATTTAGTTCGTTTGATACGCTCTGAACGCGAGCGCCACGGATTCCGACGCAAGCACCGACCGGATCGATGCGACTATCTTGAGAGCGCACCGCGATTTTTGCTCTCGAACCCGGATCCCGGGCCGCACCCAAGATCTCAATTACGCCTTGGCCTACCTCAGGCACTTCGAGTTGAAATAGCTTAACCACGAGTTCAGGGCATCTGCGATCAAGAATCAACTGCGGTCCTCGTGGCTCGGTTCGCACCTCTCCCAAAATTGACTTAACACGATCACCACTACGCAACACTTCGCGATCAATCCAGTTCGATCGTGGCAAAGACGCTTCAACACCTTCAAGGTCAATAATCGCTTCGCGATTCCCAACTCGTTTAACAACGCCTTGAACCATCTGTCCAATACGATCCTTAAAGTCCTCATAGACTCGCGCACGCTCTGCTTCTCGCACTTTTTGACTGATCACCTGTTTCGCAGCTTGCGCTTCAATCCGACCGAAAGCGGCAACAGTCTCAAGCGGCTCTTCAACAAATCCACCCATCTCGTGAGTGTCATCTGGATAACTAATCTCAGCTGCGGCAAAGGTCATCTGGCGAGCAGGACTTTCGACGGCAGCATCATCCTCGACGATTTCCCACTGTCGAAAGGCCTTGTAATCTCCCGTGTTTCGATCAATTTCAACACGGACTTCAATATCTTCACGATTGCGTTTGCGGGTCGCGGTTGCGAGTGCGGCCTCAATCGCTTCAAAGACAATGCCGCGATCAATATCTTTTTCTCGCGACAGCACGTCTGCCATCATTAAAACGTCATCTTTTGTCATTTTCAGATCTCCAAACAACTAAATCTAAGAGGCTCGATTTTGCGAATGCCCCGATTCAAATGCCACCAAATTTGCCTTATCAATATCGCGATAAGGCAACTCGTAAACTTCACCATCCACCTCAATACAGCAATATTCCTCGGTCGCTTCGGTCAACGGTCCGGTAAATCGTCTTCGACCCAAATGCAGGGTTTTAGTCTGCACCTTCACCTTACTGCCGATAAATCTCAAAAAATGCGCCGGCTTGGCGAGAGGTCTCTCCAAGCCCGGGGAAGAAACCTCAAGCGTGTACTCTCCCTTAATCGGGTCCTCGACATCAAAAATTGCGCTAATCTGTCGACTGACTTGTTCGCAGTCTTCGAGCAGAATGCCCCCCGGTGCGTCAATATAAGCCCTTACAATCTGGCCGCCCGACTGAGAACCCGTAAGCTCGACGGTTACCAACTCGTAACCCATATCCTCAACCACCGGCTCAATCAGCTCGCATATACCGCTCATTACCATTATCGTGATGCCGTTCCGACCTACCAGATCAACCGTTTTTCTCTCGCCCCAAAAACAAACCCCGCAAATGCGGGGGTCCCAGAAACAACTTTCAATTGGTAGCGGGGGTAGGATTCGAACCTACGACCTTCGGGTTATGAGCCCGACGAGCTGCCAGACTGCTCCACCCCGCAATCGCGCGTCGGATTCTAACGCTTTTTATTCAAATAAACAATAAAACTATTGAAAAATAGAAATAAGATGGCCGCTGAAAAACGGTCAATGCCCCGGAAATTCACTCACCGTCATCGTTTAATATGTAACCATTAAACCTTATATTCTTGCAGCGTATTGCAATGGAAAATATCGATTCGGCCGAAATAGCAAAATTTGAATCCCTCGCGGCTAGATGGTGGGACCCTAACAGTGAATTCGCACCGCTCCATGAGATCAACCCCCTACGCGTTAACTACATCGCTAATCGGCATTCGCTTCACGAGTGTCGAGCGCTCGATGTCGGCTGCGGGGGCGGATTGCTCAGCGAGGCCTTAAGCGAACGGGGTGCAAACGTCACAGGGCTAGATGCTGGCGCCGGGCCTATAGCCGTGGCCAAACTACACGCGCGCGCAAATAATCATAATATTGATTATCGCCATCTCACGATTGAGCAGTTTGTCGATGAGAATCCAACGCCTTACGACGTTATTTGTTGTTTGGAAATGCTGGAGCACGTGCCTGACCCAGCTCTCACGATTAAATCCTGTGTAAAGCTCCTAAAGCCAGGGGGAGATATCTTTTTCTCAACGATCAACCGGAATTTAAAATCTTTCCTGTTCGCAATCGTGGGCGCAGAGTATGTGTTGTCTTTGCTGCCTCGCGGGACTCACGATTATAAAAAATTGATACGGCCATCCGAGCTTGACCAGTGGTCCCGAACATCTGGCTTAAATCTGAAAGAAATCACTGGAATGCACTACAACCCTCTTTCAAAAAAATACCGTCTCGGGCCAGGCGTGGCGGTTAACTATATCGCGCACTATCGCAAACCTGACTAGCGATCAGTCAAACTGGCGAAAACAACATCTCTCCTGAAACCACATTTCTATTTGATCTCGACGGCACACTTGCAGATACCGCTCCGGATCTGATGCGCGCTTTAAACACCGTTCTCAACGAAGAAAACAAACGATCAATTTCTATCGATGAAGGGCGTTGGTGGGTCGCCGGAGGAAGCACGCGATTGATTTCGGAGGGTTTCGCCCTCCCCCCGTCAGTATCAGCAAAAAGTCCGTTTCGTGATCGATTACTTCAACACTACCTCAACGGAATCTGCGTTGAAACGACGTTGTTTGAAGGTATCGATGATTTACTCGAAAGCCTTGATTCACGCAAATCTCCATGGGGAATCGTGACGAACAAACCGGCTCGTTTCACCGTTCCACTTCTAAAAGCGTTAGGGCTTGCATCGCGAGCGGCCGTCGTCGTGAGTGGCGACACGCTTTCTGTCGCGAAACCTGATCCAGCGCCACTTTTGCACGCCTGCAAGGTAATGAATGTTTCAGCATCAAGCTGCGTTTATGTTGGTGACGATGAGAGGGATATCATCGCAGGCGCATCGGCCGGCATGAACACGATCGCCGTAAACTGGGGCTATGGAAAGCCTGAAGAAATACCGAATTGGTGCGCTGATCACGTTGTGTCGTCAGCAAGCGAAGTTCTATCGATTCATCGTTAGCCGGAAATTCACGATCAATCATTGTCGTCGCGATAAACCGTCAATGTAATCTTTGTCACAGAAATCTTAAACCGATCCAGCGATACTTAACTGCGCGCCCCTGGTTAGATGGTTAGGCAAAAACACATGGACGTGTTTCGAGACGCGTACGCCAATTTGACTGGTCCGCCACTCCCCGGGAATCCGGGGAGTGCTTTGCAATGTAAGATTTTTCACGGGTTTTAATCGGCCCCAAGCAGATTATTCCAAAGCGCTATCGAGTTGCGGAATGGCCTCAAATAAATCTGCAACCCAACCAAAATCAGCAACCTGAAAAATAGGCGCCTCTTCATCTTTGTTGATGGCAACGATAACCTTCGAGTCCTTCATGCCCGCGAGATGTTGGATAGCGCCAGAAATACCAACAGCGATATAAACATTTGGTGCAACGACCTTTCCCGTCTGGCCGACTTGATAATCATTTGGAACATAGCCAGCGTCGACTGCCGCTCGAGACGCACCAACTGCTGCCCCTAACTTGTCGGCTAACTTCTCAAGGAGCACGAAGTTTTCGGAGCTTTGCATCCCCCGGCCTCCTGACACGATGATATCAGCCGTCGTTAATTCAGGTCGTTCCGAGCGAGTAAGCTCTTCACCCACAAATTTTGAAAGACCGGCATCTCCACCACCAGAGACGGTCTCAACCGACGCAGCACCGTCCATATCCACAGCATCGAAAGCGGTCGTCCGAACAGTAATGAGCTTAAGCGCGTCGGTCGACCGAACCGTTGCCATTGCGTTACCCGCATAAATAGGACGGATGAATGTATCTTCGGACTCAATCCCGCTGATGTCTGAAATTTGCTGGACATCCAGTAGCGCTGATGCCCGGGGCAAAATATTTTTCCCATACGTTGTCGCCGGAGCGAGCACGTGGGAGTAATTGCCTGCAATGGAGGATATCAGCGGCGCGATGTTTTCCGCGAGCCCATCTGAAAACGAAGGATCATCTGCAGCTAAAACGCGCGATACGCGCCCAACCTTGGATGCTTCGTCAGTCACCGAACCGCAGTCCGCCCCTGCGATCAAAAGATCGACCTCAGTACCCAGTTCCGCTGCTGCAGTCACTGTGTTCAACGTGGAGGGGCGCAGCGTTGAATTATCGTGCTCGCCAATTACAAGAATAGCCATTAGATCACCTTTGCCTCATTTCGTAGTTTTTCAACGAGCTCTTCAGCGCTCGACACTTTTACACCCGCAGCTCGTGCTGGGGGCTCAATTACCTTTAGAACCTCAATGCGTGGCGACACATCCACGCCCAAATCATCTGGCGAAAAAGTCTCAAGTGGTTTTTTCTTCGCTTTCATAATATTTGGCAATGATGCGTATCGAGGTTCATTTAATCGTAAGTCAACCGTGATCACACATGGGGGTGTCAGATCGATATTTTCAAGACCGCCATCCACCTCACGAGTCACGCGAACCGAGCCGTCGTTCACCTCCAGTCCCGAAACAAAAGTGCCAACTGACCAGTCAAGAAGTGCAGCCAACATCTGGCCCGTCTGATTATTGTCGCCATCGATCGCTTGTTTACCCAAGATGACGAGTCCAGGACTCTCTTTCTCAGTTACCGCTTTGAGCAACTTGGCAACACCGAGCGGCTCGGGTGCCGGATCTGTCTCAATCAAAATCGCCCGGTCGGCGCCCATTGCCAGAGCGGTACGAAGGGTTTCCTGACTTTGGCTCGGACCAACAGCAACCGCGATGACTTCCTCGGCTTTGCCCCCCTCACGTAGCCTAATAGCCTCTTCAACCGCGATCTCGCAGAAAGGGTTCATCGCCATCTTCACATTATTGAGCTCAACGCCCGATTGATCCGCATTAACACGGACCTTAATGTTGGCGTCGATCACACGTTTGATCGGGACAAGTACCTTCATTTCAAATTACCTCTTGTTGGTCTTTTTACATTAACGAGTAAGGGCTCGACCCGACATTCTCAGGCCGTTAACAGATTGTATTTTCGCATCAAAGTTTCGTCTACAATTCGCGGCGCATTCACTGAAAGCGTTGGGGATATTTTAAACGGACTCCAACGCTGAGACACCTATTAGCGGTATTTCTGTCGACTCCAACAAAGCCGATGTCGCGCTGCCGGCAGTCTTTATAGAGTTCTCGATTGATAATTAGCCAAATACACCTTTCAGGGATCTGAAAATGACTGAGACCAAGCGCCGACAACGAGGCAACGCCCGAGCAGACCGAAGAGCCAAGAGAGAGCGATCGACCCGAGCCAGTGTCCCATTTATCACCCGACGGGTCCCCACATTTGAACTCGCCAGCGAAGAAGTGCTCGCCCTGATCGAGAACAACGCAGACACGGTGCTCGAAACAATTGGCATCGACTTTCGGGATGATCCATTAGCCCTGGACCTACTCAAACAGGCCGGTGCGTCCGTCGACGGAGAGCGTGTTAGGTTCCCGAAAGGGATGTGCCGGGAGATAATTTCATCGAGCGCCCCTACTGAATTTACGCAACACGCCCGAAATCCAGACCGAAGTGTCCGCATTGGCGGAAATCACACGGTGCTCGTACCGGCATACGGGTCGCCGTTTGTGCATGACCTAGACAAGGGTCGTCGATACGCCACTCTAAGTGATTTTGAGAACTTCACTCGGCTCGCCTATATGAGTCCATCGCTGCATCACTCCGGGGGCACATTATGTGAGCCGGTCGATCTGCCGGTGAACAAACGCCATCTGGACATGATTTACAGTCATTTACGATGGTCAGACAAACCGTTCATGGGCTCTGTCACTCATCCAGATCGAGCGCAAGACACTGTTGATATGGCAAAGATTGCATTCGGGGATGACTTCTTGGACACGCATTGTGCAATTACCAGTCTTATCAACGCTAATTCACCAATGACCTTTGATGCAACCATGCTCGGAGCTGCCCGTGTTTATGCGGAAAACAACCAGGCCACGGTTATCTCTCCATTTATTCTGTCGGGTGCGATGTCACCCGTCACCATCGTCGGTACGTGTACACAGATTCTTGCAGAGGCGCTCGCCGGAATATGTTTCACCCAACTTACCCGCAAAGGCGCCCCGGTTATCTTCGGGACATTCTCGAGCGCAGTCTCGATGCAGTCAGGTGCCCCCACCTTTGGAACACCTGAGCCGTCAATGGTCATTTTCATATGCGCCGCATTGGCCCGACGACTCGGTGTACCGTTTCGCAGTGGTGGCGGACTCTGTGGCTCCAAGCTGCCGGATGCGCAAGCCGCATACGAAGCGGCCAATACGTTACAAAGCGCCATGCTTGCCGGCGTCAACTTCATGCTCCACACGGCTGGTTGGTTGGAAGGTGGCCTCGCCATGGGCTATGAGAAATTTATACTCGATGCAGACCAGGCCGGAATGATCGAAGTCTTTTTATCGGGCGTTGACGCCTCGGAAAATGGGCAGGCAATGGACGCGCTCGCGACAGTCGGCCCAGGGAATCATTTCTTAGGGTGTGAACACACGCAGGCGAACTTTGAAACCGCTTTTTATCGATCTACAACGGCGGATAACAATAGCTTTGAACAGTGGCAATCGGAAGGAGCTCTCGACGCCGCGCAACGGGCCAATAATACTTGGAAAAAAATGTTGGATGAGTATGAAGCGCCCCCTATTGATGAGGGCATGGACGAAGCGCTTCGCGAATTTGTTATGACCAAAAAAAATGCCGTGCCTGACTCCAACATTTAATCGATCGATTTGAGTGGCGAGTGGTCAGGCAAATTCAATAATAACGCGTCGGTTTTGCTTACCCTTTTTTTCAATCTTTCGAACTTTCACGGCCCCGATTTCGCCTGATCGGGATACATGGGTACCGCCGCAGGGCTGCAAATCGATTCCCTGAAAATTAACCAACCGGACGTCGCCGTCACCAATTGGCGGACTTACTGACATTGTTCTGACGAGTTCGGGCTGGTCACGCAATTCTTGTCCTGAGATCCAGCGAAGTTCCATAGGCTGATCACTCGAGATCAATTTCTCGAGCGCGCACTGAATCGCTTCCTTATCAGGGGGTGTGGGTAGATCAAAATCAAGGCGTGCTCGACCATCGGAAACTGACCCACCCGTTACCGGCGCATCAATCACTGCACAAAGCATATGCATGCAACTGTGCATCCGCATCAACCGATATCTGCGATCCCAGTTAATGCTTGCAATCACCGTTTCGCCGATTTCAGGAAGAACGTCGCCCTGCTCGTGCAGATGAAGGTGGGCTCCTGTATCTCGATGCAACACGGTACCGTCTACCGCGATCGTTCGACCGCCACTCGTCACAATGTGTCCGATATCGCCAGGCTGCCCGCCGCCCTGAGCGTAAAACACAGTACGATCGAGAACAATGCCGTTATCAACGATATCAACAACGGTTGCCGAACACTCTTTTAAATAAGCGTCATGTTGGAATAGTTTTTCGGTCATCAGTTTACGCCCGAACCCTTTCTGATCTCGGATCGTACATGGGCGATAAACTCGCCTTTGCCGCGATTCTCTCTCCGGCCACCTCCACTTCCCAATTTCCCTCAGAAACAAAAGCGCGATCAACGCCAGACTCATGAGAAACGTAACCTAGCCCAATACAGCCACCTAACGAATGGCCATACATTCCTGACGTGGTCCGGCCCACTCGCTCACCGTCCCGCCAGATGGGTTCTTCGTGATAGAGCATCTGATCAGGCTCCTGCAGCAAGAACTGAACCATTCTTCTGCTCGGGAGGCTGTCAGCCGCGTGTGCAAGCGCCTCACGCCCACGAAAGCCATCCGATTTATTCCAATCAACAGCGAAACCCAATCCTGCCTGCAGAGGATCATCATCGGGGCCAATGTCGTGACCCCAGTGACGGTAGGCTTTTTCAATCCGCAGACTGTTAAGCGCGTGCAGGCCGGCGGGCGCGAGGTCAAACGCCTCTCCCTTTTCTATCAAAAGATCAAAGATTCCGAGCGCAAAATCACTGGGCACGTACAACTCCCATCCCAACTCTCCGACGTAAGAGATCCGACTCGCCCTTACAAGACCGTAACCCATTTCTATTTCTTGGGAGGTACCAAACTCAAACGCCTCATTAGACAGATCTGCGGGAGTCATTTGTGCAAGCAGCTCTCTCGACTTAGGGCCCATTACGCTAAGAACACCATATCCAGCGGTCACATCAGTAACATAGGCCCGCTCATCGACTCTTATACTTTCCCTTAGCCAGTACAGGTCCCTCATTTGAGACGCCGCCGCGGTCACAACAAGATACTGATCTTCCGATATTCGAGTCACCGTAAGATCAGATTCAATTCCCCCTTGATCGTTAAGCCACTGGGTGTAAACCACTTTGCCCGGCGCAACATCCATCTGATTGGCGCCGACGCGATTTAGCACCTTGCAAGCATCAGGTCCCTGCACTAGAAACTTGCCAAACGAGCTCATATCAAAAACACCAACACGCTCCCTGACCGCGCAGTGTTCAGATGCCGAGAAAGGGAACCAGTTTTGTTTTTTAAAACTGTACTCATAAACCGGATCTATCCCACCGGGCGCAAACCAGTTTGCCCGCTCCCAGCCCGCTGTTTCCCCAAAACAAGCGCCTTGCGCCTTCAATCGAAGATGAAACGGAGAGGTCCGAACACCGCGTGCACTTTCAGGCTGTCTGAAGGGCCAATGCATGGCATACAGGAGACCGAGTGCTTCAACCGTACGATCATGCAGATAGTGTTTATTTTTTTGAAAAGGCATCATCCGCCGAATATCAACATCCCATAAATCCATCGGCGCTTGTCCTTTAACAATCCATTCTGCCAAGACCTTACCGGCACCACCGGCAGATTGGATTCCAATAGAGTTAAAGCCTGCTGCTACGAAGAAATTAGACACTTCAGGTGATGGACCCAAAAAATAGCGATTGTCGGGCGTGAAGCTCTCGGGGCCGTTAAAGAAAATCTTAATTCCGGTTTTGCCAAGAACTGGGATTCGATCAATGGCATACCCCAATTGCTCTTCAATATGATCGACGTCTTCGGGCAAGGTTCCGAACTCAAAATCTTCCGGGATCCCGTCCATACCCCAAGGTTTTGCAACCGGTTCAAACATGCCAACCATAAGTTTCCCGGCTTCTTCTTTATAATAATTGCATGCAGAGGGTTCGCGAACGACGGGTAAGTCACGCGGTAAATCGGGGATGGGTTCGGTGACGACATAAAAATGTTCGGCCGCATGGAGCGGCACTGAGACCCCCGCCATCTCTCCCACCTGCCTTCCCCACATCCCAGCACAGTTAACAACAAAGTCGCATTCAATTCGCCCTTGATCAGTAACGACAGCACGCACTCGGCCACTCTTTTGTTCTAAGCTGGTGACCTGTGTTTTCTCGAGAATTTTGACGCCTTTATTCCGCGCCCCGCGAGCTAAAGCCTGCGTAGTGTCTGTTGGATTGGTTTGCCCGTCGCGAGGTAAAAACACCGCGCCCACCAGATTCTCGGTGGTCATAATCGGATAAAGCTTTAGCGCCTCTTCTGGCGTTATGACCTCGACCTCAAGACCAAAGCAACTTGCCATTGAGGCGCCACGCTTTAGCTCCTCAAACCGCTCGGGGTCCGTTGCCAGACTCAAGGATCCATTCTGACGAAACCCGGTGGCCTGACCTGTAAGGCTCTCGAGGTTCGCATAAAGATCAGTCGTATACTGCGCCATCCGCGTTAAATTTTGTGTCGCGCGCAGTTGTCCAACTAACCCGGCAGCATGCCAGGTCGTCCCACTCGTTAACGACTTACGCTCAACCAATACAACATCAGTCCATCCTAGCTCTGCAAGATGATAGCCAACGCTACAGCCGATAACACCGCCACCAATAATGACGACTTGCGCCCGATCCGGGCATTCATTTGACATATTCCCTCCAAAACGATGTGCGAGACCCAAAAACGTCCGATCAAGACCACTCGTGGTTATCTGGTTTTGAGTCTAGAAAGTCAATGCTGATCGGGTCAAGCAAAATTGCAAGAATCGGGTTGCTATCGGTTTGGTTAAACCAATATTCTCTACGTCTATGGCCAGTACAAAATCTTCCCTCTTGAGAGACTATCAGCTCGCAACTCGGGCGATTGAATTTATTGAGGCCCATGCTGACGAGCAGCCTGATCTCAAACGGGTCGCTGACACCCTCGGACTGAGCCCCTCAGCCATGAATCGGCTATTTTCACGTTGGGTTGGCATTAGTCCCAAACGCTTTCTGCAGTCTCTGACGCTCGATCATAGCCAGCGCGATTTGAGAGCGGGCCTCAGCAATACGTCTTCGGCTTTGGCGAGTGGCTTATCCGGATCAAGTCGGCTACACGATTTATTTCTGACCTTCCACGGAATGTCGCCCGGAGATTTCAAACGAGAAGGCAAAGATCTGGAAATCCGGTATGGACAGCACACAACCCCGTTTGGGATGTGCCTAATCGGATTAACTGATAAAGGAATTTGCTGGCTTTCTTTTTATGACGGCAGCTTCAGACAAGATTTGCGTTCGCTCGGCACAACCTGGCCCGGTGCCGTGTTAATTCACGATCAATCGGCTACTCGAAATATTGTAAAAACTATTTTTCCAGGCAATGGACAACTGCCAGATAAACCGCTGACCGTACTAGTAAAAGGATCTGCGTTTCAGCTTCAAGTCTGGCGCGCACTACTGGGTATCCCGCTTGGCAGCACCATCGCGTACGGAGAACTTGCCGCTCAGATAGCTCGCCCCAACGCCGTCAGGGCGCTTGGAACTGCAGTTGGCCAAAATGCGATTTCTTTTCTAATACCGTGCCACCGCGTGGTGAGAGCTGGCGGCCACTTTGGTCAGTATCGTTGGGGTTCGAAACGAAAAAAGACAATTCTTACTTGGGAGTCTTTAGTAATCGATAAAAATTCTGGGTTTTAAAAAAGAAGATTTAACATCACCATCATGATCACAAGGAACAGGATCGTCATCATGCCGCCCGCTTTTATAAAATCGGTTACCCGATAACCCCCTGGCCCCATGATCAATGCATTGACCTGATGAGTCGGTATCAGAAACGAGTTTGAAGTTGCTAAGGCAACGGTAAGCGCGAAAACTGCTGGATCTCCGCCGGCGCCAACAGCGATATTGACCGCGAGCGGCACCAATAAAACGGTCGCGCCAACATTAGACATCAGTAAAGTAAAGATAGTCGCGAGCACTGCGACCATAGTCTGAAGGACCCAAATGGGGACATCCCCCATCATCATCAGGGTCTGCTGCGCAATCCACGCTGCGGTTCCGGTGGTTTCGACCGCCAGACCAAGCGGAATCAGGCTCGCAAGCAAGAACACGCTCTGCCATCCAATCGATTGATATGCTTCGTCGACCCGGAGCACGCCAGAAATAATCATGCCGATAGCACCCGTCATCAGCGCGGCTGACAGTAGCATATCCGAAAATAAAATCAGTCCAAGCGTAATCACGAAAAAGATAATCGCGTGCGGAAGTTTATTTGGACGCGTATCGTCTCTCGGAAAATCGGTCACAACCGCGAAGTGTTTATTCTCGGCTATCGGGGCAATATTTTTCCACCGCGCATGAAGCACGAGGGTATCTCCCGCCTGCACCACAAACTCGGGTAGATCTCGGTCAATGACCTGATCGATCCGGAAAATGGCCAAAACGGTTGCTCCGTATCTTTGACGTACCGCAAGCTCTTTTATCGATTGCCCAATCACATTAGAGTCTGGTGGCACAACAACTTCGATGATTCCTGCCGCCGTCGGACTCAAAATTTCAGAAAACACATCCATCTCTTTGCTGAGTTCAAGGGCCTGATCTCTACAAAAAGCCTCCACTGATTCCAGTGGACCCATAATGGCGAGGTCAGTACCCTCCCAAAGCGGAGTATCACCTGAGGGTGCCACCGTCAACTCGTCACCGGTACGGACGGCAACGATCCAGCCTCCTCGTCCCGCACTACCAATCTCCGATATCAGCGTCCCTGCGAGAGGACTATCGGCTGTTATCCGAGCTTCAAAAACCTGGCCGGAGATACCATAAACCTCTGAGAAATACTGCAAGGTGCTGCCCATTTCTTGAGGCTTGTCTTTCACGACTGGAAGCACGTAACGCCCTAGGAAAATAAAATACAAAATGCCGCTGACCACCATCACCAGACCGATTGGCGACACCGAAAACAAAGAGAAACTTTGCATCTGATCAACGGTCGAGGGAAGTGTGCGATTTGAGGTTTGAATCAGATCGTTTAATAAAATGAGCGGGCTCGAGCCGACCATTGTCATGGTCCCGCCTAAAATCGCACAAAAACCCATTGGCATTAACAGCCGAGAGATCGGCAGATTTCCGCGTCGAGCAATTCGCGTGACAACTGGCAAAAACAATGCAGCAGCACCGATATTCTGCATAAAGCTAGAAATAACACCTACAGTTGCGGAGATAATCGCGATAATTCGACTCTCTGTCCGGCCGCCATATTTAAGAATCTTGCCGGCCAATTGACTCATGATGCCGGTCTTATCCAGGCCTGCGCCAATAATCATGACTGCAATAATTGAGATAACTGCGTTACTGGAGAATCCGTCAAAGAGGTGTTCAACCGGAATCAGGCCATCGTAACCCGGGAGCATTGAGGTCAGCCCCAGTAAAACCATGATGCAGACCGCCGCAACGTCAACGCGCACCACTTCGAAAGCAAAAAGAGAGATCGTGAGGCCCAAGATTCCCAGCACCGCCATCATTTCCGCGGTGAGTACAATTGTCTCGGTCAAAAGGCCTCCTCAAGGTAAGAATCGACCCAAAGGTCGCTAAATCCAGCGCGAAAAATATACCACACGATGGCAGAGCAACATCGGCTTTTCTTATCCATAAATTTTATAAGATCGCGTCAAACGCTTTATGCTCTTCAAAGAAAACCCGAACCTCAATTACAGCCGCTGGGCATTTATTCTTCTAAAATACAGACTATGAAACGAAATGCTGGGAATCCTTTTAGACCTCGCTATCTCGCGAGCTGGATGGGTCTGGGTTTCCTGTGGACTCTAAGTCTAGTCCCGATGCGAATTCTTTACCCTGTCGGAACCGTGATCGGAGATCTGCTTCGAACACTCATATCCTCACGACGTCGAATCGCAGAGCGCAATCTTGAGCTTTGCATGCCCCATAAATCCAAGGTTGAGATTCAACAACTCGTTAAAGAAAACTTTCGAAACATAGCCAGAATGGCCCTCTATACGGGGACTATCTGGTGGGCACCTAAAGACAAGCTTTTATCTTTGGTGACCGTAAAAAATCAACACTTACTCACCGAAATACTGGAGACGGGACAAGGGGCCATTCTAATTGCGCCACATATGGTGGGACTTGAGTTAGGGGGTATTTTCCTTTCGCTTCGATTTGATGGAATAAGCATCTACCAATACAGTCATAACCCTGTTTTTGATCGAGCGATGCTTAAAGCGAGGCAACGGTTTGGCAGCAAACTGTTTGAGCGAAAAAGTAATTTAAAAGGCCTGATTCGGGCAATTCAACAGGGTAAACCTTGTTATTACCTTCCGGATCAGGATCCAGGGCCGCGCCGTGCACTCTTTGCGCCATTTTTTGGAATTTCAACAGCGACCTGGCCCGTACTTGGCAAACTCTCAAAATTAGGCCGAGCGAAAGCGCTGACCTGCGCAACCTACCTGAAGCCGGACGGCAAAGGTTTTGAGATTGTTTTTGGTGAGCCACTTAAAGATTTCCCGAGTGGCAATGATGAGGCCGACACAACAGCAATGAATGCGGTGATTGAAAACTGCGTTACCCAAGCACCTGATCAGTACCTCTGGGTGCATAAGCGTTTCAAAACCCGCCCTGCCGGGGAGCCCGGTTTCTACAAATAAACGATGATCGCTAACTGGCGTTAAATGCCTCGATCAGTCTTGGCTCTGATTCTTCATTCTTTGCTTTTTTGAGTGTCGTGAGTTGACACAGTCCAGTGATTTTTCGCTCCTGAAAAAGAAGATAAATTCCACTCCCGCCTCCGATACTCAAACATAGCTCAAGGCCGAGAAGGTGGCCACTATCGAGCCCTACTCCGATCATCGGGATAACAACAGCCGAAATGAAGGCCGCTGCCATGGTGCTGATAAACCAGCCTGTAAAATCAAGGAAATTTTTCATTTTCGCTCCCTTTTTTAAAGTTCAGGAGCAAGTCTGAGGTTAACCCTGACTCGTGAGGTGAGCCTGCCTCGATTATTGAGAGATTAATACCCGAATAAAGCGATTTAGCCTGATTCCAGCACGCCTCGAAAATAGTCAATCACCGGACGCAACCCCTCCTCGAGGCTCACCTTCGGCCTCCAGTCGAGAAGTTGACTGGTTAGCGTTAGATCAGGCTGCCTTTGCAACGGATCATCTTGCGGCAACGGCCGGTACACAATTTCGGAATTTGAGCCCACCAACCCAACAACCAGCCCGGCAAGTTCCGCGATCGTAAACTCAGCTGAATTCCCTAGGTTGACCGGACCGGTAACTTCATTATCAGTTTTCATTAATCTCAAAAAGGCGTCGACCAGGTCATCGACAAAACAAAACGATCGGGTCTGACTTCCATCTCCGTAGATCGTGATGGGGTCACCCTTAAGCGCCTGGACGATAAAATTTGAAACTACCCGTCCGTCGTCAGGATGCATGCGGGGGCCGTAAGTGTTGAAAATTCGAGCGACTTTTATGTTAAGACCATATTGCCGATGGTAATCAAAAAAAAGTGTTTCGGCGCAACGTTTGCCTTCGTCGTAGCAAGATCGAATACCGATAGGATTCACGCGCCCCCAATACGATTCTTTTTGAGGATGCACTTCAGGGTCTCCGTAAACCTCACTGGTTGAAGCTTGAAAAATCCGTGCTCCCGTTCGCTTCGCAAGACCGAGCATATTGATCGCCCCGTGAACACATGTCTTTGTCGTTTGGACCGGGTCGTGCTGATAGTGGACGGGTGAGGCCGGACATGCCAAGTTGTAAATCTCATCAACCTCTACGTAAAGCGGAAAGGTGATATCGTGGCGAATCAACTCAAAGTTAGGTTTATCGCGCAAGTGAGCAATGTTGTGCTTATTGCCTGTATAAAAATTATCCACGCAGACCACATCATCCCTAGCGGCCACCAGTCGATCACACAAATGCGAGCCCAGAAACCCCGCCCCTCCAGTCACGAGAACTCTTTTCCTGGTTTCAATACTCATAGGCATGATCGTTAAGGTGGAGGCAGTGAGCGCACAACCTGGTGCCGGAGATAGGATTCGAACCTACGACCTTCGCATTACGAATGCGCTGCTCTACCAACTGAGCTACACCGGCTGACTGAATGTGCTTTATTCCTAGGGTTTTAGTGCTCTTGGTTCAAAATGGGTCTGGATTGGGACTCTTTCCACATATATGTAACCCAAGAAAACCACCCCGCCGTTAAGCAAGGGTGGCGTATTTTACCTTAATGTATCGCGCTTACTAGAGGTGTATTTAGCGCGGGCTAGCCGTCGACTAACCGGCGCTTATAAAGTGAGGTCTAAGAGGCTGGGGTGAATGAGATTAACTAGAACCGCCCTTACCTCCTAATTGACCCCCACTAATTAACTCCAGTTCAAAATCAGTCAAATCACCATCTTGTCCTAAAAAGTCAGCGTGGGTATAGACCTCATCTGATGTGATGGTATAGCCATGATTCTTGGCAAGGGTTGCTATGCCATCTCCCATCCCTGACCCATTAGCAGAGGCGGTATTGATGATGGAGATCACCTGTTCCTGAAGGTCATCATCTTCAAGGACGGCGTTACGGAAGGATTGGAAGTCAGACATGGGATTCTCCTGTTTAAAACGGGCAGTCGTTACCTGGTTGGTACCGGTATTTTGAGTTGGGGCAGGTAACGAACATGCTCGCTCCGGCTCCAACAAAACTCGTTCCAGTCAGATTCGCCTGATAAAACGAAGCATCAACAATGGTTGCATAATTAAGGAGCGCATTTGTCAGGTCTGCGTAATTCAGGTTTGTATCCGTGAGTTTCGCCTGACCCAGGGTCGCATTACTCAGGTCCGCATTACTCAGGTCCGCATTCGTCAGGTCCGCAGCGCCGAGTGCCGCGCCGGCCAGGCTCCCGCTCAAGACCGCCCAATTCAGTTTGGCATACAGAAGGTTGGCATTAGTCAGCCACGCGTCCTGAGCGTTAGCATTCGTCAAGTCCGAATAACTCAGGTCCGCACCCTCAAGGTGTGCGTACTCCAGGTTCGAATAACTCAGGTTCGCAAATTTCAGGTTCGCGCCCTTCAACCTCGCTCCGTACAGATTTGCATGAGGCTGGATGTAATAATTCTTTTCACAATTGACGCACAGCGTTTTATTGCCAGAAACCCAACCACACCCTGTCCTTTCGGTACTATGAGTTTGATAACCAGGACCCCGACAACTGCCATACGGAAACGAATTGTCAGTCTTGGAGAGCTCAACACCCCCACTGGAGTCAGGTCCAGAGCATGAGGTGAGTAGGAGAGTTGAGAGGATAAGGGGGAGTATTCGTTTCATGCGGATACTCTAAGCAATGTTGAGGGTGTTGCGGAAGCGAGATGGTTTCACCATCTTGCGAAGGGCGGTGTAACCGTCCAAAGGCCTGCGCCAATCACATATAAAACACCGATAATGATTAATTCCATTAGTCTTCTGCCCGAACAGTATTAACCGCGCTTTTATAAACCGTTACCGGCTCTCTCTCAACTCAACCGGAAGCGAAAAAGAAATCCCTTCATCTGCAGGATGCGTTTCACCCTGAACAACGCCTCCCAAAGCCGTCAGCTTCGCAATGACGCCTTTAACCAGAACTTCAGGTGCTGAAGCACCGGCCGTTACTCCGATCGTTTTCGCGCTCAGAACCCACGACGGATCAATATCGCCAGCGCCATCTATTAATACCGACTTCGCTCCCTCTTGCTCTGCTAACTCCCGCAAACGATTCGAATTTGAACTGTTCGCTGATCCCACCACTAAAATCGCATCACAGATAGTTGCCAATTCACGGACTGCGTCCTGACGATTCTGGGTGGCATAACAAATATCGTCCCGCTTCGGACCTTCAATTAGAGGGAATCGCTTTTTTAGTGTACCCAGGATTTGGCTTGTGTCATCAACCGAGAGGGTTGTCTGCGTTACAAATGCCAAAGAAGTGTCGTCTGCAACATTAAGCCGAGCCACATCTTCGACAGTCTCAACCAACAAAACATCTCCACTGGCCTGCCCCATCGTGCCCTCAACTTCGGGATGCCCAGCGTGGCCCACGAGGATCACAGTTTTGCCTTGTTTCCCGTACTGGATAACTTCACTATGCACCTTGGTTACGAGGGGGCAGGTTGCGTCGAGCACATGAAGCTTTCGGTGCCTCGCGGCCTCTTTGACTTCGCGGGAAACACCGTGAGCACTAAAAATGACGGTGCATCCATCCGGCACTTCATCAAGCTCTTGAACAAAGACCGCTCCTTTTCCTCGCAAATCGTCAACCACGAACCGATTGTGTACAACCTCATGGCGAACATATACCGGCGCGCCAATAATTGAGAGCGCTCTCTCTACAATCTCGATCGCACGATCAACGCCCGCGCAAAATCCTCTCGGGTTCGCAAGTTGAATATCAAAATGACTCACCGCTTTATTGTCCTCGCGCTTATTCATCTGAATCAAAGTTTATTTGTTAATCCGATGGATACCACCTCGACCTCGTAGAAGCAATCTCGCCCAATTAATGGATGATTGAAATCGATCTGGATTCCTAATTCTGTTTTACTTGCAACCACCCCAACCAATATCTCTCCACCGGGTAACTCAAACTCAATCAGTGCCCCAATCTCGGTTGATTCAATTTCTGAGAACTGCTCGAGCGACAATGTTTGCACGCGGTCAGGGTCATGCTGACCAAATGCACTATCCCCTGCGGAGATTGACACCCTTTCGATATCACCCTCTCCCGAGCCAAGGATTGCCGACTCAACCAGCGTAGGCAACTCTCCCGACCCGAGCGTAATTTGTTCCGGTGGATCCTGCGCTCCGTCAAGAAGCCCGCCTTCGCTATCGAAAATCTGATAACGAATACTGACCTGATCCCCTAACTTTGCCTTGAGGTCATTCATGATGACTCCTTTTTACCGGATATTCGCCATAGGCCAAAGGTATCCAAAATAACGATCCCCGCGCCTACCGAGATAGCGATATCTGCCGCATTAAATGCGGGCCAATGCCAGTTTTGAAAATAAATATCAATAAAATCAACAACGTAACCAAGGGCGACGCGATCGATTAGATTGCCGACCGCACCACCTAAAATAAAAACCAGTCCCAAATTAAAGTTTCGCTCATCGGGGCGAGCCAGCCAGAGTCGATAGCCCAGATAAATGCTAATCATGACTGCAAGCAAAATAAAAAGTCCGCGCTGCCAACCACCAGCTGAACTCAAAAAGCCAAATGCGGCGCCATGGTTATATACCAATACAAACCGCAACCCCTCAAAAACCGGAATGACACCTTCGACCTGAAGCGTTTCCTGCATCAATCTTTTTGACCACCAGTCAATCCCCACCAACCCGGCGGCAAGGACGAAAAATATTACTCTTTGGTACATGCGTTGAGCCACTACACCGCGCCAGATTAAGAATTGATTTCAAACCAAGCGCGAGCGGCAGTCGCATCCCGCTCAATCTGGTCTTTTAACTGTTGAAATGATTCAAACTTTTCTTCATTTCTTATCTTTGAAGCAAATTCAATCTCGATGCGGCTCCCATAGATGTCTCCGTCAAAATCAAAAAGATGCGTCTCTAGCAACACCCGGTCTCCGCCAACGGTCGGTCGAATCCCTACATTAGCAACCCCGGTCTTTGAGGGCTGGTTATTGAAGTGCGCCCTGACCGCATAAACACCCCATACAGGCAAATTATCACTGGGCAAAACAATATTCGCGGTCGGAAATCCGATCGTACGCCCTCGCTTATCACCGTGCGCAACTCGACCTCGGATGGAAAATGGATAACCCAGAAGTCGATGTGCCAAATCAAAATCATCCGCCCGCAGCGCTTCACGAATTCGTGTGCTGCTGATTCGCTCTCCCTCAAGCATGCAAGTATCAATCGTTGTAAGACTAAAGCCGTATTTATGACCCAGCGATTCCAGCATCGCCACATCTCCGTGGCGCTTACGCCCAAACCGGAAGTCATCCCCGATGACGACGTGTTGCGTGTTCAAGGCATCAACCAGCACCTGCTTCACAAAATCTTCTGCAGAGGTTTGAGAAAGTGTTTCATTAAAGCGCAGTGTCATGACCTGGTGTATGTCTTGCGCCTTGAGCTTTTCAACCTTATCGCGCCACCTAATCAACCTCGGTGGTGCATTCATAGGACTAAAGAACTCATGCGGATGCGGCTCAAAAGTCAGTACTGTTGCTTGTCCCCCGAGTGCGTCTGATTTCGCTTTAAGGAGATCTAGGAGTTTCACATGTCCCACATGGACCCCATCATAATTACCTATGGACACTACCGAAGGTCGTGTTGATTCCCGTAAGCTGTGAAAGTCTCTAATGAGTCTCATGGTGTTTTTAACCGACAAAAATTATTGAAATGCCCACTCGGGCTGAGTCTCTTCAATTACGGATTTTAAGGGACCACGACATTGAAAATCTTCTCCATACTCCAGAAAGTATGCCAAGCGAATCTCAGGATATCGCCAACACAGATAGCCGTCTCCGGTATCAAAACCCAACTCCCATAATCCGTAAACCTTTATACCCAGGCGTCGGACTTGCGTTACCCACTTTCGCACAATAACTTCAAACTCTTTCTCAAGCGCAACCAGTCGAGGGTCACAGTCCAACAAAAGATTCATTCTAGACTGACAAGGAGACAGTTCCTTCACCGCAGTCCGGGTGAGCTTCTGAACTAAATCCAGTGTCTGATGAGCATCAGAGAGCGAAAAAATACGCTCATCACCGAGTTCGCCGATTATTGCGACAACGACCGCAGATTTTTGATCGATCAACTTTTTTCCCGTTCAAAAAAACGATGCACAGGTAATCTGCAAAGATACAGCGTGAGCACATAAACCATACCGCCAGTGATAATCCAGAAAGTCAGGCTGGTCACTCGTTGAAGCAAATTAGAGTCAAGCCAAAAAATATTATCCGGGACGCCCCAAAAAATAACCAATCCCATGGCGCTAACAGAAATCAGCACCTTCAACAGAAAACCGAACCACTCCGGGCCAAGCAAAAATCCACTCACCTTTTTGAGCTGCCAAAACAGCAAACTGGCATTAACAAGCCCCGCGATGCTTGTCGCCAGCGCAAGTCCAACGTGGTCAAAATGCCAGATCAAGGAAAGCGCAACGACAGCATTGACTCCCATCGCCACAGCACCAATCATCACTGGCGTCTTTGTGTTCTTCCGCGCATAAAATCCGGGCGCGAGTACTTTTACCGCAACAAACCCGACAAGGCCGATTGAGAACGCGCCGAGACTCCTGGCTGACATTTCCGCATCCATATCAGAGAACGCGCCATAATTGAAAAGCGTCACAATCAGCGGGAACGCCAAAAGCACGAGACCAACAGCCGCTGGCAGACAAACCAAAAAAACGAGTTTTAGCGCCCAATTAAGTGTTTCGTTGTACGCATCCTCTTGATTTTCCGCGATATGGCGCGACAAAGACGGCAGAATTACCGTTGCAAGCGCGACGCCAAAGACGCCCAACGGAAATTCCATAAGGCGATCAGAGTAATACAGCCACGACACGCTCCCGGTTACTAAAAAAGAAGCTAAAACTGTATTGATCAAAAGATTAATCTGCGCAATTGAAACCCCAAAGATTGCCGGCACCATGAGTGTCATGACCTGCTTGACCCCTTGGGCACCTCGCGTCTGAGCCTTGTCTTTCGCGAGTAGCCTAGGGGATGGAATTCTTGAAACGCGTTTCAGAAACGGAAACTGAAATGCGAATTGGATTATTCCCGCGATCAAGACCCCAACACCAAGCGCAGTCGAAGAATCGATATTCGCCGGTACAAAAAAGCATACGGTCACAATCAGACAAACATTCAATAGAATCGGTGTCGCAGCAGCAGCAGCAAATCGGTTGTGTGTATTTAGAATGCCAGCGGCAAGCGCGACCAGTGAGATAAAGAAAAGATAAGGGAAAGTCCAACGAAGCATAACGACCGTCGCGTTAAACTTTTCAGGATCGTTTGAAAAGCCTGGGGCCATCACCTGCACAAATGCTGGTGCACCCACGACACCGATAATCGTAAACACCATCAACACCGCGCCGAGTCGGCCCGCCATCAAGTCAAGAAAGGCTTTAGTCTCACTTTCCGGATACTGGGTTTCGAATTCTGAATAAACAGGGACAAAGGCGACAGAGAGCGCGCCTTCGCCAAAGATTCGTCGAAAAAAATTAGGAATTCTGAAGGCGACGAAAAACGCGTCCGCGATGGCCCCACTCCCCAGGAACTGAGCGAAAGCGATATCCCGAATAAGGCCCGAGATCCGGGAAAATAGCGTCATTCCCCCAACTGTCCCGACGGACCGAATCATTGCAAATTTTGCGCTTGCCATCTCAGCTTTCTTAAAATCAATCTCGGATAAAGCCCTAAGGCCTCAATTTAAACCTAGTTTAGGAGCGACCGTTGACAAAACGGTTCATTTTTTCGATAATTCCGCGTCGTTTTTTCACGGAACAAACAATTGGCAAATTCTCCTCAAGCACGCAAACGCGCCAAACAGGCTGCGGTCAGTCGAACTCGCAACATTGCGCAACGCTCCAGCATGCGCACCTCGATAAAACGCTTTATTGGCGCACTCGAGAGCAACGATATCGAAACTGCAAAAACAACATATCGAGAACTCAGTTCTAAAGTCGATCGGGCAGCTCGAAAAGGATTAACACACCCTAACCGCGCTGCGCGCCTCAAGGGTCGTCTCAACGCTCGATTGAAAGCCAAAATCGCGGCCTGAGATCTGCCGGCCGTCAAAATCGGCCTGCAATCACAACACCACCATGTTGTCTCGATGAACGATCTCAGGTTCGTCCACAAACCCCAGTATTCGCTCAATGTCGCCACTCGAACGACCGGCGATCTGTGCGCTCTCTTCAGCCGAGTAGTTAACCAATCCGCGTGCAACGATCCGGCCGGAATCAATCGCAACGCAATCGACCAAATCGCCACGTAAAAAACGCCCCGTCACCTTACTCACGCCGACAGGAAGCAGGCTGCGACCGGATCCTTCGAGCACTTCAACTGCACCTGCATCCAAAAACAGTTTTCCGCTTGATTGCATCCGATCTGCAAGCCATTGCTTGCGCGCCGCAATCCGACCCGAAGACGCACGCAGCATCGTGCCAGGCGCATCGCCCTCAAAAACCTTTAGCAGATTCTGCATATCTTGCCCGGAGCAAATTACGGTTGATGCCCCGGACCGCGCCACCTTGGCGGCCGCTTGTAGTTTCGTTAACATTCCGCCCCGACCCAAAACCCCACTGCCACCTGCAAACTTTTCCAGCAAGGGGTCACCGGCGCGACCCTCGCGAACGAGCGTCGTATTAGGGTTGATTCGGGGGTCAGCTTTAAAAAGACCCTCCTGATCGGTGAGGATGATCAGAAAATCAGCTTCAACAAGATTTCCCACCAAGGCGCCAAGTGAATCGTTGTCGCCAAATTTGATCTCTTCCGTTGCTACGGTATCGTTTTCATTGATTACCGGAATAATTCCAAGACCAAGCATCGAGCGAAGCGCACTTCGCGCATTGAGATAACGCACTCTGTTGTTAAGGTCTGCACTCGTCAGCAAGACCTGAGCCGTTTGAATGTCATGCGCTTCGAAGGCTCGTTGATAGGCGTTTATCAAACCCATCTGCCCAACGGCAGCGGCAGCTTGAAGCTGATGCAGTTCATGAGGTCTTTGATGCCAGCCGAGTTGAGCCATTCCATTCGCAATCGCACCAGACGACACAAGCACAAGATCAACGCCTTTCTGCCGAAGCTGGGAGCAGCAATCCGCCAGTGCAGTGATCAAAGTACTATTCAGACCTGAATCTGGACCTGCGAGCAAAGCGCTGCCGAGTTTAATAACCCATCTCTGGGTCCGTGAAGGACTTTGCTTGGTATTAGTCATCGTCTAAAGCCAGCGCCTGCCATACACTTTGGCAAAGTTCCGCACACCCTTGGCCACTCACTCCCGATACTAAATGCCAGGGGCCGGTCCAATTAAGTTCATCGCAAACCGATCGACAAATTTGTGCGCCCGACGCTTTATCCAGGGTATCTGCTTTGTTAAAGACCAGCCATCGGGTACGGGTGGCGAGAGCCGAATCGAATTCTTCAAGCTCAGCCATTACGGTTTCGATCGCCTTCAACGGCGGATCTCCTGCCATATCACTAATGTCGACAAGATGTAACAGAAGATGGGTTCGTTGAAGATGGCGCAGAAACTGAAAGCCGAGCCCCGCGCCTTGAGCGGCACCCTCGATAAGTCCCGGGATATCCGCAACGACAAAACTTGCACCGGGCGCGATATCAACGACCCCTAGCTGAGGGTGCAGGGTCGTAAAAGGATAATCGGCGATTTTTGGCGTCGCAGCGGAAATCTGCGCCAGCAAAGTCGACTTTCCAGCATTCGGCAAACCCAGAAGACCCACATCCGCCAAGACCTGGAGTTCAAGACGAATCAGTCGCTGATCCCCGTCGCCCCCGGGAATAGTCCGTCGTGGCGTTTGATTCACGGATGACTTAAAGCGGGCATTGCCAACACCCCCTCGGCCCCCTGCTGCTATTTTGAAGACCTGATCGTGCTCCCGAAGATCAACCAATAACTCCTCGGTCTCTTCTGAGTAAACCAAGGTGCCGACTGGAACCCGAACCACACAATCATCCCCTGAGGCGCCCGTGCAGTTTCGCCCTGCTCCCGACTGGCCGGTTTTGGCTTTAAATTTTCGGGTGTACCGAAAATCAGCAAGGGTGTTCAGCCCAGTGGTCGCCTGCAACAGCACATCACCGCCTCGCCCTCCATCGCCACCATCGGGACCACCGCGCGGGACAAATTTCTCCCGACGAAAACTCAGCGCGCCATTCCCGCCATTGCCGGCTTGGACTGTGATCGATGCTTCGTCGACAAACTTCATTTTGCTTCCTTTGCGGCGAAAAAAAACCCCGCTCGTACAGCGGGGTTTTCAAGGAGTGAAATACTCCTTCCTACTGTTCCGTCAGGACACTCACGGTTCTGCGATTTTTAGGGCCTTTGATGCTGAAATTGACCTTGCCTTCCGACAGCGCAAATAAGGTATGGTCTTTACCCAGGCCAACGTTGTCTCCAGGATGAAAAGCGGTACCCCGTTGGCGAACCAGGATATTGCCTGCGAGTACTGTTTCTCCGGCGTAACGCTTCACGCCAAGTCGTTTCGACTCTGAATCGCGACCGTTTCTTGAACTACCGCCTGCTTTCTTATGTGCCATTGTGCTTTATCTCCGAATACTGACTATATCAATCAACTGGTAATTTCTGTTACGCGTAACTGAGTGAAGGACTGTCGATGCCCTTGCGTACGACGATATTTTTTTCGGCGCTTCATCTTAAACACGCGAATCTTTTTATCTCGCCCGTGGCCCACTATTTCAGCTTTTACGCTAGCACCCGCAATTACTGGATCGCCGATGGAGACTTTCTCGCCATCGCCAATCACAAGCACCTTGGGCAGTTCGACCACCTCACCAAGTTCGCCCGCGAGTTTCTCAACACGGACGTTATCGCCAACACCGAGTCGATACTGTTTGCCGCCTGTTTGCACCACTGCGTACATTATTTGTCTACCCATTTAAGTTCCCAACCTTCCGGTTGGTCCGAAAAGACTCTTTAGAAGAGTCCGCGAAGGTCGCGAATTTTAGGCGAAACTGGCATTTTGGTCAATTTAAACAAACGTTTTGACCTCTGCACCCCTGCCAACGCGGTATCATAAACCCATGGGATCTATTCATTCTATTAATCCAGCCGCGAATCCAGACGATAAAACGGTCAAAAGTGCCGACCCGCTCCTAAAAAACGTCCTTGATCTCGCCAGTGGCGATATGAATGGGGTAAACCGCCATATACAAAGTCAGCTCGTCTCGGACGTCGCGCTTATCCAGGAAGTCGGACGCTATATTATCGCGGCGGGTGGCAAGAGGCTCAGACCGGTCACGGTCGTCCTCAGCGCTCACGCGCTTGGGTACCAAGGCACTGCGCATATCGATCTTGCCGCCGTAATTGAATTTATCCACACCGCAACACTCCTGCATGATGACGTTGTGGATGAGTCTGAACTTAGGCGCGGACACCAAACGGCTAATGACCTTTGGGGAAATGCGGCCTCTGTTCTCGTTGGAGACTTTCTTTATTCGAGAGCTTTTCAGATGATGGTCGCGGTCGGAAAACCTCGAGTAATGGAGATCATGGCCGAAACCACGAATTCAATCGCGCAAGGCGAGGTGATGCAGCTTCTAAATAGCCACAACCCCGAGATCACCGAACCGGATTATCTCGAAACGATTAAACGAAAGACCGCACGCCTTTTTGAGTCCTCCGCTCGACTGGGTGCAGTTGTTGCTGAAGCGGGCCCCGCGACCGAACAGGCTCTGGGAGAGTACGGCCTTAACCTCGGCATTGCTTTTCAAATGATTGACGACGCTCTTGATTACAGCGCGACCGCAGAGCAAATGGGGAAAAATGCGGGCGACGACCTATCGGACGGCAAGACAACATTACCCTTAATCTATGCGCTCGATCAGTGCACGCCTGATCAACGGGACATCATTTCCGAATCGATTTCGGAGGGGAAGAGGGATCATCTTGATCAGATTAAACAGATCATTGAATCTACCGGTGCGCTTGCGTACACTTCCGACCAAGCAAAAAAGCATGCGGCAGTCGCGCGGCAATCCCTGGACGGACTTCCCGTTTCAGAATATCGAACCGCACTAGCCCAGCTTGCGGACTTCTCGGTCTCCCGGACCTTTTAGGAGGCGCGGCACTTTATTGTTTTCAGTCGGGGTGTAGCTCAGCCTGGTAGAGCACTGTCTTCGGGAGGCAGGGGCCGGAGGTTCAAATCCTCTCACCCCGACCATTCATCATCTGGAACGCTTTAAAAATAGTGTTTCAGCTCATCAACTTGGGTAGCAGCTCCACGCACTGACTTCCCGTTTGCCCTCAAATGGACTGAGATGGACTCCGTTTCAGCACATTTTCAGCACAGTAGAAATTGACCTTCAAACTTTCAATAGGGGCCCCAACGCCCTACTCTGGATCAATCCAGCTTTTGACGGAACGATCCACCTCATCAATTAGGCCATCTACACATTGTCCTAGACTTTGATTGGCCTCTTGTAAGGGTTGGATATAACCATCTGCAACGATACGCATTTGATTGACTGATTCAATAAGCACCTACCAATTCGTTGTGGTTGCCGGCGCTTCGGTTGCCTTTTCTTCTTCCTCCCTTTTCCGGCAGATAGCTCGCGGCTGCACCTGTTCAATATCTCCCTCAATCATCCTAGCAATGGAGAATTTTGGTCGGACGCTGACAACTTCCAGGGTTCCCACCCGTAGCCCGTCCAAGCGAATCTTCCGCCCAGTATCCGGATCCACTACCTTCTGCCCGGGAGTGAAAACATCGAAAAGCTGGCCTTTTTCGACGCGAATACCGCCCTGGTTCAGGGTAACCTGACCCTCTTGAACACTGAGCACTTTTATTGGGAAAATGACCTCCAGCACTTCGCTTGCAACCACAGCTGCGTTTTCGGCCAGAAACGCATTCTGCACCTGGATAAGATCGTCACTGGATGTCAATTCCCGCAACACCGGGTGACCTAAATCCATCTGAACCGAACCTGACCAGCGAATCTCCTGTGGCGCGACTTCAATTACCCGGTATTCGAAGTTGATACTGGCCGAGCGCTCCATCTTAACGATACCCAGAGTTTCCTTTTCCCGTTCGGTGATCTTGTAGTCCGTAATCATCCCAACGATCATGAAATCTGATCCCAGACGCTGGCCAAGCCGAAGGGTTTCTTCCACCGGCACCTCTCCCGTTTTCAATACTTCAATTTCCGCTTGATGCTCCTCCAGGTACTCCCGGTCAAGCAGGCGGAATTTACGGGACTGTGCGAGTTCTGAAATCAACTTGTGATTAAGCTGCCAGGAGATTTCATCGGCTGGGAAGCGACCGTCGCCAAGCGGATAACTCTCGGCCGAGGTCTGGAACGGAAGAACCACTAACGTCCGCATTTTCGAGCGATCCTGCCCGGTCGTCGCATATTTCGGGATCTGTACATACACTACCGCGGTCCAACCAGGTCCATCTAAATTTTTTTCGGCGCTAATTACCCTATAAGACTTCACGTACCCTGATGCTTCAGTCAGTATCTGTTGCTGCAATTCAGACGATGCAGCAAAAGACTCGAGACTCTCTGTATCACTTTCAACTAGTATCTCCTCAAACCTGGATTCCAGATTTTTTCTACTGTCTACATTGATGCCCTCTATCTGACTGATGGCCTCGATAAGCGCATTTACCACGGCTGACTCCCTCGTTTCCCCGTAGGAGGTCACAGTTCTTTCGATAATTTCTGTAGCAGCCCATACCACCTGTGTAGTCATCAACAGCATAAAACAAAAACAACACTGGCGAAAATATGTCCAAATCACCCACGTCATATCAGCATTCCTTGAAGTGAATTTTGCATAAACCAAAAGAACATAAACCTTGGCTAGAAATCATCAGCGTCCATCTGATCTTCCCCGGATTTTACGCCCGCTTGAATTTCAGGAGATTCCGCTGATTCGGGCGGAGTGGCACTTAGAGATTCGCCTTTGATTTCCGCGTTCGCTCGTGCACTGGCCAAGGTCCAAGCCCTCACGACGCCAACGATCTCATGATCGTATGTCCGCACTTCATCTCCCTTTGCTCCGGGAGCATCCTTGTAGGTCCACATCGGCAACACAGTTTGGCGCCCCCCCATTTGGGCTTTAGCTCTTGCTTCGATAGTCTTGTTTGTCTTGTCAACGATATCTTCGAACTCAATCTTCTCGGTACTTACCGAGCCATCGGGATTGAATATCCCTTTTATGATCTCTCCCACCTGACTTCCCGTAACCTTTTCATCTTTATATGACAGACGCCCCGCGAGAAACATCGTGATCTGGCTATCCGCTTTTGATTCAGCCGATGCCCGCGCACTCTCTCGTCGCCTCTCTTTTTTTCGCTCAGTCAGATCCTTGTCTATGTATGACCATTGACCATACGACACGAGGTATGGAACGTTGTTTTCGTCAAACCCGACCCGGAGACCAAATTGGTTTACCAGAATCTTGGGGTCCTTCGATACAAACTCTTTCACCGGTTTACCCTTTCCTTTGGTTTTCCTCAAAATAGGTATTTGCTTGTTAGCGATGTCCGACGCAAGTTGCTCGAGCTTAGGTGAGTACATCATGATAACTGCGATCGAGTGGGCGCCCGTCTCAGATCGCGCTTCAAAAGTCTGGATCGGAACTAGTCCTGATATTGAACCAAACGCCCTGACTATTGCCTTCTGTGTGAACTGCTCCATGAAGAGAAGTTTCTTCTCGGCTTCAGGAGCCGCATCAAACTGACTGGGGTCCACCCCCATCTCGTCCAGCTTATCGCTTAAGGTCTTGTCACCAAGAGCTACCACTTTTTCGGCAATTGCTTTAAGCTTTCCCTCCATCCCGCTCGAATTAGCTTTGCTTTCAAAGTCTTCAGCGTCATCCGAGGCATCCTCGAACAATTTTTTACCCATCACCACTGTCTGGACACCAAACTGATCCCTGATGAAGTCTGCTTGAGCGCCTAACAATGCATCATCAAAGGCTAGAGACCTCGCTTTACCCCAGGTCTTACTGTTCGGGTCGGCCTCAACCCCTTTTATCTTGTAACTGTAGATCTTTGAACCTTTATTGCTGACTCCCCATTGGATTCCCTTGGCCTCTCTATAGGCTTCAAGCGCCTGCCTGACCTGATCAGATGCCGATAACTCTATTGGCGCTTCGTTCGTATCAGCAAGAGTTTCCGACACATCGTCGGCACTAGCTGGAATGGGCGCCCCAATCAAACTGATGTACACCATCGCCGCCGAAATAAAAGACATCGGTTTACGTTTCATAAAACATCCTCTAAGTATTAGTATTAAACTCAACTCGCCCTTTTCCAGCGGGACAGAGCGCGACAGTAATTCATCATGTGTCTCCGGTGCCACATTTCAATCATCACACATTGTCCTAGTGCCTCACGATATCGCCGGGTTTGGGTGGAATCATTAACTCACCAACCGGTATAGCCGTGCTGGTCTTGGGCTTGACCTGGACAATTCGCACCATACCAATCGGAATCTCTACCGGCCCGAGGTTCTCCTTGGTCGCTGGGTCGATCAGATCCTGTCCTGCCGAGAACAAGTGCAGTTCATCCCCAACCTTGATACCGCCGCCTTCTCCCCGATTCAGAAACAGGAGATTACTCTGAAAGAGCATGACCTGGATCGGAAATATCGCGTTCACGATTGATGTCGCATTTTTAACACCAGAGGAACTGGCAATCTCGATCCAGTCATTTTTATCGACACCAACGCTGCCTTTTCCTTCTACCACCGTTGGGCCCCGGCTGAAGCTATCTTCAATCGTGATCTGATATTTAATCTCGCCCGTGGTGGTCGAGAGCACCTTTGAAGTGACGATAAGCATTCCGGAATCCGTTCTCTGGTACATTCCTTCGAGCCCATCAACAGGCGCAAACTTTGAGCTGATATCGAACCCCACGATGATCGGCTGAACGATAAGTCCCACGTTATTTAACTTCCCGAACTCTGTTGAATTCTCACGTGCCAGCGCAGACTCTGCAATATCGCCCTCAAGCTTCCACTTTTTAAGCACGCTCTCATCTCGCTCAAAGAGACTAAAGCGACGCGTCGCCCTCAACGCTTCCTCGAGTCGTCGAGTCAACTCCTGAATATCGATCGCATTCTCCGGAAAATTCTGCACTGAGGGGCTCAGGATTGCCGGGTAAACGGCGATAGATGGTTTATCCTGCGCCCAAGTGCTGGCAACAAGCCAGAATCCACCGAAAAAAAGTGCGGCAGCCTTTTGCGTCGCGACTTTTAGGAATTTTTTATTTCGCATCAACTTATCGTCCTTTTAGCAATGTGTACAACTGACATCGAGTCGCACACGCTGCGCTTTAGGGGTCGGCGCGTCCCACATTTCTGTGTGGGACGCGCTTGCGCCCAGATTGAATTCGCGGTCAAAGGTGTTCTCAACATTAATCATCTTGTTTTGAGCGTCATACCATGTTGCGGTTACTGCGATCGTATCGTTATAGGCGCCGTCGAATCTGACGGTAACCCGCTCATACCCCGAGACCCACTCTCCACTGCAACTGGCAATTAGTTCCGTCTCAGGAATTCGAGAGGCAATTCGAACCTCAGCAGTTGCCACTCCCGTGCAGGCCGTTACGCGCCAGGGTTTTGTCGGCGCGGGTGCGGGGCTCGATGGCGGCTTGGGAGCCGGCGTTGACCCACAAGCAAACAACAGCCCGCACGCTCCCATAATCAAAACACTCTGATGCAGTGCTCTTCTAAAGTTGCTCATTTATCACCTATCTTAATTCCAGACACTCAAGCCAGTTTTGTTTAATCGATTGAAAAATCTGCAAGCTAATCACGCTAATCGACGACATTTCCAAACAAGTCCTTACACGCATTCGCTCCTACATCAAATTTGATCGCTATTCCGCACTTGCAGTCCGGGTATATGCCTGAAGCAGATTCCGGGCACACTTTCACGCAGGCGTTCGCGTCCCTGTCATATTTTGAGTTCTCACCGCAGTCGCAATTCGGGTAGGCTCCCCCGGCCCCAGTTGGACAGATCCTTACGCAGATATTGGCGTTCAATTCGAACCGCCTGCCCACTCCACAATTACAGTCGGGGTAGACGCCAGACGCGCTATTCGGACACAGCACCTCGGGCTCAGGCTCGATTTCCTCAAACTGAAAATAGAGGTAGTACTCATTATTTCCCTGATATTCCCCATCAAACTGGGGGATTTTTTCTTCATATTCCTCGAAGAAAAAATCAAGCACATCATCATGGTTAGCATCTTCTGCCGACGAGAAAACGATTGTGGTCTGGTTGCTGTCGCTCTGCTCCGGGTCGGTCGTGGGACTCGAGTCAGGAAACAACTCCCTGATCAATTTTCTAATTGATCGAAGCTCCTTTCGTTTACCTTGATCAATCCCAACCAGGCGGATATAAAAAGTCGACCTGCCTTCCTCATTATTTTTACGCGTCAGCGCATCGTTATCTCGGTCTTCAAGGGAATTAGCAACCGCCTCAGAGACCGCAAGAGCAACTTGCTCAACGACTTGCTCAGCCAACATATCGACAATGACTGCCTCGCTTTGATTCGGTCCGGCGAGAATATTCTCGTAAGTAATCGCCAGAAGAGAGAGTCCAAAATCAATCTTACCGTCGGTGATCGCTTGGTTCGCAGTATTGCCGATGTAAACCTTCTGGCCGGTTTTTGAAAATGAGCCCGCTAGTTTTGAGACAAGGGCATCAGCCGCTGATTTGTATTCCGGTTGATCTCTTTCGACAGCATCGAGAGCCGTAGCCTTCGAAAAGAAAAATCCCAGGCCTCCCGGGACCTTTCGCGCACTTTTCTTGGTGAACTCCCGAAGGTCCGCAGAGATCGCCAGCACTTTCAAACGCCCCCTCACAGCGCAACTGAACTGACCATTTGATTGCTTGTTACAAGACTCGGTCGTATCAGGCGTGAAATAACGACTTTTGAACTGATCAAAGTTTCTCGCCTCAGTCGCGAACCATTCGCCGATGTCTCCCGCTGATTGCTCGCCCACTCGATTCGCGACTTTTTCCTCTACCGCGAATTCATAGGCCTTTCGGGTGGCAGTCTCTTTGGTTCTTCCTACTCCTTCTGTGGAGAATTCTTCGAAGTTTGCTTGATCTGCCGCAGACACATCCAGATCGACCAAGTATTCTGTGATCGAATCCTCAGCCAGCAGTGTTCCAGTTTTTTGATTGGTTAGCCGATATCGGACGATGACGACTCCAGAGCTGGCTCTAGAGGTCGATGCCGCCGCAGATGCGATCGACCCGGCAACTGACCCGGTTGAATTGTCGGAGACGCTATTGGCCGCCTGAGGGATGCTTGCCCCGTTCCAGATGGCCCATGCATCTTCCGGAGATCCACGATAATACCCAGAAAAATAATCTCGTGCGGGGCTGAAGATAAGCCGAAATTCGCCCTGACCGTAACTATCCCGCCAGATTCCGGCAACGCACAACTCCCCTTGCTTTACCTGACCGGAAACTTGATTGCTCGAACTATTTTTCTTTTTTCCAGCTGCGCCAAAAAGTCCGCCAAGACCGCTACCGCCCGAACCATCACTCCCTACACCACTCGAAGAATTGGCTGCGCCACCGCCTAACGTGGTCCCACAATCACCTGATACCCGAAGATTGAATATTTCACCGTTATCCCACTTTCCCCCGTCCATGTAGCGATACTTTCCACCCACCTCGGATCCTGAAACACTGAAAAACTGGGTAGTCGCGGCGACCATTTCTATCGATTCGATCTTCCCCTCATAAACCCCGATTACCGATCTCAGGTCAGAGTTGCTGGACGCCAAGGACGGAACAGCTAGCAGGCTCCACAGCCCGAAAAGTTGAATCAACTTCATTCTGCTTATTTTTCTCATGCTTTAGCTAGCGCCTCTTTAAGTTCTTTTACTTCATTTGATTGCGGTTTTAACCGCAGGTATTCATTTATCGCAATCTTCGCCAATTCAATTTGGGAAAGATGTCGTCATCGGCTCTGGTCAACAATAATAACGGCAGTGCTGCTACGGACGAAACACCGCTTGGAAGCGCTCAGTCCTTTTATAAAAATCGTCAGAGTTTCCAAGATAGCGGTTCTCAGAGAGCCCGCTAACCAATCTCGTCGCTCGATCTTTCGGATAAGTCTCGCCCCCATAGTGACCCAACACTGATTTAAATTTTTCCATCACTCCAGGGAATACAGCCGGATCGTAACCTGCCTGCTGGGCTATAAAAAGCGCCCGATCATCCGCCTCAGTCTCCATCTCCAGACCATAGCCAGTTTCAGCAAAGTTATAAAGTCCGCCAACAAACTGACTGAAACTAGTGCCACTACCACCACCGAGAAGTGTGCCAAACATCTCCGCACTTTTCTGCGTGATGACGGCGCTGACCCCATGATTGAGCTCAAAGTGAGCCATTTCATGTGCTAATACCATGGCCAACTCGTCCTCATTTTCTACCAAGTTTAGGAGTCCGGTCCAGACCAATACGAAGCCGCCCGGAGCCGCCATTGCATTTACGTACTCATCGTCAACCAAGACGAGAGCTACATAAGATTTGTAAACGAAAGGCACTCGGCTGTATCTCGCAAGGGTGTTGACTACCCGTTGGACATAGGCCGCCCGCGGATCGGTGACAGGGAGCACCGGATCCACCCCGAGCATATCTCCAGTCAGGGTTTTTCCCAAAAAGAAGGAATCGACCGGTCCGAAATTAACAAAGCGGCGAAATTCCTGAATGCTCATTGGAAACTCTGCGGAACCTGATGCCTGATTCGAGGAACTTGATACAGAAGTCACCGCCGCTGTGGCCGCAGCGGACCCTCCTACACTAGGCGCTTTTTTCTTTCCCGCAGCCCCGAATAGCCCGGCCAATCCACTAACTCCGCCCGATGAGCCAGAGCCCGCATTCTGAGACGAACCAGTCGCAGCGGCTCCTAAAGCGCCCAAAAAACTCCCGAGTGCCGCCCCAACCTCATCCGGATTAACAGCCTTTGTGCCCGACGTTGATCCATTTTCATCCGAATCCGGAAACTGATCAGCAACTACCGCTTTCGCTTTCTGATCAAAGCCCTCAAGATTTTTGACCAAACTGCCAAAAAGACCAGCAACGCCATCACCATTACTCGATTGATTTGTCGAACCAGACTGAGTTGCGTCAGCAGAGGACGAGCCGCTCTCGACTGTCGGCTTCTTTTTTCCGGCAGCGCCAAAAAGCCCGGCAAGGCCACTGCCTTGGCTCGCTTCACTCGACAAGACTGAACTCGAATCACCCGAACCGGCTGGGGAGCTCGCTAAATTTGAGAGCGAATTCGACTGAGAAGTTGTGTTTTGATGCGTGATGATTCCATTTTTTTTGAATTCACCGAGCCCTCCACTCCTCCTGAATTCAAGTTCGTTCTCAAGTGAAAGGTTCGCAAGAGACGAGGATAGATAGCTGTCTGCCGCGGCCTGGTCCGCCTTTCCCTGTTTTGCTTTACCGGCAGCCCCGCGCATCGCAGTGAGATCCCCCTGCTCTTCTTCAGAGAAGCCGCGCTTTGCACGCGCAGCCGAGCTCATGCGGGAGATTTTTCCTTCAGCGATATTTGGACGCTGATCCTGAAACTTTTCCTCTTTATAAAGGCATGCGGCGCTCGCGTATCCCAACCCCTCGAGCCCCGCCCACTCATCCCGATTGAATAATCCGGGAAGAAGGCCATCCGCGTTCCGACCCAGTCGCTTCTCTTGGGACGCTTTAGATGACGGGTCTGAATCGGGTAACTGATACTTTCCATGGACAGACGAGACTGTTACAGACTCTCCAAATTTAAGTGTGCCGACGACTTTTGATTCCACGCTGGGCGCAGCAAACACCGGCAACTGCTCACAAGCGTTGAACACGGTGTTTTTAACGTAGAACTGTTCTGCGACCCCCGTGGAGGTTGTAAGCACAGAGACCAATGGCACTAAAAAATAAGCGGTTGAACTGGAAATTCTTCGGTTCATTATTTCAATAATTCCTTGCTCTTTGAAGATTCTTTTCATCCGAACACCTTCTGAAACTTATTTTCCTAGCAGACACTGCTACGACTTCATACAGCGCACTAAAAAAATAGACAGCGAATCAGTAGATAGAAGGCAACTCAGAAAGCGTCCACCAGGAGGGACCGCCGTAGGAGAGAGGATCGATCTTGAAGGAATCTGATCGGTGGGTGTCCATCAACTTGCGGATGGACTTGATGACGTACTTCTTTTTAAAACCGGTGAGTTTTTGGGTCAGCCATTTTTTTCCGTAACAAAGGCGCGCCCAGGGGGTACTGGCAAAGCCGAACATCTCAAGGGTCGGAATATCTCGACTTAATTGACAGCGTTGATCAGCCCTTGATCTTTCATTAAGGACATCGAAGATGCCTCTCGCCATACCCCAGCCGCATATGATGTCAGCTTTGGTGGTCCTGGCCAGATTCTTGAAGGTCTCTACACTAAAGCCTAATAAAAAAGTTTTACTCCACCAGTGGTTATAGCCCCAACGAACCATGGTCTCACCGTAGGCGGCGACCTCATAGTGCTCGGCATAACGGGCGGTACCGGTTCTCATAAGAGGTAGTTTTACTCCTATTCCATTAAAAGTTCAAAGTAATTAAATAAGAGATAAAGATCACTATAGTTTTTTTGGTATTTTTTCAACTATTTTTAACTTAGGCTTAATTTAAATGCCCTGGAGGGTTCTAGAATTATAAAAACTAATAAATCTTAGTACTTGAAGATCCTATTACTCAAGTCGTAGATGAGGCGATCAATAGAGTTGTTGATTCCCGACTCGATTGCGGTTGCTACTCCAGTGGTTCCATTGTCTATTACTCGGTCTCCCGCAGTCTTAGGTGCAGATCGGTGAGTCGGAACATAAAGAGTTCCTCCAGATACCATCGGAACCTTTCCAGCGTACTCAGCGACGTACCAGTAGGGCTCACCCTCGTAATAATAAATTTCATGGTCATTTGCGAGTGCATCGGGTGGTGAGTATCCAATCATCAAGACGCTGGCTATTAAGGAACCTACCGCAATAAGTCTTATTCTCATTCTTAACTCCCAGAAAAATATCGTGATTTATTGTGGCTTACGGTGAAATCACTGGTTATTCTTTTCGCGCCAAAAAATAATCAATGATAGAGTGAGTTATGAGTGATATCCTCCACTCCAAAAAATTCCTTATATTTTTTAAAACCCTCAGCAATCTGATTTGGCCCAAAAATCAACCATATACAAGTTTAGAGTCGCATTGTCAGATCTTGAGCGAAACTATTACGACGCACTCAATTTGACTATCGCGCAGCATCCGTCCGAGAGCCTGGATCGGATGATGGCCAAGTTGCTCGCATTTAGTATCAACGCGAAAACCGGGTTGGTGTTTACAAAAGGTCTCAGTTCAGTAGAGGAGCCTGATATCTGGATACGAAGCCTAGACGAACAAACGTCTTTATGGATTGACGTCGGCGAACCTTCCCCTGACCGGATAAAAAAGGCAAGTCGACAGGCGGGCGAGGTTAAGGTCTATAGTTTTAATTCAAAATCAGATGTCTGGTGGGAACAGGGGCGATCGAAGTTTGAGATGCTAAAAGTTTCCATCTTTCGTTTTGATTCGCAAAGTGTAAGAGCGTTCACCGCATTGGTTGAACGAACTATGGATCTCTCCATTACTATTACTGGAGATTCGGCTTTTATTGCGACTGATTCGGGAGAATGTGAAGTTGCATGGGAACCATTACAAGTAGTATCAATTTCTTGAATGACTCCTTCATTCGTCCTAGTTGAAGAAAGAGATCCCGTCTTAAAGATCATTGGGATTTTGGCGTTAGCGAGAGGAAATATTGGTAAAAAAGAAGTAAAAGAGGTGGGGCCCCCTCCCTCTTCTTGATGTATTGAACATGCGCTGAACTGCAGTCCATTCCAGTCCTTCCGAACCCCTTCATGTCCAGTTGCGTGGAGTTGGAGTCTAGGTTTTAGGGGATTGCTGGACAACTTATCAAAAAGCACTGTCCTCGGGAGGCAGGGACCGGAGGTTCAAATCCTCTCACCCCGACCATTCTTTACATTTCGAACCCTCTTAAGGTTTCACCTTATCGAGCTTTCTAGACCACCCCTAACATGTCTCAGTTCAGCCCGCCGGACAGGCCATAAACTGGCTGACGCTCTGACACGTTGGGCCACGCATTATCTCGTCAAAATAGACTACCTGCGTGGGCCTGCTAGCCGCTCGATTGATCTGCGGCGCATAGATCCCGAATCGAAAAAGAAGTGAATCCCCCGAGAAATTTTTGCCACGCCTTTCGACCTTCAAATGGCCATTCACCCAAACTCGGATGAACCCGTCCGCTCCTGAGCTCCACTTTGCATGAACCAGAATGTCGTGCCATCGATTATTGATCTGGCTTTTACTGATAATAGATCTTGGCCGCCATCCCTCGAAGTAATCGAAGGTCACGTTCATTCCTCGGTAATCGTCCATCACGAACTGCATAACCATAGGGCCGCTCAATGCTTTGAACTGACCTTCCCAGGGCGAGACACCGTTTTGAAGCCAGACGTAATCCTTGTGATAGATGCTCCACGCGTACCAGGAGCTGTCACCGTTACGCTCTAACCCTTCGGGGGTGATCTCGGTCCGTTCTGACTGGTTGACGCAGTCTTGGTCGACGCATCCGCCCGCTCGACGTTCTATTCGGATACTCTGTGCTCCGGCACGGACGGGGTGGCCCCCTCCCGCGTTGACAACAGAAACGAGTTCCGGCTTTGATAAACCGTGGATATGAAACTTACCCCAGGTTCCCGAGCCGTTGTCTTCCGACCAGGATCTCGTATTCGAACTACTTGCCGAGATGCTGAACCCGCTTGTTAAGGACACCTCTGATCCGGAGCACCCTGCGGCGAGCGTTACGAGAAGAAGGATGGGAACGTTTGGTTTAATACCAACCTTGTAGAGGGTTTGCAAAATTTCCTCCTTCTTTCAATGTTTACCCAATCTCGGCCGCACAGGCTTCTTTTTTCACAGCCGTTGGCGATCAAGACCAAACTATGGCCCACTTAAATAAATTGGACAAGTTGAGCGAGCACTCTCCCCGAAGTTGCTCTGCTCAAATTCCGCACCAACTGTGTCTTCTGGGGTCCATTTCCATCCTGATGAGTCTGGTTGCGCGGAGCCGCACTCTTTTTTTACCGGCACTCCCAGATGCTAATCTGGGAGGCAGGGGTCGCTGGTTCAATCCCAGCCGCGCCCACCATTCAACCCATCGACAGGAAAGTCGTGAGCGCTCATCCAGTCAATCGGAATACAGCCAAGGCTGATCGGTATAAATGCGATTTCCTGAATCATCTTCGATTACATAGATTTTCTCGGCATCGAAACTGCCTGGTGAGGCACTCGATTTTCCGGCTTTATATTTGGGAAACTTGATGGAAATGTCAGAGAACCAGAATCTGCAGTAGGACTTATTGCCGGAAGCCTTGTACATGCCGCCGCGCACACAGGAGGCAACTTCCAGATCGCTGTCGCTGTCGAAGTTGCCAAGCGCAAACGAAACACTTAGCGATCCGTCTTGGATGTCAAACACCTTCTTTGACGTAGCGATTGCGCGTTTGGTTTGTCTTTTAAACCAGGAGTTGCCAAAATTCTTGAAACCTTTTCCGGTGTTAATCAGAAAACCATTGGCAGCTGTTGCAGTTTTGCTGCAGTCAGCCGATTTCCATATATCCTGCTCCGTATAAAAGATATCGGTCAAGCCGTCTTTGTTGATGTCTGCAAATTTAAAGTTGTACGGGGCGTTTAGTTTCAGATTCCAACGCTTGAGATGCTTTGCGGTCTTGTCTGAGAAGACTCCTTTTCCGTTGTTAATCAGCACCTGGATATGGCCGAAGTGCGGCCAGATTTCAGCGTCACAAGCGGGACTCGCCTTTCTGTCACCTTGCCATGGCCGTGAAACCCTCAACAGATCAAGCTTGCCATCGCGGTTCACATCAAACTTGAGCAGACGGACATCGTGGGACAGGTCCCAGACTGCGTTCACGTTCTTGTAGTGCTTTCTGATTCTTGATTTTCCTCTAGGGGTCTCCCAATATTCGGTTGGGAGTCGGATGCTCGAATCATCTCGTACATAAATAAATCTGCTGTCAGTTTTATAGACCTCTACCGCCATCGCGTCCTGGTCTTTCATGTAGTCAGAAATAATCAACTCAATGTTCGAATCAGCATCAAAGTTACCCACCACAATGTCGGAACCTCTTTGACTGTAAGGGCCTATTCCATCAAAGCAGCACTTTGAGCCTGAATATTTGAGCTTTCGGATCAGCAGTTTCTTTTTGTACGAGACAACGTATTTACCTTTTCAGGCATAACCGGTCCCGACAAAGTCTTCTTTGCCGTCGCCGTCAAGATCCCCTTGTCCAGATCCGTGATACCAGACTTTTGGGGTGATCATCTTTCGGGTGTGTGCCCCCTTCTTTTTAGAGAGATAAACGTAAGAGGGGACGTGATGATCTGAGTCTGTCCCGCCCCAAAAAATCACGTCATCTTTGCCGTCATTATTCAGGTCGTATATCTGTGGGGCTTCTGTGCTCAACGTGGTAGGCCGAATATATTTCTTGGTGACGTTTTTGCCAGTGTTGTCAACCACGGCAACCCGGAATTTTTTTCCGTTCCTGATAAGGCCGGCAAGAATTACTTCATCGACGCCGTCGCCATTAAGATCAGCAGCGTAGACCTTGACTTGCCCGGAAAGCCACATATTGCCGGCATACCAGGGAATTGCCGGCCCAAGTTTGGTTGGCCCTCCGGGCTTGGCAGCATAGATGGTTCCGAAGGGAATGAGCAGCGCCAAAACGAGAGGGAGTCTGATTGCCCACATACCTTTATGTCTCCAAAAGCAAAAAGGCGTGGCCGCCGGCGAGCCAACGGCACGACTTATGTAGGCCCCACTTTGCAAAGCGTCTCTCGTAATAGCAATTCATGACTTAGTGCGGGCTACAGCACCAAGAACATTCGCAACCAGTCGGGCGCAGACCAAAGCGCCGAGTTGCTCGACGTCACGCTCCGGCATGAATTCCACTAAATTAAAGGCGCTTAACCTCGCCTTGCGGGCCACACCATGAATGAGTTCCACCGTCTGCCAGTAGTTGAGACCGCCGGGTGCGCGACCGATCACACCCGGCACGACGGAAGGATCAAGTCCGTCAATGTCGAGCGCAATAATGACGTTGCTCTGTTCTGTTATTGAGTCAAGAATTGGCGCCAGACCATCGCGATTCACGTCGCGGCCGGAATAAAATTCCACACCCCAGGCCTTTGCATCGTCTAGATCTGATGGACGCGCCGACCCGATCGAACGTTGCCCCACTTGAATAATTTTTTTGATGTGGGCCATTTCCGAAGCCCGTCGCATGTTTGATGATAAGCCGTAACGCTCACCTTGAACTTCGTCGCGCCAGTCGATATGCGCATCGATCTGCAAGATGGTGTAGTCGCCTGTCCCGGCGAACGCATCGAACATCGGGATAGGAACGGAATCGTCACCACCGATAAGCACGGGCACCGCTCCACTGCGAACCATCTTAATTACCGCGTCCTTGATCGCCGCCCGATTCACCGCGAAGTCGCTTTCGTCGTATGTCAAATTACCGCAGTCGACCGCGGTAATTAATCCGTCAGGAAACAACGGCTCATCAAAATCAAAATCGACGTGCTTGAGATTGGCCGCCCAGGGAGCGATCGCCGCTCGTATTGCTTCCGGCGCATTAGTGCAGTAATTGCCAACTGACTTATAGGGCGTGGCGACCGGAACACCCAGTATCGCAGCTTTCGCTTCGATTATGTCGAGATTAGTGCATGCCGGTAGACCGAGAAATGTATCAACTTCCGACGAGCCAAACATTTGGGCGATACTTTTAAGATCTGACATCATCAACTCTTCTGAATATTAGTAATTAAAGGTTACGAATTTTTTCGGGCACGAATGAGCGTAGGCCGATGCTCCCCGCTATCAAGGACAACAATCATTTTGTTCCATACGTCGATTTGTCGCTTCAGAAAATTCTCACCCACCCGGCTCGCCAGTTGATCTGATAACGGTCCGGCTAAGTTATCACGCTCAATCCGGGCCTGCTTTCGGTACCATGCGTTTCGCTCTTCGATCTCGATATCGACAAAGCCCGCAGCCTCCAAGGCCTGCCGATAAATCTTCGCCGAGGCTAAACCAAAATCCAGCCCCTCCGCATCGATATATGCCTGCATCTGCGGTGAAGCCTCGCCTTCATATCCACACAACCAGTCACTGGCCAGAAACAAACCACCCGGAGCCAGTAACTCATAAACGTTTTCTGCCAGACCGAACTTGTCGGTAATATGAATAATGGAGTCCTTGCTGAAAACGATATCAAAGCTTTCGGGCTCAAAAGGCAGCGGGCCGGGATCGACCTGCTGAAAACTACAGATATCCGATACCCCGTTTTTGTCAGCAAGCGTTTGCGACAGATCTACAAGGTTTTCCTCGATGTCGACACCGGTTATCGCCATCGGCTTCCTGGTGAGCGCAATATGAACTGCCGCGCCACCAATCCCACAGCCGATATCAAGTACGCGAGCCTGACTGAGATCCACGTTACCCAGGACCCGGTCAACTTCTTCCGTACCACCGGGGGACATAAAGCCCTCGCCCCATACCGCTTCAAGTACTGAAATGGTGTTTTCATCGTATTCGACGACGTGCTCGTCACTCATCTATTCAGCCCTCTCTCTTTATATCAATTTCGGTCTTTAATGTCTTTCTAACCATTGAGTATAAAAAATACTCACTTGAGATTAAGGGTTCATTACTCAAACCCGATCAATCAATGCTGAAGTTGGTAGCCGGTTCTATTAAAGGGCACTCCATCAGGATCGATTTCGGTATCAAACTCCCGAGCATAGCGATGACCCTCATAAACCGCTGCGGCGATAATTGAAGGGCCAAAGCAGTCCCCGATGCGTCGCACCGGTATTTTCCCTTTAAGACCTTCGAAAAGTTCATCTCTTGGAAGTCGAGCGGTGACTGAAACAACGCTGCCCTCGTAACGACTCACTTCTCGAGTCAGCGTATTGGTCAACCACAACTCGTCTGACCCCGCCTTCGCCAACTCTTGACGGGTAAGGATTTGAACGTCTGCATCCAGAAGACGCTTTTCGATATGTCGTTGTTCCAACGTGTACTCAGTCCAACTCGCAACGCACAAGCCTTGCGTCGCCAGCGTGACCCGATAACCCTCACCAGCCAGCAGCTCTGCGATCACACTGCCCATGTAGTAATGATCATCATCGTAGATCGTGACTGCACTCCCTGGGGTCGCGGGCCGTTTGCCGTCCATAATATCGTCGGGTGTTAAAGCGTTGCAGCCTGGCACCGGAAACCTGATATTTCGCCCGACCCCGTCATTGCGCCAAAGCGCGCCGGTCGCTAGCGCGACATAATCTGCGCCAAATTCGAGAATCTGATCGACGTTCATTTGGCTTTCAAGATAAATCTCAACGTTTGGCATACGATCTATTTGACCCAATCGGTAATCCCGCACCCTCGCCCACTCATTTAGCTCTGGCAAGCGGCTTTCGCGTGTCACACGCCCACCGGTTTCACGTCGCGCCTCGGCGAGCGTGACCTGATAACCCCGCTGACCCAATCCAAGCGCAGCTTCGAGACCGGCAGGACCTGCGCCAACAATGAGAATTGTCGCGTCTGACGCTTTTGGGGCAATTTTTTCCGGATGCCATTTTTTACGCCATTCTTCGCCCATGGTTGGGTTTTGCGTACATCTGCTCGGCGCCGATAAATTATTCCACGCGGCGCAAATATTGCATCCAATGCACTCGCGGATATCTTCTGGCCGACCTTGTTTGATTTTGTTGGGTAAAAAAGGATCCGCAATAGACGGACGCGCCGCGCCGATGATATCCACCAGACCACGTCGAATAGCAGACACCATCGTATCGGGAGAGGTGTAACGACCCACGGCTGAAACCGGCTTACTGGTGACTGATTTAACGAAGGAGATATATTCTTCCTGATAGCCTTCCTGGGCAAAGCGGGAGGTCATCGAATCATTTTCCCAATCGCTTACATTTACATCCCACATGTCCGGCAACTCAGCCAGCATTTCAATGGCGTCCTTACCTTCGCCCGCCCACTCAAGCCCATCTTTTCCCATCATTTCGTCAACCGCAAACCGGGCGACCACCGCCATGGTACCGCCGATTGCATCTTTGGTTTCCTCGATCAGCTCGCGGTAGAGGCGCAGTCGATTTTTCAGAGACCCGCCGTATTCATCGCTGCGCTGATTGCTTTCCCTTGAAAGAAAATGACTCGGTACGGTACCGTTGTGCCCAGCGTAGACCACAACCATATCGAAGCCGGCCTGACGGGCGCGGAGAACAGCCTTGCGATGCCATCGGCGATAATTGCGAATATCGCTCCGGCTCATTGCGCGCGCCTGGATGGGGTGCTGATGCCATGTGACCGGCCGATGTTCAGGACCGATTGGCACTTCTCGGGAATAGAGGCAACCGCTATCCTGGCCGTTATGCACAAGCTCGATGCCAGCCAAAGCACCGTGCGCATGCACAGCATCCACCATTGCCACCAGATAGGGTAAGTCCGCATCATCCCACATCCGGGTTTCGGTGAAAGGCTGCACATCGCCCGTGGGGTGAAAGTCGCATTGTTCGGTCGTGACGATTCCCCAGCCGCCTTCCGCCTTCATGCCGCGCATCTCGATCATGCTGTCGGGGAACATGCGGCCCATGCCATTACAGTGTGGCACCTGATAAAAACGGTTGGGCGCGGTCACCGGACCAATTCTTATGGGCTCGAAGAGAATGTCGTATCGGGGGTCGCGTGGATTGCTCATCACTATATTGTCTCAGGAATTGGCGTCACAGGAACATAGACAGGAACGATGTCGATTCTAGCGAAGCTGTCGTGATTCCCGATTAATCTCCCGTTGATTTTCGCCAAACGGTTGCCAGCCAAGGTTGCTGTTCGCGAGGTTTACCGGATGGGCGATAGTAGTGTTCGAGCTCGGTGAAGCCCGCCGATTGAGCGAAACCTCGCCAGGTATCTAACTCCAGGAATGCCCCGTAACGATCGCCATTAAATTGTTCAGTATCTGACCCTCTTGGATTGGAACAAAAGAAAACGCCGTCAACTTTCAAACAGGACTGGATATCACAAAGCACACGCTCTAGTTCCTGGGTCGGAACATGAAAAAGTGAAGCGTTGGCAAATACACCATCGAATGCCATCGACTTTAAATTAAGGTTCAAAAAATCTTGATGCAAAACCTCGCATTCAGTTCGGGATCGCGCAAGGGCTACGAACTCAGCGCATCCATCGAGTCCTATCGGGTGATGGCCTAACGCCTTAAAAGCTAATAAGTCTCGACCCGGACCACAGCCCAGGTCGAGAATATCGTAAGGCGCGACACCTGTCATATTTCTTAAAAGCGCTTCTATGTTCTGACTGACATCGTGCTGCTCAGTTGCCTCCGCAAACTCATACGCCGATCTTTGATAGTGAGAAATAGTTTGGGCCTTGAGTTGACGCAACTCCTGCGGCGTCAATTTCGCGATTAATTTATTACGAGCCACGGCAAAAAATGCTCCAAATTGTTACTGATTAAAGACTGGCTTAACTTACCTGAAAAAAACTAATCCCTCCTTAGGGGTTTTAGGATAGGCTTCGTATTTCTTGTCCGATTTTCTCTGGAAGTTATTTGATTTTTTTGTTACCCAGGCAAGCGTAGCACTGTTTTTTATTTATAGCGTGAGCCTTTTACCAAAACCTGGCGGGGTTATTTAATTATGTATTCGACCCACACCCGCAGTTTATTACTCGTGCTCTCGGCAGGCGTACTTTGGTCAACAGTCGGTCTTGGTATTCGACTGATTCAGAATGCCGATGTTTGGCAAATCCTGCTCTACCGATCGATTAGTCTGTCAATATTTTTATATATTGTGATTTACCTTCGCTCAGGTGCCTCTCCATTCAAGCAGATCATCCAGGCGGGACTGCCAGGAGTCATTGCAGGATTATCTCTCGTGGGGGCATATGCTGGCGGCATTTACGCAATCCAGAACACGTCCGTGGCGAATGCAATGCTCCTTTTCGCCGCTGCCCCTTTTCTGGCCGCCGTCCTCGGATGGGCCGTGATTGGTGAGAGAGTCTACAAAGGTACCTGGGTATCGATTTGTTTTGCGGTACTTGGCATTGCCATCATGGTCGGCAACCAAACGTTTGATGGCAGCCTGAAAGGTAGCTTTGCGGCTCTAGGATCGGCACTGGGCTTTGCTGCTTTTACGGTCACCCTCCGCTGGGGAAAAGAGACTGAGATGTTGCCGTCTGTTTTTCTGTCCGGCATTTTTGGAGTTGTGATTACGGCCATGATCTGCGCGGGCCTCGGATTACCCCTTCTGATCTCAGCGCCGGATCTCGGTATTTCCATCGGAATGGGGGTCTTTCAAGTCGGGGCGGGCTTGGTGCTTTACACGCTCGGCTCTAAATCGCTTCCCGCTGTTGAGCTAACCCTGATGTCGTTAGGAGAAGTCCTCCTCGCACCGCTCTGGGTTTGGCTGCTGCTCGGAGAGACAGTCACGACAAACATCCTGGCCGGCGGTTGCATCTTGCTCGGGGCTATTGCCGGAAACGCGATCTTCAGCTCGCGACTGAGACCGCCGGCTCTTCTGTGAAAAGTGAAACTGCCCTCCCAGCTGTTAGCGTTTTGTTTTACTCAAAAAACAGGCGGCAGTGCCTCGGTCGCGGAATCATTTTAGGATAAAAATTCAATCAACATTCAACGAGGCGTTAATACTCAAAACGCATCAACGTAGACCTTGCTAATAATCCGCCAATCCTCTTCAATTTTGAGCAGTTGAAAATGATTAACGTAATCCGCACCTAGAAGATTGGCTTCGATCAATCCAGCGCTTGCCATGCGTCCCGCGATATGAATAAAACTAATCTCGGCTTGATACGCCTCACCTGAACGCTCTGCTGACGGCTCAGACTCAAGTTGGTCGTAAAAGGGTTGGGGCGAACCGATGTCTAAATCGCCGCAGTAAAACCCGGACATCAGCGCATCTGGGTGAAAGCAACGCTTAAGCAGAGCCGTATCGGCGGTAAAACTACCCTTGATGTAGTCCTCGATGACCGTTCGTACTGATGTGTAGTCTTTAACTGTATTCATGTTAATGATCCGGTTTCTTCGCGTGTTAACCCGCTAACGTAATATCCATTGCCGCTGGCTATTGATCTGCAAAATAAGGTATTTTCTTCGGCGATTTGCTCGTTTTCTCTGAAAGTGACGAGGCCTGGTCAATCCTCCCGCCTACCCTATCAAAAAGGCTCTCAGACGATGTAAACTGATCAGACCACAAACCACTGAAGGGGAAAAGTAACATGATTTTTATGTGTCAATACGAGATAGATCGGGACAAACAAGCAGATACTCAAGCTTTTTTTGCCAGCATGACTGACGACCAAATCGCTAACGAATGCCCGGAGGGCGTGACAAAAATTGGTCGATGGCATGACGTGCCAAATGGCTGCGGCGTCATGATTGTAGAAACCAATGATCAGAGCGCGCTAACAGCCTGGCTGATGGGATGGTCGGGTCAATGCACTTTCCCAGTCGTGACGCCAGTGATGGATGACGACGATGCTCGAAAAACTGTCAACGCAATGCTTGCGGCGCAGCAATAATAGAAGCGGCCGTTTTGGCGAATATTTCAATTAGCCAAAACGGTCCGTTATCCCAATATCGTGGCCTTTAAAAAATCTACCGCCTGGCTTCGCGAATCCGCTCTCTTCGGAGACCGGTATAACAAAATTTGGCAGACGCTCGGCGGACTTTTTGTTCTTTTTTGTTTCGGTCTCACACTTTTTTACTCCTTTACATGAATAAAAATGTGGCATCTGTCGACCCAGAAATTAATTATTCGACTTATTGTCTTAACCACGCGCTCGACGCAGCTCAAAAACGATACACCTCCAAAAACCCTAAGAGCCGAAACGCATTCGAGACCGCAAAAAACGCTCTTCCCGGCGCAAATACGCGCTCAGTTCTTTTTTACTCCCCTTTCCCTGTCACGCTTAAGCGCGCCCAGGGCGCGCTCATAGAGGATATCGACGAGCATACCTACCAGGACTTTCTGGGGGAATATACCGCCGGTCTTTACGGTCATAGCCATCCAAAGATTATGGGTGCAATTTCTGACGCGCTTAAGAAAGGTTTAACCTTAGGCGGGCCGACATCTTCAGAGGCGCAGTATGCCGCGCTAATCTGCGAGCGCTTCCCTGCAATTGAGCGAATGCGTTTTTGCAACTCCGGAACCGAGGCCAATATTCTCGCACTCAGCAGCGCCCGGGCGTTCACGAACCGAACTGATATTTTGGTGATCGATGGGAGTTACCACGGCGGAGTGCTGAGCTTTTCAGGCGAGAGTCCGCTGAACATTCCGTATCCAACTCATCGTGTTCAGTTCAACAACTGCGAACAAGCGGCAAGTAAAATAAAAACGATTGGATCAAAACTGGCGGCGGTGATTATCGAGCCGATGATCGGTGCGGGAGGGTGCATTCCGGGTCAACCTGAATTTTTAATGACCGTTCGGGAAGAAACATCAAAAACAGGCGCACTATTAATATTTGACGAAGTAATGACCTCTCGTCATGGCGCAACGGGACTTCATGGCAGGCTGGGTATTCGACCCGATATCGTAACGCTCGGCAAATATCTCGGAGGGGGTCTCAGCTTTGGCGCTTTTGGCGGTCGGGCGGACATCATTGATCGATTCGACCCCACGAAAACCAATGCGTGGTCACATGCTGGCACTTTTAACAATAATATTTTAAGTATGACAGCGGGCTTTACCGGCTTAAACGAAGTCTTTACGACGAAGATCGCAGATTCATTTTTCAAACAGGGAGAGCAATTTCGTCAGGGGCTGAAATCAAGATTAAATCGGCTTGACCTGCCCATTCATTTAACCGGCATGGGATCAATGATGGCGCTGCATTTTTCAAGCGCTGTACCCACCTCGCCCTATTCTCCAACGCCGGCCCAACACAAAATCTATGAATTAATTCATCTTGAAATGATGCAGTTGGGACAGTTCTACGCGCGGCGGGGCATGATCAATCTTTCGTTACCGGTAACCGCCGAGATGTGTGAAGAGTTTTGCGCTGCATTGATCAAAACACTTAAAAGATTTCGATCCGAAATTACAGGCGCCCTAAAAATCTGAAGCCCTAAATCAAAACGCCCCGCTATGCGGGGCGCCGTGATTAGCTGTCACAGTAAACACTGTCACCGGACAGAGTGCTGATCGAATTACGAGAGAGTGCTCCCGAACTCCACACAGACACCAAAGTTAACTGTGACGTTTCCTATATCACTCGACATTGGATCACCCCCTATTATTTCTGGCTGAAAGGATCTTCAGTTTACCCTGCGAACAGACATCGAGGCAAACCGCTTTTCAAGCAGGGTTACCGTACATTTCGCGCAGTTTCTTTTTGTCTATTTTACCAACGCTGGTTTTGGGAATTGCATCGACATTCTTAATCTCGGGAATAGCCCATTCACTTAAAACACCTTTCTTCACAAGGTTTTCAAATAGTGCTCGGGTGGAGGTCAAATCGTGTCCGGACTGAGTCGCCACCACTAATAACAGCGGTCTTTCTCCCCATTTTTCGTGAGGCACACCGATCGCTGCGGCTTCACTAATGCCTTCACAACTGAGCGCGATATCTTCAAGCTCCAAAGAGGAAATCCATTCTCCTCCGCTTTTGATAACATCTTTAAGTCGATCGGTTACCTTGAGGTATCCCGCTGAATCAATATGACCGATATCGCCAGTATGCAGGTAGCCCCCTTGCCACAACTCCTCCGAACGTTCGGGATCATCCAGATACCCTTGTGTCAGCCACGGTGCGCGAACCACAACTTCCCCTGTCGCATCACCGTCACGCGGCATTTCATTTAGTTCAGCGTCCACGACTTTAAGGTCAACGAGTGGGATTGCCCTGCCCGCCTTACATCGAAGCGAGAGGTCTTCTTTTTGATCTCTCGCAATATCACCGAGATCGATCTGCGAAAGTGTGAGGACTGGACAGGTCTCGGACATTCCGTATCCACCAAAGACATCGATACCCAGGTCTCTCGCTCGCTTTGCCAACGCGGGTGGCATAGCAGATCCGCCAATAATGACTTTCCATTTCGAAAGATCAACTTTTTCGGCCAGTGCATTATTGAGCAACATATGCAGAATTGTCGGAACACAATGCGAAAAAGTGACACCCTCTGCTTCAATTAAGGAGAGAAGTTTTTCCGGTTCATACCGTCCCGGGTAAATCTGCTTGAGTCCCAACATCGTTGCAACATACGGTAATCCCCATGCATGGACATGAAACATTGGCGTAATCGGCATATAGACATCATCAACATGAAGACGACCTTGCTCAGCAGCGCTGGTTAACCCAACGCTCACCCCGAGCGTATGCAGCACAATCTGCCGCTGACTGAAGTAAACCCCTTTTGGGTTTCCAGTCGTGCCTGTCGTATAAAACGTAGTCGCGCGAATATCCTCATCAAAGTCTTCAGGCGCAGACTCACCGTCAGCAGTTAAAAGCATCTCCTCGTATTCGACATCGATCATGCCCTCCCAAGCCGGATCAATGTCATTCCCAGCGTCTGTCAGGCGAATCCATTTTTTAACAGTCGGTGTCTTGTTCTTTAGGACTTCTAATAAGGGCAGAAATTCATCGTGAACCAAGATTGCAGTATCCTTTGCGTGATTCACCGTATAGAGCACCTGCTCAGGTGCAAGTCGGATGTTTATCGTGTGCAACACGGCGCCAATGATCGGCACTGCAAAAAAGCATTCCAGATAACGATGGCTATCCCAATCCATAACGGCAACGGTGTCACCTGGCCGAATTCCAATCTGTTTTAAAGCGCCGGCGAGGCGCAGTATTCGTCGATAGAACTCATGATAGGTGAATCTCTTTTCTCCGGCATACACAATCTCGCGAGTGCCATGCTGTGCGGTAAGCCTGGTGAGCAACTGCTTTATCAGTAAAGGATTTTCATGAGCGGACGGGGTCCGAGGGATTAGAAGTTCATTCATAGTCTGGAATATTACCTGAGATCATTACTGGGAAACATGTGTGAACCACCGGAACTTGATCTTGTCCGTAACCTCTCAAGCTTTTAACGCACAATCAAACCGCATGCCAATCGTGCGCCTTGTTTCGCTGACTTCTCTCACTGAATGAAATGGACGGACAAAGTCTGAGGACAGACCCGGCGCACCCATTAACAGAAGCTGCCCCGCAACAAATGGAATAACCTGACCTTGATCCCTGTCACGATCACAATGAATTCGGAAATTTCCGTCGCCACTTAACAGAAGGATTCCAATCACCAGTCGATAGTCTGCCCGATCGCGATGAGGACTAATTCCCTGACACCCTGAGGGATAACGTTGGACAATTAAATCATTAAATCTGAAACGATGAGCTTCATTATTAGAGGCACCCTGGACATCGGGAAGCACCGAAGAGATCCGGGATCCGAGATAATCCGGCAACTGCCAAAGCGCATGTTGTGCAGGAATACAATAATCCAGTTCAAAATCCTGATAAACAGGATGCTGTTTAGAGCCAGTCACGGGCATTGCGTTTCGAAAATTAAGTTCGTCAACCATACTGACCAGCAACTGACACTCCTGGTCTGACAAACAGTCAATCGCAATTGCCGACTCACTTGCGAGTCGATTAACCGATTTATTTAGCCCGTCAGGCGATAAACGATCAAACATTACAAATGAAAATTTCGATGCTAGGAGTTTCGATTCGAAAAATACTCTGACAATACATGCGGTATGGGCGTCATCAAATGCCTAAAGAAACGTGAAGAAAACATAGCCCACATCCAGCCATTGGATTAGAATTTAAATATATTTTTCAGGCTGTAAAATTTTAATGTTTCAAAACCAGATTAACGAAAATCCTGCCGAGTTTCTACTAGATGCGTGATGTTTAATGAACATGAATAACGCAACTCGATCCGCTTGGCTTGTCCGCTTTCACCGACTTGGTTCTCCGCCCAGCTTTTACCATTTCTCGGGGCTCATTATCCCTTGGGCAAGCGCCGCTTGCCTTATGTTGATCACAGCAGGCCTTTACGGGGGCCTTTATCTCGCCCCAACCGACTATCAACAAGGTGAAAGCTACAGAATTATTTACATACACGTGCCGTCCGCCTGGATGTCGATGTTCGTTTACGTTGTCCTGGCGGCTAGCAGTGCAATCGGGTTGATCTGGAGAATGAAACTCGCTGAGGCGATCGCGCGGGCAACCGCACCGATTGGCGCCACTTACACCTTTATCGCATTAATCACCGGGTCCCTCTGGGGTAAGCCTATGTGGGGCGCGTGGTGGGTGTGGGACGCCCGTTTGACCTCGGAATTAATTTTACTGTTTTTATATCTCGGGTATATCGCTCTGGTTTCAGCCTTCGATGATCGTCGCACGGCGTCACGAGCCGGCGCGGTTCTCGCATTGGTTGGCGTCGTTAATCTCCCTATTATTCATTTCTCAGTGGAATGGTGGAATACACTTCATCAAGGCCCTACTGTCACCAAATTTGATCAACCATCCATCGCCCTTAGCATGCTGGTTCCACTGCTTTTAATGGCCGCTGGCTTTAAGTTCCATTTTTTAGTTGCGCTACTGGCAAGCGCGCGAGCCGAGATTCTCAATGGCGAGAGGCGCACGGCCTGGGTTGCTGAATTACTGGGAAGAAAAACACATGCTTGAATTTTTTCAAATGGGCGGATACGCCGCTTATGTTTGGCCTGCCTATGGCATTACAGCGCTATGCATGATTCTTGTAATTGTGCACCCTATACGAAAACATCAGAAACTTCGACAGACGTTATCGCAACTACACGCGGAACGGATTCAAGCCGAGCGTCCATGAAACCAAAACGGCGTCAAAGATTGGTGTTGGTGGGGCTGCTGGTGGCCGGAGTAGGTATTGCGGTCGGTCTGGCGCTGCTGGCGCTTCAGGAAAACATTAATCTGTTTTTTAGCCCCTCTCAAGTGGTTGCAGGGGAAGCGCCCGTTGACTCACCTTTTCGACTAGGGGGAATGGTAGTCGACGGAAGTGTTTCGCGGGCAGATCAAAGCCTTGAGATCCGTTTCGATCTAACCGATACCGCCAACACCGTCACCGTGGCGTATACCGGCATTCTGCCCGATCTTTTTCGCGAAGGTCAGGGTATCGTGGCGCAAGGCAGTGTCAATGACAACGGGCTTTTTACAGCGACGCAAGTTCTTGCAAAGCACGATGAAACGTATATGCCACCTGAAGTCATTGATGCGCTCGATAAAGCGAAAGCAATGGGCGTCCAATGATCGCAGAAATAGGACTGTTCTCGTTGATCTTAGCGCTTTTGGTTGCATCCCTACAGGGTGTTGTGCCGCTGATCGGCGCGGCTCGATACCGCCTCCCTTGGATACAATTGGCCCGCCCTGCGGCACTCATGCAGTTTGCCCTGGTGCTTCTTTCTTACGCTTGCCTGACCAGCGCTTTTATCAATCATGATTTTTCGCTGGTCTATGTTGCGCAGAACTCGAACTCAAATCTTCCGCTGATCTACCTTATCTCTGGGGTATGGGGCGCACACGAAGGCTCTCTTCTTCTTTGGGCACTCATTCTGGCGATATGGTCGGGTGGAGTTGCTATATTCAGTAAGAGCGTCCCTGATCGAATGGTGGCCCGCGTTTTGGGTGTGATGGGTCTTGTCAGCGTCGGATTTCTGCTTTTTATCCTGTTCACTTCCAATCCCTTTGAGCGTCAATTTCCGGTGCCTGTCGATGGGCGGGATCTTAATCCGCTGCTTCAAGATCCAGGGCTCGCGATTCACCCGCCCATGCTTTATATGGGCTACGTTGGTTTCTCCGTAGCATTTGCTTTTGCAATTGCTGCATTGCTCGGCGGCCGCCTGGACTCGGCATGGGCCCGCTGGTCTCGCCCGTGGACACTCGCGGCATGGGTCTTCCTAACCGCCGGCATCGCGCTCGGCAGTTGGTGGGCCTACTACGAATTAGGCTGGGGAGGCTGGTGGTTCTGGGATCCGGTTGAAAATGCTTCTTTTATGCCCTGGCTGGTCGGCACCGCACTTATTCACTCACTTGCTGCCACTGAGAAGCGAGGGGTTTTTAAAGCATGGACCGTTCTGCTCGCCGTATTCGCTTTTTCGCTATCGCTTCTCGGGACATTTTTAGTCCGATCCGGTGTATTGACCTCTGTACACGCTTTCGCTACCGACCCTACCCGGGGACTTTTTATTCTCATTTTTCTCGGTATCGTGGTGGGAGGATCGCTCGCACTTTACGCATGGCGAGCGCCGTCGATCAGAAGCAGTGGTGGATTCAACTTGGTTTCGAGAGAGGCGGGGTTACTACTGAATAACGTGTTGCTCGTGGTGTCGGCCGCCACGATTCTCCTGGGCACGCTTTACCCGCTTGTTATTGACGCGTTAGGAATGGGCAAATTGTCAGTGGGACCGCCATATTTTAATGCTGTATTTATCCCCATTACGGCGCCACTCGCCCTGCTCCTCGGTCTGGGCGCGATGCTTCGTTGGAAAAAAGATAACCTCACCCGACTCATTGAACCCCTGGGTGCCGGATTTGTTATCGCGCTTGTCCTGGGTCTGGCATGGCCCCTATTAATGCAAACCTACAGCGTTGCAGCTGCTCTTGGAGGCACTTTGGGTCTTTGGACAATGATGAGCGCACTTTCGGGGGTATGGTCTCGAACACGCTCAGGAAACCGACTCCGCTCCATGAAACGTATTCCCAGATCAGTCTTTGGTATGACAATGGCTCACCTTGGCATTGGTGTATTCGTGATTGGGGTCACGTTCACTTCAATTTATTCAATTGAAAAAGATCTTAGAATGGCGCCCGGCGAGACCTATAAGATTAGCGATTACGTATTTCGATTCGACGGAGTCGAGAAATCCAATGGGCCTAATTACACCGCCGACACCGGAAAAATTACGGTGTTAGAGCAGCAGCAGATTGTCGCGTCACTCAGTCCAGAAAAACGCGTCTATCTGGTCCAGCAGATGCCAATGACTGAAGCCTCTATTGATGCTGGCGTGACCCGAGACTTATACGTCGCATTGGGTGAGCCTCTTGAGGATGGAAAAAGCTGGGCCGTTCGACTCTACTACAAGCCCTATATCCGATGGATTTGGTTTGGCGGTTTGATCATGGTTATTGGCGGCTTGCTATCGGCCACCGATAAACGCTATCGAAAAATTGCGGGTCAATCAGATGTTCATCTTCAATCGAATGCATAAATCAGCTAAATGCTTCCGAGACGCCTTGAAGACACTTTTGGTTGTCGGCGTGTTTGCATCATCAACGATGAGTTTTGCCACGATAGAAACGTATCAATTTTCAAATACCGAAGATGAAATTCGCTATCAGAAGATGATCGCAGAATTGCGATGCTTAGTCTGTCAGAACCAGAACCTCGCGGACTCAAACGCCGAACTTGCGCAGGATCTGCGGGCGAAAACTTTTGAGATGATAAACGCAGGGGCTTCCAACAATGAAATCGCTGAATTCATGGTGGCGCGATATGGAGATTTTGTCCTATATCGCCCCCCGCTTAAAGGTCAAACCCTACTCCTATGGATTGGGCCGTTTGGAATTTTACTTATTGCCCTAACCGTTTTTTTCATTACCGTCCGACGAAGCCAAAGCAAAGAAAAGCTATCAACGCAGGCGCGGGCAAAAGCGGCTTCGCTTTTGGACGAAGGGCGTTAGGACGTGTTTTTTCTTTGGCTTATCGCGTCTGTTCTGGTAGTCGGCACGCTCGGCGTGTTAATCCCATTTTTCTTGCGAGCCCCTAAGGGACTGTCCCTAAATAGAGACAGTATCAATATTGAAATCGCGAGGGAGCGGGAAACCGAACTCAAACACGATTTAAAGCAAGGCCTCATTAGTGATGCAGAGTACGACGCTTCGCGACACGATCTGGAACAAGGGCTCACGTTCGACCTATCCCCCCATCCTGAAAGTTCCGAGAGTCAACTGCCCGCACCTTTCGCCGCCTCAATCGTTAGCGCATTGATCCCGATCCTCGCGTTTGGTATTTACATAATGATTGGCAGTCCCGATGTGGTTAATGTCGACTCGCTGTCGCTCAACCAAACTGCGCCCTCATCGGAACTGCAACCCGATGTCGACACTATGCTGGCCCAGATGAAAAAACAGCTAGAAGATCGACCGGACGACGTCCGGGGATGGACACTCTTGGCAAATGCTCTTATGGGGACGGGCCGATACGCAGAAGCGGTCGAAGCCTACCGCGTCCTGAGATCACTTCAGCCTGATAATCCCGAAATTCTCATTCGGCTCGCAGACGCAATTGCGATGACTCAAAATGGGATGTTAGCGGGAGAAGCAGAGCAACTCATCACAAGAGCGCTTGCCATCAGCCCTGACCAACCTCAGGGTCTCTGGCTGTCTGGTATCGCCGCAGAGCAGCGTGGAAAATTCGATGAAGCACTGATGATCTTTAACCGTTTGCTTAGCATGGTCGCAAACGAACCGGACGTTCGTATCGAGGTAGAGGCGGTTATTGCCCGAATTCGACAGGCGCAGGATCAAACCTCTGCCATCGATCCGGTTATCGAAGTAAAGGTCGATGTGCCGACTGAATTAATTGCCTCCATTAGATCAAACGACACGCTTTTCGTCTTTGTCAAAGACCCCAACGGTCCACCGATGCCGATTGCGGCACGTCGATTAAGCGCATTACCTCTCCCGAGGGTTATCACGCTTAGCGATGGTGACCGTTTGACAGAAGGTAATTCCCTGTCGAATTACCCACAACTCGTAATCGGCGCGCTCATCTCAAAGAGTGGAAGTGCGACAAAAACTTCCGGCGATCTTGTCGGGCTTAGTCAGACTTTCTCGATGGCGGACCAACGCGTCATTCAGATAAGCCTTAACGAGAGGTTCGAGTAACAGCAGATACTATTCCGAAGTTCCTGCCTTTTTGGGTGAGTCTGATTTGTTCGTTGCGCAAACGGCCTGAACCGCTTTCTCAAGACGCTCCATTCCCGAAGAAATCTCGTCAAAAGAAATAAGAAGCGATGGCGCCAGACGAAGTACATTGGCGCCAGCAACCAAAATAAATACGCCCTCACCCTGTGCGGCCTGAAGAAACTCTCTCGCTTGACCCTTCCACGCATCAGTAAGAACGCAACCCATCAACAGACCCATTCCCCGCACTTGATCGAAAACCCCATAGCGTAAACCGATCTGCATCAGGGCCTCCTCAAATGCCTGCCGCCGTCTCCCAACCCCTTCGAGCGTTTCAGGGTCGCTTACAATGTCAAGAACCGCACTGCCAATAGCACAACCCATCGGGTTACCACCCCACGTGCTCCCGTGGGTACCCACTTGAAGCGATTGGGAAACTTCATCTGTTGCTAACGTTGCAGCAATTGGAAACCCGCCACCGATGCCCTTCGCGGTTGTCAAAATATCAGGTCGAATACCAAAATGTTCATAAGCATATAGCGCCCCCGTTCGGCCGACGCCAGATTGGACCTCATCAACAATCATCAGTGCATCATGACGGTTACATAGGCGCCGAATTGCCGACATAAAATCGCCTTCAGCTGCAATCACACCGCCTTCGCCCTGAACAGGTTCAACGATTACCGCACACACGTTGTCATCAAACGCATCCTCTAACGCTTCGATATCGTTAAACGGTAAATGATCAATTGCACCGGGTAGTGGCCCGAATCCCTCCCGGTAATTAGCCTGCCCACCGGCGGTTACCGTAAATAATGTGCGGCCATGAAATGCATTTTCAAATGCAATGATGCGGTCTTTCTCCTCCCCATGATGGTTGAAAGCATGGCGTCGTGCGAGCTTCATCGCTGCCTCGTTTGCTTCAGCCCCTGAATTTGAAAAAAACACCTTATCCGCAAAAGTTAATTCTGTCAGTTGTTTGGCGAGCTTAAGCGCCGGTTCCGTTGCGAAGACATTTGCGGTATGCCAGAGCTTGGTTGCCTGATCTGTCAACACCTCGACAAGCTTTGGATGTGCATGACCCAGGGAATTGACCGCGATGCCTCCGGCAAAATCAATATACTCACGTCCCTGCTGATCCCACACTGTAGACCCAGAACCCCTGACCGGAATCATTTGTGCCGGCGCATAGTTAGGCATCATATAGCTGTCGTACCACTCACGGCTCACTTCGGTCATTTCTCGATCCTTGCTTTCCCCACTTGTAGAGTTGAGAATTCTAGCCTTCTTGAATACAAAAAACATCCAGACGAATCTTAAAGCTCAACGTAACCCATAGCGCCACACCGGCTAAAATATCGGCATTATGAAAAAACATCCAGATCCCACTCATCTAAGCGAGCAAACTCGTGCGATCATCAATGGGCGCTCATCAAAAGATCATCACGGTGTTGTCAATACACCCGTTTATCGAGCATCTACCGTTCTTCATCCAGATGTGGATGCCTTCGAGAGGCGGCACGATCCCGCTAATAAAAATCGAGTGGTCTATGGGTTGCTGGGGACGCCCACCACTTTTGATTTGGAGGCCGTCGTGGCCGATCTCGAAGGTGGCCATGATGCGGTGCTACTGCCTTCCGGCCTTGCTGCGATATCCATTGCGCTAACGACCTTTTTGAGACCGGGAGATCATCTGCTTATCGCGGATAATGTTTATTGGCCTAATCGAATTTTCTGCGATGAATATTTGACGAATCTTGGCGTAAGCGTCGAGTACTACGACCCGTTAATCGGTGGAGAGATCAAAGCTTTGATCCGCTCAACCACAAAAGTGATCTTCCTTGAGTCACCAGGATCTCTAACGTTTGAAGTACAAGATATTCCCGCGATTACGGCGGTTGCCGAAGCGCACGGGGTGATTACCATTCTTGATAATACCTGGGCGACGCCTGTCTTTTTTAAATCATTCGCCCATGGCGTCGATGTTTCAATTCACGCCGCGACTAAATATCTGTGCGGACATAGTGATGTCATGATGGGCATCATTGTCTCGGCTGAGCATGTCTCAGAAAAAATAAGAAGCACCCATCGACTCTTTGGACAAACTGCAGCGCCCGATGATGTCTATTCAACTCTGCGCAGCACCCGAACCTTGATTACACGATTAAAGTCCCATGAAGCCAATGCCCTCGCGCTGGTTGAATGGTTTTTAGGCCAAGATGAAGTATTACAAGTGCTACATCCCGCATTACCCGACCATCCCGGCCATGCCTTCTGGAAGCGCGATTTTCTTGGTGCTTCGGGACTTTTCGGTGTCGTTCTTAAACCCAAGCCCCGCCAGTGCTTACTGAGTATGGTCAACGGAATGAGACTATTCGGAATTGGAGCCAGCTGGGGTGGATTTGAGAGTCTAATGATTCCTGCTTATCCGGAGCGCCATCGAACCGCAACCCAGTGGAAGACGGGCGGGCAGCTTCTCCGGATCCATGCGGGATTAGAAGATATTGATGATCTGAAATCAGATCTTGAAGATGGATTTGTTCGGTTCAATACATAAAGGCGCTATCCGATAGAAAACTATGAGTCTCGATACAAAACTAAAAACAGAGTGCGAATTTTTTTTAGCAGAATTTGAATCAGTATTGCTGTCAACCATAAACCAAGATGGATCGCCCGACCTGAGCTACTCTCCGTATATCGATCATGATGGTGTGTTTTATATTCTAGCCAGCCATCTTTCGGCTCACACCCCAAACCTAATTCGTGACTCTCGCGCAACGCTGCTTTTCATCGAGAACGAGGACAAGTGCGTTCAAATCTATGCGCGCCGACGGTTACAGTTCCAATGCGCGACGAGACGTTTTGACCAAAACACGCCCGAATGGCAAGCACTCATTCCAAAATTCTCGGAACGCTTTGGAGACATTATCGACACCTTGAGTGCGCTTCCTGACTTTCAGATATTTGCCCTCGAGCCTCTGGGTGGACATTGGATCAAGGGATTTGGGAAAGCATTTAATTTTACGGGTCGGATTGACAGCGACGCGACCCATTTAAATCCAAAGAAAGATCGTTAATGCACTAGCCCTCTTGCGCAGTCCCAAGCGCCAAATTGGCTTTAATTAGACTCTTGGCTTTTGTCGTCTATTTTTTGTAACTCTTGGTCGACCCTTTGAGGATGCTCGTGGACGATTGGCCTGACGGCCCTTCTTTTCCGTTTGAAGCATTGGTTTTCTTCCGATGCTTCGGATCAAAAGCTTTTTTAAATCCTCTCCCAGCTCCACACTCTCACCAGGTTGATGTCGATGATCCAGGGAAAATGGTCCATATCGCAAGCGAATAAGTCGATTAACCGAGCATCCAATACTTTGCCACATTCGACGAACCTCTCGATAACGCCCCTCTTTAATGACCACTCTAAACCAGCAATTTGCGCCCGTGCCAGGTTTCCCAATCACGGACTCAAAGCGGCACAAGTGACCGTCTAGTTTGACGCCCTTGAGTAATTGGTTTAACGCTTCACTGGAAACATTACCGCGCACGCGACAACGATATTCACGCTCCATCTCGCTTGACGGATGCATGAGTCGATTGGCGAGCTCACCATCAGTCGTGAAAATCATCAAGCCTGATGTATTTATATCGAGGCGACCAACCGACACCCAACGCTTGCCGCGCAGTCGAGGCAAACTATCAAACACATTAGGGCGGCCTTGCGGATCACTGCGAGAACAAATTTCGCCGATCGGTTTATGGTACAACAGCACTTGTCCGATGGTGGCCGACTGCCTGGCAAGCCGAACACGCTCGCCATCCACGACGACTCGACAGTTTGAGGTAAGTTGCTGCCCAAGCACCGCTGGGCGTTCATTCACGATAACGCGGCCTTCCATAATCCACGCCTCAATCTCCCGGCGTGACCCCAGACCCGCTCTCGCGAGCGCTTTATGAATCCGTTCAGTCAAATTCCGAATTTACGGCGACTCGCTTAACCATTGCCTCATCCGAATTGTCGCTGTCCTCTTTTAAATTTAAGTCGTCATCTTCCGGCTGACGGGTGTTTACAGCCTCCTCTTCATCTTCAAGACCAGCATCGTCGGCAATATCGTCAGCCGCCTGAATACCCTCTTCATTCTCCGGCAGGGGCGCCGTTATTTGCAAAGATTCAGGCATATCAATGCCAAGCTCTTTCGCAATTTCCACTAATTGTCGCTCCTCATCTAATGTCGGCAGCGCATCAATGGAATCGAGCCCAAAATACTCAAGAAACAGTGGGGTCGTGACATAGAGCGCGGGATGCCCCGGCACCTCCCTTGTTCCGGACTGAGTGATCCACTCGCGTTCAATCAAGACCCGCATGATTTCTGTCGTCACCGTAACTCCGCGAATTTCTTCAATATCGCCCCGAGTAACCGGCTGCCGATAGGCAATAATGGCAAGGGTTTCAAGCAATGCTCGAGAGTAACGCGGTGGACGCCTCTCCCGCAGTATCCGAAGGGCCGGCGCATGATCGATATGAGTTTGAAATCTAAAACCGCCAGCCACTTCCACTAACTCGACTCCTCGCCCTTTGTAATCTTCCTGCAATTGACGAATCCCCGCCTCAATAGATTCTTTCTTGGTACGCTTGTCAAAAAGCGCTAAGAGCTCCCGAACCCCTAAAGGGCGTTCAGAGGAAAAAAGGGCCGCTTCAAGAGCGCTGACCATCTCCGGTTTAACTTTCATGAAGGTTTAACTCTGACGTGAATAGGGGCGAACTCTCCTGTTTGAGTCACCAAAAGAATGCCGTCCCTGACCAGTTCGAGGATCGATATAAAGCTAACAACTAGACCCATTCGACCCTCTTCAGGGGTAAAAAAATCTCCCAGCGCAACATATTCACCGCTACGAACACGCTCCAGAACCTGACTCATCCGTTCGCGAACTGAAAAAGTCTCGGGAACCATTTGCAGATGTTGCCGACGTGACGCAGCCAGCATTGCCACTCGCATTGCCGCAACCAGGTCGTCGAGTGATACTTCCGCAACTATCTTGGGTGGATCAGGATCTTCCACCGCGGCGTACGCCAGATGGAGGTCTCGCTCAAGTCGAGGCCGCATATCAAGACTCTCTGCTGCATTCTTGAATCGTTCATATTCCTGAAGTCGACGAATAAGAACCGCGCGAGGGTCATCCTCATCCTCTTCATCCGGACCCGGGCGAGGTAGAAGCATTCGTGACTTGATTTCAGCGAGCATCGTTGCCATCACAAGGTAATCTCCGGCAAGATCAAGACGCATCTGCTGCATAAGATCGATGTAATGCGTGTACTGGCGCGTAATATCTGCAATTGGCAAATTAAGAATATCGATATTTTGCTTTCGAATCAGATAAAGCAATAAATCGAGCGGCCCCTGAAAGCTTTCCAGAACCACCTCGAGCGCTTCTGGAGGGATATAAAGATCTTTTGGCCATTGTTCCAGAGGCTTTCCCTCAACAACCGCCGTAGCGCTCTGCAACGAATGCGCCTGGTCGGCCTTAGTGACCGTTTTACTGCTCATTGATATTTTGTTCCCACGGCTAAACGAACTTCATCAAGCGTCTCTTCCGCTACTTCACGCGCCCGCTCACAACCCGACTCAATCACCTCACGAACTCGGGCAGGATTTTGCTCAAACGGCCTGGCACGATCCTGCAGTTCCGCTTGCTCTTCAAGTATTTTTTCGAGCAAAGGTTTTTTACAATCCACGCAACCAATGCCCGCGCTCTTACATCCGGCCGCGAGCGTCTCACGTGTGTCGCTGGCGGTATAAATCTTGTGCAACTCCCATACTGGGCAACGCTCGGGATCCCCCGGGTCATTGCGCCGCTGTCGAGCGGGATCAGTTGGCATCGACATCAAACGGGAGTTGACTCTGTCCGGATCATCCCGCATTTGTATCGTGTTGTTATAGGATTTGGACATCTTCTGGCCATCGAGCCCCGGCATCTTAGCAGCTGGTGTTAGTAATGCCGCCGGCTCCGGTAAAATTTCGCGACCGCCTCCATCCAGAAAACCAATGAGTCGCTCTTTATTTTCTACCGATATATTTTCGGACTGCTGAATGACCGCTAAGGCCCGATCATAGGCTTCCTGATCACCCTCTTGTTGCCATCGCCCTCTCGCTTGACTGAACTGCTTGGCGAGCTTCTTGCCAAGTCCTTTAACCGCCTCACTGGCTTTCTCTTCAAAAGCGCCATCTCGCCCAAAAATATGATTGAATCTTCGAGCAATCTCACGGGTTAGCTCCACATGAGGAACCTGATCCTCCCCGACGGGCACTCCAGTCGCACGATACATCAAAATATCAGCGCTCTGTAACAACGGATACCCCAAGAAACCGTAGGTTGCCAAATCCCGTTCTTTCAATTTCTGTTGCTGATCCTTAAAGCTTGGAACCCTCAAAAGCCAGCCCAACGGTGTCACCATCGAAAGCAACAAATGAAGTTCGGCATGTTGAGGGACCCGAGACTGGATAAAAAGAGTGGCTCGCTCAGGATCGACGCCGGCCGCCAACCAATCGACCAACATATCCCAAACATGGGTCCCCATCTCACTGGGGTCGTCATAATGTGTCGTCAATGCATGCCAATCCGCAACAAAAAAGAAGCATTGACTTCGTTCTTGCAACCTTACCCAGTTTTTTAAAACGCCGTGATAATGGCCAAGGTGTAAACGTCCTGTTGGACGCATCCCCGACAGAATCTTGCCCGCTTCAGACTCAGAATTCATGATTGAGTATTATGTCCAAGCGATCACTCGTAAGGGTAAAAAAATGAAATAAAACACTATTTCAGAAGGGAATATTTTAACCCATTGTCGGGCAAATTTGAGGCCTTCGTTTAATTTGCTTCGGAGAAATCAATGATGCCTTCTCGAGTCACCTCTTGATTCTCACAATCCCTTAGGCAGGCGCTCAAGGTAACCCCATCCGGAAAAACCATCTCGCCCTCGATCTCCGCGAGCGGCTCAAGAACAAATCGACGAAGTTGCATGCGGGGATGCGGAACCGATAACACGTCGCTATCGATTATCTGATCACCGAACAAAAGAAGGTCGAGGTCGATAACCCTAGGGCCAAATCGCTCGGTCGTCCGAATTCTGCCGATTTCGGTCTCAATTTCCAGTAATCGCTCCAAAAGTGCGCCCGAATCTAGATTTGTTTTGATTCGGACAACTCCATTGAGGAAATCCGGTTGATCGTCGAATCCAACGGGTGCTGTGCGATAAAAAGATGACACCGCAGTAACCGAGGTGCCAGATTTACTGCCCAGCAGGCGAAGCGCGGCTTGGATCGCTTTATGTGGTTCACCCAAATTAGCACCGAGACCGATCCAGGCATTAACCGAAGCTTGATCGGTAGTCATTCCGAGGGTCGCCTCGGCTGGCGTTTACGAGGTCGCCGACGGCGCTTCGACTGGCTTTTTGGACCCCCCAGAGCCTGAATCATCAAAATGACCTGCTCATCATCAACTTCCTGAATTTTTGTCCACCAATCCGCGATTTCTGTCGTTACCTCTCCAGCCTGTGATCGAAGCAACAAAAAGTCATATCCCGCTCTAAATCGCTTATGCTCCAGCAGACGCTTTATGGTTCGAGGGCGGCGGGCTTCGAGACGAACCTGCATATCCCAAATATCCATGACCACCGTTGAGATCCGGCGCGGAATGGCAACACGCTGGACCTGCCGGCCAAGCACATCAATAGCGGTGTTATGCATCTGCATCAAACTCACTGGCTTTTTCGACTCACTCAACCGAAGCCGTCTGGACACGCAGCGCCAAAGCAGGACCGCAAAAAGAAAAGCGGCAATTACCGGCTTACCTTCAGCAATTCGCCGATCCGTATTCTCCAGTCCTTTCAAAACAATGCCGGAATCAGGATCAATATCGCTCGAGTTAAAAACGCGATCAGCTTCGGGAAAGAGTTCCGAAAACAAGCCCATCGATCGGAGTTCCAAAAAGACCCTGACCGCAAAGCCACTATGGAAAAGCTTCAAGATCTCGTCAAATAAACGTGCGGGAGGCACCTGGCGCAGTAGATAGGCAGATTCTCGACAAAGCGTCTCACACGCCGGATCAACAAAAAGATCTAACTTCGATTTGAACCGGGCAATACGAAGCATCCGGACCGGGTCTTCCTCTATGCGTCGGCCTGGATCACCAATGAACTGTAAAACTTGTTTTTTGACATCAGAGAATCCGTCAACATAGTCAGTAACCGTATTGGATTCAGTGTCGTAATAAAGCGCATTAATCGTGAAATCGCGACGAACAACATCCTGATCACGAGTGCCGAACACATTGTCACGCAGAATGCGCCCAGACGCACTGTAAGACGAATCATCATCCGCCCTCGGATCGATACGCTCAGAAGATGCGCGATAAGTTGATACTTCAATTACCTCCCGACCCATCCGCACATGCACGATTCGAAATCGACGTCCAATAATTCTAGAACGAGCGAAAACGTGGCGAACCTCTTCGGGTGTCGCATTAGTCGCGACGTCGAAATCCTTCGGAATTTTATTGAGCAACAAATCTCGGACACAACCACCGACGAGTTCTGCCTGGAAACCCTTGCTTTTGAGTTCCTCAATAATCTTTCGAGCACCTTTGCTTACCGATGAAACCTGCAAACCATGCTCTACGGGGCTCAACGTACGGGGGATTGACACCTTGGAGGTCTCGCTAGGATGAGATGGTTTCAGACTAATGGTACTCGGGGCTTTAAACCGGTGGACGGCCCCGGAACCAATGCCAGGAGTCGACCCAGTGGGAAAATTGTGTCGCGCTATGGTAGCATCCGCACCCGATAAATGCTCCCTTCGTCTAGCGGTTAGGACGCTGGCCTCTCACGCCGGAAACAGGGGTTCGATTCCCCTAGGGAGCGCCATCTTCTCAATGACTTAGAGTGATTTCGTTTTTTAGTGAACCGCTCTACAAAGCTGATTGCTGAAATATTGAACCAATACCGTAGATGCTTCATCCCGGTTCGGATGAGACGGCGTTGCCACCTCTATCTCTAACCCAAACTCGTTAGCTCAATATTCGCAACTCTGTTCGGGCAATGAATTGATGTATTTGGGGTGAACCCACGACCGGCATAATGTGCCTAACCCCGGTTACGCTACCTGCTTGTCATCTTGATTCGCGTCGGCATTTAAATCGCAATCGAAACTTAATCTTAATCTTTTAGATCGCACGCAACGTGATGTCTTCTTGAACGGGAGCGGCGTCTCGAGCCACAGTAAAATCCAGGTTTGTGATTGGTTTTCCAGAGTTTCGGAAACAGGTAACGCCATATCAAGGGGTCAATTATGCTGGTCTTCCCTCTTTAAGCCTTGAACACACACCCGCCCGTCAAGAACTTCTATTTAATGGATTGCGCCATTGGTGAACCAATCACAACGACTTTCGTAGTCACCAATTTTTACGGCGGAGAAAAGACCAGACTCTCCTGTGCTCCCCGGAGAGAATCGAATCCAGAATCCCCACCGAACGCATCTTGAAAAACCGGTACCTCAGCGGACCTCCGATGCAAACGCGTTAAATTCGGCCGCCTTGTCACGCTTACCCGCCCACGGTGCATCCAAGATCAACGCTTACATCGATATGGCCTACTTTCCGTTCTTCCGCTTCATGTCGGAAAATTCTTTGATGGTCAAAATTAATGCCAGCCCCATTAGAGAAAACACAACGACGCCGGTCAGGAATAAAACTTGATCAGTCATTGAGTTTCCCCCAGATCATCATGAGCTTGAAGTAGATGCCGAAACCCAAAATGGCTGGCACCCAGATCGCCGTGAAGAGTCCCTCCAGCCTTTGCCCGTTAAACCACAAATAACCCGATACAAAAAAGGAAAGCATCACGCCTAACAACAAGAAAAAGTCAGATCGCTTGAACATTTGAACTCCTTTACCTGTCTTTTGTAGAAAATGCGGCAATCAAACATCCCACTACCGCAACGCCCGACGGGGTTCTAATGTTCGTGAGACCGGTGCCTGTTAATTCGAGGGGCACCGCTCCCACCAACCCTAAAACCACATACCCTATTCCGGACACTATAAACAACATGCCCACACGTTCTAGAATTACATTATTCATAGTAAGAGAGTAACGAGCGAGGATGAATTTACCGTGAATCTGTTCGTAGCATTTTGTTTCACGCCGGAGACAATCTATTCAGCTCTAATTTATTGTGTCTTGCGAATCCCGTGATGACCAGCCTTACATCGGCTTTACCCGACTCCGTAATGGAAATCCGTTGCGATTAAAAAGACACCCTGTAGTGCCAATGCCGCGAGGCTCAAATCGACGTTGCCGTTAACAGCAAAGAACCTGCCTACCCCGCCAATTTCGCCGGCTGCAAAAAAATCTACCTGCAGACCCGCTCGTCGCTCGCCTCCTTCTGACACCTCCACCCGTGTTGATCACAGCACTGTCATCCGATCAGGCGCGTCAGCCTGGGCAACACGAATTTGGAAAATATCGTTAACAGTAAATCAGTTCCATCAAGGCATCAGTTGATTTTGATGGGCCGTTGACTATAATAACTATAAATCTAGTTATATAGTTTTATTGGATAAAAATCAATGCTGGAACTTCATGAAGCAGCGGAACGTTTTGCGGCTGTGGGCTCTGAACCACGGCTCGCCGTGGTGAAGGCGCTGGTGCGGGCTGGACACGAAGGCCTTTCTGTCGGAGAAATTCAGGAACGCCTGGACATCCCGGCATCAACTCTGGCCCATCACTTGCGCTCACTTGAAGCGGCCAATCTGGTGGAACAGGACAGACAAGGGCGCACCGTGGTCAACCGTGTTGTTTTCGAGGAAATCGAAGCGCTCTCGGCGTATCTCCTTCGCGAATGCTGTGTAGAAGCCAGGCCTAAACGTCAGGCATCGGGAAGCCGCATCGTAGGCAGGAGAGGCGGATGACCGAGACGGTATCGCGGCGGATCCCCAGTCTCGTTGACGTCCGGAAATGGCTGTATACCCCGTGGACGTTGGTGGTACTCATCCCGCTTCTTGTCCTCGGGTTTGATCCAGAGCACGTCGGCAGCATCATGTCCTCTGCCATCAAGGCGCTGTATGGGACAGCCCCGATTATCGCGATAGCCGTCTTTCTGATCGCCCTGCTCAAAGCGACCGCTGCCGAGAATCTTGTCGCGCGCGCTTTTATCGGAAGGCAGGCTTCTATGATTGTTCTGGCAGCTTTTGTCGGCGGCATCGCGCCCTTTTGTTCGTGCGAGGTAATTCCCTTCATCGCCGGACTGCTTGCGGTGGGCGTGCCGCTCGCACCGGTCATGGCGTTCTGGCTATCTTCTCCGCTGATCGATCCACCCGCACTGTTGATTACGGCAGGTGCACTTGGTTGGAACTATGCGATTGCCAAAACCATCGCAGCTGTGGGAGTGGGTCTGGCCGGTGGATTTGTGACTGCTGGCCTTGGTCGCCGACGTCTTTTTCAGGATGTACTGCGCGACCGCAAAGGCGGGGGCTGTTCGAGCTGCTGCGGTAAGCCTTTTTCCAGAGAAGTGCATTGGACATTTTGGGATGAAACTGAGCGACGCAGAACCTTCCGAACTGAAGCGATTGCCAACGGACTCTTTTTACTGAAATGGCTGAGCCTCGCTTATCTGCTTGAGGCGTTACTGATCCGTTACGTTCCCGCTGAATTGATCGGCAGTATCGTCGGGGGGGACGGACTTGGCGCCATCGTTGTCGGCGCCCTCGTCGGGGCACCCGCTTACCTCAACGGTTACGCTGCGCCGGCTCTGGTCGCAGGATTGATCGAACAAGGCATGAGTTCAGGTGCCGCAATGGCATTTCTTGTCGCTGGCGCCATCAGTTCCGTCCCGGCTATGGCAGCTGTCTGGTCGCTGGTTCGTTGGCCCGTGTTCAGCACCTATCTCGCGCTAGGCATCGCCGGTGCGGTGACCTCCGGCATCCTGTTCCAGTTCTGGGTCTAGGAACCAATACCACGCTCGGATTCCCCTGGACACCGGCCTCCCCTCCCGTCGCCTGAATCCGCTGATCGGTCTCAACTCCTAACTGTAGATGTAGTGCTGCAACTGCTCGATCGTAAACTGCTGCTCGGCGATAATGTCTTTAACAAGATCGCCGATCGAGACAATCCCGGTGATTTGTCCCTGTCCATCAAGCACGGGAAGGTGACGGATACGGCGGTCGGTCATGATGCCAAGAGCCTTATCAACGGTCAGCGTCTTCGCGACACTAATCACCGGACTCGCCATAATGTCCCGCACCAGAACATTTCGGGACGAAAGACCCTTGAGAATCACCTTGCGTGCGTAGTCCCGTTCGCTTAGGAGGCCGACTGGCTGGTTAACATCCACTACCACCAAGGCCCCAACCTCATGCTCTGCTAACAGACTGAGGCCTTCAAAGACCGTCGCATCGGGACGGGCTGTCAGGACCTCGTAACCCTTTACCTCAAGAATCTGACCCAGTGTTCTCATCATCCGCCTCCCATATCAGCAGCATCTGCTCATGAGTATTGCAAAGCGGTCGGATTGGGGCAAACCGGACTGATTTAGCCTGGTTTGTGACGGCAAAACGCGAAAAAAATCGGGGCGCCCGCAACGCCGAAAGAGAAAGAAAAGAACCGCTTGCACCGCTTGGCAGACAGCAGCGCCTGGACCTTACATCGGCTTTAACCATCTCCGTAATGGGAAAACCGCTGCAATTAAAAAGACACCCAGTAACGCCAATGCCGCGAGGCTCAAATCAAAGTTGCCGTTAAGTGCAAAGAGACTGCCCAATAGAACCGGTCCGCCCACTCCTCCAATTTCTGCGGCTGCAAAGAAAAATCCACCTGCAGTCCCCGCTCGTCGCTCGCCTACTTCCGGCACCTCCACCAGTGTGAGTAACAGCACAGTCATCATTGATCCGGCTGCGATTCCTTCAAACACAAGAGTCATTAATAAAATTAAACCGGTTGGTTGAAATAACAAAAGTGTGCTCCCAACAACTGATGCTGAAAAAAGAACGATAAGAATATGAAACCGTCTTCGACCGGTCGCTAAGCGAGGTAAGGTTAGCGCGCTCAAAATCCCAACGCCGACCGGCACTGCTGCCCATAAGCTTGCCTGCTCAGCGTTTAATCCCAGCTGTTTAAGGATTTCTACTAACCAGTTTCCCATACCATGGTTGATCCCAAATACAGCGATACTCATCACCAAAATCAACCGAACTGCGGGGATGCGAAGCAGGCTTTTGAGATTCACAAAAACCTCTCGAACAAATCTCGATTCAGACCGATGCCTTTGATCATGTCTGGCCACCCATAACCAAAAACCACCAGCGGCAAGGCTAGTCAAGCCCCACAACTGCAGTAGTCGTTGCCAGTTACCGTCCATCATCGGTAATAAAATCGGTTGAGTTGCCAGAAGTGCAATCATCGCGCCCACACCCGGACCTGAAATATAGATTCCCATTGCGAATCCCCTTTGGGATCCCGTGAAGTTTTCACTGACAACTTTCGGAGCGCCTGCAGATATCAAAGGGCCCCCAAGGCCAAACAACGAAACGGCCAACATCAACTCAACGTAACTATCCGCAACCCCGCGAAAAATTCCCGAGACTCCGATCACCAGAGCCCCGGCAGCAAGGCCCCACTTTGCCCCGATTCGATCAAGAAGAAGACCGGCCGGGATTGCGGCAAATAGATAAATAAACTGCCAGGCCGCCATAATGCTGCCCATCGCCGCGTGCGAAATTCGGAGACTACTTTCAACCTCTTCGACAAGTGGCGCCAGACTTGCCATTGACAAACCAAAACTCATGTAGAGAAACCAGACACCGGCTAGTTTCGACCACCGATTTGTCATACCGCTAGTCAGAATCGACGAGACCTGCTCCAGCGCCAAATTTTAGGGATTGTTCGGTCTCCGACACCAACAATAAAGCCGCAAACTGCTGCAAATTCTCGATGATTCTGCGACTAACAGACAACCCCACAGCATCAACCTCCTGCAGATAACGCTCTTCTGACTCCCGATCCAGCAGGATTTCTCCTCTTGAAAGCGCATCACCCGAATCGGTTGAACTTACTTTCAAACTATGAAGTCCTATCTCATCATCCGGTTTTATTTTGAGGCCAGCGCAAACCCGAATTTCGTTGTCTTTGGGTCGACTTAAAAAATGAAGATTTGATGTGCTCGCAGCTACTTCAGTTCGAATATCAAGATCGCGACACGAAAGCGCGAGGGCGGCCGCTGAGAGTGTCGGGCTATCCAGATCATGAAAAAAAAACGGCTCGCCGTTGGAAGGCCAGCCCAATTGAACAGCGTCTGCAAGTTGGACACCAATATAGGCACTCGATAAGTTCCCCCGCGAACTCGATGAACTTATCGCCCGATTCGATAGAGAAATAAATCCGGGATCAGAATCTTTACTGGCCAGACCTTCAATAGCGTCTAGCGCCGCTTCGGCGCCAGCAAAACCGCAGGCCTGGAGCCAAACCGACGTTTGCGCCAGATCTTCACTTAGTCCCGGAGAGAGCCCAACCCCTCTTCCGGCTTTCGTTAGAAGCGTTCTGAACTCAGTCGCTGATTGCCGCATTACCGCAATCAAGGCAGCGTGGGGAGCCACCAGTCATCCGTTAAATCTCCATCCAACTCTTCCGGTAACGGCGCGCCTTGAAACATCGTAATTCGGGTCCAAAGAGCTGATTTTGGGTCAAACTTAGCGGCTCCAAAATTCGCGAGCTTGAATCGCAGGATGTCGAGTGGCGACGTCCCCTCGGCGATCAAATTGTCCTGTATCTCCCCGTAAGGTAAATCAGAAAGAGATTGAGCCCGTCGCACCAAATGCCTGAATTCGGGATGTGTAATCAGAAACTCTGCGAGACTCACAGACTGATCGAATGCCTCTAAGTTGGTTTTCAACGCGGACATATCTCGAGCAATCGCCACGGGCATTTCCTTATCCGCCCCCGGCTCCTCACGTCGACGACCAAAACGAGGCTCAAGTTTATTTTCAGAGACATACCAGAAATGTGCATTTTCGGCGTCTCTAGAGAAGTCATACTGATCGACCCAAGCATACTGCTCATCAAACTGTTCTCGAAATTTTCCTACCGTCATCGCAACATTAATTTGTCGTGTCTCACATGAATGAAAAGACTTTTCAAGATCCTCTACACATTCAGGATATGTTTCGATAAGTAAAGCAACAAGCAACTCTTGAGCATCAATGCCGAACTCTGTTTCACTCCTGCGAACCAAATCATCCCAAAAACGCTCACAACGATCGGACGATGAACTATCCGACAGCCAGTTCAGGAGAGTCTTAACATCCTCCCCGAGTCGTTGATTCCTTGATTGATACTCCAAATCGCCGGAATGCCACTGCTCGAGATGACCAAGGGCCCGCCGCCCAAGCGCTGCAGCACGATCAATACTTGCTTGTGATACGGAGTCGAGCGCCCGTACTCTTGCGAGCGCGGTTTCCCGAGCGTTAAACCATTCGTGAAATAACTCAGGATGGCTCACAACAAAGGGTGCCATCCCCAGACCCGTTGCGTTGCCAATGCCGAGCGCGCGCTTGAGTTCAGGCTTTAGCCTGACCGCCTTGCCTGGGGCTCGACATTCCGCGATATGATCCAACTGGTCAACCGTGAAAAGACGGATCAAATAGACCGTTAACATCTCGATCTGAAACGAATTTTTAGCCTCTTCACGCCAGTTAATTCTGGACCGATCGCTGATGCCAAACTTACCATTTCCATAAACCGCCGTGGTTCGCATCAGGTATCCAACCTCTAAAAGCTTATCTGCATCGGGTTGATCACCTTCCGCGAGACAACTACAAACATATTCGAACAACCGCATACTCCGGTTAGCTCGAGAAATAACTAAATCGGTTGCCTCAAAGCGTCCTGCTTCTTGATGCGGTGCATTATCCCCAAGGCGCTCTAGATCACGTTCTGTTGGCTTCCCGTCAAACAGAACAAATGCGGCGTCCCATGCGGACGCAATCACACGGTCGGTACGCTGGTGGTCAGCGAGCGGGTTGGCAAAAGCCGCTAGGGAATATTGGCGATCAGGCGTATGCACCTCATAAACCGCGCGTCCATAACCCGAGGCATCCAGATCAAAACGCACTCTCTGAATCTTCCACATCTCTTCTTTCATTCGCCTGAGCAGAAGCCGCATAAAACTCAATCGAGTGGGAAACGCAGCTCCCATCCGATCCATCCGGCACACCATTTCTGGTGGTCGCAAAGGTACGGTGTCCGAAAAAAGACCGCTTTCCAATACTCCCTTTTTGGTCAACAAATTAATGTCGGGATTCATAATCATCCTATTCTCTCCTACGGCTGCGCGGGGCCAAATGACTTCTCAAAGAACCGCAGCCAGTTATCTCCCATGACTGCGTTGACCGCGGTGTCATCCAAACCAACTTTCTTCAATCCTACTCTTAGCGCCGGAAAGTTTCGGTTATCTTTAAACCAAGCGGGTTGATCCGGAAAACCAGGGGATGCCTTGGATCCCTCACCGAAATCCTGCTCACGGGTCCAACGGCCATTTCTCATCCATTCGACCACGCTATCGGGTTGGTCTTGACAAAGGTCTGATCCAATCCCGATATGGTCAATTCCCATGCTCTCGGCAGTATCTGCAATCATCTGACAGAAACTGTCCAACGTGCACGCGCTCCCTTCAGCTAGATGATGAGGATAAAGAGAAAATCCGATCATGCCACCAGACTCCGACAATGCGCGAAGAATTGAATCGGATTTATTGCGCAAGGCAGGATGCCATCGCGATGGATTCGCATGAGTAATGGCAATAGGCCGCGTGGAGCACTCTATCGCTTCCAACGTCGATCGCTCTGCAGAGTGGCTCATATCAACGACCAACCCCACTCTATTCATTTCCGCGATCACTTGCTTTCCCATTCGAGTGATGCCGGGATCATCTGCCTCGTAACATCCAGTCGCCAATAACGACTGATTGTTATACGAAAGCTGCATAAATCGAGCCCCGAGCTGATGACAGATCTCAACGAGATCAATATCCGACTCGATCGGAGAACAATTCTGGAACCCGAAAAAAATCGCGGTTTTATCTGTTTCATGTGCACGTAAAACATCTTCTGCCGTCCGCCCCGGCTGGATCAGATCGCTATACTGATCAAACAACCGATTCCATTGCGAGATTCGATCAACTGTCTGACGAAAATCTTCGTGATACGCAATCGTGACATGAACCGCATCCACACCCCCCTCACGCATCTGCTCAAAAATATCGCGTGACCAGTTACAGTATTGCAAGCAATCAATAGTGATCTTCATTAAGCAATCGTCGCCGAGATGTTAAAGCCAGTCAATTTCAAAATCGAGGGAAGACATTCGCTCCGTGCCAGCCGCAGTGATAATAACCTGCTCCTCAAGTTTCACACCTTCACGCCCCCCAACCGAGCCAATAAATGACTCTACACAAAGCACCATGCCAGGTTCCACCGTTCCTTCATAACCTCGGGTATTCAGATCTGCCTCGTGCTTAATGCTGGGATACTCGTCCGCAAGACCCACCCCATGCATAAGCGACGGATAACGTTGGGATAAGTAGTCATCTGGGATACGCCAACAATCCCTCGATACATCATGAAAAGTTCGACCGGGCCGAAGCGCAGCAATGTTGGTCTCAATTTGCTCATAAGCGGCTGAATATAAACGCCGCTGTTCGTCGCTAGGGTAGTCTCCACACAACCAAGAGCGGGAAATATCTGAGCAATATCCATACGGCCCAATCAGATCTGTATCAAAACTGACAAGGTCATTCCTTTCAATCGGTCGCATCGAACATTCTCTGAACCATGGATTGGTTCGCGGACCCGACGACAACAAACGCGTCTCTATCCATTCACCGCCCAATCGAATATTAGTCTCATGGAGTTTCGCCCAAAGCGCATTTTCAGTAATACCGGGCTCAAGCGCGGCCTTCATCGAGAGGCATCCCGCCTCACAGACCGCCATCGATGCGCGCATTAACTCCAATTCGCCAGCAGATTTTATCGAGCGCGCCCTTTCGCACACACCTTCGCCTTCAACCAAAACCAAACCACGTTCTCGAAGCGCGTCACAGGCTGGAAACGATAAACGGTCAACGCCCAGTACTCGGTCATCACCACAATGGGTTTTCATTAGATCATCTATTTGATCTGCAAAAATCTTTACTCGATCAGGGCCATTGGGTCCGGCCGAAAAAAAATAAAAAGATGGAATCACTCGATATTCATCTATTCCTGGCAAACCGTCGGCAAGGTGGGGGTGATTCGCATAGTCAAACAGCACAACCGGGCCGTTCTCGGCAATGAACACGCATCGCGTCTCATAATGTGAACACCACACTTGCATGTTGGTCGCATCCGTCGCGTACCGGGTATTGATTTGATCAAACAAGAGTAACCCAGCGACGTTGTGCTTAGCCATCGATGATCGAAGTCCTGATAATCGATCTTGCCGAACGGTATCGAGATCAACGGGCGCATGACTATATTCCATTGCCCCGTGCTGACGAGGCGTCCGCTCCGCGCAATTTTCAGATTCAATCGTCATGGTAGGAATGCCTCATGGTGACTCAAGGCCATTCTAGTAGAAACGATCGGTTTCCCGAATAGTTAACGCCTAGAAAGATGGATATCGATCGAACAACGGTAAAAGACGCTTTTGGATCGAAAAAGCGAATTGGGGAACGATGCTAGAAAGATGACCGCCCAACGAACAGAAACTGCGGGTCGAGCTCCCGGGGACTGGATCCAACTATCTGAGTTTGAAGGGAAAGATAAGCGCCAACATCGAATTGATCGGTCCACGGCATCCGATATCCGACTTCCACTAATCCCTCGATCCCGCTACTCGCAAAATTAATTCGATCCTGATATCGCAACACTCGGTTGTTTGAATCGATCCCGTAGGCAATATCCACATCAGCAGACCCGGAGTTAATACTGAGCGGCTGGGCAATTGTTAGCGAAACGCTGTCTCCAATTTTAAAAATCTCGCGAGCGCTCAAACCCAACATCCAAGCGCTAGAAACCAAGTCAGAAAAATTACTCAAAGATGACGCTGTCTCAGGGTTCACCTCCGTATACCCTCCAGTCACCGAACCGACTAACGCGGTTTGAGCTGAAAGCAGTCGATAGCCTGAAAATCTGAGGAATCGTGTCTCGGCATGATCAACGGCGAATGGGCCGCTCGCGGTTCCACCAAAAAGACTTTTACCCTCTGATAACCATCCACCCTCAATAGTGGCGCCAAAATCGCCAAACTTGACGTGCGAGGCCGCCGTGATTTGGGACCCTTGATAATTATTGTCACTCGTATCATCGATGTCTGAATATCTCAAATCAAAGCCTAAGCCAGGCGTCGCTTCAAAAGCGATCAGACTATGTACGCCATCAGCATCATAATCCCCAAGACGGATTTTGTTATTCAAGAAACTGCTCGGATTTAAAAATCCTTTCAATGACATCGCAAGAAAAGGATCAGACTCAGCCTTTGGAAGCACCCCAAACCCGAGGTGACTTTGCAGTCCTTGCTCATTTAAGGAACTGACAAGCACTACAGGATCTGTCGTCTGATCCTTGTTAAATTGAGGGAGCGTAAATGAAAATATTTGATGAGCAGAGGATTGACCAATCAAGGCGGGTGTTTTCCCACGCTGCCAATCAGAATAAAATGAACGGGCTGAATTTATTGCGCCCTGCTTCTTCAATGATGCTGAAAGATTCCAGTTAAAATCCCGATTAAACTGATCAAAGACCAACACACTCTCAAAAAATCCACTCCCTTTCAACGCATTAAAAAGGGGTGCTCCAACGGTAAGCCGACGCAAAGAGACCTCTGTTGAGGCCCCGTTATCCTCGCTCGGCGCCTCTTCTTCGGTGGGCTCGGCTGGACTCACTGTCCCTGAAGCCGGCGGCGTATATACCGGGCCGATTGGCAAATAAGCCCTTGTGGGATTAATTTTTCCCCAACCATATTTAGCATCTACCCCCGGCGCACCCATATCGGTCGCTGTTCGTTTGATAACCGCAGCAATCTCCTCAGCTTTCAGATCTGGCCAACGAAAACGCAGGCCCGCCGCCAACGCGCTCACTCGCGGCGTGGAAAACGACGTACCCCAATAATCTGCGAATTGTGACGACCCCGTCGCAACCACATAATACTGAGCCATATCACCGGCATGGTTGCCAAATCCGAGCATCTCGTCCTCAGGTCCCAAGCCGCCAACAATGATTCCTTTCCCGGACAAGCCAGGCGCATGTCGGGCGTCCCCAACCGGGTAAGGCGCTCCGTTATTACCAGCTTGCATTACAACGACCTGATCGGCAACTGCGGTGGCCATCATGGCCGCGCCTGAAACGCCCGCGAGCCCCGCGTTCGAATGATTAATCACTCGGATGTTTGGGTTTGTGGCAGCGGCCAATAGGGCCGATTCCACCGCGCTCCCTGAAACTGACCTTGATCCATTCGAAGTCTGAAGCGACAAAATCTTACTTTGGGGTGTCAGGGTTAGAATGATCTGGGCTACCGCCGTACCATGCGTTCCCTGTTTTGCGAGATCAGCAAACGGGTTTTGACCCACATAACTTGCACTACCCGGCACAAATAACCCGGGATTAAGGGCCGGATCCAACTGAACGCCGGTGTCCAAAACCGCGACGCCAATTCCCGCTATTGGGGCTGGCGCAGGAGGTGGCGCTTCCACCTCCTCATCTTCCTCAACAACCGGGACCGCGAAATCCCCGCCGCCACCCTCCGCGCAAGCAAAGCCGGAATAAAAAATAAGTAAAGCGGGAGCAATCCATCCAAATGGCGTGCTGAAAAGATTCTTCATTTGTTAAAGAGGGGTTACAGACCGACTCTTAGATCCATAAAAGAGCATATTTAGGCGCAGTTCGTAGCGCTTGTTTAACATGGAACAGGCTTAACGAAGCGACAATTATAGCACTCAAAAACACTGAAAAAATCAGAACAAAGGGGCTGAACTGATAGGGAATATCAAAAATCTGGGCAGCTAATAACCATCCAATCACCGACGCGGAAATTCCTGCTACTAGGCCTGCAATGAGCGAAATCGTTAAAAACTCTGCGCCCAGGGCCATCATAATCCTCCTGCGATCACACCCTAGCACTTTCAGCATTGCAACATCTCGTACCCTCGCCTCATGCCCGGACTGCATCACTGAGTAGAGCGCCACACTTCCTGCGGCAAGGGTAAAACCAAAAACCAGATTAAGTGTCAGGCCGACGAGGTCCAGGAGGCGTCTGACCTGCTTAAGCATCACGCCGATATCGATAATATTAATTGTCGGAAAAAGTTGATTCAGCGACACGAGGGTATCCTGGTTCTGACCTTCGAGGCGAGTCGAACTCAAGAATGTATGCGGCGCATTAGCGAACACATTCGGCGGGAAGAGCACGAAAAAATTTGGGTTGAAATCCTCCCACTGAACCTCTCGTATATTGACGATCAATGCATCGATCTCCTCAGTACCCACTCGCACACCAATCCGATCACCAACCTTGACGCGCAAGGGTTCTGCCCAGCTCAACGCTAACGAAACCACCGGCTCGGTGGTCGTTGCATCCCACCACTCCCCGTCGACAAGTCGATTACCCTGTGGCAAATCGTCCGACCATGAAAAATTTAAATTGCCATCAATGCGTGAAGCCGTCCGTGGGTCCGGGTATTCATCTGCGCTGGGGATGGCGCCGTTAATCGATACGAGCCGACCGGTAGCCATTGGGGTAAAAGACGGGGTCAAATTAACCCGCGTCGAAAAAAAATTCTTTAAAGGATTTTTCTCGTGATCCTGAATATTAGCGAAAAAAAAGTTGGGTGCATCATCCGGAGTTCGTGCTTCCCAAGATTCAAATAATTGAACACGAATCAGCGATAAAGTGATCAGCACAGTCAACCCGATACCGAGAGCTGATATTTGAAAGGTGCTTGCCATTCTGTCCCGAAAAAGCCGACCGAGTCCAAACTGCCAGGAAACGCCTACGCCTCGAGAAATTTTCCGCAACCCGATCAACACAAAAGCACTACATCCCATCATCGCGCCCAGCACGCCTACGACCGCAAACGAAATTAATCCAACCAGCTCTATAGAACGGCTCTGCGTGTAAGCCAGTATCAAAAAAATAATAATAGAAACGAGATGCCACACTCTATCGATACCGTGATACCGCGCCCGCTCAACTTTACGAAGAACCTCTGTTGGGGACACCCGGGTAAGGCGTGAGAGTGAGGGAAGACTAAAACCCAAAAGTAAGATTGTGCCCAGCAATAGACCCACTAAACCTGACTTAATGTCTACCCCACCTAATTCGGTGGTAAAGAACTCACTCAGAATTATCAACATTATTTCCTGAACAAAATAACCCACGAGCATCCCAGCAAAACCCCAGAGAAGACTCAAGCAAAATAACGTCTGACCATAAATTAACAATACGTCGCGACTCGTTGCCCCAAAACAACGAAGCAACGCGGCATGGCGTCGTCGGCGCTCCATATATCGTCTTGATGCTACCGCAATTGAAATCCCTGCGATCAGGAGCGTCGCAAGGGTTGCCATTCCAATAAAATCCCGTGATGTGGTGACAGTTGCCCCGACTTGCTCCTGAGCGGATTCAAGATCGATGATCGTATATTTTGGAGATGGCAAATCATCAACGATGCCGGCGAACTGCTCCACTACCTCCGGAGGGCCTGCAGCCAACAAGGCATAACGTGCGCGACTCGACGGACCCAGAAGACCCGTTTCTTCAAGATCTGCAATGTTGGCCATCAGTCGCGGTGAAAAACTAAAGAACTGCCCTCCCCGATCTGGCTCATAGGTCAACACAGCGCCCAATGTAAAAGACTTTTCTCCGAGTTTTAATTGATCCCCGAGCGTTAAATCCATCGACGAAAGCACCCGGGCATCCACCCATAACTCGCCTCGGGCCGGGATCGAATTAACCGTAACAACACTTGACCCGCTTTGAACTGTCTGGACTTGAAGTTCACCCCTCAAAGGATACCGATCACTAACTCCTTTAACAGAACTTAACAGCGTCCTTCCGTCATCAAAGATAACGGTCGGAAAAGACACGGTATGCGCCACCCTTAGCCCTAATTCAAGAGCCTTTCCTGAGAATTCGCTCGGGAATTCATCACGACTAGCTAGCTTTATATCGGCAGCAATTACTTCGCCAGCGCTTCTCTCCAAGCCACTAGCAACGCGATCCGCAAAACCCAGTACTGCAGTGACCGCACCTACTGATATCGCCACCGCCATGCCCAAGGCCACAATCTCGCGTGCCCGCCAATCCCGCCGAATCTCGCGCAACGAGTAAAAAAAAGTCGAATTCACTTCATGCTTCCACTATCCGCCCGTTAACGAGTCGTAACCTTCTTGCACATCGGGCCGCCAAACTCGCATCATGGGTCACCAAAATTAAAGCGGAATCACGATTGTGGCAAAAAGAAAAAAGCAGCTCTGTGACCTGCGCTGAAGATTCATCATCCAGATTACCCGTTGGCTCGTCGGCAAAAAGCAACTCCGGCTCAATTGCAAACGCGCGAGAAAGAGCGACTCTCTGTTGTTCGCCCCCGGATAACTGTTGCGGATAGTGATCACCACGATTCTCAAGCCCTACACGCGCCAACCAATTGCCTGCGACCTCTTTTGCATTGGAGATACCCGCCAGCTCTAAAGGAAGCATCACATTCTCTCGAGCGGTCAACGTTTCGATGAGATAAAAAGACTGGAATACAAACCCTACCCTACCTGCTCTGAGCCTGGCACGACCGTCCTCATCCAGTCGATTTAGGTCTTGATCACCAATAAAGACCTCTCCTTGAGATGGAAGATCCATCCCGGCCAGTAAAGAGATTAAGGTAGACTTTCCCGATCCAGAAGGGCCCGTGATTGCGATTGAACTTCCCTTTGCTATCGCGAACGAGACATTATCAAGTATTCTCAATGTTCCAGACGGTCCCTCTACATCTCGAACCAAATTATTGGCCCTTAATATGACGTTTTTCAAATCGTGTGTTCTCGGTCTAGGGATATGGATCGTCAGTTTTAGCGCGAACGGGAATCAACCGATCATTGTTGTCTTGGGAGACTCGCTGAGCGCTGCCTATCAAATGCCCCAAGATGCTGGCTGGGTACATCTAGCGCAGCAGGTTGTTGGACTCGACTATAAGTTTATCAATGCTTCTGTGAGTGGCGAGACCACAGCGGGAGCAAAACAGTCCTTACCCCGCCTCCTTGAGCAGTATCAGCCCAGCCTTGTCATTATTGAAATGGGGGCCAACGACGGCCTTCGCGGTCACGCTCCCCCGGCAATCAAGTCAAATCTCTCAACGATGATCCAAGCCGGCCTATCTAATGGCGCGACGGTCGCCCTGATTGAAATGGATATTCCCGCAAACTATGGCTCTGCCTATCGCGATGCGTTTCGTTCGATTTATCACGAACTCTCCGATCAATTCGATATCATTCTGATTCCGTCAGTATTCGATGAGATTTTTGGCGACCCGCAACTGCTCCAGGCCGACGGACTTCACCCAAACCAAAAAGCGCAGATCCTGATAAAAGAAAGAGTTCTTTCAGCTTTATCGAAGACACTCCAAGGGTTGTAACCACGAATTATCGAATAATCTCGAAATCATTTATATCTCTTTCGTTCCAATCTCCCGCTTCCGTCGCTGAACATACTCACTTAATTCCTCCCGTCGATCCTCATCAAATTTAGGGGGCTCAAAATTCTCCAAAACTGATTGCCAAATCTCTGTCGCCCGACGGGTCGCATCCTTGGCACCAGCGGCTTGCCAGTTTTCATTATTTTGCCAATCACTTAAAAACGGTGTGTAGAACGCAGACTCATATCGCTCCATGGTGTGTTCTGCACCGAAAAAATGTCCACCGGGTTCCACGCCGGAGATCGCATCAACCGCAAGCTCATCTACAGAGGTGTCAATTGGTTTCAGCATTTCGGACAAATGCTGAATCACTTCCACATCGATCACAAATTTTTCGAAAGATGCGACAAGTCCACCCTCCAGCCATCCGGCGGCATGATAAACAAGATTTCCGTGCCCCATGACGGCACCCCAAAGTGCCATTTGGGTCTCATAGGTGCTCTGGACATCAACCAAATTTGACGCATTACAGGCGCTTGTGCGGTACGGAAGTCCGTAGCGACGGGCCATCTGTCCTCCGGCAAGATTCGCCTTTGCATTTTCTGGCGTTCCAAAAGTTGGCGCGCCTGATCGCATATCAACATTTGACGTAAATCCACCATAGACCACAGGGCTTCCCGGAAACGCCATCTGTATCATTGACAGGCCCAATAAAGCCTCCGCATTTTGCTGTACCAGGGCAGCGGCCATTGTGACTGGCGTCATCGCACCCAAAAGTGTAAATGGCGTTACGATAACCGCCTGACCGAGTTCAGCGAGCGCCAACGCCCCATCAGACATTGCCTCATCTAACTTTCGCGGCGAATTGATATTGATATTTCCGATAAGACCCGGACTCCGATGCAATTCGTCGAGACTGATGCCCCGGGCAATTGCGACCATGTGCGCCGCGTCAACGACGCGTTCTTTTCCAATTGGTATCGCAGAGAAAATCTTATCCGTCAGAGTTAAATTGGCCTCGTAGCAATCCAGATGACGGGTCGGCACTGGAAGATCCGTAGTCGCTACCGACTGATTTCCGAATACGCTAATGACGTTGAAGGCTTGTCCGAGGCTGATTAATTTCTTGTAATCAGCAAAATTACCCGCTCGCCTACCCTGAACGCAATCGTGCACATTCGGCGGACCAGAAACGGCACCGAAATTCACCTGAGAGCCACCGAGTGTTACCGTATGATCACTATTACGAGGTGTGAGTCGAATCTCCTTAGGGGCCCGAGCGATTAACTCAATGATCATTTCGGGATCAACCTTAACAATCCCCGTATCGTCATCAACAGATGCACCCTCGCGGCTAAATTGAGCCCTGACCGATGCGCTCATGACTTCAATTCCAGAGTCACGCAGCAGGCAAAGCGAAGCGTTGTGAATCGCTTCAACCTGCGCCTCGGACAAAGGATTAATCGGGGGATAGCGATTATTAAGCGGACCAAACCCGATCTGAGAAATACCCGCTCCACTACGACTCGCGCGTCGCTCTTTTCGCGCGCGATTCCTATCTATGCGACTCATTAGCTATCGTCCTCTAACAAAATTTAGTCAGATCCTGCACTGCTAACTTCTAGCCCGCCATTTGTTCCGCCTTGCTGAGGACCGCTTGAAGCATCACGTTAGCACCCTGAGTGGACCAGGCCGGATGGATATCCTCTACCTCGTTATGACTGATGCCATCAATGCATGGAATAAAAATCATCGATGTAGGAGCGGCATGTGCGACAAAACAGGCATCATGTCCTGCACCCGTAACAATTTCGCGTGCGCTATACCCACACGTTGAGGCTGCTTCAGTCACAGCACGAACACAACTTGAATCAAAAGCAATAGGCGCGTAATAAAAAATTTGATTGATGTCGTGCGAAATTCCGGCGGCGCTTGTTATCTCCGCAATCCCGCCTCGAACCAGGTTGTCCATCTCTGTCAATACAGTGTCGTCCGGATGACGGATATCGATAGTCATGAAAACACGACCCGGAATCACATTCCGCGAGTTCGGATGGACCTGCATCATACCAACCGTTGCGCACGCTAACGGAGCATGAGCAAGCCCAATATCATTAATTAACGTCACCACTCGCGCTGCTGCTAATAAAGCGTCTTGACGCCGATCCATCGGGGTAGGCCCGGCGTGCGATTCTTTCCCAGTCAGCTCCAGCTCGTACCAGCGCTGCCCCTGCGCATCGGTGACAATGCCGATATCAATTTCCTCTTCAACCAAGATAGGACCTTGCTCGATATGAGCCTCCAAATAGGCATGCAGTGGTCGCCCCATTGGCTGATCACCCGCATAGCCAATTCGCGTTAACTCTTCGCCCATCGTCCGTCCATCTTCATCTTCCCGCGATAGGCCGAATTCAAGGTCGTAAACCCCTGCAAACACACCCGATGCCACCATTGCGGGCGCAAACCGACTGCCCTCCTCATTCGTCCAGCAGACGACCTCGACGGGATGCCTCGTGTTGATCTTGTGATCATTCAACGTCCGAATGACTTCTAATCCTGTCAGCACGCCATAAACGCCATCAAACCGCCCGCCAGTCGGTTGGGTATCTAGGTGACTACCCACGGCAACCGGATGTAAATCCGGATCACTGCCTTGCCGACGTGCAAAAACATTACCCATTTTGTCAATCGCTATTGTGCATCCTGCGTCTTGACACCAATTCACAAAAAGATCCCGCGCTTCCCGGTCAAGATCAGTGAGCGCAAGTCGACATGAGCCTCCTTTCTGGGTCGCACCAATTTTTGCGATTTCCATAATTGAGTCCCATAGCCTCTCGCCGTCAATCTCCAGATCACCTGTTTTTTTCATGATTGATATCTCATTTTTTTCCGGTGTTTCGCGCCGAACCAGACCCCGAAAATCATCACTCTGGTTTGATTGATTTCGCGTCGGCGTTTTCAGACGCAGATGACCGGAACCTTACCACTGAATGTGCCAGAAGGACGCCAATAACAATCGTCCCGCCGATTACCGAGCGCAAACCTGGATTCTCGCCAATCACCATCCAGACCCATAAGGGGCCTAAAACTGATTCCATTAATGTCAACATAGCCGCCTCCGCTGCCGGGAGGAATCGAGGCCCTACCGTTAGAAGAGAAATTGCAACCGGCAGTAATATGGCACCCCCCAGCACAAGCCATATCCACTGATTCATTTCCATGGCGGGGAAATCAGCAAAGAAAAACGAAACGCCACTCGCCAACAAAAGCCCAAGTCCAGTGGCCGGCACCATATTACTTTGCTTTCGCCCTCTTATGATTGCGAATAAAAGACCGAGAAGAGTCACATCAATAATTGCGAGTCCATCACCCACCCATTGCCCACTCTCAAGACTTCCGGACGTGACGACCCCGAGCCCTAACGCACTCCCTAAAATGGCCATCTTCGTGATAAAGGCAATTCGTTCCCCAAATAGGACACGCGAAAAAATCGCGGCAACCAACGGGGTACACGCAAAAATAATCAGCACGTTTGCGGCCGAGGTAAACGCGAATGCCGCGTAAAAGATGATTGAAGACGCTGCCTGCACGAAGATAAACAAAACTCCCCACCAGCCGAGAGGCCGTAACGCCGCAATAAATCCATCCTTGACAAAAATAATGTAGCAGAGAATAAGGACCGTTCCGCCAAGCACGCCTCGACCAAATGCTAACGTAAAGGTATCAATCGCGGTTAAACGGATCAGTAGCGCGTCTGGCGTGAACGCCATTACGCCAGCCAGCGTGAGCCAGAACCCTTTTCTATATTCGTCAGTCATAAATTAATCTTTACCCAGTCACAATTACAAATCGTGATGCTATCAATCGCTTTTTTTGAGTTGATCGATAAAGCGTTCAATGACTTCAGGCGCCACTGGTCCGGACTGTACCGCTTTAAGTTCTCGATTGGGTCCAAAAATCATAAAGGTCGGCGTACCCTTCAATGGCCGACCTGAAGTTTCATAAAAAAATTTCGCAACACTTTGAGACTCCGCCAAAACATTTGGAAACGTCACGCTGTGTTCCTCCGAAAATGCCCAAGCCTCAAACATGTCTGACTGACCATCTAACGACATGCCCAGGACCGCAATATCACCCTCTCGATGCCGCTCATGGAATGCGGCCTGCGTGCTCATCTCTCTTGCGCAGATCGGGCACGTGTGGGACCAGATCATTACAACAATCCATCGTTCATTCGGAAAAATTTTCTCCACGGCCGCAGGTCGCCCATCAAAATCAACAAACCCCTCCAGCATCCCAGCCATGGCAGGAAACGAAACGGTAAATAGCAAATTCACCCAGATAATGGCCTTCTTAAGCCCCGATAATCTCATCTCGATGACTCTCGATGCCTATTTTCTTTTGGTGGCTTTACCAACAGTAACCCACACACGACAAGAACCATGCCCGCGATCGAGCTCGAATTGAGTGTTTCCCCAAATAATGGCCATGCGGCAAGTGCGGTTGCGGGGGGGACCAGAAAAAAGAGGCTGGCCACTTGAGTTGCCGCCTTCTCCCGAACCAGAAGCCATAAGAGTGTCATCGCACCCAGAGACAACACGAAAACAAGCCAGCCAAGTGCAAATACAAATTCGCCAGTCCAACTAATCTTGGTCGTTTCAAACGATAACGCTAACACCGACATCATTAATGTTGCTGCCCCAAACTGTAAAAATGCGCCACTTAAAAGATTCATATCCTTGCAAAATCTTTTTTGATAAAGCGTTCCGATGCTCATTCCTATTACAGCGAGCACGCATAGCAATACACCCTCAAACGAGCTATCAAAGTTACCGAGGTAACGCAGCGACACCAGGGAGATTCCCGCCGTCCCCAATATAAAACCAGACCATTGCCTGCGGTCAACAACCTCGGAAAGCATGGGCCCAATAAATACTGCGGTCAAAATAGGCTGCATCCCAACAATCAAAGCACTATCGCCCGCTGACACACCCAGATTAATACCCGCAAAAATTCCACCGAGGTATACGCCATGAACCAGAATACCGACCAGCATGATCTGCGCGAAGGCCCGCCAACCCCTCGGCCATTCGGGACGCAGAACGACCACAGCCGCGCCGAGGATCACCGAAACCAAAGCAAAACGAATCGCCAAGAACGTTGCTGGCTCTGCGTAAGGAAGACCCATTTTGGCGCCGATAAAACCGGTACTCCACAAAACAACAAAAAGCCCTGGTGCCGAGTAATAAAGAAAAGCACGGCGTCCAGCGGGTGAAGTGTCTAAGCCCACTTTAAATATTTCTCCTTGTACTAGATTAGGATCTCGGCAAATCGTCTTAGTCTAGTGCAACAGGCTCCAGCGCAAAGCGGATCGGGTACCTTTTTTACTGATCAGGCTGTTCTCGGCCCGACTATTGTTAGAAAATATCGACATGATCGAAAACCCTTTCATCGCCAGCGTTCAGAGTGATAGCTTTGCGTTAGAAGTCTTACAACGTTCGGATACGATACCTGTTTTAGTCGATTTCTGGGCAGACTGGTGCAATCCTTGCAAGATGTTGATGCCGATTCTGGATAAATTAGCACTTGAATACCAAGGCAAGTTTTTTATCGCCAAAATAGATACCGAGTCTGAAAAAGAGCTTTCAGCTACTTACGGTATCCGGAGCTTACCGACAGTCAAAGTTTTCAGGCATGGGCAAGTGGTGGATGAATTTATGGGTGTTCTACCCGAACTCCAAATTAAAGAAATCCTTGATCGGCATGTGGCTCATCCGGCCGATGCGGAAATTGATAAAGCTGACCAGTTAGCCGGCGAGGGCGACATTGACCATGCCATTTCGGTATTAAAAAAGGCTCGAGTCGAAAATCCGAACCATCCAAAACTGTTGTTAAGCCTCGCAGCATATCAACTCAAGGCAAACGATCCGCATTCTGCTTCTGAAGCGCTATCAGGTTTACCCCTGAACACCGCTTACGAAGCCGAAATAAAAAGAATTCGCGCCCAAGTCAATCTTGCATTGCGCCTTGGAACCGAGGTCGATTTAACTGTCGTTGAAAACAAAGTTAATGAGGACCCTAACAATTTGGATGCGCGGCTTGAGTGGGGTCAGGCTTTACTTCAGGGTGACGATAGCATTGATGATGGAGTTCAAGCACTCATCGAAGTTATTCAGCGCGCCCGGGAGTCGGTGCAAGCTGAAGAAGCTCGCGAGACCTTAGTCCAATTATTTGAAAGCCTTAATCCAGTGGATTCCCGAGTGTCCTCTTATCGACGACAGCTTGCTCGCGCACTACACTAATGATCCTCGTTCCTTATCCCCGGGGATGATGTGCGCTGTGAAGAGACTGCAGTCGAGCGCGGGCGACATGGGTGTAGATCTGGGTTGTTGAAAGGTCAGAGTGTCCCAACAGCATTTGGACACTCCGAAGATCCGCCCCATGATTAAGCAAGTGTGTTGCAAAGGCGTGCCGTAAAGTGTGCGGGGAGATATCGGTTGTGATCCCCGCTCTCACCGCATACCGTTTGATTAGTTGCCAGAACGCCTGGCGGGTCATCGGATGTCCTCGTCGGGTCAGAAAAACACCATCACTTTTGTGCTCGCCGAGAAGTTCAGGGCGCCCGATTTCCAAATATCGCTGCAAACAATCAGCGGCCTCATCTCCAAGCGGTACGATTCTTTCCTTTCCGCCTTTACCCACAATTCGGATCAGGCCTGTATTTAAATCAAGTTGGCTCAAATTGAGCTTCACTAGTTCAGACACCCGCAATCCGCTTGAATACATTGTCTCAAGCATTGAACGATCCCTAAGTGATAACGCGGTTCCTTCCGTGGGCGCGCCTAAAAGCTTTTCGACCGCAGCTTCAGTCATTGCCTTCGGGAGTGGTCGACCTTGGGCCGGAGACCGAATATCCGAGGTAGGATCGACGACGATAAGGCCCTCTCTCAGAAGATATCGGTAAAAACGCCTTAACGTTGATAAACGACGAGCTGACGATCTTGCACTTAGTCCGGCATAAACGTTTGCGGCTAAGTAATTCAGTAAATCGGCCCGACTCACCTTATCTAAGGTATCAATTTTTTCATCACACCATCTATCAAACGCCGAAAGATCAGAACGGTAAGCCGCGAGAGTATTGGCACTCAAGCCAGACTCGAGCCAGGTTGCATCCAGAAATTGTTCAATTAAGTGGCCGGAACCGCGATCATCTGTCATGGGTTGCCCCGATGTATTTCGGCAAGTTGAATCTGGGCTAGCCGGTACTGTAACTTGGCCAACATCTTTGGATCCGATGAATTCCCCAATAACATCGTGTAGACCTTTTTCGCATCACGATAATAGCCAGCGTCTTCGAGCGACTGGCCTGCTTTATAAAAAGCACTTTGACGCCACAACAGGTCAGATTCTCCGGTCAAACTTGCGGATTCAAGATAGTAGACCGCTGCTCGTGGATAATCACCGAGACCCGCCCATGATTGCGCCATCCAATAAAAAAGTTCCTTTTTTTGCTCTGCCGTGCGAATTAAATGAGCCATTTTCTTAAATAATTGAATGGCAATCTCATGCTCCCCGAGAAACTGCAAATCAAATACGATCTGCATCGCCCGATCAAGACTTCCTAAAGTTAATTGGTCGACCGTGGAAAACCAAGTGACCAACTGGCTTGCGCCAACTTCTGGGTTACCGCCCAGCACCTGAATTCTTGCGGAACGAAGAGTCCAAGCGTCAATATTGACGCCGGAGGGAGGAGAGTCAACATGGGACTGAAGGTTGGCAGCCAGCGCAACGTCCGATTGTCGGAGTGCCCAATCTACCAAAAGAATTAAAACGCCATCATCCAAATTCTGAAATTTCTCAAGGACACCTTCTTCGCCAAAAAAAACCGATAACAAAAAATCAGACCCGTCTTCAACACAATTTTCAACCAGCCACTCATATGAGGGGAGCGACTTTTCCGGTTCATTTGACACGCGGTTTAAAAAAATTCCCAGAGCCCGGCGATGCAAAATGTCTATATTTTTCCCATCGAGAACAAGCCTCCACGCACGATTTCTTTCCGTCTTTTCGATACCGCGATTTTTAAGGACATTCTCTGCTATGTCATCATAAGCGGCCAGAAGGCTCGGCTTTAAATCAAAATTGAAAAAAGACGGAACCGTTGCTTCCGATTCGATGAGGAACTCAATCCCCCTCACCCTTAATTCAGCGTACTCCGATGAATCAGCAATCTGGACAATAATAGCCTCCCGAAGCACTTTTAAATTTCGATTAGCCGAGGGGATCGATACGAGGCCAAGTTGATGCAAAGCTCCAGAATCCGAAAGATCAGAATTTAGCCATTGCGCAAATGTCCGCCATAAATCTGCAGTCGGGGACGCGATGCCACTGAGGGTGGCTATCGCTTCGTTCGGCTGATCCAGCGAAATAGCGATCTGGGCCTCGAGTATTTTCCAAGATGGCTGGTCCGGGCGGTAAGCGGTTTCAAAAGTGCGCGCCGCCAAGCTTGCATCTTCAAAATATCCCTGCGCAAATAAAGTCTGAATAATTCCATAACGGGCCTGACGGATGACACCCTCTCGAACGTCAGGCTGAGCAAGAAGTCTGCGATAAACATCTCGAGCTTCTGAAGGATGACCATATTTCAATATCGAACTCGCCAACCGAATCCCTGTTTCAAATCTGATTGGACTTTCATCATCAAGAAACGCTCGCCACAGCTGTTGATGCAACTCCTCATAATCCGCTTGTTGCTCTAATAGCTGCCAACGCTTGAGTTGTCGATCGCGAGAGTTTTGACCTGGGGCCAGTGGTACTTGATCAACCAAAAACAGTTGGAGCTGACTAAGACCCGCCGAATTTAATTGCTCGGCAGACAGATCTTCAAGATCAGTCCCGAATCGATCAATGTAATCTCTAAATTCAACCAATTCATCTGTTTCGACAACAGACTGATCTTCGTTGAAATTAAAAAGGGTTTGAAAATCTAACTGGAGCTCTGGACCCGCGCTACCAGTTTGAGGAGAGGTTGGTGTCGCAACATCTGAAAAGGCTTGTTTAGTGAATCCTGACAACAACGGGATCAACAACATAGTGATCCACAAAATCACAGTGGATGATGCGGTGAATCGCCGGAAAGTGATGCGAAACATAACGAGTCGGTCCACGGACAATGATTCCGATCGGTACCGATCCTGGATGAGGCCCATCAACTGCAACAGTTGATGGGCATATCAGGCTCTTAAGCGATTTTTTCCCGAATTCGGGCCGATTTTCCGGTGCGACCTCTCAGGTAATACAGCTTTGCGCGGCGGACATCGCCTCGTCGCCGAACTTCAATATCCGCCACAAGCGGGCTATGCGTCTGAAACACCCGCTCTACCCCTTCGCCATATGACATCTTGCGAACCGTAAACGAAGAATTGAGACCACGATTTTTGATCGCGATAACAACGCCCTCGAACGCCTGAAGCCGCTCACGCGCACCCTCTTTAACCTTTACCTGAACACGCACGGTATCACCCGGCGAAAACTCCGGAATCTCCGGTTTTAACTGCTCATTTTCCAACTGTTGAATGATGCTTGTCATTGGGAACTCTCCTGTCCTTGTTCCAAAGTTTGAATCTTAAATTCTCTTAAAAGAGATACTTCTTCATCACTTAAATATTTATCTTCTAAAAGATCAGGTCGCCGTAACCAAGTTTGGCCTAGAGACTGCTTTAATCGCCAACGCCTAATCTTGTCATGATCTCCGCCCAGTAACTCAGAGGGCACCGACCGACCCTCGAACTCTTCCGGCCGGGTGTAATGCGGCCAGTCAAGCAATCCATTGCTGAAAGATTCAGCGTCGATGGATTCGCTATTTCCCAGTACACCTGGCAAACATCGAACCATTGCTTCAATTAATACCATCGCAGGAAGCTCTCCCCCCGCGACCACATAATCTCCAATCGATATTTCTTCATCGACCTCTGCATCAAGCACTCGTTGATCGACTCCCTCGTACCGTCCTGCCAGAAATACCAGAGCTGGCACTCCCGCAAGCTCGCGAACCTTTTCTTGAGTCAGCGTCTGCCCCTGGGGGCTTAAATAAACAACCTTTCCATTGGCCTGTAACTTTGCCGCCCTTAACGCCCGAGACAGCTGCGGCGCCTGCATGACCATCCCCGGCCCCCCACCATACGGACGATCATCAATCCTTCGATAATTATCTTCAGCGTAATCTCTTGGATCCCATAATCCAAGCTTCAAATGCCCTCTTTCAATAGCGACCCGCGACATGCCACAATCTTCAACGGCCTGGAACATTTGCGGGAAAATGGTCACCACATCTATTCGCATTTTTTTCCGCCCATAGCATGACCGTTTACCTGATCGTCAAAAATCAATACTCCAATCTACAGTAATCTTTCCATTTTCCAGATCAACATGCTTGACCGCGTTTTTCGTGTAAGGGATAAGTCGCTCCCGATCACCCTTCACAACCAATACGTCGTTCGCCCCTGTCTCTATCAAGCTTGTCACTTTCCCAAGCGGCTCGCTATCAAGATTGAAAACCTCGAGGCCTTGCAATTGGAACCAGTAAAACTCTCCAGAATTCGCTACGGTTAGCCATTCCGGCCATACCGCAACTTCTGTCCCCCTGAGCTTTTCTGCATCCTCCCTGTCATTGCAATCCACAAGTTTCGCAATCACGGTTTTTCCATGCACCTGACCGAATTCAACCCGGCGCTCAGTCCATTTTCTCCCACCACTTAACAACCACCGAGAGTGATTTAAGATATCGCCTCGTTGACGGGAAAAGTCGAAAATTTTGACCCAGCCCTTTACGCCAAACACCCCGCTAATTTTTCCAAGAATTAGCGGTTTAGTTGGTTGCCCGGTCATGAATTTGCTCCATCAGAACGGAGCAGAAACCGATTACGCCGCTGATGCTTCCATGTTTTTCAAAAGACTGGCGACGCGCTCTGATGGTTGGGCACCCTGACTAATCCAGAAATCTGCTCGCTCGCGATCAAGTCGTAACGACTCCTCGCTTTTAGCTGCCATTGGATTAAAGAAGCCAATCCTTTCAATGAAACGACCGCGTGGCTGACGTCGTCGATCCGATACCACAATTGAATAAAAAGGCCGCTTTTTTGAGCCGCCGCGGGCGAGCCGTATGGTCACCATGAACAAAATCCTCTAAAAAATCGATTAATTGGGCGGATTTTACCATAGAAAATCCTTGAACTGTTCTTGCTAGCCCGCTTTTATTGAAACGGAAACCCTGCCCCGCCAGGCCCGCCCATCCCCTTTAATTGACCGAGCATTTTTGACATCCCCCCTTTGCCTTTCATTTTTTTCATCATTTTCTGCATTTGGGCAAACTGTTTCAGCAGTCGGTTGACGTCTTGGACCTGCGTTCCCGAACCCGCAGCAATTCGCCGCTTACGGGAACCTTTCATAACAGCGGGAAACAAGCGCTCATGGGGTGTCATCGAATTAATGATCGCAATGAGGCGGGTCGTCTCTCCGCCCATGGCCTGATTTTTGACTGCCGCGGGCAAATTAGAGGCACCAGGGAGCTTATCCATCAGGCCGCCGAGTCCACCCATACTCTCGACCTGAAGAAGTTGCTCTCGAAAGTCCTCAAAATCAAACCCTTTCCCCTTTTTTAATTTGGCCGAGATTTTCCGCGCTTTTTCCTGGTCAACATTGCGCTGAACCTCCTCAACCAAGCCGACGACATCCCCCATCCCCAAAATTCGAGACGCCACCCGATCCGGGAAGAAGGGTTCAAGTGCTTCTGTCGATTCCCCCATACCAAGAAACTTGATCGGCTTTCCAGTCACCTGGCGTATCGACAGTGCCGCGCCACCACGAGCATCGCCATCTGCTTTCGTTAGGATGATTCCTGTCAGTGAAAGTGCTTGATCAAACGCGGCAGCACTGCGGACAGCATCTTGGCCCGTCATACTGTCAACAACGAACAAGGTCTCAATCGGGCTTACGACGTCATGCAACGCGCGTAACTCCGCCATCATCTCGTCATCGACATGCAGGCGACCTGCCGTATCAATAATTAAGACGTCGTGGGCTTTTACTTTTGCGTGCTCGAGCGCGCTCTCCGCGATTGCCTTCGGTGTTTCGCCTTCGTTCAAGAAATCGACATTGACTTGGGTGGATAATTGTCGAAGTTGTTCGATCGCGGCTGGTCTGTAGATATCAACACTCGTAAGCAAGACACGCTTTTTTTCTTGGGTTGAAAGAAGATAAGCGAGCTTTGCCGCAGTGGTTGTCTTACCCGCACCCTGAAGACCTGCAAGCAACACCACAGCAGGTGGGCGAGCAGCAAGATTGAGGCGCTCGTTCGCAACGCCCATCAAGTTCACCAGCTCGTCGTTAACGATCTTGATGAAGGCTTGCCCCGGAGTCAGGCTGGTCAGGACCTCAGCGCCAACGGCACGAATCTTCACATCTTCAAGAAAGCCCTTGACGACAGGTAGCGCAACATCAGCCTCAAGTAATGCAATTCGGACTTCGCGTAATGCCTCACTAATATTTTCGTCGCTTAATCTTCCACGACCTGTGAGATCCTTAAAAGTCGCTTTTAAACGATCGCCTAATTGAGAGAACATACGATAATCATGCCCGTTTTAAATGAAATATGACTTAGGGTAATGTATTGCGAAACGCTTACATTTAACGCTTACGCTAAACTTAATCTTTAATCCAAACTCCATTTTACACCCAGGGTCGCCTGACCCTGATCAATTGTTTGAAAACTTATCACCTTTGATTCCAAACTAACATGATTCATATAATTAATTTTTCTGCAATGGCGCTGTATCTCGGCGCTTGGATCCTTTTGCTCCGAGGGCTTTCCAACCAGAAAAAATCTGCCTCACGCCCCTTTGAAATCATGCTGACCTATCTTGCTGTTATTGCCCACGGATTAACGCTCGCACCCCCGATTCTTCTTGAGGAAACACCTAATTTGGCGCTAGGCACAACACTTTCTCTGATTGTATTTCTAATTATCACTTTGTTTCTTATTGTTCGTTGCTTTCAGCCTATTTATTCGCTGGGATTGCTCGTTTTACCTATCGCATTCAGCGCCGTCGCCATTGGCTGGTGGATACCGGGCCCAACTTACCTATCCCAACTCGGTGGTGCGGCAGGACTCATGCATGTGATTGGCGCGGGACTTGCCTACGCCCTTCTAAGTCTCGCACTAGCACAAGCGCTTTTGTTGGGTTTTCAGGATAAGCGACTGAAACAAAAACAATCCCTGAATCTCGATATGGCGTTACCCCCAATTCAGACAATGGAAGTCACCTTATTTCAAATGGTTTATTCTGGCTTTGGCCTTTTAACCCTTACTTTGATCAGTGGCGCTCTATCGTCTAATGACATGTTTGGCGAAAGCTTTTTATTTAACCACCATACCGTGCTCGCCCTGCTTGCCTGGATCAGTCTTTTAGGGCTCGTATTGGGAAGAATATGTCTCGGTTGGCGAGGCCGGATCGCGATCGTGTGGACGGGCCTCGGATTCACCCTTTTGGCACTGGGTTATTTTGGCTCCCGATTTGTTCTTGAAATTATTCTTTAACGCTAGATCCCAAGACGATCTAAAAATCCGTACCACCCGACAGAAGCCGACAAGAACCACGGGTTACCGTAGTAGCCGGGGCGGGTTCGAAAAGGTAGGTCAGAGAGTACCGTGCGTCCCGCTTCCTGCCCCATGATTTGCTGACCGAGTCTTGTTCCAAAATAAGTGGAAAGCGCGACTCCTGATCCACAATACCCCATTGAGTACCAAATACCGTCATGTCGCCCAATATGCGGCATGTGCTGGAATGTCCAACCCACAAACCCCATCCAGGAGTGGCTGATTTTCGCAGTTCTGAGTTGCGGAAAAATTGCAGTCATATGCCTGTGGAGTCGGGGCGCACTAACCCGGGGATTTGTCTCGTTGAGGGATACCCGGCCACCAAATATTATTCGCCGACCATCGGGAGACAATCGGAAATAAACAACTATGCGGCGGGAATCCACGACCATACGATCTCGGGGGATCAACGATCGGGCGACATCGCCGCCAAGATCTTCTGTCGCAATCATATAGCTCCCGATCGAAAAAACCCGTCGATGAAGCCAGGGTGTTAATCGGGATGTATAGCCGTTTGTTGCGACCACAACATCGCCAGCCCGAACCAAACCACGTGACGTCTGAACGTCGAAACCTGCACCCTTTGACCGCTTCGACACGGCAAGCGCTTCGGTGAATCCCTCCACACGGGCCCCCGCTTCCCGAACTTTCCCGAGAATGCCTTGATGGTAGGCTGCAGGATCCACAGAAGCAAACTGCGTCTGAACAATTCCGCCGTGATAAAAATCTGACCCGATTTCCTCACCTTGATCCTTGCGTTGCACTAACTGCGCGTCGATTTCCAAGCCCTTTTGCTGCGCGTTGATCTTACGTTTAAGTTTTTCAAAGTGCCTGGGAGAGTGGGCGCCGTAAAATCGCCCACAAACCCGATAATCGCATTCGATTCCTTCCTCCTGTATGAAATTACCTATTGAAGCAATCGCCCTTAGCCCTTCGCGGTGCGCCTCGAAAGCCGCGTGCGATCCATGATTTTTGGCGAGCGCTTCAAAATCAGGCTTTATTCCCGTCGAGATTTGTCCACCATTTCTGGAACTGCACCCCCAGCCGGGCTCGTTTGCATCAATGACCAGTGTCGACTTTCCGCCACGCGCTGTCTGCAATGCCGTGCAAAGTCCCGTGTAGCCTGAACCAATAATCAGGACGTCAACATTTTTTGGTAACGGTACAGGATGAGGGTTGTCTAGCGGCGAGCGATCCCACCAGAAAGGTCGATCCTTAAAATCGTGCGAAAAAATATTATCTGAAGATATTGGCATTCCTAAACTCAGTTTATTCTGATGAGGTCATCTGCCGGACGGCCATTCGCTCACCTGATAGTTTGCGTTTGAGAGCCAATCCGGATTGATATCGACGCCCCATCCGGGCACATCACTCACGGTAATACGACCCGCATCAATCTCGTACGGAGATTTTACAAAAAGTCCTTCTTGCCACGGATAATAATCGGCACCTTCAATTGAAAATTCCAAATACTTTCCCGCATTAGGAACCGCTCTAAGAAAATGCATTGTAAATAAGGTGACCATTGACAGGTTTGCACAGTGGGGCGTGCAAGGTAAATTTTCTGCGGCTGCCATCTCTGCGACCTGCATTGCCCGCAAAATTCCACCGACATAGCAAACATCGGGCTGCACAATATTCACCGCCCCCATCGAAATCATTCGACTCCAAGTAGGGAGTTCACAATCCTGCTCGCCACCTGTCACTGCGAGCGTAAGCGCTTGGGTAACCTCGCGGGTTTGCTCGAGCTCCCAGTACGGGCAGGGTTCTTCAAAGTGCTCCACCCCGTTGTCTTCCAGCAGGTGGCCAACCTCGATCGCGCGTTGAGGGCTAAAGCCACTATTGGCGTCTACAAGAAGAGATACATGATCACCCAGTGTGCGCCTTATTTGGGGGACGATTGACTCGGTACGCCCCGGCCATTCATCAACGTCGCGCCCACACTCCGCACCCACCCGAAATTTAAAAGCATCGTAACCCAGTTCTTCTTGAAGCTTTTTAAATCTGAACGCCTCAGCGTCAGGTGTAATGTCCCGGCGCATACTCGAAGCATAGACCCTCAGATCTCCCGGCGTGCCGCCGAGCAACTCACATACACTTTTTTCTTCAACACGGCCTTTTCGATCCCAAAGCGCCGTCTCAAGACCGCCGAGTGCACGGCGGAGGTAAGAACCTGGAAACTTATGTTCTTTCCGGGGGATATCGTCTACAAGACTTTGGATCCCGTCGGCAGACTGTCCGAGCGCCCAAGGGGCGACTTGGCGATGAAGCACCTGAGCGCTGATGTCTGCATTGTAAGGCGCGACCTGACCCCAGCCAAAACTCCCGTCCTCAGAAGTCACCCGCACAAAGGATACGTACTCCTGACTAAAGGTTTCGATCCGGACAATGGGGGGATTCTGCGGACTGACTGGCACGTTATCGTTCCTTTTTGATAGTGTTCTTTTTTGAATGTACTTTAAAATCAGGGTAAATCATATTTTCTTTCTCGCGCACTTTGCGTCATTTATCCGGCCCATTCCAGTTTCTCAATAATCCTAACATCTCATTTCAATTGATCGATACACGCCGCGATGACCAAATACTTTTATCGTCGTAGTCTTTAAATTTTGATCGAAACACCCCTGTAACACCAGCCAACATGAATACAGTCTCGCGAAATTCTCCACAACAGCAAGTTGCCGGAGTCTTGATCCTGCTTATGATTTTTTCATCTGTGCTCGGGGCATCCGGACTTCAGGATTTCCTCTGGATATCAGGAATTAGCGCGTTGGTCGCGCTCATTCTTTTATGGCCGCGAATGAGTCACATTCAGCACATTCAATGCGCGATATTTTTTGGTGTGGGCTTCCTCGGTTTAGGGCTCGCCTGGCTACATGGCTATCGTGAAATCCCCGTTCAAAAATTCATCACCCAGAATCACCTATTAATTAGCCTGCTTTCAGCCGTGAGCTTTCTAAGATTGATTACAGATACTCGCCTAGAGACGCCTGAAGTCACTAAAACAGGGACCAAGGCATTCTGGCAAACGATTGGCGGTGTTCACCTTTTTGCGTCAGTAATTAATATATCGGCATTTATTATCTTTGGCGACGCATTAAAAAAAAATGGACGCCTCGATCGAACAACCGCTACCTCGATTCAACGAGGGTTTGCACTGGCTGCACTCTGGTCGCCTTTTTTTGCAGCAATGGGAACCTGTCTGCTTTATGCCCAGGGTCAAAATGGATTCATTTACTTCCACTCTCTATTCCCATTGCCGTGCTGGGTCTTACGATTACCTGGGCGGAACACCGCTTCAGAAAAAACGGAAACTTGGATTCGTTTAAGGGATATCCGGTTAATTTTCGCGCACTGTGGGTTCCCTCACTGATGGTGGTTTGCGTTCTTATCGCGCACAACATCCTGCCCCAAATATCGGTCCTGGTGCTTGTATCGGCATTATCGATCAGCATCACAACCGTCGTGCTTATCGCTAAACGCCACCTTTGGCCCGCGTTGAAAACCATCAAAGAATTCAGTCAGAACAGACTGCCTGATATCTATGGCGAGTTGGCTCTCTTTTTCAGCACCGGCGTTATGGCAGCAGGAATTACGGTCTTCATTGGACAAGCCCCGCTTACATTTGGCATTGAAGCGTTCACGCCTTTTATTGCCGTAATGGTGATGGGCGTTCTATTGCTTCTCGCGTTTATTGGCGTTCATGCAATTGTAAGCATTGTCGCAGCGTCTGCGATTCTGCTACCGCTGAATCCAGATCCACTCATGCTCGCACTGATATTTTTGGTCACGTGGTCCGTGGGATCGACCGGGGGACCCATTTCTGGATTAAATCTGGCGATGCAAGGGCGATACGGTATCACCGCTTTTCAGTGCTTCGCCTGGAACATTATCTACACGCTAATCATCTTCATAGGCTCAAGCATCTTAATATTTACCGTTTTTTGATCAGCACAAGCTACCTTCCTCCAATTTTTGAACCCGAGTGCGGGATGCCTTGCTCGGGTTCAAAGCGCGTTACGCCGCATTAATTGAGCAGATCAAACGTTAATTATGATTCTAGACTGATCAGTAATTCTGAGTCGGCATCTCTCTTGGCGGATTTACCGAGTCCTCCTGCAGACTAATCTGAACTTGATCAATGACACCCGAAAAAGGAAAGGGATCTGCATACATGCTCGACACCTGGGTACCGGTATCTCTACCAACGTCAAACGTTTCCGCAAGCGAGTAGGTGCTTATATGCATCTGCGGCATTTCAATTTCATCAACCTTTTCTCCATTGACAAATAGTTCACCGAAACCCCCAAAGGGTTGTGTCAATGTAAATTTAAATTTCAGATCCGTCGGCCCGCTCGGCAGCGACGGTGACTCCAACACATAATGCACTCCATCAAGAAAATTGTAGTCGTAGTAAAGTTTATTATCTTTTAAGAACATGGTGTATCCACCTGTCATACCGCCAACCGCGACAATAACCCCTTCCTCCCTGCTGCTTAGATCAATTCTTGTTTCAATAATATGTGATCGATTTTTAACCGGCGCTGAAGACTTCTCTGCGATTCTCACCGCGCCTGGCGCGTAGTAAACAAACTCCTTTTGATCACCAAACAATCTGTCTTGCTGCTCACTTAGGCGTTTAATCATATCGTCGTAAAGAGGATAAACATTGTATTTCCATGCCTCCTCATCGAATATCGCCACCAGCTCCGCGAGTTTTTCCGGATACTGCTCAGCAAGATTTGTACTTTCAGAAAAATCCTCGGCGACGTGATATAGCTCCCAGACATCATCTTCAAAAGGCTTAACGACGTTGACATCCCAAGGCATACGGTCAGCATGGAGCGTTACCGCCTTCCACCCATCTGCCCAGATCGCCCGGTTGCCGAACATTTCAAAATACTGGCGTTGCTTACGATTCGCGGCGCTTGCATCATCGAACGAATACAACATTGATACCCCATCCATTGGTTGTTGCGCCACGCCGTGATATTCCTTTGGAACCTCAACGCTTGCCGCTTCCATGATCGTTGGCGCAATATCGCTAATATGGTGATACTGACTTCGAATTTCGCCCTTTGACTTAATCCCGTTTGGCCAGTGCACTACCAACGCATCATGCTGCCCTCCTCGATGCTCGCTTTGCTTGAAGTAACGAAACGGAGTATTCCCGGCCATCGCCCATCCCGCGTGATAGTGGGGATAAGTGTTAGCGCGACCCCAATCTTCTTGAGCCCGTAAATTTGCGTCTAAAGGTGTTTGTAATCCGTTAAGTACATACGTCTCATTAAACGTTCCGGCAAGGCCGCCCTCGCCTGACGCGCCATTATCAGCGGTAACAAAAATCAACGTATTATCCAGCTCTCCAATACGCTCGAGCGTCTTGACAACTCGACCGATCTGGAGGTCAACCCACTCCATCTGAGCCGCAAATACTTCCATCTGGCGCGCATACAACCCTTTCTCTTCTTCGCTCAGCGAATCCCACGACGGAATAGGATCAATCCGTTCTGTTAGTTTCGTGTCTTCCGGTACTACGCCAAGTGCTATTTGTTGTCCTAGAATCGTTTCCCGCAAAACATCCCAACCTTCGTCGAACTTCCCGACATACTTGTCAATATGACTGTCTGGCACATGATGCGGTGAATGCATTGAACCCGACGCCCAAAGCATCATGAACGGTAACTCCGGCTTAATGGATTTATGACCTGTTATCCATTCGATGGCCCGATCTGCGAGATCCTGATCAAGATGAATTGACTTGCGATACGGCTCAGGCGTGTGATCATTCCACATGACAGGCACAAACTGATGCACATCTGCCGCCATAAACGTGTACGCATGATGAAATCCTTCTCCACTCGGCCATCGATCAAAAGGGCCCACTTGAGAGACCTCATAAAGTGGCGTGTGATCCCACTTGCCCAAGGCATAATTCACGTATCCGGCTTCGCCCAAGTAGTTCGCAACCGATTTCGCCGACTCAGGCATGATTGCGTTATAACCAGGAAATCCCATCGCGGTCAGCGCGTGACTGCCCAATCCTATGGAGTGGGGATTACGTCCTGCCATCAGGGAGGCACGAGAAGGAGAGCACAGGGCCGTTGTATGAAAGTTATTAAATCGAAGCCCATTTGCCGCAAGCCCATCGATATTTGGCGTTTCGATTAGGCCGCCAAAACTTCCGACCTGTGCGAAACCAACGTCATCGAGTAAAAAGACAATCACGTTAGGCGCCTCTCGACTTGGCTCTGTATAGTCCGCCCACCAGGCCTCGGATTCCTCATAACGCTCCGCGATTACCCCGCCAAAGCCCTCTACCCGTTTCTTTTTTACGCCATCGATTTCAAATATTTCAGTAGTGTCCGAAGCTCCAACTCCAAACGACAAAAAAAACAACGCGGCGCCTACAGCCGAAATTAATATACTCACTGGCATCTCCTTTGAAATTTGACCTCACTATGGTTGGTCGAACCACTTGGTCAATAATCAAAAGACGCCAAACTCTAATCGTTTTTCTCGTCGCTTAGATTTGTCTCGGACACAATAAGTCGGAATCGAGATTCAATCCGATTCCCCTGGACAGGAAAAGTTTTTTTACATCGTTCTCCCGCCTGCCAAATCTATTCCGGAGAGAGGTACCATCGATATTCAAGCGGCGTGAACTCTTGGGAAAATGCATCCAATTCCGTTTGTTTGCATTCTTTGTAAAGTCGGGAATACGACTCCCCTAAATAACCCGACAAAGAATCGCCCTTGGAAAATTTATCCAACGCAGCTTGCCAGGTAAAAGGCATTTGAGCATCAAGTTCAGCGCCCGCATTATCCGCTCGCGGTTCTGGCGGCGTAATTTGATTAATCAACCCATAATGAACACCCGCGAGTACAGCCGCTAGTGCCAGATATGGATTTGCGTCAGCTCCTGCAACCCGATGCTCAATGCGCTTCGATTCGGGCGAACCTGCGGGAATCCGCAGCGCAACCGAACGGTTGTTGTATCCCCAGGTAGCCGCTGTTGGCACATAAAGATTTGGCGCAAAACGACGAAATGAATTCACATTCGGCGCAAAAATAGCCATTGATTCTGGCAACAACTCAAGAGCGCCTGCAACGGCATGCCGGAGCTGATCGTTACCCTCTTCTGACCCATCATTGAAGATATTCTTACCGTCGCCATCCAGTATGCTCACGTGAACATGGAGTCCATTGCCCGCGCCGTCAGGATACGGTTTTGCCATAAAGCTTGCCACAGCACCATGCTTTCTCGCAATTCCTTTAACAACGCGCTGCAAAAGAATGGCATCGTCAGCAGCCTTCAACGGATCGTCAACATGGTTAAGATTGATCTCATATTGACCCACTGCATACTCAGCAGTTGTGGCCCCGACCGGAATATCTTGAACTCGACAGATCGTCTCGACCTCGTTCAGGAACCCCGTAAAACCGTCCAGATCGGCGAGGCTATAAACCTGTGTTGCGGTTGCCTGCCGACCCGTCTCTGGCAGTACCGGTGGCGTCGGCTGATTCGTCTCGGCGCTTGACGCATCCAATAAATAGAACTCCAATTCAAGCGCAACAACAGGGTTGAGGCCAGATGTATGAAAACGCTCAACCACTTTTTTTAGAACGTGCCGCGGATCGACTTGGCAGGGGGAGCCGTCGAGCTCGTAAAGGCATCCCATCACCTGAGCCGCTCCTGGTCCGACCCATGGTGTTGGTTTGAGCGACCCTAATACTGGCCAAATCTGGACGTCGGGGTCTCCATCCGAAAATCCTCGCCCCCCCGCATCAGTACAATTGCCATTCACATCCAATAAGTAGATCGAACTGGGTATTTGTAAACCCTCCGTGTAGAGCTTATCGAATTGATCACGACTGATCCGTTTTCCTCGGATGATGTTGCATAAATCCGGGAGAAGCACATCAACATATTCGCAGTCTGGGTGGGATTGCAAAAACGCTTCAAACTCCGTCTTAAGTTCTGATTGGTGTTGCATAAATTAATTCAGTTTGTTTAAGCCAGTATCATATCGTTCTGAAAGCTGGCGTCCATGGGTCTCTTTAGAAAGTGAGATACTTATCACCGAAATGACCAACCAGATCAACATCAACGAGAATCCAAAGCGGTAGCTCTCATATCCATACGTTCGTAGCCCGCTCGCATCAAATCCACCTTGCCATAACCTATCCAGCAACCAGCCGATGAGCGGTTGTAAGATCATCGGTCCGCACATCACGCCCATATTCACCACGCCCGATACCGTCCCGGCAAGACTGATCGGCACCGATTCTTTAGCTTGGGTGAACCCCAGAATCATCCCGCCCGAAAAAAATCCTGCGCCCAACAAAGAAGCGACCAGCACCCATAAAGGCAGTCCGGGTATCAAAATAATTAACGACCAGCATCCGAGCGCAAGAAGTGCCCCGCTGAGATAGAGGATACGCCTGTTTTTTAATCTCTCGGAAAAAAGTCCGAAAAGGGGTCCGCTAAAGGCCCAAGACAACATGATCCCTGAACATAGCATAGCGGCTATTTTTGGGGGCAACTGGTAGACGTCTGTTAAAAACGGCATACCCCAAAGTCCCGAGAATGCGAGAACTGAGCCCACAATGCCACCGGGCGCAAGCGCCAAGAACCATGTATTGCGATACGCGAACACAGACTTCAAATTTTGCAGCTCGCTTCCCCGGCGGGAGGTTGAACGATCTTGTTCAACATAGGGCGCAAAACCCTTTTCGGTTGGATCATCTCTAACGATCAACCAAACGACCAATGCGAGAAAAAGCCCAATCGCAGAAACCACCAGCGTTACAACGCGCCACCCCACCGCGTCACTGGCTAGATGAAGTGGCACACCCGCGAAAACGGCACCCATCATTCCGGCAACCAACAACAGGCCAGCAGCAAGTGAGAATTGCTCCGCCGGCAACCAGTGTGTCGCGAGTTTGAGCGTGCAGACAAATCCCACCGCCACCGAGCCCCCGATTAAAAACCTTCCAAGGCCTGCCCAAAATAAAGATGGTGCGAGTGCGAAAAGTATCGCACCCAACGTGCTGATAATTATTCCGCCTATCAGCAGACGACGCGGTCCTACGCGATCCGCGATCAGGCCGGTTGGAATCTGCATCGCCACGTAAGAATAAAAATAAAGGGCGGATAGACTACCCAGGGATGTTGCATTTAACCCGAAATCGACACTCAGCTCCCGATGCAAAACGGCGGGCGCGACCCGATGGAAAAATCCTAACAAAAATAAACCGGCACCCAACCCCCACACGGACCACGCCAGTGCCGCGGGAGGGGGGTTTCGGGGAATACTCATATTAGGGGTTTCATGAGAAGAATCGTCTTTAAATCTCGTTAATTTTTCACTTCAGATTATCGTTAGATATCGACTACAATCGCGTATTATGGCTCCGGAATATCAACTTTGGTTTTATTGTTTTTGTTCATCCCATATTCATGAACCCCATTACAATTCGTCGCTTGACGAAATGAAAACGAGTTTAAAGATCGATTCTTAAATGAAGCCCTATTCTGCGTGGAAAGTGTTCCTGAATGGCTTGAACGGCCAGAAAGGATGGACACGTGCCTGGCGAGACCCCGAGCCTAAAAAGGAATATGACGTCATCATTGTGGGCGCAGGCCTCCACGGACTCGCAACTGCATACTACCTCGCAAAAAACCACGGTGTCACGAATATCGCGGTCGTGGAAAAAGGCTGGCTGGGTGGGGGTAACGGAGGAAGAAACACTACGATTGTCAGATCAAATTATATGATGCCCGGAAATCGGGAGTTCTACGAGCACTCGCTCAAGCTCTGGGAAAATCTGAGTCACGATCTAAATTACAACGTAATGTTCAGTCAGCGCGCTCATGTCAGCCTGCTGCACAGCCCTGCGGCAAGGGATGCCGCTGCACGCAGGTACAACACGATGCGATTAACAGGTACGGACGGTGAACTGTGGGATCTTCCCACTCTCAGGCGGAACATTCCACACCTCAATTTTGATCCTGATGCTCGCTTCCCAATCACCGGCGCGATGGTTCAGCCTCGAGCAGGCACGGCTCGTCATGATGCAGTAGCGTGGGGTTACGCGCGGGGTGCAGATCAATATGGCGTTGATATTCTGCAGAATCGAGAAGTGATTGCTGTCCATCGGGACAGTGGAAAAATCACCGGGGTCGAGACAACCCGAGGTCTGATCAAGGCGAAAAAAGTGGGATTCGCTGTCGCGGGCAATACCTCCAGACTCTGGCGAATGACAGATCTGGGTCATCTACCCATAGAGTCTCACAAGCTTCAAGCATTTGTCTCAGAACCGCTCAAGCCCCTTCTGGATCATGTGGTTGTGTTTGGGGTGGGTGGCGCGCATTTCTATATCTCCCAATCTGACAAGGGCGGGATGGTTTTTGGCGGCGACCTCGACTGGTATAAGTCTTATGCTCAGCGCGGCAATCTTCCTATTGTTCAGGATGTGGCGGAATGCGCGACATCCGTCCTACCCTGTCTTGGCCGTGTGCGCCTGCTTCGCCACTGGTCAGGCGTAATGGACATGTCAATGGATGGGTCTGCATTCATCTGCAAAACGCCGATTAACAACCTCTACCTCAATGCAGGATGGAACTATGGCGGGTTCAAAGCAAGTCCCGCATCCGGATGGTACTTCGCGGATCTCATCGCGAATGACCGGCCCGACCCAGTAATACAAAACTTAACGCTAGACAGATTCTCCCGCGGTATTAATATCGATGAGCGGGGTGCGGGACCCGATCCAAAACTTCATGGCTGAATAATCTGATGCTCAGAATACTGTGCCCTTTTTGCGGTCTTCGCGACCATAGCGAGTTCAGCTATGGCAGCGATGCCTCTGTTGAATACCCGCCGCTCGATGGCTCCCAACAGGCGTGGCATGACGCCGTATTCCAGAGAGAAAATATTGATGGCGTCCAATTTGAAACTTGGCAACATACATTAGGGTGTCGAATGTGGATTGTTGTGGAACGCGACACACGAACGCATGACATCCTGTCTGTTCGACCCGCCCACGACGGAATGGCTCAAGCGCTCAATACGCCTTCCATGATCGAACCTGACCAATGAATACTCGTAGATTACCCACCGGCGGACAAATTAATCGCGCCAAACCATTAGCGTTTGAGTGGGACGGCAAACCCTTGGCGGGATATGAGGGTGACAGTCTCGCATCTGCTTTATTGGCAAGTGGTGAAGCCATTCTCGGTCGTAGCTTCAAATATCATCGCCCGCGTGGACTGATGTCTGCCGGCGTCGAAGAATCAGGCGCAATCGTGACTATTGGGACTGGAGCCCGAAGAGACGCAAATGTTAAAGCAACCTCTCAGGCACTCTACGACGGTTTGGTTGCAAAAGGACAAAATGCCTGGCCCAGCGTTCGAAACGATTTTGGAGCCGTTAATAGCCTCTTCGGCCGGTTCTTTAGCGCCGGTTTTTACTACAAAACTTTCATGGGGCTGCCGCCGTTTGAGTGGGGCGAGGGAACCGGCGCATGGATGTGGTACGAAAAAATAATTCGAAAGGCGGCCGGCATGGGGACAGCATCGCGAGAAGCTGACCCCGATGCCTACGAGCATGCAAATGGCTACTGCGATATCTTAGTGGTCGGCAGTGGGCCGGCAGGACGTTCCGCCGCACTCTCGGCGGCGCAATCCGGCTGTGATGTGGTCCTTGTTGAACAAGACTTTGCGCTGGGAGGTGAAAGCCTGTCCCGAGTCGAGGAAGCTGACACGCTCACGAAAGAGTTAGCGGCGCTTCGCGATGCCGGCGTCCGATTAATGGAAAATACGACTGCCTTCGGATTATATGACGGTAGTGTTGCGGGCTTGCTCGAGCGGGTAACCGATCATCTTTCAGCGCCGCCGCAGTGGATGCCGAGACAACGATTCTGGACAATGCGGTCCAGATTCACGGTCATTGCATCCGGCGCCCTCGAGCGTCATCTTGCGTTCGGCAATAATGACCGACCGGGGATCATGACCGCAAACGCCGCAAAAATTTATCTTAATCGATATGGAATACTCGCAGGTGAGAATATCGTCATCGCCACCAATAACGACTCAGCTTATCTGACAGCATCAAGCCTTTCCAATGCCGGAGCCCCCGTTACACTGCTTGATTCTCGCGAGCAAGTCTTAAGCTCATCACAAGCAGGAGCGCAATCAGCCGGCGTCGATGTGCAGCACGGCATGACAATCCTGAACGCAAAAGGATCCAAAGGCGTTTATTCAATTGACCTTGCAGAAAAATCTTCCGACGGATGGCGGGCCAAAAATCAAATGGCATGTGACCTTCTCTTGGTTTCAGGTGGTTGGTCACCGGTCGTTAACCTTTTATCGCACCGAGGGATAAAGCCTGTCTGGGACAGCGTTAATGCGTGCTTTATTGCACCCGATCATCATGAACCTATTGCAATGGCAGGCAGTGCCGCTGGAATTTGGGACCACGCCGACTGTGTTCAGTCTGGCGAGAAGGCAGCCGCTCACGCGATAGCCCATCTGCAGGGCCAACACTCTCAAATACCCAATCAATCCGGAGGATGGGAAACACCCATTGAGGCGTTGTATGAGATATCGGTATCCGGGCGCCAATACAAGTCTTTTGTCGACCCTCAGCACGACGTCACGGCTGACGATATTCGACTCGCACATCAAGAGGGATTTGTCTCAGTTGAACATCTAAAACGATACACCACGCTGGGTATGGCAACTGATCAGGGTAAAATGGGAAACGTCATTGGGCTTGCGCTCATGGCAGAAGCACTTGGAAAAGAAATTCCTGAAGTCGGCACGACCACATTTCGACCCCCCTACACCCCCATTAGTATTGGCGCGCTGAAGGGACGCAATGTAGGCTCTCATTTTCGGCCATTGCGTAGAACGCCATTACACGATTGGAATTTGGATGTGGGCGGCACAATGACGATGGCCGGGTTATGGCACCGTCCTTGGTACTTCGCCCAACCTGGTGAAGGAATCGGCGAAGCTTATGTTCGTGAAACTGAAACCGTCCGCAGAACTGTGGGGGTATGCGACGTTACCTCGCTCGGAAAAATCGCGGTTCAAGGGCCAGATGCTACTGAATTCTTAAACCGGGTCTATACCAACCCATTTGCAAAACTCGCCGTTGGAAAAGCGCGTTACGGCATTATGCTAAGAGACGATGGATTTGTCATGGATGACGGAACCACCTGGCGCCTTGCTGAAAACGACTACTTCATGACGACCACGACAGCTCACGCCGCGAGAGTGATGACGTTTCTTGAAGAACTTTTACAAACTCGTTGGCAGGATCTTCGTGTTCACCTCACCTCGGTCTCAGAGCAATGGGCCGGTATTGCGGTCGCAGGGCCACAATCGCGTGAAGTGATCACCGAGTGCGCCGCAGACGCTCGCAAGGTTACCGACTCCGCCCTACCTTTTATGGGCGTTGTTGAAACAACCTTACAAGGTAACATCCCTGCACGGATTGCCCGAATCAGTTTTTCGGGCGAACGGGCTTTTGAGATTTACACACCCTCTGACTATGGTCCAGCGGCAATGGACATGATTTGGAGCGCCGCAAGAGTCCGCAAAGGCTGTCTTTATGGCCTCGAAGCGCTAGGTGCCCTTCGTATTGAAAAAGGTCATGTCACTGGAGCCGAACTAGACGGTCGCGTGACCATTGAAGATGCCGGATTGGGTCGAATGGCCTCAGACAAAAAATCTTATATTGGCAGCGTCCTTAAGAATCGTCCTGAACTCTTGAAAGACGACCGTCCTCGCCTTGTGGGGATATTCCCAAAAGACCGCAGAGAGATCTTTAACGCGGGATCGATTCTCTGCCAGAATGATAATGTTTCTGGTTATGGGAACGGCTGGGTGACCGCAGTCACTCATTCCCCTGCCCTCGGCCATTGGATCGGGCTTGGATTTATCGAAGGTGGACATTCGAATTGGGCCGACCGCGACGTCGTTTGTGCCGACCCGCTTCGAAAAGGAAATACGCCTGTCGAAATCGTCTCCCCACATATGTTTGATCCATCCGGAGAACGCATGTATGGCTAATCGTTGCTCCGCGCTTGCAGCTTATTACCCGACCGGACTCCATGGTCGACCAGGAGAGCCGGGTGTGAAACTACAAGAGATTCCCGATCTTAACCTTTGGCAAATTGCCGGATGGCCAGACACGATGGAATTGATCCATTTGGCAATCACCGACGGTATGAACTCCGATCGGTTATCCGCTGGACGAGCACTCGCAGGACCAAAAGGCGTTGCCTTTCAAGTGGAACCTCTAAAGTTTTGGCTACTAGCAGAGGCGCCACCCGTTTTCAATCAAACTGACGGGGTCGTCCTTGACCTATCGCACTCGCGGACGCAGATCCGGGTTTCGGGTCCGGAAGCCCAAACCTGCTTAAGCCGACTTCTCCCGCTCGACCTTCGAGATCACAGTTTCCCCCAAAACGCCGTGGCGTCGAGCGGTATCCATCATGTCGGAATAACGCTTTGGAGGAGTGAGTTGGGATTTGAGTTGTTTATTCCGAGAGGATTTGCTCGGTCTATCTGGGAATTACTTCTCGAAACCGCTGAGCAATTTGGGTCAGAGGTCATCTAACCCAAAACTGAAAAACTGCTGTCCGGATTGATCCGCCGTAGCCGAGACATCTCACCAGTATCAAGGTTGTAATCGATATGTTCTAGCGAAAACTGGAATGGGTTCGTATCGTGATCATTGCCTGCTTCGCAGTATTCAATTAACCCTGCCATCAATCTTCCCGCTGCCGGCGCGTTCTTAAACTGATTACCGCTACTCCCACATGCCATATAAAACCCGTCAATTACCGATCGATCATAGATAGGCATCCAATCTTCGGTAACATCATAAAGATCGACCACGCCGCGCGTGCGTGACGGAAACTCCAAACCGCGCATCCGTTGCGCCAATCGTAGCGCTTGCGTCATTGCTTGATTCGAAAAATTTCGATCAAAACTATCCGCGTTGTCGATCCATTGATGTGAATCACAAGGCGGATCTTCGCTTCCAACCAAAACGAAATTCCCTTGCTCGGGCCTACAATAGACTCCGATATCACTGTCAGAGACGACTAAGCCTGCTTTTTCAAAATCAAGACCAGCAGGAGCTGGGACATGAGCCACCTCCTGGCGAAGTGCCCGGGTTGTGATGTGCATGTCAACATCCGTGCCCGCTAATTTATTCAGCTCCGAGGAATGAGGTCCCCCGACGTTCACTACGACAGGCGCTGAGATCTCAGTCCCATCATCCAGAACGACACCTTTGACCCGTCCATTTTCAGAAGGTATTTTTATAACTCGACGGTTAAATATAAATTCGCACCCCGCATTTTCAGCGGCGTCCTTTATGTTTTGAGTTGCTAACTGCGGATCTGATATAAAACCCGCAGTGGGAAAAAATGCAGCGCCACTAACCTCGCCCGAAGTCGCCTCACCAAAATTTGGGTCATCGACTGTTTTTGCCGGAGCGAAACATCGAAGATCATAATTAGGCAATCGACTCAGTATGTCTTGCGGCGTCCAATCTTCGAAAGGAATTAACAATTCCTTTACATTAGCGACAACATTCTTAAGGTAATTGTTAGATTCTGTTTTCATTACCAAACATCCAGTTTGGTGAAAAGTTGCAACACTCCCCTCTTTTGATTCACCAAGGTCTAAATATTTTGCCCAATGGAGCCAATCAAAAAATCCATCGTACGCAAACGCAGTACCCGCAACAGTGGAGTAATGAACCCGGATGATTGCGCATGAACTGGACGTCGATCCATAGCCCGCTGACGGGAGCTTGTCGACACAAATAACCTCTCGCCCCTGTTTTGAAAGCTCATAGGCTGTCGCCGTGCCGATAACGCCTGCTCCAATCACGACTGCATCTGCATTGACCTGCCTGGTCATTAGAAAGCCTCCATTTAATGCACTCAATCTACTGATTAAAATCCGTCTGCGCTCTCAATTCGCGACCCGGCCCAAGGTCGTGATCACGCCTGTCAGGTAGTTGTGATACTTAAAGTAACCCATCGGTGTGGCCAAATAGCCGTCCACTCGCCAAGCGTTGTCGACTGCGATGTCGACCTGAGAGAAGTTCTCGCTGTCATAACGAGGGTCATAGGCGGCATGAGTATGATAGGAGGCCGTCGCATACCCATTGGGCACATCATCGGGCGATCCAATGTTGACGCTATCTACGGTCCCTTTTATTGGCTCAGTCGCGCTAAATGTTGCGTCCGCGTTCTGGTAGACCCAACCCCCGTATTCCAAGTTCTGCGCTACCGATGTTGGATTAATCTTATTCAATACATCCTCAGCAGCATCATGCTGTTTAACAAACCGGATTTGCGTGTCTGCCTTGTCACTGCCTGAAGATACGACTAAAGCGACACCCACAGCAGAAGCCGCGAGAATTGCAGTGCTCATTGTGCCCAATCCAGATGACCCCCCTTCTGTACCCCACATCTCATCTGGACGACCAAAACTTCCGTTGTAGGAAAACAAGACCCGCTGATAGTTTCCGTCTCGAAATCGCTCGCTTGAACCACTCTGGAATTCCAGAGCAACTTGATGTTTTCGGTTTATTGGCATTTGCCACTTAACCAATCCCGAGCCTGTTCCATCATCCGCACGGACGTATCGGGCGTTAAACTCAAACCCAGATAATGTAAAGCCGCCACCGACCGCGTGTGCAGCACTGTTATCGGCAACCTCCACTCGAAAGATCTGAACGTGCGAATGTGTCGTTTGCGCGCCCGCAAACCAATTGACTCGATCCTCAACACCGCTAGCCTCTATCTGGGCCACACCGAGTGAAAAATGAGCGCTCTGTCCTTGGGAAAACTGAAAGGTGGCTCCGGAGTAATGAGCAGATTTTGAATAATCAGAGTGAAAAAGCCGGGCATCCCGCGCGTTAAAAGAAAATGCATTGGATAGATTCGAAAGTCCGTCGGTATTGCCAAAAAAGCCACTCATTCCCGCATTAGACCCAGCCACGCCAGACAGGAAAAACTGGCTCCCTTGCGAAAACGCTGCTACCGATTGGACTCCCAACTGACCCTGATCATTTGAAAAGTTAATCCAGAGTGGATCGGAGTTTGCCCCAGATTGACCAAGAACTGGGATAATGCCGCTCATCGGGAAGCCTAGAAGCAAAAAAAGCGCTGCAGCCGTATCTGACGTTTTCATCTTAATATTCTCATTACTTTAATCCTTGAAAGACTACTTCAACACAAGCATCTTACCAATTGATTTTCCAAATCGGTACATCATCCCCGCATTAGGTATTTTCGGCCCAACCTAAATCATGAAAACTCGAGAACTCCTTTTGGCTCTACTGGTGCCCCTCACTTGGGCTCTGGGATTCACTGTCGCTAAAGCTGCTCTCAATGAGTTTCCACCCTTATTACTAATGAGTATGCGATTCTTTATCGCAGGTCTTATTTTAATCTGGTTTGTTCCCATTCCTCGGCACTGCTTGAAAGATCTATTTTGGATCTCTCTCGTGGGGTCAACCGTCCAATACGGTCTCACTTTTACCGGCCTATCCATGATCGACGCATCCCTTGGGGGGATTGTTGTCCAACTTGAAGTGCCTTTTGGCGTACTTCTGGCTGTGATTTTTTTTAGGGAGCGTCCTGGATTTCTAAGAATTATCGGAATGACCATTTCATTTATTGGCATTGGTCTAATCGTCGGAAAACCGAGCCTCAGCGGTCATCTAGAGGGCATTCTCCTGACCGCGGGTGGGGCTTTAGTATGGGCGATTGGCCAAATTATGTATAAGCGAATCAGTTCACAGATCGACGGCTTGACCGGCATTGCCTGGATTGGCGTTATCGCGGCGCCTCAGATGTTGATTGGGTCGTTAATTTTTGAATCCGGGCAAGTTGATGCACTGATGAATGCCTCATGGGTTGGCTGGGCCAGTGTTGCCTATCTCGGGTTAATAATGACAGTGGTCGGCTACGGCATCTGGTTTACTGTGCTGTCCCGTAACCCTGTGTCACATGTGATGCCCGTTCTACTCGTGCTTCCCGTATTTACTGTTTTCTTTTCAGTGTTACTCCTCGACGAGAGACCCTCTTTTGAAATTCTTCTAGGTGGCGTTACGATATTAGCCGGCGTAAGTCTTATTGTATTTTCGAAATCCCACACGCGTCCCACTGAACTCTAATTTAACCATCCACCGATGACACGCTTTCCTGTAGAACTCGACGTCTGGAAGATTCAATTATCAAAAGTTGAAGATCGACTAGACCGTTATAAAACATACCTCAATCAAGATGAACTCGCTCGAGCCAATCGTTTTCTATTTGATCGGGATCGAATTCGTTTTGTGATTTGTCGAGGGGCTATGAAAGTGCTACTTGCAGAAAGACTCAACACTCACCCGACGCTAATTAAATTTGACTACGGCGATAAAGGCAAACCGCATCTGGCTGACACCGCTATCCAATTTAATTTATCGCATGCCAAAGACTGGGCCTATTTTGGAATCAATGATTCAATACCGCTAGGGATTGATCTCGAATTCATGCGTCCACCTGCTCATCATGGGTGGATTGATATTGCCAAACGGTTCTTTGCACCTGCGGAATTTCAAATCCTAAGCGCCCTGCCAGTCGATGCCCAGGCCGAGGCTTTCTTTTGCTGTTGGACTCAAAAAGAGGCTTACATCAAACTACACGGCATTGGCCTGTCTTTGCCGTTGGATCAATTTACGGTAAACGTCGATCCAACTTCTCCTGCAAAACTGCTAACGACAACATGGAATTCAGCGGATCTTGGACAAACTCGCCTATTTCACCTAGAAGCGCCGCACTCCTATCGAGCCTCAGTCGCGTTAAGAACGGCCGCCCCTATCAACATTACTTACCACCAATTTATTAATCACTGATCATTATTAAATCTCGTCACGCGTCAGAAACTTAGACGGTAAAATATTTAGATGAAACATGAAAACATCCTAGGCGCGATTGGTCAGACGCCGGTTGTGAAACTAAATCATTTTGATTGCGGTTTTGCACGCTCTCTTTGGGTCAAACTTGAGAGTTTTAACCCGGGCGGCTCGGTTAAAGACCGGCCCGCACTAAACATGATTGAAGATGCTGAAGCTCGAGGCGTCTTGAAGCCGGGCGACACTATTATTGAGCCAACGTCTGGCAATACCGGCATCGGACTTGCGATGGTTGCCGCGGTCAAAGGCTATCCGGCTGTCTTTGTAATGTCGGCAGATATGAGTGAGGAACGCAAATCAATTCTTCTGGCCTACGGCGCAACGCTTGTGCTGACGCCCGCAGAAAAAGGAACCGTTGGCGCAATTGAAGAGGCAAGACGTCTAGCGAAAGAGCATGATTACTTCTTTGTCGGTCAACATTTTAATCCCGCAAACCCCTTATCTCATGAAGCCACCGCTACAGAAATTCTTGAGGATTTTGGAGTCGATCTTGGGGCGGTTATTTGTACCACGGGAACCGGCGGAACCGTAAGCGGGATCTCGCCAATTCTGCGCTCGGCGATTCCGGATATCCAAATCATTGTCACAGAGCCTGATGAATCTCCAATGCTCTCTCAGGGAATAGGAAGGAAACACCGAATCATGGGAACCACGCCCAGTTTTATTCCGGACACGCTTGATCAAAATGCGTACGATTCGATTATCTCTGTTAATGCAGATGATGCGATCGGCATCACTCGCAGGCTTGCCGAGGAAGAAGGTATTTTTTGTGGCATATCTTGTGGGGCGGCCATTGTCGGAATGCTTGAATATGCGAAACAGGAGGAAGCAAAAGATAAACAGCTCCTGGCTATTCTGGCAGATACCGGCGAGCGTTATTTAAGCACTGAACTTTGGGATTCCACATGACCTATATCGTTCACGTTACCGCAGTCGTTGAGGGAGATCTTGAACGCATCGAACAATTGATCAATGAATATCGGTATGCTTGTCTTGAGAATCAGCCCGGAATGAAGCAGTTTTTTGTTTCTCGGGTGACTGACAATCCCAACGTATTTCTCTACACACAAATCTTCATTAACGCAGATGCTCATCAAGCCCATATCGAAGGCAATGATCCGAAAACGTTCTTTGCACAGATGGAAGAAGAAGGCTTCCAGTTTCAGGGGCGGTGGATGGCTGGAAAAGAAATTGACTCCGCCCCTGAGGGGCAATGGTTGAATTAGGACTGAGAAACCTCAGACAGAGGCTATCTACTGACGAACAATACCCGGCGCGCTTTTTCTCAAAACATACTTTTGCACTTTTCCCGTCGCCGTTTTAGGCAACTCGTCAACAAAACTGATCATCTGTGGCGTCTTAAAGTGCGCGAGCCGGTCCCGCACATGAAATTTCAGACTCTCCTCGGTCGTCTCGGCGGCCGCTTTGAGCACCACGAAAGCATGCGGGCTTTCGCCCCATTTTTCGTGAGGCATTCCCACGACTGCCACTTCTTGCACGGCAGGGTGAGTCAGCAAACACCCCTCCAACTCAACCGAAGAAATATTTTCTCCGCCACTAATAATCACATCCTTAAAGCGATCCCGTATCTCAATATATCCATCAGGATGCACAACCGCTGCATCACCAGAAAAAAACCAGCCGTCACGAATCGCCTTTTCAGTCGCATCCATGTCATTGTAGTAACCGGCCATCACCACATTTCCTCTTACTGTAATCTCGCCTAACGTCTTGCCATCCGCAGAAACTTCATCGCCACTCTCATCGACGACTCGAACTTCACCCGAACTCACCAGTTCAACACCTTGTCGAGCTTTTACTTTGGAGCGTTCCTCGATCGAAAGTTTAGAGTGCGCGGCGCGAGGCTCACATACGGTTATCAAAGGAGCGGTTTCCGTGAGTCCATAAACATGAGTTAATTCCCATCCAAGATCCTTTTCCACTAACTCGATAGTCGCAGCGGCCGGTGGTGCGCCAGCTGTAAAAAGACGCACGCCTTTTGGAGCGTTTCGCCGAATCTCTTCAGGCGCATTCGCGATCCCAATCAGCACCGTTGGCGCTGCACAAAACATGGTTATTTCTTCCCTGACAATGAGATCGTAGATAACGGCGGGCTCAACTTTGCGAAGACAAACATGGGTCATTCCTCGAGCCGTATTAATCCAGGTAAATGTCCAGCCGTTCGCATGAAACATTGGAAGTGTCCACAGGTAACGGTCTTGCGGTGTCAGGTGATGATGCGCCAGAGTGCCCATGATATTGATATAGGCATTACGGTGCGTAATCATGACGCCTTTAGGTCGGGCCGTAGTTCCACTGGTGTAGTTAATTGTGATCAGATCCAACTCATCAATCTCTACCGGCGAAAAGGAGGCGTCATGCTGATGAATTTGCGCCTCGTAATCTATCCAGTTTGGTAGAGCGTCTTCGAGACCTATAAATGCCTCGACTGTTTCAATTTGATCACGAATCCCGTCTATTGCATCATAAAAATCAGGATGCACGCAAAGCACTTTCGCACCACAGTGATTGAGAATGTATTCAAATTCTTCCGACTTAAGGCGGTAATTGATCGGCACAAGAACGGCTCCGATCTGCGGAACCGCGTAGTAAGCTTCAAGATGAGAATGTGTGTTGGGGGCAATGTACGCAACCCGATCCCCTTTCATAACCCCCATACCTTGCAACGCTTTTGACCACCGATCACACCGTTCAAAGAATTGCCCGTAGGTCAATCTAAGTTCCCCATCCACGACTGCCTCAGACTCCGGGTAAAGTCTTTTTGCCCGTCGCGCAAATTCCATCGGCGTTAGCGATATTTCCATATTCTCTCTCTTGAAAAACGGGTGGTTTTTGATATATTTTTACGAGTTAATGATTCTAGGAGTTTACCTATGCGCGTTCTCGTCGCCAGCTTTTTTATTATCTCAACGTTTACCTTATCGGCAGTTTCCGCTCATCAATGGGATGTATCCGTTCCTAAACTCCAGGAACGAATGATGCTTGCAACGACTAACGCTTGTCAAAACTGCAACCTCTCCAATGCAGAGCTTAGCTATAAACGTTTAGAGCGCGCCGACTTGTCTGGTGCCAACCTACACGATGTCAACTTCATGAGGGCTAATCTGAGACAGGCGGATCTCCGATATAGCAACCTCTCTCACGCAAACTTTATCTGGGCAAATCTGTCGGGTGCAGACTTGCGCGGAGCAACGCTGCTCAACGCAAACACCTCCGAAACTCGCAATCTTGATAAAGCTATTTTTTGTGAGACCACCATGCCCGACGGCAGACTCAATAACGCCAATTGCTAGACAAAAAAACGAATCAAGCTTTTAACCACCTGATCTGGACACTCCTCAGGAAGAAAATGGCCGCAATTTAGAGCCTCACCAGACACGGTTGCGGCATATTCTTTCCAAACAGAAAGCACATCAAAATTCTTGTGGACAAACCCTTGATCACCCCATAACGCCAGCAACGGACACTTAATTTTTTCACCCTGATCAAGTCGATCATGTTCAAGATCAATTCCCGCAGCGGCGCGATAATCTTCACAGGTTGAATGAATTGTGCGCGGATCACTAAAGCAGCGCACATATTCGCTGATCGCGTGCGGATCAAAGATTGCTTCTGGTCCACTCCATTGTCGCAGTTTCATTCGTAGATAATATTCCGGGTCCGCGCCAATCATTCTCTCCGGTAGATCCTCTCCCTGAATCAAGAAAAACCAGTGGTAGTAACCGGTCGCAAACTTCTGGTCTGTATGATCGAACATGTGAAGCGTCGGCACAATGTCCATCACGCAAACCTTTTTAATGCTGTTTGGGTGATCCAAGGAAAGTCGGTGTGCAACTCGTCCTCCCCGGTCATGACCCGCAACAAAAAATTCGTTGAACCCCAAGCTTTGCATCACATCAATAATATCTTGGGCCATGGCGCGCTTTGAATAGGGTTCATGACGCCAACCAGAATCTGGCTTACTACTGTCCCCGTACCCGCGGAGATCTGGACAGATTACGAAAAAATCATTGGCCAGTTGATGGGCGACTCGATGCCACATAACGCCTGTCTGGGGATAACCGTGAAGCAACACAAGCGGGTCCCCCGCGCCTGCCGATCGGACCAAAATTTCGGCGCCGGACGTTTTTATAAATTGCCGCGTGAAGGTATCGAGCATTTTTCTTTGGATAACCACTCCAAGCCAGTTATTCGGTCCACCAAGAGTTCAATTTCTGCAAGACCCATGAATTCGCGGAATCTCACGATCAGGGCACTCAAAACGAATTCAAGACGGCGTTTAAGTTTTCCAGCCCGGCCCGCCACTTGTTGATAGGGATTAGGTTCTTGTTGACTAGGATGAAAGGTTATTGCGTATGCTTTTTAAAAAAAGCACTATAGATACTGCTCAGGATTGTCAGAAAAGCGGCCGCGATTAGTGCAGAGGCGACCGGCCGATCCAGAAATCCTAACCATTCGAAATGCAGCATCTGCATCGCTTGCGCAAAAGTTTGTTCACCAATTTTTCCAAGAATGAGTCCTAAGACGATCCCCGCAAGCGAATACCCTGACCGGCGGAGAAAAAACCCAGCCGCGCCTGCAATAAACATGACTAACACATCGATCACCAGGCCGCGAACCGCATAGGCGCCTACCGTCGCAAGCAAAAGAATTAAAGGTGCGAGAAATTGAAAAGGAATACGAAGCAAATTAATAATGGTTTTTGTTTCAAGATATCCAACGAGCAGAATCGACAAATTGGCAAAGAACATCGCTGCAAATACGACCCAAACCAAATCTGGACTATTTAGAAAGACAAGCGGTCCGGGCTCCATGTCATGCATTTGAAACACACCCACCATCATTGCGGTCAGTGCCCCGCCTGGAAGACCCAGCGCCAACAATGGAATCATCGCTGCCCCGGTTGCAGCATTGTTTGCAGTCTCTGATGAGATCACGCCCTCAAGCTTGCCTTTGCCGAATTGACTCTTATCCTTTGACCACCGGACCGCTTCGTTATATCCCATAAAGGCAGCAAGCGTGGCGCCGATCCCCGGCAACACGCCGCAGAAGAATCCAATGACAATCGAGCGAATAACGGCGACTTTGTGGGCGAGCAGTTCTGCGAGACTCGGAAAATCAACGCTTATTTTTGGCGCCTTAAAAGATCCCGTTACCTTTTTTTCAGCCTGAATAAAGATCTCTGAAACCGCAAAGAATCCAAGGATTGTGGGAATAAAGTGAATGCCAGCGAGCAAGTAAGGCATGTTGAAATCATAACGCTCAATCCCTCCAACGGGATCCATACCCACAACCGCGATCAGCAGTCCAACCAGAATCGAAAGCCAACCTTTCCAGAGAGTTTTAGCACCCACGGTTGCCGCAACCGCCAGACCGAAAAACACGAGCGCAAAAATCTCGGGCGGACCAAACGCAGAAATTGCCCAATTAGCAATTGGTGCGGTGGCGAGCATCATTATCACTGCTGCAACAGTGCCACCAATCGCAGAGCACATCACGGCGGCGCCAACGGCTCTACCCGCCTCGCCATTTTTGGTCATCGGATAGCCATCGAAGGCGGTTGGCGCGTTTTCAGGCGCCCCTGGGATATTAAACAAAATAGCGGTGATGGCTCCGCCGTAAACCCCGGTACAGTAAATAACAGAGAACAACATAATGCCATGCTCAGCGGATAAATGAGCGGTAAACGGTAACAAAATTGCGGCAAGCGTAAGCATGCTTACACCAGGAATCGCGCCAAAGAGCATGCCCCCAACCACACCGCCGAAGAAGATTAAAATCCCCATTGGATCACTAAATAACGTGATCGTGCCGTTGATGAAATTTGCGTAAGCGTCCATGACTGTCCTGTGTCCCGCCTTACTGAAGCAGAATAATCAGTTGATTGCTGAATTCATAAAAGGGGCTCAAGTTTCCGGTTGGCAGACCGACGTAAAGCAGGCTGACGAACATCAATAGCAAGACACCCATAATAAGAGCGATGGTTAAAGCAATCCATTGCAAACGTCTCTCCCCCATTAAAAGGGTCACGCCGATAATGAAAACAGGCGCCATCGCATAAAAACCCATATCTTCGAGTAGCGCGGCAAAAAAGATTGGCAAGGCCAGAATGGCCCCAACATGATTACCCCGCATTAAAACCAGATAGACAACAAACAAAATTGGGGCAGTAACACCCTTAACCAGATGAATCCCTTGCTTATCAAGAGTCGTTACTAACCCAACAAAGTCCGGCGCGCGCATATATAAAAATGGAATCGCCAAAAGCAGAAACGTAGATGCGTACCATGATACTGAGGAGTGCCCCGCTTTCCGAGCGGCCTCTTGCGCGCCATCATCGGTCGCGGCACCCAGTGAGCCTGTTGGACGATCACCGGCATAGTATTGAAATAAAAGCTGGCCAAGTGCGGCGAGGGCCATTAACAGAATAAGCGTGCGAGGCCACGCGGTAGCGCCAAATTTATAAATCTCGATACTGCGATCGAAATCGAATGATTCGACATAAAGAAACGCCGAGAGCAACAGCCAAAAAGCTGCCTCAAAAAAATGTACGGGGCGCAGTTTTCCCATCTTTAATGGTCGTTTAAAAATAATTTCACATTATAGAAAACGGCCGGATGCAGAGACCTGCACCCGGCCCATTCTCCAAAAACCAATTGTCAATCGCAGATCTACTTAACTTCTAAGCCAAGCTCTTTATAAACCTGACGATATTGGGCAATCGTCCCTGTAATCAGTTCCTTCGCGCCAGCGGTATCCCTATAGCTTTCAATAAGATTCATGAACTTCTTATCATTGAATGCTTGATAACTTGGCTCACAGAAACCTTTCTGGAATGCCCATTGCAACCACTCCACGCGGTCTGCAGGAGCATCTTTATGAACGTAAAAACCTCTAAAGCGAAGCAAGGGTTCAAAATCAAAGCCCGCATCTTTCAGACTGGGAACATCAGCAAAAACGCCCGGTCTAGAGTGCAGAAGCGTAAGGATTGGGCGAAAAGTTCCCGAATCTAGAAATTTTCGGACGTCGCCCGGCTGCTCGAACAATGCATCAACCTGTCCACCCGCCAAGGCACCATACCGTGGGGCTCCTTTATCAAATGAGATCTGCTGAATTTTCATTCCGGTCGCATCAGTCAGGTACTTCATATTGATACGCTCCATCGAGCCCTCTTTGGAAACGTTAGCGATCGTTGCTTTTCCATCCTGGGCTTTCACCCAGCTTACAAACGAATCCCAATCGGTGAAACGATCTTCGTTGGTACGAATGTAAATCTGAGAAAAAGTAATCTGAGAGATCACGAGCGGAATCAGATCCTCTGCGGGATTTGGACGACCGGAATCCAGCGCGTGCGCGCTGGATGCATCATCAATATGCTCCAAAACCGTGTATCCGTCCGTTGGCATTGCCAAGTAAGCCGTCATGCCCACTGTGCCGGAGCCGCCGGGCTTATGATCCCGATTGATCGACACTCCCGTCAATTCGGTTACGGCCTGGGCCATTGCCTGTGCAACCTGTCCTGATCCGCCGGCAGGTCCATAAGGGACAATCATTGCAAGTGACCGCTCTGGAAACCCACCCGGTTTTGCCATGGTGCCCGGCAGTCCATCAGTTGCGCATGCTGCGTAGGCGCTGCTCGCGGAAAACATCGTGGCCGCCAACATTGACCCTGCTGTCATCAGAAACTTATTACGTCTCATATTTCCTCCCCTTCTTTGATTTAGACTTTTTTATTGAGATCAGAAAAATATTATCCCACCCCCTTATAGGTGTCAAAGCATTCTGTCTGTCTACCCCGAAAACGCTCGCCAAAGCATCGTAAATCCGGATATCAGTAATACGAAAAGAATAAGCCGCTGAAAGCGCTCGTCACTCATTCGCTTCCTGAGCCGTTCCCCAGCGATCAGACCGACCATGACTGGAACCACCGACAATGTGGATAAAAATGCCATTCTCTGGTCAAGGACGCCAAAAAGCACCAGCATTACCGCCCAAGGCACGACGCAGGCAATATATAAAAAGCTCATCGATGCAACGAACCGCTCTTTTCCAAGATCAGGGATCGATAACAGATAAATAATAAGCATCGGACCAAATAAAGAGGAAAGGCCTCCGATAAGCCCACTCGCGGCTCCAAAGATAAACCCCACCGGCTTTTCAAACGCCGGTGTCAGATAAAACTTAAATGAGGAGGCTTGAAAAAATGCCGCTGAAATTACGATCACCCCAACGACAATAAAAAGAGATCGATCGTCAATATCAGCAAGGATTGCAACGCCAAAATAGGTGCCCACTAAGATGGTCAGGAAAGGTGGCCAAAAACGTGAAACCGCTGACCTAATTTGTTTTGCTTTAAACGCTTGCCAGATATTCGCAACAACCACCGGCACCACCATCAGGACAACGGCCATCTGCGGTGGTAACACTAAAGCCATTAAGGGCACCGTAAGTAAAGGCGTCCCTACCCCCAACGCCCCTTTAATGAGTCCACCCAAAAAAAGGGCGACTCCGCACCAGCCGAAAATAAACCAGTCAGCCAACGTCATTCAAATATTCTTTTCGCACGAAACAAAATCACTGAAGCGCCCGTGCGAGGAATTGCACAACATGGCGCGGCGATTGGCCAGTCACATCGCTAATTTGATGGCGGCAGCTGAATCCATCAACAAGAAGCCAGTCATCATGATCTACAGCTTCAAGAGCAGGCACAAGATCAAGTTGCGCCATCCCAATCGAGGCGTCATAGGTCTCCGATTGATATCCAAAAGCCCCGGCCATACCGCAACATCCAGACGGGATCATTTTGGTCGTGAGGTCCGGGACCCGCTGAAGCATTTGCTCGACGGCATCCATACTGTTAAACGCTTTTTGATGGCAATGGCCATGGACCCAGGCCACTCTTTCTGGCACACGCTGAAACTTCAGTCTTGAGAAGCCATGCGAACCATCTCCCGCTAAAAATTCCTCTAGCAGCATTGCGTTTTTAGCCAAAACAGGCGCTACATCATCGTCAATGAGACTCAAAAATTCATCTTTGAAGGTGAAAAGGCATGAAGGCTCCAGCCCGAGAATTGGAATGTTTTTTTGCAGGTAGGGCTTTAAGGCTTTAATCGTCCGATTTGCTTCTGCCCGAGCTTTATCAACCATGCCAGTCGAAAGATAAGTTCGTCCACAGCATAAAGGCCGAGCCTCACCGTCGACTGCAACAGGTTGATGCACTTTAAAGCCTGCAGCTGTCAGAACCTCAACAGCTGCGCTCAAATTATCAGGCTCAAAATAACGATTAAAGGTATCAGCAAAAAGCACTACGTCGCCTAAATCGCCTGACCCGACACAGACATCTTGTTTCTGTCTTGAGACACTGTGCCAAATCGGTAACGGTCGTTTAGCGCTTAGGCCTAAAATTTTATCAGCGAGAGCTCTGGCCAGTGGACTCCTCCCGAAAGTATTCGCTATCGGAGAAAATCGACTCAGGACGGGTGCGTACTTTGGCAGGCTTGATATTAGATGATCTCGTAACGAGCGGTTATGACTTTGGTGATAGTGGTGTAAAAATTCAACTTTCATCTTCGCCATGTCCACGCCCGTTGGACACTCACGCTTACAGCCTTTACATCCAACACAAAGTTTCATTGAGTCATAAAGTTCAGGATCTGTGAAGCCGGATGCGCCAAGCTGGCCGGAAATAGCAAGACGTAGGCTGTTCGCACGACCTCGCGTTAAATGCTTCTCTTCCCGCGTTACCCGATAAGACGGGCACATGACCGCTGAATCAAATTTACGACAGGCTCCGTTGTTGTTGCACATTTCAACCGCGCTGCCAAACCCACCCCACGCTGACCAGTCGAGGCCGCTTTCCATGCGCTTTGTCTTGTAACCCGGCTTGTAGCGAAACAGACTTCGATCATCCATCTTTAAGGGTCTTACAATCTTGCCAGGATTAAGAAGGCCGCCAGGGTCAAACAAATTTTTGACATCGTTAAAAGCGGTGATTATCTTTTCACCGAACATCGCCTCATGGAACTCCGAGCGAACCAGTCCATCTCCATGTTCACCAGAGTGCGATCCCTTGTATTCACGTACCATCTCAAATGCTTCCTCGGCAATCGCTCGCATTTTAATAACGTCGATATCCTGTTTTACATTCAAAATTGGTCGAACGTGTAAACAGCCGACAGATGCATGCGCATACCAGGTTCCGGAGGTCTCATATTTTGAAAAGATTTCGGTCAACCTTCTGGTGTACTCGGCTAGATCTTTAAGACGCACAGCACAATCTTCGATGAAAGATACCGGCTTGCCATCGCCTTTCATCGACATCATGATATTGAGGCCTGATTTTCGCACCTCCCATATCTCTTTTTGAAATCCTGGATCAAGGGCTTCAGTAACGCCGCCCGAAAACCCAAGATCACTCATAAGTTCCTGCAATTGCTTTAAGCCCTGCAACTGGGTGTCAAAATCATCGCCCGAGAACTCAACGAGCAATAAAGCATCGGGCTGGCCAACGACGATCTGACCAATTACGTCCCGAAACATTGGGATATCAAGCGCCAACTCAATCATGGTGCGATCAACCAGTTCGACGGCGCTGGGACCTAACTTAACAATATGTTGAGCAGAATCCATCGCGGCATAAAATGTCGGAAAGTGACAGACCCCAAGCACTTTATGACTCGGAATAGTAGACAGGTGAAGTTGGATACGCTCGAAATAGGCAAGTGTGCCCTCAGAGCCAACAAGAAGATGGGCCAAATTGTTGATTCCATTTGGCGATCGAGCAAGGGCGTCGATGTTATATCCACCTACCCGGCGCTGCACATCTGGAAAGCGGCGAGCAACCTCCTCAGCATATTTATCGCCGATATCGCATAGTTGCTGATTGAATTGATTGGATTCATTGTCACGAGACGACGAGCCGAAGTGATGGCGGCTACCGTCAATGAGAATTGCCTCCAGAGCGCGCACATTATCCCGCATGGTTCCGTAACGAATGGAACGAGCGCCGCAACTATTATTACCGGCCATCCCGCCAATCGTTGCACGACTTCCGGTTGATACATCTACCGGAAACATAAGGCCATGTTTTGCGAGCGCACGATTCAAATGATCGAGCACCATCCCAGGCTCGACGATGGCCGTTTTATTCTCCCGATCTATTTCAATTAACTGACTCAAATAAGGGGTGTTATCAATCACCAGAGCCTCTGCGACCGTCTGACCGCATTGAGAGGTTCCGGCCCCTCGGGGTAAAACGGGTACTCCGGCTTCTTTTGCAATTTGTAACGCACACACCACATCCTGCCAACTTTGTGGAATAACAACCCCGATGGGCTCAATTTGGTAAATCGAGGCATCCGTGGAATATCGCCCCCTTGAAAACGAATCGAAATAAACCTCTCCCTCGAGTCCTGACCGTAACCGCTGCGCAAAGTCAGATTGACTAAATGCTTCAAATTTCGGATTTGCTGCCAAGAGGTTTTCCTTGATATACCTTAGTAATTTGTATTTTCTTTAGCGCTAGGAAGGATACAATTAATGCTTGATTATGTTTACCCATCGTACGGCAATGAGCGGACGTCACTTTCTCCAAATTCCGGGACCCACAAACGTCCCAGATTCGATTCTACGCGCAATTAACGCGCCAACGATTGACCATCGTGGGCCTGAATTTGCCGCGCTGACTCGCGATATTCTTGACAAACTTCCTCGGGTATTCCAAACGAAGGGTCCGATTATTATCTTCCCAGCCTCCGGAACAGGTGCATGGGAAGCTGCGCTGGTAAATTGTCTTTCTCCGGCAGATAAGATCCTGATGTGTGACACAGGTCATTTTGCAAACGGATGGAGTCGTATTGCGAACAAAATTGGACTCAATGCAGAGATTATTCCCGCTGACTGGCGACAGGGAGCCGATCCAGACGTAATCAAAACCCGCCTCGAGAAAGACAACAATCGTCTTATTAAAGCCGTGTGTGTTGTGCATAACGAAACATCAACCGGCGTGGTTTCAGATATCAAAGCGATCCGAGCAGTGATCAACCAGGCCAACCATCCCGCGCTGCTCATGGTGGATACTATCTCCTCTCTCGCCTCGCTCGATTACCGTCATGATGAGTGGGGTGTTGATGTCACCGTTGCCGGATCTCAAAAAGGCTTAATGCTGCCTCCCGGCTTGAGCTTCAATGCCATTAGCGCTCGAGCACTTCAAGCGTCAAAGAAATCGACTCTTTTCAACGCCTATTGGAACTGGGATGACATCCTGGCGTCTAACAAGGAAGGACAGTTTCCTTACACCCCCTCAACCAACCTACTCTATGGCCTACAGGCAGCGCTCAATATGCTTCTTGACGAAGGTTTAGAGAATGTGTTCTCGCGTCATCTGCGGTTAGCCGAAGCTGCTCGATGCGCGGTTCGAGCATGGGGGCTTGAGATCCTTTGTCAAAACGCGGATAGATACAGTAACTCTCTGACGGCCGTCCTAGTCCCGGATGGCCATGACGCAGATCAACTTAGAAAGATAATATTAGAAAATTTCAATATGTCTTTAGGCAATGGGTTGGGTCAATTGTCAGGCAAAGTGTTTCGAATCGGGCATCTGGGCGATTTTAATGAACTATCTCTCATCGGCACGCTAGGTGGAGTTGAAATGGGATTAAAACTTGCTCAAATCCCGCACAAACGTGGTGGTGCGCAAGCTGCGATAGACTTCTTGACGGCGAGTTAAGCTCACTTTTACCTAAGCTCGAAGCCCTTTCTCGGCAATCATGCTCTTTCGATATTCAAAATATTATTGATTTAATGCAGCAGGTTTCTTTGCCCCAGATTTATGCAGAAGTCCCACATTTTTCACCCCAGACCGGTCGCGGCTGAAGACCAAATCGGCCACAATATTCTTATTCATATTCCACGCACCGCCGGCACTTTTTTTAATAATTGTCTTCGCGCAAACGACATCGCCGTTATCGATCATATCCAAAGGTTTATTGATTCATCCGGAAGCATTAAACACACCAAAACCGGGCATCAATTATCGAACCGGTCGACATGGATCTCCGGTCATGTCCGCTACGACACGCTCACCCGTATCTTCCCTTCTAAAGAAGACACGAGATATTTTGCCCTGCTTCGCAACCCGATCAATCAACTCATTTCACAAATCAACTGGCAAGCGGAGACATTATGTGGATCCTACTTATCCCTAGCGCGAATGCCCCTTTACCAATTTCGCATTCTCATACACGTTTGCCTTGAGGCGTTAAATCGCCCGCAGAATGTTCCGAATGTATTAAATCGGTACTTTGGGTCATTCCTCAACAATCAATGCCGGTCTCTCTCCCTTCTAAATAATGGGCGATTACGCACTGACGACTTTAATTCGTTTTCCACCCGATGCCATGCACGCTTGCTCGAATTGGACGGATTCAGCGTTGAATCCGGTCTTGATCCTTTTATCAAAGCCGTCATTTCAGAGCTTCGGGGAAATAATCACGCCCAAATTATTCCACCCCGTTCTGCCCAAAACCGTTCTCATCCTGTTTTGAATAATGACCTAGTGACATCTGAGAAATTTAGACTCGAGATTTTTAATCTTCAACTTGCCGACTGTATTCTTTATCGAAACGCGCTTGGAATTTTGAACGGGGAACAAGGTCCGAGACGCTGGCAGAACTTGAATGCACTCAAGCATGACTGCGAGGAATTAGCTGTCGGTCAAAAGTCATCGGAGGTTGTCAGTAATGAAAAGTTTGTTCTGAAAACGCAATCAAGAACTGAAAAATTATTCTTTACCGCGCGGGTTATGCGATCGATTGCCAAAAGACTTATTGCCCTTGAAAAATTTTCATTGTTTCAGAAACTATTTTGGTGGTCCAAAAGGCTCCCGATCAGTTGCCACTCCTTAACGTTGAAAGCAGCCAGTCTGACTGTATTGGATCGCTGGAACAGGCAAAAACGCTAAACTCTCGCAACACATTCATCAATCACTAATCTCGATTTTATGACGTTCACTGTTGTCGCAAATCCAAATCGATTTTTGATCAATTTCATCCCAACCGCCGTAGTGTGCGTCCTTTTCCCCGTTTGGGCATATCACCTTAAACCACTCCTCTAAATCCAAGCCCATTTCACACGCTGCGCACTCAGGCACTAAACCCCGGCAACAGGCTCTTGGGATCTCGCAGTTACAGGATTTGGATCCAGCACAACCGGGCAACATTACAGAGAAAAATACCAAACTCCCGGCCAATACGCGCGACATTATTTTTCTGATTGATGGTGATGGGATAGACATTGTCAGCCTCGGTCTAGACATTTAATGAGAGTGCTTTAACTCTGCTCGCGTTTTTGTTCCAACATGATGAATCGACGTAATCGCAATGCTATCCAATGTCACTGAAGCAGCAAGATCCTTCACTCTTTTTTCAGCCTCTTCCTTACTGTCTGCATCAATCACGAGTTCCACCCTCTGCTCGAATCTTTGACCTTCAGGAGAGGTTAGAGTCAAAAGAAGCTTTGCCTTGTAGGTTTTAATGCCAATCATCTTAAACCTCAGTTAAATTTTGCGAGCGCAATCTTAACGCGTCATCATGCACTCAGTCTCTTGACCTTCGAAAAATGCCCAATAAGGTCTTTCAAGCTTGCATGAGCATTTAAACCACTGGGATGTGGCATTACATAAACACGGGTTAATCCGATCGACTCCGGCTGAATTCCCGCTTTCGCTTTCGGGTTGCTGACAATTCGCCACCCTGAAAGACCGACGAAGCAAACCAGCTTGGGCTTCAGCCATTTGATCATGCTGACTACTCGTTCGAATCCACTCCGGAACTCGGCTGCATCAACCTCCTCCGCGCGTCGGGTCGTCCGGCGAACGAGGTCGGTAAACCCTATCCCGTGATGAACGAGTGCGTGATGAATATCCCGATCCTTTGAGATTAGGCCTGCCCGATGCGCCGCTGGCCAAAATCGATTTCCTGGCCTTCCATAAGGCACCCGACTTGCCGATGAGTACGGGCTCGGATTGAGTCCTACCATCAACGTCTGCATTTTTGGACCCACACTATCTGGCAAGCTTTCAATCTTTGTGACTCTCAAAAAGGCAATTTGGGATCTAAAAAAACAAGGTTTATCCAGCGTAAATCCAGCCCCTACAACCATTTCCGCCGCGCGCCGAGCATTCCAATACTTTGACGGTCTCGGCGCCAGTTTCAAAAAACAGCTGGAACTGATTGGCACCTGATGGTGGAGGTTAGCAAGCTCTGCTGGAAGTTCCCAAACCGCCCTTCTAAGGCCTAGCTCTATTCTGACCGACGTTTTCATTATTGCACCCTTCGGCTTTGTATCTTCAAAAAGTTAAGTTATGTGACGCCTGTCAACTATTTTTTAAGTATAATTCGAGCCTTCACTTTTAGTAAAAATTCCAAATATCTGGGCAATTGGCGAACGGAGGACCTCTTGCATGTCAAGCACCATGAACGACCAGCAGTTTTTAAAGAAATTTAGTATTTTTATGATTTCCGGTGTCATCCTCACCCTCTTTCTTATCATGATGGGCTTAGTGAACGCAGGCACAATTGGACAGCGCGTTTTGGATGAGCGAAACGCTTTAGTCGAAAGCGATGCCGCAACGCTTCTACAGCCAGTCGGGCAGATCAATGTGGGTACAATGGACGCACAGCCTGTCGAATCTATCCAAGTTGCAGCGGCCGACATTAATGGCGGCCAGATTTATCAGAGCGCTTGCATGGCCTGCCACGCCGCAGGAATCGCTGGCGCACCTAAAACCGGCGACATCGATGCATGGGCGAATCGTATCGCTCAAGGTAACGAGACACTCTATACCCACGCAATTGGCGGTTTTCAGGGTAATGCAGGAGTTATGCCGGCCAAAGGCGGTAACGCAAGCCTTTCAGACGATGAAGTAAAAGCGGCGGTCGACCACATGGTTGCACAATCTCAATAGCCAATCCCGTCATTTACAAAAAAAGGGCCGGCATTGACCGGCCCTTTTTTATCTTTTCACTTTAATCTAGCGTCTATTAGGTCAAGCGAGCCGTTGCGCTAGACCAACGCTTTAATTGGCCTCAGAAAAGCGCTGAGTGAACGCCACAAGCGCTTCTAGCTTCTCCAGGCCCGTGCCAGCAGACAGGATTTCTTGCGCCCGAATAACGCCTGCCTCCAAAGAATCAACGAGATCGGCTGAATAAATAGTAGCGCCTGCATTAAGAGCGACCATGTCACTCGCAGGCCCTGCTCCACCTCCCAGCACGGAACGTATCAGATCCAGACTCTCATTCGCGCTGTTCACAACCAACGATGCTAACGGCTGGCGCTGAATTCCAAACTGCTCCGGTGAGATGCGATAGTCGGTGATGACGTCGTTCTTGAGTTCAGAAACCGAAGTCTCCTGCGCGAGGCTTATCTCATCCAAGCCATCATCTGAGCAAACGACCAGCGTATGGACGCTCCCAAGCTTCGCAAACGCCTCGGCCATCGGACGCACCCAGGACTGATCAAATACTCCCACCAACTGCCATCTCGCGCCGGCAGGATTCGTTAAAGGCCCGAGCAAATTAAATATAGTCCGCACGCCAATTTCCCGCCGCGGCCCGACCGCGTGACGGGTCGCACCATGATGAGTCGGTGCGAACATGAAACCGACTCCAACAGCATCTATCGTTTCAGCCACCTGGTCCGGACTAAGCGCAATATTCACGCCCGCGGCCTCAAGAAAATCAGCGCTCCCAGATTTTCCTGTTGCAGCACGGTTGCCGTGCTTGGCTATTACTGCACCGGCAGCACAGGCCACAAAAGAGGCTGCGGTCGACACGTTAAAAATGCTGGCACCATCTCCACCCGTCCCTACCGAATCAGAGACCTGAGCCGTTTTGAGAGATACCGTAGCAGCGAAATCACGCATCACAATTGCCGCACCGGTTAACTCTTCCACCGTCTCCCCTTTCATCTGCAGTGCGGTCAATACAGATCCAATTTGAGCTGGCGTCGCATCACCCTCCATAATGATCCGCATAACGTCGCCAATCTCTTCGGTTGAGAGATCGAATCCTTGGGTTACTTTTCGAATAGCTTCTTGAATATTCATGGATCAGGCAATTGGACCTAAATGGCGGGCATTTAGGGTATGAGTATAGTGGCCCCCGTTGTGCGGCGCCCCTCGAGATCTTCATGAGCTTGGCAAGCATCAACCAACGGGTACTCCTGATTTATGTCGGGCGTCACTGCGCCATTGATCAGTACATCAAAAAGTTCAGATGAACATCTCACGAGATCTTCCCGGGTATCGGTGTAATGGAATAAAGTAGGCCGGGTAAGATATATCGACCCTTTAGCCGACAGAACGGCTGGATCAAAACTGGGCACCTTTCCAGAGCTCTGGCCAAATAGGACAAGTACGCCCCGTTTTTTTAAGCAATCCATACTTTTATCAAACGTATCTTGCCCAACTGAGTCATAAACAGCATCAACACCTTTTCCATCGGTAATATCATTGACGCGCTCAACAAAGTCCTCATCGTTGTATCGGACGGTATGAGTGCATCCATGGGATTTAGCAAGCTGAGCTTTTTCTTCAGATCCTACCGTGCCAATAATATTGACACCAAGGTGCTTGGCCCACTGACACACAATCAATCCAACACCGCCAGCTGCCGCATGAAAGAGAATAGTATCCCCCGATTTCAACTGAACGGTACTCCGAAGCAAATACTGAGCCGTCATCCCCTTTAACATCATCGCGGCTGCGACTCGGTCATCCACCTCGTCGGGTAATCGCACAACCCTCTCAGCCGGAATGACTCGAGCCTGCGCATAGGCGCCCAAGGGCTGCGCTGCATAACCCACGCGATCCCCAAGTGATAATCCGGTGACGCCCTCACCCAACGACTCAACGATTCCGGCGCCCTCTAGACCCGGAATAAAAGGTAGTTGGGGCGCAGGATAGACCCCGGTTCTGAAATAAACATCAATAAAATTTAATCCAACTGCGGTTTGTCGCAGCAAGACCTCTCCCGGTTTAGGTCGAGGAATTTCCTGAGTTTCATACTGAAGAACATCAGCGCCTCCAGTTTGGTGAATGCGTATGACATGGTCCATAAAAATTACCGGTAAAAAATAAAAGAACTCACAACTGCTGTCCCCACGGTCAAATCACTTGCCGTTTATTGCTAAGATTCACTTAATCGATGACATTTTTTATAACTTAATGTGGCGCATTAGCATTAGCAACCTCTTAATCATCAAAATTATTTTCGACCGTTACAAATGTGTCCGCGAAAAAACCGTTAAAGTGAGTGCGGCACGCGGCGCCGTAAGCGCCAATCCGATCAAATTCAATCCAATCACCTTCCCGAATATCTTCAGGAAGACTGATGGTTCTTGGGAAAATATCAAGGGAGTCACAAGTCGGCCCATAAATTGTGAATTCTTTTTGCTGCTCAGAAAAATTTCGAGTCGATACCATCCGGACTGGCAAATGCAGTTTGTACTTTTCTTCAATGAAGCTACCGTACATGCCATCGTTTAGATAGATTGCGTCGTTTTTGCGAAGATGCACTTGCGTAATTAATGACTCTCCATCGACACAAAGCGCCCTGCCTGGCTCACAGAGTACGCGGCAATCTTCCGGCAGAGACAACTTTTGAAGCCCGTAACGAATGCTTTCGAAGTACTGCTCTAATACCTGACCTTGCGAATTTGTATATTCACCCGGAAAGCCACCGCCGACATCGACACAAACCGGACTTTCACCCGCCTGCTGAATCACCTGATCAACTAACTCAAGGCCCTCGACAAACCCGTCTCCATCCAGGCACTGGGATCCAACATGAAATGCGACGCCATATCGAAACCCCTGCTGAATCGCTTTTTGCACCAGTGCGATCGCGTCTTCGACTGTTGCCCCAAACTTACTGGAAAGTTCATAAACAGCGCCTTCATAGTGGATAGCGAGACGAACCACAATTACCACGTCATCCCTGTCTGTTACGGTTTCCGCAATTTTCTCCAGTTCTGAGACGTGATCGACAACAAAATGACGCACGCCGTACTGCTGGTAGGACTGATGAATTGCTTCACGACTTTTTACCGGATGCATGAAATAGCTGGTAGCGTCCGCAAGGCGATTGGCGACTAGCGATACTTCGGCCAACGATGCCGTATCAAAATGACGAATTCCCGCGTCATATAGGGTGTCAAGTATGTGCGCTTCAGGGTTACACTTCACCGCATAAAGTACTTCGCCCGGAAATCCTTCCAAGAACTGCCTTGCAATCGCACGAATCTTATGCGGGCGGACACAAAAAACCGGATAACTGGGCTGCAAAACTGAAACGACCTCTTCAGGGGATCGATAGGTTTTTAAGCTTTGATGATAAGAAACGGCAGTATCCATTTATGGGCTCACATTAGTTTTTTGTTACCAATAATTCTGACACAATGTCTCTAATAAATCCGAAAAGTTCTCCCGAAGAGCGTCCCATCAAAGCGATTGGACTTAAAAAACTGCAAGCCATTTGCGTCACGGGTCATCTGGCAAACGACTGGGTCCCAGGCGCAATCTGGATTTTGGCACCTGCCATTGGACTTGCGCTCAATCTAAAGCCCTCCGAAATCGGACTTTTACTCATGATCCACTCGGTGGGCGCCTCACTTGCCTATTTTCCAGCTGGCGTTCTCGCTGATCGAGTGCACGCTCAAGGAAAACTGCTTTTGTGGACTTTCTGGTGGGTCGCAATTGGATATTTTGTGGCGTCATGGGCACCCGGGTTCTGGTCATTGGCGATCTTGCTGGCAATAGCAGGCATGGGGGATGCTGCGTGGCATCCCATTGCGACCGGAATGCTCGTTCGACAAATGCCAACTCAACGCGGTCAAGCGCTTGGAATCCACGCGCTTGGAGGCACACTCGCAGAAGTTCTATCTCCACTAATGGTCGGGTTTTTGCTTTCGATTATGAACTGGCAGCAGGCACTGCAGCTGTCAGTTCTCCCTACCGTATTAATGGGTATTGCCTTCTTATTTGTATTTCGCAAGATTCCAGCTCGACATGCCAAAACAACCCTCAGGCGAATCGACCTGATTGCATTTGCGAATCAGTGGCGAACTCGGTCAGGACTTTTTTTGATTGCAGGTATTGCGAGCTACAACATGGCCTTAATTGCGCTAATGACCATGACGCCACTTTTTATCCAACGGACCTATGATTTTAGTTCTGTGGAGGCGGGCACCACATTCGCTTTGGCAATGTTAGTGGGGTCAATAGGACAACCCGTTATTGGTCGGTTATCTGACCGGCGAGGTCGTTTTTGGATCTTTGTGTTTTCATCCGCCTTAGCAACTGCGCTAACGGTGTCCGCGATCTTTTTAGACACCCCTATAATCGTGGTAGGGTCATTAGTCGGTGCAATGGCGATCCTAGTCATGATTCGATCAGGCGTGCTTGCAATGGCGATTGATCACTCGAGCAAGCATGCCGCGACTTCAATGGGATTTGTCTTCGTTGTTCTGGATGGCGTAGGCGCTCTTGGCGCACTTCTTGCCGGGCTGGCGGGTGATTTCAACTTGTTGGCGAGCTTTGCACTTGCGGGTGGATTATCAACGGCGGCGGTTGGACTCATTGCACTTGCCCGACACTCGTAATATCTAATTTATTGATAACGGTTGAATTGACAAATCCCAATATACTGTATAAATATACAGTATATTGGGAATACCGTCATGTCGAGCTACGCAGAACTCCACTGCCTTTCAAATTTCACTTTTTTACGAGGCGCCTCACATCCTGCTGAACTTGTTCATCAGGCCTATGCGCTTGGCTACCGGGCACTCGCTCTCACGGATGAATGCAGCATATCAGGGGTCGTTCGGGCACATGTTGCAGCTCGCGAACTAGGCTTGCAGTTCATTATCGGAAGTGAATTTACGTTAAACAATGGCGATAAGTTTGTTCTCCTGGCTACCAATAAAAATGGATATCGCCAACTCACTCGACTGATTACCCTCGCCCGCCGCCGGGCACCAAAGGGCGAGTATCACTTGACGGTAGATGATCTTCACGCGAAATCACTCTCAGATTGCCTTTCACTCGTAGTCTGCGACCCTTCTCCAACACCTATGGAGAGAAAACACGCTAAATTTCAGGCCATTTCGGATCACGCCAAGCGATTTAAATCTCTTATGCCAAATAGAGTCTGGCTAACATTAGAGCAGCCCGGCTATGGCACTGATGAATGCCATCAAAGAAGTCTAGAAACGCTTTCAGAAAATCTGGAAATCCCTATCGTTGCAACAGGCAATGTGCATATGCATTGCAGAGCACGCCAACCTCTCCAAGATACGCTAACCGCTATAAGGCATCAAAAAAGTATTCTCAATATAAAGCATTGCCTGGCGGCTAATGCAGAGCGACATCTTAGAAGCAAAAAAATTCTTAAGCATCTTTACCGTAAAGCTGCCCTAAATCACAGCATCCAAATTGCCGAACGGTGTCATTTCTCCCTGGATGAACTGCATTATCAATACCCTAGTGAACTCATTCCTGATGGTCTGAGCGCTACACAGTATCTACGCCAGTTAGTTGAACTTGGCACCACTCGTCGTTGGCCAGACGGTCCAATCAAAAAAGTCCTGAATCAGATTGAGCATGAACTTAGCTTGATCGCAGAACTTAACTATGAAGGATACTTTCTGACTGTTTATGACATTGTCGGCTTCGCTCGCTCACATGAAATTTTGTGTCAGGGCCGTGGCTCAGCGGCAAACTCTGCAGTGTGTTTTGCTCTCGGTATTACCGAAGTTGACCCCGCCCGAATGGAGATGTTGTTTGAGCGATTTGTCTCTCGAGAACGCAATGAACCGCCTGATATTGATGTTGATTTTGAACATGAACGCCGCGAAGAAGTCATGCAGTATGTCTATCGACGATATGGACGTAATCGGGCTGCACTCGTGAGTGCCGTTATCACTTACCGCCCTCGAAGCGCCATCCGTGATGTGGGTCGAGCATTAGGACTCTCGCAGGATCAGATTGACTGTCTAGCAAAAAATATTGGATCGTGGCATGACAAAAAAATCGTTGAACAACGGATAAAGGATATTGGACTAGATCCAAAGAACCCCGTGCTCAATAGAGTTCTAAAACTTGCAGAGCAACTTATTGGTTTTCCTCGTCACTTGTCACAACATTCCGGGGGATTTGTTATTTCACATGAGCCGCTGTGTGATCTAGTGCCTATTGAGAACGCCGCTATGGCAGAAAGAACCATCATTCAATGGGACAAGAATGATATCGATAATCTTGGACTCTTAAAAGTTGACTGCTTAGCGCTTGGGATGCTGACCGCAATTCATAAAGCTTTTGATCTTTTTAAAAAATATCGTGGGGCCTCTTTAACCATGGCAAACATTCCTGCTGAAGATCCTGAGGTATACAAAATGATCAGTCGCGCTGATACCGTTGGCGTGTTCCAGATTGAATCTCGCGCTCAAATGGTGATGCTTCCACGCCTTCAACCGCGTTGCTTTTATGATCTTGTGATTGAGGTGGCAATCGTCCGGCCAGGTCCGATTCAGGGTGATATGGTGCACCCTTATCTTCGTCGGCGTAGTGGCCATGAGGCCATTTCCTATCCAAGTGACGCGGTGCGTAAGGTTTTAGATCGAACTTTAGGGGTCCCTATCTTTCAAGAACAAGTGATTAAGTTAGCAATGGTGGCTGCAGGATTTTCACCTGGCGAAGCTGACGGACTCAGACGGGATATGGCGGCATGGAAGCAGCATGGCGGACTGAACCACTATGAAGAAAAATTAACAAGCGGAATGATCGCGCGCGGATACAGCGCGGAATTTGCGAAGCGCATTTATCAGCAGATTCTAGGTTTTGGCGAATATGGATTTCCTGAATCACACGCTGCAAGTTTTGCCCTTCTGGTTTATGTATCTGCCTGGCTAAAGTGTTATGAGCCTGCCATCTTCACTTGCGCCCTCCTAAACAGTCAGCCAATGGGCTTTTACTCCCCCTCTCAGTTAATTCAGGACACAAAACGTCACGGCGTCCAAGTTCTTTCAGTAGATGTCACCCAAAGTGAATGGGATTGCACAATAGAGGAAAATCGACCCAGACTTGATCTTCGATTAGGGTTAAGACTGATCAAGCATCTTAGCCGCTCGGGTGCAATGCGATTAACAAAAGCACGCCGGCAGGCCGGTTTTTCAAGTCTTGAAGATCTCAGACATCGTGCTGATCTTGATCAGCGGGATATTCAGGCGCTGGCTAGTGCTGATGCGCTTTCCAACCTGATTCGAGGACATCGGAAGCAGGCTGGATGGGTGGCAAGTGGAATCGAAAAACCTTCTCCAATTTTTCCTGCCCTAAAAATAAGAGAGGCGTTGCCTATGCTGCGCGCGCCTCAAGCAGGAGAATCTGTATGCGCAGACTACGCCAGCCTAGGTCTTACATTAGGACCTCATCCATTGGCCCTACTAAGGGATAACCTTGAGCGCTTAGGCGCCCTAAGCAGTCAGGTCGTTAATGATCTAAAAGACGGATGTCTTGTGCATACCGCCGGAATCGTAATTGTTCGACAAAAACCATCAAGCGCAAAAAGCGTCACATTCATTAGCTTAGAGGATGAAAATGGCAATATAAATCTTATCGTCTGGCAAGCACTGGCAGCACAACAACATCAAACGCTAATTGGATCAAGATTGCTCGGCGTGTATGGAAAAGTGCAAAAGGAAGGACAAGTTACTCATGTTATTGCCCATCAATTAAAAGATTACACCCACCTTCTAGGCGATCTAACAACCGATAGCCGAGATTTCCAATAACAAACGCTCGACTCGATTTTCCTAATGTGAGTCTATTAATCGAGATTGAACTTGATATCGCGCGACGCACACGCTGCCTGAACTGTATTCCGAAGCAGACAGGCGATCGTCATCGGTCCAACACCGCCGGGTACTGGCGTGATTGCTCCAGCTACTTTTTCCGCAGACGAATAATCAACATCTCCAACGAGTCTAGTCTTGCCCGCCTCACCATCAACGCGGTTGATTCCCACATCAATAACCACCGCGCCGGGTTTTATCCACTCACCCGAAACCATTTCCGGACGCCCTACCGCCGCAACCAGGATATCTGCCTCTCGACACACGGCCTCAAGGTTTTGCGTTCGAGAATGTGCAACGGTAACCGTGCAGCTTTCAGCGAGAAGAAGCGCAGCCATCGGCTTACCAACGATATTGGATCGTCCCACGACGACCGCATTTTTACCTGAGAGATCACCTAAAGTATCTCTGAGCAACATCAAACACCCCAACGGGGTACATGGAACCAGTCCCGCCGCGCCCGTCGACAAGCGACCCACATTAATGAGATGAAACCCGTCCACATCTTTATTTGGATCGATAGCATTAATGACCGCATGAGAGTCGATCTGCTTTGGGAGCGGCAACTGCACAAGAATGCCGTGCACGGCAGGATCAGCATTGAGCGTTGAAATCAATCCCAACAATTCAGTTTCGCTCGTGGTAACCGGAAGTTTATGCTCAAAAGACTGCATGCCCGCTTCCAGGGTCTGCTTTCCTTTGTTCCGAACGTAAACCTGACTTGCCGGGTCCTCTCCCACTAACACCACGGCCAGGCCCGGAACCAAATCGTATTCTTCTGTAAGCTGGGCGACTGCTTTTCCAACACGATCACGAAGATCTTGAGCAAACGCTTTACCGTCAATTTTTTCCGCCATATCGACTCCTCAGGGCGCGCTGACTCTTACCGCGCAATATTTAACTTCTGCAATTTTCCCCACCGGATCAAGAGCTGAATTGGTGAGTAGATTTGCAGCCGCCTCGTTAAAACAAAATGGTATGAACACTTCTCCCGGGCGCATACCTCGATCAGCTCGAGCTAGCGCAACGATCTCTCCACGCCTTGACGCCACCTTTATCGAATCCCCTTCAGCGACGCCGACACGTTCCAAATCATCGGGGTGGGCACTAACCACGGCTTCCGGCTCGATGGCGCTTAGCGCGCGAGACCGTCGGGTCATTGAGCCGGTATGCCAATGCTCGAGCTGGCGTCCCGTTATCAACACATAAGGGAATTCTTCATCGGGCAACTCATTAGCGCTCTCAAGACTCGCTGGCACAAACCGTCCTTTGCCATCCGAGGTTGGAAAAGCCTCCTTAAAAACCACGCCTTGTCCGGGATCATCGTCACCCTCGCAAGGATAAGTGATGCTGTGCTGATTTTCGAGACGTTCCCAGGTCATCCCACCGATACTGGGCATTGCACCTCCCATCTCTTTAAAAACATCTTGAGCGCCGCGATAACTCCAGTCCAGGCCCATTCGTTTCGCAATTTCCTGAATAATCCAAAGATCCTGTCGAGCTTCCCCGGGACAGTCCAAAGCCTTACGTCCGAGCTGTACCCTTCGATCGGTATTTGAAAATGTGCCATCTTTTTCCGGAAACGCTGAAGCGGGGAGCAACACATCGGCAAACGCTCCCGTCTCTGTTAAAAAAATGTCCTGCAGCACGAGATGATCGAGTGCGGCAAGCCCCGCTCGAGCATGATTTAAATCGGGATCAGACATGGCGGGGTTTTCACCCATAACGTACATACCACGGATCTCTCCCTCACACGCCTTATCCATGATCTCAACGACCGTGAGGCCTGGATTAGGGTCTAACTCAGCGTTCCAGTAATCAGAGAAAAAAGCATGGGCATCCTCGTTATCGACGCGACGGTAATCGGGGAACATCATCGGAATCAGCCCTGCATCAGAAGCACCTTGAACATTATTCTGCCCGCGAAGCGGATGGAGTCCGGTGCCCGAACGGCCAATATTTCCAGTCATCAGCGATAAAGCAATCAAGCATCTGGCATTATCGGTGCCGTGAACATGCTGACTGACCCCCATCCCCCAAAAGATTATTGAGCCTTTTGAAGTGGCATAAGCTCTTGCGCAGCGGCGGATGACATCAGCATCAATTCCACAGATGGGTGCCATTTCTTCAGGACTGAATAGTTTCACCCGCTCTTGCAGTTCTTTGAAATTACGGGTCCGGGATTCGATAAACGCCTGATCGGTCAAATCCTCATCAATAATCGTATGGATCATCGCGTTTAGAAGTGCGACATCGGTATCAGCCCTGAACTGGAGAAAATGGTCAGCATGTCTGGCCAAATCCGTTCGTCGAGGATCCATTACAATCAATGTTGCGCCTTTGCGCGCGGCATTCTTTATAAACGTTGCCGCGACGGGATGGTTTCCAGTCGGATTTGCACCAATGACGACAATTACGTCTGCATGTGCTGCGTCTTCGACCTGATTCGATACCGCACCGGATCCAATCCCTTCCAATAGGGCGGCAACCGACGAGGCGTGACAAAGACGAGTGCAGTGATCAACGTTATTTGTGCCAAAACCCGTTCGAACTAATTTTTGAAACAAATAAGCCTCTTCATTGCTCCCCTTCGCAGAACCGAAGCCCGCTAATCCATTTGCGCCTATCGTGTCACGAGTCTGCTGTAAGCCGGCCGCGGCAAAATCTAACGCCTCTTCCCAAGAGGCTTCTCGAAACATTTTTGAAGGATCGGCTGGATCGAAAAATGTATTGAGCCCCTTTGGGATACCTTCTTTTCGGATCATTGGTTTAGTTAATCGCTCCGGATGGCTCACGTAATCAAAACCATAGCGTCCTTTCACGCAAAGACGTCCTTTATTCGCGGGGCCATCTCGCCCTGTGACGTACCGAATCTGATTATCTTTAATATGGTACTTCAGCAAACAACCGACGCCGCAGTACGGGCACACCGAGTCAACTTCTCGATCAATTTCTTCAAGCCCAACATCTCCTGAGGGCATTAAGGCGCCGGTCGGACAAGCCTGTACGCATTCCCCACAGCCCACACAGGAGCTCGCACCCATGTCGTCCCCTAAATCAAAAACAATTTGGGAGTGAGCACCGCGGAAGGCAAGACCAATGACATCGTTCATCTGCTCTTCGCGACAGGCGCGAACGCATCGCGTACATTGAATACAGCTCTCAAGATTGACTGCAATCGCCGGATGTGAAACGTCTTGGATCGGCTGCTCACGCCCCCCAAACCGACTCGACGCCACTTGATGCTTCTGGCACCAATCATCAAGCTCGGAATGTTGGGTGTAACTGGCGTCTCCCACTTCACCGCGCAATAACTCCAGAACTAATGATTGTGATCGTCGAGCTCGCTCGTTATCCGTTGAGACCTTCATACCGTCAGAGGGCGCACGACAGCAAGAAGGCGCTAGCACACGCTCACCTTCAATCTCGACAACGCAGGCTCGACAATTACCGGCTGTCGCCAGGCCATCCGAGTAACACAGATGGGGAATCTCGATACCTTCTCTACGGGCGGCCTGAAGTATCGTCTCTCCTGGATGGGCCTCAACTAATTTTTCATTCAGCGTGAAACTCACGCGGGTGTCTTGCGTAATCGTCACTCGCTAATAATCTCATGTGGGAAATATTTAATCGTGCATCGGATCGGGTTTGGCGCTGCCTGCCCGAGACCACAGATTGATGCATCCTCCATTACGGTTGCAAGATCCTCAAGAAGGTCTTGATTCCAATTCGTATCTTCCATCAATTTAACCGCACGATCACAGCCCACTCGACACGGCGTACATTGACCGCATGACTCATGCGCAAAAAATTTCATCGTATTCCTGGCGAGCTCACGAACACTGTCGTGTTTCGAGAACACGACGATAGCCGCCGATCCGATGAAACACCCGTGCGTCTGAAGGGTATCAAAATCTAAGGGCTCATCGGCAAGTGATTCCGGAAGCACACCGCCTGATGCTCCACCGGGAAAATAACCATAAAGCTCATGCCCTTCAATCATTCCGCCACAATATTCAGCAATAAGCTCACGCAGACTAATGCCCGCTGGCGCCAAATGCACCCCTGGTTTCTTTACGCGTCCACTCACCGAAAATGATCGCAAGCCTTTCCTGCCGCGCCGCCCCTGCGACGCAAACCAATCGGCTCCTCTTTCGATGATATCGCGCACCCAGTACAGAGTCTCACAATTATGCTCCAATGTCGGTCGACCAAAAAGTCCGACTTCTGCGACATAAGGCGGACGCAATCGAGGAAGTCCCCGCTTCCCTTCTATCGACTCGATCATCGCAGACTCTTCTCCGCAGATGTAAGCACCTGCGCCCCTCCGAATAATAATTTCTGGAAGGCTATCGTCCCACTCCTTTTGAAGTTCCGATATTGCCTTGTGCAAGATTTCGATTACACCAGGATATTCATCCCGAATGTAAAGATAACAGCGGTCGATACCGACAACTTGGGCCGCAATTAACACGCCCTCTAGAAAACGATGCGGATCACGCTCGAGATAATAACGATCCTTAAAAGTCCCGGGCTCGCCTTCATCGATGTTAACGGCCATTAGACGAGGGGAAGGCTGTTCTTTCAGGATCCGCCACTTTCGGCCAGCCGGAAAACCCGCTCCGCCTAAGCCCCGCAGTCCTGATGACTCAAGTGTATCAACAACGTCTTCACCAAATGCCGAATCATCATAGACTCGTCTCGCCGTCTGATAACCGCCAGCGGCTCGATACTCGTCAAACCGAATCCACGTCGTCGGTGTCGCTGGGCCAATATCCCGCTGTTCAACTGCGGACAAAACATCATCAACATCCGCGTTCCCAATGGGCCTTTGTCCAACGACCGCGACCGGCGCTTGTTCACATCGACCCACACAGGGCACGCGCTGCACGCGCACATCAGCACCCAATCGACTCTCGAGGTCTTCAATAAGTCCCTCGGCTCCCGCCATGCTGCAACTTACCGAGTCACAAACCCTAACCGTCAAACTGGGGGGTGGCACTTCTTCATGACGAACCACATCAAAGTGATGATAAAAAGTAGCGACCTCAAACACCTCGGTCGGCGCCAGCTTGAGGATATCTGCTAACGCAACGAGATGACGATCTGAAAGATGCTTGTGCGCATCCTGGATACAATGCAAGCACTCGATCAAATTGTCCCGTGTAAGATCAAGCCCCTGAATGAGCGCGCTTACCTCGGACCTTGCCTCAGGATCAATAGCATGCCCCTTACCTGCCGCTCTTGGACGAGCGCGCTTTCCACCTGATTTCTTCATGCAACAAATCTACCGCAGTTAACCAGTCCGCATTGTACCGGTTCAACGCGTCTTTTTTGATAGCCTTTTTAGATGATCTGATTGGAGTCTGAGGGAGATTCTTTCAAGATGAATCTCCCTGCACACAATCAGGTTTTCATGATATTCGCGAATACGGATTACCGAATTCGATGAGAAATTCGGCATGCTTTTTAATTTAGCCTCATAATTACGCGCTAAGACACGACCAAGGCATCATCCGCGTCAGTTCACACATGTTACAGGCTGCCTCTCTCACCTGCGTCAAGGGCGATCATGTCCTGTTTGATCATCTGGATCTTTGCATCCAGCCCGGACAGATTTATCAGATATCGGGCCCAAACGGGAGTGGGAAAACCAGTCTCCTGAAAATTTTGGCAGGACTTAGCCCTCCCGAAGAAGGCGCCGTGTTTTGGAACGGAGAACCTATTCAACGGTATCCAGACAAGTTTCGATCATTACTCGCCTATCTTGGGCATAGTATCGGTTTAAAGCTTGACCTCACGCCAGCCGAGAACCTCGAGTTCTGGTCTTCGCTATATGGCACATCCCGAACGTCGCTGGCCGATGCCCTCATTCAGGTTGGCCTTAAGGATCAGGCCCATATTGCCTGCCGTTATCTTTCTGCCGGGCAACGTCGTAGAGCGGCGATTGCCCGCTTCCAAATCAATGATGCGTTAGTCTGGATTCTCGATGAACCATTAACAGCGCTCGATAGCAGCGGTATACAAAGCGTCTGTCAAACCATTGACGCTCACCTCGACCGCGGCGGACTTGTCGTCCTAACAAGTCATCAGCCCATTACGCTCGAACGCCACCCCGTAGAAGAATTTCAAATTCAGGTTACAACATGCCCAACCTGATAAGCGCATTTCAAGCAATAATAAAACGAGACACTCGCCTCGCCATTCGCCGGCCGAGTGAAATTGCCCAACCCGTTGTCTTCTTCATAATCGTCGTTTCAGTTTTTCCTTTTGGTGTTGGTTCAAACCCAGATCAACTTACTGCGATCGGGCCCGGCATTGTTTGGGTGGGCGCACTACTCGCCACACTGCTCGCGCTCGATAGTCTATTTCGATCCGATTTTGATGACGGCTCCCTTGAGCAATTAATTTTGAGCGAACATCCGCTGAGCGTTCTAATTCTTGGAAAAATTTTGGTTCACTGGTGTGTGACAGGTCTGCCCCTCATCATCGTCACACCGCTGTTGGGGATCTTTCTCGGTCTCGAAAAGCCAACGCTGATCGTTCTTATGGGTTCGCTCTTGCTCGGCACCCCTACCCTGAGTTTAGTCGGTGCCATCGGCTCTGCGTTAACCATCAGTATCCGTCGCGCTGGACTGCTTGTGACGCTACTGATTTTACCTTTGTATGTTCCGGTCCTAATTTTTGGTGCCGGCGCTGCTTCAGCGGCCCAATCTGGACTCCCTACTGCTGGACACCTCTATATGCTGGGCGCGATAGCAATGGGGGCAATCGCGCTCGCCCCCATTGCAACCAGTGCCGCCCTCAGAATTAGCTCTGAGTAGTCAATCAAGCCGCCAAATCGATAACCTGACAGACCCCTTTATTCATCGGTGACACAGCCATCGCTCGCTGTTTTGACATTCTTAATGTATTTGAAAAGTGTCCCGCGATCTGATTTGTACGGCGGCATGGTCCAGTTGGATCGTCTTTCCGCCATCTCCTCTTCAGAAAGTTCAACATCAATCGTGTTGGCATCAGCGTCAAGTCGAATCACATCCCCATCTTTAATCAAGCCAATCGGCCCGCCCTCTTGCGCCTCCGGAACCACGTGACCGATGATAAAGCCATGAGACCCCCCGAAAATCGACCATCGGTGATCAGCGCCACGTCTGCGCCTAACCCGGCACCCATAATTGCAGAAGTGGGGGTTAACATTTCCGGCATTCCCGGACCACCCTTTGGACCCGAATAACGGATCACAATCACGTCGCCTTTTTTAATTTCGTCATCTTCAAGCGCTGCCAACATCGTCTCTTCATCATCAAAAATTCGTGCCGGTCCCGTGAATTGTCGACCCTCTTTTCCGGTAATCTTTGCAACTGAGCCGCCGGGCGCAAGATTGCCCTTGAGGATCCGAATATGGCCTGTTTCCTTAATCGGATTCGCTAGCGAATGGATCACTTTCTGCCCCTCGCGTAAATCAGGGATTTTCTCTAGATTTTCTGCGATGGTCTTGCCTGTCACAGTCATGCAATCGCCTGACATCAGCCCTTCCTTTAGTAAGAAGCGCATTACAGCTGGGATCCCACCGACGGTATGCAGGTCTTCCATCACATAGAGACCACTTGGCTTGAGATCTGCAAGGAACGGAATACGATCACTGACAGATTGAAAGTCGTCAATCCCCAAGGAAACGTCCACTGATCGCGCCATTGCGATCAAATGAAGCACCGCGTTTGTAGAGCCGCCGAGAGCCGAAACCATCACCATCGCATTTTCAAATGCTTCTCGAGTCATAATATCCCGAGGTCGCAGGTCAAGCTCGAGCAAATTACGAATGGCACCTCCCACTTGAAAACACTCGTCGAGCTTTTCTGGGGTCACCGCCGGGGTTGACGAACTAAAAGGTAACGACATCCCCATCGCTTCAATCGCACTCGCCATTGTGTTTGCCGTGTACATGCCGCCACACGCGCCCGCCCCAGGACAGGCCTGATTCACAATTTCCTGGCGTTCGCCGTCATCGATTGACTGCGCAAGATATTGGCCATAACTCTGAAACGCAGAGACGATATCAACCACTTGATTATTTGCGTGCCCCGGCTTGATCGTTCCCCCGTAAACCATCAGCGCCGGTCGGTTGACTCGACCCATCGCCATTAGGCAGCCCGGCATATTTTTATCGCACCCCGGCACAGTCACAAGCGCGTCGTACCACTGTCCACCCATGACTGTCTCAATGGAGTCCGCAATCAAATCACGAGACTGAAGCGAATAACGCATTCCAGAGGTGCCCATTGAGATACCGTCGCTCACGCCAATCGTGTTGAACCGCATACTCACAAGGCCCGCCTCTGTGACTCCCTCTCCAATTCGCTCGGCAAGATCATTCAAATGCATATTGCAAGTATTTCCTTCCCACCACATGCTCGCGATTCCAACCTGCGCTTTATCCATGTCTTCTCGCGTCATGCCAGTGCCGTAAAGCATTGCCTGCGACGCGCCCTGGGAACGAGGCTGTGTAATTCGGGAACTCACCTTGTTTAATTTTTCACTCATGAAATTTCTCCATATACGACATCAGTAAAAATCAGTTTATCGAGTTGCCGTCACTCAACACACCTTGAAAAGATCCAGAAATTAATCTGATCTTTTTAAATATCATCTTTAAGAATCCGGTAAGACTGCTCGCCAAGGCCTGTAATTCCCAATCGAAGCTCGTCATTATCGCAAAGAAACTGTGGCGGGTTCCGCCCTAGGCCGACGCCCGCAGGAGTTCCAGTTGCAATGATATCGCCTGGATTAAGACTCATGCAATGACTGAGATAGGCCACGATCTCGGTCACTGGAAAAATCATGTCTGCAGTCGTTCCACGTTGCATTCTCTCGCCGTTTACATCTAACCACATTTCAAGATTCTGGGGATCAATAAGATCTTCTTTCGTCACTAACCATGGGCCGACAGGACCGTACCCGTCGCCAGACTTGCCCTTTGACCAATTCCCTCCCCGTTCGAGCTGCCACTCTCGCTCTGACAAATCATTGATCAGACAAAAGCCTGCTACATACTCTTCCGCCTGGTCAATCGATATATATTTCGCGTGACCACCTATCACAATGCCGAGTTCAACCTCCCAATCGCTTTTAGTAGACCCCCGGATCAAAGGGATATCGTCATGGGGCCCGCCAATCGAACTCACTGCTTTCATGAATACAACGGGCTCACTGGGCGGCGGGATACCCGTTTCTGCCGCATGGTCGTGATAGTTAAGGCCGATGCAAACAAATTTCCCTGGATGACTTATGCAACTCCCTATACGCACGTCGTCATCGACCAGAGGCAAAGACCTGGGGTCCAACGCCTGAAGAAAGTCGATTGTATTAGGACCAACAGTTTCAGGGCCCAGGTCATCTATCACATCGCCAAGATCCCGAATTTTCCCATCGGGGTCGAGCAGGCCCGGTCTTTCCTTTCCTTTTTCTCCAAATCTTAGAAGTCTCATTCCGCTTTGACCTCGGCTTCCAACACCCCATTCGCAACGAAAGCACTAATTCCTTTATTTACGGCCGCTTGGATTGCTCGTAGCTTTGATACTGACTCCGGATCAACTGCCCGCTTTTGAATTGGCGAGCTTCCACCCATCAAATGATTCATTTGTATCTGAAAGAACGCGGGCATATCAATCGAAACGTCGGGCTTCTCTCGGTTTCCGGAAATTTGGAGAGGCAACACCATGAGACCAGAATTCAACGGCGCAGGCAACAACTTGGCAACGTCCGATCCTTCAAGTGATAAAAACAAGCGGTAATTCAATCGTTCTGATTGAAGTCGATACTGTCCTGCACCACGCGCTTCAAGATCCGCTATCTCAATAGCTAAATCCTCGCTTTCCACCCGGCCGTTCGCCACTTTGACTGAAACTGAAAAATCTCCAACCCGAGTTGTCAATTCATCTCCAAGCCATAGTGAGGCATCTACACGATCACCCTCGGTTAACTGTTGAATTAACCTCTGGAGATCAAAACCTTTTAACTTGCCGTTGGTCCCAGTTAACAAGATGACCCCGTCCGCGCTCGTCACTTCTTTAATCAAATCTTGTGCCGAAAAAGCAAGCGCCAAATTTAAATCCGCCCGCGCTTCAACCATTTCAGTTAATCCAATATCCGCTAACGCCTGCCCAATTTGAATGTCAGTAATTTGCTGATAGGAATAAAAAAAAGCGCGGTCATCTTCGCGAGACATTAACGTATCAATCAATATCGAACCGCCATAAAGTTTCGCAGATACGGGGGAAGAAACGACCTGACCGTCTCTTGAGTGCACAGGTACACGCACATCCTCCATCACAATCCCAGCTGAATGGAGCGAACCAATACTGACCAAACCCTCTACATCAATCGCTGAAACCGCGAACGCGGGCAAACTCAGCAGAATAAAGCCATCAAAGAAACTTTGATGGTCAGTTCTCAGATAATGCCCAATATCAAGAGTGGGAATAAAAATGTTGAACTGAGATGATGGTGTCCTTTCCCAATCTTTAATTTTCAGTGTCCCTGAAACCTGTGTATCCGCAATATGGAACTGAAAATCGCTTACTTCAATTTGATTGTTGATGATTTTAAAATCACCACGTCCCGAAGCTTGTTGAAAAGCATTGGAATTGAAGATTGTCCAGTCAACATCAAGTTCCTGACTAAGCGCCGGAATATCGATTTGGGAAATAACGAAGGATCCGACTCCTTGAATATGTTCACCACTCAACATTCCCTTAATTTGAGTCCAATTTAAATTTAGCGATAAAGAATCGATATCAAGGGCGCGAGTGGTTGTCATCCCCCGATCTTGACTAGCGACACTTCGCTGAACGCCACGCGAGCAACAAGCCCGTTATCTAAATCAAAATCAATTTGTATCGGGCCATCGAAACTAAAACGATAACCCGATTGAGATTCAACTAAATTTGCAATCGGTTCTTGAAGTTTAGAGGCATCAAAGAAGAAAACGATCCAACCTGCCAATGTCACAAGCAGCACAAACAGTGATGCAATCGCATAAAACGAAATTCGAACAGCGCGCGTCATGCGTTTAGCGATATGCGCGGAACAGGGTCAAGCACCCTCTCAATTCCTGATTCTCGGAACGGATCCATGCTCCTTTCCGCAACTTCAAGCGCATCCATTCCGGCTCCACTTCGGAAGGCGCATTCCGACAAGGTGCGCCTCCAAACCCTTGCACCCGGCTGGCCTTGAAACAGTCCAAGCAGGTGACGAGCCATTCGTTTTAACGGAACGCCAGACTCTAATTGTCGACCGATATAACTCTTGTAGGAATCAAGCACGTCCCATCGAGAAACAGGCGTCCAAGAATCACCAAATATTTGCGCATCAACGGCCTGCAAACTCCATGGGTTTTGATAAGCTGCGCGTCCCACCATGACGCCATCGACCTGAAAGAGATGGCGGGAGGCTTCATCAATAGTCGTGATTCCACCATTGATAACAACGGTAAGTTCTGGGAACTGTTTTTTTAATTCATAAACTCGGGGATAGTTTAAAGGCGGAATTTCTCGATTCTCTTTTGGACTTAAGCCAGACAACCACGCCTTTCGGGCGTGCACAATTATGACCTCGCAACCTGCATCAGATATTTGTTGGGTGAATTCACAAAGCTCTTCATAAGAGTCGGATCGATCAACACCAATTCGGCACTTCACGGTGACAGGAATACTGACCCGAGCGCACATCTCATTAATGCATTCGGCAACGAGTTGCGGTTCGCGCATCAAACAAGCACCAAAACGACCCGCCTGCACGCGATCTGAGGGGCATCCCACGTTGATGTTGATTTCATCAAAACCGGCATCTTCCCCCAATCTTGCGCACAACGCCATGTCCTGGGGATTGCTCCCGCCTAACTGCAAGGCAACCGGGTGCTCTTCTGCCGAAAAGGCAAGAAATCGATTTCGATCTCCAAAAATTACCGCACCCGTTGTCACCATTTCGGTGTAAAGACGAGCGCGCCGCGAAATCAATCGTAGAAAATATCGCTCGTGCAGGTCCGTCCAGTCCATCATTGGCGCCACACAAAATCGATAATCGGAGTTGTTCATTTTCTTAAGATTTCGCTCCACCCGCATCCTTGCCTGTAATTGTGACGCAGATATCTCTCGAGTTGGGCTGAAAACGGTGCTCTAATAAGTAGATGCCCTGCCACAGGCCCAAATTCAAGCGTCCATTAGCGATCGGTACCGTAAGAGATGAATCTGTCAGCACACTTCTAACGTGTGCGGGCAAATCATCATCGCCCTCACTACGATGCCGATAGACAGGACTGCCATCTGGAACAAGCTCCTTCATAAAGTGAAGCAGGTCAACATGAACGTTAGGATCAGCATTCTCCGTAATCGTAAGCGAAGCGCTGGTATGCATACAGAAAATATGGCATAACCCTACCGCAACCCCAGATTCAATCAATAGTTTCTCAATCAATCCAGAAACATCAACAAAGCCGCGACCCGGAGTTTGAATATTCAGATCTCTTTGAAAAACATTCATTTTTGACAAAATCCATTTTCTACAGGATAAAACTGACGTGCAAGAAAACTTAACGCGACGACTGGCCGAGATCGACCACTCCACCCAGGGCTTTTATCTGAGTCGATCCGTCGCGGCCTCGAGAAAGAAAGTCTCCGGATTGATAACGATGGAGTCCTTGCGCAAACGCCTCACCCGCAAACCCTAGGCGCCGCGCTCACTCACCCGCACATCACCACAGACTACTCGGAAGCGTTGCTCGAATTTGTTACGCCGGTTACCAAAAACATCCCCGATCTTATCCAATTTCTGACCGGTCTTCATGGATTCACCTATCGAAATATCGGGGAAGAAAAGCTCTGGGTAAACAGCATGCCTTGCATTTTACATGGTGAAAAGAGCATTCCCATTGCTGACTACGGTCAATCGAATGCGGGTCGGATGAAGGTCGTATATCGCGAGGGGCTTGGGCATCGTTACGGAAAACTCATGCAGACGATTGCGGGTATCCACTTTAACTTCTCGCTTGATGAGGCATTTTGGCGACGCTATCGGCAGATAAAAGGGTCCACGATCCCCCTTCGTGATTTTAAGTCTCAAGAATATCTCGGGCTCATGCGTAACTTTTACCGCTCAGACTGGGCGATACCTTATCTATTTGGGGCATCACCAGCAGTATGCGGTACCTTCCTTGAAGGCCGCAAGCACCACCTTCAGCCACTGGGTGATCATAGTTACTGTCTCCCGTTTGCCACCAGTCTACGCTTGACTGATCTGGGCTATCGCAGCGTCGCTCAAGATTCCGTGCATCTGAGTCTTAACAGTTTAGATGAATACACAGAGTCTCTGATTAAAGCCACCACTGAATCCTATCTCCCCTATCAAAAAATCGGTATTAAAGTAGACGGCGAATATCGCCAACTTAACGACTCGTTGTTGCAAATTGAGAACGAATACTATGCATCAATGCGGCCAAAGCGAATCGCCAACTCGGGCGAACGACCGAGTCACGCTCTTCGGTCACGTGGCGTGGAATACATCGAACTCAGATCACTGGATCTAGATCCATTCCTACCGGTTGGCATTAGCGAGGACGGCATCCGCTTTCTAGACCTAATGATGATCTCCTGCTTGCTTGAAGCTAGCCCCATGATGAACGTGGAAGAATTTAATCGCTTACGCCACACTCGCAATCAGGTTGCAGAGCGCGGGCGAGATCCCGAACTGCGTATAACACTTGCGGACGGCAGTCAGTGCTCCATCGACCGATGCGGGTTGGGTCTTGTGGAGCGATTAACGCCGATCGCGGAGTTAATGGATCAATACAGTCACGGGTACTGTAACGCACTCGCTTATTATAAAAACCTGTTTAAAGATCCATCGGCAACGCCATCCGCCAGGGCGTTTGAAGAAATCAAGAAACACGACAATACTTTTTTCTACTTTGCTAAGACTCAAGCTGAATACCACGAGAAAAACTTTAAAATTGCTGAGATTGATCCAGCCTGGAATCAATCCATGAAAGAAAGTGCAGATAAGTCGATAAAGAAGGCGCAAGAGTTGACATCAAGCGACACGGTCGGTTTTGAAGAATTTCTCGATAATTACTTCGAGCACAACAGCGCGAGTTGAAAAATTTGACTATTTATTAACGGAAAGGTTGGCAATTAACGAATCGATAAAACGCTCTCCGTTCTCTACTTCTGACGACTCGAGATATTCATCCGGCTGGTGCGCCTGATCAATTGAACCCGGCCCGCACAACACTGTTGGAAAACCAGCGCCCTGATACTGACCAGCCTCTGCTGTATACGCAACCTTGCTTGTTTCTAGATTACCGGTCAATCCCTGCACCAAACTCAAAATCGGATTTGAAGCATCTTCAAAAGCAGGGCAACGGGCCAGAACACGGGTGTTAATGCTGCACGCACTGTGACGCGCCCGCATTACCGGCAATATCTCGTCAGCACAGAATTCCTCAAAATTCTCAATCAACCGTTGCGGATCATCTCCCGGAATATTGCGGATATCCCATGTGAACTGGCATTGCCCAGAAATAATATTTAACGCCGTTCCCCCATTAATGACGCCAACATGGACCGAAGTGGCATGAGGCTCAAATCCATTATTCCGCGGAGTTTCATCCGCCAGACGATTCGCAACTTCGTCAAGATGGTTTACCAGTCGGGCAGCCGTCATCACAGCACTCACACCCCGGTGAGTCTGGCTTGAATGCGCTTCGAACCCCTTTACCGTTGTTCGTAGAGCAACGATGCCTTTGTGCCCTGTCACCGCGCGCATACTCGTTGGCTCGCCCACGATCACACCCAACGGAACAGGCAATTCTTGCCTGATCACATCGATCATATCGGGAGCGCCTAAACAGCCGACTTCTTCATCATAAGACAACGCGAAATGAATCGGTCTCTTTAGCGTTTTCATTTCGGGCAACTTTGACAGCGCTATCCCAATAAATCCTTTCATATCACAACTGCCACGCCCATAAAGCCGGCCGTTATCCCTGCGGATTACGAACGGATCCGAGGACCACTCTTGGCCATCGACGGGCACAACGTCCGTATGTCCTGAAAGCACTACACCGCCCTCGTCCTGAGGGCCAACGGTCGCAATCAAATTAGATTTTTTTCCGTCCTGACTTAGCACGCGACGGGAGTCCACGCGAAAATCAAAAAGGTAATTTTGAATAAAATCAATGAGTGGCAGATTACTATCTCTCGACACCGTGTTGTATCCAACCAAATGTTGAATTAAGGAGATGCTTTCCATAATGTTCTGTGAACCCCTCTGGGTCGCAAATAAGATTGGAATTCTTTCGAGAATGCCTATTTCATCATAAACGGTTTTCGGGTAGCCTTGCGGCTCTTTGATTGTAACAACCTATTTGAGGCCTAATTTTAATGACATTACAAAATATCGGTGTAATCGGCGCCGGAACAATGGGGAACGGTATTGCCCAGACTTGCGCGCTATGCGGCTTCGACGTCGTCATGCAGGATATTGCGCAGGCTCCACTTGATAACGGGATAAAGACGATCCAGAAAAGTCTTGATCGACTTGTTGCTAAAGAAAAAATTAGTACAGCAGATTATGAGGCTGCACTCGCTCGCCTAAAAACAACAACCGATATCAATGCAATGGAAGACCGCGATCTTGTCATCGAAGCTGCTAGCGAGAATATCGAAATAAAACTCGGGGTATTCACTCAACTTAATCAAATTTGTCCAGACTCCACCATCCTCGCAACAAATACTTCATCGTTGTCCCTCACTCGAATAGCGGCAGCCAGCGGTCGAGCGGACCGAGTCGTTGGTATGCATTTTTTCAACCCGGTACCGCTCATGGCACTCGTAGAAGTCATACGAGCGCTCCAGACCTCGGATAAGACTTATAACGCGATTGAGACTCTTGCCAATAGCCTCGGCAAAACTCCCGTCAGTGTCAAAGATAGTCCAGGCTTTGTGGTGAACCGGATGCTTGTCCCCATGATTAATGAAGCGGTATTTATTCTTTATGAAGGTCTTGCTCAAGCCGAAGACATCGATGCTGCAATGAAACTGGGTGCCGCTCATCCCATGGGCCCGCTTGCACTCGCAGACATGATTGGATTGGACGTCTGTCTTTGGGTGATGAATGTGCTCCATGAGGAATTTGGAGACTCGAAGTTCCGCCCCTGTCCTCTCCTGAAACAAATGGTTGATGCGGGATATCTGGGTCGCAAAACCGGCCGCGGTTTTTATCCATACGGGGACTGAGGTAAGCCATTTGTCGGCAGAAACAATCGTTTTTTCCGTTAATTAATCGGCTCTCGACTATGAACTCCCTACGTCTAGGTATTGATACCGGAGGCACCTATACAGACGCGGTGCTTTTAGCCGAGAACGGTAGCGTTGTCTGCACGGGCAAATCCTTGACCACGCATCACTCGTTGAGCCACGGCATCAATAACGCGCTAAATCAGCTTCCAGCCAAAAAGTTAGATCATGTCTCACTCGTTTCCTTATCAACAACCTTAGCCACTAACGCGGTGGTTGAAGGTCGGGGAACACCGGTCTGCCTACTGCTTGCGGGTTACAACACACATCAAGTTAATCGAGCTCAACTTGAGAAAATCGTCCGGGGAGGTTACTGCGAGATTTTGAAAGGTGGACACAATGCGAGCGGTGTTGAACAGTCTCCTCTTGACTTGAAAGCGGCGCGTAAAATTATCGAATCTCGTCAGGATGATGTTGCAGCGTTCGGAATCTCCAGCATGTTCGCGGTTCGAAACCCCGAGCACGAGCTCGCGCTCCAGGATCTCGTACGATCAGTAAGCAATAAACCGGTGACGTGTGGACATGAACTTGCATCGAGACTTGATGCGCCAAGAAGGGCACTGACCGTTGCTTTTAACGCTTCCCTTATTCCCTACATCGATGAACTAATTCGGGCAATCGAATCTATTCTCGAAAGTCGCCAGATTCGCGCACCGTTAATGATGGTTAAAGGAGATGGCTCATTAATAAGCGCCTCAGCCGCCCTTCAACGACCAGTGGAGACCATTCTCTCAGGACCAGCGGCGAGTGTAATGGGTGCCGCACAAATAAGCCGTCATGACAACGCAATCATCGCTGACATGGGGGGCACCACAACGGATATTGCAATTGTGACAGACGGTCGTCCCATCATCAGCGCTGAGGCGACCGTTATTGGGGACTGGCGACCCATGGTTGAAGCCGTACGCGTGTTCTCGATTGGGCTCGGAGGCGATAGTGAAGCCCGTTTTCAAGGGGGTGTCGGTCTCGCCATTGGACCTCGCCGGGTCGTTCCCATGAGTCTTCTCGCCCATCATTATCCCGAGACCCTGAAATTGCTCGAAATTCGGGAACGTGCGCCGGTCAGTCCCAGAAGTATTAGATTCGCTGTTCCACTTTTCGCAGAATCCAGTCAACGGCTCAGATTCACAGAAGACGAAAAAGAAGTCTGGCGGCGACTTGCAGAAGGCCCCGTGGATCTAGAAGCGCTTGCGAATTCAGACCGGGGCCTTGCCAGAGCGGCAGCAAGACTCGTTCGAGATGGGATCGCAATTTACAGCGGCTTTACTCCCACCGACGCAGCTCACGTACTGGGAAAGAGTAATCACTGGTCGACGCAGGCCTCCAAAATATCGGCGGTCATCTGGGCTAAGCAAATGCGCCAAATTTACGGGTGGGGTCAATTTCCCGAGGATGACCCGATTGGTCCCAGCCTGGCAATTGAAGAGCATGTGATCAAAGCAATCTGTTCGACTCTGGTCTCGGCCTGCCTGGCAACAGACCCAAATGCGACAGATGAGAAAGATCGTAATCGAACTGCCCAGATCTTCAGTGACTGGATCACAGGCACGAGCCACATTGATAGCGGCTTGTTCTCGCTAAAAGTAGACACACAGCGGACGCTAGTCGCGGTAGGTGCGCCTGCAAATCTTTACTATCCTGCGGTAGCAGAAAAATTTGATATCCAGCTCACATTGCCAAATCACGGATCCGTCGCTAACGCGATTGGCGCCGTCGCCAGTAGTGTTGTTCAGCGGGCACAGATTACAATTACCCAACCGAGCCAGGGAGTATTTCGCGTCTTCCTTCCTAATGGTCCAGAGGACTATCCGCGCTTGTCGAAAGCCTTGGACGTGGCGGAACGTGTCGCCCGTCAAATAGCGAACGAACGAGCGCAGAGCGCGGGCGCATCTGAAATTCGCGTTATCTCCCATCATGACCTTGACGAAGTCGATGATCCAGACTCTGAATCTAAGGTATTTTTTGAAGCCCGCGTGACAGCAGTTGCCTCGGGACGGCCTGCAATTTACTAATTTCGACCGATGGGTTTCCTACGCTGTTGCGGGAGCGTACAATTCGGCGCGCGCTCCGCAAAAGACCCAAACCTTCATCCTATGAGCACAAGCATCAAAAACGGTTCGCGGAAAAATATTAACGATCGACCGCATATTTTCTATGACGGGTACTGGATTCGCTATTATGCGCCGCCGCCAGAGACATTGTCTGCCAAGCGCGATCTGCTAGTTATGCTGACGCGGCGTACTTTTCATCATACCGAACCGGGAATTAATACCCCTGGGCATAAAGTTGAATCTGCAAGATTGAGTTTCATTTCTGAACAGGATCCAGCAAAAAAAAGAGTAAATGCTGCGATGCTCGCAGGTGCTCTTTTTAATCGAGCAACTGACATTTTTACAAGCATTGTTGATCTTGAGAGTAAAGGCATCGCAGTCAATCAGGATAATAGTCTGATGCTCGAATGCAGCGCCTGTTTTGAGGAAGCGCTTGAACTGGGAAAACAAGTGCGTCATCCCAGCGGCCATGAAGGGGTTGATGAGCTCTGGGGAGAACCGTTTAAGGTGTTTACGCACTCAATCGCAAATTACTATGACAGTCGTTATGTCAAGATTTCTCAAACAATGCGGGCGATTGACGATGTTGCCCAAAAAATAATTGAGACGTTCGAATCCGTACCCTGCTTTCACGCAACAGGAGCCACCGTCCGTGACTTTGCACGCGCCGCCCGGGTCGAAACCGAGCTGATGAAGAGTGATCCCGATTTTTTTAAAAACTGGCCGGAATTTGTGACGTTAAAAGAAAAGATAAAGGCTTTTGAGCCTGATTCACAGCAAGGACTGAGCGCACTTGCTCGGCTACAACTTCAGAAAGGTGTTCGCTTGCTTGGTGAGGGCGCTGATCTTATTTCATATATGGCCGGCGTCCGAGTACCGATGCCGAAAAGTAAGCGTTATTTTTTACAGTCCCTCGAGCAATTTGATCTGGACTGTCAGGGCGTTGGACTGCGATCGGGGATTACCCCTCTGTAGTCACGGGTGCGGTAAAAACAAGCGTTACCTGGGTCAATCGACCGATGCCGCAAGATCAAACAAGATCGGGCTGAGATGCTGAAAAATTTTGTCCGCCCATTTTTTAACTCCCAAATCTGAATCTATTTGATCTTGCCGCACTTCAATCAAAACGCTGGGGACTTCTGCTTTTTCGGCATGAGATTCCACTGTATACCCGTAGTTTTCGCGCGCGTCATAAGGTTCGTTATCGCCCACACAAAGGTCGATCTCAGACCGAAGACTGTTGATTAAGGGTCGACTAATACGCTCGTCCTTGGCCCACAGAATGCCTATCTCCCAAGGCCGACTTCGACCGCTCATGGACGGCGTAAAACTATGCATCGAAATAACGCCGACTCGACTCCGGTGGCTGCGCAATCGCTTGATCTCTGCGTCAATAGCGGCGTGATAAGGATTAAAGATGTCCTCAAGTCGACTCTCCCGATCAATCGTTGACAGGTTTTGGTTTCCCGGAATTTCGATGCCATCGCTAATCGCCGTAATCAATGTTTCATCAGACGGTGACCGGTTCAAATCAATCGTCAGTCGTGAATAACTCGCTATTATTAGAGTAGACTTCATTAAATCAGAAAGCGCTATAGCGAGATCCCGGCATCCTAGGTCGATTGCGATGTGGGTCTCAAGCACTGCGCGAGATAAGCCAAGCCTTTGTAGATTCTCAGGAATTTCATTGCCGGCATGATCGCAGACCAATAATACCGGCGTATCGCACGCTTCGTTATAAACCTTAAAAGGCGGTGGGTCGTTTTTTGATAACAACATGATGCAAATCTTTTGGAAAAAAAATTAATCTATTAACTTGATGGTTAATTGTAAATGATCAATTAATCGACGGACTCGACCATCATAGTCAACGCACTTCAGGAAATCACTCATTTGTCTTCTCATGTTAAAAACTATTCGCTTCTTATTCTTCTTGCTGTTCTGTGGAGCGGATCATTTGCCTTCATAAAAATTGGGGTTGAATCTGTTGGTCCTCTAACACTGACTTGGGCGCGACTCAGCATTGCGGCCCTTTTATTGATGATGTGGCTGAAACTTAACTCGATACAACTTCCTCGGAATCCCGGATACTGGAAAATATGCGCCTTCATTGGTCTAATCGGAAATGCTCTACCGTTTAGCTTAATTAGTTGGGGTGAAACGCGGATTGACAGCGGTTTGACGGCTGTGCTGATGGGCATCATGCCAATAACCACTGCCGTCCTGGCGCATATTTTCATTAAAGATGAATCTTTCACCATCCGAACGGGAATGGGCATTATGGTCGGACTGGGGAGTGTTGCAGTTCTTGTTGGGCCTGCCGCCTTTGAGGGCTTAAGTGGGCCCTTGGTTGCGCAACTCGCCGTCGTATTAAGCGCGATTTGCTATGGGGCATCTACGACGTTCACACGCTTTTTTTCGGGTCATTGGACCGGCGAGACAATCGCCGGCGGCACGATGATTTGCGCATGCTTATGGATGACGCCGGTTACATTCCTAATCGAGAGCCCCCTGACTCAATCAATCACCGCTAGTGGTTGGCTGGCGATTGCCTATCTTGGCGTCGGGCCCACTGCGATCGCGATGCTCATTTTCTTTCACCTGATTTCGCAACTCGGCGCAAACCGCTTCGCTCAAGTGAATTACATCATTCCTGTTCTCGGCGCACTTTGGGGAGTGCTTTTTTTAAACGAGATCTTCTCATGGAAGCTCATCACTGCACTGGCCTTAATCGTGATCTCTATCAACATTGTCCGCCCTCGAAAGAAATTAGTACGGGCCTTCAAAACTTAGTCCACTAACTGTCTCACCATGAACGGAAGTATCCCGCCGTTGATGTAGTACTCCCACTCTTTAGGGGTGTCAATTCTGACTCGAGCATTAAATGACTCCGTGTCACCACTCGGACGTGTCAGGAAAACCTTAACGTGTTGATCACCGACACTCGGTTGATCGATACTGATTACTTCCTCACCCGTAATTTCAAGAGTCTTCGCATTCTGCCCATCGAGAAATTGCAACGGCAGCACGCCCATGCCGACAAGATTAGACCGATGAATCCGCTCAAAACTCTCAACCAGCACTGACCTGACCCCTAACAACGCAGCGCCTTTTGCCGCCCAATCCCTGGATGAGCCCGTACCGTATTCCTTACCTCCCAAAACAACTAGCGGGGTCTCCTGTTCGGCGTAACGCATCGCGGCATCATAAATTGTCATTTGCTCACGACCGGGATGCAATAACGTCCAACCCCCCTCAACACCTGGCACCATTGAATTTCGCAGGCGAATATTCGCGAACGTCCCACGCATCATGACCTCATGATTACCTCGACGGGACCCATAAGAGTTGAAATCTTTAACCTGAACGTCTCGATGAGACAAATATCGTCCTGCCGGACTATCGACCGCAATGGCGCCAGCGGGTGAGATGTGATCTGTTGTAATGCTATCGCCCAAGACCGCGAGGATTCTCGCCTCCGAAATCTCAGATATACCCGGTGGCGTCCGACTCATCTGATCAAAGTACGGTGGTCTCCGCACATAAGTGGAGTCGTTATCCCAATGAAATTGCACACCCTCGGTGACGGGAACCTCTTTCCAGAGGTTGTCCCCTTCAAATACGTCGGCATATCGGGCCTTGAACATTTCTCGTGTCACGTGGCTATCGATAGTCCGGTTGACCTCCCCGGTATCCGGCCAAATCTCATGCAACATCACTGGGAGGCCTTCACGATCTAAGCCAATAGGCTCGGAGGAGAAGTCGATATCCGTAGTGCCCGCGAGCGCGTAAGCCACAACAAGCGGAGGAGATGCGAGGAAGTTCATTCGGACATCTGAATGGACTCGACCCTCAAAATTCCTGTTCCCCGATAGGACCGACGAAACCACTAGGTCTTTATCTTTTATCGCGCCCGAGACCGGCTCGGGCAAAGGTCCGGAGTTTCCAATACACGTCGTGCAGCCATAGCCCACCACTGCGAACCCGATGCTCTCCAGATCATCGAGCAAATCAGCATCCCGCAAATAATCAGTCACGACCTGAGAGCCGGGTGCGAGAGAGGTTTTAACCCATGGCTTGACCGTCATCCCTCTCTGTCGAGCATTCTGCGCAAGCAATCCCGCCGCCATGATGACTCCAGGATTAGACGTATTCGTACAGCTGGTAATTGCGGCAATCACAACCGACAGGTCTGACAATTCTTCGTCCCGACCATTTACTGAGATAATCGCAGACTTCTTTTCTTCACCTTGGCGAACCTCTGTCAGGGCTGAGCGGATTTCATGCTTGGCATCTGATAATGCAATCCGATCTTGGGGGCGCTTTGGTCCCGCAATACTCGCGACTATCGAGTTCAGGTTAAGCGTGATGACATCATTAAAGTTAGCCTTTGGGCTTTCGCCATCCCGAAACATGCCTTGCCGACGAGTGTAGGCCTCAACCAGATCGATCTCCTCTTCAGAGCGACCCGTCAATTTAAGATAATTTAAAGCTTCCTGATCGACAGGAAAGAATCCGCAGGTCGCACCATACTCAGGCGCCATATTCGCAATAGTCGCTTTATCAGCAAGAGAGAGATGATCAAGTCCATCGCCAAAAAACTCTACGAATTTTCCAACAACACCCGCCTCTCTGAGAATTTCTACCACGGTCAGCACCAGATCAGTGGCTGTGGTGCCCTCGGGGAGTTGACCCTTCAACTCAAAACCAACCACCTCAGGAATGAGCATCGTGACGGCTTGTCCCAGCATGGCCGCTTCCGCTTCAATCCCTCCAACACCCCAACCCAGCACGCCCAGACCATTAATCATCGTAGTGTGGGAATCTGTTCCTACAACGGTGTCCGGATAAGCAATCAATCTATCACCTTGCTCGCGACTGAACACGACACTCGCAAGAAACTCAACATTTACCTGATGCACAATACCTGTTGATGGTGGCACCACCTGAAAGTCACTAAATGCAGATTGTCCCCATCGCAGAAACGCATACCGCTCAGCGTTCCTAGAATACTCTAGCGCCGAATTGTTTTGTAGCGCCCCAGGATTGCCAAAATGGTCCACCATCACTGAGTGATCAATGACCAAATCAGCCGGCGACAACGGATTAACCTTCGAAGAATCACCCCCAAGCTCAGCAACCGCCTCTCGCATCGCGGCAAGGTCAACTACCGCCGGCACGCCCGTAAAATCCTGCATGAGCACTCGAGCCGGGCTAAACGCTATCTCTGTTGACTGGAGGGATTCAGGAATCCAGCTTGCAAGCACCTCGACGTCGTCCGAGGTCACGCTGATACCATCCTCTGTCCGAAGTAAATTCTCAAGCAGGATCTTTAGCGTAATAGGCATCCGGTTAAGATCAAAGCGCTGTTCAAGCAAATCAAGCGCATGGATCTCATAATTTTTTCCGTTGACCTCTAGGGTCGTCTTTGTGCCAAAAGTGTTTTTAACTGACAACGGCGAATTCTCCATTTACGAAAGTGTTTTTTACTCTTAACGATTTTATCAAAATAACCTGTACGCTCTATGGAACAATTGGCGGTAGTTTAAAAATTACGCCAACTCAGAGTTGACAAGCGTTCTCAGCTGCTCTTCATCAAGCACCTGAACGCCGAGCGCTAATGCTTTTTCAAGCTTGGATCCCGGATCAGCACCCGCGACGAGATAGTCGGTTCGTTTCGAAACACTGGCACTCACCTTAGCCCCCTGTTCGATCAGCCATTCGCGGGCCTGATCACGACTCATTGAAGGCAAAGTGCCCGTCACAACAACTGTTTTATTTTTAAGAACTCCAGCTGGATTTGACTGATTGGGAGTCGTATCCCAGAAAATACCATGTCCGATAAGCGAATTAATGATTAAAACATTATGATTTTGATCAAAAAATCGGCGAATCTCGCCAGCAACCACTGGCCCGACATCAGGAACCGCTTCAAGAGTGTCGATCGAACTTTCCAGAAGTGCCTCTAGCGAACCAAAAGAACTTGCAAGCGTTTGGGAGGTAGTCTCCCCAACCTGCGGGATTCCGAGAGAATAGAGGAATCGCGGCAAAGTGGTTGCCCGACTTTTTTCAAGCGCACTGATCAGATTGGCCGCAGACTTCTCTCCCATTCTGTCTAGTTTTGAAAGCGCTGATTGAGTTAAGGTGAAAAGATCTGCCGCAGAATTAATCTGCCCATTGTCGACAAGCTGCTCAATCAATTTTGAGCCCAGACCTTCAACATCAAGCGCTTTTCTCGAGACAAAATGCTTTATCGATTCCTTGACTTGTGCTGAACAAGACAGCCCCGCGCTACAGCGCTGAATAATTCCTCCCGCATCAACGGACGCTTCTGACCCGCATACTGGACAATGCTCAGGAAAACGATAACGTTTGGCATTCTTTTTTCTCCTCTCCTTGATAACAGAAACTACCTCGGGGATAACATCTCCAGCTCTGCGAATCACAACCGTGTCGCCTTCACGAACGTCTAATCGATCGATCTCTGCCGCGTTATGCAGGGTGGCATTTGATACCGTCACCCCGCCGACAAAAACGGGTTCCAATCGTGCAACCGGCGTTAACGCGCCGGAACGACCCACCTGAATCTCAATGACTTTAACTTGGGTTGTCTCCTCTTGTGCCGGAAATTTATGCGCCATTGCCCAACGAGGAGCACGGGAAACAAATCCAATACGCTCCTGATCTTGAAAGGAACTGACCTTATAAACAACACCATCAATCTCATAATCGAGAGTCGATCGAACTTCAAGAATCTCTTCATAATAGGTCAGGCATTGATCGACCCCTTGAACCTCCCGACTGATTGAATTAACCGGCAAGCCGATATCTTTAAAAAAGTTCAAAAGATCATTTTGATTATCAGGTTGCGAAACACCGTTTAAAGCGCCAAGGGCATAACAGAAAAAAGACAGTGGTCTATTAGCGCAGACCTTGGGGTCAAGCTGACGAAGGCTGCCGGCAGCCGCATTTCTCGGGTTAGCGTACAACTTCTCACCGTTTATCCTCTGCTGATTATTCAAATGATTAAATCCGCCTACAGGCATAAACACTTCCCCACGCACCTCTAGTTCAGTCGGTGGATTTTTACCTACCAGCCGAAGCGGGATTGAGGAGATGGTTCTTGCATTTGATGTCACATCCTCGCCATTGCGCCCATCTCCACGAGTTGCGGCACGCGTTAGTTGTCCATTCTCATAACGCAGACTGATTGCGAGACCGTCAATTTTAGGTTCGGCCATGTAAGTCATCAATGTCCGGCCTGCACCCTCCCGACAACGACGATCAAAATCGACAAGCTCGTCGTCTGAAAAGACATTCTGGAGCGAGAGCATTGGTACTTGGTGCACGACCGTTTCGAACCGATCAAGCGGCGCGCCCCCAACCCTTTGCGTTGGAGAATCCTCAGTGATGAGGTCAGGACGCTCTTCTTCAAGCGCCTGGAGATCCTGTAACAGCTTATCGAAATGTGAATCGGGAATCACCGGTGCATCTAGCACGTAGTAGTGATAGTTATGCGCTTCAATCTCCTTGCGAAGCGCTTTTATCTTCTTGGCTCCCGATACGTTTTTCTTTTTCGCCATACCGCTTAGAAAAGTCGTCTCGCCTCTTCAGAGCCAGGATCGATACCATATTTCTTCATAGAACCCTCGAGTGACCTAATCTGGCGACGAATCGCGTCAAAATGGGTTTCATTAATGGCTTCCCCTTCCGGGTCCGTCAAGGTGCCATCAATTTCAACGCAAACGTACTGGGCGACAGATACTAAATCTGAAAATGTCACCGAAGGTCGCGCCACACGAGGCACATTCATATACAAAACCAAACCGCGGAGAACTCCGGATTCAAGATCTTCATAACTAAATGATCCACTTTCTGATCGATTCGTTAAGCTGAATCGGCTAACGCCGGTGCGCGCATCGAAAAGGTGGTAAACATCATCTTTTCCCAAACGCATACCCGCACGATCCAGTGCTCGCGACACGTCAACACCTTGAAACCCTGTTCCGGGTTTGGGCTCAATGTGGATCACAGCAACTAAATCAAACTGATCACAAAAGCGCGCAAGTCGCGCGGCTTCGGGGAGTGCTTCTTCGATTGACATATCGAAATTTATGGGCCGCCCCAGCGACTCGGCCATCTGGTAAGCGAGGTTGTTAAACCGGGTCAACTCGGACTCGTTAGTCACACTCCCTCTGGTCGCCATCTGAAGGCTCAGAATTAAATCGGAAAAAACTTCGTCGGATTGAGCGTTGGTTAGATCAAGCCACGCGTTTCCAGGCTCAGTGCGGCCATGCACTGCCCGGGGCCTTTCAAGTGTAATCTCATGCTCACGAAACACTGAGAGTGCAAGATCTCGAGACACGACCCCCTCCCCCGGCAAGCGAACCCAGTAGTCGATCTTGAGCGGTTGTGGGCTGGAATCTACCGGAAGCGAACGGCTATCAACCGAATTAGCATCATGCGTATCATTGCCAGTCTTTGAGCCTAACCCTCGCTCGATGAGAGGGGTAGATTGGCCCTCCTCGCCTGGCGCAAAATCTCCCGAAGGCATCAACGAGGGCTCGCGCTGAGAAAGACGAGCGGCTAATCCATGCGGTTTTAATCGTTCGATCGACCCTATAAACGTGCGCTTGACAGCTGACCATGATTGGCCAGCCCAGATTTTAAGGGGCGCGAAAATCTTTTTACGGCTCTCCTCAGTTTGCATCAGCGATACCGCGGCCACAATTAATAAGGCCGAAATTCCCAAAATAATTAAGGCGAATTGTAGACTCATGATTAGATTGCCGCCAACTTCACCGCCTCATCGATATCTACCGAGACAATAGACGAAACACCGGGCTCCCCCATCGTAACACCCAGCAGAACATCTGCGGATTCCATCGTAATCTTGTTGTGGGTGATAACAATTAACTGGGACACTTCAGCGAGCGATCTTAACGTCTTGCAATAACGCTCAACGTTACGATCATCGAGTGGCGCATCAACTTCATCGAGGATACAGAACGGTGCGGGGTTCAAACGAAAGAGTGAGAACAACAAGGCAACGGCCGTGAGTGCTTTCTCACCACCCGATAAGAGATGAATCGTACTGTTGCGCTTGCCTGGCGGCCGCGCCATTACGGTCACACCAGCGGTTAAAAGATCTTCCTCGGTCAGCTCCAATACGGCGCTTCCGCCACCGAACAGGCTTGGGAAGAAATCCGTAAACCCGTTGTTGAGTTCGTCAAATGTCGCCTTAAAACGCTCTTTGGTCTCGCGATCTATCTTCCGAATAACGCCCGACAGTGTCTCCAGCGCTTCCACCAGATCAGCATGCTGCGCGTCCAAATACTCTTTCCGTTCAGCTTGCTCTTCATATTCCTCGATAGCGACCAAATTGACAGGACCGATATTCAATATTTTCTGCGCAAGTTTCTCGGAACGCTCATACCAATCGGCTTCGTTGGCCGTATCCGGTAATCCAGAAATTAATTCGTCAAGATTATATTTATCGACACTCGCCTGTTCAGAAAGCGTTTCGAGACGCACCGCAACTTCTTGCCCCTTCAGCTTCTCATCCTGAAGTAGGTCTCGAGCGACAGCAACCTCCTGCTCACGCTCAGACAAAGACGAGTGGAGATCTCGAATTTGGGTCTCGATGGAAGAATGATCGTGCCTGCCAACAGCGAGCGCCGTTTCGGCTTCTGTTTTCTGGTTAAGCAAAATCTGTAGGCGCTCTCCCAGTGCGATATCCGGCTGATCGCCTGATTGGATAAGCCGCTCGAGCTCATCATAACGCCTCTTCATGCGCTCGCTTTGAGCGTTAAGACGTTGGAGGCTGGCCTGATGCGACTCAAGAGAGGCTTGGCTGTGCTGCAAAGCTAGTTCAATCTGATGCCTATCATCGCGAGCCTGTTGAACAGCGAGCCGAGCCTGTGAGAGTTTTTGACTCAAATTATCTTTCTCACTCAGAAAGGCGTTTCGCTGCCGCTCGAGCTCGCCACTCTCATCTTCTGCAATCGCAAAATGACGTCGCGCATCACTAAGATCAGCCCCAGTCTTACTCAATTCAGAAAGTATTTCGTCGGTCTCTAATTGCATTTGTTGGCGACGCGCTTCAATCTGGTCGAATCGAGCCTGCTTGTCTGATAGGGTTTGTCTTAGCGCTTGAAAGGCTTCCCTAACTTTTAATGTATCCACCTGAAACGACTCCTGTTGCGTTTCGAGTGTCTTGAGACCATTCCTCAGCTGATCGACTTCGCGCTCATGTTCGGCCACTTGTCGCACTTTTTCAGGCACGTCATTTTGAAGTCGCGCCATCTCCTCCTCGCGCTGCAACAAGCCCTCCGAAGCCCCTGTCTCGCCGGCCACTTGAGCCCAATTCTTCCCGATCAAGACCCCGGAGCGGGTCACAATGCTTTCGGATGGGGCAAGCTCGGAACGACGCGCTAACGCCTCCTCTAAAGTTTCCGCGGTATAAATACCGTGCAGAAACGGTAAAAGATCATAACGATCACACTCAACGTGAGACAAAAGTTCTCCAACCTCGGCGACATGGCGATCAGAACTTGATTCGATCAGAAATAAGCTTTGTGATGGCAGATCAGATTCGTCCACGAGCGAACCCTTGAGATCGCTCACACCAAGTCCCGTTACGCGTTGACCCAGGACCGCATCCGCTGCCCTCTCCCATCCACTATTAACCCGAACTTCGCTTGCCAAGACAGAGGCATGTGCTAAACCTCGACGCTTCAACCAGTGTTCATAATCCTCATTTCGATCTCGCGAATCGGTCTGAAGATCCAATAATGATTGGAGACGGCTACGCGCCGCGACCATAACCTGTCGATCCTGATCGAGTATCTGAGCCTTGGATTCAAGATCTTCTCGTTGAGAACTAATTTTTCGAATCGCCTCATCTAAGCGGTCTTCTGACCCCTTCAACTCAAGACTTTTTGCCTCAGAATCCGCTCGAGCCTTCTCAATTTCCAACGTTTCTTCTTCTTGCAATAACGAAGTGACTTCTTCGTCCAGTCGCGCGAGTCGCTCCTGAGCCTTAGCATCAACGGCCTCGAGCTGTTCGATTCGCGTTTTTTGAACTTCCTGATCCTTGAAAGGCGTACTGACTCGTTGGGAGAAATCGCCCCAGCGATGCTGCCAATCCTCAAATTTCTCTTCCCATTCGCTTTGATCCCTGATGGCGCGATCAAGAATCTCACTTTGCTGCATGCGCTCCAGCGTTAAGCGGGAGACCTCGTTCCCCAGCTCGGATATCTTTTGTTCATCGTGAAGATGCTCAGACCCCAATTCACCAATGGTAATCTCGAGCCGTTCAAACTCCGCGCGCTGTTGTTCGCCCGTTTCTTTCGCATGCTCAATTGCCTGCTCAACTGAAGCCACCTCTGCTCCAGCAGCATAGAAAGCAGCTTGAAGATCATTCACCCGCTGTTGCACACTCAACTCGTCAGATCGAAGTGCTTCTATCTGACTTTCAAGAGTCCGTTGTTGAACGAGATACCCTTCCACCACCGTTTGTGCGCGCGAGGTATCCCCAGACTGTTTTTCAACTAGTTTTTTCTGATTGAGATATCTCAGGGCCATTAACTGTCCATTGGTTTCTCTCTCTTCCTCTTTCAGCTTCGTATATCGGCGGGCGGCCTGGGACTGTCTCTGCAATCTTCGAAGCTGTAAATCAAGCTCTTTTCGAATGTCATTCACCCGGTCCAGGTTCTCATGGGTATGGCGCATTCGGGTCTCTGTTTCGCGCCGTCGATCCTTGTAGTGAGAAATGCCCGCGGCCTCTTCAACAAAATTTCTAAGATCCTCAGGTCTTGCTTCAACAATACGACTCACCATGCCTTGCTCGATGATGGAATAGGATCGATGTCCTAACCCCGTACCACGAAACAAGTCTGTAATGTCTCGGCGCCGACACGACGCCTTATTGAGCGAATATTCTGAAGTCCCGTCTCGAGATAATGTGCGTCTTACCGAGATCTCGCTGAATCGGGCATAAGCCTGCGCGCTTTTCCCGTCTGTATTGTCAAACACAAGTTCAACCGAAGCCTTGCCCACAGGTTTGCGCGCTTCTGAACCATTAAAGATTACATCGGCCATGCTATCGCCGCGAAGTTTACGGGCTGAACTCTCACCCATAACCCATCGAACAGCATCGATTACATTAGATTTTCCACAGCCATTTGGACCAATGATCCCAGTCAGATCAGCCGGAATCGTGATTGTCGTGGAATCAACAAAAGACTTAAATCCTGAAACGTTAATTTTTTTTAGGCGCATTAAGAAGAATTTAGCAACAAGTGAACGAGCTGAAAGTCGGCGCTCCCTCCGCTCTTTTTCCCGATTCTGAAGATAGAAACGCGAACAAAACCACGTTGAGGGAGCCGATTAAACTGACGTGGATTATATCGGAACTGGCGCGGTTGTAGGCCTCCTAATAACCCTAACTACGTTTCAACAGGAGCCGTCGCCCGAATCGATTCCCGCTGACCGAACTGTTCGAACCACTCAGTTAAGCGTTCGTGATGACGACGCCAATCAAGGTCCGCAAACCGAAAATCGAGGTAGCCCAGCGCACAGGCTACGCTGATTGTTCCAATGTCCGACGTTTGGCTCAAGGTTTGATATCGTTCTTCAAGCCAACTTAAACTGCGAGTAATTACGGCGACCTGACGATCTGACCATTCACCCCAACGGCGATCTTCCGGTCGGCGAGAATTTTCGATAAACCCCAAAACAGCAGCATCCATCATGCCGTCAGCGAGAGACTGCAGTTGAGTCGCCGTTATCCGACTTTCAGCATCAATCGGGAACATCTTTGACCCGGAATGCAGATTGTCCAGAAACTCACAAATTACCGAAGAGTCAAATACCTCAACTCCTTGAGACGAGATCAAAGTGGGCACTTTTCCAATTGGGTTTTGGGCCGGAAGATCCGATTTTGGATCCCAGGGATTAGTCGGCACATTCTCAACCCGATCAGATAACCCTGTTTCAATGAGCACAATGCTCACCTTTCGAACAAAAGGTGAAGTTGCGGAAAAAAGTAGTTTCATTTTCATTAATCTATGCGTGATTAGGGGTTTAGCTCACCCGTTGCACTGAGACCATTAAACTGGTAGATTGCGCCGCCTTAAAAAAGTATCCAGATTGTCACCAAAAATCACGTTAACGAGTTTAACCGAATGCCAGCAGCAAAGAAAAAGGTCGTCGAAGAGCTAATTCATGGCGTTAAGCCGCATAAGCCCAAACGGGGCGAGCCCTACATGGGCGATGTCCAATCAGTTCATTTTCGCGAGATTCTGAACGCCTGGAAAAAAGAGCTTCTCGACGATATTAATAAGACCATGTCGGTAATGCAGGATGAAAACATCAATCTTCCTGATCCAAATGACAGAGCGACCCTGGAGACCGATCGATCACTTGAGCTTCGCACTCGTGATCGTGAGAGAAAACTTGTCAAAAAAATCAATGACTCACTGGTCGATCTTGATAAAGGGGATTACGGCTATTGTGAAGACTGCGGAGTCGACATTGGGATCAAACGACTTGAGGCGCGACCGACCGCCTCCCTTTGTATTGACTGTAAATCCCTAAGCGAGATTCGCGAGAAGCAAAATGCTTGAAATTTAAGCTTCAACCATCCTTCAATCACGACCCATGACGCTCATGGTTTGCCGCCAGGAAACAGGTAAAATGTTCAGCGCCGTCTCGCCTTAACCATCTAGTAACACACCATGTATCAACTTATCATTCGAAATGCGCAAATTGCCAACCCTGATGGCAGTTCTTTTGAAAGCGACTTAGCGTGCAACCAAGGCCGCATTGAGAAGATTGCCCCAGAAATTTCAACAGACGCAGTTGAGCAGATCGATGCAGAGGGGCAACTGCTTCTGCCGGGCGTTATTGATCCGCAAGTGCATTTTCGAGAGCCAGGGGGTGATGAACGCGAAAATCTGGCGTCAGGATCCAGAGCCGCTGTTCGTGGGGGTGTCACTAGTTTTCTTGAGATGCCAAACTGCAAACCCCCAACAACCGATCAAGAGCAGCTGTCCTGGAAAATCGATCGCGCCTCTAAGACCAGTGTTGCAAATTTTGGATTCTTTATCGGCGCAACCAGCGGTAACCTGCGCTCCCTTAACGACGCACAGCCCGCGTGTGGCATAAAGATCTTTATGGGGTCTAGCACGGGCGACCTTTTGGTTGATGATGAAAAGCATCTGGATCAAATCTTTGGCAACGGAAGTCGTTTGATAGCCGTCCACGCAGAAGATGAGACTCGCATTCAAGATCGAACAAAATCACTCCTGGATGGGAATGAGAATCCTGACTGCTCTATTCACTCCGTCATTCGAGATCCCCAGACCGCGCTGATCGCGACTGAGCGAGCCCTATCGCTCAGCAAGAAATATGAAAGGCGACTCCATGTTCTTCATCTATCAACGGCTGAAGAAGTTAAAAGACTCCGGCAGGATAAGCCTGATTGGGTCTCATGCGAAGTGATCCCTAATCACCTTTTCCTAAACACGGATGATTATGAAACCCTCGGCTCCCGGGTTCAGATGAACCCCCCTATCCGCGATCCAGAGAACACTCCAGAACTTTGGGCCGGGTTGCACGACGGCACGATCGACATCATTGCGACTGATCATGCTCCGCATCTATTGAGCGACAAGAGCAAGCCTTACCCATATTCTCCTTCGGGAATGCCCGGGGTCGAGACGTCTCTTCCTCTCATGCTAACCGCAATGCAGGAAGGTAAATGCGATCTTGCCCAAATCCAAAAATGGATGTGTTCTGGGCCAGCAGCTCTTTACGGAATTCCAAACAAAGGTGTTATTCGTGAAGGTTTCGATGCTGATTTAACGCTTGTCAATTTAGCCGCCAGTAAGAGGGTTAGTGATGAAGAAGTGTTCAGCAAAGTTAAATGGAGTCCTTTTTCTGGACGAGCCCTTACCGGATGGCCCATCTACACCATCGTCGGCGGGAACATCGTTTTTGATAATGGCATTGTTCGCGACAACGTTTATGGAAAAGCGCTTACTTACTCTTCGCAATAGTCTCGAGCTAGAATAAAATTTAGGATTTTTCGCCAAGCATTCTTCGATCAGCAAATGCCTGGTTCAGCGTGTTGGCATCCATATATTCGAGTTCACCCCCTGCTGGAACACCACGGGCCAGACGAGAGATCTTTACCGGTTTATCCTCAAGGAGGTCATACAAATAATCCGCAGTCGCCTGACCTTCGACCGTTAAATTTGTGCCCAAGATAACCTCAGCGACGTCATCTTTAGTCACCACACTGAGCAACCGGTCAAACCCTAACTGCTCAGGACCCACACCGTCGAGTGGGGATAAATGACCCATCAATACAAAATAGTATCCCGTATAAGCCCCTGCTTGCTCTATCGTATCTAAATCTGCAGGTGTTTCAACCACGCATAAAACTGAACTCTCTCTCTTACCCGAACTGCAAATCCCGCACAATTCCTCCTCACTGAAATTATTGCAGCGGGCGCAATGATTGATACTGGAAATTGCCGCGTTTAAAGCTTCTGCGATTACCTTGCCGCCTTCGCGGTCACGCTCTAGGAGATGGAATGCCATCCGTCCCGCTGTCCGCGGCCCGACCCTGGAAGCCTCCTAAGCGCGTCCTTTAGGTTTTCAATCGCTTGATCACTAGCCATTGAGGCCTGACAGGTTAAGACCCGGAATATCAATGCCCGAGGTCAACCCCCCCATTTTTTCCTGAGTTACTTTTTCGACTCGTCGAACAGCGTCATTCATCGCCGCTGCAATTAAATCTTCCAAAACGGCTTTATCGTCTCCCAAGAGGCTATCATCAATCTGAACTCGGCGAACATCATGGCGGCCAGTCATCACAACTTCAACCAATCCTCCCCCGGCTGACCCAACCACCTCCATGGCTGCAAGATTCTCCTGTGCAGACTTGAGCTTCTCCTGCATTTCCTGCGCTTGCCGCATTATGTTACCTAACGGTCCTTTCATTAATTTTTCCTCTCTAGATTTCCAGACTTTACAGATTCAGGAATAACAGTGGCATTAAAAACGGACACTAGGTCTTGCACAGTAGGGTCTTCGATCAATGTTTTGTAAGCGCGATCTTTGTCTTCCTGTGCCTGCCGTGCGTGTACGACCGCTGGTGTCTCTGCTGCCACCTCCTCCTTCTCAACAATTTTAATTTTGGCGGAATCAGTGCAGTATTTGCGCAGCAATTGTGTCAACGCTTCCTGACGCGAATCGGTTAATAAACCCGATAACCTTTGTTCGATGGCCAGGAACAGGGTGCTGTTTGCGGCATCATATCTTTCAGGCGCGATATTCATCGCTAACTCTTTAGTGACTCCGGTCACGCCTGACTGATCAACAAAATCAGTCCAAGCAGTGGCTTCACTTAGATTTGAGATCATATTCTCCCCATCCTTAGGCCTGATTGATGCCTTCGGATTAGTCTTTTCTCGACGCCCATCATTACTAGCGTGTGGTTTCGGTTTCGGTTTCAGTCCGGGCTCCGGTGCCTCACCGGTTCGTTTGATAATTTTTGGATTCGCCGCCTTTTCTTTAATTGGACCCGGATCGCTTGTCACTGGCGTTGATGAGTCATTATTCACCTGAAACGCGAGCATCCTTAATAGGACCATCTCAAAACCAGAACCCGCATCCGGTGCAAACCGCAAATCTTTTTTACCCACTAAACCAATCTGATAAAAGAGTTGTACATCCTGTTTTGAAAAAATTTCTGCAAGAAATTGCACGAGTTCAGTGTCCGCCTGCTTAACCTTAACCGCCTCGGGCACTACCTGATAAAGCGATACGTTATGGAGCGTCATTAGAATCTCATCGAGGGCATTAAGGTAATCAATCGCTCGCTCGTTCATCTGTGAAACGGTCTCCATCAAAACAACGCCATCGCCCCGCGCAAGCGATCGCAGAATGGTATCCACATGATGGGCTTCAATCATCCCGAGCATGTCCCGGACGTCCTGCCCCTTAACCGTTCCTTTGCCAAAAGCAATGCTCTGGTCCATTAAGCTAAGGGCATCCCGCATACTCCCATTTGCGGCTCGGGAGAGAATTTTCAGTCCGCCATCATCAGTGGATAGACCTTCCGCATCAGCGATTTTTTTTAGTTGGTTTGAGATCTCCACAGCCGACAGCGCCCGCAGATTAAACTGCAGACATCTCGAAAGAATGGTTGCTGGTAATTTCTGAGGATCCGTTGTTGCCAACAAAAACTTCACATGAGGCGGCGGTTCCTCAAGCGTCTTCAGTAATGCATTAAAACTGTGACCGGACAACATATGCACTTCGTCGATCAGATAAATCTTGTAACGACCCATGGTCGGTGCATACTGGACATTGTCAAGAATCTCTCGTGTGTCATCAACACGCGTGCGCGATGCCGCATCAATCTCGATAAGATCAATAAAACGCCCTTCATCAACACTTTGGCAAGTCGAGCAAACACCACAAGGTGAAGCAGAGGGGCCAGTTTCGCAATTCAGAGATTTCGCCAGAACCCGAGCAAGGGTCGTCTTGCCCACACCGCGGGTGCCGCTAAACAAAAATGCATGATGAACGCGATCTTGCTCAAGCGCGTTGCTCAATGCTGAGACAACATGGCTCTGTCCGACAACATCCTCAAAATTCTGAGGTCGCCATTTTCGGGCAAGTGCTTGGTAACTCATTTGCTATCTCAACCCGTCAAGAACGGTGATAAATCCCCTGCTTTACAAAATATGAAATGGAGACGGCGCCAGCCCGCCTTACCCCGACACCCAAGTTGGATGCTGCGGCTGCTTCCTTCCGGACCTGACCGGGTTCACACCCTCTCGCCATCGGGGAGACCGACTGTCGCCGCCATAAACTTTTCACTTCAACCTCTTTACGTGATAACTCGATTGTAGCACTCGGACGGCGCCCGATAAGTCGCCGCTTTGATATGGTGCCTTATATTTTTCGAAAAATACAAAACTTCCCGTCTGCAGATTCGCCCTCAAAATACGGCTCATCATTTATCGTTTCTATTGACATCACCCGCTCATTTTCCAATGCCGCAAGCGCTTGGCCGAACCCAGCCGATGTCCAGAGGTGGCTGTGGATTGTGCAGGCAAAAGGTGCGCCTTGCCCTAACACCCGAAATATTTCGCGGAACGCAGACGGCCCCACATGGCCATGGGTAAACGTACCACACGAAATTGCACCTGCGTAACTCGCATCCGCGATAAACAACTTCTCCTCAAGGTCTGCCTCAATCAAAAAACGATAAATATCCTTTTGATCAGCTTCGGCGAGCATCTCCGGTGAGAAATCTAAACCAACGATATTGGTAAAAGATTCGACGACTAAGTGGTCGGCAACCAATCCTGTTCCACAACCTATATCAAGAACTGGACTCGATCGATCAGTCATTGCTTTGGCAAACAATGTCGCTATTTTTTTAGGACCCTGATACTTCAGACCTGTTTCGAGATGATGATCATAAGTTTTTGCCCAATCGCGATAAAGCTTTTTGGCATCATCTGATGTGCTTAGGCTATAGGCTCGCTTCAACAATTTTTTTGATGATTCATCCGCGAATTTTTTATTGGGATCGGACTGTGGCATAGCTCATTATTTACGTGAGTTAAAAAACTGCGATAAGCGGAAGAATAGCGGAACTCCAGTTAATCACGGTTGAAAAGATCGGTACGCCCACTATTGCGAGGCCCACTATCGCCAGCAACGCGAAGTTGCCATAGCGGGCATTGTAGTATCGATAGAAAGCAGCCAACCGACGAGGAAGAAGATACGGCAGGATGTAATGACCATCCAATGCGCCAATTGGCAATAAATTAAAAATCATGAGCAGCAAGTTGATTTGAGCTAGGTAGATAAAAAATAACTGAGCCCTCGAATCATCGAGGTCAATATACCCCCATTTCAATCCCAAGAGATACGTATTAATGGTAATCACAGCGAGCAACAAATTCATCAACGGTCCAGCCGCTGCCACAACAAGCTCGGCATAACGAGAGCGGAACAGTCGGGGATCAGTCGGCACAGGTCGTGCGTACCCGAACCCAACAAAAATCACCATTATTAGACCAACAGGATCAATATGCGCCAACGGGTTAATCGTTAAGCGGCCTGCCCGCTTAGCGGTATCGTCACCAAAACGCATCGCGGCGAAAGCATGTCCGAATTCATGGAAAGAAAGTGAAATCACCAACGCGACAAGAATTATTAAAAATAAAGTCCATTGACCCTGCGAAATTAGACTAATCATCAAAAAGACCTTTCGTAGACCCAGATATTGCTCAAAATAATAAAACCTTTAATCTCAATTCAAAAGCTGTAACATAGAAAAAAATCGGCACGTTAATTATATTTACAAACACAAGCGATCCATAATTCAAAAAAGAAGTTTTCGTTAGAAAAACGGTCTTTCCAAAGGAGGAAAAATGAAAATCGAAACAAAGATGATTCACTCGGGCTATAAGCCCGACCCTACCACTAACTCGGTCGCGGTTCCTATTTATCAAACAGCCTCCTACTCGTTTAGGGACACCCAACACGGGGCAGATCTTTTTAACCTGGCTGAGCTCGGGAATATTTATACCCGAATCATGAATCCCACGAGTGACGTGCTGGAGCAGCGGGTAGCTGACATGGAGGGCGGTGTGGCAGCTCTAGCACTATCATCCGGGCAGGCTGCGACGACTTATTCGCTCCTAACGATTACAGAAGCCGGGGATAACTTTATTTGCATGTCGACCCTTTATGGTGGCACTTACAACCTATTTGCGCATACATTTCCGCAGCTAGGGATAACGCCTCGATTTGTTAATCCAGAAAAGCTGGATGAGATGGAGAAACTCTTCGACGACAAAACTAAAGCCGTTTACTGCGAATCAATTGGCAACCCGGCGGGGAATGTAGTTGACCTCGCGCGAGTCGCTGAAATTGCGCATGCACACGGTGTTCCGGTAATCGTCGATAACACCGTTCCCACGCCCTACCTGTGCCGACCTTTCGAGCATGGCTGCGACATTGTCGTCCACTCTCTCACTAAATACATGTCGGGTCATGGCACAATTATTGGCGGAATTATCGTCGATTCAAATCAGTTCGACTGGGTCGCGAACAAAGAGCGTTTCGACCGACTAAACGAGCCTGATGTTTCCTATCATGGGGTCGTCTACACGGAAACGGGGCTGCCACCCTACATTCTTCGCGCAAGAGTTGTTCCCCTTCGCAACATGGGCGCTTCGCAAACGCCCATGAATTCGTTCCTGATCATGCAAGGAATTGAAACGCTCGCCCTTCGGATGGATCGAATCTGTGACAACACCCTCGCGGTTGCAAAATACCTAGAAGATCATCCTCAAGTCGAATGGGTGCGTTATGCCGGTCTCGATAGCAGCCCCCACAAGGCGCTTCTCGACAAATATATGGGCGGTCGCGGTTCTGGGGTCATGAGCTTCGGCGTCAAAGGAGGAAAGGAAGCTGCGCCGAAATTTATTGACGCCCTTAACCTCATCACCCGACTCGTTAATATCGGGGATGCCAAATCCTTAGCCTGTCATCCCGCGAGCACGACTCATCGACAATTATCGCCGGAGGAGCTTGCGACTTCTGGCGTGTCAGAAGACCTGATTCGCTTGTCTATCGGGATTGAGCACATCGACGATATTATTGAAGACATCGATCAGGCGTTAGAAGCTACAAAATAATTTGGCCAAACAATAGAGTGAGAGTAGGGTTGGTGCTCTATTCTCACTCTTGGCCTAAAATTAATTCAGCGACCAGTGGTAAATGATCGGACGCCTGTCGAGCAACGGCGAGCCGCGACGGCAAAAGATTTTCGAGCCTGATTTCGCCGCGCACGTAAAGGCTATCTAGTGGACGCACCGGTGCATATGCTGGAAAAGTCTTTGGCTTTCGTCGAACCCCATGAAATCCGGCAGGACCCATGACCTGACGACCTAAACTACCCCAGACATCGTTAAGATCACCCGCAACAATAATGGGCGTATTTTTTGCAACCCGCTGCACACTCGGATGCAACAGTAATTTCTTCAGTTGCATCCGACGCTCTATTCCTGACAACCCCAAATGAAGATTAAACAGATGAAGACTTCGGGTCTGAGACTGTCTAGCCCGCTGACTAAAAATTGGCGCGCGAACCCGGGCATACAGAGCGCTGCGTTTCTTTTTGGGTCCAATTGTCAGATCAATATTGGCAGATTCGATGAGGGGCCAACGACTAAAAATAGCGTTGCCGTAACCTCTTGCTTCCGACACTCGCACATTTGGCACCCAAACCCGATGGGAAAGGCCAATCGCCTCTCCAATGACATCTACCTGGAGGGCATCACTTAACGACTTACTATGACGGACCACTTCCTGCAATAAAGCAATGTCAGGCTGATGATGATTAATAATCTCAACAATACGACCTAAATCATAACGTCGATCGACACCACCGACGCATTTGTGTATGTTGTAGGTTAAAACCTTAATTTTCATCTGTTCAACTTTACCTTAAAATTACGGTTTCACTGATAGCCCAAGCTAAAGCAATATTTCGTATCTCCATGTCATACATCACAAAAAAACTGCTTCGATCATTTCAAGGTAGCACTCTCGTTTTGGCCTTCATGCTTTTTCCGCAACTGAGCGAATCCAATGCCGAAATCGAATTGTTCTCACCTTACAGAGCGGAATATGCTGTTGATTACTCCGGATTTAACGCAAAAAGAGTGATCACCCTCGAGACGGTTGATGACGAATACGTGCTGAATGCCATCACCACGTTAAAAGGCGTCGCACGACTCTCGGGATATGGTCCGGTATACGAAATCTCACGTTTTTCGATTGTCGACGGCATTGTCCGGCCATCTTTCTACACCATTAATGAAAAAAAACCTAACCCCAAGCGCGATATTAAAATTGAGTTTAACTGGGAAACTGGGATGAGTTCGGGTTTTGCAAAAGGGGAAGCGCAAAGCTTTCCCATTTCTCTTGGGATCCAAGATCCCCTCAGCTTTGAGTTGATGGCTCGACTCAATCTAATTAAAGGCAATAAAGATTTTTCAATAGAAGTGAACGAAGGTCATCGCGTTCGAGAGTATCGCTTCATTGAACAAGAAAACCAGACTTTATATCCTGGAAACTACGCTGTGAACACGAGCCGTTTTTTTATTGACCGAAATAGTTCACGAGAACTGTATTACTGGTTTGCAGACGAAAACTTGTATCTCCCGATACAAGTCCAACAAGTGCATGGACAGAAAATAAAAGGCACTGTCAATCTAGAGAAAAGTTCCTTACTTCAATAAAAAGACAGTACGTTTTAAACTGATCCAAAGCGGTCTGCAATCAGGCGCTGTACTCCTCCTTCCCGACAACGCCGCTACCCCGAAGTTGTGACACTTCTTCTGCGTTATATCCAAGTACTTCCTGAAGAATCTCCGCAGTATGCTCCCCAAGCAAAGGTGAACGCGCCACTTCCACAGGAGAATCTGAAAGCTTGACGGGGTTCCCCACCGTCAAATATTTTCCTCTCGTTGGGTGATCTACCTCAACGATCGTGCCCGTCTCGCGCAACGACGGTTCTTCGCTCAACTCCTTCATAGAAAGAATTGGGCCCACCGGGATATCGAGAGGATTACAGACCTCCATTACCTCAAACTTGGTCTTTGTCATCGTCCATTGCTCGATAGCCTCAAATACTTCATTAAGTCGTGGCAATCGTGCAGGAGGGGTTGAGAAATCTGGATCTTCTTTCCACTCCGGTCGTCCGATGACGTCACAGATCTTTCCCCAAGCGGCTGCCTGGGTAATAAAATACGTATATGCATTTGCGTCAGTTTCCCATCCTCTACACTTCAAAATTCGACCAGGCTGGCCACCTCCCGAATCGTTACCCGCTCTTGGCGTTGCATCGCTGAAGGGGATGTCCTCGCCAAACTGGGAGTACTCCTTCAAAGGACCATGGTCAAGTCGCTGCTGATCCCGAAGTTTTACGCGGCATAGGTTGAGAACGCCGTCCTGCATAGACGCAAGCACCCGCTGCCCTCGGCCGGAGTGCTCACGGTGATATAACGCCGTAACGATGCCCAAGGCTAGATGAAGGCCTGTACCGGAATCCCCAATCTGGGCACCGGTTACCGTGGGCGGGCCGTCGAGAAAACCCGTCGTTGACGCTGAACCACCAGCGCACTGTGCAACATTCTCATAGACTTTGCACTCTGAATAAGGGCCTTGGCCAAAGCCTTTGACCGATGCATAAATCATCCGAGGATTAATTTCCTGAATTCGCTCCCACGTGAATCCCATTCGATCGAGCGCGCCTGGAGCAAAGTTTTCAACCATCACGTCGCATGTTTCGATTAATCGAGTAAAAACTTCCTTACCCTTTTCATCTTTCGTATTCAATGTAATGCTTCTCTTGTTGTGATTAAGCATCGTAAAGTAAAGACTATCGACATCTGGAATATCTCGGAGTTGACCACGGGTCGCATCTCCAACTCCTGGACGCTCAACCTTTATCACGTCAGCCCCAAACCACCCCAGTAACTGTGTACAGGTCGGTCCCGATTGGACGTGCGTCATATCAAGAATTCGGACACCCTCAAGTGCTTTCATAAGAATTTCTCCGTTGCGATGGTATTAAGAAAAAGATATTTTTTTGACTCGCTCTAAACTAATCGAGGTAATTGACGTTTTTCTGTACGTGCTCCGCAAGATTCAATGCATGATCTCGCACAAGCATTTCGGCAGTTAATGTGTCTCGCTCTTCAATTGCCTGAATAATACGTGCATGATCAATAACGGAACGCTGAGCCCGATCACCATCATGAATGGCGCGGGATCGAATCGCACGCATATGTATAAACAAGCTGTCGGCCAAGTCAGTGAGTAGGTCGCTATGCGCCAAGGCAACAATTGCCTGATGAAAGTTGATATTGGTCCGCGAATACTCATCAATCGGTGCGCGTCCATCTGATTCTGACCGAGGACCAAATTTTTCTCTCAAACCTAAAATTTCCTGATCGTCAGCTCGGAAGGTGGCGAGACGCGCCGCCATACTTTCCAAAGAAGCCCATGCATAAATAATCTCCAACACTTCTTTTTTTGTTTTTCGTACGACAAACGTGCCACGCCGAGGCACATGCCGAACCAGGCCCGCTTGCTCGAGCCGGGATATGGCTTCCCGAACGGGGGTTCGACTCACCCCAAGACTTTCCGCCAACTTCCGCTCATCAAGACGTGGAGGCTCCACTCCGGAATAAATATCCATCCCTGCGACAGCAGCACGCAGACTCCTGAATACTTGCTCTTTTAGACTACTGTTTACCTCAATAGGTGTTACGGAAATTGACATTAGATGTCCAATTATTGGTCGGAAGTTTTTTGTCGAGACGGGAGTTGATCCGCCATTGTTCGACCGATATCAATCGGGGATGAAACAACCGTTACGCCGGCCGCTTGAAGCGCGCCAATCTTGGAATCCGCAGTCCCGGTGCCATAATGAATAATAGTGCCCGCGTGACCCATTCGTCGCCCCTCAGGCACAGTTTGCCCAGCAATGTAGGCCACCACAGGTTTTCGATGTGTTAAAGAAGATAGATACTCAGCCGCTCGCTCTTCTGCTGTGCCTCCCACTTCCCCAATAAGAATAATCCCCTCTGTCTGCTCATCTCGCATAAATTTCTCCAGACATTGGACAACAGACGCACCAATAACTGGATCCGCACCGACCCCGACACAAGTAGACTGTCCAAGTCCATTTCGGGTTGTTTGGTCTACAGCTTCATAAGTGAGCGTACTCGCTCGAGAAACAATACCAACCCTGCCGGGTAAAAAAATTCCCTGCGGCATTATGCCAAGTGTGCTGATTCCAGGAACTGCGATCCCGGGAGAGTTTGGGCCAACCAATAGAGTTGAACCCGTGTTGAGGCGATGCCTGACTCGGACCATGTCAAGCACCGGTATTCTTTCTGTCACACAAACAACCAGATCTAATCCTGCATCAACGGCCTCAATAATCGCATCGGCTGCATTCGCTGGCGGCACAAAAATTACACTCGCATTTGCCTGGGTGACTTCGACCGCCTCGTCAACCGAGTCAAATACGGGAACCCCAAGGTGGCGCGAACCCCCTTTTCCCTTTCGAACACCTCCAACGATGTTCGTGCCACTCGCGATCGCTCGCTCACAGTGAAATGAACCCTGCCGACCCGTAATCCCCTGACAGATAATCCGTGTTGAAGCGTTAACTAAAATGGCCATTATTGTTCTTTCAAATCGAATTTCGAATTCGTAACCAGGCCTTCTTTGCCCAACTCGACTGAGTTAAGGTGCTTCCATCCTGCTTCTCCATAGAAACGATTTTTCTTGCTCCGGCTTCAAGATTCTCGACAAATTGAATAGGAAGGCCCGATTTTTCAAGACGAGAAATAGCGAGTTCCGAATTTGTCCCTGCAAGACGCATCACGATCGGAATGCCAACAGGCGCCTCTAGATGTGCGAGCAATAATCCATCTGCGATCGTATCGCACCGCATAATTCCCGCCCCGAAAATATTAACAATCAGGCAATTAATCTTTTGAATTGAAAAAAGAAGTAAAAAAGCCTGCTTTACCCGACTCACCTCGAGCACGGGTGGTACGTCGAGAAAATTTGCAGGTCTTGCACCACAATTTGCAACCGCGTCTACCGTCGCCATTGCGAGTCCAGCACCGCTGGAAAAGATGCCCACATTGCCATCGAGCGGTACAAAATTAAATCCCTCCCGAAGAGCGATCTGTTCAGCGGAACTTGAGGCTGACCTTGACCCCAATGCAGCCATCTTTGACTGACGAAAGAGCGCGTTATCGTCAGCGGTTATCCGCGCGTCTAAAGCAATCAACGCGTCATTTTGTCGAATTCCAAGCGGATTAATCTCGATCAACGAAAGGTCTTTTTCGAGAAACAATCGATGAAGTTTTTTCAAAACAACACTGAGGCTGTCACTGACAGAGGGCGATAGTTCAAGTTTCCTGGCAATCTCAACACTTGCTTCAGTTGTGAGCATCTCTCCAGAGCCCAGATTGCAGCGGATAAGCGAGTTGGGATCGACTCCAACCGCCTGCTCGACATGCTGCCCCCCTTTTTTACTTAACAAACAAACTATCTGGCCGGAGTCCCCGTCAACCAGCATTGCTAAAAAAACTTCCTGGGACACCGCTATAGCGGGTTCGATGTAAACCGCATTGACCATTTCACCCTCACTGGTCGTTTGAGGCGTGATCAGTACCGATCCCAACATCGATTGAGCAACGCTGCCTACCTCGAGAGAGGTTTCAGCAAACACGACGCCCGGTAAATGTCGATCATTATTAAAAAAACCTTGCGCCCGACCACCCGCCAGTACCTGAGCTTTAACCGCCCACGGGCCAGCACCCAATTCGCCAGCAGCCGCGACTGCCCGAGATTCCGTGGTAGCTACTGCGCCCGGCAGAACCGAAACCCCAGCCTGACGCATCAGCTCTTTTGCCTGATATTCAAATAAATACATGCTGGACTCTGAGGCTTATCATTTGTCGCGAGAGCAGATCACACAATTGAGATTGAGGCATCAACTTGCAACACAATCTTCCCGAAATGGCCTGACGCGTCCATCAACTCGTGCGCCTTCCTGACGTCTTCCAGCAGGAATATCCGATCAACAATCGGACTAAGGTTTCCATTCAAGAAGTGTGGCAGCGCTTGTTGGTAAAAATACTGGATGATGCTCGCTTTTTCTTCAACGGGTCTCGGCCTTAGAACAGAGCCACAGATTTTCTGGCGACGAACCATCAGTTGTGCAAGATTGATCTCACTTTTGGCACCGCCCATCACACCAATTAACACAAGACTTCCACCAATCGAGAGCGACTTTAAGTTTCGCTCCAGATAAGCCGCCCCAATGTGATCAAGAATTAAATCAACCCCTTGGCCTTTCGTCGCTTCCTTTAAGATTTTCGCGAAATCTTCATTCTTGTAATCGATGACGTGTACGTCTCCCAAAGCCTTTACCCGAGCAACCTTTGCTGTAGAGCAGGTTACGAACAAAGCGCTTCCGGGCACTAATGCCTGGCAAAGTTGAATAGCTGCAATATTTACCCCTCCTCCACCGCCATGAAGAAGAACGCTCTGCCCATCTGACAGACCTGGGTACTGAAATAAATTAAGATGGGCAGTGATATAAGTTTCACTCACACTTGCGGCCTGCGCCCAGCTTAGGGTTTCGGGCACCGCCATGAGATGGTGCTCCCAAGCGGTCGCAAATTCTGCGTACCCCCCGCCACCGACTAAGCCCATCACCCTATCGCCAACCTTCCATCGCGAAACCCCCGCGCCTACCTCAGCGACTTCTCCGGCAATCTCAAGACCAAGGACATCGGAATCACCGGGAGGAGGTGGATAATTACCCTGTCGTTGAATGACATCTGGACGATTGACGCTCGTCGCAATCACCTTCACCAGAACCTGCCCGGCTGCGGCAATCGGTTCGTCGATCAAATCGACTTTTAGCTCTTCAGGGCCGCCAAAATTGGCTTGAGTTACCGCTCGCATTACATTTAATTCCTGTCCAAAAGTAATTTGAAAAACACGTTTTTGTAACAACACGATCCATCTGGTATACAAAATACCATAGATTTTTCAATCAAACCACCAAAAGAGTGTTTTTTCATCAACTATTTTCCCAGAGAGAAGAAGCCGTTCGGCCGATCCCGCAGGCCCTGATTCAATTCTGTCCCGAATCAGAAGGCAGTATTAGGACGGAAACCGGAAAAAGCCCTGCTCTGCCACAACGCCCCCGAAATAAAGCCGCTCTTTGGGATACCGACGGACCAACGCCCGTTGACCTCTGCTTGCCGGACCGCTCCCGAGCGTAACGCCCGCCACTCACTGGGTTCGCATGGAACCCTATTGAAAATCTCAGAGTAGTTACAAAGATTGGTTGCGCGAGAGCCAGTCCTCTACCACAGTGACGGTTTCATCAACGGTTTGGAGACTTTGTCCCCGTTGTTTGGCAATAAGCGAAACGAGCTTATCAACTCGTTCAATATTATGTGAGCCACCCGCAAGTGCTCTTGCGACCGATGATGGGTTGAGTAGTGACTCGGCTGCTTTTGCATATTTCGAAAACGGCACAAAATCAGAGGCTTCGCCTCCAAGTCCACAACAGAGTTCGACGACCCAATTATAAACACTCTCAGTTTCGACAAGGTTCGAATGAACCGCATCCTTAATAGGACGCATCTCATCCATCTGCACACATCGATAATTGCCCGCCATTAACATTGCCCATTTTGCCAACGGCACAAATAACGATTCATAAACTCGCAACTTCACTGGAACCTCAACCTGCTCTCCAGCCGATAACTCCATCCGAACGGAATCAATATCAGCTTCAATCTGACGCAACATGTCGGTATGCTGATCTGAGGAAAAACGTGCCGCTTTAAAATTAGTAGGTAACCGGACCTGAAGGACATTCGGTTGCTCTTCAGGTGGACGAAATGCCTGAGGATCCGGACTGCAGAGCGTCATCAGATTTGGATCAAATGCATCCCATATCGCCGGTTCATGGAAGCACTCTCGTAACGTATCGGTATCAAGACCGGGGATCCGACGAAGAAACGGCAGCAATGGCATATTGGTAATTGCGACACACGGCACGCCGGCCCTCGCAATTCGATCCATTAACTCCCGCACCCCGATTGCACTGTATTGCGGTTCTTGCATGGCGAGCACCACGAAATCGTACTCTGAAGGATCCACACCCTCTGGCGAAGCCGCATCCAAATTGCCCGGGAGCGGTCCAGACTCAATGTCAAAAAGCCCTTCTCGCCCTTTGATGGGCATTCGCACTACAGAGCCTTCTTTATTGAAAATATTGGCAGTCGACGCTCGACAAATTAACGTTGCGGAGTGTCCCGCCATAATGAGCTTTGTCGACAGGAGCGACCCGTAAGAGGCCCCTAAAATCAACGCACGATATTTGATCTTTGTCGCGCTCTCGCTCATATTTTCCCCTGACACTGATCTTTCCTGCCCGTTTCGCATGCGTAATCCTAAAAGAGGTAGAATTTTTAGTCGGGCGAGTTTAGCCTAAACGCTTGTTATTTTTTATTTTTTTTTAATTTTTGAATGGATTAACTGGCGCTATTAGGCTAAAAATTACTGATACACCCATAATCAAAATCTGTACCCTCCCCGATCTCGCAGAACCTCCTATTTCAATTTTCTATGCCCGATGCCATCCCGATCGTTGATATCCGTTCATCGACCTCAGCTGTTGATGATCTCGCTGTCGCTACATTGCTCAATGCCGCGCTGAGTCAATTCGGATTCTGTTACATCAGTGGGTACACCATTGCTACCGAAGTTACCCAAAACCTCCAAAATAGCGCTCACGAATTTCACCTTTTGCCCATCGCCGAAAAGAAATGCCTTAAGATAAATTCCTACCACCGAGGCTATATCGAATCCGAAACGAGCCAAACCATCACATCATCGATTGAGTCCGCAACACAGCCCAATCGCTCGGAGTCATTCATGATGATGCGAGAAATACCGCCGAGCGATCCTCGATTTGGAACTCAACTATTTGGACCCAATCAATGGCCCGACACCCTGATTCCAGAACTCAAAAAGCACTGTATAGCGTACGCCGAAGCAATGGAAAAACTGTCGTTAGAACTTGTGCAACGACTGAGTGTTGCTTTGGGCTTGAGCCCGAATACACTATTAGACTTATTCAATGACCCCACATATTTTCTTCGCCTGATACAGTATCCTCTCTTGGATCCAAATGATTTTCCCGCACCATTTGGCTCTGCACCTCACACCGATCATGGATTTATGACGCTCGTGCTGCAGGACGATACAGGTGGCCTTGAAGTACTGAATTCAAACGGCCGATGGATGCCGGTACGCCCTATTCCGAATACGCTCGTCCTGAATGTAGCGGATATGCTTTCTATTATTTCGAATGGCCGATGGAAATCTACTCCACATCGCGTTATCTTGGGTCCGCAACCTCGTCAATCAACGGCGTTTTTTTTCGATCCTGATTTTGACGCGCAAATAAATCCGTTAGTGGAGGTCAGAGATTCTGCTAGCCGCTCGAATCCCATACATTATGGTGACTATATCCTTGAGCGTTTTGGCCAAAACTATCGGTATCGACGCAAGTGAGCCTCTGATGGATACTTGCCCATTAAACTCACGCCAGAAAAAAAATAAATCAAGTGTCATGCAGAAGTTCATCGACTTATCTAAGGAATCAATCGAAGACGATGCGCACATACCTTCCTGCGCCAACCGCGGCTGGGTAGCGAATGAGGTCAAGAAGCAAGACTGGAGCGTCGATTTGAATGATGACGCTCTCGGCGAAATTCGCGCAATGGCAGAACAGATGGCAGAAACGCGATTGCCGACACTATTAAGACACCCAGATCAATTCGAGATTCCGAGTCTAGTTGCTGTCTACCAAAAAATTAAGGCAATCTGTGACCACGGTGTTGGATTTGCAGTTCTCGATGGTCTGCCAGTGTCTGAGTTCGAAATTCAAACGATGGTTGATATTTATTGGACACTCGGCCAGCTGGTCGGGCCTAACGTTGCCCAAAAATGGGACGGCACCATGATTTATGACGTCACAGACACAGGACAGGAGTTTGGCTACGGCGTTAGAGGTTCAGCAACTTCGGTGGAGCTTAATTTCCACACCGACAACGCGTTTGGGATCAAGGTACCCGACTACGTCGGACTTTTTTGTGAGTATGCCGCTGAATCCGGCGGACTGAGCCGGTTTTGCAGTCTTTATACTGTTCATAACCGTTTGAAAGCTGACTTTCCTAACCAGTTACAACGACTCTTCAAACCCATGCTGTTCGACAGACAAGCTGAACACCATAAAAACGCCCCCAAAACCTCTTGGGTATCTTTTTTCTCTTGGAGAAACGGCAGGCTCCGCTGTCGGGCAAACACATCACTGGTTCGTAAAGGGTATCAGGTTGCGGACACGCAAATGGATCAAATGCTGATCGAAGCCCTCGATGCCGTCGAGCACGTGACAGCTTCTCCCGACCTATGGGTCGAAGCACCCTTAGCGCGTGGACAAATTCAGTATCTCAATAATCACGAGCTCGGACACTATCGCTCGAGCTTCGAAGACAGCGCTGATCCTGCCAGGAGACGTCATCTTTATCGGCTATGGCACAGGCAGAATGGAAGCATCAACTACGACGGCTGATATTATCTAACCAATTACAGAATCATCCGCCGCTATAAGATACCCTTGTTTGATTTGCGAAGCTCGTCTATCTGGTTCCAATCCTCATACCGGGCCAGCGAGAATGCTTCTGCATAACTCGGCAAACGAGCTTCGCAAATCGTAGCGGCACAAAGTTCACCACTCGCGCACGCGGTCATCGTTCCAAAACCTGACATTGCGCAATTCATGAAAGCGCCTTCGGGCCCCATACCGCCGATCAATGGCCAATTTTCCTCGGTCATTGAGTACCAGCCACCATAGTGATGACATTTTTGAGGCAACCGTCCGTAATACGCACGCAAACCAGGATTAAGTCTGGCTGCGCCTCGGAGCACAATTTCCGGAAAATGCGCATCTAGAGGTTGATCATCAATATTCGAAGCTGCTTCTTCGTTATACGCCCACCCGAGCTTAATCCACTTCCCGCCATCACCACCCTCCGGGCGACAATGAATTCCACCGGGCATATCACCCGCAAATCGGGCAAATTGGGGATCATCCCTCAGAACAGATCGTTCACTATCTGACCAATCAATTTGTTGACGATCGAGATCGATTGAGAAAGGCTGGTTTCGGGGAACCGCCATGAGATGATCCTCGAAAGCGATCTTCTGCTGAAAGACATTAATAATCGGAAGCTCAACGCCGATCCACTTTGCAATCTCGCCTGCAAAAGGACCCGCGGCATTCACAATCTGGCCTGCAACTACTTCTACCGAGCCAGAACCGGTATCAATTTCAATTTGATAGTTATTTCCTGGATTGATCTCCCGAACCTGTCCCATCAGCCTTTTCGCGCCCACTGACTTAAGATATTCGAGCATATATGTCGCCAACTGTTGACTGTTGATCTCACCACCTCGACGAATATGAACAACAGTCTGTACTTCCGGATCGTAATGAGGAAAATGTTTCCGAATCAAATCGTAGTGACACAATATATCAACGCCATTTACGTCGAGACTGCAATCGGAGCCGCTAGGTCCGAGGTATCTCGGTGCTTCGGCTTGATCATAATAACGGACTAGAGTGTCCGATTCATATCCGAGACCGCTACGCAGTTGTGACACGAGTGTGTCAATATTTTGTTCCCGGGTCGCAACCACATAACCACGACGTGTCATGCCGATACGATTATCGGTATCACGAGAGATCTGCTCCATTAAATCAATGGAGCGGTTCGTCAGGGACACCATCGCGGAATGCGGCCACCAGTTTCTAAAGTTATTCCCCGATTGAGCTGAGGTGAACGACATTGGCTGAAACTGATCTACGAGCGTAATATTCGTTCGACTATGATTCCTAGCCAAATAATATGCAGTGGCAATTCCAACGATTCCTGCGCCAATAACAGCGATGGGTCGATTTTCTGAAGTCAAAGAAAAGGCCTGCCCGAGGACGTGAACTCAAGCGTTGATTTTAGTCTGCTCAAGACAAAGAAGTCATGACAGATCGCAAAACACGGACGGTTGCGACTTTAAATCAATTAACACTCCGCTCGCCCCACGACCAAATATCTTTTGCCTTCCGGTATCTCAATCAATAGTGGTTATCGAGAAAAGAAGATAATGGCGGAGAGAGAGGGATTCGAACCCTCGATACGCTATTAACGTATACACACTTTCCAGGCGTGCGCTTTCAACCGCTCAGCCACCTCTCCGCAGCGCGGCAAAGGGTATCCGAGTTAACCGCTCAACGCAAACTGAATAAACTAGGTGAGCTGACTGAGGCCTGAAATCAGGCGCTCCAACCCCTCTATTGCTGAGTCAGTTTTTAGCGCGCCATAAGACGCGCGGAAGCCGCAATGCCCGCCCGCTCCGAAAGCACTGCTCGGGATTACAGCGACGCCAAACTTTTCAATAAGCTGTCGGGCAAGTGTCAAATCATCGCCCGAATAATCTGGTATCTCAACAAAGAAATAAAAAGCACCCGTACTGAGAAGCGGTCGTACCCGATTATTTAGCGTATCAAATGCCTCGAGACCTTGCTGGCGAACATTTGCCATTTCAGCCACGAATGGTTCGCAGTAGGCTGGTCCAGCTTCAAGGGCACCCAGCGCCGCGTACTGGGAAATTGCCGTCGCGCAAATCACGTTTGTGTCCTGAACCTTTCGCAACGATCCAAAGAGCTCTTCCGGGATCACAGCATAACCAATTCGCCAACTGGCAAACCCGTAGGCCTTACTCAAGGAGTAAAGTGAAATAGTATGCCCTTCGCTCCCTTCGATTGAGGCGGGAGAGAAATGCTTGTCCCCATCGTAAAGAAAGTATTCATAAGCTTCGTCACTGATGTGATAAATCTCGTTAGCCTTGCACAAGGCGTTTACCGCTCGCAGTGATCGCTCTGAATAAACAACGCCAGTCGGATTGTTGGGGGACACGGTCACAATCGCTCGTGTCCTCGTGGAAATCGAATGGCTGAGGGCCTCAACGTCCAGAGCGCCGTTGACATCTGTCGGCACCGTCACGGGAACACAATCCGCGATCCGGATCGCCATTTCCTGATTAAAGTAGAACGGCTTCGGTAGAATAATCTCATCGCCCGGATCGGTAATCGCCAGCAACATGTTCAAAAAACCCATGTTACTGCCGGCAGTGACTGCAATGGCGCGATGACCCAACGACATCCTATTTTCCACCTCGAGCTTTTCGGCTATCGCATCGCGAAGAGGGTCAAGACCCTCCACCGGGCCATATTGATGGGCAGAGGGATCATCCCAAAATCGTGCAATCGCGCGACCAATCAAAGGTGGGGGTGAATAATGAACAATCCCCTGTCCAAGGGAAATTGTATCGGGATTTGCACGAATCCAGTCGCCAATCACAGGAATGATAGGTTGCTGAACACGTGCCATTCTTTGACTCAGATGCATTGACTCAATCTCGCCTGTGGCGACCGGCTGTCATCAATTTTTGAAGGTGTTGTTGCTCGCTTCATGGGTATCGACTTCGCGGTTTCTGAAGAAAAATATTCGCCAGGTTATTTTCTCGCTCAAATAATAAAGGTATTATAGAGCGCATCAATCACCTCAATTTTGCATCGTTGCTGAAGCCTGACAAACAACACCAAACCAAGCGCGATGATCAATATCAGAAAATCCAAAAACACCCCTTTTTTTGCTAAAGAAATGTTCGGATTCACGGCAGAGACGGCCGTCTCCTTACATCCATCTGCATCACTCGTGGCGGCTTGATGACCTCCGAAACCGAAATCAATATCGTCTCTCAGTCTTCAACAACTGAAAAATCGGATATCGATCATGAGTACGGACCCGCCCCGATCGCTGATGGGGCACGGCTCGGCCCTAATGTCATTAGCAGGCTTCTAGTCACATCTGACAGCGGTTATACCTATCTTGCCAATGATGGGCGCACGGTTGTTCAGGAGTTTTTCCCGCAACAATTCGCAGTTCGAGACGTTGACGGTATCTCTTTGCTGTTAAGCGATTCAAAATTTAACCACGACTACGAACAAGGATTAACTGAATTTCTATTATTAGCGCGCGTGCTAAGTCAGTTAGATCATCCCGGCCGAGTTGCGCGCTACGAGGAAAACGATGGCGCAGCGTGGTACTCAGTCGAATTACCCGTGAAGGCAAGCCTTGCCGATCTTTTAGCAACCGGACAACGTTTACCCGAAGAAAACTTAAAAACGATTCTCCAATCAGTCGTGACGTATCTCGAAGCCGCACACCATGCCGGCTTATTACATCTTGAATTAACACCCGAGCGCATCTTACTCGCAGAAGAAGATAAATTGCTGATCTGTGGCTTCTCAACAGACAAGCTTCACTATCCTCCTGAAGATTTAACCGCGTCTCATGACTATCGCGCGCCCGAACTTGCCAGTTTTCGCGGCCATTTAGGGAAATGGACCGACTACTATTCGCTAGGCGCGATTTTGTATCAAGGGGCATGCAGGATTAATCCTCCTGACGCGCTTACTCGACTCGATGCAGAGGATAAACAAACCCCCGATCCCTTGACTTCAGCCAAAATTCTCGGGAAAGGTTTTTTTTCCGGTCCAACACTGTCGTTAATCGAAAGCCTTCTAAAGCTTAAGCCTGGCGATCGACCGCAGAATGCGGACACGTTGACTGATGATTTAGTGAGCGCGGGCGGTCTGAGTGACACGATTAACTCAGAAGTTGAGCAGATCGGCACTGTTGACGACTTACCTGTAATACAACCTCCTGCTTCCCCACCATCCGAGGGCATCCCAGTTCCAACCCAAAAGAGCGACTCAACGCCAAAAGATAAGACTGTCGCAAAACGTTTTCGGGGCGCCTCCGCAATTGCTGTATCGGCGCTAGATAAAACCAAGTCAGCGCTCCTATCGTCAACTTCAGAAAAAAAGACGGTCAATAAACCGCCGCCGCAGTCCAAGTCACGATCGACCAAAACCAAGGACGCTCGAAAAGAGCCTATTTTTAACTCGTCTCAAACTGTTATTAACGATGAAATCGACCTTCCAGATCTGAGAAGTAAACCGCCGCGTTCATCTGAAATTGTTAACGACCTTGAAGTTGCTCGACGCACTCTCGCAGGCAATACTTCCAGTCAAAAATCTTCAAAAGCTCCATTCAGTCTTGATCAGGTTTTGTCGCCAGCATTCTTTTTCCTGAACACCCAGGTCAGGCGATTGGAAAATAGCTTTTCCAAAGCAAAAGATCAATTTCTCTCCAAGTTTAAAAACCTGATCAAAGGGTCAAGCCTTCGACTCGCATTGACAGTTACCCTCATTCTCATTGTTCTGACCGGTCTATATATTGTCGTTACGCCGCCAAGATCAACGGGGGCTAACACTGTGCCAACGACTATTGAAATCATAGGCGGAAACACAATTACCCCAGACAAGCCACAAGGGCTCGAAATCGCTGCTGCGGACTTCGGCTCGTTTAATACATCCGCTGCTGATTCAGAGTTTGCACGCAACGACGATCTTGCTCGGGTGAATGCTTATCGGGACGCAGAACGGTTATCACGCATGAGCGAGCCTCATTTAGCGCGCGCTAAAGAGTTTCTTACGAGTGGCGCGCTGATATTTCCACCCGACGCAAACGCTTTTAGTGAGTATTCAGCCGTCGTTCGAATGGATCCAAGCAATAAAGAAGCTCGCCAAGGGCTGGATAGCGTGCTCACCCAGATACTCTCTGAGATCGACGGTCTGATTGATCAATTCAATTTTGCCAACGCAAGCGAGATGCTGGCGATCGCTCAGAAACTTGCTCCCGATAATCAGGAACTCAAGCTAAAGAATGAATCCATAAGAATCGCCGAAGAGGCGCGAAACCAGCAAGCGGTCGCTGAACAGGCCAGAATTGATGCTGAAGCCAAAAAAGCAACGACCGAGCGGCAACGCAAGCAACAGATTGAAAAACTACTCTCGAAGGCGCTTACCGCGTTTAACGAAAACCGATTAGTCTCCCCTCCCGGTGAAAACGCACTAACACTTTATCGCGCTACGCTTGACCTCGATCCCAGCAACCAGAGAGCCCGCAATGGTCTAGGAAACATATCGTCAATATACATACGCCAAGCTCGCGATTCTCTTTCTATAAACGATCTGGAAGGCACTGCCGATCATCTTGAAGTAGCATTATCTATCAATCCCAAAAGTGAGGCAGCGCTCAGCCTAAATCAACAGTTACAGAGACGAAGATACCTCGTAACCGAACAACAACGTCTTCAAGCAGAAGCAAGTGAAAACATAAATCTCGCGCAGCAGATGTCAGAAGAGCAAGATCAGCTTAATTTGTACAGTGGCATTCAAGCGTACTACGATGGCGATTATGCCCAAGCGCTTCAATTCCTAAAACCACTCGCCGATAAAAACGATCCTCGTGCACAGGTTCGCGTTGCGAGAATGCTCCTTGAGGCTCGAGCAACAGGTCGCGATAAGCCAGAGGCGATACGCATGTTTAGTGCCGCACTGGCGCCAATACAGCTCGCCGCCAGTCAAGGGCAGGCATGGGCTCAATCTGATCTTGCCGATTACTATTTCGATGGGTTAGTTATCGATCAAGACCGGCGAACGGCAGCCGTCTGGTACCAACGCGCCGCCGAGCAAGGATATGCCCCCGCCCAAACCAATCTAGGATGGCTTTATTTTAATGGCTATGATGGCGTGGCCCCTAACCGGGCAGTCGCAATTCACTGGTTTAACGAGGCGGCAGCTCAGGGGAATCAAGCTGCCGCTAAAAACCTTCGCGCCCTCGGAGAGTCGGTTCCTCAATCTGCGGGTGGCTAGCCAACGGTACACGCTTCAGTCCTTGCGGTCCATTGAGCCAGATGATTTTATTCTTTTGAGCGTTTTATATAAGTTCGTTTCGAGGGGATAACGCCGCGCACACCTCCCTGCGGATTGTCGATGTCTCCTTTTCGTCTCGGTATAAGATGCATATGTACGTGAAAAATTGACTGTCCTGCATCTCGACCGATGTTAACGCCTACATTAAACGCGCTAACAGTCTGGTCCATCTCCTGAATCCTTTCTCGCATGAGTCGCAACATTTGGTATATCTCGATTAACTCCGATTCCTCGAGATCGAAATAAGATTCCACATGTCGCTTTGGAATTACAAGGGTATGATGGTCGGAAACCGGGTATCCGTCTCTTCTGGCATAACAAAGCGACCCCTCTTCGATCAGTTCACTATTGCTGAAATCACAGAATATACAGTTATCCATAATGGTCGTTTTGGTGAAAAATTTAAAAACAGCCGCAGGTAAAAATGGCGGAGAGGGTGGGATTCGAACCCACGGTACCTTTAGGGTACAACGGTTTTCGAGACCGTCACAATAAACCAAGCTCTGCCACCTCTCCTGAAAATCCGGCTGACGAAACGAGCGATCAGCTAATTTGCTCTTTTGATTTATCAAATGATCAAAATGAATTAGTATTTTATCATGAGCTTCTCAAAGACTCTGGAAAGGATTGAAACCCGGCGACAATACAGGACCTAAACCGACCTATCGGCGACCCAAATATTATGAGCGACAAGGAATCTAGCGACCGACGGAGTTTTATGAAAATATGCGCTGGCGCTGCGGCAACTGCCGCATCCTATCCCGAGGCGCTCATCAGCAGCGTCGAGTCGGGAAAATTCTTTAATCGTGCGCTCCTTTTAGATAATTCTGGGCATCCCCTGCGGGCCAGTCGCTTGACCCAGGATCAAAGTTATGTATTCTTTTACCCGTTTATATCGACCCCTTGCTTTTTGATTCGCTTGGATCGTCAAGTCAAGGCTGTCATTCGGTTGCGAACGGCTTCGGGGGAGGAATACGAATGGACCGGAGGAGCAGGACGAAATCAACAGATCGTTGCATTCTCTGCTATTTGTGCTCACAAAATGAGCCATCCGACCTCCCAAGTGAGTTTTATTAATTATCGAAGCGAAGAAGTCCAATTTGCAGGAGCCGACCGAAAGTTTCACAAAAAATCAGGGGTAATTTTCTGTTGCTCTGAGGGAAGCGTCTATGATCCCTCCGAGGGCGGGCGCGTGCTCGGAGGCCCAGCGCCCAATCCGCTTGCCGCAGTTCTACTCGAGCACGAGCCCCAGACCGATCATCTTTATGCCGTCGGGGTCGCTGGTGAAACCATGTTCGAGCCCTTTTTTGAACTATTTGCAGATCGTTTGAGACTTGAATTCAAGACTGATCACATCGACAAACAAATAAAAACGACAACACAAGTAGTGCTGTTGGAAGATTACTGTCGACGACAAATTCTTTGTTGAACCCTCACGGTCAATTGGAGAGTTCTTTGGCGATCTGAAGATTTCCTGACTCCATCGCGTAGTCAACTGCGGTGCGCCCTGTTTGATCGGAGAGATCTGCTCTTGCACCTGCGACGAGTAAAACTCTTACAATTTCGCTGTATCCAAGCGCAGCGGCTCGATGGAGCGCGGTAACGCCATCAATATTCCTACTATTAATATGTGAATCTGACGTCGATACAAGTAACTCGATGACGTTCATTCGATTTTGTTCTACCGCATGCATCAGGGGTGTCCAGCCGAATATGTCCCGACTATTAAGCTCACCGTTTACTTGAATTAGGCGTTTAACGATTTGGGAGAAACCTTTTGCTGACGCCAGCATAAGGGCGGACCACCCATTGCTTGCCCGCTCATTGACTTCAGCACCCTCTCTTAAGAGTAAATTAACAATATCGAGGTCACCCCCAACGGCCGCGTGCATCAGTGGGGTCCCACCGTTCTTGTTCTTAGCGCCCACATCGGCACCCAGAGCAACTAGATCAACGCAAAGCGACCTACTCGCCGCCTGAGCCGCCACCATCAAGGCCGTTTTTCCCTTCTCTGTTGCAGAATTCACCCCGAGGTACCCCGCATCCAACAGTTCAGACAACATCGGGATATCGCGAGATTTAATGGCAAGAGTCCATCTTGTTTGGTCGGCCTGTATTGAAGTCGTCCCCAACACATCAGAAATTTCAGCACTCCCCGCGCTCACCGGCATAAAAGATGCCAGTCCACATAAAAGCAAAAAAGGAATCCAAAAAAAATGCCAAGACGCTTTTGATCTCGCGTCCTGGCTAGTCAGTTTGCTTATCACACCAGAAACACGATTACTCCCTCTCGCTGCTCGCCTGCACTTCAGCGTACCAGCGATCATGATGTTCTTTGGCCCAATTTGCATCGACTTTTCCGCTCACCATTCCCTGAAGCGTTCCCGGAACGAAGAACACGGCCAAAAAAATATGTCCAAAAACCAGTGCAATAAAAAGGATCCCAATAACGGTATGCACCACATGAGAAAACTCCATCACATGGCGATACTGCGAAAACTCTGGGAAAGTCGAAACGATCCAGGACGCGATGGCGGGAAAGTCCAAAATATATCCGGTAACAGAGATCCCAATTCCAAGAAAAATAGTCAGCCAAAAAAGAATTTTCTCGCCACCATTAAACTTTCCGGCGCTAGCGTGACCCTTTCCAAACATTCCGCCGCCCTGCGCAAACCACTTGAGATCACCCCTTTCATAGAGATTTTTGCTCACCATATTGACGAAGAGAAGAAATATCGCGACGGGGAACAACGGCCCAACAAAGTTATGGACATTCTTTGCGCCCGCTGCCAACACTCCAAATGCTGACTTTCCGATTAATGGTATTAATAACGGTCGTCCATACAGAAGAACCAGCCCTGTTATACCCAGCGCGATGAAAAGGCCCGCGAGAAACCAATGTACGAATCTCGCGTTAACGGTATGCCTCGGGATCTCACTCCCCGAGGAACCGGCCTTGACCGTCACTGGACCTCGAATGGCATAAACCGCTCCAATCATTAACAGGACAACAATTAAGACGTCCGCACCGACTGGCAACAGCTTTGTATTTCTGGTCGTCGTCCAGAGTTCTCCCTGTTGATTGACCAATACTGCGCTATCAAAGCCCTCGACCTGAGTGGTCGCAGGAGAATCCAGTCGACCTCTTACGGCTTCCCAGAGGTCACTGCCAGGATTAGGATTATTGATCGCGGGTAATGGTTCTTGATCGCCGACCGCGTACTTAGGGGCAACTGCAACCAGTAACGGTAATACCAAGAACCATAAAAAAAATATCGAATGTCTTGTACTTCGCACCTTTTGCTCCTTTAGCTAGCGCTATAAGAAATCTTAGTATTTGGATGAATGTCCAAACTGCCGTTCATGTTTAGGGTAGCCTCTAAAAAGGGCAACAGACTAGAGGTCTGTAAAAAAGGCGCTCACTCCGGAGCGCCTATCATGAAATCATCGGTAGAGCCACTCAGAAAGGAGCGTGGTGGGCCTTTCAGGCCCACCAAACCCGAATCTCCTGCGAGAACTCCAGTCGAAGATTATCCTTTAAGGCCTTGCTTATCGTAAGCGACGCCCCATCCCCATTGTAAGGCTCCCGCCCCTCGGTACATGACGCGCTCCCGGAAAATGTCCGAAACCTTATCGCCATCTCCCGCTAAAAGCGCTTTGGTTGAGCACATCTCGGCGCACAAAGGGAGCTTGCCTTCGGCTAAGCGATTCCGACCGTACTTTCGGAATTCAGCACTCGACGTGTCCGTCTCAGGACCCCCGGCGCAGAACGTACATTTATCCATCTTACCTCTGGATCCGAATGCTCCGGTTTCCGGGAACTGTGGCGCACCAAACGGGCAGGCGTAAAAGCAGTAGCCGCAGCCAATACAGATATCCTTATCGTGCAGGACAACTCCATCATTCGTCGTATAGAAGCAGTCCACCGGACAAACGGTCGCACAAGGCGCTTCGGAACAGTGCATACAAGCAACCGATATTGACCGCTCGCCTGGCTCTCCATCATTGATGGTGACCACTCGACGACGATTCACGCCCCAAGGCACTTCGTGCTCATTTTTACACGCCGTTACACATGCATTGCATTCGATGCATCGCTCAGCATCACAAAGAAACTTCATTCTTGCCATGATTTATTCCCTCCTCTAGGCCGCGCTAATGTTGCAAAGAGAGCACTTCGTCTCCTGCATCTGAGTGACAGAGTCATAGCCATACGTAAACGCCGTATTCGCTGATTCCCCTAAGACATAAGGATCAGCACCTTCCGGATACTTGCTACGGAGATCGACCCCTTCGAGATGGCCACCAAAATGGAATGGCATAAAGACGACGCCCGGAGCGACACGCCTGGTCACCATAGCCTTGACCTTAAGCCTGGCACCTTCGGCGCCCTCAAGCCAAATCATCTGTCCATCACGTATGCCGTTATCGTTTGCATCGCTCGGGTGGACTTCAGCAAACATGTCCTGCTGAAGTTCTGCGAGCCATGGGTTGGATCGACTCTCATCACCGCCACCTTCGTATTCAACCAGACGTCCGCTCGTCAGAATTAAAGGATATTCCTTAGAGTAATCAGTCTTTTGAATAGAACCGTATCGGGTCGGGAGTCGATAATGACTCTTTCGATCTTCGTAGGTTGGATACTTCTCAACCAAATCTCGCCGATTCGTATACAACGGCTCACGATGCACCGGAACTGGATCCGGAAATGTCCACACGACGGCCCGAGCCTTCGCATTACCGAAGGGTGCACAACCGTGCTTGATTGCGACTCGCTGAATGCCACCGGACATATCGGTTTTCCAGTTCTTACCCTCAGCGGCCGACTTCTCTTCAGCGCTAAGGTCATCCCACCACCCAAGCTGCTTGAGTAGTTTGTGATCGAACTGGGGATAACCGTCTTTAATCTCAGAGCCAACAGGATATGAGCCGTTGGCAAGAAGGCTCTCACCATCGCGCTCCACCCCAAACCGCGCTCTAAAGCAAAGGCCGCCATCAGCCACCGGCTTGCTCGGATCATAAAGATTCGGGGTACCGGGATGCGCCATTTCAGGCGTACCCCAACAGGGCCATGGCAAACCGTAATACTCGCCATCACATGGACCCCCCTCCGCTTTCAGGCTAGTGACATTAAACGTGCCCCAATTTGCCTGCTGTTTCTTCATGCGTTCTGGGCTCTGCCCGGTATAACCAATCGTCCACATTCCCGTGTTGTACTCACGAGTGATGTCTTCGATCAACGGTTCATCGTTCTCAACCTTAATATGCTTCGTCAGTTCATTCGCAAAACCAAGCTTACTGGCTAACTTGTACATAATGGTGTGATCAGGTATTGACTCAAACAACGGTTCAATGACTTTATCCCGCCACTGCAAAGACCGATTCGAAGCTGTCACCGAACCATAGGTTTCAAATTGTGTCGACGCCGGCAGGAGGTATACACCATCGGTCCTATCGTGCATCACGGCACTTACGGTTGGGTACGGATCAATAACCACTAGCAGATCCAGTTTTTCAAAGGCTTTTTTCTGCTCTAATCCACGAGACTGACTATTCGGTGCGTGACCCCAAAGCACCATCGCCCGGATATTATCCTTCTGGGCGATATTGTCTTTTTCCTCAAGAACACCATCAATCCACCGGGATACGGGTATGCCTGCACTATTCATCGCATACTTGGGTTTTTCTGCTGTTCCCTCATAGCTCGCTTGATCGAAGCGGCCTTTAACCCACTCGTAGTCCAAATCCCAAACGCGAGACCAGTGCTTCCAAGCGCCTGCCGACAAACCGTAATAGCCGGGAAGCGAGTGAGACAGTATGCAAAAGTCAGTTGCACCCTGAACATTATCGTGACCACGGAAGATGTTCGTGCCGCCGCCAGACTTACCCATATTTCCAAGTGCCAACTGGAAGTTGCAATATGCGCGGGTATTGTTGTTGCCAATGGTGTGCTGAGTACCCCCCATACACCAAATAAAGGTACTCGGTCGATTGTCAGCCATCATCTTAGCAGCTTGATAGACCAGTTCTTCGCGAACGCCTGTGACGTCGTAAGTGACATCAGGCGTCCAGTTTGCTACTTCTTTTCGGATCTCGTCCATCCCCCAAACGCGTTGGTGAATAAATTCCTTATCCTCCCAACCGTTCTGGAAAATATGCCACATCATCCCCCAGATAATTGCAACGTCCGTTCCTGGTCTAATCTTTAAATAAAGATCAGCGTGCGCAGCCGTCCGCGTAAACCGAGGATCAATAACAATCAACGGCGCATTATTTCGCTCTTTCGCGCGCATTAAGTGCACAAGCGACACAGGGTGCGCTTCAGCGGGATTGCCGCCGATCACCAGCATCGCCTTACTGTTATGAATATCATTGTACGAGTTAGTCATCGCACCGTAACCCCAGGTGTTCGCAACACCGGCTACCGTGGTTGAGTGACAAATTCGAGCCTGATGATCGCCGTTGTTTGAACCCCAAAGCGCGTAAAACTTACGAAACAGATAAGACTGCTCGTTATTAAATTTAGCCGAACCTAGCCAGTAAACAGAATCCGGGCTGGACTGCTCTCGAATCTGCAGCATCTGGTCACCGATCTCATTGATCGCTTCCTCCCAACTAATCCGAACCCACTTACCTCCAACCAGTTTGGTTGGATATTTAAGGCGACGTTCGCCGTGACCGTGCTCTCGGACAGCAGCCCCTTTTGCACAATGAGCGCCTAGATTAAAGGGGTGATCAAAGGCGGGTTCCTGCCCCACCCAAACTCCGTTATTGACTTCGGCGTTGATGCCGCACCCAACCGAGCAGTGGGTACAAACGGTTCGCACCGTTTTGGTTCCATCGCCGCCCGATGGAATAGTTGCAGCTTCAGCTTTTCGCATCATCGTGGGCGCAATAGCAGCAGCCGCTGCAGCACCTCCTAGTGTCACTCCTGAACGTTTCAGGAATGTACGACGATCAATTGCGTCACCAGTGCCTTCTTTCTTAAGGCTTGGGGCTGGTTCAGTTGCGGTTCTGATCAGTTTCATCTTTTTTTCCTCCTTCTTCCTGAAAACAAATTCAGGAATGGGTTTTTAGGACAAAAATCACGGGGCATTTACTACAGCCGAGTGGTTTTGTAATAGTCCCGAACATGTCCTGACTCGTGGTAGCCAGCGCCAGCTGTTGAATCAGTGGATAACTGATCTGTTTCTGCCACCGCACTTTCACCAGTTGCCAAGATCGCGGCCCCGCTTGCAACTGCCGCACCCTTGAGGAAGGTTCGTCGGCCAACGGCGTCCTTTGCCTTTTGTTTTTGCTTCGTACTCATTTCTTCTTACCTCGCTGTGGAAGAGTTAATTAGGTTCCAACAACGCACCTTCAGCTAGATCTCCATCTCAAAATACTGTTTTTCAATTTCAATGAAGGCCTTACCAAATTCACCAACAACTCGATAAAAACCCGACTCGCGGGCTTTTATCAAATCATCGAAGAACTCTGTCATCCACGACCCCATGTGCTGCGCAAAAAAATTGCTTTGGGTATCGTAGGAAAATTCATTTGGAGCGCCAACTATGATGCTCATGACCTCACATAATGCGCCTGCATGATCTTCAGGTTCATGTGTGTCTTCTCGAGCCTCAAAACCAAGACGCCCAAGATCAATGCGCAATTCCGCGAGCGGCTTCTCCTGAAGAAAGCCTGAGAGATATACCGAGCCATACGGTAAGAGCTCGCCCCGTCCGAGCCCAATGAAGAGATCGTGATAATCCTGAGCCGCTTCAGTAAGATTTGCATTCGAGACCTCGTCCTTAAGATTTTTCCAGGACAGTGTCGAATGTGGGTTCCCGTCTTCATCATTAATCGAAGTAATAAAATCTCGAAGGTCTTCTGAGCACGGAGCAGACAGCAAGGCGCCCAGTAAGGCGTACACCCCTGATCGTGCAAGTTCCTCCTCAGGCAGAATCGATGATGCGGGTTGCGAACTCATGACAAATTATCTTCTTATCGTTTTTATCGTGATGCTAAATGCGAATGATTATCATTTATATAACAAATCAGCTCATATTCAAAAACTATTGTGCCGATGTTTCGAATGATAATCAAGACTAATCAAAGCAATAAGAGGAAGTAATATAAACGCATAATTGACAGGGTATTTGATGACTGAAAGCTTAAGGTTTATATTTTTCAGTTATTTAGCCACCATCTCTAAACATATCTTTGACTCGACAATCCTCACAGAGTCTCAAACGCCTAATCCCGTCCCCAGCAAACATTCGATGGCCCGACAGTTTTTCCTCCATTCGACTCACCATACTCTGAGTGGTAAACGGCTTACCGCACTCTACGCATTTAAAAGGCTCTTCCTCATTTAGAACCCGGCGAGCCATGCGCGCGTTGCTGTCCGCTAGTAAACGAGGATTGAGCGTAATTGCTTTTTCGGGACACGTGTTCTCGCAAAGACCGCATTGAATACAATTCCATTCGATAAATGAAAGGCATGGCCGCTCCTTATTATCAATCAACGCCCCTGCCGGGCATACCGCAACACAGCCCATGCAAAGCGTGCATTTATTTGAATCGATCAAGACCTCACCGAAAGGCGTGCCGTTCGGCAAAGGGATTTGCTCAGGAACGCTGGCAGCCTCATTTATTAGATGATCGATCGCCGCACGAAATACCGCTCGCTTTTCTTCCATGCCGCCATAGCTTGCAAACTGTCCCTCGTCATTATTAGAGCACTTCACTGACTGCCGGCAGTTCGCCTCGAAGTCCTCATCAAGGGCGATTAAACCAATCGCGTGGCTGGGTCGCCCGAGCGCCGAGATCAATGCGCTCATCTGTTTTATTTGTTTAGAAATCTCGATCAACACGCTCGATGGTGTATCCGATGTTTGGAGCATCATCACCGCCTTTGCACCATACGCAAGACACGACAGCCATATCTCCGGCCCAACGCTGCCCAATTCTTCAACCTTCCAGGGGATCACCTCATCAGGCAGATCGTTCACCACTGCTGAAAGACCTGTCAGACCTTCGTCCCCCCCAAAAAACAAGATGCTAGGAGCGACGATCGTTCGTTCTCGGAAACTGGTAACCACACGCCGTAGTTGATTTAAAGAATCCGCCCGGTTCGGATAGCTATAACTCAGAGCACCCGTTGGGCACGATGACGTACAAGCACCTAAGCCATGACACAGATGAGTCTCGACCGAAATCTTTTCACCTAGTGAGCTAAGGGCATCCGCCGGACACACGTCGAGGCAACGCTGACAACCTTTAATCCCTCGCGCGCCATGCGCACAGATATCAGCGTTGTACTGGACATAACGCGGCTTCTGAAATTGCCCCGTTAACCCGGATATCGACTCACAGGCAATGATCAAGGCATCGTTGTCGCCACGCGGGGCAAAATAACCCACAGGGAGCACTTCCTGAGTAAGAAGTGGATCGCGCGACAAATCGAGAACGACATCGATCGCATCGTCAGCTAGCCCCATTGACTTGGCCACGCCAATATCGCCCTCCTCGCGACTGAGCGTAATCTCAAAGTTTCCGAGGTAACCACTTAATGCCATAGGTTGACCGAAAATAAGTGCAACCGGGCGCCCGTTGATATCACGAGTCTCAGTTTGACCCGCCTTCCCTCCGTCGGTCGCAATAATCACACAACTGGATATTTCGTCGAGCCCCTCTGCAACCTGTAACGCGGAAGGTAAAGGTCCAATTAATGCCACAATTCCCGATGAGCTAAAAGAAACAAGCGAGGTGGGCGCCACATCACCACGGATCCCCTCTCTCAGCGCACTCATTCGCGCCTGAGATATTTCTGAATGGTGGGGTAAATTTATCCCGAGAAACTCTTGAACTGCGTCACTATCCTGCGTGTTCATATTTTCTTTTCCTGATCGCTAATATCGCCCGTTGACCGTTCCGACTTCTCAGCAAAAGTCTCGCTCAGTTTATCTTTCGATAAACCCACTTCATTAGCCGAGACGGGTGGCTCCAGTTCTTTTTCGCGGACCAACTCACTATCCGGTGCATCTTTCTCAGTGTCACCATCTTCTATCCCAGAAGACGTCTCGTCGATTTTTTCATCTCCCTCATTCGGTGACACTTCTTGCTCACGATCCTCTGACTCAACGTCGCCTGTCGTTACTAACTCTGCTTCTTTTTCGGCTGCTGCACGCGCTTTGCGTTCCAGCATTTCTTGCTGATGACGCATATCCGCCGTGACAATATCGCCGAGGGGCTCAAAAACGGTAAAGTCATCATCATAGTCATCCAATCCATCTCGAACATTGAATCCCGCGCCGTGAAATAATTTTCGGAGCGCGACTTTTCTAAGTTTCTCGCTAATTTCTGGCGAAAGAAATCCACTGAAATCATCATCCTCCCCGAGTGATTCGATCGGAGGCATGTCTTTATCGGTGAGCGGCGGGCCAACTGACTCCTCACTGGACTGGTCAAGATTCTGTTCATTATCTTTGGGTTCTTTAGTCGATTCCAGATCGACATCTCCCTGCTTCAACGCCTTCCGACGAGACCAACGCCCTAGAAATGCCTCGTCCGGATCACTCATCATCAACTGTCGCCTTGTAAATCGTCATCGATTAACTGGCTGTCGCATTGGTTTCCAAGTCTCGTCTGCCCATTTTTTCCTTTTTCGCTTGTGCTTCTTTTCCGGATGATAATTTTCAAGCACCCATCCCTCAACCCACTCATATATCGGCGCTGGAATCGGCAGATCAAAAACCGGTGTATCAACTTCCATGTACGAGGTCATCTCGCTATAACTCAATGTCACAAGTAAAGGTTCGAAAGTATCTTCTTCTTCGTCTTCAGCGCCAATGACAAATACCGCCGGCTTGGCGCCCGTTAAATTGGCATAGTAACTCTCTGCCTCATCGTCAAATAATTCAATGAAGTAACCTTCGTGGAGAAATTGTTCATTTTCCTCATCGCGGTAAATACTGGCGCAGGACATCCCTTTTTTTGTTTCCTTCGCCGGCAAAACACCAACGGCAGACCAACTGTCTACCATCCAGCGCTTGTCCGGATAGGATCGCCGCTGAACCACGATCGACACTGGAAAACGATTTTTCATCAGAAATCTTGGGGTTGCCTCTCGAACGATAAAGCCTCACTATAACCGTGGTTCAACAACTATCTCAACATAACGCGTTATATAACCATGGCTGCAACAGGGGAAAACACTCAACAAATAGATCAGCCGATTTTATCTGATCAGGGACTAGACCCTACCCGGCCAGTCAATGCCAAAGACGAGTTTGGGGAAGAACGAGCGCTTAACATCGCCGGTGAGTATCCATTAACGATAAAAGTAGACGATGCTGAAGTGGTCACCTTGATGACTTTGGGCACCTATCCCGAAAAGTTGACTCTTGGATACCTTCGAAACCAGCGACTAATTGATGATATTTCGGATATAGCAGAGGTTAAAGTTGACTGGGAACGGGAGACGGTTGATGTTTCAACCGCTCATGGAAAAGGTATCGTCGATCTGCATGAAAAAATATCAAAGCGCACCGTCACGAGCGGTTGCGGACAAGGAACTATTTTTAGTTGCACCCTCGACAAGCTTTATGACACCCGCCTCCCTCGGGTCGAAATTAAACAATCCACCATTTATGCGCTTCTCAAAACGATTAACTCGCACAACGAAATTTATCGAGCGGCAGGCGCGGTTCATGGGTGCGCACTTTGTGATGGCGCCAATATTCTTTATTTTGTCGAAGATGTCGGACGCCATAATGCAACCGACACGATCGCCGGTGAGATGTGGCTTGATGGCATTTCAGGTAACGATAAGATCTTTTACACGACTGGAAGACTGACGTCCGAAATTGTCATGAAGGCGGCCCACATGGGCGTGCCCGTACTGATTTCTCGCTCGGGCATCACCTGTATGGGTTTAGAACTTGCCCAAGATCTGGGCGTCACAATGGTTGCCCGAGCCAAAGGTCGCCACTTTCTGGTCTATAACGGAGACGACACCGTTATTTACAATGAGATACCGGAAAAGCGCTCGTGACTAAAAGATTAATTCAATCAGAATTAAACTGGAACCGCCTGATACCAGCCTGACGATTCAACCAGTCCGATTCCAACACCATACAGTTCCGATAGTCGGTCTGCGGTCAATACATCTTCCTTAGCGCCGTCTGCCCAGACTTTACCCTCATTGAGCATGACAACCCGAGAAATCTCGGGTGGGATTTCGTGAATATGATGCGTGACTAACACAAGCGCACAAGCTGATCGAATCAGGTCGCGCATGGTCTGCAAGTAGCTAAATGTTGCGGCCAGATCCAATCCGGTTGTCGGTTCATCGAGAATGAGATTAGCCGGTCGATTAACTAACGCTCGCCCTAACAGCAAACGACGTTGCTGACCTGAAGATAATTCCCCAAAAGCCCGATCCGCAAGGTCTGAAATACCGAGCCGGGTAAGCACTGCGTCCACCTCGTGACGTTGACTCTCTGAAACCAATTGATGGCCCCAAATGCCAACACTGCTAAAAAATCCTGATAGCACGACTTGATAACCCTTCACCTCAGGCGAATAAGTCTCTTGCAACTCATTGGAAATAATCCCCAGTTGCCGGCGAAGAGACCAGATATCACCCCGCTCCTTACCCAGGACACGCACAACCGGATGCTCCTTCCAGATTGGATATAAATCCCGAGTCAATAATTTGAGTAACGTGGTCTTCCCGGCGCCGTTCGGACCCAGAATCGCAACACTCTCATTTTGCGCCAGCGTCAAATTCAGCCCGTCAAAGATCGTGTTCTCGCCACGAACCACCGTCGCCTCATTTATCTCAATCAGCGGAATCGAATTATCGCTCTCATCCTTGTGAGCGCTCATATTCGCCACACTCTCATGAAAGCTTAATGTCATCCTCAATCATTACATCGACCTCTGTACTGGATAGCTTTAGCTGAACAGAAGCCTTTAAAACTTCAGTGCCGTCAAGCTTTCCGCTCGCAACCCCTGCTCGGACGGCTTGTTCAATTTCGCGCTGGGACTGAATGCCCACTTTTTTAAGAAATTTACGCAACTGAATATTAAAAACATCTTCATCCATGATTACTCTCCTGAACAGGTCGTTTAAAAACTGAAATTAATCCCAGGTAGTCGTTGAAAATTTCGACCTGAAATATCCAAGGGATTATTGTCAAAATTGGTTATAAGCTAAAGGTCGCGCTTGGAAATTTCATCTTTACCATCACCCCAAACGAGCTGATTTGCCGGACTTTACCGACTCAAAACAACTATTGATGTTCTTTTTTCAGGCCGCTTGATAAATGCAACATCCAGTCTACAACGAAGTTAACAGCCACTGTAAGTCCAGCGATTGCAACAGCAGGCAATAAAGGTGTGATGTCGTTATAGGTAATGAGCGTGGCGTTCTCGCGCACCATTGATCCCCAATCCGCGAGCGGTGGCTGGATACCCAACCCCAGAAAACTCAATGACGCAATAAACAAAAACACAAAGCAGAATCTCAATCCGAATTCGGCCAACAACGGAGCCGTAATATTGGGCAGGAGTTCTTTGCGAATAATCCAAGCCATGCCCTCGCCTCTTAAACGTGCCGCCTCAACAAACTCCATCACGACAACATTCATCGCAGCAGAACGGGATATCCGAAATACTCGAGTACTGTCCAGAAGAGCGATAATAATAATGAGCGAAGGAATAGAGGTGCCAAAAACCGTCAATAATAAAAGCGCGAAAACCAGGGAAGGAATTGCCATCAAGATATCAACAATACGGCCTATGACGAGGTCATACCATCCACCCAGAATAGCCGCCAACATCCCAAGCGTTCCGCCAACGACAAATGCAAGCAATACGGTCGCAAAAGCGATGCCGATCGTGTTTCGGGCGCCAAAGATCAAACGAGTCAGCATATCCCGACCAATATTGTCGGTGCCTAACAGATACTCATCAGACCACAACTCGTAAGAGGCGCCAACAATTGAAGTCTCTTTATAGGGTGCTAACACAGGTGCGAACACCGCCACGACAACGTAGCAAATGATAACCAGCACGCCCAGTTTTGCGGTAAGGGGGGCAGACCAGAGCGTTTTTAACATTTCAACAGCCGTTTCATGTTGATCATCTTGGATGAAGCAATCGGGGATTTGAAATAATAGAAACGATATCGGCAAACAAATTCAGCAGAATGTAGACCGCGGCAAAAATTATTGAACAGGCCTGTACGACCGGCAAATCCCGTTTCGAGACACTATCGACCAACAACTGCCCAAGCCCGGGATACACAAATACCACCTCCACGACCACCACGCCTACAACCAGATAAGCGAGATTCAAGGCGATCACATTCACGATCGGGCCCCATGCATTCGGTAACGCGTGATGAAAAATAATGCGAAATGGCTTTGTACCTTTTAGGCTTGCCATCTCGATGTATGGACTGGATAGCAGATTAATAATCGCGGCCCGTGTCATTCGCAACATATGAGCAAGCACGACCAGAGTAAGCGTAAGTGCTGGCAAAATTGTGCGAAACAGTTGTTCCGAAAAGGCAAGATCGGTACTGACATTTGAGATGCCTGGAAAGAACCCCGCCTTTACTGACAAAAAAAGAATCAGGATATAAGCCACAAAAAATTCGGGAAATGATATCGAGGTCAATGTCAGTAGATTGACGATCCGATCATAGATACTGTTCCGGTAAAGTGCCGCCAGAAGACCCAAGATTAACGCTAAAGGAACCGCAATCGCCGCGGCAAGCCCGCCCAAAAACAAAGTATTCGACAAACGGGTGCCCACAAATTCGGAAATCTCCCGCTTACTAGCCAAGGATTGGCCGAGATCGCCCTGAACCATGCCCCCTAGCCATTCGAAATAGCGAATGTGTGCCGGACGATCAAGTCCAATTTCCTTTCGGAATGCAGCAACGGTCTCTGGAGTTGCGGACTGACCTAGGATTGCTTGGGTGATATCGCCAGGGAGCAACTCCACGACAAACGCGATAATAATCGATACCGCGAACAGCGTCAGAAGACCGAGACCCAAACGTTGCAAAACGATTTTTAGTACGGAAGACACCAGGGCACCTCAACTCAGTTTTGTAACGAAATTAAATGTCCAAACGTCCAAAAACCCTGGCGCGACACGAATGCCACACCAGGGTTAATGATTTTAACTACCGCGACTGCGACTTTAGGCGAACCACCAGCGCTCCGCTGCCTTACATCCGTCGAGCTCCCAGTTTCCAGCGATAACGTCCGGATGCCGAACCTTATCGTTAGTCGCAAAGATATCCTGCAGGAACAACGGAAGCACGGTGCCGCCATCGTTATGCACAATCTGTTGCATCTCGACATAAATATCCCGACGTTTGTTTTGATCAGTCTCAACACGACCCATTTTCAGAAGCTTGTCGAACTGCGCATTTTTCCAATAGGTGTCGTTCCAGGCCGCATCTCCGGCATAGACCGTTGAGAACATCATGTTCTCAGTGGGTCGACCCGACCAGTAACAGGCTGAAAATGGCTTTTTCATCCATACATTAGACCAGTAACCATCATCCGGCTCGCGAACGACTTCAATGTTAATACCAGCCGGTCGAGCCGTTTCCGCCATCAACTGGCCTGCATCAATCGATCCACCGAACCCTGTTTCAGCCGCGTGAAACTTCACGTTCAGACTGTCCATGCCGGCTTTCTTGAGGTGATATTTGGCCTTATCAGGATCATAGGCGCGTTGCGGCAGTTCGTCGTTTGAGGCCCGATAGAAATTAGCAGGTCCAATTGGGTTATCGTTACCCAACTCGCCATAGCCTCGCGCAACCACCTTCAGCCACTGCTCACGATCGACAATGTATTTCATTGCCGTTCTCACGTCGTTGTTATCAAACGGCGCTACGTTAGTCAGCATCGGAAGCGTGATCTGCTTATTTCCTTTGGTCGCGTCAACGACAATACCGGGCTGACGTTTCAGTAGATCTGCGGTTTTTGCAGAAACATTATTCATCGCATCCAGTTCACCCGTTCGCAGGGCTGCTTCCCGCGCTGCGGAATCTGCGATTTGCAGGGTTTCGACCTCATCGAAGAATCGTCGATTGGGCTTCCAGTAATTTGGATTCGCTTTGGTTAAGGTACGAACGCCTGGCTCGTGCTCGACTAAAGTAAAGCCTCCCGTGCCTGTGCCGGACTGCCAATCAATCGTGCCGTCTCCATTCGACGGACAAATGAGAAGGTGATAGTCGGTAAGAATAAACGGGAAATCAGCGTCGCCGCCGGAAAGTTCAACCACAACACCGTACTTGCCATCTGCTTTAACCGATGTCACGGCGCCCAGCTGTCCCTTGGCTGCCGACTTTGATTCCTCACCAAGATGATGATTAAGCGAATCTACAACGTCTTCGGCGGTCAGTGATTTTCCATTATGAAACTCGACGCCCTGACGGATTTTGAAGTTCCATGTTTTTGCACCATTGCTACCTTCCCAGCTCTCGGCCAATTCTGGAACCAGCTCGCCAGATGGGGCGACCTCGGTCAAATTGTTTCTGAGTTGACCAAATTGTACGTTCAGCATGTAATGATCAAGAATCTGACCTGGATCCATCACGTCACTCGTTGCGCCTCCGGTTACCCCTTGGCGGAATCGGCCACCCTGCTTCGGTGCCGCCATCGCACTTTGCATATAAAGCCCAGGCGCCATCGCACCAAGACCCATCGCCGAAACCCGTGACATAAACTCACGTCGGCTAATTTTGCCTTTAGCTACCTTTTCTTGAAGCCGATTCAGCTCTACTTTCTGTTTTTCATACATATCCCTTACTCCTCCATGGTTAATATTTTGGCACCGAGGCGACTTCTCAGGTCGCCACGAGGAAAAATTGGCCTACAAACGACCGCAGTTTGTATAAAACTACCCATTCGTCGGGACGATGTCAATCTAGTTTATATAGGCTAAGTGTGCTGATCATCGAATTGGAGAGAAAAACACGAGTGCGGCCGTCCCGGTGAAGACCTCGCTGACAAATGGGTAATGATCATGCATAACCACAGTCTGCTGGCGGTCAGACACGACATCCCAAAAGCGTTTCATCTTCTTTGCAACCTAGAAAACGGCTGCGAGATTCAGGTGGAGGTGATGGCGTCAGGTGCAGAGCAGATCATTCCCAATCGGAATGCAATCGCGAACGTTGAGCAGTTCAGCTTGCTTGACAAAACGAACGCTGGAGACCCCGACGGCTATTGGCAACGAAACTGGCAGGCGCTTATCCGGATGCTCGATCGCGAAGATCGATCTTTTCGTCAGAAGCGCCGCTCCAGATTCCTTTGGCGAAATCTCATCTTTTTTGCGCCGCATTAACGCCTCGTGTCTGGGCACGATTCACCAGAATGACTCCCGACACGGTGACCGCAAAGGCCGCCCAATGCCATACGCTGTAACGCTCATCAAAAACAACCATCGCAATCGCGATGCCAAAAAAGGTGACCAGATAAGCGACCTGACTGAAATACACCGGACCCGCAATCCTCACAAGCAAAAAAAACAAGGTAAACGCGATGGCTGAGATCAGACCATGCATCATGATCAAGCTATTTGCCAGTGACACCTCACTCCAGATCGAGAACCACTGCTGGGTCGCGAGCGAGGTTATCAAAAGGATCAAGGCGGATGCGAACAACATTCCATTAGCACTCGCCAAATCATCAATATCTTGCGGTCTCACTTTAGCCGTAAAAACGTTTCCAGCGGCATAACTGAGAGGCGATAGAAACGCCAACATAAACCATCCGACCGGTTGATCGGCCGGCAAACCGTTATCCGGCAAAACCACAAGCAAGGCGCCCGCGAGACCTAGGCTAATTCCGATACCCCTTCTCACGTTTGGCTTTTCAATAAGCAGCAATAGAGAAAGTAAGTAAGTAAAAATAGGCACCATCGTCAGAACCAGCGACATTGCCCCAACGCTGATGTAATTCAGGCAAAGAAACATATTTGCAGTGGGCAAGCCCGAGGTAAGGGCACCAGCACCCAAAAAATAAAGTAAGTGTCGTTTCGACGTGGGGATCGCTTGTCGCCTCACAAGGTTTATGACCGACAATACAATTGAACCGATCAGCGCCGTCCAGAATGCATAGGCAAGTGCCGGTACTCCGACAGAGCCAACGTAACGGGCAATATTCGTTGAGCCCCCCCACAATAAACCGAGCAACAGTAAAAGTGCGATCGATAAACCAACACCTCGGTGGATAGGATTCTTAGCTTTAGACATCGTCAGGTGGAAATTCCTTTAAAAATTGGCCAGATTAGCTTTCATTTTCTTGGCGACTCTGCCCACCCGGCAAAAACGGGTTTTTTCGACTTTTACTTTCATTTTTTAATAGCAACACGAGAGCGCCCATTGTCAAAATTACGCCGATCCATATTCCAACTGGGGGCAGCGCCTCTCCGAGTGCAATCTCCCACAGGATGACCCAAGTTGGCGTCATATACGTATACGCCATGACCTTGCTCGTTGGCAAATGAAGGGCCGAGTATTGCAACAGAAAAAACGAGGCCGCACTTGCACAGACGGCCAAGTACATCAAAGTTACCCAAACCACCGGACGCAATGATGAAAATTCTGTCTCTCTTAAATCATCAATAGCATAGATTGACATTAGCAATAACGCGGCCACTATCATACCGAAGGTAAATACAACGGGTGACTGACCCCTGTTCAGCTTTGGAACCAACGGCGTATATAGGGCATGCGCCAGACATCCCAAGAAATAAATCGCCTCTCCCCTACCAATCTCTAGAGCAATCAACGCGTTAAAGTCTGCACGAAAAATGACCCACACCGCCCCAAGCGCCCCCAACAAAAGTGCAGCCGCCACGCGTCGGGTCACAATCTGACCTAAAATAAAAAAAGCAAATACGCCGCTGATCACCGGGGTTAGCGTAAATACCGCGGCGGTTGATACAGCAGACGCGGTTTTTAACCCTTCAAACATCAGTACAAAGTAAATCCCCATCAGACCGCCCAAAAGGAAATACCGCCAAGAAGCTCGAAGATCATCGCGGGACATTTGTCCGCTACGCCAAACCCAGACACCCATCACAAGCGCCGCCAAAAAAAATCGCATCGCCGTCAAAGCGGCCGGGCTAATATCATTCGCGATGACATGGCCCAAACTGAAAGACCCGGCGACCAATGCCGAAAAAAGGAGCATTGCTCCATGCGCGCGGGTTATTGAGCTTCCTCTCATCGCCAAAAGCCTTAATGAAAGCGTTCTGCCCCTCTCACACAACGGCAGCACACGAATTAGTTTGAATTTTTAAGTGACTCCCACAGTATAGTAATGTTCGACAGAGACTCAATTGAATACTTGTACGTTAAGTTGATCTCGCTTCTAATCTGCTAGCGCCCAAAAACGATGATCATCTTATGCTTTGGATTCCCCTGACCGTATCTGCCGCGTTCTTTCAGAACCTGCGGTCAGCTATTCAGCGTCACCTAAAATCTGAACTGACCGATCTGGGAGCGGCATCAGTTCGTTTTATTTATGCTGCCCCGTTTGCACTAATATGGCTCGCCGGGATTGTGTGGCTCGGTGAGCTCTCACTCCCTGAGCCGAATACAGCATTCGTAATCTGGGCGCTTGGCGGATCCATAAGCCAAATCATCTTCACCATCCTATTAATGTGGCTCTTCTCTCTGTCTAACTTTACGGTTGGAACCGCGCTTTCCAAGACCGAGGTGGTGCAGGTGGTCCTGCTTGAGGCTGTATTGCTGCACACCGAAATAACGCTCAGGTCGCTACTGGCGATTGTCGTTGCTTTTTTAGGGGTCTTCGTCATGACGCTTGGAAAGTCACGCTCATCAATGACTCGCATGATTTCGGGTCTCGGCCAGAAAACGATCGTGATTGGCCTTACCTGTGGCCTCATGCTTGGCCTCTCCTCCGTTCTCTTCAGGGGGGCCGCGTTATCACTGGAAGATGGCGGCTTACTGATGCGATCTGCCTTTACGCTCGCTGTTGCAACCACTGCTCAAACCCTGTTTCTCCTCGCTTGGCTTGCCATTGCTCAGCCCGGTCAACTTAAGAAAACCTCTGCCCAATGGAAAATCTGCGGACTCGTTGGATTTTCAGGTTGGGCAGCCTCATTGTGCTGGTTCATGGCTTTTACCCTGACTCAAGCCGCCTATGTGAGAGCCTTAGGTCAAATTGAGCTTTTATTTACTTTTATTGCTTCTGTTTTTGTATTTCGCGAAAAAGTGAGTACAACAGAAATTACGGGTGCGGTGCTACTGATCAGCGCTATTATTGTTCTTGTTCTTGAGAAAGCGGCTTAGCTTGATCAAGTAATCGACTGCGAAAAAAGATAATCATCTAAAAAGTGATCTAGCCAGTTTCGGGCGGCGGCAGAGTGAGCAGCATGACTTACCAATTGCTGATCTAGGGACTGCGCCCCTTCGAGTTTTAATTTAGGTTTACCGCGCTCTGACGTACACCATCGATTGATCATCTCACGTGTAATTTCTGGATGAAACTCAATTGCGAAAGCATGATCAGCGTATGAAAATGCCTGGCCATTAAACTGGTTATTTTTCGCAAGATGAACGGCGCCCTGTGGAATCTCGAAAGTTTCAGAGTGCCACTGAAAAAAGTATGTCTCTTCCTGCAAAAAGTTACTGCCCTTTTCAGTTGGACACACAGGCCAGTAACCGATCTCAACCACGTTGTCCCCCCGTGGCCCCACCTTAGCACCCAGCACGCGCGCCAATTGCTGGGCACCAAGGCAAATGCCCAACATAGGGACTCTCTGAGACAAAACTGTTTTTTCTATCCAATTGAGTTCGGCTTTAATTCCCGGATCATTATCATCAGTAGCGCTCTGAGGGCCACCAAAAACAATAACCGCCTCATAAGCAGAAAGGTCCCGAGGCAATGGATCACCAATACAAGGGCAGAAGCGATCAAGTTCATAACCTCTCGCAATGAGATTTCTTCCCAGAAGACCCGGAGTGGAAACCTCCTGATGAACAACCGTCAAAATGCGATTTTTTTGGCTCATATAAAAGTTTAGTTACGCTCAATTTTAGGGATTAAAAATTTATCATGAATCTTTATCCGCTATTAAAAAAAGACTAGACAGTTACAAATCATAACTGTATATATAAACAGTACTGAAGATGTTTTAATTATCTCAACCCAATCATTAACTGCATGAACACGCCCCTAACCAATCGACAATTACAAGTACTTGAATGCATTCAATCTTTTGTTGAAGCCACTGGTATGCCGCCCACGCGTGCAGAAATTGCCAAGCAGCTAGGATTTCGGTCAGCTAATGCAGCAGAAGATCATCTGCGGGCGCTCGCGCGCAAAGGCGCAATTGAACTTCAGTCTGGTGCATCGCGTGGCATTCGACTGCTATCGCCGTCCGGTATACCAGTGGTAGGTGAGGTTGCAGCTGGCAATCCCATTCTTGCTAGAGAACATATTGAAGATCATTATCCTCTGCCGCCCAAACTGTTTAACCCCAGAGCGCATTACCTCCTGCGCGTGCGGGGCATGAGCATGAAAGATGCGGGAATCCTTAATCGCGACCTACTAGCCGTACATCGCACTCAAGAAGCAGCCAACGGTCAAATTGTTGTCGCGCGCTTAGAAGATGAGGTCACTGTAAAAGAATTTCGAAGGCGTGGAAATATAGTAACGCTTGTACCCAAGAATCCTGAATTTGAACCTGTTAAAGTGGACTTGCGTGAGCAACCTCTGGTTATTGAGGGTATTGGCGTAGGTGTAATACGAAACGAGCCGGTCTCATGACACTAGAGTCCTGTCTGCGGCGACAGGATATCTGGCGCAGCAAAAAAATATCAAAGTCATCCGATGCGGTTGCGACTGGATTTGAGGCTCTTGATCACCGCTTACCCGGAGGGGGTTGGCCAAAAGGCGCGTTGACAGAAATTCTTGTTGAAAATGTCATTCGTAGCCCACTGTGGTTGATTTTGCCCATGCTGACAGCGCTTACGGCGTTACGATCCTGGCAGGCCTGGATTAATCCGCCTGCTTTACCCTATCCACCCGGACTAGATCAAAGTGGCATCGATTTATCAAAAACTCTTCTTATTGAAACTAACGATCATGCCGAGATCTTATGGTCCACTGAGCAAGCATTGCGTTCGAGAGCATGTAGCACTGTTATCTGCTGGCCTAGCAAACTAACCCAAACAGAGATGCGTCGGTTACAACTTGCTGCAGAAGATGGAGACACATTGGGCATTTGTTTTCGCAATCAAACCGCTTTACGACAGCACAGCATGGCAACCCTAAGAATGCGATGCTATGAGTCACCCGATGGAATGGGGATTGACTTTCTTAAATGCCGAGGCGGGCCATTACACCAAAATATCTCTATACATAGATTAAGGGGTAATACTTCAGACACTATAAACACATAATGGCTCAGTTGTATCCACAGAAAAATCCTGAGCGGATTAATAGAGCCAGGCGTCATCAGCTGACGCTCGCTAAAACCGATTGGCCAGATACTCCCACCGCTCCCACTGGAACGCAAACCAGTCATCTATGGCTAGCCCTTCATCTGCCTTTGCTGCCCTTGGAGGCTTTAGGGTGTCAACAGAAAAATTGGCCGACCGCAGTCTATACACAAGGTAACCGAGAACAACAAATTGTGACTGCAAATCCGGCCGCTCAAAATAGCGGCATCCATACTCGTATGTCCCTCAGTGCCGCGCGAGCACTCGTTCCATCTCTTCAGACCGTACAGCAAAGTATCGACTTAGAAAAAACATATCTTCGCCAACTCGCTATACAAGCTGGACATTGGACACCAGACATCACACTCCTCGAGGATGGGCTGTTGCTCAATATTGCAGGCAGTATTCGACTTTTTGGCGGGATCACCTCTTTAGTGAATCAAATTCAAATATGGATTTTTGAAATCGCGATTAACCCCTGTATAGCCGTTATGCCAACAGCAGCAAGCGCTATTCTTTGTGGGCGATCCGGAGAATCACTAATTGTTAATTCAAAAAAAGATATTCGTCCTGCTATAAACAAGTTGCCAGCGACGTACTTAATCACTGATATAAAAGGTCGTCGATTGTTGACGCAAATTGGCGCTCGCACAATAGGCGATCTTCTTCGACTGCCTCGTGATGGGTTGGCGAGGCGTTTTACACCAAACTTGATTACTCAACTAGATCAACTCGTGGGAGATGCTCCTGATCCGCAAATCGTTTTCAAGTCGCCATTAAAATTTTTAGAGCAATTTTCTCTGGATGTGGCAGTTAGCAACATGGCATTGCTACAACCCCTTGCGCGCCAGCTGCTAGAAAAACTATGCCACTACTTATATAAAAAGCACGCGCAAGCAGAGGAGATGCAGTGGCAACTCACTAATGATCGCGAGGAAATTTATAATATTCCGGTATTGCTCACTAAGCCAAATCGGGAGCTTGTCTCGCTGAGTGAGCTATCTCGATTAGCGTTTGAAAACACTCAAGTCAAAGCACCTATCACTGCCATTATGCTTCAAGTTAACCGATTTTCAGTTTTCACACCTAGCAGCAAGGATCTCTTTGAAGCTCGAACTGAAAGCAGAAATGAAAGCAACTCTATAGTAGAGAAATTAAGAAACCGCCTTGGCAAAAATGCCGTGCATGGTTTAAGAGCTCAGGCAGATCATCGACCTGAAAAAGCATGGGACCGATGCGACCCTGGACAAATAGGGACAACACTGTTTGGTGGTGCGCGACCTCTTTGGCTTTTAGAAACGCCAAAATCTATTCGTATATCCAATGGCCGGCTGTTCTTCGGCAATCAGACATTATCAATTCAACCGTCGCGTGAGCGGATCTGCAGCGGATGGTGGGATGATCAAGCAGTGAGGCGTGATTATTACTTTGCTGAAACCGCTTCCATAAAATTATGGATATTTCGCGATCTTGATAGTGGCAGCTGGCATCTGCATGGTATCTTTTAGCATCATCGAGTCCCCAACCTATTTATTAAGTAAATTTAAAACCTGTGTCATTTCATCGCGACATTCTCCGTCGACAATTTCTGAAAGATGCTAATGCTGAACATATGCATCTTGACCCTATGCAACAAGATGCTTCATTTCGTCGGTATTTTCGACTCAGTGATGAACAGCATCGACACCTGCTAATGGATGCACCTCCGCCACAGGAAGATCTGGGCAAATGGATTGACATCGCCTCTCATCTCACCGCAATCGACCTGCATCCTCCAGAAATATTTAAGGCAGATCAGGTTAACGGGTTCGCTCTAATCGAAGACTTTGGCGACAACACCTTCACCAAACTCCTTAATGATAATGAAGATCCTGAAGGTCTATATGGACCCGCGATCGATCTTTTAGTCCACCTGCACCAGCATCAGAATGCCATGGCAATTGACATTCCTTCCTACGATCTTCAAACATTAATGACCGAGGCTCATCTGCTCACCGACTGGTTCCTGCCCGTCGTCAATGATCAAGCTCTGTCGTCTAGCTTGGAAGAGCAATATACCAATGCATGGTCGGCAATCCTGTCTCAGCTTCCGTCCCCCGCGGTTTCTCTCGTGCTACGGGATTTTCATGTTGACAACCTCATGTTGATTCCTGGAGATACCTCAAACCATCAGATCGGGTTACTCGATTTTCAAGATGCCAGAATTGGCCCGATAGCCTATGACATTGTCTCTCTTCTTGAAGATGCTCGACGTGACATACCTGAGCCATTTGCCTTGAAAATGCTTGAACGCTATACCGACGCCATGCCGCTCTTGGATATGCAAAATTTTGAACTATGGTACTGCGTACTTGCCGCACAAAGGCATTGCAAGGTTTTAGGCATTTTTAGCCGGCTCGCGATTCGAGACCATAAGACTCAATATCTTGCTCATTTAACGCGCGTCCTACAATTGCTTCGAAAAAATCTGCAATTCCCAATCCTAGCGCCCCTAAAAGAGTGGCTGGATCAGGTGATTGGCGATCGGGGAATACCGTCCGGAATAGATGTAGTCAAGATCCGGTCGACGCTTGAGAGATCTTGACCCCGTAACAACCCAAAAACCTAGTGAGACGCAATATGGAAACAATCTCTTGGTCCGATTTTGAGCGAGTTGAGATTCGCGTGGGCACCATTATCACCGCGGAAGTATTTAAAGAGGCGAGAAAGCCCGCCTACATACTTCAGGTTGATTTCGGTGAAGAAATTGGCATTCTAAAATCCAGCGCCCAGATTACCGACCTCTACAAACCTGAAGAACTAACCGGAACCCAAGTCATTGGTGTTGTGAACTTCCCCTCAAAACAAATCGGTCCGATAAAGTCTCAATGTCTTGTTACCGGCTTTTCGCTCGACCAGGGCGTCGTCGTGCTTGCTAAGCCGGATCGACCCGTCCCCAACGGGCTCAAGCTCGCCTGAATTCAGGCCACCAGTTCGTCGAGATCGTCACCTGGCAGGTTCGGCGCACAGACCGCCCGTCTAAACGCGGTTGACTGCGGGGAAATATGGCGGGCGTAGTAGAGGCTGCTCAGCAGTTTTGAACGTAAAAAAGTGTCACTACCCTCTTGCGCATCAAGCATATTTTTTGCCTCGCGGGCTGCTTTGGCCATCTGCCATCCGCCCGCGGCAACGCCCCAGAGCATCAAGTAATTAAAAGAGTCAAAAAACGGCGATCTAGGGTTATCTTTTGCAGACTCCAGAATACTTCGGGTCGCGTTCTCAAGGTCGGTAACTGACTCTGCCACGGCAACCGCGATCTCCTGAACAACGGAGTCACCCTGCATGGATGCTAACGAAATATCATTGCGAATTTCACTGATCATCTCGCTTACCATCTGTCCGCCGTCACGAATCAATTTCCGACCGACGAGATCTGCGGCCTGAATACCTGTTGTGCCCTCGTAAATTGTTGTAATCCGTGCGTCTCTATAGTGTTGCGCGGCTCCTGTTTCTTCAATAAACCCCATTCCGCCATGTACCTGAAGCGCAAGCGCGGTTACCTCATTGCCCACTTCAGAACTCCAGCCTTTCACCACTGGCGTAAGAACGTCAACACGCTGCTGCCCGAGTGAGCGTTGTTTCCGGTCAGGATGATGAGTCGCCCGATCTGCACAGGATGCCGTATAAAGCGAAAGTGCGCGCATCGCTTCAATCCGGCTTCTCATGCTCAACATCATACGCTGAACATCAGGATGATTAGCGATCGGTGATCGGTCTCCTGTGGTATCACCAACGACTCTTCCTTGCACCCGATCCCGCGCATAACTCAGTGAGCGTTGATAGGCCCGTTCCGCAACAGCGTAACTCTCAATCCCGACGGCATGGCGAGCGCGGTTCATCATGATGAACATATACTCGAGCCCACGATTCTCTTCGCCTACCAAGTAACCTACTGCGCCGCCATTGTCTCCATACGATAGCACTGCAGTCGGACTGCCATGAATACCTAATTTATGTTCAAGAGATACGCAGTAAACATCATTTCGCTGACCCGGATTACCATTCGAATCCGGAATAAATTTAGGCACAATAAATAAAGAAATGCCTTTCACTCCCTCAGGCGCATCAGGTGTTCGAGCCAGCACGAGATGAATAATGTTTTCAGCCAGATCATGTTCGCCATACGTAATGTAGATTTTTTGGCCACTCAGTAAATAGTGATCCGCGCCTGAGGGCACGGCACGAGTACGTACTGCTGAAAGATCAGAGCCTGCCTGAGGTTCGGTCAGATTCATGGTTCCCGTCCACTCACCGGTTACCATTTTGGGCAAGAAACGCGATTTCTGCTCCTCACTCCCTTTGGCTAGAATCGCTTCAGCAGCGGTTTGTGAGAGCATCGGACACAGTCCAAATGCCATGTTAGACGCGTCCCACATCTCTTGGACCGCGCATGCCAAAAGCTGAGGAAGCCCTTGACCACCGAATGACGGATCCAGCGCAAGGCCTGTCCAGCCCCCTTCAATAAACTGGGTGTACGCCGCCCTCCATTCAGGAGATGTTGTGACCACTCCCTCGTTTACAACGGGTGGCGTCTGATCCCCCAAATAGTTGATAGGCGACAAGACATCCTTCGAAAAACGAGCCGCCTCCTCGAGCACGGCATCAATGAGGTCAGGACTTGCATCCTCAAATCCAGGCCACGTCGTCAAGTCTTCATTATTGGAGAGCTTTAACGCAAAACGAAGGTCATCAACCGGAGCGATATATTCTGGCATTAGGTTACTCTTTCTTTGTCGAACAGAATTCAGGGCAGTCGAGCGGGATTCATCATTATAGGTTTGAGGGCGTGAATGAATCAATTTCGGACTCGCCACGAAAAAGTGCCATTAACGAATAGATTTGCCTATTTTTGCAAAGAAATTATGATATTGTCACCCCACTTTAAAGGGCAATTGAAGGGGGAGAAATGGCATTAAATGGAAGATGTTACTGTGGAGACGTCCAATACGAACTCAACGGCGAGCCCCAAGCATCGTTGCAATGCTATTGTCGAGAGTGTCAGTACATCAGCGGTGGGAATCCTGCCGCGCTAATCATTTTTGAAAAAGAAGCTTTCCATTTGACCCAGGGGGAATTAAGTGAATTTAGACGCGATGATCTCGACGTGGCAGTCACCCGCTATTTCTGCAGCAACTGTGGCACAGGGATAGGGTCAGAAACGCCTAATCGACCGGGCGCGATGATTATCAAGGTAGGCACACTGGACGACCCGTCAGTATTTGCGCCAACGGTGGCAATATTTACCTGCGACAAGCAAGACTTTCATCACATTCCTGAAGAGATTTCAGCTTTCGATAAGCGTCCTGGTTAATCGGCTGACGTTACATTCTTGCGTATCGGTAAGATCCCAACCTTAAACCGAGTCTACTCACCCCTGCGACGCGCAACAGCGTCGGCAACAACACATAAAACTTCAAACATCATCGTTGCCCCAGTCAGAGCCGTATTGCCGCTTGGATCAAACGGTGGCGCAACCTCTACAACATCTCCGCCGATTAAATTTAATCCCTGGCATCCACGAATCATTAATTGAGCCTCAACGGTACTAAATCCCCCCACCTCAGGTGTTCCTGTGCCTGACGCGTAGACGGGGTCAAGCCCGTCAACGTCAAAAGTAAGGTAGGTCGGTGCATCGCCCGAAACTCGCCGAATTTCGTCGATTACAGATTTGACCCCCATCTCATAAAACTCCTCCATGTAGATGACCCGCATACCGGCATCATGACTAAACTTCCACTGATCGAGATCATTGAGCGACCCTCGAATTCCAATTTGAATGGTGCGCTTTGGATCAACTAATCCTTCTTCGACTGCTCGACGAAACGGCGCCCCGTGATGAAATTTAGAGCCAAGATAATCATCTCCGGTATCACAGTGCGCGTCGAAATGAACCAGACCAACGGGCTGGTCAGACGCGATGGCCCGAAGGATTGGCAATGTAACCGAGTGATCTCCCCCAGCCGATACGGGCACGACCCCCGCCTGATGAAGCTCAGCATAAAACGATCGTATTTCATCGAGGCTTTTTTCCAACTCAAAAGGCGACTGCACCCAAGCATCACCCACATCTGCTACCGAGCAAAGATCATGAGGACCGATACCGCTGGCCTGATTACGCCGCCGCATTAAGCTCGACTGATTCCTGATTTCACGAGGACCATGTCGAGCACCTGTCCTATTGGTTACGCCGCCATCGAATGGAACCCCCACAAGACCGATCTCGAGCCCTTCTAGATCTTCTCGATAAGGCGCTCGCATAAAAGTTGGAAGACCGGTATACCTCGGACGTTGGATCGGGTCGTTGTAAGCCTCGTACTGGAACATGGCATCTCCGTTTTTGGTTTTGGGCTGGTGCATTACCGAGAGTCATTGTTTTAAACGTTAACTCGGACAGCGTACTATAAATCGGTCGGCCATTAACATGTCAAGAACTAGTGCATAATGCCGTAATAAATAAGGAACCGCCCTTCGCAAATGGCAACTGAGAGCCCACACTTTGAGTACGCCGTCACACTGCTTCGAGATCTTTTCGACGCTGCCGTCGAGAGCGCATACCCCGGCAGCGAGCTGGTGGGGCTTTTACCTGAACCACCTCGCGGGAAAACAGTTGTTGTTGGGGCTGGAAAAGCTGGCGCGTCAATGGCTCAAACCCTTGAAAAATCGTTGGGGTCAATCGAAGACAGCTTGATTATCGTCCCTCAGGGACATAGCTTAAAAACCGAATCGATTAACATCATCGAGGCAAGTCATCCCGTGCCCGACAGAATAGGCCTTGAAGGTGCCACTCATATACTTGAGATGGCTTGTTCTCTTAAGTCAGATGATCTATTGCTCTGCCTATTATCGGGCGGAGGAAGTGCGCTACTGAATCTACCGTTGCCGGGAATTACTCTCGCTGAGAAACAAGCGATCACCAGAAGTCTTCTCAGTTCCGGCGCGACAATTAATGAAATAAATACCGTCCGCAAACATCTTTCCGCAATAAAAGGCGGTCGGTTGGCCACCGCGTCATATCCAGCTTCAACATTTACCCTAGCGGTATCAGATGTACCCGGAAATCATATCTCGACTATCGCCTCAGGCCCTACAGTAGGGGATCCCTCAACGTGCGCCGAAGCGGATAACGTTCTGGATCGATTCTCCATCGCGGTCTCCCCCGCCATCCGACGCATACTGCGATCAGATGAGTCAGAAACGCCAGCGCCAGGTGACCCCGCGCTGCGATTTTCCCGATATAAGGTGGTCGCTGGACCCAGCAAAGCGCTTGAGGCCGCATCAAATCGTGCCCAACATTTGGGATTCAATGTCATTAATCTTGGAGATCAGGTCGAGGGTCTGGCGGCAGAGATTGCAAAGCATCACGCGCATTTAATCCGTACGGAGAAACTTTTTGAGAATAATCAGCGAACCTTGCTACTTTCAGGGGGTGAAGCGACAGTTCAAATTACGGGAGCGGGATCAGGGGGCCCCAATCAGGAGTACCTGCTCGCGCTGGCAATTGAGCTGAACGGGCTTGAGAACCTTTTTGGAATCGCCTGTGATACCGATGGCATCGACGGTGCAACGACGGCAGCCGGAGCCGTGATAACGCCCTCCACACTTTCCCGCTCCGCGGAACGCGGAATAAATCCAAAGGACTGCCTCGAAAACAACGACGCTGGCTCCTTTTTTACCTTACTCAATGATCTTGTCACAACGGGTCCAACCTATACAAATGTGAATGACTTTCGTGCAATCGCCTATATTCCTAATTCCGATTGAACTAAAATTATGTTTTAGATTTTTGGATAAATTCTTGTGGGAAAACGGTTAAGTAAAATTTACACCCGGACCGGAGATGATGGCACCACGGGCCTGGGGACGGTAATCGAGTCGCTAAATGCTCAGCAAGAGTAGAAGCCATGGGTCAGGTCGATGAACTTAACAGTCTGATCGGGTTAATGCTGACCGAGCAACTACCTGACGATATTCGAGAATGTTTGGTTTCGATCCAACATTGCCTGTTCGATCTTGGGGGAGAATTAAGCCTCCCGGGATTCACGCTAGTGGAACCCGAGCGAACCGTCGAACTTGAAAAGATGCTCGACGCTTTAAATGAATCCCTAGCGCCTCTCGAAGAATTCATTTTGCCAGGTGGCACGCGAGCGGCATCATTGTGTCACGTTGCGCGAAGCGTTTGCAGAAGGGCAGAACGAGCGCTATGGCTGATCGATGACGATCATGCTGTTGGGAATCCATCCCGTCAGTACATTAATCGCTTGTCCGACCTTCTTTTTGTCATGGCACGAAGTCTTAATCAATCGGCCGGAGAATCAGACATCCTATGGAAACGACAACCATCATCCGATGGCGCTAACCAAGCCTGAGGAAGACGCTAGCGCGTTATATCTCTTCAACTGACAACTGAGCCATCAGTTGGCGTAGATGACTCCAGTCAAACCGGGGGCCAGGATCTGTTTTTCGGCCGGGTGCGATGTCCGAGTGACCGACAATTCGCTCATTGGAAATCGATGGATAGGCGCTTTGAAGCGCCCGGATGAGATAGGCAAGCGCCACATATTGTGGCACCTCGAATGCAGTGTCGTCGGATCCGACGAGCTCAATGCCAACGGAAAAGTCATTAACCCGATCGCGGTCATTAAGACTGGACACTCCAGCGTGCCACGCTCGCCGGGTCACGGGGACAAATTGGGCAAGTTTGCCTGCTCGATCGATCAAGAAATGAGCGGAAACCTTGGAAGACTTTATAGTCGAATAGTAGGGATGGGCAGTAATGTCGAGACAGCCAAGAAACAGGTCCTCGATCGCATCCGTCCCAAATTTTCCGGGGGGAAGAGCGATAGCGTGGACCACAACCGCGTCTATTCCACTGTCAACCGGTCTATCATCGCAATGGGGGGAGCATAAACATGTCACGCCCGGGATCAGGCCCGTTTCTAGATCAACGCCCCAATTGGGTATTTCCACGGCGCCCTATAAAACGATCAACGAGGAGTTGGAACTGATCCGTTAATGATTAATCCGACCTAGAAGCGCTCGATCTAAGACTCAGTCGTTTCTTCAGTCGGGATATCTAATAGCTGAACATACGCCATCGGGGCGTTGTCGCCGGCGCGAGGACCACATTTCAAAATTCTCGTATAGCCACCCGGCCGATCCTGGAATCGTGGGCCCAAACTATCAAAAAGCTTAGACACAGCGTTTCTATCTCGAAGTCGTGCATAAGCCAGGCGACGGTTGGCTACAGTCGGTTTCTTGGCCAAGGTGATCAACGGCTCCGCGACTCGACGCAGTTCTTTTGCTTTTGGCAAAGTCGTTTTAATCTGCTCGTGTTCAAATAAAGACGCCGCCATGTTTGCAAACATTGCCTTTCGGTGACTGGAATTTCGCCCAAGGGCGCGTCCGATTTTATGATGGCGCATGGCCGACTCTCCAATTCTTAATGCAGGTTATCGCGTTTTTCGCGCTGCAGGGATGCGGGTGGCCAGTTCTCAAGTTTTACGCCGAGAGAAAGACCGCGCGTCGCGAGCACGTCTTTGATTTCTGTTAAAGATTTCTTGCCTAAATTGGGCGTCTTTAGCAGTTCAACCTCGGTTCGCTGAATAAGATCGCCAATATAGTAGATATTTTCTGCTTTAAGACAGTTAGCAGACCGTACCGTTAACTCAAGATCATCGACCGATCGAAGCAGCATTGGGTCGACACGCTCTTCAAGCACTTCCGCGTCGGAATGATCCGACTCTTGAAGCTGAACGAATACCGAAATTTGCTCATGCAAGATCTGAGCTGCTCGCCGAACTGCTTCTTCAGGGTCAATCGTGCCGTTAGTTTCAATCTCCATCACGAGCTTGTCCAAATCGGTACGCTGCTCAACTCGAGCATTTTCTACCGAATACGTTACGCTACGAATTGGACTGTAAGACGCATCGAGTCTCAAGACGCCTACGCCGCGGGTTTCCCCTTCTTCGGCGGTGGGGTCAACAACCTGATAGCCACGACCATTACTGACCGTAATCTCCATATTCAACTCGCCGTCCGCAGAAAGGCTAGCCAGAAGATGATCGGGATTTACAACTTCGACGTCATGATCGAGCTGAATATCAGAGGCAGTCACCACTCCGGGTCCCTTTTTTGACACTCTCAATACTGCTTCATCTCGGTTGTGCATCGTAACCGCAAGACTCTTGAGATTCAGCAGAACGGCGATCACATCTTCCTGCGCGCCGGGGACGGTGTCATATTCGTGACTAACGCCTTCAATTTTCACTTCCGTAACGGCTGCTCCAGGCATCGAGGACAACAGAATTCTACGGAGCGCATTTCCAAGCGTATAGCCAAAACCCCGCTCGAGGGGTTCCAATGTCACTCGTGCGCGAGTTGTCGTTACAGCATCCACATTAATCACATTCGGTTGAAGAAATTCTTCTCTAGCTTGCGACATTAAGCATTTACCTCTGTTTAGTTCTTTTAACTGTTCAGGTCCTGAAAAGACATTGCAATATGCGCTATCTTTTTTTATTCCGGACTATTTGGAGTAGAGCGCGACAACTAATGATTCATCGATTTCTTGAGAAAGATCGGCACGATCAGGTACCGTCTTGAATATTCCCTTAAAATTTTTGGCATCGACATCTACCCAGGGGACAAAACCAATTTGTTCAGCAATCTCGAGTCCGGCTTTGATTCGGAGTTGTCCGCGAGAGCGTTCTCGGATTGACACCTCATCCCCGGCTTTCACCTGGTAGGAAGATATATTGACCCGTGAGCCATTAACCATAATGGCGTTATGACTGACAAGTTGCCTGGCCTCAGCTCGGGTAATTGCAAAACCCATTCGATACACAGCGCTATCGAGACGTGACTCAAGGAGTTGCAGCAGCTTCTCGCCGGTCGCAGCTTTTGACCGAGCAGCAGTGAGGTAATAACTATGAAACTGTTTCTCCATCAGCCCATACATATGGCGGAGCTTCTGCTTCTCCCGAAGTTGCGTACCATAAACGGTCGCCCTCGGACGTCTTCCGCCGGCCTTAAATCCGGGCGGGCGATCAAATTTGCATTTGGAATCAAGCGCCCGTATTGGGCTCTTCAGGGAAAGGTCGGTGCCCGCACGACGTGCGAGTTTGCAAGTGGGTCCGCGATATCTGGCCATAGCTGTTTCTCTTATTAAACTTTAGACGCGTCGACGTTTTGGTGGACGACAACCGTTATGTGGCATGGGCGTTACATCAGTGATTGAATTAATCTCGAAGCCCAAGTTATTTAGAGCACGAACTGACGAGTCCCGACCCGGTCCTGGCCCCTTGATCTTTACATCAAGTTGCCGCATTCCGCAGTCTTGGGCAGTCCGCCCGGCCGTCTCTGCCGCGACCTGTGCTGCAAAAGGCGTACTTTTACGGCTCCCACGAAATCCCGCACCGCCGGAAGTCGCCCACGATACAGCGTTTCCGTGCCGATCCGTTATCGTAATGATCGTGTTATTAAACGTCGCGTGGACATGTGCCACTCCCTCAAGGATGTTCTTGCGAACTTTTGCCTTGGTGCGCTTTTTGTTCTGGACTTTTGCCATTCAATCAGTTCCCTTGCTTATTTACGGATTGGGCGTTTCGGCCCTTTTCGAGTTCGAGCGTTAGTCGACGTGCGCTGACCGCGAACGGGCAATCCACGTCGATGTCGCATGCCTCGGTAGCACCCCATGTCCATCAAGCGCTTTATGTTCATTGAAATCTCACGTCGAAGATCGCCTTCTACCGGTAGACTGGCAACCTCAGATCGAATTCGATCCGCATCACCCTCCGACAATTCATGAACCTTGGTATTACGTGCTAATCCTGCAGCATCGCAAATTCGCTGGGCAGTTACGCGGCCTATGCCATAAACTGCGGTCAACGCCACTTCGAGATGCTTGTTTGCTGGTAAATTAATTCCTGCTATACGTGCCACTGTTTCGCCTCTTGATGTTTATCGAACGTTAGGTTCGAGATCAACCCTGTCGCTGTTTATGACGCGGATCCACACAGATCACGCGGACGCTGCCGTTTCGTCGGATGACTTTACAGTTCCGACAAATCTTTTTTACTGATGCTCTTACTTTCATAAATATCTCTCTGACTTTAGTCTTTCTAACGCGGAAGACCCATTCCACCACCTACTAAAGATGATTTTTTCATCAAACTCTCATACTGTCGTGACATTAAGTGCGATTGAACTTGGGACATCATGTCCATCATGACGACGACGATAATCAGGAGCGACGTCCCTCCAAAATAAAAAGGGACACTCCATTTCACAATTAAAAATTCCGGAATTAAGCAAACCACGGTCAAATATAAAGCGCCCGCCAATGTCAGTCGCGAAACAACCTTATCAACGTAAGTCGCAGTCTGAATGCCCGGTCGAATCCCCGGCACAAATGCGCCAGACTTTTTTAGATTATCTGCAATTTCTTTGGGGTTAAAAACCATTGCGGTGTAGAAAAAACAGAAAAACAAAATCATGCCTGCGTAAACCAGGGTATAAATAGGTTGGCCTGGTGAGAGAGTGGTTGCGATGTCTTTAAGCCATCCCATGCCTTCGCTCTGCCCAAACCAACTCCCCAAACTGGCTGGAAACAAAATAATGCTTGAAGCGAAGATAGGCGGTATCACACCTGCCATGTTGAGTTTCAACGGCAAATGTGTTGACTGCCCCGCAATCATTCTTCGTCCTTGTTGACGTTTCGCATAGTTAACGGTAATCCGCCTCTGACCCCGCTCAACAAACACAACAAAGGCAGTGACCAAGATCGCGCCAACGAAAAGCGCCAGCACGCCAATTGGGGTAAATGCACCCGTTCGGGCTAACTCCAACGTCCCGGCGACCGCCGACGGGAGGCCCGCCACGATGCTGCCAAAGATGATCAGGGAAATGCCGTTGCCGATCCCGCGCTCGGTGATTTGCTCGCCAAGCCAAACCAAGAACATCGTTCCGGTGACCAAGGTCGCAACGGTCGTGATTTTAAACCCTAGGCCGGGCACCAGAACTACCGCACCCCCTGCGGCCTGCTGACCTTCGATCGCGATCGCGATTCCGAGACCTTGGAATGTCGCTAGCAATACGGTGCCGTATCGGGTGTATTGCGTTATTTTACGTCGCCCGGACTCGCCTTCTTTTTTGAGTGCTTCCAATTTTGGAACAACTGAAGTCATCATTTGGATGATGATCGATGCCGAGATATAAGGCATCACGCCTAGTGCAAAAACTGACAGGCGTTCAAGCGCCCCACCGGAAAACATATTAAACACGTCGACGATTGATCCGCGGGTTTGCGCAAATAATGCCGCCACTGCCGTTGGATCTACGCCAGGAATAGGAATATGCGTACCCATGCGGAACACCACCATCGCACCCAGGACAAATAAAATCCTCTGACGCAACTCGGTCAATTTTCCAATAGAGGCTAAGGGAGACGCTGCCATAAGATTAAGCCTCGACCTTTCCTCCAGCTTCTTCGATCGCAGCGCGTGCGCCACGAGTGACGCTAATCCCACGCAAAACGACCGCACGCTCGATACTGCCAGATGCAATCACCTTTGCCCGAATGGCGTCATGTCGAATGACCCCAGTTGATTTAAGAATCGCGATGTCGATCTCCCCAACTTCGATTTTTTGAAGCTCGTGGAGGCGAACCTCTGCTACCTTCGGTCGAAGAACAGATCGGAAACCTCTTTTGGGTAGACGCCGCTGTAATGGCATTTGACCGCCTTCAAAGCCGACTTTATGAAATCCGCCAGATCTGGACTTCTGACCTTTCACGCCGCGTCCAGCCGTTTTTCCAACACCCGACCCTGTTCCACGACCAACACGCTTACCGGCTGGTCGCGAACCTGCTGCAGGTTTGAGTTCGTTTAACCGCATTTTAATTTTCCTCAACGCGAACAAGGTGCGAAACCTTGTTAATCATTCCCCTGATACAAGGAGAATCTTCTACTTCTACGCTTTGATGCAAACGCTTTAGGCCAAGTCCATGCACGCAAGCCAGTTGTCGCGCACCTCGCCCGAATTTGCTCTTAACCAGCGTTACCCGGATACGTTTTTCAGCCATCTTCGGATTCCTTTCCTCGAATTTCTTCAACTGTCTTTCCACGTCGAATCGCGACCTGTCGGGGGTTTTGCATCCCGACCAAACCTGCCACTGTTGCTCGCGCGACATTAATGGGGTTCGTTGTGCCGATTACCTTCGCCAACACATTCTTTACGCCAGCAGCTTCGAAGATTGCGCGCATCGTACCGCCAGCAATCACGCCAGTGCCTTCAGATGCAGGTCGCATGACCACTCTTGCTGCACCATGTCGGCCGATGGTTGCGTAATGCAGCGTTCCTTTCTTCAGCTTCACTTTGCGCATATTTCTGCGCGCTTCGTCCATTGCTTTCTGAACGGCGACCGGAACCTCTCTTGCCTTTCCTCGGCCAATGCCTACTCGACCATTGCCATCGCCAACGACAGTCAGCGCGGAAAACCCAAAAATACGACCGCCCTTTACTACCTTCGCTACGCGACGGACGTTGATTAACTGCTCAATAAACCCTTCGCTATCGACTGAAATTTGTTCTGCTTTTGTCGCCATATTCGTTCTCGTTTTCCTATCGACTAGAGCCGTAATCCGCTTTCGCGGGCGGCATCTGCTAGTGCCTTGATTCGACCGTGATATCGAAATCCTGATCGATCAAATGCGACACTTTCCACACCGGCCGCCTTTGCTTTCTCTGCAATTCGCTTTCCAACCTCAGCCGCAGCATTAATGTTACCGCCGTTCTTAATGCTTCCCTTTACCTCCGAATCAATTGTTGAAGCGCTGGCCAAAACACGGCCACCCGTTTGATCGATAATCTGGGCGTAAATATGTCGCGGGGTTCTAAAAACACACATACGATTCACTCGATCACGAGCGATCTTGGATCGCGTTTTCTTGCCTCGACGTAATCTAGATAACTTCTTATCTTTCATGCTGCTGTATCTCGTTTGCCTTTATCAACTTAAGCTGTTTTGGATTTGTCTTAAATATTCAACCGTGGACACACGATTTAGTTTTACTTTTTCTTCGCCTGCTTGCGGACAACGTATTCACCAGAGTAACGAATACCTTTACCTTTGTAGGGCTCAGGTGGTCTGAACGCGCGGATCTCTGCCGCAGCCTGCCCCACTCTTTGCTTGTCGGCGCCTTTCAATACGATTTCAGTCTGAGTAGGCGTCTCCACAGCAACTCCATCGGGCATTTGGTAAACAACAGGATGAGAAAAACCTAAACTGAGGTTCAATTTTTGTCCTTGAGCTTGGGCCCGATAACCCACACCGACAATCTCAAGCTTTCGCTCAAACCCGTCGGTCACGCCGGACACCATATTAGAAATCAGCGCACGGAAAGTGCCTGCCATGGCCCAGCTATCGTTCGAGTGAGGCGCAACTTTTAAAACGCCGTCTAACTGCTCTACCGTAACTTCCGGATGGAGATCTAGAGAAAGTTCTCCTTTGGGCCCTTTGATACTAACAGCGGTGGGAGCAACCTTGGCTTCCACACCCGTGGGCAGAGAGATTGGATTTTTAGCAACTCGTGACATTCAACACTCCAGTGTAGATTCCGCCAACTAAAAGACGCGACAAATGACTTCGCCGCCAACACCCGCCGATCGGGCATCCTTATCCGTCAAAAGGCCCTTCGACGTCGAAACCATAACGACTCCCAAGCCACCGCGGACACGCGGCATGTCATCAACATTGCAATAGACCCGCCTTCCTGGTCGGCTCACCCGCTCAATCATTTCAATTGCGCTTTCGCCTTCGGCGTACCGGAGGGTAAGATTTAGTAACTTCTTCGCCCCGTCTCCTTCGACCTTGGCATCGCTGATGTAGCCTTCTTTTTTCAAAAGTTCAGCAATTGACACCTTTAAATTAGACGCCGGCATAGAGACCGTTTGTTTCCTCGCTGCCAAGGCGTTACGGACGCGGGTCAGCATATCGGCAATAGGGTCAGACATACTCATGGAAATACCTTTTTTCTAGAAATTTGTTCTTAACTTAATGTCAGAGCCAAGACGATCTACCAACTGGCTTTCACAACCCCGGGGGCTTCGCCTCGCATTACGACTTCACGAAGCGCATTTCGCGCAAGGCCAAAGCGCCTGAAATAACCTCTTGGCCGGCCTGTCAGCGCGCACCGGTTACGTTGGCGTGTCTTGGAAGAATCCCTCGGTAACTTTTGGAGTTCAATCATCGCTTCCCAACGATCATCATATGACAGCGACTCATCAGTCACTCTTTGTCTGATTTCTGCACGTTGGGCACCAAACTGAGCTGCCAGCTTTTTTCGTTTTACTTCTCGAGCAATCATTGATTTTTTTGCCATGACAAATCCTATTTCTTAAGGGGGAAATTAAATCCCCGAAGTAGCGCTTCACCTTCCTCGTTTGTCCGAGCGGTGGTTGTAATGGTCACATCGAGGCCCCGTAGCGTGTCGACTTTATCGTAGTCAATTTCAGGGAAAACAATCTGTTCCTTGAATCCAACGCTATAGTTTCCACGGCCGTCAAACGCTTTCGCTGACACGCCGCGGAAATCGCGGACCCGCGGAAAAGCAACGCCAATAAGGCGATCCAGAAATTCATACATTCGATCTCTTCGGAGCGTAACCTTGCAACCAATTGGCCACCCTTCGCGAATCTTAAACGCCGCGACTGATTTTCGAGCGTTGGTCACGATCGGTTTTTGACCCGCAATCTTTGTAAGATCGCCAACCGCTGCGTCCATCACTTTTTTATCGGCGACAGCTTCTCCCACGCCCATGTTTAGCGTGATCTTCGAAATCTGTGGGACTTGCATCACGCTGGAGTACTTAAACTGCTCCATGAGCGCAGGCACAACGGTCTTTCGATAATGTTCTTGCATTCTCGACATACTTTTCTACCTATCAGGGATCAACTTGCGTCGATCATTTCACCATCAGAGCGGAAGATCCTGACCTTCTGGCCATCCTCGAGCACCTTAATACCCACTCGATCCGCTTTCTTACTGTTCGGGTTATACATACCGAGGTTAGAAATCCGAATCGGCGATTCCTTCTCGATGATGCCTCCGGTCTGCCCTTTGTTAGGATTCGGCTTGGTATGCTTCTTGACGATATTGACATTATCGACCAATACTTTTTCAGTATCGATCACGCGAAGGATCGTCCCCCGCTTCCCCTTGTCTCGACCTGCCCGAACAATTACGTCGTCACCTTTGCGATATTTTTTCATGGCTATTTCCTTAAAGAACCTCAGGGGCAAGCGAAATAATTCGCATAAACCGTTCAGACCGAAGTTCTCGCGTAACGGGGCCAAAAATTCGAGTCCCGACAGGTTGAAATTGGGCGTTCAGAAGCACAGCGGCGTTACTATCAAATCGGATTCGCGAACCGTCCGTTCGACGAACACCATGTTTTGTCCGAACCACCACTGCCTGATAAACATCACCTTTCTTAACCCGACTGTTCGGAATGGCTTCTTTAATACTGACCTTGATGATGTCTCCCACGCCTGCATATCGGCGTTTCGATCCGCCCAGGACCTTAATACACTGAACCCTACGCGCCCCGCTGTTATCAGCAACACTGAGGTTACTTTGCATTTGAATCATTTTTCTCTACCAGATAGTTGGCGGTTTTAGGTCTCTTCGGTCCACTACGCTTACGCGGTTGCCGAAGAATCCTGCTCTGAACGTGAAACCACTTTGACCAAGCGCCAACTTTTTAGCTTGGAAACCGGGCGGCATTCTTCAATGACAACTAAGTCGCCTGTTTTGCATTGATTGTCAGCATCGTGCGCATGAAGGCGAGTTGATCGTCGAATATATTTTTTGTACAGCGGATGCTTAAACTTGCGCTCCACCACTACAGTGATCGTCTTATCCATCTTCGCGCTCTCAACACTACCCTGCAATGTTCGTGCCCGAGAATGCTCCACGGATGTCTTGTTTTCGCTCATTAGCCGGTCCTGCTGATTTCTGTCATTCGCGTTTTGATTCGTGCAATTTGACGCCGAACCACCTTAAATCGTGAGGGATTGGCCAGTTGACCAGTGCCTCTTTGCATGCGCAGATTAAACTGCTCTTTACGCAACTCTAAAAGCTCTGTTTTGAGCTCTGGCGCACCCATATCTGAAACTTTTTTATCGGCCATATCGCTTAACCTTACGCCGCCTGACGCTTAACAAATGAGGTTGAAATAGGAAGTTTTGCGCCCGCGAGTCGGAACGCTTCTCGAGCCAACTCCTCTTCCACCCCTTGAATTTCATAGAGCATCGTTCCCGGCTGAACGAGGGCCACCCAAAATTCAGGATTACCCTTTCCTTTACCCATGCGAACCTCAAGCGGCTTTTTTGATACGGGTTTATCCGGAAACACCCGAATCCAAACCCGTCCACCGCGTTTGACGTGCCGATTGATCGCACGCCGGGCGGCTTCAATTTGCCTGGCAGTTAAACGCCCCCGGCCAGTACATTGAAGCCCAAATTCACCGAAGCTGACCTTACTTCCACGGACGGCGAGTCCCCGATTGCGGCCTTTTTGCTGCTTGCGAAACTTTGTTCTTTTTGGTTGAAGCATCTAACTGTAACCTTATACAGGAGTGGCGGCCTGAGCACCCTTGGGTGCTTCAATCTCAGAAGCCCCAGGCATGATCTCGCCTTTGAAAATCCATACCTTGACGCCGATAACGCCATAGGTCGTGTGAGCCTCCGAAAAACCATAGTCCACATCTGCGCGAAGCGTGTGCAAGGGTACCCGTCCCTCCCGATACCACTCGGTTCGTGCAATCTCCGCACCATTTAGCCTTCCGGAAATCATGATTTTGATCCCCTTGGCGCCGAGTCGCATTGTATTTTGAACGGCGCGTTTCATCGCCCGACGAAACATGATTCTTTTTTCTAACTGCTGACAAACGTTCTCGGAAACCAAATGAGCATCAAGCTCTGGCTTTCGGATTTCTTCGACCGCTACTTGGACCGGAACATTGTTATTAAGCGCGAGAATTTCTTTTCGAAGCCTTTCGATATCCTCACCTTTCTTTCCAATTACAATCCCAGGTCGGCCCGTGTGGATCGTCACGTTAAGGGTCTCGCCCGCGCGGACTAATTCAATACGGCTCACGGCAGCGTTAGCAAGCCGTTTCCGGAGAAAAGAACGGATCCCCTGATCTGCAACGAGGTTTTTTGAATAAGTACTTCCGGTTGCGAACCATTTCGCATCCCAATCCCGAATGACGCCGAGACGAAATCCATTTGGATGTATTTTTTGGCCCATTGACTAGCGTCCTCTCGAGGCTGCGTCACTCACACTTACAGTGATATGACTGGTCGGTTTAATAAGGGGGGTTGCACGCCCTTTTGCGCGGGGCATCCAGCGCTTCATCACTGGACCTTCGTCTACTAATACCTGACTGACTTTTAACTCATCAATGTCAGCGCCCTCATTATGTTCCGCATTTGCAATCGCGGACTCTAGAACTTTACGGATTAAACCCGCAGCTCTTCGAGGACTGAACTGCAGCAATTCAAGCGCCTTGCCAACTGGCAGATTACGCACCTGATCTGCAACAAGTCGACCTTTTTGAGGCGACAGGCGGACGAATCGGGCAACGGCTTTCACTTCCATTATCTATATCTCTTTGACGTTTTTTCTAGCAGAAAAATCTTGATTACTTTGCTTTTCGATCTGCGATATGGCCACGAAATGTACGCGTTGCAGCGAATTCCCCAAGTTTATGGCCTACCATATTTTCTGAAACCAACACCGGAACGTGCTGCCGTCCGTTATGCACCGCAATCGTAACGCCTACAAACTCGGGCAGGATCATTGAACGACGTGACCAAGTTTTTATTGGCTTACGATTTCCTTCTTCCTTGGCCTTTGAGACTTTTGCCCAAAGAGAATGGTCGACGAACGGGCCTTTTTTAACTGAACGGGGCATACCTATTTCTTCCTTCTTCGAATGATCATCGAACTGGTTCGTTTGTTTTTACGCGTGCGGAAGCCCTTGGTCGGAACCCCTGTTGGGCTTACCGGATGACGCCCGCCTGAGGTCCGCCCTTCGCCGCCACCGTGGGGATGATCGACTGGGTTCATCGCGACACCACGCACGGTGGGTCGAATTCCCCGCCAGCGCTTGGCGCCGGCTTTTCCTAACTTGCGCAGAGAGTTTTCAGAATTCCCAACTTCGCCAATAGTGGCACGACACTCGGCCAGAATTTTTCGGGTTTCTCCCGATCGAAGGCGCATAAGCGCATAAGCGCCTTCTCGCCCAAGGTACTGCACCGATGCGCCCGCGGAACGAGCAATCTGGGCGCCTTTGCCAGGCTTCATTTCGACGCAATGCACGACAGTTCCGACTGGAATATTCTTGATCGGAAGTGTGTTACCGGTACGAATTGGGGCATCCGAACCTGACGACACCGCGTCATTCACTTTCAGACCCTTCGGTGCAATGATGTACCGGCGCTCGCCATCTGCGTAGAGAAGCAATGCAATATGGGCGCTACGGTTAGGATCGTATTCAAGTCGTTCAACACGAGCGGGGACACTATCTTTACCCCTTTTGAAGTCAACCACTCGGTAGTGATGCTTATGACCCCCGCCACGATGCCGAACTGTAATCCGACCTGCACTATTCCGCCCATTACTCGCAGTTTTATGCTCGGTTAGCGAGGGTACAGAACGTCCTTTATAAAGGTCGGGTGAAACAACCCGCACCATTCCCCGACGGCCGGGAGACGTTGGTTTTTGTTTAACAACTGGCATAACTCAGTATCCTGTGTCCTTACTTCTAAACGATGTTCTTTAAGTTAATGCAAGATCAACGAATTAACCGCGATCAGGCGCCACCCATAAAGTCGATGTCCTGACCTTCAGCGAGTCGAACATATGCTTTTTTCCAGTTACGACGCTTGCCAGGAGTCTTGCCAAAACGTTTGACTTTTCCCCTAACATTCATGACCTGCACGCCCTCTACTGCGACGCTGAACTGTTTCTCAACTGCCTCTCGGATCTCATTTTTTGTGGCATCCGACAGAACCTCAAATACAACTTGGTTGGACAAATCTGCAGCTGAGGTACTTTTTTCGGAGATGACCGGAGAAAGAATAATTTGTTGAAGCCTTTCGGGGTTCATTGCAACGTCTCCTCAATCTTGCGGACCGCCGCCTCAGTAAAGATAACGTGCTCGCTGCCCACAAGACTTACGGGGTCGATTTCGCTGGCATGGATAACTTCAACGCCGATAATATTTCGGGCAGACAGCATTATGTTGGCGTCAAATTCAGATGTCACTAACAAGGTCCGACCCGATAGACCAAGGCTCTTCAATGCTTCGGTCATTTTCGACGTCTTAGGCTGGTCCAATTTAATGTCATCACAAATTAGCACCCGATCCTGACGGACAAGCTCCGAGAGAATTGACCGGACTGCGGCCCGATACATTTTTCGGTTAACTTTCTGCGCATAGCTTCGGGTCGATGAAGGAAATGCCCGACCGCCCCCACGCCAGATAGGGCTGCGACTTGTGCCTGCTCGTGCTCGTCCGGTACCTTTCTGACGCCACGGTTTTGCGCCGCCGCCGCTGACTGCTGATCGGTTTTTCTGGGCACTGGTACCCGCTCTGCCTCCAGCAAGATACGCACACACCACTTGATGAATCAGCGGCTCCTTATAGTCAGCACCGAACACGGTATCTGCTAGGCTAACGCTTCTATCGCTTGAGCCATCTAGGTTGACAACTGCGTGTTCCACTTTAATTCTTCCTTTCTAATTAACTGCGATTCGAAAAATGCGTCTTACGCTTTTGACGAACTTGGCCCTTTAACCGAGGGCTGTATGTAAAGATCAAACCCACGGGGGCCTGGCACGGAGCCCCGAATCAAGACCAGATTTCGATCTGAATCCACTCGGACAATCTCTAAGTTCTGCTGCACCCGTGGCACATTTCCCATGTGGCCCGCCATTTTCTTTCCTTTGAAGACGCGGCCTGGATCCTGGTTTTGACCGATCGATCCTGGTTTCCGGTGTGCTTTCGAGTTACCGTGAGTCGCGCGACCGCCGCCGAAATTGTGACGTCGCATGACCCCCGCGAAGCCACGACCAATGGTGGTGCCTCTCACATCCACCTTCTGGCCAGCTTCAAAAATCTCGACAGTGACTTCTGCACCAGGTTGATACTCGTCGGCTACCTCTGAATCCACTCGCACTTCCCAAAGTTTTCGACCCGCTTCGGTTCCGGCTTTTGCAAAATGACCCCGGGCGGCGCTGGTCACTCTTGTGGCGCGGCGAACACCGGTCGTCAACTGAAGTGCAACATAACCATCCGTATTTTCCCGCTTGACCTGCGTGACTCGGTTTGGCTCGACTTGAACCACGGTCACGGGCGTGGACACCCCGTCTTCATTGAAAACACGGGTCATGCCGACCTTTTTTCCAACTAGTCCTAATGACATTTTCTAATACTCCTGAAATCCGCCGGCAATTAGCCCAACTTAATCTCGACATCAACGCCTGCTGCAAGATCCAGCTTCATTAACGCATCAACAGTCTTATCGGTTGGTTCTACAATATCCATAATTCTTTTGTGTACCCGAATTTCAAGCTGATCTCGAGAATCCTTGTACTTGTGAGGTGAACGGAGCAAATTGAATCGCTCTTTTCGGGTCGGTAACGGAATCGGTCCTTTAACGACAGCTCCTGTGCGACGCGCTGTGTCCACAATTTCCAACGCTGATCGATCAATCATTCGATGATCAAACGCTTTCAATCTAATGCGGATCTTTTGGTTACTGACGTTAACTGCCATGTTTGCCTTACCTTTATTGTTTTTCAGCTTCTACGCTTAAGTCGCCTTAAGCGATCACCTTCGATACGACACCTGCGCCGACGGTACGACCGCCTTCACGAATGGCGAAGCGCAAACCTTCTTCCATCGCGATAGGTGCAATCAGCGTGGTTTTCAGTTTGACGTTGTCGCCAGGCATGACCATTTCCACACCCTCAGGCAAATTGCACGCACCGGTGACATCCGTGGTGCGGAAGTAAAACTGGGGTCGATAACCTTCAAAGAACGGCGTATGACGACCACCCTCTTCTTTTGACAGGATATAGACTTCGGCCTCAAACGCAGTATGCGGGTTGATGGAGCTGGGTTTAGCTAACACCTGACCACGCTCAACGTCCTCTCGCTTGGTGCCACGTAACAAAACGCCAACGTTATCGCCGGCCTGACCTTCGTCTAGCAATTTACGAAACATCTCAACACCGGTACAGGTCGTTTTTTCAGTATCTTTAATACCGATAATCTCAACTTCTTCGCCTACCTTAACTACGCCACGCTCAATACGTCCGGTGACAACGGTGCCGCGTCCCGAGATGGAGAACACATCTTCGATCGGCATCAAAAAGGCGCCGTCAATCGCTCGCTCAGGTTCAGGGATATAAGAATCCAACGCTTCAGCCAATGCAACAATGGCGGCGGCGCCGATATCGGACTCATCGCCTTCAAGTGCTTTCAGAGCGCTACCGGTCACGATCGGTGTATCGTCGCCCGGGAAATCATAGCTTGAGAGTAGATCGCGAACTTCCATCTCGACCAGCTCTAACAGCTCAGCGTCATCTACCATGTCGGCTTTATTCAAGAAGACAACGATGTAGGGAACGCCCACCTGACGCGCAAGCAGGATGTGCTCTCGAGTCTGGGGCATGGGGCCATCAGCCGCCGAGACGACCAGGATGGCGCCATCCATCTGCGCTGCACCTGTAATCATATTCTTGACGTAGTCGGCGTGACCTGGGCAGTCGACGTGAGCATAGTGACGCTTTTCTGTCTCGTACTCGACGTGAGCGGTCGCAATCGTAATGCCGCGCTCGCGCTCTTCAGGCGCGTTGTCGATCTCATCAAAGGCTTTTACATCGCCGCCGAATTTAGTTGCCAGCACCCGAGTTAGGGCTGCAGTCAGGGTGGTTTTGCCATGGTCAACGTGACCAATGGTTCCAACGTTTACGTGTGGCTTACTGCGCTCGAATTTTTCTTTCGACACTTTCTGATTTCCTCAACAGTACTTGGTTAACTGGCTTTCTTCATCATCACTTCCGTGACGCTCGAAGGGGCGGGTAGATACTGGCTAAATTCCATCGAGTATGTCGCACGCCCTTGTGACGCGGATCGCAGGGAAGTCGCATAGCCAAACATTTCCGATAGCGGCACCTCAGCGCGAACGATTTTCCCAGCCGGAACATCTTCCATTTCTGAGATCATTCCTCTTCTGGAATTTAGGTCTCCAGTGACGCCACCCATATATTCTTCCGGCGTAACAACTTCGACGCGCATAATTGGCTCGAGCAGTACCGGTTTTGCCTTTCCGCTTGCTTCGCGGAAAGCCTGGATTGCGGCGGCGCGGAACGCATGTTCAGACGAATCAACGTCGTGATACGAGCCGTCATAAAGAGTGACCTTAACGTCGATCACTGGATATCCAGCCACAATTCCAGATTCCATCGCCTCAATGACTCCCTTTTCTACCGCCGGGATGTACTCGCGAGGAACGACGCCACCTTTAATCGCATCAATGAATTCAAATCCTTCACCGCGCTCCTGAGGCTCAACACGCAAATAGACATGGCCATACTGGCCTCGACCGCCCGATTGCTTTGCATATTTATGTTCTTGCTCAACTGAACCATTCAACGTCTCACGATAGGCCACTTGCGGCTTTCCAACGTTCGCGTCAACGCTGAACTCACGCTTCATTCGATCAATAATGATTTCGAGATGCAACTCTCCCATTCCGGAGATGATGGTCTGCCCTGACTCCTCGTCAGTACGTACCCGGAAAGATGGATCTTCTTGGGCAAGCTTGCCCAATGCGACACCCAGCTTTTCTTGATCGCTTTTGGTTTTGGGTTCGACGGCCTGTGAAATGACGGGCTCGGGGAATTCCATCCGTTCCAGCGTAATGATTTTGCTGGGATCGCAAAGCGTATCTCCGGTTGTTATCGTTTTAAGGCCAACTGCAGCCGCAATATCGCCCGCGCGAACCTCTTTTAATTCTTCTCGAGAATTAGCATGCATCTGTAAAATTCGACCAATGCGCTCTTTCTTTCCTTTTATGGGGTTATAGACGCTATCGCCGGACTTAATGACGCCAGAGTAAACCCGGAAGAAAACCAATTGACCCACAAAAGGATCGGTCATTATCTTGAAGCCTAATGCGGCGAACGGAGCATCGTCAGACGCGGGGCGATCTTCCTCGGTTTTATCGTCGTCCAGAAGTCCTCGGATCGCGGGCACTTCCATAGGATTCGGCATGTAGTCAATAACCGCATCTAGCATTGCTTGAACACCCTTGTTCTTGAATGCTGTGCCGCAGGTCACCAAGACAAGCTTGTTGGCAATTGTCAGCTGACGTAGTGCAGCCTTCAGTTCGTCTGAGGAGAGCTCTCCCTCTTCTAAGTACTTCTCCATTAACTCGTCGTTTGCTTCGGCGGCAGCTTCAACCAGTTTTTCTCTTAACTCTTGACAACGATCCGCCAGATCCTCGGGGATTTCTCGTTCTTCAAATTTAGTTCCGCGCGTTTCTTCATCCCAGTAGATCGCCTTCATCTTGACCAGGTCAACAACGCCTTCGAAATTCTCTTCGGCACCAATAGGGGCTTGGAGACACACAGGATTTGAGCCCAGGCGATCACGAATCTGATCAACAACGCGGAAAAAGTCGGCGCCCGTGCGATCCATCTTATTGACGAAACACATCCGAGGCACGCTATATTTATCCGCTTGGCGCCAGACAGTCTCGGACTGAGGTTCCACACCGCCGACGGCGCAAAAAACACTGACGGCGCCGTCTAGCACTCTAAGAGACCGCTCCACTTCAATTGTAAAATCTACGTGGCCCGGTGTATCGATTATATTGATCCGATGCTCTTCGTAATTCTGGTCCATACCGCTCCAAAAGCAGGTCGTTGCCGCAGAGGTGATCGTAATGCCACGCTCCTGTTCCTGCTCCATCCAATCCATCACCGCATTTCCGTCATGGACTTCGCCGATCTTATGGGAGATCCCGGTATAAAAAAGAACTCGCTCGGTGGTTGTTGTTTTCCCAGCATCGATATGCGCCATGATTCCGATGTTGCGATAGCGGTCTAAGGGTGTTTGTCGTGGCACGTTCGATTTCCGTTAGGGTAGTGAGGTATAGAGAACTTTGTCTAAAACCTGAAATGAGAAAACGCTTTATTGGCTTCCGCCATTCGGTGCACTTCGTCTTTTTTGCGGGCAGCACCGCCGCGTTTGTCCGACGCGTCCATTAACTCACCGGCCAGACGATCAGTCATCGACTTTTCGTTCCGCTTCCGTGCGGCGTCGACCAACCAACGCATCGCGAGCGCATTTCTACGACTAGGCCTCACTTCAACCGGTACTTGGTAGGTTGCGCCACCCACTCGTCGACTCTTAACCTCAACCACGGGTCTTACGTTCTCCAGGGCCTGATAGAAAACCTGCAAAGGTTCATCTGCACCCCGGCCCCCAATCGTGTCCAAAGCACCATAAAGCACTTTTTCTGCGATCGACTTTTTACCGTCCTGCATCATTACATTGATGAATTTGGCAATCGTTTGATCACCAAACTTCGGATCAGGGAGAATGGTCCGCTTAGGGACTTCACGACGTCTTGGCATGAGTTCCGATTTCCGTTTTAAACCTTTGTTTCCTGTTGAAGACCCATTTGAGTCAACAACATCGTTCATTTCCTGGCACTGACGTGTAAAACACCACACACAGCGCCGCCTTGATCGCTTCTAGCGATCTTTCTATATCAACGGTGAGACAGCTTTATTATTGCTAGAGGTGAAAACCTCCTTCGCAACTTCTGTGATGCCCTTTTACTTCGAGGGCATCTTTATCACCGTGGCCGATCAGCTAACTCGGCCTTTTTTCGGTTTTAGGATCGCAGCTCAAACATCTTGGCACAAACGATCTTTCCCTTTGTTAATTAATCAGACGCTTAGGACTTTGGCCGCTTTGCGCCGTACTTTGATCGCCCTTGTCGTCGTTCGCCTACACCCGATGTGTCTAACGTCCCGCGCACCGTGTGATACCGAACACCCGGCAAGTCTTTCACTCTTCCACCTCTGATCAGAACCACTGAGTGCTCCTGAAGGTTATGCCCTTCACCACCGATATAACTGGTGACCTCAAAACCATTCGTCAAACGGACTCTTGCCACCTTACGTAGAGCAGAGTTTGGCTTTTTTGGCGTTGTCGTATAAACGCGAGTACAGACGCCGCGTTTTTGAGGACATGCAGCCAAGGCAGGCACATTAGATTTCTGTGTCTGACGGACTCGCGGTTTTCTAACCAGTTGGTTTGTCGTTGGCATTTTTTATTTAAATTAGTGGAACGGCGACCTTAAATCACAGCCCCCGTAGGAGGCCGCGATTCTAGGCAGACCAGCGCTTTTTGTCAACAATCCCTTAAATTTCCCTTATCTCGCGGATATTTTGGTGTGATTTCAAGCGACCTCGGCGGAAGCATCCTCAACCGCATCTCCAATTCCTTTGAAACTTTCTTCAGGATCGGCGTTCTCTTCACTTGGGCGATCACGCTCCATTCGTCGTCGTCGACGCTCTTCATGGTGAGCAAGGCCAGAACCCGCGGGGATCAAGCGCCCCACGATGACGTTCTCCTTCAGACCGCGGAGATTGTCCACTTTACCCTGCATTGACGCTTCGGTTAGGACGCGAGTCGTTTCCTGGAAAGACGCTGCAGAAATAAACGAATCAGTGCTCAGTGAAGCCTTTGTGATTCCAAGCAGCACGGGAAGAAAAGTTGCGGGCTCTTTCTTCTCCGAACTGAGCGCATCATTTTCTCCTAGAATTGCCGACCGCTCGACCTGATCACCTGGCAAATAACGAGTATCACCGGGCTTATCGATTTTGACCCGTCGCAACATTTGACGAACAATGACTTCGATATGCTTGTCATTTATTTTCACACCTTGTAGTCGGTAGACCTCTTGCACCTCGCTAACAATGAAGTCAGTTAACGCCACAAGACCTCGATACTCAAGCACGTCACTCGCAGCAAGAGGACCTTCCGAAATCACATCCCCTTGCTCAACGGTTTCACCATCGAACACACTAATATGACGATCCTTCGGAATAGACATTTCATGGACAGTACCGTCTTCGTCCGTAATTTCAAGGCGAACTTTAGTTTTCACCTCTTTGCCAAATGAAATGGTGCCAGATGCCTCTGCCAAGATTGCAGGCTCTTTTGCTTTACGCGCCTCAAACAATTCAGCTACGCGCGGCAAACCGCCGGTAATATCCTTGGTCTTTGATCCTTCGAGCGGCACTCGGGCCAAAACAACACCCATACCAATTTCTTTGCCATCTGTCGCCACAATCGATGCGCCAGGCGGCATCTGGTGCGTCGCTTTGGGCTTGTTTTTCCCATCAACCAATTCGATCGTCGGCTTAATATCACCCGTAGCGCCACGTCGACTTTTCGGATCAATCACAAGGTAAGTGGTGGACCCTGTTAACTCATCGCCCTGCTCGGTCACGGAGACGCCCTCAACGATATTTTGGAACCGAATTTTCCCGGCAACCTCGTTGATAATCGGTCGAGTATGGGGATCCCAGGAGGCAATTAATTGGCCACTTTCAACTTGATCGCCATCATTTACGGTGACCACTGCGCCATAAGGCACCTTATGGCGCTCTCGGTTAACACCATGCTGATCACGGATCACCAAATCACCCGAACGAGACACCACGATATTACTGCCGTCTTCACGTCTGACCGAACGAACTCCAATCCAAGACACGGTACCATCATGATTTACTTCGACCCTGCTGGATCCTGCGGTTCTTGACGCTGCGCCCCCAATATGGAATGTCCGCATGGTTAGTTGCGTTCCGGGCTCACCAATACTTTGAGCCGCCATCACCCCGACCGCTTCACCGCGACTCACAACATGTCCTCGAGCTAAGTCACGGCCGTAGCAAGTTGCGCAGATTCCGAACCGGGTCTCGCACGTGACTGCCGAGCGAACTTTAACAAGGTTTACATTGTGCTCCTCGAGGAGTTTGATACCAGCTTCATCAATGATTTGACCCGCTGTTAGCAAAACTTCTTGATCGCGCGGACTCAACACATCCTTCGAGACCGAGCGTCCAAGTATTCTGTCCTCAAGAGGAATCACAACTTCACCGCCCTGAACAATGGCTTCTCGATCAATACCGTTTTCTGTTTTACAGTCTTCCTCGATCACGACAAGGTCCTGACAGACATCAACCAGTCGTCGTGTAAGATAACCGGAGTTCGCCGTCTTAAGTGCGGTATCCGCCAGACCTTTTCTTGCGCCGTGAGTTGAGATGAAGTACTCGTTTACGTTCAATCCCTCGCGGAAGTTTGCCTTGATCGGCGTTTCAATAATCGAGCCGTCAGGCTTTGCCATCAAACCACGCATTCCGGCAAGTTGACGAATCTGCGCATGACTGCCTCGTGCGCCTGAGTCTGCCATCATAAAGATGGAATTAAACGAGTCCTGTTCAATGCTGTCGCCGTCCTTGGTGACAACAGAATCAGACTGGATTTCATCCATCATTTCATTAGCAACTCGGTCACTGGCATGGGTCCAAATATCAACGACTTTGTTATATCGTTCGCCATCCGTCAAAAGACCTTGACTATGCTGATCCTGGATTGCCTTCACTTCTGCTTCAGCTGTATCCACAATTCCTGACTTACTATCAGGAACCGCCATATCATCCACCCCGATGGAAACACCGGCTTTGGCCGCAATCGAAAACCCTGTGTACATCAATTGGTCACAAAAAATAACCGTATCCTTAAGGCCAACATCTCGGTAACACTGATTAATAGCGCCCGAAATCTCTTTCTTTTTCATGGTCTTGTTAACAATCGAAAAAGGAAGGCCATCAGGGAGAATCTCTGACAAGAGCGCTCTGCCGGTCGTGGTATCCGTTAATGTGAAGGTCTCGACGGATTCGCCTTGCTCGGAAATTTTAACCTCACGAATTCGAACCTTGATTTTTGAATGAATGGCAATCGCACCAATATCAAGCGCTCGGCGCACTTCTGAAACGTCAGAGAAATACTTACCTTCGCCAAGTCCATTCACCCGCTCTCGAGTCATATAGTAGAGCCCGAGAACGATGTCCTGAGATGGCACAATAATAGGCTCGCCATTTGAAGGCGAAAGCACATTATTGGTGGACATCATTAACGTCCGAGCTTCAAGTTGTGCTTCAACAGAAAGCGGTACATGAACCGCCATCTGATCGCCATCAAAGTCAGCATTGTATGCCGTACAAACGAGCGGATGGAGCTGGATCGCTTTGCCTTCAACCAACACCGGCTCAAAGGCCTGAATACCCAGACGGTGCAGCGTTGGCGCCCTATTTAACAACACAGGATGCTCACGGATAACCTCCTCGAGAATATCCCAAACTTCCGGCTCTTCCAGCTCGACCAATTTTTTTGCCTGCTTGATCGTTGTCGCGAGACCCCGCAATTCAAGCTTGCTATAGATAAACGGCCTAAATAGCTCCAACGCCATTTTTTTAGGCAGGCCACACTGATGAAGCTTGAGCGTCGGCCCGACCACGATGACTGAACGCCCTGAATAGTCAACCCGCTTACCCAATAGGTTTTGCCGAAAACGACCCTGCTTGCCCTTTATCATGTCGGCCAAGGACTTCAACTGTCGCCGGTTTGGACCCGTAACCGCTTTACCTCGACGGCCGTTATCAAGCAGAGCGTCAACGGACTCTTGCAGCATACGCTTTTCGTTACGAACAATAATGTCTGGCGCATTGAGATCAAGCAATCGACGTAGGCGATTGTTTCTATTGATAACCCTCCGATAGAGGTCATTGAGGTCTGAAGTCGCGAACCGACCGCCCTCAAGCGGCACTAATGGACGGAGATCAGGTGGCAATACGGGTAGCGCCTCCATGATCATCCATTCCGGCTTGTTACCAGAATGCAAAAATGCCTCGACCACTTTAAGGCGTTTGCTGACTTTTTTAGTTTTTGTCTCGGATGTGGATTCTGCAAGATCTTCTCGAAGCTGGACCGAAAGCGCCTTGAGCTCAAGGCTTTTAAGAAGCTCTTTAACAGCCTCTGCCCCCATTCCTGCGTCAAATTCTGAGCCGTACTTTTCTATCGCCTCGTAGTACATCTCTTCTGTCATCAAAGAGCCTGCTTCCAGATCTGTAAGACCCGGATCGGTGACGACGTAGGCCTCAAAATAGAGTACTCGTTCAATTTCACGCACGGTCATGTCAAGCAACACACCAAGTCGAGACGGTAGCGATTTTAAAAACCAGATATGGGCGCAAGGACTGGCTAACTCAATATGCCCCATTCGTTCCCGACGTACCGTCGACAACGTAACTTCAACTCCGCATTTTTCGCAGACAACACCGCGGTGCTTTAAACGTTTGTACTTTCCACACAGGCATTCGTAATCGCTAATCGGTCCAAAAAGTTTTGCACAAAACAAACCATCGCGCTCGGGCTTGAACGTTCGATAGTTAATCGTTTCTGGCTTCTTTACTTCACCAAAAGACCAGGATCGAACTTGATCAGGGGACGCCAATCGAATTCGAATATTGTCAAATTCCTGATCTACCGTGTCGCGTCGTGAAAACTGACTGAAAAAATCTTTCATGTTTTTTCCTTTTATCTTGTCTAGAGCGTGAGAGTCCGAAACTTCAAAACGGTAAAGTTACCGATCTTCCCGTCTCTCAATATTAAGACCGAGTGCTCTTATTTCTTTTTCCAACACGTTGAATGACTCGGGAACAGATGCTTCCATTCGGTGATCGCCGCGGACAATGTTTTCGTACATTTTTGTTCGCCCCCCGACATCGTCAGATTTCACGGTCAGCATTTCCTGCAGGGTATAAGACGCTCCATAAGCCTCCAGAGCCCAAACTTCCATTTCCCCGAATCGCTGCCCGCCAAATTGCGCTTTACCGCCAAGTGGTTGCTGCGTAATCAGACTGTAAGGGCCTGTTGAACGCGCATGCATCTTGTCATCCACCAAATGATTGAGCTTCAGGATATACATATAACCAACCGTTACCGGTCGATCAAAAGGCTCTCCTGTTCGGCCATCGATGAGCCGAGCCTGGCCGCTCTCCGGTAGTCCTGCAATCCTGAGCCATTCCTTGATTTCTGATTCGCTCGCGCCATCGAAGACAGGCGTTGCAATTGGCACACCCCCGCGAAGATTCTTGGACAGTTCATCCACCTCGCTGTCCGTGAGAGACTGAATATCTTCAGGATGGTCGCCAGTGCCGTATATTTTGCTCAACTGACTCCGTAAATCAGAGGTCTCCGCACCGGCATCAAGCATTTCGCCAATCTGCCTTCCTAAATGACTGGCTGCCCAACCCAAATGACACTCAAGCACTTGGCCGACATTCATGCGTGATGGAACTCCGAGCGGATTCAGCACAATATCAACAGTAGTGCCGTCTTCCATATAGGGCATGTCTTCAATCGGCACAATCCTGGAGATCACGCCCTTGTTTCCATGGCGACCAGCCATCTTATCGCCGGGTTGCAGACGTCGCTTCACTGCAACGAAGACTTTAACCATCTTGAGGACGCCAGCCTGCAGATCATCACCCTCTTGCAGCTTCTGTCGCTTCTCTTCGTACAAGTCATCGAATCGCTTCGACTGGACTGTCAGTTGGGCGCGAATTTGCTCAAGACTTGAGTTAGCGTCTTCGTCCCGAAGTCGAATCTCAAACCATTTATCCCTGGGCAGCGCCTGCAAATAGGATTTTGCAATCTTGTCGTCTGCTTTAAGATCTCCAGGGCCACCCTCGGCTACCTTTCCGTTAAGCAATCGCTCGATTCGGTCATAAGTATCATCCTCAACAATCTGATACTGATCCTGTAAATCCTTCTTGATACGATCAAGTTCCTGTTCCTCGATAGCAAGTGCTCGAGGATCTTTATCAACACCATCCCGCGTAAATATCTGCACATCAATAACAGTACCGGATGTGCCGGATGGCATTCTTAACGAGGTGTCTTTTACATCAGAGGCTTTTTCGCCAAAGATTGCTCGCAGTAATTTCTCTTCGGGCGTTAACTGTTGTTCCCCTTTTGGGGTGACTTTGCCCACGAGAATATCGCCAGGATTAACCTCGGCTCCAATGTACACGATTCCTGATTCATCGAGCCTGGCCAAAGCCGACTCACTGACATTTGGAATGTCGCGCGTGACATCATCAGAGCCCAGTTTTGTATCACGGGCGGTACAAGTCATTTCCTCAATATGAATCGAGGTATAGACGTCGTCCTGCACCAGGCGTTCGGATATCAGAATCGAATCTTCAAAGTTATAGCCGTTCCAGGGCATGAATGCGACAAGAACGTTTCGACCCAGCGCTAACTCACCCAAGTCCGTCGAGGGGCCATCTGCAAGAACATCGCCCGCAGCAATCTTGTCACCCACTGAAACCAGGGGACGCTGATTGATCGTTGTGTTCTGGTTTGAACGGGTGTACTTCACCAAATTATAAATATCAACACCCGAATCTCCCGCTTCAACCTCTTTATCGTTGACCTTAACCACGACACGAGATGCGTCGACCGCATTCACAATTCCGCCCCGAGTGGCAACCACCACCACTCCCGAGTCGGAAGCCACAGTACGTTCAATCCCAGTACCCACTAACGGTTTTTCACTTTGAAGCGTAGGAACCGCTTGACGTTGCATGTTCGAACCCATCAAGGCCCGGTTGGCGTCGTCATGCTCGAGAAATGGGATAAGTGCTGCAGCAACCGACACAATTTGCGACGGTGCGATATCCATGAACTCGACACTTTCAGGCGTTGAGAGCGTAAATTCATTGTGATGCCGACACGAAACCAGCTCATCCGTCAAAACACTTTTACTATCAAGCGCTGCGTTAGCCTGCGCAATCACGTAGTCGCCTTCTTCAATCGCTGTCAGATAAACGAAATCGTCTTTCACTTTTCCATTAACCACTTTCTTATAAGGCGTCTCAAGAAAGCCGTATTCATTGGTCCGCGCAAAGATAGCCAGCGAATTTATCAAGCCAATATTTGGGCCTTCTGGCGTCTCAATCGGACAGACTCGTCCATAGTGGGTGGGATGCACATCGCGCACTTCAAAACCGGCTCGTTCTCGGGTCAGACCGCCAGGGCCTAATGCGGATACGCGACGCTTATGTGTAACCTCTGATAGCGGGTTCGTCTGATCCATAAACTGCGATAGCTGGCTCGATCCAAAAAATTCTTTTATGACAGCCGATACGGGCTTTGCATTAATCAAATCCTGAGGCGTCAGATTCTCCGATTCAGCCATCGACAAACGTTCTTTAACCGCGCGCTCTACGCGAACAAGTCCGATCCGGAACTGATTCTCCACAAGTTCGCCAACCGACCGCACTCGTCGATTACCTAAATTGTCGATATCGTCTGTCTCGCCATGTCCATTTTTAAGCTCAACGAGCGTTCGCATCACATCGACGATGTCATGCTGGCTGAGGATACCTGGACCTTCATCGGTTTGACGAGACAAGCGACGGTTCATCTTCATCCTGCCGACTGCTGATAAGTCATAACGATCGGTATTGAAAAATAAATTTCGAAACAATAAATCTGCCGCATCTTTTGTCGGTGGTTCGCCGGGACGCATCATTCGATAAATTTCAACTTGGGCTTCCAAAGCCGAACGGGTATCGTCCTGTCTCAAGGTGTCTGAGATATAAGGGCCCTTGTCCAGATCATTGGTGTAAATAATCTCGAAGGACTCTACGCCAATTTCTCGAAATTTCTCCAGAAGCTCAGCCGTGACTTCATCGTTTGCTGAAGCTAAGACCTCTCCTGTCTCCATATCAACGAGATCTCGTGCCAGCGCTCTTCCATGAAGATAACTATCCGGGACCCCAAGAGATTTCATGCCTGATTTCTCAAGCTCTTTAATATGTCTCGCTGTGATGCGCTTATTCGCCGCCACAACTGTCTTGCCAGTTTTGGTCTTAAGATCAAAATCAAACTCTTGGCCGCGCAAACGCTCTGCGACTAAGTCGGTTTCCGCCGACTCTGGGAGCAGGGTGACACGATCATTATCAAAAAACAGACTGAGGATTTCCTCAGCAGAATAACCGAGTGATTTCAGGATGATGGTGGCAGGCAGCTTTCTTCGTCGATCTATTCTGACGAACAGTAGATCTTTCTGATCAAACTCAAAATCGAGCCAAGACCCGCGATAGGGAATCACTCGCGCATTAAAAAGAAGTTTTCCGGAAGAATGGGTCTTACCCTTATCGTGATCAAAGAACACGCCGGGCGAACGGTGTAACTGAGACACGATGACGCGCTCCGTACCGTTGATGACAAAAGTTCCGTTATCGGTCATCAAAGGCATCTCGCCCATATAGACTTCTTGCTCTTTGATATCTCTCAGCGTTTTTGCGCCACCTGATTCACTCTTATCAAAAATGATTAAGCGAAGGGTTGCATGAAGAGGAGCCGAGTACACCATCCCGCGTTGCTGACACTCACGGACATCAAAACGAGGGGTCTCCAAACGGTAGCTTACAAAGTCCAGGGACGCAGTGCCGTTATAACTCTCAATTGGGAATACCGATTTAAAAGCCGCTTGCAATCCCTGATCAATTCGCTGAAGAGGAGTGACACCCTCTTGAAGCAGCTTCCGATACGAGGCCTTCTGAATTTCAAGAAGATTCGGGATCGGTTCAGAAGATGATTGGGAACTGAAACTCTTACGAATCCGTTTTTTTTCGGTAAAGGTATAAGCCATGCAGACCTCTCAGCGCAATTTAAATGAGAGCGTTCATCGCAAGACGACTAACGCTCAAAACGAACCGTAGAGCCAACCCGCTTGGGGTCGACTCTACCGCCCTATTCGTCAACAACTCGACTCTACTGAAATCAGCAGAAATTAAAGTCAAATGCTATTTGACTTCGACAGTACCGCCTGCTTCTTCAAGCTGTTTCTTTATATCTTCTACTTCGTCTTTGCTGATGCCTTCCTTAATTGCAGAAGGAGCAGACTCGACGAGATCTTTAGCCTCTTTGAGTCCCAAACCAGTAATGGTTCGAACCGCCTTAATCACGCCAACTTTCTTGTCGCCAAAACTGGTGAGAACAACATCAAATTCGGTTTTCTCTTCAGCTGCACCTGCATCTCCACCGGCGCCGCCTGCTGGAGCCGCAACCGCTACCGCTGCTGCTGCAGACACACCAAATTTCTCTTCCATGTCCTTAATCATTTCAGACAGTTCAAGGACGGACATCTCCGCCACTGCGTTCAATATTTCTTCGCGATTCATTTCTATTTTCCTTTACTTAAGATTTTCGTAGCTTGAGCGCTAAACCAGATATCACGCGGCCTGATCTTCAGGGCGACTGTCACGAACAGCCGCAAGCGTGCGCACAAATTGTGAGGGAATTGCATGGAGCGTCTGCGCCAATTTATTCATCGGAGCCGCCATAGTGCCAACCAGCATCGCGAGCAACTCATCGCGTCCTGGAAGTTTTGCTAATGCCTGAATCGCCGAAGCATCCAAAAGGTCGCCATTCATTGCGCCCATTGTTATCTTCAGTTGATCATGCTGCTTAGCAAAATTTGCAACCACTTTGGCCACTGCAACAGGATCCTCAGATGAGGAAATCACTACAGGTCCGACAAAATGATCGGATAAACACTCGAAGTCCGAATCTGCAACACAGCGCTTGGCAAGAGTATTCTTAACCACTCTCACGTCGACGCCTACATCTCGGGCCGCGCCTCTTAACTCAGTAATTTGTGCAACGGTAAGCCCTCGATACTCGGCTAGAACAGCAGCTTGGGCGACAGAAAATACCTGCGTCACCTCGTCCACTACAGCCTTTTTCTGATCAATACTTAGGCTCATTTCGCACTACTCCTTACTGTTTACACCTTGGTGTCCTGACCCTGAAAATCTTGGATCGGGGGCACCGCCTGCGCAGGCCACTTCCGTTATTAAGCGATCTCAATAACAAGCATTAAGATCGCACCTGCGGTCTTCGACGAACCAAAGGAACCTTTAGAAACAGCATCCAAGATTCCCGGCCCCTCAAAAATTACGAACTAACTAACAACTGACGTACGATCAACCTTGACGCCTGGCCCCATCGTCGTCGACAGCGTTACCCTTTTTAAATACTGGCCTTTTGCTGATGAAGGTTTCGCCTTGTTCAGCGCCTCTACCAATGCTAATAAATTTTCTTTCAGCGCATCTGTCTCGAATGATGCTTTACCAATGGGGCAATGAATAATGCCTGCCTTATCGGTTCGAAATTGAACCTGACCTGCTTTCGCATTAGTAACCGCTTTTCCGACGTCTTGCGTCACGGTGCCCACTTTTGGATTGGGCATGAGGCCCCGAGGTCCTAATACTTGGCCCAGCTTACCAACGACTCGCATCGTTGCCGGCGTCGCGATACAAACATCGAAATTGATCTCGCCTCCTTGAACGGCCTCAGCTAAATCCTCTAATCCGATAACGTCCGCACCTGCTTCCTTGGCGGCTTCTGCATCACTTCCTTCTGCAAAAACCGCTACGCGAACCGTTTTACCCGTTCCTTTCGGCAAAACGGTTGCACCCCTAACATTCTGATCCGATTTTTTTGCATTGACGCCAAGATTGATGCTGACGTCTACAGTCTCGTCGAATTTAGCGGAGGCGGTTTTTTTAACCAGCGCCAAGGCTTCATCAACTACATAAAAACTCCCTTGACCGGTTTGTTCCGCAGCCTGCCGGTAACGTTTTCCTCGAAAAGTCATCAAACGCCCTCCGTCTCAATGCCCATACTGCGGGCACTGCCAGCAATAATCTTTACAGCCTGATCCATGTCGTACGCACTTAGATCAGGCATCTTCGTTTTGGCAATTTCCTCGAGTTCCGCGCGACCAAGCTTGCCGACTTTATTTTTATTTGGTTCACCGCTTCCTTTTTCTAACCCTGCCGCTTTTCTTAACAACACAGATGCAGGAGGCGTCTTTTTGATATAAGTGAAACTTTTATCCGAATAAACCGTGATCACCACAGGAATCGGAAGGCCCGGCTCAATATCTTGAGTGTCGGCGTTAAACGCCTTACAAAATTCCATGATATTGACGCCATGCTGGCCTAATGCCGGACCGACAGGCGGGCTCGGTTTAGCACCACCTGCAGCCACCTGTAGCTTGATATAGGCTTCTATCTTCTTTGCCATTTTTTTACTCCGTTGGGTTCAAGCGCCGTAAGGCTCCCCTGTTAAAAATACTGCTGTCAAACCACAACCGCTGTTGCGGTAACGGTCAGGCCTTTTCGACCTGACTAAAACTAAGCTCTACCGGCGTTGATCGACCAAAAATAGAGACAGAAACTTTGATCTTGCTCTTCTCAAAATTGACATCTTCAACCGTGCCGCTAAATTCTTTAAACGGCCCATCAATAACCCGAACAACTTCTCCCGGCGCGAACGTATATTTCGGACGCGGGTTGTGGGCGCCGTCTTGGACCTGTTGAAGAATAGCCTGCGCTTCCTGATCCTTAATCGGCACTGGTTTAGAACCGGTTCCACCAACGAAACCAGACACTTTCGGCACTGACTTGACCAAGTGCCAAGCTTCGTCGCTCATGCGCATCCGCACCAGCACATAACCCGGGAAAAATTTTCGTTCACTGGTTCTCTTTTGGCCGTTTCGCAATTCGACAACTTGCTCGGTCGGTACTTCGATATCAGAAAAATGATCTTCCATGGCAGCTCGACGGATGTACTCGCGAAGAGATTCTTGGACGTGCTTTTCAAAACCTGAGAAGGCTTGTATCACAAACCACTGCATATCCGAGGCATCACTCTGAAGATCCGATCCACTCTCGATCACGGCATCTTGGTTCATAGATTCAGTCATCAATTTTTATCTCTTATCCGAGGCCAAGCGCCAAATCATAAATCGCCCAAAACGACAGCGCATCGAGAAGCCATAGGTAAATGCCCACAATAAAAACCATCACAATGACAATCATCGTTGATTGAGCCGTCTCCCTGCGGGTCGGCCAAACAACCTTGCGCACCTCAGTCCGAGTTGCAACCGCAAATTGCCAAGCAGATCGGCCCGACTCGGAGGTCAGTGCAATTGCGGCCGCCCCGATCACACCCGCCACCACGATCAGCGCACGTAAAAGCGCGGACGTGGTGCCAAGCGAGTAAAAAGCCGCTAACGCGCCAATAATTACAAGGCCTGATGCAATTAATTTCAGCTTATCCGAAAACATCTTATCGCTCTTATCCAAGTGCCTATTTGGCAGGCCAGGAGGGAATCGAACCCCCAACCTGCGGTTTTGGAGACCGCCGCTCTGCCAATTGAGCTACTGGCCTAATCCTTGAGCCGCCAGCATTGCTGACGTCTTTTTTCAGCTTCTACGCTTAAGTCGCCTTAAGCGATCACCTTCGATACGACACCTGCGCCGACGGTACGACCGCCTTCACGAATGGCGAAGCGCAAACCTTCTTCCATCGCGATAGGTGCAATCAGCGTGGTTTTCAGTTTGACGTTGTCGCCAGGCATGACCATTTCCACACCCTCAGGCAAATTGCACGCACCGGTGACATCCGTGGTGCGGAAGTAAAACTGGGGTCGATAACCTTCAAAGAACGGCGTATGACGACCACCCTCTTCTTTTGACAGGATATAGACTTCGGCCTCAAACGCAGTATGCGGGTTGATGGAGCTGGGTTTAGCTAACACCTGACCACGCTCAACGTCCTCTCGCTTGGTGCCACGTAACAAAACGCCAACGTTATCGCCGGCCTGACCTTCGTCTAGCAATTTACGAAACATCTCAACACCGGTACAGGTCGTTTTTTCAGTATCTTTAATACCGATAATCTCAACTTCTTCGCCTACCTTAACTACGCCACGCTCAATACGTCCGGTGACAACGGTGCCGCGTCCCGAGATGGAGAACACATCTTCGATCGGCATCAAAAAGGCGCCGTCAATCGCTCGCTCAGGTTCAGGGATATAAGAATCCAACGCTTCAGCCAATGCAACAATGGCGGCGGCGCCGATATCGGACTCATCGCCTTCAAGTGCTTTCAGAGCGCTACCGGTCACGATCGGTGTATCGTCGCCCGGGAAATCATAGCTTGAGAGTAGATCGCGAACTTCCATCTCGACCAGCTCTAACAGCTCAGCGTCATCTACCATGTCGGCTTTATTCAAGAAGACAACGATGTAGGGAACGCCCACCTGACGCGCAAGCAGGATGTGCTCTCGAGTCTGGGGCATGGGGCCATCAGCCGCCGAGACGACCAGGATGGCGCCATCCATCTGCGCTGCACCTGTAATCATATTCTTGACGTAGTCGGCGTGACCTGGGCAGTCGACGTGAGCATAGTGACGCTTTTCTGTCTCGTACTCGACGTGAGCGGTCGCAATCGTAATGCCGCGCTCGCGCTCTTCAGGCGCGTTGTCGATCTCATCAAAGGCTTTTACATCGCCGCCGAATTTAGTTGCCAGCACCCGAGTTAGGGCTGCAGTCAGGGTGGTTTTGCCATGGTCAACGTGACCAATGGTTCCAACGTTTACGTGTGGCTTACTGCGCTCGAATTTTTCTTTCGACACTTTCTGATTTCCTCAACAGTACTTGGTTAACTGGCTTTCTTCATCATCTAAGAACAGCCGCTTAAATGGAGCCCACAACCGGATTTGAACCGGTGACCTCTTCCTTACCAAGGAAGTGCTCTACCGACTGAGCTATGTGGGCAAATTTCATGCTGGAGCGGGTGATGGGGATCGAACCCACATCATCAGCTTGGAAGGCTGAGGTTCTACCATTGAACTACACCCGCCCAATTAGCAATCGTTTCCTACCGCCCAATTAGCAATCGTGCTTCCTATATATTTTTGTCTTCTTCAAACAACTGTCCTATCCAGATCAGAACTTCAATCCACCAGCGAACTGGTGGAGGGAGGAGGATTCGAACCTCCGAAGGCTGAGCCAACAGATTTACAGTCTGCCCCCTTTGACCGCTCGGGAACCCCTCCGAAAAACAAAAACGCTTATCCTAAAACTGGAAACTAATTTAAATTTTGCCGATAGCGCTCGGTGCCTCGTTTTAACTGAAGCACGTCAACGCAACCCACACAAGGTGGCCTTCCTAGGTGTGGGGGCGCGATTCTATCGGATTTTTACCCTCTTTGATAGTCCTGTTGGGGGATTTTAGGCATCGATTAAATCGACCTCGCGATACGGACCCGCGTGCGATCTGGTTTTTTTACCGGCCGCCATCGATACGAGGCCATCGACTTTTGGGAATCGATGTTAAAACAGGATGTATTGACCCATCAGATTTTTTATAACTATATGATTTTAATGTTAAAATATGGAAAATAGGGAAAATTACGAACCTCAGATCCTTAAAATAACATTAAACTGATGATTTTAATATTAAATATCATTTTTTACTTATTTATTAAACCGATCGAGGAGTTGGGTCGTCGGGTTTAAAACTGAATACCCCTCCTATTTATATTTTTTATCGCTGAAACTCAAAAATACTTGTTTTCCTAATTATTTTCCCTCTTGAATAGAGTTACTTATCACCGCTCGGGTTTGCTCGCGATCAGAAAGAGTCTTCTCTGAAAGCAAAGCTCAGTATCACTATTTATTTCGATTTGGCTCATTTCAACGTACTATCCGCGACCGGTATTGCTTAAATCCACCTAATGACTTAATGAATCCTTCCTCTTTTTTCTCTCCGCATCGGATCTTTTGGGTATTCGCCATTACCCATGTTCTGCTCTGGACTCTCGTCCCTAGTCTCTCGAGACACGAGCTGGATTCCGACAGCATGATGCATTTTGCCTGGGGACAAGAGTGGATGGGCTCTTATCATTTACATCCACCCGTGTTGCCGTGGATCGTTGCGGGTTTTTTGAAGGTCTTCGGCATTAGCAACTGGACGTACAACTTCCTGACACAACTCAATTTTTTGATTGCCTTTTACTGCGTATGGCGAATTTCCCGTGAACTCCTGCCGCCGCTCCAAGCAGTAGCGGCGGTGTGCTTACTGGAGTTCATCCCTTACTTCAGTTTTTTCAGCATGCGTCTAAATCATAGCTCCATGCTAATACCGATGTGGGCTGCTACTGTTTTGTTTGCTTATCTTTCAATCGAAAAGGGGTATCGCCGGTACTGGATAGCGCTAGGAATCACAGCTGCGCTCGCCATGTTAACGAAATATTATTCCGCAGCGCTGTTACCTGGAATCGCAATCTATCTACTCGTTTTTTCGGCCGGACGCGCCACGCTTAAAACTTCTGGCCCTTATTTATCGCTAGTGACATTTTGCGCCATTATGGGATGGCATATCTGGTACGTCCAAACCAACGAAATGAGCACAATCACGCATATCGGTGATTACATTGCGAAGGATTTTTGGATTCGTATATCAGGTCTTCGATTTTTAGGCGCTCAACTCCTCTACCTTACTCCGCTCCTTGGTGTTTACTTTTTTGTCCGATCAAAAATTTCAAAAAAAATCGACGCAACCACTTTAACGGGGGGTATAAGCACTGCGGGCAATGGCCGCACATTTGTTTTATGGATTTTCCTTTTTCCACTTCTCACAACCGCGATTATCGGATTTGTAGCAGGTATTGGCGTATCCAGTCGTTGGGGCGGGCCGACGCTGAACCTAGCGGGCGTTGTCTTGCTCATGCTGTGGCCAATAGTAAGCAATGATCAAGCCGTAAAGCGACTGCTGCAATCTGTCGGTACATGGCTTCTGGCAGCGCCTCTATTATTACTTTTCACAGGGCTCGCGAGCTCGGATCATGAGATGTATCACTTCCCCGGAAAGGAGTTAGGCGAAGAGATTACCAAGCGATGGCGTGAGAAATATGATGCTCCGCTTCGAATTGTCGGCGGCGGCCATGTTGCGCCTGACAGTATCGCTTTTCATTCGCCCGACCACCCATCCGTTTTACAACATCTCAGTCACACTTGGAGCCCTTGGGTAACTGAGGCCGACATTAAGAGATACGGAATTGCTGTTGTCTGTCTTCGCGAAGATCGACTCTGTATTAAAAATGCGGCCATATTATTTCCAAACGCAATCACGACACCTCTGACCATTCGCGCTCGATCCACAATTTTTTTCCCGGGCAGTCAACGGGATTTGCTTTATTTTTTTGTAGGACCAAATGATGCAGGTGTGGATCTCAATAACGTGACCCCTCTCCCTAGAAGGAATGACGAAACTGATTCGTAGTCAGGTCACCGTCAGTCTAGCGATGGTCGATACAGCCTCATAAACCCTCGAACATCTCCTAAAGTAAGCGGATTAGCCAATGTTGTTTCACCTGACCCTTTAATCCCGCTCAAGAGTCGAGCAAGAAACTCTTGCGCCGACATGGTCGACGCGAAGTCTTTGAGTCGATACGCGGGAAGTGTTGATGGACTTCCTGGAGATAAAACATGGCAACCCTGGCATAACGTCGTATCAATCTCCGAAACCCTTTCCATATCTTCTTTTGATGCCCGACTGGCCTTAAATATTTCGAGATTCAGAGCATAGAGATCAGCCGCTTGGGCAAACAACTGCCGAAGGTCATCGAGCTTTCCATCCCGCCAAAGCGATTGCGCGTCAGGGATAAATGTTTCATCAACGACGTGTTTCGTTAGCGTTTCATATTCTTGTGATAGCCAGAGCAGCCCGGAAAGTGCCGATTGAATTCGCCCCTCAAGACCCTGTCGCTCAAGCTCACTAAGCGATGACTGCGTTATCAATCGATCAAGATCGCCGCGAATAATCATCAGTTCGGCGGGAAACCGAGATCGGTCGAGAATCGTTCCAAGCCCGCCAGACGTAGCAACGGCCGGACAAAGTCCGGCCGTCACCACAACGCAAGCGATAAAAAACGTCTTAAACAACTAGTTCAACTCGACAGCAACCTCCATCGGAAGCGTCTTGTCATTGCTCCATTCAATCATTGAGCCATCGTACATCTTTGCGTCTTTGTTGCCCATAATTTCACTGCTGGCAAACCAGCCCAACGTTGCCCAATGGCCGGAATTACAGAAAAAATACTCGGTCCCAGAAGTCGGCACACCCGCCGTTTCAAATAGCTGTTGCAATTCGCTCTCACTTCTCCATTTGCTGCCGCCGTTTACAGTCAGCCAGCTTTCAGGCAGGTTTTTTGACCCCGGAATGGTGCCATAACGCGCCGCTTTGGGATGTTTATTGATGCCAAGATATTGATGCGTTGGACGAAGATCAACGATCACATCGCCATCCGCTGATGCCTTTGCAACTTCTTCTTTCGTTGGAATCATATCTTCCTGGAGGTCTGCCGTGAACGTAGCTGGCATTCTTTTACTGGTGCCCTTTTCAACGGGATTTTTCTCATCCGCAATGTAACCAAAGTAACCGCCGTTCAAGATCGATACCTCGTCATGGCCTAGCGCCTTAAATGTCCAATACACCCGGGTGGCACTACCCATATCCAAAGCATTTGTACCGCGGCTGTATATCACGACATGATTATCATTTGAAATTCCAAGCCCGCCAATGAGCTTCTCTAGCTGATCGACCGGTGCCATTTGTCCTGGGGTTTTATTAACCCCTGCACGCCACCCAGCCGACGAATAATCACTATAAATGGCGCAGGGTATATGCCCCTTCTGATAATCGCCTTTTCGCGACCCATCCCACTTATTACGGATATCCAAGACACGTACGTTAGCATCACAGGAATGCTCCTTAATCCAGGCAACATCCACCAAAGGAGAAGCCGCGAATGAAAATGAACTTACCATCATCCCGACTACTCCGACTGCTGCTACTGACCATTTTGTTTTACTCATTTTTTTCCTCCGTTTTTGCTTATATGCAAATGCATCGATCTGACTCCAAAATTTGAGTCACGATTCCTTCCCACGTCTCATCGTCATCACCCACGCTTTCAAGATCAATCGTGATAACTGATGTTCCTTTATCCAGAGCCTCGACTACCTGCTGGCGACCGGACGTTGTTTCAAGATTTTTTCTAACTAGTAAAAGACAAGACTGCATTTCAAATCCTTTTCAGATCGCTAATGCGAGATCTGACTCTCTCCATAAATTCTCAACCCGTCTTGCATCCGCTACCTCGCATTCTTCAAATGGTTCAAGCGAATAAATCTTATCGACTTCTGCCAATTCCAATAATTCCGCGGCTTTTTGAAATGCTTCGGACACTTCAACACTGAGTGAAAATAAGAATGTCACTTCGTGACCGAATATCGTGAGTCCAGCAGCAACGCGCATCGCCTCAAGCGGATCTTCAGTTGCCACCACCAGTATATTTTTTGTCTTTTGCATTAGAAACTCAAAAGATGCGAGGCCTGACTGATAAGGCGGCTATGATCAGTCTGACTGCCCTCAGAAATTGGACATGGATCTGAAAAGAAATGTCTCCAAGACTCTCCACAAGCCACTGCCTCCCCCGCAGAATCAATACCCCGAAGAAAATTTTGATCATCAAGTAGCCGCACACCTGATCCCGTAAAAAAAAGTGCGACGGCTTGTCTTTGCCGACTGCAGGCGCTCACTAAATTTTTAATCGGACGAGCGGAGTCTTCAGTGGAGACCGTGATCAAAATCATAAGATAAAGCTTGCTGGCCAATAAAAAATTGACTGGGTCGCCTCGCCCAGTTGTCGAGTAAATTCCGAAAAATCGACGCTATTCACCCTGCGCACCTTCACCGATTCTAGAAATTTTGATCGAACATCCGCGATATAAAAAGCCTGCCGGCTAAGTGCGCCGATTGATCCCCTGCTTTGGAGCTCCAACTCTGCGGCGCTGGATAGCCGACTGACCTTCGATTGACCGGCGAGAAAAAACAACACCGACACAACGTCTCTGTGGGCAGGCTGATCCGCGAAAACAACGACGTTTTCTGAACCTGTCAATCCGTAAGTACCCAACAGCCAGCGCAAATCACGCATATTGGCAAGACGCCCTGAATCACTCAGCACCTTGCTCATTGGAAAGCATAGCGCGCCTTGCAGTGTACTCTCTCGACAGTCTTCTAGAGGGCGCGCATCTACCAATACTGAACGATTAGCTAAAGTCAGCAAGTCAACAATCGGAATAGAGTCGTCCGCTGAGCTGAGGCCCGGCATCGCCAAGCACAGCACCAGCGCAAGCAAGCGAATCTGTATGTCGCGGAACTTTCCGAGCGCGCACACTGCGCTAACAGTCAGAATCATCACTCAACAACCCCCGAACTGTCTGACAACTGCCTGACCGGACGACACTTTCGCAGGCGGCACTTCCAGATAATGACTCAAAAGATCGTACATGCTCACCCCTTCCAAGTCACCCACCAAAGAGATCTCAATATCCTCTTCGAGCGTTTTGCATGACCGTGCAGTCTCTGCGATCGCTACGGATACCGATGCCGAGGGCATTAGTAATCCAATCACTGCAACCGACAGCAGCAAAGACCCGATGCAGAAAAAGTAGCCAAGCCTGTTCATTTAAACGGATTACCAAAGATTGATAAACAAAAAAGATACATCGCTGCGACGAACGCCCCAAGATGAATAATTAATGAGAAATCCATGTCAGTTTAAAAAGTGTCGGGCCAGCTCATTTGCTGAGATGCACTCCCCAGATTCTGGATGTTGCACGCTATGCGATAGAAACGGAACTCCAAATTTGGAGGCACGCAGTGAGCCGGGCTGACTCGTGCCCAGATAATAAAAGCTGGATACTCCACTCAATAAAATCAGGAGCACGAGAACGAGAAATTGCTTGTCGGCTGCCATTTTTACTGCATCTTGAATGGGTTGTTTTTATTCATCACTTTTGGCACTAATTAACTTTCTTGAGCAATACTTGCCACGCACGATCCTGTTTTAAGGTCTCGAGATGAGTCGCTCCGATCTCCGGGCACATTGGGGGGATCGCCTCCATCGACGTAGGATTATCAATCAACACTGACACGACGTCGCCCTCGTTAGCGGAACTCATTGCTTTTCGAGTCATCAGTTGGGGGCGAGGGCATGAATCACCCAAACAGTCGACCGTCGTTGAAACTTGAACCTGTGATCCATCACTTAGCGCGACTGGACCTTGTCCACCTGACGACGTCTGGTTATCCGTTTTCTTTTTACTAAAAAGTCCCATTCATTCCTCACCTTTAAATTTGTCTACGATCAACGCAGCACTCTAAATTGATTCCACCCCGGCACTACCGTCCTGCTTTGTCTCCTTTCTCTTTATCGCCCGATAGATGTAAAAAAGAACCGCAGCCTGAATGAGGCCAAACACGATAGCCGGAACCCCGGTCTTCTCCTGCAGGGTCTCCGCATTGGAAAATCCGAGCTGGAGTCTCTCTATGGACAGTTCACCCGTCATTGCTGAGGGCGCCGGTGGCCAATATAAAAAAGACCAAATCAGGGAAAAAAGGAACATACCGATAAAAGTAAACAAGAGCGCCCACACCGCTCCAAAGTTACCCTCACCTGCTTTAACCCAGGTAGAAACGGTGCAAGCGCCTGCCAGCACCATCCCCGTTCCAAAGAGAAATAATCCGAGCACCTGATTAAGGCCAACATCAAAACGCATGGGATTACCCGCGCCGATAGAAATAAATCCCGTGAATCCAATTGTTAAAACCATCATCGCAACCAATAGCGCCTTTGTATTTCTGAAGGTTTTAAAAAGCATGGCGTCTCGTAGGGCGGCGGTATTGCAAAACCTTGACCGTTGTACAAGAAGTCCCACAACTGATCCAAAAACAAACGCAATTAAACACTCAGCGACCGGAGACATCATTACCCCTCCAAGACTCTTTTATAGATGAGAGAGCCAAACCAAGCGCCTGCAATGATTCCACTCATTGAGAGATAGCCACCAAGATTTAACTCAGGGGTAAGACCAAAAAAGGTGCTAACGTTACAAACAAACGCAAGGCGAATACCGATACCCATCAACAATCCGCCAATGGTGATCATGACCCACTCAGAGAGTCGTTTAGGAAAACGCCAGAAAAACTCCTTGCTTGCAATTGCTCCCACTATCGCGCCGAACAGCATTCCGAGAGAGATATAAATTTTCCAATACCCTGCATCAGGTTTAAATACCTCCTGCCAAAACGGGATCTGATTAATCGAATCGCCAATAAAAAACTGGGCAATCAACCCCGTCATCATGGTTTCCCCTCCACCAACTGTCCAGGCACCAACGAGCAGGAAAAGAAAGATATCCAGTATCGCAATTGCGCTAAGCGCGATTACCGGATCGAGGGTCTTTCGAAAAAACTCCATAAAAAAATATCTATTTACATAATTAAATTAACGTGACTAAATATCTCTAGAAATGATGAGATAGCGGTGGTATTTATTGCTTACATTTTCACTGATCGCTGAATTTTACTAACTATGTCAATTTTTATTACATCAGACAGCGCACTCGCACATATGTTTAATGCGTGCACAACGGAACAAATCAACGAATTTATTCCGGAAAAGCGAAGTCTCAGAATTCACGGACAATCCACAACGGTGCGATTGGAGCGAGCGTTCTGGAACGTTTTAGAAGAAATTGCGAGTGACCATGACCTAACCGTGGCGGGCGTCATTCAAGAAGTGGCTGATCATTGCCTGGTTGCGAACGATAAAAACCTCGCATCATGCCTTCGAGTCATTTGCCTCAAATACTTAAATATTTACTCCCAGCCCGAGTCCCTGCTCGAAGAGAATAGAAACGTCAGAAACGCCTAGTTTTGAATTCCTAAACCTGAAAGAGTATTCCCAAAGCGCCTTCCCGCGTTATTGCCAACCACGTCGCCATTTTTTAGTATCCTGAAGTTCTAAAGGACTAACGTGATAAGTAATTCCAGACATCACGCTTCTCAAAGCGTGGGTGGTCGAACAATCCGCATCTGCCTTCTTTGCCCCAATTAACTCGAAGTGTTTCTCTTTGTTGTGAGGCGATACGGCAGTCCACTTCGAACCGATTAGGTTTTGTTGCTTACCTTGAATTGTCAACAGAAAACTCCTGTGAAGACGCAGTCATCAAAAATGAGATGATCACGCCGCCCTACACGGTGACTTGCAAAACCCGTGCTATCTTTCGTCCCGAACCATCAATGGAGCGTCTTGTGGCAAAAAAAATAAAAGCGACTACCGATCCGGTTGAATCTCAACTGCGTTTTGAGGCTAATTTCTATGGCGACTGGTACAGTGAATCAGTTCTGGCCGCTTACCTCTCGGAACAATCTGCTGATGCGTCAACATCTCCTCTAGTCCAACCGGAACTTGACGTCACCTCAGATCAAAAAGATACCGTAAAAAATAAAGAGCACCTAGTCAACGATCGCCTAAAAGTTTTTTCTTTACATCCTCGTCGAGGGGAGTGACGCCAACCCAAGGCGCGAGAATCAGCATCGCGGCGTGTTCCTGATCTGTCTGTTCCAGGAGGACGCCATTGAGTTTGATCGAGGTAAAATCGCCTTTGGTTTCAAAAGTGAGACGATCCCCTTTTTGAACATCTGGTGTTGTCTCCAGTATCCACCGTATTGAATTCTGATATTTGGAATCTGAAAAACTTTTCAGGCCTTCTTCCCAACCCATGTGCGAATATTTTTGGGCGACATCCCGGACATATTCGAGCTCGAGCAACCTCTCGTCGTCTGCGCCCTCAAACAATCTCGCAATGTAGACATCTAAACCAAAAGGACCAATTTCAACGAGCGCTTCCCCCTGCAGTTCAAGTGGTTTATCGCCCGAGTCGAGCGCGAGACTGGGAGCCGAAAGGGCTGACATCGTGATGAGGGTGCCCGCCTGAACAACCCAAACTATGACCTCTTTAAGGGTCATCTTCAGGACACCAATGCCTGACAATGGGACAGACGTTTGAAGCGCCGATCCGCAAACTTTCGATAAAGGATTTTGGCAATCTGGTAAACCCCAGGAAGTTTTACAACTGAGCCCAGCACCCTCCACCTTGGAATCGCTCGCCACAACACAGCAAACGCATCAACACCTGAAAATAACTGTCCGTTCTGATTTTGCACATGAAGTGACTTAAGCGCCTCAATCTGTGAAACACCTAATCGCTGGAGACGATCCGTCGATTCCGTAACATCTACCCAAGTAAACATTCCTTTCGGGACAATCTTTTTGTAATGGCCTATTTCAGCACTACAAAGACTACATTTCCCATCAAAAAAAACGGTAATCATATTTTTACTCACGACTGTATTAGATAACCCAAATTAGAAAAAACCAATCTCTCGAACACTGATATCTGCGGCGTGATCCCGACCGAATGCCACAATGCCGATCGAGCGGATATCGCCGCCTGAGATATTTTTAGGCAACAGCCAACTAGACCCGTTGAATTCCCCAATCGATATCCGAGTTTCGCGCCATTGATCTGAAGTGGCGAACTCCGCTTGGTAATACTGCCACGGCAACACTGTCCATTTGGTCCGAATGTGCACAAAATACTTTTCGCCGTTACCTTTGACGGTTAGGTAAACACCCGAGATATTTTTCATCGTCAGAGTCGATACGTCTCGCCTGATTTGAATGAATCCGCCGTTATTCGCAGTACTCACATCTCCCGTCATTTGAACTTGAGGCGCCACACCCTCTAGTGAAACCGAAGCTGCACCGGACGACACTCCACCCATTACCTGATCGCTTACAAACTGCCAGTCGTTGGCTGAGGTCGGCGACCAAAGACTGGGTCCTTCTTTATCTGCATGAGTCATAAGCGAAAGGCACGCAAGCGTGGAAGCAAGAATAAAACGATATACCGGAAGAGCCATAAGATTAATGTAGTCGGCACGTGGTTGATGCAATGTGAATCCCAAAATGCCTTTCCTTCCATCGTCTGTTCAGAACAAACCACGAACTGAGTCGCTTCAAGGTCTATAATAATTGATGCCTTAGTTATAGTTTGAAACCAAACAAAAAGGTCCAGCATGAATTCGAGCCACCAAGAATTGATCGCGATAAACAGCGCCTTCTACGATGCATTCTCAAACGGAAAATCGACAGAGATGTCTGAAATTTGGTCGAAAAACGAAAATATCTCGTGCATCCACCCCGGATGGGGGTCAGTTGTCGGTCGGATTGCCGTCATTCGAAGTTGGCAGAGTATTTTGGCCAACCCACCCAAAATTCATTGTGCGAACCCTCAAACTTTTATCAACGATCACTCAGGCTATGTGATCTGCTTTGAAGAAATCGGGAATAACAGGCTCATCGCAACCAATATTTTTCACTATGAAAAATCGGGATGGAAGCTTATGCATCATCAGGCCGGCGTTACTCGCCCAATTGATCGTAGTGAAAAATCTTCGAAAAAACTGATACACTGAATCGAGGAGCGTGGAACGCCCTGCGAGATTCATGCGGAGACAGAATGTTTGTCCGGTGCGGAAAAAGAGGGATCTTCCTCCCGTTCACGCATTTGCTCGCGCGAATGACCTTTTAAAGCCTGCGGTTTTCAAACCCGACCCAAGGATTAACAAAGTATGAAAAAAGGAATTATTCACCTCACATTAACGATAGTCGTTATTTTAATATTTTTTGCGCTATACAAAGGGTTAATTTAGCCGCCTGATTATCTTTCGTAACACGGCATTTTGAGGCGCAACTATCCGATTTAGCGATAACCTTCCTCGTCGTGAATTATCACAAGTCGGATAAAACTGGGGCGGCTGCGCTTAGATGTTCACTGCCGTATAGAGACCGCTACTCTCGCCCGGGGTGGCGAGGCACCGCCTTAACGCCTCAGGCCGTTTAGGTATAGATTCATCTGCGTCGACGTCATCTGGTTCATAATCCCAGACAGTTTAATTAGACCCTTAAATTAGCGGCTTCGGATCCCCAACGATTTTGAAAAGACAAATTTTCTCGGCAATCGGCATCGCAGTTTTTGCTTTCGCCGGACATCAGATTTGGCAGCACAGTTTGTCATCGGAAGAAGTTAGTCAACGACAGGACCGTAGAGTGAGTCAGATCATAATGGTCGAAAGCGCGTCAGTTGGAACTAAAAATCTCGATCAAATGATCGAAGCAGTGGGCACCACGAAGGCTCTTCGCTCAATTGAGGTAACCCCTCTTTCTTCGGGACGTGTAGAAGAAGCCTATTTATCTGCACACGCGCCCGTCAAAGCCGGTTCATTGTTATTAAAACTTGACTCGGTTATCGAAGAGGCGGATGTCATGGAGGCAAAAGCAAAGCTGGAGGAGGCCTCGAGAGCGTTACAACGTTCTGACACGCTACAACAATCCAATGGAATGTCAGAGGCCGCTATTGACGGTCTTCGGGCGCAATCCAAAATTGCACTCGCAGCCCTTAAGCGTGCGCAAAAAAATCTTGATGATCGTTCGATCCGTGCGCCATTTAACGGCCTTATTAGCCTCTCAAGTATCGAAAAGGGATCCCGAATAAAAGAGGGTGATGTAATCGCGACACTCGACGATCTCACTCAAGTTGTTGTGGAATTTTCTGTTCCAGAAAATCTTTATGGAATGTTATCACTCGGAAACACGATCCGCGCCCATGCAGCGGCTTTTCCGAAACGAAACTTTGTTGGAGAAATCATAGCGATTGACTCACGGATTGAGTCGACCTCACGCTCGTTTAAAGTTCGCGCCGTTATCGACAATCCGGATCTCGCACTTCCTGCAGGCATGTTTATTCATGTCAGTATCGTTGCTGATAATCAAGAAGCCTTGGTGATTCCTGAAGAAGCCGTTATCACCGAAGTCGGCGAACAATTTGTATTCCTACTGACACCCGGTGATGATCCAGAAATTTTTCAGATAGAAAAACGCCGCGTCTCGCTTGGCAGAAGGACCTACGGGGTTGTCGAAATAACTGATGGCCTTTCTGAAAAAGAGGAAGTTGTGACACGAGGCCTTCAGAAAGTCAGACATAAATCATCAGTAAAGAAAATTGTTCCCGACACGGACGCGTCACTCGACACCGGAGAATGAGCAAATGCCGAGGACCGGTTATTCACTATCTGAAATCGCTATTCGACGCCCCGTCACCACAATTGTTGCAAGTTTACTAGTTATTACCGCAGGCATTGCGTCCCTGCAGTCCATACCGATTCGTGAGCTACCTGATGTTGATGCCAGTGTCGTCACCGTCACCACTCGCTATCAAGGCGCTTCACCTGAAGTGATTGATACCGAAATTACAGAAGTCATCGAAAGTGCAGTCTCGGGGGTATCCGGTGTCGAGTCCATCAGTTCTCAGAGTCGTCGGGGTCGCAGTCGAACGGTAATTCAGTTTTCGCCTGGAAGAAATATTGATGAAGCTGCAAACGATATTCGAGATGCCGTGGGTCGTGCGCGACGATCCTTACCAGAAGATATCGAAAATCCAGCTGTCGTAAAAAGCGATAGCGATGCAGACCCCGTTATGAGGATTGCCGTTGCTTCGAGCAAGCACTCCCCTGAACAGATCACGGACTACGTCGAGCGCTATATCGTAGATCATTTGTCGACTCTAGATGGTGTCGCCAAAGTCGACGTTCGAGGGGAACGTCGTTATGCCATTCGAATTTGGCTTGACAGAAGGGCCATGGCAGCAAGAAACCTCACCTCATCCGATGTTGAAGTCGCCATCCGTCGAAGCAATCTTGAGTTGCCCGCTGGAGACATCACGTCGAGCCAAAGAATGCTCGAGGTCCGCCTGGATGGAAGACTCACCGATCCTGAAGATTTTGCTGAAATTGTCATCCGCAAGATCAATGACTATCCGATCCGCCTCAAAGATATTGCCCGAGTTGAGAGAGGCGTCGAAAATGATGATCTCATCATTCGTGCGAACGGTCAAAATGCGGTGGGCATGTCGGTATTACGACAAAGCCAAGCTAATACGATGACGATCTCGAAGCATGTTCGGGACGAAATAAAGATCATTTCTAAGACTTTGCCCGAAGGTATGGAAATTATTATCGGCTCTGACGATGCACTTTTCATAGCAGCGTCCATCCGTGAGGTCTTGATTGCGCTCGCCATCTCCCTCCTTCTCGTCGTCGCGGTCATTATCACTTTCCTGCGATCCTTTAAGGCCGCTCTGGTTCCAATCGTGACAATACCCGTTGCATTGATCGGGTGCATCGGAATCATCTATGCCCTCGGATTCTCGATTAACGTGATCACGCTTTTGGCTTTGCTTCTCGCGATCGGCCTCGTGGTTGATGACGCGATCGTCGTTTTAGAGAATATCAAACGGCGTATAGATAATGGAGAATCCAGTCATACGGCTGCAGTTAACGGAACCCGTCAAGTGACTTTTGCGGTGCTTGCGACATCAATCACGCTCATTGCCGCTTTTATTCCAATATCCCTCCTTGAAGGACAGGTAGGAAAATTATTCAGTGAATTTGGACTCATCATGGCCGCGGCCGTTGTGATTTCGACTTTCGTTGCCCTAAGTCTCTGCCCCATGATGGCGTCACGTATTCTCAATGACAAATCGACTGAAACAGAAAATAAAACACCGAAAACAAATATTGCCGAGGACAACCCGCTGCCTCAGTCACGCTTGCACTCGTCCTATCGATTTGGGTTGAATTTCTCAATCAAATCGCCAGTGATCGTCATTAGTCTAGCGTTGGCGTTCAGTTTGGGTGCGGTTAGTTTGTACCTTACCCTGCCACGGGATCTGGTCCCTCGGGAGGATCGTGGCGTGACTTTTATCCCGATGACTGCGCCTCAGGGATCGACCCAAGCGTACACCGACTCCCAATCAAAAATTATTGAAAAAAAACTCAAACCCTTTCAGGAGGACGGCAGTATTCAAACCGTCTACACCATAATCGGTTGGGGTAATCGACCCTATCGGGGTTTTGTCGTTATGCGTCTAGCGCACTGGGATGACCGAGATCAAACCCAGGCTGAGATTATTAAAAAAATCAGGCCCATCACCAGAGATCTCATTGGTGTGAGAGCAGGCGTCGCAAGCCCGGCCGGCCTAGGACTCCGAGGCAACTCAACACCCTTAAGAATAGTGGTTGGGGGTCCCGATTTTGATGAGGTGAAACGCGCTGCTAGCGAACTCCTCGCGTATGCACAAGAGAATAATGACCTCATCAATCCACGCATGGACTATGAAGAGAATCAACCGCAGATCAATCTAATTCTCGATCGCCAAAGAGCAAATGATCTGAATGTGAGTGTGGAAGAAGTTGCGCTTACGCTGCAATCACTTTTTGCCTCAAAAAAGGTGAGTGCTTACATCGATCGTGGCCGGGAATACCCTGTCATTATTCAGGCTGAACGCAAAGACCGGCGAGATCTCAACAGTCTGTCAAATGTTTTCGTGCGCTCGGGTAACACGGGGACCGGCGCGCCCTCTCTTGTGCCGCTGAGTGTTCTGGTCTCGACAAGCGAGAGTGCTGCGGCTGCGGAGCTGCGCCGCTATGATCGATTGCCGTCAATAACCCTCTCTGCTGGCTTGGCTCCTGACTACACGCTGGGACAAGCACTGGATTACATGGAAAGCGGTGCTGTCGATGCATTGCCCGCTAGCGTCAAAATGTCTTACTCCGGACAGTCCAAAGTATTTAAAAGTACTTCTGGCGGTGCCATGGTGAGTTTTGCTTTTGCCCTGCTTATCGTATTTTTAGTACTGGCAGCCCAATTCGAAAGCTTTATCTATCCTTTTGTGATTATTCTCGCGGTTCCGCTTGCAATTGCAGGCGCGATCTACTCGCTGACTGTTATGGACCTGTCGCTCAACGTCTATAGCCAGATTGGCATTATTCTTCTAGTGGGCTTGATGGCCAAAAATGGTATTTTGATCGTCGAATTTGCGAATCAACTTCGGGCTACCGGATACTCGATACGAGATGCCGTCGTGCGAGCGGCAGTACTGCGACTCCGACCGATCGTCATGACAGTGCTCTCGACCATCCTCGGCGCGATGCCGCTTATACTTGCTAGCGGTGCTGGCGCCGAAAGCCGAATCGCCATCGGATGGGTCATTGTTGGCGGCCTCGGACTCGCCCTCTTCCTTACCCTTTTCTTAACACCTGTCCTATACGACCTCATGGCCCGATTCGCAAAAACAAAAACATCAGAAGCGGTCTCTTAATGTGATGACACCCGCTCGACCATTTCTCGGCATCCCACACAAGCGAAGCAAAGGGCTTTATCTAACCGGAATCTTGGGATCAGCGCTTGTCATTCTGATGGGCGCTTTTAGTCATCCATCAAATGCTGATGCCGTAGATCATGAACAGGAAAATGACCGTGAACTTTGGGTCAATTTTGGGATGTACTCTCTTCATGGCAAAGAAGAGGTCGATTTGAATGATAGCAATTTTGGATTTGGCGTCGAGTATCAATTAACCGAAACTCAGTCGCTAACTGCTGGTACTTTCAAAAATAGTGACTTCGAACAATCGCGATATCTTGGATGGTACTGGCTGCCACTCGCACTTGGGCCAGTAAGATTTGGCGGCACGTTTGGCATTATGGACGGTTACTCCAAAGCACGAAATGGAAAATTTTTTCCAGCAATCTTACCCGCTATTAGCTACGAACGATCCCGGCTTGGCGTGAATATCTATCCGATCCCCGGCTTCAGCGACAACCTGTACACCGCGATATCAATCCAAGTAAAAATTCGGATTGACTGAAAACATCTAAGACTATTGAGGTTGCCAAGACAGCGCTCACACCCAAAACTACTCATGGAGAACAGCCGGGCCTTTTTTGCTCCATTCAGCCAGTTTTTGAATTAAATCCAATCAAAAATTAATCTCGGCTATTCCAGCGATTATTCCGCAACTAAAGCACAATTATCGTTAAAACCAGCGTAGAAACATAACACTACATCGGAAAACAACGAACGATTCACTAATTCCATTTTGCATCGTCAACTGCGGTAGTATTTTAATAATAAGGATTAAGTTATCAATTTACGAATCGAGTGAAAAGACTATATGGATACCGACGATATCAAGGTTATTCACGAGTTTCCGCGCAGCGTTCGGGAAATTGAGAATACGTTCATCCCGCTTACAGACGGCATTCAACTAGCGGCCCGAATCTGGATGCCCGAAGATGCCTTGGACAATCCCGTTCCTGCAATCCTTGAGTTTTTACCTTATCGAAAACGCGATGGCACGTCGAAGCGTGATGCCCTGACCCATCCGTACTATGCCGGACACGGGTATGCCTGCGTGCGTGTGGATATGAGAGGGTCCGGAGAGTCCGGTGGCATTCTGGAGGATGAGTACCTCAAGATAGAGCAAGACAACGCGCTGGAAGTGCTCGACTGGATTACCACCCAACCCTGGTGTTCAGGAAATACGGGGATCATTGGTATTTCCTGGGGCGGATTTAATGGCCTGCAGATTGCCGCCCGACGCCCCCCATCATTGAAGGCCATTGTCACTATTGCCTCGACCGACGATCGGTATAGTGATGATATTCACTATATGGGTGGTGTAATGCTCGACGACAACCTGTCGTGGGGTGCGAACATGTTTGCGTTCAACTCGCAACCACCTGATCCGGCTATCGTCGGAGACCGATGGCGGGAGCTCTGGATGGCTCGCCTTAAAGCTAACGACCCTGGGTTTTAAATTGGCTAGGGCATCAGCGCCGCGACACCTTTTGGCAACACGGCTCAGTCTGCGAAAACTATGACGACATTGAATGCGCGGTTTACGCGGTAGGGGGATGGGCTGATGGTTACTCAAATGCCGTCCCGAGACTGTTAGCCAACTTAAAAAGCCCGTGTAAAGGCCTAATTGGGCCTTGGGCGCATAAATATCCACACTTCGCCAAACCGGGGCCTCGCATCGGCTTCCTCCAGGAAACATTGCGATGGTGGGATCACTGGCTGAAGGGAGAGCACACCGGCGTCATGGATGAACCGCAATACCGAGTCTGGATGCAAAACAGTATCGACCCCCTACCCTATTACAAAGAACGGCCCGGTCGCTGGGTGGCAGAGCCTTCATGGCCGAGCCCGAGAATCAAAGACGAAAAATGGTTCCTTCATCCCAACTCGCTCTCAAAAAAAGCACAGCGCTCGGAATCACTCCTGATTCAAACCCCTCAAAACATGGGCACACAACAGGGCGAATGGGTGTTGTTCGGGCTTGACCCTGATGGTCCGACCGATCAGCGTAAAGACGATGGAGCTTCAGTGGTTGTTGACTCTGAACCTTTAACTGAATCACTCGAGATTCTTGGCACCCCCAAACTGCGGCTTCGATTATCCTCTGATCAGTCCAATGCCTTCATCGCGGCACGACTTAATGATGTGGCCCCTGACGGCGCGTCAACTCGGGTTACCTTTGGAATACTTAATCTGACCCATCGCGACAGTCATGAAAATCCCAAACCTTTAGCGCCCGGCAAGGTTTACGACGTCTGTCTCCCGCTAAATGACATCGCTCATTCTTTCCAACCGGGTCATCATATTCGAATCAGTTTATCGAACACGCTCTGGCCTCTTTTATGGCCATCCCCTGAACCTGTGACACTCACGCTCGAAAGCGCTTCCAGTGAGCTGACGCTGCCGGTCCGAACAGACCCTAGCGGTGATGATGAACTCGCTCCGTTTGCGCTACCGGAAAGCGCGCCACCACAATCAACGACGCAAATTCAGTCGGAGTCATTTTCACGATGGGTTGAGCGTGATGAAGCAAACGGCATCACCAGAGCAAATCTCTTGATTGATACAGGACTACTGCGTCTAGATAGTCATGGATGGGAACATGGATCAATATCAAAAGAGACATGCGAAATCACCGATAAAGAGCCCAATTCCAATAAGGCTTCCATCCACTGGACCATGCGTTTTCGACGGCCCGAAGCAGGACTTGATGTTCGGACGGAGACTTATTCATCCTTGCGCTCCACGCCGACCGAGTTTTTGTTCACGGCGTCACTGGAAGCTTTTGAAGGCGAAGAGCGGGTCTACTTTAATGAGTGGAAAAAAACTTTCCCTCGAGACCTCAACTAACTGCGCCGCACTCTTCGAAAAATGAAAGCCGACCAAAATACTTTCTCCTTCGTTCGGTCTCGACATTTTTTTTACGTACTCGTCATCTCGGCATTTTCTTTGGCAGCATCGGAAGCGCACGGTCAAGAAACGGGAAAAATCAGCACAACCGAGTGGCTCAATGGCAAAGTGCCCCGCTTCTCAATCAAATTGAAAATGATTGAAGAATTTGGCATTACTTATGAAGAGGTTCGTAATCGACTACTGACTCGAAATAAAAAAGGTGAAGATCTTCCATGCTCCAGCCAAATACTCGAAGAGATTTCATGGTTGATGCTCTACACAGCTCGACGAAGCGACGTAAATAAAAGATTTGGCGATCTTGAAGAAAGTCTCAAAATCGCTGATCAGAGTTTTGCTTTCAAACAATCAGAACAAGACGGTGCATGGGGTGTTTGCCACGAAGAATGGTTTCTTAAACTGGATGCCAGTGTGGACCCGCTTAAAGAATTAGCGGCTTCAGGGAAAAAACCCAAATATCGACTTGGTTTTTTAGACGAAGTCTCTACTCCTGAAAAAATAACAAAGCTCTTTGAAGAGCTTACGATTTCAAATGTTGCGCGAGACGGTTGGAACAAGCGAAAAGAATTAAATATGGTAGTCAGTAGTCTTGGTCAACTGATATTCCTTCCTGATTTGGACCCTGTTCTGCCAGCCTGGTGGCCACGGGAGGCGATCGCCGCCACTCTTATCGAGTTTATGGACGAGAAGTGGCAAAACCCAAAAACAGCCTATTGGGGTGCCTGGTATGAAGAAGATGGCCACGTTATCAAGACTGATGATCTGAGCATTACTTTTCATATTGCTAGTTATCGTGACGGTAAGGTTAAAAAGTGGCCAGATATTGTCAATAACACGTTTCGCACACGAGAAATCCGCTACCCCTATGGGTGGCATTATCAGGACACCCAAAATAATCATCATGCCTATGATGTTGCACGACTGCTTCGCCTTGGCTGGCCGCAAATGAGCTTTATCCAGAAAGCCCGAGCACGGGCAGAACTTTTCATAATGCTCGCGCGAGCGCAACGACTCTCATTAAACTTCAACGGTGAATTTGATGCGCGACCGTATAACAGTGTTGCGGAGGCATACTACTTTGGAGTTTCATTTTTTGACGAGATAGGCTATTTCCGAGCGTCAAAACGCTTCTGGACCGAAATTGATTTTGATAGTGAGCCCACACGACAACTTATCTTAGTTAATATCAGGAATCTTGACAGTGATGATCCAATGGCGTCAGCGGCACTGCGGAAGTTAATCGCAAGAGATTAATCTCAAGCGCTCTGTTGATCGTCCGGTACCGCATTTGGACCGTTGTCTATTTTTCTGTCAGGGAATATTTGAAACTTTTTCCTCCAAACTGCTGATTCGGCGCTCAAGTAACGCAATCTCTTTGTTGAGTGTGACTACTCTGCGATTCGCTATTTCTGAGTCTACTGCCAAAGACGCGATTGCCATTAGAGCAGCAGCATTCATAGCAACTTGCTCCTCTTCCGAAGGCAAATTAACAATCTTTTTTGCACTATTAGCAAAAGAGTCAAATGGAGTAATTGATAGGCTTGCAAATACCCCCAACAGAAAAACAATGATCACCAGAATACCCTGGCGACTTAATGCTTTTTTCACTGTCGCTCTGACCATGCTCATATCCTCCTGATTACCCGAATTCAATTAACAGACGGGCCATTCGAACTTTGATGGGATTACCATACCAGAGTTGATCACTGTCGTTCGCGATCGCTATTCAACAGGCCCTAAACCAACACAAATTTAGATAGAGCACGGGTTTTAAATGCTTTTAGCAATTCGCCAAGAAATCGAAAATCAAAGTAAACATGCTGATTAAATCCTGCAAATCAATAGTGTTTACTATTGTTGCTGAAGTATTTGAGATAATAAAAATCAAGCATTTTCAATAATTAAATGAACCAGGGCGTCTGGATTCTGCCGTAAACCTTCGAGACGAAAAACTATCTTCCCCTCTGGATCAAGCAGTGTGATTAGGTTGGAATGAGAAAACGAACCATCAGGCTCTTGCCTGAACTTTACCCCTAACAGCGCCGCCATACCCATCACGGCCGTGCTATCGCCATGAAGCAAATGCCACCCCGTCCCGAGATCCATTTTTTTTGAAAATTGATGAAGCTGGTCTGGTGTATCGCGCTCTGGATCAATAGAAACAAAAACAAATCCAACTTGCTCTTGAATGCGCTTTGGTATCAATCCCTCAATATGTTTCAGATCGGCTACCAGAATCGGGCACGCATGAGAACACTCCGTGTAAGCCAGTATTACCAACTGAAACTTGCCTCGTAAGTCGGAAGACTGAATTTTTTTTTGGGATTGGGTTTCCCAAGTAAAGTCGATCTGATACACCGAATTCGCGTGGCCAGGCGAATGGCTCTCAGGCGCATTATGATTGTCATGAGACATTTCATGAGACATCTCCCCTGCGTTCATGGTCGCCAGTTGTAAATGTTTTTCGAAACTGTCCGACGGTGTCTCGGCTCTCACTCCCTGCAAAGCAAACATCCAAAAGAGTCCTATCGTTATCCAAATCTTCCTGGTACCCAGAATTTTTCTTGCTCAATCATTTTCATTTATTCCTGATCCTAATAAATCGGCCGCACATCGAAAGCCAAGGTTATTGACGGTGTACCTAGCCTGAAGACTGCTCCGGAGGCCAAAGCGCATGAACGCTGGATAGTCATTAACGTTGGCCGAACGAATTGCGCCTGCTCCACAAAACAGTTCACGCTCTAAGCCACCATCGCCCCTTGACTCACCTGAGACCAATATTGAATTGAAATCCAACACCCATTCCCAAATTAGACCGTGCATGTCTCCAATCCCAAAAAAGTTTCGAGCGGAATTTCCGACCGCAGGCAGGACGGGCGGCGCCGGGCGGGAATACCATTCCAGCACATATTGATTAAATCCCAACTCTCCCGATCCCTCTCGCATCGTAAGACCGGCTGATGCGGCGTACTCCCATTCATTAATCGTCGGCAATCGTTTGCCCCGACTTCGACAATATTCAACCGCTGCAAACCAAGAAACATTTGTGACGGGGCTATCGAGATAATGATTGGGCCCAGCGGGATCAAGATCTCCCTTCCAGTGAGACAAGTAATGGGAATCGGCCAATAAATCGTTACGGGCCGATCGCCTCCATCGCTGATCCTCTTTAACAAAATTGAAAAATTGATCATTGGTCACTGGCAGAGCATCCATCAGAAATCCGTCCACTTGGACCTGAACCGGATCACCCTCATTTCGATAAGCCGATTGATAACTGCCGGGTGGAATCTTTATCAACTCACGGCCTGAAACTGACTGAGGATTAATGACAAGCGCCATTAAAACACCTATTAAAGCGAACAACTTACCCCAAATCAGTTTCACCTTTGAGAATCGGCTCTCAATGGCTCTTTAAAGAAGCTCTGATTGTGGCAACTTCTGGGGCACTATAAAGTCGGCTCTCATTACCCCAGGCATTGCTGATATAACCAATCACATTTGCGATATCGCTATCATTTAACCGTTGAGACGGCATAATATTGTTGTATCTTTCGCCGTTAACGATTATTTCTCCCTCCAAACCGTTTATCACGATGCCAATGGCGCGTTCGAGATCTTCCATTAAATAATCCGAACTCGCCAATGGGGGAAACACGCCCACGATCCCCTGACCCTCCATCTGATGACATGCGGCACAGTTTTGCTCATATAGTCTCTGACCCCGACTCAATCTCTCTTGATGACTCATAGGTGTCAGCGACTCCTCTGAAGCAACTAAGACTTCTTGAATCGCGCCTCCTTCCGGGAGATAGATTGTGTCGGCTTGTTTTCCAGAGTAGACCGTTGAGTTATCCTCACCCTCAACCTTGATCATAGCGATAGCACCCTTATTGAACGCCCTAAAAATAGAATGGTCGACAAGAATAAGCGTGCCGGGAACCTCAACCTTAAATTCGACAATAGCCGATCCACCTGCTGGAATCAGAGTGGACTGGACATTCTTCTGATTTGGAAGAATCCCTCCTTCCGTGTAGACCGTGTCAAATATTTCGCCAATCACATGAAACGAAGATACGAGGTTAGGACCCCCGTTTCCTATAAAGAGTCGAACCGTTTCGCCGACTTTTGCTCGCACCGCGTTATCACCCACCATGGCGCCAACTGATCCATTAAATACGACATAATCCGCATGTTCATCGATTGCTTTTTCCATTGAAAAAGGTTGAAGACCTTCCTGACCATATTTTCCTTTGGTGTAAAAGTCGCTTTGAACAACATAGAATTCCCGATCAACTGGCGGTAGGCCACCCTCTGGCTCAACTAAAATAAGTCCGTACATGCCATTAGCGATATGCATACCCACTGGCGCGGTTGCACAGTGATACACGTAGAGACCCGCACTTAATGCCTTGAAAGAAAATGTAGAGGTATGTCCCGGCGCCGTCAAAGATGCTGCCGCCCCTCCCCCGGGTCCGGTAACCGCGTGCAGATCAATGTTGTGGGGCATTTTGCTCGAAGGATGGTTATTGAGGTGAAATTCAACCTCATCTCCTTCTACAATTCGAATAATAGGCCCCGGTACCGTGCCGCCAAACGTCCAGAAATTGTATTCAACTCCATCGGCAAGTCGTCCCGTAACTTCTTTCGTTTCGAGATCTACCCTCACTTTACCTGGTGACCGCGTTAGGGCTTTTCCCGCGTCAGGTGCATACGCGAGTGGAACCTGGAGAGGCTGTTCGGCTAACACCCCAGCGTCAAAAATAAATAATAAAACGCCCGTTAACAGCAGTATTCTTTTGAGATAGTTTTTCATTTCTGATGACCCAACCTGAGAATCTAATTTGGAAGGTACAGACTAATAAAACCCAATCACAAGCATGTTGATCGAGATCAATAGCCAACACGATAACTTCGAAATTTAATTTACGAGAAAAGAATCGAACTGGGCTTGCGGTAGTTGAAAATGGCGTTTCTGGAAAATACTTCGATAACCGAACTGTCACTGTTGATAGTTTTAATTAACGTGCCGCCATGCTTTACCGGCGACAGGTTATATTTTTTACCTGCGGGCTAGGAAAATTCCAACTTAAGTAGATCTCAACATGCAGAGATCGGATTGGGTTAGGTTGCTCGACAATCAACCGAGCCGTCAAGCAGTAAAGAAAAAACTGCGCTTACCCGGTGACGCAAAAGAGGAGCGCCCAAGTAAATTTGTAGTCGCTGTCGGGTTAGTAGGCCTTAAACGTTACGTCTGAAGGTTCTTCAATATCGCGAGCGTCGAGCTCTTTCATGACTGCATCGCGCTGTTGATCGGTGTAATCGAGCCAATCAATAATCTCATCCATGTGTCGCTTGCAGCCGGTACAGTAATAATGATCGTTGTATTCACAAACACTGATACACGGACTCTTAATGTGTCTGTATTTGGCTTGTTCATTCATTTCTTATCATCATTCCACAAGCGCTGACGGCGTAATAGTTCCGCGAGACCGAGCACCATTATTTTTCACCCTGCCACATAATCTCGTAACCCAACTCTTTGGTTTCAGAACAAAATTCCATTACGCCATTGAATGCTTTCAAGAATAATTCAGCGCGATGGGATTCTTCATGAGCTTCGAATGACTTCCAATACGTAATTAACGCGAAGTGTCTACCCTCCGGGCCAAAACTCCCAACTGAGCCTTCCTCACTGATGAAACCTGCGTATTTTAAAACCTGTCCTGCAATAAACTCATCGTAAGTTTCTTTAACCGTGGTACACATTTCACCGATGGCGAACTCTAGGTCATCGCTCCACTCGATGCCTTCTTTTAATTTACAGACGTTGTAGAGCATAACGGACTCATACGGAATCGTAATTGGACCGAACATGTGGATTTCCTCAAGATGTGAATGCGGTGAATTCTATCCACTTTTTGTGGCGAGTCACCCACTTTAGTTTCACGGAAGGATAAAAATATTTAGAGCGTGTTTATCGTGCGATGGCGTGCTTCGTGCAGATAACTGATTCAGTAAAAAGCCCGAGTCGCCTGGCTCGAGTCTGTGGGCTAAAAAAGAAACTAAACGGGCTTAATGGGTTCGCCACTGACCGCGGTTGACTCTCGGCCATCAGTCCCAACCGGAATCTCTCCGTTGAGGGTGATTCGATACAGCTCACGGTCAAAATCGGTTTCGAAAATATCACCGATGGCCTGATGTTGAGTAGCCCGGTTATCCCAAAAAGCGACACTGCCCGCTCTCCAACGAAACCGCACCATGAACTCTGGCTGTAAGCAATGCTCGAGGAGATATTCCAATAAACACTGACTCTCCCTTGGTGTGAGACCCTCAATATGATCAACATACGCCGCATTAACAAATAGTGCCCGCTCTGATGTCTCCGGGTGGACCGTAACCAGTGGGTGCTCAGATACCATGGCTTTCGCATCGATCAATTCGTTATATCCGCTTTTATCCTTCGAATTGGAGGCTCGGCGATATTGGTGAATCGCCCTGAGAGAAGATAAAAATTTCTGCATCGGTGGGGACAGCGCTTCAAATGCCTTGACCATATTAAGCCACTGCGTATCACCTCCGTATGGGGGAAGAACGACCGACCGAAGAATTGAAGCAGACGGTGGATTAATGGCTGCGGTGATATCAGTGTGCCATCCCGTCCAGGCCCGCCTGACGGTGACGTTTCCTGCCTGGGCAGTTCGGTGTTTTACGACGGGGTAAATCTCTGGATATTCGCTATCACTCCCAAACACAACATGCGCGGGGGTGGGCTCCCCAAACTGCTTGGCAAGGGAGACATGCTCAGCATGAGTAAGCTCCTGATCCCGGAAAAAAATGACTTTCCACTGGAGTAATGCCTGTCGTATTTGATTGATCTGCGACGCCGCAAGCGGACGACACAAGTTGACTCCGCTAATCTCTGCGCCGGTGTGCACCGATACCGGGGTTATCTTGATTTGATCAGTGTCAGTTGATTGTCGGGCATTCATTGGCATAAATAAAAATCTAAATTTAGTGTATCAGAGTATTACACTGGAAAAATTAAATTCCAAACCGCGATACCGAAAACAAACGATAAAATCTTACCAATGTTTAAAGCTTTCATGGGCAATCCCGATAACAACCGCGACATAGGTTACCGCACAACATCCATAGCCAATCACCATAGCCGATTGCTTTTTCTTCAAACCATAAATCAGTCCGATAAGCGCAAACAACAGGTATCCGGCCCAAGTGAAAAGCGATAAACCATTAATATGTTGAGTATGCGTAATGAACACCTTAATGAGCTGCGGAATCGTTAATAGCGCTGTGGCCACGCCAGCAGAGGCGTAGAGCGCTTCGATTATTCGTGTCGATTTTAATCGCCCCATAAGCGGCCTAATAAGATCTGAGTAAGTAGTGTTTGTTCAGTGCTTGTCAGTTGATTAAATGGAAACTAGCTACGCTGATGAAAACATGTGGTTTTACCTGTATTTTTCATCAGCCCGAGGCCTACTGTCGCCTTAATTTGAAATCCAGATTCCCGATATAAATCAGGACACACATCGATCAGAAAAACGTTTTTCGCAACACACGAAAACACGAAAATATGAAGTCGCGACATTATAGAGGAACTCTCCGAGGCATAATTTCCTTTAGCCTGCGGTCGAGGTCAGTGAGATTTCGGTACATAATACGCGCTCGAATACTCACGTCAGGAGATTGTCTGTGGAAGATCAATATGAGTTATTAAAAAACCGCATTTCGCATGACTTTATGCAAGCCATGTTGCGACTGGTCTTAGCGTTTGGTGTTTTCTGGATTTGCGCCCGAATCTTTTCGCCTTTCGCAACCATCATGCTCTGGGCCCTGATTCTCGCGGTCACGCTCTATCCGCTTCATTTAAGAATTCAAACATCGCTCGGCTGGAGTGATGGCTTGACCGGCTCACTGATCGCCTGCGCCGGCTTGTTGCTACTTGGTGTCCCGATCGTGTTGTTAACCATGTCACTAATTGAACATGGCAGTGTTCTTATCAGCGAATGGCAAAATGGCACTCTACAAATCACACCTCCAGATGAGTCCGTAAAAACATGGCCCATTGTAGGAGAGCCCCTATACGACACTTGGCTAACCGCCTCAACAAATCTTCAGGATTTACTGATGAATCATGGCGAGCAGGTGCTCGCGCTCGCCAAAGGCGCCCTCGGAGGCACAACCGATATTATTTCGACGGTCGGAATCTTTCTCGGCGCCATGATCATAGCGGGCCTCATGATGACTTACGGCCAATCAGGGGAGGCGGCAGTTGGGCGTATTGCATCCGCCTTTGTGGGCGGCAGCAGAGGCAGAGAATTTCAGGCTTTATCAGTTGCAACCATCCGCTCTGTTGCGACGGGCGTTATCGGCGTGGCTGCCATTCAAGCCTTGTTTCTGGGTCTGGGATATTTGTGGGCCGGGGTACCTGGCGCTGCGATCCTCGCTTTAGTCGCCCTATTACTAGGAATTATCCAGCTTCCGGCGATGTTGGTCACGATCCCGGTGCTCGCCTGGCTTTGGATGTCAGGGGATGGTTCGACAGTGATGAACAGCGTGATTACCGTTTACTTGTTGATCGCGGGACTTGCAGACAACATTCTAAAACCCGTATTGCTCGGGCGAGGCGTTAATGTTCCGATGCCCGTAATCCTCATCGGAGCACTTGGCGGCATGATGGGCATGGGGCTGATTGGTTTATTTCTAGGATCCGTTGTTCTTGCTGTCGGCTACCAGCTGTTATGGGCTTGGGTCGACCACGATAGGGCTCGGGCCGAGACTGAAACGACAACGACTTCTACAGCCAACTCTGACTGAGTGGTGAAAACTTCAAAAAGGGCATTGCATTATCTACACGCTCGTTACAGATTTTTTTGGCACTTAAGCGGTTAAAAGTAACGCAATATTGATGTCGCACATCATTTGACGTGCTCGCTGTTGGCCCGTGGCGACTCGCTCGTTCAATGCAAATCCCTATTTCGGTTTGCCGAACAGTACATCATCCCGAACGGGTCTCACGCGTATCCATTCATCGATGCCAACAGTATCTCTGAATGTCACAACAAATTGACTTTAGAGTTTTATAATATTCTTTAATTAATTAATAACGAAAGAAATATATTATGTGTACTTGTTATTTAAAGGGTTGTTTGGCGTTTAGCGCAGCGTGGCTGTTCGTTCTAATCCCGCTAACCTGGACGATCTTCTAAACTGATCTAGAAGCGGTCTTTCAGGAAAACAGCGGGTTTTTGAGGAAATAAGCGCTTAAAGCCCCAATTTTCTAAAGGCTCTTAGGGAGGTCCGTGGGTTCTGCCCTCCCATTGGGTTGCGTCATAATCCAGTTATTGTGAATGGCGTTACTTCAGGATTATTTCAGGATCGCAGCGTTAACTTGAGGTTAATCGTGGGTCTGCTTTATAAAATGGAGCCCGCAGTCGGAATCGAACCAACGACCTACTGATTACAAATCAGTTGCTCTACCAACTGAGCTATGCGGGCACACCTTGAGAGTGGCGTATTTTACTCAGATATATTGCAAGCTGACAGCAATAAATAACCTATCCTCCGGACGGGCAGGCGATCGGCGTTAGAACCGCCAATGTATCACCCCAATTCAGTTGCTCTAACTCACCGCGTCTTTCCGGGGTTACAACATCTTGCACTTCTAGCCAGTAAAACGGACCCAATGTGCGCACCTGTCGCTCCAGATTCAAAGGCAGGGAAAGCGGCTCAAGCTCTGAAATCAACGACAGCGCCTCGGATTCTGTCGCGAAAGCGCGAAGATAAAGATAGTAGTCATCCCCTTTTAAGCTAGGCTCGAAAGAAACACCCTCATCTTCCAACTTAAACTGAACGCCATCCCGTGCAATTTCGGATCGGAATGGTCCAACCACAACCTGATAACTATGCTCCTCGCGAGCCGTTGTTGCTTGCTGAGTAGAACCATAACCATGGTGAACCAAAAGTTGTTTGCCGCCGCCCAGGGTTTGCTGCGTTGAAAAAGGGCCGATTCTTAAGCATCCATCTTGTGCCTTGACCGTACCCGATTTTTCTTCAGCCAATGCCATCTGTTCTAGATTACGACCCGCCTGTGCCTCAGGAAGGCGAAATCCTGCCTTTGGTGTTGCCTGAGTGGCCCATGCATAAATTCCGATATTTATAATAACGAGAATAAAAAGGATCGTTTTCATCAAAAACCTGTTTCAATCACAACTTGCATACCTCTTAAAACAAGATCGGGCCGTATGTCCACGGGCCCATCAATGAGTGATGCGATTGCTGGCGCAGAACCCCCTGTCATCACCACTGGAAAATCTGAACCTAACGATGACTCTACCTCTTTAAGCACTCTTTCAATCCCACCTGCGACAAAAATCAATGCGCCAGAGTCAATTGCGTTCTGCGTATCTAAATTTAAAACGCCCGAGTAATTCATTGTCCCGGACGACAAATGCGGCGCCTTCGCTTTCAGCGCGCTAATCATTGTCCGAGACCCGACACTGATCACACCACCGAGGAACTGGCCCTTTTCAGAAACACTGTCCACCGTGATTGCGGTTCCACAGTCAACGACTACAAAAGCACCAGGATAGATCTGCCGCGCGGCAACCATCGCGAGCCATCGATCAACACCTAACTGATTTGGGGCTCGGTATCCGTTCTTTAGCCCCGCCTGCTCGATTTGTGCCTCAAGCGTCTGGGGTGACAAATTCCAAAGCCCAGAACACCAATCGCAAAGATGCTGATAACAAGAATCCCCTGCACTGTTTGAGACAAATATGTTTGCCGGTTTCAAATCCCGCCAAACCGCGAAATCAGTTTGAGTGCCGTTATTTTCAAATGGCTGACCTTCGGACCAGTCGTTATCTCTGGCGGTTGCCCATTTCACACGACTGTTACCAAGGTCGATCAAAAGATTTTCTGCAGCATTGGACATAGTTGATTGTTAACTCAGCGTTCAGGCTGCTGGCTAGCAGCCCTAAGACTCAATTCAGCAGCACTGATCACAGCAAGATCACCATTTGGACTTCGAATCTGATAACGGCCTTTCATATCAACTCCTTCGCTCGTCCCATAAATTTTCTCACGAATAGACACAGCCTCTATTTCTTTTTCAAAATAAATATCTAAGCTATTGAACTGACTCTGGTCGGCTGAAAAACCCTGACCTGGAAACGCTTTTAACTTTTGCACCATCTTCGACAGCAGTGCTGCCGCCAACTCCTCTCTTGATATCGTGATACTCCCCGCATGATTGGCGAGATCTGTTATTCCCTGATTCACCTCTAAAAAATCAGGCCGAGGTTCATCAATATTAAGGCCCACCCCAATAATAACCAGAGGATTTGGTCCCTGCGACGGACGAGTCTCAATCAAAACACCACCCAGCTTGCGATTTGCGCACCAGAGGTCATTTGGCCACTTTAGCCCGATCTCAACATTGGTAAGCTCACGAATGACGGAGGCAATGGTTAATCCGATCGAAAGACTCAGTCCTTCAATCTCCCTCAAAGCAATACCAAGTTTCCATCCCAGCGAAAACATGATGTGCGAATAGGGCGATCCCTGCCAGTGCCGTCCCCGTCTGCCTCTGCCGGCGCTCTGAAAATCAGTGACGCAGGCCCGGCCGTGAATGGATTCGCCGGTGTCATTTTTACGGCCGAGCCAACTGCTTGACGAATCTACCGTGTCAAGCACGGTTAAATTTTCTAAAAACTCATAATTTTTAGATTTAAGAAAAGCGCGCAGTTGTCCAGAATTCAGTGGCTTGATTGCTCTGCTTACCCGAAAAGCATCCTTATCTGTTTTTTCAATCTGAACGCCATCGGCTTGAAGGGCGTCAAGACTTTCCAAAACGGCTTGACCATCCAACCCAGCGAGAACGGCAAGCTCTGAAACCGTGTGACTTTGTATCGAGCTCAGCACCTGAATCAGTTTTAATCGATCACTCATCATGACCTATTTTGATTTACCTCTAAGGCGGTCAAGTTTTTCACGAATTTTAATTTCAAGACCGCGGTCGACGGGATGGTAAAAACGATCGCTAGTGAGTTTCGAGGGCAAGTAGGTTTCGCCTGTCGCGAAAGCGTCCGGCTCGTTATGCGCGTATCGATAGCCGTCCCCGTGCCCCAATTCTTTTGCCAGTCGAGTGGGGGCATTTCTAAGATGATGGGGCACCTCTTCCGAACCGGTTTTTTTTGCGACCGCCATAGCGTCTTTATATGCCGAATAAACCGCGTTACTCTTCGCAGCACAGGCGAGATAAGTGACAGCCTGGGCTAATGCAAGCTCCCCTTCCGGAGAGCCCATTCGCTCGTAGGCTTCCGCCCCATCCAGTGCGAGCCTCAATGCGCGTGGGTCTGCATTACCAATATCTTCACTTGCCATCCGAACGATACGCCTGGCAATGTACCGGGGATCACAACCACCATCAATCATTCGACAAAACCAGTAAAGCGCTGCATCAGGGTCTGTCCCTCTCACTGATTTATGCAACGCCGATATTTGGTCATAAAAGATGTCTCCTTTATTATCAAAACGGCGAACCGGTGTCCCGATAACCTGATCAATCGCAGAATCGGAAAGCGAGAGACCATTGTCATCGGGTTTTGAAAATTGAGCCGCAATCTCTAGGAGATTCAACAGTCGACGTGCATCTCCATCAGCCGCGTCAATTAGCTTGTCTCGCGCTAATTCCGATAACGAGAAATTCAATGCGCCCAAGCCGCTTGTGCAGTCTGTCAGTGCGCGTTCCAATAGTGTCTCCAGGTCAGGCTTTTCAATCGACTTGAGCACGTAAACCCGAAGTCTGGACAACAGCGCATTATTAAGCTCAAACGAAGGGTTCTCTGTTGTCGCGCCAATCAGAATCAGTGTGCCGTCCTCTACGTGAGGCAAAAAACCATCTTGCTGAGCCTTATTAAAGCGATGAACCTCGTCCACAAAAAGCACAACCCTGCCGGCACTTGATTGGGCACGGCTGACAACCTCTCGAACTTCTTTAATCCCTGAAGTAACGGCGGATAAGACCTCAAACTGCGCGTCGCAATACGTTGCAATCATTCGAGCAAGCGTCGTTTTACCAGTGCCTGGGGGACCCCACAGAACCATCGAGTGAATTCGCCCATTCAGGAGCGCGCCCCTTAACCCAGAATCGGGACCCACAATATGCGATTGACCAATAAAGTCATCTAAACGACGCGGCCTCATGCGTTCTGCAAGCGGCTTATCAGGGTCACGGTGAGCTGATGAGTTCATGATTTGGTTTTGGCGCGAACCTCACTGGATTTTTCAACGTAGCGAAACGTGAGATTGATACGCGGTAATACCTCGCGCTTGGTTTTTGGAATAGCATGTTGCCATTCACTCTGAACACTCCTGTCCATGACTAACAAAGACCCATGCTCAAGGGTTACCTCATGTTTGGCCGCGTGTTTATCTTTTCGATGCCTGAATAAAAATCGTCTATCTCCGCCCAGGCTGACTGACGCAATCAAAGGGTCGGGTCCAAGCTCGTTCTCATCGTCGCTATGCCAACCCATACTGTCAGCACCACTGCGGTAATAGTTTGCAAGCACGCTATTAAATCGGTTTCCACAAGCTTGTACGACCATGCTGCGAAGATCCAATAACTCGTCAATCCAAGGTAAAGGCTCATTGATCATGTTTGAGTAGCGATAAACTGCACCCTTATCGCCATACCATGCGGCAAGGCGAGGCGATTGCACCCAACGCCCATAAATAAAAATTCTCGGCTGATGCCATTCAACATTTTTTTTCAAACGATCCATCAATCTGGAGGCATACGAGGTCTCAAGAAAATCCCTGACGTACTGAATTTCGGGCTTGCCCGAATCCAAAATGCTTCCATCTACCAAAGGATTGCTCTGTTTGGACATTTGCGAATCGACTGATCGTGTCATTTCAGGCCCTACCTCGTCTTGAGCAAGCTCAAGCAACGCTAGCAGCCTTTTTCTGGAACTGCTGCAGCGGATGGAGAAGTGACGAACGCAGCCCCAGTCGTTCTATTGGTTTGCGGAGCAAAAGTCGCAATAGAAGGACAACTGAACATGCTTGGGAAAACTTCGTGCTGCGCCGTCGAAAATTCTGGGAAATCTTTGTTCAAGTGATCAAGTATTGTTTGATCAAGTGAAAGATCCGCAAGCAGCTGACCTGAACCACTAACATCGATTCGAGGGGTATGCATCGCGGTCTCAGGGTCCATACCAAAGTCGACCATAAAAGCGATCAACTGCATCACGGAGGAAACAATTCTCCGACCGCCCGATGCACCAACTGCGGCTAATGACCCTGATGGAAGGACAACAATCGCGGGACACATATTGCTGAGAGGCTGCTGAGACGGCATCAGCGAGTTCGGCCTGCCCGGTTGAGGATCAAACCACATCATGCCGTTATTCATCAGAATGCCGGTATCGGGCAGCGTCAATTTGGAGCCAAAAATTGACAGCAGTGTTTGTGTTAACGATACGGCGTTCCCATGTCGATCAATAACGTTCAAGTGAGTCGTTGATGCAGAGACTTTCCCATCGGGGCTATGTCCCATGCGCATTAAGCGGTCAGCATATGCCTTATCTAGGCTTTCCCCCATCGCCCGATAATGTGCACCGTCAGGGCGCAGCGACGAACTGGGACTCAATGACTGTAATCGATGAAGCGCATCCTCAAGTGTAGGCCCCGCACACAAACCCGGCGGCGCGTATACCTTGGCATCGCGGTAGGAAAAACCGGAAACCTCGGTTAACTTCGCTTTATAAGTCCCGAGATCTTCCGCTGACAATCCAATGTCAACGCGCTTAAAGTCATTTAATAACTTTTTTGAAAGTGCGCCCCGATAAAAAGAAGAAGGACCTTCATGAGCAAGCTGCTCGATGGTCTCTGCAAGGCCCGAAATTTTTATCGTCGGAGGTGCGGCGGCCCATTGACCCATGGGTACAAAACCATTGGGTAGATAGATATCTCGAGTCGATTCAAACCGAGCGAGATCAGCCGCACTTGATGCAATTTTCAGGCTTGAATACCAATCAACAACAAGCCCTTTATCCGCGATTTCTATAGCTGGCGCCAGAAGCTCCTTCCATTGAAATGTGCCAAATTTCTCAAGCGCGAGGGAAACCCCTGCAACATAACTCGGGACAGCAACGGAAAATGGACCCAAGACGTTGCGATTGTCTTTAACCCCTGGCCAAGCAAACAAATCCGAATCAAAGCCCTGACTCAGCGGGTATTCGCCCGGGTCAAGGGACGCCGCCGACCGGACACCAAAATCGATGGCATAGGCCTTCTGGGTATCCGCCCTGTGAAGCGTCATAAATCCACAACCCCCGAGGCCGCTCATCCAGGGCTCAACTGTGGCGAGCGCAAATCCGGCAGCGACTGCGGCATCAACCGCGTTGCCACCCTTAGCTAAAACCTCAGCGCCGACCTCAGCTGCAGCACTATGTTGGGATACCACCATCCCGCCAGCCGCCTCAACCGCAGGCTTTCGTATTTCCCAATGCTCCATCGAAAAGATGCTACTCCAAAGTGAGTCGGCCTGGCCATCCAGCTCAGGACCGAAAAAGAATTTCAGGACTTATACCCGCAGTACTTTTCCGGGATTCATGATGTTATTCGGATCAAGTGCCTGCTTTATTGATCGCATTACATTGACAGCTTCGCCATGCTCCGCAATTAGGAAATCAAGCTTCCCATACCCAATTCCGTGCTCGCCCGTACAGGTACCCCCCATCGCAAGCGCCCGCATCACCATCCGCTCATGCAGCGCATGAGCCCGCTGAACCTCTTCTGCGTCGCCCTTATCCACCAGTAATACCAGATGAAAATTTCCATCGCCCACATGGCCAACAATCGGCGCAATCAATTTGGATTCGCGAATATCTGCCTGTGTTTCTCGAATGCACTCAGCAAGCTGTGAGATGGGCACACAAACATCGGTCGCCCAGATTTCACCATTCGGTACCAGGGCTTTACAAGCATACGCAGCGTCATGACGCGCCTGCCACAAACGATTACGCTCTTCGGTATTAGTCGTCCACTCAAAGTTGCTCCCACCTGATTCCGCAGCGATGCCCTGGACAATTTTCGACTGCTCCTGAACACCCATATCAGTGCCATGAAATTCAAGGAAAAGCGTTGGCGCAATAGCGAGATCGGTTTTTGAGTATTTGTTGATTGCGTCAATTTGTACTTCATCTATTAATTCAATCCGGGCCACGGGAACACCATACTGAATTGTCGTAATGACCGTGGATACCGCGCTATCCAAATCAGTGAACGTACATACCGCCGATGCGATTGCTTCGGGGATACCATAGAGTCTGAGTGTCACCTCGGTAATAACGCCAAGCGTTCCCTCTGAGCCAACAAATAGTCGAGTGAGGTCATATCCTGCGGCTGATTTTCGCGCCCTTCTTGAAGTCTTAATGACGCGACCATCCGCGAGCACCACGGTCAACGCTAAAACATTCTCTCGCATCGTGCCATACCGCACGGCGTTAGTCCCAGAAGCGCGACAAGCCGCCATTCCGCCAATGGACGCATCGGCTCCGGGGTCTATTGGAAAAAATAAACCTCGATCATGAAGATGTCGGTTGAGCTGCTTACGGGTCACTCCTGGCTGCACCACAACATCGAGATCCTCATCATGAACCTCCAGGATTTGATTCATTTCTTGCATGTTGATAGAGATACCGCCATGCAAGGCAGCAACATGCCCCTCCAGGGCTGTGCCGGTACCATAAGGAATGACCGGCACTTGATAGTCAGAGCACGTTTTAACGATTTGACTCACTTCCTCGGTGGTATATGGCGTCACCACAGCATCAGGCGGCGCACTTCCGTGGAACGACTCATCTTTTCCAAAACGTTCGCGAACGGCTTGCGCCTGCGACAATCGATCCCCAAAGCTGGCCTGGAGGATCTCAATAACAGCGTTGATGGCTACCTGATCCCCTATTTTTTCACGTTGCGCTTCCATAAATCCCTCCTGATCTCCACTTGGCATTATGATATCGACCCCTGAAAATACCAAGTCAGTCTTGAGATCCAAAGCAACCGCTCACAAATCAATAAATGTCTTCAAAGCCGAACAAAACCGACTCGTCTGGCCCAACCCGGCTTAATGTGATCACGCGAGGGGGCGACACCACCCCTTTTCTCAGAGGAATCCTTACTCGCTCCCTCCAGAAAGTCGGCCTAACGTTTCCTGAGGCTTTTGGTGTCGCCACCCTAGTCAGGGAGAACCTCTCTGCAAATCAAACCGTACCCTCTGAAAATATACGAGATGAAGTCTCCCGGATTCTGGTCTCCCAATTCGGGCCTGGAACGGAAGAACGCTATCGTCTTGACCGAACTGAACCTGTCTGGGTAAAAATTTTTCAGGAGAATGGTGAGGACGTCTGGTTTTCACGAACCATCTTCCGATATCGACTTGAGATTTGCGGCATTCCTCACAATATCGCAGAAGATCTTGCCCATCGTCTGCATGAACGATTGATCAACGACTATGCGAATGGAATCGATCGGGAAGATTTACACCGCCTGTCTTTTAAAATGGTGCTTGATCAGGCAGGACCCCACTTTGCCCGCCATCTTGAAGCCTGGCACAAACTCGCACAAAGTAAAAAAACGCTGTTACTTTTAATCGGTGGCGCTTCCGGGGTTGGCAAGAGTACGGCCGCAACCCTGCTGGCTTCCCGACTCAATATCACGCGAACGCAATCAACCGATATGCTTAGGGAGGTGTTAAGAATCCTGAGGCCGGCTGATATCGCACCCGAATTGCATTACTCCAGCTTTAATGCCTGGAAAGCGCTTGCAACGGAATCTGAAGACGAGACTCAAGCCGCGCGAATCCAAACAGGCTTCGACCGGCAAGCTGATGAGGTTGAAGTTGCCATAAAGGCGCTTTTGGATCGCGCCCAAAAGGAGCAGGCTTCAATTATCGTAGAGGGTGTCCATGTGCGTCCATCAATCATCAAGCGCCTGAATTTGGAATCTGATGTGATTTTAATTCCTGTGGTTCTGATGGTGGATCGACAGAAAACCTTGAAACAATTCTTTAAGGGGCGCTCAGTGACCACCCGTCGCCGACCCGGGGAACATTACCTCAACAACATTGATGCGATCTGGGCACTGCAGTCCGTTATTGTCTCCGAAGCCAACGAATGCAACGTACCCGTAGTCATTAATGAAGAAGAAGAAACGAATACGATGGTTCGAATTTTTTCGGTTATCGCTTCAAGGGTCGCAGATGCAATCGCTTTAGAAAACGATTAAGCGGTCTTGTTTGGTTTTCAGCCATTACCTCATTTACGCTACTATTAATTGTGTGGAATTTTTTAAATCATCGAGTCTGTGAGTCCAACGAGTTTTATGAGCAAGAAAAAGAAAAAAAATAAAAGGAAAGCAAAAACAAACGCTGCCCCCATCGATCCCACTCAGACGCAAGCCGCTCTAGCGGAGCGACATCTTTTGTATGAACGCGCCGTGCAGTGTGTGGAAGCTGAGATCGATATGGTTGATGAGACTTTTGAGAAACTTCGAGGCCGCAAAGCGGAAACGCTAAGAGAAGATTTTTGCGGAACTGCCAATACGAGTTGTGAATGGGTCCGGCGACGCAATGAAAATCGAGCCTGGGGTGTTGATCTTGATAAAGAAGTTCTTGATTGGGGCCTGCAGCATCGGGTGACACCTCTGAATCCTGAGCAACGTCAGCGAATAGAACTCGTCAATGAAGACGTGCTTTCGGCAAAAACGCCTCAAATTGATGCGATACTCGCAATGAACTTTAGTTATTGGATCTTTAAAACGCGAGATTCACTGCGAAACTATTTTTCCAAGGTACGCGACAGTCTGTCGCCAGACGGCATCTTTTTCCTGGATTTTTACGGCGGCTCCGAAGCGATGAGCGAAATGGAGGAAGAAACAGACCATGGGGACTTCAGTTATGTTTGGGATCAAGCCAAATACAATCCCATCAATGGCGAATTTCACTGTCATATTCATTTCAGATTTCCCGATCGATCTAAAATTGAACGGGCTTTTAGCTACGAATGGCGCTTATGGACGTTACCTGAGTTGCGCGAACTACTCGCCGAAGCCGGCTATAAACGAGTATTAGTGCATTGGGAGGGAACCGACCCCAAAACACAAGAAGGCAACGGCGAATTCACGGCAACAGAAATCGGAGAAGCTGATGCGGCGTTTATCTGTTACCTCACAGCAGAAAAATAACGGATATTCCTGCGAACACAATTGAGACAGAGTTTGGCTACCAAACCGTCTTCATAGCGCCTCCGTCGACGATGAGGGTTTCACCTGTAATATACGCAGCCGCGTCAGATAACAAAAACGCGCCTGCCTGACCAAATTCATCCGGCTCGCCAAAACGGCCAAGAGGTACCGTAGCGGCGCGACTGTCCCAAAGTTTTTTAAACGGCTCACCCGTGCGGGCGGCTTGCGTCTCCATAAGACCTTTCAATCGGTCTGTATTGATTGCGCCGGGCACCAAATTATTGACACGAATACCTTCACCGGCAAGCTGACGCGACAGGCTTTTGGCAAGGCTTGTGACGCCTGAACGCATAACGTTAGAGAGTAGCAGCATATCAATTGGCTCTTTAACCGATGAAGACGTGACAGTTACAATCGAACCCGATTGCCCCGAGCGCATTGACGGCAGCACAGCCCTGATCATTCGGACAGCGCTTAGAAGGGTAAGCTCAAATGCCGATGCCCAATCGGCATCGTCAAAGTCATCAAAAAGACCAGCGGGCGGGCCTCCCGCATTGACGACCAGTCCATCAATCGACTCAAACGCATCAAGCGTGTCGTCACGCCATTTCAGTATCGAGCCGTGATCCCTAGCATCCATCACAGCTGAAATTACCGATGCGCCAGTTTCATCCCGAAGCTTTGCAGCGCTTTCATGAACCCGTGGCTCTGTGGGTGCTGCGATCGATACGCGGGCGCCCTCCTTCGCAACCTGTCGAGCAATGCCTAATCCCAGCCCGCGACTGCCTGCAGCAACCATTATCGTTTTACCTTTTAATCCAAGATCCAAAGTTATCTCCTAAAATTAAAATTGCGCTCTAAAAGTGAGCGATGCCCGTTGCCCAGCAAATGTCTGATCTTGACTATTAATTAGAGTTGGCTCTCGACAGGCAGTATTCGCGATACAAATGCGAACAAGCGAAGAAAAATACCGGCATCCGGCTCGTGATCCAGTTTAATTGGCTCCCCCGTCTCATAATCTTTACCGCTCCACATCAAACTTCCACGGTTATCCAGTTCAACTCGATAAGCAACGTCCGGGAGCAACTCCAAAGCAAGCGTTGCGATCTCATTGGCCATCTCGGCATCGTCAATAATGACGCCCAATTCAGTGTTTTGATAAACCGACCGAGGATCGAGGTTTAGCGACCCGATAAATGTCCTTTCCCGATCAAACACGAATGTCTTAACGTGCAAGCCCATCTTAACCGCTTCCGCTGAATCAATTCCCTGATCAACTCTCGAATAAGGTCTATCCAGTTTAAGCTCGTATAACTCTACGCCTGCCTGAATCAGCGGTTTCCGATATTTTGAATAGTGCCCGTGCACCGCGGCAACATCATTTGCCGCAAGCGAATTCGTTAATACTATGACCCGACAACCCCGGGCAACCGCTTGCGCCAGAGCATCGACTCCTTTCTCACCAGGAATAAAATAGGGATTCAATATTACGAGCTCCGTTGCGCTTTCCCTAAAATATTCCCACAACGCAGGACCCAGATGCGTCTCCTCCGCGAACAGTGGTTCGCGAACTTTTTGGGGAAGATCTACCAGAACAGTCGTGGGGCCGATGCTGATCGGCAGGCGCTTCTCGTTAAGGTATTTCAAAAATGGCGTCGCCCGCAACGTTTCAATATAGAGATTATCTTTTTGACTCTCTGCGAACTCATGCAGCTCTTGCCATTGACGTTGAATATCCTCTGGCAATTCTTCAGTACCACTTAAAATGTCAATGTCATAACTTAAAGGGCTATTCCAGTATTGATCGAATTGAGCGGAAACATCAGTGACGGCTGGACCAAATATCAACACATCCATGTCGAGAAAATTAGATTGATGATGCGCATCAAAATATTCATCTCCTATATTTCGCCCGCCGGTGATAGCCGCTGCGCCATCAATAATTAATGATTTGTTATGCATTCGGCGCGTCACAATCCCAAAGCGATACAAATACTCAAGCGCTCTAAATTTGCGATTCGCAAACGGATTAAAAATCCTGATATCAATATTGGGGTGAGCATCAAGGGCAAGTAAATAATCATCTTGGCCTTGAGTCCCCATATCATCCAGCAACAACCGCACCTGAATACCACGCTGCGCTGCCGTCAGCAATCTTTCTGCAAACAAATTCCCCGTTATATCATTATGAAAAAGATAGTACTGGGCATCCACCGACCGACTCGACCGCTCTACGGCCGCTAACCGTGCTGCAAACGCGTCAACGCCATTTTGCAAATAAACTGCGGCACTCTCGTCTTTTGCGTCGGCAAGCAACTCGCGAACGTTTTGCTCAATTTCAGTATCGCCAGAGCCTGCGAGCGTTATCTGATCAACTCTTTGTACGGGCGGGGCTAGCGATGCGCATCCACCAAGAAAAAACAGGGCGAGCAGCGCGGCTATTTCACACTGCACTTTTGATCTGAGCGGTGTCATTCGACTCCTCATTTGGTAAAATAACTTATGTCGCAATGCTAGCAAAATTGTGGCGCCTAAAACGCCGTTTTTAACAAGCTATCACAATTTTTGGTTCCAAAACTTATGGCTCAACGAAAAATTTTTCGAATAATCCGCGTATTAGTTATTCTGATTCTTGCGTATCCTGTTGTTGGAAATCTCCTGATTTTCACAGGACTTGCGCAGACGCTGGCAAACATCAAACCTGAAAAGCTTACGATGAGCTGGGAGCGTGCATGGACTTTAATTCCGGGGACATTTTCTGTCGAAGGGTTGGAGTTCAACTCGACAACTCCCCGCAATCAGTTTGGCCTCAGTATTGATTCTGGCAACGTCTCCATCTCGATCCTTAACCTTATTTCCCGTACAGTCAATATTACTGACGCCCATGGACAGGGCGTCGAAGTGCGTTATGCCAAGGTCAATGCGGTTTCTGCATCAGAAGAGCCATCAACTGGTGTTTCACAACCGGCCTCAAGCAATTCTTCGGCTGGTTCAGACGCCGCGGCAACGCCACTCAAAAGCAAGCCATCCTGGCAGATTAAACTGAATAACACCTCTGCCAGCGGGATTCGGAAAATATCGATTCGCAATCTAACCGGGATCGATGACTTTGAGCTCAGCGGATCCGGCACATTGGACAATCTTAAGATGAGTATTGTCACAAAAGGCGGTCCAATGAGTGTCAGCCATGCCAAGGGCGCCATGATCATCAATGCGCCTGATACTTCAGCGAATTCCCAGACACCGCTTTCCGTGCAGGCGGAATTGCAGATTGCAGAGCACATGCCTCGACAGTTCAAAGGTAAGGAAAAACTGCAATTCTTTACCGGCGAGATTCGCGCCCAAGGCAATTTTGCAAGTCTTGGCGCCATGGAATTTCTTCCCGATCGGGATCTCAATCTCAATGTGGGAGGAAACGGAGAGCTTGATGCGTTTTTACTGCTCAAAAATGGAGAAATCACAGACGGCTCGAGGCTTTCATTTGTATCGGATGAAATGCTCACGACGTTTCTGGATTTCCAATCTATCGGGAAAGGTGTCATTGAGGCTTCTGTCGATGCCGCTCGCGATAACCCTGTTCAAATTTCCGTGCAGGTTGACCAATTTGAACTCTCACAAAGTCATCGACCAGAAGTCAGATTTCTGGAGGGTACCGATTTAGATATCTCGGCTGAACTCGAGCGCCTTTTCATGTATTCCCAGAAAATTGAACCCAATAGCCTGTTTTCGTTCAACATTGCCAAGGGGCGTATTAGCGATGTCGGGCTCCTCAACAAGTTTTTGCCGGAACAGACGGGAATCGAGTTTCTCTCCGGCGATGTGACAACTAGCGGTGGCCTTACGCTTGAAGGAGATGTTGCGCGTGGACAGTTCGTTACCAAGGGAAACGACGTGATCCTTACTGCTCAGGATCGCGACGTGAAAGCTGACTTTGAGGTGGTTTCCAAACTAACCGAGGGGAACTACCGTAATCAAACTTATGGACTAAAGGACTCGTCCTTAAAACTTGAAAACGTTCAAATTCTGACAGACGCAAGAACAACAGATGAAGGCTGGTGGGGCGAACTCACGGTCGATCATGGCAGTCTCGTCTGGGGACGCCCCATGAAACTGAACGGTCGCTTTAATTTATCGATGCGGGACGTTGAGCCTTTACTGGCCGGCTTTCGAGACCCTCAGAAGAAAGAATCGGCGCTCGACAAAATGCTCAATGTGAAAAATGTGAAGGGCAGTCTCATTACAAAAACTGACGGTGATGTGATCGTAATGGATCCGATCTATATTGATAGCCAAGGACTCGAATTAATTTCCAGAATCGAATTTTCACCTCAATCGGTTAACGGTGTAATGTTTGGTAAATTTCGGAAAATGTCGGCGAATGTTGAGATTGTTGATAGCAAAGTCAAATTTAAAGGCTTTGGTGGAAGGGATAAAGTAACCAAACAAGTTAACCTGAAGGCACTTGATGAGTAACGCAATAAAAAAAATAGGCGCTCGGGATTCAGCGCGATGATTCGAATCGATCTACTATGACCTCTCAAATTGACCCCGATATCATCGAGATCGCGAAGTCGCTCGCGGACACGGCTAGCAAAATTGGTCAAAAATACTTTCGACTCAATCCTCAAATTGAGAAAAAGATTGACGGCAGCCCCGTAACGATTGCCGATCTTGAGATCGAACGGGCATTGCGGCAAATTATTCGTGAGCGATATCCAGATCATGGCTTTTATGGAGAAGAAGAAGGTCATGATAGCTCTGACGCAGATTGGCTATGGGTCGTTGATCCAATCGACGGCACGAAAAGTTTTGCGACCGGCAAGAGGACTTATGGTTGCCTAATCGCTTTGTGTTTCCAGGAAAAACCGGTGCTCGGCATCATAGACATGCCAGCCCTCAATGAAAGATGGCTCGGGGTCCAAGGGAACCCGACCGAATATAACGGTACTGTTTGTCATACCTCATTGAATAAGAATTTGGATTTGGCAACTCTGAATGCGACAACACCTGACATGTTCAATGAAATAGAGTGGCGCACTTTTTCAGCAGTGGGAAGCTCGGTCCGTTTTAGACAGTTTGGTGCCGATTGTTATGCGTACGGGCTATTAGCCTCCGGCTTCACTGATATTGTCATGGAAGCGGGATTGGGTCGTTTTGATTATCTCGCTTTGGTGCCGGTCATCGAAGGAGCTGGAGGATGCATCAGCGACTGGCAAGGTGCCCCGTTGACGTTTGGCTCGGAAGGTCAAGCGCTGGCCAGCGCTAATGAAGCGCTGCATACCGAAGTGCTTGATCAAATACAAAAAATGGACACGCAATGAGGAAACCCTTTTTTCGTGTGCTTTTGATTCTCACCATGGGTGTGGGGGTGTGGGGTTACCAGTCGGTCACGCTTGGTGATCAAAATCACCCAAGACTCGATAGCCTGTTTCAGGAGCTAAAAGCGACAAATGACCAGGCCTCCGCTGACGAGATTTCCGAGGAAATCTGGCGGCTCTGGCGAGAGATTGATAATCCTGAAGCGGCAGAGCTTTTCGCGCTGGGGCAACGGGCCATGACAGAGCGTCATTACCGAACCGCTTATCGTCACTTCAGCGAGCTGGTGACATCCACGCCCGATTTTGCAGAAGGATGGAATGCAAGAGCAACCCTCCTTTACCAAGTGGAATCTTATGATGAATCAATCAGTGACATCAAAGAAACACTGCAGCGAGAACCTCGCCATTTTGGTGCGCTGGCAGGTCTAGGATTCATCTTCCTGAAACAACATCAGTTTGGTCCCGCAATAAATGTCTTCCGTGCTGCTCTGGAAATCAATCCGCACATGCCGCAAATTCGTCAAGCTCTCAAACAGCTTGAATTGCGCGAGGAAAACTTGATCGAACAAAACACAATCTAGGGGTCCACTTCTGCAGGCCATACTTTGGCTAACAACCAGGCAGACAAATCCTTTAATTCTTCTGGCACGACCGTGTGAGGCATTTGATAAGTCCGCCACTCAACCGTACAGGCATTCTCTTGAAGCACCTGGCGACTGGCCTCCCCTAATGCAAGCACCAAGACTGGATCAAAGATACCGTGGGCAAGAAAGATAGGGGTTTCTACAGCTGCCGAAGACTTTTCGGCCGAAAGTGTTTCAGAAAGAGGTAAGTAAGTTGATAAGCCCACGATCCCTGCTAAAGCTTGCTCGCAGCGAAGACCGTAATGCAACGCCACTGCGCCACCTTGGGAGAACCCGCCTACAATAATTCTCGAGCGTGGGATCCCGCGCTCACACTCCCGCTCAACAAGTTCCTCCACGATCTGTGAAGCCTCGTTTAGACCAGCACGATCCTCCTGTTTAATGACCTCCAAGCCTGTCAGGTCGTACCACCCTCTCATTACCATACCCCCGTTAAGGGTAATTGGTCTTTCCGGAGCATTGGGTAAAACAAAACGCACTGGAAGGCCAGCGGGTAAATCCAGCATGTCCGGCAGATCCTTAAAATCCTGACAATCCGCGCCAAGCCCGTGAAGCCATATCACCGAAAAGACAGGAGCCGCGCCGGTCTCGAGCTCGAGCGGCTTATTAATCTTCATATTCATGTTGACACCAGATTCGTTTTCTCGGATTGTAGCGTCTCAAAACATTCTGGTGCCAAAAGCGTACTTAAAAACCAGATCGCCATGATCTTTCACTAAACGGGGTGTCGAGCTGAACAATCTACCTAATTTTTCCGATGTTCAGTCGGCCGCAGACGTTCTCGATGGTGTCTCAATAAAAACGCCTGTACTTTTTAATACGCCACTTGATCAGATAACCGGTGCTGAAATTTTTCTGAAGTGTGAGAATCTTCAGAGAATTAATGCGTTTAAGTTTCGGGGCGCCTGGAACGCAATGAATAAAATGAGCGATGCTGAGCGAAGCCACGGTGTCGTTACGTTCTCATCGGGCAATCATGCCCAAGCCGTTGCGTTAGCCGGGCATCTGCTTGGTGTTTCAACGACGATTGTGATGCCGAATAATGCCCCCGCCGTAAAACGCCTGGGAACAGAAAAATATGCGACCCGTGTTATCGATTTTGATCCCGAGATAGGAAAACGCGAGGACATTACTGACGCTTTAATATCCAAACATGGCTATACGATGCTGCCACCTTTTGATCATCCCCACGTGATCGCAGGCCAAGGCACTGCAGCTCTTGAGTTGTTTAACAACTGCGGGGCTTTGGATACGCTTTTGGTGCCTCTGGGCGGTGGCGGACTATTAAGCGGATGCGCGCTAAGCGCGAACGCATTATCCCCCGGATGCAAAGTCATCGGCGTCGAACCCGCAACCGGTGATGATGGCGCCCGATCTTTTCGCAGCGGCCGGATCGAGCGAGTCAATAACCCGCAAACAATCGCCGATGGCACGAGAACGGAATCGCTCGGTAAATTGACCTTCGAAATCATCCGCAATTTGGTGTCTGACGTAGTTTGCGTATCGGAAGATGATATTGTCGAGGCGACGAAGGCTCTCTTTGAGCAAGCACGTCTGGTTGTTGAACCCTCTGGCGCTTTGGGACTCGCGGCACTGCTAAGCGGAGTTGTTAAGCCTCAAGGGCGGGTTGGCGTATTACTCAGCGGTGGAAATATCGATCTTTCTCTAATGAGTCACATCTTGACTCAACCGCGAGACGACGCACCCCACCCTTAACCGGAAATATCAGTCAGTTTTGATTATTAAGTGGAATCGTAATCGTTCCCGAGGGATTCGATTGGTCCCGGCTTTCATTCATCAACTGGTTAAATGTCGGCAAGAGTCCGCTAAACCACCACGTCGCAATGATCGCGATAACAACCAAGATTGTCCAAACTGCCGGCTTTCGCCAAGAGCTGTTCTTTTTTTGAGAAAACTTCAGCCATTGCCGATCTTTCTTTTCGCTGAGGGCTTCTTTTCCCAAAAGCGGAACAACAGATCCGATGTGATCAGCTGATGATTCTGGATTCCCCTTCAACACGAGGTTTTCATCGATCTCCATTAATCGCGCGTAAGCGCGCAAATAACCTCTGACAAAAGCTGACTCTGGAAGATTAGTATGGTCACCCTCTTCAAGCGCTTTCACCACTTCGACCGTAAGATTGAGGTTGGCAGCAACATCCTCGATGGCCCACTGATATCCCATGCGAGCCGCCCGAAGTTGCTCACCGGAAGACATTGATGATGGCAATTTATTATCAGGCTCGGTCATTAAAAACGCTGGCGGTAAAAGAGTTGGGAATGTGTAATCTTACTCCTCCTAACCGTTAGGGGTAAATCTCTACGAAATACTATAAGCGCCTGTTCCAACAGCGATAAGAGAATTTTCCTCGTTATGGAGTTCCATGCGCGCCACGGCAACTTTCCTGCCCGCCCGCAACACAAAACCCTTGGCTGCAAAAGTGGCCCCGATACCAGGCCGAAGATAATCGACCCGAAGATCAATCGTGCCTAAACGGGAGAACTTCTCCGCTTCGTCCGCTACCGACTGAACGCCTTCACGCTGCAATATTGCAATAAAAGCCACTAGTCCACCAACGACATCGAGAACACTGGAAATCACGCCACCATGGAGGTTGCCCCGCGTAAAATTTCCAACAAGCTCCTCGCGCATATCAAAACAAACCTGAATTTCTGAATTTCCGGGGGTCTCCACTCGTAGGCCGAGAACCCGGTTAAACGGGATTTGCTCTTCGAACATACGCGCCGCATCTATTAATGCTTCAGGAGAAATATTAGTGGTACTCATATGATGGAGATCATTCTTAAGCCGGGGAGTAATTGAATTTGTAAACAGAGCAAAAATAGATACGTTTAGGTGATAATTTTTATTCTCATTAAGTTAGAATTATCCCACACTTGATGTATTTTCCGAGAGGAAAGGTGCTGTGGGGCCGTAGCTCAGCTGGGAGAGCGTCGCGTTCGCAATGCGAAGGTCGGGAGTTCGATCCTCCTCGGCTCCACCAATTTTTACTATCTACATCAACTCTTTACTAAGGTTACGACGTTGCGTTTAGCGTTGGCCTCACTGCCACTGTGACCAGAATGTGACTGAAGCCGGTCAAGCGTATTCACCGCTTCCCTAAAGACTTCGAGTTTGAGGTGAGCGTGACGCCCTGTCACAGTCACTGAGGTGCGACCTAAGGGTCTGCGGCTTTAATCAAACTCACAATGCTCGTTACCCTTCAGACCGTGCAGATGTAGCGAATGATATAAACCCAGCAATCGATCACAACCGCGACGGGAATGGTGCGGAATTTAACGAGTCAAAAACATTGAACCTCGGAGCGGCAACTTAATGGAAACGAGCCTTTTTAGTTACATCTGGAGATATTCCAAGAGAGACCAGATCGTTTTATTGCTGGTTACGCTTACGACTTTTCCGATTTTATATGCCTCTTTGGAGTTGCCCAAAAGAATCATCAATGACGCAATCGGTGGCGCTCAAGGGGATGTCACTGTTCTGGGCGTTAGCCTAAGCCAAATTCAATTTCTGCTGTTTCTATGTGCTGGATTTCTACTGGCTGTCACGGTTAACGGCCTGCTAAAAATGCGCCTGAATACCATGAAGGGTGTTCTGGCAGAACGGCTGCTACGAAGATTCCGGTTTCAGCTGTTGACACGCATTCTCCGATTTCCACGACCGTATTTTCGACACACCAGTCAGGGAGAGCTTGTTTCCATGGTCACTTCGGAGGCTGAGCCGATGGGGGGTCTCATGGGCGATATGTTATCTCAGCCTGTCTTTCAGGCGGGTCAGATGATGACGATCCTGGTTTTTCTTTTTGCCCAGAGTTTCTGGTTTGGATTGGCCTCGATTGCCTTGATACCACTGCAGGCATGGATCATTCCAAAACTGCAACGTCAGCTCAACCTCCTGAACAGGGATCGAATACAAGAAGTTCGCAAACTCGCATCTGATATTGGTGAGACCGCCGCTGGCGTAAGTGATATTCGCATCAATGGCGGTTTGCGATATCGAATGTCATTGTTTTCCGACCGCCTCGGAAAATTATTCAGCATCCGTTTCGAGATTTTTCAAAAAAAGTTTTTCATGAAATTTCTCAATAATTTTATTAATCAACTGACTCCCTTCTTTTTCTACTCTGTCGGTGGTTACCTTGCCATCAAAGGCGAAATCACTATTGGAGCACTGGTTGCCGCTCTGGCCGCGTATAAGGACTTGTCCTCCCCGTGGAAAGAGCTACTAGCTTATTACAATCAATCTCAAGACATGGCGCTACGATGGGAGACTGTTATTGAACGATTCGCGCCAAACACCCTAGTAGCAGACCACTTATTCGAAAACCCACCAAAGTCTGCTACGAGCTTAAAAGGGGACATTGAAATCAACAACGTCACAGTGCGCGATGAAGAAGGTCAGAATGTGCTGGTTAATATCAACCTGGTGATACCGCAAGGTGCGCGGATCGCAATCAAGGCCAACAACGAGTCGGCCGCTCATGCGTTCGCTGATGTGCTCACACGAGAAGTGATTCCGCAACGCGGGTCTGTGAAAATTGCTGGGCACGAGTTAAACACTTTGCATCAGGCCACAATTGCCGGTTGTATTGGATATGTAGACTCCAATCCCAATATTTTGCGGGGCACGCTGGGTGAAAACCTTCTGATGCCACTAAAAACCGAGCCGATTATTAATGCCGACGTTCGCCAAAAGATCAAAAGTTTTCAGCGAGAAGCCGAACGATCGGGCAATAGCACAGACCCTTTTGAAGCTGACTGGGTTGACCCGGAGGTGGCCGGCCTGAAATCCTCGGATGATATTCGTGATTGGTGGTTCCAACTAGTTCAGGCAATGGGAATCGATGACTTCATGGTTCGCCGCGCGCTACGCGCACAGATTGATGTGGACAGGCATCGTGAACTGACAGAGGCTATCGTGCCGCTGCGGCCGGAGATCGCGAGACGTCTCACCGAAGCTAAGCTGGATGACGTGGTTTATAGATTTCATCCCGATAAGTTCAACGTGGTATCACCTCTCGGCGCCAATCTTCTCTATGCTTTGCCTACCCGCAAACTGACCCAACTCAGCTTGTCCCGGGAAATTAACTTTGTTCAGATCATGCGCGATCAAGGCATTGCAGATGAACTAACAAATATGTCGACCAACTTAATCGAAAGCTTGACCAAAACCTTTGGTCATGACGGTACAAATCATCCGCTGTTTCAGCGCTTGAACATCGATGAGGAGCTCTATAAACGGCTCGGCGCCATTGTCAAAAAGCGTCGGAGCGTTGGCGATGCCGGCTTGCCTGATGAAGATTACGCCTTGATATTAACGGTACCCTTTGCGTTTTCGGCTGAGCAGATCGGTCCGGCTTTCAGCGAGGCTTTTAAAGAACGCGTGCTGGAGATTCGGAAACAAAATGCGACTCAAATGTTGCGCGCTTTGGATGGCTTGTTCGAGCCTATTGATTCGAATCGATACATACCGGCAATGACTCTGATGGGTAATGCCATATTTGGCCGAATCTCAAGCATGGCCGGCGCCCGAGAGAAGTTAGTCGAGGATACGGTGGTTGATGTGTTGAGTGAGCACGGCTTGCGGCGATTAGCTGCAGAATCCATATTCAATTTAACAACCTCCATGGGGGGTGAAAACCTGCCAGTCGTATTCAGAGAGCGTATCGCTTTTAGTCGGGCAGGAATCAAAAAACCGGACATTCTTATCCTCGATAACGCCCTCGCCAGCCATGCAGGTGAAGCCCGAGAACTGATGAGAGAGCGAATTAGTGATCTCATGCCAGACACAACCAAAATCTTTATTGAAAATCAGATTCGACATTCAGAGAGGTACGACATGGTTGTAGAGATTATTGATGGGCGAATCGATGGCCGTGTTTCTGATGATGAGCCTCAATACACAGGACCAGAACGACGCAAGAACGCCGATGCGCGTCAGGATCTTAATCGCAAGCTTGAAATCGTGGCTCAAACAGAGTTATTCGGAAAGCTTGATCGCAAACAGCAAAGGTTACTGGCATTTAGCGCACAGTGGTTCACCGCTGAAGCGGGTCAGAAAGTGTTTGAAGTCGGACAAGAGGCTGATGCCGCCTATCTTTGCGTCAGCGGCTTATCGGGTCTGTATTGGGTGCAGGATGAGGAAAGTCGATTAGTAACTGAAATCCCACCAGGACGACTCATTGGCGATCTTGCGGTCATTCAAAACGAGTCTCGTCTTCTCGACCTCATTTGTATCGAAGATAGCGTGTTCTTGCGTATTGGCGCCACGGAATTGCTCGCAGTAATCGAAAACGATGCGATGGTAGCCACCAGCCTGCTTCGATCGGTGGGAGGTCATCTGACGAACACGGCATCTCGGTTGAGCGCAATGAGAGCCTACGCGGTCGAGCGCGGCGTCGATTTCGCCGATCTCGACTCTCCGATCGATAATGCAAGCAAGAGTCAAAATTTGCGACATCCCTAACTGTGTGTATGCTAGCGAATAAAGTACTAACAAAGATGCCGAATAATAAAAACTTTCTCCTGCTCTGGCCCACAGTGTTTATGCGGGATCAGATACCTTTGGATCCTCAGATTAACGAGATGCTGAGGCAGGAGCTTATGCGTCTCGATGGCGAGCGCGAGAGCATGACGACATCCTATCGGGATGAAAACCTGCTTTCCTCCGAGCATCCCGCGATCAGCTGGCTAAGAGACTGTATCCACCATGCCGTAATTCGTTATGTCAAAAATAGTGAAATTGACTATGCGCTTGATTGGCACCTGCAGGGATGGGCAAACATTAATCGCTTTGGGGACTATCACAACCTGCACAACCATCCGCACGCTTGGCTTTCTGGAACCTACTATGTGACAGTTCCGGAAAACCCCCTCGAACTCCCCGGTCGTGCCGATCGGACACCCGGCGCAATATCTTTTTTTGATCCTCGGCCCCAGGCAAATATGAACGCCATCAATAAAGACGGGCAAGTCGACCCCGAGTACCGGGTGCAACCCAAGGCTGGCGAGATTCTGCTGTGGCCCGCCTTTTTGCACCACGCCGTTCATCCGAATCTTTCTGAAAACGAACGAATTTCGGTTTCTTTTAACGTGGTGTTGCGGCAACACGAACAATATTTACCAACACAATAACCACCCCACTTGCGCCGGATTGGTATACTGACGGCGTCGTCCCCGTAGCTCAGCTAGGATAGAGCAATCGCCTCCTAAACGTACCTGGGCACCAGACAGTGGAAACGGTCTGCGTGAATCTGCTCAAATTCGGTGAACCCTCAGCATGGAAGATGGTGGCAATACCGAGCCAAGCCCAGATAATTGGGAAGGTGTAGAGACTTGACGGGCAGCACCTAAGGGCGCCAGCGCCTACTGGTGAAGGGAAAGTCCAGACTCCAAACAGATCATCTGGCGGCGAAAGCCGTAGGGGTACGAAGCGATAGGTCGCAAGTTCGAATCTTGCCGGGGACGCCATTTTTCATCCACAGTTATGCTGCGGACAAAGCTGTGGATGACCTGTTGAAAACGAACGAATCACGTTAGCATCTTGCCGATCATGATTCGAATGTCTTATGAGATAAAGATAAGTGAACAAAATCAACTTGGCCGACTGCCCGGCTGCCGGATTTGGTCGGCGACTCGGGGCCATTTTTTATGATCTGATCGTATTACTGGGAATCGTATTCATCGCAGGACTTCCCTTGCCCCTTGTTGACGCCTTTGTGGAGGATATGACCTCAGCCACTTTTATCAAACGGACGTACCTCCTGGGCGTCATCTTTTTGTATCTTGGCGGATTTTGGGTAAACGGAGGACAGACGGTTGGAATGAAAGCCTGGAGACTGCGAATTATTTGTCAGAACGGTCAACCTCCGAACTGGAAGAAAGCGCTCACACGATATCTGGCTGGGTGTTTATCAGTGGCCAGTTTTGGACTGGGTTTTATTTGGGCGACCGTTGACAGAAAAAAACAATCATGGCACGACAAACTCTCGGGGACACGTTTAATCTGGTGTCCAGACTCCAACAAGAAAAATTGAATATCGCATGATAGGGTTATTTAAAAGAAACAATAATTCGCTCACACTGAAAGCCAAGATATATAGTGTGGCACTGCTGGCGCTTGTCCTCCCCTTGGAAGCGACTGGAAACACAACCATCGCAGCGCCTGAACCCGCCACCGGATGGCAAGGCAAAGCAGAGGTGGCTGCAAGCCAATACATGGCAGTCACAGCAAATCCCATCGCTACTCAGACCGCTGTCGACGTACTCGCGAACGGTGGAAATGCGATCGATGCTATGGTTGCGGCACAACTGGTTCTCAATCTCGTCGAGCCTCAATCCTCGGGAATTGGTGGTGGCGCTTTTCTTGTTTATTGGGATGCCAACAAGCGACTCTTGCAAACTTTTGACGGGCGTGAGACGGCGCCTGCACTTGCTGACGAAAACTATTTTCGAAAGCCCTCCGGCGATCTCCTAAAATGGCGGCAAGCTCGAATTGGTGGCCGCGCCGTTGGTGTTCCGGGCACGCTCGACCTTTTGCATACGGCTCACACGCAATTCGGTGATCATGATTGGGCCAAACTTTTTCGACCTGCTATCGGCCTTGCGCGCGAAGGGTTTTCAGTTTCACCCAGACTATCTCGATCGATAACGGGCGCCTCAAAATACCTAAAAACATTTCCCGAAACCGCGGAATACTTCTTCACACCAGCCGCGGAGCCTTTGCCTGCCGGCTACGTCCTTAAGAACCCCGCGTTTGCTAAAACATTATCGTTAATCGCAAACAAAGGCCCGGGTGTTTTTTACGATGGACCAATCGGAAAAGGGATTCTCGAATCCTTGGGTAATACCTCTGAACTGCCGTCGCTAATGACTGAAGATGACCTTCGCGCCTACCAGACAATTTCACGTCCAGCCGTATGCGCGCCTTTCAAGGGCTTTTCAATTTGTGGGATGGGTCCACCCAGTTCAGGCGGGCTAACTGTCGGTCAAATTCTGGGCATCAGCGAACATTTTAATCTTCAGGGTACGGGACCCACTCCTCACGGTATTCATATCGTTCTCGAAGCGTCGCGTCTTGCTTTTGCAGATCGTGCCCGATTTATGGCTGATAGTGATTTTGTCCCGGTTCCAGTTGCTGGCTTAATTAATCCTGGGTATTTAAAGAAACGCGCCGGCCTTGTCGAGGCCAAAACAGCCATGGGTAAGGCCAAAGCGGGTAATCCGCCGGGTGCAGATCTGAGTCAAGCGACTTTTTATCATCCTGAGTCTGTGGGCACGAGTCACTTGAGCATTGTCGATCAACACGGAAATATTGTCTCCTTAACAACAACGATCGAGTCTGGGTTCGGCAGTACAATCATGACGCAAGGGTTTTTGCTGAACAATGAAATGACCGATTTTTCTTTCCGCAAAAGCGTTGAGAACAGGCCCGTTGCCAACCGCGTTGAAGGCTCAAAACGCCCTCGCAGTTCAATGGCGCCCACGATCGTATTTAATTCCGACGGCCGGCCGGTTTTGGTCGCCGGGTCGCCCGGTGGCAGCCGAATCATTTGCTATGTTGCAAAAACCATCGTGAGCATCCTTGAGTGGGGCATGGGTCCCCAAGAAGCCGTCTCAACGCCTCATTTTTGCAATCGGAACGGTAAAACAGAGCTTGAATCTCAAACTCCCAAGACGACGCAAAGCGCCCTCGTTTCAACCGGCCATGATATCAATATCAAGGAAATGAACAGCGGGCTGCATGTCATCCAGATTTTGTCTGACGGTCGACTGATCGGTGGTGCTGATCCTCGTCGCGAAGGTCTCGCAATGGGGGATTAATTCTTTAACACTCTAATCCTTCGATGACTTTGTGGTGATATTTGATTCCGTCGAAATCACTCATCTCCCGTAAACCCGTCGGACTCGTAATATTCACTTCAATTAACATCCCGCCGATCACATCGATACCCGCGAATCGGACGCCATGCGTGACAAGATCCTTGCTGATTGCATCACATATCTCGTGATCTTTATCATCGAGCCCCGCACTTATCGCTCGACCTCCCTGATCAAGATTGTTGAGCTCCACATCTTCGGCATGAACTCGCAAAATTGCCCCAAGCGGTTGGCCATCCAATAAAAGAATACGCTTGTCGCCGTCCCGAGCTGCCGGTAAATATTCCTGCACCACCACCCAATGCCGACCCCCTCGTGTCGCTTGCTCAATGCCGCTCGTTTGATCCTCTGCAGACAAACTATGATCCAGAAAGATAATACCCTTTCCGCCATGGCCATCGACGGGCTTGATCGTAATCCGCTCATGCGCTGACAGAAATTCTTGGATGTCCACCGCACGCCGAGAGACCAATGTAGGCGGCGTAAAACGTGGATATCGGAGTGCGGCGAGTTTTTCATTCCAGTCACGAACCGTCGAGGGTCGATTTATAATCTGCACACGATCCGGCAAGCAATCGAGCAGCAACGTCACATAGAAATAACCTCTGTCAAACGGTGGATCTGTACGAATCCAAACAATATCCATAGTCGTGAGCGAGCTAATTTCCGTCGATAACGATTCGAATGGATGATCATGGTCATCACAAACGTCAACGTTTGTGACTGATGCCCACACGTCATCATGACGCAGATGTAAGGTACTCGGATCAATATAAAAAACATCGTGACCCCGCTCGCGCGCAGCCAGCATTAACAGGTAGGTGGTATCCTTATGGGGCTTGACCCGCTCAAGCGGATCCATAACAAAAGCATGTCTCATGATGTCAGGATATCATTTTTTGCAATTTGCGAGCTCATTTCCGTCGGCGACTGCTGCGACTTCGACGAGTGTTGTTATCTGTTTCTGCAGAACTGCCAGTAGCTGAGCAAGCAGCCCTTGTTCCCGCGGTAACCGGCCCCAGTATATCGACAATGGTATCGATTTCAGGCGGCGTCCTCACTTGATGAGCGACTAATGCATCCCGCATTGCGGCCAAGTGCATTGGCGTTGTCCCGCAACACCCGCCAATAATTCGCGCACCGATATCTCGAGCAAGACATGCATACTGACCCATCAACTCCGGGGTGCCACTGTATTTGATTTCACCGTCTACGAATTGAGGAATCCCACAATTTCCTTTTGCCACCAGAATATCGTCAGTGCTTGCGTGCCGGCGCATCGCTGCGATCGTTCCAACAAGATCGGCTGCACCCACGCCACAATTCGCGCCGTACGCCGCTAATCGCGGCACAGTTTGGTGGTAAATATCGACCAGTTGAGCTGGCGGCACCCCCATCATCGTGCTCCCGTTGGTATCAAATGTCATCGTCGCCACGATGGGAACACCCGCTTTCGCAGCACCGACTCCCGCCGCCTGAAGCTCTTCTTTCGATGACATGGTCTCAAGCCAAATGAGATCTACACCCCCCTCAACCAAAGCTGCTGCTTGCTCCTCAAACGCCGCAGCCGCGTCAGAGATACTCAACGTTCCAACCGGTTCGAGAATTTCACCTGTTGGCCCAATCGATCCAGCAACAATGACTTGACGATCCGAGCCATCTGCAACCCCACGCGCAATCTGAGCCGCCGCACAATTAAGCTCTCTTACCCTGCTTTCAGCCTGATGAAGCTTCAGCCGGTACGCAGATCCTCCAAAGCTATTTGTCAAAATAATATCAGCGCCCGATTCAACAAACTGACGGTGCAAGGACGCAACCCGATCAGGATGATCTACATTCCAAAGCTCTGGTGAGTCCCCAGACTGTAATCCCATCGCAAAATAATTAGTGCCGGTCGCGCCATCCGCGAGCAGCCAATCTCGCTCAGTCAAGATTTTTTCCCATCGACTCGGTGACATTTTCATCTCCTTTTCGCTCAGATAAATGGGTCATTGAAATGCCTGCGCAAAACAAAACCCGCGTCAGCTTTCGCTAAAGCGGGCTCCATAGTCACCACTCGCTTTAGCAAACTTGTATAGCGCCCGCAAGCTGATGATCAAATCGGCGCTTTTTTGAAATTATAGCAAGATTGTGGGTTAATTCCCACATTGAGGGTGAGCGATCCTGTCAAAAAATCCGAGCAAGCGGATCTGTGGGATCAATTCCATCCATGAACGGCCTTCGCCGGTCTGGGTTCGTAAGTTGATAAATCGTCCCCAACCAGTTGTTAAATACAATCTTCCCGGTATCGCCCCAGGTGTTATCAACAACAATATCTGATTCAGGGAACTCCCGACAGTCGATTCCGAGGCGGCGGGCTTCCTCAGCCTCTCCGCGATACTCATCCAGCAACGGTATCATTTCAGGCATGAAATAATGCGTTGGGAATGGTGGGTATTGATCGACGTCACCATCCAAAAAACGATTCACTTCTCGCTTGTATTCCTTTAATAGCGAAAAGTTATCGTACTCAGGATGACCCTGAAAGAATATCAGCCGGAGACCATCTGCACTTGTTGCTAAGTGCACACCAGCCTCCTCGCTTTGGACTAACACCTGTTGTCCCGCTTCCCGCATCTCGGCCGCGCCGATATCATTCCATCTAGAATGTGGTACGTCGAAACGGCTATTTATATTTCGAACCAAAGGATGATCCGCGACAACTCGATGAGGAAATACACCCCAACGCTTTTCAGATAACGGTCGTCGAGATACCTCGTGGAGGTGGAGAAACGCGGCATGTGTTGCAAGGCATGCGCACAATGTTGATGTGACATGTTCGATCGCCCAATCCAGAGTCTCGACCATAGGCTCCCAAAACGACTCGTCGGGAAGTTCGGTGCAGACAGGATTTGCACCGCTCACAATCAGAGCATCTAATCCATCCAACTTTAACTGATCAAAATCATAATAGTACTTTTCAATATGTCGCGTGGCGTCAGCTCCTCTTTTAATCTGAGGCGGTGAAAAAGGATAAACATAAAACTGTGCTATCCGATTGCAGCCGCCAATTAACCTGAGAAATTGGCGCTCTGTCGCCTCCATCGCGGCGTCAGGCATATTATTCATTAATCCGATATGTAACTCTCGAATATCCTGCGAGACCGCGCGATCCCGCGAGAGCACATCACCCCCTTCCAGACGAAATCGTTCAAAACTCGGCAAACCCGTGTTGGCAACGATCGGCATTTCTATCCCAATGCCTCACAGATGAGTTCAATCAACTCGGTCTCCCCATGAATCTCGTCAATACGATCTGCCGGTAACACCACGCCGAACTCTTCCGCAATTCGCTCATATCGGGGAAGTCGATGGTTAACCAATCGAGGGAAAATCCAACGAAAAAGATCGCTCGGAACAATGTCATCAGGATGAGACAGGCTGAACTCCTGTAAATACTCGGGAAGCGCATGATCAAGGAATTCGCTCCGGTAATACATCGGCTTAGGTTCCTCCATCGACCGCTCGATAATTTTTTCGAGCATCTCATCAGACGGTTTCAAATAAACAATCAACGTATCTTCAGCAAGTTGCTCTAAAACACCAGGCTCATCGAGCTCGCAAAGACTGCCTCCCGCATCATTAATGAAATGGGGATAACCGTAAATCTCTAAAGATTTATCAATAAATTCATGAACATCCAGCATCGAACGCACCTCTGCATCACGATGGAGTGCTTGCCGACGCTTAAATTCGTCAATACCCAAACCGCCCAACGCCGGGTCTCCTACCATACCCAAGAAACCAGATAGCGGTTTCAAATTGCTGACCGTAATGTTGTTGCATAAATAGATAGAGTCAGAACGCAACAATTCGGCGAGCAGTGGAGACTTCATTGCCTCCCGTTTTGCGTTGTCGAGGATGGCTTCACCAAGATAACGGGTACCGATTCGATAATCACCAGAATAATGAAACCAAGTGCGCTGCGGTAGCCTGGATGCGAGCGTTGTTTTCCCGGATCCAGACATTCCGAGAAGTGTGATGGCTTTATGAGGCGACGTCCAGAATTCAGCACCGGATAGATTATTTCGATACATACTATTAACGACCTTCAATCCAAAGTAGTTTTTCCAATGCCGATCTCAACCGATCAGGTAAAGCACAAGGTCGACGATCATTACGCTTCACATAAACATGCGTAAACCCGCCAATCGCTACTGCCTCATCATTATCGCTTGCAAATAAGCCCACCGAGTACGTCACGCTGGAATTTCCGATTCGGTCAACTCTCAATCCGCAGTCTACCTTTCCAGGATAATTTAGGGGCGCAAAAAACTGGCATTGCGATGACACGACAAGGCCGATAAGGTCACCGTTTTGAATATCAATCAGTCTATTTTCGATCAGGAACTGGTTAACAACGCTATCGATATAGGTGAAATAAACTGCATTATTGACATGCCCATATATGTCGTTATCTCCCCAACGGGTACTAATCGACTGCCAATAAAAAAAATCCTTGCGCCCGACACTCAAGCCTGAAGCCCTTACAGAAGGGTTCAACTGCCAATCCTAACCACTGTTCGACCAACTACTGACCCCGTTAAATACTCATCAAAGGCATTGGGTAAATCCGCAAAATCAATTGTTCGGGGCGCAATCAGGTTCAAGTGAGCAGGCTTCAAATCCTCGCTCAAACGCTTCCATGCCTTGTTCCGCAGGCTGGAAGGCATCTCAATTGAGTTGATTCCAAGCAATGACACGCCTCTTAAAATAAACGGCATGACTGTGGTTTCGAGTTTAATTCCACTCGCGTTACCGATCGAAGCAATGCTGCCCCACGGCTGAACCGTTCGGGTGAGCCATCCTAAAGTTTCTCCGCCCACATTGTCGACAGCCCCACCCCAAAGGCCTTTCTCGAGCGGTCGACTACCCATCTCGACCGAATGCCGATCAATAAAATCTGACGCACCGAGTTGACGAAGATATTCATGTTGATCGGACTTCCCGGTTAAAGCTACCACTTCGAACCCTTTTGCCGACAACATATCAATCACAATACTGCCAACCCCGCCAGTCGCACCCGTGACAATCATCTGGCCCTGAGATGGGTCCTGTCCGTTATCTTCCAGGCGAATCATTGCAATCGCAGCGGTGAAGCCGGCTGTTCCGAGTGCCATCACTTCTCGCAGATCCAGACTGTCTGGCACGCTGACCACACACTCGCCCGGCACTCGCGCGACCTCAGAGAATCCGCCATCACGGGTCTCGGACAGTCCGCAACCACAAACGAGCACCTTTTGCCCTACCCTAAAATTTGAACTTTCGCTGCTTTCCACCACACCGGAAAAATCAATACCACCGTTTAACTCCGGCGCTCTCAGAATTTTTGCTGCACCTGTTGCTGCAAGTGCATCTTTAAAATTAATACCGGAGTAGGCCACCCGCACGACGACATCGCCGTCAGTCAGGTTTTCCACCTCCAGATCTTCAAAACCGGTGCTGACACCTTTTTCTTGTTGGTGTATTCTGAACGCCTTGAAAGGCATAGTCTCGTCTCCATCAATAGGTCGGCGATGTCTTTAGTGATGAGCCGACGGGAAAATTATTCTAAATTTTACCGCGTCGATTCATGCCAAGGCTAATTTGATCACTCGATAGGCCTCGAGTTTGCCGATATTTAAATTTTTACCTCAATCACTGCGAGTCAAAAATGCCCGAAGATACGTTATTTAGCAAGATTGTTAGGCGGGAACTTCCTGCCGATATTGTTTTTCAAGACGACCAAGTCACGGCTTTTAGGGACATCAATCCTCAAGCGCCGACTCATATTCTGATCGTGCCTAACAAAATCATCCCAACGGTGAACGATGTCACCACCGAAGACGAGGCGACCCTTGGACATCTATTTATAGTGGCTCATCAGATCGCCAAATCCGAGGGGGTTGATACTGATGGCTACCGGCTTCTGATAAATTGCGGGCAGCATGCAAATCAAGAGGTTTTTCATTTACACATGCACCTGTTGGGTGGCCGCCCGCTTGGACCCATGCTAAAACTGCCATCCTAACCCTGATCGGCTAATGATTGTCTGCGCTTTTGGTCACGGTCACGCAACTCTACCCGGCGAATCTTACCCGTGGTGGTCAGAGGCAACTGCTTGAGAAACTCGATTTCCCGGGGATACTCATACTCGGACCGCTCACGGCGAACTTGACTCTGGATTTCTTTTTTCAACGTCTCCGATGATTGATGCCCTGGGGCGAGCACGACAAAGGCTTTTATTATTTCGCCTCGCAGTTCATCAGGTATACCGACCACCGCCGCTTGAGAAACTGCAGGATTTTTCAAGAGGCAATCTTCTATCTCACCGGGGCCAATTCTATGGCCCGCACTCGAAATCACATCATCTTTTCGACCCATGAACCAAAGATATCCATCCGAATCGCGATAGCCAATGTCGCCCGTCGACCACCATGGGCCAATAAATTTATCCCGAGTGGCCTGCTCACGATTCCAGTAGCCCAAAAACATCACAGGGTCATCTCGCCAAGCGCATAGTTCTCCTATCTCGCCATCGGCTAACACATTTCCTTTCTCGTCCACCGGCTCAACACGATGCCCGGGGTAAGGCTTACCCATAGCACCAGGCTTGACCGTCATAATGCTTGAACAATTTCCGACGAGATAGTTGAATTCTGTTTGACCCCACATCTCGTTCACTTTGACACCCAATTCCTCCTCAGCCCACTGATAAATATGGGCCCCCATCGATTCTCCTGCTGACATGATGCTCCGAAGATCGAGACTTTTGATCAATTTATGGGAAACTTGGCGGAACATCTTTAATGCAGTTGGCGGGATAAACGCGTTTTTGACCTGATAATTATTTACGAGATGGCACGCCCTTTCGGGATCGAATTTTCCACCATCAAACCCCAGCACCGGGCGTCCATAAAACCAGGACGGCATCAAACCATCAAGCAGTCCACCGGTCCACGCCCAGTCAGCTGGCGTCCACATGAGGTCATCGGGCTGCGGGAAAAAATTCTGTGAAAGTTCAAATCCGGTTAAATTACCAAGAAGACACCGATGCGCTAACACGGCGCCTTTTGGTGGCCCCGTTGTCCCGGACGTATAAATCACAAGCGCCGGATCGTTAGCCTGAGTGACAACCGGGCTAAACTGATCCGATGCCTTGTCGATTAACGCCCAGAATCCCGATACAGGATCGTCGCAATTAATAATCGTTTCAAGATTAGGTAGATCAGGGCCAAGCTGCTGTAGCGCCTCCGATGCCTCTTTCGTTGTAATCACAAAACGGGCACCACTATCCTCCAGCCGATAACGAAGGGCTTCTGATCCAAAGAGTATTGAGAGTGGTAACGACAATGCGCCCACTTTCCACGCCGCAAGATGGGCAATCCCGGTTTCCACTCTCTGCGGCAATAAAATCGCCACCCTGTCGCCGCGTTTTAATCCCAAACTGATTAGCACATTTGCCAGTCGGTTCGAGAGCTTTTCGAGATCGCCGAATGTATAACGTGCGGACTCTCCTTGATCATTTTCACAGAAAAGTGCAACTTGTTTCGAGACTCTCTTATGACGCCCGCATACCGCTTCCGCTAGATTGAAATGGGCAGGAATTTTCCAGGCAAAAGATGCGCCCATATCATCAAAATTATCTGCAGAACGATCAAAAAAGGTATCGACTTTTTTCATGTCCAAATATTACTTCTAAACCCAGAAAAAAATCGACCAAGAATTATCGACAACACCAACACGACGTGTCACGGCGATAAAAATACGTCACATTTTGAATCGGGAGAAAACAAAGCGTGTCGTACTGGGAATTGACTTTCGGGACCGGGCTGAGCCGCTTGATCAAAAATATCGCGCTTTTCTGCCCCCAACACGGACAACACGATATGGCGGGATTCGCGTATCACGCGAGGACTGAGGCTTATTCGGTCACAGGGAGCGACCGGAGCGGTAGACGCGACCACACGCAACTTGTCATTCTGATTTTCCGTGCCGCCGGGAAAAAGCGATGCAATATGACCATCTAGCCCCATGCTCACCAAGAGTGTATCCACCGGAAACTGTAGCGTTTCAAGCTGATCATCAATAAAAGCTAGCGCATCTTCCGGATTTTTATGATCTGTTTTAAGGGAAAATAATTCCGCATCTGCAGCGCGATTCTGCAACAGTTTTTTTCGAACCAAAGACTCGTTGCTGTGCTCACTCTCTAGCGACACCCATCGATCATCAACAAGAACAATGCGGATTAATGACCAAGAAATGGGTGCCTCAGACAGTATGGGGAGAATTAATTCAGCGCTGCTACCCCCGCATACTCCCAAAGTTGCCTGCCCTTTTGCGGAAAGTGCCTGGCTTAAACTGGCGATAATAGATTCTACGGCTGCCCGCACAGCCGTGTTTTTGTTATTGAACTGTCGGCTTTGAAAGACTGCTGTCAATGCTTTAGTTTCGATTTAAGGATGGTCAGAAAAGTGGCTCCCACGAATAAAGCAGTCGCCGCAACAACAATGCTTGGACCCGTTGGCGTATCCCACTGAAAGGAGGCAGACAGCCCTAAAATGACCGCGACTATCGCCAAAGTCGCTGCAACTCCAGCCATCGATTCGGGTGTTCGCGATATCGGCCGTGCCGCCGCGGCAGGAATGATCAACATAGCAGTAATTAACAACGCGCCGACAATTTTGATCGCAACAGCAACCAGAACTGCCAACGTTCCTATGAGGATCATGTTTTCCCAACGGGTATCTATTCCCCTCGCCGCAGCGAGGTCTTCATTTAGAGTTAACAGGAGCAGGCGCTCCCACCGCAGGCGAAGCGTCACAAGGACAGATGCCGATCCTACGCAAATAACTAAAAGATCGGCGCGACTGATAGCAAGAATGTCGCCAAAGAGATATGCAGAAAGATCTACTCGAACCCCAGGAAGAAAGACGACTGTTACCAGCCCAAGAGCTAAAGCACCGTGCGCAGCAACGCCCAGCAGAGTATCGACCGCGAACATCCGTCCCGATAACGAAAGAATCATAAAGGCCATGGCAACTGCTGTAATCAGCACCCCCACAAAAACGGAAATGGAAAACGCAAGAGATAGAACCACACCTAGAATCGCGGCATGGGCTGTTGCATCACCAAAATATGCCATCCGTCTCCAAACCACAAAACACCCTAGCGGGCCCGTAGCAAGAGCGAGCGCGACACCCGCGAGAGCTGCACGCCAAAGAAAATCATCCAGCATCAGACACCATCCTCAGCATGGTCATGTCGATGATCATGCTCATGGCGATAAAGTGCTAAAGCGCCCTCGTTATCCCGTCCAAACAACGCTTGATACTCCGGCGCGGCAGAAACCCGTGTAGGGGTGCCCTGACAACAAACGTGCCCGTTTAGGCAGATCACGTGATCAGAAGAACGCATCACCACGTGCAAGTCATGACTCACCATGAGTACGGCGCAATGAAAATCCGCTCGAACCGCTTCAATAAGGCGGTAAAAGGATGCTACCGCCGGTTGATCCAGTCCCTGGGTTGGCTCATCCAGCACCAACAAGTCGGGTCGGACCAAAAGCGCGTGAGCAAGTAATGCCCGCTGAAATTCTCCACCGGACAGAGACACCATCTGCTGACTCAAAAGACTGGATATCCCAACCTGCTCGGCGATCTCTAAATGTCTGGCCTCACTATTAGCTCCCGATAAACTAAGCCAACGCGACACCGTCAGCGGCATGGCCTGATCAATAGCAAGCCGTTGTGGCACGTAGCCGATCTTCAATCCCACCTCGCGCAAGACGGTCCCCTCAGACGGCAGCTGTGCGCCAATCAATATTTTTAGCAGCGTAGTTTTACCAGAGCCATTAGGTCCCACAACTGTAACGATCTCTCGATCCCGAATAGAAAGATTGACATCTCGCAGAATTTGTCGAGATCCTATGCTGACGCTGACTCCCTGAGTCTCTATAAGGCTCACAACGGTGCTCGCTCACGACACGCAGCACACAACCCCTCTACCTCTACCACCGTATGCTGGATATCAAATCCGATCGCACGGGCCGTGCGATCAAGTGAGCTACCTTGAGGCTTTATCGAAGTCTCTGCTACTTGCTCGCACTCATTACAAATCATAAAGATAGGCGAATGTTTCTCGTGTGGCTGACTACAAGCCACAAATGCATTTATTTTTTCAATACGATGGGCCAATCCATTTTCAACAAGAAAATCAAGGGCTCGGTAGGCCACAGGTGGTTGCGCCCGAAACCCCGAAGCCGCGAGCTCTGCCAAAATGTCATAAGCACCGAGCGGTGCGTGTGATTTTAGTAATAACTCAAGCACTTTCTCACGCACCGGCGTCAATCGCACTGCTCGCGCAGTGCAAAGGCTATGTGCAGCAGCCATCAATGAGCTCGCGCACTTTCCGTGATCGTGCTCACGGAAAGTCACTGCCAAAGACCCTATCTCATCTTTTTTGGATTTCATATTTAAGCCGGCATGATTAGGGATTTACACATTGTGCAATGCTCAGAGCGATATTTTCAAGTAATTGTGGATACAAGGTCGAACCCAACTCGAGGTCTATTCCAATCGGGTCCACGACACCAATCGTAGGTTTGAAGCCCCCGAAGACGCTATCAACGATTTTGGATGAGTGTTGCGGCTCTGTCAGCACACAACTTATCCCTTGAGCCCCAAATAAAGCTTTCAATTCACTCAGTCTTTTAGCACTCGGTTTCGAGGCATCACCCGCGGAAATAGTCCCCACCGCGTCTCGATTAAAACGTTTCTCAAAATATTGATAAGCGTCGTGATAGACAAGAAATCCGTTACCGTTGTCCGACGCAAGATGATCTTCTGCTTGCGCCATCGCAAGCGTAATCGCTCGACTTGAAGACCTCGCGTTTTCGTTGTATCGATCTTTATTTTCCGGATCAATTCGAATTAATTCAGCGGCAATTGCATAAAGCCAAAGCTTGGCATTTATCGGGTCAAGCCACATATGAGGATCGATTCCACCATGATCGTGATGTGCATGATCCTCGTGGTCATCGTGTCCTGCTTCGTCATGATCATCGTGACTGTCGTGGTCATCGTGTCCTGCTTCGTCATGATCATCGTGACTGTCGTGGTCATCGTGTCCTGCTTCGTCATGATCATCGTGACTGTCGTGGTCATCGTGTCCTGCTTCGTCATGATCATCGTGACTGTCGTGGTCATCGTGTCCTGCTTCGTCATGATCATCGTGACTGTCGTGGTCATCGTGTCCTGCTTCGTCATGGTCATCGTGACTGTCGTGGTCATCGTGTCCTGCTTCGTCATGGTCGGCGAAGATCGGTCCTTCCCGATAGCTCAACTGCATTACGTTATCCACGTTCGACAGATCCAGCGCGCTTGCGGATGCTGCAAGTGTTTCAAGAACGGGCTCTAACCAAGGAGACATATCGTGACCCACAAAAACGACCAGTTGCGCCTCCTGTAGGGCTTCGGCCTCAGAGGGTCGCATCGAATAATGGTGTGGAGAAATATTTTGCGGAACCAGTAGTTGCGGCTGACCAACCCCATCCATTACCATGGAAACAAGCGAATGAATCGGTGCAATATCAGCAACAACCCGCGGTCCGTCTGCGTTCGCTGAACCACTGAATAACATCAAGGGTAGTAAAAGGTGAGAAAGCGTTCTAAGTTTTTTTTGTTTCATTGATATGCTCGTTCAAGTCAAAAGCGAAGCGAAGTTAATGTTATATTATAACATTGTCGTTGACCCACGCTGCATTATTTGAAGACTTTTTCATTTCATCCACATGTGAAGAAAAACTAACCTGGTCATGATTGAATGTCGGCCATCGTCCGCAGAAATTAAGGAGAAATACACATGCCGATTGAAGAAGGAAAAAAGGCTCCCGCATTCACGCTAGAAAATGAAAAAAACCAAAAAGTAAGGTTGTCAGATTTCGCTGGGAAATGGGTAGTCCTGTACTTCTATCCGAAAGACGATACGCCCGGTTGTACGATTGAGGCCAAGGATTTCACCCGCGATCTAAAACAATTTGAAAAGCTAGGCGCCACCGTCCTCGGTTGCAGTCCAGATTCGGTCGAATCACATCAGAAGTTCATTAACAAATACAAATTGAGTATCAGTTTATTATCTGACCCTAGCCACAAAATGATGAGTCGTTACGACGCTTGGGGAGAGAAAAACATGTATGGAAAAATTACCGAAGGCGTCATACGGTCGACGGTGCTAATCGACCCAAAAGGCAAGGTGGCAAAACACTGGCGGCGGGTTTCTGCAAAAGGACACGCAGAGTCCGTACAGAAAACGCTGACAGCACTTTCCAGCTAACGGCCAACACGCGTCAATGTTGAAGTGTTTAAGCCTGCGGTCGAGATTTGCTACCAGTACTTGAGCGCGTCTGTGTATAACAGAGCAAGATCGCCGTCTTTTAGCACTCTTGGCGATACCGCTAAAAGGCGTTCTTGAGCACTGGCAGCCTCAGCAAGCGCTGACACATCAGAGGCATCAAAGCCAACCCCCGAGATACCGTTTGGTATACCGGTTTCTCGCATCATATTCTCAATATGACTCGCCAGAATCTCTCCGGCATCTATCCCCGACACGTTCTTGGTGTCAGCCCCAAGCAAGCTGGCACCATCCAGATGGCGCTCGGGACAACCCACTCCGGTGAATCGGTATGCGGCGGGCGCGTTTAAGATCACCGACACCCCATGAGGACAAATCGGCTGGTCGTCAGGATAGCCGCTCGGCTGGTAGTGTTTGATTTTCCCCGATACCGGATAGGACATTGCGTGAGGTAAATGACATCCGGCATTACCGAATCCGATTCCGGCCAACGTGGCCGCATACATCATGTTATGTCTGGCGCCTGAGTCCTCCGGGTTAGTTACAGCCGAAACCAGGTTCTCGCCGGCAAGTCGCAACGCCTCTCGACAGAATAGATCACTGAAAGGATTTGCTCCCTGAGTCATGGGTCTTGGAAGGCTTTGAGTCGTTGGTTGACGATCGGAATAAGGCTTTGCAGTTAGCGCCTCGAGCGCGTGACTAATTGCATCAAAGCCAGTTGCAGCCAATACAGATGTTGGCAGCGTTTCCGTCCAACGGGGATCCACAATAGCTCGATCAGGGAGCATTGTTCTTGATGCAATGCCGGTTTTACAAGCGATCTCGAGGAAATCAAATACCGCGATTCCGGTTGCCTCGCTTCCGGTCCCCGCTGTTGTGGGGCACGCAATATGCGGCCTTAACGTCCCAGGCACCGGACACCCCTGACCAATTGGCGCGTTAACGTACTTAAGGAAATCAGCGGGATAAGTACTATATAAGTTGGCTGCCTTACAGGTATCAATAACGGACCCGCCACCGATCGAGATGAAACCGTCTAGATTCTCGTCAATTGCAAATGCCGCAGCGTCTTGAAACGAGCGATTAGTCGGCTCGACGCGAGTCTGATCATAAACAACAGGGGTCAATCCGGATTGCTCTAGCGACTGAATCGCCTCCTGAAACAGTTCAATCTGGCCGACACGAACGTCAGTAAATACGCCGACTCGCGATAGTCCAAACAACCTCGCTTCGATGCCCAACTCCCGTATGACGCCCGGTCCATAGCGTAGACGGCTAACGTCTCCGGAGAATATATTCTCCTGCTCTGTATTCAGCTGATAATAGTGACAACAGGTCATTCTTTTTTCAACGCACCACGGTGTTTTAATCCGTTTGGGCTTTTGTGAGGGCTTGGTCGATATCCCACAAGATATCGTCTAGTGTTTCGAGACCAACTGACATACGAATCATATCCGGCGACACGCCGGCACTTGCTTGCTCCTCCTCGTTCAACTGACGGTGAGTCGTTGAAGCCGGGTGGATCACCAGTGTTTTAGCATCACCAACATTTGCCAGATGGCTCAAGAATTGAGCGCCTTCAATAAACTTTATGCCCGCGGCTTCTCCCCCCTTAATTCCAAAGGTCAACACACCACCTGCTCCATTAGGAAGATACTTCGTCGCAAGAGAATGGTAAGGGTTATCTTCAAGTCCCGCGTACTTCACCCAGGAGACCGCAGAGTGATCCCTTAAGAATCGAGCAACTGCTAGGGTATTAGCGCAATGGCGATCCATCCGGAGGGGTAAGGTCTCTAGCCCCTGAATAAACAAAAAAGCGCTCAGCGGACTCATTGATGGTCCAAGCGTACGCAAGGTCTCCATTCGAGCTTTGGTAATAAATCCAAAATCACCGAAGGTTTCATAAAAGCGAATACCGTGATACCCCTTCGATGGCTCGGTCATTCCTGGAAATTTACCGTTATTCCAGTTGAATTTTCCTGATTCGACAACAGCTCCCCCGATCGATGTACCGTGCCCCCCGATCCACTTCGTCACCGAGTGCACCACAATATCGGCCCCGTGTTCGAATGGCCGACAAAGATACGGGGTGCCAAAAGTGTTATCCATCACCAAAGGAACGCCTGCATCGTGGGCAATGTCTGCCACCGCAGAAATATCCAATACGTTGTTGAGAGGATTGCCAATCGTCTCGGCATAGATTGCTTTTGTAGAGGGCGTGATCGCGCTGGCAAAGTTTTCCGGATTGTCCGGATTAACAAAAATCGTGTTAATCCCCATTCGACGAAAGGTGTAATCAAACTGGGAGTATGTTCCCCCATACAACGTACTGGCGGCGACAAGATCATCCCCTGCCTCAAGCAATGTCAGCAGCGCGACCATCTGGGCGGCCATCCCGGACCCGACGACCAGGCCTGCCCGACCCCCCTCGAGCGTCGCGAGACGCTCCTCCAGAACTGCGTTCGTCGGGTTCATCATCCTCGAATAAACATTACCAAAGGTCTGGAGATTAAAGAGGCTCGCCGCGTGATCCGTACTATCAAATACATAAGATGACGTTTGATAGATCGGCGTTGCGCGCGACGCTGTTGCCGCATCGGGCAGTTGCCCCGCATGAAGACAAAGCGTTTCAAATCCAAATTCACGATCAGCCATAAGAAATACTCAATAAACAAGCCATTTCGGCCGCTTCGCAGAAATGACATTGGTTGTGATGCCAAGCAGGTTAAGACCGCCTAACAATCTAGCGTGTTCAATTTTGACACAACGGTCTGAAACAACTTCAAGCCCACCCTGCTCGGCGATGTCGACAGCTGAATCACTTAAGACACCCAGCTGCAACCAAAACACCTTGGCGCCAATTTGTACCGCGCTTTCAGCTAGCTTCGGCGCCGCTTCAGGCCTCTGGAAAACATCTACCATCTCAACCCCCAAATCGGACGGAATCGCCTCAAGGGACGGATAACAAACTTCACCCAGGACTTCTTCATAATTGGGGTTGACCGGGATAATCCGGTAGCCATGGTCCTGCATATATTTGGCCGCAAAAAAACTCGGGCGCCACCAGTTTGCAGAAAGTCCAACGACCGCAATGACCTTGTTCTCAACTAACACCCTTCGAACGTCTTCAATATCTGTAATCATTTCCTTCTCTATTTATGATTCGAGTTCTTCTGTCCCGAATCGCTCCAACCCTAACAGAAACCACCAACCGGGGATCACTCAACACCGCAAAAAAAGCATGAAAGATCCGCAACCTCAATTATAAAAACGATCGTCGCAGGATCTTAAATCCGCGCTCGAATCAAAACTTTGTCATAAAAATCTTGAATTCCCTTGCTCGCCCACGGCGAGCCGAGCCCAAAGATAGGAATCGGCCCCATAACCAGTGGGCTATTTCCCACTAGTTAACATGAATCACCTCCCAAAATCGTTTCAAAAAATTAGAAGATCAAGTTATTCCGACAATTATCAACTGGAATTGATTTTTATGGTTTTTATCCCATTTTCAAACTATTTCATTTAATGAACAAAAAAGTTTTACTTTATCCAGATTTTTCCATAAGGTAAGCGAAATCAAGCCTTGACTGGATCGAAGTCGACGCGAACCCAGAACCCACTAATACCCACGGCGCAATGCTATGAATGAACAATCTACAGAGAGTGCGGTTCATGACTCGAATGACGTCGTCGAGTCGCTGCTTCGAGATATTGAAAACTTTTGCCAATCTCAGAAAGTCGCTGAAACGACCTTCGGTCGGCAGGCCGTTAATGATGGAAAGCTTTGCCACCGGCTCCGCAGTGGTAAGGGCGTCACACTCCGGACCGTCAACCGAATTCAACAATTCATCAAAGAGAATGACGATTCGCCAAAGGACAGTGTGCCATCTAATGCAGCCTCAACTACTGAAGGCTTCTCAAGTACCGGAGTATCCGACTTTCAGTCAGAAAAGAAGCAGGGGCGACCCTTTCGGTTTTATGATAACCGCCAAAAATATCTTGGCTTTGTCAACACAACCGATGAAAAATGGAAAGTTGCCGAGAGAGCTTCTCATGAGTTGTCCCACGTACAGCCTGCTCCGCCTGCACTTCGAATCTTTGATGCCGGTATTGGTGATGGCTCTGTCCTCAGCCATCTCCTGCGAGCCACTCATCAGAAATTTCCGACCATACCGTTCTTTGTCGCTGGCAAGGAAATCAGTCTCGAAGATGTAAGGCTATGCCTCGAAAATCTCCCGGATCGATTTGCCGAGCATCCGGCGAGCGTCATTTGCATTACAAATCTTTTTTACAGTGAAGCGCCATGGCTTATGCCAGGCAATATCGATTCAGCGGCCGCGCTTAACTGGCATGAGATCGCGCTGCATGGATCATCTTCCCAGGCTTACGGAGAACAATTACGGGCAATTGATGACCTTCTCGTAAACGGCTGGGAAGTTAAGGTTAGCGAAAAAACAGGCAATCCGCAGTACGTTCGTCCATCAGTGCTGGTGATCTTCAGGGAAGATTGCCGGTTTCTGCTGGACTCGGTCATTCCAAAACGAGGACAGGTATCGGGGGATTACGATCTCATCCTGGCAGCTCAGCCGTGGCGTGCGCGAATGAGCGCGAAGTTTAAAGCAGAGAAAGTTCTGGAACCACTTGTTCGAAGCCTCCGTCCGGGCGGTCGACTGCTCGCTGTCCAATCCACCGGCGGCGGCCCTGGAATGGAACTCATCAACGAAATTTGGCCAGACGAACAACCTTTCCAGGTAGATCGACACCTGTTGATAAAAGCGCTTAAAGATAAACTCGGACGGTCATCCGCTAACTACAACTTTAACGCCGGATCAGATAACAAGTCGGTACTCGAATATAAAATGAAAACACTCCCGAACGAGATAGCGGACAGCATTGGAACCTCAACTCTTTTTGCAGCTTGGAATGCCTCAACATATGTTGCGCAGATCGAAGACGACCGCTTGCAAGACGCGGTAACATCAGGCGCGTATCTGTCGGCGACCCAAAAAGTATTGCAAAAATATAAAGGAATTTGGTTTCATGACGAAACCTTTGTGATTTCGAGGCGACGTAATTCGCTCACGAGCAGCCCCCCTTCAACAAACACGTCAAAGCGTTAATTAAATTCACCAGGAACCGTAAAAAATGAAAGAACATTATTATTTTGATAACGCCGCTACTACGCTACCCAAACCGGAGCCGGTTTATCAATTTATTGATAAATTTTACAGAAGTCACGGCGTTAACCCTGGCCGATCAGGCCACCAGCTCGCCGTTGAAGCAGAAGCCATGATTGTCCAGACACGCAGGATGCTTGGGGAATTTTTTGGCTACGCTGGCGATCCCGCCCGCGTCACCTTTTCACAGAACGCAACCGATTCAATGAATGCAGCGCTAGCTGGAATCCTGAATCCAGGCGACCATTTGGTCATTACCCGAATGGAGCATAACTGTGTATTACGGCCTGCCAATCACTTTGAGAGAGATCATGGCATTGAAGTCACACGGGTGGCAGCCGATAGTCGGGGGTATGTAAATCCTGAAGACATTCAAAAAAGCATTCGCCCAAATACTCGCGCAGTGGTTATCAATCATGCCTCAAATGTCACCGGCTCTCTTCAAGATGCGGCCGCAATTGGAAAACATGTCCGCGATTCTGATGCTCTTTTTATTCTCGATACCTGCCAAACGGCTGGCGTCGTTCCGATCTTAATGGACGACTGGGGCGTGGACATTCTCGTCTACACCGGACACAAGGGACTGTTTGGCCCAATGGGCATTGGCGGAATGATCGTAGGAGAAAATGTCGACATAAAAGCGCCTCGTGTTGGCGGTACTGGCGTTAATTCGATCTCTCCTTTTCAACCGGATGAATATCCCTACCGCCTAGAGACGGGTACCCATTGCCTTCCAGGCATTGCAGGCCTTCACGCCGGGCAAAAATGGTTTGCAGAACTAGGCAAAAAGCACGGCGCCCCTGAGGATGCGACGCATGGCCAAGCCTGCGGTGCAGCTCTGGCCCATATTCACGAAGTAGAAAGCGCTGCTACCGAACAACTGGTTAGCGCGTTCGAAAAAATTGATGGCGTAAAAATTTACGGCCCGTCAATCGGACAGCCCCGGGTTGCTACTCTTTCGATCAACATTCGGGAAATGCCCGCAGACCAAGTGGGTGTAATGCTTGATGCAGATCATGCTGTATGTGTCCGGCCTGGTCTTCACTGCGCCCCTGATGTTCATGAACTGCTGGGGACAGTGGCTCAAAACGGTACGGTTCGTTTTGCGGCCGGATATTTCACCGATGAAGAGGATATCAAACAGGCCATTGATGCAGTGAAAGATCTTGCAGAAGCCTAACGGATTCCGGCGTTTGTCTCTAATCCGATATTCATAAATTTACCTTAACAAGTTAAAAGTAGGCACGCATGAAATCAGCTGAAAGTGTGATCGATCTTGTTGGCGGAACACCGCTTGTTCGACTGAATAATATTGTCGATGATGACATGGCAACCGTTTATGCAAAGATGGAAAACTTAAATCCATCGGGATCTGTTAAGGATCGCATGGCCATTAATATGGTAAAACGCGCCGAGGACGCAGGACTGCTCGGGCCCGGCGGCACAATTGTGGAAAGCACCTCCGGAAACACCGGCCTTGGACTGGCGATGGCGGCAGCGGTGCGTGGATACCGTTGCGTCTTCACGATCCCTGACAAAATGAGTCAGGAAAAAATAGATATGTTGAAAGCCTATGGTGCTGAAGTGATTGTCACGGCGACTGATCTTGATCATCATCACCCCGACAGTTATGTCGAGATCGCCAAACGCGTTGCCCGGGAAACGCCCGGATCTTTTTATACTGATCAATACTCCAATCCAAATAATCCTGAAGCCCACTACCTCACAACCGGTCCCGAAATCTGGGAAGCCACAGACGGGAAAATTGACTCGTTCATCGCAGGTCTGGGAACAGGGGGCACTATTTCAGGCACCGGAAAATATCTTAAAGAAAAGGCGGCAGAAACAGGGCGCACAGTTCGAGTGGTTGGCCCTGACCCCTTTGGCAGCATCTATAAGGAAGCTCATGAGAAAGGTGAGTGGAGCACCCCATCACTCTATCGTGTCGAGGGTATCGGCCATGACTTCATGGTGGACACACTTGATCTGACGGTCGTGGATGAAGTGATCAACATTTCCGATCGAGACTCTTTTCTCACGGCAAGGCGTCTTGCGAGACACGAAGGCATCTTGTCGGGTGGATCAACAGGCACCGTATTTGCTGGCGCGCTTCAAGAAGCGCGAAAACTGGGGCCCGGGAAAATCGTGGTTGCGATCGTGTGCGATTCAGGAGATCGATACATTAGTAAATGTTTCAACGACGAATGGATGCGTGACATGGGATACTTCGCGCCAGAAGCGCATCTTGGCACCGTGCAGGAGTTACTTGATACCCGAAACCAAGATGTCTCCTTTGCATCTCCCAATGAAACATTGCGAGATGTGATCGCTCGAATGGTCGCCAAAGGCATATCCCAGATGCCGGTGACCTCGGGCAACGGCGACCTTCGGATGATTGAGGAACTCGATATTCTGAGGGCGGTCGCGAGTAATGAGCACGGCCTTGACGACAGTGTTCGTGACGTCGCACGACCTCTAGAAGGTCGTGTCAGTTTATCTGACAGCCTTTCACAGGTTCAGCATATATTCGAGCAAAATAACGTTGCTGTTGTTGTTGATAGTGGCACAATCGCAGGAATCGTAAACAAAATTGACCTACTTGAGTTCTTAAACAAGAAAAGTCATCAGAGCGCTTAGCTCAGAAATCTAAACACTCTTTGGAGAACCGCATTGAAATTTGATACTAAAGTCGTTCGAGCTGGAATTGAACCCGATCCAACGACCGGCTCGATTTTGCCGCCTATTTATGAAACCGCTACCTTTGTTCTTCCTGAAGTAGGAAAAGACCGTGGATTTGACTATACCCGTTCATCTAATCCAACACGCCAGGTTCTGGAAGCTAATCTAGCGGCAATTGACAGTGGCAAATATGCCATTAGTTTTGCCAGTGGAATGTCTGCAGTAGATGCTTGTTTTAAATTACTGACCGCGGGCGACCATATCGTTTGCGGTGATGATGTTTACGGCGGTGTTACGCGACTGCTTGATAACGTAACCGCTCAGCAGGGGTTGTCGATTACCTATGTCGACACCACCAACACTGATGCCGTTAAAGCAGCGATCACATCGAAAACCAAAATGCTTTGGATTGAGACACCTACCAATCCCCTTTTGAAAGTCAGCGACATGGAGGCGATGGTAAAGATCTCAAGAGACGCTGGCATCCTGCTCGGCGTTGATGCAACCTTTGCAACACCCGTCTTCCTACGTCCACTCGAATTTGGCGCTGATATTGTCATGCACAGCACGACTAAATATCTGGCAGGCCATAACCAGATTATCGGTGGCGTGCTGATCACGAATCATGAGCATGTTTTTGACAAAATGAAGTACATTCAAAAGACGATCGGAGCAGTCTCAAGCCCGTTTGACTGCTGGCTTAATCTAAGCGGCCTGAAAACATTGCACCTGCGAATGAAGCGTCATGAAGAATCCGCGCTGCAGGTTGCCGCATTTCTTGAAGCGCACCCCAAAATCGATCGAGTCTTGTATCCCGGGCTTCCCTCGCACCCGCAACACGCAATCGCAAAAGCCCAAATGTCTGGATTTAGCGGAATGATTACATTTGAACTCAAGGGGGGGACCGAAGCAGGTAAAACGCTCATGAACAATGTTCAGCTTTGCGGACTTGCCGAATCACTCGGTAGCGTTGAAACGATGATTACCCATCCTGCCAGCATGACTCACGTTGATGTCCCAGTTGAAGACCGACGCAAGCGTGGCCTTACCGATGGACTTGTTCGCCTTTCGGTTGGAATTGAAGACGTTGAGGATATTATTTTAGATCTCGAAAAAGCGCTGGAAAAATCCTAACACCGCCCTGGACCTTAGCAATTAGAAATTTCTGCCACTCCTCCTCCATTAAATTTTTTGGAGGACACGAGTGGCAGATACGTCTCTCAATCCCCGCCTTAAACCTGCAAGAGTGCGTTGGCTCAGGCTCGATCGTCTCGACTTTCAGTCAAATTAAAAAAATATCCATCGCTCATTACGCCGCAAACGTCTTTTTCCGCATCGCCAGAAGCGCAAATGGCTCGCTCGGCTAAATCATAGAAGACGGTCCGATTAATCAGTGCATTAAGGCCATCCCTGATTTCAATGTAAGGCGATGGCTCTTGAGTCGTCGGGTGCTCATTTACCCAGATTTTATGCTCGACGCCGGCAATAACGACATCGTCCACGTTAGTGCGAAAGACAAGTTTTTGTAGATCTCCAGATCCAATTTGCTCCATTTCGACCGCTAAAAATGGCGCGTCTTCAATTTCAATACGAAGTTTTTCTTCTGGAGAAACCAAAAAGAATTCGTCACCCTCGCGCACCAGCACTCGAGACAGCAATCTTACGAGGCTAGCGCGCTCAATCGGGGAGCCAAGATAATGCCAACGGCCATCACGGCTGATACGTAAGGGGAAGTCCCGCGCAACGCTTGAAGACCACGAGCCAAGCGGAGGACGCTTCTCATTTTTCGCCTGAAGCGCCAACGCCTCAAGAGGCCCGAGCTGATTGTGATCCTGATTAGTCACGGGGCTAACTTTTTACCGGTATCGGCTGACCATTCTCGTTAATCGCCACAAACGTAAAAAGACCTTCAGTCACGCGCTCTTCAACCTGACTCTCCCGTCGGTGGACCCAGGTTTCGACCCTTACTGCGATGGAAGTATTTCCAATGCGTTCAGTCGTACAGTAGCAACTCACCTGGTCACCGATCTGAACAGGCCGATGAAAAGTCATCCCATCAACCGCCACAGTCGTCACACGACCCCCCGCAACAGCGAAGGCGTGCGTGCCACCTGCAAGGTCCATCTGCGCCATAATCCATCCACCAAAAATATCTCCATTTGGATTGGCATCGGCTGGCATCGCGATCGTGCGAATCGATGGTGCTTTATCGGAGAAATTAATCACGCGCGTTTCTCACGTTGCGCTCTCCCCATTAAGTAGAATTCATCATTCGGCCGCATTCCAATAAGGTTTGCCATGCGGTTTGATAGCGCAAAAAATGCCGTGATTGCACCTATGTCCCATATATCTTCATCACTAAAATCATGCTCTCTAAGCGCCTCGTAATCCCGATCTTCGAGCGCGGCTGAATCTTGTGCGACTTTGTCTGCAAAACCCAACATGGCGGTTTGCCTTGCGGTGATATCGGCTTTTCGAAAGTTAATCGCCACCTGATCGGCAACAAGCGGATCGCGGGCGTAAATTCTAAGAATAGCGCCGTGCGCGACCACGCAATACTGGCAATTATTAACGCCAGATGTCGAGACCACAATCATCTCTTTCTCGGCTTTCGATAGTCCACCTTCACGAGACATAAGCGCGTCGTGATAATCGAAAAATGCCCTGCACTCCTCCGGACGATGGGCTAATGTCAGAAATACGTTCGGGACAAACCCGGCTTTTTCCTGAACACCGAGAATCCGATCTCTTAAATCGTCGGGTAATTCATTGATTTCAGGAACAGGATAACGGCTGATTTTTTTATCATTCATAAATATCGATTTAAGTTATTGGGAATTTGAGTAACGTGTGAACTCGAAACCGCAGTATTGGTCTCAGTCTTTTTCAATTCAATCGGAAATTAATCTGGTCTTTAATTCATCAATAATCCAACTTCTAGAGCGTCACGCAATTCACGCCTCGGCTCCTGCCATCGGAATCGAATCGAGTTTCGCACGATATCCTCATCGAGGACCTTAAGCTCGTCAACGATCGGCGACCAATGTACTAACGCATCCGGGCTTTGGGTGAATATGGTATCGAGGTCCAGGCTGTCGTCCAATTCACATGAGCTCAGCCGCTTTTTTATCATTTCAATTGATCGTTTAAAGTCAGGTCCGGCCTCCTCTGGGCTTCCTACCGTATCGAGGATCAAACTCACGACTGACCGCATTGTCGCGCGGACTTCAGTCGCCTGCACATGCTCGCGATAAATCAAATTTCCGGTATAAACGACAAGATCAGATACGCAGGCTGCCCAGATCTGCCATTTCGCAATATTAATAGATGCCACGAAAATATCGTTTTTAAAAAGTTCGGGGAACCGAGTGCCCGCTCGTGTTTTGATATAACCATACAAGGACGACTGCCCGACCATGCTCGCACGACTCGTGATGAAATCTGCCAGTTTTTCTTCATCTGTAATCGGGCCTAACTTCTCTCGCCGATGCCAAAACTGCGTTTTTAACGCGGCTAACGCCTCTTTGATCTTGTTTATCACCAATTCTTATCCCTATGATCCAAAAGCACTATCAAGCTGCAAATTCAGTTTGCCTTACTCGATCCCTATGTTACATTTTGTAACAACTATTTGGCACTCATTCAGAGGCTCCAATGGATCGGATTGTTCTTGTTCTAGGGCTTTCGGCGCTCCTGTTTCTATCGCCAATCTTATCTTGGTGGCTCAGGCCCACATTCCCCTGGTATCTGACTTACCTAATATGGTTGCTCATTATTTTAATGATCCCTTGGGCGCATAGCAGGCTCTTCAACCGGTGACCGTAGCGGTCGAAACGCTGTTTTTAGGCTGTGTTATCTACTTCTTAATAATACTTTTGGCTGCCCATGCAGCCGATAAACGATGGTTACCACCCTCGGTAACAAGACACCCACTGATTTATATTTTTTCGCTCGGCGTCTACGCCACGTCCTGGGGCTTTTATGGAAGCGCCAGCTTTGCCCTCGATAGCGGATTTTTATTTTTAGCAATCTATCTCGGCCTAACAATCGCATTTGTTTTGACACCGGTATTGATCAGTCCGATTCTTCGCCTCGTTCGCGAATATCAGCTAACGTCACTCGCTGATTTATTTGCCTTTCGGTTTAGTAGCCAAACGGTTGGAATTTTGGTCACCTTATTCACGCTTGCCGGTGTCCTTCCCTACCTCTCACTTCAGATCCAAGTTGTCATCGAATCAATTGAAGTTTTAACTGGCGAAATTCCATCGAATGAAATAGCGATAGGTTTCTGCACCCTAATTGTTGTATTCACCGCTTTATTCGGAACTCGCCATATTTCTCCACAGGAAAAGCATGAGGGTCTTATAGTCACAATCGCTTTTCAGTCGTTAATTAAAATGATAGCGCTCCTGGCGATTGCCGGATTTTCCGTTTTCGGAATTTTTGGCGGAGTGGTGAACCTAGAAAATTGGCTGGCTGGACACCCCCAAGTGATCGCCGACATGACAAGGCCCGGGCAAAACAGTCCTTGGGTGAGCCTCATCATTCTTGGATTCGCAGCAGCATTTTTGATGCCGCGCCAATTCCATATGATGTTCACCGAGAACATCTCTCCAAAAACGCTGCAACATGCAGCCTGGGGCCTGCCCTTATTTCTTCTGGTGCTCAGTCTCACCACCCCGATCGTCCTCTGGGCCTCAATCCAGGCGAATCTGGATATTTCTGCTGATTATGCAGTACTCGGTATCGCACAAAAAAGCGAATCTACAGCATTAATCCTTCTTGTTTTTTTCGGCGGTGCATCAGCTGCTAGTGCCGTCATCATTGTCAGCGCGTTAGCAATCGCCGGCATGGCCATTAACCACATTGTGCTTCCCGGCATTGGGACGCCAAATACACAGGTCAGCCTCTACCGCTGGCTGCTCTGGGGAAGACGAATCATTATTGCAATCATTATTTTCTCGGCATACCTCCTCTGCCAGCCTTTCCAGGAGATTAATAAACTTGTTAATGCAGAATTGATTTTCCTCGTTGCCATCGCCCAATTCTTGCCGGGAATCATTGGCACACTTTTTTGGCCTGTTGCCAACCGATTTGGATTTATTGCCGGGCTTATTGGTGGCGCATTGGTCTGGTTTATTGTTTTAGTTTTACCTCTCCTTAGCGAACTTGGCCAAATCCCGACCGGCACAACACCCCCGCTGTGGGATTGGTCAGGGCAGGATCAATGGACCTTTGTCACGCTGTCCACTCTCTCAATTAATTCGCTTCTTTTCATTGCCTTTTCGATTCTCATACGGCAAACCCCGGCTGAAAAAGAGGCGGCCACACTTTGCATGCAAGAATTGACAACGCCGTATCGAAACCGCGTCCAACTTCAATCGCCTCAAGAATTTGTACCCGCTTTAGCTCGTACACTGGGCCCTGAAACCGCAAGATTCGAAGTGAAGCGGGCCCAGCAGGATCTCAAAATACAGGACGAAGAGACTGATACCCGAATTCTAAGCCGACTTCGAGAACGCATCGAACGTAATTTATCCGGTTTGGTTGGGCCTCAATTCGCCAGAGACGTTGTCAATATTCGACTACCTATCGATCGTGAAATTCGATCAACAGGGGCTGATCAGCTCCATTCAATGGAGCAAACCCTTGAAACGTCCAAGAGTCGACTGCGCGGTCTTGCCGCTCAACTCGATTTAATGAGACGGTACCATCGACAAGTGCTCGAGGAGTTACCTATCGGCGTATGTTCAATTAGTCTCGATGGTGAAATCACAGGCTGGAATCGAGAAATGGAAACCGTATCTGGCATTCCGAAAAACACAGCCATAGGATTGCAACCACAATTTTTAATGATGCCCTGGAATCATTTGTTCAATGATTTTATTGAAAGCGATCATACTCATGTCCATAAGAAATTCCTCGCACTGGAGAGTGGTGCCCGGTGGTTTAGCTTATCCAAAGCATCAATAAAGGGCGTGCAATCAGGTCATGATAAATCGGCTAACGAATTACTTGGCACGAGTATCCTGATTCATGACATCACCGAGTTTCACTTAATGGAAAATCAACTCGCTCATAGTGAGCGACTTGCATCAATAGGACGCTTCGCTTCCGGCGTTGCCCACGAGATTGGCAATCCGGTTACCGGCATTGCCTGTCTTGCACAAAATCTTGAAGCCGAAATTTCGGATCCCAAAATCAATTCAGAAATCCAAGATATTCTCGAACAGACCTATCGAATTAATAACATCGTTCAGACCTTGGTCAACTTTGCAAGACGGGGCGAGACTGAACTTATGCAAAAACATCGGTTCCTGATCAGAGATTGTCTTGATGATGCAGGAGACCTTGTTCGAATAGCGCGTCCCGGAAAAACAATCGATTTGATTATCGACTGCCCAAAAGAAATCGAGATCGAGGGTGATCGTCAACGCATCTCTCAAGTTCTGGTCAATGTTCTTAGTAATGCTTATGACGCGAGCCAGACTGGAGAAGTGGTGCGGGCTCTTGTGTCCCAAAACACTAATCAAATTAAGATTAGTATCCGCGACTTTGGTCATGGCATGAGTGACGAAATTAGCGAACGTATTTTCGAGCCTTTTATGTCCACCAAACAACCAGGAGAAGGCACAGGCCTTGGCATGGCGCTAACCTATGGAATCATTCGAGATCACAATGGAAATATTGAGGTAGACAGTTTCCCTAACGCCGGCACAGAAGTACGAATCTACCTCCCCTTGCCCTGAGATTTTTTATGGAACGCATACTAATTATTGAAGATGAAATTGTCATAAGACGAGCGTTATCAAAACTTCTCAAGCGAGAAGGGTATGAGGTTTTTGAAGTGGGCTCCGTTGCTGAAGGCGAGGAAAATCACAACCTGGACTCGTTTCACCTGATCATTGCTGACCTCCGGCTGCCCGGCGGATTTGGAACCGACGTGATTGATCAATGTGGCGCGACTCCGGTTCTAATTATGACCAGCTACGCGAGCATAAGTTCGGCCGTTGACTCAATGAAAGCCGGAGCTGCCGATTACATCGCAAAACCTTTTAACCACGACGAGATTCTTATCGTGGCTGATCGACTGATCCGACAAAATGTTATTTTTCGACAAAATCAGATCCTGAAAAGAGAAATTAATCAGACATATCCAGTGGCTGGAATGGTAGGAGATTCGGATGCCATGAAGCAGGTATTCTCAAGAATCGAAAAAGTGGCCCCAACGGACTCAACCGTGCTCATCTACGGAGAATCTGGCACAGGGAAAGAGCTGGTCGCACGCGCAATCCATGAACAGGGGGCGCGCAAAAGTGTTCCATTGGTCACGATGAATTGCGCCGCGATACCAGATAGCCTGATCGAATCTGAATTATTTGGTTATGAGAAAGGTGCATTCACTGGTGCTGAAAAATCAACGCAAGGTCTCATCGAAAGCGCTGACAATGGCACTCTCTTTTTAGACGAGGTCGCTGAATTATCCCCATCAGCTCAAGCAGGACTTCTTCGAGTACTGCAAGAGGGTGAACTTCGCCGCTTGGGCTCAACCAAGACTAAATGCGTAAATGTTAGAGTTCTTGCCGCAACCCATCGCGACCTCGTCGCTCGAGTTGATGAAGGCCTCTTTCGGGATGACTTACTTTATCGATTAAAAGTCATTGAGATCGACCTGCCTCCATTGCGAAACCGCAAAGAAGATCTTCCAGCCTTGGCGGGGCATCTGTTACAGCGGATTAGGTCAAAGTTGAACAAAGAGGTCGGCGGTTTCTCGCCCGGCGCGTTCAAGAAAATCAGCGAATACGATTGGCCAGGGAATGTTCGTGAACTTCAAAATGCAATCGAAAGGGCGTTGATTCTCTGTGACGGATCTGAAATTACGCCGGATCTGCTTAATTTTGAAAAGACCGGTGAATATTCTCATCAGGATAGCGACTCAACTTCATCCAAAAAATCGCTCGATGAGTACTTTGTTACTTTTGTCCGCCAGCACGAATCGGTCATGAATGAAACCGAGTTGGCTCGAGAATTGGGGATTAGCCGCAAGACACTTTGGGAAAGACGTCAAAGATTTGACATACCCCGAAATCTTCCCGACAAGACTAAATCCTAGTTGGAATTCCGCTACCCGCTTTGACCAAGTGATGTGTTACGGTCGCGAAATATGTTACTAAACGTAACAATTTATTCGTAACACTTTTGTTAAAAAGGCCCGTCTTGTCGTCTTTTTTGGCTTGTATTAGGACAAATTCCTCTTGGCATGAAAATTGCTTAAAGTAAATCAACGCGACAAGTAGTTGTCGCGGAGGCTTAACAACAACTGCAGTTGGAGGGTAAATAAATGACTAACGTGGATCAGTCTACACGTGAAGCCCATTGGGCCAAGACTAAGGGGTTGATGATCACAACTCTCATCGTCTGGTTCATCTTCTCGTACCTTGTTCATTGGTTTGCTGACGGGTTAAACAGCGTCACATTCCTTGGGTTCCCGCTTGGCTTCTATATGTCCGCTCAGGGCTCTTTGGTGGTATTTGTTGTGCTGATCTTCTGGTTTGCCAGAAGACAGCACGCAATAGACACAGAGCACGGCGTGGCTGAAGAAGAATAATCAAGATCATCAGAATTAGGAGAAATTCATATGTCTGTAATCAAAGGTGACTTTATAGACAATCTGCCAAAGGTCTACGGACTTTATACTGGCGGGTTCCTCATCTTCATCCTGCTGATGGCGGTTCTTGAGCAGGCTGGAGTCGGCGCCGATACCATCGGCATACTTTTTGTTGCGTTTACCGTGGTCATTTATGCAGCCATCGGTTGGCTATCACGCACAATGCAGGTCGATGCCTACTATGTAGCGGGACGTCAAGTGCCAGCGGTCTTTAATGGCATGGCAACAGGCGCTGACTGGATGTCCGGCGCCTCCTTTGTCGCACTCGCCGGTGGAATCTACTTTGGCGGCCACGGCTATATGGCGTTTATTGTTGGCTGGACCGGCGGCTACGTATTGGTTGCTGCCTTAATGGCGCCCTATCTGAGAAAATTTGGCTGCTACACCGTGCCAGACTTTATCGGTACCCGGTATGGTGGAAATCTTGCACGTTTTCTCGCGGTGCTCGTTCTAGTCATTGCCTCGTTTACGTATGTGACAGCCCAAATTAACGCCACTGGCACAATCGCATCCCGAGCCCTTCAGATTCCGTTTGAAGTCGGTGTCTGGTTTGGTTTGCTCGGCATTCTGCTTTGCTCCATGTTAGGCGGAATGCGCGCGGTCACCTGGACTCAGGTCGCTCAATATATTGTGCTGATTATTGCCTATGTTGTGCCGGTGATCTGGATGTCCAACAAGCAGGGCTTTGGCCTCATCCCCCAGTTTGTGTACGGCGATGCCATCATGCGAATCGGGGAACTTGAAACTCTTATTGGAGTCGGTACCCAACCGGCCGAGGCTTTCCCCGGTCTGAAAGCATTAACAGTACCCTACTACGAAGCGGGGACTGACTTTGCTTCAAAGTGGAAATTTGTTACCTTGGTCTTTTGTATGATGGCGGGTACGGCATCCTTGCCTCATATCTTGATGCGCTACTTCACAACCCCAAGTGTGAAAGCCGCTCGTCAGTCGGTGGCTTGGTCGCTCTTTTTCATATTTCTGCTTTATTTCACAGCACCCGCTCTTGCGACTTTTACCAAGCTGCAACTGCTTGACCCGAGTCTTGCGACCAGCATTATTGGTAAATCAATCAGCGAGGTCAGCGCTTTAGACTGGATCCAAAAGTGGAGCGCAGTCAAAATGCTCGCGATCTCAGACGCTAATGGCGACGGCATCTTGCAAATTACGGAGTTCTTCATGCGAGGCGACATCGTCGTGCTTGCGACTCCAGAAATCGCAGGCTTACCTTATGTCATCTCGGGTCTGGTTGCAGCTGGGGGTATGGCAGCGGCAATGTCTACCGCGGATGGTCTACTGCTGGCAATCGCCAATGCCTTGTCACATGATCTTTATTACAAGATCATCGATCCAAAAGCAGATACCAAACATCGGCTCATTGTAGCCCGCGTCCTGCTGATTTTAATTGGTGGTGCGGGTGCATTTGTTGCCAGTCTGAAACTAACGAGCATTCTTGGCGCGGTGGCTTGGGCCTTTGACTTTGCAATGTCAGGCCTGTTCTTTCCGCTCGTCCTTGGTGTGTGGTGGAAGCGAGCTAACCGTCAGGGCGCCATCGCAGGAATGTTCTTTGGCTTGCTGGCGGGAACTGCCTATTTATATGCAGTCCGATGGGGCGGAATGGAGCCATGGCTCTACATCGACCATTTGCGCTTCGGTATTATTGGCGCCAGCGTCAGCCTCGTGGCAATGGTCGCGGTGAGTTTGGCAACTGCTGAACCCGACGAAGAAACCCAACGAATGGTCGACGAAGTTCGCATTCCGCGAGGTGAGTCGGTACTCGATTCACGCCACTAGACTCGATCACGTAAACTGACCGCCGGGGCGAAGACGTTCTTCGCCCCGGTTTTTTTTGCCCTAAGGAGAAGATTAAATGACCGAAGCTTTCCCGGTGTGGGTGATCGCCCTCGATTACGTATTGGGCGCCACAATGTGGACCTTAATAGGCCGATTTGGAATGTCTATTTTCCTGCGAGAGGATACTCACTTTTTCTTTGCTCAATTTTTTATACGAATCACTAATCCGATAGTGAAACTCTTCAATCCCATCACACCTAACTTCCTTATTCGACCTCTGGTTCCGCTCTACATTGCCCTGGTTTTTTTACATGATTCGTTTCTACCTGTTGCCGTGGCTCATGGGCTATTCGGTCATGGGCATGCTGTCATTCCCGCTGGAGACCGAGTTTTCATTGGGCTTGGCGTCACTCATTGAATCTATTCTTAACGTGTTTCGATAACGTCATCGCCCTCGCTGGCTTTAAAAACCTTCAAAAAAACGCCCGCTCAAAAAAAAAGACTCAGCGGAAGCTGAGTCTTTTTTTCATTTTCGTTACTGAATTAACAGCCGATTTAACCCCTCTGGATCATGACACTGCCTGAGATTGAGAAGGTTCGTTGAGCACTCGCTTTAAACAGGCCAACAGTCTCTCTACGTTTTCCATTCGACATGAGTGGCCCATCAAACCGATTCGCCAAACTTTTCCGGCCAATGGACCAAGCCCTGCCCCTATTTCCATATTGTCCTCATTCAAAAGACGGGTCCGAATGGCAGCTTCATCGATCCCGTCCGGGACCTTGACAACATTCAATTGGCCAAGACGGGCGTCACTTTCGTCAACGAGCATCTGTAACCCCATTGCTCTAAGCCCTTCAACGAGTCGCTCGGATATAGATCGATGACGCTCCCATGATTGCTCTAAACCCTCTTGTCGCACCATGCGAAGTGACTCGGCTAGCGCAAAAATACTGTTGACTGGAGCCGTGTGATGATAAGCGCGTTTACCACCTTCTGACCAATAACTATCGATCAAACTCAGGTCATGAAACCATGTGCCCACTTGCTCGGATCGCTCACTAATTTTCTTAAGGGCTCTCTCACCCACCGTCACAGGCGCAATTCCCGCAACACTGGATAAGCATTTTTGCGCACCCGAATACACAGCATCCAGACCCCATTCGTCAACATAAAGTGGCGATCCCACTAGCGACGTTACCGTATCGACAATAGTCAAACAGTCATATCGGCGCGCAATACCTGCCAGGGTTTTTGCGTCAGAAAGTGCGCCGGTGGAGGTTTCTGCGTGCACAAACGCAACGACTTTCGTATCCGGATTAGCCTTCAAGGCGACTTCAAGCTTTTCCGGGTCGATCGGCTGACCCCATTCATCGTCGATCGTGACGACATTTGCCTTCAGCCGAATCGCCATTTCTTCCATGCGCTGGCCAAAAACTCCATTCCGCGCCACAACGACCTTGTCTCCAGCCTCAACGATATTCGTGAAACAGGTTTCCATTCCGGCTGATCCTGGTCCGGAGACCGGAAACGTCAATCGGTTATCCGTTTGAAATACGTACCGCAGTAGCTCTTTGACCTCATCCATCAAAGAGACAAATGCAGGGTCCAGATGACCAATAGCCGGCTGGGCCAGCGCGGTCAGGACTCGTGGATTAATTTCAGATGGCCCCGGCCCCAACAAAGTCCGAATGGGTAGGGTTTTAATCGGCAAGCTAACAACATTTTCCATTGTTGTATCCTGGGATGGTGATCGTCCAACAAAGGATACGTGTCGTTAGGGACATGTATGAAAGCGATTTCTAATCACTATCATTATGAAAATATTATTATCTATAACCAATCAAGTCATTTTTCTAATCAATAATGGAAATCAACGACCGTTAGCGCCTGCTTGTCTGTAAACGCTCTGCCTGCAAATAAAGACATTCAGTTGCGACCGTCGCAGCTGCGAGCGCCGTTAGCTCCGCGTGGTCGTAGGATGGCGCAACCTCGACCACATCCATCCCAACAATATCTAATCCTTTCAGGCCCCGAAGAATTTGGAGGGCTTTATTGCTGGTGACCCCGCCCGCCACCGGAGTACCGGTCCCTGGCGCATACGCAGGGTCGAGGCAGTCAATATCAAAGGTAAGATAAATCTTTCGATTGGCGACTCGCTCCCGGATTTGTTCGATGAGCATCGGCGCCGCGGTGTTATTCACCACATCGGCGTTTAGGACTAAAAACTGGTGGGCATCATAATCATACGGCGTCCGAATACCAATCTGGACTGAGGTCGCCGGATCGATTAGCCCCTCTTTCGGTGCGTGATAAAACATCGTGCCATGATCGATTTCTGAACCTTGTTCGTAAGTATCTGTGTGCGCATCAAAATGAACCAGCGCCATTTCACCATGCACTGCATGGTGCGCTCTTAGCAGGGGAAGGGTTATGAAGTGATCTCCGCCAAGAGATAGCAGCGTTTTCCCAGATCGAATAATCTCAAGGGCCTTGTTTTCCAGATTTTCGCAAAATGCTTTACTGTCCCCAGGCGGGAAAATAAGATCTCCACAATCAACATACCTTAAATGGTCGGCTAACGCATAGGTCCAGGGCCAGTGCGCTTCTTCCCAACGAAGAGTGCCCGACGCATGCCGAATGGCTGCCGGACCACTACGGGTGCCCGATCGACCTGTTGTCCCAAGATCGAAGGGAACGCCAAGAACTGCAATATCAGCATCGGACGCTCCCGCCAGATCTAAAGGGGCTCCAAGAAAGCCAAAGAGGTTTGAGTAAGACGACACATCGTCCCGAATATCAAAATCAGTCATAAAAGAGTCCTGTCCTGTTCGCTGTCGTCGAACACCATAGTGGCATGGGACGAATCAGAAATTTTCCAAGCGGCTGAATCCTAAATCATTCAATAGGTCGCTGATCATCAATGACCTTGCCATCGTTTGGTAGCGCGTCTTGATTTACAAATTCTATCTCCGAGCGAAGCTTGCAAACCGCCCGAAAACTTTCCGTAATCGATGGCACTAAATCAGTTTTGTCTATACCTGTACTGGAAATTTCACATTTCAAGGTCATCGCGTCTGAATTTTCAATTCGAGTCACAACCAACCGTGCACGAATGATTTCTGAATGACGGGAAATCACCGCGGCAACTTGTGCTGGATGTATAAACATCCCCCGTACTTTGGTCGTCTGATCCGCTCTACCCATCCAGCCCTTGATTCGCGGTCCAGTTCGTCCACAGGCGCTTGCGCCATCCATAAATGCCGACAGATCTCCCGTGGCAAAACGAATCAACGGATAGCCTGCACTAAGCGGCGTAACAAGCACTTCGCCGACTTCACCCGAACTCACCGGATCGCCCGTGCCTGGGCGGACGATCTCAACAATAACATCTTCATCAATAATGAGGCCATCCCCCGCCGACGACTCATAAGCGATTAATCCAACGTCCGCAGTTGCGTATGCCTGGAGCACATTAACCCCTTTACTCGACAACGCATCCCGCAAAGTAGTCGGCAAGGCCTCTCCCGAAACAAGGCCATACTTGAGGCTTGAAATGTCCAGCGATAATTTTTCCGCCGTGTCCGACAGGATATTTAGAAAAGAAGGTGTTCCGACATAAAAGGAAGGCTTAAGGTGTGTAATCGCCTGAACTTGCAGTTCGCTTTGTCCAACACCGGCAGGAAAAACCGTGCAGCCGATTCTGTGCGCGCCGCCCTCAAGCATAAAACCGGCAGGGGTGAAGTGATAAGAAAACGTGTTATAGACCAAATCGCCGCGTCGACACCCCGCTGCAAAAAGCGCGCGCGCCGTTCGCCAAAAATCCTCGACATTGGCCTGCGGCTCAAAAATCGAACCCGGGGATGCAAAAATTCGGAGCATAGACTGGCCTGACAAATCAGAAAAACCTCCAAGCGGCGGATTTTCTGATTGCGCCTGAGCCAATTCCGATTTTCGGGTGACGGGTAAATGCGCCAGGGTACCGCGATCAATCACGCTTTCCGGATCAATATCTTTCAGTCGATCCGAGTACGCCGGCACATGCGCCTTCAGATGATGAATCTGCTCACGCAATCGTCCAAACTGCTCTCTTGATCGCAAATCATCCGGACGAGTCTCAAGTTCATCAAAGAATTCTTTCATAATTACCCGTTAATCGGTAGTCGACAAATTAAACAATCTCGCACTGGGATACAGACCACCTCTGGGCAATCAGGCTTCTAACTCAACCACCGCTTTCTGCGGCGGTAGGCTTTAACATTCCTAAAACTCCGGCGATCGTCTCCACTCACGCCAAGATAAAACTCTTTTACATCTTCGTTTTCCGCTAGAGCAGATGCTTCACCATCCATCACGACCCGGCCGTTTTCTAAGATATACCCATAATTAGAATATCGAAGCGCCATCATCGTATTCTGCTCGGCAAGCAAGAACGTCACTCCTTCGTCTTCATTTAGGCGTTTGACGATCTCGAAGATTTCTTCAACCAGTTGTGGCGCTAGCCCCATTGATGGTTCATCAAGCAAAATTACGGCAGGTCGCGCCATCAATGCCCGACCCACTGCAATCATCTGCTGTTCGCCGCCTGAGGTATATCCCGCCTGACTCGCACGCCTTTCTTTTAAACGTGGGAAATACTGGTAAACGAGATCAAGATCCTCCGCGACGCGACTGCGGCCATCCGTACGGGTGTAAGCACCCGTAAGCAAATTTTCTTCTACCGTCAGATGTTCAAAGCAATGCCGGCCCTCCATCACCTGAATCACACCGCGGCGAACCAACTCGTTAGGCGAAAGACTTTGGACATCCTCACCCTGAAACGTAATTGAGCCTTTGGTGACATCACCACGCTCAGCACCAAGGAGATTAGAAATTGCTTTGAGGGTTGTGGACTTGCCGGCGCCGTTAGCACCGAGCAAGGCCACCACACCACCTTTCATGACTTCGAGGGAGACACCTTTAAGCACAAGAATCACGTGGTCATAAATGACCTCGATGTTATTGACCGATAGCAATGCCTCGCGCTCGGACTGGATCACTGCGCTCATCGATCCTCCCTCGTCGTCATACAATTACCCAACAGCCTGATTAACTACAGGTTCGAGGGGTGACGTTATTTTCTTTGGCATAAGCCATTGAATCCGCTTCAATGAGCGGTGCCGTAATCTCACGAAGCGGCTCATAGAACTTGGAGGCCATGCTCCATTTCTTAGCTTTCGCATCCCACTGTTGCACGGCAACTCGACCAGGACCCTCATGATTCTCGCAGGTAATCTTGATACCATAAGTGAAGTCCTTGAGGCCCAGCTCAGCAAGTCGAGCTTCATCGACTTCGAGACTTTCGAAACCATCACGAACCATTGCAGGGGTTACCTCTTTGGTTCCATGAATCTTCATCGCATTACGAATGGCTTCCACTGTCCACATCACCGCAACCAATCCCCGGTTATACAGGACCTCACCGATTCGATCACGATCGCCAGCGCCCATCCCCTTGTCATAAACATATTTTCGGATATCGTCATGCAAGGCAAAATCTCCGCCCGCAGCGTGGAACGTGCCAGAGAGATAGCCATCAGCGGCTTCACCTGCAGGCAGTACGTCGTTCTCTGATCCTGACCACCAAACGCCGATGAACCGATCCATTGGGAAACGAATCGAGGCGGCCTCTTTAATGGCCACCTGGTTCATCACGCCCCAACCCCACATCAGAACCCAATCGGGTCGCTCTTTACGAATCTGGAGCCACGTGGCTTTTTGCTCCTGACCCGGATGATCAACCGGCAAACCACGATATTCAAAACCGTACTTTTCTGCCAACGCTTCAAGCGTTCGAATCGGCTCTTTCCCGTAGGCAGAGTTGTGATAAACAAGATAGATCTTTTTTCCTTTTAGGCTGGCCATACCGCCTTCCTGATCAGCAATGTACTGCACCAACGCGGTCGCCTGACTCCAGTAAGTCGCCGGAAAATTAAAGACCCAAGGGAATACTTTTCCATTAGCTGCAGACGTTCGGCCGTATCCCATCGAGAAAATTGGAATTTCATCAACCGACGATTTTGGGATTAATTGATATGTGATGCCGGTAGAAAATGGCTGAACAGCCAGGGCTCTCGAAGGCGCTGTGTTTTTAATATTCTCGTAACATTCCACGCCTTTTTTAGTGTTATAGCCCGTCTCGCAGTCCACATGCTTGATCTTTACACCCTCAATACCACCGTCTCGCTCATTCAAAAGATTAATGTAGTCGCTATACGCATTAGCGAGGGGAATTCCGTTCGGCGCATAAGGGCCGGTTCGATAATCTAACGTTGGAATCACCAACTCGTAGGCATTCGCATGAGATGCAAACATTGGCAATGCCAATACAGCAGCTACAGCGACTCCTGTCAGTTTTCTAAGATTCATCATTAGCCTCCTCTTAGGTCTATGGTTAATACAGCATTTATATCAATGGCCGCCTCTAATGCGGAAACGGCCAAAGTCGTAGCTTCTCCTTAGCAATCTGCCATAGCCGCGCCAGGCCATGTGGCTCCACAATCAAGAAGAAGATAATCAAAGCACCCAACAACAGAATCTCGACGTGGCCAGCTGTACCGGATGCAACACCGAAGCCACCCACCATAAGGTTTTTCATCAAAACGGGAAGCAACACAATAAAGGCGGCCCCCAAAAAGGCACCGAGAATACTGCCAAGACCACCGATGATGATGATAAAAAGAACGTAGAAAGATTGATTAATGTCAAAGGCCTCTAACGGCTCCGCCGAACCCAGGTAAACACCAAAATAAAGAGCGCCGGCAACACCAATGTAAAACGAACTGACCGCAAAAGCCGAAAGCTTTGCCTGAAGGGGTTTAATTCCAATCAATTCTGCCGCAATATCCATATCTCGAATAGCCATCCATGATCGACCCACACGACCTCGAACAATATTCTTCGCCGTGAGCGTCAACGTGGCAATAATCGTAAGCGTAAACAAATATTTTGCTGCCGGTGTCGCTTCAGGGCCCGTGACTCGAACTCCAAAAAAATCAATCGGCCGGACCGTAATCATTCCGGTGGGACTATGATCGTAAAACCATCCTACCTTATTAAACAGCCAAATAAGAAAAAACTGGGCTGCAAGCGTAGCAACAGCAAGATAAAATCCTTTAATCCGGAGACTCGGTAATCCGAAAACAACGCCCACAGCCGCCGTCACCAGACCAGAAACAAATATCAGAATAAGGTAGTTAACCTCGGGAAAGAAACCCACTAGCTTAAAAGAGGCATAAGCGCCAACTGCCATAAAGGCGCCCGTCCCCAACGAAACTTGCCCGCAATATCCAGTCAGAATGTTGAGTCCGAGCCCTGCAAGCGCGTAGACCAAAAGCGGAACCAATATTGCATTAGCCCAGTATTCGTTAATGACAAACGGCACACCACAAAAAGCAATCAAGAGAATGCCGATAACAAACACGCGATCTTGTGCAATCGGAAAAATCGCCTGATCCGCACTGTAGCTCGATTTAAACTGACCGTTTTCTCGATAAAACATGGTCAAACTCTCTCAATAATCCGCTCGCCGAACAAACCCTGCGGTCTAAACAACAGAAACCCTAGCGCAAGAACATACGCAAACCAGTTCTCGATAGCGCCCCCAACCAATGGCCCAACGTATACCTCAGCCACTTTCTCTCCCACACCAATAATCAGCCCACCCACAATCGCGCCTGGGACCGAGGTAAACCCACCTAATATCAAAACGGGAAGGGCTTTGAGCGCAATCAGCGATAACGAAAACTGCACCCCCGACTTGCTGCCCCACATAATCCCTGCAACCAGAGCGACAATGCCTGACACAGACCAAACGATTACCCATATTTTGTCGAGAGAAATCCCAACGCTGAGTGCCGCCTGGTGATCATCCGCTACTGCTCGTAGTGCACGTCCCACTCGAGTTTTCTGAAAGAAAATAGCAAGCGCAGTGACCAATACTGCAGCGGTGGCGGCAGCGACGATCTCAAGCTTTTCAACATAGAGATTAAAATTGTCTAAGAGCCAATCTGACGCGCCTTGTGGAATCCCGATATCCAGTGGCTTTACATCGGACCCAAACAAAAGATCACCGAGGCCCTCAAGAACGAAAGCGAGACCGATTGTTGCCATAAACAAAATGATCTCTTCTTGCTTCACAAGGAATCTAAGCACCGCGCGCTCGATTACCCAGGCTGAGGAGGATCATGATCAGCGCAGTGGCCGGGATCGCAAGCCATACCGGCAAGGTGAATCCGAACACCGCGAAGAACCAGCCATCCTCTGCGAGAAAATCATATAGCGCGAGCGCAGCAAAAAGGGCGAGAACGCCTTGGGCAAAATTAAATACGCCTGACGCTTTAAAAATCAAAACAAACCCTAGCGCGACCAATGCATACATGACGCCAGTCATCAAGCCGCTAATGACGACCTCAAGGAGAAATAAATCAAATGCCATCTGTTTCTCCTAAAAACCAAAAAAAGAGAGTCTCTCGTCGAATAACTGCCCGGTTAATCATGACTGACTCCAAGATAGGCATCAATCACATTTTGGTTCGCCCGAACTTCCTCGGGAGTGCCCTCTGCAATTTTCCGCCCATAGTCCAACACCACGACCCGATCGGAAATATCCATCACGACACCCATGTCATGTTCGATGAGTGCAATCGTCGTCCCAAACTCCTCGTTGGTTTCGAGGATAAACCGACTCATATCCTCTTTTTCCTCGAGATTCATGCCCGCCATTGGCTCATCCAACAGCAACAAAGTGGGCTCAGCTGCAAGTGCGCGACCCAGTTCGACTCGTTTTTGCAAACCGTAAGGCAACCGGCCAACCGGTGTTTTTCGTATAGTCTGGATCTCAAGAAAATCGATCACATGCTCGACAAACTCGCGATTTTCGATTTCCTCGCGCTTGGCAGGACCAAAATGGAGCGCCTGCCAAAACAGGCCTTTGCTCATCTTGGTATTTCGACCCGTCATGATGTTATCGAGAGTGCTCATTCCACGGAAAAGCGCGATGTTCTGGAAGGTTCGGGCAATGCCGCCCAAAGCCGCTTCATGCGGCTTCATTTGCGCTCGCCTTTTTCCCTGGTAAGTGATGCTGCCCTCCTGTGGATGATAAAAACCGTTGATGACGTTGAGCATTGAACTCTTACCCGCACCATTAGGCCCAATAATCGAGCGCACTTCCCCTTTACGAATATCAAAACTCACATCCGACAGCGCGTGAACACCTCCAAACGACAGGGAAATTGATTCCACCTCCAGCAGTGTTTCATTTTTTGGATGCGCTGTCATTTATCGTTATCGTTCTGGAAGGTTTTGCATCGCAATTAAGCGACTGCTCGAGGCTCTACAGACCCCACGTCGACATCACGTATCTCAAGATCCGCCTCGATCTTCCCCTGACGCCCGTCCTCAAACATGACTTCGGTGCTCACAAAGCACTGCTGTCGACCATCAAATAATGCTTCAATGAGATCACTATACCTCTCATTGATAATTCTCCGCCGAACCTTTCGCGTACGCGTTAACTCGCCATCATCCGGATCAAGCTCTTTATGAAGAACAAGAAAACGTCTAATCTGGGAAGTCGCAAGGTAAGCATCTTTCGCAATACTTCGATTGACCTTCTCAACGCAGTCCTGAATCAGATCATAGACCTTAGGATTGGCAGCGAGCTCCTGATAGCTTGCATACGCAACGTTATTACGTTCCGCCCAATTTGCGACCGCATCAAGATCAATATTAATAAATGCAGTGACAAAATCACGTCCGTCGCCAAAAGTGACTGCCTCTTGAATCTCTGGATAAAACTTAAGCTTATTCTCTAAAAACTTTGGCGCAAACATGCTGTCGTCATTAAGTTTGCCAACGTCTTTCGCCCGGTCAATGATTCGCAAATGCCCCTCATCATCAAAATACCCTGCATCACCGGTTCGAACCCAGCGATCACTGGTTTTGGTCTCAGAGGTGGCTTCAGGATTCTTAAAATATTTCTGGAACACGCCTGGGCTTCGGTAAAGCACCTCGCCACTGTCTTCAATCCGGATTTCGACGCCAGGCGGCGGCGTACCAACACTCTCTGACCTAACCGCTCCATCAGGTTGCATTGTGATGAATACAGTCGCTTCGGTCTGCCCGTAAAGCTGTTTCAAGTTGACACCGAGCGAGCGGTAAAAATCAAAAATCTCTGGCCCTATTGCTTCGCCTGCCGTGTACGCCACCCGAACACGGCTAAGTCCCAGAGAATTTTTGATTGGCCCATAAATCAGTAGCTCTCCAATTTGATAGTGCAAGCGATCTATGAGTGAAACTTTTTGGCCGTCCAGTAATCGAGCGCCACTTTTTTTTGCCACGCTCATGAAGTGGTTAAAAAGCGCCCGCTTGAAACTGCCGGCGTCCTTCATACGGATCATGACGCTAGTGAGCACATTTTCAAAAACACGGGGTGGCGCAAAGTAGTAGGTTGGCCCAATTTCTCGAAGATCCTGCGCTACCGTACTGGCATTTTCGGGACAATTAACGCAAAACCCGACCACCAGGCCCATTGCAAATGAGAATGCGTTATCTCCAACCCAGGCCATCGGTAAGTAAGCAAGCACCTCCTCATCTGCAGACACTTTATCAAACGCACTCGTATTGCGAGCCGTAATCAGAAGGTTCTCATTCGAAAGCACTACCCCTTTTGGCCGACCTGTCGTTCCGGAGGTATAAAGAATAACCGCCGCATCCGATGACCGTCCTTTATCGATCTCAATATTGACTCGATCCGGATCCGATTGAAGCAGGTCATGACCCAGTTCGACGATATGCCGCATGTCGATCACCACATTCTGATCGTATTTTCTTAAACCTTTCGGATCGCAATAAATAATTTTTTCAACACGCGGGCACTGCTCACGAATCTCAAGCGCCTTATCAACCTGCTCCTGATTTTCAGCCACAATGAAACGGGCCTCTGCATGATCGACGACATACTCGATCTCTTTAGCGATTGAGTCTTGATACGCAGGTACAGGAATTCCGCCAATTGACTGGGCCGCTAGCATGCTGGCATACAAGCGGGGGCGGTTATCACCAATAATGACAAGGGTATCGCCCCGAGACATGCCGAGACTCATTAAACCTGATGCAAAGTAAAAAGCCTCGTCACAAAACTCATCGAGACTCCACGTCTGCCATATGCCGAATGCTTTTTCGCGCATGGCCGGCATCGCTCCATCTTTTTCTCTACGAATTCTTAGAAGCTGGGGAAACGTACCCGCTGCTAATTCGCTAGAACCATTCATATCCTCTTCCTATTTTCGGCTCAGCTCTTTTTACCCGCTCGCGTTCGATTGGATTCGGCCGGCTCGATGACGCCACACTGTCGCGTCCACCTTATTATGATGACTTCGGTTGAGAAGGGCAAAACCAGAGTGAAATGACGGATTTATGGATCGAAAACAAAAAAAGCGCTCGACAGTGTCGGGCGCTTAATTAAGTTGCGAACAAATGATGCTCGCCCACGTCGCAGTCCGACTCAACCCGAACCAAGCAACATAAGATTAAAAAGGGATATCATCATCAAAATCGCTGCTGGGACCCGAGTCACGCTGCGGCGGACTTGCCGACGATGCACTTTGGGAGTCGCCTCCACCACCGCCACCCCGACTGTCCAAAAATTGCATTTCTCGAGCTACGATCTTAGTAGACCAGCGATCGCTTCCAGTTTCCTTGTCTTGATATTTAGATGTTTCAATTCGTCCTTCAATATAAACTTGTGATCCTTTTTTGAGATACTCACCGGCAAGTTCCGCCTGGCGACCAAACAGCGTGATACGATGCCACTCCGTTCGCTCCTGCTTCTCGCCACTATTTTTATCTTTCCATTGCTCAGAAGTCGCCACCGAAATATTCGCGACTGCACTACCACTCGCTGCATAACGAACTTCCGGATCATTACCCAATCTCCCCACCACAATTGCTTTATTTACGCCAGCCATCAGTCAATTTTCCTTTGTCAATTTTAAAATCACATCAATTTGGATTCCGCAAACAGTATAACCCTCATCAAGCAAATGTTCTCAACTGCTCAAAAAATTTTTATCCGAATCCACGGTAGATACTGATATCAGAGGCGCTTATGCGTCACGGTATTTCACTAGACTTTGTTAATTAAATATGCGACCTTCTGCTAACTGATTTTTTTCATCAACTCGCGAAATTTGACGAGCACCTGCTGGAGTTCAACATGGAAAGCACTGTAGCTATCGACGTTTCCAACGTCTCTAAGATCTTTGCGAGGGGCACAGCTCAAGAGGTCAAAGCGCTCGATGATGTCTCGGTGGCTATTTTCCAAAATGAATTTTTTACACTTTTAGGTCCATCCGGTTGCGGCAAAACCACGCTTCTTAGACTGATCGCTGGATTCGAGCACGCCACATCTGGATCAATCCAGCTAGACGGCGCGGAAATAAGCTCACTGGCGCCCTACGACCGGCCGGTCAACACCGTCTTTCAGAACTACGCACTTTTTCCCCATATGACGGTTGCCGAAAATATTGGCTTTGGCCTCGAAATGCAGGGACGCTCAAAAACTGAGGTTGAAGCAACGGTATCCGAGATGCTGGGGCTCGTTCGAATGGAGGCTCTGCGAGACCGACACATTGATCAAATTTCAGGCGGCCAACAACAACGAGTCGCCCTGGCCCGCGCACTTGCGCCCCGACCCAAGGTTCTCCTTCTTGATGAGCCCCTGTCTGCTCTTGATCTCAAACTCAGAAAGGAGATGCAGGTCGAACTTAAGCGCCTTCAACACGAAACCGGTATTACGTTTGTGTTTGTAACGCATGATCAGGAAGAGGCGCTGACGATGTCAGATCGGGTTGCGGTAATGAACGCTGGCAAGATTCTTCAGGTGGATCATCCTCATGAGATTTATAACCGTCCCAACGATCGATTTGTTGCCGACTTTATTGGCGACACTAACTTTATTCGAGCAAGAATAATCGACAAAGATTCATCCCACATGAAACTTGATATTGGAGGTGCAAAGTCCGTCCAGCTTCCCACTCCATCTGATTTAGCAATCGACGGTGAGATCACGCTCGCCATTCGGCCGGAACAAGCCCGGATCTGCGGCGCAGAGGATGCCCCAATATTTGAGGGCAAACTTTCCGAGACCATTTATATTGGAACGGATACTCACTACCAAATCGATATTGGCACTGATTTGCCCTTTGTCATTCGAGTTCAAAATACGTCAGGTGAAGCACAGCAATTGACTCAGGGCGACAGGGTTGCTATCGCGATCGATTCTGCTGTGATTCAGATTCTGCGAGACTAAGCGGTGAGTAAAACGCTGGCCCAACAAGAGGGTCTTGAAGCTCAAGCACAGCGCAAGGAAGTTAAGCGCAACCTCCTGCTTTCAACTCCCGCTCTAATTGTGCTGATCTGCGCGGCTTCAGGACCCCTTCTTATCATGGTTGTATTTTCATTCCTGACCTCCGGAGACTACGGTGGAGTTAAGTGGGAATGGTCAACTAAGGCGTGGTTTCAGGTTGCTTTCTATCGGGACATATTTGATGACACGGTCTCGATCGCAGATGCGCATTTATCAATTCTCTGGCGGTCTGTTCGACTGTCTTTTTTGACCACACTCACGGCATTCGTTCTGGGTTTCCCGACGGCTTACTTTATCGCGACCCGACCTCCCGAGACGCGAAACATTTGGCTGTTTCTGGTCACAATTCCGTTCTGGACGAATCTTCTGATCCGCACATTTGCAATCCTCGAAATTATTCGCAATCAGGGGGTCGTGAACACCTTTTTGCTTATGATTGGAGCGATAGATCAACCTTTGGATATGCTTTACACCGATATTGCGATTTTGTTGGGCATGACCTACGTCTATATCCCGCTGATGATTCTGCCGATCTACGCATCAATGGAGCGATTTGATTTCAAACTGGTCGAAGCCGCTTATGACCTCTACGCTTCTCGATGGAAAGTCATGAAACGCGTTATTCTGCCTCTGGTGAAGCCCGGCGTTGTTGCAGGATCCATCTTAGTGTTTATCCCATCGCTCGGAGCCTATGTAACCCCTCGAGTGCTTGGCGGTGGGAAGAATCTGATGCTGGGCAACTTAATTGAACTCCAGTTTGGTCAAGGACGAAATTGGCCGCTGGGTGCCGCGCTTTCATTAACATTACTCGCGATTGTAATGATTGCGCTAATTGTGTATGTGCGTTCAGCCCAAAAGCAAGGAGCGATTCATGATTCTTAGACGTCGCTCATTTGTAATTAAGCGAATGCCGGGTTTCACACTGCTCGCACTGGCCTGCTTCTTTGCGCTCTACATGCCACTTGCACCCTTAGTCGTCTATTCTTTCAACGAAGGAAATAATATCGCGCTTTGGGAAGGTTTCTCTTTAAGATGGTATCAGGCCGCCTGGGAGAATCAGCTCGTACAAAGCGCCGCTATCCGTTCTATTGTTGTTGCCACGATTGCTTCTATCATCGCCACAGTGCTCGCCACCATGGTGGCACTCGCGACTACCCGTACACGCCCTTATCGAGGCCAGACCATCATCTACGCAATGGTCAACCAGCCCCTTGTTGTGCCCGAAATTGTGACAGCCGTTGCGTTGCTCATTCTGTTTGCGCTTATAAAGCAGGCAACAAACTATCACGGCTACGCGTATTTGGTTATTGCGCACAGTGCTTTTTGTATTCCATTTGCATATTTACCAATCCGGGCGAGACTGGAAGGAATGGATCGGGTGCTTGAGACGGCAGCGGCCGACCTCTACGCAACACCGTGGCGAGCATTTAAACGGATTACTCTACCGCTCATGCTCCCGGGAGTATTCGCGGGTGCTATGCTTGCTTTTGTGATTTCACTCGATGATGTGGTGATCACAGAATTTGTAAAATCAGCGGGTCAGGATACACTGCCAACTTATATGCTGGGTCAGTTGAGAAGAAGTATCACGCCAGAGATCAATGCGATTTCGACCGTATTGCTCGGGATATCAGTACTCATGGTGACCCTGATTTTTTTCTTAAGCCGTAAAAAAACGGCCTAATATAACCAAGGAGGAGAAGTATGAAGCTTGCATATCAATCGTTACTTGCGGGAGTCGCACTGACAGCCAGTAGTCTGGCGCTTGCGGCGGGTGAGTTAAATCTATACAACTGGGGTAACTACACTAGCCCCAAACTCATTGAAAAATTCGAAGCTGAGACAGGCATCAAAGTAACGATCACTGACTACGATTCCAACGAGACAGCACTGGCCAAAGTACGGGCTGGTGGTCATGGATTTGATCTTGCTGTGCCATCACATAGTCATTTACCCATCTGGGTATCCGAAGGTTTGATCGCAAACCCGCGAGTCGATCAGATGCCGAACTTTAAAAACGTTGCCAAAGAGTGGCGCAATCCCGATTGGGATCCAGGTCGTCAATATAGTGCGCCGTGGCAGTGGGGAAGCGTTGGCGTTATGGTTGATACATCGGTCTATAACGGTGACATCAACACATTCGGAATCATTCTGGATCCGCCCGAGGAGTTGATTGGCAAAATTAATGTGGCGCCTGAGATGAACGATGTCATCAGTTCAGCCCTTCTCTATCTGGGTGGTGAGGCGTGCTCGGGAGACAAAGAACTGCTAAGAAAGGTTCGCGATAAACTTGTCGAAGCAAAGCCCAAGTGGAAATCAATGGATTACGGCGTAATCGAGAAATTCGCAGGACGAGATCTTGCGGCCTCCTTATATTGGAATGGTGCTGCTTTTCGAGCACGTCTTAAAAATCCGGACGTTCGATACGGATACCCTGTCGAAGGCTATTCCTTGTGGGCTGACGCGGTCGTATTATTGAAAGACGCCAAAAATGTTGAAGAAGCTAAAACATTTATGAACTTCATCATGGCGCCGGAAAATGCCGGCTTGATGTCTGAATTTGCCCGTTATGCAAACAGCATTGTTGGATCAGAAGCCTTCATGCCAGAAGATATGGCAACTGCGCCTGAGGTTGTTGTTCCCGAGGAGTTCATTGGTGCAGGTAAGTTTTATCCCACCTGCTCTCCGGAGGTGCAGAAAATGTACACCGCAATCTGGACTGAACTGCAGAAATAAAAACTGCGCTTTTAGGGCCGCCATCTGGCGGCCCTTTTTTTCTGGTACCCGACGAGATGAAAAAATTACCGCTAGCGAAAGACGACCGCGTCCCACGCAACTTATGGGATCGCACGCCGTGGAACCAATGGTCGTTTCAACATATCAGAGAGATCCTGCCAACCGTAGAGGTCTGGCGGGGATCGGGGTCAATCTGGACATTAGAGGAAAAAGAAACTGACCTTGATCATTTAATCTTTACTAACCGTTTAGGTGATAAGACGACGATTCTGGACTGGCTGACCCATAATTTCGCAGATGGCATCACGGTTATCCATCGCGGTCGTCTTTGCTACGAGCGCTACTTTAATGAGATGAGCCCACGTACGCTTCATCTTTCGCAGTCAATGGCGAAATCGATCACATCATCCGTCGCTGGCATTCTGGTCGAGCGTGGATTACTAGATCCCAATGCGCTGATAACATCCTATTTGCCCGAATTATCAGAGACAGGCTGGAAAGACGCCCTACTACGACACGCGCTCGATATGACCTCAGGGGTACGTTATGTCGAAGATTATGAAGCAACTAATTCTGATAATGCCTCGATCGCTGAGACTGATATTGCGTCAGGATGGAAACTGCCATCTGACAACAGTCCTCACTTCGCTTGCATGTGGGATCAAATCCAGAGTCTAAAAGAGGTCGTTCGACCGCATGGCGAAAAGTTTGAGTACCGCTCAATCGAGACGGATGTGATCGCGCATTGCATGGAACGGGTCACCCAAACACGGCTTGCGGATCTCATCAGCACGGAGCTCTGGCAACCACTCGGGGTCGAAGAAAACGCATGTTTTACAGTTGATGCAGGTGGCTATCCGCTTGCAGATGGGGGATTTAACGCCACCCTTCGTGATTACTCGAGATTTGGCCAGATGCTCTGCAATAACGGCTTCGCGAACGGCCGCCAAATTGTACCGGTCGAATGGATCTCGGACAGTCTTAATGCGAACGCACAATTATTTGCATCCGATAAAAACATTGGAAAAGATCGCGGCGGTTACCGTAATCAATTCTGGATTCGGGATGTCGGCCGCCAAATTATGATGGCACGCGGCGTGTTCGGACAGCTGATCTATATCGACCTTGATCATGATCTGGTCATCACTCGTTTATCAACATGGCCGGAGTTTGTATCGAATGATCGAAAACATGACGATATGCTCGCCCTTGACGCTATCACCAATTTTTTAGGGACTGCTTCTGATGACTGATTTAGATCTTTGTTACCTGCCTGCAACTGATGCGCTCAAGCAGTTTAAGGCTAAGACACTCTCGCCTGTTGAACTGCTCGATGCGCTGATCCGCCGGGCGGAAGAGGTAGAACCCGTTATCAACGCTTTCACCTATCGCCACTTTGACGAAGCGATGGATAAGGCTAAAAAAGCAGAAGCGAAATACGCCTCGGGCGAGCGCACCAGATCCCTTGAGGGACTCCCCATCGGCATCAAGGACGAAAGCTTCATTAAAGGTAAACCAACATCGAGCGGCTCACTGATCATGAAAGATTTCGTCGCAGACACAACCTCGGTTGGTAACGAGCGGATTATGCGAGCCGGCGGGATCGTACACGCTCGGACTGCAACCCCAGAATTTTCTGCCGCCTTTTGTACCCAGTCCCGCCTGTGGGGCGCCACTCGGAATCCCTGGAACCCGGAGTTCACACCGGGCGGCTCCTCTGGCGGCACCGCGGCCTCGCTTGCCGCCGGCACCAGCACCATTGCTTCTGGCTCGGATATTGCTGGATCGATCAGAAATCCTGCCGGATGCTGTGGCCTAGTCGGTTACAAACCTCCATATGGTCGTAACTCCGACGACCCGCCGTTTAACCTGGATTTTTATTGCCACACGGGCCCTCTGGCACGAAATGTCAGCGACGCCATCGTGCTGCAGAACGTCATGTGCGGACCGCATCCGAAAGATTTGGCGAGCCTTCGGCCCAAACTGCGATTACCGACCGACTACCCACCCATCAAAGACTGGAAGATTGCCTTTTCGATGGATCTCGGTTTCTTTGAAGTTGATCCTGACGTGCAGAAAAACACACTGAATGCCCTGAATGTATTTCGAGACTTAGGTGCAACGGTCGAAGAGGTTGATATCGGCTGGGATCACCGAGTGCTTGACGCAGGCATGGCATACCTGAAGCATATCTTTGGGGCGTACATGGCAACTTATCTTGAGGATCATGCCGACAAAATGACAAACTATGTGCGTCGGTGGGCCGAGGAGGCACAGAAATCAACTGCTACAGAATTTCTGCGAACCCTGGAAGTTGCTAACGAGATGTATGCAACTGTCGGCCCCTTGCTGGAAAAATATCAGGTGCTTGTCTGTCCGACCAACGCACTGCCGGCCGTGCATGCCGACTTTGACCACTCGCAGGATACGCTCAAGATTAACGGTAAGAGCGTCAACCCAGTTTTGGGTTGGCCCATGACTACGCCCTTTAACTCCTTAAGTCGCTGCCCAGTCCTGACGGTACCCACAGGGCGTGCCAGCAATGGCGTTCCGACCAGTATTCAGATTGTCGGGCGCACCTATACCGATAAAGATGTCTTTCAGGCCGGCATGGCATACGAATCCGCCGCACCGGCATGGTTTGCAGGCAAGGGACTGAGACCTAATATCCAGAATGACTGAGACTAATTACTCGCTCCCGAGAGAAGAGGTATCGCTTGCCAACTGGCGAGACAGCCCGCAGAGCCAGTTTTCTTTTCATAACGTCCGAGAATTTATCGGCACCCAAGCCGTCAGCAAGTCGAGTCAGCCTCGAAATCTCAACCTTCAACCGTTGGACTCAACCGACCTGGCGAGCATCGTTGGCCAATCGGACTTAGATCGCTGGTTAAGCGCGAGTGACACCGATGCTTTCGTAATTGCAAAAAATGGCGCTTTAGTTTGTGATTGGCGCTCAAGATATTATTCATCTAATCAACCACACATCGTTTTTTCCGTTAGCAAATCAATCACCGGCATGTTGGCTGGGAAGATTCAGGACCTCGGATATATTGATCCAACAAAACGTGTCGAGGATTATCTGCCCGAGAGTCACCACAGCGGCTACGCCAATTGCCAAATTCAACATCTACTCGATATGCAGGCCGAAATTGACTTTAACGAAGACTACCTCGACCAATCAGGTACTTTTGCTGCCTATCGCTCTGCGACTGGCTGGAATCCTTCGGCCTCCTCAACAAAGGCGTTCAAAGGACTTGCGTCATTTTTACTCGGGCTGAAACCTAATGGAAAAGCCCACGGCACCCTATTTCGATACCTGTCGCCAAACTCTGATCTGCTCGGTCTTGTTCTCGAGCGCGCTATGGATCAACGCTATGCCAGCCTCCTCAGCCATCACATTTGGCAACCCCTGGGATGCGCTCACGACGCCTATGTCACTGTCGACGCCGAGGGAACTGCGCGATCTGCAGGCGGAATATGCATTCACCCTCATGATCTTGTAAGACTCGGACTTGCTTTAATTGAAGCGGACTCAGAGCGCTCGGAACATGCACTGTCTCACCGATGGATTCACGATACCTTCAATGAGGGAAATCAAACAGCATGGCAACGGGGTGAATTTTCAGCGCTTTTACCAAGTGGTAACTATCGAAACCAGTGGTATCGTACACAAGCAAAAGGCGGCGCCTTGTTAGCAATCGGTATCCATGGGCAGTGGCTTTATGCCGACCCGTTGAATCAAGTTGTCATCGCGAAACTGTCTTCTCAACCGCAGCCCGTAAATGACGCTCAGGACGTTCAACTAATCAATGATTTTCAAAAACTGGCCGAAGCGCTGTAGAGCAAGTCTGAATTATCCGCTCTGCACTGGTGAATAACGTGATGAACTTGCGACCCCAACGATCCTTTCGAGATGTTTTGGATCGAATTTTTCATCATCAACTCTAATATAGGCAATTTTTTCTTCGAGAAGCACGGTCACATTATCAACACCCGCTAAGCGCCGAAGATCTCGCCCTATCGCGGTCGCTCCACCGCTCTGATGAGGGTCGATATAAACAGTGACACTGTCGCGCAGCTGCGGTTTTGGGCCAGAAACACTGACAGCAAGCCACAGTAAGCTTGAGGCCAAACAGAAAACAAAAACACCGGCGGCTCCAAAACTTCCGAACATTAAACCCCCAAGCGCTCCGCCGATAAACACCCCCAAAAACTCAAAGGTGTTGTAAATACCGGACGCGGTTCCTTTTGCATAGCCCGGCGCGATGCGGGTTAAAAGTGATGGCAGCATTGCCTCAAGCAAATTGAAACCAATAAAAAATACACCGAGACCGACGACAATGCCGCTCGCTGTGGTCCAGCCGGCAAATAAAATCAAAAACCCAAGACTCAAAAGCGCAATTGCCAATCGCAAAACATCCACCGTGCGCTGTCGCTTCATCCCCAAAATAAGCAACGGTGCCATAAGCAAAATCGAACCGATTAAAACGGGTATATACACCTGCCAATGGCTGTTTCGACCGATTTCGAGCACTTCTATTATTAAGAATGGTATGACAACGAAAAGTGCAGTTAAGGTCATATGTAAAATAAAAATCCCGAAATCAAGGCGAAGTAATTGAGCGTCCCGCAGGACATCTAAAATATAACGCTTTGTCGCTTTTAACCCGGGGTCGGAGGCGTTTTGCATGGGTGAGGGAACAAAGAATCCGACCACCCCAATTGAAAGAATTGAAAGTACAGCGGTTAACCAAAAAATACCGCTCATGCCAATCCACTGATCAAGGAATGGGCTGGCCATGAGCGCGAGTAAAAATGAAGCCCCAATACTCATCCCGAGCAACGCCATTGCTTTGGTCCGTTGCTGTTCGCGAGTCAAATCGGCCACAAGCGCCAGAACGACTGCGGCTATCGCACCACTGCCCTGCAAAGCCCGGCCAATAATGATGCCTTCCACACTCTCAGCAAGCGCCGCCACAACACTACCACCAGTAAAGATTAATAGACCCAAAATGATTAAAGGCTTGCGTCCCCAACGATCCGACAACATGCCAAATGGAATTTGAAAAATCGCCTGAGTTAATCCATAGATTCCTAATGCCAGACCGATCATCAGCGGCGTTGCGCCCTCAAAAGCGTTGGCGTAAAGCGCCATCAACGGTAACACCAAAAACAATCCAAACATCCGAAGACTGAATACGCCGGCCAACGCCGTCACGGCCTTGCGCTCAACCGCATTCATCGGTGTTGTGAGTCGATTAGATCTCAAAGTTATCCCTTCTTCGGAGTATCAATGGTTTATCCGCTGCAGACGGCCCAAAACAAATTCATCAGGACTAAATTAAAAAATGAAAAATCTTTGAACGAGACAGCGTAAGAGACGTAATATTAACAGTTTGCTTTTTCCCAGCCCAAATCAATATGCAATCTATCAAAATCCGAGGTGCCCGAACCCACAATTTACAGGGAGTCGACGTCGACTTACCTCGTGATAAGTTGATTATCATCACCGGTCTCTCCGGTTCGGGAAAATCGTCCCTTGCGTTCGACACAATCTACGCGGAAGGTCAACGGCGGTACGTGGAGTCCCTATCGGCTTACGCTCGTCAATTTCTATCTTTGATGGAAAAGCCAGATGTCGATCTCATCGAGGGGCTTTCACCCGCCATCAGTATCGAACAAAAGGCGGCCTCGCATAATCCTCGGTCAACGGTAGGAACCGTCACCGAAATTTACGACTATTTACGACTGCTATACGCACGGGTTGGCGAACCCCGCTGTCCGGACCACGATGTAACACTCGCTGCCAGCACAGTGAGTGAAATGGTTGATCAAGTTTTATCACTTGAGGAGGACTCAAGGATTCTGTTGCTGGCCCCAATCGTTCAGGACCGAAAGGGCGAATATCAGCAGCTGTTACGCAGCCTTTTGAGTCAAGGATTTATTCGAGCCCGTATTGATGGCGAAATCTATGAGCTTGATAATACGCCCATCCTGGATAAAAAGCGGAAACATACGATCGAAGCGGTTATCGATCGGGTTATCGTGAAGCCCGACATTTCGCAAAGACTTGCAGAGTCTTTTGAGACCGCGCTTGGTATCGCTGACGGCCTCGCATTAGTTCAGGTCTTACCCAAAGAGGGAGAAAGTAACGGTGCCGAGATGTTATTTTCAGCGCGCTATGCGTGTCCCCATTGCGGTTATAACTTAAGCGAACTTGAGCCGCGACTTTTTTCGTTTAATAACCCGGCTGGCGCCTGCTCCAAGTGTGATGGGCTCGGTGTTCGGCAGTTCTTTGATCCTGCAATCATCATTCATGACGAAACCCTGAGTCTTGCCGCTGGCGCAATCTCAGGCTGGGATCGCAGAAATGCTTTTTACTTTCAAATGCTCAACTGCCTGTCAGAGCACTATGGCTTCGATATTGAAAAACCCTTCCGACATCTGCCAAGTGAAATCCAGCAGGTTATTTTGTACGGTAGCGGAACTGAAAAAATTAATTTCAGTTATCTGCGATCACACGGCAGAAGATCTCGGAAACGATCTCACACCTTCGAGGGAGTGCTTCCGAGTATGGAGCGTCGATATCGTGAATCAGATTCCAATACGGTTCGCGAAGAAATGGCACGCTATCTGAATATTCAACCCTGCGAAAGTTGCGAGGGAAGTCGACTCCGAACCGAATCGCGCAACGTTTTCGTCGGGAGGTTACCCATCCACAACCTCACTGCGATGCCAATCGAGACGTCACTTGCCTTTTTTGAGGAGTTGGCCTTGCCGGGCCATCAAGGAAAAATCGGAGAGCGAATTATTCGAGAAATTAGCGAGCGATTGCGATTTCTTGTCAACGTCGGTCTTGAATATCTTACGCTTGATCGTACGGCGGAAACGCTGTCCGGGGGCGAGGCGCAGCGTATCCGGTTGGCCTCACAAATTGGGTCGGGTTTGGTTGGCGTGATGTATGTCCTTGATGAGCCATCAATTGGCCTGCATCAGCGGGATAATCAACGCCTCCTCGATACGCTGTTTCATCTTCGAGACTTAGGCAATACCGTCGTTGTCGTTGAGCACGATGAGGAGGCTATTCGAAGTGCAGACTATGTGGTTGATATCGGTCCCGGTGCCGGGATCAATGGTGGTCGAATCGTAGCGCAAGGTTCCGTCGAGCACCTTCTGGAATCCACTGAATCAGTAACCGGGCAATATCTTTCGGGCGCGCAAACAATTGAAGGCCCCTCCCAGCGAACCCCATCAGATCCGAAACGACAATTACGAATCATCGCGGCGAAAGGTAATAATCTAAAACAGGTCTCAATCGATATACCCGTTGGCCTGTTGACCTGCGTTACCGGTGTATCCGGCTCTGGAAAATCAACCCTTATCAACGGCACGCTATATCCCGCCATGGCGACTCATCTACACGCCAGTCGAGATCAGGCCGCCGCGCACGATCACATTGATGGACTCGATCACTTCGACAAAGTAATCGATATCGACCAAAGTGCAATTGGACGAACCCCTCGCTCAAATCCGGCGACCTATACGGGCTTATTTACCCCCATTCGAGAACTTTTTGCAGGGACGCCTGAATCTCGAGCGAGAGGTTACAAGGTGGGCCGCTTCTCTTTCAATGTTCGCGGCGGCCGATGCGAGTCATGTCAGGGCGACGGGCTGATTAAAGTCGAGATGCATTTCCTTCCGGATATCTATGTTCCCTGTGATACCTGCAAAGGTAAACGGTATAACCGGGAAACCCTTGATATTCGATATAAAGATAAAACAATTCATGAAGTACTGGATATGAGCGTGGCGGATGCCTGCGTTTTTTTTGATGCCATCCCTGTCATCAAGCGAAAGCTCGATACGCTGCTGGATGTTGGCCTTGGCTACATTCGCCTTGGTCAAAGCGCCACCACACTCTCGGGGGGAGAAGCCCAACGCATAAAACTCTCAAGAGAACTCTCGAAACGGGCAACGGGGCGGACGTTGTACATACTTGATGAACCGACAACTGGATTGCACTTCCACGATATCAAGCAATTATTGGTTGTTTTGCATCGACTAAGAGATCAAGGGAATACGATACTCGTGATTGAGCATAACCTTGATGTAATCAAAACAGCGGATTGGATTATTGATCTTGGCCCTGAAGGCGGACAACGGGGAGGAGAACTCGTAGCGGCCGGAACGCCGGAGGATGTTGCCAAAGTTGGCAAATCGTACACCGGTCAATTCCTCAAGCCAATTCTCGCCAACTCGTTGACACCTTAGGAACGCTAAAACAAGAGCGCTCAAAAATCACAGGAAACAAGTTTTGGTCTGACCATCTTACCAATTTTTGCGTTTCCCGGAGTCTCGCTATGATAGGGTGGAGTTCGAGTCAAAGGCATTTATTGACCCAAGCAACGATTTGCTTGGGCTTGATCTACCCTCCTCAAAACCCCACCCTACAACGGACCTGATCATGGTTGATTCAACGCTCCAAGAAGATCTCGACCCGCAAGAAACGCGTGAGTGGCAAGATGCGCTGCGCGCTGTGATCGCGGAGGAAGGTGAGGATCGAGCGCATTTCATTCTAGAGACACTGATTGATCAAGCCCGACGCAGTGGCACCTATATTCCCTATCGATCGACAACCGCTTACCTGAATACGATACCGGTTGCTCACGAGCAAAGAAGCCCGGGGGACGCTTCGTTGGAATGGAGAATCCGCTCATTTGTCAGATGGAACGCGTTGGCAATGGTGATGAGAGCAAATCGCGAGAGCAGCGAACTGGGCGGACACATCGCGAGTTTCGCATCAGCTGCGACGCTTTATGATGTCGGGTTTAATCACTTTTGGCGAGGCGCTGAAGCCGAGCACGGCGCCGACCTTGTATTCTTTCAAGGTCATTCTGCTCCCGGGATTTATGCGCGAGCATATCTGGAGGGACGATTAACCGAAAAACAACTCGAAGGCTTCCGTCAAGAGGTTGAAGGTAACGGACTTTCGTCGTACCCGCACCCTTGGCTGATGCCAGACTTTTGGCAATTTCCAACCGTATCGATGGGGCTTGGCCCCATTCAGGCAATCTATCAAGCCCGATTTATGCGTTATCTTCAAAATCGAGAATTCATTCCGCAATCCGATCGAAAAGTCTGGGCCTTCATGGGTGATGGCGAGATGGATGAACCAGAATCCACCGGCGCTCTAGGTTTGGCAGGTCGGGAACAACTGGATAATTTAGTTTTCGTTATCAACTGCAATCTTCAACGACTCGATGGCCCGGTACGCGGTAACGGTAAAATTATCCAAGAACTCGAAGGTCAATTCCGCGGCGCCGGCTGGAACGTCATCAAACTGGTCTGGGGCTCCTATTGGGATCCCCTGCTGGCGCGGGACAATAAAAACCTCCTCAAGCAGAGAATGGAAGAAGCGCTTGACGGCGAATACCAGGCATTCAAAAGCAAAGATGGCGCCTTTGTGCGAGAACATTTTTTTGGGAAATATCCGGAACTCGTTGAAATGGTCGCGCACATGACCGATGCAGATATTTGGCGACTCAACCGTGGCGGACATGATCCGCACAAGGTCTTTTCCGCTTATGCGGCAGCAGCAGCACACACCGGTCAGCCCACAGTGATCCTGGCAAAAACCGTCAAGGGTTATGGAATGGGAGAATCCGGAGAAGGACAAAATATTACGCACAGCCAGAAAAAAATGGCAGACGAATCACTTTTGGCTTTCCGAGATCGGTTTCGGATACCTCTAGAAGATGACGCCGTTCTTGCCTGTGAGTTCTACCATCCGGGTGACGACAGCCCCGAAATTAAATATCTGAAAGCGCGTCGGGAATCACTAGGCGGCAGCTTGCCTGCGCGGCGTGATGATGCGCCGGTCCATCCCACTCCCCCACTCTCTATTTTTGAATCCCAACTTTCAGGAACGGATGAGCGAGAGGTATCAACGACGATGGGGTTCGTTCGACTTCTGACTGCCTTAACGCGGGATAAAGCCCTTGGCCGCTACGTGGTACCAATCGTTCCAGACGAATCAAGAACCTTTGGTATGGAGGGCATGTTTCGTCAACTCGGGATCTACGCTCCTGATGGCCAACTTTATATTCCTGAGGATGCCGATCAGTTGATGTACTACCGTGAGGATAAAAAAGGCCAGGTCCTTCAAGAGGGCATTACGGAATCAGGAGCGATGTCGTCGTGGATTTCTGCTGCAACTGCATATAGTAATCATGGCGTTCCGATGATTCCTTTTTATATTTTTTACTCGATGTTTGGTCTGCAACGCGTTGGAGATCTTGCATGGGCTGCGGGTGACCAGCAAGCTCGGGGGTTTCTCATCGGCGGGACGGCGGGACGCACAACGCTGGCGGGTGAGGGGTTACAGCATCAGGATGGTCATAGTCTTTTAATGGCGGGAAGTATTCCAAATTGCGTGTCTTATGACCCTGCATTTAATTATGAACTTGCCGTTATCGTTCATGATGGCATTCGCCGGATGATGACCGAAAAAGAAAATGTGTTTTTCTACATCACCGTAATGAACGAAAACTACACACATCCTGAGTTGCCAAAAAACACTGAGCAGGGCATTCTGAAAGGGATGTATCAAGTCGCAAAAGCGCCCAAAAGCCGTAAAACAACGCCTCGCGCTCAATTGCTAGGTAGCGGCACAATTCTCAAGGAAGCGCTTGCAGCGGCCAAGCTCCTGGAGGCTGATTTTGGTGTCCTCGCTGATGTTTGGAGTGTCACCAGCTACAACGAGCTCGCTCGCCAAGGTCAAGATATCGAACGGTGGAATCGACTCCATCCGGATGATCCGTCAAAAACATCGTTCGTTTTCGACCAGCTTGCCGAATGTGAGGGGCCGGTAATCGCGGCTAGTGATTACAACCGGGCATATGCAGATCAAATCCGTGAGTTTGTGCCCCGCCGATATGTTGTTCTGGGCACCGATGGATATGGCCGCAGTGGTACGCGAAAACAACTCCGAAACTTCTTCGAAGTTGATCGCAAACACATTGCGCTCGCGGCACTAACCGCGCTAGTCGATGAAAACGCCATTCCAAAAACAACGTTGAGTGATGCGATGCAGCGCTATCAAATTGATCCCGAAAAACCAAATCCAACGCTCGTCTAATTCTCACGACAATGACTGATACGCAAGAGATTACGGTTCCTGATATTGGTGATTTCGAGAGCGTCGATGTAATCGAAGTTCTCGTTAAACCGGGTGATCATATCTCTGTCGAAGACCCACTGATCACGTTAGAGAGCGACAAGGCGACGATGGATGTGCCCTCACCCCAGTCAGGCGTTGTCAAAGAAGTTCTGATCTCAATCGGCGATAAGGTTGCGCAGGGTAGTATCGTTGCCGTCTTAGACCCGGACTCGAGCAACGACATACCTGCTGAGGATTCAGTGACCAATCTCTCGGACATCACGAACGGATCTGAGTCGGAAATCAAGCCCTCAGAAGCGGAATCGCAATCCGAATCTCTGACCGCTCCAGCTGAAAAAAGCCCTCCTGCTCTGCCAAAAGAGTTGTCTGCCAAGCCTGTCAACACGAGTGACCCAGAAACGCCCACGGATACCCGGCAGTCATCACCTCTACTACCTCACGCCAGCCCCGCGGTAAGACGATTTGCACGCGAACTTGGCGTCGATTTATCCCAGGTCAAGGGCAGTGGGCCACGCGAGCGGATCCTTAAAGACGATGTCCAGGATTTTGTTAAGCATGCAATCTCAAACGACACAGGATCGCAAACCGGACGTCCAAAACTTCCTGACATTGACTTTGCCAAGTGGGGCGAAATTGATCTTCAACCTCTCTCCCGAATCAAAAAAATTGCGGGAAAACATCTTCATCAGGCGTGGTCAAGCATACCGCATGTCACCCATCATGATGAGACAGATATCACCGATTTAGAGGCGTTCCGAAAATCCTTAAAAATCGAAAACGAAAGATCGGGCATTCGGATCACACTTCTCGCCTTTATCATTAAAGCAGTCGTTAACGCACTCAAAGCCTTCCCGTCGTTCAACGCGTCACTTTCGACCAATGGTGAGAACTTAATCTTAAAAAATTATTTTAATATTGGTGTTGCTGTTGACACAGACGGCGGGCTTGTTGTCCCCGTCCTTAAAGAAGTTGACCAAAAAGGTGTGCTTGAGATTGCGCAATTGCTTGGGGATGTCAGCGAACGCGCCCGATCTGGAAAGCTCAAACCCGACGAATTGCAAGGCGGCTGTTTCAGCATTTCAAGTCTTGGCGGAATCGGCGGCATGTCTTTTACGCCAATCGTCAACATGCCAGAGGTTGCTATTTTGGGCCTTACGAAGGCAAGGATAAAACCAGTCTGGAACGGGACTGAATTTAGCCCGCGTTTGATGTTGCCTTTGGATCTTTCATACGATCATCGAGTCATTGACGGCGCCGAAGCCGCCCGTTTTACCGCGCACCTAGTTCAAGTGCTCGAAGATTCACGCCGCCTGCTGTTATAGGATCCTCGCGGCAAATCGTCTCGTGAAGAATTCACTTTACACCATTGAACTGCCTGATATCGGCGATTTTGATAGTGTTGAAATCATTGAAGTGCTTATTGCGCCAGGGGATCATATCGAAATCGAATCCCCCTTGATCACCCTTGAAAGCGATAAGGCAACGATGGATATCCCGTCGCCCGTCACCGGTCAGATTTCTGAATTATTAGTCTCTATCGGTGAAAAAGTATCCCAAGGCGATGTGGTTGCAACTGTTTCAATTCAGGTGGACCCAGCGACAGATCTTGAGGCGTCTTTGCATGACCCCAGCGTACCTAGCGATACAGTAGATTCGCTACCGCCCTCCGATTCTGAAGAACAAGACGTGAATGAAGCAGACACAACACCTCGTTTCGATGTTGCCGTTCTGGGCTCAGGCCCGGGAGGGTACACGGCCGCTTTTCGCGCCGCAGATCTTGGTCTAAGCGTTGCCCTTATCGAGCGTTATCCCAATCTGGGCGGGGTCTGTCTCAATGTCGGCTGCATTCCCTCGAAGGCTTTACTCCATGCCGCCCGTGTTATTGAAGAAACTCGGGAAATGGCTCCAAACGGTATCAGTTTTGGTGAGCCCAAAATAGATATCCGGAAACTTTGTGACTGGAAAAAAGGCGTAGTGACCCAGTTAACTGAGGGGCTTGCCGCTCTGGCAAAAAAACGTAACGTGACTATTTTTAGCGGAACGGGCGCCTTTCGCTCCGATCATGAAATCGTAGTCACAAACGATACCAACGAACTGATTCTTCAGTTTGAAAAAGCCATCATCTCGACGGGGTCTGAACCGATTCGTTTACCTGGCATTCCAAGTGATCCCCGAATTCTTGACTCAACAGCGGCGCTCAGCCTGCAGTCAATTCCCGAGCGACTCCTCGTCATTGGTGGCGGCATTATCGGGCTCGAGATGGCGACAGTTTATCGAGCACTGGGAAGCGCTGTGAGTATTGTCGAGATGGCCCCACAACTCATGCCGGGAACCGATCCTGATCTTGTCCGTCCACTTGCAAAACGACTTAAGAGCCAATGCAACGACATTTTCCTGAATACTCGAGTCAGTCGAGTTGATGCAGGCTCGGCTGAATTAGTCGCCCATTTTGAGGGTGACCGCGTGCCCGCATCAGCCGCTTTTGATGCCATTCTGGTCGCCGTGGGTAGAACACCCAATGGCAGTAATGTCGGAGCGGAAAACGCAGGCGTGCACCCTAACGCACAAGGCTTTATTTCCGTCGACCATCAGCAACGCACCAATCAACCTCATATTTTTGCGATTGGTGATGTTGTGGGTCAGCCGATGCTAGCGCATAAAGCAACACATGAAGGCAAAGTGGCTGCGGAGGTTGCGGCGGGCCAGAAAAGCGCTTTTGACGCACGGATCATTCCATCTGTCGCCTATACAGATCCCGAGGTTGCGTGGGTGGGGCTAACCGAGAGTCAAGCGAAAGCGCAAAACATTGCTTACGAAAAAGGCATTTTTCCATGGGCGGCAAGCGGGCGCGCCCTCGCACTGGCAAGAAGTGAAGGATTTACAAAGCTGCTGTTTGACCCTCAATCAAACCGAATCCTTGGCGGAGGGATTGTGGGTACCACTGCCGGAGACTTGATAGCCGAAATTGGATTGGCAATAGAGATGAACTGCGTTGCCCAGGATATCGGGCTCACTATTCATCCTCACCCCACCCTATCGGAAACCGTCGGTCTCGCTGCTGAAACATTTGAAGGGACGATTACTGATCTATATGCGCCCAAAAAGCGTTAAATGAATCTCGACCCAGCGTAAATGCAGCCCCCCCTCAATTTTAAAGAGATGGGATCAGGGCAGCCACTCATTATCCTCCATGGCCTTTTTGGTTCGGCGATTAACTGGCGGCGAATCGGTGACACGCTTAAAAGTCACTGGCGAGTTGTCATGCCAGACCTGCCCAATCATGGCAATTCGCCGTGGTCTGACGATATGAGTTATCCCGCTCAGGCAGAGGCCCTCAAAAACCTTATCGTACGCCATGACCTCGCGAATCCTGTTATCGTCGGACATAGCATGGGAGGTAAAGTTGCAATGGCTCTGGCGCTGTCAGGACAATGCCTGATTAAGCGACTGGTCATCGTAGATATCGCACCGGTCAGTTATCAGCACTCCCACTTCGAACTGATTCAGGCGATGCGGGCACTCCCTCTGGCCCAAATCTCAACTCGGCATGACGCCGATCAACTTCTTGCACCCACTATACCGACATCCGGCCTGCGGCAGTTTCTGCTCCAGAATCTCATCATCGAGAACCGGCAGGCTCGCTGGCGGATTAATCTCCCTGTTATTGAACGGCAGATGACGCTTTTGACAGGGTTTCCGTTTGACGAAGAAAATTTCGATGCCCCTACCCTATTCCTGCATGGAAGCAAATCAGACTACCTGTCCGCCGCAAACCTCCCAATCATTAAAAAATTTTTTCCCCAAGCGGTGACTCAGAGTATCGATGATGCCAGTCATTGGTTACATGTAGAGCGACCCGATGAAGTCGCGAGAGCAATTCAGGGGTTTTTGACGAAGTCGACTTGCTAGACGAGTCAGGATTGCTCGCGCCTCGCGCAAAAATTTTCGGTGACTTTCAGGATGCCTGAAGGGCGAGGTATGTGGACCACTGTGAAACCATTTTTTCTAAAAATTTCTGACAGCCTGTCGTCTTTGATTTGACCGGTTGGCATAATTTCTGTCTCAAATATGATGAGTCTCGTCTCAGGCGCGCTCAATACTTTATTTGCACCATTTAGGACGGGAAACTCCCATCCTTCTACGTCAATCTTGATAACAGTCGGTCGAATCTTATAGCGGCGGCAGAAATCATCTAAAGACTTCACTTTCACCCTCAATTGGCCAACAACTTCCCGATAAGGCCAATCTCCAAACCCACTCTCTCCCGCGTCACTTCCCCGAATCAAATCCTGATAGCCCTCACGATCAGATAATCCCAGTTCGGCAATTCTCCATCGGGATGAATCCCAATTGTTAACCTCAAACTGCCGTCGCATTACGTTACAGGTATCGGGATCTGGCTCAAATGCAATAACGCTCGAGACACCGCAGGTGAGAGCCAGCGCGCTGAAATAACCGGCGTTTGCTCCAATATCAAAAAAAATATCCGATGCGCATAATTGCGCTTTTAGTAGGGTGGTGACTTCAATTTCATGAACACGATTGCAGAGGAGATTACGTTGCAACCAATCTCTTTGGTCGCACGAAAACAAAAATCCTGGAATTGTTCGAACAAGTATATTTCTGCGACCGAATATTTTTTCGATCCAACTCAAACGGCGAGCTTTTCCGATTGGAAATCCGGGACGGAAATATAGCTTCCGAAGCAAATATCCCAAACCAAAAGAGTAGACTTTTGAGTTCAAGGTAAAGTTAATCAGTCTAAGGGCGAAACAAATAGGCGAATTAAGCTTGCTCTAGCTCGATCAGCGTTCCGCAAACGTCCGCGGGATGCAAAAAAAGCACCGGCTTTCCATGAGCGCCTATGCTCGGCTCTCCCGAGCCCAGCACTCGCGCGCCGTTTTCTATCATTCGATTTTTTGCTTCAGAAATATCCTCAACTTCATAACAGACATGGTGCATCCCACCAGCGGGATGTTTCTCCAAAAAACGAGAAACCGGGGAGTTAACCCCTAACGGGTGCAAGAGTTCAATACGTGTATTCGCTAAATCAACAAACACCGTCATCACGCCATGATCATCAAGTCGCAACGGCTCAGAGACCTGTGCTCCCAGGGTGTCACGATACAAAGCCGTTGCCGCTTCAAGATCCGGAACGACAATAGCAATATGATTCAATCTTCCAATCATGGCACCTGTCTCCGGTCTTTTAAAAAACTCGCGAGCAATTGTTTGGCAGCAAAACTTGGCGTGAGTTGCCGCTTGGCGACTTGATCACTCACTTGATTCACTCGCGCCAACACCTCAGGGTCTGCCATAAACTCACCAAACAACCCGTCGTGAAGCGCCTGCATGAGCGCGCTCTTCAACTGATGTTGCCGACGCGATTCCAGTTGATTGTTAACCGTTAATACATCATGGCATCGGTTAATCTCAGTCATTGCCTGATCGATACCAATGTCATGCAACGCGGATGTCGCGATGACCGGAACCGTCCAACCTGGAATCCTTGGCTGCATTAAACCTGTTCCCGCCAGGCTTTCGCCAACTGCTCGCTGAGCTGCATCTACGAGATCACCGTCGCACTTGGTAACGAAAATTAAATCGGCAAGCTCCATAACGCCACGCTTAATACCCTGCAGCTCATCTCCCGCTGCTGGAGCCAAAAGTAAAATAAAGATGTCGGTCAGCTGCGCAACTCGCAACTCTGATTGACCCACACCAACCGTTTCCACTACCACACGATTAAAACCGCAGGCTTCACAAAGCATGACGGCCTCCCGCGTATGCCGCCCGACACCGCCTTCAATTCCTGATGATGGGGACGGTCGCACAAAAGCATGGTCACTCGACGACAAGGTTGGCATTCTGGTTTTATCTCCCAAAATGGAGCCGCCGCTAAGTTGAGAACTCGGGTCAACGGTCAGAACAGCAACATCTTCGCCGCCCTCGATCAATTTACCGCCCAGGCGCTCGATTAGAGTCGACTTTCCAGCGCCAGGAGGCCCCGTAATTCCAATGCGAAGCGTCTCACTCCGAGAAACTGGAATGATTGATAAGAGTTCCTGCGCAATCTTCTGATGATCGGGTCTGACCGATTCAACAAGCGTAATTGCTTGAGACAATGCGCGACGATCCCCTCGCTCTAAGGCTTTAGCGAAACTGGCGGGCGAATTCAATCCGATACCACCTTTTCCAGTCTGGCGATACATTGGTCAACCTCTAGCGCCTCTCCCACTGACGCCTCGATGCTTGCAATCTTGCCATCGCGCTGCGCCCTAATGATGTTTTCCATTTTCATCGCCTCAATGATCGCGATCTCGTCACCCGCTTTAATATCGCTACCCGTATCGACGTTAAGAGACACTAATAGCCCTGGCATAGGAGACAGCACAAGATGAGAACGATCAGGTTGCGCCTTCTCAGGCATCAACGAAAAAAGGCCTGCACTTGAAGGTTCCAGTAACAAAGCCCTAATTTGACTGCCCGCGTGAAAGACCTGGTATTCAGCGCCCGTTTTCAGAAGTTGAAGGCTACCCTCTATACCGTCCACATCAAAATCAACGCGTCGATTGAATGGAGCGCTTTTAATCGAAACGGTTACCACAACGCCATCCAGCGTGACACTCCAGTGCCCTGACCGCTCCTCGACCTCTATCCTAAGCTGTTTATTGTTGAGGTGTAGGTATCGGATTGACCGCTCCGAGACTTCCACGCTCGACTCCAAGCGTGTCCAAATTTCGTGAATAACGGCAAGGACAGCTAAAGATCGATTTTGAGCATCGTCTGATTCCGAGACACCTGAGAACCCATCAGGATACTCCTCATCAATAAAAGCAGTGGTAATCGATCCTTCGCGAAACCGTTTATTGGCAACCAGCGAAGCCAAAAAAGAAATATTACTTTCGATGCCATCAATTTCAAACCGGTCCAAAGCAAGACTCATCACATCGGCCGCTGAATTTCGATCACGCCCAAATGTCACCAACTTAGCAACCATGGGATCATAATGAAGGGACACCTCGGCCCCCTCGAAAAGCCCTGTGTCCACCCGCACCTCTTCAGATGCTTCTGGGGGCCGGAATCGCTTCACCCGTCCGGAGGAAGGCAAAAAACCGCGAATCGGATCCTCAGCATAAATCCGGGACTCCATCGACCAACCGTTAATCTGCACGTCCTGCTGTTTAAGACTCAGCTTTTCGCCAGCTGCAATCCTGAGCATCCACTCCACAAGATCGACACCGGTAATTTTTTCGGTCACCGGATGCTCAACCTGAAGTCGGGTATTCATCTCCAAAAAATAGAAGTTTCTTTTGGCATCGACAATAAACTCAACCGTCCCTGCCGAAACATAACCAACAGCTCGCGCAAGCGCGACAGCCTGCTCACCCATCGCCTGTCGCAATGCTTCATCGACAAAAGAAGATGGCGCCTCCTCTAGTACCTTTTGATGTCTCCGCTGAATGGAACACTCCCTTTCATTGAGATGGATCGTGTTTCCAAACTGATCTGCGAGAACCTGTAACTCAATATGCCGTGGCTCACTGATAAACTTTTCGATAAAAATTCGATCATCACCAAAACTCGATTGCGCCTCGCTTGCTGCACGGTTGAACCCATCTCGACACTCATCGGCATTATGGGCAATACGCATCCCTTTTCCACCACCGCCAGCGCTGGCTTTAAGCATCACAGGATAGCCAATCTGTTCGGCATAACCAACGGCCTCTTTATCATCTTTGATGACGCAATTTATTCCGGGTATTGTCGACACGCCCGAGGAATCAGCAAGCTTTTTGGAGGCAATCTTGTCGCCCATAATTTCGATTGCATTACTCGGGGGACCGACGAAGATAACGCCTTGCGCTTCAAGCGCCGACGCGAGTAACTGGTTCTCGGACAAAAACCCATATCCGGGGTGAACCGCTTGCGCGCCTGTCGCCTTGCACGCCTCAGTGATCCTATCGATAAGGAGATAACTTTGACTTGATGGCGCAGGTCCTATGAAGACTGCTTCATCAGCCATCGAGACATGTAGTGCGTCTCGATCGGCCTCCGAGAAAACCGCGACCGTCGAAATTCCCATTTTCCGCGCGGAGCGAATCACACGGCAAGCGATCTCGCCTCGATTAGCAATCAGTAATTTTTCAAACATAGAAAATATCTAAACACGAATTAAAAAATAAAAAGTAAAATTTTTCCCAATACCTTTTCATCCCATCGAATCACCTTAATTATTTTCGGCCAGAGTTGCCAAGAGGGTCTGATGCATCAATTCGAGCTCCTCCGGTGTATTGGCGTTCAAAAACATATCGGGACAATCAGAAAAATCGGTCATGCACCAGTTCGTTTGTCCGAGCCAGAGATCAATTTTGCGTTGATCCGACTCAAGAAATTGAAAGAGTCCTTCCCGAAGTCGACAATTTATCAAAATAAAGACGGGTTGGAGGCGGTTGCCGTCATGGGCAACAACAGCATCAACGGATTGCTTGGACATAGTGGCAATCATTCTCTCCACATAATCCTCGGCAAGAAAAGGAGAATCACACGGGACAGTAACGACCCATTGGTTTCTTGCCTGTTGAAGTCCTGCGACAAAACCGGCCAAAGGGCCTACAAAACCGTCTATGCTGTCTGAAATGACCGAGGCCCCTAATTTTTCGTACTGGGCTTGGTTGCGGTTTGCGCTGATGAGTAATTCATCCACCTGAGGTGCTAGGCGCTCCAGTCCCCAAGCGGCCAACGGCCTTCCATTGAGCGGCAAAAGACCCTTATCGTTGCCTCCCATCCGTCGTGCCCGCCCACCGGCAAGCAGAAGGCCTGTCACGGATATTTGGGGTACTTTTTCCATAACCTATTATAATTGCAAGATCGAAATTGAATCATTGCTCAACATATCGGAATCACCCACGCGCCACTCCATGTCTGAATTTTCAAAATCTTTGTCATTACCGTGTGTCTGCGCCCTGCTTTTGGTAACCGGGTGTAGCTCAACAGGTGAAATTGCACCCAGCAAACCGGTCTGGGACCGAACAACGGAGTTAGAGATTCCGCCCGATCTCACCACACCAGAGGCGAATGCCGGTAGCGAGCAGTATTCAGCTGCCGCCCTAAATGCATCCAAAGCAGAACTCGATCAGTACGAGCAGTTTGAAAGTTTTCAGCAGATGGCAGACTTTAAAGATTTCCTGGAATGGCGAGAAAAACATTCAGCGAATCTAGATTTAAGCCTCGAGGCATTTAGAAGTGCTCGGGATCAACAAATTGCCACAGCGTTAACAGAACAGGGCGTGTTAACCATCACGACTCGTGATGGCCAGCGAGTCTTGCTAATTGACGACACGCTTGATAACACCTGGGATCGTCTTCGCACTGCAGCGAACAATATGGGCCTCCAAGTGATTGGTGAGCAGCCAGAGGCAGGCCAACTTAACGTTCACTACGGAACAGAGAGTCCCGAAGAAAGCGGTGGCTGGCAGACTTCGATCCCCTGGCTCAGTGACCCCATCATTTATGCGGTCACACTTGAGTTGACCCGCAGCGGACCGGCGGTGTCGATACAAGATACCGAGGGCGCAGCCATCAACACTGAACTTGCCAATTCGTTTGTTGACCGATTAGGCGTCCAATTGCTCACTTTTGCCGAACAGGTTGACAGCGCTGAGACTGCTTCATCAGCCGTTATGCAAGCGGCTACTTTAGAGGAGATGCCCTCAGGACATCTCACGCTTATTGTTCAGGGGTCTGCGGGAGGCGTCTGGCGAGTGTTGGAAAGAAAGCTTCAGGATACCGAATTTTCGATTGCGGAGCGAAGCTCCGAATCTCTGACTTTTCTGATCCGTTACGATGATCCAAAGAAACTGGCTGAAAAATCCTGGGCACAATCGCTCGCATTCTGGCGAGATGATGAAAGCGCGCCAGCAGAGAATATTCTACTGGTGCTTACGCCAACAGGCACGGAGACGAGAGTAGATGCTTTAGATTCCCAGCAGTCGCAAAGCGACATTGGGGATCAAGTACTCCGAATTTTGGAAGAAAGTTTCTTAAAGAATTAATCTTTCCGGCGATAATGATGTAACTTAAAAACAACATTGCTGCCGCAAATAGTTTGAGCACGCACACCAACCAAAAAATTAATCGAGGATCTTGGCCTTAAAGATTTAAGAGCCCTATTTGCCCATTAATATGTAAGTAACTAGAGCCCAGAAGGATTGCGCGTCCTTCGTAATCTATCCGCACCTGTTTAACCAGTCCAAAAATTGACCCGGACTTCCCAAAAATTTTCGTGAAATCTTGAACATTTCCTGATGCGCGAATAGACCGGCGCTTTATTGAGGCAATGAAATTTTTAATTTCCTATTTAATGAAATCGTTCATCTGCTATTGTTCTCTTGCATCCCAGCTGGACCATTCATGCCTCGCACCCGAACACCAGTGCCGATCGACGGATCGGCTTGAATATCCAGCACCTCACCCCACAGATGCAACAAACCAAAGCCAAAAGAGATTCCGCCATGTTGATCCACGGACAGGACTGCTTTGGTCATTATGAAACCGACGCCCCGGCCGATGAGTAGCTGCCCGGTGATGCCGGGGAACGGTTGCTCGCGGCAACGCGCAAGTATCACGCCATCACAGGCTCTCCGAATCCCGCGTGACGACAGCAAACGGGCTTATCGGGTATTTTGAAAATCAAGCCGAATTGGGACAACACAAGAACCGTCCCTGGAAATCCACCGCCAGTACTGCAAACGACAGGATCAATACAGCCTATCTTTCCCGTTACTGTTAGGACTCAAATCCTCGGCATCCATTAACCCTCTGGCCGACGATAGCCGGACAACGGCCCGTATTGGACATCGGTTAGTTTGCCATCGCTATCAAGATCTACCACCATCTGTCGAATACGCCTCCAGCACGGCAACGCGGCAACATCTACATCGTAATACTCGGCTACGGCATTAACATCGACAGGCGGGCGAACGGAACGCTGTTCTTTGCCTCGGAAACGATACTGGTTTAACTTCGCCCAGGATATATACAAGACTACTAGCCCGAACACACTAGAAAAATAGATTCTAATTGCTCGTAACGTCTCTTCAGTCTGCGCTCCCTGGATCAAGAGTTGGTACGTGACCCCGCCCTGGATCAGCCAAGCCAGCAAACTGGCAAGTGGCTGCCATAGATATAGGAGCACAGCCCAGAATGCCAGGGTCACTCCCACTTCGGCAACTCTCTGGCGCGTGCGCAGCAAACCCGGAGACTCAATAATCAATCCTTGGGCAGGCTTTGGATTCCCCGGTCGGGACTTATCCATACAGCTCGTTCTCCAGTTTTTTTCAGTAGCGCCCTGGGAAACCCCTGCACGGTCGCAACAACATTAATAAGCCAGTAGGCAAGTGGGTACCACACCATCCAGAAGAAGTACTTCACCAAACCCTTTTCATAACGCGAATCTAGAACCAGGCTAATCCCCGCCTGCAACAGGCAGGTCAAACCAAGGATGACACCGGTCCACTCGGGAGTTAAGGAATCGATACGTAAAGTGGGCGGCAGCACGATGAATTTACCCAACGCCCAGAGCATAATGGTTAGCACCAGCGCATAACTCCAGATCACGCTAACGATATACTCGATACAAATCAGCCACATTCGGCGACGGCGCCACGGCAACATCTTTCCGACATAACGCAAAAATGTCTCTGAACCGCCTTGGGCCCACCTGATTCTCTGCCGGGCCAGGCCTAAAAGCGTCTCGGGCGTCAGTATCCAGCACAGGGCATTTGGCTCGAACCGTACATCCCAATGGTTTAGCTGCAGGCGCCAACTCACATCGATATCTTCGGTTACATTATCCGAGGTCCAGTAGCCAATATCGTGTAAAGCAGTCTTGTTGAACGCCACCACCACACCGGATACCGTGAAAATACGGCCATATATCCGTTGGGCCCGCTTTATCAAACCAATAATGGAAGAGAACTCTCCAACCTGAAGCTTGCCCAACAGCGATGTCCGATTACGGATTCGCGGGTTACCGGTCACAGCGCCCAGCCGCGGTGAGGATAAAAACTGGCGTACCAGCCAATGGGTTGCATATCTATCCAATAACGCGTCGCCATCAATACAAACCAGTATGTTGCTCGCACTCATTAATGCACCAACATTTAGAGCAACTGCTTTGCCCTGGTTTTCCGCCAGATGAACAACCCGAAGCATCGGATATTTCTCGGTTAGTCCATCGAGTAATTCACCAGTATCATCCGTGCTCCCATCGTTGATCGCGATGATTTCGAAATCTGGGTATTGTTGTGCCGCCAAAAACGCAATTGTGTCTTTAACGTTGTCACCCTCATTGTGACACGGCACCAAAATGGTGACTGGTGGATACTCGGGCAAGGGTCCTGGGCAATCCCAAGGATCCTTGCTTTGATTTTCCCAGTGATGACGATAGTAGATTCCCCCAAACATCCACAGGTATGCCATAAACAGGGGATATACAAATACAAACTCTTGGACCCAAGCAGCCAGGAAAGTTCCTGCTTCGCCCATTAGTCTTGCCTATAGGGGTAACTCTCAATTGAGAACCCAGGTCTGAGAATGTCAAGTTTTGGATGATCTTCAAGAAAATCATCCGGATAGTACGCAACGTTCATCGCCCCGCTCAAAAAGAGTTGCCGCATCTGTGCAACCAGAGTCTCAGTAGGAATATTGGTTTGAGTTCGCCAATCTCTGGTTTGCAATTCGAATATGACCTTATCTGTATCCCCCAGGATATTATTGACTGCGCCATGGAGATCTATGAGCCATTCTTCTGGATCGGCTGCGTTCTCCATATACGGCATCGCCATCAGCGCAACATGGTCATAGTGTTGTATCGATTTCAGCAAGCTCTGTGCAAACCACTTCTCACTTTCCGGATTCATCACGACTGTCGCATAGAGGTTTCGCGCCGTTTTGATGCCAGGCCGAAACCACCGAAGATGTTCTGTCATCTGATCAGTAAAATCATTCCAGGCATCTACCTTTAGGTCGGTCCAACGACGCATTAGGGGTTCATCCTGGTGAATTTCCGATACTGCCTTAAAATTGATTCCTTTCGTTTTGTAGTATCGGAGCGCGTCAGGGTGCAGATCTTCAAAGTCGGAAAAATACGCATCATCGTGGAAAAGCACCCCATCAAAATGGGTATATTTTCCAAGACTGGCGTAGATCGAAGAGATCAACGACACACTTTCCGGATCAAAAATGGACAGCCTTCGATAATCTATCCGCGCCGGAACTATCCCCTCGTTACTATGCCGCCGGACCCCATGCTCCTCAAAAAAGGTATCATCGATGTCGAAAGCGGCAACAGGCATCCAGGCGTAAACGGTTACGTTAGCACGCTTTTCTAATTGCCAGGACACGCGATTGAACAAATCATCACGCACAGGTAGTACCGAGTTCGGAAAATACAACGCATCGGCGTTACCGTCCCCATCAGGATCTGCGAACGCTTGAAGGAATACGGCATTTATCCGCATTGCCTTGATCCGGTCGAGTAGGCGATCCAGGTTCTCCTTTTGCTGTTGCTTATCAGTATCAAATACATAATCCAGATCTACATGAGCCGCGCGGATCGGATCATTACTGATCGGGTATTCGAGGCTGTACTTAAGGTCTGCCACCGCGGGATTATTCGAAATCAATATTCGACCGATCCGTCCATTACTCTGCGCAAGATGGGGGAAATCATCGAGGGTCAGAAAAAACTCGTAACCGAGCTCCCTCGCAATAGTCTCAGCCTCAACGCTCCACTGCCCGTAGGGCCATACCAGCGTTCGCGGCTCACGGCCGGTAAGGCGCTCTAGCAGGATATGGTTGCGCTGCAGATCTGATCTAATGCGGTTCTGATATTGCGCGTCACTTTCATACTGCTGTTGCTCACCAAGATATTGGCGGGTGACTGCTGCGGGTTGGAGATTTTGTTGCGGATTCCCAATAACCCCACGGTGCAGATCATAGGTGTGTGATGCAAACTCAATGAGGCCTGAGTTAGCCATCTCGAGAATCTGCAATGCAGTGAGAAAATCCTCCCGGGGCTTTCGCTCGCCATCTCCATAGACCACATCTGAACCAGGCGCGGCTTCAAGCCAACTGCCCACCAAAGCCATAACGGCCGGGTAGTTAAACCGACGTAAAAGAGGAAAGATCTCATGGTAAAAACTTGCATAACCATCATCAAAAGTTAGGAGAACTGGTTTTTTGGGTAGGCTTTCGCCAGTCTTGGCCGCATCAATTTGATCCAGCGTCACTGGCGTATAGCCATTGACCCTGAGCCACTCAAAATGTTCGGCCAGGTGTCGAGTGCTGACGGCCATTGCATCCGGATCCCCACGACCCCTAACATCATCACGCACATCGTGATAACACAATGCCAACAGATTGCTGGTGGTGTCTTTTTCCTCTGCCGTTGCAAAAGGAATAGGGCCCACCGTGATCACCAACACGGCCAATAAAGTTTGCCACCTCATCAGAATCTCCAGTCCATGCCAACCCTGAAATTAAGCGACTCCTCCTCATTGCCATCGTAACTGTGGCGCTGATATCTCACTCCATAAAAGATACTGCCTCTCTTGTTAAACCGGATTCTTTGATCGTACTCGACAGCACTCATCTCACTTGTTCCAAAACCCCGCTGGAAATACTCGCCGAATTCCCCTAGCAAGCGATGGGAGAGGTTCTGATCATAATGCCGGTGAAGGATTCCCTCGTATTCCATTGCCAGAGCTAATGAATAGTCATCCACCGGATTGAAATAATCAGTGTCACGCTGGGAGTTCTCCGAATATGCGGCACGTTCAATCAGGGCCAACTGATGGTGGGGCCGGGAGAACAACATCTGGTACCCCGACAAGGCATACTCGTTACGAATATTGCCATCAGAAAACGGCATGTGCCGAAGTTCACCATTGATTCGAAACCGCTCACTGAACTGGTGTCGGGCCGTCAAGGTGTAAGCCTCGGCCTTGATGTTCTGATCCCAGGCACGTACCGGTGTAGCCTGTGAGAATTCCTCTGCAAAAAACGACACAGCGCTGAAATCGTTGGGTCGCCAACGCCCATTCACCGCCAGCCCGGTGTCGGTCATCTTGTCGGACTGACTGAGTTCGAGAACAATGTCCCACTCAGGTTGTCGATATTCCCCTCCGATACCATGGCGTCGAATCACAGCTCGCCCGTCCTCGAGTTCGGCCTGCGCAGTCCAATAATGCGCAAACAATCTATGGTCCGCGTACACCGGCTTGGTGAAATAGAATACTTCGGTTTCAATGTCTCGCGTCCCAAATGTATCCCCCGTGCTACTGCCCGATGATGCTGTCGCGGAGATCTCATTCATATTGTGGATCGCCCAGTCCTCTGCAAGACTCCTAATGCGTTTGTTCTCAGGGTAATCGCGGACAAGATCCTCGATCAGGGGATTGAATTCGCCAAAGCGGTTCAAGGAAAAAAGGCTTTCCGCCTGCCCTATCTTGCCCTCTAATAGACTGGGATCAATATTCTGGACAAGGGTGTATTCTTCAAGCGCCCGCCTTGGCCAACCGCGAAGGTTATAGACACCTGCAAGATCACTTCGGATCTGCGCATTGTATGGCGCCTTATTCAGCATTGCCGATAGGCCTCTATCTGCTCGAGCCAGTTCATTTCCCCACGCAAACAACAGTTGCCGAAACCGCCGTGCATCAACTATCTCATAATTCTCGAATTTGCCAGGCTTTCGGTCGGCAAGCTTATCTATGGTGTTCTCAGCGCGCGCAAACTGCTGGGACTCAAGAGCTGAGAAAAAAAATATAACCGGTGAATTAAAGCTCTCAGGAGATTTCTCCAATGCCCTGTCGGCAAGATTAATGGCCTCTTCTGGTTTCTCCAGATACAGGTAAGCACTTGCGACCGCATTTAGCACTTCGACCGGGAATACCTGCGCGCTATACCCCTCCTCCAATAGATACTCATATTGGATGACCACATCCGACATCCGGTTGCTCACATTCAGCGCCAGGATGTAGTCGTAGATTGCCCGCAAATGCAAGTTGGTGTCCGCTGGAAAATGCTCCGACAGGTAATCCAGGTAAAACTCGCAATAATCTATTGCCTGCTGCTGGCGCTCACGCGCGATCCTGGTATCGGGCTCGTACATACCAGCCCAGCGAATCGCTATTGCCGCGCGATCGGAGTACATGAATCGCCAATCGGAAGGTAGAAAAATATGAGGTCGCTCGGCAGCGCTGGCTAGTGCTAATTGGGGCAAACCAAGAAAATTCGTAGCCAGAGTCCACTGTCGATAGGCGTAATCGTCATCCGGATGGACATCTAATATCTTTTGGTAAATTGCAATCGATGCTGCAAAATCTTTTTCTACATCTTTGAGATAGGCTTTGGCATGAAGCACATCTCTTTCATCAGGCCAGCGTTCCTCCAGCGCTTCGATGAGGATGACGGCCTCGCCCAGTCTTCTCTGGTCGATCACACTTAAGGCGTGACCTACGCCGAGCGCTATCTGCCCCGGAAAAAGACTATAGCCCTGTGCGTACAGTAATTCAGCCTCGTTGTAACGACCCAAATCTCTTGCTGCCCGCGCTCTCGATTCGACTTGTGCCGCTGAAGGTGAAGCAGTCGGGGCAGTCCCAGATTCCCCTCCCGCCGATCCAGAAGCCTCCTGGCCGTAAGTTAGTGACCCATAAATGGTTGTGTGCACGAGCAGCACAGCCAACAGACTGACTCTAAACCCTAGACCTCGCCCAGTTAGTTTCGAAAAACAAACACGTCCTTTCATAATGGCAAATCAACTAGCCCACTTTATGCGTCACACAAATATTCCCGACATCTTCCGCAACGATAATAAGCTTTAGGAACGTCTTTTAAGAGGATTTTGCGGCTTCCTCAGCCTTCCAGGCCTGGTAAGCCTTAAACTCCTGCCAACGTTTCCACTCCAAGTATTCTGCATACTCAGGGTCAACGTCCGCGGAATCACTCGCGGCGCTCTCACTGTTCGAGCCCCCGAAGATATCAAAACTGAAACCGCTGCCCACCTGACGACGGGAGGCACGGGCATAAGGTGAATCATCGGTTGCATTCGTGTTGGGATCCTTCTCGACGCCAGCCCCTGGAGCAACCTCGGTCGTCTTATTCAGATTACTGATTGAACTGCAACCTAAAACCGCAGTCATCAAGACAAGGACGCCCAGTCGTGAAATACATCGGCCTAACGCACATTCACTCATCTTTTAACAACCTCTACCTTATTATTTATCTAAATTCACACATCGCTAAAACCCAATTTTAACGATAAACAGAACCCAACATTACGACTTTTCCACTTTCAACCGGGATGTTACTAAAAACCCATGCTAAGTTGCCATATTCCTGGATCGCTGACCTTTAACCCATCGTCATGCTCGACATGGCCCCTTCGGGGCTGTCGAGCCCGAAAAGACTTGGAAGCCCAATTTCTTGGGTCGCTAGGCCTAGGTCGCTGTTTTATCGCACCTTTAATTGTTGTATTTAAGCGACACCTATACGGTTTTAAATCAATCTAAGCATGCTTTATTGGGTCTGTTTGGAGATAATAGTGTTGCTTTTGTACAAGAGCAACACTTAAACCTTTTAGGAGATAACAAGTAATGCATAAGAAACTAATTGCAGCAGCAGTTGCCGGCGCCCTCGTGGCCCCAGCTGCGATCGCAGATGGTCACGGCGTTGCAGTATCAGGCTCCATTCGTACCGGCGTTTTATACGACGGAAACGAGTGGTCTGTTGCTGATAACTTCTCACGCCTTCGCTTCAAAGCCAGTTCCGATCTCGGTAATGGCCAGAGCGCGTTCATGAACTATGAGTTCCGTGTGAACTCTGCCCAGGGTTCCATCGTCACCGGTAACACCCAGCGTTTATCCTATGTCGGCATCAAAGGCGACTGGGGTCAGCTCAGCATGGGTTCCCAGTGGAGCACCCTGTTCAACACAGTCGGTACCTTCATCGATCCTTCAAACCGTTTCGGCGGTGTGGGTTACTGGGGTAACGGCGGCGGCCAGTATCGTATGAAAGAATCTGTCTATCTTTCAACGCAGCTTGGCGGTCTGTCCGTATCTGGCGACTTGCAGATGAATCCTGGCGGCGACGATCTTGATCGCTTCACTGTCGGCGGCCTGATGGCCATCGGTGGTTTGTCCCTGGGCGCAGCCTATCAGGACAACGGCGATAACGACTTCACCGGACTTGCAGGTGCCATTCAACTCGCAGGTGTTGGCCTTTCCGGTGGTTTCACCGACGTCAACAACGTGGGTAGCGGCTATGGCATCAACGCCAAACTGGCCGGTATCACCGTTGCTTACGAAGATTCTGACTCCTATGCTGATGGTCAGATCTGGGGCAACTATGCCATTGGTCTCGGTGGCGGCGCTAAAGCCATCATCGAAATCCTGAACGACGGCACCGATACCCAAGGTATTGGCATGCTGCGTATGGATTTCTAAGATCCGTTGTTTAACTGGACCCTCGGGTCTGGTGTGAAAAGGGCGCCTTAGGGCGCCCTTTTTGTTTTTAAACAACGGACACTTCTTAGCGGCCTCACTAACCCTCCAAAGCGTGAATTAAGGGCTCAAGATGGCCTTCATAATTTCGCCATCGTTGCGTAGATTCTTTATTTAGAGGTTGACGAACCTGGTAGAGACTTAACGTATCCACCCTCTGAATGGACTCCTGATGCGACAAGAATCCATCACTCCACGGCAAACCCAACTTTTCCAAAATTGGCTGAAGGGCTTTTCTAGGGTCACTAACCAATTCTTCATATCGCAAGTCGATCAAACGACTGCCCAAGATCTCGCGCCAGTAATCCATCAGATTTTGGTAGCACCGAAAATAATGTCCCAAATCGTCAAGATCATATGCAAAATCAATTCCACCTGGGAAGATTTGAAAATAACTGGAAAGGCAAGTATCCATCGGATCTCGAACGCAATGAATCAAGATTGCATCCGGAAATAGCGCAGCGGCGAGACCGGTGTGCAGAAAATTCTGTGGCATCTTGTCGATCACAAAAGCATCTTTCGGATTCTGACGTTCTAGTGATTCAAGATAGCCTGACGCCATCTGTGAAATGTCTTCCTGTTCGAGCTCATTAATACAGGCGGGCCAGGGCTGGGACGCTGTCATTGAGAACGATCGAGCAATGCGGGCAAGGTCCCGAAGTTCGCCGGCCGTTCCAATTTCAGGGTGGGCGCACAGGACCTGCTCCAATAACGTAGTTCCGGATCGTGGCATACCCAAAATAAAAATCGGCTTCCGATTAGCGGGGCCGAACGAGCACAATCGCTGGCCTTCTTCAGCTGTGAACGCGTCTTTGATTAGATCGAAATAATACTTAACCGATCCTGCATCAAAATTGATTTGTGCCCGATATTGCTGATTCCCTTTTCGATAAAAAGAAAATGCCCGATCAAACTGTTTAATATCATCAAATGCTTTTCCAAGTGCGAAGTTAAGATGCATCTTTTGATCAGACGGCAGTGCCGCCTGCTTTGAAATTGAAAGCATTGCCTTGAGGTCTGGATCAGACTGTGTAAACTTTTTTCCAATCGCTATATTCAGCCAAGGCTTGGTAAAAAAATGAAATGACTCCGTGAGCGATCTAAACCGGCGTTCCGACTCTTCATGATTTCCTAACGACGCCAGAGCCTGCGCCAAATCGTTTTGAACAACAGGGTTGTCTGGATTGAGTTTTACGAGCTGTTGGTACAGGGATACCGCTTTGTCCAAATCCCGAAGCTCATACGCAAAACTAGCCGCCTGGGCCAAGAGTTCTTCCGACTCAGGATGATGCTGTCTCGCCTCCTCACATGAGCCCTGAGCATCTTCGATCCGATCCCATCCCCTTAACGCAAACCCTAGGGTGAGCCATAAGGCGACCTGATCGGGGCTCATTCGGCATGCACCTCGCAACACTTCTTCCGCTTGATCAAATTCCCCAGCGGCGTCATAGGTTCGCGCAAGCGCGATTGTCAACTCAGTGTGGTGAGGCGCAAGTTCAAGCGCATCGGCGAAGATTTTTGCGGCACCATCAAAATCCTTCGCCATCGCTAAGGCCTCGGCTTGCCCCGAAATCACATGAAGATTAGTGCCGTCAATCGTCCTTGCCTTTTGAAACGCTTCAAGCGCGCCAGGTCCGTCTTCAATCGCCAGGCTCAGTCTTCCCAAATGAAGCCAGCCCTCTAGCGAATGAGGTGCGATCTCAACGCCCACCCGACACTCCCGAACCGCTGCCGATAACTTTCCCGCACCGGCAAACGCTTCAGATAGCGCGAACTGAACACCCGACTCCGTCGGAATTTTTTTTTGAATCTTTAATAGCAGTGAAATAGCAGACTTGTAGTCTGCCTTTTCCAGGGCGCTGGTTGCTTTCTGCCAATTTTTTTTAAGGTAAACCTGATCCATTTTGTGATCTTCGAAAATCAAATTAACTTAAAATCTGCCACGTTCATTTATCCCCATTAGACCGAATACTCTAAATGGCGATCAACTAAAAATGTATATCTTTCCCGCGCTTGAGTGATCGCTTCTGAATTCAATTCCAGCACTTTAAATTCTTCTCGGAATTGATCAAAACAGACAATCGGGTGATCATCATCAATCCACGGGGGGCAGAACATGGATCCCCCGTAGTCCGGCCCCGCACGATTGAGGCTTAATAGAAAAGCTTGATTTTCCATGGCTCGAGTCACAGCAAAGTGCGGCCACGTCGCGAAGGACTCGTCTCGATGATAAGCCGCTGCGTGGATCAAAAAATCTACGGCATGCTCCAAGACTAACGATCGCGCCATTTCCGGAAAACGAATGTCATAGCAAATTAGAGGCGCGAGCTTCCATCCGCACAAATCAAACGTTGTTAATTTATCGCCTCGTTCAAAAAAGTCCTTCTCAGATGAAGCGCCATAATGACAAAGGTGCATCTTGCTGTAAATCTCTACGACACCATCTCTAGGGTCTACTAAAATCTGAGTGATAAAAAACCGACTGGCTGTTTGATAAGGCATTCCAAACAAGATAGATGAATTTATTTTTTGACTGAGTTCGATAAATGCTTCTGTAGAGGCGCCCGATAGTGTCTCGGCAAAAACCGGTAGTCTTTCAAAGGCCTTCTTGGAATAAGGAATCGTAGCCAGCTCAGGAAGAACAACAAGGTCTACCGGGGCCCGTTCAGATAGATATTTGGAAATCCGGTCGCATAATTCCAACACGTGTCGGTCACGCTGCGCTAAAGAACTAAAATCCGGAACCAGCGACTGGCAGCCCAGGACCCGCAGTGGTTTCCGATTCCCCGCCATTAAAACCCAACAATTTATCTAGAGTGCAAAATAATTGCTCAAGCGCTTTAAGCAACCCAAAATGCTTTTTCAAGGTCGTCGAAATCAGATGCTGGACCTTCAAATTTGTTGCGACCCAACTCCAGCACATAAACATAATCAGAGATATGGAGTGCGTGGCGAATTTCCTGATCAACCAGGAGAATCGTTAAATTTTCTTTTTCAACCAACATGGTGAGCATTTCATAGACCTCTTCGGAGAGCATTTTCGACAGCCCAGCGGTCGGCTCGTCTACGAGAAGCATTTTAGGTTCGGCCATCAGGGTTCGGCTAATCTCCACCATTCTCTGCTGTCCACCCGATAACTCCCCGGTAATTTGCTTTCGCTTTTCTTTGAGAATCGGAAATCGCTCGTAGTTTGCTTCGATCTTTTCGGCAATCTGTTTTTTATCGCGCTTAAACGTCCATCCGCCAAGTTCAAGATTCTCCTCAACCGACATATCTTTAAATACACCTGGTTGCTGAGGGATATAAGCCAACCCTTTTAGAATTCGTTGGTGGGTAGGCACGTTAATAATGTCTTCGCCGCCCAGTAAAACCTCGCCCCCATTTGGTCTTAAGAATCCAAAAACAGCTTTCAAGGCGGTTGATTTCCCCACTCCATTTGCCCCTAAAATGGCGGTAATCTTGTTTTTACGCGCCTTGATGTTGAGCGCTTGCAGAATATTGAGATCCTTATAATAGCCCACGTAAAGGTCTTTAAGGTCCAGTACAACGTCATCCTGCTGGTCGTCCATTACGAGCTCCTTGCTCCCTCTGGTTGGCCCGTCCCTGACCGATCCTCATTAGTGCCGAGGTACGCTTCGATCACCAGCGGATCATTTTTAACGTTATCAGGCGTATCGTCGGCGATTAAATCCCCGTAGTTCAGCACCAGGAGTCGCTCACACAGCGCGAAAATGGAATCCATCTGATGACTAATGATGATCATTGCCTTGCCTTGCTCATTCACGCGGCGAATGTAGTCGTAAATGACCTCCATCAGTTTTGGATGCACGCCGGCAAAAGGCTCGTCGAGAATCACCACGTCAGGATCAAGCATCATTAGACGGCCCAGTTCAAGAAGTTTCTGCTGTCCGCCAGATAGCGCTCGAGCGTATTCGTTTCGAAGATGCCCCATGGTGAGAAAATCAAGAACCTCAAGGGCCTCTTTTTGAACCGCCCCACCCTTATGACTTTTACCTAACGCGAGCGCAGGCACGTAAAGATTTTCAAGAACCGTCATTCGCCGAAAAGATCGAGTGACCTGAAACGTACGTCCAAGTCCTGACTTAGCAACCTCGAACGAAGGCAACTGATCAATTCGTTTACCATTCAAGTACACTGTGCCACTGTTTGGTTTGACCGCTCCATCCAGCACATTTGTCAATGTGGTCTTTCCTGCGCCATTTGGGCCAATTAGTCCAATTAACTCTGCACCGTTGATCGTAAACGACACATCTTTTAAGACATGGTTGCCGCCATAGCGTTTATTTAAATTTGAAATCTTGAGTTCAGTCATGAATGACCCCCCGTCTGTGATGGAGAGATCTTGGAGTCATCAACAACGTCAGACGCTCGTTTTTCGACCGTTTCTGCCGCGACATGTCCTCTACGAAAATAATCGATTACAGGAGCCAGCAATCCGTTTCTTGCGAATCTGAGCGTCAGCATCAGGAGGACACCGAAAAACACGAGTCGCCAAAGTGACATGTCAATCTCTACTCCGCCGATTGAAAAACTCGTCCGAAGCATTTCGAGCATAAATTCAATGAGAATTGCGCCGATCGCCGCGGCAATAAAATTCTCAACGCCCGCAATCACCGCCATCGCTACAACGAGACTCATTTGGAGGATCATCAGATTATTGGGAGTAATAATCGTCACGTAATGTGCTTGGACTGCGCCCGCTAGGGCAGCCATCATTGAGGTCACCACAAAAACCAGGACTTTATATCGAGTTGTATTTACGCCAAGCGCGGCTGCTGCATCTTGATCCTCGCGAAGCGCCCGCACAAAAAGTCCAAAGCGTGAGCGAGATAGCCAATAGAGTAGCGCCAAACATCCAAGCAATAAAAAGAACATCACAAAATAAGGCGGGATCTTATCCGTCTTACTAAAAACATGCCCTGCAACCGTAATCCCGTTCTCGAACAGACTGGGCAGCTCTATTCCGGCCTGACCTCGCGTGATCTGAATCTCTGCACTGATTGTTGCGCGAAGTATTTCCGAAAACCCCAGCGTAAATAGCGCTAAATAAGCAGCTCGCAGTCGAAGGACCAATAATCCAATTAATAGTCCGAAAATTCCGCCAACGAGAGTACCCAAAATGATGCCAAGCCAGACGGGCATTCGAGTAATCTGAACTGATCCATCCCACGATTCCATTGCTTGCGCTAGGCAATCCTGAGTCAGGGTCGTCGAGGTCACACCGATGGGATTTTTGATGACGAGATATTGGCCCGCGATTGCGAATTCTGTACAAATTCCAGTGGGTTCTGGAGATAGAAAAAGATAATGGCAAAACAGCGCGGTGGTATAGGCGCCGAGACCCATGAAAGCCATATGGCCAAAAGAAAACTGACCTGCGTAACCGGCTAGCATTGACCAGCTTGAAGCTAAAATTGCATAAAAGAATCCAACGATACAGATATGCATGATGTAATCGTAGTTCCCCGCCGAATAAACAAAGGGGAATGCAACAAAGAACGCAATAATCAATGCGCCCAGTACATGAGGTATCTGCTGACGGTTCAAAACTTACCGTGCGCCCCGCTCGCAAACTTTCGGCCAAAAAGACCCATGGGGCGCAATAGGAGCATGATCGTTAATATCATCATCCCATAGGCTGGAATATAACTTGACGCTTTTTGCGCATTAGGCACACAGCCTGTCCCCGCTGCCTCAACTAATCCAACCAAAATGCCGCCCACAAATGCACCTGGCAGAGAGCCAAGACCACCGAGTACCACGATCACGAAAGATCGCATTTCAGGAATCTGCCCGACGATCGGCAGCCATGAAAAAGCCTGTACAAGTACAGCGCCCGACAATGCCGCAATCATGCAGCCGAGTGAAAACGCAAGCATATTCATACGATTAGGATTAATACCCGTAATTGCTGCTGCATCCTGATCTTGACTAACAGCCCGCAGTCCTTTTCCGGTTCAGGTGCGATGCAAGAAAAACAGTAACCCCAAAAGCACCAGGATCGATAGAACGGCTGCAACGAAACGAGGATTTGATATTGATACAGTATCGAAAAGCTCCATGTTTCCACGACTGGTTTTAATGAGCCAGGGATCTGATGCGTCTGGTAATCGAATCCTCGGAAAATCGAAAAAGCGTCGAACCTTAACTGGATTTGAGCCCGCAAGTGCGGCTACCAGATAAGTCAGCGTAAAGGACAACCCAAAAGTCACTAAAATCCCGTATTCCACGGGACGTTCGACTCGGCCGTCATACATTGGAGTCAGAAACAGTCTTTCGAAAATCGCGCCGAGCATAAATGTCAACACACATGCGCCGAATACGCCGATCAACGGGTGGGTTCCAGGAAACCAAACATTGACGATGTAATAGACCAACATGCCGCCCACCATATAAAAGGCACCATGCGCAAAACTAACAAGACCCAAGATTGAAAAGATAAGGGTCAGGCCTAGCGCCATCAGACCGTAAATGATTCCAATAATCAATCCATTGGTGACCTGCGAGGCGACAAAAGATCCATTCGAGACGCAATTGTTGTCAGGATCCGCATTAGCGAACGCGGCCGCAACAATCCCAATAACAACGAGGGACGATAGCGTAATCATAACTCTTGTGATTTCTGGAGCTCTCACCCAAAGCGGTATGAGGCCGACAGGGCCAAATGCCGCTCCAATGACAGAGCCTCCCAGCGTCGCATTTGAAGTATCGAGATCTTTGCGCAGGAAAACCTTACGGGTCACCACGCCCCCAATAACACCCCAAGACACCACCCAGAGAATGGTCCACCAAAAAATACTTGAGTACTGCATATTTATTTTGCGTCGATATTAGAGATACATCTTGCTGCGAGAAAAAACCAGAGTGAGCGCTTGAGGCTCACTCTGGTTGCTGAACAACAATCGGGCGTTATATCAATCTACGAAGATCGGATCGCCCGTTTTGTAGACATCAGGATAGACAATTGTCATACCCGGTGAGGACTCACCTTCTTTTTGATACTGCACCATCGTAATTGCCGGATCAGGCCACTGGTGCCACCACTCGTCGCCTTTACCGTCCGCACCTGGATCTTTCTTGGTGCCATAAGGAAAGTAGATATTCCCGAGAGTGCCCTCATGGTTGATGTTTTCGAGCGCGCTAACAATCGCATCACCGTTTGTCGAACCTGCTTCGTTAATGGCTTGTGCAAGCACACCAATCGAGTCATAAGCCTCTAGAGCATAACTCTCCACACCCGTCTTGCCGGTTTTTGCCTTGTAATCAGTTGCAAATTTAAGGGCGCGGGCGTTATACATTGTTTCAGGGACGCCGATCCTGGCCATGAATGCAAGATTGCCATCGGGAACGTTTTCCCACCATGACTTACTTTCAAGTCCGGCCTGATTCGCATGAAACATCATATCCTGAGGGCCGATGCCTGCATCTGCTGCCTGCTGTGTGTAGTTGTAGCCGGCTTCACCGGTCAGGAGGACAATAGTGTAATCAGGCTTTTCTGCTTTGATGCGCTCGACAATTCCAGAAAAATCCTGGGTGCCAATATCCACACCGAAGGTAGTGCTGCTGATACCCTTCGATCCGAGGCCTTTCTCGCACTCGGCTGCTGCTGGTATCCCGTAGTCGGTATTTTCGGTAACGATTGCGACTTTTTTCACGCCAGGAGCCTGTGCGGCAAACTGCCAGATAACGCCTGATGCCCAGGAACTAAGCGGTGCAATTCGAAATATATATTTTTGCTTGTCGCCGGTAATCGTGTCGTTCCAGGTTTCAGCGAAAACGACCGGTATACCGCGATCGTTTGCGATGTCCTTACCCGCCACGCCCACAGAACTGTGGTAACCGCCTCCGACTGCAACGACGTTATCCTGAGTAATCAGTTTTTCCATCAAGGCGCGAGCCTTCTCAGGCAGGCCTTCGGTATCCGCAATTACAACTTTGACATCGCAACCCAGCACGCCGCCGGCCGCGTTAATGTCACGTTCCGCAAGCAGCATGGCATCACGCATCGCTTCGCCACCGGTTACTGAGCCCGGAGCAGACAGTGGCGCCAAACCTCCCAGTTTAATGGGGCAGTCGGCCGCGTTTACCGTCGATACCGCAGATAAGCCGCCAAAACAGATTGCGATGGCGCTTAAAATTTTTGGCACAGATATTCTTTTCATATTGATCTTCCTCTCTTTGTTTGGCTGGAACTCATTAGAATTTAAATTTGTCCAACTTTTTTTGACGAATTTTTTATCACTGCCCATGGCTAGCTTTTTATAATCGTCAGCCCTCTTATTGTGCGGTAATTATCATGTGTCGGTCAAATCAATAGGGAAAAAAAGGTAATTCAGTGGTAATCGATCGCGAAAACACGAAATTGATTACTCAAACTCTTCCTCCGATGCCCGAATTGACTCGAGTCAGGTAGACTCGTGCCACGGTTTTAACTCCTGAGGTTTTATGTCAACTCCGATCAAGCCTGATTGTGATTCTGAGGCGCTCTCAGAGCGCAGTATCCGACAATGGCTCAACGAAAATAACATTGAAGACATCGAGGCTGTGATACCTGATATGACGGGTATTGCCCGCGGAAAGCTGATTCCTGCGCACAAATACAGCGAGGAGGTTGGCCTTCGATTGCCAGAAGCAATCTTTCTTCAAACGGTAACCGGCGATTACCCGGAGGATTGGAGCGCTATTGATCCCGCTGATAAGGATATTTTTTTAAAGCCTGACATTGATACGTTTCGGTTAGTGCCCTGGACATCTGAGCCCACTGCGCTTGTCATTCATGACTGTTTTTACGCAGACGATAGCGCAGTTGGAATGTCGCCTCGCCATGTTCTCAAGAAAATATTAGATATGTACCATGAGCGGGGCTGGCAACCGGTAGTTGCACCGGAACTCGAGTTCTATTTGATCAAACCAAATCCGGATGCAGACTATCCACTCGAGCCGCCTATCGGGCGATCGGGTCGGGCAGAGACCGGACGACAGTCTTACTCTATTGATGCAGTGAACGAGTTTGATCCGCTTTTCGAAGATTTATATGATTACTGCGAGAGCCTAGAAATTCCGCTTGAGACGCTCATTCATGAATCTGGCGCTGCACAAATGGAAGTGAATTTGCTTCATGGTGACCCTCTTGCTATGGCGGATCATGCTTTTTTATTTAAGCGCACGGTTAGAGAAACCGCGCTTCGACATAAGATCTACGCCTCTTTCATGGCAAAGCCAATGGAAAATGAACCCGGAAGTGCAATGCACGTCCATCAGAGCGTTATATCAACTGACGATGGACACAACATCTTTAGCGGGCCAGACGATACTGCAAGCCCGTTGTTTTATTGGCATATTGGCGGATTGCAACGATATCTTCCTGCAATTCTTTCATTGCTGGCACCCAACATTAATTCCTATCGACGAATCCAACGTTACAACGCCGCGCCGATCAATGTGCAGTGGGGTCTTGATAACAGGACAGTCGGGCTGAGGGTTCCTGACTCCACATCCCAGTCACGCCGCGTTGAAAATCGCGTTCCGGGCGCTGATGCGAATCCCTACCTTGCGATCGCAGCCAGTCTGGCATGCGGACTACTGGGAATGATCAATCGTATTGATCCCTCAGCGCCCATTAGCGGGAGCGCCTACGAAATGCCGTACGAATTACCGAGAAGTCTCGAGCAATCCCTTGTCGCGCTGAACGAATGCCCCGAGTTGATCGAAATTCTCGGTTCACATTTCGTGCAGGCGTGGACCTCTGTAAAAGAAAAAGAGCATGAAACATTTTTACATGTCATCAGTTCATGGGAAAGAGAACACCTACTTTTAAATGTGTAGGTCTTTTTTCTCATTAGTGCTTACCAAAGTCACGGATGCACATAAAAAATCGGTCAAGTAATATTTGACCCGCTGTCTTAACAGGAGAACATAATGGCTTTAAGTACCGCGGAATATCGAGCGCTTGATAGCGCTCATTTTCTTCATCCATTCACTGATCACAAAGAACTGCACCAAAAAGGCAGTCGGATCATAGAGCGGGCTGACGGGGTTTACCTCTTTGACTCAGAGGGTAACCGTCTACTGGATGCGATGGCTGGCCTTTGGTGCGTTAACGTCGGTTACGGGCGGAAAGATCTGGCAGCAGTCGCTCAAAAACAAATGGAGCAACTTCCTTACTACAACAGCTTTTTCCAGACTGCGCACCCACCGGTTATCGAACTTTCCAAACTCCTCTCAGAGGTAACACCCGACCATCTTAATTACGTATTCCTGACCAACTCGGGATCTGAATCTAATGATACCGTTGTTCGAATGGTGCGCCACTATTGGAAAAGCCTTGGACACCCTGAAAAGCAGACTATTATCAGTCGAAAGAACGCCTATCATGGAAGCACAATGGCAGGCGCCAGTCTTGGAGGCATGTCTGCCATGCATGCGCAAGGCGGTCTCATTCCAGGCGTCGAACATATTGGTCAACCGTACTGGTATCGAGAAGGTGGTGATCTGTCCCCCGAAGCGTTCGGAAAAAAAGTTGCGCTAGAACTTGAACACAAAATCGAGTCTCTTGGCGAACATAAAGTAGCCGCATTTATTGCCGAGCCGATTCAGGGTGCAGGCGGGGTTATCGTCCCTCCTGAAACCTACTGGCCGACCATCAAGGAGATATGTGATCGTCATCAGATTCTCCTCGTAGCAGACGAAGTGATCTGCGGTTTTGGCCGGACCGGACAGTGGTTTGGAAGCGACTACTACGATCTAAAGCCTGATTTGATGCCAATCGCAAAAGGGCTCTCTTCGGGATATCTCCCGATCGGGGGAGTCATGGTAGCGGATCATGTCTCCCGAGTGGTTATTGAAGAAGGCGGCGAGTTTTTCCATGGTATGACCTACGCAGGTCATCCAGCCGCTTGCGCCGTTGCGTCGGCAAATATTCGGATCCTCAGGGATGAGGGGATTATCGAAAATGTTCGAGATCAAACTGCTCCCTATCTGCAAAAAAGATGGAAAGAGCTCGCTGAGCATCCTCTCGTTGGCGAAGTTCGCGGGTTAGGTTTTCTGGGCGCAATGGAACTGGTTGCGGACAAAGCATCTGGAAAACAGTTTGAACCTGGCGCGGGAGTCGGCGGCATCTGTCGAGATCTTTCAGCTCAAGCGGGTCTTGTGATGCGGGCGGTTGGCGACACCATGATCATCTCACCGCCGCTCATCATGACTCATGAGCAAATCGATGAACTGATCACCCTTGCCCATCAAGCGCTTGACCAAACACTTGCAGCCATTAAGAAAAACCATTAAAAAAGCCGTTAAGAAAAGACGACCTTAAAAACCCGGACAACACGCGTCTGCAGATAAAGCCCAGCTTGACCGATGGACAAGCTGGGCGCGTACTGAATGCCTGACCCTGAACTGGCAAGCGTCCGACCACCCGCTTGAAAAAAGAAAACCCCCTAGGGCATAGAAAATACGCATCAAGTCATGACAAACATGCCATTGTTCGATGGATAAAGCGCCTAAGAACTGAACGTTTTAGCCCGAAAATTTCATACGGATAAAGACATCGCCTGTTAATTCAGCCTGTAAGAAGTTGAATCTCCAGTTGAGATCACAAGATGCATTACGAACCACTCGATGACAAAAATTGGGCTCTTTGGCGTCGCCAGATCATCGCGCTCGAATCCACTGTATATGAAGCGTCAAGACAGGATAATCCCGAAACGCTTCAAGACATTATCTGCCATCCCAAAAGCGCTAGTCTCATCGCATTCGACAAATCGACTGTCGCCGGTTTTTGCCTTGGCGGGCCGATTGAATTATTTCCCCATGTGCGTGGACCTTCAGAAGACCCGACCCGGGGCCATTTTCAAACGCTATACTCCGCAGATACCTGCGTCGCACCAGTATTCCAAGGCAGAGGCATCGGTCGCGAACTGAAACTCCTCCAGCGGAATGTTGCAAAAACAAAAGGATATTGTTTTATCTCAGGTCGAAATCGCGCAGTGCTCGCCCAAAAAATGTGGAGACTCAACCGATCGCTTGGCGCGCGACCGATACATATAATCGAAGGAGATTATGAGGATAAACTAATCCCTGACATCTGTATTTACTATGCCATCACTCTCTAAAGCAGAACCATCGAATGACCAGATCAAAACGTATTGAAATTGTAGAAGTGGGACCTAGGGATGGTTTGCAAAATGAAGTTCAACATCTTTCACCCTCAGAGCGAATCACGCTTATCGAACAGCTGTCTGATGCCGGACTGGTACAAATTGAAGCGGGCGCATTTGTATCAACCCGCTGGGTACCTCAAATGGCAGGCAGCGATGAAATCCTAACTGCACTTAACAGTCGATCTGATTTGAGATTGCCCGTTTTGGTTCCAAACCTAACCGGCTACAACAACGCCCGCGCGGCCGGGGCAAAAGAGATTGCCGTTTTTGGCGCCGCCACCGAGACTTTCTCACAAAAGAATATCAACTGTAGCGTCGCTGCGAGTCTGGATCGATTTGCCGAAGTATGTCAGCGTGCGATTAATGATGGCATTTATATTCGAGGTTATATTTCTTGCGTCTTGGGGTGTCCCTATGAGGGTGAGGTTAACCCCGCTCAAGTCGCATCAATGGCTCGGCATTTAATCGAAATGGGCTGCTCAGAGGTCTCCCTTGGTGACACCATCGGTATTGGTACTGCTGACAATGCTCGTATCCTCGTTGAACATTGCGCAGAACTCATTGGAATCGATCGAATCTCGGTTCACTTTCATGACACCTATGGCCAGGCCCTCGCTAATATTCTGGCCTGTATTGATTTAGGCATTAGCACTGTAGACGCAGCCGTTGGAGGTTTAGGTGGTTGCCCTTATGCGAAAGGCTCTGCCGGCAACGTCGCCACGGAAGATGTTGTTTATCTACTCAATGGACTCGGAATCGAAACTGGAATAAACCTAGATAAGCTTGTTGAAATTACAAAAAATTTGAGTCAGCGCTTAAATCACCCACCCGCATCGCGGGTGGCCCGTGCGCTACTCGCACAACAAGCGTGAAGCCCGCCTAATCCGCCAGTCGACTCTCAGAGGTCAGCACGGAGTCTAGGCCGCGTCGAAGATCGAGCTTGATATCATCCGGATGCTCTAGGCCCACACCGATGCGTATCAGGCTGTCGGTAATACCGGCCGCCTGGCGCTGCTTTTCAGTAATTCGTGCATGAGTGGTTGATGCCGGATGCGTGATGGTCGATTTGCTATCTCCCAGATTAGCCGTAATAGAAAGCAGCCGGGTATGATCAATCACCTGCCAAGCATCGGACCGCAAACCATGGATCTCAAAAGCCACGATCCCGCCGAAACCCCGTTGCTGCTTTAAAGCCAGCCGGTGCCCCGGGTGGGAAGATAACCCCGGATAAAACACTCTTCGAACAGCCGGATGTCTCTGCAACCAGTCGGCCAGCTCAGCGGCATGCTCGCAGTGCCCCTTCATTCGAAGGGCAAGAGTCTCAAGCCCCTTCTGAAACACCCAAGCATTAAAGGGGCTCATTGAAGGCCCCGAAGTCCTCAAGGTATTGAACAACTCATCATAAAGCGCTCGATCATTAACGACTAAAGCCCCACCGACACAACGACCCTGACCATCCAGATACTTGGTAGCAGAGTGAACCACCACATCCGCTCCATATTCAAAAGGTCTCTGTAAAACCGGTGTACAGTAGACATTGTCCACCACAAACAACACCCCAGCATTCTTTGCGATTTTAGACAGTGAAGCCAGGTCCGCAATTTCACAGGTTGGATTGGAAGGCGTCTCCACGAAAAGAAGGCGAGTACTGGGACTCATGGCTCGCTGCCAAGCCGATAAGTCAGTGAGGGCGACAAAGTCAGTGGTCACGCCAAAGCGACTGAGGATTTTGGCGAATAATGACACGGTCGATCCGAAGACATTCTCTGAGACCGCCACGCGATCGCCTGCCTTCAGAACGGAGAGCGCCAAACAAAGAATCGCAGACATGCCCGATGCAGTGGCTATGGCAAAACGACCCCCCTCCATTGCCGCTAGACGGTCTTCGAACCCGCGCACCGTGGGATTAGTAAACCGAGAATACACGTTACCTTCCGTTGCGCCCGAAAACTTTGCCGCTGCATCTGCGGCATTATCGAAGACGAAGCTCGACGTGGCGAAGATGGGATCGCTATGCTCCGACTCGGCCGTACGGTGCTGACCCGCGCGAATCGCAAGCGTCTCAATACTTAAAGGTTCGGTGAGATCATGCATAACCTGCCTCCTTACTCCGGCCAAGCGCAGGGCATAAAAAACCCGCTGCAGTCGGGGCTGAAGCGGGGAACCGATAAGCCTCGCTTTAGCCGTATTTTTTAAGCGCCCGCAAGCTGATATTCAAATCGGCGCTAAGCGCAATTTAGCGACTCAGCGGAGTCCTGTCAAAAAAATTTCAAGAAAGCCTGCCGCGCGCGTCCGGCCGATGGCGATACGGTTAGAGAACAACTCAAACAGAGTTAGCTCACAATCAAGTCTGTCAAGGAGGACAAATCGTTTATTTCAGCAGCCACCGAGGTGCCCAACCGCTCGGCCTTCTGATCAAAGCGATTCACCCAGATAACCCTGAAGCCGAAGGCATCAGCGCCGGCCGCGTCCCACGCATTCGAGGATTGAAAAGCGATTTCTGACGCGTCGACTCCTAATGCATCAACTGCCTGCTGATACACGCGGGGGTCAGGCTTGTACATTTGGATACCATCAACCGAAAGCACGGCATCAAAATAACCCTGGAGGCCCGCATGGTTTACCGCGGCGGATAGCATATCTGGAGAGCCATTGGAAAGAATGGCACAACGGATATCTTTTGATTTCAATTCATTAAGGACCTCCGGTACCTCCAAATAGCAGGAAAGACCAAGATACGCCTGCATAAGATCAGCTCGAAGTTGTGAATCTGAAATCCCGTGGGTATCCAAAGCAAAATCGAGCGCATCACCAGTGACCTGCCAAAAGTCAACGTACCGTCCCATTAGGGTTCGCAGCCACGTGTATTCCAGTTGCTTGGATCGCCAAAGCATAGACACGATTGACGCATTGGCCATCTGGTGGGTGTGCTGGGCTACGGCCGAGTGGACGTCGAATAGTGTGCCGTAAGCATCAAACACACAGGCCTTAATTCCATTAAGCGCGCTCTGGTTCATCTAAGCCATTTTTTCAATTATCAAGTACTTCTTTTTTTGGAGGAATGGAGTAGGTCGCCGTCACATGCGCAACAAGTGCATCCTCGCCATCGCTATAGATCTCGACTTCGCCGACCGCAAGACGCTTTCCACGCTTCATGATGCGGGCTTTGGCAATCAGATCAGATGGTCCGGGCCGGCTCAGAAAATTGATATTTAAACTAGTCGTCACGGCAAGCGGCACAACGCCTATCTCACTTAGGAGCGCCGCATAAATGCCGTAGTCTGCGAGACCCATCATCACCGGACCCGCGATAGTATCTCCCGGGCGCAAGAACTTTCGATCGTATGGCGCACGCACCGTCGCAGCGCCTTCCTCCAAAACCTCTAAAACAAAGCCATTTTCCCGTGCAAAAGGGAGCTGCTCGTCAACCAGCTCTAGTAGTTCAGACAGAGAAATTTTTGACACCGTATTTCACTTTACTATATAAGTTCAGGGGTGTAACTTACGCTGAAATTGAATCCAATTGACGCCATGACTGACTCCTTGCCCAATGACACCTCGACATCTCTCGTTTTAAAAAACGTCTATTCACCCGGGATCGTCAATCTTACCCTGAATAATCCGTCTCAGTACAATGCACTGTCGGAGGAGATGCTGTCGGCGATGATCTCAGCAATAGACGAGATCAAGGATAATTCTGACCTCAAGGTAGTGATCCTATCTGCCAATGGAAAGGCCTTCTGCGCTGGGCATGATTTAAAGCAAATGCATGCTCGACCTGACCAAAGTTATTACGAAGACTTATTCTCTCGATGCACCGAGATGATGATGGCTCTTGCATCCATGCCCCAGATTGTGGTCGCCAAAATAGACGGGATGGCAACAGCCGCTGGCTGCCAACTCGTCGCTAATGCTGATCTTGCTATTTCCTCTAGCGCCGCCCGATTCGCAGTCTCTGGAATAAATCTCGGTCTTTTTTGCTCGACACCCAGCGTGCCGCTTAGTCGGAATGTGCCCCGCAAACGGGCATTTGAAATGCTCACCACCGGTGAATTTATTGACGCCGAAACAGCAGTCGACTACGGCCTAATCAATCATGCTGTGCCGGCAGAAGAGCTGGATGCTGCTGTCGATCGACTTGTGAAAAACATCGCCTCAAAACCATCTCAAGCGCTGCAGGCAGGAAAGGCGCTTTTTTATCGGCAGCTAAACATGCCGCTGGCCGACGCTTACGCGACTGCGGGTCGAACGATGGCAGAAAACATGCTTTTTGACGACACGATCGAAGGGGTCAGCGCTTTTATTGACAAACGAAAGCCCGACTGGAATTGATCCAAAAATATGATGGGCTTCGCCCTCTCTCGTGAACTAGATTTCCGGTAAACGGTATTGCAACGCCTCAGCGATGTGATCATCCTGAACGCAATCAACTCCGCCAAGATCAGCAATTGTCTGTGCAACTCTTAAAACAAGATAGTAACCGCGGGCCGAGATGGCGAGCGCCGCCATCGCTTTATCAAGAAATCTATCCGCGCTTTTTTCCAAACTAAGTCGCGCTTCAAATCGCGCCTGATCAACGCGCGCATTGGTAGCGCCGAGGCGATCTAACTGACGAGTCCGAGCATTGATAACTCGTTTTTTCACGGTCTTGGAATTCTCAACCGATCTTCTCGATTTCTTCAATTCCCTCGGGTCGATCGCGCTTAAACGCACCTGAAGACCAATGCGATCCTGCAACGGTCCCGAAATTTTTTGCCGGTAGCGCCTCGTCTCCTCGATAGTGCAATGGCAGCGGCCTGATGAATCACCCTCATATCCACATCGACATGGATTCATCGCGCTAATCCACTGAAACTGGCAAGGATAACGAACCGAGGCATTAACCCTTGAAATTGATATACATCCTGACTCAAGCGGCTCTCTTAACTGATCTAAAGTCTGTCGTTGAAACTCAGGCAACTCGTCAAGAAATAGGACCCCATTGTGAGCGAGAGAGATCTCACCCGGTTGAGCGTTTCTACCGCCTCCAATGAGCGCCGCTGCTGATGCGCTATGATGAGGAGCTCGAAACGGCCTTACTTTCCAACGATCAATATCGAACCCCGAACTGGATACGGAATGAATCATGGCGCAGTCAAGCGCCTCAGTCACACTCATCTCCGGCAAGATGCCAGGCAGGCGTTCCGCAAGCATGGTCTTGCCACATCCAGGTGGGCCGATCATCAGAAGCGAGTGTCCGCCCGCGGCTGATATCTCTAACGCCCTTCGTCCTAGGTGTTGCCCTGATATTTCTGAAATATCAGGGCAATGTATCTCGGTACGAGGGTGGGCGGGTAACCCTTTAGAGGGGCAGGGATCAATCAGGGTATCACTTCGAAGATGGGTTGCACATTCAGCGAGATGATCACATGGCAAAAGTCTCGCGCCCTCAGCTAACGAGGCCTCATAAAAATTCTGGCGAGGCAGCATCAGAACATCGTTTGACTTACAGGTCTGAAGCGCTATCGGTAGAACGCCAGGAACGGCACGCAGTTCGCCACCCAGACCCAACTCGCCAACAAATTCACCAGGCAGATCAACTGCAGTTTTACCAAGTTGTCCGGAGGCAGAAAGAATTCCAAGTGCGATGGGCAGATCAAACCGGCCCCCTTGCTTGGGTAGATCAGCAGGGGCCAGGTTCACCGTAATGCGTCTGGCAGGGAAATCAAATCCAGAATTCAGAAGAGCGCTTCTCACCCGCTCTCGACTTTCTCTTACTGCAATTTCTGGTAGGCCAACAATACTAAATGATGGTAACCCACCCGAAAGGTGAACTTCTACCGAAACACGTGGGGTCTCAAGGCCGTACCCCGCCCTACTCTGCAATCGTGCTAGCGACATGTTGACTACTCCTTGTCATTTTCCCATCCTTGGGAAGTCTTTTGATGAAGTACTGTAATCCCTATTCCTGATCGCCTTCAAGAGCTTCGAGACGAGCTTGAAGTGCTTCAAGTTTCTCGCGGGTGCGCATCAAGACTTTCTCTTGCACTTCAAGTTCTTCGCGTGTCACCAAATCCATTTTCCTAAGAGAAGCCTCAACCATCGCGCGAACGTTACTTTTAATCTCATTTGATAGATTGGTTGGCAACACATCATGAAGGGAATCAGTGATTTTTTTAAACGGGGATGTCATTAGTTTTCAGAATTTTTTGAAACGATGTTGACCGAGACCCAGATTTTAACAGTCCGCCTGTCTTCTTGTATGTAAAGCACCAATACGGTGCGAAAAACAAATAGATGCCCTGCTTCTGGGCATTTTCTTATCCTTTAATTTAAGGATCGCTCGCATAACCTGTTCAGAGATATTTTTAAGGTTGGCATGCTTATTGCTACTAGATCAGTGAACCAGTTCTCTGGAGATTTTTATCCAGTTGATGTTCATTTTAATAAGGAGAAGAAATGAAACTTGTAAGCGCCGTCATAAAGCCATTTCGGTTAGACGATGTACGAGACGCCCTGTCGGCGATCGGAGTGAAAGGCATGACTGTTACAGAAGTGAAGGGTTTTGGGAGGCAAAAAGGTCATACCGAACTCTATCGAGGTGCCGAATATGCTGTGGACTTCCTGCCTAAGGTCAAACTCGAGATTGCGATATCGACTGATCTTGTTGATCAGGCAATCGAAGCCATCAGCAGTGCAGCAAAAACAGGAAAGATTGGAGACGGAAAAATATTTATTTTTGATATCGACCAAGCCGTTCGAATAAGAACGGGAGAAACAGGCACAGATGCTCTTTAAATATGCCTATCAAATACTAGAACTTGGAGAAAAAAGTGGAAGAAATTCTTAACCTTAAGTACGCGCTTGATACCCTTTATTTTCTGATGATGGGCGCATTTGTAATGTGGATGGCTGCAGGATTTTCCATGCTTGAAGCGGGACTTGTGCGCGCCAAAAATACAACGGAAATTCTCACAAAGAATGTAGCGCTTTATTCAATCGCTTGCGTCATGTACATGCTGGTAGGTTATAACCTGATGTATCCGGGAGATGCTGTCAATAGTTTTTGGCCGGGAATTACCTTCCTATTAGGCGCCGAAAATGACCCCGCAACCGTCCTAAGCGTAACCGGGGATGAATGGTATTCGGGCAGTTACTATTCCGGCCGATCTGATTTCTTTTTCCAGGTGGTCTTCGTCGCTACCGCCATGTCTATTGTTTCAGGAGCTGTAGCCGAACGGATGAAGCTGTGGCCATTCCTTGCTTTTTGTGTTGTTCTGACTGGATTCATCTACCCGATTCAAGGTTTCTGGAAATGGGGCGGTGGCTTCCTGGATGCAATGGGTTTCTCTGATTTTGCAGGCTCGGGAGTCGTGCATCTAACGGGGGCAACAGCCGCGCTTGCCGGCGTGTGGCTCGTCGGCGCCCGCAGGGGGAAATATGGAAAAGATGGAAAAGTCCAGGCGTTACCAGGCGCTAACCTGCCATTAGCCACGCTGGGTACGTTTATCTTGTGGTTAGGTTGGTTCGGATTCAACGGCGGGTCGGAATTGGTGATCTCAAATGTAAGTGAAGCCAACGCAGTCGCTGCGGTATTTGTAAACACCAACGCAGCCGCGGCTGGGGGTGTCGTCGCAGCATTACTCACAGCTAAAGTTGTTCTTGGCCGGGCAGATCTTACGATGGTGCTCAATGGGGCGCTGGCGGGTCTGGTCTCAATTACAGCAGAACCCTTAATGCCATCGCCGCTTACCGCCACCCTAATTGGCGCTGTCGGAGGCGTTATTGTTGTTTTCTCGGTGTTGGCTCTTGACCGCATCCGGATTGACGATCCCGTTGGCGCCATTTCTGTACATGGGGTCGCTGGTATCTGGGGGTTAGTCGCGGTTCCCATCACTAACAGTGACGCTTCTCTATTGACCCAACTAACCGGTGCCGGGATTATATTTATATTCGTATTGGTTGCGAGTTTAATTACCTGGCTGGTGATTAAAGTACTGTTCGGTTTACGGGTTAGCGAGGAAGAGGAATATCGCGGTGTGGACGTCTCGGAGTGCGGTCTTGAGGCTTATCCAGAATTTACAAAAAGCACCTAGATCCAATAACCGCTAAGTAGTTAGGCGCGGCAGTGGCGTCCTTTTTCGAAAGGGCGCTACTCGCTGAGCAGGGGCGTCCGGTATTCGACATAGGCATCTTCCCGGAGGGATTGAGACCACTGCTCCAATGCCTCATCTGTTTTCCGCCCTCTTAATACCTGTTCTGCCTCCAGCCTGCGCAAGTTTTCTCCAATATCAATCTCTCGAAGACCCATCACCTGCGCAATATGCAGCCCTGCTCCTGTTTCGAATATCGGACTAACCTCATCAAGTGCAAGCGTATCTAACGTTTGCTCAAATTCGACAGGCAACTGCCCTGCATCAATCCAACCGAGACTCCCACCTAATGCGCGCGAGGACGGGTCTTCCGACTGCAATCGCGCGACAGCTCCAAAATCTTCTCCCGCGAGAATGCGATCGCGAATTCTTTCTAAACGCGATCGAATCTGCTCTTTTCGCAAAAGATCAGTCTGACGAAGCAAGATATGCCTGACCTGTCGCTGCAATACCATTGAAACACCCGCCTGCTGGACATCGATCAATTTCAGAATATGCCAGCCCCTTGGGCTTTTGAACACCTCGGAAACATTGCCAATTTCTACATTATTCAGCGCATCGATAAAAATCTGCGGCAATTGGGAACGACTGCGCAATCCCAAAAATGCATTTTGTCTCTCGCCCTCCCCGGGGAGATATCTTTTAATCGCTTCGTCAAATGAAAGTCCGCCCTTCAGACTTTGATAAATCTCGTTAGCCGTGTTCTCAAGCGCCAAAAGCGTTTCTTCTGTTGCATTAGCAGGAATCGCTATCAGAATTTGAGCCAGTTCGAACTTGTCGTCTTGTTCATCTATTTCATACGGATTTTGAAGCAGGTAATCATCAATCTCCTGCGAACTGATATTAATCGTCCGCCCAATCCTATTGTTGACCAATTGCCGAATCGTAAGTTGTCGACGTAAATCGATTCGGTAGTTTTCAAACCTCACGCCGTTCTCCTCAATCAGCGCCTTAAACTGAGCACCGCTCAATTGGTTCTGTTTTGCAATGACGGAAAGAGCGTAATTCACCTGACTGTTCGTCGTCGAAATGCCAAACCGCTGCGCCACGTCAAGCAGCAGGTTATCAACAATCATTTCTTCCAGCACCTGTGATGACAGTGCAGCGTCAGACGGTGGCGCACGCCCACTTGCGTTAAATTCCAGTCGGGCAATAGACATCTGCTGGTCAAGGTCTGCCTGCGTAATGATCGATTCATTGACAATGACAAGTGCCTTATTGATCATCTCCTGGCCAGAAGCAAATGATGAGCAAAACAAACCTATCAAGAACGCAGCTGCAAAATTTCTGATCCGGCAGTTCTGCACTACGTAACGGTTATAAAAAATTTTGCTTTTCAACTTGATATAAAAGATTTAATTAAGAGAAGGCGCGCTGGCTGTAAATCCGCCTTCAAGCTGGTCCGTCGAGATTCGTCCCATGCCTTTCAGGCTGAAAGTTGCCATAAATTTCGTTTCGGACTCATCGTCAGAGCCATTCGGTCGATCCTCAAGCGCAACCTGTATCGCCCAACAGCACGCATCGTAACCTAGACTGACTTTCGAATAGATTCCGTCATCGCCGGAATCGGACTCGCTGCGAAGCAGATTAGTACCAAACTGCCATCGGGGAGAAATCGGCCAGGTGAAATCCAACTGAATGCTGCTAGACGTCTCATACCATCCGTAGGTCGCTGCAAGTTTACGACGAAAATCTGGATTTAACGCAGCTCCAAGCCGCCAATGCTCGACCTTGCTCTCATCCCAGTTCCAGTTCAAGAAGCCATCTGTCTTCAGTGTCTTTGTCGGATAAAAATCAATCTTCCCGACTAGTGGTGAGAGGTCGCTATCATCTACCTCTTCGCTACCAATCGTTACTTCGCGGTCGGCAAGATAAATTTGCTGAGCTAAATCCCAGCGCAGCAGATCGTCGCCACTATCCGATTGATAAGTCTCGCTCGCGAGCCCCAGCGTGAACCCCTGAAAATTCTGAATCCGGTCTGACCCCCAGAAACCGTTCCCAAGGAAAGCATCTGCAATATTGTCGAAACCAACAGAGCCTGAATCAAAGACCGGAAGATCGTCTTGATCTTCGTAGGGGACATAGTGATATGTCAGACTTGGAACCAGTGTTTGGGTGTGGCCTGTTTCACCCCAACTGACCTCACGCTCCAAAAATAGTTTTGAACCCAATTCCAAAAGATAAATACCTCGAGTGGGATCCGACGACTGGCCAACCGGCTGGTTTTCCACATTGTATGCGGTATACGCGTAAGTCACTTTTGGTGTAATTTCAATAAATGATCTTTCAATCGGCACCGCGAGGGACGTCTCGGTATCCCATCTCAATCCGGTTGTCTTACTGGAAGAGGCATGCCCGAAGTTGACCAGCTCGGATTTAATTTCAGGCTTTAAAGTAAAACGGGTCGCGTTATAACTCACAGATTGCTGGGACCCTACCGTGAAGTCTTTTTCCCAATCTGCGCGAATACCGGGTAGTCGACTGTATGGCTCATTATCTTTTGAAACACTTTTATCGACCGTCTGATAGGCCGTCGCATCAACGTTTAGCAGGAAGTTTTCGTCCTCAAGAAAAATATCGGAGGGATCAATCGAAACATCTGCCCTTTGAGGAAGATGCGAAGCGCTGCTAATCGCAAGATTATTTGCGAGGTCTGTAAGGTAATTTTTATCTGATACGTATCCCACATCCGCATCAAGTGAAATTCTTGAACCCTGCTTTGCAATATTTTGTCTATGCTGATAGCTGAATCCATAGCGGTCGTCGCCATACTCGGAATCATCGGGCATAAATTCTCCACGAACAATTCCATTGAAGTCACTGAAGGTTGTGTCACCCATGTAGCGAAACTCCCCTGACCCTAGAAAGCCTCGGTTACCCATATAGCGCCCCGCAAATGTTGCATCTCGGGATGGTGCAATATTCCAGTAATAAGGGACCTCGACATTGAATCCCCAGTTGTTTCCATAGCCAATGGTGGGGAATAACAGACCACTTTTTCTTTCTTCGGTAATCGGAAAACTTAGTCGCGGCGCATACGCAATTGGCACGCCATAAAACCGAACTTTTAAATTCTCGCCAACCCCAACACCAGACGCATGATCCAAGGTAATCTCGCTTGCTTCAATTAATACGGCATCATCTCCAGCCACACATCTTGAATAAACGACATCTTCCAATCGCTCACGATCATGCCCCTCGAGAAACAAACGGCTTGCGGTTGCACGGGCTTTCGCTTTAACGCCAATCGGTTCGATACTGGCCTCATCCGTTATTTCCGACTCATCGCTGTCAATCGCTAATGTCTCTCCTGACGACAGGCGAATCGTTCCCGATGAATAACCTGTTGCGCTTGGCCCTTTAACACTCCCAGACGTTCCGGCGACCGCCATGGTGTACCCTGACTGATCGAAAGACAAAGCAGAAAAATCTTCAATCTTTCTCTTTGGAATTGGATCCCGTCTTGATAACTGCAGGGTCACGTCCGACGCGCTTCCAATTCGGGTTTCCATATCGAGATCAAGTGCAACTGCTGTAATCCGATCGCCTTGCTCAGAAAATAAGATTGCTTTCTTGGCCTCGAGAGACATCGTCTTTTTATCAAAAAGAATTTCATTTGCATATATCGCCCGCGCGCCCTGAGTTGCGAAGGCGCCCCCTCTTAGCTCCAGCTTATCGGCTGACGGAATATCAATAGAATCAGCCTCGAGATTGATCGGCAGCTGGGCAGGATCTCGGTTCAGATAGGGAATTAAATCCAGCGGCACATCGATAAGATCTGCCGGACACGCCTTTTCGTCAGCAAATATAACGGGCGCTTGCGCCCTCACAGTGGTAGCAGAAGCGACGCTCACCCATAATACAACGAGCGCCACTCGATAAGCGCGTCTGATATCTTTCATAGGGAAACCATACCTAATGTTTGAAGGGCCTTGCCGCAAAACAAAGGTGCAACAGTTTTGACAAAAAACAGAAATTTCTGGCATAAAGAATCAAAATTCATAAGGCTTTATTATAGGCAAGGTCATCGGTTGTCGGAATCTCCATCGCCAGAAACATGAAGGTAAAAATTCATCATGCCTCCAAAATCAGCAATCATCCTAGCCGCGGGTCGAGGGGCACGACTATCCCCGATCACCGACACGATCCCAAAACCGTTGCTCCACATCGGCCGGACCACGCTGATTGACCACCATTTAACAGCCCTGAATGTTGCTGGAATAGACCAAATCACGATCAATGTTGCCCATTTAGGCGCAAAAATTATCGATTATGTTTCGCAATGTGCGCCGAGCGGCCTTGATATCTATTTCTCGCAGGAGCCCAACGGCGCACTCGAGACAGGAGGCGGTATTCTGCAGGCGTTAAATCATGTTGCATCGGACCCCTTCGTCGTTGTTAACGCCGACATCCGAACTGACTTTGCTTTTGATCAATTGCCCGACAAAATGGACAGTTATGCTCATCTGATCCTGGTTAAAAATCCGGCCCACCATCCCAAAGGCGATTTTCGTCTAGATGCAGGGCAAGTAAAGTTGCCAAGCGAGCGCCCGAAGGAAAATCTAACTTTTTCAGGCATTGGCATCTATCGTAAAAAATTATTCGACAATTGCTCGCCTGGAAGGTTCCCGCTTGCGCCGATTCTGAAACAAAAATCACAGGATGGCCTCATCAGCGGATCACTTTTTACAGGCCGCTGGATTGATGTTGGGACCCCGGAACGTCTCGATGCTGCCCGAAAAAGTGAGAATAACGACTAGCCGCGAATTCCAAGACCATCCCAGTTATAACTCAGAGAGATGAGTAACGACTGTTTTTAGTCGCTCCGCCACATCGGCGACCGATAAAGAGATGCCGTGAGCTCGCAAACTGGTCACCTTAAGGTCTTGATAACCACAGGGGTGAATATTCGAGAAGGGATCAAGATCCAGATCGACGTTAATGCTCAGGCCGTGATAGCTACATCCGGAGCGGACTCTAAGTCCTAGCGCCGCAATTTTTTCCCCCGCGATATAAACCCCCGGCGCCCCTTCCTTGGTTTTTGCCGTAAGGCCCAGCTCAGCCAGCATCACGATCGTTGCTTGCTCAATCATGGAGACGAGTTTCCGGACGCCAAGTTTTCGGCGCTTAAGATCAAATAGAAAATATGCGATCAACTGTCCCGGGGCGTGGTATGTAATTTGCCCACCTCTATCAGACTTTATAACCGGGATTCCCTGACGCTCATCGATAGGGCGAGCGTCACAACTCACGCCTTGGGTATAAACCGGAAAGTGCTCGAGAAGCCAGACCTGGTCGTCCGTATTTAAATCTCGCTCATCAGTCCACGCTCGCATTCGATTCATCGTCTCAACATATTCACAGCAGCCGAGATGCTGAAACTCAATAGGTGAATACTCTTTCATCAGAACGCAGGATGGTTATAAGGTCATCAGCACGTCTTGCTCACTGTTCAGGTCCATATAAATCGCATCCAGCTGTTCACGACTTGTTGCTTGGATCGTACAACTCACCGAGATATAGCGAGAACTTGAACTCTCCCTGACCGATTTATCCAGAATTGGGGCATCATTTAAATGGCGAAGCACAATCTCGCTAACGCGCTGTTGAAACCCATCAACCTTGCGACCCATTGCCTTGATCTGAAACTGACAGGGAAAATCCAGCAATTCAGGGGACGGTCCATCTGCATCGTTCGTCATCCCTATCAATAAAACCAGAGTCGTACGGTATCACTTAACCTTTGCCACAATGAGCCGGCCGCGACCTGCTCAAGCGACACCAAGGGGCGGGAAACAATTTGCTCGCCCGCGAGTGAGACGGACAACACGCCCAGTTCGTCGTCCAAACTTATAGGCGCGATCACCGGATCAGCTAAAGAGACACTGGCTTGAAGATCTTTACCTGCCCCTTTGGGCAGGACAAGAGTCACAGAATCGGATAATCCGAGTGCCACCGAATTTTTTGCTCCTTTAAAAACGAATGAATCCACAATGCCATCACCCGCTGGGTAAAGGTCATGATGCTCATATGCTGCAAACCCAAACCGCAGCAATGAGTAAACAGCATCCCCTCGCTCGCGATCCCCGGAAGCGCCCATCACTGAACCGATCAACCGCATCCCATCTTTTTCAGCAGAACCGACAAGACAATAACCCGCGGATCGGGTGTGCCCCGTCTTGATTCCATCAATCGACTCGTCCCGCCCCAATAGCGGGTTACGATTCTTCTGGGTGATTCCATTCCAGGTGAATTCGCGAATTTTATATCGGCCATAGTGTTCGGGCTGATCCACCAAAATGGCCCTCGCAAGTTGGGAGATATCGCGCGCAGTTGTATAGTGGTCCGGATGCGGCATCCCAGCGCTGTTTACAAAATTGCTGTTATCCATTCCGAGTTCAGAGGCGGTTTGGTTCATCAAATCTGCAAACCCCTCTTCGCTGCCGGCAACATGCTCAGCCAACGCAACAGCGGCATCATTTCCAGACTGAACGACCAGACCCATCAATAGATCATCGATGCGCACTTTATCGCCAACCTCGATAAACATCCGCGATCCTTCCGAACGCCACGCTTTTTCACTGACAACAACAATATCGTCAAGTGAAATAGTATCTCTTTCGATTTCTCGAAAAACGATAAATGCCGTCATTAACTTTGTAAGACTGGCAGGCTCTACCGGAGCATCTGGATTATTTGCGGCCAGGGTTACCCCTGTTTTAGCATCCATCAAGAGCCAAGACGATACTTTAAGGTTCGGAGCTGGAATCGTTGATCTCATCGCACCTTCAAGATCAGACTCAACCTCCGACGCGATCACGACTGACCCGCTTGCAAAACCTAGCATAATAGAAATCAAAAAAACACTGACTGTCTGTCTAAATTTTTCTAAAGTCTGTTGCATTAATTCACCACCAATATCTTTGGCGCTATACCTGTAATCGATTTAATTTTTGTTATTTTCTCACGAATCACGACTTGATCTTGATAGGGTCCCACTCGAACTCGATAATACAGTCTCTCATCAATTTTCACAGTCTGAATTCTGACCTCCTTCATCCCGTATTGAATGAGTTTTAATCGAAGTTGAACTGCATTCTCCTTGAGTTGAAAGCTTGCCGCTTGTAATAACACCTCGGAACCCGTCGAAGACTCTGTCGTCCGTTGTTGAGTCGCCGGCAAAACAGTGCCCACCGCAGTAATCTTGACCTGGGCAGTGCCAGATTCAACAACACCCAATTTCTGAGCAGCCATGTAGGAAAGGTCAAGAATCCGGCCGCCTAAAAAAGGGCCGCGATCGTTAACCCGAACGATAACCTCTTTCTGGTTAGTCAGATTTTTTACGCTCAGGTAAGTGGGCAAAGGGAGTGTTTTATGCGCTGCCGTCATGTCAAACATATCGTATTTCTCGCCACTGGAGGTGTGTCGTCCATGAAACTTGCGGCCGTACCAAGAGGCTTCACCCACCTCGCTATAGCCGGATTCGATCGAAGACATCGGATAATACCTGACACCAAATACCTCGTAAGACGAATTGCCGATCTTACTCAGTGGTTCAGCGCGCGGAACTGGGTTAGTGACTGTCGATGGATCAGGGCCCCCTTTTGGTGGACCGTCATCCTGATAATACGCGCCCGAGTTTTTTTCTTTGAAAATGCCACAGCCCGACAGGACCGCTAGAAAAACTCCAAGAATAAGCAGCCGACAGACTGACAAAATCAATTACTCGACGCTGCTGCTATTTTCTCTGCTAACTCATAGACCGACATCGCATAATTTTGGCTACGGTTATATCGCGTAATCACAAAAAAATTATGGTGGCCAACACGATAGTCCGGCCCCAATTTCCCATCAAATTTCATCACACCCACTTTGTCATCATCAGGTCCGAGAATTTCAATTTCGAGTTCGCGCACTTCTGAGATCGGCGTATTTGCCGTAAGTTTTCGAGTGACCAAATTTTCAATTTCTGATGGTGGCTGCGGAATACGTACCATGATCGGGGTTTCGGCTTTCCAGCCAAATCGAGACAGATAGTTCGCCACACTTCCAATCGCATCTGCCACGCTATTGAGAAGATCAGCCCGCCCATCGCCGTCGAAATCAACCGCATAGTCTCGGTAGCTACTCGGCATAAACTGGGGGATCCCCATCGCGCCTGCATAAGAGCCCTTCACCACAGTAGGATCGAGACCCTCCTCCGCGGCGAGTTTAAGAAAATGTGCTAATTGCGAAGAAAAGAATTTACTCCGGCGTGGATACTCGACTGAAAGCGTCACCAAGCTATCAAGCACCCTTAGGTTCCCGAGGACCTTCCCATATCGAGTTTCAACACCAATAATGGCGACAATGATTTCCGCTGGAATACCGTATCGAGCTTCAGCCTCACCAAGAACGGCTGCGTTCTCCTTAAGAAACTTAACGCCCCCCTCAATTGATGCCGTATTCACAAACAAAGACCGATAACGATGCCAATCAAGTCTCTCGGCCGGTCGATTCATTGCATCAATAATTTTGGTCTTTATCTCAGCATCTTCAAACCAAGACTCGATTTTTTCTTTGCGCAACCCCAAATTACCATCAAGCTCAGATGCAAGCTCGGTTAATTCCGGATATTTTTCAAGCGATACGGCATCAACGTTTGAATAGAAGAACACTCCGAACGCCATTACCCCTATCAGGCTCATGTTCCAGCGCTGCAAATAATTACGACTTTTAAAAATTTTTTCTCTTGTCATGTCATTAGTCTGCGTCTTGAATGCATACCCATCATAATTCCAAATGCTGTCATTAAAGTCAGCATCGAGGTCCCCCCGTAACTCACGAGCGGTAATGGCACGCCCACGATGGGCAAAATTCCCGAAACCATTCCTAGATTAACAAATAAGTAGAAAAAGAAGGTAAGCGCTAGCGCCCCGATCAGAAGGCGTGAATAGGTTTCCTTCGTTTGATACGCCATCGCGAGGCATCGCCCCACAATAAAAAGATACAACACAATGAGTATCAACACACCAATTAGCCCAAACTCCTCTGCAAAAACGGCGAAAATGAAATCTGTGCTGCGTTCCGGAATAAATTCCAGGTGGGATTGGCTCCCCTGAAGCCAGCCTTTTCCCCAAATTCCAGCAGAGCCAATTGCAATCTGAGCCTGAATCGTTTGATACCCACTACCCATTGGGTCTGCCCAAGGATCAAAAAGAGTAAGAATTCGTTGGCGATGGTAATCGTGTAATTGCGACCAAAGAAACGGCGCAACAGCAGCTACCGTTGCAAGCATCATCATTAAATGCCGCCACCGAATGCCTGCAAGAAAAATAACGAGCAAACCTGAAGCGGCAAGCATAATGCCCGTTCCAAGATCTGGCTGAATCACAACCAGCCCCGCTGGAATAGCCGTCAGCACTAACGCCAGAAGAATAATGGCAAAAGTAGGAGGCAACTTATCTCGTGTCATTAACCAGGCCACCATCATGGGTAACGCAAGCTTCATTAGTTCAGACGGTTGAAACCGGAATACCCCAAGATCAAGCCAGCGTTGAGCCCCCTTGGCAACCACACCCACAAGTAACACTGAAATGAGCACCACCACTCCAACGATAAAAAGATGGGGTGAGAATCGTTTAATCGTCTCAGGCGAAATTTGAGCGACAAGGATCATGACCGCCCAACCAATACCAAGGCGAATACCCTGACGCACCATCACACTGAAGTTTTCCCCCGATGCGCTATAGATCACAAACAGTCCCAGAAATGAAAGCGTGATCAACCCAATCATCAGTGGGCCATCAAACAATAATTTTTTTCGTTGAAGCATGCCTTAGAAAATAATCTTAAGCGCGCTCTAACGCTTTCAGGAAAAAGTGATCCAGCACTTTTCGAGCCACTGGCGCTGCGACGCCCGCACCGCTACCGCCATTTTCAACAACGACTGCAATTGCGATCTTCGGATTTTCAACCGGCGCAAATGCAATAAACAGCGCGTGGTCTCGAAACTCTTCCTTAAGAGAATCTTCGTCGTATTCTTCTCCCTGCGCGATCGCGATAACCTGCGCAGTTCCCGTTTTCCCAGCGATAGAATAGGCACTGCGACGCCCGCTCATTCGGGCAGTGCCCCGAGGACTACTCATCACCGCAGTCATCGCCCGGATCACACGATCCATCGCTTCTGTATTAATCTGAAGATTGCTGGTGTTTTTTTTATCATTCAAATCTATGGGCTCGCCCGACAAAGGATCATTTTTTGACATCAGCAAGCGGGGCTGTATGACGCTGCCACGATTTGCCAGGATCGATGCCACTCGCGCTAACTGGAGCGGTGTCGTCATTAAAAAGCCTTGGCCAATTGCCGTGATGAGATCTTCACCGGGGTACCATGGCTCATTACGGGTCGCGAGCTTCCATTCGGCAGAGGGCACCAAGCCATCGGGTTCGCCCGGCAAATCCACACCACTTTGACTGCCCAGCCCGAATTTTTTTAGCACGTCAGACATCTGGCCAATTCCAAGACGTTTTCCCATCTCATAAAAATAAACATCGCAAGATTGCTCAATCGCCGCATGAAGGTCGACTCGCCCGTGGCCTGTTTTCTTCCAACATCGATACTGTCGGGTACTGCCGGGCAGCATGTACCATCCGGGACAGAAAACAGATTCCTCCGGGTCAATACCTTCTTCTATAACAACCTCGGCAAAAATAGGCTTTATGGTCGATCCTGGGGCATATCGACCGTGAAGCGCTCTGTTTAGAAACGGTTTATCCTTTAGACCTCGCAATGCAGAATAAGTCGCATGATCTATCCCGTCGACAAACAAATTAGGATCAAAAGAGGGGTTACTCACCATTGCAAGCACCTCTCCACTGCTCGGATCCATCGCAACTACGGCCCCTCGACTCGCGCCTAGCGCTCGACGCGCTTCACGTTGCAGTTCAATATCAATCGTGAGACGTAAATTGTCTCCCGGGATTGCCCCTTCCCGACTAATCGTGCGCAGCGTTCTGCCATGCGCATCAATCTCAACTTCTTCGAATCCCGTGTTGCCCACTAATGCGCGCTCATACTGTTTTTCGATCCCTGATTTACCAGTATGTGAGATTCCCTTGTATTTTTCCTCTTCAAGGCGGTTTTGATCTTTCTCGCTGATCCGCCCAACATAACCCAGGAAATGAGCAGTCAATTCTGCAAATGGATAATCTCTATGCAAAACCGCTTCCAACGTCACACCCGGGAAACGATACTCATTGACGGCAAACTTTGCGGCTTCAGCATCATCAAGCTGGGTCTTTAATAGTTGTTTCTTAAATCCGGGTCGGCGTGACGACCGCTGTTTAAACGCAACAATTTCTCGTTCGGAAAGATCGACAATCTGGCCCACCTCAGCAAGCATGACATCCATATCAGGCACGCGTTCTGGCGTCACCTGAAGGGCATACACCGCCGTGTTCTGGGCAAGAACAACGCCGTTACGATCCAAAATTAACCCTCGTACCGGCGACAATGCTTGTAAACGAATATGATTATCCAGCGATAAGGTTTGATAACGAGCGTATTGACTGACTTGAAGGCTATAAAGCCGCGCCAACAAAATTGCCGCCAGAATCAACGCGATGATGCCGGCCAACTTAAGCCGCTGCCGTACAATTGCATCCTCTCCAGACGCCTGTCCCATGCGACTACGAGAAACCATCGTAATTTACGACCCTCGCAGGTTGGAAGAGTGTCGACTACGGCGAAGCACGTGATAGATCAAGGGCCACACTAGGGCGCCCACCACAACCGCTGTCCATCGATGCATACCGGTAATCGCTTCCCCCGTTAGGCCGCTAATGATCACGAGGCTTGCCAACTCAAGACTCAGGAGCAAGAAAACCACCACACTTTGCTGCCAAATAGGGAAAGCGCGAATACGCAGCGCGAGCGATCCGGTGATATAGACAATGACCGACTTAGTGAATGCATGAGCTCCCGGAATACCCAGCGTAATGATATCCACGATCAGGCCTGTCACCCAAGCAATGGGCACTCCCATTCGAACCGGGAAGGCTAATGCCCAGTAAATCAATACGAGAGATACCCAGTCAGGGACAAAACCGCCCGGTAACGCCTGCATCGGCAAGACCAGCAGTATCAACGCCGCAAGAAGGGTCAGAAAAGGCATCCAAGGCCTTCTTGGTGCGCTATCGACTTGAATCACTCTGATCTTTCCTCGACTATTGCATCAGAGCCATGATCTGAAGACTTCAGCTGTGCTGGCCAAAGCAGTAACACCTCACGATCCCTGCCGAGATGGGACATGGGTCTCGCTTCAATATTCATAAATGACTCTGCCACATTGCGTTCAACTGCCGTAACCACCGCCACGGGATAACCTGGAGGATAGATCTCACCCAAACCTGAACTGACCAGAACATCATCCGGTCGAATATCGACATTTCGGTCTAGATACATCACGCGAAGGGTTCGATTTTTCCCACCGCCATATAAAATAGCACGGACGCCACTTCGAACAACTTGAACCGGCACCGCCTGACTCTCTTCAGTAATGAGACTGATCTTGCTGGTAAAAAGACTGGATTTAGTCACCTGACCCACAATGCCGCCCGCATCGATTACCGGCTGTCCGATATAAACATCATCGGCGCTTCCCTTGTTAACCAGTACGGTCAGGGAGCCTAGATCAGGATTTACGGCGATCAAGTGAGCAAGGGTCACCTTTTCAACAGCTTGGGGTACGGCTTGCAGAAGTTCCCGAAGACGGTTATTTTCATTCTCGAGAAACTCAAATCGTTGGAGTCTTGCCCGGAGAATCAAATTTTGCTCTCGCAAAAATTCAAACTGGCGACGCAGTTGCTCTGTTGCTGTAAGCCGGCCTTGCATTGCCGCTAGGGTCATGCTCGGAAGCGAAGCGACAAAGTGAATAGGGATTCCGATAACAGCGAGGCTTGATGCGGCAACCTTGACTGCGCCAATATGCATATACGCGCTAATTAAAAGAATCGACGACAGAAGATACGGCGCAAGACCGCGCCAGAAACCGCTTTTCGCGTGCGGCACCATCAAATTATTCCCAAATATTGAACCGCATTAAGTTCAATGCTTTCCAAGCCGTCAAACGTATGGGTTGAAGGTTAAAGAATGTCTACTCGTGAGTAAATACATCACCCAAAGCGCTCATCTCCTCCAACGCTCTTCCACAACCCCGTGCGACGCAAGTCAACGGGTCATCTGCAACGACGACGGGAAGGCCCGTTTCTTGCATCAAACGACGATCCATATCCCGAATTAACGCGCCACCACCTGCAATCACCATACCACGATCGCCAATATCGGCAGCGAGTTCAGGCGGCGTATTTTCCAGCGTCTCCCGAATAACCAGCACAATTTGCCTTAATGAATCGCTGATAGCTTCATAAACTTCATCGCTGCCAATGGTTAAGCTGTGCGACATACCTTCCGCAATATCCCGACCCTTAATTTCCATCTCACGGTGATCCGCCTCTTCCCAGGCGGTTCCAATGGCTTTCTTCACTCGTTCTGCAGTCGCTTCACCAATCAAAAGACCGTGCCGCTTCCGAACATAGTTGATAATCGCCTCATCGAATGTATCGCCAGCGACTCGAATCGATGTGGCATATACGATACCGCCCAACGAGAGTACCGCGACCTCCGTTGTTCCACCCCCAATATCAACAACCAAGGATCCAGTAGGTTCAGCAACAGGCAACGATGCCCCAATGGCCATCGCCATCGGCTCTTCAATCAAAAATACTTCTCGTGCGCCCGCTGTGATTGCAGATTCTCGAATCGCACGGCGCTCCACCTGATTCGACCCCCCAGGCACGCAGATCACAATTCTGGGGGAGGAAAAAAACTTGTTCTGCTGAACTTTACGAATGAAGTACTTCAGCATGACCTCCGCAACCGTAAAGTCAGCGATTACACCTTCCTTTAAAGGTCGAATCGCCTGAATATTACCGGGCGTTCTACCCAGCATCATTTTTGCTTCCTGCCCTACCGCGAGGACTGTCTTTTCAGGCGCCAGCGAACCTGTTCGAATCGCAACCACTGACGGCTCGTTGAGAATCACACCGCGATCCGGCACGTACACCAGCGTATTCGCAGTGCCGAGATCGACTGCCAAGTCGTTAGAAAAAAGACCAAATAATCGCTTCAAAATCATGTGTCGCCCAAAGAAATAAATGACGAATATTGAGCGCGTAATTTATCACACGGAATCTGATTAGGCGCCGGCTGGCTAAGATATAATCCCCATTCTTTAAAAATCCGCCAATTTGCAAAAACGTGCCAATTTCAGAAAACGATGTGACCCGTGTTGCCCGCCTCGCCCGACTTCGCGTCACTGAGGCCGAGATTCCGCAATATCAAGCGGGTCTTGACGGTATTCTTGACCTTGTCGCCCAGCTGCACGAATCGGTCACCGATGATATTGAGCCTATGGCTCACCCTCAGGACATCTCCCTGCGACTGCGGGAAGATCAAGTTACCGAAGATGACGAGCGGGATCTTTTTCAAGAATGCGCACCCGCGGTCGAAAACGGCCTTTATCTGGTCCCCCGGGTCATTGAGTAATGATCGACTTCAACCGGCTTTTTCTCTTCCCCCCTTTTATTCTTAAAAAATGCTTCACCTTCTCAGCCTAAAAGCGCTTCGCGAACGACTGCAAAAACGAGAAGTCAGTAGCGTTGAACTGACCAAGCATTTCATCAACCGAATTGCCAAGTTTTCCGATCTCAACGCTTTTATCAGTGTCGATGAAGAAGGCGCCTTGGCAAGCGCTAAAAAGGCCGATGAAAGGCTCAACAAAAACGAGTCTGGCAATCTCACCGGCATTCCAATCGCGCACAAGGACATTTTTTGCACGAAACGACTACGAACGACCTGTGGCTCAAAAATGCTCTCTGGCTTTACAGCGCCATATGATGCGACCGTTGTCGAGCGACTCGCAAATGCGGGGTGCGTGACGATTGGAAAAACCAATATGGACGAGTTTGCAATGGGATCGTCTAACGAGACTTCATTTTTTGGAAATGTAAAAAACCCCTGGCATACCAGTCGGGTACCGGGCGGAAGTTCAGGTGGTTCAGCCGCATCCGTTGCTGCTCGTCTCATCCCCGCCGCGACCGGAACGGATACCGGCGGCTCCATTCGTCAACCGGCTGCGTTTTGCGGACTTACGGGCCTCAAGCCGAGCTATGGGCGAGTGTCGCGCTACGGCATGATTGCGTTTGCCTCTTCTCTTGATCAGGGCGGTCCACTCACGCACTCGGCTGAGGATTCTGCAATTATGTTCAACGCGATGGGAGGTTTTGATCCTAAAGACTCAACCTCTATCGAACGACCTGTTCCCAGTGTTAACGAATTGCTTGATCTTGACCTTCATGGACTTCGACTCGGTCTTCCGACAGAGTTTTTTGATAGTTCAGTCGATACTGCTGTTTTGGGGAGCGTCAGGGAAGCCCTTCAGATTCTCGAAAAACGCGGCGCCCAGCTGGTCGATGTATCACTGCCCAATAGTGCTGCCGGCATTCCCTGCTATTACGTCATTGCACCCGCAGAAGCCTCGTCTAACCTTTCCCGATTCGATGGCGTCCGATTCGGACATCGGTCCGAGCAGACGGACAGCCTCCTGGACCTCTATGAATGCTCTCGGGCCGAAGGGTTTGGGGAAGAAGTCAAGCGTCGAATTCTTATCGGAACCTATGTGTTATCGGCGGGCTATTACGATGCCTATTATCTGAAGGCACAAAAAATACGCCGCGTAATCTCAGACGACTTTAAGAAGGCTTTTGAGAAGTGTGATGTGATCGTGGGACCGACAACGCCATCGACTGCCTTCAAAATTGGCGAAAAAACCAAGGATCCAGTGTCGATGTATTTGAACGACATCTTCACTAATACCGTCAATCTCGCAGGGTTGCCCTCGCTTTCCATGCCAGTCGGTCTCGATGAGTCAGGCCTACCGGTTGGTATGCAGCTGATCGGTCGGTTCATGGATGAAACGTCTCTGATTGGTACCGCTCATCAGTTTCAGCTCGAAACCGATTGGCACGAGCGATGTCCCAAGGATTTCTCCTAATGGAATGGGAATGCGTGATCGGTCTTGAAGTGCATATTCAGCTCAAGACTAAAAGCAAAATATTTTCAGGCGCATCCACCACCTTTGGCGCTGACGCAAATACTCAGGCTTGCGGGGTTGATATTGGCCTCCCGGGCGTCTTACCCGTAATGAATCGTGAAGCCGTGATGATGGCGGCACGATTTGGTCTTGCCATCGGCGGAACCATCAATGAGTTCTCCGTCTTTGCCCGAAAAAATTATTTCTACCCCGACCTCCCGAAGGGATATCAAATCAGTCAGTTTGAGATTCCAGTTGTCGAAGGAGGTCAACTTGAGATTCAAACCGCCAACGGACCGCGCACCATCCGGGTCACACGAGCGCACCTGGAAGAAGATGCCGGAAAGTCGCTTCACGAAGACTTTCACGGCCTAACGGGGATTGATCTAAACCGGGCTGGCACGCCACTCCTTGAAGTCGTCTCAGAGCCTGATCTTCGGTCACCTGAGGAAGCTGTGGCGTATCTGAAGAAGCTCCATACGCTCGTAAGGACGTTGAAGATCTGTGACGGCAATATGCAAGAGGGATCATTCCGCTGTGATGCTAATGTGTCTGTTCGACCCAAAGGAGAAGCCCGACTGGGGACACGAGCCGAGCTGAAAAACATCAATTCCTTCCGCTTTGTTGAACGCGCTATTTATTTTGAAATTGACCGCCAAATTGCCGTCATCGAAGACGGTGGCTCTGTTGTTCAGGAAACCCGCCTTTACGATCCTGACAAAGACTTAACAAGATCAATGCGCGGAAAAGAAGAAGCGCATGACTATCGATATTTTCCCGATCCTGATCTTCCGCCGCTGGTCATTACCAAGAAAGAACTAGACGCAATCCGCAGCGCGATGCCCGAACTGCCAGATGCCAAACTCGCTCGATTAGTCTCCAGTTATGAGATGAGTAATGACGATGCAGCGGTACTCGCCGCGGACAGTGATCTCGCCAATTTTTTTGAAGAAGCCGTCAAATCCGCAAACGGTGAAAGTCGGCTTATTGCCAACTGGATTCTGGGCGATCTAAGCTCTGCTTTAAATCGTGAATCCCTCTCAATATCAGAAAGTCCTGTATCCCCCGAGATGCTTGGGCAATTGATAAACCGGATCAAAGACAAAACGATATCCGGGAAAATCGCAAAACAGGTGTTTGGTGATCTCTGGCATGGGAAAGGGCAGGTTGACGATATCATTGAGGATCAAGGTCTGACTCAAATTACAGATACTGACGCGATCTCAAAAGCCGTTGATGATGTGATTACCGCGTTTCCATCCCAGGTGAGTCAGGTTCGCGCTGGCGAAGAGAAAGTGATCGGATTTCTTGTAGGACAAGTGATGAAAGCGACCTCCGGAAAGGCAAACCCCCAAGTGGTCAACAATTTAATTAAAACAAAGCTGTCGTCCTGATTTGCCAACAAAAACAACAGCATGTTGCTATTCTTATCGATCATCAACACGGAATACCTCAAACGGATAGTAGAGTAGTAAAATGACACGGCAATGATCTCGTACCGCACGACAACTATTCCACTGTTTAGCAGTCTTCTCCTAATTCTTGCTTTAACAGGCTGCTCAAGCAGTAGCAGCGGTGGTGGTGTTTTTGGTCAAACCTTCAACGTATCCGGACAATGGTCCGGCACCATCACTGAAACAACGGGCGTTGCAAGAGCGGCCACGGCGACCTTTGCAGATTCAGGCGGTACGGTAACCGGCACAATCAGCGTCGTCGGACATACGTGTTTCTCGGGTGGCAATCTAACCGGGACTTCCAGTCAAGCGCCCGCCAATACAACCGATGACAATCCACTCACCGCGGATCAGGAAAACAGCAATTTGGGTAGCGTCAATGTAAGCCTCGCCTCAGGTCAAACCTCTGGCGGCATCAGCGCCGTAACGATATCCTCCGGGGGATCAGGGTATGTAGAACCTCCGGTCGTCATTTTTGGCACACCCACTTCCGAAGGGAGAAGCGCGACCGGTATTGCCGTACTCGGGACCGATGCCACTTCTGATCAAGTCGCCTCGGTCGTTATCACTGATCCGGGGTCTGGATATATTTTTGGACCTGCCGTCACATTTTCAGGGGGAGAAGGCAGCGGGGCTATCGGGACCGCAACTCTTGATGCCAGCACAATCACAGACAGCGTAACAATGAACCTGGTAGGGTCATCCTCAAGCCTGAACGGAACCTACAGCGGCGTCTGGAAAGGCAGTTCCTCAGAGTGTTCTGCGCAAACCGCGGGCAACATCCGTCTTACGCGCCTCTAAAACTTTACCCCGATTTAGTGAGTCACTTTATCCCGCACGTATGTCGGTAACGCTTCCTGCCATGTCTCTTTTATCCCTGATGCGATCAGGCGCTTGGCAATATGCATCTGACTCGAGGCGTCAGGAAATCTAGACGGTATCCACGATGCAGTCTTTGTTTGTTGAAACGTGGTTGCATAACTATCCCAGCCGCTGCCAATCCCCACACAACCTTCAACAAAGTTTGCGAGTTCTCCCGGATCGCTCACTTTAGGAGTTTCCAACCATCGCCATCCGCTGTCAGAGGCGCTATCTTGCCGTAACAGTCCCCAATAGACCTGGTTCATGCGAGCATCGATTGCCGCGAGCACCGGCTTTTCGGAGCCCATCTGGTCACAGACGTTTTGAGACAAAATCATCAGCGAGGAGATGCCAAGTAACGGGGCGTTGAGTCCAAGAGCCAAGCCCTGAGCGACCCCAGCACCAATTCGAATCCCTGTAAAAGAGCCCGGTCCAGAATCGTAGCTCACTGCGGTAATTTCCGATCTTGCAAGACCGCCTTCTTCGAGCACCTCTTCAATCATTCCAAGTAAAAGCCGGGAATGGCCCTGCGGGTCAAGCACATGGCGCTTAATAATGGGGCGATCTGCGGTCATTAATGCGACCGAACACAACTCGGTTGCTGTATCGATGGCAAGCAAACAGTCGCCTGACGACTTACGATTTGTTGAGCTCACAAACGAGCAAGACACCGTGATAATGCGTCTTCCCAGCTCGGCATTGAGAAATCAAAAACCTCTCGCAGACGATCACAAGACAACACGGAATACGCCGGTCGCGGCGCCGGTGTAGGATACTCGCTGGTAGGGATTCCAGAGAGATCGACGATGTTGCCATGAATCCTGAATATTCGCTCCGCAAACCCATACCAAGAAGTCATTCCCGAATTGGCTGCGTGATAAAGGCCATAGATATCCTCTCGCCCCGATTCAATCGCATTCACCACTGCGACCGTCGCGCTACCGAGATCCCATGCAAAAGTGGGTGATCCAAACTGATCGTTCACCACCCGAAGGGGCCGTTTATCTTCAGCCAATCGAAGCATCGTTTTAAGAAAGTTATTCGCCACGTGGGAATAAAGCCATGATGTCCGCAATATCACGTGACGCCTGCATGCAGCCGCCACGGCGTGCTCGCCCGCAAGTTTGGTTTTGCCGTAAACTCCTTCTGGATTGACGTCGGCGTTCTCCGTGTAGGGGTGATTGGACCTTCCATCAAACACATAATCGGTTGAAAAATGAATAAATGGAATGTTGAGCTCATCGCAACTTGCCGCCATTTGCGAAGGGGCTGACGCGTTGATTAGTTGGGCAAGGTCCGGCTCTGATTCAGCCTTATCCACCGCGGTATAAGCAGCGGCATTAATCACGAGATCAGGCTGGTTTTTAATAATGTGATGATCAACCGTATCGATTTTTGCCAAATCAATCTCAGGCTGATCCAAAAAAACCAGGTCGTGCTTATCCAAAAGCAGTTCAGAAAGCGCTGATCCCAACTGCCCCACTCGTCCAAAAATTAAAATTCGCATATCTACGGAGAGACTTTAAGCGGAGATAGATCTTTTAGTCGAGACGCCTCAATATCTTTTGATGAAAGAATCGGCTCGGGAATCGGCCATTGGATGCCGATATCGGGGTCATTCCACAAGACCGATGCATCATCGGCAGGTTCATAAAGCGAGGTGCATTTATAGGTCATTTCGGAAACGTCGCTCAAAACACAAAACCCGTGCGCGAATCCTGGCGGCACATAGAGCTGCTTGCGATTCTCGGCGGACAACTCAAGACCAAACCATTCTCCGAATTGGGGGGATTCATGTCTAATGTCGACCGCAACATCAAAAATAGCGCCAACAATGGCGCGTACTAATTTCCCCTGCCATTTTGGATACTGATAGTGCAAACCACGAAGCACGCCGCGAGTCGATCGAGAATGATTGTCCTGAACAAATGTAGTGGGTAATCCGGCATCAGAAAAGTCTCGAGAATTGAAACTCTCCATAAAAAATCCCCGATCATCGTCAAAGACGCGTGGCTCTACGATTAATACGCCGGGCAAAGATGTTTCTGTAACTTTTATCAACGTCTATCCGCATCAGTCGTGAAGGATGTAGCGAAGCATACCCGAAACGATTTACGCTCGGCTAGTCTGCTGCAGAATCAGACCTATAGAAAAAGAAAAAGATTTCGCCCTAGGACGCAGTGAAGAAATTTTTCAAGCGATCGGACCATGAACTCTCCCGAGGCGAGTGTCGGTCACCGCCGGCCTTGAGCAAATCGTCAAAGGCACGAAGCGCCTCTTTCTGCTTTTTGCTTAGATTGACCGGCGTCTCGACCTTGACCTTGCAGTACAAGTCGCCAATATCCCCGGAACGCACATTTTTGACGCCTTTTCCGCGGAGTCTAAAGACGCGTTCGGATTGGCTTTCCGCCGGGATCTTCAGTTGCGCACGGCCATTCAAGGTTGGGATCTCGATCTCACCGCCAAGAGTCGCCATTGCCACGCTGATTGGCATCTCGCAATAAAGGTTGTCCCCATCCCGCGAAAAAATGGGATGCTGCCGGGTTCGAATCTGCACATAAAGATCGCCAGTCGCACCGCTGGCGCTACCCTGACCCTCGCCCGCCAACCGAATCTGATCGCCATCATCGACGCCGGCTGGCACCTTGACCTGAAGGGTCTTGGTCTTTTGCGATGTGCCGGCCCCGTGGCAATCACCACAGGGAGAACTGATAACGGTCCCTCTTCCGCGACAGTCCGGGCAAGCCTGTTGGATAGAAAAGAACCCTTGTTGCATGCGAACCTGACCTTGCCCGTTACACGTCTTGCACGGGGTTGGAGAGGTTCCGGGCTTAGCGCCTGACCCCGAACAAGTGTTGCAGCGGATCTGGGTCGGCACCTGAATGCGTGACTCCGAACCCCGAACTGCCTCTTCAAGTGAGAGTTCCAAGGTATATTGAAGGTCGGCACCACGGGTTGAACCGCCACCTCGCGACCCCCCGCCAAAAATGTCGCCAAAGATGTCGCCAAAGATGTCGCCGAAACCACCAGCACCCGCACCACCGCCCATGCCCGCAGATTGCTCAACCCCTGCATGCCCAAATTGGTCATACGCCGAGCGCTTTTGGCTATCAGCTAGAACTTCGTAGGCTTCTTTTGCCTCTTTAAACCGTTGCTCTGCGTCCGGATCTTCTTTATTTCGATCCGGATGATATTTCATGGCAAGCCGACGAAAGGCTTTTTTCATGTCAGCGTCAGACGCGGATCTATCGACCCCTAACACTTCGTAGTAGTCTCGTTTTGCCATTTTTTTGTAATCCAAACAACCGCAAAAGCCGGCGCAAATGCAGCCGGCCTCGCAGAGCTTATGTGTTAATTAAATGTGTCTGATTAAACTGACTTCCATTCGCGAAAACATTAATCGTCTTTTTTCTCTTTGACTTCTTCAAATTCTGCATCAACGACGTCTTCACCACCGGGTGCGCCTTCGCCGCCAGTTGATGCATCCGCAGATCCATTGTCACTTTCAGCCTGATACATCTGCTCGGCCAGTTTATGGCTCGCTTCCATTAACGTATTGGTTTTGGCCTGAATGTCAGTAACATCCTCGCTCGTTAAAACTGCTTGAAGCTCAGTGATTGCCTTTTCGATACTCTCTTTATCAGAGGCTTCGACCTTATCCCCGGCTTCACCCAGTGTTTTTTGTACCGTATGAACCATCGCTTCACCCTGATTTCGGGCATCCACCAACTCTCGAGCCTTTTTGTCATCTTCGGCGTGCTCCTCGGCATCACGCACCATGCGCTCAATTTCATCATCAGAAAGGCCGGAACCTGCCGTGATTTTGATCTTATTTTCCTTGCCGGTCGCTTTATCCTTGGCCGAAACGTGCAAAATACCGTTGGAGTCGATATCAAACGTCACTTCAATCTGAGGCATTCCGCGCGGCGCACTCGGAATATCCGAAAGATCAAATCGTCCGAGCGATTTATTGTGTTGGGCCATTTCACGCTCACCCTGGAGCACGTGCACCGTGACGGCAGTCTGGTTATCTTCCGCGGTTGAAAAGACCTGATTCGCCTTCGTCGGGATTGTCGTATTCTTCTCGATTAACTTGGTCATCACCCCGCCCAGCGTTTCGATACCCAGAGACAACGGCGTCACATCAAGAAGCAGAACGTCTTTGACATCGCCGCCGAGGACTCCGCCCTGGATAGCGGCTCCTACAGCCACCGCTTCATCCGGATTTACATCACGACGCGGTTCTGCACCAAAAAAGTTCTTCACCGTTTCCTGAACCTTTGGCATACGGGTCTGTCCGCCCACCATCAACACATCATCAATATCCGATGCAGATAATCCCGCATCATCCAGAGCCGTTTTGCACGGATTAATGGTTCGGCTAATAAGATCCTCTACCAACGCTTCAAGTTTGGCTCGCGATAACTTGAGGTTTAAGTGTTTGGGTCCGCTTTGATCGGCTGTAATGTACGGCAGATTGATCTCGGTCTGAGCGCTTGAAGACAGCTCAATTTTTGCCTTCTCAGCAGACTCCTTGAGGCGTTGCATCGCGAGCGCGTCACCACGCAAATCCATGCCCTGATCCTTCTTGAATTCATCCGCTAGATAATCAATCAAACGACGATCAAAATCTTCGCCACCCAGAAAAGTATCACCATTAGTGGAAAGCACTTCGAACTGATGCTCGCCGTCCACATCTGCAATTTCGATAATCGATATATCGAACGTCCCGCCACCCAGGTCATAGACAGCGATCTTGCGATCTCCCTGCTGCTTTTCAAGGCCATAGGCTAATGCGGCCGCGGTTGGCTCATTAATGATCCGCTTAACATCAAGACCGGCGATACGCCCCGCATCTTTTGTGGCCTGTCGCTGAGAATCGTTAAAGTACGCAGGCACTGTGATCACCGCTTCTGTCACATCGGTTCCGAGATAACTCTCGGCCGTTTGTTTCATTTTCTGCAGCACCCGTGCCGCCACCTCGGGTGGTGCCATCTGCTTTTCACCCGCCTCAATCCAGGCGTCGCCATTTTTAGCCTTTACGATCTTGTAAGGCATGAGTTCGAGATCTCGCTGAACAACGTCTTCATCGAATTTTCGACCCACCAGCCGCTTTGACGCAAAAATGGTGTTATGCGGATTAGTGACCGCCTGGCGTTTAGCCGACTGACCGACCAATACCTCGCCATCGTCACTAAATGCCACTACCGAAGGCGTTGTTCGATCGCCTTCTGAATTCTCAATCACTTTTGGCTTTCCGCCCTCCATGACTGCTACACATGAGTTCGTCGTGCCTAAATCTATTCCAATAATGCTTGCCATTTTTATTTCCTCATTTCAGCGCCGTTGGCGCTTTCTACTTATTACAATGTTTTATATGGGGTTGTTTAATTCAGTTTTCAACCTTCAGATGACTCTTCCGTCGGCGCTTTGGCTACTAAAACACGTGCGGGACGCAAAAGGCGATCGTTCAGGCGGTAACCTTTTTGAATCACCTGACAGATATGGTTAGGGGAGACCTCCGACGACTCAATTAAGCTCATCGCCTGGTGGGATTCTGGATCCAGCTTATCCCCCACTTCGGGGCTCAACTCGTGAATTGAGAAACGCTCAAAAGCCGAATCGAGCTGCCTGAGCGTCAGTTCCAGTCCTTCAACCACACTCTCAACGACGCCCTCGGTTTGCTGAAGATCAACCGCGCGCGCCAGATCAAGACTGTCCCGGACGTTTAAAAGCTCAGTTGCGAAGCCCTCAAGCGCATACCGGCGGGCGTTAGCAACTTCCGTTTGCGCCCGCTTACGCGCATTTTCGGCATCTGCTTTTGCACGCAAAAAATCATCCTTTAACTGTGAGAATTCCGCGCTTAAACGCTCACCCTCGCTTAGTTCGCTTCCATCTTCATCGTCGAGCGTCTCCTCGACTGCCCCGCTGGGTTCCCCTTCTTTTGCTGGAGGCACCCCGTCTTCGGCTGCCTCTGAGGGATCCAGGACAGCATCGTCAGGACGATCGTTAGTGCTTTTTTCTGTCGTTCCAGAATGATTATCAGGCTGGGAAGTTGGCATAAAACCTCTCTTTACGGTCGCGGTAGTACGTTACCGTGCAGTAAATGGGGTCAATAATCCGGGGTTTCAACCCCAGGACGAAAAATAACGGAAAAGAATGAAACCGCTTAGTGAAGGCTTCGGAGCGCGTTACCCAGCACCCGGGCCGTTACGTCGACAACCGGAATCACTTTTTCATAGGACATTCTCGTCGGGCCAATCACCCCGATGACTCCAATGCATTTGCCATCAGATTCGTAAGGCGCTGTCACAACGCTGCAATCGGTGAGGGCGCTATATCCCGACTCCTCGCCGATAAAGATATTAACGCCACTTGCGCGCATGCTTTTGTCGAGGAGTCCCAGCAAATCTTGCTTGGTCTTAAACGCATCAAAGATTTCCCTAAGCTTTCCCAATTGATCAAAATCAGGAATGCCCAACAGCTTGGTCTCGCCTTTCACAACAACACCCTCGTTACCCTCTTCATCATCAAGCAACTGGCTCGTCATTTCGACGGCTGTGCGCATCATACGATTCATCGCATCACTGTCACGCTGCATATCCAAAAGCAATTGATGACGAACCTCCTGAAGCGTTCTACCCACATGACGGGAGTTGAAGAAATTCGCAGCCTCGACAAGTTCCGCAGCGCTCAGTTTTTTATCAAGGGATAACACCCGATTCTGAACACGGCCATCGTCAGTCACCAGAATCGCCAATACGCGATCTTCCGAGAGCTGTAGAAATTCGACCTGGCGCAATTTCGCGGTCTCGTTATCGGGCAACATGATTACGCCTGCGTACTGAGTAATGTCCGACAACAATTCAGACGCTGTATCGAGTAACTCGTCAGCGCCTTTTGCGCCCGTTAACGCGCTGGCAATCTCCCGGGATCCGGAATGGTCTGGCATCTGCACCTTTAACAAGCTATTAACAAAAACACGGTAGCCCAATTGCGTCGGGACTCGTCCTGCCGATGTATGCGGCGCCCGAATTAATCCAAGCTCCTCAAGGTCCGCCATGACGTTGCGAATCGTCGCAGCGCTTAGGTCTAGTCCCGGATCTCTCGATAATGTCCTTGAGCCGACAGGCTCTCCATCACTCACGTAGCGTCTAATTAAAAGCTTCAATAAGTGGTCAGCCCTCTCATTGAGCTCGAGACTTTGAAGATCTTCAGCGGATTCCGACACGTTTTTTATGCTCGAAAAAGGTTGTAAAATACAGTTTTAGTTTTCTTATCTACTTTCGCTCAATAATACCACTGCGAAGTAGGTTCGCAATAAAGATAAACAAACCGCTCACGTGACGTATCTGTCTCACCGATAACCAGAATATTTTATGGCCTTTAACGCAATAGGACTCTTCGGGCGATATCAGGACGCAGCCATTAAGGCCACTTTGGCACAGATTCGCTCGCACCTTGAAGCACGAGGGAGTGTCGTATTTCTGGGTGATACGACCCATCAGGAGATCGATGGGCTTCGGATTAACGACACCGGGCGCTCCATTGAGGAAAGTATTGATCTTGGAATCGTCGTGGGCGGGGATGGCACCATGCTTCACGTCGCAAATGCCCTGGCTCAGGTCAATCTACCTGTGGTTGGCATCAACATGGGGCGACTCGGGTTCCTGACAGACATCCCGGCCGAGAATTTTGGCGAGCACCTTGACCAACTGCTGGACGGTCACTACTCAATTGAAGAACGGGCCATGCTTCAGGCCAGAATTTTTGAAGACTCAAAACTGGTTTCTGAGCGGCTCGCGCTCAATGACGTCACACTATCAAAGGGCGCGACTGGAAAAATGATCGAGATCGACATGCGGGTTGATGGCGAACCAGTCGGGCCTTCCCGGGGCGATGGCGTCATCGTTGCCACCCCGACGGGATCCACCGCTTATGCCCTATCAGCGGGAGGACCTATCCTGGAGCCTACCTTGCCGGCTATCGTGTTGACGCCGATCTCCCCACATTCTCTCGGTCAAAGACCAATCGTTCTTGGAAACGACTCAACAATCTCACTCGGTTTGGTCGGCTCACCGGACGAGCGCGCTAATATCTTCATCGACGGACTTGATTTCTCAGAAATCCACTACAAGTTGAGACTTGAGATCTCAAAAGCGCGTACCTGCGCCAAGTTGATTCATATTGAGGGGCACAGTCACTATCAGGCGTTAAGATCAAAATTGGGTTGGGGTTAACCCACGGCGTCAAAAAATGATTAACTGGCTCGATGTCCGCGACTTTGTTGTGGTCAAAAAGACTCAGGTGAGCTTTGAGTCTGGCATGACGGTGATTACGGGCGAAACCGGCGCAGGAAAATCTGTCTTGGTCGATGCCCTGTCAATACTTTTAGGCGGTCGGGCATCGACTGATCTCATCCGTTACGGCTCAGATTACGCTGAGATTCAGGCAGATTTTGATATCCAGACCTTGCCGCAGGCTCGTGACTGGCTGCGCAATATGGAACTTACGGCTGATACTGGGGAATGCACGCTGAGACGGCTCATTTATCGCGAAAAGAGTTCTCGCGGTTTTATCAACGGAAAGCCAGTACCCATCCAGTCCCTTCGGGACCTCGGAAAGTTACTGGCCGATATTCACGGGCAGCATGAGCATCATCGGTTACTGCAACGCGAAGTGCAACGGTTCCTCCTCGACAGCGATGCGGGCATTCTTGGTGAAGTCAAACAACTCGGCGAGATCTCGACTAAAGCGCAACAACTTGAGACTCGATTGAACGATAGTGAATCCGGACTTCAGGAGCGCAAACAGCGCGAATCTTTTCTGCGACATCAGGTTGAAGAGCTCGAATTGCTCAAACCAGATCCAGAAGAGCTCACCCAACTTGAAGCACGGCATAGCAGGCTCTCGCATACTCATGAACTCGCGCAAGGCGCTTGGCAAATCCTGCAAGAGCTTGATCAGGTCGAAGAGGTTTCCGCATCCGCTTTAATCATCAAAGCGGCTCACCGCCTGTCCGAACTCTCGCCCTATGATTCAAGACTAAAGCCCCTTCAAGAACAAATCGAAGGCATCGCTACGCAGCTAACAGAAGTGACGGGCGAGCTTCAGCGGTTCAGTGATGGCTATGAGCTGGACCCAATGGATCTTGAAGCGGTCGATAAGCGGATGACCGCACTTCATGATGCCGGTCGAAAGTACCAGGTCCGCCCTGGCGCTTTAAAAGAAGTGCTCGATTCTTTAAAGCATGATCTGGAGGCGCTTGATCCTGCGGACCATGATCCGGAGTTGCTAAAACAACAGCTCCTTGAAACACAATCTGACTATGACCAACTCGCGAGCGCAGTAACTGATGCGCGCTGTAAAACTGCCGCAAAAATGAGTCAGGATGTGAACAAGCTACTCCCGTCACTCGGGCTTGAAGCCGCTGCTTTTAGGATCCGCCTCGGTAATGAACCCGCGGACCGGCGCGGACTCCACGGCACTGAAACACCGTATTTTGAACTTCAACCCGGGCCCGACCTCGACTTCTCTCCGCTTGAAAAAGCAGCGTCCGGAGGAGAGCTATCCCGCGTTAGCCTCGCCATTCAGTTATGCGCTGTTCAGGATACGTCTACCCCTTGCACGATCTATGACGAGGTTGATGTTGGCATTGGTGGACGGGTTGCAGAAATCGTCGGCCAGAAACTAAGGTCCACCGCCACTAACCGTCAGGTGCTTTGCATTACCCACCTCCCTCAGGTTGCCGCTCAGGGGCATCATCACTTAAGGGTTAATCGGATTAATAGCGATGAAACCGAAGTTAATATCGAGTCTCTCGAGCCAGCCGCGCGCATCGATGAGCTAGCGCGAATGCTGGGCGGCGTTGAAATCACACAAACCACTCGCGCCCATGCGGACGAGTTGATCTCGCGAGCATCTAAATGACCCCAACTATCCGCGCGGCGAAGATCGAGGACATTTCGGTGATTGGACAACTCCTTCAAGGATACGCGAGCGACGGTCGACTGCTTGGCCGATCTGAATTAGAAATTAAAAGTCGGCTTAAAGATTTTGTGGTCAGTGAAATCAACGGCCGCATCTGCGGATGCGGCTCACTCGAAATATTCACGACTGAGCTAGGGGAAGTCAGGAGTCTTGCAGTCGATCCTGAGGATCACGATAGAGGAATCGGCCGCCTCATGGTGAATCAAATTGAGTCAATGGCCCAGTCGATGGGTTTAAGCCGTATTATTGCACTCACTTATGTGCCCGGGTTTTTTAGTAAGCTGGGCTATCGTATCGTTTCAATGGAAAGCCTGCCTGAGAAAGTCTTTGGTGTCTGCGTGAGCTGTCCCAAGTTTGACAGGTGCGATGAAATCGCAATGCAAAAAGAGCTCGCACCTCTCTAACAACCTCGGTTAACTTAAGTTCCGCTATGATTACGCTAATGAAAGCCTGCCGCACCTCTTTTCCGAGAACATTATCAATTGCGAGTCTCACATGCCTTTGCCTCGTCATTGCAGGCTGTTTTAGCAGTTATCGAGTCGAGATCCAGCAAGGAAACGTCATCAGCGCCGAGCAGATTGAAAAGCTCATCCCGGGCACACCTCGAGATGAAGTGCGATTTATTCTCGGCACACCGCTTATCGAAGATCCGTTTCATGCGCAGCGATGGGATTATTTTTATAGCCTCGATCCCGCCAAAGGCGAAAAGGTAACGCAATATCGGCTGAGCATCTGGTTTGAAGACGAAAAAATCGCGCGCACGCTCGTTGAGGGCGCGGGGCTTCCGGGCGCCATACAGCCTGATCTCGAGGAAAACTCTCCGGGATTTTTCTCTAATCTCTGGGACGCGGTAACGCCGGGCGACTAGGACTGTTTCGATTGCTTTTTCTTGGCTCTTAATCGACGAGCCTCTTTGGGGCTCACCCGAAGCGCTCGATAGATCTCAATACGATCACCATCTTTAACGACTGAATCGAGCGTTACTTTTTTGGAATAAATCCCGACAGGATTAATATCCAAATTAATCTCGGGGAACTCCTCCAGAACCCCAGATAAATCAATCGCTTCGCTGACAGATACGCCAAGTTTGACATCGAGTGATTTCAAGAATTGACGCTCTAAAAGTACGTAAGCAACTTTTATCTTAGGCAAATGCCCGCTCCCCGTATAGCGACTTGGCTCGAGCAATAAATGCATCAATGAGCTCATTACAGATTCGACTAAATATCGGCTCAAGCATCCGACCACCCAGCTTTCCTGCCAATGAAAAATTGACATCCAACGAAACCTCGCATGCCATCTCGTCAAGCGCCCGAAATCGCCAATCACCTGAAAGACTTGAAAAGGCTGCGCCTTCCACTAAACGCATCTCGATTAATTGATCGGGCGCCATTTGGTTTCGGGTAGTAAAAGTCGTATTCCAACCCTTATAAGCGAGCACAATTTTGGCCAGAACTTCAGCTTCAGTTCTTTCTAAAATAACAGAATCACGACACCACGGCAAAAACTCTGAATAACGATCAACATCCCCTGCAAGCGAAAACATCTCGCGAGCGCTGTATGGGGTTATGACTGACCGATTAATATTTGGCACGATAGCAAGGTTAGGATTGTTTTTTACAATTATACTTGGGTGATCGGATTAGCTCTGTTTACCGAAACATTACGCCTCACAATCTCGCACTCGATAAAAATGAGCAAAAAGCCGTCAAAAAATGACAATACCATCGCCCGAAATAAAAAGGCGTGGCATGACTATTTTATTGAAGAAGAATTCGAAGCCGGTCTTGCGCTTCAGGGGTGGGAAGTAAAATCCCTGCGCGACGGCCGGGCGCAATTAACTGAAAGTTATGTGATCATCCGAAATGGAGAACTCTTCCTCTTTGGCGCTTATTTTTCTCCACTAGTCTCCACATCAACGCACATAACACCTGACCCCACCCGAAGCAGAAAGCTGCTGTTACACGTACACGAAATCAGTAAGTTAGTCGGCGGTGTCGAGCGAAAGGGATATACTCTCATGGCGCTCTCGCTATATTGGAAAAAAGGTAGGGCCAAGCTGAAAATCGCGCTTGCGAAAGGGAAAAAACAGCACGACAAGCGCGCCAGCATTCGTGAGCGTGAATGGAATCGCGAGGCGCATCGACTGCTAAAAATGAATCGCTAGAGTGTTAAAAACAGCACATCTCTAGTCGGAAATCTTTATTCAGATATACTTCAGCCTTGGTTAAGTATGTTTGATCTTGGGGGCGACCTGGGTTCGACGTGGATTACAAAGCCATCGGAGCATGTCGAGGTGCAGATCTCCTCGTAAATCCAACTGCAAACTATTAGTTGCCAACGACGACAACTACGCCCTAGCGGCTTAGACCCCGCTAGTCTCTCCCCCGGCTCGCCCATGGGCTAGGACCAGAGAGATCAAATCACATGGGCTCGCGTAATGGGGTGCTCGTGACCCAATACGCTAAAACTTAAGCGGGCTCGCCGGCCGTGACCCTGTCTGTCGGGGCACGTACGGTTAGATTATTGACAGACTAAACATGTAGTCGCCGGTGAGTGGCGGATTTGCGGACGCGGGTTCGATTCCCGCCGCCTCCACCAAAAATTTAGACTTCCCTTGGGAAATGCGCTCTTTTATCGCTCTAAGTCATAGAGTCGAAATTAATTCGCTCTTTTTCTACTATCATCGGCGCTATGCGTTTTCACTTCTGAGTTCGGAATGGATTCAGGTGGTTCCCACACGCTATTGCCGCCAGACAAGCTTTGTGTCTAACTGAGTGAACAGTTAGACGAATAAGGTAGTGATAAGACGGTGTTACTGTGGTAACCAGCATACCAGTCTTCTTGGGTGTTATATGATCAAGCCTCACGGGCAATTAGTACGAGTTAGCTTAACGCATTGCTGCGCTTCCACATCTCGCCTATCAACGTTGTAGTCTACAACGACCCTTTAGGGACCTTAAAGGTCCAGAGAAACCTAATCTTGAGGGGGGCTTCCCGCTTAGATGCTTTCAGCGGTTATCCCGTCCGTACATAGCTACCCAGCAATGCCATTGGCATGACAACTGGAACACCAGAGGTACGTCCACTCCGGTCCTCTCGTACTAGGAGCAGCTCCTCCTATTCAACCAAAGATTCTTTAAAGGCTAAAACGGTCTCAGGAGAGAGCGTTTTTTCATAAAAATCAACTAATTCAGCGATATTGTCATCATAGGCACTAAACCTGTAATTAGGAAATTTCGTAAGAATCTTCTCGGGATTTCCCGAATACTCTGGATTCATTCCCGAATTTTTTATAACAATATCTGAGTTAACACCCATAACTGATCTAACTTTTTCAGCCAACTCAACAAAAGAAATAGGCTTTCCTGAACAAAAGTTATAACTAACTTCCGGCAGGGGCAGTTTAGGGAATAATTCAACAAGAAATCTTGCAAAGTCATCGACATGTATATAGTCGAATAACATATTTTTATTCATTGCGATTGGGAAGCCAGCGAGAACTCTACATATATTATTTGATATAAATCGTCGGGAATAATCTTCATATTTTCCATAGATTCCAAAAATTCTAAGGTTAGTGAACTTTTTACTTTTATCCCTTTCAAGAATGTTTGCAATTGAGAACTTGGCAAGGCCGTAGGTATCAATCGGAATTTTCCGACCGAAAACTGTCTCATCCATCAATGGAGAATAATATCTTCTATCGTATTCGGCTCCAGACCCAATCTGAATCATATGTCCAAAATAGGCATGGCTATTAAATATGTTGAGGAAGGATTTGAGAGAATTTTCAACGGAATTAATGTCAACCGCCGAATGCACTACGAAATCTGGTTTAAGATTTTTAAGATAATCACTACAAGCATTATCATCCAGAAGGTTTAGTTGCTGCCTTGTAGGCGCGTATAGCTCGAAATCGGGCAATTTGAAAAAAAAATCTTTCAAATTTTTCCCAATGAAACCGGTACCACCAACGATGAGTAATTTCATTTAAACCTGATTTGCTGTGACGTCTGACGGGTCATTCTTTTCGGTTATCCACCTATTGCCTTTCAGATTTGAATAGTCTTCTTCGCCACCAATCGCTTTTACTACTTTATCGACGTGAGCATCCAGGTCCTCCTCCACGCACACCATCGGAGCAGAGCAGTTATTGCATAGGTTGATACATTTTCTTTGGCCAGCAAGCATAGCGACCTGCAGCTCTCTTAAAGCCTTTCCACCCCAAATATCTTTTACGCTCTCGTTTTTGGCATTGCCTACTACCACTTTTCGAGGCCAATCCAGGGTACAAGGGCTTACAGTTCCATCACAATTAAAATGCATATACATGAAAATGAAAGGACAAGAGTCTTTCCATTTACCAATTTTTTGCCCATACATGCCTGTATCTTCAAGATCATTTTGTTTTTCTAATTGCGTATCAGCCCATTGTGGCACTATTTTTTCTACGAAAATTTCATCACAAATCGGTGTAAACGTATCGAAGAAAAATTTCTTTTCTTCGTCAGTCAAGTAAAACTTGGTGTCCTTACCCCCCTTCAAAGCATGAGCCTGATCTGCAATCTTCACATAGATCTGTAATTCACTGTTTTCGCGAACTTTGATTTCATGAAGGCTCCTAACACCGTCAATAATGGCGTTAAAATTTTGCTTTATACCTGCGACTTCCAAATATCTCTGATCAGATAAGCCCTCTAGCGATATGTTTATTCTCTGAAGTCCAGCCCTTACGAGCCCCTCATTCAACTTCGGCTCCAGTTTGGATCCGTTAGTAAACATCTCAATAATCTCGGCAGTGTTACTGGTTCGAGCATAATCGACCATCTCAACTAAATCTGGATGTAAAGTCGGCTCGCCATGGTTTCCAATTTTAATTTTTTTAATTGGATCAGGAAATTCTTTAAAATCGTCGATGATTTTCTTAAACAATTGTATATCCATCCAACCGCGCTTCAATCCGACCTCTTTCATACCCTTTGTGTCCGCCTGAAAACAAAAACTACATTTGTAATTACATAAACTGGAAGGGTCTACATGCGCAGAAATTGGGGTCTGCAGAGGAAGAATTTCTTGCAGCGGTTGTTTTTCTGCAGAATAAATTCTCGGCCTGACAATCGGTTGTTTTTCTGACGTCATTTCTAAATCCTTACTGATTTAATGGTTCATCGCTAAAAACAATAACTTTGCTTTTTGAATTATTACTATTCAAGTAGTCAACTACTTGAATAGCGTACGAGCCTGGGAGCATTATTAAAATAATATCCGATTCCTTTCGTAAAAACTCTTCCGGGCTCAAAATTTTTTTGTGTAATATGGGGGAAAACTTGCCCTGTTTAAAAGGCGCCGAGTCAACAATGAAGCTAATATAGTCAAGATTAGAAATCGCCATTAATGCGAGTGCTCTGTGACCCGCGCCCCATACAGAAACAGTTTTATCATCTTCTTTAGCTTGATTTATTAACTTTATTAATGATGTTTTTATTTCTTCTACCACCATTACTGATTCACTGATATTTACTTTTTTCCTCGGTTTCGCAATGATAACTAGATCATTTCCGTTATTTTTCTCTTTTTGCTCGAGAACCTCGAAACCATTTTGTTCTAGTGCAGTTTTTAACGTCTCACTAGTAAAATACACTAGATGATCAGCAACAAACTCATAGAGACAGGATTTTCCAAGCAAATATTTAAGATTTGGCACCGACAAATAAAGAATTCCATCATTGTGGATAATTTTTCTTAAACATTTTAAAAATTTTTTTGTACGCGGTTGGTGTTCAAGAAAGTTATTACATACAACTAGTGAATATTTCTCATTTATTTCGTCAAAACAATCTTCAATGTAGCCCTCTTTGACTTTATGCCCTTTACTTTGAGAAATGTTTACACTCTCAGCCGAGTTTTCAAGCCCGATTGAATCAAATCCTAAACGCTCAAGTACATCCAAAAAATCACCTCTGCATGATCCGATCTCTATTGCTTTTTTGTTTTCAAATTTATATTTATTTGTATATTCGTTCCATTCCTCGATAAGTTGCATTTTTGAGTTTTCGGATAAGGATGCCGCAGTTATAACGTCCCTATAATAATCAACCGGATTGTTTAAAAGCTGAACTAGTCCGCAGTTCAGGCATTGAGAAACAAAAAGACTTATAGGGCGATCAGAACCTCCTTCTTTAACCGAATCCAAAAAACACTGCGCACTTTCAGGAAAATTATCTAAAGTAATTAACTCTGACATATCTTTTGAATCACACAACCTGCACGACGTGATCATTTGGCTTTACTACTCTTCTTTAAGAATCTTTCCGCTATTATGACTCTGTTTATTTTTTGATCAAGAAGAGCGCATGATTTTTAGGCAGTTTCTAAAGCTTTAAACTGACGATTTAAAAACAAGCCCCCTATTTATGTAATAAAAAGGGACGCTTGAAGTGCAATGGCAATCAAACACCGGAAGTTCTTGCGTTGGCCGAAAACAACTTTATCGCATTGCCAACTGTTTGAAGTTGAAGACTCTCTCCGCGCCGCTGACTAACTCAAATCCATATTCATGGTGGTGATATTGACAGTTTCCTAGATACTTTGACATTAAAAAATCCGACTCAGAATCACCGTAGTAATTCACGCTCCCGATACCTTGCTTCGGGAACTTGGACTTCAGGTATTGAGCCAACTCAACCGAGGGTTTTTTAAGCCCGTGCTCACTTCGACACCAAGTAAAATCAAAAATTAGATCAATCGATGTTTCCTTGAGGATTTTTGAAGTTAATAAACGAGGTTTATTAGTAACAAGGCATAAAAATGCGCCATTTTTTTTAAGGTTTTGTATTGCGTTATATGCGTTGACAAACAAGTCATCTGCGCAATGCGTCCTTGAAAGATATCTATCTCGAAAGACTTCTAACAGAGCGCTAACTGACGTCACCGCATTGGGGAAAGCCGCTTGTATAAGCTCTTCGCCTCCAGCAGAGACATACTTGTCCCAAACCACCTCTTGACTTAATCTTCCTGCTGACGCGCCATCCATCGACAGGAAGACTTCTTTCATCGCCTTTTTCGAATCTAGTATCGTTCCATCAAGGTCAAAAATTTCAATATTCATTCAAACTCGCTCATCGAATAATGTTTTATAATCTTATCCACGAATTTTAGAGAAGAGCCACTAAAATCAGAAGCAAACTTTGCTCCCGACCTTCCCCTGCAATATTCTTCCACTTTTCAGTCGTCCGAACGGTCTGTAAAACTATTTTTTCGAAAATTAGGCTATAGTTTCGCTAAGGGCAAGACATTTAGCTGAAATAGTAAAAATATAATCAAAGCCAAGTCGGACTTTATCGTTAAAAGTGACAGGCAGCGATCACAAAATTCGAGAGACTCGACGGGTTTTTAAACTATTTTCTAAATGTGATTTCTTTCCTTATGAGAAAAATATCAAAATTAGTTAATCCTCATTAAAGACCCATACTGATAAATATCAAAGGAGTTTTAGTTGAGCAAAAGAAATCAAATTCTTGAGTCGCTCGAAGGAAAAAAGGTTGTCATTTGGGGCGCAAGGATGACTGGGTTAGGCGCGCTAAGAAAGTTAAAGGAAAAAAATATAGAGATATACTGTTTTATTGACTCTGATCCGGCTTTCACAAGCAAGAAAAGCTTTGGTTACGGCGTATATCACCCGAGCAAGTTAAAACAAATAATCAAAACTTCTTCGGATTACGCAATTTTACTAGCTGTCGCTCTGAAAGAGGATGAAATCATTAAACAACTCGAAGAGTTAGACATTCATGAACAAGTACCTGTCTACAGTTTCCTCGATGAAGACGCGCCTTACTATACTGTTGATATCCTAAGTTCATGTAACCTGAAATGCGCCTCTTGCCCACACAGCATAGAAGATTCCGATGTTCCAAAGGGGTCAATGACTTTAGATAAATTTAAAGAGGTATTCGATAAAATTGTCAAGGACAGTCCTTCTGTTTCGCACATAAGTTTATATAGTTGGGGAGAACCCCTGTTACACCCATATCTTGATCAAATAATAGGTTACGTGCACGAACAAAATGTTGCTGTTGCTCTTTCAAGTAATCTCTCGATCAATTTTGACAAAAGATTGGAAAAGATCGTAAAAGCAAAGCCTGACTATTTAAAAGTTTCTTTGTCAGGCTTCTATCCTGATGCTTACGATGCAACTCATCAGGGCGGAGATATTCGCCTTGTTAAGTCAAATCTATATCTCTTAAAGTATCTTCTAGATAAGAATAACGTGCATACACTCGTAGATATCAATTATCATCTCTACAAAGATAACTCGGGCGAAAATCTAAAAAAAATAAAGGAGCTTGCGGATGAGCTTGGTTTCGTTGTGTCCGAAACATTTGCGTTAGTAATGCCTTTAGAAAGAGTGATAAGCCATCAAAGTGGAACTCCTGACTTCCAAACCCAGGAAATAGAAAAAAATCTTTTGGTAACGATTGATGAGGGAATTGAGATTTCATCAAAAAATAAGCTGCCAAAAAACACATGTCCATTTCGCGAAAATCAGATCAATATTAATGCTGATTTGTCTGTGCCTATCTGCTGCACAGTATGGCAAAGAGACGAAAACATCGTTGCCAAAAACTTCTTGGAATCCTCAATAAAACAAATCAATCTCCACAAGAGAAAAGCAAATATCTGTGTCACATGCATGAAGCTAGGACTGCCTGAGTACAATATGGGTTTTAATAAAGCTGGATGGCAGGAATATGCCTCGAAGAAAAAAATAACGGACATAGGTAACAAGTCGAAAACTAAATTCCCGCAACTTAATTAAATGTCCGATCTTAAGGACCTAGTAGCGGAGTTAGAAGCTAATGTTAGAGATCCTTTGATTGGACTGCCGGATGAAGTTTTCTACTTAGTAAGCAGGCTTACTCCCTACGTAAACGTTGACCTACTGCTTAATATCCCAAAGAGAGGGGTCTTACTTACATGGAGAGATGATCCATACACCGGCGCAGGCTGGCATATTCCAGGTGGAATTATAAGGTTTAGGGAAAACGCAAAGACCCGGGTCGACTTAGTCGCTCAGGAGGAACTCGGTATAAAAGTTGACCACGCAAAGGGACCTATCGAGGTCAACGAGCTGATTGCCGACCACAGAGACAGATCGCACTTCATTTCATTGCTGTATTTATGCTCTATAGATCTTGAAAATTTAGAAATAATTAATGAAAAGATCGAGGACGATCCGACGCAGATTAATTTTTTCAGAACAAAACCGAAAGACCTCATTTCCTGGCACCAAATTTACGCTGATTTCTTTCAGTAGATATAATCGATCTCGTTATTCCAAGTTATCGTTATTCTCAGATTCTCAAAAGATCAGTTTTCCGCCTGGCCATCAAGCCCTGCTGTAAGCTCCCCTGTCAAGTAGACCACTCGAAAGTAGAGGATCTGGCTCTTGTCAATGCCTCGGCAGGTGTCATCCCACCGAGACTGTCATGGTCTCGCTCTTCATTGTATTCAAGCATTCATGCCCATGTGATCTCTCGTACTTCGTCCAGATCCCGAAATAGCCAGGTTTTGAGGTGAGCAAACTACTTCGTCATGCCAGTATTCAGATGACTGAACGATATGCTCATTTAGCACCAGATCATCTGCATGATGCGGTCGCTAGCATCAAATTTTCAGCACACTAACAATTCGGAGCCGAAACAGGTCAGTGAAAATGGCCTAAAAGCAGTGGAAAATGGTGGGCGCGGCTGGATTTGAACCAGCGACCCCTGCCGTGTGAAGGCAGAGACCTACCAACTACCAGTCCAAAAACCCCTAAATAACAGGCTCCGACTCCACGCAAACGGACCTGAATGGACTGGAGACGACTGGATTAGTCAGTTCGTCGTTTACTATAATCATGAACGCTATCACGAATCGTTCGACAACCTGACTCTGGCCGATGTCTTCTATGAGCGTGGCCAACAGACTCTGAACAAACGGGAGAAAATCAAATTAAAGACCTTGGCGTTCCGCAAGCAAATGCATTACCGTAACCAATCACAACACAACTCGATGACCTATGGCGTCTCTTAGTTCAGGTAACCCCAAGTCCAAAAGATTCTGACGACGTACAGTTTTATTTTCGGGATTATGGCATTTTTGACTACAATCTATTCAGGTAGAGAAAATCTATAGACAAAAGGGACAATCAATGTTGGTAAATTACCCCAATATTTCTGACTTCTCAAATACGGTGCTAAGCTGTAACGAACTGTCAGATGAGTTCAAGTTCGCCGTTGGTGTTGCACTAGCCGCTAATAGTTTAAATGATATTTCTAGATTTTGGCGTAACTCCTATATGGTTGAATCGGTCCATATAGAGAAGCTCCCAAAAATCGAATTAGTGAAAGCTTTTCTTACTTGTATGTCGTCAAAAGAGGATATCACTGGGAGCTCTATGTGTAATTTATATTCCCAGCTAAAAGAACGGTCACCGTTAAGCGAGAACCCTGAGATGAGTTTTTCACGGTTCAAGAAACATGTTTCAGAGATATTCAATCAACATTTCTCTGACGTGGAGAAAGCCGCTAATGGAACTTTGCATCAAGCTAGAGACATTACAAAAGTAGAGTGCGAAAAAATTGCAAAAGAGGTCCAAGAACAAGGATACTCAATAATCCACAATTTCTACAAAAAAGAATTTATAAACGAACTTAACGACTTAGTTCTCCTCATAGCTGAAACAGAAAAAAAGGCAAATGTCGGACATCAATATTCTGACAGCGATAACCGTCGCGTCTATAATTTGGCAGCGAAGGACTCAAGGTTTAGATTGATACTAGAAAATTTCGCTATCAGAAATGTTCTTGAATATCTTTTCAATCGCGATACCCTCCATCCGACGTATGCCTTGAGTTCATTCGCCGCAAACTCAATTGGACCATGGGGCAAGGCAGGCAATATCCACATCGACTCAATGGTTCCAGACCCTATTCCGCCATGGCTCATGCGTTGCCTGGTGACTATTCCGCTAGTTGATTTTACCAGTCTAAATGGAGCGACGAGAGTCATACCTCTTTCTCACAAAAAATGTAGTTGGCCGACAGATAATCTTCAAGAAAATGAAATTAGTTTGAGCGGAGAAATTGGTGACCTATTTATTTGGGATGGTTTGATTTGGCATTGTTCCGGGCAAAATAAAACCGACCAACGCCGCACTGCGTTACTAGTGACCTTCGCTGCGAGCTTTTTTCGAGAAATAGCAGGCGAGGAAGACCACCCACAAATTATTCCACTGGAACTAGCTAGACAGTTCTCGCCTCATGTGCAGCAATTACTCGGTTTTGGTCGGGGCATCAAAGATGGGGCAAACTTTAATCTCACTTACGAAAATTACAACGGGTAGATTATATGGTCAATCTATCTGCAAAATGCATTGCATGCGGCGCCATGGAATCTACATTTCTTACAATTCCAGCAGTTTTGATGCCCTTTGTTGCAAAACGCGTATTTGGTTGGGAGCCAATAGAATTGGACAAAAGCTTAGGTATTAATGATTTACAAAATGGTTGGGCTTATTCACTTTGTAGAACAAACGCATGTAAAAATTGTGAGATGTTATTTCTTGATATAAGATTTTCTGCCGAACAGGTTAGAAATCTATATAAAGATTACCGCGGTGAAGAATATGTGCGTCAAAGGAAGACCTTTGAACCCAATTATGTACAATCAGAAAGCGCGCCTCTAAAATATATTGACGTAAAAGAAAAATTTATTAAGCCATACCTTCCCAGTACTGATAAATTGAGCATCTTGGACTGGGGTGGGGACACAGGCCAAAGTGTCGTTTTCAACAACGGTACGAATGATCTTTACTCATATGATTTGGGCGACCCGCGGCAATTAAAAAATGGAGTAAAAAACTTTCCGCGCACGTCGGGCAAAAAATTTAACTTGATCACATGTAGTCATGTATTAGAACACGTAACTGATCCGGTCGATTTTATAGAAGACATAAAAAATTTTCTAGGTTCCTCTGGCGTTCTATTCTTAGAAGTTCCATTAGAACGAATAATGGATTCAGAGAATGGTCTGACTTTAGAAGAGAAGCTCATTCAAAAACGCCATTGGCATGAACACATAAATTTTTTCTCCCTTAAATCACTTGAGTTCATTTTTGATTTGGCAAATTTCGAGTGTTTAGAAATGGACGTCCGCATAGTTGAAGCCCCCGGAAACTTTGAAAAAGTAATAATGGCCTGCATAAAACCTCAGGAGTAATTAAGTTCGATAGCATCAACTTGGGCGACGGGATATCACTTATCAAAAGCAAAAAATAGATTATCGGCTAAGTTAAAGCGTAAGCTCCCCTGTCAAGGAGACCACTCGAAAGTAGAGGATCTGGAACATGTTCCAAATAATTGAAAGAAACAAAACCGGAATAATCATGTGACAAACCTAATTCCTGGTCTCCGACGTACCCCATAACGAGATTTCGGCCCGCAGCGATTCTTTCTGAGACAGACGCTTCAGATGCTTCAAGACCAGTTGCAACTGCCCCAGCTTCCTCTATTACTTCGAGCATCTCTACTTTGCCAGCTCCAACTTCTAGTATGCTCTTACCCGATAAACTATAATTGTTAACGAATGCCAACATCTCTTGAAGTCTAAATTGGCGAGCTGATCCAGATAAAGTAGCGGCCGTAATTACTTCCTTATGGTAAGGCACAGGCTCCTGACATAACTGCACTAACCCGCAATCTCGGCATTGGTACACTTTTAAATCTATTCCATGAACCGAGTCGAGATCCTCTTCTTCTGGAAAGAATTGTGCGGCTCTCGGCATCGAGTATAAGTATAGGCTTACCAAGTAGTTGGCCGTTGCACAATCTGCATTCAAGGGTCATAGGAGCTAAAACCTAGGAAACCAAGCATTAAGGCGTTTCGTCAAAATTTATGCGCTCGCGTTCCACCACTAACGGACGGTTGGTCACTCTAGTAAGAAGCGTTCCAATGTACTCCCCGATAACACCAAGAAAAAATAGCTGTACTGCACCCACAAAGAAAATTCCAATTACTAATGGAGCCGTACCAATTTGGAAGATCTCCCAAAATAATAGTTTGAAGAAAAAGTAGAACAAGGCCACGAAAAGGCAACCAATCGCTGAACAGAATCCTATGATACTAGCTAGCCTCAAAGGGAGCTTCGAATAGCTAACGAGCCCCAGAGCAGCAGAGTCGTAGAGTGTATATAGACTGTTTTTTGATCTTCCCTTTTTTCTCGGTTTCTGGGAATAAGGAACCTCACAAATGTTGGTCCCAAATTCGGCTACTAGTCCTCTAAAATACGGATAAGGCTCATCTAAACTACGAAGAATAGTCATAAACGATTTATCATATAACCCAAACCCATAAAAGTTCTTGATTTGCTTGGTCTCTGATATCAAATCGATAAAACGATAAAAACTCTTTCGCATAAAAGATAGCAACCGATTCTCTACGGTTCCAGATTTTGTTCCAACGATAACTGTGTGGCCAGCCTCCCATTTCTCAATGAAAGTATCTATAAGCTCAGGTGGCTCTTGTAGATCACATAAAAACGGAATAACGGCATCGCCAGCCGAACCAACATATGCATAATAAGGTGACCGGACGTGTCCGAAATTACGAAGATTCACGATAATTTTTACATTCTTATCGTATTCGGCGATTGACTTTAATAGACTCACAGTACTGTCTGTCGACGCATTATCAATAAATACATGCTCCCACTTATATTCATCATGCTTATCTCTTATCTTTTTTATTTCTCGATAAACATCTTCGACATTCTCTTCCTCGTTGTAACAAGCCGTCACGACACTAATCAACTGCTTCCCCTGCAAAGCACCTGTTTCCAATTGTCGGTTTCTGACGTCGGAGAGCATAGCCATACGAGTTAATCGTCAACTGGCGTTGATAAGTTTTTATCTGCTATTTTCTTCCATTCGGGCTGATTTAACCCCAATTGATAAGGAGGAATACCATGTTCACAGAATCTCTTAGGCAAGGGATAGTTATTTTTCTTAGCATTAATTGATTTAGGGATTTCATTTAGGTAGTCGTTCGAAATAATCGCGGTATCGTCATTAAAACAAATACAACATACGGGGACACTCTTATCCCACCTTTTATTTATTTGATTAGTCAGGAATCGACAAGGCTTGTCGCGATACTCCTTCGTGATTTCAATTCCCTCTTCTATTCCGACTAACAACAAAACTGAAACCATTTTCGTTTGTTCATCAGGCTGGCCTTCACAATAGTCGATCACCCGTTCCACTGGCATCACTAAAGCATACGCTGTTGAAATAGTGAATCCTAACTCTTCACATAATTCTTTCATCTGGTAAGCTCCCCTGTCAAGTAGGCCACTCGAAAGTAGAGGATCTGGCTCTTGTCAATGCCTCGGCAGGTGTCATCCCACCGAGACTGTCATAGTCTCGCTCTTCATTGTATTCAAGCATTCATGCCCATGTGATCTCTCGTACTTCGTCCAGATCCCGAAATAGCCAGGTGTCGAGCACTTCAGTTCGGTATGAGCGGTTGAAATGAGTGGTCTATCTATCGGGGGAACTTACGAATACACTATCATATCGGTGAGCCACCTCACGCATATGAACTTAAGAGAAACAATTTCAAAAAAGTCAATAACATCAAATTCGTAATGACAAAAAGATAACAAATATGAGAACTAAACCTAGTAATGAGCTATTTCAGGACCTTTTCGTGCTGGAAATGGCCAGTAACCATCAGGGCAGCTTAAAGAGAGGTCTCGAGATTGTCAGTAAATTCTCAAAAGTCGCACGCTTTAACAACGTTCGTGCAGCGATCAAGTTACAGTTTAGAGATATAGATAACTTTATTCATTCAAGTTTTAAGAATCGAGAAGACATACGTTATGTAAAGCGATTAAACGACACCAAAATGCCGAAAAAGGATTTCGCTGCGCTCGTACATGCAATTAGGCAATCTAGTTGCATCCCGATGTCCACACCCTTTGACGAAAAGTCGGTAGATTGGTGCGTCGAATTTGACCTTCCCATCATAAAAATCGCAAGCGCCGACAACAACGACTGGACCCTTATCGAGAAAATCGCGACAACAAGACGGCCTGTAATTGTATCTACCGGCGGCATGAGCAAGAAAGACATGGACGACGTTGTTCACTTTTTTCTAAAGAGAAATATCCCTTTAGCATTAAACCATTGTGTAGCAGCATACCCCCACGAAGATAACGAGGCCGAGCTTAACCAGATTGACTTCCTAATTGATGAATATCCGGAGATCACCATTGGATACTCTTGTCACGAGTATCACGACTGGACTTCGTCAATAATGATGGCATATGCAAAAGGAGCTCGGACTTTTGAGCGACATATTGATCATAACGATGATGGTTTCGAGGTGTCAAAGTACTCTTCCTTACCCAATCAAATTGATACTTGGTTTAAGGCTTGGCACAAAGCTCGCGAAATGTCAGGTGGCTCAACGACTCATCGCAGAAATTTTTTAGCCCGAGAAATTGAATATTTAGATTCTTACGTCAGAGGCGTTTATGCTCGGAGAAACTTAAAAAAAGGCGCACAACTCACCGAAGATGATATTTATCTAGCAATACCATTACGAAAGGGTCAGATGTCTAGTCGCGAACTTATGATGGGCAAATTTGGCCATACGATGATCAAGTCCGTGAAGAAGGATGAGCCTTTGATAATGGATAGCATTGAATCCCCATATAACGAAGATTCCAAAACCTTGGATTACTTTTTTAAACGGGGAATTTAGTATGGCCAAAAACTCTCGACCCCAAAAACAACAAAACTTGTCAAATTCGGATCACCAAAGGAATAAGTTTTTGATTGAACCACTCCATACTATCGACATGCGGTAAGGTAATCTGAAATCGACTCCGCGATAGTTGACCCACTTAAGAGGAGTACCCGTTTATGTCAACTCGTTGTTTGGGTTTCCCAACAAAATCTGGATGAGTCCCGCAAAAATCCACAGTCTGGAGTTGGAGTTCCATCACACCTTCGTCTCTACATCTCCACACAATCTCCATAGGCGATTTGTTGCGATCATTATGACTGTTAAAAGCTAATAGAGTTAGAAAAAATTTAAGGGGTATGCGCGTTGGCGACAGGCTAAAAATATTCTTTCTGCGATGTCAGAGGACACCTAAGAATCTCTAGCCTGAAAATGCAAATCACATACAAGAGAAATATCTTGAAACTCCAAATCTAGTTATTACAAACCAAGAAACACGGTATTTTTCCTCAAACAAACTAAACATCTCGGCTGAGGGCATAATTACACGTCGCCTTGCTTGGATAGATTCCGATATGCTTTTCAGTCCAGGACTCTCTATCAGATAATTTATCTGAGAAACGCCCGATGATTCACCGGTTATTGTCCACCGGTTGAAAAGTACAACATTGTCTATTCCCAAGCCCTTTGAAGCATCTTATAGAGTTCACCCTAACAACCAAATTCATTCAAAATACCGCTAACAAAAATAGGGTTGCGCTTCTTCTCGAAAAGTTTACTTTGGCAAAAACATTCCAACGCGATCGAATAACCCCGGCTCAAGCTCAGGGGTCATCTTATGAAGAGGGTTAGACTCCATCGAGCCTTGGTCAGTAACTCTACTAGTAATTTTCGGGAAATAGGTTTGTTCCGGGTCAATCGATACAATAAAAGCGGTGGGGCCCTTAGATTCAAATAAATTTTTGAATTCAGTATCCTCTAAAAACTTTGGTCCAATTCTTTTTGAAGAAATCTCCCAAGCAGCAAACAACTTTTCCCATTGCGGCATTCCCAATCCTGTGGGAATATCACACCCTACGTATCTTCCTCCAAAATAATTCTTTTGAGTCATTCGGATTGAAGCATACCCTGAGTTATCGAAAATAAAAATTTTCAGATTCAACTCATTTATAGAGACTGTTCCCAACTCTTGAATATTTTGACAGAAACCGCCGTCCCCCTCGACCAAGATGGTTCGTCGATCAGGATTCGCCACAGCGGCACCAATAGCCCCCGACAGTCCATAACCCATTGAAGCCAAGGCTTTATTGTTTACCACAATCTGTCCTGTGCGTTGCCTAAAAGTTTGCATCATCACAGTAGACGCGCCCCCACTACTACATGGAATAACAACATCACGATTATCGCAACAATCCGATAAATGATCACAAAAAACATAAGGGGATATGAAGGGAGAGTTTGTACGATTTGTATCTTCAATTAAAGGAACCCTTGACCTTATCTCACGCGCGTATCGAAGCCAGTTCGTATGTGAGCCAAGTTTGCTATCTAAAAGTCTTTTTAAGAAGTCATTTGCGTCAGCGCAAAACCCGAAATCGATTTTAGGGTGACCCTTTTCTAATTCTGCATTATCCAAATCTATTTGGATAACTTGCCCTACCGGCACGAACTCTTGCCAATTAAATCCGGTCTGCTGAAGACCAAGTCTACTTCCTAGGGCTACCACTAAATCGGCTTGTTGCAAGATCAGGTTCGCGCTTCGCTGACCCCATGTATCCGGGCGACCAACAAAGATCTCACTGTCCGCTGGAACTCTATCCAATCCATTCCAGGTCGTGGCAACAGGAATTTTAGCCGACTCAAGAGCTGGGACTAGACTTTGTGCGCAGTCACGATTAACACCCCCTCCAAGAAGAAGAATTGGGCGGTTAGCAGAAAAAATCTTATCTCGAACGGTCTCAATACTTCTGTCTGAAGCGATTGGAAGAATTGGGGTCAACCCTGGTCCTTTAGATATTCTAAGATTACAATCTTTAGCTTGAATATCTAGTGGTATCTCAAGGAATACCGGACCCTTTCTTGGAGTCCATGACTCAGCGACTAGATCTCGAAATTTCTCAAATGATACAACGTCTTGAATAAGTTCCGACCTTTTGGCAACTGGCGCGGCAATTGACACGCCATCTACTTCTTGAATTCCTCTCTGTCGAATTCCTCCCTTAGCCAAGTCAGTAGTTTTTACTTGCCCTCCAATCACCAGTAATTCTCGACTTTCTAAATATGCGCCCGCTAAAGACGAAATAATATTAGTTAATCCCGGGCCTGCCGTAACTAAAGCAACAGCTCGCTCTCGATCACTAGTCGCATTAAAATACTCGGCTGCAATTCCAGCAGCAACCTCATGCACAACCGCTTTACAATCTAGACGATTACTCAAGCTCTCAATTAAATGCATAATGTTCCCTCCCGCAACAAAAAAGCAGGTGGTATATCCAAGTTCAACGAGCCATTCTGCAAGGTGATCGCTATATTTCATATTGAGTGTGTTTTAAAAAACATAAATATAAACCCCAAGCTTATCTTTGATATTCCCTCATAATAATGGAGGCCGTCACCGAGGTTAGATTTTGAGCCCACTCAATCAACCTCAACTGGCACACATCTTTTTTGCAATACAAAATTGAGTTTGAATTTAGAGATCTTGAAATCTAATAACTGAGTGGACGACTGGAAGCTATCTTTCATTGTTTTCTCTAAATTTCCAATCTTAAACTTCGGTCTTATACTAGCTTCTTTGAAATTAAATATCGAGAGTCAGATAACCCAAATATTTTAGAGTTCGAAAGCAATCTGAATAAATTCTCGAATATTGCTAGTATTTCGAAAATAACAAAGATGATGAGTTACGCAAAGAAAGTAAATGCTTTGGTTTTGTCCGCTAACTGACATTAGATATTCAGTCCCGTCAAAGGATAGATTAGCGTTTTATTTCTTAAGGCGTCAGTGACAATCAATCAATCTTTTTAAAAAAATTTGCTAATCAGCACATCAATAGAGCGAAGTTGCGTCGAAACGTACGAAATGGCTTGCATGAAGTTAGCCTAAAATCCAAGTCCAAAAAACTCCTCTAATTTCTCGCACACAAAGTTTAATTGAGGATTTTCGAGGCCTGGAAAGACGCCTATCCAGAACGTGTGATTCATAATCACATCCGTATTGGTTAAATCACCAGAGACCCGATACTGTCTTCCTTGCATATATGGCTGCCGCGTTAAATTGCCGGCAAACAGCAAGCGCGTGTCAATGTTGTTATCGTTTAGATAATTCAGAAGATGAACGCGATCGACCCCCGCGTCTGGTTTGAGAGTGATAGGAAAGCCAAACCAAGATGGGTCTGATTTAGGAGTTGGATTCGGCAGCAGGAGAAACTCCTCACAGCTAGCAAGCTTCTTTTTCAAGTAGGCGAAGTTTTCTTTCCTCTTCTCGATAAAGGCATCTGCTTTTTGAAGTTGAGCAAGCCCACACGCCGCCTGCATATCCGAAATCTTGAGGTTATATCCAAGATGGCTGTAGGTGTATTTATGGTCATATCCTTCTGGCAAATCGCCTAACTGCCATTCGAAGCGTTTACCACAGGTATTGTCCTTACCCGGCGCACAGTAGCAATCTCGCCCCCAATCTCTAAAGCTCTCCGCGATAACTTTGAGTTGGGAGTGATTGGTGAACACCGCGCCGCCCTCTCCCATTGTTATGTGATGAGCTGGATAGAAGCTTAAAGTGCCAATGTCGCCGAAGGTTCCCAGCATCTTTCCGTCGTAAGTCGATCCTAGTGCATCGCAGCAATCCTCCACGAGCCACAGATTGTATTTCTTGCAAAGGTCTGTAACGACATCTAGATTAAAGGGATTGCCAAGCGTGTGAGCCAACATAATCGCTTTGGTTTTCTCGGTAATTGCCGCTTCGATTTTCTCCGCATCAATGTTGTAGGTGTCAAGATCTACATCTACAAACACGGGCACGGCGCCAAATTGAATAATTGGGTTAACGGTCGTCGGAAAACCAGCCGCAACACCAATTACTTCGTCACCTGGTTTGATAGCACGGTCTTTGAGCTTAGAGCTTGTGAGGGTATTGAATGCTGTCAGATTAGCGGATGACCCGGAATTAACAGTGATGAGATACCGGACACCAATAAAATCCGCGAGCTCCTTCTCAAACTGCTCATTAAAGCGTCCGGTAGTCAGCCATCCGTCTAGACTGGCCGCGACCATGTTATCTAGCTCCTCAAAACCAATTACCTTGCCAGATACGGGGACGCGCGATTCCCCCGGTCTAAAATCAACATTTTTCAACGTTAATTCAGCGTAAGACCGAACCAGATTAGAGATTTGCTCTCTTAACGCATTGGGGTCGTCCATAGCTTGCTTAATAGAAGTAAAGGGTTCAGATGTTTATTAGATCAGCAGTGCTCATTTTATCACTGCCTAGAGGCGTCGTCGAGAAATGGGGAGATCACACCTTTTGTGAAAAATTTTATTCCGAAAGGTAGTTTATCGTGCCTTGCGCTTCAGAGATTAAGACCGCTGATCCTATTCTAGGCCCGACTGAACTTAATGAGAATTTTGATGTTCGGCGATTTGCTTTAAGCAATAGGTCTTTCCAGATCCCCCATTTATCCACGCTCGATGCCAATCGACTATTTTGCCCAAGGTCGTTCGCAGCGACCAAGACGGCCGCCAACCGAGTCTCATTCTTGCTTTCGATATATCCAGCTTCAGGTGTTGAGCCTCATGCGGCTGATCATTACCATCAAGAATCCAATCTGCACCATCACCCCAAGATTCGGCCATGACGTTTGCGATTGATTCGACGGTTTTAGCGTCTTCATCTGCCGGTCCGAAATTCCAGCCCTCAGCGTATCCCTCTCCCTCCTGATATAGCCGCTGTGCAAGTAAGAGATACCCCGAAAGAGGCTCTAAAACATGCTGCCAGGGCCGAATTGAATGAGGGTTACGAATTACCGGTGTAACGCCTTTTTCAAACGCCCGAAGTAGATCAGGAATCAGTCGATCCTCCGCCCAATCACCCCCGCCGATCACGTTTCCGGCTCTAGCCGTTGCTGTGTGGATTCCCGCTTCCTTTAGGAAGGACCTTCGGTAAGCTGCAGTAACGAGTTCTGAGCAGCCCTTACTCGCGCTATAGGGATCGTGACCGCCCATAGGCTCTGACTCACGATATCCCCACACCCATTCATTATTTTCGTAGCATTTATCTGTCGTTACATTAACAACTGCTTTTACGGAACCACAATATCTTATCGCCTCGAGAAGATGGGTAGTACCGAGAACGTTGGTTGATATTGTTTCAACTGGATCAATATATGAGGTCCTTACGGTAGCCTGAGCGGCCATGTGGATCACGATCTCGGGCTGAAACGACTTAACAGATTTTGAAAACTGATCGAAATCCCTGATATCACCAAAGGTGTTATGCATCTCCACATCGACTTGCGCCTCCACGAAAAGCGCTGGTTGCGTCGCTGGCGGTAGAGAAAATCCGTGAACCTCCGCTCCTAAGGATTGAAGCCAAAGGCTTAGCCAACTGCCCTTGAAGCCGGTGTGGCCCGTAAGAAAAACACGTTTTCCTCTCCAGAACGAAGCCATTTCAAATTCAGAAACTAATCCCACTTTTTCCACGGTGCCATTCCGCTATCCCAAAGACTCTGCAGAATATTTTTTTCACGCAACGTATCCATTGGCTGCCAGAATCCTTTGTGCTCATAGGCCATCAACTCACCTTCTGCCGCCAAAGTACGCAATGGGGCATCTTCCCATGCCGAATCCGATCCGGCGATGTAATCAAGTACTTCTGGGGAAAGTACAAAAAAACCGCCGTTTATCATCCCGCCATCACCTTTGGGTTTTTCATTAAAAACGTCGACTTTACCGTCATGAATCCGAAGCGCTCCAAATCTACCTGGAGGAGAAACTGCTGTGACCGTCGCCAACCGTCCGCTTTCTTGATGGAACGTTATCGACTTTCCTATATCGTGATCAGAAAGCCCATCTCCATATGTAAAACAAAAATCTTCATCGTCCAGATAATTGGACACAAGTTTCAAACGGCCACCGGTGGCCGAGTCTGCCCCTGTATCGACTAATGTAACGCGCCAAGGTTCGGCTCTCTTTTGATGAACTTCCATCGAATTTTCCTGCATATCGAACGTGATATCTGACATATGCAGGAAATAGTTGGCGAAATACTCCTTGATCACATAACCACGGTATCCGCAGCAGATAATGAAGTCGTTGACGCCATGAAATGAATAGGACTTCATGATGTGCCAAAGGATTGGACGTCCCCCAATCTCAACCATCGGCTTTGGCAGTTGAGAGGTTTCCTCGCTTAGCCTAGTGCCAAGTCCACCCGCTAAAATGACTGCTTTCATTAACTCGACTGTGTTCTTAGAATCACATAGATAATTCTAATCTTCGAAATAAAAAAATACTAATATTTTTAATCGATATAAAACAAAAAAGCCCTCTTGCCCGGAGTGACAAAATTGACTTCTCGCTATAAATCTTGCCCTATCGACTGGATCAGGAGGAATTCCGTACCGGCGATCCTCCTCTTAATCGTAACGTCGGCGGTAATTGGTTATTCACTTTGGCAGGGATCCTATACCTTTGATCCTCATAATTGGGGCTTAATGCTAAGTAATGCCATTGATCTATCTAATGGAATGCGCCCTTATGACGACATTTTGATCCAATATGGAATTATGTCCACAGTGTTTCATTCCCTCGCGTACATTTACCTCGGAGAAAACTTGCTCGCCTTAATAGGGATTACCTCTCTGTTCTACGCAGTTGGACTTGTCGGAATTTACTTTCTCAGTCTTCGGTTAACTAATGATAAAAAACTGGCAATATTTTCACTAATCACAGCCTACCTTATTCACCCCGGTGCAACTCTGCCTTGGTCGAACTACCTCGCGTTTCCATTTCTTGTTTTCGGTATTTTTCTACTTTGCGACCCTCGCCAGCGAAATATCAGTCTTCTTCTCGCGGGACTAACTTTTTCTTTTGGCATACTCTGTCGTGAAAATTTTTTCGCACCTATTCTTCTGCTGGCAATAATTTTCTCAATTTTTAAATTTTTCTCGATACGAGATGACGGCATACCTCTTAAAGTACAGATGAGAAATGTTGCGTCTTTTTGGATCGGCCTTTTAATTCCGATAACTTTATTTTTTGTATATCTCCAGAAAAATTCGCTTTTAGACGACTGGCACACGATAGCGGTAATTCTCCCGGGATGGTATATGGAGTGGAGAATGCCCGATGGATTGGTCGGGATAGGACTTGATTTTTTAGCATGGCTCACATCAGGAATTGCCAGTGGAACTGTTCGCATAACTATCTTTGTGTTAATCATCTTCAGCGCTTCTTATTTTTCACTTCTTTTTCTAGTCTCCCGAGTGACCAAATTTAAGTTGGCACAAAATATCAACCAATCTAATTTCCTGGTCGCTATCTTTGGCCTTGGGCTTATCAGTAGCGCTCTTCACATCAGCGAGGTCATGCGACTCTCGACCGGCTTAATACTAGCTATACCTTTGGTTTACATTCTCGCCCAACAATTCAAATTAGACGTCTATGTCTTCTTGATCGCAGGCATTGCGCTAATTGGATCTTATGTCCTGAATGGCTCTTTTCGCGATGGTTTTATTCTCGAAGAACCCATCTCTTACGAAAAAGCCAGCTCCGTTGGAAATTATGCTTATCCCTCAGCAGAATCACGCGCTTTAGCTATGTTAGTAAGTTCCCCACAACTGTTCTCAGGGCAAAAATGGCCACCCGAGGCTCGAGACCTCTATCTTTCACTCCAAGAAGATATCGAACTGCTTTCACACAAAAACTGTGGGGTCGGAGGTTTTTGGAATACAACCTCAGATGCCTTCATTACCTCAATGATGCCGTTAAAACGATTATCAGTCGCTCCATGGCAGGCTGATTACAACGCTCGACTGCTTCCCAGTTTAGGTTCAAAACCTGATCTCTCAAAACAAAAAAATTTAGTCATGGTCATGGTAGCGGATCGAAGAAACCTATCCCATTTTGTTCGATTTTTACCAACAGATTACAAAATCGGGCGCTACTATGAAAGCAGCTCACGTAGCGAGGAATCTACTAAATTCGTAATCATCGCACCGCGTCGATGCGCTCAATTTTTTGATTCCGCCAAAAGCGTCCAAGCCAATGAGATGATTAGCAATATTTTCGCGAACGTAAACTTTAAGTCAGTAGAAACTGTTTTTGTCGATCACTCGATTAACCTTACGCAAATAAGGCATGAGAACTTGAACGACAAGATAAAACGAAAAGCTTTTGGATTTCTTGATGAACCGGCACCAGATTACAACGATATGGAGTTCGAAAGGTACGTCGATAAATATCCGAATCTCCGCGCAGCATTTTATAGCGCCAAAAGGACAACATCCAAAGCTGAATGGGGTCGCGAGTATTTTGCTAATTTTGGGAGTAAGGATAGCCGCAGCCCTTCCCCTTCCCTTTTGGTAGAAAATAGTGCCGGAGAGCTTATCTTTAAGCGCAACTCTCACAAAGATTATTTAGAAACACCTTTTTTCCCACTGATATCGAAACCGAACGGAGGCAGTCGCTGGCTCTCAGTTGAGCACAGTAGTCCTAGTGACTTTATGAATATGCACTGTCGAATCTATTTACATAATAAAGACTGGAGCTATGTTGACGAGCTGCAGTGCGCTGATGCATTTTCAGGGCGAGCTATTTTTCATCTGCCCGAAGTCGATCCAGGTAAAGTTGCGCTTGTAATTGATCTTCAAAAAAAATCTTATTCAGCGATTCCCAACACCTTGCGTGTCTCTCAATTCCATATTAAAGAAAGACCATCTCAGTAACTCACACAATCAGATCGATGTAGTAGCCTTAGGTCCTGTTAGACAATCAAATGCCAGACCTAACTATATCGACTCATGGTTCAACGTGGATTCTGAATTCCTCTATGCATATCAAGGTGCAGCAGAGTCGAGGACGCGAAGTCGATTCCCAGCGCCTTCATCAGTTGTTTAATACTTGCTCGGCAAACAGTACAATTGGACGGTTATTATTCTTGCGTCAGCCATCCCTGTAGAAAATTGAAATTTACCCGAATTATCCCAAGACTCGATATAAAAGGGCCGAATCTTGTGAAGGGAATTCATCTCGAGGGGTTAAGAACTCTTGGGCGCCCTGAGGACTTTGCAGCTTTTTATTATGCGCAGGGTGCCGATGAACTAATCTTCCAAGATACTGTTGCCAGCCTGTATGAACGAAATAGCCTTACAGACGTTATCTCTCGAACGGCAAAAGATATCTTTATCCCCCTGACCGTTGGTGGCGGAATCCGGACCCTTGAGGATATTAGTAATGTTCTTCGCGCAGGCGCGGATAAAGTGGCAATTAATACAGCTGCTATCCAAAGGCCAGACCTCATCAATGAAGCAGCAAGCATGTTTGGCTCATCAACAATCATCGTGGCGATTGAAGCAAGTCGACAACCGAACGGAACCTATCTCGCATTTACTGATAACGGGCGAGAACACACAGGCGTTGATGTGATTCCTTGGATCGAGGAAGCAGAAAAGCGAGGTGCAGGAGAAATTCTTCTTACCTCAATTGACAAAGAAGGAACAGGTCAAGGATTTGATCATGAACTTACGACCGCCGCTACTCAGATCACTTCTATCCCGATAATTACCCATGGTGGCGCCGCAAAAGCTTCCCATATACAGGAAGTTGTAGTTGATTCGCGAGTAGACGCGGTAGCTATCGCATCTATGCTTCATTATCCAGCGTTGGCCTCCCTACTCTCCGAGCCCTCAACCAACGAAGGTAATTCCGAATTCCTCAAATCTCAAAAGCCCGTAAAGCGCTATGGTCAAGAACAGCTTTCCGAAATTAAAAAATTATTAAAAGACTATGGTCTGTCAATAAGAGAGGTGGAGGAGTGTTAGACGTTGCTATTCTAGACTACCAACTAAATAATCTTCACAGCGTTGAAGCGGCATGCCGAGTTGCAAAATTACGATCAGAGGTGACAAACGACCCCAAGAAGATTCTTGCGGCGAGAGCGATCATTTTGCCGGGTGTTGGCGCTTTTGGAGAAGCGATGACACAACTAATAGATAGCGGTCTCGACGCGTGTATCACCGAGTTCGTTGGCTCTGGGCGGCCTTTTTTGGGTATTTGCCTTGGCTTTCAACTTCTTTTCGATCGCAGCGAGGAGTTTGGCAACCACAAAGGCTTAGGGCTAATTTCAGGCTCAGTTAAACGCCTCCAGTTTAGCGCCTCTCCTGAGGTAAGATATCCGGTCCCGCACGTGGGTTGGAATTCTTTAAAACAAACCGCTTCTTGGAAAGACTCGTTGCTTGAGAACAGTACTGAAGGCGACCTGATGTACTTCGTTCACTCTCTCTACGTTGAGCCAAAAGACAAAAGTATCACTCTTGCTAGCACTCAGTATGGCGAGCAAACTTATTGCTCTGTGATCAGACAAAAAAATATTTTTGCAACCCAATTCCATCCTGAAAAAAGTGGGCCTGCGGGCTTAAAAATCTACCACACTCTAAAACAAAAAATACAAGACTAAAAATCTATGGAAACATACTTCAATCTGCCTAGTGATGTCTTTTTTTGTAAAAAATGCCTGATGTCAAATCAAAGGCCTTCTTCAGTTCCAGAATTCCGGCACACCCGAAATCGGGATGGAGCCAAATACCTTCAATTTGACAGCGATGGCGTCTGTGATGCCTGCCGGCAAGCAGACACCAAAAATTCAATTGTCTGGCAAGATAGAGAAAAAGAGCTTATTGATCTACTCAATCGTCACCGTAAATCAAACGGGGATTATGATTGCCTAGTTCCGGGTAGTGGTGGAAAAGACAGCGCGTTTCAGGCTCATATTCTCAAATACAAATATGGGATGAACCCCCTGACATGCACCTGGCCGCCAATTCTCTATACCGACTATGGACTACAGAACTTCAGAAATTGGATAGAGATCGGTGGGTTTGACAACATTACATGGAAGCAGAATGGAAAAGTAATGAAGCTTTTAACCAAGCTTTCGATTGAAAACCTTCTGCATCCGTTTCAAACCTTTATCCTAGGTCAAAAGAACCTTGCGCCAAAAATAGCAGCCAAATTTGGTATTGATCTGATTTTTTATGGCGAAAATGAAGCCGAGTATGGAAACCCCTTGGCAGATAATGCATCATCACTAAGAGACAAAGCCTTTCACACTATGGAAGATTTCGATGACATGATTGTTGCCGGTTTACCGGTCTCCGAAATTATCGATCAGCACGGCATTTCTAAATCTGAACTAATGACGTTTCTGCCGCTTCCTGCGTCACAGTACGACAGAACGAATATTGAGGTTCACTATCTAGGGTACTACCTTAAATGGATTCCGCAGGAAGCGTACTATTACGCCGTTGATCACACCGGTTTCAAGGCGCGACCATTTAGAACCCAAGGAACCTACAGTAAATACAACAGCATTGACGACAAGATTGATGACCTTCACTACTACACGACCTATATAAAATTTGGGATCGGCCGAACAACTTATGATGCATCTCAGGAAATTCGAAACAAACACCTAACGCGTGAAGAAGGGCAGGCGCTCGTAAAGCGTTTTGATGGTGAATTCCCAGATCGTTATATCAATGAGGTCCTAGAGTATTTGGGAATTTCCATGGAAAAATTTACCGAACTTTGCGATGAATTTCGTTCACCTCATCTTTGGGTCAATCAAAATGATAAATGGAAACTTCGCCACACTGTGAACTATGATGGAGTCGATGACTAATGCCTTTAAAACCGTCTTCGACACCGCACTTTCTGGGACTGACTCGAAACCTGACTTAAGTCATCGTCACTGGAGCCGTAAAAGTGATTACTAAAACCTATGAAAAATGTTTATTCGCGATAAAGGCAAAATGTGTCCGTATCCACTTGATGCACTTTAAGCGTGCTACACGATTGATCACCTCTCACCTGTAATCGACTAGCCAGGTTACTCATCTCCTCTAACTTCATTCCAGGATTTTTTTGCAAACTGTGGCTTAAAGGGATCCAGTTGGCGCCCCACATATCGCTCAAACGGTATTTTATTCGCCCTATAGCACTGCGAAATTTTTTCCATGCGGTAAAAGATGGAATTTTATAGTTGCATTCTTCAATCGGTAATTTATTGATTTCCGCCAAAATCTTCTGAGACGAAAATTCATGCTCATCAAATAAGAAGTAATCATCTGCTTTGGCGGAATCCTGAGATCGATGTTTACAATAGCCTGAAAATTGCTCCCTTATTGCGGTCAGAGCATCTTTTACACTAACTGCCCTAATTCCTAAGGTGCTGGGTAAATCGTGAAAAGGTTCATAATTTAAGTTCGAGTCTAACAAAGGCTCATATGAAATTGCGGGAGTGCCCGAGACCCATGCCTCAACGGCGGTAGTGCAATTATGATGGAGCAGTAGGCTCGCAGACCGAATCCACGGACTGACTGACCCTTCGAGGATGATATGAACATTTTTTGGTAGCTCACTCTTCATAGCAATCCACAACCCCTGATCCTCGCCAGGATGGGGTCGTAAAACTACATTGCGCGATGGGAACTCTTTCACAATCTCTCGAATTAACTCAATGAACTTCTCTCTAATTTTTTTCAATAAATCAATATATTGCTTCATCGCGTCGTCATATCGATCGCCAGGAAGAGCAGGAGGCGCGCCAAAATTTGAATTGACCAAAATGAAATCGCCAAAACGATGATGAATATCCTTCATTTCAGGTTCGTAAAGGTATTTGAATTCAGGCCGCCAACTGTCTATCCTTGGACTGCCCGAGACTCGGACTTTCTCCTTCGCTTTGTATTGCTCGAGAATCATCGAACTTTCTTTTTTCCCCCAAGTAAAAATTACTGAAGTCAAATCTATTGATTCTTGAGTGAACCGAGCTTTGGCGTAGGTCTTCTCATCAGTAATGAAACCCTCCTCATCGAGACTCACAAGAGTATTTCCAAAAATTTTAACCTGAAGCCGATGAGCGCTAATCTTATGGGGAGACAGACACTTATCGAAATAAAGACCTTGCGGGAACTTGTCTCGACTTATATTCATTCCATTGCGCCCTATGAAAATCCCATATCCCTCGCGTGATGCAAAATCTGCAAAGAGAAGTTTTGGAATCAGCTCCCGGCTTTTAACTTCAACGGGAAGAAAAATCCACTTTCTTATTAAATTCATAGATTCGAATTCAAATAAATTTTGGCGAGCGTGGCGTGATGCTTATCAGTGAGTTTAACGAAACGTAACTCGCAACTGATTGACAGATTGGCTTTTTGCCGCGTCTCTAGACTGAAAAATCGTAGAATCCCTGCATTCATATTTAGACAGCATCTCAGTTTTCTATTATGGCGAGAGCCTTATCGACGATCTAACCATCCATACAGCGGGAAGCTTTAGGAAATTGACCATCCACCATCAACCGATAAATTATGGCCGGTCACATAGCTCGACATATCACTCGACAAAAATGCTATTGCGCCAATAATATCTTCCTCACATGCCATCCGGCAGAGAGGTGTTTTTTTGATATATCGACCAATAAACTTCGCCGGCTGGCCTCTCTCTATACCTCCAAGAGAGATTGAATTTACCCTTACAGATGGGCTCAAAGTTGTCGTCAGCCACTTTGTCAGTTGAGTCAGACCAGCTTTGGAAACCCCATATGCTGCTGGATTCGTCATGCCAGTACCCTCATAAAGCGACCAATCGGGAGCGATTGAGCCATATATCGATCCGATGTTGATAATTGAACTTCCTCGATTCACTTTAAGTGAAGGCGCAAACAACTGGGATAGATGAAACGCGGCAGTGAGATTAACCTCCATCGCCCGTCTCCAGGCTACAAGGGTCTGTTTCTCGAAAGGCTCGGCCCAACCGGATAATTCAGTGGTTCCAACGAATGCAGCGTTATTAATCAGAATATTGATCCCGCCCGTCTCAAGCACCGTATTCGCCAAATCCCCTCTCTCTTCTTCACACTCTAGATCACAGGAAATCGTCTGAACCTTGGAAGGAAACCGATCGTTTAGCTCTTGGCCTATGCCCTCAAGTATTTGTGAATCGAGATCAACAAGGACAAGATCAGCGCCCATCCCAGCGAGAGTCTGCGCCATAACCCCGCCCAAATGTCCCGCACCACCAGTGATGATTGCTCTACGGCCGGAAAGATCTGCTAAATCAGTCAAAGTGTTCAAGCTTGGCTCCCGCTTCTTGACAGCAAAAATTCAGCGATATCAAAATCATACTGTGTATCAATATCGATTGAACGCTCTACCGGAACCTCAATTGCTTTGACCCGTCCCGAAAAAATACCGTTCTCACAAAGGATAAATTCCGGATCTGCAATATATACAAAAGTTGTCATGTCATATACTTTTTGAGCATCTTGCCTTCGAAAAACAGCACTTTCTGAATCGTTAACAAGTTTTACAAGATTATTATCTTGCATCTGGATCATATTAAACCAGGGATTATGATGCGCAGGTGTTACCGCGATAACGACATCCGCACCCCCTTCTTGAAATAATTCGAGTGCGCGAGAAATGTCCTCGGGCTCTCTTAGCGGTGAAGTTGCCGGCACTGAAATAAACGGCCCTGTGAATGAATCGCTTTCGCTGATCATAAAGTTGATCGCGTGCTGCCAAGCCATCCACTCGGGGGAATTATCTCCCGAGAGCTCGGTCGGACGCAAAAAAGGGATATCGGCCCCAAAAGAACGAGCAACAGTCGCTATTGATTCGTCATCAGTCGAAACAATAACCCGACTGATATCGTCTACTGCAAACGCCTGCTCAATCGCCCACCCAATAAGAGGTTTTCCGCCCAATTCTTTTGTATTTTTGCCAGGCAACCCCTTCGATCCCCCGCGGGCAAATATAAAGGCGGTGAAGCTCACTATAACGGTCTCACAATCATGCGCAGGCCATCAGCGGCACTAGACCGCCGAGCCGCATCAATTACCTTGACTACATTCAAACCTTCCTCACCCGCTGCCGCAATCTCACTCGCTGTCCCTGCCTGAATAGAATGCAAAAAAGATCTGAGTTGCGCTAAATAACTTTCATCGCGATCCAAGGAGCGACGGATAATCTCTTTCCATGAGTTGGCGCTTGGATCGAAATGCTCAACTAGACCTCTAAGCGCATCCCATCTAAGAGTCCCTTTCTCCCCAACGGCAGTACACGTTCGTGTCGAATCCCTTCTTATAAAGTCCATCATAACTTGGGCCCGCACTTTATTTTCAAATTCAAGGCGCAGCATTGCGGAATCTTCTACGTCGATCTCCAGATTTCCTTGGGATCCGATCCAGGCAGAGACCGAGCAAATATCCCCAAAAATCCAACTCAGTAGGTCCAACTCGTGACTAAGCTCAAGCAACACGCCCCCACCAAATTTCCTTTGAGCAGAGACGCTCTGACGATAATCAACGTCCGGCCTCCAATCAGGAAGGTACTGACCGACTTCACATTGAACGGAAAGTACAGAACCAATTAGCCCATTAATCAAATTTTCACGAAAGCACTGAAGCGTCTTTAGAAAGCGCAAGTTATATCCCACCTGTAACTGCAGGTCGCGCTCTCGAGCGAGTGAAATTAACTCAGCTACACCGTCTGCATTGTTTGAAATAGGTTTTTCGACGAGTAAATGCGTGCCTGCATTCGCAAAAGCTTTCGCGGAAACAATATGCTCGCTCGCCGGGGAGGCGATAATCGCAAGGTCAGGCTGAAACCGACATGCGTCTTCAAAATCCCCATAACATCCATCTGAATATTCTATTTCTTCGACGCAGCCAGAGTGGCGAAACACTCGAATATCTAAATCAGGATGCAACTCCCTGAGAATTCTTAAATGACGTCGGCCCATACTACCGAGTCCTACAATCAGAGCGCGTTTAATCATCTTTGCTCAAAATAATTCGCCGCTTCAAGATCTTCCTGTCGGCCAATGTCTATCCAGGGCTCATGCGTTGGATAAGCTATTGTGGCTAGGCTGATTGAGCGTGCGCGCTCAAAAAGCGTTGGCATATCGCAGGCCTGATCCGCTTCAAGTAATTCGAGCGCTTCTGGCGAAAGTACGTAAATTCCCGCATTAACCCGGGTCTGAAATACTGGCTTCTCTTCAAATCCAACAATATTCGAGCCATCAATTGTCACGACTCCATACGGATGCTGCCATTCATGCAGTCGGACGGCCATCGTGAGCTTTGCTTTCTGACGCTTATGAAATTCCAATAAATCGTCAAATTTGATTTCGGTCGCCACATCACCGTTGATGACAATTAAAGGGCTTGCTGGTTTATTCGAAAGCAAAGATAAAGCGCCAGCCGTTCCTAGCGGAGCCGTCTCGCGTAAATACTCAATTTGAACGCCAAACTGCGAACCATCTCCAAAATAGTCTTCAATCATGTGGCCCAAATAATTAATAGCCAGAATAATCTTATTAAATCCCTGATTACGCGCTCGGATAATAAGATGCTCAAGCATTGGTTTATCCCCAACCTTTAACATCGGCTTTGGGCAATGCTCCGTAAGAGGTCTAAGTCGGATCCCCTGACCTCCTGCCATAACTACGATTGTCGAATCTTGGTCTGCAGCTGAATTGAGGTCCTCCCAAGTATGCACACCCAAAACCACTCCATCCTCATCGATCTCAGGAATTTGCTGTACTTTATTGGCTAGCATCATCTGGTGAGCCATAGCTCGTGAACACCCGCGAGGCACGACAAGAGGATTTAATTGAGCGACTTCTAGGCATGTAGTCGATAGCGTTTTGCCATTCAATAAGCCCCTTCGAATATCACCATCCGAGACAGTTCCAACAAGTTTCCTGCGCTCATCGACAACAAGGCATATTCGCGCGCCAGAATTATTCAGGCTCCGAATAGCATCTTCAATCGTGTCGATTTCTTTGACCGTAATCTCAACGAGCGTTTTTTTATTATTTTTTTGAAACCCTTCCATCGCAAACCCTACCGATTTTTTAAAGTTATCGGAGTATCAAAAAAGCTTTTTTTTAAAATCTTATGAAGAGGCTTCTTTTCTAAGATTTCGCAAATTCTCTCAGTCGCGCCGCCATGGCCATAGGGGTTTTCTATCATCTTCAAGCTTGATTGAAAGTTATCAGAAAATAACTGGTCGATCGCACGTCGAATTTCATCGCGCTCTGGCTTGCAATCAATAACACTTGAAGCTTTTAGTCGACCTTTTTGGCGATCTCCAATATTAATAGTTCCCGTATTGAGTGCAGGCGCCTCGAGAAGGCCGCTAGAGGAGTTGCCTACAACGCCATCTGTATGCTGAATGCACGACAGATATCGCTGCTGCCCCAAAGATTCAAACACTTTTGCGTGGGTATTTTTATCGCAGAACTCTTTTATTTTTTGCACCACAATTCGTCCATCGGTATCTGCATTAGGCATGGTAAATATTAAGCCCGTACCGGCTAAGCTCCCGAGAGCCAAAAGAAGTTCATCAATATGAGACGCACTCGTATTTTTCTCGAGAGTTACCGGATTAAAGGTGACCAATAAATTGCGCGCCTTAAACTCGAAATCGATGTCCGATTGCAACTCCTTTTTACCCAACAGTTGAGTTCGCTTAATAACATCAACCCCTAGTCCGCCCACACAATTAACTCGATCAGGGCACTCGCCCAACTGAATCACTCGATTTCGATATTCTTCAGAGGCAACAAAATGTAGATGGGACATTTTTGTTATTGAATGCCGAATAGCATCATCGAATGCTCCCTCTGTAATTTCACCTCCGTGAATATGTGCGATAGGAATACGCGCGATCATTGCGGCTGAAACTGCAGAAAATATCTCGAAACGATCTCCCAAAACGAGCAGTAGGTCGGGGTTTAATTCAGCAAAAGCATCAGCGAATCCAATCATGGCAAGACCCATCGATTTGGATATCCCAACTGACGAGTCCGAACTCATCAACATCTCCACTCGTTTGTTGATCTTGAATCCATCCGCCTGTATCACATCGGCGGTCATGCCAAATTCCGGAGACAGGTGCATTCCCGTTACCACGAGCTGCAATTCCAACATCTCAGAGTTCTCAATCCCGTCAATCACCCAACGCAGTAACCCATACTCAGCACGCGTGCCAGTAACAACACAAATCTTTTTCACAATTCAATCAACTCATCTGGAAGAAAGTCGCGGACGGCCGCTCTGCCAATAACGTCATCCCAGCGCATAGGAGAAATTCCAGTCCCCGGTCGCTTCGCAGAAATATTCTCTGATGTGAAAGATTCACCAGCCTGGATGCGTTTCGTCGCTACCAAAGATCTTCTCACTATTAAAATATTTTTCGCTTCACTCGGGCTCGCCTGCTTAATGCCACTCCCAAGCGCCTGCTCGATATTTCTGATCGCCTGAATCATTTTTTTAAACTCTTGTGGCTCTGTACTCATTGCCTGATCAGGTCCAGGCAATGAGCGATCGAGCGTTATATGCTTCTCGATAACACTAGCGCCCGTCGCGACGGCGGCAATCGGCACTTCAATACCACGGGTATGATCAGAATACCCGACTTCTACACCGAACGCATCGCGAATAGTCGCCATCGCTCGGAGATTCACGTCCTGCATTGGTGTGGGATATTCTGTATTACAGTGCATCACGGTTATTTTCTTTCGAACAGTACCGGCACGCTCCAAAACCGCAACCGCATCACCCACTTCCTTCAGGGACGCCATCCCTGAGGAAAGAACGACAGGCTTGCCAAGCGATCCAACATGACGAAGAAATGGGAGGTTGGTAATCTCCCCAGAAGGCACTTTAAAAAGCGTAAGTCCAAGAGAATCGAGATAATCAAGACTTTTTTGATCAAACGCGGTCGAAAGAAATTTGATCTCTCGCTTTTCGCAGTGTTTGACCAACTCTTCATGCATCGTTGGGCTAAGTTCGAGTTTTTTCAGCATATCAAATTGGGAATCATCTGATCCCGTGCTCAGTACTTGGTAGTCGGCTTTAGCCGCTGTCGTGGTTACTACTTTATCTGCAACAAACGTCTGAAATTTTACAGCGTCTGCTCCGGCATCAACTGCGGCATCAATTAACCTCTTCGCAAGATTAATGTCTCCGTTATGATTTACTCCTGCTTCTGCGATCACAAGAACCCGTTGAATTTCCTTATCCATTAGGAACATCCTTGCGAGAGGATCGAACAATTGCATCCTCCGGCACATCAAAATCCACGTAACACCCTGCACCGATTATGCTTCTTGCCCCGACTGAAATCCCGTTTCTCAAGACTGCGCCCGATCCTATAAAACTTTTCTCACCGACTATTACGTTGCCGTTTATCTTTGCACCCGTAGAGATATGGCAGTGATCGCCAATGATGCTGTCATGCTCAACAAGGGCCAAAGAATTAACTATGGAATTGATGCCAACCTGGGCATCGGCGTTCACGATTGCACCATGCATAATTAAAGTGCCATTTCCAATCGCCGCATGGGGAGAAACATACGCTTTTGGCGATCTTATCGAAACCGACTGCATTCCAATGCTTGTTGCTCTATTAAATGCCGTTATTCGTGCTTCTGAAGTATTTATCTGCCCAATCGCAACCAAAAAAAATCGGCCATCACAGACTAGCGACGAAAGGTCATCATCAGTCCCCAAAACTGGATAACCCAGAACTGATTCGCACTCTCCTATCTTTTTTGTAGTGACGCCAATGATCGAAAAATTTCCCTCTTGCTCGATCACATCAATCGCTGCCTTACAATGACCGCCTCCGCCGATTAGTAAAAGTTCAGACACTAACGGTTTCCGCTAGATAGGCTGAAGACGGAATATTGACAATACGACTGAAGAGGCTTTCGGTTAGCGATAATTTACCTCTCGGGCATTCCGCAAAAATATCAAGCGTATGCAATGGTGTCCATGCGGGACGGGCCAAGATGCCAATTCTGTTTAACTCCTCGAGTAACTCGTCGCGCTTTACCGCATTGTCTTCATCCAGAATCAAAGTATTTAACCAATAATTAGACTCAGATCCATCAACTTCTTCAAAAATGCGCGCATTTTGAATGCCTGCAAACACGCGCTGATATTGGTTTGCGAGCGATCTTTTGCTCTTCACTTTCGATTTCAACTGAGCCAACTGAGCAACGCCAAGCGCTGCATTAATGTTTGGCATTCGATAGTTGTAACCGATTTGATCGTGAACGAATTCCCATTGATGAGGTAACTTGGATGTGGTAGTGAGATGTTTAGCCTGCCTGGCCAGTTCAGGATCGTTCGTGAGAATCGCTCCCCCACCACCGGTCGTAATTATCTTGTTTCCATTAAAGCTAACTGCCGCCATAGCGCCGAAACTTCCGCATGGTTTGCCGTGATACTGACTTCCAAGTGCCTCTGCGGCATCCTCAATTAAAGGTATGTCAAAATCTCTTGCCACGGACAATAACGCTTCTATATCACATGGATTCCCGAAAGTATGCATGGGTAGTAGAGCAGAAATAGCTCTCCCCGTTTGTCCATTAATTAGTTTGCCATCTTTTACTTCCGCTATCTCATTGAGTCTTTCGCGTAACGCCATTGGATCAATTCCTAAAGTTTTTTCAGAGATATCCACAAAATGGGGAATTCCACCAAGATAATGAGCCGCGTTTGCAGTGGCAACAAATGTAAAACTAGGCATTAGCACTTCACTGTTTGCATTCACCCCGGCAATCCTCAGGGCCACCTGGAGGGCGGCGGTGCCATTCACAACGGCGACGCTGTGATTAACGCCGCAAGCCAGGGAAAGTGATTTCTCGAATTCATCTACATATTGCCCAACGGACGAGACATATGTCGACCGAAGACAATCGATCAACAATTTTTCCTCGTTACCCGAGAATTCTGGCTCATGAAGCGGAATCTTCCCTCCATTTCTCAAAAGCATTTCATCGAGAACAGTTACTACATCGCTTATAACGCTCTCGCTGCATACTCGATTGACACTTGCCAGGCTCACTTTTTTATTCTCACACATTGTAAAGATGGGGCTTATAGAGTGAGAGATTTGCAGGATCTATGAACCACTCGGCTGTTTCTTTTAGCCCTTTGACAAATCCATCGCGGCCGCCAAACTCCGGCGACCAATTAAAATGTTTTTTAGCTTTCTCTACATCAGCGAATAACCGATCGACTTCAGACGCGTCCGGTCTCTGCCGCTTCTGATCACTGATAATATCGACAGACACGCTCATTGCCTCGGCGATTAAATCCACCGTCTCGCGAATTGAGATTTCAAAACCACTACCAATATTTGTAACCTCGCCAACACAGGCAGAACAGTTCATCGCTTGAATAAAACCTCTCGCGATATCGCGAACAAAACTGAAATCCCGCGTCGGATGCAACGCGCCCAGCTTAATACTTCGCTCACCACTCGCGATCTGGCTAATTATGGTCGGGATCACAGCACGCGCCGACTGTCGGGGACCATAAGTATTAAAGGGCCGGATAAGAGATACGGGGAGCCCGAAAGATTTTTCAAATGACAGTGCGAGCTGATCAGCTCCGATTTTAGTGGCCGCATACGGTGACTGAGCATTGAGCGGATGCTCTTCAGTAATAGGCACAAATTGAGCCGAACCATATGTTTCTGAGGTCGATGTGCAAACGGTATGGCTAACATCATGCTTTTGGGCCGCCTTCAATACGTTTAACGTTCCGCCCACATTCGTTTGAAGATATGCGTCAGGAGCGCTATAACTAAACGGAATTGCGATCAGCGCAGCGAGGTGCAAAATTCGACTGCACCCCCCGGCCGCATTCTCGACACAATGAGCATCTCGAATATCTCCTGAGATCACCTCAAAACTACCAGTCACATCTGGTGCAGCACTATCCAGCCAACCCCACGAATTAAAGGAGTTGTAGCAAACAAACGCTTTCACTTGATAACCTTCTCGGACAAGCATTTCTACCAAATGGGATCCGATAAAGCCATCTGCTCCCGTCACAAGAATTTTCTCATTCATGATCAATAGTTACTTTTTAGAAAAGCCAATCTAGTCATTTACCGAGTTTTCGACTTCAGCCGAAAGCGACGCAATCTCTGCTTTCAACCGATCGTACTCCTCTAACTTAGACTTCAGAAAGTCTGTTGTAAGAGTTGTTTTAGCGGAAAAACCCTTCGGGGTGAGCAAATAAAGATAACCAAGCTTATTTGGATTCTTCTGAAAGTTTTCTAACTTTATCCACCCTTTCTCAACGAGCGCTTTTAAGCAATAGTTAGCTGCGCCGACGCTAACCCCCAACGCGACCGCTAACTCTCGCTGCGTCATCTCGGGATTAGTTTCTAAGGCCTTGAGAGCCTTTAAATGGCGTTCGCTACTCATTTTTTGAGCCGATATTTCATGCGTTCAATGATTGAACATCATCTCACGTTCAATGGTTGAACGCAAGGATTAGAGAAACATCTTGCATTTTATTGCAAATTAAATCTATTAGAGCGGTTGGCGAAATACGTGAATCAACGATAAACCGCGGGTACCTGATCAGGCGCGTCGAATGTCGCGTTAAGGTCTCTCAAGAGCCCATCTTTAATGCTGTAGATCCAGCCGTGCACCTGCAATTGTTGGCCGCGCTGCCACGCGTCCTGCACAATGCTTGTATGGCACACATTATTGACTTGCGCGACGACATTCATCTCACACAAACGATCCACTTTAGTCTCTTGATCTTCGATATCAGAAAAATCTGACCGCTTGCGATGGTATAGATCTTTTATGTGCAACAGCCAGTTGTCGATAAAACCGCTCGAGCGATCACTTATCGCTGTTTCTACCCCACCACATCCGTAATGCCCGCAAACAATGATGTGTTTCACTTTTAGAACTTCTACAGCATACTGAATAACGGAAAGACAATTAAGATCCGTATGAATTACTAGATTTGCGACGTTTCGGTGAACAAATAGCTCGCCGGGCAAAAGACCGACAATCTGATTAGCCGGCACACGACTATCAGAGCAGCCAATCCATAAGTATTCTGGATTCTGCTGAGCGACTAATTTTGAAAAAAACTCCGGATCATCGTTCTTTTTATTTTTTGCCCACGCCCGGTTGCTATCAAAAAGATGTTTCATAGTTGGGTATTCATTTTGAACCGTATTCTATCAATATCATCACCGATACAACTAAAAACCGTAAATATCGAGCTGAAAATAACCCAACGGGACGTTCAAAAACGAAATGCGATGAGTAAAAGCGGTATCATACATTGAGCATAATCGTGGGGAACTACATTAATGAGCGTTCCTAAACTCAATCAAGCCACCTTCTCCCAGATTAGCAAGGGATTCGATCCCATTGCTTCTCGCTCCCATTCGATTCATTCCCGATGCTATCAAGATCCGCTTCTTGCCGAGATCGAGCGCCAGCATATCTTTCACAACAGCTGGCAGTTTCTGTGTCACGAGAAGCAGTTGGCCAGTCCTGGCGCTTATGTTGCAACCGAGATCCAGGGCCAGAGTGTTTTTGCCTGTCGTGACAAGTCGGGTGAACTGCAGGCGTTCTACAACGTCTGCAAACATCGTGGCCATGAATTACTAAAAGGCCGCGGCCAAGTAAATTCAATCGCCTGCCCCTACCACGCCTGGGTCTACGGACTCGACGGGAAGCTTGCCAGCGCTCGACGCTCGGAATTAATTGAAGACTTTGTTCCAGAGAAGATTTGCCTTGACTCCATCCGCGTCGAGGTTTTTTGTCATCTGGTATTCGTTAATCTGAACCCAAATGCAATTTCTCTTTCCCAGCAAAGCGAAGGCTTGGCGGATGAAGTGCTTTCTTATGCGCCGGACTTATCAGAGCTGGCGCACGCCCATACGTTAACCTATTCGATCAAAGCGAACTGGAAAGCCGTGGTTGATAACTTCCTCGAATGCTATCACTGCCCGGTAGCGCATCGGGATTTTTGCACTTTGGTGGAGATGGATACCTATAAGGTAAAAACCCATGGCATCTATTCGAGTCACATGGCAAAAGCCGGTCGATCCGAAAATAAGGCTTACGGAATTGATTCAGCAGAGGTCACTGATCATGCCGTTTGGTACTTATGGCCAAACACAACACTGATGCGCTACCCCGGTCGAGGAAACTTTATGGTTTGGCGTTTTTACCCCGTCGGCCCCGAAGAGACCTATGAAGTCTTCGATTTCTTTTTTGAAACCGAATCTCCCGACGATGCAGAGCGAGAAGCGATTAAATTTATCGATGAAACATTGCAGCCCGAAGATATTGCGCTTGTTGAAAGCGTCCAGCGGGGCATGAGAACACCTGCTTTTAATCAAGGGCGATATCTGGTCGATCCAGAGAACAGTGGGCTAAGCGAGCATGCAGTTCACCACTTTCACAGTTTGATTCTTGATGCTTATTATCGAGCCGTCGAGAACTAGCGCATGAAAAAGCTATTAGGAAACGATAAAGAATCTCGATTCACCAGGCTCATCTGATATATCCTTCAGCCCATACAGACTAGGGATCCAACAGAGAAACAAAATGCGCCTTCATGAACAAGCTGCCCTGGTTACCGGAGGTCGCCAGGGAATCGGTCGCGCAATCGTTGATGCTTTTGTATCGGAAGGTGCAGACGTGATGACCTGTGGCCGGGCATCACGCCCTTCAGATTTACCCTCGATAGTCGGATGGACTCAAACCGACCTGGCTAATCAGGACGAGATTGAAGAACTCAGCTTTCTTGCGCTTGATCGGTTTGGGGGACTCGATATTCTCGTTAACAATGCTGGCGTTCAAATAGAAAAAACGATCGTTGATACAACAGACGATGATTGGGATTTCCTGATGGGCGTTAACGCCAAGGCGGTCTTTATGGCTTGCCGAACCTTTATCCCACTGATGAAACGCGGCGGCGTTATCATTAATATTGGTTCTGTGTCTGGGAATATCGCAGATCCCGGTCTTGCCCTTTATAACGCTTCAAAAGCGTTTGTACACGGACTCACCCGCTCCATTGCGGTCGATCACGGGCCTAAAATCCGATGTAACGCTATTTGCCCAGGCTGGATCACGACCCAGATGACCGACGCCGCATTTGCAGTTGCCGAGGATTCGGACGCGGCGCGACAAGATGCCCTGGCCCGTCATCCGGCCGGCCGACTGGGCAACCCAGAAGATGTGGCTGCAACTGCCGTCTGGCTGGCATCTGCAGAATCCGCTTTCGTGACTGGCCAATGCTTTGTCGTTGACGGAGGTATGACGTCCACGTCGCCCATTAACCCCACCCTTTTTTAAAACAATCTATCGTTCGGTGTAACGCCGATATGGATTTGTCATAGCACTTCATTGTAAAACTGGACTAATATTTCCGGCCTAGGAAAAACAAAACTGGGGGTGTTCGGCGACCATGAAATCACATGCGCAGGTTGTAGTCATTGGCGGAGGCGTAGTTGGCGTATCTGTTCTGTATCATCTGACCAAGGCGGGCTGGAAAGACGTCGTATTAATTGAGCGCTCAGAGCTAACCTCCGGCTCAACCTGGCATGCGGCAGGCGGCTGTCACACGCTCAATAACGATCCGCAGGTGGCCAAACTTCAGTCTTACACAATCGATCTTTATAAAGAAATCGAAGAGATCTCCGGTCAAGAGACTGGCTTTCATTTAACCGGAGGTGTTTTTCTCGCAGCGACACCGGAGCGCCTGGAACTATTGAAAGTGATGCAATCCCAAGAGAAACTGCTTGGGATTGAAACCGAGCTGCTGACGCCAAAAGAAGCTGAGAATATTCTGCCGCTCATTAACCCTAATGAATTTTTAGGCGCGCTGTATACGCCAATGCATGGACATCTCTCACCCTCTGATGTGACCCATGCCTACGCAAAAGCAGCGCGGGTTCAAGGTGCAGAAATCTACCTTCGAAATCGCGTCACTGAACTCAATCAAACACCTGAGGGGGGATGGTCTGTTACAACAGAACAGGGCACGATCGCTGCGGATCATGTCGTGAATGCCGGTGGACTTTGGGCGCGCGAGATCGGGCGGATGGTTGGGCTCGAGCTTCCAGTGCTTGCAATGGAACATATGTATCTCATTACTGAAGACATGCCAGAAGTTGAAGAGATTAATCGAACAACGGGCAAGGAAGTCCTCCATATCGTCGATCCCGATGGCGAGTTATACCTGCGCCAGGAACGTAAAGGCATGCTAATGGGGACTTATGAAAAAGCCTGCGTACCGTGGTCACCCAAAGAGACGCCGTGGGAATTTGGTCATGAACTCCTGGCTGAAGATATCGAGCGAATCGCACCATCTCTGGAAGTCGGATTCCGGCATTTTCCAGCATTTGAACATACCGGCATCAAACAGATCATTAATGGGCCGTTTACTTTCGCGCCTGATGGAAACCCACTGATTGGGCCCGTACGAGGACTAAAAAACTACTGGTGCGCATGCGGTGTGATGGCCGGCTTCAGTCAGGGCGGTGGTGTTGGTCTTGCGCTCGCAAACTGGATTACAGAAGGTGATCCGGGCTTTGATGTTTGGGGGATGGATGTCTCTCGCTATGGCGATTGGACAACCATGGCCTATACCAATGCCAAAGTCCGCGAGAATTATTCTCGACGTTTTCAGGTGCGCTTCCCGAATGAAGAGCTTCCCGCTGCAAGACCGCTTCGGACCACTCCAATCTATGAAAAGCAAAAGGCACTTAATGCAGTTTTTGGCGTCTCTTTTGGCATGGAACAAGCATTATGGTACGCACCTGCTGATATGACAGCCGTCGAAAACGTGACGTTCCTGCGTTCCAATGCGTTTGAACCCATCAAAAAAGAATGTCATAACGTGCGCACAAACGTTGGGCTGGTTGATATCTCATCTTTCGCAAAATATGAAGTTACAGGACTCGGTGCAGAATCATGGCTCAACATGCTTCTCGCCAATCGATTACCCAAGGCGGGGCGACTCTGTTTAACGCCCATGCTGAATCACAACGGCAAGTTAATCGGCGACTTCACGATTGGAAAACTTGCCGATGAGCGCTTCTTTATTTTTGGCTCGGGCGCAGCGGAGCAATATCATATGCGCTGGTTTGAGGAACATCTCCCGCATGATGGCAGTGTCAGTCTTCAATCGCATGGCATGAATCTCCTCGGGCTTTCGATCGCAGGACCCCGCTCACGCGAACTGCTATCTCGCCTGATTAACGAGGATGCGTCTGACTCGGCATTACGGTTTCTCGACTTCCACTCCCTTGATCTTGGAATGATCCCGACGTTGACCGGGCGCATTAGCTTTACGGGGGATTTGGGCTATGAGTTTTGGGTCCGCTCCGAGTTTCACGGCCAGCTTTGGGATGAAATCATGCGCAAAGGCGCGGACCTCGGCATTCAACCGTTTGGATCGCGTGCCATGCGCTCGTTGAGTCTTGAGAAAAGCTTTGGCTCATGGGCAACAGAATATCGACCCATTTATGGGCCCTACGCAGCCAGACTTGATCGCTTTGTTAACCTCGAAAAAGGAGAATTCATCGGCCGGGAGTCTGCTGCCAGAGAAAAAACAAACGGACCAGAGAAAACATTAGTAACCTTCTCGGTCAGCGCCAAACAGTGCGATGTGATGGGTAATGAACCGATTTACAAGAACGATAAGATCATCGGTTACGTGACATCCGGTGGTTATGCGCATTATGCGGATCGGTCCGTTGCATTGGGCTATGTGCCCACCCACTATGCGACAGAATTTTCGCCTAATGGTTTTGAGATCGAAATCATGGGCGATCGCTGCCCAGCCAGTATTAATCCAGACGTTCTGTTTGATCCTGATGCATCCCACATGCGCAGTTGACCGTCTTGCCAACATGACCACCAAATCGCCAAACATCACCCTGATCATGGCCGATCAGCTTGCGCCTCGATATTTACCAAGTTACGGGCATCCGATCGTTCCCGCACCAACGCTGCATCGTCTTTCCGAAGAAGGTGTGACTTTCGATGCGGCCTCTACGAACTCGCCATTATGCGCGCCATCGCGATTTGTGATGATGATCGGTCGTCTCCCAAGCAACATCTCGACATGGAAAACGCCGTCGAGTTTTCAGCAGAAGTACCCACTTTCCATCCCTTACCAGGCGTGTGCTCGAAAGCCAACGTCGACGATCTTTTTTGAAAAACGTAATGCGACAGCAAAATCTATCTTGGGATTATCATCCCATCTCAAATGCTGAAAAAAGCTACGTCCGCAATTCGATGCCAATCTACGAGCTCGAAAGACGCTCGAGATTTCCATCCGTTTAATCAGTAATACTCAAACGAAAGTCACCGCGCTAAATACTCTGAGGATCCATAATGAATGATTACCCTCATCTTTTTTCACCTCTTGAGATTGGCCCGATGCAAGTCCGAAATCGCGTGCTGGTCTCAGCGCACGTACCCGGTTTTGCGGAGAACAACAAACCGGGCAAGCAATACATCGCCTATCACCAAAACTACGCACGAAATGGCGTGGGACTTCAAATCACAGGTGGCACACCCGTACATGAGTCTGGCCTACTGAGTACAAGTTCAGACGGCCTTTGGAATCTAGACGACAGCATCGTTCCGGGCTATCAGGCTTTGAGCGCCGCAGTCCATCAAGAAGGCGGCCGGATTCTCGCTCAACTTGCACACAGTGGCGGCACGGTATTAATTGGCCAACCCGGGCGAGAGAGTTGGTCAGCGTCTGCGGTTCGCTCGGAAATCAATGGAAATATCTCACATGAAATGAGTCAACGGGAAATCATTGAAGTTATTGATGCGCATGCCCTGGCTGCAAAAAGGGTGGTTGCCGGCGGCATGGACGGCGTCGAGGTGCTCAGCGCCTTTGGCTTTCTTCCGCAAGCTTTTTTATCCCCACTTACCAATCATCGGCAAGACCAGTACGGTGGATCTCTTAACAACAGAATGCGCTTTCTCCTTGAGCTTCTCGAGTCAATCAAAGGCGTATTGGGGACCAAATGCGTTCTGGGGATCCGTCTGCCGGGCGATGAATTTGAGGCAGGCGGTCTCGCGCTAAGCGATATGCAAGTGATCTGCAAACAACTCGCAGACACCAACCTCATTGATTACCTCAATATCATTGCACACACTAACTTTTCCCATCAGGGCCGGAGCAAGCATTGGGCGCCGACGCCAGTTCCACATGGCGTATTTGTACCGCTTGCGGCAGCAATTCGAAAAGTGGTGAACCTACCGGTCTTCGCGGTCGGTCGAATTGTAGATCCGTCCCACGCCGAAGATATCCTGGCTCGGGGTCAGGCCGATATGATCGGGATGACTCGCGCACATATCTGTGATCCCGAAATACTTCAAAAGCTGCGCGGCAAAGTCGAAAGTAGCATTCGTATTTGTGCGGGCGCCAACATTTGCATCGCAAATCGATATGCCGGAAAGCCAATCCGGTGTATTCAGAATGCGTTACTCCCTACGCCGGGACGGAAATTCAAACCTGCTCAAGAAGTCAAATCAGTCGTCGTCATTGGCGCAGGACCCGCCGGCCTTGAATGTGCTCGCATCAGTGCCGAGCGTGGACATCATGTCACCGTATATGAAGCCTCATCCCGTGCCGGTGGGCAACTCGCTTTATGGGCAAACGCGCCCTCCATGAAAGAACTGGGACGCGTCATTGACTGGCGTCTCGACGAACTCGCCCGACTCAACGTGTTGGTGCACTTCAACAGTCCCATGACTGAGACTGACATCCTGGAACTTGAGGCTGATGCTGTGGTGATCGCGACAGGCGCTTTTGAGCAGCATCGGACTTTCGATGGCGATTCAAAGATTAAAATCATGACACCTCATGACGTGCTCGGCGGCGCGTTCGTTCAGGAATCCAATGTGCTGGTTCTCAACGACGGTCGAGGTCAAGCGGGTGTTGCTGCAGCGGAATCGCTCTTGCATCAGAAAAAAACCGTCGAGATCGTGAGCTCCGATATTGCCGTTGCGGCTGATATTGATGCCACGAATCGTTCCGCCTGGTTTGAGCGCTTAGGAAAACTAAACTGCTCGTTCACAAACTCAAGCATTATCAAGTCAATCAATGATCATCAAGTCACGCTATGCAACGTTTTCGATTCACGTTCCGAAATTCGGGAAGCGATCGATCTTATTGTCGACTGGTCCGGATCTAAAGCGAATGACAAATTAATGGCAGCATTCGATCACTCCAATATCGAAATTTTTTCAGTGGGTGATTGTCGGGCACCACGCACGGTAGAAATTGCGATCAGCGAGGCGATGGCCACCGCTGAAAAAATCTGACATTTAAATCAACAGCGTCGACATCATTATCCTACCCAAAAAACCCTAGGCAGGAGAATAAAAAAGTAAAACCGTCGCTCCCGTTTTGCTCCCTGCTGTGTGCAGTGTTCCCGGCGCCCTAACGATAAGATCGCCAGCACCATACTCACTATCCTGATCATAAAAAGAACCGCTCAACACATAGATTTGCTCATATTCATCATGTGCATGGAGATCAGAAAATGCGCTCGCGTCTATTTTCATCAGGCAGGTGCGAATCATTTTTGAATCGTCTTCAATAAGCGGCTTCACCCAAAATCCGGATTCATCACACGCCTGCCAGTCGATATTGTTTGTTCTCCAGATCAAAGATTCGGAGCCGGGTAATATGAGCGCGGCGGGTCTGGGCGGTTCTTCGAATGTCTTATTCATCGGAATAAAGTGATTGCCGTTTTTTAATAAGTGTACCCGGCTCACCTCGCGTGGCACAATATCATCTGTATTAGTAAAATCTTACCAATATTTTCAGTAAAAACTTAATTTAACTCCGCGCTAGACCACACTCATGAACGAAAACTTATTACACCATTTTGAATCACTGATCAGCGTTGTGTCCCAGTATGGGTTAGACCTTATTGCGGGCATTGCAATCCTTCTTTTCGGATGGTGGGTGGCAGGACGTGTCCGGGGCATCACACTTCGAAGCCTCAATAAAGTGCCTGTCGTTGATGACACGCTCAAACCGTTTTTTGCCTCAATTGCACGATATGCAGTCCTTGCCATCACGCTTATTGCAGTTCTTGCCAAGCTTGGCATTCAAACCACCTCAATTATTGCGGTTCTCGGTGCAGCGGGTCTTGCCATTGGCTTAGCTTTACAAGGAACACTGCAAAATATTGCAGCAGGCATCATGCTTTTAATTCTTAGGCCGCTTAAGGTCGGAGATTACATCGACGCCGGCGGTACCGCCGGAACGGTCGATGAGATCGGCCTTTTTACAACAGACATGACGACCTATGACGGCGTTTACCTCTCCGTACCCAATAGCGCACTCTGGAACACCTCAATCCTAAACTACTCAAGATTGCCTACTCGCCGAATGGATGTTCCGGTTGGCATTGCCTATGAGGACGACGTCGAGGCTGCGATTGACCTGTTATTAAATCACCTCCGCTCAGACGATAGAGTGCTCGCGACACCAGCGCCGCAGGTAATGGTGACAGGACTTGGCGCCTCATCAGTTGATCTCAGTCTCAGATGCTGGAGCACGAAAGAAAATTTCTGGGCCTTAAAGTTCGATCTAAATAAGAATACAAAACTTTGGCTAGATGCTGCCGGAATCAGCATCCCGTTTCCACAGCGAGATGTTCACCTTGTATCATCAAACGCTGAAACTGACAGCACGGGATAATTTTTTAAACAAGACGTTTATCTCAGAAAATTAATCCCAAGCGCGAGCGGCTATTGAGACTGCGGGCTGAGTTTGCCCGTTAGAGATTCACTGACTTGAAAACGAGATCATCGGTTTTCTAGAGCGCGTCCTGATCTTCCTCACCGGTCCGGATCCGGATAATACGGTCAACATCGTAGACGAATATCTTACCGTCCCCAATCTTTTCAGTTCGTGCTGCGTTAACGATCGCGTCAATGACTTGATCCGCAATCGCAGAGTCAACCGCAACTTCGAGTTTTACTTTTGGCACGAAGTCCACGACATACTCAGCGCCGCGGTAGAGTTCGGTGTGGCCTTTTTGCCGGCCAAAGCCCTTAACTTCCGTTACGGTCATACCCTTAATTCCGACTTCGGCAAGAGCATCTCGAACGTCATCTAGTTTAAATGGTTTAATTATTGCCGTAACCAGTTTCATTTAAGAACTCCTTCAGATTCAGCCGGGCCGATATTTAAATCCAGCTGTTCTTGATAGTATAAAACCTAAGACTTAAATCCTGTTATTACAGATTCAGGTCCAAGCTTAAATTTTATAAAAGCAAACCAAGCGATTTAGATTTTTCCCCATTGGTTCGACTATGTTTGTAATGTTTTGCGGGAAATCGGATATCGCGTTATTAATCATCTTCATCATGGAGAATTCCGCCACTGAAGTCGTTACAATCCAATGAGTCGCAAGATCATCACTTCGCAAAAACAGTCCACTTGCCAAAAATATTGATTTTCCACTGTAATTCAGTGATTACCCATTAACCTCTCTCCATAAAGGATTCTGAAAATGATCGTCATTCTTCATTCCGACAGCTCTCTAGAGACGCCCAACGGTCAGCTGGTTCTTGACTTTCTGAATGCGAAACCAGGGATTACGGCTCGCACTCATTCTATTGAAGGATCAGATCGGACCCTCTCTGAAATTTATTTGATTGGTGACGTTGCAGCGCTTGACGCAAACGAGATTGAGTCTCTTTCTGGAGTTGAGAGAGTCGTTCGCGTCTCGCGAGAATATCGGGTCATTGGCCGGCATGCCAATGACACGCGTGATTCTGGATTTACTTACAACGGGGTCCGATTTGACCAGGATTCATTGCATGTATTTGCAGGCCTTTGTGCTGTTGATAATCCTGAAAATGTTGAAACGATGCTTCGTGCACTGAAGGAGAACGAACAGATTTGCACGAGAATGGGTGCCTATAAGCCGCGCACCAATCCGTATTCCTTTCAGGGTCATGGTGCAAATTGTCTGCCATGGGTATTCGAACTTGCGGGAAAATATGGGATTCGCGTTATCGCAATGGAGGTCACACACGGCTCACATGTGCGAGAAATTCAGCAAGCACTTGAACAAACGGGTCATCCAACCGGGGTCATGCTTCAAATTGGTACTCGCAATACTCAGAACTTTGAACTGCTGAAAGAGGTCGGTCGCCAGACTGAACTTCCGGTGTTGCTCAAACGCGGGTTTGGTATCACGCTGGACGAATCGTTGAATGCTGCTGAATATCTTGCAAGCGAAGGAAATCGCAATATTATTTTTTGTCTTCGCGGGATGAAAACCAACATGGGTGATCCTCATCGAAATCTGGTCGATTTTGCGCATGTTCCAGTGGTCCGCCATCTTACTCATCTGCCGGCTTGTATTGATCCCTCTCACTCGGTCGGCAATCGAAATATCGGGCCGGATGGCCTCCTTGATGTCATGCATATCACAGCACAAGGTGTTATTGCCGGTGCTAACATGGTCTTGGCAGACTTTCATCCGCGACCAGAACAAGCACTCGTCGATGGCCCTCAAGCGCTCCATCTGGATGAGCTTGCATGGTTCTTAGAGGACATCAAAATCGCCCGAAGTGCTTACTTGGCCAGACGCCTTCGGGCCGGCGCACATCACACTAACGTATCCTAGAAGCTAAGAAATGAAAGAAAAAATAAGAAAGACAGATGACCAATGGCGTCAGCAATTAACGGCTGACCAATATGCAGTATGCCGACAACACGGCACTGAACGACCGTTCTCCGGCGAATACAACGCACTTAAATCCGACGGGATATACCATTGCATCTGTTGTGGGGAATCTCTTTTTGACTCGACGCATAAATTTGATTCCGGATCTGGATGGCCGAGCTTCTGGGAACCTATTGACAACGAAAATATAGACGAACATCGGGATGCTAGCCATGGCATGGTTAGAGTTGAAGTTCGCTGTGCAACGTGCGACGCTCACCTCGGTCATGTCTTCGAAGATGGGCCAGCACCCACCGGACAGCGATATTGTATTAATTCAGCGGCTTTACAATTTGATCCAAGGATTGACTAGGGTTCTTTTACAGCGCTAAATTCTCCGCGAGCGAATACGGGGGATACGGATCGAGTCCCCCACCCTTGGTGGTCCTGACCGTAAAGCAGGGTTGTAACGAGTAATCACCCATATGGGCAGCTCATACTCACGGGCAAGCGTCCAAAGACTGTCACCCGCCTCAATCTGGTAAACCTCAGTTCCAGTGGTCTCAAAGTTCTCCTTAAATTCCTCCACCAGAACTCGATGATATTCGGCACGACGACTCTCGAACCCCATCTTTTGATCTTGATTGTCGACAGGCAGTAGCAAGGCATCAGAAATGGACAGCCCATTCGACCGATCATAGCCATTCAAGTCCAGAATTTTCTGTACGCCGCCCAGCCGGAGCCAATCGGAATAATGCCCTAAGGTTTCTTCTGGCTCGACATTAATTCGATACACGGTGCGACCATCTTGACCTGAAATCTGAATCGACAAGTCAACCCGTGTATCTAACGGATTAATATCTGGCCATGCCTGATTCGAAACTTGCCGCATGTTTTTATCGGAACCTTTTTCCTCCTCTTTGTTTACATTTGTAAACTGACCCGCTGCTTTTGCAATTTTGGAATCAACGCCCCCTATCTGAAGAAGTTGCCCTGGAGTAATGAGGGCATCGGCTCCGAGCTGGTTGTCTGTAATCAGACGACGGCAGGAAACGGAAAATCTTGCGGCAATACCGCAGGCGCTATCTCCGGTTTTTACAGTGTAGTCAACAGTCACTCGAGATGACTGAGTTGAAGATTGCAACAACGTGTTTTCTGTTGACGCTTGGGTCATGCCGGGAATCGTGAGTGATTGGCCAGGAAAAATAAATTCACCCTTACTCAGCCCGTTAGCCGCGAGCAGCTTAGCGCAATCAACGCCATGACGACTCGCAATACTGCAAACGCTATCACCCTTCCCAACGGTATATCCTGCACTCGGAGACTGTCCAAGAGAGCCAGGAACGATCAGCGTCATTCCCACAGCCAAAACGGAGCCGCGACCAAGGCCATTCGCAGCAAGAAGGTCATCGCAACCAACCCCAAAACGGTTTGCAATACTGCAGGCCGTATCGCCGGACGTGACAATATACTTTCCACCACGCGCCACATTTTGACGCCCTTGCGTTCGCGAGGGCACCTGAAGCTTTTGGCCGACTTGAATGACCGCCTGCCGATTAAGGCCATTAATAGCGATTAGAACGTCGCAATCGGCATTAAATGCGGCGGCTACCCCACAGGCCGTATCGCCAGCCCGAACGGTATATTCGACGGAACCGCTAGGTAGCCCCTCCGCGGGCATCATTTTTAACCGGGCAACTGCATTTTTCCATCCGCTGATGCGAGGCGGCAGACGTAAACGATAACCGTCAGGAATTGTTCGCCACCCATGCCAGACAAAACGAGTCAGCGCTGGATTGAACTCTTTGAGTTGGGCCTCGGACAGGCCAAATACATTTTTTATGCGAGCAATAGTGACCGGTCGATCAAGGATAAGCGTATCGTATCGAAGCGGTCGGCCGGGCATGACCACACCGAAAAACTTTTTCTGATTTTTTGCGACGTGTCGAGCTGCAAGAAAACCAGCATAAAAATTTTTAACAGCAACCTGAAAACTGCTTGAGCGATACTCATTTAGAACCTGCATATAATCGGGTCCGATCTTCGTTATCGCGCGGCGCATCCCATTCATACCATAGTTATACGAAGTAATCACGAATGGACTGAGTTCGCTGTCTTTGACTCGCGGGTCTTTCTTCCGAGCCGCTTTGGTTAAGGTTGCGCGTGCTTTTTTTAGGTAGCGCGCAGCCGCCCAGCTTGCAGCCTCTGGGTCCAGACGCTCGTCGACTGTGGCATTTAATTCCAGACCCAGATCTCGACCCGTTGCCGGCATGATTTGCCACATACCTGCCGCACCCACGCGAGAATACGCCTTTGGGTTGTAGGACGATTCAACAAACGGCAGATATTGAATATCCCGCGGCAACCCTGAACTCTTTAGGACGTTCCGGACAATGGGCCCATAGGTGCCAAAGCGCCGAAGAGCGGCTTGGAAACCATCGCGATTTCCTGTCTGGCATCGAATATCACCTGCTGCTCGACGAATTTCGGCACTCGACCGATCAGGAAACAATTTCAATAAGTGTTTCCGGTAGTCACTGTTGATGGGTGAATTACGATCTAACTGCTTAGCGAGCGTGTGTAACTCACCAGAGATCCTCTTTTTTTGATCCTTAACAAAAGCGGTGTTTCCTTTGCGACCACACGCGCGACCTTCGAATACTGCGTAGACCCTATGCGGCACAAGCGCATCGTGAAGTACCGAATCCTGACTATCCCAACGTCCGTAGATATCGATCCAGAAATTCACTCGATCTTGTAGTTCAGGCGGACAGGGAAAAGCTGAATTACACTGCATCTTATGCTTTTTGACCTCAACAAAAGCATGAGCCGCAAAAGAATGCAAAAAACTGATGCCTATCATGCACAGCAATATGATTCGCCTTGACGGCCTAAATCTGTATGACATATCCGTAATAAATAATAAAAAAGGATTGAAAGCCGCGCCAGTTTAAAAATAAGTTTTTTTTAGCGCAAGGCTGAAGTGTACTACGCTATTAAACTAGCGTTTTTTAGCCTCTGATACCTTCTTTATAAGGGAAGACGACGTCATTTGTTAAACTTCCACCCGATAAATAATTAAATAAAGTGCTAAACAAATCGATGGCTCGAATCAAAACAAAAGACATTACTGAAAGTATCGCTAACGCGCTGCAGTACATTTCGTACTATCATTCTCCCGATTTTGTTAAAGCAATGGCCCGCGCCTATGAGCGTGAGGAATCATCGGCCGCCAAAAATGCGATGGCCCAGATTCTAGTTAACTCTCGACTCGCCGCTGAGGGCCATCGGCCGATCTGTCAGGATACAGGCGTTGTCGTTGTGTTTCTCAAAATCGGGCAATCAGCCGTGATCGATGGTGATGATTCTATCCAGGATGCAATTGATCTTGGTGTGCATCGCGCCTACACAAATCCTGAAAACCCACTTCGGGCCTCCATGGTCTCTCCACCGATTGGGGCAAGAAGAAATACCGGCGATAACACGCCTGCCGTCGTCCACACCGAGATCGTGCCAGGCGGAAACATTGAAATAACGGTCGGCGCCAAAGGTGGTGGCTCCGAGAATAAAGCGCGCCTGACTATGTTAAATCCAAGTGATAGCCTCGTTGATTGGGTTACAGAAACGCTGCCGACTATGGGCGCAGGATGGTGCCCGCCAGGCGTGTTGGGCCTCGGAATTGGCGGTACTCCGGAAAAAGCGATGCTCATGGCGAAATCGTCCCTCATGTCCTCCATCGATATAGATAAATTAATTAAAAATGGCCCAAAAAATGAAGTGGAAGAACTCCGGCTTGAAATATTCAAGGCGGTCAATCGATTGGGTATTGGTGCTCAGGGGCTCGGCGGATTAACAACCGTGCTTGATGTCAAAATAGAAACTTACGCCACTCATGCCGCATCGTTACCGGTAGCAATGATTCCAAACTGTGCAGCGACTCGCCACATTCACTTTACACTCGACGGTAACGGGCCTGCCGAACTGCCTCTAGTGGATCCCACTGTTTGGCCGAAAATCACTAATACCGTATCAGGTAAACGGATTGATCTAGAGCGCCTGACTCCTGAAGATTATCGCTCATGGAAAATAGGCGAAAATTTACTCATTAGTGGCAAAATTCTCACTGGCCGAGATGCCGCTCACAAGCGAATTCTAGAGCTGATCGCTTCAAACAAGCCCCTCCCTGAGGGCGTCGATTTCACGGGTCGCTTTATCTATTATGTCGGCCCCGTGGATCCAGTCGGTAACGAAGTCGTCGGCCCTGCGGGTCCAACAACCTCCTCAAGAATGGATAAGTTTACCGACACCATGCTGGCGAAGACGGGACTTGCGGGGATGATTGGAAAAGCCGAGCGAGGACCAGATGCAATATCGTCAATAAAAAGCCACGGTAGTGTGTATCTAATTGCAGTCGGTGGCGCCGCCTATCTTGTTTCTCAAGCTATTAAATCGGCAAGAGTAGTGGCGTTTGAAGATCTGGGCATGGAGGCGATCTATGAATTTGAGGTTAAAGATATGCCGGTCACAGTCGCCGTCGACAGCTCAGGCGCATCAGCTCATATCCAGGGACCCGAGTCCTGGAAAGAGAAAATCTCGAATTTCCCAGTGGAAATCACCTACGGGTAAGATTAAAAAATGAAGCCGTTTTTATTTTCCCGCTCCAGCGCTCGAATACTGTCAGCGCTCGCTCTGCTGATACCACTGTCAACCGCATCTGTTTTTGCCTCAAATGAAATAGGCAAATTTCTTGGCGCAATGGAATCGGAGCACCCCAGCTGGTTTAAAGATAGCTTTCTTGATTTTGAAGACGATATTGCTGAAGCCGCGACTCAAGAAAAACGACTTGTGCTTTACTTCTGGCAAACAGGATGTCCTTACTGCAACGCGCTCATTGAACACAATTTTTCCCAGCGCGACATCGTAGAGACCATGAATACCCACTACGACGTTGTCGCGATCAACATCTGGGGTGACCGGGAAATTATTCAAGTCGGTGGTCAGACATTTACAGAAAAGACACTCGCGGCGGCACTTAACGTTAATTTCACCCCGACCTTACTTTTTTTTAACGAATCACGTGACATTGCTCTTCGACTCAATGGCTATTACCCGCCGAAAGAACTACGAGCTGCACTCGACTGGGCCAAGAAAAACAGTGCCTCCGATAAAACATTCCCAGAGTATCTCGCCAGCCTTCAAGGCTCGCCAAATGATACTCAAATGAACAGACAAGAATTCTTTGAATCGGATGGTCTCGATGTCTCCAATCAAGTTGGGGAGCCTTTTGCCATCTATTTTGAGCAATCTGATTGCCGTCAATGCGACATCCTGCATCAAAAAGTACTCACCCAATCACTTGCCCGAAATCAAGCGAGACAGATTAAGTCATTTCAACTTGATATGTGGTCAAACACTCCTGTCACGACAGTAGAGGGTCGTCAAATTACTGTCAGGGAATTTGCTCGAGATCTAAACGTTCAATTTGCCCCAACCGTGATATTTTTTGATTCCAGCGGTAAAGAAGTCATGCGGATGGACGGCGCGTTTAAGACCTTTCATACCTACGGCATCTTTCGTTATGTCAATGAAATGGCTTATACAGAAGAACCGAATTTCCAGAGGTACCTTGGCGTTTTGGCTGAAGGATTCAGAGAAAAAGGATTTGACGTCGATATATGGAGTTATGATTTGGCTGTGAGCCAAAACAATAAAGCGATCACACTCGACTGATTTCCCAAATTTATATTAAATTCTATGAGCATCCCCAATAATATCCGAGAAGACTTTTCACGAGAGCCATTGAGCCTGCATGATTTAGCCGCGCAACCTATGGAGCAGTTCAAACAATGGTTTCTGGAGGCTTGTGAGGAGAATCCAGATGCACCTAATGCGGTCAGCTTAGCGACCGCGTCGGCCGACGCAGTGCCGAGCGTTCGAACTGTTTTAATGAAACAGTTCGATCAAAACGGGTTTGTGTTTTTCACCAATTATGCGAGTCGAAAAGGTCAGGATCTCGCAGGAAATCCCAAAGCCGCGATACTGTTCCCTTGGACATCGCAGGGTCGGCAGATCATCGCTCGTGGAACGATCTGCCGACTGCCTCATGATGAATCCTCTGCCTATTTCCACAGTCGAAGTCGCGGAAGTCAAGTTGGCGCTTGGGCATCCAATCAGAGTAACGTTATTTCCGATCGCTCGGTTTTGGAGGATAAAATTTCCCAACTCACCCAACAGTTCGCAGGAGAAAAGATACCCTTACCGGATTTCTGGGGCGGCTATCGACTCACCCCTGAAACTCTTGAATTTTGGCAAGGACAAGCGAGTCGCTTGCATGATCGATTCGAATACCGGCGTAAACCTGACGGTGTTTGGATAATCAATCGGCTCTCTCCCTAGCAACACGGCTTGGGCCTCGAACACTCTCTGGCTGTCTTAACAAAGAACCTCTTACTAGGCCGCCACTTCGTCCGGATCGGTCACCTCTAATCGAACGGGGTACTGTTTTCTGATCTCCTGATCTACCTCGGTGGATAAATGCTGAGGTCTGGGTCCCGCCAGGATCTCTGATACCCTGGCCCTTGCTTTTTCCAGCAGGTCCGGACGCCCTTTTTCATTCCATTCTTTGGGGCTTAATCGATCTCCCACCTCGGGATAAACATAATCTCGTTGCATGAGTTGCATCGTCTGGTCATGTCCAAGAAAATGACTTGGCCCCCCAATGCAGACATCGCGGATGGTTTCAATGGATAACGACTCCTCGGTTATCTCAATACCGCGAATGGTTCGGTTGATCGCCCCTAACATATCGTTATCAATGATATAGCTCTCCAAACAACATCCTAAAAGACTCGCATGCATTCCTGCGGCCTCATAAATTAAGTTGGTACCGCTATGGCCCGCAAGTACGTTCGTGTAGGACTTTTCATAGCCAGACTGGGCGTCAGGAAGTTTGGCATCTGCCATTCCTGCTGCAATCCCCGTCGGCAAATCATAGAAACGACCCATCTGGCCACAGGCCGCCATCAGCACTGCCTGCTCGCCACTCCCTCCACTCATTGCGCCCGTGCGAAGATCCGACACAAAAGGCCAAGTCCCAAAAATTGCAGGATGACCGGGTTTTAAAAGATTCACGTAGACAAGACCGCCAAGCACTTCCGCAACTTCCTGTACCACCGCCCCCGCTAAAGAGGCAGGGCTTGTTGCGCCAGCTTGGCCCGCAGCCAGGAGCAAAATAGGCATACCCCGCTCAACGCAGGCCTCTAACACCCGACAGGCATCCTCGGCAAAACGCATCGGCGGTACAACAAAACAACATGAGCAGCTGACAAAAGGTCTCGCACGCCACGCGTCCTCACCTCCCGCAACCATTTCAAGCATATCGACCGTCTGATGAACATGTGCCGGATCGACAAAACTTGTTCCTACATGTTTGCGGGTACCCGAAATAGCGGCGTAGCACGTATTGAAGTCCATTTCTGCAGGATCTTCGATATCTCGCAAAACCATTGATCGCTGGAAGAAGTGAATATGCTCCATCTGATCGACGATTCTTGCCGCATCATAAAGATCCTGTGCCGTGGACTCACGATATTCCCGCTTAACGGTGTCAACCACATGAACTGCCGCGCCCGCCGTACCAAAGTAGGTTCGGGACCCACTTAGATCCAAATCGAATTCTGGATCTTGAGCGTAAAGTGTAATGTTCTTCGCCGCTTTTGATAACGCGTCCTCAACCATCTCTCGCGGCACAAGGAGTCGGCCATCCGAGGTCAATGAGCCGCCGGCCGCCGTAATCAGGTCGATACATGAAGGTAATGAATTTGCAAACCCAATGGTCTCTAGCGTCTCAATAGCAGCCTCATGAATTTTTAACACTTCATCCTGTGAAAGCGGCTGATATCGGCCACTTGAGAAACCCGGACGCACCGGCTTTTGGTTCTCCGGAATTGGCGCCGCCCGCATTGCCTGGCGGGCTGCTCGACCCCCCATTCGATTTGACTTCCTACTCACGCTATCCTCCTTTCAAATCCGCTCAGCCGCCTCGGATAAATCTGCCGCCAGCGACTGCAAGTCTGTCGATCGGGACATCATCCTCTCGATGGTCAACGATATTTTCTGTCCTTCATTTTTTTTGGTTTTTTGCAAACGGTTACGGCTCAACAGCAAACCCGTGTGTCCTGATTGAATCGCCATATCACGCGTCAGATTATTGTAATCCTGGTCTCCTCCGAACGGAACCGAAAAAATATCGCTTTTTTGAATTTTCTCCAACTGTTTCAAAAAGCGTCGGTTATCTTCGATTTCGCGCCATTGCTGATCTGTTGAAAGCGAAGACATCACATAATGATTGACAGAGTGACTGCCATAGCTGATCAATGGATGCGCAACAAGCTCTTGAGGGCTTTTGAGATAGTAACCCGATGCATTTTGAACATCGCCTCGCTCAGACAGGAACTCGTCAATGGCGTTCACAACTTCGATGCTGTTGTTTTTCGGATCCTTGGTGTATCGATAAAAACTCTGATTGGGTTGAGTTATAAATTTGTCCTTAAACTTCTGCTCGAAAGCTCCAACCTGATCGGCGGTAATGATTGCCCTTACCTTATCCCGCCAGAACACACCACCCTCAAAAATGGAGCGATTTAAAAACAACGCCGCTGGGATACCTAATGCTTCGAACACCTTTAAACCATGATCAAGAATTCCGCGGTACCCGTCATCAGCCGTTACCGCCGCAAGACCACGCGGGTCATTCGCTGCAGCAAATTCATCGATCGATACGAAACGAAAAAACTGGGATAAGAGCTCGAGTTGCCTAAACAAAAATTCGGGTGTCGTATTGTGGAATTCGCCACCCAACTCCGATGGCACTTCTTCGAACAAACCATGATATAACAGTACAACTCCGCAGTGATCAGCTACATGTCTCACTAATGATTTATCCACTTTCATCGCAATCTGTCTTCCTGCCAATCAATTTTTTTACTGACTTTACGTCACAAGTCAGCACCTAAGAGCCGAGGCTAAACTAAACATCTTTCCCCAGCAAACCGAAATTTATGTCAACAGAATCATTTCACCTAGACGCCGACCGGATTTATCAGCATATTGACTTTAAAGGGTTAATTAATGCGCTGGCCCTGATGCATCGTGAACCCCCTGCCGACTTGAAAGATTTGCTTCTTGAGCAGCAAGGGGAAACTCAGAAAAACTACTGCCTGATACGTGCAGCCTGGCAAAAAGGGTCCAGCCTTGGCATCAAAATTGCCAGCGTCTTTCCGGACAACCAGGCGATAGATCTTCCCGCCATTCATGCCGCGTATGTTCTTTTTGACGGGAAAACGGGTGTTCCGACCCGTTCGATTGATGGCACCGCTTTAACCTATTTAAAAACTGCTGCGGATTCGGCGCTGGGCTCACAACTTCTGGCAAAACCCAAATCTCGAAAACTGCTCATGGTGGGTGCTGGCGCGATGGCGCCCTATCTGATTGAAGCCCACTGCGCGTCAAATCCGACAATTGACTCAATTAAGATTTGGAATCGGTCAGCAGGCAGAAGGGATAAACTGGTCAGCGACTTGTCTCAAAAATTTCCGATAGAAGTAACTGATGATCTTGCCCAATCAGTCGGCTGGGCCGACATTATTTGTAGTGCTACCATGACATGCGAACCCCTCATCCGGGGTCAGTGGCTTACGGCGGGCACTCATGTTGATCTCGTCGGCGCCTTTCGAAAAGACATGCGAGAGGCGGATGATCAGACACTCTCCCGCGCTAAGATTTTTGTTGATTCCCGGGCAACCACTATCGAAGAAATTGGCGAACTGGTTATTCCGATCGAAAAAGGCGTGATCACCAAGGATGATATCCAAGCCGATCTTTTTGAACTTTGCTCTGGTGTATCAGGGCGAGACGAATCGAGCGACATCACGCTATTTAAAAACGGCGGTGGAGGCCATCTTGACCTGATGACGGCAACCTATATCGAAAAACGCTTCGGGTCAGTAGCGTGACAGATTGCTGTTTTCACTTTGGATTTAGAACACCCCAAAATAAAGGCATCCAGGCGCCCATCATTATAATCAGAAACACAACCTCAACTTTAATCACCAGTTGATATTTATCCCTAAGATCACCATCGCTTGATGATCGGTAAATTGCACTCATCAACACGTCCAGCAATGTGACGAAAAAAAATATAGGAACGAGCGCCGGCACGATAACGGTACTGACAAGGGCCCACCCCTCGTATCCCGTCGTCTCAAGCGCGAATGGCGCCAAAACGGTAAGCAGCGCCAACACCGCAAGCAGCATCACTCGAAGTGCCCCTAATTTCTCAGCTGTCGCTGCCATACTACTCAAGCCATCCTCCCAAAATGTCAAAGTTTTTCGTGCTCAAAAGAGCTAAGGCGCCAACATCTCAACGCGTCAAACTACTCCACGTCTTCTGAATATTCGCGTCATCACTTTCAATGAGCGCCTCATAGTTTTGATCTGCAATCGCACAAACATCTGAATTACCTTTGAACTTATCAAAGAATCCCTGAGCAATGACTGAAAATCCCCCCGTTACCGCCGCTAGTCCCCAGGTGACGCTAGTTTTTAAAATGCCCCCCAAGTCCGCTTCAATTTTAGGCGCTCTCAGCGTACCGCCCAAACGGTAAAAGTTTGTGAAGGTTGAAGCAGAAACCCCAACCCCTTTGCGAGCCTTAGGACGAATCACAAAAACGAGTGATTCATCTACAAGACTAAATCCACCCCGGATCAGGAAAGTGACATCGTCTGTCTGCAGGGCAATTGAATCTTGCGACATCACAATGCCGTCCACCACCTTAAAACCAATTACGCCGCAGTCCACCTCATGGAATTCATCTTTTTCTTTAGGGTTTACGAAACCCAAGATCGTACCCAAAATTGATTGGGTTAAAAAATCAAAACCACTCGATGGAAAGTACGTATTTTCGCCGGACGCTAGAATTGTCCCCCGAGCACTAGACGCCATTTCTTTTGCAGATTCACCCTCCCCCGAGAGTTTAGCTTCAAAATCCATACTACCCTGAAGCGGGAGTTTTGCGTCTTGAAGGGAAGGCACCTGATTCACTATAAGATCATCAATTGCGAACTTCAAATTACTTTTATAAGGTTTACTCTGAGCGTCAATCTGGAAATCAAATTCAAAACTGCCGCCTGAAAACTCCCCACTGTCCGCCCGAACTCTTAAGACCTTATCTTTTATTTTAATCGCTGCATTTAAATTTTCTGATCTTACGTTTCTTGAGATAAATTCTGCGGCCTCGAATTCTAGGTCGACATTAACTGAATCAAGCCAATCCAGAACAAAAGGTTCCGCACTAAATAACGACTCCTGAAGCTCCTTTTTGGGGCCACTTCTTTTTTTCTGCTTAGACTTCTCTACGGAGTCGCCTTTTTTGGAATTTGCGCCCGAAGTCGGAACGATCGCCCCCGACTCTTTTCTTGGTGTCACCGGAGGCTCACTTTTCGCAGGTGCCGGAAAAATCTCCATCAGGTTAAGTCTCGAAGACTGGAACCCCCCCATCAACGTAAAAGGAGTCGCCATTTCTTTTTTGTTATAAAACCGATCCATGAGGTCTGCCTTAACTCTAATCGTGCCCGCTAGATCATTGTCGCCAAGTCGAGCCGAAAAATCGGCTTGATGCTCATCAGAGGGCAAGTAGATAAATTTTCCGTCAATCGATAGTGGGCCCGGATCTAGATAATCGCCTGACAACCAACGATCCAAATTTTTCAATGATGACGTCTCAATGTGCGTATTAAGATAACTCCCAACTTGTAACGGCCAAGATAACTGGCCATCTGCCGAAGCCCGAATTTCATTCACCTCGATCTGAATATCGGTTTCCAGGCTTTTGCTATCGACCTTTTCATCTCGTATTATCCCGATTTGCACCTTCAGAGGGCCATCTATCGGTAGATCAATCTGGAATAGGTCTGCGAGATCCTGAGCGTCAGTAACCGATAACCGTGACTTAAGCTCGAGGTCTGTTGTTGCATCCAGAGAAGCTAATTTTCCGCTCACACTGAGCTCCATGGAGTCAGTTCGACCATCAACTCTCACTAAAAAAGGCGCACCTTCGTTTAATGAACCAGTGACGCTGATCGATAGTTGGCCTGGCACTAAATTGTCTGATGACAACCCTAGGGATCGCCCAAGGCGGCCCAGATGATCTACCTCCAGATCAACCGCCAACGACCCGCTACGCAAGTTTTTAACATCCGGCAACTGGCCCGAAAAACGTCCGACCCTAATTCCCTTGCCCGACAAAACGCCGGAGATATGATTGAGGCGTACGCTTCCTTTTTCTCTTTTGACTTCCGCGCCGGCATTTAATCGTATACCTGAGTAATCTGCGAGCGGATACGAAACAAAGGGCTGTAACTTGCTCAGATCCGGAATCATGATCTCGATCGAGAGATCCTGATTAGACTGGGTACCCGTAAGGCCGAGCGCGCCGCTTAAGCCGACTCTCCCAATGTTATTTCTTGCATCAACGGTAAGGCCTTCAATACTCAAGTCTGTCTTAGAGCCCGTCACAATACCCTTTGCAAAGACCTCCGCAGAGACAGGGTTGTCAAAACCAAAGAACTCCAGCAGTTGCGACAATTCATTCGTGCGGGTTTCAAACGGCATCTTAAAAATCGCTGATTTCCCAATGGGGCCAATTGACCCGGTCGCCCGGAGCGATGTCTTTTTTGATCGTAGTTCGATTGCGAGTCCGTCTAAATAAAGATCTTGTTTACCTCCCACCAAATGGCCTATAGCGCTGCTCTCGAATTTTTGGGGCAGATTAAACCCATAAAGCTCAGTGAGTAAGCCTAGATTTTTAGTGTCGGCATCAAAAGAAAGATCGTATTGAGCATTTTCACCCATCGGCCCAATCTTTCCGCTCGCGGCAAGATTTAACGTTGGTGAGGAAAGTTTGATATTAATATCTTCCACCATGAGATCGCGCGACATACCCGTGACTCGAACGCTGGCCTCTGCTGATCCATCGATCGGCACTTTAAGGTCATATGCGAGCAGCGCACTTCCAATCTGACTTGTCTTGAGTTTGGCAGATAGGTCAAATGATGGCCCTTCAGGACTGCCCAGTTTATCCAATCGACCTTTGCCCTCGAGCTGGACAAATTCAGACGTCGCAGCCAGCTTGATATTCTCGACCCGAAAATCACTGAGCGATCCAAGAAGGATCCCCTCCGCACGCGCTGGGCCCGAAAACGACAGTTTCCCACCAAATGCGTGGACCAGTGGCTGCACGTTATTTGTTTTGACTGAAACTTCAAGTTGAGTGGACGATAGCAACTGGGGACTATTTTGGCTAAAGAGGTCGAGTCCACCATTGGCTTTCAGCTCCAACAGATCGGTTTGGAGATTGATCGCAACGTTCTCGAGTCGAATATTGTCATCGAGTCGACCTTTTAATGAAGCGCTGCCGATCGCTGATCCAGCAAGCATCTCACTTGATAACGACGAGAGCCTTGGCACCAACAATTTTACCGTTTGAGCCGCATCGGACGAACTGAAGTCCAAAGAAAGATTAACGTTTCCCCCATTCATGAGGTCTGACACGTCCCCACGAACAGAGCCAGAGGCAGATCCAAGACCTAAATCAAGAGACATGGCAACAGTGTCATTGCCGAGAACAGTCGCTGTTCCATCAATTTGAAGCGGCTCATTGTTAAGACGACCCTCCACGGTCACCTGACGATTTTCTACGCCTCCCCCAGTCGCCTTAATATCAAACGTATCAAGCCACAAGTCCTGATTAATTCGTTGATCCTCACTTGAATAATGCAATTTAGAGTTACTGACTTGCATCCGGTTCACAATGAACGCAAAAATTTCTAATGGCGGATCGGACGAAGAAGGCTTCTCTTGTCTGAAAATCCAGTTTTTGATGCCCTCAGCATTTGTCTGCAGGGAAACAACAGAATCTTTAACTTGGAAATCATTAACGACCCATAAACCCGAAAGCAAAGGCGCCAACGCAACTTCTATCGACGCATCGGAGACACTCAGAAGGGGTTCTGAAAATGATTCATCAGGAGACGCGATGCGAAGCCCCTTCACCTCTAGTCGAGTCGTGGGCCATAACTGCACATCAAAAAACTCAGCAATCTCAACGTCGCGTTCCAGGAAATCGCCCACCACGCGAGAGACGAGTTCGCGATGCTTATCCCAGTTCAACAGTTGTACCACCAACACGGGCATTATCAACAGAGCGATGACAATCCCAATACCGGATAGAATAATTTTTTTTCGCGAAATTCGAATCACCCCTGTAGGATACGTATTCCTAGAATTTTTTCACTAGAAATCTCAATAAAACATCATCAAAACAGTCGAAAAGACAATAAGAGGGCGTTGATCCTATCGTTTCCAAGATAATCGCTATTGGAGTCAAATTACTATGAACGCAACCGTGGAAGAAAAGAAACTAAACAAGCGACTTCGGCGCGAAGTAGGCAAAGCCATCGAAGATTTTCAGATGATCAAAGAAGGTGATCGCGTAATGGTCTGCGTGTCGGGTGGTAAAGACTCGTTTGCCCTTTTAGACATCCTGATGCAACTGAAGGAAAAAGCACCTGTTTCTTTCTCGCTACACGCTGTTCATCTTGATCAAAACCAGCCCAATTTTCCGGTCGAGACCATTCGTCGATATCTTAGTGAAAAAGATATTTCTTACGATATTATCGACGAAGATACCTACAGCATTGTAAAACGAGTGATTCCCGAAGGTAAAACGATGTGCGGCCTATGCTCACGACTGCGACGTGGCATCCTTTATCGATATGCGACCGAGCACGGAGTAACCCGAATCGCATTAGGCCATCATAGTGATGACATGATGGAAACACTTTTTTTAAATATGTTTCATGGTGGCCAATTAAAATCAATGCCACCAAAACTGTTAAGCGACGATCGTAAAAATATTGTCATTAGACCATTGGCCTACTGTCGTGAAAAAGATATCGCTCGATTCGCTAAAATCCGTCAGTATCCCATCATCCCTTGCAACCTGTGCGGCTCTCAACAGCATTTACAGCGGCAGTCAATTAAAGCCATGCTTGCAGAATGGGAAAAGTCTAACCCGGGACGTATCGCGAGCATTTTTCGAAGCTTAACCTGTGTCGCGCCGAGTCAACTTGCCGATCGCGCCCTTTTCGACTTCGAAGGACTTGAAGAAAAGTCAATTCAGCCTGACATCAGATGGCTTCCGGAAAAAGGGGATGCAATAAACTCGGAATCACATGCATCGCCAAGCAATATATCACTTTAGAGAATCTTTAATTATGAATGCTGATGTCTTCAATTCGGGCTTACTCAATTTTTTAGATCAATCGCCGTCGCCCTTTCATGCGACGCAGCGCCTCGCATCAATTCTTTCCGATGCTGGCTTTTCCAAAACTGAGTCCCTATCACCGTCGTCAGCAAATCTGACAGACAAAGTGTTTATCACTCGGAATGATTCGTCACTGATTGCGATCCGCTTGGGCTCAAAACCCATCACCGAGAGCGGTGTCCGAATCATTGGGGCGCATACCGATAGTCCGTGCCTGCGAATCAAACCTGTCCCCGATATCAGACGCTCTGGCATATTGCAGCTCGGTGTTGAAATTTACGGCGGGGCACTTCTCGCACCATGGTTCGACCGCGATCTCTCGATTGCAGGGCGCATTAATGCAAAAACATCGACTGGTCTTCGAGTCAGTCGTTTAATCGACTTCCGGCGCTCAATCGCAACTATTCCGAGTCTTGCCATTCATTTAAATCGAGACGTTCACAAAAACCGAACCATTAACCCCCAACTGGAATTGGTTCCAATTTTATGTGATCTTCCCGATGCCTCCGGCAAAGGATTCCTGTCGATCGTTTGCGCGCAGGCAAACAGTCAATACCCCGATGATGCAATCGAAAATGTTTCTGATTTTGAGTTGTACTGTTATGACACCCAGCCCGCTTCAAGAGTTGGCCTGCATGGCGACTATCTTGCCAGCGCTAGATTAGACAACCTTCTAAGCTGCTTTACCGGCCTACGTGCACTCACTGAAGCAGACTCGGATGAGACGATAATTTTGGTATGCAACGATCACGAGGAAGTGGGTAGCGTTTCCGCCGCAGGGGCACAAGGTCCGTTTCTACGTCAGACGCTAGAAGCATTAAGCGGCGGCAGTGAACATGTTGCGCGCGTCTTGTCGAAATCGCGTCTTATCTCTGCGGATAACGCCCATGCCGTGCATCCTAACTATGAAAACAAGCACGATGCTGAGCATAAACCCGTGCTCAACGGAGGCCCGGTGATCAAGTACAACGCGAATCAGCGCTATGCCACAACAAGCACCACTGCCGCCATGTTTCGCGACCTCTGCGCGAGCGCCGAGGTTCCTGTTCAATCGATTGCGATGCGCAGCGATATGGGGTGTGGCAGCACGATCGGACCGATTACCTCAGCGGTTATTGGGATTGACACAGTAGATGTCGGGGCTCCCCAACTGGCCATGCACTCTCCAAGAGAGCTGACCGGATGGCAGGACCCTTTCTTACTATACCGATCCCTTCTCGCTTTTTTTAACGCTGAAGCGCTATAGCGATCTCACACCCTTAGAGAAAAACCGGGCAGTGCGCCCGGTTTTTTTAACTTCTCAATCAGCGTCGAAAAGCGCCCTTCCTATTCAGACTCGCTCACCATGAAATCGACGGCTGCTTTCACATCGTCATCGCTGAGATGGGCAAACCCGCCTTTCGGAGGCATATATCCTGACGCACCCTGGTAGCCCACGATAGCGTGTTCATAAAGAAGCTCGGGTCCCTGGGCAATACGATCCGTCCACGCCTCTTTATCGCCCACTCGCGGGGCGCCAGCGACGCCGGCTGCGTGACAGGCCATACAGCCACTGTTGTACACAGCCGCTCCGTCGGCATAAACACCGAGCGAAAATAATCCCAAAACGGACACTAAGAAAATACTGATGAACTTCAACACGGCTACTCTCCTTATTTAATTAACAAGTCTTATCACGAAATCACCACCACACTACCAACACATATCCTGATCACCTCACGAAGAACGGTCAATTTTAAAGTTCGCGGGTGGAAAAAAAATCAAGATCCGGAAAACGGTCTTCCGCTAGCCGTAAATTAGCAGAATTAGGCGCGAGGTAAGTCAGCGCTCCCGATGAGTCAATTGCAAGATTCTGGGGCGATTTGCGTTTAATTTCCTCGAGCTGACTCGAATCATCGCCCGAAATCCAGCGCACGGTAACCACCGGTACAGCCTCAAAAGCGCAATCAACTCCATATTCGTTTTTCAATCGATGAGCGACAACATCGAACTGCAGTATCCCGATAGCGCCCAGAACAAGATCGTTGCTCATCAAGGGCCGGAATACCTGCGTCGCGCCTTCTTCGCTTAATTGATCAAGGCCTTTATTGAGCGCCTTAGCTCTCAGCGGATCTGTCAACCGAACTCTCCGAAAGAGTTCGGGTGCAAAACTCGGAATACCCAAAAATTTTAAAGACTCGCCTGACGTGAACGTATCGCCAATCTGAATCGTGCCGTGGTTATGAAGACCGATAATGTCGCCAGCCACCGCTTTCCCGACAGATTCTCGACGAGAGGCTAAAAAAGTAATGGCATTATGAAGCTGCAGGTCTCGCTCTGCCCTCACATGCCGGACCTTAAGCCCCTTCGAGTACTCGCCCGAAGTCACACGAACAAAAGCAACACGATCATGGTGCGAGGGATCCATATTGGCTTGAATCTTAAAAACAAAACCAGAAAATTTTTCCTCTAATGCCTCCACTGTTCGACTCTCCGTTTCCCTCGGCAATGGTGATGGCGCATGATCGACAAATGCGTCAATCAATTCATCTGTTCCCTCATGATTAAGGGCGGACCCAAAAAAAACAGGAGTCAGCTTTCCCTGTAAATAAGCCTGGTGATCAAAACTATGGGAAGCACCTGTCAGAAGTTCAATCTCATCACGAAGCGCACTCGAGTCCTCTCCTAGAAGGTCATGCAACTCAGGATTATCCAGACCTTGAAAAATACGGGCCGGACTTCCGCTAGATGCAGAGCGGTCAAACAACGACACACGATCTTCATTTATTTGATACACGCCCTTAAAGTGTCGGCCGGATCCAATTGGCCAAGTCATCGGTGCGCATTGGATCCCGAGCACCGATTCGACCTCATCAAGAAGTTCCACTGGATCCCGGCCTTCTCTATCCATCTTATTTACAAACGTGATGATTGGCGTATCACGCAGTCGGCAGACATCCATTAATTTAATGGTTCGTTCTTCGACGCCTTTGGCGGCGTCGATCACCATAAGAGCGGAGTCAACCGCGGTCAGCGTTCGATAGGTATCTTCCGAAAAGTCCGCATGACCTGGCGTATCAAGCAGGTTAAGAACAAAGCCCCGATACTCAAACTGCATCACAGAGGAAGTGACAGAGATTCCTCGCTCTTTCTCAAGCTTCATCCAGTCAGACGTTGCATAGCGACCTGTCTTGCGAGCACGCACGGTTCCCGCCTCCTGGATCGCACCCCCATAATGGAGAAACTTTTCCGTGAGCGTTGTCTTCCCGGCATCAGGATGGGAAATAATGGCGAAGGTCCGTCGGCGACGAACCTCATCAAGGTGGTCTGACATCAAATTAGATTACTGTATCTCTTAAAGCGCGTGATTTATCCAAAACCGTCGCGGTCGTCTGGCTCGTCTCGCTCATCTCTTGGGCCCAAATAAAGACTCATTGCCGGCGCAAAAGGAAGTGGTATCTGAGGGTTGTAACGCTCGAAGTCGATCAAACGCCGGCGGCGAATCCGGACAACTCGGTAACGTGTACTCCAGCGACGCCGATTCACTATCGATATTCTCTTAAATTAGATCAAACTCTATTCTAGCGACTCATAATTTCAATGTGAATGGTGAATCGTCAGCCATTACACAATAGAAACAACGAATCACTAAAAAATGTCGCTTTAGTCATATTCCTGAGATTTCTAATCTCTGATTAATTCGCATTAGGGAAAAACAATTGCTGACCATCCAGCGTGTAGTTCGCAATCGCCGTTTGCCCTTTTTTGCCAAGCATCCAATTGATGAAAATTTGACCATCTTTAGCGTTCACATGGGGATGCCGTGAAGGATTGACTAGGATTATCCCGTACTGATTAAAAAGTTTCTGATCGCTATCGAACACAATCTTAAACCCGAGTTTATTGCCAAAACTAATCCAGGTGGCTCGATCGGTCATCGCATAAGCATTCATACCCACCGCGACATTTAGCGTTGCACCCATCCCGGAACCGGTCTCCCGATACCAATCACCACTTGACGTCGTTGGATCAATGCCTGCTGATGTCCACAGCCGTCTCTCTTTTTTATGCGTCCCCGAGTCGTCTCCCCTCGATGCAAACAGCGCCCCGTCTGAACTAATACGAATTAACGCATCAACAGCGCTCGTCGCGTCTGAAAGGCCCGCCGGATCATTATCTGGACCAACAAAGATAAAATCGTTATACATCAAATCAAACCGGGCCACACCCCATCCATCGGCCACGAACTTCTCTTCAGTTGACTTGGCGTGCACCAACAACACATCACCATCACCTCTAATCGCATTCTTTACCGCTTGCCCGGTCCCAACGGCCACAACATTAACCCGAATCCCTGTTTGTCTCTCAAATTGCGGCAAAATAGAGTCATACAATCCCGAGTTAGCGGTTGACGTCGTTGACTGAACCACAATAACCGAGTCTGCCATGCTCATGATATTTATCCCGCAGAACAGAACTAAAATTCGCAAAATCAGTTTAAACATTTTTCCATACGGGTTTTTACGGCTTAACTTTGATCTAACCAACGTCATAAACAAAGTTCAAACTATCTCGAGAACATTTTGCTTGTTAGGGAGGAATTATTCGAGGGCCGGATCAAGGCAATTAGAAGATTAACGCTAAACGCAATCAGCATAAGAATGACGCCCAGGGCCATCGCCAACTCAAGATCACCTTTTGAAGTTTCCAAAGCGATTGCGGTCGTCATGACTCGAGTGAGATGATCAATATTACCGCCGACGATCATTACCGCCCCAACTTCCGAAATTGCTCGGCCAAAACCCGCCAAACAAACCGTGACGAGGCTAAACCTTGCCTCCCATAAAAAAGTCAGCACTTTGGGAAGTCGTTTAATGCCGAGAGAAAGAAAATACTCACGATATTGGGAATCTAATTCTTCAATGGTTTGTCTTGTCAGTGAGACCACAATCGGTGTAATTAGCAGCACCTGCGCAATGACCATCGCTGAGGGCGAATAAAGAAGCCCCAGCACGCCAAGGGGTCCTGCCCGGGAGAGCGCGAGATAAACAAGCAGTCCCACGACGACAGGCGGCATGCCCATAAAAGAATTAATCACAACTGTGAGGCCAAATCGCCCGGGGAAGCGACCGACCGCAAGCGCCGCGCCGAGTGGTAACCCCAAGATCAGCGCGAAAGAGACGGCAAGGAGACTCACTTTCAGGGAAAGTGAAACAATTTCAAGGAGATCTGGATCCAGCCCAACAATCAGCCCAAAAGCCAATCCAAATGAATCTGATAACGTCTGCATTATTGTATCCGCATCACTCTCAGGACCCAAAAAAATTGTTCCATCATAACGTTATCAGGGTAATCATGACCGATTTCCTTTTATCTCAACTCTGATCTGATTCAGTGGTCAATTCACCGAACAGATCATATGCATCGCTGTCGGTTATTTTTATGAGGACCTGATCCCCCGCTTTGAAGTCTTGACCTGGATTAATCCGAATGACGCCGTCGACTTCTGGAGATTCAGCATAACTTCTCGCAATCATTTCCGTTGGCGTCACTTCATCAATAATTGCAACGCAGGTTGTACCTACCCTCAGTTGCAAACGTTCTGAAGAAATACACGCTTGAGCCGCCATTAACGCTTCGCGCCTTTCTTCAGCAAGGTCAGGGTCAACAGGATCAGCGAGCTTGTTCGCGGTTGCACCCTCGACGGGAGAATAGCTAAAACAGCCCACCCGATCGAGTTTGGCGTTTTGTAGAAATTCGAGCAAGTGTTGGAAGTCTTCATCTGTCTCACCCGGGAATCCAACAATAAACGTACTCCGAATTGCGATATCCGGGCATAGCGCGCGCCAACTTTCCACTCTCTCAAGATTATCCTCCCCGCTCGCAGGGCGTTTCATTTGACGGAGCACCTTGGGACTTGAATGCTGAAAAGGAACATCAAGATAAGGCAGTATTAAACCGTCCGCCATAAGCTCAACCAGTCGATCAACGCTCCGGTAGGGATACACATAGTGAAGCCGAACCCATAACTCAAGCTCTGCGAGGGCCTCTGATAACTGAACAATATTCGGCCGAAGCGCCCTCCCCATCATGAGATCGGCATCTCCCTTTAAATCAATGCCATAAGCACTTGTATCTTGAGAGACAACGAGGAGTTCTTGCACACCGGCTTCCCGCAAACTAACCGCTTCTTCAACAATGTCGCGCGGCGAGCGACTTGCAAGGCGACCCCGCATCGACGGAATGATACAAAAACTACATTTATGGTTGCAGCCCTCGGAGATCTTCAAATAAGCATAATGTCTAGGAGTCAGTTTGATCCCACCCGGGGGTAATAAGTGATAAAACGGCTCATGAATGGGCGGCACAACTTCATGGATCGCGGCCAAAACAGCATCTTTATCGTGTGGTCCGGTAACCGCTAATAGGCTGGGAAACTTCCTCTTTAGCATATCCGAGCGAGCACCAAGGCATCCTGTCACGATGACCTGACCATTAGTGCCAACCGCTTCTTCAATGACTGAAAGTGACTCTTCAACTGCCGACTCAATAAACCCACAAGTATTCACAACGACGACATCTGCCTGGTCATATTGATCGCTAAATTCATAGCCCTCGGCTCTTAACTCGGTCAGAATCCTTTCCGAATCAACGGTTGCCTTCGCGCAGCCCAGACTTACAAACCCAATACTTCCCTGACTCACAACATTCTCCCCATTGCGTTTCTATCCAAGGTATTCACGGCGTAGCCCAGTTTTTTGTAAAAGGGTTGTTGCAATTTCTTCCACTGAAATACCCGAAGTGTCAGCCATCAAAATGCCGCAATGCCTGAATAGATCTTCCGCTCGCCTAACCTCTATCTGACACTGATCGAGTCTCGCATATTCACTATCCGGGCGACGCTTTTGGCGAATTTCATGAAGTCGTCTCGCATCAATCGTCAGTCCTACCAGTCGATCGCGATACTGATCTAGAGTCGAAGGCAATCCGTCGTCCAAATAATCGTCCTCAGTCAACGGATAATTTGCACAGTAAAGACCGAAGTGCATAGCAAGATATACACAAGTTGGCGTTTTTCCACTTCGAGACACGCCGACCAAAATGAGGTCCGACTGATCATAGGCGTCTGGATTTACACCATCGTCACAATCCATTGCAAAGTGTATGGCGTCAATTCTCGAGTTGTAGCGTCCCTGATCGACTACCCCATGACTAAAACCTGCTTGCCAGCTGGGAATCAGGTTCATTTCGCGGGACAGAATACCTAAAAAAGAGCTAAAGACATCAATTACCAGGGCGTCTGCTTGCTCTATCCTCTTTCGGTAATCAGCGTTTACAAAAGTAACAAATACGATCGGTCGCGAACCATCTGCCTCTTGAATCATATTTATTTGGCTAATCGCTTCATTCAATTTATGATCCGAGTCAACAAAGGGCAAAACGGTGGTCGTGAAATGAACCTGCGGGAACTGGGTGAGAAGAGTCTGGGCCAACTCCTCCGCGGTCAACCCCGTTCGATCTGAGACGATAAAAACTGATCGCTTCGCTAAAGTCATTGTTGTGTATCCGGAGCCGGCTTAAATGCGCCAGCATAAAAAAGTAAAAATCGAGTCATCATCCATATAATCCAATTGTCTATGATTAAGCATTATGAATAAAGAGCATCGCGTTCGTTGGTTCTCCGATCTTGGCATTAAGGATGTCGGTCTCGTCGGGGGTAAAAATGCTTCCCTCGGAGAAATGATAAGCCAATTGGCTGGTGCTGGCATCAGCGTTCCTGACGGATTTGCAACCACCGCTGAAGCGTTCACAGAGTTCCTTCACCACAATCAACTGTCTGAACACATTAACGCGCGTCTGGAGACGCTCGACGTCGACGATGTCACTGCACTCAAGAAAGCGGGTGACGCGATTCGATCCGAGATCATCAACGCGCCTCTCCCCTTAGCGCTCGAAAAAGAGATTAGCACCCAATACCTCGAACTGGGAAGCAATACTGCGGTAGCAGTTCGATCATCGGCCACTGCAGAAGATCTCCCCGAGGCTTCATTTGCAGGGCAACAAGAAAGCTTCCTGAACGTCCGTGGGATCGACAATGTACTGAAAGCGGTGCGCGAAGTATTTGCTTCACTCTTTAACGATCGAGCTATTGCCTATCGCGTCCATCAAGGCTTCAACCATGCTGACGTTGCGATCTCCGCTGGTATCCAACGCATGGCGCGAACTGATATTGGTGCGAGCGGTGTTGCGTTTACACTCGATACCGAATCGGGTTTTTCGGATGCCGTTTTCATTACCTCGAGCGTAGGTCTCGGCGAATGCGTGGTGCAAGGTGCTGTCAATCCAGATGAGTTTTATGTCCACAAGCCAACCTTACTGTCCGGTCGACCCGCGATTTTACGTCGACACCTCGGCAGCAAACTCATCAAAATGATCTATGCTGAACCGGACGAAAACCCTCCAGTCAAAACGGTGGATACCACGATCGAGGAACAGCAACAATTCTCCCTTTCGGATAGCCAAATTACATCTTTGGCAAAAATGGCGACAACGATAGAAACGCACTACGGACGCCCGATGGATATCGAGTGGGGGCTTGATGGAGAAACCGGCGCCCTCCTTATCTTGCAAGCGAGGCCCGAGACAGTTCAAAGTCGCAAACACGCCCAAGTCCTCGAACGGTATCGAATGCATGATACCGGAGTCGTTTTATGTGAAGGACGAAGCATCGGAAGTCGAATCGGCTCTGGCGCCGTGAAAATAGTACCCTCGGTTAAAGATCTAGACAAAGTGCAAGACGGGGACGTTCTGGTAACCGACATGACTGATCCTGACTGGGAACCGGTCATGAAGCGTTCCGGCGGTATCGTTACCAATCGAGGAGGTCGCACCTGCCATGCCGCCATTATTGCTCGCGAACTTGGAATTCCAGCAGTTGTGGGATGTGGAAAAGCGACCTCAACACTGTCTGAAGGGGACGATGTCACCGTATCGTGCGCTGAAGGAGACACTGGAAAAGTTTACAAAGGCAAACTGAATTTCGAGGTCGAAAGAATCGACTTGGCCAATATGCCAGAACTGCCGTTTAAAATTTCAATGAACATCGGTAACCCCGAACGGGCATTTGATTTTCAGTCACTTCCCAACGCAGGCGTGGGTCTCGCTCGTCTCGAATTCATTATCAACACCGCCATTGGCGTGCATCCAAAGGCAATACTCAAATTCAATCAGCTCGACCCTACGTTACAGGATCATATTCGTCAGATCATTGCAGGCTATGATGATCCGGTTGATTTTTATATCAAAAAACTTGTAGAGGGCATCTCCCATATTGGGGCCGCTTTTAATCCAAAACCGGTAATTGTGCGGCTATCGGATTTCAAATCCAACGAATATGCCAATATGATCGGCGGCGCCGATTTCGAGCCGAAAGAAGATAACCCGATGTTAGGATTTCGCGGTGCGTCTCGTTATATTAATCCTGATTTTCGTGACTGCTTTGAGCTTGAGTGTCGCGCGCTGAAGTTTGTCCGAGACGAAATGGGTCTTACGAATATTTGGTTAATGGTTCCCTTCGTGCGGACGGTACAAGAAGCAAAAGAAGTAATCGCACTGCTCGATGCGAATGGCCTCACAAGAGGGGTCAACGATCTTAAGATCATTATGATGTGCGAGATTCCGTCCAATGCGATTCTGGCTGAAACATTCCTTGAGCATTTTGATGGATTCTCAATAGGATCAAATGATCTCACCCAGCTAACACTAGGCCTTGATCGTGACTCCGCCGATATTGCCCATTTATTCGATGAGCGAAATGAGGCGGTCAAAGCACTTCTGCACAGCGCGATCTCTGCCTGCCGGAAAGCTAACAAGTATGTGGGAATCTGCGGCCAAGGGCCTTCAGATCATCCTGATCTTGCGAGGTGGTTGATGGAGGAAGGGATCGAAAGCGTTTCTTTAAATCCAGACAGCATTCTCGCGACCTGGCTTCATTTGGCGGGACAAGAAGTATAAGACTGCTCGACTGACAAGCAGTCATGCCAGAAATAGAAAAAATTATCGACTATGGTTTAGGCGACGTGTTTAACAAAAATCCACTCGCTTGTATCGCTTCGGCCACAGTTTGATGCCCCCATTCGTTCCAATGCGAATCATACAAATACTCAAAACGCTCGCCGTTCTCTCTCCAGTTCGCAAGAAATACTGCGTGTAAATCCAAAACGACAAAATTTAGGTAGTCCGAACTGCGCTCAACAATCGATTCAAAGGCCTGATTTTTCCAAGAGGGACTTCGGATGACGTTGCCAGATCGATAAATCTCTTTTCTGTCAGTATCGAGAACAAAAAGCACTGGCTTCTCCCCAACGATGACTCTCAGTTTTTCCAGAAACAACGAAACGGCCCAAATGGCGTATGACTCGCGCTCATCATCTGATTTCTGCACACTCCCGACATTAAATTTCGTTATTTTTTTGGATGTTCCAAAAATCCGCGATATTTGATGCTGTACTTTTAAATCAAAATACAGGTACCGAACCAGAGCCGACTTAACCATAAGCTGAGCGAAAGCATTCGGCTCAAACTCGCTTAGAACTAAAACACCGTTTTCATCGAAATATTGAAACGGAGGGGCGTTCTTGTACTTCAAAAATGATTCGTCGAAATCATTCCCGATGACATTAATAATAAAAGAGTCGGGATTAAATTCTTTCTCCGAAAATTCTGCATATGCGAGGTATTGAGACAAAGGAGCACCTGATAATCCAAGAGCATATACCTCGTGCTTTGGATTTTTCAGACCTAATATTCCATGAAACGTCCGCGAATTGGGTACCTGAAAAGCTTCCACATAACTGTCTCCAATAACAACAGTTCGAGCGACATCTGGTAGACGAGCTGAACTGAAATCAATATCCGACATAAATCCATAGTTATTGATCTTTTTTCGCACAACGTGCGAAAAATTAAAACCAATCTGAGTCGTGATCTCTCTATTCGGGCGAAAATGAGCAACGGGAGAGCCGGCATTTACCGGTTGAATTTGGGTAGACTCTGAAACCGGAAGAAATCTGAAAACAATTTCTAAAAGCGCGAGACTCGCAAGACCAAGATAGGCGAGATAAAGAGCTGTTAACCTCGCTGTCTTTAACAATTTCATGCCCCTGCTACTCCATTTGATTTACGGGTTACCAGACTACCATCGTGTCTAGACAAAATCTTTGAGTGGTGCAATCCAGGGAGATAAAGTCGATTCAAGCTACTCGGGGAGAGTAATCCCATCGCTACCTGACAAATCCACTTTCAACGATTGTCTCTGCAACAATTTGATGTCCAAGCTCATTCCAGTGGTCATCGTAAGCGTAATCGAAAGACTGGCTAAAATTACTCCAATGCTTCTGAAATTTTGGATGCATATCTAACACAGATACGTTCGGATAGCGCTGGCTTTCGCCAATAAGATACTGGAAAGCTTGATTTTCAACTCGAAGCATGTCCCGCGACGCCGACCTACTCCGATAAAGTTCCTCACGATCTCCATCTAGAACTAACAAGATCGGCTTCTCCCCAACAATCCTAGCAAGCTTCACTAAAAATAAATCAACTGATCGCAAAGAATACTGAATTCTCGTATCACTCATAGTGTCTACGTCGGATTCTGATCTCAAATCACTAATTTCCTTTCTATTCATCTGAGTTATTTCCTGATAAGGGCGATTAGACCACTCCTTAATAAGCTGTCCAACTTTTAAATCAAGTACGAGATATCGGACCAAGGCGCTCTCTCGAGCTATTTTTTTTAATAACGATGGGCTGTAATCCTGCCGCACGATATCGTCGTCATCATTAAAATAGTGAAAACTACCGGAGGTCTTATACCTTAGCCAGGATTCATCGAAATCATTCAGAATAATCACAAAAATGTATTGCGATGGCTTAAAGTTAATTTCAGAGAACTGAGCAAACGCTAAGTATTGAGATAAGGGTGCCCCACTCACCCCGATCGGGTAAAACGTTTTGAGAGGATATGCTTCCATCAAGCGGTGATGGAATGCATCTTGATTCGTTACCTGCGATGCCTCAACAAAACTATCTCCAATTACCACTACCCGATTCGATTGAGTTTCTGACGCTGGATGAAAATCAACATCACTTAAATAGCCGAAGTTATTGGATTTTTTTTGCACCCCATGAGAAAAGTTAGCTCCTGTCTGCAAGGTAACTTCTCTATTTTCCTTAAAATGGGCGATCGGGTGCTCATCGTCTACCTCTTGGGTCTTCAGTGAGTCTGAAACCGGGAGAATTCTGAAAATAATTTCTAAGAGCGCAACCGTCGCAAATCCAAGATAGATGAGATAAAAAACGCCAGCCCTCAACCTCCTAATCAAGCTCATACCGTTGCTCATAATTCATTTTCAAAACGTCATCTTGCTCGTCTTTAAACAACACAAAATTGCCAACCGCCAGAACATCCAACTCGGTACCCATAAAACATTTAAACGCATCTTCTGGAGAACACACGATTGGCTCCCCACGCACATTAAATGAGGTATTTACGACAATTGGACACGCCGTTTTTTGATAGAACTTTGAAATAACGGCGTGATACTCAGGATTTGTATCTTGGTGAACCGTTTGGATTCGTGCCGAGAAATCAACATGAGTCACAGCAGGAATTGATGATCGTTGAACATTTAATTTGTCGATTCCGAACCTATTCTGCTCCTCAACAGTCACCGCTATTCGTTTACTTTTTCTCACATCAGCCACAAGTAACATATAAGGACTATCGGCGTCATGATCGAACCACTCGCCAACATGCTCTCGTAATACACTGGGTGCAAACGGCCGAAAGCTTTCTCGATACTTTACTTTCAAATTCAATTGCTTCTGCATTACACCCGACCGGGGGTCCGCCAAGATGCTACGCCCCCCTAACGCTCTTGGCCCAAACTCCATGCGGCCTTGCATCCAGCCAATCGCCTTCCCCTCTGCTAGAGCGGATGCTACGACATCTGTAAGCGTCTCCTTATCTTTTTGATGAAAAACCGCTCCCATTTTTATCAACTCTGTTCTAATTTCAGAATCTGAGAAACATGGTCCCAAGTAGGAGCCGCGCATAGCATCTCGACCCTCGGGGCGATGTCGATCTGTCGCGTGATGGCGATACCAATTCGCAAGGGCGGCCCCTAGCGCGCCACCAGCGTCACCCGCCGCTGGCTGAACCCAGATATTATCGAAAATCTTTTCTCGCAAAAGAATCCCATTGGCAACGCAATTCAGTGCAACCCCCCCAGCAAGACAAAGATTCTTTTCTCCAGTCTCTTTAGCAATCCCTCTCGCAAGACGACATACAACGTCTTCAGTGACTTTCTGTACCGATGCTGCCAAATCCATCTCGCGTTGGGTGAGATCACTTTCTGGAGCGCGAGCCGGGCCACCAAACAATGCGTCAAATTTTTTATTCGTCATTGTTAAACCAGTCGCAAAGTTAAAATAACTCATGTCTAGCTGAAAGCTGCCATCACTGGCAATATGCAGTAGATGGTCAGAAATAAGGTCAGCGTAAATCGGGTTTCCGTAAGGCGCTAGACCCATCACCTTATATTCTCCTGAGTTAACCTTGAATCCCGTGTAGTAGGTGAACGCGGAATAAAGTAAGCCCAACGAATGTGGAAAATGGATCTCTTTTAATACTGCTAGCTCTTTGCCCCGACCAACAGCAAGCGAGGTCGTCGTCCACTCGCCAACTCCGTCAAGAGTCAACACCGCAGCACTCTCAAATGGAGAAGGGAAAAATGCGCTCGCCGCATGCGACAGGTGGTGCTCCGAAAATAATAATCGACCGCTCCAATTAATTGTGGTGTCTAGCCCTTTTGATAACTCATTAACAATTAACGTTTTCTGAAAAAGCTTGTCTTTCACCCACACTGGAATCGCCGCCGCAAAACTTTTAAAGCCTGAAGGAGCAAAGGCGAGGTAGGTCTCAAGCAGTCGTTCAAACTTAACAAAAGGTTTTTCGTAAAAAACCACTTCATCAATTGAGTCAGCGGGAACGTTGGCCTCTCGCAAGCAATATCGTATCGCCTGAATAGGAAATCCAGCATCGTGTTTTTTTCGCGAAAATCGTTCTTCCTGAGCAGCAGCGATGATGTTGCCATCCTCAATCAGGCAAGCGGCGCTGTCGTGGTAAAACGCCGATATCCCAAGAATTAGCATCCTAGACTCGCTAGACCTAAAACAGGGTGTAGATAAAGGGGGCGACCACCGATCCCTGCGCGAGTATTAATAAGCCTCCAAGGACCACAATCACAATAATTATTGGTGCCAACCATAACTTTTTTCGTGACCGCAGGAACATCCATAACTCTCTCAAAAATTCCATATTGTGTTACTCGTTCAAAACTGGTTTTTAAAAGTTGGTGGATCTGCCACATCTACTTCTTTAACTCTCCAATAGGAAGCTCTCTCCATGAGCCGCAACCGTAATTCATCGCGACCACTAATTTTCATCAGAAGTGCCACAGGGGTAAAAAGTCCAAAAAATATAACACCCAGGACAATCGGTTGGATAATCAGGCCTAAGAGCAGTCCAAACTGCATCCAGAGCTTATTTAAAGGTAAGAGTGCGGACGGCTTAAAAAAGGAGAATAAAAGAAACCCGATTCCAATCGCAACGGATAAAAATCCAAACGTCTCGGATTGAGTCCATATCGCGTACCCGCCGATTGCCAGAAAAATTAAAGCAAAAAATAATCCAAACTTTCGATTCGATGGCAGCTGAATTTCAGAGAGAGTCATAAGCCATTAGTCGCCATTTTCAAGAGTCTGAGACGGAAAAGTGCTTGAAAGCTTGATTGATTCATAACGACCGGATCTAAATGGTCAATTCTTTCTATGAATCTTATTTTAGTGCATTTTTATCGAATTCTCAGGCTGCTCGGCTAGCGCGTTTTCGCTCGTGCTCTAGTAGCCATTTCTTACGGATGCGGATTGTTTTAGGGGTCACCTCAACCAATTCATCGTCATTAATAAATTCAAGCGCGTACTCCAGCGTTGTCGACACTGGCGGTGTGAGAAGGATGTTTTCATCGGTGCCGGCAGCGCGAATGTTAGTCAACTGCTTGGCCTTAAGTGGATTAACCGTCAGATCATTCGATCTTGAGTGAATACCAATCACCATCCCTTCGTAGACGTCGGTCGCGTGACCAATAAAGAGTCGACCCCTTTCCTGCAGGTTAAACAGCGCATAAGCTAACGCTTTTCCACTCGCCATCGAAATCAAAACGCCATTATTTCGTTCTGCAAGATGGCCAACAATTCGAGGTCCGTAATGATCAAACGAGTGATACATCAGACCCGTACCCGAGCTGATTGTCAAAAACTCTGATCGAAAACCAATTAACCCACGGCTGGGGACAATGTAATCAAGTCTCACCCTCCCTCGCCCATCAGGAAGGATATCTCGTATTTCCGCGCGCCTCTCGCCCAACCGTTCCATGACCCGACCCTGATAATCATCTTCAACATCAACAGTCAGCGTCTCAAAAGGCTCAAGCACCTTGCCATTTTCCTCAAGCATGATCACTTCAGGACGGGAGATCGCAAGCTCGTAACCCTCTCGCCGCATATTTTCAATAAGCACTGACAAATGAAGTTCACCACGACCAGACACTCGAAACTTATCCGGGTCATCCATCAATTCAACCCGCAGCGCGACATTGTGAATCAACTCACGTTCCAGACGCTCTTTCAGATTTCGACTGGTGACAAACTTACCCTCGCGTCCCGCGAAAGGAGAATCGTTAACCTGAAAAGTCATGCTCAACGTCGGCTGATCGACGCTCAGCGGTGACAAGCGCTCTACCGTAGCCGGATCACAGAGAGTGTCTGAAATACTCAAGGGATCAAGACCCGTAACGGCTACAATATCGCCAGCAAGGGCCGTCTCAGTTTCCACTCGTTCGAGCCCCTGAAATCCAAGAATCTGCAGAATACGGCCCTTCCGTGATGTCCCGTCAGGCGCCGCCACAGTTATCGTGTCATTTCGTGACAACTGACCCCGCTGGATTCGACCGATTCCGATAACCCCAACGTAGGATGAATAGTCCAGGGCGCTGATTCGCATCTGAAAAGCACCCTCTGGATCTACGCTCGGCGAGGGAGCATGAGTCACAATCGCGTCGAACAGCGCTTTCATATCCTCAACACCGTTTTGCTCAGCGTGATTGGCAGCCCATCCTTGAAGCGCAGACGCATAGATGACCGGAAAATCCAGCTGCTCATCTGACGCACCCAAGCGATCAAATAGATCAAAGGTCTGATCAACAGCCCACTCGGGTCGCGCGCCAGGTCGGTCCACTTTATTAATTACTACAATCGGACTCAGGCCATGGCCTAAAGCTTTTTCCGTAACAAAACGAGTCTGAGGCATCGGCCCCTCTACGGCATCAACCAGCAACAATACAGAATCAACCATCGACAAGACGCGCTCAACTTCACCGCCAAAATCAGCATGGCCCGGGGTATCCACGATATTAATACGCCAACCCTGCCACTCAATGGCTGTATTCTTGGCCAGGATCGTAATCCCCCTTTCTCGCTCGAGCACATTGGAATCCATAACCCGTTCTGCAAATTCTCCGTGCGAACTGAGTGTTCCAGACTGTTGTAACAGTTGATCAACGAGCGTTGTTTTGCCATGATCAACATGAGCGATGATTGCGATGTTTCGCAAATTAGTAATAGCGGGATGCATTCAAGATTCCAGTGAAAACCGAGAACCAGGCACGAATCTGGCGCGCTGGTGAGACCGCGCATTATAGTAGCGTCAGCCGCTTAAGTCTTGATCTGGGGCCAACTAAAGAGTAACCGTCCATCGTTGTCCTCGAAAACCCGCCTCGTCATTTCCGTGGAGCGGGCCATAAGAACATCATTTAATGCGCTTTATTAACGTAAGGAAGCTTCAGCGGCATTATCTTGACCCTGCAGTCGCTCGCGATTAAATAGATATACCCCGGCGCCCACGATCAAAAGCATCCCCGTTATCGCTTGAATATTCGGAACTTCTCCAAAGACGAAAAACGCCAAAATGCCTACCGTCGCGAGTCCACTGTACTCATAAGGCGAGATGACTGCCGGATCGGCGATTCGATAAGCACTGTGCAGCAGAATAAAGCCGGTTGTTCCTATGCCTGCAATCACAACAAGAGATGCGTTAATCGAGAAAATATTGAGACGCCAAGGATGAGAAATAAACTCGATACCTTGAATTCCTAAATCTGCAATACTGCCATCGCCAAAAATTAAGCCCATCAGTCCTGATAAAACCGCCGTGACAAAATACATCACGATAACTTGCTGATAAACCGAGTCCTCTCCTGCGGTTTTTTTAGCAATCATCATAGACATCGCATAGACCAATGCGACCCCCACGGGTAGCAAATAGATCCAGCCGAATTGGCTCGTCTCTGGCTGAACAATAAAAGCGACTCCAGAAAAACCAACAAGCATGGCAATCCATCTACGTAACCCGACCCGGCTATCAAAAAAATAAATCGACAGGATAGTGATAAAAAAAGGGCTCACTAAAAATAGCACCGTAGCATTTGCGATCGACATTTTAGATTGCGCAAAATAAAAGGCTGAGTATCCAAAAAAGAAAAATACGCCTCGAAGTAATGAAAGCGCAGGATAGGCCGTCCAGAGTCGAATCGTTTGCCCAATTGCTCTTTGAAATATGATAATCAGAAGCGCGCCAATTACTGAGCGATAAAAAAGAATCTGGAATAGCGAGACATTGCTGGAGATAAACTTGATCAGAACATCCTGAATCGAAAAAACACTCATAGCAAGAATAACGAGAAAAATTCCTCGGGAATTTTGCTGCACATTGTTGGTCATTGCAGAGCCTCACCACTCTTCTTTTGGCGCAATTTAATGCACTTTTCGTCGACTGTGGCCGTTCATGTCGTTGATGCAGTCGCGGATGTCGCTTAAACAGTTTTGAAGTCGTTTCGCTGAATTACGCAGATCCAAATCATCGTGAGAGATAGCAGGAATCTCATTCTCTTACTGTGCTATCGTGCGGACCCAAATAGATGACCTCAAAACGTTTTACACGATCGTTATCTCCCTTAACACCCATAGAAAAATTAGGTCATGAAAACCACAGTCACTGGTTACAGTCGATTATTTGCTGTCAATTCACGGCTCGTGGTGTTCAGTTTTCTCATGGCGCTCTACTCAAGTTTTGGTCAAACCTATTTTGTTGGTGTTTTTGGTCCCGCTATTCAGTCCGAATTTAGCCTCAGTCATACAGCCTGGGGAACAATCTATCTGCTGGGAACGCTCGGAAGTGCGCTGGTGATGCCTTTTAGTGGCGCCCTAATAGATCGCTTCCGATTGAGCCAGTATGCATTAGGCGTAAATTTGTTACTGGTTACCGCATGCGCTTATGTCTCAGTGGTTCAAGGCCCTATTGGGCTGGTGTTGGCTATTTTCTTACTTCGCCAGGCAGGGCAAGGACTCGCATCACACGTATCAGTCACCAGCATGGCCCGTTACTTCGAGCGAGATCGTGGGCGCGCAATCGCGATCGGTGCGATGGGCTATACCCTCGGAGAATCGCTCCTTCCGTTTGTTGCCGTTGTTTTAATTTCACTCATCGGTTGGCGCTGGACATACGCAAGTTCTGCTATTTTTATCGGGTTAACAGCAATACCAGCCACAATCTGGCTCCTCAGCCGGCATGAAAAATTCCACCAAAAACATGTTGACGATATTTCCGAAGCCTCCCAGTCACCTTCCCCAATCAGGCCTGCGTGGACCCGACGTCAGGTACTGCGGGACCCCAGATACTACTTAATGGCGCCCGGATTATTATCATCATCGATGATTGTCACAGCATTTTTCTTTCATCATCTGAATATCGCTGCTACTAAAGGATGGAGCAGTGAGTGGGTAACGGGAACCTATATCCTGTACGCAATCACAGGCACGATAACGATGCTCATTGCGGGACCCCTTATCGACCGCTTTACGGCCATTAAAGTCACGAAATTTATTCTCATTCCCTTAGTTGCGAGCTGCTTGATCCTCGCGAATGCAACCCACTATCTGACCGTCATCCCGTACATGGCAATGCTGGGTATTCACTCCGCGCTTGTCTTAACCGCCGTCTCTGCGCTTTGGCCTGAGCTTTACGGTGTCCGTTACCTGGGTGCGATAAAAAGCTTATTTATGGCCCTGATGGTGTTGTCATCGGCGCTTGGACCTGTGATCATGGGAATACTCATAGATATCGGTATGAGTATTGGATTGATCTGCACCCTATTCGGTCTGTACGCCTTGGCGGGTAACGCACTAGTCGTGGTGGCTTTGCGAATGCGCCCCCCCTCTAAAAATATGTCGCAGACGAATTGATAAATTTCTAATGAGCACGATCGTCGACTATCAGTCCCTAAACCCCGACCGAGTACTGTCTGCTGTTGACAGTGCAGGCTTTCAAACCGATGGCCGCATGCTCGAAATGAACAGTTTTGAAAATCGAGTTTTTCAGATCGGCCTCGAAACCGGGCAATCAATCGTCGCAAAATTTTATCGCCCTGAACGATGGAGTGATGCTGCAATTCTTGAGGAACATGAATATTCACTTCAGCTCGCGAGTCAGGAGATATCACTTGTGCCCCCAATTGTTGATGCACGGGGTCAGACGTTGCGACATTTTGAAGGATTCCGATTTTCCCTTTTTGAGCGACAAGGCGGTCGACCACCCGACTTCGAGTCTCACGATCAATTGCGTCAACTCGGACGTTTCATCGGTCGCATGCATGCAATCGGCCAACAATCCGTATACCAGCATCGACCCACACTTGATGCAACGACATTCGGATCAAACTGCACTGAGTTTCTTCTTGAGAATAATTTCATTCCCCTTGAATTGGAAGTGGCATACAAAAGCCTTACCGATGATCTTTTGATCAGAATCCAATGGTGTTTCGATCGTTGTCCCGGAATGCAGCCGATTCGAGTTCACGGCGACTGCCACCGGGGCAATATTTTGTGGACGGATACGGGGGCGCATCTGTTAGATTTGGATGACTCCCGCATGGCCCCGGCGGTCCAGGATTTATGGATGTTTTTATCCGGGAGTCGTGAGGCGCAAGAATATGACCTCAATATTCTGCTCGAGGGCTACACCGGATTTAATGAATTTGATGCGGCCGAGTTGCACCTCGTTGAGGCCTTGCGCACCCTTAGACTCATCCACTACTTTGCCTGGATCGGTCGGCGGTGGAACGACCCAGCGTTTCCGCGTGCGTTTCCTTGGTTTGATACCCAGCGCTCCTGGGAGCAGCACATTCTTGATCTTCGGGAGCAGGCAGCCCTGATGGAAGAGGCTCCACTTGCTTGTCAAATTTAAACACTCCAATCTGATAAATGCTAATCAAGTCTTGGTCTGATCTCCTGAATAAAATTTAATGAAGCCAACTCAACACTCAAACTCCGCCAGAACACTGATCACCCTACTGCCTTATCTCTGGCCTCGGGATCGCCAGGATCTCCGGCTACGTGTACTGATCGCCGTCATCTGCCTTGTGGCCGCTAAGGCAGCAAACGTATTTGTACCGCTGCTTTTAGGGGATGCCGTCGATCAACTGGATAATCTCGCCGACACACGCGGATTATGGCTCGGCATCCCACTCGCCGTCATTCTGGCCTACGGTTTATTTCGGCTTACAACATTGGTCTTGAACCAAGTGCGGGACGCGCTGTTTGCGCGAGTGGCCCAAAATGCAGTGAGGACGCTCGCTCGTCAGATTTTTGATCATCTGCATTCACTTTCTATTCAGTTCCATCTTTCCCGAAAAACAGGCGCGCTTAATCGCTTTATCGATCGAGGCACAAACAGTGTTCAGTTTCTACTCTCTTTTGTTGCGTTTAATATTGCGCCGACATTAATTGAGATTCTCCTTGTCGCCATCATCCTTTGGGTGCTATTTGGCTTTGCTTACACTGCGATAACCGTTATCACTATTGCTGCCTATGTTTGGTTGACCTTTGCCATCACCACCTGGCGAAATCGCATCCGCCGTCAAATGAACGAGGCAGAAAACACCATTGGAACCCGAACCGTCGACTCGCTCCTGAACTTTGAAACCGTCCGATATTTCAACAATGAGCGTCACGAGATCGCCCGGCTTGATAAAGCGCTCGCACAATATGAAACCGCTGCTATCAAAACCCGAGAAAGCCTATCGCTGCTCAACGTTGCCCAAGCAGCAGTTGTTACTGTCGGCGTGACAGGAATGCTGATTCTTGCGGCCTTTGATATTCGAGACGGCAAAATGACCGTCGGCGACTTCGTGGTCGTGAATACTTACTTAATGCAGCTCGCGATTCCATTAAACATGCTTGGAACCGTATATCGCGAAATCCGTCAGGCACTTGTCGATATGGAGAATCTTTTTTCATTGATTGACGAGAAATCGGAAATCACGGACGCACCAAACGCATTTCCGCTTCCGCGCCGCGGGGGAGAAATTAGGTTTAGTGATGTCGTCTTCGGCTACGAGGCCGAACGAATCATTCTTAAAAATATCAATTTTGTCGTGGCTCGCGGGACAACAACTGCCATCGTTGGCCCAACTGGCTCAGGAAAATCAACAATCTGTAGATTATTGCTGCGTTTCTATGACCCACTGTCTGGTAATATTTTGATCGATAACGAAGATATTAGCCTCGTTACACAGCACTCACTTCGCGAAGCAATTGCCGTTGTCCCTCAAGACACCGTTTTATTTAACGACACGCTTCTCTACAACATCGCATATGGCGATCCAGAAGCAACTGACAATCAAATTCAGGCAGCGACTCAGTCTGCACAACTCGATCAATTTATTGAAAAACTCCCAAGAGGTTTCGAAACCCGTGTTGGCGAAAGAGGGCTTAAACTATCCGGCGGCGAGAAACAGCGCGTTGCAATCGCTCGGGCATTGTTACGAAATCCCGAGATATTCTTCTTTGATGAGGCAACCTCCTCGCTTGACAGCGCAACCGAGAAAGAAATTCAAAATAACTTTTCGAAGCTCTCCAAGGGCAAGACCACTCTGGTTATTGCTCATCGGCTCTCCACCATCATCGATTCCGATGAGATTTTGGTTTTAGATGATGGGCAAATTACAGAGCGAGGGACGCACGTTAAACTCCTTGAGAAACGCGGCTTATATTCAAGATTGTGGGCGCAACAAAAGAAAGAAGAGCAAGAAAATAATGCGACGCTTGACGAGGGCATGCCAGACCAAAAATGAAAAACCCCCAAGCTCAACTTGAATCAATTCAGCAATATCTTGCCGTCGCGGCTCCTGAAATTGGCCACATCAACAAGATTGAGAAATTTTCAAACGGTCAATCCAATCCGACCTATCTACTCTCAACGGATAGCGCTCGTTATGTGCTACGAAGCAAGCCCGCAGGAGATCTTTTAAAGTCGGCTCACGCAGTTGAGCGCGAGTACAAAGTCATGAAAGCACTAGAAGGTACGGATGTGCCGGTCCCGCGAATGCTATGCCTGTGCGAAAACGAAGCTGTTGCTGGATCAATTTTTTTTGTGATGAGTTATGAAGAAGGTCGAATATTCTGGGACCCCGCCTTACCCCAACTCAGCACTGTCGAAAGGTCCACACTCTATACAAAAAAAATTCAGACGCTGGCTGCCCTGCACTCGGTGAATCCCGGTTCAGTTGGCCTTCAAGGCTTTGGGCGCATGGGTAACTATTTTGAGCGACAGTTCAATCGCTGGACTGCCCAGTACCGAGCAAGCGAAACTGAAAAAATCAACGAAATGGAAACATTAATTCACTGGTTGGCCCGCCATATGCCAGCAGATGATGGTCAATGCGCGATCATTCACGGGGATTTTCGCTTAGACAATCTTATTATTTCAGCAACCCAACTAGACATCGTAGCAATAATCGATTGGGAGCTTTCGACATTGGGGCATCCACTAGCAGATCTTGCCTACTTTTGCATGTGCCTGAGAATGCCCAGTGGAGAACAGATTAGTGGTCTTCAGAATATTCAGCGATCGACCCTTGGTATTCCGTCTGAGGATGAAATGGTCATGACTTACTCTGAATTAAAGCAAATGGGTCCAATTGACAACTGGTCGTTCTACCTTGCATTCAGTTTCTTTCGCCTCGCCGCTATTTGCCAAGGGGTACTCAAACGCGCGATTGACGGAAACGCCTCGAGCAAAAAGGCATTACAGGTTGGCGCGCTAGCGCCGAGATTGGCCCAGCAGGGTGTGGCCGTGATTGAGACTATCTAATGGAAATGAAAGCAATAGTTTGTGCTGAATATGGCTCACTAACGAATCTTTCTGCTCGACAGGTTCAAATACCGGAATTGGCGCCCGGACAAATACGGATACAAGTTGAATCGATCGGGGTCAATTTTCCTGATGCTCTGTTAGTGAAAGGCCTTTATCAGGCCAAGCCGAAGGTGCCTTTCATCCCGGGTCTCGAATGTGCAGGCACGATAGAGGCCGTAGGCGAAGGCGTTGATCACTTAGAAATTGGTCAACGGGTGGCTGCGATGAGTCCAGATTTTGGAACCTATGCCGAATATGTATCGGTACCTGCAAACCATGCGTACCCCGTGCCCGCATCATTAGATGTGAATCATGCTGGTGCAATGCTCTGCGCCTATGGAACTGCGTATCATGCACTCGTTCAACGTGCATCACTGAAGGCAGGCGAATCTCTGCTGATCATCGGCGCAGCCGGCGGCACCGGTTTGGCTGCTGTCCAATTAGGGCGAGCACTTGGTGCGCACGTCATTGCAGTCTGTTCGAACTCTGAAAAAATCCTGACCGCAAAGCAACACGGGGCAGATGTTGGCATTGATCTGTCGAAAGAAGACCTGCGAGATGCGCTTCGCTCGCTCACCGGTGGCGCGGGTGCTGATGTCATTTTCGATCCGGTGGGTGGCGATCTCGCTAAAACATTGAGCCGCTCAATCGCCTGGAACGGCCGTTGGCTTATTATTGGATTCGCTGCTGGAGAGGTACCAACACTCGCACTTAATCTACCTTTAGTGAAGGGCTACAGTGCCGTAGGAGTCTTCTGGGGGAACTTTTGTGCGAAAGAGCCTCATCTTGCTCAAAAAAATCATCGGCAGCTCTTTAAGATGGTGGCCAATGGCCTCCTGGTTCCCCATATTTATGCCGAAATGCGTCTTGACGATGCCGTTCGGGCGCTTCAACTCATCGAGCAGCGTCAGGTTCATGGAAAGATTATTCTGAAACCCTGACTTACGTTATTCACGCCAGAAATAAAGGAAGGGCGCATGCTGAAATTGGATCGTGAGCGATAGACCTGATAGCATGGTGAGCCTCTCTGACTTAAGAAAGCACAAACATGGATTTCGCTTATTCAGCAAAAGTAGAAGGATTGCGCGCTCAGGTGCAGGCGTTCATGGACGCGCAAATTGTACCTCGCATTAAAGAATGGCAAAAAGAGGTAGAGAAGGGGCAGTTTCCCGTCTCATTCATGGAAGAGCTTAAAAGTCTTGCAAGACAGCAAGGCTTATGGAATCTGTTTCTTCCCGCCCTAAAAACAGAAGAGCCCGGTACACCCCTGACCAATCTGGAGTACGCCCCCTTGGCTGAAATCATGGGTCGTGTCAGCTGGGCCTCAGAGGTGTTCAACTGTAACGCCCCCGATACAGGCAATATGGAACTTCTCCATATGTTCTCGTCACCCGCGCAGTATGAGCAGTGGTTAGCACCCCTACTGAACGGCGAAATTCGTTCCGCATTTGCGATGACCGAGCCTAAGACCGCCTCATCTGACGCGTCTAATATTCAAACACGCATTACCCGCGAAGGTGATCACTATATTATTTCGGGAAGAAAGTGGTGGATTACCAACGCGGCTCACCCCGACTGTCGACTCCTGATCGTTATGGGAAAGACCAACCCCGAGGCAGATACTTATCGTCAGCAGAGCATGATCTTGGTTCCCATAGATTCTGCAGGTGTCACAGTCATTAGAAATTTAACCGTCATGAATCATCATCACCCGGAAGGTCACTGCGAAATTGATTTTGATCACGTGAAGGTGCCCATTTCCAATCTATTGGGTGAAGAAGGGTCTGGATTTGCACTTGCACAGGCCCGATTAGGACCCGGGCGCATTCATCACTGCATGCGTTCAATCGGCGCTGCTGAACTTGCCCTTGAATTGATGACACGCCGCAGTCAAGAAAGAGAAACCTTTGGAAAACATCTTTATGAGCACGGCACCGTTGCGGAATGGATTTCCAGATCAAGAATTGAAATCGAACAAGCCCGTTTGCTGGTTCTCAAAACGGCCTGGCTGATTGATGAGAGAGGCGCCAAAGCAGCCCGAAAAGAAATCTCAATGATTAAGGCGCTGATACCCGTTTTACACACCACAGTGCTTGATCGCGCAATTCAAGCTTTTGGCGCAATGGGCGTCAGTCCGGATACACCCCTTGCCGATCATTGGACCTGGGGTCGTGCGCTGCGATTCGCAGATGGGCCAGACGAAGTCCATCATCGATCTGTCGCCAAAATTGAAATCAAAGAAAGCGAACAATACGCATCCGTTCTCGACGATTACCTAACACCACACGATTGAGATCGATGATCACCACAAACGTCCTAAATTTTTGTCGTTGCGAGAGCAACCTCTAGGAAAGGGAATCACACACCTGATTGATAGCCCGATGCCCTGATTGATAGGCGCCATGAGCCGTACTGAACGAATCGGGCGACGTCGCCTCACCTGCGAAGAAAAGCCGATCATTGACGCAACGGGCCAGCTCGGCCCGCATACCTGACTTTCCAGGTTGTGCTGCTGAATAGGCGCCTCGAATCCATGGGTCCATCCCCCAGGCGCTCACCTTGAAGTTGCCTAACTTGTCACGAATGCGACTTCCAAATATATCGACCATCACATCACTGAAAAGCTCGATGCTGGCGTCCTGTCCTTGTTTTTCAAGCCACCACGCAAACCGTCCACCGGTTGAGGTAAATGCATAGGGATGGCCAAATTCACGGAGCCGCACCCAAAAGGTTTGATCGTCTCGCTGCCATAGAATGTGATCTGGCGCATCAGGATCAATCGCGTCAGGCTCAAACGTACAAAAAGTGTAATTCGAATTGCCTAGAGGAAGTGCATTAATCGCTTCCATCTTCCAACCGGGTAATTTGGGGTTGAATTCAATATCACCTGCATTCAGGACGCCAGTCGAGGCTGTGATCACCACCCGATCAGCAGTAATAACGCCTTGGGACGTTTCGATCGAGATCGGGAGATCGCCCCAGTTAATTTTAGTTACCACGCAATTGAGATCGACCGGACAATCTACACCCTGTTGCGCAATCAAAGCGCCGTAACCCTTTATCACGGGCCAATCCTCATGGGTATCTCGATACTCGCAAATGTCCAAAATCGACACTTGATCAACATCAACAGACGACATCAAGCTGACCCAATACTGGAAGAATTGATTCCACTGATTATCAGTGTCTGCGAGTTCCCACTGGGAACACGCGCCACCTTTCTTACAACACGCTTCCATCCTTGAATTAATTTCATCAATGTATCGAAACGGTGCAGTTGCGTCGGCGTCGGAATACCATGCCCCATCGATAAACATGCTGAATTCCCATTTAGAAACGTGATAGTCGAAACCCAGTTCCGTCGCCCATTGCGTATAGGGATTTATGCTTCCAGAGTGAAGCCAGTGGCACCCTAGATCTACCGGATATTGATCAGCCAGTATTTCTGTGAGCCCTCGTCCGCCGGTTCGATGAGAGGCTTCGAGCACACGATGCCTAACCCCTCGTCGGGTAGCCCTCTCGGATGCTGCCAGGCCCGCAGCACCTGCGCCGATAATAATGAGTGGATAGTTACTTGTTTTAGTCACAATTAAATTTTTGAACAGGTATTCAACTGATTATAAATATGTTCAAATACATGAACAATCTCTTTTTTCTGTAAAGACGCAACATGGATCACTCTAAATCAAATCCGGGCGCGCAGCACCCAAAAGATCATCGAAAACAACAGTTGATTGAAGCCACTATCCACTGCATCAGTGCATACGGTTTATCCAACACAACGATCTCACGAGTCACTCAAACCGCCGAACTATCAACTGGAATTGCCAACTTTTATTTTTCCAGCAAAAAACAACTGCTACTGGAGACACTTCAGAGTCTGAGCGCTGAGTATGAACAAGTTATCGGTCGTGCGTTTAGCTTGACTGAAAACCCACGAAAAATATTATCAAATGTGATTCAGGCCCGCTTTGACCCGCAAATATTTACCACTGAAAAGATTGCAGTCTGGTACGCGTTTACCAGTGAAAGTCGCGCGCGAAATGAATACATGTTGATCTGCGAGGATAAAGATACCGCATTTATGGAGGCACTGGTAGGAACCGTAAAAGTCTTATGTGAGAAAAATCCACGAGCTGATCTAAACCCAATCGCAATCGCAAGAGCGCTTGAGGGTCTTCTCAATGGTTATTGGGAAGAAGCGCTTTTTCAGCCGGATGATTTTGACCCCGGTGCCGCAATCGATCTTTGCGAGGGTTTTATCGAGTCTGTTTGTCATGAGTCTGAAACGAACGCTGACTCTGTCCAAGCCCATAATACTGACAGATCACCGAGCTCTCTCGAGTTGACTGAGAAGGCACAGAGCGACTTGCTCGCGCCTTGGACGTACTACAGCACAGATTTTTTCAAGCTCGAGCAAAACCATCTATTCAAAGCGCATTGGCTGCTAGCCGGACACATCAGCGATATTCCGCACCCCCAAAACTACCTCACATTTGATGCCGTCGGCGAGCGCGCGCTTATTATTCGCAATCAAGACGGCAAGATTCACGCGTTTCATAATGTTTGCCGCCATCGTGGCGCAAAGTTATTAGATAGCGAGCGAGGCACCTGTGGGCGCACACTGAGTTGCCCGTTTCACGGATGGACCTATTGCTTGAACGGCGAGCTATTAAGCGTTCCCGCTGCCCAGACATTCGAAAACCTCGATTTGGGTCAAAACGGACTGGTACCTCTTGACCTTGAAATCTGGATGGGTTTTTTATTTATCCGGTTTGGTGGCACTGGCGACTCCGTTGCTGACAGTCTTGAGCCGATCAAGGATCTAGTGGCCCCGTATCAATTAGAAAAAATCCAACCTATCGCAGGATCTCGCTATCGAGAAACCCGTCCGTACAACTGGAAAATCATTCACGATATTGATAACGAGGGCTATCATGTGCCCACGGGGCATCCAGCGCTTCAACAGTTGTATGGCAAAACCTACGAGGACTTGGAGATTGGGGGCGTTCTGGTCGCCCGGGCTCAAATCAATGACAATCCAGCTCGAGTCTGGAGTGTGCGGCAGTATCAAAAATTTCTACCTCAATTTGACCATCTACCTGAAGAGAACCAGCGCGCGTGGCTTTACTTCAACATCTTTCCAAGCATGGTGATCGGCCTGTATCCTGAGTCGATTGAGTTCTACATGACGCTCCCCAACACCGTCGATTCGAGCTGGTACCTTGGTGCCAGTTATGCGCTGCCCGACGATCGAAGGGAAGTCGAACTAGCGCGCTACCTAAGTGCCCGAATCAACAAATTGACCGAGAAAGAGGACGCCTCTTTTATGCGATGGATGCAGCTGGGCATGAACTCAAGCGCCTTCCCTAATCCAAAGCTTTCATCAAGGGAGGAAAATGTGCGACGTTTTCATAAACGAATCCAGTCTGAACTGCCTGTCGCTCGGCTCGCAAATGAACCCAAAAGCGGAGACGTTCAGAACATCAACCATCAGATGCAGACTCAACCAAAAGATTAAGGCGCTGGACATTTTTGAGTCTTGAACAGCTTCTCTGAGTTTATGTTTATTTAATTATTGAGTTTACCAATCCAGCGTTACTCCGTCCCAGCCAACTGCGCGTCACGTTCACGCTGCTTTTGTTGCCGAATCAATATCCAGCCTGCAATGAGAACGCCCATTGCTACCGCTAGAATTATCATCGTAGCCAGCGCGTTAATATCTGGCTTCAGCCCAAGTTTAACTCTGGAATAAATTAACATCGGTAACGTGCTTGAGCCCGGACCCGAAACAAAACTTGCGATCACAAGATCATCAAGCGAAAGCGTGAAAGCTAGCAACCATCCTGCGAGCATACCCGGCGCAAGCAGAGGCAGCGTGATATCCATCATGACCCGTAAGGGCTTAGCGCCTAAATCTAAAGCCGCTTCTTCCAGTGTCTCGCCTATCCCCGACAACCGGGACTCAATGATCACTGCGACATATGCCAATGAAAATGTGATGTGCGCTATTGTGATCGTCGTGATGCCGCGTTTCTCCGGCCATCCGATCAGATCGCCTAAGGTAATAAACAACAAAAGAAGCGATAAACCGGTAATCACTTCCGGCATCACTAACGGGGCCGAGATCATGCCCGTGAATAAAGTGCGTCCCCGAAAATGACGAAATCGTGCCAACGCGAGCCCCGCTAACGTCCCAAGCAGTGTCGCGAAAGTTGCATTCACTATGGCAATCTTGAGACTGAGCATTAAGGCGGCCCAGATCTCTTCACTCTCAAATAGCGATGTGTACCATCGCGTCGACAGACCGCCCCAAACTGAAACAATTTTAGAGTAATTAAACGAATAGACAATCAACAAAAACATCGGGATATACAAAAAAGCCATTCCAAAACACAGAACAGACAGTAAGAACGTGGAGCGCCTTTTTGGCATATCAGTTATTGATCTGCCTCGACTGGGCATGCTGATAAAGCATCATTGGAATAACCAGCAGAATCAGGAGCGCGATCGCGACAGCAGCTGCGACGGGCCAGTCATGATTAGAATTAAACTCATCATAAAGGACGCGGCCAATCATCAAAACGTTACCGCCCCCAAGGAGGTCGGGGATCACAAATTCCCCGGTCGCAGGAATAAAAACCAATAACCCGCCGGCAATAATGCCCGGAATGGTCAGCGGCAACGTTACTGTTAAAAAAACAGTGATGGGGTGAGCGCCAAGGTCCGACGCAGCCTCATGAAGCGTAAGGTCTAATTTTTCAAGATTCGCATAGAGTGGCAATATCATGAACGGTAAGTACGAGTAGACAATGCCAATATAAACTGCGAATTCGGAATACATCATCCTGATTGGCTGATCAATGACGCCCGCCCAAATGAGGAAACTGTTCAAAGTCCCTTGATCAGCCAAAATTCCCATCCACGCATACACTCGCAACAGGAAAGAAGTCCAAAACGGCAAGATAACCATCAATAGTAATAAGTATTTCATTGTGCCCGACGCACGCACGATCGCATACGCCATCGGGTAGCCAATCAGCAAGCATAAAATAGTAGAGATCGTCGAAATCTTGACCGAATTCAGGTAGGTCTTTACATAAAGATCGTCCTCCCAAAGATAAGCAAAATTATCGAAAATTAGCGTCATCCTTAAGGCGGCGTCCTCACTCCATTCGAACAAGGACGAAAACGGTGGGCTCGCGATCAAGGATTCTGCAAAACTGATCTTGAGAACAATAAAAAACGGAATCAGAAAGAAGATAACCAGCCAAACATATGGAATTGCAACACTAAAACCTTTCCATCGGCTTTGGAAAAAGTTGTCAACAACGCGAACCCAGTGGCGATGAGATGTCATCTTTGCCGATTCGTTCAGGCTACTGGCAGTCAGAGTTGAATCCGGCGGTTTGGTCATAGTACTTCTGATAGTTAATCGCGGAGCACTAAACTATTTTCTGGATGCCAACTGATGAACACTTGGTCATCCCACTCAATTTTTCGCTCTGCCGTACGATCCAGATTCGGAATAGTGATCTGAAGCACTACGCCCCCTTCAATCTTCACCCTGTAGATCGAGATGTTTCCCATATAGGCAAATTCAAGTACCTCGCCTCTCAAAGTGATCTGCGAAGGATCGTGAGGGTCCTCAAGTGTCATCTTGATTTTTTCAGGCCGTATCGCCAGCGTCACCTGCTGACCTATATTGGCCTCTGTCTGAGACGGCAGTTTGAGGGGTGTTGAAATTTTTGGGCATCGAAGCAGAACCGAATCGCTCGACGACATTACCTCACCATCGAACATATTAATTGTCCCAATGAAGTTGGCAATGTCCTTTGTTTGCGGCCGCTCGTATACTTCCGATGGCTCTCCGACCTGAATAATCTGACCATGATCCATTACGGCGATTCGCGTTGACAACGTCATGGCTTCTTCTTGATCATGGGTCACAACAATAAAAGTAACTCCCAGTTGATCCTGGATATTCATGAGCTCAAACTGGGTTTGCTCGCGCAAGCGTTTATCCAAAGCCGCTAGCGGCTCATCAAGAAGCAGAAGTTTGGGCTGCTTGACTAAAGCGCGGGCAAGCGCAACTCGCTGGCGCTGACCTCCGGAGAGTTGGTGAGGTTTGCGTTTCTGAAGCTCTAGGAGCTCGACCATGCTGAGCATGTCAGCGACCCGCTGACTGATCTCCGCTTTTGAGACCCCATCACGTTTCAGTCCATATGCAACATTATCTTCAACCGACATATGAGGAAATAACGCGTAAGACTGAAACATCATATTGACTGGACGCGCATATGCCGGGACGTCGATCATATCCACACCGTCAATATAAATATGCCCCGCTGTGGGCTCCTCAAAGCCCGCAAGCATTCTGAGCAGAGTGGTTTTACCGCAGCCAGAACCCCCCAGTAAGGAGAACAATTCTCCTTTGTAGATGTCCAGCGAGACTGCTTCTACCGCAGTGAATGCACCAAAGCGTTTTGTGACGCCTTCAATTCTTATGAACGGTTCAGCCGTAGAGTCTTTCCAGGGTCGATCGAGAAAGGCGTCGCGTTCCTGTGTAGACATGTCTTAAAACAGGACTGAACGAGTGCGAATGAAACCTGCCAGGGAGTTTCCCGTCCAGAGGGGGAAACTCCCTGGCAACGTATCAGTTTCCAGACTTGAAATTAGTCCAGGCGCGGGTACGCGCACGCTCAATCTTCGGTGGTACGACCGAAAGCGGGTACATTTCAGCCACTAATTCTGCTGGCGGAAACGCAGCAACACTAGACGTCACGGCCTCGTCGATCAAGCCTTCATCTAGCGCGGTCTGGTTTGCGGTCGCGTACCAAGTCCAATTACTGTCATTAGCACCCACTTGTGGACGCATCATGTAATCCAGAAACAAATGAGCCTCTTCAACGTTTTTAGCATCTGCTGGGATTACCCAGCCATCAACCCAAATATTTGCCTTGCCCTTGCCTGGCGGAGAGAAGAATTTCAACTCAACCCCGGTGTCCGCCTCTTCAGCACCTGATACTGCCAACAGTCCGTCTGGACCCCAGGTAACAGCAACACAAAACTCGCGCTCCGGCATTTTCTGATAAGCATAATTGTCAAACGTTTTGATGTACGGACGAACCTTGAGCAGCATTTCCTCCGCTTTTTTATAGTCACCGCGATCAGTGGAGCTCGGATCCAAACCAAGGTAGGCCAGCGCCATTGGGATTACATCGGTTGGCGAATCAAGGAAAGCCACGCCACAAGCGGCGAGCTTCTCCATATGAACCGGATCAAAAATCATATCCATTGAGCCAATTGGCGCATCGGGATAAACGCTCTTAACCAGCTCTTCGTTGTAGGTCACGCCATGGGTTCCCCACATAAAGGGCACCACATAGCTATTATCCGGATCCCAATTACTGGAGAGCTGATTCATCACATCTCCACGCATATGGCTCATATTAGATAATTGGGACTTATCCAAAGGCTGGAGAATGCCAGCGGGAATCAATCGGGCAATCGCACTGCCCGAGTGACTGACAACATCGTAACCGGTACTTCCGGCCAGTAACTTGGAGTCAATGGTTTCTACTGAATCATAGGGATCAAAGGTAACCTTGATTCCCGTTTCTTCCTCAAAATTCGAGATCGTATCTTCGGCCATGTACTCGGCCCAATTTGTCACATTAAGAACACGTTCCTCCGCGCTCACTGAAACAAAAGCACCTGCAATCGCTAGGGGCAACGCCAGTTTTATGGCATTTGAAATTTTCATTAAGAACTCCTCCTGATGATTAACGAAAGGCTTTGGTTTTTATTTAATGCCGCCTTCCGGCCAGTTTTGGGCGCACGCGGCTCCCTTTCGAGCTTCATTTAACCACGTCACCTCGGATCTAAACAACTTCTATACGCAAAAATGACAATCAAAACAATAACAGCTACAAAAAGCGTTGATTTAGCTCTGAAGTTTGACGGGTAATCGGCTCTGACGAATCAAAAAGGAACTTTCAGAGACGTGAGTAGAATGTTAACTGCGGGCAGAATCCCACCCTTAGCACTCGCTAATCAACGACCGAGTTTTGCTCAAAGACAACCAGATGATCAACATCCAGTCGAACTCGCACTTCATCACCAATCCCAAAATTTGCGTGACTCGGAAATAACGCGAGTAATTTGACTCCATCGAGCGTTCGCAAGGTGTACATAATCTGCGCGCCTTTAAACGCACGCCGTGTCACCTTTGCAGTGATTGGCCCCTCCGGGTCATAAACGACGTCATCAGGTCGCAATAGAACCTCGATATCCGCGTCATTACTCCAATCCAGAGCCATATCACTTTGAAGCGTGCCGAGCGATGTGTTGACCTGCTTCTTATTCTCACACTGCCCATTAATAAAAACACCATTGCCAATAAAGTCAGCGACAAAATGTGTCTGTGGCTGGTGATAAAGGTTGTACGGTGTGTCCCACTGAATAATAGCGCCCTCTGACATGACACCGACTTTATCCCCCAACGCGAAGGCATCGTTTTGATCGTGAGTCACCATCACACAAGTCGTTCCACTTTCTTTCAGCATGTCCGATACCTCTTGCCCCATGTGCTCGCGCAACTCCTGATCAAGACTGGAAAATGGCTCATCCATAAGCAGCAACAAAGGTTTTGGCGCAAGTGCACGAGCAAGCGCAACGCGCTGCTGCTGACCACCTGAAAGCTCGTGGGGGTAGCGATCCGCATGATGGGTTAAGCCCATCCGTTCAAGCATTTCGCCCACTGACTCTCCCCGAAGACCTGCAGACAGTTGATCCAACCCGGCGGCTATGTTCTCGCGAACCGTCAAATGAGGAAAAAGCGCGTGGTCCTGAAAGACCATGCCCACACGTCGCGCCTCCGGCGGAACCATATTATTAACAGCCGATACCTGCCGATCATTAATAAGGATACTGCCCGTTAAGACGCGATGAAAACCTGCGATTGCCCTGAGCACCGTCGTTTTTCCGCAGCCGCTAGGGCCAAGCAAACAAACTTGTTCACCGCGATGCACTGTGAGACTTAAATCAAAAACGGCTCGCTCGAGATCATAATTACAGCTTATTCCTCTGACTTCCAAGAGAGGTTCGGCTTCAGCCCGCGGGAGACTTTGACGCGATGAATTAGGCGAATACTGTTTCAAGAATTTGATCTCTGCGAACTTGCTATCTTTTCTCTCGAACCGGAAATCATCCTGCTTAACAACAGGACCGGTAACAAACCAACTGCCACGATTGTCAGCGAGCCCAGCGCGGCTTCCCCCAACATCTCGTCGGATGCAAACTGATACACATGCGTTGCCAGTGTTTCAAAATTAAAGGGTCGCAGAAGAAGAGTTGCCGGTAACTCTTTCATACAGTCTACAAACACGATCATTATCGCCGTAAGCATTCCCCCTTTAATCAAGGGCAGATGGTAGCGCACCAGAGTCGGCCCTGCACGATACCCTAAAGTCCGGGCTGCCATATCAAGTGATGGTGATATTTTTTCAAGACTTGACTCGACCTGTCCAAGCGCCACTGCGAGAAAACGGACGACATAAGCAAACAAAACCGCAAAAATTGTTCCACTCAAAAGCAAACCCGAAGAAATACCGACAGTCTCTCTCAGAAATGCATCAACAGCGTTATCGAACGCAGCAAAAGGAACTAGTATGCCAACAGCAAGCACGGCTCCCGGAACCGCGTATCCCAATGATGCCACTCGAGTCGCGAGCGCAAGTAAACGACCCCCGTGAAGTCGCCGACTATAGGCAATAAAAAGCGCTACAGTCAATGCGAATAAAGCGGCGACAAACGATAGCATCAGGCTATTCAGGGCATAGGTTTTAAAAGCCGGTGTCCATGACTCGTCGAAATAAAGAACCGCTAACCGGCCGAGCACTAAAACAGGAATGACAAAACCGGCTAAAACGGGTAACCCGCAGACGCTCATTGCAAATCCAGCTCGATATCCTTTTAAAGGATAAGTGGGCAGTTGCCGAAATCGACTACTGGACTGCTGAAAGACTTTTTGGTGCCGTCGACTGATTCTCTCTAAACTGATCAACACGATAACAAATATCAACATGGTAGTTGCAATTTGCGCCCCACCTGCAAGGCTGCCCATGCCGAGCCACACATCAACCAGACCGGCTGTCATCGTATAAACCGCAAAAAAATCGACTGTGCCATAGTCATTTAACGTTTCCATTAATGCTAATGAAACCCCGACCACGATCGCAGGTCGGGCTGCCGGCAGAGATACGGAGATAAAGGTGCGCCACGGGCCTCTACCCAGCACACGACTCACCTCAAGAACACTGACCGACTGCTCTAAAAAAGCCGCTCGCGCTAATAAGTAAACATAGGGGTACAGCACTAGCCCCATAAAAATAATCGCTCCCTCTAAAGAGCGAATTTCAGGAAAATAGTAATCTTGAGCACTCTGCCATCCAAAGGCCATCCGCAATGCGCCTTGCACAGGCCCCGCGTACTCCAAAAAATCCGTGTAGGCATAGGCGATGACGTAAGCGGGAATCGCCAACGGCAACAATAATAACCACTCAAACATCCGCCTTCCAGGGAAACGGCACATGGTGACGAGCCACGCGGTGGACACCCCCGTTAAAAACACACTAAAGCCAACCCCTAACATCAACAGGAGTGTATTACTGAGATAACCAAATAAAACGGTCTCAACCAGATGCTTCCAGATATCGCCACTCGAATCCATCGCAAAAAACAAAACCGCGGCGACCGGCATCAGCGCTAATAACGCAAGTAAAACAGAACCAAGCGTCCAACCGCTCATCCAAACAGACCACTCAACGGCTCTGCTCGGTACTGCGGTCGGAAGGTCTGTCTTAGTGGCGGTCATTTTTTTAATTGTAAGCCATTGGTGATAGAGCCAACAAAAAGGGCGCCCTAGGGCGCCCTTTTCACACCAGACCCGAGGGTCCAGTTAAACAACGGATCTTAGAAATCCATACGCAGCATGCCAATACCTTGGGTATCGGTGCCGTCGTTCAGGATTTCGATGATGGCTTTGGCGCCGCCACCGAGACCAATGGCATAGTTGCCCCAGATCTGACCATCAGCATAGGAGTCAGAATCTTCGTAAGCAACGGTGATACCGGCCAGTTTGGCGTTGATGCCATAGCCGCTACCCACGTTGTTGACGTCGGTGAAACCACCGGAAAGGCCAACACCTGCGAGTTGAATGGCACCTGCAAGTCCGGTGAAGTCGTTATCGCCGTTGTCCTGATAGGCTGCGCCCAGGGACAAACCACCGATGGCCATCAGGCCGCCGACAGTGAAGCGATCAAGATCGTCGCCGCCAGGATTCATCTGCAAGTCGCCAGATACGGACAGACCGCCAAGCTGCGTTGAAAGATAGACAGATTCTTTCATACGATACTGGCCGCCGCCGTTACCCCAGTAACCCACACCGCCGAAACGGTTTGAAGGATCGATGAAGGTACCGACTGTGTTGAACAGGGTGCTCCACTGGGAACCCATGCTGAGCTGACCCCAGTCGCCTTTGATGCCGACATAGGATAAACGCTGGGTGTTACCGGTGACGATGGAACCCTGGGCAGAGTTCACACGGAACTCATAGTTCATGAACGCGCTCTGGCCATTACCGAGATCGGAACTGGCTTTGAAGCGAAGGCGTGAGAAGTTATCAGCAACAGACCACTCGTTTCCGTCGTATAAAACGCCGGTACGAATGGAGCCTGATACTGCAACGCCGTGACCATCTGCGATCGCAGCTGGGGCCACGAGGGCGCCGGCAACTGCTGCTGCAATTAGTTTCTTATGCATTACTTGTTATCTCCTAAAAGGTTTAAGTGTTGCTCTTGTACAAGAGTCAATCGCAATTAAGACCTGAACTGATTCACACGTGTTCAGGTCCTGATTGTTTGATGCAGCATCTAATCGTTGTAACCCACCTCATCAGCTAACCGAACGGCTGCTGCACGATTATCTGCAATTACAGACAGTCCCAAGCTGTCTTCTTTAAATGGTCCCCATGAGTTCTGTAACTCACTCCACGGAATACCCGCTTTCACGGGATATTCGCCATTTTTCTGGACATACATCTCTTGACCCTGGTCGCTCGCAAGAAAAGCCATAAGTTTCAGAGCATCATCTTTATTCGGCGCATGTTTGGTGAGCGCCATTCCACTGACGTTCATATGTGTTCCGCGATCCGCCTGATTTGGGAAGATGACATTGACAGATTCAGCCCATGGCACTTGCTCGGGATCTTTGAGCATCTTCGCCATGTAATAGTGATTAATCACCGCTAAGTCGCACACGCCTTCACTGATCGCCTTGACTTGTGCTCGGTCATTTCCCTGAGGCTTACGGGCTAGATTACTCTTTACACCCATCAGCCATTCTTTCGCTGCAGGCTCTCCATGCTGAGCAATCATGCTCGCAATTAGGGCGGTCATGTAAGGATGTTTGCCTGATCGCGTGCAAATTCTTCCTTTCCACATTGGGTCAGCAAGATCCTCATAACTTAAAATTTCATCCGACTTAACACGATCTTTTGACGCCGCAATAATCCGCGCTCTGGTTGTCAATCCAAACCAATGACCCTCGGGATCACGAAAATTTTCAGGGATATCGTCTGCAAAACGTTTGCCGTTGACGGACTGCGTTAAGCCAGCATTTTTAATATCAGAAAGCCTGCCGATATCAACCGTGAACACAAGATCTGCGGGACTATTAGCACCTTCACTCTCTAAACGCTCTAACATCCCCTTCTTAGCAAACACTGAATTCACTTTGATACCCGTTTGCTCAGTAAATACCTCAAACATAGGATCAATGAGCTTGGGTTTTCGGTAACTATAGACATTTACCTCTCCGGCGCTTGCAAAAAGTGGTGTCAGCCCAACAAACGCCGAGACCATTGCTGCGCCAATAAATGGAAGTCTAACTTTTATCTTCATCTTTTCTAAAACTCCTGGTTGGTGAAATTAAATGAATCGAGGATCTTGACCTTCAAGATTTAAGAGTCCTGTTTGCCCATTAATATGTAAGTAACTAGAACCCGGAAGGATTGCGCGTCCTTCGTGATCTATCAGCGATTAATTGTCTTTTAAAACTTATCTCATCTGTCTCTATCCGAACCTGCTTAACCAGTCCAAAAATTGACCCGGACTGCCCAAAAATTCTTGCGAAATCTTGAACATTTCCCGATGCGCGAATGGACCTGCGCTTTATTGAGGCAATGAGATTTTTAATTCCCTGTTTAATGAAGTCGTTCATCTACTATTGTTCTCTTGCATTACGTTTAGAACCGCTGCCCTCGGTTTGTATCGGCTTGGGTCTTGCGCCTTTAATGATGCTGCCGTTTTTCGAAAGGAACCGAGCCTCGTTCAACGCTTGGTCGGTTTCGCTACCGGGACGGATAATAACGCGAATGCGAATTGTTCGCAATACGTTTTTTCTTTGCCCTGCCCGTTGGCGGCTTCTTTTTGAAATGATGGACAAAACCTGCACCTAGCCAACAGACTTTTTTGAAATTCCCTTAACAAGCGCAATCATGACAACTTAATCCTTGAATTGAACGACGAACCCCGGGCTTGGTACCGAATGCCCGCCACGCCACTTACAAGTGCCATCACGAACCTAATCACATGATTTTTCGCTACTTTTTAAGTGAAACCAGTTGGACAGAAACATGTTTTGCGTGCGCTTTTCGAAGGCGGACACACTGCGGGCCACTACAGGCACTGACACAAATACTTGACTGATCCCGACTCAAAACCATCAACTCTGTTGATTCCGAAATCCCGCTATGGAGCAAAGCCCGAAGGACCGCTCGCAAAGAAGCTCCATTAATATTAAATTTTTCACCGACTTCTAGGGAGTCAAGAGAGGGTGAGCGAGAGACACTCCTCCCAATCACTTTAGTTTGAGATAAGACTTGTAACCGCATCATTCATGCAACTCCAACATAGTTTCTGCTGCCAGGGCTTTTGATCCTGAATTGCGGCCATGCCAAAGCATTGAAACCCGCCCGAACCGAAAGTAACCTCACACCCTTGCGATGCCCGAACTTGCCCGCCGCAACTCTCACAAACCTCCGCATCGCTACACGGGTTGCCGTTACGCGCATCAATGGTCTTTGTATTTGCCACTTATTCACCCTAAGTGATTGTGGAGGACGTGGAAAAATAGTCCGCGACTCCCTCGGGGGTATTAATCATTCCGGCGTCACCCGTATTCCATCCCGATGGGCAGACTTGTCCATTCTTTTCAAAAAACTGAAGCGCCTGAATCATTCGGATGAGCTCGTTCATGTTACGACCCAACGGCTCATCGTTCACAACCATATGCCGAACTATTCGATTTTTATCAGTCAAAAAAGTGGCTCGAACAGATACCCCGCTTGGATAATAGCTGCGGCTATCCTCCGCAAGGACTCCGTAAGACGCGGAGATAGATCGATCAAGGTCTGAGATCAATGTGAAACTGATGTCGCCTATTCCGCCCATCTTTGGAGGTGTATTACGCCACGCGTTGTGGGTCCATTTTGAATCCACACTAATTCCAAAAACGGAACAATTTAATTTTTTAAACATTTCTGCCCGACTGGATAAAGAAAGAATTTCAGTTGGGCACACAAATGTGAAATCCATCGGGTAAAAAAAGATAACCCCGTAACGTTGATCGATTTCCTGATGAAGGTTAAATCCTTCCAACAGTTGTCCATCGGGTGTACAGGCATCAGCGGTGAAATCAGGCGCCTCTTTTCCAATTAATAAAGTCATTATTTTTCCTTTACTCATTTGCGCTAAGCAATTGCGCAACATCAGGTTGGTTGACAAGTTCTTCTTTAGATATAATAATACGAATCATTCTTATTCGCAATTGTTATTTTAATCACCATTCTCACGGCGCTAAATCAGCCTAAAAGGAAAACTTTTTTAAAATGGAAGCATCTTCAGTTAACACCAACACATCGAATGACTCAGTCGAAATGCTGTGTTCTGCTCTTTTGTACCTTATGTCCCGCTACTCCGACTCAAGGGAGCCTTATCTCGCGTCCGAAATAGCCCGACATCTCTCATGGCTCAAAGAGGCCGCTCGCTCACAAGGCTGCGCCAAACTGGATAAAACAGCAGAACGCCTTCTTGCGTTGCATTGGCAATGCCAACCAATATTGCACTGAAAAAAAATGGATTCCGATCAAATTCCAGCATCGACGGATCAGAACTCGCCAAGGCTTTCCCCAAGTTCTGTCCAAAATCCCTCGAGTTTTGGCAGCAAAAAAACGCCCTTTAAAGCCCCGTCAACGAATCCAGAGCCTAAAAACTTATTTCTTCATCTCTGGGAACTTGAATCCAAATATCTTTGTGCGTTAGTCGGAACCTGCGCAACAATTCCCGAAATTCGCAGACTGGCTCATAAATCCCGAATCGATAATCCCGATCAGTACACCGACTATCACCTACATAATATTTTTGTAAATGCTGCGCATGATGGGACCCGACCCGGACGATTGTTAGAGAAGTTATTTAGACAAAAATTCAAGACATCAATTACTCGATTCAAGGAAACGCACTATTCTCAATATGAAACGCTCTGGGAGAGTGCCCTACAAGGCGGTGATTTAACAGGCTCTTACTACGTGCTCATTACGAATAAAAACACCCCATCCGAGACCCGGAGTAAAGCGGTTGGCGATATTCACATGCTTTCCCATATCTCGGGAATGGCCTGTCGCGCGGATTTGAGAGATCTCCCCAGACTACGTAAAGACAATCAACGTCTCATACGTGAAATCGAACATCTTAACGTCAAACGGACTGAACTCATTCGCTCATGGGAGCAGAAGGAGTCTGAACTCCAAAAAGTCTTGTTAAATCTCAAGTCCCAATTACGCCAACAGAACTGTTGCAAAACTCAATCCGCCATCGACGATCAGAATAACCTGATTAAAATTAGAAAAAAAAACGAGTTGCTAGCCCAATTAGTCGGAGACCTCAGACGAGAAAAATCCCAGTTACGACAGGAAATTCTCCAAGTTAAGGCAGATCATCAAAAACCGGAAATCGAGATCAATAGCAAAAAGCCAACGAGCATCGACACCGTTTGTGGGCACGAGCGTGAAACCCAAAATGAGTCTACAAACGAAGACAAAAACCTATCGTCAACAACCGACCTCAATGGAAAAAAAGTGCTCTATGTCGGGGGACGCTTTCGGCAAGCCCCACATTTTCGAGATCTCGTCGAGAAACTCAATGGGTGCCTCTTTTTTCACGACGGCGGTCGGGAGGATGGCGATCGAAGGCTTGACGAATTGCTTCCACAAGCCGACGTTGTGGTCTGTCCCATAGACTGTATCAGCCACAGCGCTATTGGAAGGATCAAACGCGAATGCCAAAAGTTAAACATTCGATTTCTTCCCGTGCGACGTGCCAGTCTTTCCACGCTTGGGAGGGCCCTTAGCCATGCGTATCCCTGATCAAAATGGTACCCAAGGCGGATGGTGTGCCCCTCCCATGGTCAACGAGCAGCGGTCAAAAGCTAAAAATAACTCCTGTAATCTATGCTCTGGACGCATCTCTGTAGAGATTCAGTCAGAAAAGCTTTTACAACTAATACAACAGCGTCTTTTGACGGCATCAGACCTTCGATGCCTTGATCACGCGAGCAAAGGCGTGCTTCGGGAACTCTGCCTGGTGGCGTGTTACAAAAGATAGGGCACGTTTATGAATCCCTAATTTGCAATCTTAGTTTTTAATAGACTCGTAATGGCTCGAGACTGCTCAATCTTCCCCTGATCATGGTATGACTCATGATTCGATTCGATATCTTTAAGGGTGTATCGATAATTGACCATCATTCCGGCCGACTGCTTCTGGCCTCGCCGGCTAAGATCTGCTGGAAAATTGATTCGCGCGATACTCGCGCCGTTGTTGAGATGAAAATTAGCGACCCGATCTCGCGCACTGTTATCCCGCTTTTCACGTACCAAATAATGAGCTGCTAAAACCGTTAACGCCTGCCGAGCCCGGGTCGTTGCAATCTCGTTTCGCAACCAACTTCTATCAACAAACATGCGATCCAAAGCCCCCAATTCGCCTAAAGCCCTTAACCCGTTCTGAACGCGCGGATGTTGCGATTCAGCACTCAACGATCGCTGGTCCGTCAGCCAACGGTTAAATCCAGGTATGGGAGATAGCGTCGCAAAATACTTAAGCTGCTTATGGTCTCGACTCAAGTGATCGACAACTCGTTTGATTAAAAAACTGCCGAATCCGACACCATCCAGACCCTGTTGCGTTGCAGAAATTGAATAGAAAATTGCAGTATCTGCCTTAGTGGGATCAAGCTCTTGCTGATCAATCTTTAAAAGATCATCAATCTGATCAGAAATACCATCCGTCAATGCCACCCAAACAAAAATCAGCGGCTGGTGCGGCATCTGCTCGTGAGTAAATGCAAAGCATCTCCGATCAGGAGCTGCCAGTCGATGCTTGATATCCTGCCAAGAGCGTATTGAGTGCACCGCCTCGTGCTCAGCCAACATCTCAAGCAAAGTGGCTGGCGCATCCCAAGTAATTCTCTCCAGCGTTAAAAAACCCACATCAAACCAGGTTGCCAACAGATCTTTTAGTTCCTCATCAAACGCTAACAATTGATCACTTTCCTTTTTGATCTTCAAAAGCGCGGCTCTCATCTCACACAAAAATTTCAAGCCTTGAGGGAGCACGTTGAACTGCGTCAATAATCGCATGCGAGGCGATCGAAGCACGTCTCGTAATTGAGATTGGGCTCTGAGCAAGTCACGGCTGGATAACGCAGGCGAATTTTTCTCGTACGCGAGCCACTGGTTAATCGCGGTTTTTAATGCGTGGTTACCAACGCCATAGTCTTCTGCTAAAAGTCGCAGGAAGTTCTCACGACCCTCAGCGTTCAGTTCAAGATAGGTACGCCCTAATCCTGCGGCTCGCGCCCTCGCCATGACAGCGCCGCCGGTTTCTGAAAGACAATCGTCTATTTGCTGAGAAATGAGGCCACGGTCATCGGCCGGAAGACCCGGTCGTGCTCGGCCTGTGATACGACTCAGGGCGGTCTGCTCGATCTCCGTTCAGGCTCGACTCAACTGCCGAAAGCCTGTAAGCCGGAAACGTGAACTGAGACTCATAGAATTAACTCCCTAACAAATTATAGAATCTTTATCGAAGACACCGGGTAGATTCGAGCACCAAACTTGAGTATCTCATGGATAAAGCGCGTGGCGACTACCCGATTTGGATTCCCACCCTTTCGCCAACCCATTGATGAAACCGAGCCGTTGCCGTCTCCATTAAAGGCGTCAACACGCCGCCATCAAAACCCGTGGATAGTCTCCCGGCCTGCATGCTCGTTACAACACTAATATCTTCAGCAAACACGTCCGACCAAAATTGATGCTGTTCTTGACGTAAATCATCAAATTGAGGCGCAAGAGATTCATCACCGACATAATAAAGCCGAGTCTCTTCTCGGGTCCGATCAAAAGACTCGGGTATCACCACCATGACAAAGAGATGATCCGGTTGAATTCCGAGCATTGTATTGGGGAACAAAACCGGATACTCCGCCTCTTTGAATTTATCCGTCGACCACTCCGGAAAAACCGGGAAATGTCCATCATTCCCCGAACCCAGGTTGTAACAATGGGATATTTGTCCTGCAAATCTGTCACTGACGTGAATATCATGATCCTGAAGAGGTGAAACACGATTAAGCGCCGGATGCACAGAGGGCAAATGATAGGCCTCGAGATAATTCTCAACTGCGAGCTTCCAATTGGCATTCAGATCCAGATGGATACGACTGTGCTGCTTGGGCAGTCTCAGCAAATCCGGACCCGTTTTTCCCCACAGAGGCTCCCATCGATCTACCAATGGACTGATGAAAGTATCGAACGATGATGCCGTGCCGGTCAGATTAACGAATATTAAATCGTTCCATTCAGTGGTGGCGATTTCATTCAATCCAAATTCTGACTGATCAAAGTTCTCTACTTTATTGATCCCAAACCCACCAATATGAGGCGTGCGCAAAAGACACCCTGAAAGATCGTAAGTCCAGGCATGGTAGGGGCATCGGATATTCTGTTTCACCGTGCCCGGCTCGCTCACCAGAATGTGGCCTCGATGACGGCAAACATTATGAAAAACCCTGAGTCGATGATCGAAATCCCGCACCATCACCAGCGGTAGCTCCATAAATTCAACCGGGTAAACATCGCCGGCATGGGGAATATCGCTCGCAAAACCGATACACGTCCACATCGGTGCAAAAATTCGTTCACGCTCTTCAAGGAACTGCTCTCGCGTAGTATAAAAATGATTCGGTATCGCTCGGGACATGAGACACTTTCCTTGAGTTTTCACACGTAAAAAAAGCAACTTAACAATGCTGTTTTTTAACATCTAAAAGAAAAATAGTCCTAGATTTACGGGCATTCTCATCAAATATGGCGCTTAAATATTGGTATGCGTCACATATAAATAACCTGTTTCTGAGTAAATCTCGGATCATAAATAAATATAGGGTTTTTTAATGAGGCGATTTTTTGAATACCAAAAAAGCGAAATTACTCGCTCGCGAGTACTGGGCAAACGGGTTTATCGACGGCATCGCCTTACTCGATTCAAACGAAGTTGCTCACCACCGCAGTCATCTTGAAAAAACAGAACGTGCTCTGGGTCAGTCGCTTCATTATGTCAACAAAGTACATACGGTGCTTCGCTCTGCGTATGAGTTGGCCACGGCTCCCGCGCTTATTGATCATGTAGAGGAAATATTGGGGCCTGATATTTTACTTTACAACGTGACTTATATTATTAAAGAACCTGGTTCATCAAAATTCGTCAGTTTTCATCAAGACCTTACCTACTGGGGATTCGATGGCACAGAGCAAGTCTCGGCGTGGCTTGCGCTATCACCCGCAACTCCAGAAAGCGGATGCATGCGAATGATTCCTGGCAGTCATCAACAAGGTCTAAAAGAACAAGCCACTGGAGACGATCCAGACAATGTTCTCAACTTATCTCAGACTATAGAAGATGTTAACGAAGATGACGCTGTTTATTCGACGCTGAGACCTGGTGAATTTTCTCTTCATCACGGGTGGACGATTCATTCTTCCGGACCCAACCGCTCAAGGGACAGGCGTATCGGCTTAAACATTCAATACATTAGTCCTCGACTAAAACAAACAAAGTCGGACTCTGATTCTGCAATGCTGATCCGGGGTAACGACCGGTTTGGTCATTTCATTGATGATGTCCCCGCCACCGAATGGCTTCCAGAAAACGCAAAAGCCTTACTCAAAGAACGCACCGAAGCTCAAAAAGCGATTTCGGGAATTCCAAACCCATGATCACCGACGCTTCCTGCAATTCCTTTTCTTTCGCGAGTGTCTGATACTTCAAAACAATATAGCCGCTTCTTTTCTACTGCTCGCCCAAGCGAATTGGCGACTAATCAAAGCGACCGCGATTAAAGTCATCTTCCAGGCGTTCAATATCATCCTCCCCAAGGTAATCACCGGTTTGCACCTCAATGATCTCTAGAGGGTCGGAATGAAGATTAGCCAATCGATGCGTCACCCCACGGGCAATATAGGTGGATTGATTGGCATCGAGGTTGAACACTTTATCCGTCAGGGTAACCTGTGCCGTTCCCGACACCACAACCCAATGCTCTGCCCGATGTTGATGGCGCTGAAGCGAGAGTTTTTTACCAGGGTCCACAATAATGCGTTTCACCTGAAATCCATCTCCGGAATCTATCGAATCAAAACTACCCCAAGGACGGTAGACCCGCTGATGAGATTCCGCTTTTTCTTTATCTTCCAGTCGAACTGCTTCGACAAGATTTTTGAGATTATCAGCATGTGATCGATTCGCAACAAGGACGGCGTCTGATGTGTTGACAATCACTACATTATCGAGACCTTGCGTAGCGACTGACCCGTGGTGAGAAAAAATCAAACTATTGGAAGTGTCCTGGTTTATCACATTACCTACGGTGACGTTCTTGGCCTTGTCTTTTTCCAACAACTCATAAACCGAATCCCATGAGCCAATGTCGGACCAGCCAGCGTCAAGTGGAACCATCACTGTCTCTTTCGCTTTTTCCATCACGGCGTAATCAATAGAGTCATTCGGCGCCTGCTCGAATACTGATCTCGGCAGCCGCACAAAAACGTCATCTACCTGGGCTTTAGAAACAGCCTGTGTGCATATTTTGTGCGTCTGCGGCGCATATTGATCAAACGCTTTTAAAAGTGATTTGACCTTGAAAACAAACATACCGCTGTTCCAGAAATATCCACCATTTGAAAGATATGATTCTGCTGTTTGCGCATCCGGCTTTTCAACAAACTGCCGTACCGGAGCGCCTTGTTTATCTAAAGGCAGATCCACTTTCAAGTATCCATACCCGGTATGCGCGCGATTTGGAGACACTCCAAACGTCACCAGATGCCCCGCTTCAGCCAAATTTACAGCCTGATTAACCGCATTCAGAAATACAGCTTGATCTTGAATCATATGATCGGCGGGGAATATGCCGATAACGGCCTCATTCCCGTAGTGATCTTTTATTAATTCCGCTGCTGCTGCGATAGCCGGCGCAGTGCCGCGAGCGACCGGCTCTAATATAATTTGCGCCGCCCTTAGACCCACCTCATCCAGTTGTCCAGCAACCATAAACCGATGGTCTTCGTTACACAGCAACACCGGCTTTTCAGCGCCCTCTAACGATTGGACACGTAAAACAGTATCTTGAATGAGTGTTTTTTCACCCATCAGGGCGTGAAACTGCTTAGGAAACAGCCGCCGTGACAACGGCCAAAGGCGAGTACCAGCACCGCCTGAAAGAATTACGGGAATCATCCTATCTAATCGAAATATGGGGTTTAAATTAACTGGAGTTTACAAGAACCTTCAAGAAAGTGATCAAACTGTCGTCAGCGAGTGTTTAACACAAGTTAACATTCGTTTTTCAAAATTTCATCTCATACGACCATGGATTCTCTTAACAGCTTTTTCGCCGGAATCTCTACAGGGATTATTATCTTTCAAAGTGTCGTTGTTGCGCCATTAGTATTCAGCCAGCTAAAAGACGGATCTGCGGGGCCTTTCCTTCGCGCATTATTCCCCCGGTTTTTTCTTGCGTTGACCCTTTTAGCCGCATTGATCGTCGTCAATTCGATCGTTATGCAGAAACCCGTATCGGCAACACTGAGTGCCGCAGCGGTGCTGTCTGGCGTTATTGCTTATCTACTTATCCCAGCCACTAATCGAGCGCGGGATCAAGGACGGAGCAGCGCGTTCAAGAAGTTTCACTTGGCAAGCGTATTGCTCATGTTGGTAATTGCCACAGTGAATTTTCTGGTCTTATTGATATAAGCGAATCTGTCAGCACCAGACTGATTTTTGCGCCAGTATTACGCGAGTTCGCAGTTACACCCTTATTCAAGCCGTCACGGAGATTCGATACTTATCCAAATTAGTTTCAAATTCATGAAGTCGCTTCCAGATCGAACGCAACTCTGTAATGGTGGTCCAGTTGTTCAGGAACAGTGAAAAACCACCATGCACTCTTGAAAACGCATTCGACACCTGTACCATCACGCCAAGCGTTAGAGCGCCTGTAAATAATCCTGGGCCCATCGCGAGGTATGGCACGATCGTCATAAACTGGTCATACGAAGTTGACCACGCGTCAAAGTATCCATAGTGGAAATACAGGCGTTGGTAGTTACGCCTAATATCCCTGAAGAAACCACGTAGATTACCGAGGTCCGCATAATTGACCTTGTCATCTTCGCCGAGGACGAGATCCTTTCTAAAAGCGGCTTCGACTTTTTGATTGTTGTATTCAAGCCCCGGTAATTTCCAGCCCACTAGCCAAGAAATAAATAATCCGCCGATCGAGATCACGAGTGAGCCCCATACGAGAGATCCCTCAATATCACGTAAGATTGGCACATCAACTTTGTCAGAGAGCTCATACAAAACCGGGACAAAAGCAATCAAGGTCATTACGGCTCGAACAATCTGTAGCCCAAGAGATTCGACAATTCTGGCAAACCGATTACAGTCCTCCTGAATTCGCTGTGATGCCCCTTCGATCTCATGCTCGACGTCTCTCCAGCGCGGAATGTAATTAAAGGTAATGGCTTCCCGCCAGCGAAGCCCATAAATTCGAGTGAACCACCCTGTAAAAATAGCGAGCAACACATAAGGAAACGCAATCACCACAAATGAAGGCGAGCCTTCAAAACCGTCGAAAACATATTGGACTGAAATAAGCTCTGCAAAAAACTGGTCTATTCCTACCTCGGGATTTTCAGAAAAGCTCGCTGCGTTTTGAAGGAGATCATAAAAACCGCCGTACCATTCGTTAATAGCGACTGTCATCTGCACCTGAAGCCAAAGCGATAGAAACAGGAGCGCGCCTCCGCCATAAGCCCAAAGCGCCCACTCTCGAGATTTATAAAACGCTTTAACCATTCAGATGATCTCCCGATCGTTTTGTTGTTCTCATTTAAACCCTTGTGTTGTAGGATCAACACTCCTGTCGAAGGCCACGTTTTACCACACTCGACTTATTATCGATTATTAAATTTTGGTTAGCTCCACGTTTTAGAATCCTCAAAACTCAAAATTATGTCCGAATTTGATTACATTATTATCGGTGCGGGATCAGCCGGCTGCGTACTTGCCAACCGACTCAGCAAAGACCCCAACAACCGAGTTCTTCTTCTTGAGGCGGGACCCATGGATCATAAGTTGATGATTCACATCCCGGCCGGGGTTTACCATGCCTATAAAGATCCCAGTATCAACTGGAATTATTTAACCGAGCAGGAACCTAAGTGCAACCAACGTCAAATTGATTTGCCCAGGGGGAAGGTAATTGGAGGATCATCCTCAATAAACTCAATGGTCTATATGCGCGGGCACCCGATGGACTACGATCGCTGGGCCACGCAATTTAACCTGCCGGAGTGGCGCTGGGATCATTGCCTGCCCTACTTCAAGCGTTGCGAAACGTCAGATCGCGGCGAAAATTCATGGCGCGGCGGGAATGGACCTCTCGGTGTCACGCAAGGCTCTTTGCAGAACCCGCTCTTTGACGCTCTCCTTGAGGCTGGCACGCAGTCAGGTCAGGGGGTTTCTGATGACCTCAACGGCTTCAAGCCCGAAGGCATTGCGCGCCTGGATAGCACGACCCGGAACGGACGCAGAAGTAGCGCAGCGGTCGCACATCTAAAACCAAACCTAAGTCGCCCTAATCTCACGCTAAAAACCGGAGCGTTCAGCCAACATATCATTATTGAAAATAGCAAAGCCTGCGGCGTGGTCTACAAAAAAAATGGGGTGACCAAAACCGCACGAGCGGCAAAAGAGGTGATTGTGAGTTGTGGTGCGATCAAAACTCCACAACTATTAATGCTCTCAGGTATCGGGCCCGCAGACCACCTAAAAGAAATGGGGCAACCCGTCAGCTCAAACCTACCTGGTGTGGGTCAAAATCTGATGGATCACATGTGTATCCAAACGGCTTTTTTTTCAAAAAAACCAGTCACGCTGCACAACCTTACAAATCCACTAAAAAAACTGAGCGTTGGCATCGAGTGGCTTTTTAGTCGATCGGGTATTGGTATTTCTAATATCTGGGAGATGGGAGGGCTGGTATATGGGAATAATTCCGCTGTCCATCCCAATCTCCAGTATCACTTCTCGCCTGTCTATAGTGAATGGGATGGTCGGAGAATTCGGCTTCAGCAAGGCTACGTTCTCCAGTGTGATCAATTACGGCCTCAGAGTCGAGGGGAAATCAAATTGCATTCTTTGAATCCGGATGACCGGCCCGCTGCTCACTTTAATTATTTGAAGCATCCTGATGACCTCAAAGAAATGGTCGAAGGCCTGAGAATGATGGATGATTTATTGCATCAACCTGCGTTTGATTCTTTTAGAGGGGAACGTATCGAACCTTATCCCGGGCTTCAGTCTGACCAAGATCTCGCGAACTGGGTTCGAGCCAATGTATCAACCGACTATCATCCAAGTGGTACCTGCCGAATGGGTTCAGATTCCCGTTGTGTCGTGGATTCCGAGCTCCGAGTCCACGGAATAGAAAGACTACGCGTCGTGGATGCCTCTGTTATGCCAGACATCGTCAGTGGCAATTTGAACGCACCCACTCAGATGATTGCTGAACGGGCTGCAGATTTTATACTGGGACAAACACAACTTGCCCCACAAAGTGCACCATACCATTTTCTGACAAACCATCAGTCAGACTAAGAACTCAGCATTTTTCTTGACCGGCTTCCATCCAGCCAAATAATTAATCCGCCAGCCGCAATTAACAAGATACCAAATAATGAGAATCCATCCGGAAATTCGTCGAAAAGCAGGTAACCCCAAAGCAAAACGAATGGGAGAATCGTATATTCGAATGGTGCAAGAAATGAAGCCTCGGCATTGCGATAAGCATAAGAAAGCGACAGCGCTGTAATCGAAGAAAGAATCCCAATTCCAATAAGGTAGAAAATGTCAGCAGTTTCAGGCCAACGCCATGCCCTTAGTAAAAATTCGAGCCCTAAATCCGCATGGCCCGCGAATTGCCCACCCCCAGCCGTGATCCCGACCAGCCCACTTACAAAAACAAAAGACGTTTGAGCCGTGACGGCAAGCAGTGGCGCTGACTCTGTCCGACCGAGATAACGCGTCGCTACGGTAAAGCCAGCGTAACAAAACGCGGCAGTTAAAGGCCATAGAAAAGCGACTTCAATGGTCTCTGAAAACGGTTTCATTACAAACAGCATACCCACCAGGCCGACGGATACCGCAACCCACCGACTTGAACCAAATTTCTCGTCGAGAAAGGACCAGGAAAGAAACGTGACGAAGACGGGCGCAAGAAAAACAATCGCCGACGCCTCGGCGAGCGGCAGACTTGCTAGGCCTGTATAAAAACAAACATTTGCAGTAACAAGGAGCAAGCCCCGGATCAAGTGTCCCCTTGGACGCTGAGTGTGCATTGCGAGCAAACCGTAGCGCATCAAAAAAGGCAGCAGAATCATTAGACTGATGACGGCCCGGGTAAAAACAATCTGATGGAGTGCGTATCCTCCACTCATCATCTTGACCACACTATCCATGATCGAAATAGATAACATGGCCATTAGTAATACTGAGACCGCTCTCAATTGCATAAATTCTTTATTCCGAAGATGACGGGGTGTGAAGTGAAAGGTCAACCGACAGGTTTGAGCGTAAGACGGACAATGACATATATCTAGAGATTCGATACTGTAGGAGTATTATTTAGACGCATCGCGACATTTAACGTTACGTTTTATCGAAGACACAGCCAACGCAAAAAGCAATCCCCGAACTCACTCATGAACATCCTTTTTATTATGTGCGATCAGCTCCGCGCAGACTACCTGTCCTGTTATGGACACCCATATCTCGAGACCCCGAACATTGATTCAATTGCCGAGAACGGGCTTCGTTTTGACCGGGCTTACTGCCAAGATCCACTTTGCGGACCTTCTCGTGCGAGTTTCTATACCGGGCGCTATGTCTCGTCACATGGCGTCATGGCCAATGCTGACCCTCTAAAGATAGGAGAACTCACCCTTGGAGATTATCTACAGGACCTTGGAATGAAGGCCGTAGTGGTGGGTAAATCTGAGGGCAGATTTAATGATCGGGCGACTTTGCGCTTAAATCTTTCATCCGATTCTTTAAAGGAGCAACGGTTACGAAATAATGGCTTTGTGCCATACGAGCTATTCGCTGGACTTTATCCCAACCCGATCTTGCCCGTTGATCTTGGATACAGCGAATACCTTAGGAGCAATGGTTTCCCAGGTGAGAATCCTTGGGAGCAATGGGCGAACAGCGCGGTCGATGATAACGGGAATGTGGTGAGCGGTTGGCAGATGCGTAACGCGCGCTATCCGGCGCGCATCCCAGAAGCACATTCGGAAACTGCTTTTATTACCAACCGCGCAATCGACTTTTTAGACGAAGTCGAGACTGACGACCAGTGGTGCATGCATCTCAGCTTTATCAAACCTCATTGGCCCTATCTCGCGCCCCCACCCTATCATCAATCTTATGGAGCAGATGCTGTCATCTCCCCAATCCGGGATTCGGCTGAGCGCGAAAACCCTCATCCAGTTTACGAAGCTTTCATGGCTCAAGACTACAGTCAAAATTTTTCACGGAACGAGGTCCGTGATACGGTCATTCCAACCTATATGGGACTTATCAAACAACTTGATGACCAGATTGGTCGTGTCATAAAAAAACTGGAATCTAAAAATCTACGAGAAAATACGGTGATTGTTTTCACCAGTGATCATGGTGATTATCTCGGGGATCATTGGCTAGGCGAAAAAGATCTTTATCACGAATCTTCAATTCGAATCCCCCTGATTATCAGCGACCCGTCATCTAGTGCTGACAGCACGCGCAACACAGTAACCCAACAACTGGTTGAATCAATCGACTTGGTTCCAACTTTAGTGGAGTGCGCAGGCGGAGAAACGGTCGAAGAGCGGATGGAAGGTCAATCATTGCTTCCGCTCCTTCGCGGTACTGGAAAAGATTACCGCCCCAAAGCGTTTGTCATCAGTGAAATTGATTATGGAGATCGAGGCCCGCGTACGTTACTGAATGTACATCCCTATGAGTGTCGCGCGTGGGTTATCAGAACCCCTCAGTGGAAATATATTTTGCACGAGCGATTCCGACCACAATTATTTGATCTTTTTAACGATCCGCATGAATTTAGAGACCTGGGAGAAGAGTCTAACCGCGCCTCTGTACGCGCTGAACTCCATGAATCGATCTTCAAATGGCAACGAAATCTAAAAACCCGCACTGAAGTACAACCCTGTCATCTAGAACTCCGCGGTCACCCAGATCGTGATGAGAATGTCTTTGGAATTAAAATTGGTCACTGGTAAGTTCAGAACAATATCAGTTCAAAATTTTAGCCATGGCAATCGCAGACTCTTTTTTCTTCTCAGTTCTACTTGGAGGTTTTTAAGATATGTTTTCAAGCCGTATCGCCCAACTCAAAAATAAACTTGGTGAGTCTGGAATCCATACCGCATTAATTACAGATGACGATAGCGTGTATTACTACACCGGATACTACGACTACCTGCATATGGATTTTGGACGTCCAACAATACTCGTCGTCGATGTACAAGGGGATACCGTACTCATAACGCCCGCGATGGAAGCTTCGCTTGCCGAAGCCAATGCGTGTGTTGATCGAATCGATCTCTGGAATGACGGACTGGGTGACGAATGGCGCACGTCTCTCCCTGATTTATTAAAAGAAGATACCGTGATTGGTATTGAGCCTGATTTAGTCCCACCGCCTATTTATCAATACATTCAATCCGTCGTTGCAAAAGAGCGTTTAACCGACATCACACCAATCATCAGCGACATGCGAATGATCAAATCCGACGTCGAGCTGCAAATGGCCCGTCACGCAGGCCAGGTCGGGGTTGCCATGATGAACGCCGCTCGAGCCACGATTGTCGATGGCGTCCCTGAATATGAGATTTCACTGGCTGCGACCACCGCTGGCACCAAAACGGCTGCGGAGATCTTAGAAAATCACTACCCCAACAGCATGATGTCGCCCAGCATTCATTTTATGCAGATCATGGCTTCGGGTGACCAAATAACCATGACCCACCACCGCAACAGTACTAAAAAAATTAAACGCGGTGAGCCTGTTTTTCTGTGCTTTTGTGGAATGACCAATTTCCATCGCTTCAAGCTTGGATTTGACCGCACGTTCTGGGTGACAGAGATTAGCGATTCATCTCAGATAAGCGCATACGAGACCGCTGTTGCCAGTCAGGCCGCCGCGTTATCTATACTGAAACCGGGTATTCGCGCTGAGGACGTGCATCGTGCCTATGCCGAAGTGATCCAGACCGCGGGATTCGAATACCCGTTCCGATGTGGTCGCGCCACGGGATTCAGCTTTTTGGAGCGCCCCCAACTCGTCTTCGGTGATACGACTATTTTGAAGCCAGGCATGGTGCTTGCTGTCGATGGATCAGTTACCGTGCCCGGAAAATTCCGGGCGCAGGTCGGTGATAGTTTCATCATTACCGAAACAGGTTATGAACAAATCACGTTTCACCCCAAGGCCATTGATGAAATCATTGTCTAGGCCTGACCACTTTCAGGATAATAGTGCTAATTAGAGCAGCTGAAGCATTGTTTCGGCATCGCTTATTTTAAATTCCCGTGGCGCCTCAACATTGAGATGGGTAACGACACCGTTTTCAATAATCATGGCATAACGAATCGACCGTTCTCCAAAACCGGCACCGCTCATGTCTACGAGGAATCCCAGTTCGCGGCTTAAATCCCCGTTGCCATCCCCCACCATCATTACTTTGCCGTCAGCGCCCTGCACTTTACCCCAGGCATCCATCACCCAGGCGTCGTTGACCGACAAGCAGATGATCTGATCGATGCCTTTTTGAGCGAAAGCTCCAAATTGATCGATATAACCCGGAAGATGTGAACGAGAGCAAGTCGGCGTAAACGCGCCTGGCAACGCGAACAGTACAGTTTTTTTATCTGCGAAAAGCTGGCCAGTCTCATGTGACTCCGGTCCAGAATCTCCCATGACATAAACGGTCGCGCTCGGTATGTTTTGTCCAATCTCAATGCTCATGAATTACTCTCTTAAAAGGGTTTAAAAAACAATGGCTGCAGTATGACTCAACTGTGGCTCGCTCAACGTGACGAGATCGCGCCTAGCGCAGCGCTCGCAAGTCTTGCGGCCGCGGGATCTGCGCGACTCGTCAGAAGTACTGGCACAGACCCTCCCAGCACAATCCCACCCGCGCACGCACTCATAAAGTAGACCATCATTTTAAAAAGTGCGTTACCCGTTTCAATCGTGGGCACAACGATAATGTCGGCATGACCCGCAACACTATGATCAATTCCTTTTAACTGCGCTGAGCTCTCCGAAACAATGTTATCGAATGCAAGGGGTCCAAACACCTCAGCCGCCGTATTCCGTTTAGCGAAAAACTCAGTGAGTTGCTGGCATTCCTTTGTAATAGGCATCGCATCAACGACTACCTCAGAGGCCGCTAATAAAGCGACCCTAGGTCGACGGCACCCTAACTTTTGAGACAGTTCAATCGCATTTTCAATAATTGCAATACGAGTCTCAATATCAGGCGCTACATTTAAAGCGCAGTCTGTCAGTAAAAGCGCATCGTCCCGACCGGGCAGGCTCATGTGAAAGACGTGGGAAAGGCGTCGACCCGCTCTAATACCGCCTCCCTTCGCTAAAAGCGGTCTCATAAAGGCATCTGTATGGATATGCCCTTTCATTACCATATTGACCGAGCCAACCAGGGCTAGACGAGCGCCTTCTTCTGCGGCTGCATTCTCACCATTGGCCTCGATACACTCAACAGCGCTAATGTCCCATCCAATATTCTCAGCCGCCTCCGAGATTTTTGCCAAACCCCCGATTAGGACTGGTTGAATGATGCCAGCGTCAAAGGCCTGGCGAGCGCTGTCAAGCGCGATGGGATGATCAGCCGCCACGATAGCGGTCGAGACAGGTTTAACTTCAGCCAATTGAGACAATAGCATCGGGGGACACTGAATTAATCGCTCGCTAAGAAAGTGCTTCATAATTTGCAACGCTTGGAATAGCGCCTCTCAATCCTCACTTCGAAACAACAAGGCCCTTAATTATCTTTACTTACGGTTTCCACGAGTTTCAGGCGCTGAATTTTACCAGAAGGACCTTTCGGCAACTCATCCATGAGATGAAAAGCACAGGGTGTTTTAAAACGCCCTAAATGTTTTTCGCAGTGCGCACTTAACGACTTCAAATCGATCACAACGCCCGGGCTAGGAACCAGACAAGCGGCAATCTCTTCGCCATAGTTGTCATCTGCGATACCGATCGCCGCAGCTTCCAAAATGCCAGGGAACTGATACAGGACATCGTCGATTTCTCGGGGCGCAATATTCTCGCCCCCTTTAATAATCAGTTCTTTAATGCGCCCAGTTACAAAAACATATCCGTCCTCATCAACCCGTCCCAGATCACCCGTGCGATACCATCCATCTTCAGTGAAAGCCTCTGCCGTCTTGTCGGGCGCGTCAAGATAATGTGACATTAAATTCGGACCTCGAACCTGAATTTCCCCCTCGGCGTTTATCTTAGTAACCACTTCGCTATTATTTGCAACGCGAACCTCATTACCACAAGGTTTACCGGGTGAGCCGATACGATGCCCTTCTGGATTTAGCGGATTTGTCAAAATCGGGGCCGCAGTTTCAGTAATGCCCATGGTCTCCACTAATGGAATACCAAAACGCTCGACAAATGCGTTATGCACCGCAGGGGGTAACGCCGCTGACGCCGATCGCCCAAACCTAACCGCGCTCAGGTGGTCTAAAAGAGGTTGACTCTCTTTATCCTCGGCGCCCAACAAATAGGAGATAATCGTCGGCACCGCGCTAAACCAAGTGCACCGATAACTGAGTATCCAATCCCAAAATTTTGAGACCCGAAACCGACCCGGCATCACAACTGATGAGCCACTCAAAAGCGGCGCCATCACCGTCACTACCTGTCCATTAATGTGACATAGCGGTAAAACGCACAGCGCTCTGTCCTTTTCTGTTAGATGATGCGCTGCCACAGTATTCGCGCCACCCGCCAGCAAGCTTGCATTAGAGTGGATGACACCCTTTGGTCTGCCGGTCGTGCCGGACGTATATATCAGCAACGCGTTATCCAGCGCAGAAGACTTGGTCAATTCAACTGGGGATGACAAGTCAGGCAACTCTAATCCCTGATTTAACGCACCACTGACTATTTTCAACTCCGGCATTTGATCTTTTTTTATCTCCTCTGCCAGCGCTCTATTTTCCTCATCAACAAAAACGATCTGAATCATAGAGTGACTGAATACATAGCGCAGAGCGCTCTCGCCTGCCACCGGATTGAATGTGGCAACGGTATAGCCGCTGTACATCACACCTAAGAAAAGCTCCAGTGCCGCTCGACCATTTCCACGCAACATGCCTACTCGAGAACCTGAGTTTATCCCCTGATTCAAAAGATATTGCGCCAATTGTCGAGAGGTTTCCTGAAGTTCGACCCAGGTGATCTGGCTATTTTCATCAGGAAAAACTGCAAAGACTTTTTCAGGCTGAATTAGCGCATAGTGATCAATAATGCTTTGGACAGTCAGATTGCGGCAGTCACGTATTTCAGCGAAATCCATGGGCACCTTATTTCCCATAGCGCGACCAGTACCCCATTAAGAAATCATCGGGAGATATTGTTTGAGGCTTAATTCTACTAACGACGCGAACCGTATTTATAAAATGGCGATAGTTCATATTCTCACTGATACTATTGCCGCCCCAGCTGCCACAACCCATCGAGAGCGAAAAAGGCAGCGCATTATCCAAACTGCCGCCCGTTGCAAAGCAATGAGCCTGATTAACAATCACGCGACAGGTCGGAAGGTTCAATCCAATCTCTAAGGGGCGCCCTTCTTCTGAGGTATGAATCCCGACCGAATGTCCTGCACCCTGATACGCATAAATCTCGTCTACTTTCAAAAGCGCAGCTTCAAAGTCGGGCACACGATACAGTGTAAGAACCGGGCTTAATTTTTCACCTGAGAATGGATAATCAGCGCCAGTTCCCGATTCCTCAACCAAAAGCACCCGAAGATCAGGTCCACCGGAATCTGAGAGCCCTGCCATTTGCGAAATCTCTGTTGCACTCTGCGCAGTTACTTTAGGATTAAGTTTTCCGTTTATCCACATCAATTCCTGAAGTTTGGCCTTCTCGTCTCCCGTTAGAAGGCGCACACCACACGAAGATAATGCTTCAAGTAGGGGACCGACTGCGCTTTCCACCACAACAATGCTGTTCTCTGATGAGCAACTGGTCGCGTTATCAAAAGATTTTGACGCTACGATACTTTTAGCTGCCTGTTGATAATCGGCAGTCTCATCGACGATAACGGCAACATTACCTGCGCCTACTCCTACAGCGGGGGTTCCACTCGAGTAGGCAGCGCGGATATTATTTTGAGAACCGGTCGCGACGATCAAATCAACCGACTCCATCAGCGCCTGAGTCGTGGCTTTGTTTATCGGACGGGGTAATTTTTGAATCAAATCTACGGGTGCGCCCATCTTCTCTAACGCTTCACGAAACAAATCTACCAACTCCCCACATACCGCCTCGCCTCGAGGTGAAGGCGCAAGAATAATCGCGTTTCCTCCCTTAAGCGCATTCATCACCTTATTTGTTGGGGTCGCAACCGGATTCGTAGAAGGTGTGATTGCGCCAACAACACCAATCGGTCGTGCAATTTCAATAAGACCTCGCTCTGAATCTGTTGCGATCACGCCGACCGATGGCGCGCCTGTTAAGTCTCGAAGCAATCCCAGCGTCTTTCGATGATTTTTTGTAAATTTATCGTCGATATCACCAAGACCCGTATCTTCGACCGCACGCTCAGAAAGATGTTGGTTTCGACCAGGTTCAAGCACCACCCACGCGATCGCAGCCACAACGTCGTCCACTTCAGCTTGATTAAATTTCGCGTACAACGCTTGAGCCGCCCTTGCTTTCGCAAGCAAATCGGCCACAGTTGGATCGATAGTCATAAATTCATTCTAATTTGGTTAGAAAAACGGCGTTTACTTCTCGCTGCAAAGCGGCATTAATCAGAAGTTTAAAGACACATCCTTATGATCTGCAGTACAGCTCGCCACAAACAGTGCCTGCTCTTTAGTCAATCTAGCCTGTTGCCTAAGACCGATTGTTTTACTGACTAAGGCATTGATTTCTTCAAGCGGGCCTGCCAGATCTGCGAAGGCTTTGCCCCGCCATTCAACCTCAACTCTAAAGAGGGCAATCGCTTTTCCCATTTCAGAAAGCGCTTTTTCCACACTAGGATTGTCACCCCTGAGCGCTTTGCGACTTTTATTCACCCGGGACTTTATCTTGCTCGTGCCATCAACACGGCCCAGCGCGCTCCGAAGATCCTTAAGCTGCTGCATGGCAATATCCGGGGTAAGCGTTGGCAAATCTTGATACATGTTTTCAAGTTGCGGGCCGAATTCTTTCAGGGCTGCCGTCGAATTAATCAGTTTTTGAGTTTCAACTAAAGCCATATAAGCATCATCAACGTTACGACGATAAGCATTCACTTTGGTTTTATCGTCTTTCAGAAGCACAAGGTAAGCTGCGTTCTGATCTGTCCATATCTCGGGTATTTCATTCTCAAGCACGATTTTTTCAGCTACCTTTTTATCAACATCTCTATTGAGATCTTCCACTGAAATCTCTGAAGCTTCCCCACGTTCAATGCGGCCCACCGTTTGCTCTATCTTGGCAATATCCCGCTCCAATCTTCGAATCTGATTTTGAACAAACCTCACTCGCTTATGTAACGGTCGATATTCCGCTTCTGCTTCTGCCTTCACAGCATGAGCATTCTTGACGTCCTCCACGAGTGAGAATGTCGCTCGAATATTTGACGCCACCAAATCAAGTTTTTTGCTCACATTGTCGGGCAAATAATCCGACCGGATACTTTCAAGCCGGCCGGCAGCCGCGATCAATTCATTTTCTTCAGTCAGGTATTGATTAAAAACATAATCCTCCAAACAATCCTGAAGTTTGGGATTCATGGGCGGTGGTGACGCCTCCGAGGTCAGATACATTCTTGCAGGAAGATAATTCACCAAACTGGGTAGGTAGCCGACAACAGCCAGCCCGACGAGCTGCAACCCAATAAACGGAATGACGCCTTTATATATCTCTACCGTCTTAACGATTTTGGCTGCCACACCGCGCAAATAAAACAATGCAAAACCAAAAGGTGGCGTTAAGAATGAGGTCTGAATATTCAGTCCGATCATGACGCCCAACCAAACTGCCGTAATGTTTGCACTTGGGTCCATCAGCAATATAGGCGCAACGATAGGAACAACGACAACCGCGATTTCAATAAAATCGAGAAAAAACCCAAGAACAAAAATGACCGCCATTACCACAATGAATTGTGTCCAGAATCCTCCGGGCAAGCCCGTGAGGTACTCCTTAACTAAAACTTCACCGCCAAACCCCCTGAAAGCCGAAGTCAGCATTGCCGCGCCAATCAAAATAATAAAGACCATCGAGGTCGTCTTAGCCGTCTCGATCATGACGCCATTGAGAATGTCATAAGTCTTGTGCGCCCGCCAAAGACTCATCAGGATTGCAACTGTAAGACCGGCTACCGCAAGTGACGCCACAACCACCGCAGTAACCTCAGCTGGCGATGACACCGTGCGAATGTTAATGGGAACAAAATATAATGTGGCCGCTAACAGGCCGATCGACACAACGGCCAGAATCGCCGGCACATAAGCATCCCGCCGACCGGCCGCCATACGATAACCGCTCATCACCAGGGCGCCGATTGCGCCAATAGACCCCGCCTGGTTAACCGTCGCGATACCCAGAATGATTGATCCCAGCACCGCAAAAATTAACGTCAGCGGTGGAATCAACGCTAATCCCACACTACCCCAGAATCTCGCGTCATATCGTCCATCATAGGGAACGGGTGGTGCCGTTTGCGGTCGGAAAAATGCAAAAACCAGTATGTACAGCATATATAAACCCACAAGCACCATGCCCGGGATAAAGGCGCCCATAAACATCTCGCCAGCGCTTGTAGAGACGATATCAAGCTCGGAAGGCATCGAAAATTCGCCCGTCGCAGTTTTGTACATTGCCTTGCGCGCGGTACTTGCGATATCCGATGCGCTCGAAAGTTGATCCGCCAGGAGAATCAGAACGATCGAGGGCGGAATAATCTGTCCCAGCGTACCCGAGGCACAGATCGTACCGGCTGCGAGCGGTCTTGAATAATTATGCCGAAGCATTGCCGGCAAAGAAATGAGCCCCATTGCAATAACGGTCGCACCCACAATCCCGGTCGTTGCCGCCAACAAAGTACCGACAAATACCACTGAGATTCCAAGTCCACCCGGAATTGGCCCAAAGAGTCGCGCCATCGTGACAAGTAAATCTTCTGCGATCTTTGATCGCTCGAGCATAATTCCCATAAAGATAAATAAAGGAATTGCAATCAAGGTGTCACGTTCAACATCCCAGTAAAGACTCCGGAAGTTGGTCACCCCTGCTGTCAGCCATTCAACAGGCCCCCCTTCGAGGAAATATGCGCTCACATCACCTTCGAAGAGATAGCCGAAAAGCGCGGCAAGACCCATGCTGGCGATAGCAGAGCCCGGCAGCGAAAACGCCACGGGGAACCCTGAGCTCAGCGCCACGATCATCAAAATAAACAGAATTAATAGAAAGAAAACTTCCATAATCGCTTGCGCCTTAGCTGCCTGGAGCGTTCATGACGGAACCAGACGATGAACCTGCGCTGTTGTTTTCTCCATCCTTAGGGGAAGGCTCATCAATCAAGTCCGCAACATTGGATAACAAGTAACCACAAAACTGAAACAACATCGAAATTGAAAATACGACCAAGAAACCAACCATCAAATATTTCACATACATCCCAAAGCCTTGCTGATAAATCTCAAAGCTTAATAACGGGCTGTTGAGACTGCTTCCTTTACCCCACATACCGGTAACCAAAATTGACCAGCACAATGGCAGACCCAAAATAATCACGCCGACAGTGTTCGCCCACGCTTTTCCTTTCTTTGAAAAACTGGTGTACAGCACATCTACCCGCACATGCCCTTCCGTGACGAGTGCGTAGGCGCTGGCAAAAAGGAAAAGTCCAGCGTACCAGAACCTCACAAGATCGCCTTGAAAGGGTTGCTCATAAGAGAAGACAAAACGACTAATGACAATCGAAAATTCGGAAAGCACCACCAAGAGCGTCAACCAGATGAATCCCAGGTTTCGCTTAAAAAATGCAATCACAAAACCGAGTAAAAGCAGCGGATAATGAACATAGGTCCCTCGAAAAATCGGTCGACCTAAAGATTTAGCTAAGTCATCGCCGACCCATATTTTGAGCCAGTCTTCAACCCGGAGAAAAGAGATAAAAATATCAACAACGCCAATGAGCACGAGACCCCAAAAACAGCCTCGAACAATAAACGCGGCGCTATTGCCCAGTCGATCTGCATCCACTCTGAGTGGTAGGTTTTTACGACCACGAACATAAAACGCCACGCCAATTATCAGGATGATCCACCCCCCGATCTGCAACCAACCTTGGGTCTGCACCGCGGGCGACAGAGAATCTGCATCTGAACTCAGCCAGTTTGAAAAAAGCGCAAGCACGCCTGGCCAGTCCTGCCAAAAGATCAGATAGTTGTTGAGTAAAAATAACAAACTCAACATCGGAAGGAGCAACGCGAAAAACCGCATCACATTTGCAGTCTTCGGCAACTCGGTTTTAGATGGCGTCATCTTCTAGTAAGAGTGACTACTCAGGACCAGTGCATCCGCTGGTCGCCGATTGACAAATCGGGTGCGAGGAAAAAGCGGAGCCCTGGGGCTCCGCTCTGTCTCCAGTCCATGGCAGGTGATTAAATCTCTACACCGAGGACTCTATTACGTTGGCGTAAATAGGGCTGATCGGAAAGATTCATCCAACGACCCACATCTTTTCGTGTTGCGGCAAAACTCTCATGAATTCTGTTTGCCAGATCACTGTGTGCGCGGACTTCATCAAAGACCTCTTCTGCCGCCTCACCAAATGCGTCGTAAACGTCATCGTTGAATTCTCGCACCTGCACACCCTGCTCGGTGATCAGCTTGTCGAGTGCGGCGCCGTTTTTAGCGTTGTACTCCGACATCATACGAGAATCTTCCTGAGTGGCGGCGGCTTTAATCACAGCCTGATCCGTTTTTGACAGACCGTCCCACCAGCTCTTGTTCATACCCACTGCAAGCATCGAAGCCGGCTCGTGCATACCCGGGAAGTAATAGTATTTGGCGGCCTCATAGAACTTCATGTAGGAGTCGTTCCACGGTCCCACCCACTCTGTGGCATCAATCGCGCCAGACATCAGGTTTTCATAAATCTGACTGCCGGGTAAAGAGACCGGTGAAGCGCCCAACTTGGCCATCACATCACCACCTAAACCCGGTATGCGCATCTTCAGGCCTTTAAGGTCATCCGGAGAATTGATTTCTTTCCGGAACCATCCGCCCATCTGGACGCCTGTGTTACCACAGGTCAAGCATTTGAGACCAAAATCAGCTGATAGCTCGTCCCATAATGCCTGGCCGCCGCCCCAATTAATCCACGCGTTCATTTCACTATATACAAAGCCAAAAGGAACAGCAGTAAAGTAAGCCCACCCTGGGTGCTTACCTTTCCAGTAATAATCTGCCGCGTGATACATCTGTGCGTTTCCGGATGCGACCTCATCAAAAGAGTCAAACGGCTTCACCCGCTCGCCACTCGCATAATAGGTCACATTTAGTCGGCCATCTGAAAGCTCGCTGAGACTGTCAGCGAAACGCTGTGCACCCGTTCCTAGGCCGGGAAAATCACGCGGCCATGTCGACACCATTGTAATCTCAGTGCGAGCCTTAACAATAGCTGGGGCTGCAAGCGTACCCGCTGCAACGGCGGTTCCTGCACCTGCTTTTTTTAGAAAATCACGTCTTTCCATGATTCCTCCTCTTTTGGTTAATTTTTAAAACGCAGGCCACCAATAAACAACAGATAAGCCAGCTATTTCTAGTATCGCAACTAAAAGTTTCTAAAACAACAAAATTCTTGCGTGTTTACCTGATACCTCAACAGCACGACGATGAGCCCTCCTGAGTATTTCCGTCGGTTATTAAAACTCTGGCTTAATTAAAGCGTAATCTACTAGACTAAAAGGATAAAAATGACCTTTTAATCGGACTCAAAAGCTATGAATCAATCCCTAAAAAATTCGCCCACAACTGGTCAAACCATGGCAATGAAAGGGGGCGGATATTATAGCCAGCGCACCCGGGGCGCTAAGGACGTTATCGACAACGCCGTCAAAATGTTGTTCGATGCCGCTCAAGTTATTCCGGAGCCATCAAAGGGACAACCCATTCGCCTGGCCGATTTTGGTGCCGCCGATGGCGGCACTTCAGAAGCGGCCTGGCGACAATGCATTGAACATCTCCAATCTCGGTTTACGCAAACACAAATTCAAGTGACGTATACCGATCTACCCAGCAATGACTTTAGCGCCTTGTTTAAGAATCTACTGGGATTTGGCTCATCGGGCGCTAATACTTTTTTGACCGACATTAAAAATGTTTTTGTTAATGCCTGCGGGATTGGGTTTCACGAGCAGCTCTTGCCAGACGAGACGCTTGACATTGGATTCTCTGCCACTGCAATGCATTACATCTCGGAGAAGCCCTGCACGATTGATGATCATGTTCATATGGTTGGTGCATCAGGCGATGCTCTTGCAGCATTTGGGCAACAAGCTAAACGTAACTGGGAAGACCTGCTGCTCGCCCGAAGCCGAGAACTTAGACCTGGAGGGCGTCTCGTCATCCTTAATTTTGGAATTGATGAGCAAGGCCGCTATCTGGGAAATACTGGCGGTATTAACATGTTTAATACTTTTGCTGAGCTTTGGAGCAACATGCGTAACGAAGGCATCATCACGTCGGATGAATTTAAAAATACGGCGTTTCCACAGTACTACCGAACCGTCGAAGAATTTTGCGCACCGCTCAAAGATCAATCCTCGGCGGTTTATCAAGCCGGACTCAGACTTGTCTCTGCAAAGACAGGTGTTCTGGGCTGCCCTTACCGACGTGCTTTCGATGAGGCCAAAGGATCGATGTCAAATCGCGAATTCGCCGTGAGTTACATTCCGACGCTTCGATCGTGGAGTGAAGCGGTATTTGTAAATGGACTTTCGGGTGAACGTCCTCAGGGAGAAAAAGATCAAATCGTTGACCAGTTTTATCAACGTTATGAAGATCGGGTTGCTGAAAATCCTGATGGCCATGCCATGGACTATGTGCACTGCTACTTAGAGATGGAAAAGGTGCTTTAGGCCTCTAAATTCGAAGGAGAATCGGAATGGGTCTGGCAATTAACGGCAATTAATAATTGTCGCCACAAGCACGCATTAAGCGCATACCGCTAAGGTAGGTCACGACATTTTTAAAATCCTGTTCTGTCCAAGACGACAGCAACTGGGGCATCATTGGCGCCAACCGAACGCCACTCTTAAATTGAGATAAAGCAAGCTCAAGATAAGCGGCTTTTTGACCCACAATGCGAGGGGCGTAGTGATGGAAACTATCATGGCAGTGACCGCAGTTGGACTGCGCGTACTTTTCACGGCCGGCGGCAAACTCTTCCTGAAAGCCATCTCGACCGTAATCAATTTTTAGATCAATGGCGCAAGGGTCCTGACTGGCGAGATATTGGGCGAGCGCGGAAATATCCTCGCTCGATAATCCGGCTGCTATCTCGTTCATGCTAGACATAATCTGGTCGATCCGGCCACCCAGTTGAAAGGCCTCTAAAGACCGCGCGATGTAAGCGGGTTCCTGACCATACAGAACCGGTGTTTTAAGATCCACTGCTGCGTTACCATGACAGCTAATACATTGGGCTTCGAACAACTCTGCACCGCGACTGCCTTCGGCCGCGGCGACCAAACTAACGGTACAACCCAGAATTAAAACTAATCTTTCAACTAACGTTCGCATGTTTTTGCTTCTCCCTATTTAACCAAATTATACCCACGCGAAGCGCGCCTACATGTCCTTCTGATTCCACTGTCGAGATTGGGCAATGATCACGCCCAAAATGACCAACGCTGCACCCATTATTCGAGCCGGTTGCCACGCGGCATCAAACAAGGTCACGAGAATAACCATCACATAAAAAGGCGCTGCGTTCATATGAAATGATGCGATCATGATCCCAAGCCGGCCTGCACCGATAATCCATAACAATTGGGCAATCCCGGACGATGGCAACAGAAATATGAAAAGTGGCCAAATGACCGATGGCGTTACGGGGCCGATATGCACTTCGACCGAGCCGGCTGCCAAAAACCCCAAATAAAGCCCAAACGAAACGACGGCACCACCGATCATTGTAACTGTCGTTTGACCTGTCGCCGTCAGATCACCAAGTTGACGAGTTGTGGCGCGTGTTGCCCACGCAAAAAGAAAAATTGCTAAAAAGCAGAGCACGACCCCGACACCAACTTCACTTTTTTCGAGTGAGACGCCTGTCGCCAGATACCCACCGGAAAGCGCGAGTCCAATCCCAAGATACTCCCCCCATAACAGCTTTCTCTTTTCAAAGATCATCTCAATCGCCGCGCCGGCTAACGGCATCATCGCGACAACGATTGTTGTTGTTACGGGATCTGACATGCGTTGTCCTAAAAAAAGCAATAACGAGCCAATCCCCCAACCGAGTCCACCGACTATTAACCCTTTCGACCATGGCGCGTGAGTAATGACACCAAGACCGTCTCTCAATATCCACCAGAGCATCAGAAATAAAGCCGAAACCCCAAGTCGAATTGCGTTAAGCGAGAGCGCGCCCCAATCATCAACCAGAAATTCAAGCGCAACAAAACCACTCGCCCATAAAAAAATCGAAGCAAAGCACTGGGTGTTTGCGATCACCACTCTTCGGCCTGTCAACTCACGACTCAAAACAAAAGACGCCAGCGTCGCAACCGAAAACTCTCGAAATTAAAATCCATGCGTCCCATTTTTTCTCCGGCATTAGGCTGAGCTTTCCATGAATAGAATCAAATAAGGCTCTTGTGCAATTCAAGAACTTGCTTCCATGTCTCGGATGGAACTGAAACAATTCCACACGAATTGGTTCGATGCGCTCGCTCACGCTCACCAGGAATCTCGACTTTGTTAAACCCGGGGGCGGGCGGGCAGTCCCGAAGCTCGGAAAGAATCTCCTCAGCAATCTCTCCTGCCGTCGAAGTCTCGCGAAACCGTTTTGAATCCAGAGTGATCAGTAGCCAATTACATTCGGTTTTTACAGGACCCAGCATTGCTTCTCCAATGATCTCGCCTACCAAAGCCAACGCATATCCTTTATGGCCTCCAAAGGGCAAAATCGCGCCACCGTCAAAGTAGTCGTTTGGATCACGGGTCGGGTTACCACTCGAATCAATCACGGAGTCCTCAGGCAGCAAAGCGCCGGCGCTCTTCGCAGCATAAATCCATCCCCCTGCAATTTTGGAAGTCGCAAAGTCCAGTACGACCGATCCCCTTGCACCCCCCGGTATCCCGACGCACCACGGGTTAGTAGGCAACATTGGTTTTGCCCCGCCATACGGCGCGACCTGGCGCCAAATTTTTCGATTTCCACCGCCGACACATATGGTGAGAAAACCGTCTTCTGCCGCTCGATCAGCAAATGCGCCATGCCGACCTGTATGCCCCACATTACGCACAGCCAACGCGGAAATTCCCGATAACCTAGCAACCTCAGTTCCTTTTTCATACGCGAGCTGCATCGCTGGTATACCAATACCAGCATTACCATTGATCTCGATTGAGCCCCGATCATCAATCACAACGTAAGGCTCAGATCGAGCCTTCATGTATCCGCCCTGGAATTGCTCAACGTATTGGAGCGCACGCATCACACCGTGACTCTCCATTCCGCACAGACTCGTATCCACAAGGTGTTCCGCGACAATATTGGACACACAGCGGACACAGCCCGCCGCAGTGAAAATTTCATCTAATACTGATTTCGCCTCTACCGCTTCTATTTCACTACGAGGTGCGTCTAGAGTCAGTTTTGAATTAACAACGTGATTCATGGTCTTGATTCACCGCCGTGAATATTAATTTAATGAAAACGGGTGATAACCTCGATCGATTTGGCTTGCGTCAAAAAAAGCACACGATTCTTACCAGTTCTGAACTATGCCCGAACGTGGCCAACATATCATTGCCTTTGCTGATTAAGTTGACACCTTAAAAGCGTAACCAAACCATAAAACATTATGTCCGATATCAAACTTTTCTGAAGGACTGAATCAACCTACCCAACGCTATCCGACTTATCATCCCGGTTGCGACTCAATTCTTTTAACCTAAGACGATAATAAAAGAGTCTGAAAAAAGATCATCGCAATAAACGATCCCACCCCGATCAGAACAGCTGGCAACACCCGTCGCCCGAGAAGCAGAAATGCAGTCACGCCGGTCGCAAACGCCAAGCAGCGAATAAGCAAAGATGTTTCTTCTAATGGTCCAATCGGTAAAACCACCATACGAGCAATCAGGCCGCCGAGCATCGCGTAAGACACAAACGTCACCCATTGAAATACAGCCCCGGCACTATTTATTCGGGAGGCAAACAATACGCCCATCCCCCTCCAGAAATAGGTGCCCAATATCGCGCCAAGTGTTAGCAACGTTAACCCAAAGTACGAAACTGTCGTCATGGTGAATTGTCCGATTGCGGCCAACGCTGGGCTATCCAGAACGCAAAGCTACCGCCGATAATTCCGGTTAGCAGAAGATCAAAATCAGGCAGCACGATATGGAAAAATAGTCCGAGAGGCGCCCCGATCAGCAGCGCAATGAGCGAGGGACGATTATTTACCCCCGCCAAGAGAATGGCGAAAAAAAGCGGATTCATAAAAATAAGACCAAGCGCAATCTCTCTTGGCATCATCTCAACACCGAGATAGCCGATGATCGTGCCTATCAAGCCAGAACTCATGCAAATAGCGCCAAACACTACGTAATAGCGTCGCCTAAGTTCAAGCGCAATCTCTGGAAAGCGTTTCAAACCTGCAGCCCATGAGTTAATCGAAAGCATTTGAACCAATGCAAAATCTGAAGCTATTCCTTTGCGGCGACTGGGCATCAAAGGCATAAATGAAACGGCCATTGGCAAGAATCGAGCATTTGCGAGCGCAACACCAAGAATGACAAAAAAAGCAGAAGCGCCTGCTGCATGCATCTCGACTAGTGTTAGTTGCCCGGGCAATCCCCATATTCCAAGGGTGGCGGCGATTGCCATTTCAAGCGGAAGGCCACTTTCTTTAACAAGAGACCCGAAGCCAATCATGCTCGCTAGCAACGTGATCGCCGGATAACCCAGCGAATCGCGAATCGCGATTCGATCAACCGCGCGTGGATTGGTAATCATTTCAATTTCCGATAAAAAACGGACAATGAGGGTTCCTAGAATTGACCAGAATTGAAATCTTCGACTGCTTTTTCTATCTCTTCGCGAGTATTCATCACAAAAGGTCCATAGCGGGCAACCGGCTCATGCAAAGCTTGAGCACAAACAAGCAGCAGTCTGGCCCCGGTCGCTCCCGCATTCATACGGACCCGACTACCAGCACCCAAAACCGCTAGCTGGCGGGCGCTCACAGTCTCACTGCTATCACGATCCAAAACTTCAAGCGCTCCGTCAATCACAAACACAAAACAGTTATGCCCCTGTGGCGTCGCCTCCTCAAAAGGCGTATTCGCAGGAAGATCAATATCGAGATACAACGGATTCGTGACAACATCGCTCACGGATCCTTTCGTTCCTTCTGAAGTCACTCCCGCAATCACACGGACTTCGGCGCCCGATAACCGGCTTTCAACGGGAATCTCTTCTTTAGGATACTCATGATACGCTGGCTCACAAAGCTTCTTTTTCGAGGGCAAATTCACCCAAAGCTGAAACCCGGCCAATCGACCGTTTTCCTGCTCCGGCATCTCTGAATGAATGATGCCACGCCCTGCCGTCATCCACTGAATACCGCCTGCTTCGATTACACCGCTATGACCGGCACTATCACCATGACGCATCTTCCCGGCAAGGAGGTAAGTTACGGTTTCAAATCCACGATGCGGGTGGGACGGAAAGCCCGCGATGTAGTCATCCGGATTATCCGACTCAAAAAAATCGAGCAACAAAAATGGATCAAGCTCGGACAGCAATTGTGATCCAATGTACCGGGTCAGCCGAACGCCTGCCCCGTCCGATGTGGGTTGACCGGCAAGAACTCGATCTAGGGGACGATCAATCAAATCTTCATTTGAGTCCGCAGGTTCGCGCTCCTTATCATTCATGCTGATGTCTCCTGATGAGGGGATTGATTTACAGACTTGAGAGCCTTTCGCGCCTCGGCCAGAAGATTTATCAACGCGGATCGTATTTGGTCCTGCGATTCCAGCGGCTCTGGAAAATTAACGGGAATTGTCTTGACATCATCTGAAGTCGTTACCTGAAGAACAATTCCCAAACGATTTATCTTAAGAAGCATCGCTGATGTGGCCTCTGGACAGCCGCCAGGGCCGCGAGCATAGTCAAGATTCGCGTCAGAATGGTCCTCGTTCATATGCGCAATGACGGCCGCGCTCACGACCTCGATCGGATCTGAATGAAGCGAACTCAATGAATCGGGAGCATCAGCCATAGCGTGTGAATCATTAAAAAACGATTTATCCAAGTGGGTAAATGAGAGCTAAAACGATTTGGGAATAATAATGTCTTCTCAATGAAGAGCGCAATTTTTGATAAGACAAAAAGGCTATTTTTTTTCTGGAAAATAGCGGGGGGTGTAGGGATCGAACCGGCGACCACTCCTCCCATTTGATCGCCTGCTCATGTGAGCTCTCTAAAGAGGTGATTCCTCATCTGTAGCGTCTGCCCTGTTGACGGATTTAAAGCGACTTACAGCGCGACGTTGCCTAAGACCGGCACAGAAGCATCAACAGCCAAGCACCTTAAATCAGCCGATGGTATGATGATCTCATGGTTTCCGGTATTTTGATCTGACCATTAAGTCTAAACAAAAAAAGCCGGTTATAGAGTGTAGGGACATAATGACTATCAACACAAAACCAAATCCCGCCAGGGTGTTTGATCAAGCCGTGCGCCACCTTAAACGGGCAACGAGACTTTCGATTGCAGGCAGCTTTATTTTAGTGGGTGGTTTTGGGATCAGTCTTGGCATGAATGAAGCTGCCTACGCCGGTAGCTCTTATAAATGGAACCTCTCCCGAATTGGAGTCAATAAGACTCTGCATAAAAACGCGAAAAAGACCGGCAAAAACGTCAAGGTAGGTGTTCTCGATGGGCTTGCTAACTGTGGCCACAAAGAAATAAAAGGCCGCTGTACCAGTTGGGGATTTAATAGCGGGAGTTATAGAAAACCTGACAACCACGGCACCCATGTTGCCACCACGATTGCCGCGAGCAACACCGGCAAAGGCGGCATGGTAGGCGTTGCACCCAAGGCCTATATCCACAGCTACGGAGTTTTCGATGATTACGGCTGGGTGGGTGGTTCCGCTACCGAAACTTCTGCCATCAATCACGCCCGCGCCCGAGGTGCTCGGGTAATCAATATGAGTTACGGACCGGTAGCAAAAGGCGTGCTGTCGGATAACTCAGGTCTTAATCTGATGGCCAAAGCAGCAAACAAGAATATCGTCTTTGTAAAAGCGGCTGGAAATGCCGGGGTCAAGCTCAAAAATCAGCAACTCAATACCAATCTCCAGGCTTGGTCAAAACTAAAAAACCTCATCATCGTGGGGGCAGTAAAAAGTAATCGCCGAATAGCTGCGTTTTCAAATAAGCCTGGCGGGGCCTGTTTTAAGGCCTGGAAAGATCGCAATAAAAAATGCACTAAGAAAAACAAGTTCATGTACTTTACCGTGACCGCTCCCGGCCAGAGCATCTATGCCGGTCTGGGCAATGGTGGTTACGGTTCGATGACCGGCACCTCCATGGCCGCCCCGCATGTGACGGGTGTTGTTGCCTTACTGCACGGCTACTGGCCGGTCTTAAAAGCCCGAGCCGGCGCGACCACCAACATCATCTTCAAGACCGCCCAGGATCTCGGCAAAAAAGGCGTCGATAGCATCTATGGCTGGGGACTGGTGCGAGCCGACCGGGCGTTAGGACCTTTGGGCCAGAAGTATCTCGGCAAGAACAACAAGGTCTATGCATTATCAGCCTCACCGCTTAAGGTCACCCCGGCCCTCGCGGCCCTCACCACACAATCGGTCACCTTCTTTGATGGCTATGACCGGGATTTTCAGATCCCCCTGGCAACCCTGGCCCCGTCTTATGCCGACGTGCTGGACACCTGGATGCGAGATGGCTATGAGCGCCAGGAATACACCTTAGGAAGCGATATCGGTCTGTCCTATGCGGTCTCGGCGAACGGCTATAACCCGATGGATCCCAGCCTGTCTGATCTGCAGTGGCGGATGAGCTTTAACAATCCCGAAGGCGCGGACTGGCATCTCGGCCAGGGGGTCGGTACCGACCGATTGGATCAGTCCGAGGCGCTGTCTTTTGGCCTGATGGCCGACAGTGAACACCAGGGCGGCGCTTATCCCGTAATGGCACTTGCCAATGGTGGGATATACGGCTTTATTGATCAGCCGGTGGCCTTTGGCTTTAACTTAACCGGTGGACTACTGACCAACAACACGCTTGATACGGAATCTGACGCCAAGGACCAGAGCTATGCGCCCAATAGCGATGCCGTGGTGGTCTCTCTCGGTCGCAGCAGTGCCGACCGCAGACTTTCTGGATCCTTAAGTGCCACCCATCTGATGGAAGATGAAGGGGTGCTCGGAACCGGTGGGTCGGGAGGTCTTGCCTTTACCGAGGGATCCGAGTCGCAGGCGGTGACCTTAAATACCAGCTATCAGTTAACGGGAAACACCCGGCTTTCCGCCTCCTACACACAAGCCTTCTCCCAGGCTGATACTTCTACCAATCACCTTCTGACCCTGAATAGCTCATATCTTGCAAGTGATGCTTTTGCCCTAGGACTCTCCCAGCGTCACCTGATGCGTTATGACGATGAGCTTAAGTTCTCGATCGGCCAGCCCCTTAGGGTTAATGGTGGTTCGATGAGTCTTAATCATGATGATTACTATGATGAGTTTGAGACCGTGCACAGCCGCAATGTCGATATTGATCTTGCCCCTACCGGCCGACAAATCGACTACCAGCTGCAGTACCGCTTCTCACCCAAGAAGAATCTCTCCCTCAGCACCTTTGCCTACTATGCCAATGATTACCTGCACCAGGCACACCAGACCGACCATGGGGTGGGGGTTCGGGTGAACGGGCGATTTTAGTAAGGCGATTGGAAGTCGGTCATGGATTGCCCTACTGAGGTTGGGATGAATGAGATTAACAAGAACCGCCCTAACCGCCCACCTGAGCCCCACTAATTAACTCCAATTCAAAATCAGTCAGATCACCATCTTGTCCCAGAAAGTCCTGATGGGCATAGACCTCATCTTATGTGATGGTGTAGCCATGATTCTTGGCAAGGGTTGCTATGTCCTCTACCAGTCCTGACCCATTGTCTGTTGCGGTATTGATGATGGAGACCACTGCTTCTTGTAGCTCATCATCTCGTGGGAGCGATGGAGGTTATTTTTTAACCTGTGGGAGTGGGAATCAATACAGAATCCCTGAGAAATGGTGGGGCGTGCAGGGATCGAACCTGCGACCACCTGATTAAAAGTCAGATGCTCTACCAACTGAGCTAACGCCCCAAAACTCGTCGCGCATTATAACCGCTGAAGAGTCTAATGGCGGTTGTCCATTCACTCTTTTCTCACAAACGGGTTTAGGGCTTTTGAGGCCATAGTTTCAAGTCGGCCAAAGATTGCCGCAAAGAAACCCAGAATCCATCATCCAGCATGTAGTACTGGGTTTTCATCGTCAGTGCCGATCCAAACATGATGGAAACCAGCGTTAGCAACGAGCCCAGCGCCAAGGTCGACATCCCGGAAACCCCTTGGCCAATCGTACAACCAAATGATAGTACGCCGCCAAAACCCATCAAAACACCGCCAACAAGGTGATTTCGCATATCACCCCCAGCTACAAACGTTTCTACTCGAAAATTTCCTGTCAAAATCGCATATAAGAAAGAACCGGCAATCATCCCGCAAACAACAGCGATTCCAAAGCTAATCTCGGATCCGGTCCAGGTCATGATGTAATTTAAAAAGTTAGCTGACGGGGCAATAAACGTTACGGCCTCAAGCGGCACTGGCTCAAAATCATCATTACCGATGACACCCGTAACGTACCAAGCCCCACACACGAGCACCCCAATCGTGAGTCCCGCCAGAACATTATCAAAACTGTGCCGGAAGCTTTTATCTTTAATCGCATAGATAATTGCGCCCACACCGAGGATCGCCGCTACAACCACCGAAACGATTTTCAAAGACAGGCCGGTCCAGTGTGCGATTAATGTATCTATCCCCTGATTGTTAATTTCGTGCATCGCAAGATCAACCGATAATGATCCAAGCACATCGATACGCACTGGCGCTAATACTCCCCTTAGCGTTGCATAGGCCGTAATTGCCATCACAATTAGAACAACCAGTGACTTAAGATTTCCCCCGCCAACGCGAACGAGTGTACGCTGACCGCAGCCCGCGCCCAGAGTCATCCCGATTCCGAAAAGAGTGCCACCAATCAAAAATCCAGCCCACCCGAAATTTGAGCCCCGATAGATCGTTTCGTTGAGATCAATCAGGCCCGTTTGCATCATCACTTGTGCGCCAAGAATTGCGATTCCCATAGACAACACCCAGGCACGGAAACGAACTTTGGATCCCATATTGATCCAGTCACTGACCGAACCCATGATACAAAAATGGGTCTTGCTGGCGACTGCCCCAAAAATCATAGCGCCCAAAAAGCCGAGCAAGGAAACTCTATAAACAACAGACCAGTCTTCCACTATACCCCCCTGATACCTTCGCTTCTTTAAGAAAAACTAGACCAAAAGCATCTTGTCTAATCTATAAACCGTTTTATACAAGTCTTTGCCCTGATGTATCGAGCTAGTCTCAACAGCATGCCAAATAACTTGAAACCTAGAATTACTACCTTCCTTTCCACCGTGGCTGACGCTTTTCGGCAAAGGCGGTCGCACCCTCAATTTGATCCTCACTAGAATAAAGAGTATCCACAGTTGGAAATTTACGCTGAGTAATGTCGTTTAGCGCCTCTTGAAAACGCATATTTTCGGAGGCTCTTGCAACTTCTTTAATTGCTGCAAAAACAAGCGGCGGACCTTCAGCCAACATCGCAGCGAGTTCATGGGCTCGACGCATTAACTCATCGGCCTGCACAATTTCATTTACAAATCCCCAGTGATGGGCCTCGGCTGCATCCATCCATCTGCCCGTAAAAAGAAGTTCCATTGCAATATGATAGGGAATTCGTTTCGGCAGTTTCAAAGTCGCGGCATCTGCAATCGTACCTGAATTGATCTCCGGCAATGCAAATGTTGCATGCTCTGCCGCTAAGATCATATCCGCAGATAGCGCCCATTCAAGGCCGCCACCACAACATATCCCATTTACCGCAGCAATCACCGGTTTGTTAAGGTTTGGTAATTCCTGTAAACCGCCAAAACCCCCCACGCCGTAATCGCTATCCACAGCCTCACCGTCAGCTGCTGCCTTGAGATCCCAGCCCGGACAGAAAAATTTCTCGCCTGCGCCCGTAATAATCGCTACCCGAAGGTCAGGATCATCACGAAAGTCTGCAAAAACCTGCCCCATCACTCGGCTGGTTGCCACATCGATTGCGTTAGCCTTCGGCCGATCAAGCATGACCTCTAAAACAAGGCCCACTCGTTTGGTCACGACACTAGATTGATCCACAGTAATTCCCCTTTTTCCTAGACAACGTCATTATTTTATCCCCACCTGATTTCATCCATACGCACTCTTTGCCGAAGCACATATTTATCCGTTTCCCGACAACGCTCAAATTGATCCTTGACGAGCTCTGATCGCACTGCTTTCTCGCCGTAATTGTTATGCGGCATCTCCATCAACTCAGTAACCCACTCATCAAAACTATCGTATTGATCTTCATAGAAATAATAGGCCTGTCGACGACGGCCCTCAGATTGCTGAACGAGCAAATCAACCTCAACTGCCGCTGAGTTTTGAACCACAGTTTCATCATGAAATGACTGGCAGACCTCATGCCAAGAGCCGATGGGCTCTGGCTCGACGACATAAAGAATTCCGGTTTGCGTCATCACCCGCACCGCCTCACTAAGCGCCAGGCTCATTTGATGTTGAGGCACATGATGTAATGACCAATGAAAAAGAGCTGAATCGAAGGTATCATCAATCACAGGCAAAGGCTCCGCATCACCTTGAATTCGAAGAGCTGGCGCGCCCGGAACAACAAAAGGATCTAATGCGACTACCGTACGTCGCCCCGACACTAGGCCATCACTAAGATGGCCCGCTCCACACCCAATATCAAGCAGTCGTTGGCAACTAGGATTGATGAATTCCAAGATTGCATCAGTCGGGGACATGACGGACGCATCACGAGCGTTCTGACTTAAAGACATGCGTTAGCCGACGCTTTGAAATTGCATCACTGCATCTACAGCGCATGCGCCTTTACCTTCAGGCAACGCAAGCAACGGATTAATTTCGAGCGAAGCGAGTTGATGTCTATTGTTCTCCCAAAAACATGAAATCTTTTCTAGCGTGGATACCACTGCTTCATAATCAGCCGGACTCGAGGACCGGTAGCCATTCAAAATTGGACTTATCTTTAGATTGCCAACAGCTTCCTCGAGCGCCTTTCGATCAGCGGGCAATAATATAACCTGTTGATCTTTTAGCAGCTCCGCATAGATGCCGCCACTTCCCACCAGCATCCAAGGCCCAATGACAGGGTCCTGATTGATTCCAACAATCAGCTCACACACAGCGCTCGCAACCATTTCTTCAACAAGGAGTAATTCAAAGCGTGAAAAAAGCTCGAGCGCGCGATTTTCCAACTCGTCAAAGTCTGAAATACCAACATAAACGGCTGCAACATCGCTCTTATGGATCAATTCGGCGCTACACGCTTTCAGCACCATGGGGAATTCAATCGTTTCAGCAAAAGCCAGTAATTCTTTGAGATCTGAACATCTCTTGCCTTGCGGCACAGTGATTTCTGCCTTTGCCAAATACTGCTTGGCCTCCCACTCGTCAATACGTCTTTTAGTTCCTTCGTTTGAATTTATGACTGGACCAGAGAGCAAGTCACGTTTAGGCGCGTTTTTCCAGAACTCCCCGATCGCCGCCGCAATCTCTGCGGCATCAAGTGCTTGGCGAATACCACACAACGGAGCAATATTTGCTGACATCAGGTCAGAGGCGGTCGCCTCGGGAAGGCTTTCGGGAAGGCTCGCCAGAACAGCAGTCGGCATCCGGGTTTCTTGAGCGGCCCTACAGATCGCGTTCACTGCCGGCGCCCAGGTTTCAAGACTGCATCGATCTGCACGCGGGAAATCCAGCACAAGCATCGCGAGATCAAAGTGGCATTCAAGCATCGCGCTGTAAGTCTTGAAAAGATCCTCTTCCTTATTCCAGGCAAACGTGTGGTAGTCCAGCGGATTAGAGACACTGACCAGCGGATGCACAGTTGCTGCGATTAATTGGTGCTGATGATCAGTTAATTCAGGAAAATTAATCTTCCGGCCAATCGCCGTATCAGCCATCAGAGACGCTTCTCCACCTGAGCAGCTCATTGAGCACAAACGGCCACCGTTTAAAGGGCCATGAACGTGCAAAATTTTTAGGGTCTCAATCAAGGTATCGAGGTCATGGGCTCGACCAATACCTAAACGCTTGAATAACGCATCTGCGACATCATCTGAACCTGCCATCGCCGCCGTGTGGGATTGCGCTATCTTCGCACCTTGATCGCTGGCCCCAGACTTGAGCGCAACAACCGGAATCTTTCGCTCTCGGGCAACACGCATGACTCTCTCAAGAACCGGCACATCCTTAAATCCTTCGATATAAAGACCGATCGCGCTAACTCGTTCATCTCTTAAAAGCGTATCCAAGGCATCGCCGAGATCTGTCTGCGCCTGATTACCAAGCGCGATCAGGTAAGCGATCGGGAGGCCGCGTGCCTGCATCGTCAAATTGATCCCGATATTGCTACTCTGACTCAGAATAGCCACTCCACGTTCAACCCGTCTGCCCCCATGCTGATCGGGCCAAAGTAACGCGCCGTCCAAATAATTGATCACGCCATAACAGTTCGGACCAAGAAAGGGCATTAAACCTGCCGCGCTCAACAACGCCGCATTCAATTGTTTTCCGTCATCAACTTCACTGAATCCAGAGGCGTAACAAACTGCCCCTCCTGCGCCTCGCATGCTCAATTGCTCAACAATTTCTATCGTCAGATTTCGATTAACCCCGATAAAACTTGCATCTGGCGCCCGCGGCAATTCATCAACTCCTCGAAAACAGGGGTAGCCCTCAACAACTTCACGAGTCGGATGAACAGGCCAAATCTCTCCTGAAAACCCCATCTGACGACATTGACGGACAACCTCGTGCGCCTCGCGGCCACCAAAGACTGCGATGCTGGAGGGTTGAAGGAGGCGTTTAAGCGACAACGGGATTAGGTCAAGTCCAGCGAGGTTTAAGCATGTCGCGAGAAATAATGTGTCGCTGAATCTCGCTTGTCCCTTCCCAAATCCGCTCAACCCTCGCATCACGCCAAATCCGCTCCAGAGGTAAATCGGACATCAAGCCCATACCGCCATGAATCTGGATCGCTTCATCCGCGATAAACGCCAGTGTTTCGGTTGTAAAGAGTTTAGCCATCGCATAGTCTGTGTCGGTTGCCGTGCCCTGATCCGTCTTCCAAGCGGCTTTAAAGGTCAATAGCTCCGCGGCCTCAAGCTTCAGCTTCATCTCTGCCAGTTTGAATCCGACGCCTTGAAAGCGGCCAATAAACTGACCGAACTGTTGTCGCTCCGCGGCCCAATCTGTGGCGTGCTCGAGTGCGCGATGAGCCCGGCCTAGGCACATTGCTGCGACCTGCAAACGAGTAGGTCCCAGCCAATCGTTAGCCACATTGAATCCTTGATGCGGTGCACCGAGTATTTGAGTTTTAGGAATCCGACAGTTATCAAAATTCAAAATACTGTTGTGATAGCCGCGATGCGAAACACTGTGATACCCGGGTCTTACCGAGAAACCGGGTGTTCCCTTATCAACCAGAAAAGCGCTGATCAGCTTCCGCGGCCCCCGGGCGGACTCCTCCTCACCCGTTGCGGCAAACAAAATCACAAAGTCCGCAATATCCGCGTGACTAATGAAATGCTTGGTACCGTTGATAACGTAATCATCCCCATCAACATCGGCCCGACATTGCATTGACCTCAAATCTGATCCGGCGCCTGGCTCGGTCATCGCAAGACAATCGGTTTTTTCTCCACGAATACATGGAAAAAGATAGTGGTCTCTTTGCTCGCCTACGCAGGCTTGAAGAATATTACTTGGACGGCCGACCAGGTATTGGAGCGCGAAATTCGCGCGACCTAATTCCCGCTCCACTAAAGAGAGCGACACACAATCCAACCCGCCGCCGCCCAGGTCCTCTGGCATATTTGCCGCATAGAAGCCCATCTCAATCGCGCGGTCGCGAATCTTTTGAGCGAGCTCGGGAGAAACCGAATCCGATTGTTCCACCTCTTCTTCGTGAGGATACAGTTCGTTTTCGGCAAAAGCTCGAGCGCTCTCAATCAACATCTCCTGTTCACTGCTTAGCGAGAATTCCATATGTTTGCCTGCTCAAATACTCAATTTTTTAACCAGTCGACTTTTCTTGTGCATCTCGAATTCTTTTTTGATGCTCATTGAAAACTCGACCGGCGCCAAGATCCCTTTTCTGGAGAGATTCAATAATCCCAATCAAAGCATCATCGCGAATCTGCTCCATTTCGTCACTTCCCATATCTCCAGAAATGCTTTCGCACCCGTCGTGCATCTTTTGAGTCAACTCGCTGGTGATGGCGGGCGCTTCGAGCTTTGTCCAAGGAAAAAGAGAGGGGTCGAAATGTTTGAGAAACTGCCCCATCCCGCCCGGCTGGGCAGCAAGATGGAAAATTTGGCACGCACCCCAAATCGCCCATCGTAATCCGGGGCCATAAGCGATTGCGGCGTCGAGTTCTTCTGGTGTTGCAACATCATCATTCACAAGGTGAAGAATTTCACGCCAAAGCGCCTCCTGCAGCCGGTCAGACAAGAAACCAGGCACCTCTGAGCGAACTTTTAATGGATACATTCCAATCGATTTATAGAACAACACCGCTCGATCAATATTTTCTGTACTCGTCTTTTTTCCGCCCAGAACCTCTACTAACGGCAAGAGATAAACAGGGTTAAAAGGATGGCCCACAATCACGCGCTCTGGATGCTTGCACTGTGCCTGAAAATCAGTTGGCAAAAGACCAGAAGTGCTCGATGCAATCACGGCATCAGGAGATGCCGCGGCATCAATCTGGGCGTGCAATTCAACCTTTAGGTCAATCCGCTCAGGCGCACTTTCTTGAATAAAATCGGACTGCGCAGCGACTGCCTCAACCGATTCACAAAAAACAAGGCGATCTTTTGATGCATCTGGAAATACGCCAGTACGCTCAAGGACTGGCCAAATTTGATCGAGCTTTTTTCTCAGCCTCGACTCAGCGCCCGGCCCCGGGTCAAAAGCATAAACATCCATTCCAACCGACAGGGCTCTTCCTACCCAACCTGCGCCAATAATGCCTGATCCAATAATTCCAAAACGCTTTACTTGATCCATATGCCTAAAACTCTCCTGACCGATTTCTTATCGTAAACAGACGATCTGCGCTTTTTTGAACCTTTTGGAGGTTCAGTCGATACCGATCGCCATTTTGCGACAGATTGACGTCAAAAAGGAAGGGGCGTAGGGATATTCACGATATCGCAACGCGACATCTAATTAGGCAAAAGCGGGGTGCATAAAATCAGGTCCAGGAACAGGCTCAGAATCACCATAGGTGACAGTCTCCCAACAGTTTGTTTGGTCAACGAGCTCGCGTAAGAGTCCATTATTCAAACCATGTCCTGATTTATGGGCGGAGAACGTTCCGATCAGTGGATGCCCAAGCAGATACAGATCCCCGATTGCGTCGAGGATTTTGTGCTTTACGAACTCATCTCCATAACGTAACCCATCATCATTGATCACTCGATCATCGTCCAGCACAATGGCGTTATCAAGGCTACCACCTCGAGCGAGTCCAGCTTCCCGAAGCGCCTCCACATCCTGCAAAAAGCCAAATGTTCTGGCCCGACTCACTTCTTTTGTAAACGAGGCTTTAGAGAGATCCACGGTCGCATGCTGCGCTGACGACTTCATAGTCGGATGGTTAAAATCTATACTGAAACTCAATCGAAACCCATCATAAGGCTCAAAACGAGCCCATTTATCCCCTTCCCGCACTTCGATACGATCTTTGATTCTAATGAAACGCTTGGCTTCAGACTGCATTTCGATTCCTGCTGACTGAATGAGGAAAACGAAAACCGCGGCGCTTCCATCCATAATCGGGACTTCGGTTGAATCAAGTTCAACAATGGCATTGTCAATATGAAGACCTGCAAACGCAGCCATCAGGTGTTCAACGGTGGACACGCGCGTTCCTTGATACTCAAGAGTTGTCGAGAGTCGGGTATCACAAACATTCTCGAGTGACGCCGGAATATCAATTACGGGGTCAAGATCGACTCGGCGGAAGATGATTCCTGTGCCCACCGGCGCTGGCCGAAGCGTGAGAAGCACCTTCTCCCCCGTATGCAGACCCACCCCGGTGGCACCGATCACAGTTTTTAAAGTTCGTTGTCGAATCATCCAAGCCAAATCGCTGATGTTTTAAAATTCTGCGACCGCGTCGCCGATTTAGTTCAATTTTACACTCAAAAAATGCGTTTTGAGTGTATTTTGAAATTTTTTTACCCTTTTTTTTGCATATTTAACAATTCCAGGATTATCTGTAAATTTCTGAATCGATACACTGACGTCCTCAGTCGGCTTGTCTCCGTAAAAATGCGGGTACATCAAGATATTCCATATCTACCGCTGCATTTCCTTGGGAGTCAAAATCCCCAGCAGACCTCGGTCGACGCCTGATGACCGTCGGCTTATCGTAGTCTTCATAATCAACAGGGTCGTGTGAAACCTCCTCACTATTGCTATTTTCGACCAAACTCATTTGAGGGGCTTGCCGAATCCCGGTTGCGACCATCGTAACCCTGAGCTCACCCTCCATCGCCTCATCCAGAACGGTCCCAATCACAACAGTTCCATCTTCGGATGCATACTCATTAACAATCTCACCTACCTGTGCAAACTCTTCCAACTCCATATCAGGTCCTGCTGACACGTTCACCAATAGACCTTTTGCACCATGAATATCAACCTCTTCTAGCAATGGACTCGAGACCGCGCCTCGCGCCGCCTCGATTGCACGATCTGATCCTGATGCGGTGGCTGAACCGATCATGGCCATGCCCATCTCAGACATGACGGTTCGAACATCAGCAAAGTCAACATTGATCAACCCCGGGCGAGTAATCAATTCAGAGATACCTTGCACCGCGTTGAACAAAATTTCATTAGCTTTACCAAAAGCGTCGAGCAATGTGACTTTGCCACCCATTACTTCAAGAATCCGCTCGTTTGGAATAACAATTAATGAGTCAACCAATTCACCGAGTTCTTTTATGCCATGCTCGGCCGCGGCAATTCGTTTCTTACCTTCAAACTGAAAAGGTCGGGTCACAACCGCGACCGTTAAAATTCCCTTTTCACGAGCGAGTTGGGCAATAACAGGTGCGGCGCCGGTACCGGTTCCACCACCCATTCCGGCGGTTATGAAAACCATATCAGTTCCATCGAGCGCAGCGGCTATCTTGTCACGATCTTCCGTAGCCGCCTGACGACCAACTTCTGGGTTTGCGCCTGCGCCAAGCCCTTTCGTCAGTCCTTCGCCGAGCTGCATTACTTTAGAAACACCGGATCGGTGAAGGGCTTGCGCATCTGTATTTGCAACGATGAATTCAACCCCGTCTAGGCTAGCTGAGAGCATATGATCGACAGCGTTTCCACCGCCACCCCCAATGCCTAGCACCTTGATAACGGCCTGACGACCAGAAACTTCCATGAGTTCAAAAGGCATAGTGTCTCTCCTGTAACTATCGGTTAATGAAAAAAATGACAAGTCCGCTGCCGGCGCCCAAAGCGCCGAAGAGAACCTCTTTTGCAAAAAAAAAATTCATCGTGACTCTTCCCCCAAATTGCGCGAGAACCACTGCTTCATCCGTCCAAAAATCGCTGAAGGCGGTGAGACCCCAAACCGTCTCTTCGGGTAATGATTGGATTGGTGACGATGACCAAACATCAGCAAACCCATCGCTGTTGAAAATGAAGAATTTCGGACAACATCGCTTAAGGCGCCAATATATTTAGGCACGCCAAGTCGGACTGGCATATGAAAAATCTCCTCAGCCAGGTCAACCATTCCTGTTAGTTTTGCGCTGCCGCCGGTCAAGACGATGCCCGTTCCCAGCAGCTCTTCAAAACCACTTCGGCGAAGTTCAGCCTGAACCAACAAAAATAATTCTTCGACACGGGGCTCAATCACATCTGCGAGTGTCGTGCGTGCGAGTTTGCGAGGCGCTCGCTCACCGACACTTGGTGTATCGATCATCTCGCCCTCGGGCGCAAGCTGCACCAAGGCGCTTCCATATTTCTTTTTAAGCTCCTCCGCCGCCTGAGTTGGCGTTCGAAGAGCTACCGCAATATCGTTGGTAACCTGATCCCCCGCAATCGGTAAAACCGCCGTATGGCGAATTGCACCATCAGTAAACACCGCGATATCTGTTGTGCCGCCACCGATATCGACAAGGCATACGCCTAACTCTTTTTCGTCTTCGTCAAGCACTGCGTAACTGGATGCAATCTGTTCCAGCACCATGTCTTCAACCTCAAGACCGCAGCGGGTAATGCATTTGACAATATTCTGCGCCGCGCTCACAGCGCCCGTGATGATATGAACTTTGGCCTCGAGACGGACACCGCTCATGCCAATCGGCTCACGTATACCTTCTTGTCCGTCAATAATGAAATCCTGGGGCAAAATATGTAAAACTCGTTGATCGTTTGGAATTGCCTGTGCTTGAGCGGCCTCGAGCACCCGCTCGACATCTTCAGCACCGACTTCGTCGCGATTTTTTATAGCGGCAACACCATGAGAATTCATGCTGTTGATATGCGCACCCGCAATCCCGGCATAAACAGAACTGATTCGGCATTCGGCCGTAAGCTCGGCATCCTCAATAGCCAGTTGGATGGACTGGACGGTTGAATCAATATTTGCAACGACACCCTTTCGCAGCCCTCGCGATGGATGCTGACCCACGCCAAGCACCTCCAGTTCATCGCTGTCATTGACCTCTGCGACAACAGCGAGCACTTTCGAAGTCCCAATGTCCAGGCCTACAATGACTTCACTTGTCGTTTTCTTACTCATAACGCTATCTCAATTGTCATCTTTGATTACAGAAGCGATTTGAAATTGTTTGTCTTCCAGATCATCATGCCATTGCACCGCAAATCCACTGTCATAGCGCATATCAACCTTTGAAATAAGGCTCGCTTTATGACTGAGTACCGTCTTGAAACTAAGGACAAACCGTTCAATTTTTTCAACAATCTGATCTCGTCCCAAATAGACCCGGAACGGGTTTTCCGATTCCAGATCCGACCGGCGCAACTCGAGCTCCCACTGACCAGCGTGCCCGACAGATAGGGACTGTGGCTCAAGATTCACAATCGCGAGCAAGGAAAATATCTCGTGAAACGTATCCACCACGACAGCCTGATACCGCTCTGGCCCTCTTAATAGCGGACGAAAACTGAAGCCATTCTGGGGTGGCAGGTTGATAAACTGACGCTCAACCTTTTCTTCTGATCGATCCAACTGCCGATACTCTGCGATCACTTGGGTTTCTATGACGGATATTGACAACGTGTCTGGCCACACCCGGCGAACGACTGCCTGATAAACACCAGGTTGATGCTCAAGCGCAGTCTCTATCGTTTTAAGGTCTACATTTAGGTAGTTACCTGAAATCTTTCGCCAAGTCTCTCGCTCAATAGACCCTTGATTTATCACTAACAGGGGAGAGTCGATAACGACTTTTTGAATTGTGAAATAGCCAGATCGAATAACATGATCAGTACCCAACACGGCGATGAGGAACAGGAAAAATCCTACGACCATAGGCAGCCTTCGCCGGGGCTCACTGCGCTCAATTGTTCCGCCTTTGGAGACTTTCCCACCCACGGCTCGCAGCTCAGGGAGTTTCGTGCCGAATTCACTCATATCGCTTCTCCAACGAATCGCACTTCGGTTTCCAGCTTCACACCGAATCTCTCTTCAACATCATCTTGAACAAACTGGATAAGGTCTTCAATATTCTCCGCTGTCCCCGCTTGATCATTCACAATAAAGTTCGCATGATGCTCCGAAATCCTGACACCCCCGATCCGCTTTCCTTTATGTCCAGCGCGCTCAATCAAGCGAGCTGCGTAGTCTCCTGGGGGATTTTTAAAAACAGAACCCGCGCTAGGCTGACCAACGGGTTGACTTTGTCCACGTGTTTCAAGGAGCGAGCGAATCACGTGCCGACTCTGGGGCGCACACAACGGTTCAAAGGAAAAACAAGCAGAGGCAACCCACACATCTTCGGAAATACTCACGGCACGATAAGACACCTCAAATGCTGCCGGTTCACATTCGGAAATTTCACCTGTTCGGTTGATGAGTCGAATACTCTCAACAAATTGCCAGGTCTCCGAGCCAAAGGCGCCCGCATTCATAGCAATCGCGCCACCGACCGTGCCCGGTATACCTGCCAAAAATTCGGCGCCGCCCATTTGATTTTTACTAGCAAACCGAGCAACCCGAGCACAGGAGACGCCTGCCTGCGCTGTTATTGTTTTTTCGCTTAATAACGCCAAAGCATTCAGACCCCGGTGAGCAGCGATTACCGCGCCATTAAAGCCGCCGTCCCGAACCAGCAAGTTACTACCCAGGCCGAGCCATAGAATCGGGGTGTGCGCTGGAAGAAGGCGTAGAAACTCCGCGACATCCTCTTCGTCAAGAGGCTCGAAAAAGTAACGAGCCGGACCACCCACTTTCCAACTGATATGGCGAGCCATGGGCTCGTCGTGGCGCACAGGCCCGCGGAGACTATCAAATTCATGACTCGGGTTCATTGATAACTCGCTCATCCGAATGACTCTTCATAAAGATGCATCGGAGAAATAAGTGTCCGAGCCGCTTTACCAATACTGCCTGCACCCAAGGTCAGAACAACATCGTCCGGTTGGAGCAATGGGAGCAGGGTTTCTCTCAAGCGATCGATATCTGGGGCGAAAACCGGGTCGACACCACCTCGGACGCGGATTGATCGACATAGCGCTCTTCCATCCGCACTGGCTGCTGGTTTCTCGCCGGCTGCATAGACCTCTGTCACCAGTAAACAATCCACATCACTCAGTAATGAGCTGAAATCATCCATAAGATCTCGTGTACGAGAGAACCGATGGGGCTGAAACACAACCACTTTTCGACGATCAGGCCAACATCCCTCGGCGGCAGACAGCGTGGCTGCAATCTCGCTGGGGTGATGAGCATAATCGTCTACCAGAAGAGCTTTTCCATCAGGCAGTCTGATATCCCCGAGAATCTCGAACCGCCGGTCGATTCCGCTGAATTCGCGAAGCCCATCGACGATCGCTTGCGTCTTGATCCCTACTTTATCGGCCACCGCAATTGCGGCAAGGGCATTACGAACGTTGTGTAATCCAGGGAGTGCGAGATCAACTGAAAAAACTTGTCCATCTGCAGTCGTCGTATCAAACTGCATTCGACAACCCGATTGGCTCACATTGATGGCGTTGTAATCTGCTGGGGTCTCAATGCCATAACTCACAACAGGACGTAAAATTCTCGCCCGCATTCTCTGCACTGCCGGATCATCAGCACAAAGCACTGCGAGCCCGTAAAAAGGCAGGTTATGCACAAACCTCAAGAAGGTATCCGTCAATCTCTCGAAGTCTCCCTGGTACGTTGACATATGATCATGATCGATATTGGTCACAACCGCGATGTGTGGCTGCAAATGAAGAAAAGAGGCGTCACTTTCATCAGCTTCTGCGATTAACCATTGACCGTTTCCAAGCTTTGCATTGCCTGTTTCACTTTTAACCAGACCGCCGATTAAAAAAGTAGGATCGAGTCCTGCCTGACCAAAAATCGCTGCGACAAGACTCGTCGTCGTTGTTTTTCCATGCGTCCCGCCGATCGCAATCCCATTACGAAAGCGCATCAATTCTCCAAGCATCTGAGCGCGAGGTACGACAGGTATTCCGTTCGACTGGGCAAATAGCACTTCGGGATTTCCTTCTCCCACAGCGTTGGAAACCACAACAACATCGGCGCCTTTTGCGTTTGAATGGTCATGATCTTTATAAACCTGCACACCCTTTGCCATTAATGCACGCGTTGCAATCGAGTCGACTTGGTCAGAGCCACTAATCACATATCCTTGGTCCATAAGCACAGATGCAATACCACTCATACCAGCGCCTCCTATACCAACAAAGTGGATATGGCGAACAAACTCACGCACGGGCAAACTCCAGACATTGATCCATTACGTCATTTGTTGCTTCAGGACGAGCAAGGGTTCGGGCAGCCTGAGCCATTTCCATTAAATCTTCTCGTTTTAAAAAACACCGATCTATCTCATCAGCTAAACGACCTGGATTCAGCTCTGACTCCCGAAATACCACCGCAGCGCCGGCTTCCACCAGGCAGCGGGCGTTCGCATATTGATGATCACCAGCGGAATGCGGATATGGGATTAATATTGAGGGCAGTCCCGCGGCGCTTATCTCGCTTATCGTCATTGCCCCTGCTCTTGAAATCACAATGTCAACCGACTCATAAGCCGACGACATATCATCAATAAAATCAACGACTGACGCATCAAGATCCAGAGTGCGGTACAAATCTCTGACTTGATTGTCGTGATTTCGTCCGCTCTGATGCAGAATTTGTAATTTCGATCTGCAAGATGCCATTGCAAACGCGTGCGGCGCTAGATCGTTGATGGTTCGAGCGCCCTGGCTTCCGCCCAACACAAGGACTCGTAAATTTCCTGAGACACCAATACCCCTTTTCAACGGAGCAGGAATTAATGCGATTTCAGGCCTAACCGGATTACCCGTATGTTCTGCTGAGCTTGGCATCCCTTCCGAACAGGAAAAACCGGTAAGCACTTTAGTCGCAAGCATCGTAAGCATTCGATTTGTCAGTCCGCTACGGGCATTCGCCTCATGAATGATCAAAGGTCGACGCAACAACCAGGCAGCCACTCCTCCTGGCCCTGCGACGAATCCTCCCATCCCCAAAACCACATTCGGTTTTTGCCGCCAAATCACCCTCAAACTCTGCCAAACCGCGCGAACAACCATCCAAGGAATCATCATTTTTCGGCTCCATTGAATACCGACGACTGCGCTGGCATCAATCCACTCAATATCGAATCCCTCAGATGGAATCACTCTCGCCTCTAGCCCCTTTTTTGTTCCTAACCAAACGACTTGGATACTTTTTTCACGCAACGCTTTAGCCACACTAAGCGCGGGATAAACATGACCTCCCGTTCCTCCTGCCATGATCATCACAGTGGTCACCTTCCCTTCGAACGCTGTGGAAGACATTGATAAACCGATAAAACAATGCCCAGCGCAAGCCCATTAATCAGCATACTGCTACCGCCATAACTCATAAGCGGCAGCGTTAAGCCCTTAGTCGGAACTAAACCTAAATTAACTGCGAAATGAAAGATGGCCTGAAGCACGACTAATAGTCCGATCCCTTGGCAGACTCGGGCACCAAACATCTCTCCCACATCAGCGGCGCGAGAAGCAATATCAAAAATTCGCCAAAGAATCAGGCCGTAAAGTACAAGAAGTGTCACGAGCCCGATCAGTCCCAATTCCTCCCCAATCACCGCAACGATAAAGTCGTTGCTCGCGTGAGGCAGATAAAAAAGCTTTTGCACACTCGCGCCTAATCCCACGCCGAACCACTCACCGCTTCCTAATGCGATAAGGGCCTGAACGAGTTGAAACCCTGTATTAAACGGATCAGCCCATGGGTCACGAAAACTCAAAACTCGCTGGAGTCGATAGGGTTCGACAATAATTAATACAGCGACTGCGCAGACCGCAACCACAATGGCTCCAAAAATATATCGGATTCGTGTTCCCGACAGATACATCAACCCAACACTTGTCATCATGATTACCGCAGTACAACCAAGATCGGGTTCGAGCAATAACAGCACACCTAACATCCCAACAATAAACGCCGGCTCGAGGATGCTGATCCGAAAGGAATCCATTGATCCAGAATTACGAACAAAATGATCAGCCAAAAACAATACCGTCACTACTTTGACCAGTTCGGAGGGTTGAAAACGCATTAAGCCGAGCGGCAACCAACGTGTACTCCCATTAACCTCATGACCGATACCGGGAATGAGTACTAACACTAACAACACGGTGCTCAAACCCAAAAGGGGGCGATTTGCCTGTCGCCAAAATCGGAGAGGCACTGAAGCTGCAACAAAACCCAAAATAAGCGCCAAGACAATGCTAAACAAGTGCTTTACCAGGATAGCGAATCCGCCCTGCACCCCTCCATGAGTTCCAATCGCGGCCGAAAACACCATTACCACGCTAAGCGAGAGCAAAGTGGCCACTGCGAGAACCAAAACAGGATCCACCGCGGGCACTCTTAAAAAAGATCTTGAAGAGGCTGTAATGCTAATCATGTTATTAATTCCTGCACCAACTGACGGAACACATCGCCTCGATGTTCAAAATTTTTGAACATATCAAAGCTTGCGCAGGCAGGCGAAAATAAAACCGCATCGCCGGGCTGCGCCCATCTTGATGCCAACCGGATTGCATGATTGAGATCGTCAGCAAGCGTCACCGGCACTCGATTCCCAATCGCTTCTGCTATCCACAATCGATCTTCCCCAACTAACAACACCTGACGGGTGTACCGCTGAACTGCGTCTGCGAACTGACTGAAGTCCGCGCCTTTCGACTGCCCGCCCGAGATCAGTACCACAGGTCTTCCCATTCCCGTCAGAGCCGCAATTGCTGCTCCCGGATTCGTCCCCTTGGAGTCGTTAATCCAAGTAATTTCATCCTTGCACAAGACTTGCTCACACCGATGGGGTAAGCCTCGAAATTCAATCAGCGCCTTAATCATCTGATCAGAAACAGAATAGCCCGAGCCCTCAACGAGACCGATTGCAGCAAGCGCATTTAGAATGTTGTGGCGCCCATTCATCGAAAGAAGATCAGTTCTGACAATCTTCTGACGCCCTCGCATCATCCATTCGTGTGAACCGTCAGACTGAATGCCATAGTCTTGATCAGAAGCTGGACGGGACAGACCAAAACTTATTTTCTGAACGCCATCGTTGAGATTCAGTCGACCAAGATTTGAATCGTCAACATTAATAACGGCTGTTTTGGCATTGATTAGAATTCTTTTTTTCGCGTTGGCATAAGAACCGAAATCATCATATCGATCCATATGATCTGCTGATAGATTCAGAATGGCAGCGGAGCGAGGTTGTAAAGAAAACGTGGTCTCGAGTTGAAAACTCGAAAGCTCGAGCACGAACACGTCCGGAATCTGGTCATCAATAAGATCGAGTGCAGGACGGCCGATGTTGCCGCCGACACGCACATCCAAACCTTTGGCTCTGAGCATTTCGCTGACAATCGTCGTAACCGTCGTCTTCCCATTGGATCCGGTAATAGCGATGACGGGTGCGGGACATGCTCTTGCAAAAAGTTCGATGTCACCCAATATTTCAATTTTCCGGCTACGCGCCTCTTTGAGAAAAGAGTCGCTCAGGGAAACGCCAGGGCTGACAACTACAACATCGACACCATTCAGATGAGCTTCATCATAAGGGCCGAAGTGGACAGGAACATCCGGGAACGTATTTTCAAGAATCTCACGACAAGGTGGATTATCACGCGTATCCAAAACCCGAAGATCAACCTGGCGCTCAATCAGATATTGGGCGCTAGAAAAACCAGAGGCCCCGAGTCCAAGAACCACGGCCTGTCGCCAAGGAAGCGTTCCAAGATTCATCGCTAAGGCATTACCCGTCATCAACCTAACGGACCTTGAGTGTTGCAAGACCAACAAGGACCAAAATCAGGCTAATAATCCAAAATCGGACCGTCACTTGCGGCTCTTTCCAACCTTTCTGTTCAAAATGATGATGAAGCGGCGCCATCCTGAAGATTCGTCGTCCAATTAACTTGTAAGACGCAACTTGGAGTACAACCGAAATTGTCTCGACGACAAATAATCCTCCCATAATCGCTAAAACAATTTCTTGGCGAACAATGACAGCGATGGTTCCCAATGCAGCGCCAATCGCTAAGGCGCCAATATCCCCCATGAATACTTGCGCGGGATATGTGTTAAACCATAAAAATCCCAGTCCCGCACCCACTAACGCAGCACAAAAGATCAGCACTTCCCCAGCACCCAAAATAAACGGAATACCGAGATAACCCGAAAAAAGAGAATGGCCGGTAAGGTACGCAAATACGCCCAAACCACCTGCAACCAAAACACTCGGCAAAATCGCTAGCCCATCTAAACCATCTGTTAAATTAACCGCGTTACTGCTGCCCGTGATTACAAACCAAGTCAGCACGACAAACCCAAATCCAAGTTCTAATGCGACGTCTTTAAAAACGGGCACGAGTAACGAAGTTTCGGCGGGTGATTCGGCGGTTAAATAAAGTGTGATTGCGGCACTCAGAGCTGCAAGACTTTGCCAAAAAAACTTTTGCTTCGAGCTGATTCCGCGCGAATGATTTCGAGTAATCTTGGCGTAATCATCAATCCACCCGATGACGCCGAACGCTAAGCAAACAAAAATAATTATCCAAATAAAACGATTATTTAAGTCGGCCCATAGGATTGTGGAGAACACAACTGCTGCAATAATAAGAACGCCGCCCATGGTCGGCGTGTCTTTCTTACTGAGGTGAGTGATCGGTCCATCGTCGCGAATTGGTTGCCCAGCCCCAATACGTTCGAGTCGGCGAATCAAAGCGGGGCCAAGAAGAAAACTGAATATCAGCGCCGTAAGCACCCCACAGATTGCACGAAAAGAGAGGTAGCGGAATACATTAAAAGCGCTGTATTCCAAAGCAAGCTGCTCAAATAAACTTTTCAGCATGCAATCGCCTCGCTATGGCTTGAGCCCGCCAACGCATTAGCGACTTGCTCCATTTGCGCGCTTCGTGAACCCTTAACAAGCACCGTCACGCCCGGGCGCAACATCCTATGAACATCACTAATCAGGCTCTCAAATGAATCGAATTTTTTTGCATTCTCACCAAATACGTCAGCCGCCAACCCTGCCATCTCACCAAGAGCTATCAAAACATCGATGCCGGCATGTCGAGCCTCACGACCCACTTCTGAATGCAATTCAGCCGCCCGGCTTCCGAGTTCAGCCATATTGCCGATGATCAATACTTTGAGTCCCTGTCGACCCGAAAGGGTTCTGATTGCTGCCCTCAAAGAATCGGGGTTGGCATTGTAAGAATCATCGATAAGAGTGGCGCCATGCGCCCCTTCTCGAATCTGTAACCGACCGGGCTCGGCCTGAACCTCTACCAGGCCAGCACGGATCTTGTCTGCATCGACACCACATGCCCAGCCCACGCTTGATGCCGCAAGCGCGTTCAACGCATTGTGCCGGCCCAGTAAATTAAGGGGCGCTTCAAAAGACTCATCAGGAAGACTCACCTCAACCACTTGTTGACCGTTTATCGTCGATGCACTTCCATTCACTCGAGCCTGACTATCGAGGCCAAAGGTCACGGTCTGGAAGGATCGGGTACGCGCCACCCAATAAGCAGCGAATCGATCATCAGCGTTTATCACAGCGGTACCCCCGGACTGAAGTCCGAGAAAAATCTCGGCTTTTGCCCGAACAACTTCAGAAAGACTGCCAAGACCCTCAAGATGTGCCTGTGCCGCATTGGTAATGAGTGCAATACTGGGACGAACCAATCGGGTTAATTGACCAATTTCGCCAGGGTGACTCATCCCCATTTCAACAACTGCAAACTCATGCTCCGGCCGGATACCAAGCAACGTTAATGGCACGCCGAGGTGATTATTGAAGTTGCCAGGGCTCGCATGAGTCCGCCCCATCTTTCCCAATATTGATGCGATCATCTCTTTGACTGTTGTCTTACCATTACTGCCGGTGACGCCAATCATGGGAAGACTTACACGACTTCTCCAAAGCTCTGCTAACTTCCATAGTGCGAGCTGAGTGTCTTTCACCACAATACTGGGCGTTTTGCGATCAGTCGCCGAACTCGCCATCACAGCGACAGCGCCTGCTTGTTTGGCATCTCGAACGAAATCAGTGCCGCAGAAACGGTCGCCATCAATCGCTACAAATAGGGCGCCTGGCTGCAAAGTTCGGGAATCAATACTCACCGAAGAAAATTCGGCATCCTCACCACTCAGGACGCCATCGACCGCATGTGCAATTTGGCTGAGTGTTAGCATCCGGACACCCCCAGCACGGTTTCTACAACCTCTCGATCGTTAAACGGTAATTCCTTATCTGAGATCAATTGACGGGTTTCATGTCCTTTACCCGCAATCAAGACCGTATCTTCAGCACCCGCACTGTCAATCGCGAACTTAATTGCGATTTGTCTATCTTCAATCACGGCGTCAGGTGGCTGACTCATGCCAGCCACAATGGAATCAAGAATTGAGGATGGATCCTCACTTCGTGGGTTATCGTTCGTTAGCACCGTTCGATCAGAAAACATTGAAGCCGCTTGACCCATCAGCGATCTCTTACCCTTATCCCGATCACCGCCGCAGCCAAACACACACCAAATTTGTCCCGCGGTCATTGATCGAATAGATTGCAAAACGGCTGATAAGGCATCAGGTGAATGTGCGTAATCGATGACAACAAGAGGCGATTGCTCGCCCAATCCGCGGCAGAACTCCATTCGACCTTCGACAGGAGTTAGCCCGCTCATGGCTGAACCAATTTGTTCTGCCGAATAACCCTCCGCCACTAAAGTTGTTGCAACAGCCAGGAGATTTTCAATATTAAAGCTGCCATGGAGCGCGCAGCTAAATTGAATCTTTCCAACAGGCGTGTTGAGTAAAAGCGCGATTCCATTTTGGTCCTGGTTTATTTTGAGCGGGTAAACGTTTGCTTTTGGACTATTTCCAAAAGTCCATAGCCGGGCATCTATTTTTCCTGCTGCGAATTCCGCTCCAACAGGATCTGAGATATTAATAATTGCGCTTTTTAATTCACTCCTTTGAAACAACAAGAATTTCGCATCCTTATATCGCTCAATACTTTTATGATAATCAAGATGATCGCGCCCCAAGTTAGTAAAAATCGCGGAACTAAATTCAACGCCTTCGACACGACGCTGATCCAGCGCATGAGAAGAAACCTCTAGGCAGACACCCTGAGCGCCTGCGGTCACCAATTGAGAGAGCTGTGATTGAAGCGTTACCGCATCAGGCGTCGTCAACTCGCTTTTTTGTAAATTCCCATCGAAGCCCCACCCTGTGGTCCCGATAAATCCACTCTTCTTACCAAGTGCATTTAGCGCCTGAGTCAAAAGAAATGCACAACTCGTTTTACCGTTTGTTCCGGTCACGCCGATTACAAATAAGCGGCCAGACGGATGATCAAAAAACCGGTCTGCGATAACACCCACTTTTGATCTGAGGTCAGGAATCGCAAAACAGACTCCGTCAAAACAATCGATCCCTTTGATATCATTTTCGACCAATACCGCCGCGGCGCCTGAATTCACGGCGTGACTCACAAAATCCCGGCCATCCGCTTCATTACCCCGCATTGCAATAAATAAGCTGCCTGACTCAACCTTTCGACTATCAAGTGTCAAATGGGAAACTGCAATTGAGGCAAGATCTGGGTCGAGACGCACAAGTCCCGTCAAGAGATTGCTGAGCGGTCGTGCCCGGGGCTCGCTGGCAGGCAAAGCAGTCACGCGCCTGCCTCCATTTCAACGGGATGAGCAACAATTGTGATCCCCGACGCCGTGTTGGCATCGGGCTTGATACCGTTAAATCGAAGCGCGTCAGACATAATCCTTGCAAACACCGGGGCCGCGACTTCTCCGCCAAAGTACTTGCCTTGTGGCTCATCGACCATCACGGCTAAAACAAAACGGGGTTTTGAAACAGGAGCGAAGCCCACAAAAATTGACTGGTATCGATTCTCTTCGTAACCGCCTGATGAACTTACTTTATGTACCGTGCCGGTTTTACCCGCGACTCGGTAGGCGGGCACCGCTGCTCTCTTTGCCGTTCCTTCGGCACTGACTACCTTCTCCAAGAGCATGTTGATCTGCTGCACAGTTGCCTTCGAAAGCACCCTTTGACCCGGCACTGGCGCGCTGCGGTGGCGTAACGTAACCGGGCGCAAAATTCCGCCCGAAGCCAACACACTGTAGGCTCGTGCCAGCTGCACCTGCGTTGAAGCAAGCCCATAGCCATAGGACAGGGTAGCGTGCTCTATTGGCCGCCAACGCTCCCGCTTAACAAGACTGCCATCAACTTCTCCCGGCAGTTCAACCCCACTGACCTGGCCAAATCCCACCCCAGAAAGGGTTCGATACAATTCCTCGGGCGCAAGTTCCAGCGCAATTTTTGCAGTTCCAACATTACTCGACTTTATCAACACACCGGAAAACGAAAGGACGCCATAATCCTTGATATCACTAATTTGATGCTTCCCGATGCGGTACACTCCCGGACCCGTTGGAATCGGTGTTTCGGTAGAAAAATGACCGCTTGCCAACGCCATTGCTAACGTAAATGGCTTAATTGTCGATCCCGGCTCAAAAACATCAGTCACCGACTTATTTCTCAAAACCTCCATTCCACTGCTTGATCGATTATTCGGGTTGTAGTCGGGTACATTGGCCATCGCCAGTACTTCTCCCGTCGCGACATCCAGCATCACAGCTGATGCTCCAACTGCACGGGTTTCACCAACGGCATCTGCCAAATGTTTCTGCGTTGACCCCTGGATCCGAAGATCAAGGCTAATTTGCAAATCCCGGCCGTGATGAACCGCCCGAATACTTTCTATATCCTCAACAATCCGCCCTTTATTGTCCCGAAGGACCCGTTTTTGACCATCGACCCCTGAGAGATGAGAATTAAACGCTTTTTCAATACCTTCTTGCCCCCGGTCATCTACATCGGTAAATCCCAGCACATGACTCGTGATCGGTCCCGCCGGGTAATAACGTCCGTACTCACGCTGGGAGGTAACCCCTGGAATCGCCAAGCGTTCAATACGGTTGGCCTCCGCGGGTGGAAGATGACGACGCAGATAAACGAACTCTCGCCCTTTTGCCCGTTCCAAAATAGTCGCTAACCGGTTTGGCGAAAAATCAAGCGCTTCAGCAAGGCGGGGCCAGTCCTCGCGGGCCTGAAATAAAGTAGCGGGATGCGCCCAAATCGCATCAAGCGGCGTGCTAACAGCCAAAACATCACCATTCCGGTCAAGAATTCGGCCGCGGGCAGGTTTAACTACGATATTTCTCAGCTGTCGCGCCGCGCCCTCAGCCTGTAAGCGCGTGCTATCAAGTACTTGTATCTTATAAGCTTGCCCCGCTAGTACGAGCATCCCAAGCATGAGCGAAGCGACCACAATTCGATGTCGAACTACCGAGTAACGGGTCAAATGCTTTGTTTGGCTCGGTCGCTTCATTCCCTAGCCTCAACTTGTACCAAAACAATATCAGCCAGCCCGGGCGTTATCATTCCAAGTTCATCTCGAGCTGCTTGCTCAATGAGGTTGTGGCGGGCCCAGGTTGCTTTCTCAAGCTGAAGCCGTCCCCACTCATCATTCAATTGATCCCGCTGTTTTTCTGCTGCCCGGACATCAAGAAATTCAAGTCGATTCTGGTGCCGAACCACCACAACAGAAAGCGCAGAAACGATGACGATCACGCTCAAAAATCCAACCCACTTCATACAGACCCGCCCGCACTTTTTTGCGCTGACCGAAGTACGGCGCTACGCGCCCGGGGGTTTTGATTTACCTCAATCTCCGAAGGTCTCGTTGGTCGCTGAACTGTTTCAATGCTTGGATGCAAGTCATGCTTTGTCACCGGCAAATCAATAGGAAACGGATCGCCTTTGGATTCTTTTCGAAAAAAATGTTTTACCTTTCGGTCTTCTAGAGAATGAAAACTTATAACCGCTAATCGACCACCAGGATTGAGGACCTCAAGCGCTTGCGGCAATACCGCGTCGAGTTCCTCCATCTCACGATTAATATGGATTCGAAATGCTTGAAACGTCCGAGTGGCTGGATGCTTACCCGGCTCTCGAGTAGGCACACATTCACTGACCAAATCAGCGAGCGCGCTGGTGGAGGTGAGCATTTTTTCTTGTCGGACTTCAACAATTGCTCGCGCAATTCGACGCGCGAATCTCTCTTCGCCAAGCGTGCGAAGTACGTCGATCAAATCTTCTTCAGCAACATCCATCAGCCAGTCACTCACTGGTGTCCCTGACGTTGGATCCATTCTCATATCAAGAGGTCCATCTCGCATAAAGCTGAAACCACGCTCGGGTTCATCTAGTTGAGGTGACGACACACCCAAATCAAGAACGATTCCGCTGACCTTTCCCGCAATTCCAAGATCTAACAGCTCTTCAGTTAACTTGGAAAAAGGAGCTTGAATCACTTTGAGTCGAGGTTCGACTGAAGCCCAGTCCTTTGCAAATTCGCAGGCAATCGGATCCCGATCCATCGCAAACAGTTGCCCTTCAGGTCCAAGGTGTTCCATTAATGCGCGGGTATGGCCACCGCGCCCAAACGTAGCGTCTACTAAAATTGCGTCGGCGTCAGGACGTAGCGCTGACACCACCTCCGCTGACATAACTGGGGTGTGAGCTTCGGCAAGCGTCATAAGATCAATCAAAGAGACAGGGATTCAAGTTCTACAGACAGACGAGTCTCACTATTTTCAGGCGCAAGCCAATCATCGCAACTTGCCTTCCATCTCACTTCATCCCAAAGTTCAAATTTATTGCCTTGACCGATCAGAACGACATGCTTTTCTAGAGATGCAAATTCTCGAAGAGGGGCGGGAATTCTTAATCGACTTGCGCTATCCAGTTCACAATCGGTAGCGTATCCGATAAGAAACCGCTTAAGCGCCTGAGCGGCCGGATCAAAACTAGGTAACGCAACTACTTTTTTCTCAACACGATCCCACTCATCTTGCGGATACAGCCACAAACAACGCTCTCGAGTATTATTAACAGTGATTACAAGCTTCCCATTGCATTGGCTCGCAAGCGCGTCACGATGCACCGTTGGCATTGCAAATCTGCCTTTACTATCGAGATTGAGCCCATTCGCTCCCTTAAACATCTGTGCCTTACCTTTTCTTTAATTTTTAAGTTGATTCATTGAAATGCCGCCCTTGAGGCACTTTGATTGCGCTTTATCTCATTCAGCTAAATTCCAGGCTCGACCTCTAAAAACATCACTCCTAACGGGTTAAAAGAAGTCCCGACCCCGCGAGGGGTCGGGCAATAACCAAAGGAGGATGAGGATTTGGATGGATTAGCCGCCACCCACGGCATCTCAAAAACCATGATGGGGTACTCGCGGGAAGATTCATTAAATGCTGGAATTGAACTTTTTACCCACATAGCGATCTCAAATTTATATTTTTTCCCACAACTCCCCACAAAGTGACACTATAGAGATCAGGCGATCGCACTGTCAAGGCTCAATTAACTGAATTAGAAGAGTTTTTTTAAAAAATAACGGCTGGATTGCGACTCTGGAGGCAGTCGTCTCAGCTTATAAAAACATTATTTTCTATAAGTTTTGCTGATAAAAACTTAAAGTAATTTGTGGATAAGTCTGATAAGCAACTATTTTTTCTAAGATTATGAAGTCGGCCGATAAGCCGGGTTTTGTCTTGGGCAACCATTCATCTGGGACATGCGTCACCACATGCCTCAAGCGACCTACCCGAACCCAGCGCGAGCAACGCCTTAGGGTCCCTATTTGGTCTTGCTCCGAGTGGGGTTTACCATGCCAAACCTGTTACCAGGTTTGCGGTGCGCTCTTACCGCACCTTTTCACCCTTACCTTAATTAAAAATAATCGAGGCGGTATATTTTCTGTGGCACTTTCCATCAGCTCACGCTGTCCAGAAGTTATCTGGCACCCTGCCCTTCGGAGCCCGGACTTTCCTCCATCCCGCACCGTCTGAACCCAAAGGGTATTAGACAGAATTCAGGACCGCGGTTGCCTGGCCGACTCCATCTGGAGATTATAACCCGCGCGCCGACACAACATAACCAAGGCAAGCCGACTTACAAACCTACTTGAAATCTTGTAACAAAATTTTTTGATAAAGATCATTTTTTCGTTTGCCGGTCAGACGGGCTGCGATCTCACTTGCACGACGCGGAGGCAAAGATTCTGATAACAACGTCAGCAATAAATCTTCGTCAACACTCGAAGCGCGATCCGATTTTTCTGCTCCATCGAGCAACAAAACAATTTCGCCTTTAATAGATTCTTTTTTATCACCGAGAATTGTAGAAACTTCATTCAAAGTGCCACGAATCACCGACTCAAAAATCTTGGTCATCTCCCGACAAATCACCGCTTGACGATCAGCGCTAAAGATTTCCTCCATATCCTGAACCGCGCCGTTAATCCGCCTTGGGGATTCAAAAAAAATTAGAGTCCTCGGTTCATAAACAAGTTCCTTAAGACGTTCGCGCCGTGCAGAAGCTCGTTGCGGAAGAAACCCCTCAAAAACAAAACGATCCGTTGCGAGACCTGATACCGAGAGCGCAGCGGTCACAGAACTGGGGCCGGGAACACTGACGACTTCGATCAACTGCGTGCTCGCAGCTCGTACCAATCGATAACCTGGATCGCTGATCAAAGGCGTTCCGGCGTCACTCACCAAAGCAATGCTTTCGCCGTTAGTCATTCGACGAACCAGCTTTGTGACCTGTAGCGCTTCGTTATGCTCATGAAGTGAAATTAATTGGCGAGGCACAATATTCAAATGCTGAAGCAAAACCCGGGTTCGACGGGTATCTTCTGCAGCAATAACATCCGCCTCCCCCAGAATACGAGCCGCTCGAAAAGTGACGTCTTCCAGATTCCCAATTGGCGTTGCCACAACATACAATACGCCGGGACTTGTTTTTGCAGTCTGCTGGTCAATTGCTTTTTCAATCAACACAATTTCTCGTTTTTTTACCAGATTAACCATAAGTCTATCCGCTATACTGATCCCATGCGTTGGAAAAAAATGCGGAACATAAACCGGTTCTTCATTACCACTATCGTCCTGGGTGCCACTACGCTCCTGTGGGGATGCACGGCAACAATCGTCCCAAAAAAGTCTGAATCGATCGCCTCCAAAACAAGCGCGGCCGCTGAGACCACGGGCTTGAAATCTGCACCGGACGACATCGTCACACTGCGTCCGGCCATTACCGACTATGCAACCGCAGAATCTGATGAATCTGCATATAATTTTTTGGCGCGAGCTTTAAAAACCTCCCAGCCGACCCGCAGCCTACTGCAGCTCGCCGCTGCACAACGATTTCTAGAGGGAGGCATTCCAAGGTCTGCTGGCCGTATTCTTGACGCCATTCATCAACCCTTTCTGACAACTTGGATTACCAGTCAGCACCAAATTCTGAGCGCGGCATTGGCTCTTGAAGAAGGTAGCCCCAAAAAAAGCTTGCGGCAGCAGGCAAATTTTAATCAATCGAGTTTTGATAGCGCTCAGCAGTCAACTGCCGAATATCTTGAGGTGATTGCACTTCTTATGGACGATCAGGTCAGGAACGCTCTTGAATTGGTCCATGTTGCATCGACACAAGAAAATCCAAAAAAACATGTTGATCTTCTAGTTCAGACCACCCTCGACTACCTTTCTTTTTTTTTGGAAGAGGATTTAGATTCAATCGCTAAAGACCGTCCGTGGGATGTTGAGCAACTTGCCTGGATTGACCTCGCCAACAAACTCGCAGTTAAAGGGTGGAAAAACCATAATCTTGAGGCGGCACTCACAGAATGGCTCGCCACTAATCCTCAACACCCCGCCCACGCCGTCGCTGAATCACGCAAAAGAGAGCTTTGCTCAATCGATGACGAGAGGCATATCGCTCTAATTTTGCCAATCAGTTCTAAATATGCAGACGCGGCAATCGCGTTCCGAGAAGGATTTAAAAGTCACCTTAATGATAGAAAAGAAACGCCTCAACCCTTAATTACGGTTTACGATTTTGGTGATAATCCAGATCAAGCGGAAGAAAAATATAACCAAGCCGTTATCAACGGTGCCGACTTTATCGTTGGACCGCTCGGTCGTGAAGCCGTTAACACGCTCGCTAATCGAGCGGCGCTGACGGTGCCGACTTTGCTAATCGGAAAAGATAAGGCCAACGTCAGATCAAATGCTTTTTCACTTGATCTCTCCCGAAAATCCGAGGCGAGATCAATTGTGGCTCATGCCAGAAAAAGAGGCCTGCATACAGCTCTTTTTCTTTATAACAATGGTCAAGAGTATCGAGACGCGGCTCAGGAAGCGGAAGCGACCTGGTGAACCCTCGGCGGCGCTGTCGCCGATCGCGCAATAATTCCGTCTAATGTTTCAGATTACTCGAAATTAATCTCCCGACTTCTCGGCCTAGATGAAAGTAAAAAGAGAGTCGATGATTTAGAACAAACGATCGGCAGTCCGTCTATCCCAGGTTTAGATACCCGCATTCGACCTGATCTTGATGTTATTTTCATGTTGACCGATAAGGTAACCGCTCGAGTTTTGAAGCCCCAACTTGATTTTCATAAAGCCGGAAGGCTTCCCATTTATGCGCTCAATGTTGTTTTCAATGGCCAACCCGATGTAATGAAGGATCTGGATCTCGAAGGTGTCATGTTTTCCGAAATGCCATCGATGTTAGATCACTACAATTCATCGGATCAAACAGAGCCCATGGTTTTGACAAACATGGAGCAACCCCGGCTCACCAACAAGCGGTTTAATGCGTTAGGGGCAGACTCTTATCTGATCTCCTGCTTTTTATTAGAGACAAACGGCGAATTGAAGTTAAATATCAATGGCGCGAGCGGAATACTCACGCTCAGCAAGAATAATCTTATCCAGAGACAGTCGTCTTGGGTCTTTTTTAAAAATGGTCGTCCGACTGAATTTCGCCCCGTATTAACCGTTCTCACCGAACTTAACTCTAGACCGTGAGCGATCATTGGTCTGAAGATTTCGCACTCGCCACGTTACAAGAGCAACAACTTCGACTGTTGGCGCAAAATTTTCGAATACGCCAAGGGGAAATTGATCTTATTCTTACTGATGAAATCTTCCTTGTGTTTGTCGAGGTTCGTTACCGGGCGAGTCATTATTTTGGTCGACCTGAAGAGACCGTGACTCTTAAAAAACAAACACGAATCAGGCGTACAGCAGAGTATTTCCTGAGTCATTACCCTGATCCGAACGAACAACCATGTCGTTTTGATGTTTTCAGCATCTCTGGCGAAAAAGAAAATCCTAAATGGAAATGGATTCGTAATGCTTTCTGATTCTCAAACTCGAGCTGACCCATCAAATAGTCTTGCCTCCAGGCCGTGAAACTGGCAATCTTTCGGTGCAGGACGTTTACTGCGACTTGGTTTTAAGCTAACGTCATCCCGATCCAAACCGGAGAGTCCTAACCATTGCCCAATTCAGAGATACTCAATCACTTCAAAGATAGTGCCGCGACAGCGCTTCGCGCCGGAGAGCACTTGTCTGACGAAATCAGCAGAAGCGCCTCGCATATTATCTCGACGCTTGAAAATGGGGGTAAGATTCTAATTTGCGGAAACGGGGGATCAGCTGCAGACGCACTACATTTCAGCGCCGAGTTAGTGGTGCGATTCGAGCGCGACCGCCCTGCGTTGGCCGCTATCGCGCTGAGTGCAGACACCGCTGCCATTACCGCTGCGGGCAATGACTTTGACTTTAATCAAATTTTTGCCCGACAAGTCGAAGCATTGGGGCGGACTGATGACCACTTGATCGTTATTAGCACGTCCGGAGATTCGGAAAATATCAGCGCAGCCGTGATTGCAGCCAAAAATATTGGCAATCTGAGAGTCACCGCCCTAACAGGCCGTGATGGAGGGGCACTTAAAACCGTTTTAGGCCGCGAAGACGTCGAACTTCGGGTGCCTTCTGAAAGTACCGCACGAATTCAAGAGGCTCACGCTATAATCATCCACGTGCTGTGCACGCTCGTCGACAATCACTTTGCTTGAATCATTATGAAGAATAACAGCCGTCGCTCTCCCTTTAAGCCGTTTCGAAATAGTTTAGTTGCGATCATGATCTCTCTTCTGGTCAGTGGTTGTGGCGTAATCGTTGTCACCACAGCAACCGTTCTGGCAATTGACGTTGCTCGGGATCGAAGAGGCGCTAGCGTCTACTGGGATGACAACAAAACGGAAATCCGTCTCGGGAACCTAATTGGAAAGCAAAAACAAATTCAGAACGAGCATGTCAACATCACGGTTTATAACGGTGTGGCACTGCTAACGGGTGAAGTTCCCGATCAAAGGGATATCGACGATATTATTGACCTGGTTAAAGCGGATGAGGGAACCACCCAAGTGATTAACCGGCTCGAACTTGCCGGGAAGACAAACATGAATAGTCGTGCCAACGATGGATGGTTAACCACCAAAGTTAAAACGGCGATTGCAAGCTCGGACTTCTCGGACTCGACTCGAGTAAAAGTTGTAACCGAAAGAGCGAATGTCTATCTCATGGGTCTTGTAAAACCAGCGGAAGCTCAAATTGCCGTTGATGCCACCCGGGGCGTGACCGGCGTTGTTCGCGTCATTAAGGTCTTCGAGTACATCGAAGAGGGCTAACAATCGAGTGTCATCGGTGAAACACGCCGATAAGATCGTTCGCGACTGGCCAACGCTTCTTCGACACGTTGAAAGCGCCCCAAAGCCACTCGTTTTTACAAACGGTTGCTTCGACATCCTTCATCGTGGACACACCACCTATCTTGAAGAGGCGTCTGATCTCGGCGCGACGCTGGTCGTGGCATTAAACAGTGATCACTCCATTCAAGCGCTTGGTAAAGGGCCTGATCGACCCATAAACCCCCTGGAGGATCGAATGGCGGTTATAGCCGCACTGAGCAGTGTGGACTGGGTGACCACATTCGACGACCCAACCCCCATCAACCTTATCCGAGCGCTAAAGCCGAATTGTTTAGTCAAGGGCGGAGACTGGGTGATTGAAAAAATTGTCGGCGCAGAAGTTGTACTGGCCAATGCAGGTACGGTCCACAGTATTCCCATAAAATATCAACGATCGACGACAGCGCTTCTTGAACAAGTCCGCACCAGTAATAATTCGTAATCAGGCAGTCGTCATACCCCGACTAAAATGACCTATCGTCAATCGACTTAAAGCATGGGTTCGAGCTCTGACAAGGCTTTTTCGTATACCGTTCGCTTGAAGGAAACCACTTTTTTGGGTGGCAACCAGTAGTCAACCCACTGCCAGCGGTCAAATTCCGGGGCGGGACTGTGGTCCAGAGAAATCTGGCCGTCCTCAGCAAGCATTCGCATTAGAAACCAAACTTGCTTTTGACCTCGAAATTCAGCATTTCGAGATCGTAAATTTCCGGGCACGTCATAACGCAGCCAATTTTGCGTTCGGCCAATAAGCTCAACATTCTCTGGTTTTAGGCCAACCTCTTCATAGAGTTCTCGAAACGCTGCCTGCTCTAGCGTCTCGCCATGTTCGATACCGCCTTGAGGAAATTGCCAACCATCATGACGGCTTCGGCGCGCCCATAAGACCTGCCGTGACCCATTAAAAAGAACAATACCCACGTTGGGGCGATACCCGTCAGCGTCAGGGGCATCCTGCAGACTGCTTCTCATTTTTCACACCTCTCCATCGCGATGGGATGATTTTCAAAGCTGACCATTCGGGGTAAGCTTTTCACATAATTTTGAGCGCCGGATTCCAGATAACTGCCTAGAGGCGTATCCAGCATCATGACGATTGATCCGATTGAAAGGCTTGATATCGACTCAAAAAAAGCGCTTCTAACTTATCAATTGTTTCAACCGCCGATTCTCCGCTCATTATATGACGAGTCATTAATGAAACGGCTTCATTAAGGAGCGTATCGCGCGCTAACATGGAATAACTCCTTGAGAGTCTCCGGATTGCACTGATGACTGATTCATTTTCTGGGCGCGGCACAATCACCGGATCAGAAATTTCAACAGCGGTGTCCGGCTGACGATCAAGTAAAAATTCTGCAAATGCCAAAAGGGTTGAGAAATTTTCCGGATCGAGCTCGCTGGTAATTTTATCTAAGCGTCGCTTTGTAGAACCCACCATAAATACTCAATAAATATGCATCAATCCTGTAAATTCCCCGCACTGATTTAAGGATGAGTCTGTTTTTCTCCACAATGTGCTTCAGTAAATTCCAGAAACTCATCCATCGCACGAAGTCGAAACTTCTGACGCTGGAATACGATAGAGAACGGTCGCTTGAGCGGCGGATCCAGACTCGCTTTCGATAGCAACCCCAGTTCAAGCTCCTTATCGAGCGTTGCAATTGAAAGAATGGATATCCCAAGACCAGTTGTTACCGCGCTTTTAATCGATTCAGGGCTGCCAAATTCCATCGTCAGATTAAGATCGGCTATTTCACGGCCGGCTGCATTTAAATGCTCACTGATTACTTCCCGGGTGCCTGATCCTTCTTCCCGACTGATAAAGGGATATTCAAGAATCTGATCAACTGCGACCGATCCTGCGGATGCCAATTCGTGTCCAGGTGGCGTCACAATGACCAGTTCGTCATCCCAGCACACTCTGGAGACCAGATTTTTATTGTTAACCGGCCCCTCAACGATGCCAATATCAATTTCATTGTTTTCCACCATGTGCAAAACGCCCTCGGTGTTGGCCACGTGCAGGCGCACCGCGACATCCGGGAATTTGACTTGGTATTCACCCAGAATACTGGGGATCACGTACTCCCCTATCGTCGTACTTGCCCCGAGAACAAGCGGCCCAAGGACATCGCCTGTGAGCTTTCTGACCTCGTTATCCATCTCACTGTACAGTGAGATAATCTGACCGGAATAGTCTTTAACCAAATGGCCCGCAGTCGTTAAGCTTATTCGATTATGGGTTCTGTCGAATAACCGAGTGTTGAAATAATCTTCAAGTTGCCGAATTTGAAAGGTGACCGCCGGCTGAGTCATATGCAAAGCCTCTGCCGCTTTGGTAAAGCTTAGCAACCGGGCCACCGTTGAAAAAACCTGTAATCTTCTATCCGCCATAACTCTGGCTCCTTGGCCAGTTTTAAATTAGAGTTGTCCGCCCCGTTCCAAGTTAGGGAACCCCCCCAGTGATTAAAGGAGTCTATGACTTCTTCGGACTGATTGATAGGCGGTAAAGTTTTACTTGTTTTAAATGGACGCTTTCACTCCAGCCTCCAAAACAAATTCACGAAAAGCCTGGGCGGTCGCCGACAGACGTTTCCCTCGGCGATGCGCTACATACCAACGCCTCATAATGGGCAGCCCCTCAACATCAAGCGTCACTAGGCGATTCAACACGAGCTCTTGCTCCACGGTGTGAACAGAAACAAGGGCGAGACCGAGTCCGGCTTCAACCCCCTGCTTTACCGCTTCGTTCCCCATTAACTCCATACCTTTTTTATAAGAAAAGTCCTGCTCAACAAAAAATCGCTCCATTGCGGCTCGAGTGCCGGAGCCCGACTCCCGGACAAGAAATCCAGTGTTCGCGAGATCGTGGATTGGAATTTTTTTTCGGCTTGCCAACGGATGATCAGTAGCCGCGATCATCACCAACGGATTATCCATGAACGGCTCTGACACCAAATCCATGTCCGCAGGCGGCTTGCCCATTAACACGAGGTCTGGGACATTAGCCTCGAGCCTGTTGAGAAGTGACTCGCGATTGGTCACATCTAATACGATCTCTACCGAGGGGTGTTCACGGGCAAAAACGGCGAGTAACTGGGTAGCGAAATAATTGACTGTTGATGCAATCGATATTCGAAGCCGGCCCGAGTCAGCCCCTCTGAGATCATTCATCTCCTCCGCAGCGGCGGCGAGATTTTGCATAATATTTCGAGAATGGGAGAGCATGGCCGTTCCGGCCTGTGTGAGATAAATTTTTTTCCCCATTTGCTCAAATAACGGCATTCCGACAGATCCCTCTAACTGCTTGATCTGCATTGACACGGCAGGCTGGGTGAGATGAAGCTCCTCAGCGGCTCGTGTATAGCTCAGACGACGGGCAACCGCCTCAAAAACCTGCAGTTGGCGAACTGTGATGTGCATTGCACCTAGCCTCTGGAGAATTCATACTTAAGTAGAAGATGATCGATATAGATAAACATAAACTTATCTATAAAATCAAAACATCTTGCTTAATCTAATGCATTTTTAGGCAAAATGAATAATGATTCTTTCCTAGTACATATTTTTATCAATTTTTAAAGGAATTTGTTGCTGTCATGTCCCAAAGGCACCCCATTATTGCAGTAACCGGCTCTTCCGGTGCTGGCACCAGTACGGTAAAAACCGCAGTCGAACATATCTTCATCCGCGAACGTCTTATCGCAGAAGTTGTGGAGGGCGACAGCTTTCACAAGTTCGATCGATATCAAATGCAGGATGCCGTTACCCAGGCTCACCTTGAGGGTCAAAATCTGAGTCATTTTGGACCTGATGGTAATCATTTCGACAAGTTAGAAAATTTATTTAGGAGCTACGGTAAAACCGGTATCGGGGAAATCCGCTATTACCTTCATAACGAAGAAGAAGCTGCAGAATATCGTCAAAAGCCTGGCACCTTCACCCCTTGGCAGAAAATGTCAACGCCAAGTGATCTTCTATTCTATGAAGGGTTGCACGGCGGCATCGTTAATGACGAGGTAAATATCGCCGAACACGTGGACTTGCTAGTCGGTGTCGTCCCTATCGTCAATCTGGAATGGATTCAAAAAATTCATCGCGATACAGGCAGTCGAGGATATGAACCTGAGGCCGTAACCGATACGATCCTGCGTCGAATGCACGACTATGTCCACTATATCGCGCCGCAGTTCTCACGGACTGATATTAATTTTCAGCGAGTGCCAACTGTCGATACTTCGAATCCCTTCGTAGCACGAGATATTCCAACAGCAGACGAGAGTTTTGTTGTCATTCGCTTTCGGGACCCTGCAAAATTCGATATCGATTTTCCATATCTGTTATCAATGATTCATGATTCATTTATTTCGCGACGCAACACCATTGTGGTCCCGGGCGGGAAAATGGGTCTCGCAATGGAATTAATTCTTGCTCCGATTATCGATACGATAATGAATAAAAAATATGAGTCGCAGCGCAGTGATGACCGACCTAAAACTTAACGACTAGAGCGTTCAAGGCGCCGATGCGCCTCTCCGCTATCCAGCACTTCTCTGACTTTTTTGGCAGCAGCGGGCGGATCTGTAAAAATTCCCAAATGCTGTAGATAAATAGCCGCGCCATAAACGAGACTTTCTCGCATTGGCCCCGGCAAACCCTCTAATGCTGCGATACCGGCTTTAGCCGTTGCAGTTGCTAAACCATCGGCGTCGATCGAACCCTTGATATGGTCATCCACTGGACGAGTTGGCAAGTCATCTGGCAGAGAAACGCATCGAGTCGAGGACACCACACCATAGTCCGATGGATCCAATCTCGTTTCAATGTCCGCCTCCAATGCTTGATAAGAGAAATATTTTGAGGGCTGATTTAAAGAGGGAATAACACCACCCTCGACCCCGCGAATAATAGCAGCCGAGTTATAGCCAGATTCTCTGGCAAGAGCCGTATAAATTGGAGGATAAGGCTTATGAACATATCCGGTAATAAGATGAGTCTTATTTAATCCTCTTACCGAACCCAGCAGTACCTCCAGTGTTGTCAGGCAGGGTCGCTTAACAATGCGCGCTCTTAGGTCAACTAGGGCATGAAGAGCGGGACACGAAAAACGCTGATCGACATAAGCCCATCCCACATCAGGGTCTGAAATCTGCACCGCGGCCTCTTCTGGTTTTAAGTTGACCATCGCGCCCGCCGCTTGGAGCACCTTCCGATGAGTCGCGCCATACTTTGGTCCTACTGACTCCGCGCCATTACTCACCGTTGGAACCCCACACGCCGCTAACACTGCTGGCAAAAAAGGTGCAGCAGGCATCCCTCGGGTAAATCCATCGTAGGGATCGGCTAGATCCAAAACTTCTGGCGCCTTGGAAACTGCCCGATTGGTATAAGCCAACAAACTATCGAGCACGCCAAGATTCTCAGGCATGGTCTCCCGTTTCATTCGAAGTGCGATAAGGAATATGCCAGCCTGTACCGGATCCGCATCACCCGATAAAATCTGGGCCGCTGCATTTTTTGCCTCGTCACGCGAGAGGTCTTTGCTAAGCTCCGGTCCCGTCGCAATTTTTTGCAGGTACTCTCTCATTTTGATTTAATCAGTGAAATTTGATGGACAATCCTAAGTTTATGATGCAGTTCTTGCCTGCTCTATATCCCTTTTAGACATTTCGATATTATGAGATTCCCTCTAGACTTGAGATCTTAAATCATTGTTTCAAGACCTTTTGATATGACTACTCTGCCTGACAACCAACAAATGGACTTAATGAGCGGCGTTTCGGCATTTGAGTCAAAACATTTTTCGCGAGCCATGAAACTTCTAAGCCCCCTTGCCGACTCAGGAAACCCGGACGCCCAGTATCGACTTGCGATCATGTACCAGAATGGGTTGGGCGTTGTGCGAAACGAACTTCTCGCTTACAAATGGATGAAAAACGCGGCTCAGCAGGATTTCGGGCCTGCCCTCCATGGTTTAGGTTTTATGTATATGGAAGGAGACTGTGTCGGGAGAGACGACGTCAGGGCGATCAAATGGTTCGAAGCGGCTGTAGCACAAGGACTACAAGGCGCTATGGTCGCATTGGCTCAAATGCTTGAACAAGGACGCGGCGTGGCTGTAGATTCCGACAGAGCAAACGCACTGTATAAACAAGCCGGATTTTAATTAAGCTGGATCCTATCTCCCCAAGGAAGCGCTTCCGGCCCTTTGACTAGCCACAAAACAGGATAATCGGGCGGGGATGAAGGGAGTCTTCCTTTCCCATCCGTGAAATAAATTAAAAGATCGGGGGATCTGTCTTGATGACTGATCCACCGAAAAACAGGTCGAAAATCCGTCCCGCCGCCGCCACCGAGACTCGAAGGAATAGCCATTGCCTCCCAAGGCTCATAAATTTCCGGAGATTCGAGAGCGATTTCTGAATCACATGCCAATAGCGAAATTCGGGCTCTGACTTGCCCCTTTAGTGCGTTAATTTCACTTACAAATTCGGTTATCTCTGAAACGGCAATTGAGCCACTGGTATCAAGTGCCACCACGACTTCAATCGCGGCACTTCTAAGCGCCGGAAGAATTGCATCACCTTCCCGACGCCCTGGTCGAGCATAATCAAAGTCATCCCTGGAGCGCATGCTCATAAATTTAGCGAGCATGTTTCGCCAGGGGACTGACGGCGTAATAAGCAAATTGAGCATACGCGCGAGTGACGCGCTCAACCGTCCTGCCTGAAGCGCTTGCTGGGCGGCGCCTGCAAGTCGCTCTTGCCATTGTTGCTCAAGCTTTATGCGCTCCATAGGACTAAGGAGTGGTGGCACACCAGGACGATCATTGCACTCCCGAGAATCAGGCGCCACAGAATTCTCATCTGCCGCCTGACCATCATATAAATGTCCATCATGCGTCGATCGATCAAGTTCGTCCTCAATCATCGGATAAATCTCTTCGGCGCTTAAACCTTCAAAATCACTTAAATGCAAAGCATTCGGCACCGGCACCAGTCCATCGTTAACCAAAAGAGAGTTCACCGCAAAATCACAAGCGATATCCCAACGGTGCTGTTCACGATGTTGTCGGCGAGCAAAATGGGCGAGCGCACAATGTAATGCCTCATGCGCCAACGCAAACTCGATCTGGGATAGCGACAATCCATCGAGATATTGTCGATTTAAAAAGATCTGGCGAGCATCTGTTGCGATTGTTTTACACCACGACTCATTGGTGTACTCGACTGGCAACCGTAAGACCAACGCACCCAAAAATGGGCGGTCTAGAATGAGTCGAGCACGCGCGGCGCTCACTCTGGATTCCAGACTGTCTGGTGAATCGGCGCTGGCGTCCATTTAGTCCTGCGCTAGCAACACATCAGCGACATGATGAGCCCACTGAGGAAAGCCGTCAGCAGCAAAAAGGTCAGCACCAATGGCTCGATGCAAGTCCGCAACCAACATCACGCCCATCTCCTTTTGCGGAAATCGTTCGGCGTATCTCAAAATTCTTGAACAAGTCTCAGTCAACGTATTCTCATCCGGTGATTGCGTCACTCGCCCAACTAATGCCGACGCCACGGCATATTGAAGATCTAGATCTTCCGGAACCGGTACATCATCGCCCGCGAGAATCGCATCAATGTCAGGCAATTGATCCAGATGACGAATGAACGCATGCATCTCAACACCCGCCGCGGGTCCAACACAGGCCTGCAAGGCGCCACTCAACATATCGGGCACGTCCGAAAACTTTTTCAATGCTCGATGCGCAAACTCCCATGAGCGGGGCGAGGGAAACGCAATTGGATTTTGAGCCGTGTCAAAATCAAAAATCATCTCTGGCCGAAATCGTAAAAAACCAATAACGCGATCGTCAATCCCTCTCCGATACGCCCAAAGTACCCAGTCATCGAGATTTACATCAACTTCATAGTGACTAAATCGATTAGCTAGAGGCGCGGGCATTGTGTAGGTTACGCCGCGGTCGCCCTGTCGATTACCTGCCGCAATGATTGCCCATCCTTGAGGCACTTCGTATTCGCCTAATTTTCTATCCAATATCAGCTGGTAGGCGGCAGCGGAAACACTGGGAGGAGCTGACGTGATCTCATCAAGAAACAAGATTCCTCGCAATCCATGTTTTTCAGGGTGAGGCAGCATTGACGGAATCGCCCATTCAACGCAATCATTAACCCTGAAAGGGATTCCTCGAAGATCAGTCGGTTCGAGTTGTGAAAGACGAATATCGATAAGAGGTAAATTTTCCTCGGCGGCAACTTGCGCCACAATCTGGGATTTACCAACGCCAGGAGCACCCCACAACATTACGGGGGTGTGGCTTCCCTCATCAAGACTTGAAATTTCACATCGTAGAATTTTCGTTAAGTAAACCGGCCTCATTAATTAACTCGTTTATCTTTTTTTGCACCAAGAAAGTCTATCCCAGTAATGTGTTCTAAAAAGCAAGAAACGGTATGCGCACCCAAATATTTCCTATCACACCTGAGGAAACATTTATTACCCAATGGAGAGGGCCCTTTTTTATCGTTTGCGTAATAAAATCCGACCTCATGGATTCACTGCCCATCTTTCTCAAACTAAAAAACACTCGCGCGTTAGTCGTTGGCGGGGGTGATATTGCCGAGCGAAAAATTGACCTACTGATCCGCTCTGGAGCTGACGTCACCGTGGTCTCACCCTCACTTGGCCCTCAGGTTCATGCCCTTTTTATCACGGGAAAAATCCAATGGATCGAGGACTGTTTTAGGCCAGAACTGCTCACTAATATCTCGATTGTCATTGCAGCGACCAATAATCGAGAGGTTAACGCCGAGGTATCGAAAACCGCGACCCAGAACAGAATCCCTGTCAATGTAGTCGACCAACCGGATCTATGCACTTTTACCGTGCCGTCAATTGTCGATCGGTCTCCCGTTATCATTTGTATCGGAACGGGCGGCGCCTCTCCTGTTCTTGCTCGAATGCTGAAAGCTCGTCTTGAAACGCTGATTCCCGCCGCCTATGGTCAACTCGCCAGTCTTGCGCGCGACTATCGCGATCGAGTCAAAACAGCGCTCGGAAAAATTGACTCTCGTCGCGGATTTTGGGAAGAGGTTTTTCAGGGTCGTGTGGCCGAGCTGATCTTTGCTGGAAAAAAACATTCCGCTCAACTTGAGCTTGAAAAAATGATCGACTCCACTAATGATCATCATTTCGAACGCGGCGAAGTTTATCTGGTTGGTGCAGGCCCGGGAGATCCTGATCTTTTGACTTTTCGGGCACTTCGTCTGATGCAGCGAGCCGATGTTGTTCTCTATGATCGATTAGTAGCACCTGCAATTGTAGATCTCGTCAGGCGAGATGCTGAACGCATATACGTTGGAAAAGAAAAATCTAATCACGTTGTATCGCAGGGCGACATTAACAAACTACTTCTTAGTCTCGCAAAAGAAGGTAAACGCGTTCTCAGGCTGAAAGGCGGTGATCCGTTTATCTTTGGTCGAGGCGGCGAGGAGATTGAGGGTCTGGTCGATGAAAACATTCCTTTTCAGGTAATCCCGGGTGTCACTGCAGCGACGGGTTGCGCCTCCTATGCGGGTATTCCGCTCACCCATCGAGATCATGCGCAGTCGTGCTTATTTGTGACCGGACATCTAAAGGATGGTTCGGTCGATTTGAACTGGGAAGCGCTTTGCCAACCCGGGCAGACGGTCGTTATCTATATGGGTCTAACAGGCCTTGCGTCGATTTGCTCACAATTGATCGCGCATGGCATGATCTCTACAACACCAGTTGCCCTTATCCAACAAGGAACTACCATCAACCAGAAAGTGATTATTGCGACGCTTGAAAGTCTGGTTGATATGGTTAACCGTAATGATGTGTCGCCACCCACACTTTTAATTGTCGGTAGCGTGGTGCAGCTGCATGATCAACTCGCTTGGTTTAATCCTGAAGCCGCTTCTGAGAAAGGTAATGTCCTAGCCGAACCCGGCAGAGGAAGAAACGATGGAATCTAAACCGCCTTTCGAAAGCGATGATCGGTGGATTGTTACGTGCGAGTTAAGAGACGTCCCGCCTAGCGCCATGAAACGTTTCGATCGGAAAGCGAATCGAATTTTACTGGCGAACATTGATAACCAAATCTTCGCCGTCGATGATACCTGCACGCACGAAGATGCGTCACTATCAACGGGCTCCCTAAAAGGCGATCTGGTTAAGTGTCCCCTTCATGGTAGCCGTTTTTGTGTTAGGGATGGTCGAGCGTTAGAAGAGCCGGCAGAAACGAGTCTGAAATGCTATCCCACGCGGGTTCGAAACGGCAACGTCGAGGTCTATATCTAACAAATAGTTCAGCCGGTATTCGCGACTAATGCGCCACTGACGAACCCTCATTAACCTCCACGGCGCCGAATTCGCACAGAGCAGTCAACAACTGCATGCGGTCACCAATCACTACAGTCTCAACGAGACCTTGTTTGTCTTGTGGAGAAAACGGAAGGCTACACGCCAGCGTATCGACGAGTTCGCGAGGCTCTAGATGATCCAGAGCACTCCAATCGACAGACAGTTTCCTCTGCTCGGTATAACGTCTCGCTGACTCGATTAAATCTGAGGCATCCACATCAGCGTCGTCATCGCCCAAATCATCGCTGAAACGCTCCCAAACAACCTCGGCCCGACGATAACCGGTAGCGCATTCGATCTCTTCTTTAATATCAAAGCGGCAGACGCCAGCCAAGATGATCAGATATCGGTCGTCGCGCGTTTCGCTGAAACTCACAATCCGCCCGGCACACCCCGTTGCATACAGTTCATCGTTAGTTTTATCTGCATTGGTCTTTGGTTGCACCATTCCCACAAGGCGTGAATTCGACAGCGCATCGTTGATCATGCTTAGATACCGATCTTCAAAAATATTGAGCGGAAGTTGGCCGTTGGGAAGAAGAACCGCCCCTGAGAGTGGAAATATCGGGAGCGAGCTGGGAAGGTCGGAAAAAGCGAATGTAAAACGATTGCGCATGGGTATGACGTCTTTTGATTAAATATCACCCAAGTATCATCTGCAAGTGTCAAGACCTCGTGAACCAACGTCTGCCACTTGTCCGTCATCGAGCCTCGAATGAGCGAAATTGCCATCATCGGATTTGGATCATTAATTTGGGATTTAGACGATCTCGCACCTAAAGTCTGCGGTGGCTGGAAAATGTACGCGGGGCCTACACTACCCCTTGAGTTTTCGCTCATTTCAAAAAAGCGTCAACTCGCGCTCGCGCTGGTCATCGACCATCAGGATGGACAATCCTGTCCCACTTGCATCATTGACAGCTCACAAACGGAATTAGCGTCAGCGATCTCTGACCTAGCGGCACGCGAAAGAACAGATAAATCAAATATTGGCTTTATTCATCGCAACACCCACGACTATTTTTGTTGGGATGAACGAACTCATGACGTTCTGAGAGATTGGATCAACAAGAGTCAATATGACGCCGCAATTTGGACAGATGGAAAACGGAACTTTGAAGAATTCACGGGCAATGCGTTTACTGTCGAAAATGCAATCCAACATCTCGACACTCTAAACCGAGTCGGACTTGATGAGGCTCGGCGCTATATCAATAAAGCTCCAAATCAGGTACAGACTCCGCTTCGACATCAGTTAGAGAAAAGTGGATGGCTAACCGCTCAAACCCGTTAGGATTTTTATGCGGTCCGTCGCTGGTTTAATTTTGGTCAAACTCAAGGGCAATAGATATTGATTTTTGTTCAATAGCGCGAATAAATTTCCACCTGCTGGGCTTCATTAAAACTCAGCACGTCATAATTCTTCGGGATAATACTTGCCATCCCGGGGGACAACTGAGGCATCCCAGGTGCGGTCAAGCCCAAAATATCCGGGCGTTCGTTTAACAATCGCCTAATGTCCATCGCTGGAACATGGCCTTCAATGACATAACCCGATACAACCGCGGTATGGCATGAATAAAGTGCAGGATCTGTCAGTCCTAAGCGATTTTTAATCGGCACTACGTTTTCAATGTTGTGCGAAACAACATTGAAACCCTCATCCTCTAAATAAGTAACCCACGCCTCGCAGCATCCACAGGTTGGTGATTTCCAAACCACCACTTTGTCTTCAGCCGATACTTTCGCTGATCCAATAAAGGCCATCAACAGGATGATAAATACAAATCTCACGAGTACACTCTCTTTTACTGTCATTGCGTTTTTTTCCTTTTACCATAACGAATTTCTACTAAAAATTATAACTCTCAGCAATTACGTAAAATTCACCAACAAACACCGACCTTCCAAATGAATTTTTTCTTTTGAGACAATCGAACCATCCATATATCGGGCGATTCGCCCCTTCACCGTCAGGTGATTTACATTTTGGCTCTCTCGTGTCGGCCGTTGCCAGTTACGTTGATGCGAGACAACATTTCGGACAGTGGATACTACGCATTGATGATATTGATCAACCGCGAACCAAAGCCGGCGCGGCCGAATCAATCATTCACACCCTAAGCGCGTTTGGCTTCAAATGGAATAATTCAATTCAATGGCAGTCAAAACGCATCTCTCAATATGAACAGGCCATCCAAGAATTAAAAGTTCGCAATGCTGTCTATTTTTGCGCTTGCTCACGGAAAGAAATCGCAAAAATCGCAGCGAGCGGGGTCGATGGCATGATTTATCCGGGCACCTGTCGTGATCAGGGTCATAGAGAAAACTCCAGTCATGCCATTCGAATCAGAACAAATTCTGAAAGGATCTATTTTGCGGACCGTGTTTTTGGTCACTTCGAGCAAAACCTGGAGACGATATCTGGTGATTTTATTATTCGTCGAGCCGATAAAATTACCGCCTATCAACTTGCGGTGGTTGTCGATGACTATCTTGACCAAATCTCCCATGTCGTTCGAGGTGCCGACCTTCTAATGTCAACTTGTAAACAAATTTACCTAGGTGAATTGCTTGGCTATCCGACTTTGGACTTCGCACATACTCCTTTGGTTACTGATAACGATGGCAAGAAACTCAGCAAATCTGACCGCGCTTTCCCAGTCAATCCCGACACCCCTTTGACCGCTTTGATCGCCGCATGGCGCTTTTTAGGCCAGCAAGATATCACTCCTCGCGTCCAGACTATTGAGGCGTTTTGGGACGAGGCAACAACGAAATGGTCAATTCAAAAAGTCCCTGCAGACTATCCCTAAGGCCTGTTAAGACACATACTTCGATTTCAAGCCCCATCGACGACCTTAAATCAGCCTACCGAAATCAATGATTACTCATTTGAAGACCCGCACTAAAGGCGTTGCACTTTCTCTATTCGGGATCACGCTGTTAAGTCCGGACAGCCTACTGTTGCGCTTGATTAATGCTGACGTGTGGACGTTAGTATTCTGGCGAGGCGGTTTGTCCGCGATTGGACTCATTTGCATGACTTTACTCATCGATAAAAAAACCAGATGCCGCGAAATAATCTTTATCGGGAAACATGGGGTAGCGGTGGCTGTCGGGTTTGCAGTCAGCGCGCTGGCATTTGTTTTTGCGATCATGAATACAGCTGTATCTAATGCGCTCGTTATCATGAGCATCTCTCCACTTCTCGCAGCGATTCTGAGTTATATGCTGTTCAGGGAAGCGACCGCCTCACGAACGTGGCTCGCCGCAACGGCGATCACGGTTGGGCTGGGTTCTGTTTTTCTTGGCAGTCTTGAGACCAATCGACTCGCGGGTGATCTTTCAGCTTTGATTGCCAGCATGGCGCTCGCATTTTGTTTTGTTATGATTCGAAAACATCGCGAAGTTAATATGTTGCCATCACTTGCATGGAGCGGATTGCTAGTTTGTTTGCTGGTGTCCCCACTTGCTGCACCCTCAAGCGTAACGGGCATCCCGCTATTGCTCACTATATTATTATGTCTTTTTATCGTCCCTGTGGGCATGGGCATGATTACCCTGAGTCCTCGTTATATCTCTGCCCCTGAAGTCAGTCTGATCATGCGGCTTGAGGTTTTACTCGCCCCCTTCTGGGTCTGGCTGGTTTTAGGCGAAGTCCCAAGCATTGAGACACTGATTGGTGGAGCGATCATCCTTGCGAGCCTGACGCTGCTCTCTGTTTTCTCAATACGCGCTCGTTGACGATTCCGAAATAAGTAACTCAGAATAGTGAGAGGATTATCTGAGCGCTACGCATTTCTATTAATTGCTTGAAACACCCTTCTCATTTCTGTCAATGGTTTTTGTTTGCAGGTATTTAAGACACAAATGATCCGCAAGTTATTTCACGTTTTTTTGATTAGACCCGAGTGTCGCCAACTTGTTGTGAAAAATAGTCACCGCAGTCCCCCTCTCGAAGTACATCGGCCGTCGCGCAGTGTAATCCGCCCCCAAAAGGATACGCGTCACGGAACGCCACTGGAAGAACCTCAAAACCGAGCCGGTCGAGTTGTTCTGCCTGTTGGTACTCGCTCTCTTCAACGATCACCGTTTTGTGATCAAGAATTAAAACATTCATGGACAGCCAAACACTTGAGTAACAAAGCGGTGGCGGTCGGTCATTCGAAGGTTGGGCTGCATCAACAATTTCCCAATCGTTTGCCGTAAATATTGCTCGCTGTTCTTCTGGCAGCCTGCGATTTGGATTGTTCATGATGAGTCCCGGACGTAAGGGAACAAAGGTGGCGTCAATGTGAATAGGATAAGGGTCTCCAGGGAAGTTCACGGCATGAATTCGATGATCCGGAAAATGCCTTTGAAGCCACTGCATGCCGCGTCGGTTTGTCGTCAGGCCGTGCTGACAGAACAGGTCTTTGCCTATTCTCAAAATATCCGCTGCATCAAAAAGGGGTTCATGCTCGGTCGTCACAAAATCTAAAGACGCTGTTCGTTGCAAACGCTCTTCAATCGTAATTTCATCAAAGTACCCTGATTGATAAGAAAGATCTGAAAGGCGCGGTCTCGGCGCTTGTTCCCATAGAAATCCGGGATCCTCGTCAAAATAACGTTGCATCAAACTATGGTAGGCCAGAAACTCCCAGTAGCGACAACGAAAAGACATCGGTGCTGACAGGATTTCTTTCCCAACCGTAAGCAACACATCTCGGGGCGGCATACATCCAAACATCGAGCCGGTTGAGAAATCGGGGGTGGTCACCGCCTGATTCCATTGAATCGGTTCAGGCCGATCTACCCGGACCCCCCTGCTCTCAAGCAGACTTACCAAATGATCAAGTTGCGCATTTGCGCGTTCGACGGTGGCCAGCGGTCGCGGGCCCCACATACCGCGCATGTCACTGTCTTCAGGCACTTTTGCTTCAGTCGCGGCCTCGGACGGAGGAATACATGTAAAGTCAGCCCGACCGACAATGACATGCTTAAGTGGATCAAAATCATTCCATGAATTCACTACCGTGGGCTGCATATTCTCCTCCTTCAGTTTCGGTACGCTCGAAGCTGGTATTGCTTTCCCATTAAGTTGATTTTTTCTCTGCGATCGACTCCAGCACCTTATCGCGACGAGACAACCACCAGCCATATTGCTTCGGCCATTTAGCCCAATCGGGATCGGCACCGAGCGCCTGCGCTGCGTGAACCGGCCAGTTTGGATTGAAAAGGGCTTCTCTCCCAATCGCAATCAGGTCTGCCCGCCCTTGCGCCACAATTGCCTCCGCCTGCTCGGGCGTTAAAATTAATCCAACTGCCTGGGTCATCAAATCGGCTTGCTCTTTCACAGCGGTTGCGAAAGGTACCTGAAATCCAAGAGGGGGTGGCGAGCCCTTAGCCGCTGTCGCGGCGCCCAGAATTCCACCAGAAGAGCAATCGATCACATCGACGCCGATTTGCTTTAAATCTTTTGCCAGAAGGACCGTATCTTCAATTGACCACCCATCCGGCGCTCCATCCACCGCCGAGACTCGAACGAAAAGCGGCTTTTCTTGAGGCCATGCCGCTCGAACCGCTTCGACTGTCTCCATGAGCATTCGGGATCGTCCCTGCCGATTCCCGCCGTACTCATCTTGACGATGGTTACTCACTGGAGAGAGAAAACTCGCGGCCAAATATCCATGCGCGGCATGCACTTCCACAATATCAAAACCCGCTGCATGGGATCGAGCGGCCGCTGACGCGAAATCATCAATGACCTGCGCAATGTCGGCGCGACTCATGTGACTTGGAAGCAACCAACCTTCCCCAAGCGGTTCGGACGAAGGTGCAATCACGCTCCACGGCTCTTCTCCACGCTCCCGATCATCATTATTTAAAGGCCCATTGCCATGCCAGGGTCTTTGCATCGAGGCCTTGCGGCCCGCGTGAGCGAGTTGTATCGCGGACGTTGATCCCATGCTTCGAATAAAAGCTGTAGTCGACGCTAATGCCTGTCCGTGCGCATCCGACCAGATCCCCAAATCGCCATGGGTAATTCTGCCTCGCCGCTGAACGGCTGCTGCCTCTGTGAAAACAATGCCGGCCCCGCCCTGCGCAAATTTTCCTAAATGAACCAAATGCCAGTCGTTTGCCATACCATCTCCTGCGCTGTACTGACACATTGGAGAAATGGCCACTCGATTGGTAATGGTTAGGTCTCGAATTTTAATCGGTGAAAAAAGGCTAGGTGATGCAGTCATATACTTTTATTACTTCGATATCATGTCAGCGCGCAATGATATCGATCAAAAGGGTTCGTTTCCATAAAAAAATGAAACGGGGATTTTTTCCCTCCTGATACTCAGCTAAACTCTAGAGCAACCCAAATCTCAAAAAATTCTCGCGATGACCCGTTCCCAGCACGCTGCAAGACTACTTCTAGATGCTCGCCGACCTGGGGCTGCGCTAGTCGCACTTCCGGATGAAATTATTCCTACAAATAAACACGACGCTTATTTAATTCAGGCTGAACTTGTCGACATGCTGAGTCTCCAATCCGGAAGACCCGCTGGCTATAAAGTCGGATGCACAAATGCCACTGCTCGTGAAATGCTTGCACTTGACTCGCCCTTCAGTGGTCGTTGCTTTGAGAATGAAATAACTCAGTCTCCCGATACCATCAATGCCTCGGCCTTGCACATGGTGGGCATTGAGCCTGAAATCGCCCTGCGAATCTCGAAAGATTTTGAGCCTTTCCAGTTCTGGCGTGCCGACAATGTGATCCCTTATATTGATGCCGTAATCCCGGCAATTGAAGTTGTCGAAAGTCGATTCTCCACATGGCCGCTGATGGGTTTTCTGAGTGCAATCGCGGATAATGGCGTTCACCGTCGACTCGTCCTGGGAAATCCAATCACTGACTGGACGCCGGAAGAAATAGAAGGCACTCGCGTCATTCTGAAAGCGAATGATAAGGTGGTCCGCAAAGGAATTGCTGAAAACGTTGACGGTGGACCTTTCGGCGTAATCGCATGGCTTGCGAATCACCTTAATGACTTGGGCACCACTCTTAGCGCTGGTGACATTGTCAGCACCGGCGTCATGACCGATATCTACGACAGTGCGCCAGGAGAAACACTCGTTGCCGAGTACGATTTCCCTGCGCACGTTCACCTAAATATTACTTAACTTTTTACTTTTCATGAACGAACTTATTAAACTTCCAGCCCACGCGATCCGCGATTTACTCCAAAAACGTGAAATTAATCCTGCCGAGCTTCTTGATGCGCTCGAAAAACGCATTGAACACGTAAATCCTTTGGTCAATGCCATACCGACCCAGTGCTTTGATCGGGCGCGAGACCACGCTCAAAAAAAAGATCTTTCAAATCTCCCGCTGGCAGGTCTTCCGGTTGCCATCAAGGATCTGATGGCAGTCGAGGGCGTAAAAACAACTTTCGGTTCGATGGCGTTTGAGCGCCATGTGCCCGATGCATCAGATCTTCTGGTTCAGCGTATTGAAAATGCCGGTGGTATTATTTTTTCAAAAACAAATACTCCCGAATTCGGCGCAGGCGCTAATACTTTCAATGATGTCTTCGGCGCTACCGTCAATCCTTGGAACACCCACTTATCAGCTGCCGGATCATCAGGTGGATCCGCAGTAGCGCTCGCAACCGGAATGGCCTGGCTCGCGACCGGGTCTGACCTTGGCGGCTCACTGCGAAATCCTGCCAGTTTTTGCTCGGTCGTTGGCCTGCGCCCAAGTCAAGGACGAATCCCCTGCGATCCCGGCAATCTGGCGTTCGATCGCATGAGTATGGAGGGCCCCATGGCGCGCAACGTTACCGATGCCGCAATGCTGCTCGACGTAATGGCGGGCTATGATGCTGTAGATCCGATGTCTCTGGATGACCCTGTTACGTCCTTTGAGTTTGCAGCAAAACGTAAACAAGTCCCGCCTCGAATCGCTTTTTCGGCAGATCTTGGCATTACGCCCGTCGATCCTGAAGTCGCAGCAATTTGCGAGACTGCGGCAAAACGCTTTTGTGAGTTTGGTGCAACCATCACTGATACGCATCCCGATTTTGACGGACTTCAGGATGTCTTTCAGGTTCTTCGGGCGTTTTCTTTCGCTGCAGATTTAGGTCCTGACATTGATGCGCATCGTGACATCTACAAGCCCGAGATTATCTGGAATGTTGAAAAAGGATTAGCACTCACCGCCAAAGAAATCACCGATGCGATGGTCGGTCGATCGAAAATTTACGCGCGCACACAACGTTTCTTTAAAGACCATGATTTAATCATTACACCGACCACGATTGTGCCGCCGTATCCTGTCGAACAGCGCTTTGTTGAGCACATTGGGGAGCATCGATTTTCAAATTACATTGAGTGGTGTTCGATTGCCTATGCATTTACGATCGTAGGCGCTCCAGCCATTTCGATACCCTGTGGATTTACCTCAACAGGACTTCCCGTGGGCTTACAAATCGTTGCGCCCCCCCGGCAAGAGGCTGTGTTATTGTCCGCAGCTCACGCCCTAGAGGAGGTATTGAATTTATCTAACCAGCTTCCCATTGAGCCTAAAACCCCATGATTCATTACAGCGCCTGCCCTCATGATTGTCCATCCACGTGTGCGTTAGAAGTTGAAAAAATTGATGAATCAACCGTTGGAAAAATTCGAGGATCCCGCGAAAATACCTATACCTCCGGAGTCATTTGCAGCAAAGTGGCTCGCTATCACGAGCGGATTCATCATCCCGACAGACTCACGCAGCCATTGCGACGGATCGGACGCAAAGGTTTAGGAAACTTTGAGCCCATTTCTTGGGACCAGGCGCTTGATGAAGTCGCGGATCAACTGTTGAAGGCAGAACAGCAGCATGGAAGCGAAACAGTCTGGCCGTACCATTACGCCGGCACAATGGGTCTTGTTATGCGCGACGGCATTAATCGCCTACGTCACACCAAGCGCTATTCAGGATTTCACTCCACGATTTGTGTCACGCTCGCGTGGAATGGTTTTATCGCCGGCACCGGAAAACTGGCTGGCGTCGATCCCCGGGAAATGGGGCAATCTGACCTCATCATTATTTGGGGGACAAACGCCGCCAGCACGCAGATCAACGTCATGACACACGCGCTCAAGGCACGTAAAGAGCGGGGCGCAAAAATTGTAGTCATCGACACTTACAAAAACGCCACTGCAAAACAAGCTGATCTTTTTATTTGTGTTAAACCGGGTACTGATGGCGCTGTCGCCTGCGCACTGATGCACATTCTCTTTCGAGACGGCCTGGCTGATCGAGATTATCTGCGTGATTTCTCTGACTGTCCTGAAAAACTTGAAGACCATCTCCTGACTCGAGATCCCAAGTGGGCTGAAAAAATAAGCGGGGTTTCAGTCGACGCAATCGAGACGCTGGGGAAAATGATTGGCACGACTCCTAAAACGTTTTTCAGGTTAGGGTACGGGTTCACCCGACAGCGAAATGGCGCTACCGCCATGCACGCAGCCCTATCTGTGGCGACAGTTGCGGGGAGCTGGCAGCACAAAGGCGGTGGCGCCTTCCAAAACAATGGCGCCATCTACCACTGGGACAAAAATTTACTCGAGGGCTTAGACGCGATGGACCCGACCACCCGACTTCTGGATCAATCCAGAATTGGGGCAATCCTAACCGGAAATCCCGACGATCTTAAAGACGGCCCTCCCGTGACCGCCCTCTTTATTCAAAATACAAATCCAATGTCAGTCGCGCCGGATCTTAATCTTGTGCACCAGGGATTTTCGCGAGATGATCTTTTTGTCTGTGTTCATGAGCAGTTCATGACTGAAACCGCAAAGATGGCCGATATTGTTTTGCCGGCTACAATGTTTTTGGAGCATGACGATATTTATCAATCAGGCGGTCATCAGCATATAACGCTTGGCCCGAAAATCATTAACCCGCCCGAGGGTTGTCGATCAAATCATGAGGTCGTGTGTGCGTTGGCCGAGCGATTAGGGGCCAAGCATCCCGGTTTTGATATGGATGCCAAAACACTAATCGACGCTACGCTGCAGTCATCTGGATGGGGAACATTCGCAGAACTTGAGGAAAAGCGGTGGATTGATTGCCAACCTGATTTCAGAAGCTCCCACTATCTTGATGGCTTTGCCCATGCGGATGGAAAATTTAAGTTCTCACCGGACTGGAACGCGCTTGCACCCCGGGAATTTGGCCCAACGGATATCCAAATGCCCGACCTGCCAGACCACTGGGATGTGATTGAAAATGCGAATAAAGAAATGCCTTATCGGCTGGTCACGGCACCAGCTCGTCACTACCTTAACTCGACTTTCACTGAATCACCAACCTCAAAACGTCGCCACAAATATCCAAGTGCAATGATTCATCCTGTCGATGCCGGACATCTTGGGATAAAAGATGGTGAAAGTGTTCAGCTCGGAAACCATCGCGGCGAGATTACGATTGCGGCTGAAATTATCGACACGGCACAACAAGGCGTTGTCATTGTTGAAAGCATATGGCCTAACGGGGCATTCGTCGGTGGAAAGGGAATTAACGTATTAACGGGCGCCGATCCAGCCGCACCCGTGGGTGGCGCAGCGTTCCACGACTCGAGAATCTGGATACGCGCTCAGCCACAACATTAAACTGATGCAATATTCTTAGATTTGGGACGGTGGCTCACACTCTTTGACTAAGCCGTTATGACGGCCTGCGTTTAGAGACACAATTAACCCCTGCACCCGCCTCTTGTATCAGCGAGATTCATTCAGCAGACGACGACCATCGTGATGGACGATAACCACCGGCAATACCGCCTGCCGAAAGCACCAACTGCCAAAGATGGTTTTCTCGAGATCGAAATGATCCTGCAGACACTAATAAATAGTAGTCGAACATTCGCTTAAAACGGTCGCTGTAGCTTGTCTTTAGATCAACCCATGATCGATTGAAGTTTTCATACCAAGCCATGAGCGTGGGATCATAATCGGCCCCAAAATTATGCCAATCCTCGATCGTAAAAAATTCACCGGCAGTTTTCGCAAGCGCGTCAGCAGGTGGTAAAACACCATTTGGAAAAATGTATTTCTCAATCCATCGATCAGTCGCAAATCCCTCACGACCTGCGCCAATCGTATGCAGCAGAAAAAGACCTTGATCCTTTAGCAAGGATCTCGCCTTGGCAAAATACGTTCGATAATTTTTTTGCCCCACATGTTCAAACATGCCTACTGACACGATCCGATCATATTCACCGTTAAGGGTGCGATAATCCGCAAGCTCAATGGAGACCGGTAGACCTGCACAGCGACTGCGCGCCATTTTCGCCTGTTCCTTCGACACGGTGATACCCGTTACGCTCACACCGCAGCGCTGAGACATCCATCGGGCAAGCGCGCCCCAACCGCACCCTATCTCGAGCACCTTCATACCGCGCTCGAGCTGTAGTTTTTCACAGATCATCTCCATTTTGGCAATCTGCGCGTCTTCTAGGCAATTTGCACTCTCCCAGAAACCACAGCTGTAGTTCATATGTTTATCCAGCATTCGCTCAAAGATATCATTGCCGATATCGTAATGCTGCTCTGCAACTTGAAACGCCCTTGACTCACTCTGACGGTTCATCAATCGGAAATTGATCAAGTAAATAAAAAATTTAAAATTTTTTCGGATCTTATCTTCCAATCCCGCCCGAAAGCTGCGGGAAATCATCTCATCGACCGACTCGCAGTCCCACCAGCCATCCATATAAGCCTCGCCTAGACCCACGGTACCATCACGTGAAATTCGCGAAAACAGTTCGTCGTTGTGAACCGTGATATCCCAGGGGTTAGAGCCATTAATCTGGATACCAGCAGGTTCCAAGATCTGCTCGAAGTGGTTTCGAAGTGAGCTCATCTCAACATAGCTCCGTTTGTCGATCGAAAACAAATCCTAGCATTAAATAACGCGCTCATTTCCGCCATCAATCGAAACTTGGGCGCCAGTTGTGCACCGAAAAGCATCCCCTACCATTGCACAAACCAAGCGCGCAACATCAGCAGAACAGACCTCTCTATTAAGCAGGTTATTTTTTCGATACTCATCCACACTCATGCCGTAGTGCACCGCGCGACTTTCCAGTACTTCCGGAGTCCAAATCGCGGTATCAAACACAGCATTGGGATGTACGGTGTTCACTCGAATACCCTCATTTGCAAGCTCCAGAGCCAAAACACGAGCCAACTGGTTAAGTCCTGCTTTTGCAACTGAATAAGCACTCGCAGCGGGCCCAGGCGCTGGCACATTCTTTGAGCCGACAATAACAATTGAAGGATCCCAGCCCAATTTTAAATAGGGGATACTCTCCCGAAGGATATGCATCGCACCCGTCAGGTTTATATCAATTGACCGTTGCCATTCTGCCTCCGGCATATCCGCAACGTAATTACTTGCCGAAAACACGCCTGCATTACTGACCAGAATATCAAGTCCGCCCGTCGATCTCACAACATCACACAGCGAAGCGCGTATCGCGTCCACGTCGGTTACATCACACGAGATACCCCTTATTTCTTCCGACTCAAATAAATCCACGACCTCAGGATTGTTGTCAATCACGGTCACAACGGCTCCGCGATCCGCAAGCGCGACCGCACAGGAATATCCAATCCCGCTTGCACCACCTGTCACCACTGCAGAGCGTCCTTGGAAAACACCCCGCTGCTGGCTCTTCCCTAACTTCGCCTGCTCAAGCTCCCAATACTCAACATCAAAAATATCTTGCTCGGGCAATGCATGCCATCCGCCATGATGTTCCGCGTTCTGAATCGCCGTGACGGTATGCGAAATAATATCCCTCACCACCTTTATATCCTTCATCGTTGCACCAAACACGGCCAGACCCTTGCCCGGCAATACCGCCCACCTGGGTGCGCGATCCAAGCGAGATTGCGTCCCATCGGTGTAACGTTCAAAGTACGCTTGATACTCGTGCGCAAAATACTCGACCGATTTCGCAACATTCTCCCCAACGATTAATGGCACACGTTTTGTTCGAATAACATGATCTGGCGTGAGGGGGCCCCGGGTGGCGATATCGTTCACATCACATCGGTCCGAAAACTCTTTGCAAGCCGCACTGTTATCAAAAGTCGCGAGCATTGGCCTGTCCGCTTCGCGGCTGACCTCTTTACGAAGCGTCGCAATATCGAGTGGCCGTATTGGATTCGATGATGTCGCCGTAACTGCGACACGAGTCGGCAACGTGTTTTCTGCAAGACTGACAAGATCAATCATTCGGCCGTAGCTTTCACGGGCTTCATCAGCGAAGCTAAAAAGTCCGTGATGCAAAAGCACCATGCCTTCTAATTGTGACCAGTCAATGCCCTCTGTCATTTTTTTAACTTTTTTGGCGAGCACAAAGCCCGGCATAACATACGGCACAACGAGCACTCGATCTCCATAAAGCGCTCGAATTTGCGCTTCACCGTTAGGCGTATTACTCAGCGTAACAACGGCATCCGAGTGCGAGTGATCAACAAAGCGAAAAGGAATTAGCGCATGAAGAATGGCCTCGACGGAGGGTGTCGGTGCCGACGGATCCATCATCGCCCCGCGTTGGGCGGCCACCATCTCAGCATCACTTAGGGATTCGAGCTCGGAAAGCGCCAAAAGCGTTTTCATTTTTACAGGCGAAAACCCTCCAGCCTCGATGGTCGCTAGATCCCAACCACTTCCCTTGACATAAAGCACGTCATGGTTAACGCCAAAAATATCTGTGTATTCACCTTTAACCGAGGTGTTCCCGCCCCCATGGAGCACAAGCGTTGAGTCACGTCCAATCAAACGTGATGAGTACACACGAAGTGAAAGTAAATTATCGGCAAACGAATCGGCTTGCCCCTGATCCCATAGATTTTCCAACGAACCTCCTGCGTTCTAGCGATAAGTCATCATCATACTAAGTCATTATTCATTGTTCCAGACAGATATCATTTGACGGTAATTTCCATCAAGACTCTAACGCCTCGATAGCTTCGGTAACGCTCTCAGCGTTCCGCAGAATAGAACGGCCTTGTTCTTTTATAAATCCTGCGGTTTTCATTTTATCCAAAAATCTCAGCAAATCATCGTAATAGCCATCGACATTGAGCAGTACACAGGGCTTCGCATGAATGCGAAGATTTGACCATGTCCACACTTCAAATAGCTCTTCCATTGTTCCAATCCCTCCAGGCAAGGCAATAAAGCCGTCAGCAAGATCGGCCATTAAAGCCTTTCGGGCGTGCATGTCGTCGACTACCCGAAGTTCCGAGAGTCTGGGATGCGCGATTTCTTTTTCTTTTAAATTTTTTGGAATAACGCCAATGACGTGACCGCCTGCATCTAGTGTCGCGTCTGCAACGGCACCCATCAGACCGATGGATGCGCCTCCATAAACAAGACCGAACTGGTTGGTTGCCAGTGTTCGACCAAGATCGATTGCAACCCTGTGATAATTGGGTCGATCGCCCATTTTTGAACCGCAAAAAACACTAATTCGTTTATTCATTAAATTTCTCAACAAATTTTTCTTAAGTTCACTTACCCTGTTGTCCAACACTCAACGACTTGATTGCTCTCGTGCTGATCAGATACTAATCTAGACCTTCTATATTAATCGCAACAAAAGCTTCCGGATCACCACAGAAAACCATGCCTTTTCGAATTTTGTTCATCATAAGATGAGTCACAAAACTGACGCCACCCCCGATCGACTACTCGTTCTCGATGTGATGCGAGGCATCGCACTTTTTGGAATTTTGTATGTCAATCTTTTTAGTTTTGGTGCTGATTCCATCGCCTGGTCAAGCCCGATAGACCAGGCCTCATGGCATTTTAAATACATCTTCTTTGAGTCAAAATTCTGGGGCTTGTACAGTATCCTTTTCGGAATGGGCTTCTTTTTCTTTACCCAATCAAAGAGCTCAAGTATTTCAAGATCCTTACGCCGCTTTGGCATTCTTTTTGTATTCGGCTGTTTCCATGCCTTATTTTTTGATGGCGATATCCTGATGCTTTATGCAGAGCTCGCACTCCTGATGCTGGTTTTATTTCGCGCACCTATTAAATACCTCATCGTAACGATCTTTTGCCTGTGTATGAGTTTTCCCATAGGACATTTTATCCACCCTGATCGAGACGCTAATTTACAACCTGAGTCGATATCACAAGCAAAAGAGTGGCTGATTGAAGATAGCACCGGTGATATTTATGTTTCCGATACTCTGAGCGAAATCATGGATTATCACTTTCAATATATTCCTGAACAGTTCTGGGCTGACTATCAATATCCAGACTCAGGATTTGTCGTACTCGGATTATTTCTTGTCGGCTATCTGCTCGCCCGAACCGGCGTCTGGCGCGTTGATCACTCAGTTTGTCGAATAATTACGCGCAACATCATTATTTTCTGGATTCTTGGCATCTTGATGATGGTCGCTGAACGATATCTTTCGCTCAAGACCGGTTACTCCGCCTTTTATTATTCTCAGGCGTCACCCTGGGTCACCCTTTTTGGCGACACCATTTACCTCTCGGGAACACTCTTACTCATCAGCGCGTGGTTTTTTACCATTCAATGGTGGGTCGAGATCAAGACTCAACCTAGATTACTCACTCTTCTGGCGCAGGCGGGACAAATGAGTCTTACGCTGTATGTCATACAAAGTTTGATCTTCACCAGTATTTTCTACGGATACGGACTCGGGTACGCCTATACGCTCGGGCCATCACACGTGTTGATCCTCGCGCTTGTCATTTATATTGTGCAGCTCGCACTCGCCGCTGTTTGGTTGCGTTACTTTAAGCGCGGGCCACTCGAATGGATCTGGCGTCTTGGTATTTACTTGCGTTTTGAAACCATTCGAAGACAGTAATTAAACCCTTCATTGACTTGATGGTGAAGGTGTAGTCAATATCCTAGCCTCTGAGAGGGACTCCCTTGATGATGTCCTGTTTTTAGCCGCATTCCCTTAAGCACCAACGCCTGGGCCCCAATGGTTACGTTTGATTCAATATCCGCGCCACCCATCAACATAGCGCCGTGATTAAAACAAGTATGGTCCCCAATTCGGGATCGTTGTACGGTGAGGACGCGCTCCTCAAAACTATGAAGTTGGAGTTGTCCATTGATCACACATCCGTTTCCAATATCGGCCGCGTGCCAATCAAAAACCTGAATGGGATTTGCAAACAACGTCTGCTTACCAATTCGACACCCGTATATCCTTAATAATGGATTGGCTAATGCCGTGCCTGCCGCACTTGTCAGGAACATTCCCGACCATTGGAAAAAACAATCCTGCGCCAGAAAGTATGTGAAATGACGCACTGACCAAAAAGGGGTTGAATGATCCCTACCCCAACGCGATCCAACCAATACCAACTTCACCAGTAAGGCGAGTAGCGGCAAAACAAGCGTAAAGAGAATTGCGGCTAAGCCCGTCGTTAGGATCTCACTCCACCCAAAACTCTCCGTCCAAACCAAAAGTCCAACCCCTAAAAAAATTGCGGTCCCCGGTATGACGCCAGCTGACCCGAGGTCACTGAGCAAAAATCGAGAAACAAAAAGAAAAAAAGAAGGTCTCCTGGTATGTCCGCCCGGTTTATTTTGGCCCGCACCAAACACGAGTGGGGGATTTCCAGCGATGACTCTGGCAGGATCCGGATAAATCTGCGATTGTTGTCGAAACAAATAAGGCGCGATTGGAGTTGAAACGCCAAGAAGAAGATTGCCTGGCAAGTTACCATGTTCTGACACTGAATTGTTGCTCGCAAAATAGGCTGATGGCAGGCGCAGCGTGCGCAGCGTCAGAGTCTCTCCTTCCTCATCCAGAACATTGCAAAAGCAACCATGGGCTAAAAATATATCGGCATCAGCGTCGAGATGCTCGGGCAAAAGATTAGTCATCGCATCGCATTCGGAACCGCCAATCCGCGAAAATCGCACGCCGGATAACGCCCTTAAGTACTGTCCCGTAAGGCTCCAAGTCCAAAATTGCTGGAGCTGATTCATTTTTTGCTGTCGATAACGTGCCATCACGCCGGGTATGGAGTCTGCCGCCATCACACCAGCTCGGCTTGGCGTGAATCGTAGAAACAACGCAATAACCATCGAGCTTGCCACAATGCTAAGCCATATCCCTGCAACCGCAAATCCAAATAATGACAAGATATCAAGACTGAAAAAACGACCCGTTGTCCGCATCGCCGTCTCGATCGCATCGAATCCTAAAAACTCCAGAGAGATGACAGCCGTCGCACCAGCCGGCATCACTAATAAAAACATTTCCAAAACAATCTGCAGTCCTATATTTCGCAACTCCGTTAAAGCCGTTGGAGACGAGATATCGGTGCATCTTTTATGTCTACCGAGGGGCTGATAGGCGGCTTCGGGCTCACCCGGAACACCACTGATCATGATCTGTCCTGGGATAGGACGGTCGACAGACGACAAAGGCGTGACCCATGCGCACGGCCCAATTTCCGCGCCTGCGACTACCGTTGCCCGCGTCCCAACTTTAGATGCTTCACCGATCTTTATCTTGCCAATAACAAGGTGATTTCCCTCCCAACGCAACGTACTGACTTGTGCGGATGACTGGATCACCGCATTAGGCTCTAATGTCAGCATTGCCAGGGGTCCACTGAATTCGACGCTCTGTGAAATATGAGCTGAACGTGCAATATGGGCCCCGAAGCACTTCATCATCCACTGAAAAAAAACAGGGCTTCGAACCATATTCTTCATTGGTTGCAGCACAATGTTTTGCTGCTGCTCAATAAACCAAACGGTCAAGTGAATCGTCGAATATTTATGATAACGACCGGGCTCAATGTCCCAATTTACCGAACGCGATAAAACACGCCTGATGACATAAATCCACGACAAATTAATTACCGGCAAGATGAGGTAAACGCCAAACCCGAGAGCACTCGCCATTAAAAATAAAAAAAGATTTCCTTGTATCAATAGCGATTCAGCATCCGTGAATCCCAACAATAAGACCACTACGAATAAAGTCGGAAGCCGCAACAACACAATGCCAATAACCTGTAAAAAGCTAAACCTCCTAAAGTCAATTGGTCTCGCTGTTTCAAGGGTTTCATCCGGGGCGTAATGATTGGGTTGAGCCTGTTCCGAATCAGCATTTATTACTTCAGAATTCAACACCTGCTTCGGTATTCTCGAGATCGCTGACGCTGTTCTGGTATCGCTCAGCAAGCTCCTCACGGTCACAGGGTAACCTGCAGACTGGAGAGACTGACTCAACTGAGCTATTGATATCGAATGCGCACCCCAATCAAGAAAATCATCATCAGGATCTAATGTCTCGCCCAGAATTGAGCGGCAGATACCGAGCACTTCTTGATCGATTGATTCGGTTATCTGATGTTGATTTTTTGAATCAAGGTCAATTTGGTTTTCCTTTAGCTCCAGAATTTTCGAAATCTTTGGCAACCCTTTTCTATCAATCTTTCCGGAAGCCGAGACCAGATTGAATTTCCGAACCGCAAAATAACGGGAAGGAACAGCATGGTCTGGAAATGACTTTTTCAGTGATTGATGCGCTCTATCGATCCAGGATTCTCGTAATAAAAAAACATCAGCTGAAGATGAGTCAGAAATCTGGCTTGATTCAGGCAGTTTGATAAAAGCAATCAATTCATCGTTTTGACAATCCAACACTGCCGTTTCAACCTCCTCAAAACGATCCTGCAACAATGACTCAATGGGTTGCGTTTCAACCCGAAACCCCCGCACTTTGAGCTGCGTGTCTAACCGGCCATGAAAATGGACGCGACCCGAATCAGGATCAATATGGCATCGGTCGCCCGAGCGATAGAGTCGCCCAAAATCTGGATGATCAACAAATTTTTCAGCGGTCACCTCTTCCAGATTCCGATACCCTCTCGCAAGTTGGCACCCGCCGATGCACAGTTCTCCTTCCTGACCAACAGGGACAGGTTGAAGATCTCGGGGAGACAAGATCAAATAGGAAACACCTGCAAACGGAGTGCCGATTGTGACCGGCTCATCAGGTCTTAATAGCTGGCGACTGGTGTCCGTACTCGCTTCAGTTGGACCGTAAGTATTAATAATTTGTCGACGACCTTCGGACCATGGCCTCACAAGAGAGGCCGGAAAAGCCTCACCGGCAGGAATCACATAGCGACAAATCGGATAGGGAAGATCGATCGAGGGCTTTGATGAAAGGGTCGAGAGTAGAACAGGTGGACAAAATAATGCCGTTACCTCTCGCTCCTTTAATATGGGTAGTAAGTCGGGTCCAGAGCGCAATTCCGGCTTGGTTAGCATGACGACCTCGCAACCGGCTACCCATGCGCTGTACATTTCCGAGATACTGCCGTCATATCCTAAAGAAGACGATAGAGACGTGGCATCCTGGCCGGCAATAAAATCAAAATACGCCGCGTACGACTTCACCAGATTAATGTAGCCACTATGCGGACACTCGACCCCTTTGGGCCTTCCTGATGTTCCGCTTGTGTAAAAAATAGATGCCAATCGTTTTGAAGAATCATCCAGCCAGGGTGATTGGTGTTTTCTTCCGCCCCCTTGATCATTAAACGCGTGTGGACTCACGAGATCAATCGAAGGGATATCGAATGACGGCGATTCTCCGCGCGTTAAAAGCAACGCGGGTCTGGCATCCCGCAACATATCCATAATGACCGTCCGAGGCGATTCAGGATCAAGAAACAGCTGTACGCCGCCCGCCTTAAGAATTCCTAAATGCGCCGCCACAATATCTGGATGATCCTGCATCATATAAACAGCAACGACCTGATCTTTATCATTAAGCGTAGGTGAAATTAAATCCGCAATTTGTTCCGCTCGCGCGTCCAGCTGGGCATAGGTGAGCGTGTGCCCGGTGGCATGGACAGTCAGCGCAGGTAAGGATGGGAATAGATTCGCAGAGCGTTCAAAAATCTCATGTAGCCACCTCACGCCAGACTGATGGACATGACTGCCCCATGGCTGAGGGCCCTCAACATCAGTCAACCCAACTGTCTTTTCGCGGTCGGGTTGTGGGCGATGAATCCATCGATATTTCAGCCATGCACCGAAAACGCAAATTGAAATGATCGTAAAAACCAGATACATCATTCGCACCTTAGGGGTATCGCGCCCCTGTTCATCTTAGTTGAAATATGAATCCATTATTCCTTGACGTCGAGTATCGAGCGTTACGCAATGAAAGCCGCCCCCCAGCATTCTAGAATGACGGAGTTCAAGAGGAACGACATCCAGTCCCTTGCTCTCCAGCAGACGGATAAGCGCACTTTGATGGCGATCAACAATGACAGTCTCGGGATCCAGACTAAATAAGTTCATATCGATCCACTCACTCCCAATTGCCTGTCCGAGATACTCAGCACTATGGCGTTCCTGGTTTTCCATTGGAGGACTAAAAATAATTTCCCAATCTTTAAGAAAAGAAGGAATTGTGTCCATCGTTAATCTTTCCGGATTGGCCAGAATTAATCCTGGCCGCAGCGCGACTAACGTCGAATCAATATGACTTCCGAAGTACACATCTTTTAAAAAATGGACGCGAAAATCGCTCCCCAGCACGCGCTGTAACCAGTGCCCACCTAACTCGTTCCCCGTTGCGCTCACCAGATACAACAAATCGTGACCAAACCGTAGGACGTTCGCGGCGTCGAAGGCCGGCTCGTCATTACGAGGTGTCGGTTTATCGAAATCGGCGTCAAATAAACGATCAGCAAGCAGAGGTTTTGGCGCACTCAGCCACACGGCGCCATCAGAAAAATGTTCCATTAACAAGTCGCGATAACTGCCGGTCTCAAGCGAGCGACCCCGAATGACGTTTGGCGTCTCAATGATCTTATCGCCAATTACCAGCAAAATATCTCGGGGGCAATAATTGTAATACCCCTCAGATTCCCAGAGCGTTGTTCGAATTTTTTGCTCGTGGGGCCACACCTCAGGACGACGAACGACAATTCCTTTTGCACACATTACATCGACAAATTTCTGAAGATCTTCCTCAGTTTCTTCGATGATTTTTTCAGGAAATGGGCCTTTTGGAATTTGATTGAGTGATCGATTAGGGTACTCTGCCAATTGAGTACTCGGATCTGCATGAGGAAATCGTGCGTTAAAAGGATTCCCCACAATGACTTCTTCGAGGGGATCCCACTCGTTGCAACTCCATACTATAGACATATGTAAACCAAAAACCTGAACGTAAAAAAAGGGGCTGCTCAGTCGCAGCCCCTTTTCAAATCTAATTTGAAGAACTAATTCAGCCTTCCTCTCGCTCCCAAAGTCCACTGCCATGGCAGGTCATCGTCTGTCCCTCTAAAGCCGCCGCATCTGACTCATTGTAGTGATCCCACCACTCGCCAAAGTGAGAAAAAGATTTCCATTGAACGGTATACAGAATGTCAGTGCCCAGTCCATCGGCGCCTGCAGCAACCGGAAACATGATACTCTGGGATAGTCCTTCACCGCCTGGCACTTTCGTGGCTGCAGCCTTCCACTCTACCGCCCGCGCCATCACCTCTTCTTCCGACACGTTATCGTTCAACTGACATCGCCACACCTGCATCGGCGTGCCCGCGTTTACAATCGGCGTTAAAAGAAAAAATACTCCAAAACCAGCAACGAAATTTCTTATTTTCACAGTTACTTTCCTCTTTGTTTTTTTTGAATTTTATTAGACGTAAAGTCGATTTGGGTTGAATATATAACATTTGTTACCTTACTGCTAATGCGGACAATCTTCCCTTCATCTCCCAATCATTCCCCTTTAGAATCAATCTCATCAGGCGTCGAGTCCTTTGACGCTGTTGGCGCTTAAAATCCTGCGCCAAACAACATTGAGACCCCGCAATTTATAGGAGATAAGAAAAAATGCCCATCCAAAGAATCCAAGTTGGTGACAGAATGAGTCAGGCTGTCGTTCATGGTGATTTGGTCTATACAGCCGGACAGGTCGCGCGTGACGCGCCAGGCGAGAGTGCGGCTAACCAAACCAAATGCATTCTCAATCAAATTGACGCCCTTCTGCAGGAAGCGGGCAGTGATAAAGCTCGCCTGATCTCGGCAACGATCTGGCTGTCTGATATGGCAACCTTCGCCGAGATGAACGAGGTGTGGGATGCCTGGGTGACCCCGGGTCAAAGCCCGGCCCGTGCCTGTGTCGAAGCCAAACTCGCCGCCTCGCAGTTCACTGTTGAAATTGCCGTTATTGCGGCAGCCAACTAGGCGTGTTGTGCCTTGAGACAGTTGCACATGATCTGACCAAATTCACCTTGAGTTGAACCGATGTCGCAAAAACCATCTCAGCAGGACTTTATAAACCTGACTAATCTACCTTATACGGTCGATAGCGGCATAGCAGGGCGTGCCCGGATTGGTCTCGTCGTTCTTGCTAGTGATCATAGTGTTGAATATGAATATCAACAGGTTGTGAATATCCCGGGGGTCGCGATTTATCAATCACGCATTCCGAATTCGCCCACCGTCACACCCGAAAGCTTAAGGGCGATGGAACCTTATATTACCGATCGAACTGATATCATTCTTCCCGGAGTCCCTCTCGATGTCGTTGCTTATGGCTGCACATCCGCGTCCATTATTATCGGCGAGGAGCGCGTCTTTGAGCTCATTCATACGGCCCGTCCAGAGGCAAAAGCGACAACGCCAATTACGGCCGCGTTTGCCGCGTTTCGAGCGACCCACTGTCAGCGAATTGGCGTGCTCACTCCCTACTCAGATGAGGTCAATCAATTTATCAAGCGGTACATCGAAAGCAAAGGTTTCGATGTACCTGTTTTTGGCTCCTTTAATCAGGATGATGATAATCTCGTTGCCCGCATCTCAGCCGAAAGCATGCAGGATGCCGCACTCAAAATTGGTCGCCACGATAATGTAGATGGCGTGTTTGTATCTTGCACCAGCCTAAGGCTTGCACACTGTGTCGCCGATATTGAAACAGCCCTTGGAAAACCGGTGACTTCGTCTAATCACGCCATGATCTGGCATAGCCTCCGCCTCGCCAATATCAATGATGAAATTACCGGTTTTGGAAAGCTGTTCACACTTCCGGCCTGACAGTCGTCTGCGCAAGATTATTATGAGCCACAAGATCATGATCATTGAGCATCACGACGAATTTCATGATGACCTGGCGTCTACTCATCTCCAAAAACGTGGGTTTGACGTTGAGTGGTATCAGCCTTTTAAAAACCAACCACTGAATGCACCGGATCCAGAATTGGGCGGCGTTGTCATTCTGGGAGGTGCGGCCAATGTTGATGAAATGGATCGATCCCCTTATCTTTATGAAGAGGCACTCTGGATTGAAAAATGCTTAGAACACAACATACCCATGCTGGGACTTTGTCTTGGCGCGCAACTTATTGCCCACGTCTTGGGCGCCAAAGTCGCCACACACGCAGATGGACTCGAAGAATTTGGTTTTTATGAGATTCAATCAACCTTAAATGAGCCGGACTTTGTCCCAAAGGGCTTCTTCGCCGCACAATACCACTCACGGGGATTTGAAATACCCAATGGCGCGGAAAAACTTGCGTCCGGCGCTTTATTTCCAAATCAAGCTTTTCGGTACAATCATCACGTTGTCGGCACGCAGTTTCATCCGGAGTGTACGCGGGAAATATGGAAACGATGGCAAGTACTGGACGGCGCGCCGTGGGAAAGACCCGGTGCGCAATCCCGAGATGAACAAAATCGCCTGAGCGATGTATCGCTTTTGAACGCGGGGCAATGGTTTGTCAAATTTCTTGATGAGCTGTTTTAGCCTTTAAACACTGAAACATACGAATCCATGAGTTAACCATGTCACTACCTACAATCTCAATTGCGCAATCCCATCACAACACCGCAGCTCTATCACCACAGCCCTGCCCTGGCACGATAAAAGCAATTCTTCCACCTGATCGATGTGCAATTGCGCAGGAGATGATTTCAAACTGGGAAGGATACCAACCCACCCCGTTGCTTCATCTTCAAGGTCTTGCTAGCGCTGTTGGGGTTCAGTCAATCTTCTATAAAGACGAGAGCGACCGATTTGGTCTTCGAAGTTTCAAAGCGCTTGGTGGTGCGTATGCGGTTCAACAAGTGCTACAACAGGTGTTGAGCCAACAACCATCCAATGAATCAGTCAGCCTGACCGATATCAACGACGGAAAATTTTCCAATGAAGTTAAGAATATAACGGTTGTCACAGCTACCGACGGCAATCACGGGCGATCGGTAGCTTGGGGTGCAGAACGATTTGGATGCGAGTGCATGATCTACATGCATGCGAAGGTCAGTCAGGCGCGTCAAGAGGCGGTCGAGGCTTTTGGAGCAACCGTCATTCGGGTCGACGGTAACTATGATGACTCGGTACGTCAAGCTGACTTGGATGCTAAAGAGAATGGTTGGCACATCGTATCGGATACCTCTTATCCTGGTTATATGGAAGTTCCTCGCGATGTCATGGCCGGCTACACGCTGATGACAACAGAAGCAATGGATCAACTTCCCGAGTCAGTCATCCCAAGTCATGTCTTCATTCAAGGCGGCTGTGGCGGTTTAGCGGGTGCTGTCTGTGCCGATCTCTGGTTTCGCTACGGTAAAGACATGCCACACATTGTGGTCGTCGAGCCCGTACCTGCCGCATGCTTATACGAAAGCGCAAAAGCCGGCGAAGAGCGTATTGTAAATATCACCGAAGAAAGCCTGATGGCCGGACTGTCCTGTGGTGAAGTATCAGCAATAGGCTGGGAAATCCTACATGCAGGGGCGCGACATTTCACAACAATCTCGGATGCGCCTATTGGACCGCTAATGCAGTTATTGGCGAAAGGCGTCGAATCTGATGAACCCGTCGTGTCCGGCGAATCTGCGGTCGCCGGTATCGCGGGATTAATTGGCGCAGTCAACGATGGTCAACTTGCTCGCGAAATGAATCTCGATCATCAGAGCAGAATATTAATTTTTGGCACAGAAGGAGCGACCGATCCAGAGTTATATGAAGCGTTGGTTGGTGTTCCTGCCGAAGCGGTCCTATCTTAAAAGGTAACCCCATGACTGAACCGTCTCGCGGATTTCCTCAGACCGAGTTTGAAGCGCGTACCGAGCTTACCCAGCAGCTCATGCATGCCGCCAATCTCGACGCAATTCTTGTCACGACTGAGGCTGAGATTCGCTACTACACGGGCTTTCACACTCAGTTTTTCGAGAGCCCGACTCGACCCTGGTTCTTAGTGATTCCTGCTGAAAACAAACCCATCGCTGTCATTCCCGCTATTGGCGAAACAGGAATGTGTGCAACTTGGATTGATGACGTCCGCACATGGCCATCACCACGTCCGTCTGATGACGGTATTTCTCTACTCACCAGTGTAATCGAAGCGCTGTCTTCGCGTTTTGGTTGTGTCGGTATGCCAATGGGGCCAGAGAGTATCCTGCGCATGCCTGCTGGTGACGCACAAATACTGAGGGGAGATCTTTCCTCCAATGTTGTCGACTGCGCAGAGCTTTTGCTTCAACAACGATTCGTTAAATCCCCGGCCGAAATTGAAAAAGTCCGTCACGTCTGCCAAATCACTTCTGGTGCGTTTGAGACCTTACCCGGTTTTGCAAAAATCGGTCATTCCGAACTCGACATCACGAAACGCATGCGTATTGATTTGCTGGAGCGCGGCGCAGACAACACGCCATTTATGGTGGCAGGCTCCGGTCCAGGTGGCTACGACAGTATTATTATGGGACCTACTTCTCGCATCCCCGAATCAGGCGATGTTTTAATCATTGATACAGGAACAGTTTTCGATGGCTATTTCTGTGACTTTGACCGTAACTTTGGATTTGGTCATGTCGCGGACGATACCGCTCGCGCCAATGATGCAATTCATCAAGCTTTAGATGCGGGTTTTGAAGCTGCACGCCCCGGGGCGAAGATGCGGGATGTCTGGTCCGCCATGTGGAAGATCATGGAAGACGCCGGGGCATTAGGTAATAGCATTGGGCGAATGGGTCATGGGCTCGGCATGTTACTCACCGAGTGGCCATCAGTGCATCCAGATGATCAGCGCGTACTTGAACCAGGTGTTGTCATGACACTAGAGCCTGGAATGACGTTTGAACCGGGACGCCAACTCGTGCATGAAGAAAACATTGTGATCACTGAAGATGGGGCGGAGTACCTTACCCGTCGGGCGCCTCCTGAAATCCCGGTTATTCAATAGCACTCGCTGCGCCTAACCCTCATTCGGTATCGCACTGTTGATCGTAAATGAGGCCCAACCGACCTTCTCTTAATCAACTCTACAAAAAGTGGACTCTGGAAAATTTTTTAAGTGAAAGATATCCCGGTCGTTCCACGGCTGATTCGGGGCGCAGAACGAATCAACATTTTCGTGTATTCTGATTGAGGAGATTCAATCAAAGATTCAGTTGACTCTTCTTCAATAAGCCGACCTGACTTCAACACACCAATTCGATGTGCCATCACTCTTACGACCGCAAGATCGTGAGTAATAAATAGATAGGTTAATCCTAAATCATTCTGCAATCTCTTTAAAAGATTTAAGACCTGAGCCTGAACCGAGACATCGAGCGCAGAAGTTGGCTCATCACAAACAATAAACTCAGGTCGCGAAGCAAGCGCCCGGGCGATCGAAATCCTCTGACGTTGACCGCCTGAGAATTCGTGAGGAAACCGATGCGCATCGGATTTTGAAAGTCCGACCTGTTCAAGCAGTTCATGCACCCGACGACGCTCGGCAGATTGAGAGTCTGCCAACGAAAACACTCTAAGGGGCTCTGCGAGAATGCTCCAAACCCGCCAACGCGGATTAAGCGATGCATAGGGGGACTGGAATACCATCTGCAGTCGCCTGCGAATCCGCCGATGCTCTAACTGGGATTGAGTACGATCATAAAGGTTATGGCCATCGATCAATACGCTGCCTCCGGTGGGTCGAAGTAAACCAACAGCCGTAAGCGCAATCGTGGACTTACCCGAGCCGCTCTCGCCAACAAGCGCATAGGTTTTGCCTTTTTCAATATTAAAAGAGACATTATCGACAGCGTCCAGAAATTGCTTGGGACGTCGGGAGATTAAACGGGCAATCCAGGGGTCCGAGAGATCAAATCGCTGACTTAACCGATCAATCCTTATGAATTCACGCTCACTCATATAAAAAGCACGCAACGCTCTCATTGATCACTTCGGGCTGGCTTAATCGACAGCGTGACAACGCATCTTGGCAACGAGGATGAAAGCTACATCCCGTCGGCAACGCATCCAGGCGTGGCATAGACCCGTCGATCTGATAGAGATGAGTCGAAATATCACCATGCTCAACTGAGGGAGTGGACGCTATCAATCCACGGGTGTAAGGATGTCGGGGGCTGCCCAATAAGGATGCCGTGTTCCCTATCTCAACCAAACGGCCGGCGTAAAGTACAGCCACCCGATCAGTTGTTTCAGCAATCACTCCCATGTCATGCGTAATGAGCATCACTGACGCATTCCGCTCACGACACAGTTTTTTTAACAGCTCTAATACCTGAGCCTGTACCGAGACATCCAAAGCGGTTGTTGGCTCATCGGCAATAATCAACTCCGGCTCAGCTGCCAGCGCGAGAGCAATAACAACGCGCTGACGCATACCACCCGAGAATTCATGTGGGAAGGCGTTGAATCGTCCTGAGTCAATCCCGACCTCTTCAAGGCCTATGAACGCTTTTCGCTTAGCTTGGTCCGCATTGACGGGCAGGTGTGTCAATATCGTTTCGACAAGTTGATTTCCAATCGTTTTGAGTGGATTAAGACTCGTCAAAGGATCCTGAAAAATCATACTAATTCGTTTTCCCCGAATCTTTATCAATCTTTTGGTATCCAATTGATCGATTCGAACATCGCCAAGCCAAATTTCTCCACTCTCGATAATCCCGGGATCATCGATCAATCCCATAATCGCCGCACCCGTCATTGACTTGCCAGCGCCAGATTCGCCAACAAAGCCGATGATCTCGCCTTTTTGCACATTAAACGAGATATCGTCGATGGGCACGAGATCCCCATAGCGATGAGGAAACACGACACGTAAGTGACGCACTGAAAGAAGGATATCAGTCACTTGAGCCTCGGATTCAATGTATCCCTGAGCCAATCGCCAAGAAGGTTTACCGAAAGCGCCAACGCAAGAAGGGTTGCGGCAGGAAAGAGAAGAATCCACCACTCGCCGGAAAAAAGAAAGTTCTGGCCAATCCGGATCAGAGTGCCTAAGCTGGGCTCAGTTGGCGGGGCGCCCACCCCTAGAAAAGAAAGTGTCGCTTCGGCGATGATTGCGAGCGCCAGAGTAATCGTTGCAATTACCAGAACGGGCGACAGAACATTTGGAAGAATATGTCGCAGCATAATCTGCCTTCCGCTCAGCCCTATCAAACGCGCCGCTTTCACATACTCTTTTTCTTTTTCTACCATCGTGGTTCCACGAACCGTTCGCGCGAAAGGAACCCATTCAGAAAGACCAATCGCGATAATCAACACCGTAATCGCGAGCTCATCACGCAGGTCCGGCGGCAACAAACCCCGGGCAATTCCAAAAATAAGCATTGCGATGAGAATCGACGGAAAAGTCACTTGAATATCGGCAGCGCGCATAATCACTGAATCAACCCAGCCGCCCCGATATCCCGCCAGAAGACCGAGACTCACGCCAAGCACCATCGCCAAAATGACTGCCGTTAGTCCTACAAACAGCGAAACCCGCAAACCGAAAATAATCGCTGATAGCAGATCCCGACCCTGATCATCGGTACCGAGAGTGAACATCTCCCCAGTAAAGGCATTAGGCTCCATTGGGGGTGTGAACCCATTTAAGAGATTAAGTGACTTGGCATCGAATGGATCAGTGGGCGCAATTAGGTCAGCGAATACCGCAAGCAGGATAAGCACAAGCACGACTACGAACGAGACAATCGTTACCGGAGATCTCTTGAAATCATAAAAAAAATCGCTCTTATAAAAACGATCGATCAAAGAGTTGTCCTTGCTCATCTCTCTTGTCGCTTCAGTTGCCCATCTCGAATTCGAGGGTCAATCGCAAGATAAAGAAGATCAACAATGAGGTTAATCATCACAAACAAGGTACCGACTAGAAGTAAATACGCAGACATTACGGGGATATCAACAAAAAATACCGCATTGATAAACATAAGCCCGACCCCTGGCCACTGGAACACGGTCTCAGTAATGATGGCAAAAGCAACAATAGAGCCAAGCTGTAAACCCGCAACCGTGATAACTGGAACCAGCGTGTTTCGTAATGCATGACCAAAATAGACGGCGCGTTCGGATAGACCCCGTGCCCTTGCGAACTTAATATAATCCTGACGAAGCACCTCAAGCATTTCAGCCCGAGTCAGACGCATGATTAACGTCATCTGGTATAGCCCAAGCGTGATTCCGGGCAGGATCAATGACTTAAGGCCGGACACGGTCAAAAATCCTGTCGTCCATCCACCAAAATCTACAACCTCTCCACGACCAAATGAGGGTAACCACTTAAGTTCAACTGAAAATACCCAGATCAGCAATACCCCGATTAGAAAAGTAGGAAGAGAAACGCCAATGAGCGAACTTGAGAGGATAAAGTTTCCCGTAATTCCCCGCCTATTGATCGCGGTAAACACCCCCATCACCACCCCGAAAAACATTGCAAAAAGAGCCGACACCAGGGCCAACTCGAGGGTCGCAGGAAGACGCTCCAGAATCATGTCAGCGACCGGCAGTGCGCCACGGTAGGAATTACCAAAATCAAACTGTAAAACCCGCGTCACAAAATCAAAGTACTGGATAAATAGCGGGTCATTGAGACCTAGAGCTTCAATGAGCGCTTCGCGTTGTTCCACGGTCGCTTCCTGGCCCAGCAGATTATCGACTGGATTCCCCACATACCGGAACATCATGAATGAAATAAGAGCAACGAGAAACAGCACAAGAAAAGATTGACCGAGACGTCGTAAGATAATCAGGAGCATAGCGTCAAAAATTGACTGAGCCCGAACATACAGCGTCCGGGCTCAGTCTCTTCTTTTGGATTTACGGCCGCCCAACCAAATTCAAGGTGAAATGATCAAGCCCGCCGCAGCACATCAGTTAAACGTAAGAAATTGGAAATGGGGTTGATCTTCAGGTTGAACCGCAAAGTTGATCCCATCTTTCATTCCCCAATTCAAAACCTGGTTGTGAATGGGCAGATACATTTGCTGCGCTTGGATCGCATCCCAGATCTTAGCGATGGTAGCGTCCCGTGTTGCCAGATCTGTCTCGGACTCAAGACTCACAATCATTTCGTCAACAGCCGAATCGGAATAACCGGTCGGATTCCAGGACCCACGGTCGCCCGTGCGGGAATGGACCAAGAAGTTAAAGATGTAATGTGAGTCAAACGTCGGAACGCCCCAACCCAACATATAGAAATCCGAATCACCGCCTTTAATCAACGGGAAGTGTTGCGCCTTGGGCTTAGCGTCCAGTGTGACGTTAATGCCGATTTGACCCATCATGCCAACAGCCGCCTGACAGATTGATTCATCGTTGATATAGCGGTCATTCGGACAATTCAGCGTGATATCAAACCCGTCAGCGTAACCGGCTTCGGCCATCAAGCTTTTGGCTTTATCAAGATCATATGCTGGATATTCATTTAGCGCTGGCGTCCAGCCATTAACAAAAGGAGGCATGATCACGCCGGTTGGATCAGACTGCTCACGCATCACGACTTGCTTAATTGCATCACGATTAATCGCAATATTCATAGCCTGACGAACGCGCAAATCAGCAGTGGGGCCATCAACATTATCAACACCAAAGAAAATTACTCGATTCTGTGCGGCCGTGCCCACCTTGAGTCCACTGGTCGAACTCACGCGTCCCAGATCTTGCACCGGCACATCTTGAATGATGTCGACTTCTCCCGAAAGCAGGGCGGCAACGCGGGTTGCCGACGACTGAATGGGGGTATAGATGATTTCAGTCACTTCACTGGGATAGAGATTCTTGCCCCAATAGTTGGGGTTAGCTGTCAGGACAGTCTTCTCATCAATTGACCGACTCACCAGCTTGAACGCACCCGTTCCGTTAGTGTTCATCGTCGCAAAATTCGTCTCACCTTTAGCAACATCGTGCGGCGTCAGAACATCGTTTGCTTCAGCCCATCCCTTATCCATCATAAACATGTTGGTCAAATTATTGACTAGAAGGGGGTTGGCGCCATTAGTTTCAATATCGACGGTATGCGAATCGACCGCTCGAACGTCCTTGACGGAAGACAGCAACTCTTTCATATCGGAGCCATCAGCCATCGCCCGATTAATTGAAAAAACAACGTCCTCGGAGTCAAAAGTCGCACCGTCATGATAGGTCACCCCCTGTCGCAATTTAAATCGCCAGACATTCGGGTTATCGGGCAGTGCAGACCACTGTGTTGCCAAAGACGGAATAATGGCACCTGACATATCTCGCTGTAATAACGAATCATAAATCTGATGTGCAAGTGCATGAGTCGGCCCCTCATTTTGAGCATGGGGATCCATAGTCAATGAGTCGCCTGCACGCGCCCAACGAATCGTTTCAGCTGATGCCAGTGTTGATAAAGTCAGACTGGCCACAACCCCTAAAGCCAGTTTGGTCGATAGTTTGTTCATGTTTCCTCCTACGAATAACAAAGAAAAGCCGTTACGGCTGATTTAGCGTCACCAATGACAGCACAAGATTAGACCCTTGAGAACCCAAAATTGCAATAAGCTCCTTATTTCTGGCTAAATGGGCTGATTTCGACAGCAAACCTCTTAAAAGAGCTGAAGGTTTGTTTAACTAATTTTGCCTGACTGTTTGCCAACATGGTCAATTAACATCAGCCGACTCAAGCATTAACGAAACGCATAGATCGGACTGCTCCAGGCTTGAAATCCATCTTCAGTGGTCACACAAACCCAAATCGGATTATCAGCGCCAGTCGATAAGGGCACTTTGACTTCCGCACTAATGGTGCGCTTCACATTCTCCTCGGGCAACCTAAATGCGCGAATCTTGCGATCCAGACCACCCGCGTCCATTACCGTATCTTGCATTCCAATTTCTGAAAGCGGAACATCAAAAGAACCAAGATTGGTCTCAACACAACATCTGGCGTCGCTCGAATCATCGAGCCAGACATCAAAACCGCCAAAGTTACCCGTCGTAATCGCGTCAAATACAACCGCATCGCGACCCTGTCGCTCCAGTGTTCGCTCATGATTCCAGGCATTAATCTTCTCCATACGCCGAATAGATGCGCCCTCGAAATGAGCCCGCCCTTGCCAGTTGGTTTCTCGACCGCGTCCCCGATATTCCGCTCCACTCCACACGATCCGAATACGATCACCCAAATCATCCTGGGAAAACCCACGAATGGTTTGTATGACCTCTATTCCATTTCGAATTTCAATTCTCTCCAATGGGCCCTGAGCTGATACTTCAACTTTCAGCGTCAGCTCGGTATCTGAAGTCTGCACGATATCGCCCATCATGACCTGCGAGACCCTATCAAAAGTCGCTTCAGGAAAAATATTAGGATCATCGTCGAAGCGCTTGCCGCCGGTCGGCAGTTCAGCACGAACATCAAGATGAAGTCGCGTGCCCGTCGTTCCATAATGATGACGCTGGCGCAGACAATCAAAAATCGCGTCACGGGTAAGTGCTTCGGCGAGAAAACAGGTCAGGCCGCCGTACGCGCCAAACATTGAGGCTCCAGGATAGCTCGCGCCTGGCCGACCCTTATGTCCGTCACTGTTACACACAACGCCACTACGGTGTCCAAGAGCAAAACCATCTGTCAGCATCCACTCAAACGTGCCCCATGCTGAATGAATCTCCATTGACCGCTCCAGGCGCCCATCATGTGCATAAGCGATGTCCGCATACCGACCGCCGACATGGGCATAGATCACACAGTCTTCATTTAATAGTTTTTTGAAGAGAATATTTGCATCAGGCGCATCCGTATCAAGGTCTCCACGTTCCGGCAGCAACGCATGTGATGAGCGATGAATCTGTCGCCCTTCGTTGCGAAAATACACATTTCGATCACCGCCCACTGCCGTGTTGCCCGACCACTCGTATCCCGGAAAAGTGACAAACCGGCCCTCCTCAAGAAATTCAAGCGAAAGTTCGTTCAAATAAGACCAAAACTTGTTATTGACCTGAAAGTCATTTGCTTGATGAGACGTTAGATCAAGGAATGCACAATCTCGCGCAAAATTGAAATAGCTTCTCGCCGTTCCAATCCCGATAGACTCCCCTGACTGACCATGAAGATCGCCCCAGTAACCACTAATCCGGCCCTGACGACTTAGCATTGGATGAGATTGGGCAAGAATCGTACCGGTATCTCGCTCAATGACCGAAATCCGCAATTCGCCCTCCTCATTAACCCGTAAGTTTTCAAAACTAACGGCGCGCTTCCCAATAGGATAATCAAAAATCTCAGGCAAGCCCTCGACTTCTAACGTGGCTTTAAATTGAAGCTTTGCAGATGCGAGTGGCGTGGGATTTCCCCAACGATCCTCGGATTTCAACCCGAAATGAAAGCGCTCGCCGGGCCTGCGAAGACTCGGTAGCACTGCTTGCCAAACCGCCGGGTTACCCGGCACAATGTCGATCGTCGGCGTATCCGGAATCGGAATAAAATGCCCAACCGCACATACATCGGCGAGCACTTTAAACTCAAAATCAGTCTCTACCATCGTCTGTAATTTAAGCCCGTTCGAGCCGAAACGCGTATCTCCAAAAACGATGTCAATGGTGTCACCTTCGCGCATATATCCATTGGATACATTGACCGTAAGTGACTTCCAGCGAGGTCGTGCACTCATACCTCGCCCTGCATAATTGACCGATAGCGTCACGCCGTTACTTGCAGACGCGCTAACATAGTTATCCCCCGCCGGGTCGTTTGTCTGCATTCGACCGGTATCCCCCATTGCCCGGAAAACCACGCGAATCGCTCCCGTGTCATCAAGTCCAAAACGGCCGACGGTATAAGTCAGGGTAAACGTCTGATAGCTTCGAACCTCAAAACACCCTTGAGGGTTAACCTGAGCATGCCCATAAAGCACCGGATCCGACCCAGGTTCCACTGGCGCCCAGCCTTCCCCAACGTAGTCAGAATCCACGATTCGATCCATATTGAACTTGCTATTTGGAGAGCTGGAAATTGCACTCATTAATCGATCTCCTAATTTTGCGAAGGGGGGAAAGCAAGAGCGGCTACCAGGTGCACACGCGGCTCAATTCCTCCGTTGATCGCTGTGTGGTATCCGCGAGTATCGGTGAAATACACAGAGCCATCAGCGGGCAAATGGGTAACGTGATGATTAACCACAAACAAGGCGCCCGGGTTGCTCACTATGGGAATGTGCAGTCGCGGCTCAGGGTCCCGATGCCATGAGTTACAGTTATAGACTTCTTTAGAGAGAACCCGCACGCGTCCGATTGGAAACCGGGCGCATAGCGCGCGGTACACCTCCTCCAAGTAAGTCCCTGCAAAACGAGAATCGAAATCCGTATACGCGGATTCTTCAACATAGTCCTCGAAGGCTTCTTCGACATAGCGGTCATCTTTACGCATCCAGTAACGTCCGGACAAGTCATTTGCGCTAAGGTCGTTATCGCCCGCCCTATGGTTTAACGGCAAAATGCCAAAGCCTTGCGCTTTCCACTCGTTGTTGGCATATCCCACTTTTTCCAAACTCTCGGCCAGAGACGCTCGTAATTTCTCGATATCAAAACAGAGATCAAGCTTGAAAATGCTATCGCTGGGCACAAATCGTGCCACTGACTGCGTGTCGGGAACAATGCCCATCCTTTGCTCAACTTTCTGTCGATCACTAAAAACTGACATAAAATATGATGATCCGAGATTTAAATAATTTGTCTAATCATACACTTGTCAAACCAAAGAATTTAGATTGATGCGATCCCCTTCTCTTAAACAAAAATTAAAATCTGGCGTCCGACTCAACGGGTGTTGGATTGAAACTTTCAACCCAATCGCCGCAGAAATTATGGCCATGAGCGGATACGATACGGCGATGATCGATCTCGAGCATGGCGCAGGATCGGTTCTTGATGCGATTTCAATGATGCAAGCCTTAGAGTCGCGGGACTGCCCGCCTATGATCCGAGCCACCAGTGCCGATTGCAACACGATCAAGCGAGTATTGGATATTGGGCCCATGGGCATCATGGTGCCCAACGTCCGAAATACCGAAGAAGCTCAGGCGGTGGTTTCAGCTTGTCGATATGGTCCGGAGGGGATTCGGGGTGCCGCGCCGGTACTGCTGCGTGCTACGAATTACGGCAAAGACATTGCCCGCTATCAGGAATGGATGGAGAATGATTTCTTATTGATCGCGCAGATTGAATCAAAAGAAGCTGTAAATCAAATTGAGGAAATCGCCGCCATTGATGGCATCGATATGCTCTTTATAGGTCCGATCGATCTGTCCGCTTCGCTCGGGCAATTAGGCCAATTTGAATCAAAAGCTTTTATTGAAGCGTTCGAGAAAATCGAGAGCGCAACATTAGCCGCCGGCAAATTACTCGGTGCTATTCCGTTTGCCGATTGGAATGCGGAGCGCCTGTATGAAAACGGCCATCATTTAGTGTTGTCCGGCGCGGATAGCATTCTGTTGCGCGAAGCTGCTGAAAAAGATGTTGCTAACCTGAATGACGGGTTAGTTGAAGCGAATCGAAAGAAACTCGCATTAGGTTAGATCAAACCATGACGCGGGCACCTAGAGCCTGAGGATAGCGCTATGACCGATTATGTTGATCCTACAAAAGAGCGTTTTGCTCAATTTCGGGCAAACGATCGTGAAGGACCGGTTCATATGTTGAACCTCGTCCGATTTCGAGATCAAGCCCAATATCCTGACGGCCGACCCGCGACTGGCTCAGAAGCCTATGCCAACTATGGCAGAGAGAGTTTTCCAGTATTTTCCCGCCTCGGCGGGCGCATTATATGGCGAGGCCAATTTGAACTTATGCTGATTGGCCCACAAGACGTTACGTGGGATGAATGCTTTATTGCGGAATATCCTTCAGTTGCGGCTTTCGTCGAAATGGTTCGCGACCCCGTATACCGAGAGGCTGTGATCCACCGACAGGCCGCAGTCTCGGACTCCAGATTGATAAGAATGGCGCCAATGTCATCTGGCACTGGCTTTGGCGGCTCGTCCCACGAAGAATAAACCCCACAGCTGGCCACCAATAATAAAATCTAGACGGACTTCCAACTTCAAACTGCCCGCTCGCGCTACTCGAAAGTCGAGCTCCAGGTTGTGACGGCTTTTAACAGCTCATCATTCATTCCATCAAAGAAATGGTTCGCCTCTTTTATTATCTGCTGGGAATACCGGGCATTGTGGCGACCGGCTTGCGCGCGACGCTCGACAGTTTCTAAAACCGACGGCAGATCTTCGGAGCCATAAAGGTCAAGCACGGGTATGTTAATGTTCTTGAGTGACTCCGCGCTGTTGATGTCAAGATTTTTTTGATTTGAATTCATTCCAATCGCAATGAATCCATCGACCTGATTAGGATTGCGGGACAGGAAATAACTGCTCATCGTGGCGCCCTGACTGTGCGCGACAATGAGCAACGTCTCAACCCCCTTTTCTTTCATGAAACGTTCCGCCGCCTTAAGACGGCCAGGCACTTCAGGATAGATTGCGGCATATTCTTCATACTCTGCATCGTTGTGAAGAATTGGCATTTGTATGGAAAGTGTGTGCCAACCGGCTTCTGCCATTTGCACTCGAATAGGTTGCACAACCTGCTCCCAGTCGGGGTGAATACCGGTTCCATGAACCACAATCATACCCAATGTCGAGTCGGTTTCAGCCTCGGTAAAAATAGAAAAGATCGCCTGATTATCGACCATCAAATCAACAGATTCCCCATCCATGATCAGATCTTCGACCTCATCACGCCAGCGCTGTTCCTTTTCAAGATCGGAGGCCACTGCCAATCCCGTCATGACAAGGAGAATGAGTGCGAAAAGCCGGTTACGGCGATGGTGATTTATCACGACACGTGCTCTCTAATAAAAGTCGAATTAAAATTATAAGCAAAATTAGACCGTCATTGGTCAGCAAATGGCGAGTTGAAAGATTGATCCTGCAGCCTTTATAATCGCGTCGTTTTCGCGATGGCGTCGCGACCGTGAGTACCTAGCGCTAGATTCAAGTCTCAAAATCTAGTTTTTAGGCATCCTGTACGCCCGGATGATTTACCGGGTCGATTCGACAAAAGTCACCTGGTGTAGCACAGGTGATCAAGATGAATACAACTTCCCTCAGACCCGAATTTTTTGAGTTGCACAATGGCTCAAAAAGTCCCCTTCCGTTTTCCACCGGCGAATACGATAGAAGACTCGCCGCACTGCGGCAGTTGATGGCCAGCAAAGGATTGCGCGCTGTTCTCCTCACGTCAATGCACAATGTTGCGTACTACTCCGGCTTCTTATATTGCAGTTTTGGCCGACCCTATGCCTGCGTCGTAACCGAAACCGAATGTACAACAATTTCTGCCAATATTGATCTTGGCCAACCGTGGCGCCGAAGCTATGGCGATAACCTCATTTATACTGACTGGCAACGCGACAACTACTGGCGTGCTGTTTCCCACGTGCTCCCCGACGTCGACATCGTTGGCATCGAAGGTGATCACTTCACGCTCGCATCTCATAGCAAGCTGAAAACCTTTCACGCCAACTTAAAAATTAATGACATCAGCAGTGAAATTATGTCGCTCAGAATGGTGAAATCTGAAGAAGAAATCGATCTGATTAAGGGCGGTGCATTAATCGCTGATATCGGCGGCGGAGCGATTCGCGACGCCATTCGATCAGGTGTCCGGGAAATCGATGTCGCTATGGCTGGAAGAGATGCCATGGAGCTTGCGATTGCCGAGCATTATCCTAACAGCGAAATCAGGGATACCTGGGTTTGGTTCCAATCGGGAATCAACACCGATGGCGCTCACAATCCGGTAACCACCCGGCAAATAAAAGAGGGCGACATTCTGAGCCTAAACACGTTCCCTATGATCTCCGGGTATTACACGGCACTCGAGCGAACACTATTTCTAGATGATGTGGATCCCGCGTCGCTTAAGGTGTGGCAAGCCAATGTCGATGCGCACACGCTTGGTCTATCGCTGATCAAACCCGGCATGAGTTGTGCCGAGATCTGTTCCCAACTTAACGAGCATTTTGCCGCACTGGACCTTTTGCAATACCGCACATTTGGATACGGTCACTCGTTCGGCATACTGTCGCATTATTACGGCCGAGAAGCAGGATTGGAGCTTCGAGAAGATATTGATACTGTTCTGGAGCCAAACATGGTGGTCTCAATGGAGCCAATGCTCACAATTCCCGAAGGGCAGCAAGGAGCGGGAGGCTATCGAGAACATGACATTCTGGTTATCACAGAAACCGGTTCAGAGAACATCACCGGCTTTCCCTTTGGACCCGAGCATAATGTCATCTCCGGATCATAAATGAGCACCGCGCCCTACTCGTAACGTGGACTGATCTCGGAATCAGGTTTCATATCGAACTCTCGCGCAAATCGGTGGCCGGCATAAACCGAAGCGGCAATCAACGCTGGCGCTTCACAGTCGCCGATGCGCGTGACTGAGCGTATCCCGATGGCGGAATCTTCCTGCCATCGGGTCTCGAGCGATCGATATAACCGATCGTTTGGTTGACGTGCCGTTACCATCACCAGAGCATTTGCGGAGATGGCACGAGTCTGATCCGTATAGGTATTCACAATCCGGATATCGTCACCGTTATAAGACGCCAGCTGAAATCCGGTCTGAAGTGCTACGCCGAGCTCCAGAAGCCGCTTCTGAACGTAAAACCGCTCTGAAGTGTAGTCACACCACGCTGACACCACATCCGCTGGCGTTACCAAAGTAACTCGTTGCCCGGCGAGACGAATTTTCTCAGCGATAAGTCCCCCCATATAAAAACTATCGTCATCATAAACAACGATATGTCCACTTGGAATCTGGCCATTCATGATGTCGTCCGGCGTCAAAATATTTCCCTGTAGCTCTGATGCCTCATAGGCGAAGGGGTGTGATCGACCTAAACCGTCCTTGCGCCAAGAAGCACCCGTCGCGATAACCACATGATCAACACCGGTCGAAATAACATCTTCTGAATTGAGCTCACTTTCACGAAAGATTTCGACTTCGTTCATTTTTTCAATTTGCTGAACACGATAATCCCGCACCCGGATCCATTCACTCAGGCCTGGTAGCGCAGCTTCGCGGGCCACCCTTCCTCCAAGCGTTCGAGTCGCTTCGGCAAGCATCACGCGATAGCCTCGCTGGCCAAGCATCCGCGCGGCCTCAAGTCCTGCAGGGCCTGCACCCACAATAAGAACCGTTGAATCAGAATCTTTCTGTGCAATGATTTCAGGATGCCACTGACGACGATATTCTTCTCCCATCGTTGGATTTTGGGTGCAGCGAATCGGCGTCCCAAGACCATCTCCGGTGTAACAGATATTGCAGCCAATGCATTCTCGGATATCGTCAAGCCGGCCTTCAAAGATCTTTTTCGGTAAAAATGGGTCCGCAATCGATGGACGAGCCGCTCCAATAAAATCCACGATGCCTCGCCTTACTTGGGAAGCCATTGCATCCGGCGACGTAAATCGACCTACCGTTACGACCGGTTTTGTTGTGACTGACTTTACGAAAGCCATATATTCCTCGAGTGATCCTGACTCAAAAAATCGAGAAACACCCATCTCGCGCTCATAGTTATTGATATTGATATCCCAAAGATCGGGGTATTCCGCGAGCATCTCAAGGCAATCTCGACGCTCGTTCGTAAGCGTATCCGATTCCCCATCATCACCTCCGACCGAGTAGCGAACAGCAACTGCACATCGATCACCCACAGCCTCCTTGGTTTCTTCAATCAACTCTCGAAGCAATCGCGCGCGATTTTCCATTGACCCGCCATACTCATCCATTCGATCATTCGTCTCTGCTGATAAAAAATGAGACAAAAGATAACCATGCGTCGCATAAACATAAACAATGTCAAAGTCTGCAGCCTTTGCGCGTAATGCTGCCTCGCGATGCCAATGCCTTAGATTGCGAATATCAGATTTATCCATTGACCGCGGCTGATAAGGATGGCCCGCGAGATTAGGAATACTGGCAACGTCATAAGCAGTTTCCCGAGTGTAATGATTGGCTGACCGCGCTCCGCCAATCCAGAGTTCCACTCCCGCCAACGCACCATGATCATGAACGGCATCAGTCATTAACGCTTGATCTTTGATATGCTGGTTGCTCCACAACGCAGCGTTTGGATGAGGCAGATCATCAGAAGATGGGTGGATTGAGCACCACTCAGTGCACACCACCCCCCAGCCACCCTCGGCCTTCATGCCACGGAGTGCAGCTGCCATTTTGGGTCTCAGCCATCCCATGCCAGTGCAATGTGGCACTTGGTAGAACCGGTTTTTCGCCGTAACTGGGCCAATATCGATTGGCTCAAACAAGAGATCGTGCTGGGAATTACGCAACGTTAAACTACTCCTTCTATTAATCGACTTTTGGACGACAGGCAGTCTGCCAAAAAATTAGTTTTAAAATTATGCTCAAGATCATCGAGAATGCCACGATCGCTGAGAACACTTTTGAAATCACACTATGCGTAGTACACCACAAAATGACCGTCGGCGATTACTCAAAGGCCTGGTCGCTCTAGGTCTATCCCATCGATTAGCAGTTGCGGGCTCGGACTCAAATCCGGACGTGGTGATCATTGGTGCCGGCATTGCCGGGCTTGAAGCGGCTCGGACGCTTGCTAAACAAAAAATCACGTTTACCTTAATTGACGCAAACAATCGTATCGGAGGCCGGATTCATACCAATCATTCGATCTTCAACAGCCCGTTCGATACGCATGCCCATTGGATGAGGGCGTCTCCTGCCAACCGCTTAATCAGTCACGCCCAAATCAATGGATTTGATGTCTATGAAGATCCGGTTCGGACCGAGTACTTCGTGGGTAACCGGAAAGCAACAAACGAGGAGCTCGATGATCTTCGCCAAACTGACGTCCTATTTAATCGTCGCATCAAACGCTCTGCGCTGAGCGCGGCGAGTGGGCCTGATGACAACGCACACACGGCCCTCGGACCTGATTTCTTCTCGATGCCGTGGGGATACACCGTCGCTGCAGAATACGGGGTATGGGACATGGCCCAGGATTCCAGAAACTGGTCCCCGAAAAGCTGGTGGAGTAGTCTTGATGCAAAAAATTGGTTTTGCAGACAGGGCTACGGGGATGTCGTCGCAGATTATGGTCGTGAAGTGCCCGCCGTTCTAAGAACCAGCGCGTCTCATATCAACTGGGGAAGTTCCGGGGTCAGCGTCACAACATCCGCGGGCAAGATCCAGGCTCGGGCCGCGATCCTCACAGTATCACCTGGTGTGCTGGCCGCAGAAAGAATCGCTTTTTCACCCAAATTGCCTCCTCTAAAACAGCAGGCGATTCACGACATTGACATGGCCGTAATGAATTATATCGGCCTGAAGTTTTCAACTGACATCTTTGGCTTTGGGTCTGACGCTTATGTCACTCAGCAGCAGCATGATGAAACGGGCGTGGGTTACCTCACTCACGCAAATGAGTCTCATCTCACCTACGGTTATGTTGGGGGCACTCAAGCCCGTTTATTAGAACTTGAACCTATGAAGACGGTAGTCGCCTATGGCCTTGATGGCCTTAAAAGCATGTTGGGTAACGATATCGAAAAATATTTTGTGAAAGGGTTTGCAACGGCATGCGGGAAGGTACCGCTTTTTGATGGCGCTTATTCAGCCGTTCGACCCGGAAAAGTCTTGGCTCGTCGGGCGCTTGGGGTCACCCTTGAAAACAGGCTTTTCTTTTCTGGAGAAGCCACGCATCTATCCCAACCCAGCACCGTAAATGGCGGCCTTGAACGTGGTCGTGAAACCGCCCTCGAGGTCGCGGCCTATTTAAAGCGGACCTCATAAAACTGACGAGAACCCCAAATCTTTAATTTCGATCGTATGCTTGCTCAATAAAATATCGAGCAAACAGCGGCAGCTTTTTTTAGGTCCTTCCATCGTGCATTATTTGAAAAATAGCAAATTGGAGATGTTTGCCGTATCCTTCGGATCATCTGTTTGCAGGGCACCACTCTGGCCCAGTAAATACGGGGCCTGATTGATTTTCGTCCCGTTAAGTCCTGCGGAACTGGCCATTGCACACCAACCACTCGTTTTAAAAACATTATTTTTCTTATGCGACTCCCATTTTTCTCACGTTTATCGCCAGTTTTATGTTTTTTGAGCTGCTGCCTTTTAGCCCCCAACGTCGTCGCACAGCAAACTGATCCGCCTGAACTGACCGTTGATGAGGCAGCAATAGTAAGTCTGAGCAAAGAATTCCATCGGAAACTCGCTCACCTCGAACTCTATGAAAGTGGCGCGCTGGTACTGTCTGAGGGTGAAGAAGCAGCTTTGCAGTACCGCAGAGACCGACTCGCTCTGGATCTCATATCCGAAACAATCGCCATCGCAGAGGCTGCGACCAATCTCCCAACAGAGAACGTCACTCGTCAATCAGTTGAAAAACAGTTACGCGAAAAATTAAATGATCTTGAGCGAAAGGTGATCCACACGCTCGCTCAACACAATATTCAGATAAATGAGGCGACGCAAAAACTATCGGATCTTGCCGGTTCCGATCTTTTCCAAGCAAAAGCATACATTAATAGCCTGCAGAAACTTCGCTACCAAACACTGAAAACAATGGCGCAAGTCATCCCAACCCTTAACGCGCTGGGAATTCCGACTATTGCTTTCCAACAACAAGCGAAGCTGATTCTCATTCGGCAGGCCGAACGCCTCGTAGGCTTGTTGGAGTTTTCTGCAGCGGCAGCCACTCAGATTTCCAACGACAGTGCGGTGGATCCCAACGACACAAATCTCGTCGTGGCACACTCGGAAATTCAGAACCGTCATGCGAGAGAGCTCGAACAGCTCTCGGAAGTTATCGAGGCTCTAAAACTGGTCGGTGTAAAAACCGATGTCTACCAAGCGATTGTGGTCAAACAACGCGGTGTTCTCTCGATTGATATTTTTAAGGGTCGTGTATTCCAGAATATTATTCGCGATTATTGGGACGGCGTTCTTGCCTCCCTACAAGAAAATGGGCCGAATGTTGCCCTTAAAGCAATATTTATTCTGCTTATTTTTCTGGGCGCTCGTTGGCTTTCAGTCCTTGCTCGACGAGCCACGAAAGCTGCGGTGCAACGTTCTTCGAGTGGGCTCTCGCAACTGCATAAAAACGTTCTGATCTCCATCTCAAGCGGTGTGGTCATGAGCGTTGGGATTTTATTAATCCTTGGCCAACTCGGAATATCACTTGGCCCAATGCTAGCCGGTTTAGGCATCGCCGGATTTATTGTTGGCTTTGCTTTGCAGGACTCTCTCGCAAACTTTGCCGCAGGTGGAATGATCCTGCTTTACAAACCATTCGATGTCGACGACTTTGTTCAAGTTGCGGGACAAGAAGGTTTGGTGAAAAAAATGAGTCTGGTCAGCACAACCATTAACACTTTTGACAATCAGACATTAATTATTCCCAATAACAAGATCTGGGGAGACGTTATTAAAAATGTCACTGCCCAGCGTGTACGTAGAGTCGACCTCGAATTTGGCGTCAGTTATAGCTCCGATATAGAACAAGTGGAGCGCATTCTGGCAGAGGTTGTAAAGGAGCATCCCAAGGTGCTCCCTGAGCCCGAACCTAACATTCGCGTCCAATCTCTTGGAGATTCTTCTGTTAACTTTATCGCCCGTCCGTGGGCTGCCCGAGAAGACGTCTGGAATGTTCGCTGGGATTTAATTCGGGCCGTTAAATTAAGGTTCGATCAAGAAGGTATCGAGATTCCATTTCCGCAACGCGACATTCACTTGTCGTACTCGGAGCCCTCAATTCAACAGAAGCTCCGAGAAACGCCAGACCATCACCAGGGTAAAGAATAGGTTTTTACCGTAGTGTAGCTTTTCATAGCTTCAACGACGCCTTCTTTATAGCCGAGCCCCGAGTCCTTGACACCCCCAAAAGGAGACATCTCGATTCGATATCCGGGCACTTCCCAAATATTAACTGTGCCGGTACGAAGTTCGGAGACAAAGCGGGTAATGTAATCCCATCGGTTGGTGCATATCCCTGTCGACAATCCAAAAACCGTCCCATTATCAACCGCGATTGCATCATCAATATCTTTGACTCTTATGATCGGAATCGGCGGCCCGAATGTCTCTTCCACCACAAGCTCTGCATCTCGCGGCACATTATCTAGCACCGTGGGCGAGTAAAGCGCACCACGCCTGTCGTGACCATAAATTAAATCGGCGCCCTGGTCGATTGCATCACTGACTCGTTTTTCAATCAGTGCAGCTGACGCTTCATTTACGACAGTACCCATCCCTGTATCCAGCGACTTGGGGTCCCCGTAGCTAATTTTCCCGGCCTCTTTCGCAACCAAAGGCACAAATTCATCTGCAACGCTATCTACCACTAACACTCGTTTTACGGCAGTGCAGCGCTGACCGGAGTTTTTGGTAGCGCCTTGCACGGCCATCGTTGCCGCTTTCTCTAGATCGGCATCCTCCATCACAATTAAAGAAGAGTTCCCGCCAAGCTCAAGAACAGTGCGACGGTATCCCGCGTGGTCTGCGATATATTTTCCAACAGGCACTCCGCCTGTGAACGTCACTAATTCGATATTTGGATTCGTAATCATCTCCTCTCCAATATCGCCTGGCATCCCTGTTACCACCGAGAACATTTCGGGGGGCAATCCAGCTTCATAGAGAACATCTGCGAGCAATATCGCGGTCAGGGGCGTCAACTCTGTCGGCTTACACACCATACAGTTGTTTGTTGCAATTGATGGCGCCACCTTGTGGGCTACCATGTTCAGTGGATGATTGAAGGGTGTGATCGCGGAGATCGCATTTAAAGGGTCGCGCTGCGTGTAGATTCGTCGCTTTTTTCCATGCGGTGTCAAATCGCAAGAAAAGATTTCACCATCATCAATAATGCAAAGTTGGCCAGCGAGACTGAAAACATCAAACGCGCGACCGACCTCATACAAAGAATCCTGCTTCGATATGCCCAATTCTGCTGTAATCAGATCAGATATCTCATCGCGCCGTGAAGTCAAGATGTCCGCGGTTCGAACGAGAATCTGCTGTCGCTCATATCGTGTCAGCGTCGGCGTGTAAGCAGCAGCGATATCAAAAGCATTGGAAACGTCCTCTCGAGTCGCTCGAGCAACTGTTCCAACCACACTGTTATCCCATGGATTGAAAACCTCAATCCGCTCATCTCGATCAACTTTTTTCCCCGCTATTCTCAAACTTTCATGAATAGGTGTTTGTGTACTAACAGTGGATTGCGTCATGGCGTGCTCTCCTGAGCATAATTTAAGGCATTACTAAAAATATCAAAGTTTCTGAAGTCGCTCAGATTCGAATCTAGACCGCGACTAATAATAAATGGAACCTGCTGTTCTGACACACCACCGTGAGACCGAAGTGGTTCAGTCAATCCGGATAAATCGTGCTTCTCGGGCGAGCTGCCCAGCACATGATGACGCTGGCTAATCACAACCAAATCACCGATACGATCATCAGGTAACCCAAACATACGGCATGCCTCGGTAGCACTGAGTACAGTCTCCACTCCGTTCACCTTTGATAAAGCCGCGATGGCCGAAGCTTCGTCGCTTTTTCGCTCGAAATAAATCGTCGCGAATCCACCCAGAGCACCATGGTGCACCACATAGGGATCTGTAATAGGGAGAATGACACGAAAATCATTTAGGCCAGCGTCTCGCAAAAGGGGCTCCAGATAAATAACGTTGGGCTCACCCGCATCATTGTGTTTTGACTTCATGCCGTGGTCAGCAGTAAGCGCAATGAGCGCTCCCATCTGATCAAGTTTGGAAAGATATTTATCCATCATTGCATAAAATGCATTAGCCACTGGCGCGCCTGGCGCATGCTTGTGTTGAATATAGTCGGTCGTTGAAAGATACATAATGTCGGGTCGCATCGACTCCATCAAAACAACGCCCGCTGCAAATACAAACTCGGAAAGTTCCGCGCTATAAACGTCCGGCACCGGCATACCAATTTTTGTAACGACATCCTCAATACCATGCTCCTCCAGATTAGCTTTATCGGCAAGCTCAGACGAGAAACAAACTGCACTGCTCGGACTGATATCAAGCCCAACACCCAAAAGACGACGCAACTTGTCTTTTGCCGTAATGACCGCGACTTTTGCACCCGCTTGATTAAATTCAGCCAGAATCGTTGGCGCTCGTAGCAAAGCCGGATCATTCATCATGACCTCGGTATTCTGCTCAACGTTGTAATAAAAATTACCGCAGATGCCATGAGTTTCGGGTGGCACTCCAGTTACGATCGAAAGATTGTTTGGATTCGTAAAACTCGGCACGACACAGTCAGCGTAATTGAAAGTGCCATGTTCGCGGACCGACGCTAAAAAAGGCATCACACCTGCATCAATCGCGCACTCAATATAACCCCCCCCATCTGAACCTGCGCCGCCGGGCTCCGAACCATCCACGCAAACAACAACCAATGGTTGACGTGGCCAGGCATATTGCCGATTGTTAACTGTTACCGAGTCTTTTTTGATCACTATCTTTTCTCTTGAGTGTTTTGTTGTAGTGGCAAACGTGAGGATGATTACTAATCTGGGCTTCCAGAGTCAACACCCATTTGGCGCATCACCTCGGTTACGGCATCCAGCGCACCCTGCATATGCTGCTGATTCAGTCTACCGATGCATCCCATCCGAAAACTTTCAGCCACCGTCAGCTTGCCGGGATAAATAACGTACCCGCGAGCACTAAGTCCGTCATAAAAGGTCTGAAAATCAAACGCAGAATCCGAGGGCATCTTGAACGTAATAATAATCGGCGCTTGGAGATTGTCTGGCAATAACGTCTCAAACCCGAGCTCGCGCATACCTTTGACAAGTAAATCGCAATTTGCCCGATACCGTCCACCGCGTCCTTGCACCCCTCCCTCTTCATCAAACTCAGCAAGCGCCTGATGAAAAGCAAGTATGCAGTGAGTGGGGGGTGTGAATCGCCACTGGCCGTTGGCTTCAAGGCCTTTCCACTGCTCAAAAAGATCAAAACACAGGCTATCGGCATTACCTTCCGTTTTTAGCAGTGCCGATTTATCCGCAAGACAAAATCCCATCCCCGGCGAGCCCTCAAGACATTTATTACTTGATGCAACAAGCGCATCAAAAGGAATCAATTTCGCCGACACCTCGAGGGCACCAAATGCGCTCATCGAATCAATCAGCAAAGCCCGCTTTGCCTCTTTGACGACCTCCGCGATATCTTTAATCGGATTCAAAATACCCGTGGTGGTTTCGCAATGGACAACTGCCACATGGGTAATCGATGCATCTTCAGACAATTTTGAAGCGACCAACCGAGGATCAACGGGTTGGTCTTCATTCCAAACCAAAGTCTCGACGGGACGTTTGTGGTAATCGCAAATCGTCTTCATCCTTACCCCATATGCACCATTGATCAGAATCAGGACCTTTCCCGACTCTGGAACAAAGTTGCTCAGCATTGCCTCCACAACGAAAGTGCCGCTACCCTGCAAAGGCACACAGACATGGGAGTCTTTACCATCAAGGATCTCCACGAGTCGGGTACGCACGTGGTGGTTGATCGAGATAAACCGCTCATCCCGGGAACCAAAATCATGGAGCATGGCCTCCTTGACTGTCTTTGACGTCGTTAGGGGTCCAGGCGTCAGTAGCCACGGATCATGGCTTTCTTCTAAAGAATCAGACACGTTCACACCTCCGAGATTGGGGTTTATCAATTTTCTTCAAAAATTTTTTTCTTGGGGAGATACGAAAATCTCAGCTGCTGCTAGCAGAGCACCGCTTTAAGCAAAATAGACTTGAGCAACAGTAATCGAACTGTCGCTCAAGCCTAAAAAGGGGCAATCGCCTCCCTGAGTTTAACGCCTTCTGGATACTACATCAGCCATGCCATAGATCTTCTTTAACCAACTCATCCATTGTCGCCTCGATGCTCTCTTGAAGGATGCCAACCATCATGTCAATCTGCGAACGATCCAGTATCAGCGGGGGTGACATCACATTCAGGTGCGCGATGGGACGGACAATCAAGCCCTGTTTCTGGCAGTGATTTGCGATTCGATCGCCGATTGCGACATCAGGGGCAAACAATTCCTTGGTTGCCTTATTTGCGACGTTTTCAATGCACATCATGAAATGACTGCCTCGAACATCGCCCACAATGGGGTACTCGCTTAAAGAGTGCAATTGGGATTCAAAATAAGGACCCACCTCCCGGACATGTCCACAGATGTCCTCTCTTTCCATTATCTCTATATTCTTGGCGCCTGCAGCACAAACAACTGGATGCCCTGAATACGTAAATCCATGTGTAAAGAGCGCGCCTTCTGACTGTGGCACACTGATCACATCGTAGATTTGATCCGAAAGAATCGTCGCCGAAAGGGGTAGATAACCTGAAGAGATACCTTTGGCACAAGTAATCACATCAGGGACAAAGTCGAAAACCGCCTCTGATGCAAAAAAATGTCCTAACCGGCCAAACCCTGTAACGACCTCATCCGAAATATAAAGAACTTCGTATTTATCGCATACTTCACGCGTTCGTCGGTGATATCCGGCAGGTGGCACGATAACGCCGCCTGCACCCATAATCGGCTCCGCGATAAAACAAGCCACATTTTCAGGGCCGAGCTCCAGTATCTTATTTTCAAGATCTGCGACTTTTTCAGTACAGAACTCTTCCTCAGTCATGCCCTCGGGCCTGCGATAGGTATTTGGGGCCGGGATGTGATGAACCAAATCCGGCGCCAAATCAAATCCTTGGTGATCGAACGTGACGCCGGTCATCGACATCGCTAAATAAGTACTTCCATGATAACCATCCGTGCGGGCAATAATCTTCTTCTTATTCTTCTTCCCGAGTCGGTTGAAATAAAAGTGAATAATTCGTACCGCCGTATCATTTGCCATAGACCCGCCTGTACCGAAAAAGACGTGATCCAGGCCCGCCGGGGTGAGCTCCGCGAGCTTTGCCGCAAGCGTCACGGCGGGCGGGGTCGTTATGTGATTAAAAGTCGAGTAGTACGGAATCTGGCGCACCTGATCCGCTATCGCCTGCGCCATTTCATCATTGCCATACCCGATATTGACGCACCATAGACCGCCAATACCATCAATAAATTTATTGCCGTCAGAATCAAAAACATAGGCGCCGTCGGAATGAGACATCACCAGCGAACCCTCATCCCTGAAAGACGCAAAATTCGTCCAAGGATGAATATTGTGATCGATGTCTTTCTGTCGTAGATCCTGCGTGTCGTATTTTTTTTGTGGCGCGGCCATTTTTTATCTCCTGAATTTTATCGACAACGAACTGCTAGAAAACATAGGTTAGCGTTAACCCCGCTATTATGTCTTTTCAAATCCTTTGAGTACATTAACTGCATTCAACCCGACTTCATCAATATCATATCCACCTTCAAGCACAAAGAGCGTGGGTAAATCTAATGAACCAATCAATTCACCCGTCGTCAGGTAATCAGGAGTGGTTAATTTAAAAAAGCTAATCGGATCATTTTCAAAGGTGTCGACCCCTAGCGAGATCACCAGGTACTGAGGCGCGTAGGATCGAATGTGCCCCATTGCGTCTTCAAGCGCTGCTCGCCACTCGGTAAAAGAAGTGCCTCGGGGCAGCGGATAATTACGATTAAATCCGATCCCAGCGCCCAAGCCTGTCTCATCAGCGTATCCCAAAAAGTGTGGAAAAGCCTCCTCTGGATCTCCATGCAAGGAACAGAAAAGAACATCGTCGCGCTCGTAAAAAATATCCTGCGTCCCGTTGCCATGATGAAAATCGACATCGAGGATCGCAACGCGCTCTGCGCCCTGATCTCTAAGGTATTGGGCGGCAATCGCCGCATTGTTTAAAAAACAATACCCGCCAAACATATCACGCGCGGCATGATGGCCCGGCGGGCGACATAGGGAAAAGACTCCTTTCTCCCCGGAAACAAGTGCTTTAGCGCCCGTCAATCCCACATCCTTTGAAGCCAAAGCAGCGGCCCACGTGCCTTCCGTGATCGTCGTCTCCGCGGCAAGCGCGTAGTAACCCATCTTGCCCTCAATAAATCGTGGGACTCGACACTGCATCCGACGGGCAGGCCATACAGAAGCGATTGCTTCACCTTTGTAACCAGTCTCTTGCCACTCTTCCCATGCTGACTCCAGAAAAGAGACAAAATCAGCATCGTGCACCCGATGCACGGGGTCTAAAGAGAACTCATCGGGTGCCTCGACAGGTCCCAAATCTGAATCGCGTACCGCTGCGATGACCGTATCGGCCCTTGAAGGTCGCTCAAAAGGCTTCACCAATTCGCCGCCATAAAGCTCTGTCTGAGCATCTCGTAGACGATGCTGATCGGTGTAAATTGTCTTCATATCAATGCTCCTTTCGCCGCTCACGCCGCACGGCTCAAAAATTAATCAGTGGGCAATGGTGATTGCTGTAAATGGGTAATGATGTTACTGACAAAATTCCAGCACTGCGAAAGCTGGTCCGTCTTAATGTATTCATCTGGTCGGTGCGCTTGCAAAATACTGCCGGGACCGCAGACTACACAAGGAATCTTGACCTGATCGCTGAACAGTCCTGCTTCCGAGCCAAAACTGATTTTTTCTGACACGTCGCTACCTAATAACTTTTGGCAAAACCGCACAACCGCGGCGTCGGCTGGCGTCTGCAGGCCCGGGTATCCTGCGAGGGGTTCAAAAACGATCGAAGTCTCGGGATCAACCTTGTGCATTTGGGGTAACAGCGTTTGCTCGGCAAATTCCAGAATTTGTTGATGATAATGCTGCGCAGATTCCTCAGGAAGATGTCGAACCTCGAAGCTAAATTCGCACGAATCCGGCACGATGTTTAAAGCCCTTCCACCCTGGATTGGTCCAACGTGCAGCGTGCTATGCGGTACGCGATACCCATCATCGATAGGCCCCCGCTCCGGAATACCAGCGTAGACTCGTCGGATATGGCAAATTAATTCCGCGGCCATTTCTACCGCATTGACCCCCTCAACGGGATAAGCAGAATGTGCGGCACGGCCGCGCACTTTTGCTCGCCATCCCTGCTTTCCTTTGTGGGCGCTAATTACTTTCATTTCTGATGGTTCACCGATGATGCCCATCAGGGGTGTAACAGGATGATCCCGCAGCACATCAAGCAATCGACGAACCCCGATGCACCCTATTTCTTCATCGTAGGAAAGCGCAATATGAATCGGATTGAGTAACGGCGCCTGTAGCATCTCAGGCACTTTCGCCAGCACACAGGCGATAAACCCCTTCATGTCTGCCGTGCCACGACCATAAAGACGATGATCTTTCTCCACTACTGAAAATGGATCTGTTGTCCAATCCTGTCCATCGACCGGCACGACGTCAGTATGCCCCGACAACATAATACCTCGCCGGTCTTGCGGACCTATCGTTGCATAAAGATTTGCTTTAGTGCCTGACTCATCATGCACAATCTGACTGGCGATATTAAAGTCTGCCAAATACTGTTGCACAAACGCAATCAGATCGAGGTTTGAATTCCGACTCGTGGTATCAAAACTGATCAATCTCTCAAGCAGTGCTATCAATCCCGAATCGAGGGCCGGCGCTTTAGAGGTTGTGCTCACGGATCTCCCGGCACGCCATAAGAAGGCGCAACTTCAGGGTTTAGGGCGCGATTGAGATAGTCGTTCATTTGCGGCTCATATCGTACCCACAATTCCCGAAGCGCAATAATGGGATCGTCCGACCAATCCACTCGCAAATCCACCAACGGCCACGACTGCTCTGCAGAGACTAGCAACGCGGCGGAGTGAGTTGGCCCCTCTTCACCCCCGGCTGAGACACCTGCCTCTAATGACCGCAATAGTCTTTCAGCAAGGTGTAAATCTGAATAAGTCGAAAAAGCATCCGTCATTGCGGTTGGAACCGCAGTCGTGGAAAGAAGATTGCCAGCGGCAACGCAAAAATCCCCGTGCGATACCGCATGAGTGCCCAGGATTTCACTTCCCGTACGCTCTGCAATATTTCCCTGTAAATCAACGGCCGTCACTTGGCGATACTCTGAAAAAGCGCGGTTATCCATAACTTCAGCCAGTGAATCCGGGGCGCTTGATCCCTTTTCCATTAAATCCAGAAGCTGGTTGCCGATAGACGGATCCGTTATGTTCTGTGTCGCTACCGCGCCCGCACCTGCTCGAACCCAAGGGCATCGACTTCCGACACTGATACTTGATGTTGTGATCGCAACACCCGCCATAGATGTTCGCTCGCAGACCCCAACAATAGAAAAGGTCATTGCACCGTCTCTCCTGCCGCTTTCTGGCCTTGCAGGCCAAAGAATGAATCATCTGGATACGGCTCAAGGATTTCCATTGTCCCCTCCCGTAATCGGGCAACGTGTGTCGCCTCGCCCGCGACAATCCGCCGGTAAAAAAGAGACGGCACCGCGGGCGGCATTAAGGCAAAAGCGTCCGCTGCACGATAGTCCGCAATTAGCATTCTGCGATTGCGATCTTTAGACAAATTTGCCCCTCCGCCATGAAGCGTCCAAATATCCATCAAGCAAACATCTCCCGCCTTTCCAACAATACTATCCGCTTTGCCGTCAAATTGCTCAAAAAGCTCGGGATCCGTCGAGCCAATAAAATTACCATCCTTAAAATGGGTATAGCGCTCTTTATGAGATCCGGGGACAATTCTCATGCAACCATTGTCCTCGTCCATGTCATCCAAAAACAAAAGGAGCGTAACACCATCGTCGTTGGTGTGGGGATCAAACGGGTGATCGGCATGGTACTCAACCCGAGTACTCCCACCCGGAAACTTGTTATTCAATTTGCAGTGATGAAAAAAAACATCGGGGCCAATTAAGTCGGCCACGGCCTCTGGCAGTTTTCCAGAAAACAGGACCGATTGATAAGCCTCTGAAATATCAACAGGGTTTGCAACACGACGGAGGCGCGGATGATCGGAACTATGACTCTGCTCAAGATCAAAACGGGCTTTACCGTTTGGAGTGTCAAACCCATAGTTCGCGTCATACCTACGACTTTCCTCCACCCAGTCGCTCAACTGGTCCAGCATCAGTTTTCGCGTTGATTCGGGGATAACGCCGGAAATCTTCAAGTAACCCTTCGACTTGAACTCCTCCACTTGTGAGTCATTTAGCATTTTAGTGCCCTCAGTCAGGAATTACCGCGGTAACCTCAATCTCAACTAACCATTCCGGGCGCGCCAGTGCCGGGACCACCAGTCCAGTTGAACAGGGAAAAACTCCTTTGAGCCACTGTCCCATTTCCTGATACACCGCGTCTCGATATCGGATATCGGTCAAGTACACAACAATCCTGCAAATATGATCGAGATGACTGCCTGATTCCTCAAGCAGCATTTTGATATTTGCCATCGCTTTTGCAGTCTGCGCCCCCGCATCTCCGGCATGGAGCGACTCACGTGTATCAAGATCCTGCGCCACTTGGCCACGTAAAAAAACCGAAGTCCCGCGCGCCACTACTGCTTGACATAAATCGTTATCGAGCGCCTGCTCAGGATAGGTTTCCTTCGTATTGAAAGGACGAATACGCTCATGGACCATAATCAAAATCTCCTGTGGTTCATTTTTTAAAAAGTTATCAGCTAACCGATTAAGCAGTTGCTTTTTTCTTTTCAGGTTTGACTCGATCAGATAAGTTCGCCGAGTGCTGAACAAAATCCAGAGCATTATCCCAATCGAAATTCCGATATACCGCGCCAAGGTGTGCAAAGGGTGGCGACTGGGCAAACAACTGAAACGTGAGCCGGTGTCCAGCATAATCAGAGTTTAATAAATCCCTTGCGTAAGCAAGAAGCTTCCGACGGTCTTCTGCTACCCAGTCATCATTAATGGAATAAAACTTATCAAGCCAGGGACCGCTCTCCTGATCTGAAAAACAAGCGAAGTCTGGTGTCACGCAGATTTGTCCACCACACAACTCGCGAGCAATGTGCATCATCGCAGGCAGGTTGGAACACGCATGGACCCGACCGGTCAGCAACAGAGACTGATTTGGCATCAGTAAATCATTTGGACTCTTTTCCGCCATAGCGATCGCGGCCGTAAGATGCGCGTTGATCCCTTCCCGGTACACCGCTAGCTGTGAAAGTTTCTCCTGCACCGCTTGCTGTTTATCCAAGCCTGTCTGGCGTACATTGAAAAGTGCTGCGCCAATCATCATGTCGGCGTACTTCAAGATACGCTGCACAAATGCGAACGCTGAATAACGATGAAGCGTCGCGCGGATAAAAACGGCCGCTTTCGTATGCCGGTAAAAAAGAACGTTCTCCCAGGGAATCAATACATTGTCAAAAATAACTAACGAGTCGATTTCATCAAAACGATTTGACAACGGGTAATCTTCTTTTGGTGCGCGTCCTGCAAAACCGGTTCGACAAATCATTCGGATACCCGGGGATCCAAGATCGCAAATAAAACCGACTGCATAATCAGAATACGCTTCATTCCCCCAATTCGCGATGGTCGGTTTCGTGAAGGCCTGATTAGCGTAAGCGGCAGCCGTTTCAAATTTTGCGCCTCTGACCACAATCCCCTCGTCAGTTTCCTTGACGACATGTAATAACATGTCGGGATCCTGATCCTGCGGCGCTTTCGACCGGTCTCCCTTGGGATCCGTGTTTGCCGAAACATGAAAAGGATCTTGATCAATTACTTTATGAATGTGGTTTTTAATATTTTTAGAAAACTGTGGATCAACCTGATTCAGAACATCTTGGCCATCATAAAGAGACCACATCTCACCCACGGTCTCATCGCCTACTCGTGTAACCACGCCGCCAATCTCATCAAAGATCGCATCGGTAGAAGCGCGTTTCTCGCTCCAATCGTTCTGCGAATAAGGCAGCTTTAGTCCAATCGAATACTGCTCGCCATCGTCATCACGATAGACCATCTTTGAGGCAGTCGCCGCCTCGTGCTGCATGTCGTAAATCCGGGCCCGAATATCAACCAGCGGCTTAAACATGGGGTGAGTCGTCACATCAGGCACTTTTTCGCCATTCATGAACACCTCACGCCCGTCGCGAATTGAATCGCGATACTCATCTCCCGTCCTGATCATTTGGGTCTCTCCCTTCTAAGAATATGCTTAATCCAAGCCTGAACTGATTTATTCAGACTTATTGGAACCTAATTTTGCGGATTTACTTACCCATGTAAAATATGGTTTTAAGATCATTTGAATAGATTTTTTTTATGTCATTTACCCTGCGTCAACTGCATCACTTCGTTCGGGTAGCTGAGCGTGAAAATATCTCAACGGCGGCTAAAGAACTATTCTTATCTCAACCCGCCCTATCGACCTCCATCGCCCAACTGGAGGAGACATTAGACCTTCAACTTCTTATTCGTCATCATGCCAAAGGGGTCTCGCTAACGCCATCCGGCAGTGCGTTTCTAGCGCGAGCCCGATCGTTACTGGCGCACGCCGAAGAAGTGTCCGCAACAGGAAGAGCACTTGGTGAATCTGCCCAGGGTCCCTTAGAAATTGGATGCTTCTGGACGTTGTCACCCTTCTTTCTCCCGGGTCTACTTAGTCTGACTCATGATCAACATCCAGAGTTAGATATTCAAATTGTTGAAGGGCCATTAGATGAGTTGAAAAAGTTACTACTCAATGGCGGAATCGAGATCGCGCTTCTCTACGACCTTGACCTTGACTCTGGATTCAAGAAACAGCCTCTCACAAAAGTAAAACCACATCTGCTTCTATCTGCGAGCCATCCTTTAGCAAATGAATCAGCAGTGTCTCTGCGATCATTACAAAATGATCCTTTCATTCTGCTCGATCTTCCGCATAGTCGAGATTACTTCCTGGGGTTTTTTGGCAAGATTGGAATTCAGCCCTACATCAAACACCGCAGTCAATCTTTTGAATTGGTTCGCGGACTCGTCGCAAATGGAAAAGGCTACAGTATTTTGAATCTACAACCTGCGTCACAAAAAACCTATGACGGTGGCGAGGTGCGATGTATCCCCATCCGGGAGAAAGTGGCTCCCCTTTCAGTTGTGTTGGCTTATCCCAAAGGTCTTCGGCAGACTCAACGGGCCGTTGCTTTCACCCGCTGCTGCAAAACATTTTTCAGGCATCCGATTTCGGGCTAAAAAATTTCATTAGGGACATGAAAACAGCAACCGAGTAACCCACGCCAAGCGCAAACACGACCGTGCCAATGCCAACGACTCCCCCGAGCAACCATCCCGCAATCAGAACCACGATTTCTATTCCCGCACGAACCCATCCAATCGGCCAACCAAAAACGCGCTGAAGACCTGTCATTAACCCATCGCGAGGTCCGGGGCCTAAATTAGCGGTCAGGTAAAAACCGCTTGCCGCACCGATTAAAATTACCCCACCGATCATCTGAAAATATCGAAACGCTTCGCCCCCCGATACTGTAAGCAGCGGTGTCATGACATCTATCGAAATCGAGACGATAACTGCATTCATCAGTGTGCCAAGACCCGGGCGCTCTTTAAGCGGGATCCATAAAGAAAGAACCGCAACGCTGACGGCAAATGTCGACACACCGACACTCCAGCCCGTTTGTAACGATAGCCCTTGCGCCAACACCGTCCAGGGACTCACACCAAGTCCTGCCGCGATAAACATGGCCTCCCCCGTGCCAAAAAGCCAAAGCCCGATGACAAGGCTCAAAAAAGTAGCCGCGCGAGGCTTGAATGTTGTTGGAGAGTGCGCACTCCAAATCGTCGTTGGCACTGATCGGGCCGGTCTTAATAATTGTGCGAACTCTCTAACCATTCTGGATGACCTATCCGTTAATCACTTAAAAAATTTTGGAGAAGGTGTGCATTACGGCAAAAACGTTTATCACCCAAAAACTTCTAGTGACCCACCTTTGGAAATATGAGTGGAAAATCTTCGCCACCAAATGGGTCGCCATCACGGTAATCGAGATCCGGGAAAAAGGGAGACGTTTTGCCTTGGCGCTGAACAAATCTTGCATCGTCACCGACCCACCGAATCGAAGTCACTCGACGACGATCTGGAGACGGATTTGCAGCGGCGCCATGCAGTGTCCTGAAATTAAATGCAATGGCATCACCAGGCTCAGTTGCCCAGGATTTGATATTGAACGAATCGCGGCAACCGTCTATTTCTGGAACAGGTTCTGCGGCATCTTCTGCGTATAAATCAGTGCCATCAAAACGCTTTGGCTTAAAGTCCTTACCCCAGTGATGAGACCCTGCGACAAATTCGATGCTCCGCTCCTGGGGCACCACGTCCAAAGGTACCCAGAAGCTTACCGACTGCTGGCCATCAACGATGTAATACGGCTGATCATGATGCCATGGCGTTTTGACGCTATTTCCAGGCTCTTTAACGAGCACATGATCATGAAAAATTTTTGCGGTTTTTGAGCGCATGAGTTGCGCTGCAATTGGTGCCATCGGAGATTCCATGACCAAAGACCGGTATCCCGCAAAATTATTCCAGACACAATAATCCTGAAAAAATTCACTTTCATTCTTGTTTTCAGGCTTATAGGTTCGCTCTCGCCAGCTGGGGCTAAGTTTGTTCTCCTCAATCGCTTGCCGAACCCCATCCACCCATGGCCCGAACAAACCGCGAATCACGGCCACGCCGTTTTCCTCGAACTCATTAATCACGTCGTCCGTGACCGATACATTTTGGGATTGGCCCATGAAAACCTCTCTCCTAAACAGATAAATTCGGATCTAAATTGGTCTGACGACCCGCCTGCACAACTTTCTGAGCGGGACGTGCGCCAATTGGATAACAAAGATGTGCCAGCGTCTCAGCGTCAAAAACCGCAAAATCAGCTCGCATGCCAGCGGCCAGTACGCCGCGATCAGCATAACCCAAGGCCTTCGCCGCATGAATCGTCACGCCCGCAACCGCCTCACGTGGCGTCATGCCAAACAGCACGCATCCCATGTTGAGAACGAACAACAATGACTCAACCGGAGAACTCCCCGGATTGTAATCTGTAGCCAGCGCAATAGGCACATCGTGTTCCCTAAATAATTCAACCGGTGGACATTGGCGTTCATTTAGAAAATAAAATGCGCCAGGCAGCAAAACCGCAACCGTACCTGATTGCGCCAAAGCCCGAACTCCTGCTTCGTCCGCATATTCAAGATGATCTGCAGACAGCGCGTGAAACTCGGCCGCCAACGCCGCGCCGCCACTGTTGGTGAGCTGGTCTGCATGAAGTCTCACCGGCAAGTTTAAGCTTCTTGCTTTCTCAAAGACCTTGCGGACCTGAGCATTTGAGAACGCGATGGTCTCGCAAAATGCATCTACGCTATTTGCAACTTTCTGCGCTGCAACCGACGGGAGCATCTCTTCACAAACGAGATCAACATAATCATCACTGGAACCCAGAAACTCTTCCGGAATTGCGTGTGCACCTAAGAACGTACTGTGAACTGAAACCGGCAACAGATCTTGCAATGATTGCGCGACCCGAAGCATCTTTTGCTCATCATCCAGATTCAATCCGTAGCCACTTTTGACCTCCAGGGTGGTCACGCCATTCGCACACATCCGGGCTGCTCTTTTGTAGGCAGCCGCACGCAATGTCTCCTCCGAACTCTGCCGAGTAGCGGTCACGGTCGAGCGTATTCCTCCGCCCTGTCTTGATATTTCTTCATAGCTCAGGCCTTCCAGGCGTCGTTCAAATTCCAGAGCCCGGTCTCCCGCAAAAACAAGATGGGTGTGACAATCGATAAGCCCGGGCAAGAGGAGCCCGCCACCACAGTCAACGGACTCCTGAATCGACTGATCAGCTTTAGCAGGAATCAGATTTGAGAGCACGCTGTTTCTTTCACCAACCGCAACGATCCTGTCGTCATCGGTCAGCACAGCGCCGTCATTGATGATCTGTTGCCCAGGGACTGGATCACTCATGGGCGCAATCCGGGCGTTTTCCCAAAGAATCAAGTTTCGCTACCCAAATCAAGTTCGGCGAAATACTCACCACAAATCTGGTGATGAATAATCTCAAAATCCTCGCCGGGCGAGCGGTCCTTATCCAAGGGTGGAATATGCGCTCGCACAAAATCATAAAGCTCGGTGACCCCTGTTCCAAAAACAGCCTGACGCTGATCGAGGGCAACACACCCAGCCAAGGCTTCATAGGTCAACACGGCAACCCCAAGCCTTACGATTTCCAGTAAACGTTGAATCACCGGAACCGCCATCGACATGTAGTCCTCCTGCCCGCCAGAGGTTTCGGACGTCATTAAAGACAACGGCTGAGCTGCCATCCGGATCCGGGCCGTCAGATCAATGCACGCCTTGTGTGCGACCACCATACCTGCATCTAACCCGGGACGAGGTGCGAGCTGTGGATTGAGGCCCGTCTGTTTTTCATCCATCATTCGATGCAAGCGGCGCTCGCTAAGACAAATAACATGCGCGGTCGATATCGCTAAATACTCAATCAAATTAACCAGAAATTGGTTATGAAAACTGCCCACCGAGAGTAACGCCGGTGCGCCCTCACCACCATCGTTAACCAGCATTGGATTTCCGGAAAACGTTTGGATTGTCTGCTCGATGCCTGATTGGACTTGGCTGAGCGCATCGGCATGTGCGCCATGCACTTGCGGAATAATTCTAAGGGAGACTGCCGCTTGCAGTTTGTAAGGTTGAACGGTACTGCCGCGCAAATATTCATTCAAGTCGTCGATCACGGTTGAAACACCCACGCTGGCACCGACCGCAAGCGCAGGGTGAATAGAATCCTTGGGCGATGCAATTGCATCCATCGATAAAGCCGCAACTCGATTTGAAAACCGATGCAAAGCGCTAGCCTGGCGGTGGGCATAAATCGCATAGGCCGGTAGCGCGGTAATGCCATTAATGAGTGCCAGGCCTTCTTTTGGCGCAAGTTCATAGGGCATTTGGTTTCGCTCAGACAAAGCGACGGCAGCGGAAATGGAAGCGCCGCGATCATCAAGCACTCGACCCTCACCGATTAAGGTTTGAAAGCAGTGTGCATTTGGAGTGCCGTCTGCTGCAAAACCATGCCCCTGAGATGGAACAAACGGATCAAAGTCATCGTTCAATCTCGAAACGATGTAACGACATAATTGACTGCTGACGCCATCCTGTCCTGATAAAAAATTAACCAGCCGTATCACCATCATTGCCCGGGCAACCGGTCGGGGCAAAGCCGCTCCAAAAGCAACTGCGCGGGCCATCATCATATTCTTTGAAATCTCGCCTCGCGCCTCATCAGACAGATTCGTTGTGCTCATCTTGCCAAGTCCCGTTGTGACGCCATAACAGGCGACACCTGAGTCAATTAAGGCATTAAACGTCTCGCGTGATTGATCGACGGCAGCAAGCAAATCAGGCGCGATCTCTAACCTTTCCCGCTCATAGGCCACGGCAGTAATCGTGGCGGAGTTAATATCAGACGGTGACTTAATGTGAATCATGTGTAATCAAGAACCGTCCCGATATTCAAACGCTTGGCTTTTTCGAGCATCGCCCATCCGAGGGCAATATCTGATGTTGATAGGCCGCGATGCCAGAACAGAATTGTCTCATCATCGCTTTCACGACCGGTCAGTTCGTTGGCGCATACAGATCCAATCTCTCCGTGAATTGTGTCCCGAGTGACCCTTCCCTCATCGACATGGCGGCGTAGACAGCCAAAGGGTCCAATCAGGCACTGGTCCCAATGATCCACCAGAATCTTGTCCATAATATCAGTGATATTGTCCTCAACGGTGCTCTGGGTGCCATAGGGAATCACTAACGCACCGGGCCGCACCCACTCGGTTCGGAAAAGAGGTTCGGGGGTCTCCAGTCGGGATGCTTCAACCATAATGTCAGCGCCTTCCAGGCAGCTTTGCCAATCTTCGGTCACGGTGACCACCTTGCCGAGATCATCAGAGAGGCGCTCTCCAAAACTGTTGCGACTCTCTGGTCGACGGGAATGCACCCGTATTTCGTCAAAGTCGAACAGGTGATCCAGCAATTTAACGTTCCAGTACGAACTCCCCCGGGCACCAATATGACCTAAAACTTTTGGCTTTGATGGCGCCAGATACTTGGCCCCTACTGCGGTCATCGCGCCGGTACGCATATCCGTAATCGCGGTTGCATCAATAACGGCTCGGGGAACGCCCGTCCGGGCATCCATTAAGGTCAACATCCCGAATTCTGAAGGGTAACCAAGTTTATAGTTATCAATAAAATCGCCGACCACTTTAATGCCGGCAATGCCGATCGGCGCAATGTATCCTCGAAGCACATTAAAATGACCCCGGAAATCAGGATCCGGGCGTAAATGCATTCTGGGCTCAATAACTGTTTCACCGCGACCCTGTGCTGCGAGCGAGCCCTCCTGAGCCGCAATTATTTCATCTGCCGTCATTTCCAGCGTCTTGATATCACGGGCGTTAAGATAATGCAGGGTCAGGTTTTCCAAATGTTTTTCCCCTTTGATCAAGGCTGTCAATCGACATGTTTCAAATTAATAACAAAACGCAACACCCATCCACCTACCGATAATTTTGATCCTCAACTGCCGTACAGCGATATAACAGTCGCCGATGACCCGAAAAATCGTTAATCGGATAATGCAATGTAAATCGGTTATCCCACATGACTAACTGATTTTTTTTCCATGAAACACGCGCCGTAAATTCGTACTGCGTCATGTGTTCGTCTAAAAAATCAAGAAGTGGCCTGCTCTCCCGAGCCGTCATACCCTCAAACCGTGTCACAAACATCGGGTTTACGTAAAGACCCTCTTGACCCGTTTTCGGATGCCGACGCACCGCAGGATGAATAGCAGTTTCGGTGGGATGATCGGGCGCATCCGGTCCTGAATAGCTATGAACTGCTTTGAGCGTACGAAGCATATCCTGCATCCCCGAACTAAGCGCTGAAAACGCGGCGATGGTATTAGCAAACAGAGTATCTCCACCGACCGGCGGCACCTGTTTGGCATGCAATGCCGAGACGTATCCCGCCGGGTCTCGGAAAGTCACGTCCGCGTGCCAATCACTACCGCCAAATAATCTTTTCCCTTCTGGCTCTTTTAACATCTGAAGCACTTCGGGAACATCTTCTACCGGAAGCACGCCATCATCTTTGTGGTGCTCAAATAGCGGGCCAAACAAACGTACGAAATCACGTAGTTGCTCCGCCGAGCCCGCATGTGGCTCAAAAATTAAAACCAGGTATTGATCAAATGCTGATTTGATCGTTTCCAGGTTTTGAAACTTCGATGCTGCGGTCCACGAGAGATTCTCAACCACAGCTCCCAATTCTGGAGTCAGCAATCTGAAGTAGACATCTTTTTCAGTCACCAAATTAAATCCTTCTGTGCGCTTATCTTGTGAACCCGTATTTTACGAAGATAAACGGCTTAATTGGACAGGATAGCCTAACGGAACATACCGCTCAATTAATCAGAGCAGTGGACTTATAATCCATTGGTCGAAGGTTCGAGTCCTTCCGGGCCCACCATTTTTACTGCTTTACTTCAGTACCTTACGAGCACCGTCCACTGGACTTTTGAGTCACAGAAAAATCAGTGTGGCCAGTATGTGACCGACAGGAGTCCATTCCTGTCCATTTGAGTCACAATCAGTCACATACGCGTGGGATCGGAGTGCGTATGTTGTTGATATATATAGGCCCTGCTGTTAACCCACTGGACTCATAATCCATTGGTCGAAGGTTCGAGTCCTTCCGGGCCCACCATAACTTGTTGATTGAACTGATATTTATAGACTTCCTAAACCACACAAAAAGAGATGCGCAAGAAAAGTAGACGCATAGTAGACGGCAATGCTGTTTTTTCTGATATATCAGCGACTCCGCTTCAATGCGTAAAAATTTCAAATCCCCTACCCTGGCACTGCCATTGGCGCCAGAAGGTCTAGTATTCAGATAGACCGACCTACCGCTGGCTTCGTCTGCTTCGTCAAAGAAGCGGTCATTCCAGACAGTAAGGGGTCAATCTTTATGCCCGCCCCGAATGGACAGTAACAGTAGAGGCGCGCCGAAACCATTGAGATAGTGAATACGAGGATGAGATGAAAAAACCAAATATCCTGCTTGTTATGGCCGACCAGATGGCGGCACCGGCAACTCCCTGGCATGGTAATTCCATCGTTAAGATGCCGCATCTGTCTGGGCTTGCGGAAACCGGGGTCGTGTTCGACTCGGCCTACTGTAACAGTCCGCTTTGCGCGCCCGCGCGTTATGTCATGATGGCGGGCCGCCTGCCGACCAGGATGGGCGCCCTCGACAATGCATCGGAATTTTCGGCGGAAATCCCTACTTTCGCCCACTATTTGCGTGATAGCGATTACCGGACAGTGTTGAGTGGTAAAATGCATTTCTGCGGCCCAGATCAACTCCATGGTTTCGAGCAGCGTCTGACCACGGATATTTACCCGGCCGATTTCACATGGACACCGAACTGGCGCGATCCGGAACAGAAGCTCCACTGGTTCCACAACATGGACGATGTCCTGCAAGCGGGCCAGTGTTTTCGTTCGAACCAGCTCGATTACGACGACGAAGTGATATTCAATGCCAGGCGGTTCCTGTTCGACCACGCGCGCGGCAACGATGAAAGACCTTTCTGTCTCGTCGCATCCATGATCCATCCGCACGACCCGTACATCACGCTGCCCAAGTATTGGGACTTGTACGAGGGCGCCGACATTAACTTGCCGAATGTCCGCTTGAACGAGGAAACCGAAGACATTCATTCCGGCCGTTTGCGCCGGATTTACGGCGCCGATGAAGTCGAAGTGAGCGACGAACAGATCCGCAGGGTGCGGCGGGCTTACTATGGCTCGATGAGTTACGTGGATGAGCAGGTCGGAGCGCTCCTCCAGGCGCTGCGCGAATGTGGCTATGCCGATAATACGATCGTCGTGTTTACCGCCGATCACGGCGACATGCTGGGCGAGCGGGGACTTTGGTATAAATCGAGCTTCCACGAATGGTCGGCGCGGGTCCCGTTGATCGTCCATGCCCCGGCCGAGTTTTCACCTGCGAGGGTCGATGCGTCGGTTTCGCTGGTGGATATCCTGCCGACACTCGCGACAATCGGCAACGGCGGCGAGGAGCCAGAGTATTTCACCCCAATCGAAGGGCGCAGCCTGATCCCGCAGCTGTCTGGCGGCGTCGGGCATGACGAGGCAATCGGCGAATACTTCGGCGAAGGTGTTTCCTATCCAATGTTCATGATTCGCAGAGGGAGGTACAAATATATTGGCTCCCGGGAATATCCTTGCCAACTGTTTGACGTCAGTGCCGACCCCGATGAAGTCAATGATTTGGTCGGCTCGGATACGCATAAGGATATCGTCGAGGGTTTCCGCACGGAAATGAACGACCGCTGGGATGCCGAGGCCTGGCGTGAAGTCGCCATCGAAAGCCAGGATCGCCGTCTGGCGATCGGGGATATCCTGAAAATTGGCGTGAATACTCCCTGGGACTATTATCCCGGCCGTGACTATTCGCGCGAATACGTGCGCAATACCGTCGATCTTTGGGAACTGGAAGGCCGTTCCCGTTTTCCACGATTTGGCTCGTAATTATTTAATCCTGCATTGCATCGAGATTTGACACCATGACAAGACCTAACATTCTCTGGATCTGTACCGACCAGCAACGCTCTGACAGCCTCGGCTGCTACGGTAATCCCATCGTGCGGACTCCCAATATCGACGCTATCGCGAAGCAGGGGGTAAGATTCAATCGCCACATTACGCCGATGCAGATCTGTTCACCTAGTCGCGCGACCATGGCGACCGGCCTGTACCCGCGAAACCATCAATTGATCACCAACGGCATGGCGCTGCCGGAATCGGTGCCGACGCTGATGACAATGTTGACGCAAGGTGGTTATCGAACCCACGGCGTCGGTAAGCAGCATTTGCAGCCCATACTGGCACCCGCGGAGCTGAATATGCCCGACTCACGCGCGTTTTGGGACAAAGCCGAGTCGAAGCAATGGACAGGGCCCTATTACGGTTACCAGACACTGGACCTGATGCTGGGTGAATCCGATACCGCGCACCTGGCCGGCCACTATGCAAACTGGCTCAAGCAACACCACCCCGACGCGGTCGATCTGCTCAAACCGGAATCCGCTCGACAGGCGCCGCCGCAGGATCTCGACGAAATCTGGCGCTCCGCGATGCCCGTCGAATGCCACTACAACAGCTGGATCAGCGATCAGTCCGCCAACTTCATCGAGTCCCAGGCCAGCCAGGATGATCCTTTCTTTTTATTCGTGTCCTATCCCGACCCGCATCATCCGTTTGATCCGCCGGCAGAGTACGCCGACCGCTATAACCCGGCGACAATACCCTTGCCTGAAATCGGCGACAACGAAATGCAGGAACGGCCGCCTTATTGCGATAAGCTTTTTCCTCACGGCGAGGGATTTCGCAAGCTCTACTGGATGGCCAACGAGGGCGCCGAAGCAGGATCGATGATCAGCACGGAAGCCGTCAGCGATGAATCCATGAAGACCGCAATTGCCTATACCTATGGCATGATCGAAATGATCGACGATGGCGTAGGCAGAATTCTGGATACGTTAAAGAGAGGCGGATTCGCCAATAATACCATCGTTATTTTCACCACGGATCATGGTGAATACCTGGGTGATCATGGTCTGCTGCACAAGGGTCCTGCTTCCTATCGTCAATTGACCGAAGTGTCGATGCTTATGAGCGGGCCCGGTATTGGTTCTGGACTCGAAGTGAATAGCCTGACCAGCCATATCGACTTTATGCCGACTTTGCTGGAGATGACGGATACCCTTGCGGAGAATACGAGTCTCGACGGCTTGAGCCTGACCCCGTTGTTGAGTGGCGCAAAACAAAGCATCCGTGATTATGCGTTTGGCGAATATCATCCCACGGTGCGGACCGATCTTTATAATCAGTCTGTTTACACCAATCAATGGCGATATACCATCTACCCGGAGTTGCCACAGTGGGGCGAATTGTTCGATTTAAAGAATGACCCGTCCGAGCGATATAACCTGATTTTTAAACCCGGTGTTGAACCGATAAAGCGCGAGCTTGGCGAAATTCTCGCGCGGGAATTCCCACCGCAGCCAGGCGTAGAAAACAAAGTCCTGTGTAAATGGTAGGCATCGCCAAGCCGGGAGGACAAGCCGATGCAGGTAGCCTTCGCGACGATAGACTCTACTAGTTGGCATGGTGTCGGCATGAACGAAGTTATCGAGAAAATACGGTAACAAATCAATTGGTTAAATCATTAGGGGTCGAAGCCCTTTAGATACATCCTAACAGGATATTTCCGGCATCTTGAAAGTTCTACCAACGGCCGCTATATCAACGATTGAGACATTAACAATGCCATCTAGATATACCCCTAACAAAATCCCTCGCCAATGCGAGTGTTTAGCAGTTTACTTACCTGCTATCTCCTGCGCTTTGTCGTCACACGTTTCTTCTTGCTGCTCAGTCCATTCCTGCCACTTTCTGTAATCTTCAGTCACACTCGAGTATGCAGTTGATTTGCGGAGGTCGCGAGTTATACTTGAATTGGGCTGGGCTAAATGGTTAACCTTGGTGGATCAATCGCAGTCTTCTGCTTCCGAGATCCCTGTAGATTCGCTTCCAGAATCCAGATCTCTACCCTTAGAAATTCTCAACAAAGCAATTCCCTCGCTGCCTAAACCGATCGCGAGGCTTGAGGAAGGTAGGGCATTATTAAGCGCCAAGGCCGCAGCCGCCTACAGCAAAGTCGTCAATACTGACTTCTCCAAGACTGCTTGGCGCATCGACGACGAGGCGCACAGAGAGATCATCGGGCTATGGGTAGGCCTTGGGGGCTCTTTTATCGCTGATTTTGCCGCCTCTCCTGAACAGCCGAGAATTTTTGCCTGGGTAGTCGGCCCTGTTCCTGAAGCCGCTCAGTTCACGCTTCGGCATATCAAGGGTCGCGATGGGAGATGGGTCCCCACCTCTGTGCTCGCGTCTGAAAAAGAATTCCTCAGCTGGATCAAGCCTGGAAAAGAAATTGTAAATCCCCTCGCTGTCTCCACCATTCTCGATTCGGGACCCATTGGATTTCGTTTTCGAGCGCACCCCCATGCACTGCCGACCTATTTCATGCTCCGAGAGTTTGATGGATTTCGCGCACAGGCGATCTTGCCCGGCAGATCAAAAGACTGGATGAGGTGGCTGGAACAATTCACCGAAACAACTGGATATCGATTTGTAGGTGTTACCTCGGCCAATCTCTCAGGTCTTGGTCGCGAGGTACGCTCCGGCGGGACTCACAAAGATCTTGCTGAACTGCAGTCTGATATGGGGCACCTCGGGGTCCCTATTCTTTCTGGCCCCATAGCCTTAGACGGCGAGTTAGTTCCGATCGATAAGCGGGGTAGCGGATACAAAACACTGAACTCATCCTATTTGGCTTTGACTGAGTCTGATCGAGAAAAAAGCGCCGAGATTGCTCCGATATCAACATCACTTCTGGGCTTTACGGAAAATGAAAACCGCTGGGAACTCCTGCGGCATGGATCAATGCATGAAGCTGTGCTCTCAAAACAACTACAGACTGTTGGAATTAACCTAACTAACCGGACTACTGGGCGGCTGGAATTATCCCAGTATGTAGGTGATCTGGTTTCAGCTTTTCCTTTATTTTCTGAACTCGAAAGTGATCAGATCGCAGAGATCTCACAAATGATCGAGGTCCGGAACTTCGTACAGCACGAGACGATTATTCTGAAGGGCGACAAAGCAGAAAAAATCTTTTTTATCGCGTCGGGGTCCGTCGCTGTTCAGCTCAATCAAGGAGTCATCCTTGATGCGGGGAATTGTTTTGGAGAGATATCAATAATTGAAGGGACTCCACGAACCGCATCGGTCATTGGTCATAAGGCTGGTGTGCTTTTGACGCTCGATGCGCACATCATCTATCGCTTGATGGAGTTTCTCCCGACGCTTGCTGACTCGATTCAGGAAACGGCTAAAGACAGACTACAACAGTTGGAGAGATTATCCTAACCAGTCTCGGATTCTTAATCTACCCGATCGCCATACCAGTGGATGGGTGCGGACGCGTCACTTGAATCTTTAGGTGCTCAACTTTGCGAAATCCCGCAGATTTGTGTTCGCGCAGACCAGCGTTCTTTGAAAAACCAGCACGGAAAACCCCTGCGGGAGGCCATGACTTATGAATGGCACAACGGGCGAGAAGCATTGTTTCAGGAAGGTATTCGTGGTGCAGGACAGTTTTCCAATCTATCTGAAAAAGACTAAGTGGAGATCAATCATGCAAATCGGTGATATCGACTACGAGGTAAACGAACGCGTCGCAACAATCACGCTGAACCGGCCGGACAAATTCAATGCGATTACAGGGTGTAATCTTTTTGTTGAATACTAGTGAGAGCTTGTTTGAAAAATTCCAAAAATTCCCTGGTTAACGAGGATATAGGTTTATGGTTCGGCGTGATTATTGTGGCCCGTAAACTTACCCGCGGCGCGAATGGCCGAAAAACTAGTTTGCGATCGTTGCCCTGATGCTGAGTTAGGTACGTTTTTACACTGAGTAAATCGACTAACGAATACACGGACCTTCTCTCGACAAAAGTAAACAGGGGAATGAAGTACTGTGCGTTAAATCCAACCACCATCCGCGCATCGGCCGCTTTAAACGCGTTTGTCACTTGAATCGTCGTTGAATGTTCAGGGTGCAGCGTCGCTAATGTCTTTCCATCGAGTTCGTCAGGCGTAATTAAAGATTTGCCCGCCAGGGGATCATCCGATCGCATAGCACACAGACATTCAAATTCGTATAGGTCAAAAGACACGAGGTCATTGTCGTATGCATTGAGCAAATGGTAATCAGCAAAACCCATCTCCACGTTTTGCGCTGAAACCAGTTGCTCGATTTCGGGTGAAGACCGCGTAATTAAATTAACCTCGATATCACAGCGCTCCCCCAAAAAACGGTCTATCAACTTCGGAAGAAGATAAATGGCGGGCCCTGGCATACTCGCTAGTTCTAGCTGACCGACCTTTGAATCGCGAACGGCGAGCATCGTACTTCGGGCTTTATCCACCCTGTTCAAAATTTCATGAGCCTCGCGCAATAGGAAATGAGCCTCTGGAGCCGGCTTGAGACGCATACCGGTACGCGTAAATAACCCGATCCCTAGTTCATTCTCAAGAGATGCAATCAATGCACTGATCGCTGGCTGGGAACGATGCAGCCGACGCGCCGCTTCAGATACCGACCCCGTTTCCATCACTTCAGCAAAGGCCCGGAGCTGTTTAAGATTCATCCTGATTATCTATCGGAAAAACTGATAGTTTAAACGGAATTTCTAATTTTTATTAATAATAAACTTTGGTTATTATAAATTGTCGCATTAAAGGTCTTGCGTTGAGAATGAGACCATCCAAATAACCAAACGACATCTAAATCGAGGAAATCGCATGAAATTACGTAATTTAGTTTTAGCCACCGTACTTGGTGGCTCTGTAGCACTGGGAAGTGCGGTGCAAGCGCAGGAAATGCAATTTTTCCGCATTGGCACCGGTGGCGCGGGCGGCACATACTTCCCCATAGGAGGCATCATCGCTAACGCCATTTCCAACCCCCCGGGTTCCCGGGCGTGCGAGAAAGGTGGTAACTGTGGCGTACCCGGCCTCGTTGCCATGGCTCAATCGACCAACGCCTCTGCTCATAACTGCAACGCCGTTCAGGCGGGTGATATGGAAGCTGGCCTAACTGGGGCAGCCACCCTGCACTTCGCTTACAACGGAATCGGCAAGTACGAAAACAATGCCAAACCTGATCTGCGAATTATCGCCAACCTGTATCCCGAAGACCTGCATTTAGTTTTACCCAAAGGCGGTAGTTTGAATAGCCTAAGCGATCTAAAAGGTAAACGAGTGGGGATCGCGCAGGCCGGTTCTGGCACTCAAATTGCGGTTGAGTTAATCATCGCCGATCACGGCGTTAACCGTGACAATATTCAAGAAGCCGAATTGAACAATTCACAGAGTGCAGAACGCCTAGCAGACGGTCAGTTAGACGCTTACTTCTACGCTGCCGGTACACCGGTCGCCGCCATGATTCAGTTAGACAATACCAAGGGTATGGAGCTATATAATTTTACGGATGAAGAAGTAAGGATGGCTAACAAAAGCGTTCCCTACTACATTCCATCATCAATTCCGGCTGGCACCTATCCCGGAGTCACCTATGATGTAAATACTGTGGCGGTTAGCGGTATCTTGATCACGAATGCTAACCAAGACGAAGAGCTGATTTATCAAATTACCAAAGCACTGTGGTCAAAGACTGCGCGCAAATTGCTCGATAACGGTCACTCCAAAGGCAAGGTAATTACCGTCGAAACTGCTCTCGATGGTGTCGAAGGTATTGGTGTACCACTACATCCAGGTGCGGTGCGTTTTTATAAAGAAGCCGGCTTAATGTAACTCTCCACCTCTGTATGGAGTTTTTTTGGGGGGCGGTTGACTTGATGTCACTGCCCCCTTTGTTTACATCGTTAAAATTTACTCAACGGTAAATCATGGCAACTACCGAGACTGCGATCGATGCCAAGACTCTCGAAGAGCTCGAAAGAGAATATGACTCGGCTCTGAGAATCCGCGACAACGGTCCCACATTTAGTCGTTTTCTATATTGGGCCACTGTTGTCTTTGCAGCCTACCACTTGTGGACCGCAGGTTTTGGTACACCGGTGGATTACGTCCATATGGGGATTCACCTTTCCGGTTTGTACCTATTTATCTTTTGCAGCTTTCCCTTGCTGAAGAAAGAGTCCGCAATGCAGTATCGGCCAATCAGATGGGTTCGACCCGGTAGTGTCCCACTTTACGATTGGATTACTCTGATCCTTGCAATTGCAGCCGCCCTGTTCCTTTGGGTGAGTTGGCGAGGTATAGATGTTTTCCATTTGTTCATTCCGGAACAAATGCTGCGCCAGGGCAACCCGACCGGACTCGATGTATTTTTCGGCAGCGTCTTGGTGCTTTCCTCCCTCGAGATAGCGCGCCGAACCATTGGCTTTATTTTGCCACTAATTATCCTGATCTTTATTGGTTTTGCATTGCTAGGTCCGTGGATGCCGGCACAAATTCTGCAACATCCCGGCGTTGACTGGCGGCAATTTATAAACAATATGTATTTCCCCTTCGAGGGGATTTTTGGTATTACGTTGTGGGTCGTTTCGACCGTAGTGTTCCATTTTGTACTCTTCGGCGTGGTAGCTCAACGCATGGGGCTGGGACAGTTTTTCGTTGATAACGCGATGATGCTGGCCGGTAGATACACCGGTGGACCTGCCAAGGTTAGCGTCGTGTCTTCCGCATTTTTCGGCACGATCTCCGGCTCTTCAATTGCCAATACTGTATCCACCGGATCACTCACCATTCCCAATATGAAACGCATGGGTTATCCCGGCCATTTTGCGGGTGGCGTGGAAGCAGCCTCGAGTGCGGGCGGTCAGATCACTCCGCCGATCATGGGAGCCGCCAGCTTTTTGATGGCGGAATACCTAGAAGTACCGTACACCACAATTGTAATAGCGGCAATCGTGCCCGCCATGATGCACTACATTGGTGTGTTATCTATTGTGCACTTTACCGCCAAGAAACTCGGGCTGAAAGCCTATACCAAAGATCAGTTACCGATATTCATAGACGTCTGGCGTAAAGGCTGGTTTACCATTATGCCGTTGCTGGCTCTGTTGATCGTGCTGTTTTCCGGCTACACACCGAACATGGCGGCATTCATGGGTATTAGTTTATGCGTAGTAGTTGGGTTTTGCGGCTTCAACAAACCCACCACGCTGTTGCTTCCTTTCGCATTGCTAGGGTTTATTTTCTGGAAAGCCTCTCCGTATAGCGGCGAAGGGTTTTCACCGGCCATCGCGGGAATACTCGCCGGACTTACTATTGTTTCATTGTTACATAGAGGTCCTCGCAAACCCTTCAAGGAGCTATTTGATAGTTGTAACGTTGGCGTTCAGTATGCCCTCGCAGTAGGCGCCGCTTCTGCTGCAGTCGGAATTGTGGTTGGCGTCATCAACACAACCGGAGTGGGCTTTCGACTGGGCTTTATGGTGACCTCAGGCGCTGCAGATATGGCTGAAAGCCTTTTCGCTGTAATCGGTTGGCTGCCTTCTGAAGCATTCTCGCAGGACTCCATTCAGCAATTTCTATCGTTAGTCATGATAGCCATCGCCTGCATACTGATGGGTGCAGGATTACCCACCACAGCGTTGTACATCATGCTGGTCGCTGTCGCCCAGCCGGCGCTATCAAATCTGGGTGTACCGCCACTGGCGACTCACATGTTCGTACTCTACTACGGCGTAATTTCAGAAATTACGCCCCCGGTATGTGCCTCGGCTTATGCAGCTGCCGGTATAGCAGGAGCCAATCCGTTCAGAACCGGAATCAATGCGTTTACCTTGGGTATCGGCAAACTCATGGTACCTATGGTGTTTGTCTACGCACCAACAATCCTAATTGTTTTACCTGAATACTTTACGTGGATATCGTTCCTACAGGTTTCCATATCCTGTGCTATGGGTGTATTCGCGATCGCCACCGCAGTATCGGCTTATTTCAGGCAGCCTCTGAACGGCCTCTGGCGATTATTAATGGCGGTTGGCGGTTTATTACTGGTAGCGCCCAGCACGAGCAGTGATTTACTGGCGGTGATAGTCATGGCTCCAGTCATTTTTCAACAGTTTATGCGCCCCAAAACGGGGCAATAACCCGTTGGACTCAAATCAGAATGTCATCGTTTTAGGTGGCGGAATAGTTGGTATTTGCACTGCCCTTTATCTTGCTGAATCCGGTTTACGAGTGCGGCTGATTGATCGCCATGAACCGGGACAAGGCGCCTCCTCGGGTAATGCCGGTGTGATATCTCCATGGTCGATTATTCCTCAATCGACCCCCGGACTCTGGAAACAGGTGCCCGGCTGGCTGATCAAAAAGGATGGACCCGTTGCCATACGGGCGGCTTATTTACCGAAACTCCTGCCTTGGGCAGTACGATTCTTCAACAACGGTCAATTTAATAAAGTAGTAACTGTGGTTGATGCCATGGAGGCACTCAATCGCAATAATGTTAAACATTTTCGTGATCTATTAAAGAATACTCAATCGGGACACTTGATCAGAGACAGTTACTATGTCCATGCGTTCCGACGTGCCAACGAGGCCTGTCTAGACAGTTTTGACTACATGCTTCGCCGCGACAAAGGTGCGGAAATTGAACGAATAAACCGAAAAGAACTACAGCAACTGGAACCTGCTCTCTCAAGGGAATTCAACTCCGCTATTATTATTAAAGGGCAGGCCAGGGCACTTTCGCCAAACTCACTTGCAAGGGCATTGCTTGCGAAATTTATTGATCTCGGTGGCGTAGTGATTCAAGATCAAATCGATCATATCTCTCCTCACCCTACCGGATGGTGGACCGTAAGAGGCCAACACAGCCCGTACCAATGCACCCGGTTAATAGTGGCAATGGGCGCCTGGTCAAAAAATTTGTTGAAACCGCTAGGAATCCGGGTGCCTCTTGAAGCGGAACGAGGTTACCACATTGAATTCCAGCAAACTGATATTGAATTGAATAACTCGGTGATGGATATGGATCTTAAGATGGTAGCCAGTAGCATGCAACAGGGCATACGGGTTGCCGGTACTGCAGAATTCGCAGGTTTGGATGCACCTGCCAATACTCGCCGAGCGGCTGGATTAATTTCTGCCGCCAAAAAAATGTTACCCGGTGTTGCCGACCTGCCAGTCAGTCACTGGATGGGGTCCAGACCATCTACTCCTGACAGTTTGCCATGTCTCGGACAGATACCCGATCACGACGGGCTATATGCCGCGTTTGGACACAGCCACTACGGTTTGATGATGGCTCCACGAACTGGACAAGTTATTCGGGATTTAATTCTAGGGATCGACCCCGGCATTGATCTCCAACCTTACCAAATCAACCGCTTTTAAATGATAGACACCTCATATTCTTGTAATCATTTACCCGGCGGCCAAAACCTGTATGGTGTATCCATCGGCGTTCTGTGTCTCGATACTTTCTTTCCCAAACCACCTGGGCATATCAAAAATGCCTCCAGCCTGCCTTTCACAATACTCTATGAAACCGTCGCTGGCGCAACCATTCAGAAATTATTAAACAATCCTGAGCCAGCATTTATCCTGCCATTCATTGAGGCCGCAAAGCGCTTGGAACAAGCTGGCGTCAAGGCAATTACCGGTAGCTGTGGTTTTCTCGCTTTATTTCAAAGAGAGCTTGCCGAGGCTGTGAGTATTCCCGTATTTGCCTCCAGCCTCATACAGGTGCCATTAGCCTTTCAACTGGGTGGCGGTCATGTCCCAGTGGGGATAATTACCGCCAGTGAATCGAGTCTAACCCACCGCCACTTTGAGGCCATTGGCGCGGGTGATATTCCGGTAGTGATTCAGGGCATGGAAGATCAACCAGAGTTTTCTTCGGTGATTCTACGGGCCGAACGTAACGATATGGATCTATCTATCGTAGAGTCCGAGGTGGTCGATGTGGCCCAACAATTACAGACCCGCCATCCGGAGATTCGCAGCATCGTTCTTGAGTGTACCGACTTACCTCCCTATGCCTGGCGAATTCAACAGGTACTCAAACTGCCTGTTTTTGATCTCACCACGTTGACGAAGATGGTCCATGATTGCGTGAGACGTCAGCCCTATCAGGGATACCTCGATTGAATTGCCGATCAGAATTTAGACTTTTACCTTTTCAAGGATAACCTAGTGGAACAAAACCGGATCTTTGATTACATCATTGTTGGCGCTGGATCAGCTGGATGTGTTCTAGCCAACAGGCTAACTGAGCAATCGTCCAATCGGGTCTTGCTGATAGAGGCTGGGGGGAATGATCGAAGCATCCTCATTCAAATGCCAGCCGCTTGTGGAATGGCAGCACGGGACCCGCGTTTCGATTGGGGGTACACCAGTGAACCTGAACCATACTGTGACGGGCGACAAATTTTGGAGCATCGCGGTCGAGTCCTTGGAGGCTCTTCAGCCATCAATGGCATGGTTGCCAATCGCGGTAATCCCAAGGATTATGATGCGTGGGCAAGCGAAGGCCTTTCGGAGTGGCGTTATGAAGAGTGTCTGCCTTATTTCCGAAAAATGGAAACATCAGATAAAGGTAAAAGCGAGTTTCGAGGCGACAGTGGACCGCAAACCATAGAAACGTGCAACGCAACGCACCCCCTTCACCAGGCATTTTTGAAAGCTGGCCAACAAGCCGGCTATGGAATTACTCCGGACCAGAACGGCAAACAACACGAGGGTTTTCACGTTGCCCAGAGTTTTACACGAAACGGTCAGCGCTGTAGCGCAGCGAAGGCGTATTTACACCCTGTTATGCAACGGGAAAATCTGACCGTTTTAACGAATACTCTGGCTCACCAAATTCAGTTTGATGGCAAACGTGCTGTTGCGGTACTTGCAGAAAAAAATGGAAGACAGACTCGGTATGAGGCAGGTCGCGAAATAATTTTATCTGGCGGTGCGATCAATTCGCCTCAGCTTCTTTTGTTATCGGGAGTTGGTGACCCTGTCCATCTCGCCAGTCACGGAATCACCACGGTAGCCAATGTCCCCGCGGTCGGAAAAAATCTCGAAAATCATCAAATTGTGCCGATCACTTATGCGACGCCAAAAGGCGTTTCATGGGCTCAGAGTTTCAAAGGCTTGGGGAAATACCGTATCGGTCTTGAATGGATGCTGTTGAAATCCGGATTAGGCGCATCAACCATCTGCGAGACTGGCTGTTTCTTTAAGAGCTCGCCTGATGTTGACTACGCAGATCTTCAGCATGAATTTTATGCCATGACCGCCGATATGGGTGATCCCGTCGCAAACTTTGAGGACGGTTTCATGTTCTCGATGGGTTTAATGCGGCCCGAGAGTCGCGGACAGGTGATACTGAAATCAGGCAATCCCAATCATCACCCCTCAATCTCATATCATTTTTTTGAAGCAGCGCGTGATCGCCAAGTTATGATCGACGGTGTCAGACGAACACGTGAGATGGCAGCACAACCCGCTTTTGATGGTTTGCGAAGTCATGAGCTGGCACCAGGGGAAGACGTGCAAAGTGATGATGAAATTATGAGTTGGCTCCGCGCGACTGCCTCAACGGAATACCACCCCACCTCAACCTGTCGCATGGGAACTGGCGATAATTCTGTTACAAATGCGGAAGGATTAGTTCACGAGACAGAAGGATTACGCGTCGTTGATGCGTCAATCATGCCTCACAACGTGACCGCTAATCTCAACGCGCCTGTCACCATGATGGCAGAGAAACTTGCAGATGTCATTCTGCGTTAGATGGCCAAGCCGGGATAGCTTAGATGAATCTAAAATGTCTATCATCAGTTAGTACAAGTCATACTCATCAGTAACAAATCTGTCATCCCATAATTAACTGAACATCGCATGAACCATTCAGTCTCTCGCCTAACGTCCGTCCGATGCGCCAACGCGCTGACCGCATCCGGCTGGCAGAAAAACTGCGTTGTGCAATTTAGTGATCAGGGCCGCATTGAGAGCGTTCGGGAAGATGAAACCTCTGATGTAGACCTTTATCTTGAGGGTATTGTTATTGCAGGCATCCCAAACCTGCACTCTCATGCGCATCAAAAAGCGATCACGGGATTAACCGAACATCAAGTACCGGGTCAGGATGATTTCTGGGGATGGCGCGAACTGATGTACCGCGCTAATTCGCGACTTAACCCTGAACAGCTGCAGATAATCGCCAACTACCTTTATATTGATATGTTGCTCAAGGGATATACATCTGTTGCGGAATTTCACTACCTGCATCATCAGCCCGATGGCACTCCATATTCAAACCAAAGTGAAATGTCGGAACGCCTTTTCGACGCAGCCTCAGAGGCCGGTATCGCTATCACTTTGCTGCCCACGCTTTATTGTCGTGGCGGTTTTGAAAATGAACCGATCAAGGACGCACAGAATCGGTTCTATCACGATCCAGATGGCTATCTTAGGCTTCTTTCTGAATGCCACTCGCTCTGTACTGAAAATCCTGACCGCTCGATAGGCATTGCGGCCCATTCCCTACGTGCCGTTTCTCCTCAAGATTTAAACGCCACAATAACGCACGCAAAAAGTATTCTTAAGCACGCCCCGATTCACATTCATGTGGCCGAACAGATAAAAGAAGTAAATGATTGCGTGGCCGTCAATTCTGCTAGACCCGTTAGCTGGTTATTCGATCAATGTGATGTCACTCATAAGTGGTGTCTGGTTCACGCGACACATGTCGATCGCAAAGAACAAGCGCTAATTGCCAAAAGCGGCGTGACCGTTGGACTCTGCCCCGCAACCGAAGCAAATCTAGGAGACGGTATTTTTCCCGCATCAGAGCTAATAGCAAACAATGGCTTTTTCGGGATTGGATCTGACAGCCAGGTCAGCACATCTCCGGCTCACGAGCTTCAACTTCTTGAATACGGACAGAGATTGAGTCGGCAAAAGCGGGCGGTACTGGTTACAGATGCTACAAAAAGTAATGGTCGATCACTCATAGACGCCGCGATCATCGGCGGCAACCGGGCACAAGGCGAGTTTGTCTGCGGAATACAGCCCGGGTCACGGGGTGATCTCGTTGAGCTGAATTCGGACCATGTTGAATTCTCTAACCGAACCCTCGATCAGGTCCTGGATACCTGGATTTTTTCAGGTCCGTTTAATCCGGTAAAAACCGTGATTGTCGGGGCAAAGCAGGTTGTTCAAAACGGGGTGCACCCGAACCAGGAGGCCGCAACAACGGCTTATCGCAGGATGATCCAATCGTTGGCACTCACTGAAACGTGAAGATTCCAACTAAGATTGAAACTGTACCCATCCGAGATATAAGAGTGCGTAAACCCCGATTGAGCACAACGCAAAGATAATTCCGATCGCCCATTTTGTTGAGCGGAATCTCCAAAGCAGGCTCACCACGATAACTGTAGCGGTTATGGGCAGTAGCAAGGCATCCATAGTGTTTACCGTCTTTTGAAAGTTGAGAAAGAGGAAGGGGGCCGGATATTCCCTCCCAGACTAGTCAAACAGTGACCCCAGATTGGCACCGTAAAGGCAGCACCAGTTTCAAAAAGCATAAACACGCCCAGCACTTTTAAAAATGATCACTCAGATTTCATTTTATTTTATTTTTAGACTCTGCTCTTCGCGTCTTAACGATATTAAAATTTTAAAAAATAATACTTTTTTAATGCCAGGAAAAAATCAAATTCACTACACACGTCAAAGAACAATCGTTTTAGCGGACTATTGGCATCTTGTCGTGCGTACCTCTCTCCTGAATAGCCCGGTTTAAATCAACTTACCGAGAATCAGACTTAGCATCATGACAAGCATTTAAGTTAATTGACGTTGGATAAATAGGTGCTTGAGCGCGATAACGCAAAATCTCAGCTGGGGCTCGTCCCGTTCTTGCCGCAACGACCGCCGCCAGCGTGGCGCTACAGTAACGACCCTGACAGCGTCCCATGCCAGCTCGTGTTATCGCTTTTAAACGATTCATATCCTCACATTGCCAATTCTCGACAGCAGTGCTCACTGTAGCAATAGACACGCACTCGCACCTGCAAATAATAGTTGATTCTGGCAATGACAAAAAATATCTCGCGTCAGGCTGGGGGAAAGCCCGAGCCAACCCCTTGGCAAAGCCACGCATCCAGAGATGCTTCACCCTGTCACCCAAAGCTGTCAATCGATCCAGCCGTTTTTGCTGAATACCAAGATCATCCAGCACAGCAGTGGCCACCATCCGGCCGCCGGTACGAGCTGCATCTGACCCAAGGATCTCAACACCGTCGCCTGCCATATAAACGTCTTGAGTCGAGCTGCGTCCAACACTGTCGATAACAGGACGATGCTGCCCTGAAACACTTGATATCTCCAAAAGCTGAGACAGCTGTGTCTCGGACTGAAGATGCCAACCCAGTGCCAGAGCTCGAAGAGGGGTGTCCGTTTTTTTATAACTCTCTGACCAACGAAGCCCTGTGACAGCACCCTCAGAATCAGTCCTCACCACAATATCCTGAGCGCCAAACTGAATCGGAATTTTCGCACGCCATAATGCAAAAATTTGCCTGACCCCCCGCAAAGCCAAGCGAGGGCGCAAGACTAACCATGGAAGTGCGAAGAAAAGGTCTCGCCGGGTCGAGGTACACCACACTCCGGCGACCTCAGCGCCCGCTTTCAGGTGTTGCCATGCCACCAACCACAAAAGCGGTCCCGCGCCGGCAAAGCCAATCGGATTCCCCAAAGCCAGGGCCTGCGATTTCAATGCGATTTGCGCGCCACCCAAACTGTAACAACCCTTAGCCTCCCAGCCTTGAACCGGGAATGTCTGATCTATTGCGCCGGTGCATAAAATCAGCTTGTCATAAGTTAATGTGGTGCATCCATCAGGACCATCAAGAAATAATTCCCCTTCATGAACTGCCCAGACTCGGGTTTTGGGGCGATAGTCAATCGCATTGCAAATGGCATCGAAGGCGTCGTGTAAGTAGCGGGCCTTAATCGCATCAAATCCATAAATGGCGCGATAACTGCGCCGATGTGAATCCGGAACACGGCGATAAATCTGGCCACCAGAATGCGCACCGGCGTCGATCACAACCGGTCGAAAGCCAAATCTCACCAAAGTGAGCGCCGCCTCCATGCCTGCAGGACCTGCCCCGACAATCACGATCAGGTTATCGCTCATCGGTCGAGCCCGTTCGGTTTGGTAAATAGTTTCAGTCCATCTTCCACGGCCACATCGCAAGCGCGCAAATGTCCCCCGCCGGATGTCCAAATCCAGCAGCTTTGACACGCTCCCATGAGACAAAATCCTGCCTCATCAGATTGATTAAATACATCGGTTCCTGTTTGACCCGTGCTAAGCAGCACAGCCGTCAGAACGGTATCACCTTCCAGTGCCTCAATTTCAACCCCATCAATCTGTAGATGCACGATCCGTCGGTTGGTCTCATCAAGCCGTTTTGCGTGAGGCCTTGATCCCATTTTTAATGGATCGCCTTAATTGAGACATCAGGGACCTGAGGAAATCGAGTCCGAATCTGTTCGAATGCCTCCAAGACACTAGTTGCAGAATCGCCGACGCGCGCGAAAAGCTCGGTCTTCACAAAAAACCGCCAATGCACCGGTAACCGAGTCATGAGTTGTGTCATCTGTCCGTAGCACTCTTTTGTCCACACTGCCTCAAAACTGTCGCGCTCGGGTCCGAAGTGGAAATGCTCAGTCGTTTGATTCGCCGCCAGTTCGGCACGCAATGCCATTGTCGCCGCCTCGTCCACTACGCCTTCTAACAAACAGACACCGTAGTCTCGCGCAGCAGAGCTGACAGAAACATAACCACGAGCTACATCCTCAGCAACTCGCCACGATTCCCGCTCAAGTGGATTACCGCGCCCACCTCCTCCCGCAGAATGCAGATGCAGTACATCGCCAGGCTGTAGAACGACAAAGTCAATATTACCGAGAGATTTTTCTGACGCCGTGCCCGGATTAATAATCATGTCAGAAAGTCCGGCTGCACAACCACCTAAAATACCCCAAGGACGAAAGCGGCTACGATCGCGGTTTCGCGCACTGACCCGACTGTCAGGAGTGAAGACTCGAAAATCTAGTGCGGTTGCTAAACCACCACGCCAACGCCCTGCTCCACCCGTATCCCGCATCAAACCATAACGGGTAATTTTTATCGGCGTTTCAATCTCGGTGATCTCGATCGGTGTATTTCGCAAATAGGCAGCATCTGCTCCCGAACCATTGGTGCCATCTCGATGCGGCATCGCTCCACCGCCACCTACCACAGGATTCACAGACGAAATTACACTTTTACCCCGACGTTCATCCATGGTCATGACATTGACAATGCAATTATTGCCCGCAGGCGCCGCGGGCATCTGCTCTGGAATCACCTGGGAAAACGCGCCAAATATTACGGAGCGCAGTCGCGCGCACGTCAGCGAACGCATGCCTACAGCAGCTGGAAACTGAGGATTCAAAACAGTACCGTCCGGGGTAATACAAGTAAACGGCCTCGTCAAACCCGTATTCATCAGAATCTGCGGGTTAAGCGTGTTGAGTACGTAATAGACCCCAACCAGCAGGATCGTATGACGCGGATCGCCGCCTGTGGGTACATTGAGTGAGCTACCGAGTTGCGGATCCGAACCCGTGAAGTCCAGTACAGCTTCGTCTCCCGTGATCTTCAGGGTTAAATTAAGACGACAAGGATTAGCGTTGTCAGAATCCTCATCAGCGTAATCCGCAAACTGCCACGCGCCATTAGGCATTGCGCTGAGCAAATCGCGCGCCTGCTTTTCGGCATAATCCTGTAGAGCAATAATGCCTTTTCGAAACCGCTCTAGACCAAAGGTTTGCACCATGGCCCGCACTTTGCGTTCGCCAGTATTCAACGCCCCAACCAACGCCTTGATGTCACCAATATTCAAACTTGGCTTGCGTACATTACTCGCCATAATGCTTAAAATAGTGTCATCAAAAACACCCTCGCGCATCAGTTTCATCGGAGCAAAGCGGATGCCTTCCTGATGAATCTCAGTTAACGATCGCGAAAGAGACGCTGGCACTGCCCCGCCCATGTCGGTATTGTGAATATGGCCGGCGGCAAATGCGATGATCTCATTGTCGTGGAAGATCGGTTTCCATAAGTGCGTGTCTGGCGTATGGGTTGCCAAAAATCCAGAATAAGCGTCATTGGTAAACGCAATGTCACCCGGGCGATAGTCTTCAATCAATTCCAGCGCGCGCCCATAGTTAAGGCCGGGGTACCACGTGGCGCCCAACTCCATCGGCACCGCAAAGGTGTTGCCTGCAGGATCAGAGAGCATGACCGTGAAATCTTGCGTTTCTTTTACAAATGCGGAATGTGCGGTACGGTGCAGCGTATACGCCATATTCTCGGCCGCAGCACGGCTGTGGTTGGCGAGAACCTGAAGGTCAACAGGGTCGTAATTCAGATCAGTCATTGACATGACTCTCGTTGGGATGAAGGTGTAGATTCAGGTACCCGTCAACATGAACCTGAACGTCTTTTGGAATAACACAAGTCGTGTCCTCTTGAGCCACGATTGCAGGACCCTTGAACCTGTGTCCAGCCATGAGATCATCTCTCGAATAAACGGGAACCTGATGCACACCACCTGCCATTCGCATCGGCGCGTGTTTCAAAGCCTGTGCTTCTGCTGATTGCAAGGGCTGCGGATCAATTCTCAAAGATTGGCCTTGACCACTGATAACCAAGCACAGATTTACAATTTCCGCTTCTGCTTCGAGGTCATTAAAATCAAACAACTCCTTATGCCTTGCATCAAAAGCGGCACGAATTGCCGCAACATCACCCGATTCGATCCAAGCTAAATCTAGAGGAACAGCAACTTCGAAACTCTGTCCTGCGTAACGCATCTCCGCTGAAAAGTTCATTTCTCCCGTCGCATCGTATCCCTGCTTCTGATAAAGCCAGGCTTCTCCCTCGACAGTAAGACTCTTGCTCGCCTCCTGCATCGCCGCTATCGTTGAGATATCGCAAGGCTTAAAAAGAGCGCGAATGAAATCACATTTGAGGTCCGACACCAAACCGCCAAAAGCTGAGACGACACCAGGACGATGCGGTACCAAGATATGGCGCATCCCCAAATCGCGGGCGAGCATCGCCCCCAGCATCGGACCGCCGCCTCCAAAAGGCATTAGCGTGTACTCCCGCAAATCAAGACCTGCCCGGGATGCCAGTTTTTCAACCTCGAGAAACATCTCTGAGACCGCAACCCGAATTATCGCCTCGGCGGTTGCCGCGAGATCTCGGCCAAGCGAACGTGCGATATCCTCGATAGCAGACTCCGCCCGCTTGATATCCAAAGTCAACTGTCCGTAGGCCATGGGCGCATGACCCAAGTAACCACAAACCGCGAGGGCATCAGTCAACGTAGCATCGGTCCCTCCACGTCCATAGCAGGCCGGGCCAGGAGAGGAGCCAACGCTTGAAGGGCCAACTTTCAAAACGCCAAGAGAGTCCACCTTAGCAACTGACCCGCCACCAATCCCGATAGACGTGACCGAAACCGACGGAATATGTAACGGATAATCGCCGATTTTCTCGTCGGAACCATATTGCGGATGACCATCAACGATTAATGCCACATCCGCAGAAGTGCCTCCGATATCAACCGTGAGAACCCGTTCGCTCCCGACTTGCTTTGCTAACCAGCAAGCCCCAGTGACTCCAGACGCCGTGCCTGAAAGCAGCATAGAAACGCAGTTCCGCTTACCGGTCCCGGCTCGCATCAACCCGCCATTGGACTTAGTTAACAAAGGGCGGGCTGGCACACCGAGATCGTGCAGCGTCTTTTCCAGACCCTTTAAATAGCCAGCGACACGGGGGTGCACATAGCCATTTAGAACCACCGTCGTGGTGCGCTCGTATTCCCGAACAACAGGCCATATCTCGGAGGATGTAAAAACGAACAAACCGGAATTCAAGCGATTAATTTCGGCTTTTACCGCCTCTTCATGTGCAGGCGAATGATAAGCATGAAGCATCGAGATAATGATGCCATCGATTTCTTGACGACGGCAATTCGCAACGATCTCGCCAAGTTCGGATAGCTCCAACGACTCACTCTCACCGTCCCGAGCCGTCATTCGACCCGAAATCCCGTAAATCCTGTTCCGAGGAATTAACGGCTCAGCCGAGCTGCAAAACAGGGAATACATATCCGGCATTCGCAAACGACCCAACTCAAGCACATCCTCAAAACCGGCATTCGTGATGAGAGCGAGTCTTGCCCCCTTCTTCTGGATAATGGTGTTGATGCCCACCGTCGTTCCATGCACGAAACCAATCGTTTGCGTGGGAGGGATCTGATGCCGCGCTTGCAGAAGCGAAAATCCTTGGTGTAATTCTGCACCTGGATTATCCGGAGTGGTCAGCACCTTAATGGTATGTAGAGCCTGCGTGTCGCGATCGTACGCACAAAAATCTATGAAAGTGCCGCCGATATCAACGCCGATATGCCAAGTCATACGGACCTCTTGTTTGATTTATCCCTATTTTAGGGACCTATCCAACCCACAATCCAAGACGCATGTAGAACAATGTCATAAGTCATCCTTATGATAGTAATCCTGCACATGCCTGTCTCAAATTATCCTGCATAAGGGTCTCTGCGATCGACAACTCGCGCTCGGCACGGGTTAAAAGCGAAATTGGGAGCGTCAGGTCTGGAGCAAATTCTCTGGCCGTGATGCCATGAAATTTCTGCCACGGCAAAAGTGCGTCCACAATTGCCACGCCCAATCCAGCCTGAACAAAGGAAAGTGCTGAAATCGAAGTATCAATCTCGATCTCGGGTCGGTAAATCACACCGTCTCGCTGCGCTTTCTGAGCCAGCACTCGGCCAGGCAATGTCGCGTGCCTGTAGGCAATCAGCGATTCATCTTTTAGATTTTCAAAGTGGATGGGTGTTTCCCTACCGGCCAGGGCATGCGTTTGCGGCATCAGACAGACAAACCCGACCTTCCCAAGATGTTCCGAATTCAGGCCAGCAGAGGGCTCGTCGCTCATGCAAAGCGCTAAATTAACATCACCGTGCATCAGCATGGCAATCATTGTATCCAGCGGTGCGATTTGTGAACGCACAACAATCTCAGGATGTTTGGCGCGAAACAGGGTCAGAGCGGTCGGCACCACAGACATGGCGGGCGGGGCTGATGCAGCCATGCGTACAAGCCCACGCCTTCCTGTCTTGAGATCATTCGTACGCCGTCTTAGCGCCTCGAGATCCTGAAACAGTCGATCGGCTTCAGGATAGATCTCAAGCGCCTCCGGGGTTGGCACCAAACGACCCCTGACTCTCTTAAAAAGGGCAAAACCAAGCTGCTGCTCGGCATGGCGTAACAGCTGGGACAGCGCCGGTTGAGACGTATTTAAAGTCTTTGACGCGCTGGTTAAAGAGCCTTCGCGCATAATTGCACAAAAAACTTCCAATTGCCTGGCACGCATATCCAATCTCCTATAGGTTCAACTTATATATTGCCCAGAAATCGATCTTTGTGACAAGGGGAAAGATTGTGTACTTTTGGGATATCGGAGGGCGAGTATGCGTATTGTTATTCTTGGTGGCGGATTAATGGGAACGGCTAGTGCGTTTTTCCTGTTAACACACCCGTTAGCTCCAAAATCGTTAGAGGTCACCTTGATTGACCGAGGGGCAGTCGGATCGGCTGCGACTGTTGCGAGCTTTGGTAATGTCCGCCGGCAAGGGCGCGATTTTCGGCAGATGGCTCTCGCGCATCATTCACTGATGCTCTGGACTGAATTAGAAAACTTACTTGGGCGCGATGTTGAGTTTCGCGCGACTGGCCACGTTCGCGCAATTTTCCACGAAGCGGGCTTGAAAAATATGCAAGACTTTGCCTCAGCGGCACTGAAGCACGGCTTGCGTATCGATCAATTGGGTCAAGCGGATATGCAGCGACGTTTCCCATTTTTTTCGAGCGAGGTCATCGCCGGCTCCTTCTCGCCGGAGGACGGGTCGGGCAATCCACGCCTTGTCGTCCCCGCCTTCGCACAGGCGGCTGTACGTCACGGACTATCGCTTCGCGATTTCACCCAGGTTACATCAATAAGCCCAAAAAATGATGGATTCTGTATTCAGACATCGGATGGCCCGATTGAGACCGACTTGCTCCTCAACACGGCGGGAGCGTGGGGCAGCAAGATAGCCGATGAACTCGGCGAACCCGTTCCATTGACGCCTTACGCACCCCAGATGGGAGTAACCGAACCATTAGAGCATCGAATCTTGCCGGTGGTCGGGGTTTGGGCGAACACGGCGGAGGAATCTATTTACTGCCGACAGGTGGAGCGTGGCAATATTATTTTTGGCGGTGGCCCGCGGGAAAAAGTCAATCTGGTTCCTGGCCACGCAAAGATCAATCCTCACAAAACACTGAGTCAACTTAATAGGCTGGTACAGCTGATTCCCGCGTTACGCCACACAAATGTTATCCGAACGTGGTCCGGCTGCGAAGGCTATGTTGACGACATGCTACCGGTGATGGGACCGAGCACACGCCATAACGGACTGTTCCATGCCTTCGGATTTTGCGGACATGGCTTCCAACTCGGACCGGGGGTGGGGTCAGAAATGGCAGCACTAATGCTGACCGGAAACAGTCTAACCGACACTAAACCCTTTCATATCTCGCGCTTTCAGGCATCAACATCGAGCGAAACATAGAACGTGGCAACTCTTATCCTGTTTGATACTTGCGTGCAACTTGGATCAACTCATCAACACGCAGGTATAGAAATAGGGCGAAGTTACCCCAGCGCTTGTGACGCCAATGCAAAAATAGTGGGCGATCCTGATGATGTTTCAGTCAATTCTCCTTTCTGCATTTGCCAACCACCGCCCACATGGGTCAAACCCTGCGCGACGAGCCAAGAGCTGAGGCCAGTATCAATGTTTGTATCGACTCGCAAGAGTCGACCGTTTCGCTCCGCCATGATCAGTGACAACAAACTTTTCGCATCTGCCGGATTGCGAGCAATAACAGGTCCGGCAACCTCGCCGCGGCCGAAATCCCGAACAGCGGCGAAACCGGTAATACCGACGCCGTCGCGAAGAACTGCAAAATGGGCCTCGCCGGCAAGCGCCTTAAAAAGCGTCTGTCGATCTATTCCGGTCGCGATCGCATCCAACTCAACTATCGCGGCTATTTGGTCAGCAGTCGCCCACTCTGCCACGCCGCAGGGCGAAACTTCTCTTAACCGACCCTGATGCTGCAACACTTCTCCGACAATCCGGAAACCAAATTTATCGTACAACGGCAAGCCACCTTGGGTCGAAACCAATCGCCAGGCATCTGGCGCAAAAGATTGCATCGCGCGCACCATAATGTCACGGCCGATGCCACGCCCGCGAAAATCGGAATCAACAATGATCATATTAACCATCCCGACCGGCGCAAACGGAGTTGCGAGCGCAGTCGCCACCACCCGCTCGCCAGCCATCGCAACCACGCCCATGCTGAATCCCGACACGAATTCCCAGTCCAAAAGTCGATGGGGCCATTTCACACCTTCGGACAACCGTTGCGCGTCGCTAAGATGCTCTTGTTTCAAAGTTTTGAAAATCAACGACGAGGTCATGAATGCTCCAAATTGTTAATGAATCAAACGCTGATCAATCTGCCTTGCGATCACACTCGACGGTCATCACTTGGGGAGCAAGGCGATGAAAGTCAGCTTAGGCTCGGTGTTCAATACCCGATTCTATTCGCCTGCTCGACAAAAATACCGCTATTTTTTCCTGGCGAACGGGGAGGCATAGAACAAAGTTTTAATTCAGTCACTCAACATTGCACTGCACGATCCTGTCGCAGCATCTGCATCTCAAAACACCAAATGAATCCATCGCACTACACTAAGCGCCCATGAGCGTCTCTTGCGTCTGGAGACTCGCATTTCATCCAACGGAAACACAATGACAATATTCAAACCGAAATTCGTTACATTTGATTGCTACGGCACCTTAACCCACTTTGATATGGCCGGCGCGTCGCGACGGGTCTACGAGAAATCGCTGAATCCCGATTTGATGGAGGCTTTTATCCGAAGCTTCGCAGCCTTTCGCATGGACGAAATTCTTGGCGCATGGAAACCCTATGCGGATGTCATTTCAAACGCGCTCGAAAGAGCCTGCAACAGGCACCAAGTACACTTTGACGAGGAAGACGCGCTGCAGATTTATGACGAGATACCCACTTGGGGACCTCACCCGGATGTAGCTGCAGGGCTAGCGCGCGTGGCGAAAGAGATTCCGCTAGTCATTCTATCTAACGCAATGAACTGCCAAATTAACGCCAACGTTGCCCTGCTGGGCGCACCTTTCCACACCGTCATTACCGCAGAACAAGCCGGTTCTTACAAGCCTCAGATGAATGGCTTTGAATACATGCTCGACACATTGGGTTGTGGACCGGAAGACATCACCCATGTGTCGTCATCTTTCCGGTACGACTTGATGACCGCCCATGATCTCGGAATAAAATCCAAGGTCTGGGTTAACCGGGGTCATGAACCAGCAAACCCCTATTATGGGTATACCGAAATTAAGGACATTTCGGGACTGCCGAATGTGTTTGGCTTTTAATTACCCTCATGACTGCAATAAAAACTTCAATGGCTAACACTCAGTACAACTCCTTTTGGCATGCAACCGCCCCTACCTTCGTCGCTGTCTCTGGCGAGCCCCAGGGTCACTATGACATAGCGATCATCGGTGCCGGCTTCACCGGGTTGGGCGCCGCCAGAAAACTCGCAAAAAAAGGCATGGGCGTCGCCGTGCTGGAGGCGCAATCGGTGGGATTTGGCGCGTCCGGCCGCAACGGCGGTCATCTCAACAATGGTCTAGCGCACAGTTTTGTTGAAGCTTGTGCGAGCTTCGGACAAGAGACAGCGATTGCGATGTACCGCGCCTTTGATGACGGCATTGAGACGATTGAGCGAATCGCCGACGAGGAAAAAATCGAATGTAGTTTTCGCCGATCCGGAAAACTCAAGCTAGCGTCTAAGCCTAAGCATATGATTGAGATTAGGAAGAATTTCGACGCCTTGAACGCTCTTGTCGACCCTGAAACAACTCTGCTAACCCGAGACGAATTAAGCGAAGAAATAGGTTCAAGCGCTTTTCACGGCGCAATGTTGCAGCCGAGAAGTGCCATGATGCACATGGGCCGATTCGCAACCGGCCTGGCGGAGGCCGCTTCACGTTATGGCGCCAGTATCTTTGAAGCCTCTCCAGTCATCCAGTGTCTGCCCGACGCCAAGGGCTGTCGTCTCGCCACCCCGGCAGGTACGATAACGGCGCAAAAAGTCCTGTTGGCGACAGGCGCCTACACGACGCCGAACTTTCATTGGTTTCGCCGGCGTATCATCCCGGTTGGGAGCTTTCTGATCGCCACTCGTCCCCTGACCGATGATGAAGTCCGCCTAACCCTTCCCGGTAATCGAACCTGTGTTACCACGATGAACATAGGGAATTATTTCCGTCTTTCGGCTGACAACCGGATGATCTTTGGCGGAAGGGCAAGGTTCTCAGCACGCTCTGATCAACAATCCGATGCAAAGGCTGGAAAGTTATTGCAGGCGGCTATGAGTCATATCTTCCCACATTTAGCAGAAATAGAGATCGACTATTGTTGGGGGGGCATGGTCGATATGACAAGCGATCGATACCCGCGCACCGGAGAAATTGACGGCATGCATTATGCAATGGGCTACTCTGGCCACGGCGCACAAATTGCAACTCATCTCGGCGAGATCATGGCCGATCAAATAACAGGTGTTACGCGCGAAAACCCGTGGAACACTTTGCCCTGGAATGCCGTGCCGGGACACTTTGGTAAACCTTGGTTCCTGCCTTTGGTCGGCGCTTATTACAAGATTCTCGATAAAGTCAGGTAGTTATTTTCTGACTTTTTCAAACGGTCGAATAAGCCTTGGTCTTCAATCAAAAGCAATAAAGACAGCCATTCCACGCCTCGACGTCGTAGTACATCAAAGATCAATCAGAACGCTCTTCAAGCGTCGATTGGCGTGATAGGCTTCGCGTCCCAAATCCTTGCCAATTCCAGAGGATTTAAAGCCTCCTGTCGGCAAGATATGATCCCGCGACCGACCGTAACGGTTGACCCAAACAGTACCCGCTTCAAGCGCTTTGATAACTCGCATCGCCCGCGATAAATCGCGAGTAAAAACGCCAGCCGCTAAACCATAAGTCGGATGAGCTGCAAGCTGTAGCGCTTCTTCCTCATCCAGAAAAGTTTGAACCGTTAACACCGGGCCAAAAACTTCTTGGACGACGGCCGGTGACTGGTCAGATACGTCAGTAAGGATTGTCGGCTGATAAAAACAACCCGGGCGATCCAGCCGCCCACCACCACACAGCACAGTCGCTCCAGCGACAATCGAAGCCTGCACCAGATCATCCACCCGCGTCAGTTGTTTTTCAGAAATGACCGGACCATAAGTGGTCTCTCCATCCCAGGTCGGACCCGGTTTAATTTTCATCAGCAAGGATTGCACTTTGGAAACAAGGCTCTCAGCCAGTTCGGCCGCCACAACGACACGACTGCCCGCAACACAAGCTTGTCCTGAATTGGCGAGGATACTGGTTGCAATGGCTTGCGCCGTTTTTTCCAGATCTGCATCCGCAAATACAATCTGAGGACTTTTACCGCCCAGCTCCAGGGTCATTGGCTTCATACCCGTTCGGGCAATATTACCCATAATGGCTTGTCCCGCTTCAGTCGACCCGGTAAACGAGAGCTTGGCGATTTCAGGGTGACCTGTTAAGGCGTTACCCGTGGTTACTCCATCTCCTTGCACAATATTGACTAATCCCTCGGGAATGCCGGCCTTCACCGACAGTTCGGCTAAACGTATCGCGGAAAACGGTGTCATCTCCGACGGCTTCAATACCACGGCATTGCCAGCCGCCAAAGCCGGTGCAAGCTTCCAGGCCGCCATGGAGATCGGGAAATTCCAGGGGGTAATGGCGCCAACAACACCATAAGGTTCACTAGCCACCCACCCCATCTGATCATTCCGGGTCGGGGCTAATAGACTGCCCTCTTTGTCTGCCATTTCAGCAAAGAAACGAATTTGTTCGGCAGATATTGCGATATCACCATTTTTGATTTGTGCAATGGGGCGAGTCGATGGCACTGACTCCAACTGCCCCAGAAACTTTGCATCGTCTTCAATTAAATCAGCCCAGCGTTGCAAAGCAAGAGTACGGGCACGAGGCTGTCCGCCCGCCCAATCGGATCGTCGCAAGGCGAGTTTTGCAGCCTGAACGGCTCTGTCAACTACATCTATATTAGCCAACGGACAACCTGGAACGACGACGTTATCGGAAGGACGATTAATTGGTATTTCACTTCGAGCGGGCACAAAAGCGCCACCAATATGATGGCCAATGGGCATCTCAATGGCATCGGGCGCAAAGGAGAAAGACGTCGCGGCATTAGGCATAACGATCGCCATTCTAACCTTAAACAGCGGTCCATGATCGGCAATAAACCAAGCGGAAATCCAAAACTACAAAAGCACGAGGCGTTATTGCAGGAAGATGAAAATCGTTCTAGAGGCAAAAAGAGTTCAACAATAAAACCGACAATTTTTCACTCGCCGAATTCTGCTAAAACTGTTAAAAACGTATTCATGCAAAACTATACGCTAAACCCGGGTCACCTGATCTTAAACGAACTGCGAGAAATCAGATCACAACCCATCCAAATCTCACTGCCTGACTCTGCTTGGGAGCCGATCAAACGCAGTCATCAGCATCTCATTTCCGTCGTGCAACGGGGAACGCCTGCATACGGCATCAATACAGGTTTTGGCAAACTCGCAAAAACTCAGGTCGATGTCAACGACTTATCAACGCTACAACATAACCTGATCCGTTCACATGCTGCCGGCGTTGGCACACCGATTGATCTGCAAGTGGTGCGTCTCGCGATGATACTCAAACTTCTGAGTCTTGCTCAGGGATATTCAGGCGTGCGACCAAAAATTATTGAGCACTTCATGGCAATGCTCAGTCACGATATCGTGCCAGTTGTCCCCGAAAAGGGCTCGGTTGGCGCATCGGGTGATCTCGCGCCGCTTGCTCATCTATCTCTCCCATTAATTGGGGAAGGAGAGGTTTTTTTAAACGAGACCAGAATGCCGGCAGCTAAAGCGCTACAGATCGCTGGGTTAACACCCCTTGTGCTGGAGGCAAAAGAAGGACTGGCCCTGCTCAACGGCACACAAATTTCTACGGCTCTCGCCATCGACGGTCTCTTTTCGGCGGAGCAAAATCTTGCCAGCGCAATTGTGATCGGCTCAATAACAGTAGACGCAACGCTTGGAAGTTACGTCCCATTTGATCAGCGCATCCACGAAGTGAGACGGCAATCTGGTCAATCACGGGTCGCTAGCCTATACCGGACACTGCTAAACGATAGCCAACTGAATCAATCCCATGCAAATTGTGACCGTGTTCAAGACCCATACAGTCTTCGCTGTCAGCCACAAGTACTGGGGGCATGCCTCGACCAACTCGACCACGGCGCCAAAATACTATTACGCGAAGCCAATGCAGTCTCCGATAATCCTCTGATTTGTCCAGAAACCGGTGAAGTCCTCTCCGGCGGAAATTTTCATGCGGAGCCGGTCGCAATGGTGGCTGACAACATCGCGCTCGCCATTTCCGAGACCGGCAGTTTGTCAGAGCGACGGATCGCGATGCTTATCGACTCGAGCATCAGCGAGTTACCGCCATTTCTTACCACCAAGGCAGGACTTGAATCAGGCTTTATGGTTGCCCATGTGACTGCAGCTGCACTCGCCTCAGAAAATAAGAGTCTTTCCCATCCCGCAAGCGTGGATAGCCTGCCCACCTCAGCGAACCAGGAAGATCATGTCAGCATGGCAACATTTGCTGCAAGACGGCTACGCGCCATGAACGAAAACACTCAAAATATTCTGGCAATTGAATATCTTGCTGCATCACAGGGGATTTCATTGCGGCGACCACTCACATCCTCATCTTGTGTCGAAACGGCTGTTAAAAAACTACGACGGCAAATACCAGAGTATCAGGAAGACCGGGTGTTCTATCCCGATATCGATACAGCATCGTCCCTGATCAGTCACGGTGAACTCGCCACGCTGCTGCCCACCCAACCACTCGACACGGCAGTCGACGCATCATGACCAAGATTCTTGATATTGCACAAGTCGGCCATCCAGTGCTGCGTGAACCCACCATGGAGTTGAGTCTCGAAACGCTTGCACAGAAAGAAACGCAGTTATTTATCGACGAGTTGATCGCGACTATGCGGGCGGCTAACGGCGCGGGGCTGGCTGCCAATCAGGTTCACCGGTCGCTTCGTATCTGCGTCATTGAAGTCCTTGATAATCCCCGTTATCCCTATCGCCCAAACATCCCGCTTACCGTGCTGGTTAATCCTATTCTCACGGCTGTCGGTAACGATACGTTTGAAAATTATGAAGGATGTCTTAGCGTGCCTAATCTTCGAGGTAAGGTGCAGCGACACTGCGAGATTGATGTCACCGCGCTAGACCGCCACGGCAACCCGATAAAGACGCGCGTTAAAGGAATGACAGCAGCAACCTACCAGCACGAAGTTGATCACCTCTTGGGAATGCTTTTTTTGGATCGAGTTAAAGATTCGCGCAGCCTCGTGACCTGGGATAATTTTGAACGCTATCATCAGGCGCAAGTCGCCGAAACAGTCAAACAGCTGGTGTCCCGCTACGGAAGCTGATCCAAGCCAAAAGTTCACAACAAGCATTATTACCCCATCGTCCATCCAACTCATCAAAATGAAACTCAACCGATACGCACCCGAAAGACATATCGAAGCGCCCAAAGGGCCCGAACTGCAGTGTAAGCATTGGAGTACGGAAGCGCCCATGCGGATGCTGATGAACAACCTTGACCCGGCAGTTGCCGAGAATCCGGCAGAGTTGGTAGTTTATGGCGGGGTAGGTCGAGCGGCACGAGACTGGGACAGCTTCGACCGGATTATCGCCTCCCTCAAGACGCTTGAGATTGACCAGACATTGCTTGTTCAATCGGGCAAACCCGTTGGTGTCTTTCAGACCCACGAGCAGGCGCCCCGAGTCCTGATCGCTAATTCAAACCTTGTCCCGCATTGGGCAACCTTAGAGCACTTCTCGGAACTCGATCAACGTGGACTGATGATGTACGGTCAGATGACTGCCGGCTCTTGGATCTATATCGGCTCCCAAGGCATCGTTCAAGGCACCTTCGAAACTTTTGCTGAAATGGCGCGACAACATTTTGGCGGGACTGCAAAAGGTCGATGGATCCTGACAGCAGGTCTCGGCGGCATGGGCGGCGCCCAACCCCTCGCGGCCACCATGAGTGGTTTCTCCATGATCGCCGTCGAGTGTAATCGAGCGTCTATTGAATTCCGACTCAAAACACGTTACCTCGATGCCTGGGCAGACACGGTAGAAGATGCTCTTAATCTTGTTGAAAATGCGCATGCTGACGGCAGGGCAATATCGGTAGGTCTGCTCGGAAACGCAGCCGAAATTTATCCTGACCTCGTTGCCCGCTCTCAGTCTGACCCTCGATACCAGCCGGATGCCGTGACCGATCAAACCTCCGCTCATGATCCTCAAAACGGTTATCTTCCGGCCGAATGGACAGTCGAAGAATGGACAACGCGACGCAAGACCGATCCCAATGCAGTAGCCGCTGCGGCAAAAGCCTCCATGGCGACCCAGGTCAGGGCCATGCTCGACTTCTGGGATCGTGGCGTACCTGTTGTTGATTACGGAAACAACATCCGTCAGATGGCTCAGGAATCAGGTGTCAAAAATGCCTTTGATTATCCTGGCTTCGTACCCGCATACGTTCGACCGCTGTTTTGCAGGGGGATTGGTCCCTTTCGCTGGGCCGCACTCTCGGGAGATCCTGAAGATATTTATCGAACTGACGCTAAAGTAAAGGAACTCATTCCAGACAACCCCCAGCTACACCAATGGCTGGATATGGCACAAAAGAGAATCTCGTTTCAAGGGATGCCAAGCCGAATCTGCTGGCTAGGTCTCGGCGATCGCGACCGAGTGGGACGAGCTTTTAACCAAATGGTCGCGACCGGCGAACTCAGCGCGCCCGTGGTCATTGGCAGAGATCATCTGGATAGCGGATCAGTTGCCAGTCCAAACCGCGAAACCGAAAAGATGAAGGATGGATCTGACGCCGTTTCCGACTGGCCGTTATTGAATGCACTCCTAAATACCGCATCCGGCGCGACCTGGGTTTCCCTTCATCACGGTGGTGGTGTCGGTATCGGCTTTTCCCAGCACGCAGGCCTGGTTATCCTCGCTGACGGCTCTGATGCTGCGGACCAAAAACTGGCTCGGGTCCTGTGGAATGATCCCGCGTCCGGCGTAATGCGACATGCCGACGCGGGCTATGAAGAAGCAATCGACTGTGCAAAAGCGCACAATCTAAACCTACCCGGTATCAGTACCTGAATTCAGGTACTGATCAAAAGTCTAAATCGCGCTCTGAAGGTCCGCTGCTAATGATTGCTTTACCTCTGAACTAATCTCTGTTTCATAAGCGTACTCGGGGTGATCAATACCAAAGCGCACTACCGCAGCCCCTTTAAATCCGGCAATGTCCTGCTCAGATAACTCAAAGCGTAAAAAATGAACCGCCGAGGTTTTGTCGCTGGTTTCCCTTTCAAGATCTTCATTGGCAATCGGTCGAATACGATCGTTTTCCCCAACTGCGAGCCACACCGATCTCTCGACCCCAAGCAGACGTGCCAAGGCTACGCGGCGCTCATCAACTTCCGGGTACTCAAGCATGAAAGTCGCCTTCAGATTGGACCCATCCGGGATAAGCGGATTGTATGAGTCAAGTTCTTCCTGGATTTGGCCGGCCTCAAAAATGCGCTCAATGCGGAGCATTTCCTGGATCTGATATTGCATCGTTAATGCATCCTCAAAATACAGCGTCGCATTCTTCCCAATAGTAACGCGCCGATGGGCTTTATGATCGAGCACCCTCGCTCGGAAAGCTTGTCGCTCGGTCGAATAAGCTTCTAAAGAAAAAAGATCTTCTCGGGTTAACGTGTTCATAATGACTCCATTCGTCAATTAATTTAAATGCCATACGCCTGTTTAAGCAGGCTAATCGGGTGTGCCGGTTCACTACCATCGCTGACGCCATTGGCGATGTGATGGCCAGCGATAGGACAGTCGCTGCCGTAATGATCCGGATTGTTTTTCTTGACCGCGTTGATCACCGGCCTACCGATTTTCATCGCCTTATCAAATGTTTCGACTTTCACGCCATAAGTCCCGTCATGACCAGAACACCGCTCGATCATGGTGACTTCTGTACCCGGTACTAACGAGAGAAGGTCGCGGGTTTTGGGACCCGCATTCTGGACACGCTGATGGCAAGAGGCGTGGTAAACCACGGTTCCAAGCTCATTCTGGAATTCAGTACTCAGTAGTCCCTCGGTATGGCGCAACATCAGATACTCAAAAGGATCATAGAATGCATCCGCCACTTTTTGTACCTCGGGATCATCAGGGAAAAGTAGCGGCAACTCCTGTTTGAACATCAACGCACAGGACGGCACTAACGCCAGTAAATCCCAGCCTTCATCAACACATTTGGCGAGCTGCGGAATATTCTGTTCCTTGGCTTTCTGTACTGACTTGAGATCACCCAACTCGAGCTTCGGCATTCCACAACACGCCTCTTTTTCCGCAATCGAGACTGGAATGTTATTGTGTTCGAGCACGGATAACAGATCCTCTCCAAGGCCCGGTTCGTTGCGATTGACATAACAGGTTGCAAAAAGTGCAACTTTGCCTTTGGTCTTTTTGCCCGGCACCGCACCCTCTCCCAGAGGGCTTAATCGTTTTGCGATCCTTTTTCTCAACGGACGAGACTCAAAAGGCGGGATGCGGGCGTCAGCGTGAATACCCGCCACTTTTTCAAGCGCTTTTCTGATCGGTTTTGTGCGATTGGAGGCATTAACCACGATAGAAACGCCGGGCAACCCGGCCGTTTTCCCCACCGCATCAGTACTTGTAAGCATCTTGTCGCGAGCAGATGCGCCTTCTTTTTCATAACGAACCGATTTCGCCCGCAACATCAAGTGTGGAAAGTCTATGTTCCACTCATGGGGCGGAACATAAGGGCATTTGGTCATGTAACACAGATCACACAAATAGCACTGATCGACCACTTTCCAGTAATCCTGTTTGTCGACCCCGTCGACTTCCATCGTCGACGATTCATCAACGAGATCAAAAAGGGTGGGAAAGCTATCACACAGCGATACGCAGCGCCTGCAGCCATGACACAGGTCAAACACGCGTTCGAGCTCGGTCATTAATTTCTCTTCGTCATTAAAGTCCTTACTCAACCAATCAATTGGATGACGAATTGGGGCGCTTAAGCTTCCTTCCATTTTTAACTCACTGATCTAAATAAAAATTTGCGAGAAGCGCCGAAACGCTTCTCGCATCGTCAAGTAAACAGCTCTTAACCGTCTAATGAATCCAAAGCCTTCTGGAATCGATTAGCATGGGAGCGTTCGGCTTTTCCGAGCGTCTCAAACCAATCAGCGATCTCATCAAAGCCCTCATCGCGAGCCGTCTTCGCCATACCGGGATACATATCGGTGTACTCATGAGTCTCGCCCGCGACTGCGGCTTTCAAATTGTCAGAAGTACCGCCAATGGGCAGACCCGTTGCAGGATCTCCTGTTTCCTCAAGATACTCAAGGTGGCCGTGCGCGTGGCCCGTTTCCCCTTCTGCGGTTGATCGAAATACAGCAGCAACGTCGTTGTAGCCTTCAACATCGGCTTTTGAAGCAAAATAAAGGTAACGCCTGTTTGCCTGCGATTCACCGGCAAAAGCGTCCTTCAGATTTTGTTCTGTTTTGGAGTCTTTAAGTGACATGTCGTTCTCCGTAAGGTTTGTTTATCAATAATTCCGGATGTACGTTTCATCCGGAACACAGAATATAGAGTTAAGACATTAATATGTATAATCGTTTGTTATAATTACATTAATAGTTTTTTCCTATTATTTAAATGAACCTCAAAGACCTCGAATACCTGGTTGCGGTTAGTGAAACGCTGCATTTTGGGCAAGCGGCGCAGCAATGCTTCGTCAGCCAACCCACCCTCTCAGGACAGATCAATAAGCTTGAACAGGAGCTGGGTGTGATGCTTTTTGAGCGAACAAATCGTAGCGTTCATATCACACCCATGGGTGAAACCATGACCGAGCACGCTCGAAAAATTCTCGAACAGGCAGACGTCATGCGAAGCCTTGCCAGAGCACAGCATGACCCACTCGCAGGTCCGCTCCGTATTGGCGCAATCCACACGCTAAGTCCTTATCTTGTCCCACTGTTTATGCTCGAGCTTCAACGGCAACATCCCGAGCTGTCACTGGAACTCACTGAATCGACAACAGAACAATTACTTTTAAAAATCCATGCTCATCAAATCGACGGCGCCCTTCTCGCGACTGCCCCTCCAGGTGATGGGCTAAAGCAGATTAAATTATTCAAAGAGCCGTTCTGGCTGGCACACCCGCGAGATCATCACTTGTATGAAAAAGATGAAATCAACTTAAACGATCTCAAACATGAAAAAATGCTTCTGCTGTCTCAGGAGCACTGTCTTTCTGAGCAGGTGATCAGTGCCTGCCGAATTCAACGAGAGGACTCCGCGTATCCCATGCCCAAATTAAATGCGTCGAGCCTCGAAACACTGGTACAGCTCGTTGGGATGGGGCTTGGCGTAACGCTGGTGCCCGCGCTCTCTGTGCATGGCGGCCGTCTGGCGACAGATAAAGTGATTCTTCGAGAAGTCGAAATTCCGAATGCGATTAGAGAAGTGCGGTTAGTCTACCGAAACAGTTTTCCCCGAGAAGCGGCGCTCAAGCTTTTTTGCGACATTATCTGCGGAGTGCTTCCCAACACCGTGACTTAAGTAAAAAAGGTACAGATTACGTTAAGTCCTCGACGGGAAAAAACAACCGAGTTTCACTGAACTGGCAGGCTTCCCGGAAAGAAGCTGGGGGCGCAGCTTCAGTCACCACAATATCAACATCATCGAGGCCGCAGACTTTGACCAGTGCATCGGAGTCAAATTTGGAACTGTCAGTAACAAAACAACTCTTTCGAGCCTGGCCGATTGCAGCTCTGGAGAATTCTGCCTCGCACAGATGGAAGTCCAGGAATTCGTTGTCTCTATTAATGGCGCCAACGGACAGAATGGCGTAATCAACATGGAACTGCTGGATAAAATCAATTGCCCCCTTACCAAAAGCTGCAGCATCATCAGCTCGCAGCTCGCCGCCAGTGACATAAGTACGATTCCCGTTTCTGGAGGCCAGCGTGCGTGCAATCTCAATGGAGTTAGTCACTACGTTTAAGTTACTGTGATCGCATAGTGCCTGAGCAACATAAGCCGTCGTTGAACCGCAATCGATAATCAATGAGTCTCCGTCCTTTATCAACTCGGAAGCCACCTTGGCCAATCTGCGTTTGGCATCAAGATTTTTTCTAAGGCGGCGATGAAAGGGCGCTTCCTGCGTTGAAATTGGGGCAATAATTCCACCATGCACTCTTAAAGCAAGGCCTCGCTTTACCAACGGATCGACGTGTCGTCTGACGGTCTCCCCAGACACGCCCAACTGAACTGCAAGGTCATTTATCGAGACCTGGCCAAAGAGATTCAGCGCGTCAATGATCGCGGCTTCGTATTTGCTGACGAGCGCCATATATTTTGAGACCTTCAGAATCTGTCAGTTTGAGTAATATTGTGGATATTACTGTGGATTTCGTTTTTAAATCCGATTTTTTTGTTTATTTATATGCTATTTTGTGTAATTCTCTTATCGTTAAGGCCTTTTCCTTAGCAATAATAAAAGTATTCAACTAACGAGAGGAATTCCAATGCTTTTTAGCAAGATAAAAAGAGTTTTTGTTGCGCTCCTGGCAAGCGCACTATTCTCAAACGCCGCCATGGCGGTCGAATCGAAAGATCCTATTATCCTTACGCTTCACGACTGGACGGGTCAGCTGATCAACACCGAGCTGATGGGTCGAATCCTGGAAAACATGGGCTATAACGTCAAATATCAACAAGCCGACTACATCGCACAGTTTGCGGGACTGGAGTCCGGGGACCTGCATATTGCGATGGAGATGTGGGAGACCACAGGCAAGCAGGCTATGGAAGCCAGCCTGAACACTGGGGGAACAGTTGATCTTGGTGAGACAGGGATGAACGCCATCGAGGAATGGTGGTACCCCATGTATATGAAGGAAAAATGCCCAGGTCTCCCAGACTGGAAAGCTTTGAACGAATGCGCAGAAGCGTTTTCAACGCCGGAAACCGCGCCGGCCGGGAGATACCTGGGCGGACCGGTCACCTGGGCGGGCTTCGACGAAGAACGAGTTGAAGCGCTCGGACTCGACTTCGAAGTCGTCCACGCCGGCACCGATGCGGCACTCTGGGCCGAGTTGGAATCCGCTTATCAGCGTAAAGCCCCGTGGATCGGCTGGGTCTACCATCCTCATTGGTCGACGGTGAAATTCGAAGGGGAATTTATCGAGTTTCCGCCCTACAGTGACGCCTGTTATGAAGATCCGAGTATTGGTTTAAACCCCAACATGGCCTATGACTGCGGGAAACCCAGAGGCTGGATCAAAAAAGTCGGTTGGAAAGGAGGCGAAGCCAAATGGCCCTGCGCGTATCAAGCAGTTCGTAACTTTGAAATCGATAACCCCACGATTGGCCAAATGATCGTTGAGGTAGACCTTGACGGTAAAAAAATAGCGGACGTCGTTTCGGCATGGCTGGATGCCAATAAGGCGACTTGGGAGCCGTGGACCCAGTGTAACTAAAGGCCCTCACTTCCAGTTCGGGCTCCAAAAAGTAGCAGGTGGTTCTTCGCGAGCCACCTGCTATGTTGTTTGTCTATCAATTTTACAAATCACCACAGTACAACAATCGGAATGTCGAAAGTAAAACCAGCGCTACAACTCCGAAACATCTGGAAGATTTTTGGCGATGATGCTTCCGACCTACTCGAAAAAACTTCCAGGTCACCTTCGCTCACTGAATTAAACGATGCCGGCCTGATCCCCGCAGTTCGTGACGTCACGCTCGATATTTTCAATGGAGAGATTTTCGTCATCATGGGGCTATCCGGTTCCGGGAAATCAACGCTAGTCCGATGCATGAGTCGCCTGATCGAACCCACTTCTGGAGAGATCATGTTCGCCGGTCAGGACCTTCTCTCGGCTTCCGAGGATGAACTTATTCAGATTCGTAGACATAAGATGGGTATGGTATTTCAACATTTTGCGCTCTTACCCCATATGTCGGTTCTGGGAAACGTCGCTTTTCCTCTCGAGATTCAAGGTATCGATAAGAAAACCCGGGAACAAAGAGCTCGCGAAATGATTTCTCTCGTCGGCTTGTCTGGACGAGAAGATTACTATCCCCGTGAACTGTCAGGCGGCCAGCAACAACGTGTCGGTATTGCGCGATCACTGGCAGTGGAACCTGATATTTGGTTTCTTGACGAACCATTTTCAGCGTTGGATCCGCTTATCCGGCGGGAAATGCAGGACGAGTTTCTAAAGTTGCAGGACATTCTGAAAAAAACAATCGTATTTATCACCCATGATTTTGATGAAGCTATCCGATTAGCTGACAGAATCGCGATCATGAAGGATGGGGCTGTCATTCAGATCGGGACACCTGAAGACCTGATTATCAACCCCGCGACAGAGTATGTCGCTGAATTTACGCGGGATGTTTCCCGCGCAAAAGTCTTCTCGGCTCGGATGGTCATGAGGCCGCTGGCATCGAACGAGAAAGACACTCTTCAGGAGTTGCAAAGACACGACGCTAAAGTTCAGGAATTTGCAGATCAGGCGGTCCATTCTGAAGACCCGATCGGTGTTATTGACGACACCGGATCAGTGATTGGGGTGATTGACCGACAAGCTGTCCTTAATGTCCTCGTAGGCAGAGAGCCCGCCGGCTCGTACTGACGATGCAATCAATCCCGATTCCCGAGGCTCCCGTTAAATTCCGCTGGGGGCTCTGGCTTCCGTTAACCGTCATTTTTTGTCTCGGCATTCTGTTATATCTCAACAAGGAACTCACGCCCTTCTTGGTGAAGTATCCTAAAGACTGGATCATTCCCCTCAGATTCTGGATCAGCGATCTTATGCAATGGCTGATTAAAGATTTTGACCTTGGTCTTTTTACCTTTAAGGAGTTGACTCGCTCAATAGCATGGGTGCTCGAGTGGCCGTTATCGATTGCCAACAGCTTCCTTGCCACCGGTTTTACTTTCTCGACCGAACCGGGGGCGCCTATTATCCTACCGCCTGCACCCTGGATTGCCATTGTAAGTATCGTCGGTCTGCTCGCATTCCAGCTTTCCGGCTTTCGCCTGACCCTCCTTGTCACCGGGTGCTTTTTCTACCTTGTTATTTTTGGTCAGTGGCAAAGCGCCATGGTAACTTTGAGTTCAATCATTATTGCTGTTCCGCTAGGCGTGGGAATAGGTTTTGCACTCGGTATCACAGCCTACCGCCACCCCCTTCTGGAGCGCATGCTCTCCCCGATACTTGATCTTATGCAAACGGTCCCTGTATTTGCATATCTGGTACCGGTTCTATTTCTTTTTGGCTTCGGACCGGTTGCGGCAATGATTGCGACGATGATCTACGCAACACCTCCAATGGTTAGGGTAACGATCCTGTCGCTCCGCCAAATACCCGAAGAATTGATTGAGTACGGTGACATGGCGGGCTGCAGCCGTCGGCAACTATTACGCAAAATTCAAGTTCCTGTTGCACGAAATTCCCTCATGGTCGGCATCAATCAGGTCATCATGCTTTCATTGAACATGGTGATCATCGCGTCAATGATCGGCGCAGGAGGCCTCGGTTTTGATGTCCTCAGTTCTCTTCGCAGGCTCGCGATCGGTGATGGCCTTGAAGCTGGTCTTGCGATAACGCTACTCGCAATCTCCTTGGACCGATTAGGGCAGGCATACAACAGCCGCTCGACAAAATCCGCACGGGCGGACAGTTCCGAATTCCTAACGGGCCCCCGTTTTGGCGCTTTAATCATTCTTATCCTTATTGTCTCCTGGCTAGCCGCTCATTTTTTCCCGGCGCTGGCTATTTTTCCAGAGTCACTTCAGGTCACAACAAGTCATTTCTGGGATGCAGCAGTTAAGTGGATCAACATTAATTTTTTCGATCAACTTGAAGCGGTTAAAACCTTCGTGTTGATTCACATCATGATCCCGGTCAAACGCTTCCTGCTGAACACTCCGTGGAGCGTTGTGGTCGCACTGATTGCTTTGGTCAGTTTTCGGCTAGGGGGGTTCCGGCTAGCCGCGCTGACCTCCGTGCTCAGTTTATTCATAGCGGTGACCGGGCTATGGACGAAAGCCATGATCACGGTCTACCTTTGCGGCGTTTCGGTTCTGTTTGCGGCTTGTATCGGTATTCCGGCAGGCATCCTAGCCGCTTCCCACTCCAAACTAAACCGCGTAACTCAAGCCCTTATTGACACGCTACAAACCCTGCCGTCGTTCGTCTACCTGATACCGGTCGTCATGTTGTTTCGGGTTGGCGATTTTGCAGCGATGCTGGCTGTGATTGCCTACTCTCTTGCACCTGCTATCCGCTATACCATCCTCGGAATTGAGCAAGTTCCCACGCATCTGATTGAAGCGGCACGAGCAATCGGCTGTACCCGGACTCAAATCCGATGGCGTATCGAACTTCCCATTGCTTTGCCTCAGATCATGCTCGGAATAAACCAGACAATCATGATGGCGCTTTCCATGCTGGTGATCACGGCATTGGTGGGAACCCGGGACCTTGGACAAGAGGTGTATATCGCTCTCACCAAAGCCGATACGGGTCGCGGCATTATTGCCGGCATTGGCGTTGCCTGTATTGCTATCGTGGCTGACCGCCTGATCAATCGGTGGGCACAAAGAAAGAGAATGGAGTTTGGGCTTCAGTCTTAAAACAACCGTGAATCCTTGCTATGCGTAAAACACTTGAACATCAAATACGGGAACTGGACTTCTGGAAAGGGGGTATCACGCTTGAACCCATCGAGGGCGGCATCACCAACCAGAATTTCGTTGTAACCGACCAAGGTCAAAAATTCTTTGTCCGCGTGGGTAATGATATTCCACTCCATGGCGTTATGCGCTTTAACGAACTTGAGGCCAGTATCGCAGCAGCCAAAGTCGGTCTTTCCCCCGACGTTGCATACCACGCACCGGGAGTACTGATCCTTAATTTCATCGAAGGAAAAACCCTGACGGAAGCCGAAATCAGGCAGGATGCATATCTTGAGAAAATCTTACCGATGTTGCATACCTGTCATCGGGAACTGGCCCAACAGATCCGGGGTCCGGCTCTCATCTTCTGGGTCTTTCACGTGATCCGCGATTACCTTGGGACACTCCAAAATGATGGCAGTCGCTTGAGCGACATGCTGCCCACACTACAGGAAAAAGGTGCAGTTCTTGAGGCGGCCGTCGGATCGGTTGATATCGTCTACGGACATAACGACCTCCTGGCTGCAAACTTTATCGATGATGGTAACCGGCTTTGGCTCATTGACTGGGACTACGCTGGCTACAACAGTCCACTTTTTGATCTCGCCAATCTGGCATCGAATAATGGTCTCACCCGAAATCAGGAGGATTGGCTCCTACAACGCTACTTTAACGCTCCTATTTCTGGCCAGACTCGACATGGATTTGAGGCGATGAAGTGTGCGTCTTTACTGCGAGAAACGCTTTGGAGCATGGTATCGGAAATTCACTCCGAGCTCGATTTCGACTTTGTAGACTACACACGCGAAAACCTGGAGCGATTTGACCAGCAATGGAATTCTTTTTCCGCCTGAAAGTATTCAAAGACGACCACATCACAAATTCCCGAGGAAGACTATCAATATGACAACCCTGCCGCGACACGTCCAGGTCGTAATCATCGGTGGCGGAATCGCCGGATGCTCGACAGCGTATCACCTGGCCCAACTGGGGTACAAAGATGTGCTACTGCTGGAGCGACACAAATTGACCAGCGGCAGTACTTGGCATGCAGCTGGATTAGTGGGCCAACTACGTTCACAAGCCGGCATTACGCAATTACTGGGCAACTCTGTCGCCCTGTACGACCGGTTGGAGACCGAAACAGGACTATCTACCGGCTGGAAAATGAATGGCGGTCTGCGTCTCGCTTGCAATGAATCCAGAATGACCGAGATTGCACGCCAGGCAACAACCGCGCGCAGTTTCGGTCTCGAAATGAATCTGTTGACGCCATCTGAAGCAAAAGATCTATGGCCACTTATGGATGTCAGTGACGTCTTGGGCGCAGCATTTTTACCTTCGGACGGCCAAGCGAGTCCGTCCGACATTACCCAAGCGCTTGCGAAAGGCGCTCGCAATCACGGCGTAACGATTCTTGAAAACATCCAAGTGACTGGTGTGCGATCTGAAAACGGCCGCGTCACCGGTATCGATACTTCATCGGGTCCTGTGGATTGCGAAATTCTGGTCAACTGTGCCGGGCAATGGGCTCGGGAAGTCGGCCAATTGGCGGGGGTTAATGTGCCATTGGTCTCTGTGCAGCATCAATACCTTATTACCGAGACTATCGATGGTGTCACGTCCGATCTCCCCACTCTGAGAGATCCTGACCGTTTAACGTACTTCAAAGAAGAAGTCGGCGGCCTTGTCATGGGTGGCTACGAACCCAACCCGGTGGGCTGGGCGCAAGCGGGCTTTCCCGAGAAGTTTGCGTTTTCATTGCTGGACTCAGACTGGGATCATTTTGAACAACTGATGGTACAGGCGCTACCGCGGGTTCCCGCCCTCGCCGAGGCCGGTATCAAGGAGCTGCTCAATGGCCCTGAGAGTTTTACGCCCGATGGCAACTTTATCCTGGGGGAGGCGCCGGAGCTTACCGGCTTTTATGTCGCTGCAGGCTTTAATGCTTTTGGCATTGCGGCTGGAGGTGGCGCTGGGCAGGCGCTGGCCCAGTGGATTGCGGGAGGTGAACCTCCTTTTGATCTTTGGCCCGTCGATATCCGCCGCTTTGGCAAACCTCATTCCGAGATCGAATGGGTTCGTGAGCGCACCCATGAAATGTACGGCAAGCACTACACCATGGCGTGGCCGCATGAGGAACATCAGTCCGGTCGACCCTTCCGGTGCTCTCCGCTATATGAAGAACTTAAAACCCAGGGCGCATGCTTTGGAGAAAAACTCGGCTGGGAGAGGCCAAACTGGTTTGCGCCCGAGGGTGTAACGCCTGAGGACCAGTACAGTTTTGGTGAACAAAATTGGGTTCGTTACTCCGGCGATGAACACCAGGCGGCGCGCGAAGCAGTTGCAGTTTTTGACCAGACCTCTTTTGGCAAGTTCATCGTCGAGGGAGCGGACAGTGCCCGGGCTTTAGAGTGGATCTGCGCTAACCGCATTGATCGGCCAGTGGGATCGGTGATCTATACCCAGCTTCTCAACAGCCGCGGCGGTATTGAAAGCGATCTGACCGTAACTCGGCTGGCCCCGGATCGTTTTTATCTTGTCACCGGCACTGGATTTGTTACTCATGACTATCACTGGATCCAGCGCAGCCTACCAGAGCACCTTGATGTCAGGATTACAGATCAAACTGACCGTTTCGCGGTTTTATCCGTCATGGGCCCGCGATCTCGTGAACTGCTGGCCCGTGTCGCTTCGGAGAATGTAGACGATACTGCCCTGCCCTTTGCCGCCTCACGACAACTGCAAGTAACGTCATCTGTCATCACGGCGGTTCGACTCACTTATGTCGGCGAACTCGGTTACGAGTTGCATATTCCGATTGATCACGCACTCGATGTTTATCGGGCGCTGATTTCCTCGGGAGCTGACCTAGGCATTCGCAACGCCGGATACCGTGCTATTGAAAGCCTGAGACTTGAGAAAGGCTACCGGGCGTGGGGGTCAGATCTCTCGCCAGACCATACCCCTCTAGAAGCCGGATTAGGCTGGGCGGTCAAACTGACGAGCAAAACGGACTTCCTGGGCAAGGAAGCTCTCCTGCGACAGAAACGTGAGGGGGTAAAGAAACAACTCGCCTGTTTTACAACAGACGATTCGAACATCAATCTGATTGGACGCGAGACCATTTTCAGAGATGATCAGCGCGTTGGCTGGCTGACAAGCGCAGGTTTTGGACACACGATCGGTCGCCCAATTGGTTATGGTTATGTACGGAATGCCGACGGCGTCGATCGAGAATATCTTGAGCGTGGCGCTTACAGTCTGGAGATCGCCGGCACCCGAGAACCCTGCTCACTTCACCTGGAGCCGCTCTATGACCCCGCATCCTCGCGAATAAAAGGTTGACCCACGTGACACTGGATCCCCAGATGATCGCGGTCATGAAAAAACGCGCGACGCTAACTGACGGGGCGAGTGACGTAGCAGGCCGCGCCCTCGACGAAATCCGAGATGCGTATAACGCCGAGCGCGCCTGGTGGAACGAACTCAAGCCTGAGATGCATGATGTAATAAACACACACGTTGCGGGACCGGTACGGGATATACCGATACGTGTTTACAAGCCAAATTATCTAGATGAGGGACCCACTCTTTTGTATCTTCATGGTGGCGGCTGGATCCTCGGGAATCTTGAAACCCATGACCGGGTGATGCGGCTGCTAGCTGACTTCTCTGGCGCTCGGGTTGTTGGCGTCGACTATGCGCTCTCACCCGAATACAAGTTTCCGGTGGCGATCAATGAAGTGCGAGCCGTGCTCGACTGGTTACAGGCTCACGGTCCAGATCACGGACTTGATAGCGCCAAGCTAGGAATTGGGGGGGATTCTGCTGGTGCGAACCTGGCGGTTTCGGTCACCCAACTCTATCATCAGCAGAGTCCTGGACTGATTCAGTTCCTGCTCCTTTACTACGGCGCGTACGGCCTAACCGAGTCAGCATCCTGGCAGCAGTACGGCAACGCGGAGTTCGAATTTACCCTGGAGGAAAAAGAGTTCTATCTGACGAGTTACCTGGGCGACGCGCACGACAGAGACGATCCTCAATTCAATGTTTTAAAAGGAGACATCGGCTTACTACCACGTGCCTTCATTGCAGCGGCCGAATGCGACCCGCTACAGGATGATTCAATAGCGCTTTACAAGGCCATGGAAAGAGAGGGTCGGCCAGCGACTTTGAAAATCTATCCTGGGGTGCTGCATAGTTTTATCCATTACAGCCGTATGCTCAATCAGGCCACCGAAGCGCTGCGTGATGGCGCTGACGCGCTCAACGCGTGTTTCAGTTAAGCGCGTCGTTTTAGCAATCTAGACCCTGGCACGATCCGCCACGGAGAGAATTCGCTGCATCTCCCGGACCACCGGCTTTTCAATTAGCTTTCCATCCACAACTACGAGTCCGGTGTTGGCTTCCTCAAAAGCAGTAACGACTTTACGAGCCCGGGCGACCTCCTCTGCCGAGGGCGTGAACACCTCATTAAGATTAGCAATCTGTTTAGGATGAATGGCTCCCTTTCCGCTAAAACCGAGATCTCTGGCCTGACGAGCCTGGATCTTCATGCCCTCTAAATCTTCAAGATCCAAATAAGGCACATCGACAGCATCGACGCCGACACTGGCGGCGGCATGCACAACCCGGGATCGCGCATAGAGCAACGGCTCCCAAGCATTCTTGCATCTCAGATCTGCCGCCATATCCACCCCACCAAAGAACAGCGCATCGATACGAGAACTCGATCGGGCAATGTCAAAAACGGCTTCGAGACCGGCATTCATCTCAATGATGATATGCAGACGGGTATCGTGACCACGCTCAGTAAGCAGATCATCAAGCCAAACCACTTCATCCGGAGAAACCACCTTCGGTAGCATCAATGCCGGTGGCGGCGTTTCTGTCGCAAGAATTGCCTTAACATCGTCCAGCCCGACAACTGACCGCAGACAATTAATACGAACAATCCGCTCGACTCCGTCATTGGCCTGCGGTTCAGCAAAAAGCGCCAGGGTCTTTTCCCGCGCTTCATCCTTATCATGCGGCGCGATCCCGTCTTCGAGTTCAACACACACAATATCAGCACCGCTCGCCAAGGCCTTTGGATATAACTCTGGCCTCAATCCGGGAGCAAAAATGAAACTTCGGCGAGACTGCACACTCTGTTTGTATTCTTCTGTCATGCTTGGTTCTTATTACAGTTAATACGACCGTGGCAAACCCAGCACATGCTCGCCGACATAACTTAGGATCAAATTGGTAGAGATCGGGGCCACTTGATAAAGTCGTGTTTCGCGGAATTTTCGCTCAACGTCATACTCCTCTGCAAAACCAAATCCGCCGTGAGTCTGGACACACATCTCCGCTGCCGCCCAGGATGCTTCGGCTGCGAGCATTTTGGCCAAGTTCGCCTCTTCGCCCGGATTCTCACCTGCATCATAGAGTTGTATCGCTTCACGCAGAACGAGCTCCGCCGCCCGCATCTGGGCATATGCTCGCGCGATCGGAAACTGAACGCCCTGATTCTGGCCAATCGGCCGACCAAAAACTGAACGTTCAGCGGCATACGCTGTTGCTTTCTCAATAAACCACTTTGCATCGCCAATACATTCCGCCGCGATCAGAATCCGCTCAGCATTCATGCCGGAGAGAATGTATCTAAAACCTTTTCCTTCTTCACCAATCAGATGATGGGCTGGCACCCGCATATCATCAAAAAAGATCTCGGTCGTCGCATGATTCATCATTGTGCGAATCGGGCGGATCGTCAGCGTCTTATCCCTTGCCTCGCGCATATCGACCAGTAGCACAGAAAGCCCATCCGTCTTCTTCTGAGTCTTATCTTGAGGCGTCGTTCGACACAACAGAATCATTAAATCTGAATACTCAGATCGTGACGTCCAGATTTTTTGGCCATTGACAACAAAATGATCACCATCCAGACGAGCGGTTGTTCTCAACGACGATGTATCGGTGCCACTCGTAGGCTCCGTCACCCCGAAAGCCTGAAGTCGAAGCTCTCCCCGGGCGATTGCTGGCAGATAAGTTTCTTTTTGGGTCTCAGAGCCGTGACGCAGCAAGGTGCCCATCGTATACATCTGCGCATGACAAGCTCCCGCGTTGCCCCCCGAACGGTGGATTTCTTCCAGAATCGCGGCGCCTGCTGAAAGCGGCAACCCTGAGCCCTCATACTGCTCGGGGATTAAAGCGCTCAGAAAACCGGCAGCCGTCAGCGCTTGTACGAACTCACTGGGATAAGCCTGATCTCGATCACATCGCCGCCAGTATTCTCCGGGAAAATCAGCGCAAAGACGTGTAACGCTCTCTCTTATTTCAGGGTGATCAAGGCTATAGGTAGGCGGTTTTATACTCATATTCGATTTCTAATGCTCTGGGGAAAATTCGGATCTAATTGCTGGCCCATGTTGATCCAAAGTCGGGACCACTCTAGGCCGTTCGGCATCAGTCTCAACAGGGAGATCTGCCATACTGACTTCAGTGCCATCGAAATCAGCTACTACGTTTCGAATCAACTCATGATCTGAAAGATCAGAAACACTACTGAGTCGACTGTTTGCAATCTTCGCTTGATCAAGAATGCTAATCAGCTCATCAATATCGTGGACGCTGAAAGTTGAATTGATCGCTTTATCCATTTCATTGCGATTCTTTACGCGATGTGTATTGTCTGCAAAGCGTGAATCTTTACCAAGCTCAGGCTGATTCAATACCATAGCGCAAAAATGCTGCCACTCTCGATCACTTTGAATCGAAATCATCACTTGCTGGCCGCCTTTAGCCGGGTAAGCCCCATATGGTGCAATTAAGGGATGGGTAATGCCCATTCGTCCGGGCGCCTGACCCAGATAGCGGTGTGACAGCAGTGGGAAATTCATGTAGTCCGCCATCACATCGAACATTGATATTGAAATATCGATTCCAACTCCTGTAACACCTCGTTGTATTAGCGCACGAAGAATCGTAGAAAAAGCCGTCTGCCCAGACGAGATGTCACAAATTGAAATCCCGACTCGAGAGGGATGCTCATGGGTTCCGTTAACAGAAAAAATACCGCTTTCCGCCTGCACTAAGGCGTCATAGGCTTTTTTTCGCGCCCAATCCCCGGTCGTGCCGTAGCCGTTAATCTCACAGGTGATAAGACCAGGGTTCGTCTCACGCAAAACGTCTCCACCAAACCCTCGCCTGACTAATGCACCGGGTGCAAGGTTGTGCAGAAATACGTCGGCACGGCTTAACATCGAACGTAGCAACTGTTCGTCGTTAGCGTCTTTAATATCGACACAGATTGATTCCTTGCCGCGATTGAGCCAAGAGAAAAAAACGCTCTTGCCGTCAGCGCCCTTGTCATATCCTCTCGCGAAGTCCCCTTCTTTGCGTTCAACTTTTATTACGCGAGCGCCGGCATCTGCCAGCATCAATGCACAATAGGGTGCCGCCACTGCTTGATCCATCGAGACCACAAGCAAACCGTCTAGTTCTTTATGTAATCCCATAACGTTTAATATTTCTCAAATGCCTTAGATCCAAAATCCTGATCGTACAGTCGCCGTGCGTTCGCTATCAGGAATTTTGGCGGTTAATTTTGTGCCATGATCCCAATGCGTTCGGTTTACCATTGCGATGGTGACATTAGTCTCAAAATCCGGAGACCAGGTTGAAGACGAGATATGTCCCACCACTGAACCTGATGTATCGAGCAGTGGCCAGGGATGATTAATCGGCGGTACTGGATCACCATCCACCGATAATGCCCGAATCTGCCTCACAGGATCCCTCAACTTCATCAAGGCGTCACGTCCAAGAAACCCCTTAACGGTGTCGAGATTGCAATACTTAGTGAACCCCGCCTCAAAAGGCGTATGGGCGTAAGTGACATCACTGCCAAATGAAAGCAATCCAGCTTCAATTCGCTCGATTAAGTTGGGGCACCCGGCCCGGACGTCAAGATCTTCACCTGCCGCAAATAATGCGTCCCAAACCGCCTCGCCGTACTCACTTCCATCAAGGTAAAGCTCAAAACCCCCCTGATGGGACCATCCCGATCTCGCCAGAATCATATCCTGGCCTTCGAAGTTAATCGTTGTATGTCTAAAAAACCGCGTTTTCACGACATCCTCACCAAATACACGAGCAACCAGTTCGTCGGCTTTGGGCCCCTGAATAGCCAGCGGCGACACGTCAGGCTCAAAAACTTCGACATCAAGTTTTCCAGCGGCCGCCAGGCCTTTACAGTAAAGAAGCATGTCTGAATCTGCCAACGATAGCCAATAACGATCTTGATTCAGACGTATCGCAACCGGATCATTCATTAACTTGCCGTCGGTATCCACCATCGGGATGTAGTAGCACTGATCATCCTGCATGCTGGACATATCCCGAGGCGTCGTCATCTGGACCAGACGCAATGCATCAGGTCCTATGACCTCCACCTGGCGTTCAACGGAGACATCCCATACTTGTACTGCGTTTTTTAAATGTCGATAGTCCGCTTCGGGCGACTCATAAAATGAGGCGAGTCGCATATGGTTGTAAATCGTGAAGGCCGTTGCGCCCGCCTGCTCAACCCGATTTGAAAAAGGCGTTCGCCTCAAGCGAATGGAAGGAGTCAGTTGATACATTTTTCAGGAAATCCGGATGTTTTTATGCGCACAAAATCATACCTTTGCCGAGACAAACGCACCAGTTATTTTTTGATAAAAACTGGTTTTTAACCAGGAATCATCGCCAGACAAAAATCCTTTACAATTTTAACTGCGCTTATTTCGAACTAATATCACCGAGATCTCCCTAACAGATGACGACTTCGTTTCTCAATCCGAGTCAAATTGAACATTTCAACGAGTTTGGCTTCTTGCCGCCCGTTCGAATCTTGGCCACCGATGAGGCAATTTCGCTTCGAGCGCAAGTTGAAGACTTTGAAGCCCGTCATCCTGAACTGGCCGGACAACTTGATTTCAAAGCTAATCTGATTTTGCCTGCTGTTGATCGCCTGTCCAGGGATGAGCGCCTCCTGAATCTGATGGAAGATCTTCTCGGGCCTAATCTACTCCACTGGAATTCCACATTCCGAATCAAAGAGTCGAATACAGGTCAGCATGCAGCTTGGCATCAGGATACGGCCTACATTAAATTGAAACCCTTCCTGGCAATCTGTTGGCTCGCATTGAGTGCCGCGACCCGCAATAGCGGATGCCTTCGCGTGATTCCCGGCTCACACAAATGGGCGTTACTCTCACATCAGGAGGGGCATGATTCCAAAAGCATTTTATCCCGCGCCCAGTTTATTGATGAGCCATTCGACGACTCAACCGCTTTAGATATTGAACTTGCCCCGGGTGAAGTCACGGTAATTAACCACGGCATTATTCACAGCTCCGGACTGAATCAATCTGACGATCGCAGAATAGGTCTGCTGATGGATTATCTACCCACTCACGCAATCAAGGAAGGTTCCCGTGATACTGCTATTCTGGTCCGAGGGGAAGATCATTTTGGCCACTTTGATCTTGAACACGGTCCGGTGTCACAGGATCCGTTAGAAAATATCGCGCATCAAAAACGCTCGCTCGAAGCGATTACGCAAACCCTATATGCGGACTCTGAGCACAAGCCCAAAGGTCTCTCTTGAAAAACATCATATTTAAACGGACTCTCGGGATCCGATGAACAACCGATATCAAAAACTAGTGTCTCGAATGGATGCAGGAGAACTCATCCTTATCGATGGCGCGACCGGCACCGAGATCGAGCGTCGAGGTGTTCCTCAACTCAACAATGCATGGAACGGTGGTGGCGCACTGAGTCATCCATCAACCGTAAGAGAAGTTCACCAGGATTACATTGAGGCGGGATCTCAAATTATTATCAGCAATACGTTTGCGACCTGCGAACACACGCTGAGAGATGCCGGCATGGCAGAGCATTTTGAGACGCTCAACCGCCGGGGCGTGGAGCTAGCGGTTGAAGCGCGCGATCAATCCGACGCGCCTGACGTGCTAGTGGCGGGCGGTATCTCCTACTGGAGCTTTACGGGAAACAAACCTTCACTGAGCGCACTTAGCGCGAGCGTTACCGATCAGGCTGGCATTATGAAAAATGCCGGCGCTGATCTTCTGATGCTCGAAATGATGATCGATATTGATCGAATGTGTGTCACTCTGGAGGGAGCACTCGCCAGTGATCTGCCCGTATGGGTTGGTGTGACCTGCAAGATTGATAGCCAGGGCGTTGTCTGCCTGAGGAACGGAGAACCACTATCAAGCGCATTAGAGTCATTAAAGACTTATACGATTCCCTTGATTAGCGTTATGCATACCGAGGTGGATATCATTACTGAATGCTTAAGCAAGCTCAACGACAGCTGGGCGGGTTCGACCGGGGTTTATGCCCATAGTCGTGGAGATAGAGTTACAAACCACAACAAGCATGCATGGGATTTTGACGGGGTGATCTCGCCCGAGGATTATCTTCAAGCATCAAATGAATGGTGTGCGCAGGGGATCAACGCACTCGGATGCTGTTGCGGACTTGGTGTTGAGCATATCAAGACGCTTCGGGAGAACTTAGCGACGTAACCCATTGTTCAAAATCGCGAGCACAAGCAGACAGGCGCTTGTATTTAAATGATCGTTTCCCATTCAACCTGTCTCTGCCGCAAGGCCTGCGGCCGCAACGCCGCCTAAAGCGGCTGCCTCATCGTTATCTGACGTATCTCCCGAAATACCAACGGCGCCCAAAAGCGCACCGGATGCGTCTCGCAACAGTAAACCACCCGGGACCGGAACCATATCACCCCCCGCCAACCCATTCATCGCCTGAATGAAGTACGCCTGTTGTTCTGCGCGATTCATCAGCGCTCGCGTTCCCATGCCCAGTTGAATCGCCGCGTTAGCCTTCCCATGAGCGATCTGTGCCCGCATTGCACTCACGCCATCTTCTGAGCCCGCCGAGACGATAGATCCCCGCGGATCCAGCACAATCACGCTGACAGGTTTAAGGTCGAGTTTTCGGGCTTCAGCAATCGTGCTCTCTACAACAACTTTTGCTTGATCAAGACTGATCGACATAATCTACTCCTCACTTGGAAATAAGTTTTACCGGTGATTCATCCTGAAACTGCTTTCAACGCTCCTTTAAGCGCCTCAGAAAACTGATCCAAATCTTTCTGCGCTCCCACCGACACGCGGATGCATCGATTCAATGGCGCGACCCCTGGCATCCTGACAAAAATACCGCTACCAATCAGATGCTTTAAAACCGTGGAAGCAAACTCGCCGTCCCTGCCACAATCCAGGGCCACGAAGTTTGTTGCGGATGGTATCGACTGAATATCATTGTCTAGCGCAATCTGATAAAGCTGCTCTCTTGCCGCTGCAACATTCGCGACCGTCTCAACCAAGTAGGCCTGATCAGAGATCGCCGCCACACAAGCGGCTTGCGCGAGACTGCCCACGCCAAAGTGGTTTCGAATTTTATTAAACTCATTGATCAAGGTGGGTTCACCAATGGCATATCCAACCCGAATTCCAGCTAGACCATACGCCTTTGAGAAGGTTCGAAAACGCAGGACACGAGGATCAAAAGGATCTATGTTTGGCAGCACGCCATCTGGCGCAAACTCCCCGTAAGCCTCATCGAGTACGAGGAGCGATCCATCAGGTACCTGCTCAATCATTTTTTCGATTGTGTGAGCCGGCCACCATGTCCCCATCGGATTATCAGGGTTCGCGATATAAATTAATTTGGGGCGGTGAATCTCGCTAAGCTCGATAAGTGCATCAGGGTCTTCATAATCATCCCGATACGATGCGAGCGCTAATTCGCCACCATAACCTGCGGCATGGAAATTAAACGTCGGGTAAGCACCTGCCGACGTGACAACCTTATCTCCTGGTTCAATAAACAATCGGGCAAGGTAGCCAAACAAGCCGTCAATTCCTTCACCGACCATGATGTGTTCAGGCGCTACCTTATGGTGCTCGGCAATGGCATGGCGTAGATCAAAAAATTCAGGATCACCATATTTCCAGGCATTGATCGCCGCGGCGTTAATCGCTTTTTTAACTTGAGGAGAAGGTCCGAATACGCTCTCGTTTGCGCCGATCCGGACGCGGAACGCTCTTTCTTGCGCGCGCTCCTGCGCCTCGGGCCCAACAAAAGGGACGGTCGACGGCAGTTTCTTGGCTAAAGCGGTTGTTCGATATTCAGACATCAGTACATTCTGTCATAGCCTTCGAGAAATACAACGTCAGCCAAGAGAGTGACGGAATATATTTACCACACGTTTTCGCCATCAATGGCGACTGTCTGAGCAAAAACGGCTACTGCGCGAACTCAGCCTCACTGAGATGACATTCGATTGAATGGCTCCCGGTCACATTACGCACAGGCGGCGTTTCTTCATCGCAAGTTCCCTTCATTGCGCGCGGACAACGATCAAAAAATGGGCACCCTTTATCAGTCAACGTGACCACCCGATCAATACCTGCCTGGGCCTCCTGGGTCTCCATTGTTTCTTCTAACCAGCCAACCCGCAACTCAGGAACGGAACTAATCAAAAGACGGGTATAGGGATGATAAGGTGGCGAGAGCACGGCGTTGGTTGGTCCTTGTTCCACCACTCGACCCGCATACAACACCACGATCTGATCAGCAAATGATGCGACTGTTGAAAGATCGTGGCTGATAAACACGAAGGAGACTCCGGTCTGCTTGCGTAGTCTTTTTAACAACTCAATGACATTTGCGCCCACAATTGAATCCAACGCCGAAATCACCTCATCGCAAAGCAACACTTCAGGAGACGCTGCTAAGGCACGCGCGAGATTAATACGCTGCTTTTGTCCACCCGAAAGTTCTTCCGGGTATCTTCCCGCAAACTCCTGAGGCAGTTCCACCATCTGTAAAAGCTCGCCAACCCGTCGGCGTTTCTCTTCACCCTTCAGTCCGTGATAAAACTCAACGGGGCGACCCAGTATCTTATCGATTCGCTGACGCGGGTTGAGCGCTGTATCCGCCATCTGGAATACAAACTGTATTTTTTGTAACTCACTGCGACTTCGTTGTTGCAAGGCAGGCTGCAATGCTGCGCCATCCAACAGGACTTCCCCCTGCGCCGCTGGCAGCAATCCCGCCATCACCCGGGCCAGCGTCGATTTACCGCAGCCTGATTCACCGATCACGCCGACGCTGTGTCCGCGTTCAATCGCAACATTTACATCGCGCAGTACGGTAATTTCAGGAGCGCCGTTTTGGGTTCTACCGTAACCGGCAAGCAGGTTTTTGACCTCGAGTGCGGGCGCTTTGCGCTGATGTTTATCAGAAGTCTCATCGCCCTGACCCGCAGCCGGCGGCGGTCGAACCGCATACATCAATCGTCGCGTATATTCATGGCTCGGTTGGGTCACGACCTGGTCGGCCGTGCCATACTCCTGAATCTCTCCCGCGTACAACACAACGATATGATCAGCGATCTGCGCGACCACTGAGAGATCATGGGTCACATAAATAGCGGATGCCCCTTCCTGTTTGATAACCGACTTAAAAGACTTTAGAACCTCAATTTGCGTTGTCACATCCAAAGCCGTTGTGGGTTCGTCAAGAACCAAAAGATCGGGCTTTCCGCAAAGGGCGGTTGCCGCCATCAAGCGCTGTAACTGACCACCTGATACCTGATGGGGGTATCGCTTTCCAAGCCGATCGGGGTCCGGCAGTTCCAGTGCGCGGTAGAGATCCTCGGCGCGCTTGTCTGCCTCTTCTTGAGACATCAGGCCGTGCAAAACGGTTGACTCCGTGACTTGTTCACCAATAGTTAACGCCGGATTAAAAGTAGCTGCGGCACTCTGAGCAAGATAAGCAACGCGCTGACCCCGTAGCCCGCGCAATCGATCATTTTGCATTGAGATTACGTCTTCGCCTTGAAGTCGAACCTCACCACCGACAAATTCCAGCCCTGGCTTTGTATAGCCTAGGGATGAAAGTGCGATTGTGGTTTTACCCGAGCCCGACTCACCAATTAACGCGACAACCTCTCCAGGCTGAACATTAAAACTGACGCCTTTGACAATAGGCGTTAACTCGTCATCGTCATTGCGCGCGCTGATTTGTAAATTATCTACTTCAAGAAGCGCGCTCACGAGATCATCCTCTTCGCTAGTTTTCCACCTGTTGCAGCAGAGAGATCATCCACAATCATATTGACCGAAATTGTCAGACTGGCAATCGCGAAAGCCGGCATGAGCGGCGCATAGGAGCCCAGAACCAAGCCAGGGAGATTCTCCTTGACCATGCTGCCCCAATCCGACATCGGGGGTTGCACGCCCAGCCCAAGGAAGCTCAACGACGAAATAAACAATATGACCCAGACAAATCGCAAGCCAAAGTCGGTTGCCAGCGGCATGGCGATATTCGGCAAAATCTCACGCGTAATAATCCACCAGAGCCCTTCACCCCGAACCTTGGCAGCTTCAACAAAATCGCTCACCATCACTTCCTGCCCGAGTGAGCGCGCGATTCGGAACACGCTCGCCGCATAAATAAAACCGGTAATCAAGATCAACCAGAAAATACCCGGGCTGTTTAACGCCGCGATGAGAACCAACGCGAACATAATCGAGGGTATTGAAAGCAGCGCATCATTAACACGGCTCAATCCCATATCCAGATAACGACTCCCAACCGATGCCGCAATGCCGGCCGTCACGCCAATTAAATAAGCCAATAATGTCGCAAGCACCGAGATACCAATTGTGGTCCGGGCGCCATACAGAATACGGGATAACAGATCTCGACCAATATAATCACTGCCGAGATATACAATCTTACTGGGTGGCTGAAAATCGGTGTCCGGGTACATCTCGTCACTGCCGGGCACAATAAATAGCTCTTCATCCAGAATATCAGCCTCATGATAAGGCGAGATCGTCGGGCCAATGACAACCATCACACTCCAAAAAAGAATAATTGCAATTCCGATCTTACCCGGCCAGCTTAACTTGATCTTTCGCTTTGGCGGTGCATCGGGCAGCTCGTCAAAGCTGAATGTGTTGTCAGTGTTGTTTGTTTGGTCAGTCATATTTCTTATTTGGGATGACGTAAGCGGGGGTTTGAAAGGATCGTCGCCATGTCCGCGATAAATATCAACACAACATAAACCGCGCAAAAAATCATGGCGCAGGCCTGAACGAGCGGCATATCCCGCATCTGTACGGCCTCGATCATTAATTTGGCGAGACCTGGATAAGAAAAGATCTGTTCAACCACCACAACACCCCCCACCAACCAAGCGAGGTTGAGCGCAATCACATTAACAATCGGGCCAATTGCATTGAAAAGTGCGTGCCGAAGAATAATCCGGCGACGAGGAATGCCTTTTAAAATCGCCATCTCAACGTATGGTGAGCTCATCACGTTCAGCACCGTGGCTCGCGTCATTCGGATAATCTGAGCAGATACCAAAATGACCAAGGTCAAAAGCGGCATTGCGATTGTTTTCATCAACACCCAACCACTCTCATCTCCTCGCAAATAAACGATCGAGGGCAGCCAGCCCAAAGAGACCGCAAACACAAGTACTAAAATGGTGGCGATTAAAAAATCGGGGATCGAAATAATATTTAAAGTCGAAAAGGTAACCGTGCGGTCTAATTTGGTACCTGGATGCATGGCAGCCAGTAATCCGAGTGCGACAGAGATCGGTATCGCAATTACACCGACTAATACCGTCAACATCGCGGTGTTATCAATGCGCGGGCCAAGCATCTCAACAATCGGCGTACCGAGACCGGCGCCCAATCCGGCTTTCGAGATACCAAGATCACCCATTGCGACATTGGATAACCAAACGAGGTACTGCTCGATTGGATGTTTATCGAGTCCCAGTTTTTCGCGTAGCGCTGCTGTGCTTTCCGGCGTTGCCATTTGACCCAAAATGATTTGGGCAACATCCCCTGGCAATAAATTGGTACCGATAAAAATGAGTACAGAAACCACCCAGAGCGTTACTAGGCTAATGCCTAGACGAGCAATTAGCGCACGCCAAACCATTTTTATTTATCCAGAGTCCTGAAAATAAGTTGTGTTAAACAAAAGGGTCCGCACGCTGCCGTGCGGACCCTTTCATCAATGCTAGCTATGCTACTACTAACTCGACGTTTCTACGCGTCTCGCCAGATGTGCTCAGCCCATCCATTACCGCCAAACTGACCTAACGGGCAATTTGAGAAGCCATGAATCTTGGGATTATGCGCATCAAGAATGTTGGTATGTGCCGGAATGACAATACCGCTCTTGGTGGAGACCAGTTTTTGCATCTCGCAATGCATCTCGTGACGCTTGGCTGGATCTGTCTCTGCAAGAGAGTCCTTCAGTAATACACCCATGCGGTCGTCGTTCCAGAATGTATCGTTCCAGTTACCGTTTGGCCCGAATTGAATCGCCATCATCGAGTTGGCGGTTGGACGCATGTTCCAGGTCACCACGTTCATCGGCTCTTTCATCCACACCGCGCCCCAATACCCATCAGTCGGCACTTTTTTGAGCTTCAGGTTAAATCCGATCTTCTTAAGGTTAGCCTGCATCAGAAGCATGGCATCTTCGATAAAACCAAGAACAGGCGCAACAAAGAGTTCCGCTTCGTTGATGCCCGACTTATTCAAATGAAACTTAGCCTTGTCCGGATCAAACGGTAGTTGCGGCAGCTCGCTGCAATGATCGCCACCATACGCAACACCGATCGGATGATCATTACCGACCGTACCTTGACCTTTCAAGAATTTGCGGACAATTCGCTCGCGATCCTGGATGTAACGCATACCCTGTACGAAGTCATCATCTGACCCTGGCGCGGTGTTTTTGAGACAACAAATACCGCCATAAAGGCCCGAAGGGATTGAAAGCACGGTATTCCCTGATTCCTCGACACGATCGACCGTCTTGGCGCTGATTGCAGTGATCATGTCCACACTACCCGCAAGCAGTGCATTTAGGCGAGCGTTGGGATCAGTGATCGCCGTGATCTCGATTCCATCAAGCCATTGACCGGTGTCGCGCCAGTAGTTGTTGTTGCGTGAGTGCGTTGATTTCACACCCGCCTGAAACGAGTCCAAAGTGTAAGGACCGGTACCGCCTTCCCACCAGTTCATGGTGTTGGCTTTCACGATCTTCGCCTGCGGCTGTGTCAATTTGACTGGCATATCCGCGTCAGGCGAACTCAGGTTCAGCTTCACCGTATATTTATCAAGCGCTCTCCATTCGATAACATTAGCGAAGAAAGACTTAATCGAAGAGGGAGATCCAGATGCGATATGACGGTTCATACTGAATACGACATCTTTAGCAGTCAGCTCACCGCCGCCGTGAAACTCCACACCCTTTCGGATTTTGAAGGTGTATTGCGTCGCATTGTCATTCACATCCCACTCTTCGGCGAGCTCGGGATGCAGACTCATGTCATCCCAGACCGAAATTAGTCCGTTATACATGGTGTTGGCACGGGTATAGTCGATTGTCGACGTGCCGAGGATCGGATCCAGCGTGTCATCGGGTCCATGAAGATTGGACGCGAAAATTACAGACCCACCGCGGGTTGGTGATGATGCTAAGGCGCTGGCAGACGTCAGAAGCGTTCCGGCCGCCGCTGCAGAAATCCCGAGTGCGCCCATCGCTGACAAAAACTCTCGCCGACTTAAACGGCCATCGCGATACATCTGTTGATAATTTTGAATGTCTTTCATAGAACTTTATTCCTCCAAGGTTCGAAAGCGCTAACGTTTCTAAAAGTTATTTTTTACGATCTAATTGACGCCTAAGACGTAAGACGCCCGATGCGCTCGCCAAATGGCTACAAACAATTAAACATAGCAAGCAAATTCCGTCAACCGCTTATTCTTTTCTGCAACGTTTTCAGGGAAAGATGCGGCTAAAATATCAATATCAATTTTTTATCTCGCCAACTCATGATCACTGGAGTCGCCTTAAGAATTGCGCATAAGGGATTACTTATAAAGTCATGTTAAGACTTCCGCTTAAATTTTTCTTTATGGCCGTCGCCTTTCGGGCGCTAGTTTCTGTTTCTGATGCAACGGCTGCAGGATGCCCCTGCAACTACACGGAGGCCGGGTTGGTCAGCGTAGTCGACGGCGATACGCTGGTTCTAGAAATTGCAGGCAAAGAAGAAGTCGTTCATATTGCAAACATCATCGTGCCGCGCCTTGAACCTGATAACACCGGCCAGGCCAACTGGTGTGAGGCTGAAGGTCAGAAAGCCCTTGAGGCCAAGCAGTTTATTTATGAACAAATCCAGGCCACAACCGAAATCGCCGTCGACGAGCAAATCCGGCAGCCAAACGGCGATCTTAAAGCGGTCGTCTATTTGAATAACGTCAGTCTTGGCCAAGAACTCCTTTACAAATCGCTTGCCATTGAGGCGGGTCAAAAACACAACTGGTGCAACTCATCATGACTACAAAAATATCCACTGCTGACCTTTATGACGAACACGGTGACTCGCTCCAAGTTTGTACCCCAATCTTTCGGAACTTTGGCGGATTAGACTCATTTACCGGACCTATAAAAATTCTCAAAGCATTTGAAAACTTTCAAATGACCCGCTCGACTCTTGAAGCTGATGGCAAAGGCCACGTACTGGTCATCGATGGTGGTGGATCAATGCGCTGCGCGATGCTGGGTGACAAACTGGCACAACTTGCGATAGATAATCATTGGGCAGGCGTTCTGATTAATGGCTGTATCCGCGACAGCGCCGAAATTGGAAAACTGCCTGTTGGCGTTAAAGCGCTGGGCACCAACCCCACCCGCCCTTCAAAAGAAGGTGGCGGGCAACTAGACATTGCCGTTCGTTTTGGAGGCGTCTTGTTTCGACCTGGAGATTTCCTTTACGCTGATTCAGATGGCATTGTCTTAAGCGAGACTCAACTGTTAACCCATTCATAGAATTTTGTTTAAATTTTCAATAAATCAATTACTTAAATAATGAAAATCGCAATTATTGGTGCGGGCGCGATGGGATCCGTATATGCGGCGCTCCTCGCTGAAAGCGGGAACGATGTCTGGGCCATCGACCTTTGGCAAGAGCATGTGGCTGCAATCCAAAGATTTGGCCTGAACGTTTCGGGATTTAGTGGAGACCGGATAGTGGCCGGCCTAAACGCATCCACAAACATCGCGGACGCTGGCCCATGCGACCTGGTGGTCATCGCGACGAAAGCCTCGGGCGTGGGCGCAGCCGCAAAAAGCCTCGATCCGATTCTGACTGATTCGACACTTATTCTTACCATTCAAAACGGTCTTGGAGCGGGCGAACGAATTCAGAGCAATATTACAAGTGAAAACATTCTCCTCGGTGTGGCTGGCGGATTCGGCGCCTCGATTCCAAAAGCCGGTCATGTTCACCACAATGGTATGGAGCTCATTCGACTCGGAGAGATGCATGGCGGTATCACAACCCGACTCGAGAATGTTGCAAAGATTTGGCAGGAAGCCGGCTTCAATGTTAAAACCTTTGAAGATATCAATCAGTTGATCTGGGAAAAATTTATTTGTAACGTTGCAATGAGTGGGTCCGCAGCTGCTTTTGATCGAACGCTCGGTGAAGTCATCAACGATCCCATCACTTGGGCCATTGCAGAACATCTTGCAATTGAAGCTTATGAAATTGGCAAGGCCAAAGGCATTCACTTCTCGTTTGACGACCCGGTGTCGTACGTCAAAGACTTCGGCAGCAAAATGCCTGAGGCACGACCGTCGATGTTGCTGGATCTAATGGCTCAACGAAAAACAGAAGTCGACGCGATTAATGGCATGGTGCCAGAGACCGCGAAACATCTTGGCCTTTCCGCACCTTACAACGAAGTAATTACCGCCATTATCATGGCCAAGCAATCTGATTTTTAAGTATCTTTTACGATCGCCGCACAAATCGGTTCGGAAGTTAAAAAGACACTTCACCAATTGCGTCTTTCACTGACGTTTGAAAAGAATGTACGCCTTTTTCATGGCGGGGGCTCAGTGGCCCCGGCTCATAACCACCCGACAAATAGTTTTGATGGGTGGTTAGGCAAATATCAAAATCCTGCTCAATTACCGCAACGTTGTTGGCGATGATCTCCTCACGGCCTGGGCTGTTAGCACTTGACACATCAGTAAAATAGAAATCGTAAACAAGCTCGGTTTTGTTCTCCGATATGGGATTAATTCTTGAGGTGTTCATACCGCCTTCAAAAAATGACATCGTCCAATTAGGCCACATCCATAACCAACGACCTTTATAAAAAAGATCGCCTCGAGTAGGCGCACTCATGCGTACCAGGTTATCACTTGCGGTTGTCTCAAACTGATCGAAATCAATCGCTCTAAAAAAATCAGGGTGAATGCCTGGGATGTGATAGCCCTCAACAAAATTATCGGTGTAGATCTTCCAGTTGGCATCAAACACCAATCGGCGTCTTTCAACCCATTGAAACTCCTCGATTTGATCGTCCCGGACTTCGGCCAACAGATCACCAAGTTGGGTCGTCAGATTGGTGGATTTTTTTATGCAAACAAATACCAGTCCCCGCCAGATCTCAATCGCTAATGCATAAAGCGGCCAGTCGTCTAAATTTAATTTTTCTTTTTCCTCAAACCATGGAGCTCGCGTCAGCACGCCATCAAGGCCATACACCCAGTTATGATAGGGGCATCGAACCGACCGACACCGGCCTTGACCCTCGCTTAACAAAACCGCGCCGCGGTGACGACATAGATTCCGGAAGGCGCGAAGCTCTCCGGAGTCATCACGAATTACAAAAATTTTTGTGCCGGCAATATCCAGCGCAAGATAATCACCCTTCTCATTAAAAAAACTGACCGGGGCCACGGGCTGCCAACTCGCATCAAAAATATGCTTGCGCTCTAATGCATAAATGTGAGGCTCCGTGTAGTACCGGGCCTCGAGATTTTTCTTCAACTCGCTCATCTCGACGAATTCATTTCCATCGAACATGATCTCAAGCTAGGTCCCACAAAAAGTAGCCTGGACGACTTCCTCAGGACGCGGTGGCTTTTGATATTCGCGAGCCTGCGGCTGATCAGCAAATGGCTGCCTTAAGACAGTATGTAGTTTTTCAAATAACGAAAAATCATTATGGTCTTCCGCTGCACGAATCGCTTGCTCGATTCGGTGATTTCGAGGAATAAACGCAGGATTGACCGACTGCATGTCGACACATCGCTTCACCGCATCACTCGACTCTGCCGCGAGCCTTTCGCGCCAACGACCAACCCACTGATCAAACGCCGACCCGTCTTTGAAAAGAGCTCGAACCGCGTCATCTTCATCGCTTGGTTGGTTAGCTAACGAAGACAGTCCCCGAAACACCAATGTGAAATCCGCATCTTGGTCCGCCATCGCACTCAGCAAATCCATCATGAGAACCGCGTCATCGTTTTGAAGCGTCCCGAGTCCCAATTTCTTTGCCGCGCCAACGTTATACGCGGTTTCAAATTTTTGAGGGAAGGCGTTAATCATGTCCTGGGCGAGTTCAACCGCTTTTTCACTATCCTCATCAATAAGCGGAATCAAAGTCTGCGCTAAACCGGCAAGATTCCAGTGGGCTATCGGCGCCTGATTGGAATATGCATATCGACCCTGTTGATCGATTGAGCTGTAAACGGTGTTCGGATCATACGTATCCATGAACGCGCAGGGTCCATAGTCAATGGTTTCCCCGCTCACTGAAGTGTTATCTGTATTCATCACCCCATGAATAAAGCCAATTAACTTCCATTGCGCAACAAGAGTCGCCTGCGCATCAATGACACTCTCCAGCATTGCCAAACAGGGCCGCTCGTATTCGTGGGCATGCGGGTAGTGTCGATCAATCACATGATCCGCCAGGGCTCGAAGTGCATCAAGATCCTGGCGACCCGCAAAAAACTGAAATGTGCCCACTCTTATATGACTTCTTGCGACCCGGGTTAAGACGGCGCCTGGCTGCAACCCTTCTCTTCTTACGTTCTCGCCGGTCGTAACAGCGGCCAATGCACGAGTCGTCGGCACTTCCAGTGCGTGCATGGCCTCACTCACGATATATTCGCGCAATATTGGCCCAAGCGCCGCCCGGCCATCTCCGTTTCTCGAAAACGGCGTTCGCCCGCTGCCCTTGAGCTGTACATCCCGGCGGACCCCGCCCTCATCAACCACCTCTCCAAGCAAAATCGCGCGCCCGTCACCAAGTTGAGGCGACCAACCCCCAAACTGAAATCCCGCATAGGCCATCGCCAAGGGCTCTGAGTCCGCCGGTAATTTATTGCCTGCGAGCACCTGAGCGCCTTCCGGGGATCTTAGAAAATCAGGATCAAGGTTTAAGGAAACCGCGAGGTCATGATTGACACGAATAATGCGCGGGTCAGCAACGGGCGTCGGCGAAAGGCGAGCGTAAAAATGCTCCGGCAATCGTGCGTAGGAGTTATCAAATCCAAATAATGGCGCGTTCAAAAGAGACTCTGTAGTTTTGTTCTAAAAGGTTATTCTTTATTGAAAATAACCGCGGTAATAGTTTATCCGCTCCTAATCCCGTCTAACAGATACGACGTGCTTTTTTGAGCCTAGGCAAAAACCGCACAAAACCACCTCAACGGTCACATATCCCCCATGATTTAGGTGTTTTTGAGGTGATCTCCCCTCCTATCGCCTTAGCCCAAAGCCGTGCCACAAACTGCTTGGTGCAGACCTTGTATATCAACATATGTCAGGTTAGAATTTTCGCGCTCGGTACATTTTTTACCGCCTCTGAATTTTTAGCGCATTCAAACGCCTTGTTCCTAACAAAAAAGGAAAGCCCATGTTTAAAACAGTTTTCAACAACGTCATCATTCGATCCGCTGTTGCGGGTCTGACTGTGATGGGATCCGGAACCTTCGCATCCGCGCAGGATTCGGGTGTACCCTCGATGGAGATTCTGAAGAATATCTATCCAGGCAAAGCCTACTCGCCTTATGCGAAAAGATCGTTCCCCAACAACGTCTACTGGGGTGAGGCGCATGTTCACACAGGCTACTCTCTCGATGCCGGTTTATTTGGAAATACCACGGGTCCCGATACCGCTCTGCGCCTCGCGCGCGGCGAGGAAGTCATCTCATCGACGGGTCAGCCTCTAAAACTGAGCAGGCCACTGGATTGGCTGGTTGTGACCGACCACTCTGACCTGATGGGAATCGCGACCGATATCCAGAACGGAGCGCCAAACATTGTTGGGGATCCAAAGGGTAAGCAATGGGCCGATGGATTTGCGAAAGGAGGAGAAGCGGCAGGTGAAGCGGCGTTCGATTTAATCGGTAATTTTTCACAAGGAACCATTCCAAAGCAAATGCTGGAAGACTATAGTCCAGGCTCCCCGATCTACACGAGCGTTTGGGAAAAAACAGTTGATTTTGCCGATTACTACAACGAGCCGCATCGATTTTCAGCGTTCATCGGATTTGAATGGACGTCGGTCCCGAAGGGAATGAACCTGCACCGTAATGTCATTTTGCGCGACAGCGGCATTCGGGGAAAACAAGTGACTCCCCTGACCACTCAGGCACCAGAGGGAACAACAAACCCGCTGGATTTATATCAATGGCTTGAAGATTACGAAAAAAACACAGGGGGTAAGGCAATCGCCATCTCCCACAACGGCAATCTCTCAAATGGCTGGATGTTCCCAATGGAAGGAACTTTTGCAGGCGGGACTGTCGACAAAAACTATGTGGAGCTCAGAGCGAAGTGGGAACCGCTTTACGAGGCAACGCAGATGAAAGGCGACGGTGAAGCACATCCGTATCTATCACCTGACGACGAGTTCGCGGACTATGGCACTTGGGATGTCGGCAACCTCGATCTCACCCAACTTAAAACACCGGACATGTTGCAGCGGGAATATGCCCGAGAAGCCTTGAAAAACGGACTTCTGCTTGAAAAGAAATTCGGCACCAACCCCTATAAGTTCGGCATGGTGGGCGGTACCGATACGCACACATCAATGACGACTGCAGAAGAAGAAAACTTTTTTAATAAGTCGACTAGCGTAGAGCCATCCAAAACACGTGTCTCCCATCCCTTCGTTAAGACAGAGATTGCAGCCTTCGAAGGCGATCAACTCTTGGCTTCCGGTTACCAGGGAATCTGGGCGACGGAAAATACACGCGAAGCACTTTTTGATGCGATGGCGCGAAAAGAGACATACGCAACCACGGGATCGCGCATGACCGTACGATTCTTTGGTGGCTGGAACTTTAACGAGAACGACCTTCGGAGCCGCCAGCTTGCATTTGTTGGATATGAGAAAGGCGTGCCCATGGGCGGTGACATGTCGAGCGCTCCTGCTGGCAAGGCACCCACATTTATGACTTATGCCTTGCGCGATCCCATTGGTGCAAACCTGGACCGCATTCAAATTGTGAAAGGTTGGCTGGATGCTAACGGCGAGACGCAAGAAAAAGTCTATGACGTTGCCTGGTCTGGAGATCGTGAACCCGACTCAAATGGAAAAGTAGGCCCCGTGGGTAATACCGTGGATATCGAAGCCGCCAACTGGACCAACACAATTGGCGCATCTGAACTGCTATCTGTCTGGACAGATCCTGACTTTGATGCGAACCTGAGTGCGTTTTACTATGTACGGGTGATTGAAATCCCAACGCCGCGCTGGGTGCTTTATGACCAGCTTCGCTTAGGCGCTGAAATTCCTGAAGGCGTCGAGCTAATCCATCAGGAACGTGCGTACACATCACCGATCTGGTACTCACCATCAAGCTAATGAGTTTGAGCGGGGCGACGGATGTCGCCCCGCTCAAACATTTATAAATCGATGCTTATGTAAAGATGCTTTAGTTTCGGTCTATTTATCTCTAAAGTGACGTCTTTCTTTAGATCTGATTGTGGAAATCCCCTACCATGGCTGTCTCTTTCTTGCGGCAACCGCTGCTGCACTTTTTTATCATCGGGGCCGGGTTATTTGCCCTGTACTCTTTTGTAGACGATACGCCTCAGACTCCTAATCGCCCCAGCATTATCGTATCCGTACAGGATGCCCAGTGGCTTGCGTCCCAATTCAGGTCCATGCGTAACCGAACCCCAACTCAGCAGGAACTAGAGACCCTTGTTGACGCTTTTGTGCGTCAGGAAATTTATGTTCGTGAGGCTTTGGCGTTGGGATTGGATCAAGGCGACAGCATCGTCCGAAAACGCTTAAGTCAAAAAATGGAGTTTCTAACTGAAGCGGGAGCCGAGGCGTCCTTCGTTGACGATGCCATGCTAGAGGCTTATTTCAAAGTTAACCTGGAGCGCTATCGTAGTGCTTCGCGAGCAGGATTCTCGCAAATTCTTTTACCGGAACCCGCAACCGAATCTATGCCGGACATTCTTGAAAAGCTGGCAAACGGTGATGACTTTAACCTTCTCGGCGCGAGAACATTGTTGCCTGCAATGGTATCGCCACTAACTGAACAAGTCGTTGATAGTTCATTTGGGACAGGTGTGTTTGAGCAGATCGTAGCTCTAGAGCCCGGCACATGGAGTGGTCCTGTTAGATCCGGATACGGGGCCCATCTTGTACGCCTTGATTCCCTCGTTCCGGGGTCTGTGCCGACCTTTGGAACTGTGCGTGGGCGTATCGAACAGGAATGGCGGCGCGATAAAGCAAATGAACTCAGGCTTGAGCGACTCGCACAGCTTCGCAGCCAATATCACATCGAAACACCTGACTTAGCCTTAATACTTTCGCAGTGAAAAAAGTTATCGCGAGTGTTTTTTTCGGTTTCATCGGGTTTTTACTGGCTTCGTCCTGCTATGGACACGCCCTGGAACCCGGATATCTTGAAATCATCCCGACGGAAAATGAGCAGTGGCAAGTAGCCTGGCGTAAACCGCAGGTCAATGGGAAGGCAATGGAAATTGACGCCGTTCTGCCGGAGAGCTGCACCCCGCGTCGAGCGCCCAGCTCCCGCTTTGATGGTCGCGCCTATGTCAGCGGTTGGATTGCAAACTGCACAAAAAAAATCTGGGACGGCGAAGTCGTTATCGAGGGTTTAAACCGTACGGCGACCGATGTTCTGGTTCGCTTTATTCCAGGGTCTGGGCAAGCGGCTGTAAGCTTGCGGCTGACGCCCAGTTATCCGTCTTCTCGTTTACCGCCGGTGCAAACGGGTTGGACAATTCTGACGAGTTATATCGCACTTGGATTCGATCATATTTTAGGCGGGATCGATCATCTTTTATTCGTTTTTGCATTGTTCTTGCTGGTGCCTAATCGCCGGAACTTAATTTGGGCAATTACGGCGTTTACGGTGTCCCATAGTATTACTCTAGCGTTAGCTGCATTAGGCTGGCTATCGGTGCCTACGCCTCCAGTCGAAGCGGTGATTGCACTTTCGATTGTTTTCTTGGCTGTTGAAATTGCGACAAAAAATAACGCTCAAAAAACCATGATGCAGCGCTCTCCATGGCTTGTGGCTTTCGCGTTTGGTCTCCTGCACGGACTCGGCTTTGCGAGTGCATTACAAGAAATCGGGCTTCCTCAAAATGAAATTCCGCTTGCACTGCTTGCCTTCAATTTGGGGATTGAGGCCGGACAATTAATTTTTGTGGCTTGTCTGTTGGTCATCGCGTATCTCATTCACAAACTGCACTCGTTAAGAGCCTTTCCTGAAGCGATAATGGGTCAAACCGGAAATCTATTAGCGGGATACATGATCGGTGGTGTGGCCGCCTACTGGACCATTGAGCGTGTCACCACTTTTTTTATCTAGCTTTATCTATGCCGGTTTCTTACCGATCAAAGATCGACTGATCTAGAGAACTCGCGGAAAAACCGAACACTCGAGCCGACCACAATCGACTAATCCTTCGCCGCGCTCATTGGGATTACACTCCCATTTTTTATCGACGTATCGTGCGTCATCGCCAAACCAATGCGTACAGATAACTCGACGACGACGGTTTTTTTGTGGATTCCCAGGCGCACTATGATGGGTGCGAAAGTTCAAAATGGCGCAGTCACCGGCTTTCATGGGCGCGCTCGCAACCTCGAGCCCGTTAGGTTCAGTATCCCAATCCGGCGGGTTCGGATCTCTCTGGTCCCGCATACCTTTGTTCGTAAAAAAATCAATGCCTTTATAGTCATCTTTAAGCTTATGCGAGCCCAGTGCGAACCGAAGCGCAGCCTCTTCCGGCACATCATCTAACGCCATCCAGACATTGCAGACTTGAGTTCCCGAGACCGGCCAATACGCTTCATCGTAATGCCAGGGTGTTTTCGCAGGCGTACCCGGTTCCTTCACAATCGCCATGTCGAAGTAAAGCAAAAGCTCTTTTGAGCGCATCACTTTTTTTGCAAGGCGAGCCGCGGGCGATTCAAACGTGAATTTCCTGAATGAAGACAACCGACGCCACAAAAAAGTATCAAAAAAGAAAAGACCTTTACCTTCATTAACAACATGATCCTCTCGAAGTGCGCTTTTGGCTGCGGTACTGATGGCTGCAGCAACGGCGCGGCGGCCATGAGACACCCACTGGGGATCAAACGCATTTTGAATACAGACAACGCCATCGCGCTCATAGGCTTTGATCGCAGCCGCGGTGGGCAAGCCGTCTTTGCCGAGGGAGTATCGCTTAAGCGTTTTCATGGTGTTTAACTGCCCTGCAATTTAATTGGCTTACGCGTCTGAGTTGTTTTTATCACTACTTTATGGATACAGGCTTTGTGTCAGCAACCAGTAGCTTCCAGCCTTCAGCTGGCGTACCTGACAAGTCGAGATTTTCAGCGAGCCAGTACAATCGATCGGTATCCTGTCCTTCAGCCGTGCAGTATCGGTCCTGCAAATAGAACGGCGGAATCGACTGATAATAAAGTCTTGCGCGCACCGACTCCGGCACGCCTTTGATCTGATCAATTGGCACCTCGTAAATCAATGAATCCCCTCCTGGCCCACCACCCACATAATCAGGATCATCACCGACAGCCACAGATCCCGCGCTTTCTGCCAAGCGGGCATCGGCGCCAAGCGCAGTCGAGATTGCGGTTCGCTCAGCCAGTGACAAGTAGCCATCAGGCAGTAATCGATTGTCTTTTACCTCACTACAAATCGATAAAAAGCTTGTGGTGAGAGGGCCCTCAGGCTTTGCATCGTCACCGCAACTTACGGTATCTCGATTAGGCGGCGCCGCTGAAAGCGATTGATAAATCTGCGCCTGATGCTCCTTAGAGATCTGCTTAAAGTGTGGCTGATGAGGACGCTTCAATCTATCAGGCGGGACGGTGCAATTCGGCCCCCACCAGACTTCGCCTGCTATGGGGTTATTGTCTGACCCCACAATACGGCCGATACTATCCGTACGTCCGGATGCCCAGAGTACGGCACCGCTTGAGTCAAGAACCTCAAAGGCAATAAACGCGCGGCGAAAACCCACGCCAGAAGGGAATTTATGCCCCACTTTATTATTGACCCGGACATCAACGCTTAAAGCTTTATCGCTTTGGTCAATAGCGCCAATCGAAATATCAGCAGTATCATTCATCGCGGTTTCATAAATAAATCGCTCGGTTGCCGCGGCGGGATCTAACCCTTTGGCAACCATCATCGGATCCTGAGACCTCAAACCCAGTAATTCGGGAAACTGTCGCGCCATGCTCACCAGAAAAGCGTTGAGACCCACTAACGTGTGCGGGGCGTAATCTTTTCGTCTCTCCAAATCGAGGTTTTCAGCGCTGCCTGTGAAGCTGGCCGCTGGAAAATTGCTCACCTCCTGAATGCTTGCCACTTTGCTTTCGGTCAAGCGCTTGTCGCGCATATGACAACCGGCGCAGCTTACCCACTTTGAACCCTGGCCACTGGGCAAACTATCCGAGTAAAGAGATACGCCATCCCGAAAATCGCTAAACGCCCACTCAGCAAATGTCGTTTGCTCATAAATATGGGCCACCGTCTCCCCCCGGTGCAGCACCGGAAGATGAACCGTATGACAGGTGCCGCACATTTCTGAGGACGATATGCTGCTATTTGTCGTGGGGTTTAACCCCAGTGCATTTTTCATAGGCGTTTTTTTAAGATTTTTGTGCGGACCATAAATCACTTTTTCATCCGCCATCAAAAAAGAGCCCGTAAAGGTTCTCGCAAACCCCGTGGCATGGGGATTGAGTGTGTCTTGTCGCTGCTTTGCGCAGGTATTGTCATCAAGTTTGGCAGCCGCCTCACTCGCCGCTTTGCCAACGGCCATCTGATGGCAAGTCATGCAGGAAATGCCGTCCCGACCGAGCGCTGCAAAAGCGGCAACATCAACACCCTCAGCGAGGCCTAGACCCACTTGGTTTAAGGCTTCTCTCGGAAATGAACCACACTCTCCCGACTGCGCATAATGATCAATCTGCGACTGTCGTTGACCTAAAGCCGCATGACAGCCGAGGCAGACCGTCTCTACAGTCTCTGCTGACTCTTTATGAAATGTTTGGGTTTCGCTCGCCAATTGAGAGAAAAAAATGGGATCGCGCCCCGCGAGCCCCATCGGAGAAGTCCGCCAGGTAGCGTAAGGAGAGAGATTCAGCAGTTTTCCGGATTCGGCGTCTAACGCAGTCATATCAAACTGCAGCCCCGTCGAACCTGCATCATGACAGCCGAGGCATTGGTCTGACGTTACAAAATTTCTGTGATCGACCTTCTCTGGCGCAGGCATCCAAACATTGTCGTAAGTCTGCGACGGCATATTCGCAATCTCGGATCGTATGGGTGGCACTGTTCTACCCTGCAAGGGGTAAGCTCTGAGATAAGCCGCGCGCCACTCAGCAGGGTGCTGGGACTTCTTTGTGATAACCGGTGCCAGCCTTTTTTTGTGATGGCCGTGTGGCGCCTCAAGATCAATCCAATTCTGATTAAGGTAGGCGATCGGCTCGCCTGGCTCGTTTTGAATATTGTCAACAGATGAAAACGTCAAGTTATCGCGGGCCGAGGCATGGCAATTCACACAGTATTGGCCAAATCCCATATAAGCCAGTCGATTGGTTCTTGAATCTGCAGGCCAGTCTGGTGTCCACCCTTTCCAGCCATACCATCCCCAGAACCAACCATCGTGGGATGCGCTCCGGTCGCGAATCATGACCGCCGCGCCATTTGAAGGAAACAAGTGAAGCGGGTCTACCGTCTCGCAGGCGGCGATTGGCGCTGGGTACATTTCCTTGATAAGCATCGCGCCATCCGGAACCGGGCTGCGATCGGACCCAACGCCAATATCATCAAGCCCACGGTTCTCTCGAATCCATTCAATCGCCTCAGGGGAATACCAGATGACAACCGGAGCATGAACACCAAAGGCGCGACCCTGCCACTCGCCATCTTTATGTGATGTGATGAAAGGACCGGTATTCCTGAGCTTCTTATCTCGAACCCAGCCGGCAGCAGCGTTGCGGTGGCAATAGTTTCCAAGAAATTGACTAAGAACAGCTTCATATTTATCGAGCGCCAGGCCGCTGGGATCCCTCACCGCATCATGAAGTGATTCACAGAGTGCGGGATCGGTTGGAATCAGTTTTTTATCTTGTCGCACATCGCAGGTTGGCACTTCTGCCGCCATCGACTTTAAAGCCACAAATAAAAACATAATCCAGATGATTGCGCTCGAACCTTTTTTGAAACCGCCTCTCATGACCGATTCCCTGATCTTGCATTTCCGATGAACACGAGCGCTAGCCCCATAAGCGATACACCAAGGCCAACGACATTGAGGACATTAAGCGTCATACCGGCAAACATTACTGAGAGCAAGACACCAAGCGGTGGGACCAAAAAAGCGTAAAGGCAAGCAAACGATGGCCCTGCCCGGGCAAGCAAAAAATAGTACAGGTAATAGGCCGCTGCCATGGTGATTGCTCCACCAAAACCAATCTCCATTAACACTTTCGTGTTGAGCAACGCCTCTGGTAGCCCGCCTTCAAATACGAGTGCAAGAGTCGACAAGCCAATTGCCGCGAAGATAAGAATCCAGGTTGTCAACGCTATCTGATCAAGATGACAGGTCGCCCGCTGGGCGTAGATGCCATTAGCCACGAATACCAATCCACCCGCCATCATGATGCCAATGGACGAAATAGCACCCTTGTGAGCCATCAACTCTTTTGGATCAGCAAAAGTGACAATCCCTGCCACGGCGACAAAGATACCCAAAAGATTAATCCAGTTTTTAGGTGTCGTTTTAAGGATAAAAGCCGAAACCAGAAAAGTAGCGACGGGAACAGTTGTGCCAATGACCGCAGCCAGCCCAGGTGCGACATCCTTTTCCGCAATGACCACCGACAATTGGGGCAGACTAATCGCGGTCAGCGACATGACAAGCAGCGGCACAGGATTCGAAATCAACGTTGGCAGAAGTGGGCGTCTTTGAATAACCCGCACAATAAAAACCATCACAATTGCGCCAACGGTTGTCAACGCTGCACTTATCGAGAGCGGCGAAAGCGTCAACTCGACAGTCGAAATCACGACATAGCTTGAAGCCCAAGCCAACGACATCATGATCAAAATTATTAAGTTGAACATTAGCTAATCACCCGCTGAAAAAATTGATTCAAGTCTGAAATGGAGCACGGCTATTGAAAATCTATTAATAAAGATCGTGATCCCCCGATGCTTTAATCAACTATGCCAAACGACGCATCCTGATAGCAACTTTGTTTCCGTATTGGCGCCGGTGCCCAGCAAAAAGCGCACTAAAGAGGAATCGGCATGCTGTCTTTTCCTGAGAAAAATCGTTAAAGGCTAGGTCACGATTCAAAACCAACGGAACGAACGACTTTGTCGTGAATAAATTATTGATAGATTTGAATGAGGTCTTCTCGAATTTCGACGACAGGAGAGGCAAGGTAAACGGTTGGTTTTTCTTTATACTGGGTTCCACTTACAAAGGAGTTTCTTATGCATACCGATCATCTTTCTGACTCTGACAAAATGATGCTGGAGTCGCTCTACTGGTGGGATATCCCCACCTTGTTTCGAACGCCTTTGGATCGTAATCCGGCGAACGCCGATATCGCGTTGGTCGGCGTGCCCCACTCCACCGGCAACGGCACCACGGAACGAGATCAGCATCTGGGTCCGCGTGCGCTTCGTCAAGTTTCGGCTATGTCGAAACGCGTGCATGTGGAGTTCAATATCGATCCTTGGGCAACGCATCGCATTCATGATCTAGGTGATGTGCCATTACCGGAAGGCAATAACAACGAGGCATGCATTGAACGGATTACCGATTTTTATCGTCAGGTTGACGCAGCCGGCGCCCGACCGGTTTCAGTAGGTGGGGATCACGCCGTCACCGGCGGGATTATTCAAGGCATCTCGGGGCCCCATTCAAAACTCACCAACGGCGAGAAAGCCGTGTTTCTGCATTTTGATGCCCACACAGATGCCTACGAGCAGGTGCCGCATTTTCTGGGCGCCGTAAAATCTGCCGCACATTGGGCAAGCTATCTCGTACGCGACGGCCTAATAGACGCCAGCCACAGCGTGCAGATTGGGATGCGTGGCAACCCACGGACTTTAAGCTGGCTAAACCCCAGCAAGGATCTTGGATACGAACTCATCACCATGAAACGCTACCGGGAGATCGGCCTTGAAGAAACCATGGCCATTATTAATGAACGTCTCGGCGATGCACCGGTATATGTGACTTTTGATCTTGACTGTATGGACCCCACGGTGGCACCGGGCGTCGCGAATATCGAAGCGGGGGTGCAGGGATTTCAGGTCGATGAGGTAATGCGATTATTGCGTTGTATTCGTGGCAAAAACATTATCGGCGGCGATGTGGTGTGCATGATGCCGACCAAAGATGCGCCTAATCAGATCACGGCTCATACGGCGGCTGCGGTCATGTTTGAGATTATTAGTCTTGTCTCAGACAGCCTTAAACAACGTGGCACCTAAATCGCGATGACAGCTGAGATTTACTAACCGGTATCCGCGCGGCCCCAGAAGAGCTCCCGCACCTGTTCGCTGTTTTTATGATCGGGTGTCTCAGCAAAGCAGAGCACAGGCACCAGTCGCGGGGTTTTCCCTTTGACCTGGGTTACCCGATGAATCGTTTGGTTGCCGCCAAAAACCAACAACGTGCCGGGCGTAAAGGGCAGCTGCATGACGCCATCACGCTTGCCGGCAAGCACACCGCCGACGATTTCTTTTTCATTATCCCGTCCGCGAATCTGAGGCACATATTCAAAAAGCCCGCCTTCGTCTGGCTGCTGCAACATCAGCGTAATCGTGAATTCCGACTCATCAAAATGCCAGCCATGTTGACCACCATCTACAAACACATTAATCGAGCAGGCCCCCAGGGGATCCGCAAATCGAAAGAACGGTTTTTTATCAAGAATACCGCCAATGAAATTCATCAACGGATCCCACAAATAAAGGCGCTTCATTGCGCCATCTTGGGGTAGGTAGTCATATGCGACAGACCCCACATAAGTCGCCTCCTGACGCTGCGTCACGTCGTCGGGTGACACATCAGGATCCGCATCCTTTAAATACGCGTTATGCGTGCTGTCACAAAAATAGGCTTCGCCCAAAAGCCCGTTGGCCTCATGAGCGAGCACATCAAGCGCTTCGGGTGAGACGAACCCCGGCAGCATACAAAGCCCTGTGGCCGCAAACTCCTCGCGACACGCTGCAACAAGCTTTGCACCTTCAGGCGAAGTCAGATCCTGAATCGGGTAACGCGCCGTATCAACAATGTGCTCTGCACTTAGGGAATCTTGGGTCATGGCAATGAAAAATCTGTCGTAGAATGCTACCAGTTTAGCGTTTTTTATTTGCCTTCGGCAATCGACATTAATCAGCTTTTTTTTACTTTCGTTTTTTAAAAAGCACGTTAATCAGAAAGGAGATCAACATGGTAGATGAGAATTTTCGACTGAACCAACCCTTTGTTGGCATTGCCTCGTTTTTGAGATCCCAGATCTGCAACGATATCAAAAATCTTGACACGGGCATCGCCGTGATGGGCGTTCCCACTGATGAGGGCTCGCCTTTTATGGCCGGTTCGCGAATGGGGCCTCGCGCCTTGAGAGAACACTCGCTTCGTTTTGGCCAGGGAGGCGCGGGCTACTACGATCCGGAGCATCGCAAGCAATTTCTTGAAACCGAAATGTCGCAGGGATTAATTACTGACCTGGGGGATGTTGATATTTGGCCAGCTGATATTAAACAGACTTTTGATAACACCACCAAAATGACGCAGCAGGCACTTGAAGGTTGCGACTTGCTAGTGGTGATGGGCGGAGATCATGCAATCACCTACCCGGTGGTTCGCGCGATTGAAGAAGATATTTATGTGATTCATTTTGATGCCCACGCTGACTACGCGCCGTTTATTCATGATCTTCAGTTCACCAATGGCCATGCCTTTCGCCACATCGCGCCAATGCCTAATGTGAAAAATCTGATTCAGGCGGGTATCCGGAGTCTGAGGCATTCAGAAGAAATGATTGAAGACTCCATTGTGCAGGGCAACGATGTGGTGACCATGACACAGTTTCATGACATGGGTTCTGAAGGGCTTGCCGCGCTCGTGCCAGAAGGTGCAAAGACCTACGTCAGCATTGATGTCGACGTGCTGGATATCTCCTTGGTGCCGGGCTGCGTCTCGGCCGAGCCGAACGGCATGACCTATGCCGAACTGCGCGATACGCTCGACGCAATTGCACGACGCACCGAGATCATCGCGTTTGACTTTGTCGAAGTGAATCCACAGCTTGACGTGGGGACCGGCGTCACCGCGTATTTGGGCGCACACATCATGGTGGAATTCATGGGCCGTATCTGTGAACAGCCCTGGTGGGTCGAAAAACGCAATCGAAGACTCAAAAAATGAGACAACGCGTTCTGATTACAGCGGGCGCCGGGGGAATCGGACAAGTGATGGCTGAAACCTTCGAACGGGAATCGGCCGACATCTGGATTGTCGACAACAACGCTGCGTTACTTGAATCCTGCCCCGCGTCCTGGAATAAATCCTGTCTGGACGTTACCGATGCTGATGCTGTTCATTTATTGTTCGAAGAAATTAACAGGCACTGGGGATCTTTCGATACGCTTTGCTCAAACGCTGGTGTTGCAGGCCCGGGCGCACCGATTGAAGAGGTCTCGCTTGATGATTGGCGATCCTGTGTTTCGGTGAGCCTTGAAGGCGCTTTTCTGTTTGCAAAACACACCGCACCGCTGATGAAAGCACAACGAGCCGGCTCAATAATTATTACTTCATCAACCGCCGGTATTTTTGGATTTGCCAACCGTTCGCCATATGTCTCTGCAAAGTGGGCCGTTATTGGGTTAATGAAAACGCTCGCTATTGAACTTGGGCCGTTTAATATTCGTGCCAATGCGCTGTGCCCCGGGCCAGTCGAAGGCGAACGGATGAATTTTGTCGCTGATCGGGAGGCGGAACAAAAAGGTCGAACGCGCGAAGACGTGCTCGCTGAATACGCAAGCGGATCATCCATGATGAAGCTGATCAGACCTGAAGATATTGCAGAAATGGCGGTTTTTCTCGCCAGCGAGAAGGCGGCGCTCATTAGTGGGCAGGTGATCGCGGTTGATGGCCACACGCAGAATCCTGAACCACAAGGCTAGACCTAAAGCGACATCGCAGTCCTCATGATTAATAGTGCTAGTAATCCCTAACGGTTGAAGCGCCATCGTAGAGAATGTTAGCCCAGTTTGTATTCGCCTGTTGGCGGGCTTGCCTGCCCGCATCATCCATGTCCGCTACCGGACGAGGCAGTGGTGTAAAACCCTCCGCGCCTTCGCATCCACGCACGATTTGAGCGAAATTTGTGCCAATCACCTGTCGGGTATCCGGTCGCATGTAACACTGGAGTGCAATACCCATCCGCCGCTGATCGCCCTGATTTGGCATCGAACCATGAACTGTTTTGGCATGATGCATCGACATCTGACCCGGCTTGAGAACTAAATCAACAGCCTTGCTTTCATCAATCTCCTGAATGGCTTGCCCGCGGGTAAGGATATTGTCTTCACCAAAGGTGTCGCTGTGATTCATCACCTCGCCCTTGTGGCTCCCTGGAATCACCTTGATGCAGCCCAGCTCAGGATTACTCGGTGTTAACGCCAGCCATGGCGTCACAAATGCATGGGGCACAAGGCCCATATAGGTGCAATCCTGATGCCAACTGACAAACCCTTTGCTGTTGGGTTCCTTGAAGAAAAGAACGCTCCCGTATAAAAGAATCTCTGGACCGATCAGATCGCACACCGCCTCGACAATGACGGGATGGTGAGCAACAGCATCAATGCACTGAAATGCAAGATGGGGATTATTTCTATTGGTCGGTCCCAGCTCATCAGGATATCTTTGCTCGACGGCTTCGACTTCCGCTTTTAACGCGTGCGCTTCTGCTTCCGACATCACGTCGACCGGCGCGCAGTAACCAAATTCGTGGAAGTGATCAATCTGCTCTTGCGAAAGGACACTTGGCATCAGCGTAATCCCTAAATAATCTGCGTAAAGTAAGTGCTAAATTACCGTGAACCGTGCTTTTCCTACAACTTAAACGCGAATTATGTTTAACCTACCGCGACATTAGTGAAATTAGAAATAGCGCTACCCGTTAAACGTGTGCAAACTAATTTGAAAACATACTCTAGCAAGAAGCCGGGCCTCCGAAATGTCTTTCGATTCTTTCATCACTTTCCTGCCCACACAGGATCTGGAAAAAACAACTTACTTTTACGAGCACGTGCTGAAACTGCCGCTTGCACTCGATCAGACGAGTTGTCGGATATACCGAATCGCTCAAGGTGGCTTCATTGGTTTTTGCGCTAAAGCTGAAATCAAAATCCAAGAAGGGGTAATTCTGACTTTGGTTACCGAAAATGTTGACGGGTGGGAACAAATTTTTTCCGAACACCATGTCCCGATTGAAACACCGCCCACATTCAATTCTGATTATCAGATCTACCAAATGTTTGTGCGGGATCCCAATGGGTATCTCATCGAAATTCAACGATTTGAAGATCCGCGATGGGCGTCTTAACGCTGACTGAAAATAACTTAACGCCAACTCCTTAGATCGCAGCACGACCAATCCAGATGAGCGAAACAATTGATAAATGGCATCGGTGCCAAATTGATCGCACGCTATTAAAAGCACTCTTGAAGCGTACAAACTGGCACGGACTCGTTTACCTTTTTTATTTTAGTGCGCTCCTTTTAATAACAGGAGCATTAGCTTTGTTATCAATCGGCACGCTTTGGAGTGTTCCCGCATTTTTATTGTTTGGAGGTATCTGGGTATTCGCAACGAGTGTGGCCCACGAAACCGCTCACGGCACACCCTTTAAGAATCACACCCTAAACGAAAGCGTCCTTTTTGTTTCCGGGTTAATGGTTCAGCAAACACCGTGTCTGTTGCGCTACGTTCATTCTCATCATCACTCGCACACCGCCCTGGCGGGAGATGATCCCGAAATTATTTTGACCAATCCAATGACGCTAAAAGATTTCATCTTAAAAGCGCTCATCGATATCGGCAGCGTCTGGTATTTTATTAGGGCCACAGCTTTGCTCGCCCTCCATCGGCCGGAGCAAGATGCCGTCAGGTGTATTCCTGTCAAAAAAATGCGCCGGGCTTTTATAGAGGCACAAACCTATCTCGTCATCTATATCGGTATTATTGTCTGGTCACTCATCGCGCAGTCATGGGTGCCCATTGTGATGTTCATCCTGCCAAGAGCATTTGGGGCGCCTACACATGGCATTATCCTCGCGACACAGCATCTTGGAATGGCGCAAAACATTAAAGACCATCGCCACACCACACGTACCATGATCGTCAATCCGATGCTTCGCGTGCTGTACTGGAATATGAATTTCCACATTGAGCATCATATGTTTCCCCAAGTGCCTTTTCATGCGTTGCCCCGATTACATCGCGCAATAAAGGATCAATGTCCAACACCAACGAACGGCGTATTCGGTGCACTTCGTGAAATCATTATTATGATCCGCCATCAACGGACAGATACCGGATTCACGACGCCTCGAGGGCTTACCGTTGATTAGTCTCTCCGGCCAAAAAGCTTTGGTGACCGGTGCGGCAGGTGGTATTGGGATTGCCATTATTCAGGCACTGAAAAACGCGGGAGCCGTTGTCGCAGGCGTGGATAAACAGCCGAGTCATACAAGTGATTTTTCAATCATCGGAGACCTAACAGACCCGGCCTTCTCGGATCACTTACCTGAAACTGCTGCCCAAACGCTTGGTGGACTCGATATTGTGATTAACAATGCAGGGATTATCCGCCGGGGCCCAATCACCGAAGCGACAGACGATGACTACGCCGCCTCCTTCGCCGTCAACGTCGAAGCACCCTTTCGTATTTGCCGCGCAGCTATTCCCCTGATGGCGGAAGCCGGTGGAGGCGCCATCGTCAACATCGCCTCTTGCTGGGGCGTCCATCCGGGCCCTAATCATCCGGTTTATTGCATGTCAAAAGCGGCGATTGCGTCCATGACGCAATGTCTTGGGCATGATCATGCCCGTCAAGGCATCCGGGTAAATGCGGTCTGCCCCAACGAAGTGGATACACCCATGCTGCGGTCAGGATTTGAAGCAAGGGGCATGGACCCAGAAACTGCGATTCAGGATCTCAACGGGTCAGTACCCATTGGTCATATTGCACAACCCGCAGAAATTGCCGACGTCGTGGTATTTCTCGCATCTGATCAGTCCCGGTACATTTGCGGCACTTTAGTCGAGGTCAACGGCGGTAAACCGGTTTTCTAATCAATGGATAAAGTCGCACTCATCACGGGCGGGCGAAGCGGAATCGGTCTGGCATGCGCAAATCGATTTTCCCAAAAAAATTATCAAGTGATAACAGCACAGCGCTCCCCTGCAAAAAATTTTGACAGCATCAAAGCAGATTTCTCTGACCCCGAAACACCTGCACAAGTAATTGATGAAGTCATAAAACAGACCGGTCGTCTTGACGTGTTAGTCAATAACGCAGGCGTCATGCTTGAAGACTCAGTCAATCAAATGTCTTTAAACGATTGGAATCATACGCTCGCCGTAAATCTTACGACCCCGTTCCTTTTGATCAAGAACGCACTGCCACACCTTAAAGCGGGCAGTAGCATCATCAATATCGGCTCTATTGAAGGGTTAAGCTCAAATCCCAAACATGCGGCTTACGGCGCATCAAAAGCAGGGCTGCACGCGCTGACCCGAGCCGTGGCCGTTGACCATGGTCCACAGGGAATACGCTGTAATGCCGTTGCGCCAGGATGGATTGATACTGAACTCAATGAGGACTTTATCGAGTCCATGGAAGACCCGACGGCTTTTCGCGCCGAGATTGGTCGAATCCATCCACTGCGTCGCACGGGCAAACCTGAAGAAGTTGCGGCGCTCGTGACCTGGCTCGCATCAGACGACGCGGCCTTTGTCACGGGACAAATTTATACGGTAGATGGCGGCCGGCTCGCCCAACTTCCTTTGCCTTGAATGGATATCAATCGCCTAAAACTATCGCATCCAATTGTGACACTTTAATTTAACCTTTTCGACTCAGGTAGCACTTTATGCAAACTCATGCGCGCGTTGTGGTTGTTGGGGGTGGCTGTGTTGGCGCCAATATTCTTTATAGCCTGGCTCACAGGGGCTGGACCGATACCTGCCTGTTGGAACGTACTGAACTGACTGCTGGATCAACTTGGCACGCAGCAGGATTGATTCCGCTTTATTCTTTCTCTTATAAATTTGGTCGCCTGATTCAAAAAACGATTAATCTTTACGAGGGCCTTGAGGCGGAAACAGATCAGAGCATTGGCTGGCATAAATGTGGACAGCTTCGAATTGCGGAATCCGCTGATCGAATGGATGAATACCTTAATTATGCATCGATCGCCGAAACGCAAGGCGTTCGTGCCGAAATTCTCACGCCTGAGCAAACGGTCGATTTGTGGCCACTGATGAAGCGAAGCCCTGAATTACTGGGTGCAGTCTATAACCCGGATGATGGTCATATTGCGCCCGCTGATGTCACACAAGCACTTGCCAAGGGCGCTAAACAGTTAGGCGCGAAAATCTATCTGCAGACCGAGGTGTTCTCGATTGAGCAAAGAGCCTCCGGCGAGTGGTCTGTCAAAACCAATAAAGGCGAAATTATTTGTGAACACGTCGTCACCGCGACCGGAAACTACGTACAACAAACCGCAAAGATGCTCGGCATGGATCTTCCCTGCTTTCCGATCCTGCATCAATACTGGGTGACCGAAACGGTGGCGGCGGTCCGGGAGCGAAAAGATCAGGGATTACCTGAAATGCCCGTCCTGCGAAATGAGGCTATCAATGGTTATGTGCGGGAGGAGCGTGACGGATTAATGTTTGGACCCTATGAGCGTCCCGCTAACCTCGAGCATTTTGCGCGAAACGGCGTACCCGACTGGTTTGGCGCTGATCTGTTACCTGAAAAAATGGAGGCCGTCGAAGAGAACTGGACCGCGGCGCTTGAGCTCGTTCCCGTGCTTGGCGAGGTAGGAATTCAGGCAAATGTACGCGGTCCCATCTGCACCTCTCCCGACAACTTGCCTCTTTGCGGGCCCGCATGGGGCAAGAAAAACTTATGGCTTGCAGAGGGCGTCTCGGGCGGTCTTTTAATGGGGGGCGGCATTGGTTCTGAACTGGCCAACTGGATTGTTGATGGCGAGCCCCATATTGATCTTGGTGAGGTTGATCCCCGACGGTTTGGTGCATACGCCAATAAAGTGTTCACCGGTGTTAAAAATAAAGAAGCCTTTGGGCATAACTTTGGCATTCATTATCCGGGGTATGAATGGCCTGCAGGCCGGCCCGCCAAAACCGCGCCATGCTATGACCGCTTAACGCGCGAAGGCGCCGTTTGGGGTGCGGTATATGGCTGGGAAATCCCGCTTTGGTTTGCCCCCAAAGGCGAAGAAGCCCGCGATGTCTGGAGCTATCGCACGTTTAATTCAATGCCCCATGTGGGTGTCGAATGCCGGGCTGTCAGAGAAGGCGTTGGACTTTATGAAATGACGCCCATGTCCAAATTTGAGGTCCGGGGATCAGGCGCAGAGAACTGGCTTAATCAGATTTTAGCTAATCGCATGCCATCCAAGATCGGTGGCATCGTGTTGGCGCATCTGCTCACGAACAAAGGGAGTGTACGGTGTGAATTTACCGTGACGCGATTGGGCGTCTCGCATTTTTATCTCATTGGCACTCCTCGCGGTGAGCGCCACGACTTTGACGAGCTTCAAAAAGCATTGCCTGCTGATGGTAGCGTACAGCTGACCAATGTCACCTTTGAGCGCGGTGGCTTTACGGTGGTCGGCCCAAAAGCAAGGCAATTACTTGAAAACCTGGTCGAAGGCGACTTAACGAATGATGCTTTTCCATGGATGAGCGCCCAATCGCTAACGGTCGGACTTGCCTCTGATGTCAGAATGATGCGGGTTAACTACGAGGGCGAACTGGGCTGGGAGCTTTATCATCCGATCGCATACAACCTGCATCTATATGAAGAGCTCTGCCGGGCAGGCGAATCATTGGGGCTCAGGCATTGCGGCTATCGATCCATAGAATCACTAAGACTGGAGAAATCCTATCGAGCAATTTATCGAGATCTTGATCTCGAGCACACGGCACTTGAAGCTGGACTTGATCGGTTTATTAAATGGGACAAGGATACTTTTCAGGGCAAGGACGCCCTCGTCCAGCAACGCGAGAACGGACTCTCAACAAAGCTTGTGACGTTACAAGTTGAAACAGTTGATGCTGACGCCTGGATGAATGAGGGTGTTTACCATGACGGACGACTGGTCGGTCGAGTGACATCGGGTGCAACCTCACATTTATTGGGTCACTGTATATCAATGGCCTATGTTGAGGCAGGAGTCGCGCAGTCAGGCACCACGGTTGAAGTGCAAGTATTGGAGCGTCGTATCCCTGCAACCATTATTAAGGACTCTCCTTATGATCCCCAAAATAAACGTCCACGCGCCTAATTAACCTCCCAAAGAGAAGCAGTCATGGAAGAAGAAATTTTTACCCGAAAAGGCGGGCGCGCTGCCAGAAGGGCAAGCCGACTAAATGCGCCGGTAATCCATCATTCCCCATTGATTACTCAAGTCCCCCTCTATGAAATCGCAAATGCTGAAGGGGAGGAGCAAATTCATGAACTTGCGATGCGAATTGTCGAAGAACTTGGTGTTGAGTTCCGAGAGTCTCAGGCGCTTGAAATTTGGGGCAAGACCGATGCAGAGATCAGCGGTCAAAATGTCCGCGTTGGCAGGAGCACGCTGTTAGATCTTGTCGCAAAAGCACCATCAGAATTTACCCACCATGCCCGAAACCCCGAACGCACTGTAAAAGTCGGAGGTTTATCAAAAGTCGTCTCACCATCATACGGACCTGCATTTATTTATGACCTCGACGGTGTTCGACGCCCCGCCACGCGAGAGGATCTCGATAATCTTCAAAAATTAAACCATATGGCCTCGACCGTACACATCGCAGGAGGCCCTGTTGTAGAGCCACGAGACGTCCCTGTACCTCATCGTCATCTGCATATGGCGCAAAGCGGATTTACATACTCAGATAAACCCATTGTGGGAAATGTCACCTCTATTGAGCGTGCCCGCGATACCGTCGAGATGTGCAAAATCGTTTTCGGAGCGCGGTTCGCTGCGAACAACTGCTGCACAACCTCACTCATCAACTCCAACTCTCCTCTCGTATGGGACGAGACAATGCTGGGGGCACTTCGGGTCTATGCTGAAAATAATCATGCGGTGATGTGCTCACCGTTCTCAATGGCGGGCGCCTCGACTCCGGCAAGCAATGTCGGCACGATGGCCATCGTCACCGCTGAGGCATTAATGGCGATCGCTTTTGCACAACTGGTCCGGCCCGGCGCTCCCATGCTGTTCGGTGTGCCTGCCATGACGGTTGCACTCAATTCGGGTGCACCGGTTCACGGCAGTCCCGACTCAGCACTCGTTCAATTTCTCGCCGGTCAAATGGCCCGTCGATACGGCGTTCCCCATCGTGCTATCGCAAACTGCGCGACCTCAAAATCAGCAGACATGCAGGCCGGATTTGATTCGATGTGGGGACTTTTCCCCTCCTTTTTATGCGGTGCCCACTGGATTACCATGGGCGGTGGCATGATGGAGGGCACACTCGGAGTTGGCTATGCCAAAACGGTTCTTGATTTTGAACAACTGGATGCGTTTTATCATTTCTGCCAAGGACCTCAATTCGAAGATATGGACGATGTGTTCGACACCATCCAGGGCGTTGGTCCGGGAGGACACTTTCTAGGCACTGCACATACACGCCGCTCTAATCTCTTTATCTTTCCTTCCCAGAACAACACCACTTTTGAGCAATGGGAAGCCGAGGGCTGCAAATCAAGCGAACAGGTCGGTATTGAAAAAGCACGAACTTGGCTGGATCGCTATGAACCGCCGGAGATGGATTCGTCCCTAAAGGAGGGTCTGGATGAGTTTGTTAATGAGCGAGAGTCCGCAATTCCAAATACTCTGGAATAGACAAAACGCCTCTCCCACTTTAATGGCAAGCCTTATTAAGTGCTTTTAATCGCCAGTAGTTATAGGGCAGTGGGGTAATAAACCCTGCAAGCAACATCACCGGTATGACCCACCCAGTCAGAAACGCGCCGCCGGTCAACAATACATCTACCGTATTCATGGCGACCTCCATTGAGACCATTGAAATTAGAGACATGCCAACAGCAGTACGAAACGCGAGAGCCAGTGTCATCTGTCGAGATAAAATGACGGTCTCAAACGCGATTGACGTAAGAATCCCATTAACGATCGCCAGCGACATTATTGCCCAAACCGGCCAGGCAATCCCTGAGACCTGAAAGAAAAAAATTGTTCCAAAATCCCCGATCGAGCAACCGAGCAGACACCACAGCGTATTCTTGGATGCACGTTTCCAGGTGTGCGTGCATTTCCAATGAAAGTGGTTAGTGTTCTCCGTTAAGCTCATTTGATCGGTGGCGCACCGCCCAAGAATTGGTTTTCCGAATCATATCGACAAGGCGCCTCCTGCATCTCAAGATGCAAGCCTTGTCCCTGCCAAGGATGCGCCAACGCGAGTGACTCATTGAATTCAATTCCTAAACCTGGTGCAGTAGGCACTTCGATATAGCCCGCGTCCCAGCGAATCGTGTCGCCGATAAGTTGTCGGTGAAATTCTCCGCCCGTTTGTATGGTCTCGACCATCAATATATTAGGGATATTTGCTGCCAGTTGAATATTAGCAGCCCACTCCACCGGGCCCGCATACAGATGCGGTGCGACCTGGGCATTAAACGGCTCAGCGATCGCCGCAATTTTTTTGGTCTCAAGAATACCGCCTGACCGGCCAAGAGCAGGCTGTAGGATTGATACGCCGCCTGTGCGTAATAGTGCAGAGAATTCGGCTTTTGTCGTTAACCGCTCGCCCGTTGCAATCGGGATTCGACACTGGCGGGCAATTTTTTCAAACTCAAGAAAATTATCAGGCGGACATGGCTCTTCAAACCACAGGGGGTCAAACGGTTCGAGTTGGCGAGCCAATCGGATGGCGCCTGATGTTGTAAACTGACCATGAGTCCCGAATAGCAGGTCAGCCCGATCCCCCACCGCATCGCGGATACGCTTACAAAACAAAACCGATTGTGAAATATCTTTAAGCGAGGGTTGATGACCACCTCTCAAGGTGTAAGGTCCCGCCGGATCAAACTTTAACGCCGTAAATCCCTGATCGACCATCTGGCTTGCACTCTCCACTGCCAGATCAACACGGTTCCAGAACGCATTAATATCATGATGGGGTAAGGGATAAAGATAACTGTAGGCGCGCACTCGTTCATTCATCAAGCCGCCGATAAGCGCATAGATCGGCCGCTCATGCGCTTTGCCAAGAATATCCCAGCACGCGATCTCAAGACCTGAAAATGCGCCCATGACTGTCAAATCAGGTCTTTGTGTGAAGCCAGAGGAATACGCACGACGAAACATTAATTCAATATTTTCCGGATTCTCTCCAAGCATGTGCCGGGAGAACACATCCTCAATCACCCCCCGCATCGCATCGGGACCCACCGACGCTGAATACACTTCGCCAAAACCCGTTATGCCGTTGTTGGTCGTTAGTTTGACAAAAATAAAGTATCGACCGCCCCAACCTGGTGGCGGGTTTCCAACAACAAATATCTCAAGGTCGGTTAGTTCCATGTGGCTATTCTCCCTAACATCTTTTAATCATACCGTTCATTTCTTTCAAGGCGTCGGAATAATCTTAAGCAGCTTACCGTTTTTTTCATCCGTCAACACGTAAAGCGCATCATCGGGCCCAACCCGAACATCACGAATACGTCCGTATTGCTGGCTCAACAATTTTTCTTCAGTCACCACTGCGCCATTTTTAAGTTCTAGCCGCACTAACTCCTGAAACTTCAATGATCCTATGAACAAGCTGTTCCGCCACGCCGGGAATTTTTTACCATGATAAAACGTCATGCCGGAGGGAGCGATGGATGGCGTCCAATAATGAACCGGCTGCTGCATGCCCGCTTGATGCGTTCCCTGCCCCACCGCTTTCGGCAAAAAATACTCTTTCCCATAGCTAATAACGGGCCATCCATAATTTGCTCCTTTAATCATCCGATTTAATTCGTCTCCGCCACGCGGACCATGTTCATGCATCCAGATTTCACCGGTCACCGAATTCAAGGTCAGTCCCTGCGGATTACGATTTCCAAAGGTATAAATTTCCGGCAGGGCGCCAGGTTGATTAATGAAGGGATTGTCTGCAGGAGTCCCGCCATCAGGCAAAAGGCGAATCACGGATCCCGGATGGGCGCCCAGATCTTGCGCTTGTGGCCGTGCACCTCGATCCCCCAAGGTCGCATAAAGAAAGCCATCAGCAAACAACAATCGACTGCCAAAATGCCGGCCCGATTTATTCTTCGGTGCTGCGCTAAATATCACCTGAACATCATCGAGGTCATTATCCCGATAATGACCACAAGCGATATTGGTTCCTCGTCCGTTCTCACCTGCTGCGGAGTAAGAAAAACAAATCCGTCGGTTAATCCTGAAACGAGGGTCAAGCGCAATATCCAATAACCCGCCCTGGTCATTTTCAGCTGAAATTTCCGGCAGGCCCTTGATAGGCTGCTTAACCAGTTCTCCTGCTTTTACCAGACGAAGGGCCCCGTCACGTTCTGTGATCAGAATTTCATGCTCTGAAACAAACGCCATCGCCCACGGATGGTTGAGACCCGTCGTTACCGTCTCCACCGTAAATGCGCCATGCATCCCCTCAAACACTTGAGGCTCTGATGCCCTTGACACAATTGACCCGAAACACATATTCAAAGCAAAGATCAGAATGGACAAGCGAGACACCAGCTTCCCATCGGGTCGTCGTTCAAACCGGATAGACATTTTTTTAGTATTGTTATTCAAAAATCGAGGGGTTCTATATAATCAGAGGTCAAAATTTTAAGCAATCTCTTGGGGAAGATCATGATAGAAAGTCGTGCCGCAGTCGCCGTCAAAGCCGGCCAGCAACTCAGCATTGAAACGGTAAAAGTTGACGGACCTCGAAAGGGTGAAGTGCTCGTCGAAATCAAGGCAACGGGCATTTGCCATACCGACGCATTCACTCTGTCTGGCGATGATCCCGAGGGACTGTTTCCCGCCATTTTAGGCCATGAAGGAGCTGGCATTGTGATGGAGGTTGGTGAAGGCGTCACATCGCTTCGACCGGGTGATCATGTCATCCCGCTATACACGCCCGAATGCCGCACCTGTGATTACTGTACCTCTGGCAAAACCAATCTCTGCCAGGCCATTCGTGAAACGCAAGGACGCGGTCTCATGCCAGACGAGAGTAGTCGATTTTCATTAGGATCTGATCGCCTGTTTCACTACATGGGCACGTCGACATTTTCTAACTACACCGTCGTCCCCGAAATTGCGCTTGCCAAAATTAGAGAAGACGCACCCTTCGATAAAGTCTGCTACATCGGTTGCGGTGTGACGACCGGAATTGGCGCAGTCATTAATACGGCTAAAGTCGAACCAGGTGCAAACGTTGTGGTCTTTGGGCTCGGTGGCATCGGACTGAATGTGATTCAAGGCGCGCGACTGGTCGGTGCCGATAAAATTGTGGGCGTGGACCTTAACCCTGAACGAGAAGCGCTGGGTCGAAAATTCGGTATGACTCACTTTGTAAATCCAAGCGAAGTCGAAGGCGATTTGGTGCCCTATCTTGTTGAACTGACCGGCGGCGGTGCGGATTACAGCTTTGAATGTATTGGTAATGTAAACGTAATGCGGCAAGCACTCGAATGCTGCCATAAAGGCTGGGGCACTAGCATCATTATTGGAGTTGCTCCGGCAGGCGCAGAGATCTCCACACGACCGTTTCAGTTGGTGACCGGACGCAACTGGAGAGGAACGGCTTTTGGCGGAGCTAAAGGTCGCACCGATGTACCGAAGATCGTTGACTGGTATATGGATGGCAAGATCAATATCGACGATCTCATTACCCATACGATGCCGCTTGAGGAAATTAACACGGCGTTCGATCTGATGCATGAAGGTAAGTCAATCCGCAGCGTTGTCACTTTCTAACTATTCATTTATGGAACCTTTACAGGAAATGCACGCATTTGGCGGGCGACAGCAAGTCTATCGGCACCAAAGCGAGGTTACAAAATGCGAGATGGAATTTGCGATTTTTGATCCTGACCCCGCAAACACTAAACCAAAGCCCGCTTTACTTTATCTTTCGGGGCTGACCTGTACCTGGGCCAACGTCGCCGAAAAAGCCGGCGCGCAACGATATGCATCAGAACACGGATTAATCCTCGTCATGCCGGATACCTCTCCTCGCGGTCTTCAACTGCCGGGGGAGGACGATGATTATGATTTTGGTTCAGGTGCAGGCTTTTATATCAATGCCACTCGTTCGCCCTGGGATCAAAACTATAAAATGTTTGACTACGTCACTGAAGAGCTTCCTGCTCTGGTAACACAAGCGCATGGATGCGATCCACAACGATTGGGCGTAACCGGCCATTCAATGGGGGGTCACGGCGCTCTCATCAGCGCGCTCAAACGTCCCGATGTTTTTCGGTCATGCTCTGCATTTGCGCCAATCAGTAATCCCATCAATTGCCCGTGGGGCCAGAAAGCATTTACCGGATATCTCGGGCCTGACCAGGCCCTCTGGCAGGAGTGGGATGCTTGTGAGCTTGCCAACTCTTCAAAATTTTCAGGTTCTATCCTCGTTGATCAGGGCGAGGCTGATAGTTTTCTTGAGGAACAACTAAAGCCCGACGCCCTAGCGACTGCCTTTAATGAAGCGGGCCTTAATCTTACCGTCCGCAAACAGCCGAACTATGATCATAGCTACTACTTTATTAGTTCATTTATCGGCGAACATGTTGCTCATCATGCGCGGGAACTTCGTTGACCGTAAACTTCGCTTGATAGGCAGAACCGTGGCAGCCGCACCTTGAAACGCGTTGTTTTCCTGGGCGGCGCTTTTACGCTGGTCGGTTCATTTCTTTTTTCAATGCAAGACGCGCTGGTGAAATGGCTTTCTGCTGATTTTTCGCTATTTCAATTGCTGCTGATACGAAGTGTCGTGATGGTTCCCGTGTTTGCCCTTATTTGCTTCAGCAGATGGGGCGCTGCGGGGCTCGTCACTAAAAAACCTGGCGCGCATTTATTGCGGGCGCTGTTCAATCTTACGGCGTTTCTCAGTTATTACTACGCGATCACCCGAATGCCTCTTGTTGATGCGATATCGATCGCCTCTGCTTACCCGATTATCCTCGCTGTTTTATCAGGCATGATCCTCTCAGAGGCGCCTAATGGTCGACAGATTCTTGCGGTCATTGCGGGTTTTATCGGTGTTCTTTTTATTATCCAGCCAACAGGTGCTGATGTGGACTGGATCGGCGCGTGCGCAGCACTTTTTGGATGCGTCAGTTTTGCCGGACTCGGCCTTTACACTCGACATCTTTCAAAAACCGAATCCTCAGAACTCATGTTGCTCACTGGCGCTCTTTCAATTTTAATGGTCAGTCTGATCAGTGCACCTTGGACCTGGATAACGCCAGACTTAAATAATCTTTTGCTGATGCTGGGACTGTCTGTTGTCGCATTACTCGGTCAATACGCCATCACCAACGGCTTCCGCTACGCCCCGGTTTATCTGGTGGGCGCACTGGAATACACAACCCTCGTCTGGGCCGCGCTTTGGGGTTTCTTATTCTTTATGGAGATACCCGCAACCCACGTACTAATTGGCGCCGGGGTTGTCGTATTAAGTGGACTCGCCGTTGTACTGGCGGAGCGACAACGGCTCTAGGCAAATCAGCAACCCAGTTGCTCAGCAAGGTCAATAAAGTCCTGAGCAACGATATCGTATTCCCCCTCTGCGAAGAGATCGATCTCCTGGTTGGAGCCGTGTTCGAAAGGTCGAGCGACGAAAGCAGTTTTAAAACCAACCTCCATTGCCGCTTTTAGATCATTGTTGTGAGCTGCGACTAGCATGCATTGCGATGGCTCGAACCCTATCGCTGCTGCAGAACCCAAATAAGCCTGTGGTTGAGGCTTATAAGCTCTCGCCACTTCTGCGCCAAGAATTGCATCCCACGGTAGTCCTGCATGACGAGCCATATTCTTTATCAGGTCAATATTACCGTTTGAAAGCGTTCCAATCTGATATCCACTCTTCAGCTTCTGTAACCCGGATACCACATCCGGCCAAGGATCGAGTCGATGCCACGCAAGGTTGAGATCTACAACATCGGCCTCGCTTGCATTTGGTACCGAGAACTCTATCAAGGTCTGATCAAGATTCTCACGATGCAGTTGATCAAGCGGCACAAATGCAATATTGCCTGAGCGCACTCGTTCCATGGCAGGCTGGTAGAGTGCGCGCCAGCGATCTGCAAACGCTTCGCCGTCCACCTTAAAATCATAACGCTTGGCAAAGCTCGCCACCTCTTGTGATATGGAGCTTCGCCAGTCCACCACAGTGCCAAAGACGTCGAAGAGAACCGCACGTATGTCATGTATTGATTGCGTTAGAGTCATTGTTTCTTCTGAGGGACTGGTGTACCGTTAGTGGCGTATTATTTTGAGAGTGTGCACTTGAGAAGAGTTCTCATCAAGTGATCGGACAGATTAGTTAAATTATATTTTTATGTCTATAAAAAAGCCGGAAGGCATCGAAAGTTACAACGCAACAATCGAGCGTATCGAGAATATTGCGGATGGTCTTTCGATCTTTTTTATAAAACCGGACGAAGTCATTCCAGACAGACTCCCTGGTCATTACGTCAGCATTGGCCTCGTGGACCCCGTCAAGAATAAGTTAATTCGAAGACCGTATTCATTGTCGCAGTCGATTACACCCGCTCATGACCCATCGCTACTCGAACTCCTGATTATTCGCGTCCCCGACGGTGAATTTACTCCCCTCCTGTTTGAACAAAAAGAGGGGGATCGAATCTACGTCCGTCCCAAAATGGTCGGCACCTATCTACTGCCAGATCTCGATTCCGAAATGACAATAATCTTGCTGTCGACAGGTACCGGCGTTGCACCCCACATGACTATGCTCGAGAGCTGCATTCAAAACTGTAAACAAGTCGTTATGATGGAGTGTGTGCGGTACCGGTCTGAGCTTGCTTATGCGTCTCAGATCGAAACGCTAGCAACCCGTCATAGTCATGTTTGCTACATCCCGCTCGTCACTCGGGAAGGAGGTAATAAACGTTACATACAGGACTACTTCCGCAATGACACATTGATTGATGATTTTGGCGTTTCGATATCGGCTGAACACACTCACGTATTTGCCTGTGGCAACCCGGCAATGATTGGCATTCCAAAAGAGGATCGCAAAACCGGGGCATTACACTTTGAAACCGAAGGCGGTCTTGTTGAGATTTTGGTAGAAAAATATGGGCTTTCGATCCATAAACCCAGATCGCCCGGTCAAGTCCATTATGAGAAATACTGGTAACCTATTCCGAAATAAGCGCTTTCAAAATGATGAAGAGTCCGACGGAGCCAAGCACAAGATAAAACGCCCTCTCGAAAATCAGGTCTGAAAGCCTTTTCTGAATCCATCGGCCGACAACCATTCCGATAAGACCTGCCACCACGCCAATCACCGCTACAACACTCGTCTCTTTGGGGAAAGCACCCTGCCATCCAAACACGCTTGCCACCGTCAAGTTTGCAAGCACGAGATAAATACCCATTGCCTGAATCATCATTGAACGATCCAGTTTTAAAGACTTGAGATAAATGGTCATCGGAAATACAAGCACCCCGGTCAGGCCCGTGAAAAAGCCGGTGCTTATCCCCATCAGGGGCGAGAGCCATCGTTCTTTTTCGCCCGGCGGTCTGTAACGCCAGGCTGCCAGTCCACTAATGCTATAAACGACAATGACAGCGCCAAGTAAAGCCATCGGCCATCGGGAGTGAATCTGCAGCAGCATGGTTGCCGATATTGCGGTCACCACTGCGCCAGAAACATAGAGTGTCCATAGTCGGCGCCAAGAGATCCCGAAATTTCCACCCGTAAGTGCTTGCCAAAAATTAGTCACGACAGCCGGTATCACCATCAATCCAATCGCATCAACCAGCCCATAAAACGGTGTTAACAGCGTAATTGACACGAGCGGCAGCCCAAACCCGACCGTACCTTTGACCGCACCGCCTAGCAAAAAAATTGCAGCGGTGATGAGATAGATTTGAATGGAATCCATTGGTGACTAAAGAGGCATTAGGAGGGATTAACGTTAATCGTCTTTATCCGGTTAAAAATAGTCGCTAACAACCTTCGTTTTATGTTTCTGATCTGAGAAAATACCGTCTACTCTACTTGCGTTGTAATCCATCCGATAGGTCCGCACTCTACATGCTTATCCGAATTTTCGAGGTCATGATTCCCGTCATTGCGGTGGCAGGACTTGGCTATCTTTACAGTTTAAAGCGACGAACCGATATTGCGAGCATCAATACACTTTCCGTAAACGTCTTTTTGCCGGCTTTGGTTTTTAGTGTGATGTCACGTCAGGACTTTGATCTCGGTCAATATCCAGAACTTGCCATTGCGGCTGTCGCGATATTTTTGGGTTCAGGCCTTCTAGCTTGGCCGATTGCAATCGCACTTAAATATGATCCCAGGACATTTTTACCCCCCATGATGTTTAATAATTGCGGGAATCTTGGGCTGCCTCTCGCGATACTTGCCTTTGGTCATGAAGGTCTAGCCCCCGCTATTGTGCTTCTCATCGTTACCAACTTAATGTATTTTTCAGTCGGGATATATATTGTCGACAAAAAAGTCCACTGGCGTAATGTGTTGTCTTCACCGACTATTATTGCGTCAATCGCTGGACTTTTGGTCAGCCTGTTTAATATTTCCATCCCTAGTGTAATCGCCACTCCCATTGAGATGCTGGGGGATGCATTGATTCCCGTCATGCTATTTACACTCGGCATTCGGCTTGTGGATGTGAAGCTCAGCGACTGGAAAATCGGCTTATTGGGCGCCGTCATTTGCCCGCTGACCGGGGTCGCTATTGCGTTGATTATCCAGCCCATACTCCAGCTCCCGCCAGAACAATTCCGTCCGCTATTGCTTTACAGCGCGCTTCCACCCGCTGTACTGGTTTATCTGGTCGCCGAGCAATACGATCAAGAGCCAATGAAAGTGGCCGCCATGGTGGGATTTGGAAACATCGCCGCCATTGCTATCGTGCCGATGATGCTGCCTTTCGTCCTCGTTTAACTCAACATTTCCCGCCGTTAACACAATTTAACCGGAGCTGATTTGTGCAGCCTGAAACACTCAAAAAAAATCGTCGTAGCGGTCTTTTGCAGTTGAGCAAAATCTGGAACTTCACCATTTTGATCCTATTGGGGATTTTTTGGGGACTGTCATTTTCACTTGCCCGAATGTCGACCGAAGGCAATTTCCATCCACTCGCGATCAACTACTGGATGTGTATCGTCAGCGCGATCTGTCTGGGATTTTTCTGCGTGATCACCCGTAAGCGTGTACCGTTTACAAAGCATTACTTGCGCCTGTATGTCTTATGCGGATTACTCGGCTCTGTTATCCCGGGCACGCTTTATTTTTATGCGGCCTCTGAAGTCAGCGCTGGCGTGTTGTCGATTACGGTGGCGACAGTACCACTAACCACGTTTGTTGGAGCAATCATCTTAAGAATTGAAAGACCATCATTCGGTCGGATACTGGGCGTCGTGCTTGGAATCATTTCGATCGCATTTCTTGTCATGCCGAGCACCAGCCTACCGAAGCCATCGGCCGCACTTTGGGTTCTAATCATGGTGCTTGCAGCGGGATGCTACGCCTTGGAGAATCTTGTCATTGCTATTAAAACTCCCAAAAATAGCGATGTTTTTGCAGTAGTCACGGGTATGCTCACGTGCGCCACCATCATGCTGACCCCAATCGTTTGGTGGGCTGATGCATTTTCGATGCTGCCCTGGCCGCTGACGCGACCAGGCTGGGCCATTATTGCGATGGGCGCCATCACCGCGGGCGCTTATGCGGGATTTTTTTACCTGGTGATGCGTACCGGACCGGTCTTTGCCAGTCAATGCGCTTACCTCGTTACCCTCGCTGGCGTGTTGTGGGGCATTATAATTTATGGCGAGTCCCACTCGATCTGGGTTTGGTTTTCACTCGTCATCATGATTGGGGCGTTGGCACTGGTTCAGCCCCGAGAAGAAACCTCTACTGATTAAGGCGGGGGTTAAATTCAGCTTTCACCAACATAATTATCTAAGTCAGCGAATCAAAATAAGTATCCAAAGTCCAGCGATGACAATGATGCCATAAATGAAAATACTGGCAGCAACTGCTCTCGTTCGGCGCCATCGACGACGGGTCTGCAGCTTTTGTAATCGAAAGTTTTCAGTAGGCACAACAAGCGGTACAAAATCATCATCCGGCAACGGTACCGAATCATCCGCTGCTGAACCCAGACGAATGTATACCCCATCTGAAAGTTCATAACAGGCATCAAACTCGGCCAAAACCTGACCAATTAAGTCAGTGGATAAACTAGGAACTGCTAGTTTGAGACGATGACTGACTTGTTTACGATAAACCGACCAGTTGGGATGAACCGAGACATAGAGTCGATCAGGTGCCTGTTCCAGCTCACGCCCGATCAAACCAACAGCGGCATTAATATCGACCTCTGAGCGATCGGACCGTCTAAACGCCCATACGATTAATAAAATTCCGCCTGCGAGAAGCCACCACCCATAGGCGAGTACCGCCGAGCCAATCTCTAGCCACCACTCGGTCATGTTGCGCCCATGAAAAATAAAAAACAGCCCTCAGCGCTTTTTAGCTCATGACTCAATTGACTAAGTGCGAAATTCCGGCTCTTCTTTGTCAAGAATTGCTAGGATTTCACTCAAATGACGATCATCTTGTGAAGGATACGCCTCAATTTGACTTGCTGTTTTTTCGGCGATCTCATCTGACAATACACGGAGTGGTTGACCTGTCTGCAATGCCTGAACATAGGTCCGCGCAGCGCGCTCAAAATAATAGAGTCGATTAAAAGCATCTCCAACGCTGTCCCCTATTGTCATGACGCCATGGTTACCCATGATCATCGTTTTATGCGCTGGATTGGCCAGCAATTGTGCGCAACGCTCTCCTTCGTCAGAAAGCGCGAGACCCCCATAGTGCTCATCAATAACATATCGATTAAAAAAAACCGCTGAATTCTGATCAATTGGCGGTAATCGACTGTCCTTTAAGCTGGCGAGCACAGTGCCATATTCCGGATGCGCATGCATGACGCAGCGTGCATGCGGGCAATGACGATGAATTCCGCCATGGAGACCCCAAGCGGTTGGATCGGGCGCGTCTGGCCTGTCCATCGTATGAGGATCATTTGCGTCAATCAGCACAAGATCACTCGCTTTGATCTGGGAAAAATGAACCTGGTTAGGGTTAATAAGGAACTTGGTGCCATCTTTATTTACCGCGAGCGAAAAATGATTCGCGACCGCTTCGTGCAAATCCGTTCTCGCAGCCCATCTAAAAGAAGCTGCGAGCTCTACTCGTTGCTGTGCATAGTTATCGTCGTCGCCGACTACCCGCAATTGACTGGTCATTACTGTATCCCCGTTAAAAGGTTTCTATCACTCTGGATCAGGTTGCTGCCATCCCTTCCCTGCACCGCACCGCAAACAGCGTTGATTAAGGAATACCTCGTTCCAGTCGGCATCAGCCACCATGTAATCCAAAATGACCCTGAGCGCTTTTGAGGTGCTACGAAAACCATAGGTCTCTTTCGCATGTTCAAGCATATCCACTGTATCTTGATGCAACTCCACTTCGAGGCTGACTTTCTGTCCCATCGGCATATTTAATCTCCTAATCTTTGCACGCTTTGATGGCGCATGGTATCACCCGCCGGAGTCACGGTTAAGCCCTTTAAAAAACGCTTTTTGAAAAGTTTGATCATATTAGCGGTATCAGCGATGATACCGTCCAAATAGATTGACTTAATGTTCAGGAGCTTTATTTTGCAACTCACTCACGTTGATTTTGAGCATCGCGGCGATATCGCGGTTATCTGTTTAAACAACCCGGATTCTGGAAATACGCTGTCAAAAAAAATGGCGCTGGACCTCCTTTCTGCTGCACAAGCTGCTGAAAAAGATGACTCGATCCGAGCAGTTGTTTTTAGTGCCAAGGGGTCTATGTTCAGCTTTGGCGGCAACCTGAAGGAGTTTAAAACGTCTGGCACGAATCCTCAGGACCTGACGGATACCGCCGATCGCTGGCATGACGCGCAGAATAGCTTCCTCAATATGCCTAAACCGGTCATTGTTGGCGTCAACGGAATGGCAGCGGGGGGTGGTGTCCCAATGACGCTGGTTGGGGATATCGTGCTTGTCGACGAAACCGCCCGTTATCGCCTTGCGTATACCGCAGCGGGATTAAGTCCTGATGGCGGTTCGACCTGGTTGCTTCCAAGGTTAATCGGCATGCGGCGCACGCAGGAGCTCCTCTTTGAGAACAGGGAACTGTCCGCATCTGAAGCCGTTGAATGGGGGCTTGCAACACGAACCGTTCCTAAAGATACCGCGCGGGATGCCGCAATCGAACTTGCGCATCAGTTATCAAAAGGACCGACTCAGGCTTTTGCATCAACCCGACGCCTGCTACATACAAGTCTCAACAATAATTTTTTAAACCAAACTAAACTTGAGACCCGGGAGATTGGCGACAATATGACCGGAATCGACGGACAGGAAGGGCTGGACGCATTTATCAACAAGCGCTCACCTGTCTTCACCGGCAAGCGTTAGGGCGCCTACCGCTTTTGAAAGCACTGGAGCGATTACTTGACCCAGGCCTCCAGTCATCGTGTCGGTGTCTTGTTTGTGTTGTCGGCCGGAATTTTCTGGAGCACTTCTGGGATTCTCTATCGTTTGCTCCAAGAGGCCACACCATGGCACGTGCTTTTTTATCGATCACTGGCTCTTCTCGGCGCGCTTTTAATATGGTTTGTCTGGCGCTATCGGGGCGCCACGTCAACAAAGCTAGTCGATGCTGGCGTTCCTGCGTTAATTGGAGGGCTATGTCTCGGCACGGCTTTTACCGGATACATCCTCGCACTTGAATATACGACGGTTGCGAACGCAATGTTTTTGCTTGCCAGCGCTCCCTTTTTTGCTGCGCTGGCCGGAAGATTATTGCTCGGCGAGGGAATCACAGCTTATATGTGGGTCGCCATGCTTGTCGCTGCTGTTGGGATCACGATCATGGCGGGCGATGAGTTATCTCTTGGTAAAGGCCTTGGCGAAGGGTTTGGATTGATAGCAGCGTTGGGTTTTGCGGGATTAACCGTGTCACTTCGCGCCCGACCGCAAACGGACAAACTGATCACGATCTTTTTCGCAACGATGGTTGCATCGATCTTTGGTTTTGCTGGACTTGTTATTAACGAGCTGACTTTCTCGTTAATAGCGATCGATGTCTTGAACTGTCTGACGATGGGATGGTTTCAGATTGGCCTTGGATTTGTGCTCTTCATCGCTGGTGCGAAATACTTGCAGGCCGTTGAGTTAACCCTTTTATCGCTGACTGAGGTAATCGCCGGGCCCATCATTGTCTGGATCGTGATCGGCGAGATCCCATCGACGCCCTCATTAACAGGCGGCGCGTTGATTCTAGCGGCAATCATCCTAATGGCTCTCATGGCCTCTAGGACAGATCGACGCGCAGTCGCAATTTAAGTCCCTGATTTAATTTGCGACGCTTCGTTTTCAGGACCGCATCTTATCAAAGGCTTTTATTTCAGGATCAATCGGCGTGGAAGGAATCCTCCTGCTCGCATAAACATTAGCCTGAGGTTTAAACCAGTCTGCAGCGTCAATAAGACCGACTCGTACACCCAGACGCGTGGGCGCGCCGCTGTTTTGATGAAATACCGGCGAACCACATTCCTTGCAAAAATGACGCGTCATCGTGTTACCGCTTTCACTTAAATGCTCGTAGCTTCCCATCTCACCAGAAAATGAAATGGTTGATTCATCAACAAAAGCAAAAGAAGCGTAAACCCCGCCTCCTGACTTACGGCAGTCATCACAGTGGCAATTAGCCTGAAACATGGGTTCCGCCGAGCACTCAAAAGAAACGGCACCACAAAGACAGCCTCCCTTAAACCCTTCACTCATAAAATTTCCTTAATCGCAGCAGATAAATAGATCACGTTTACAGATTGACCCATCCTGCAACAACATTCAAGTCCAGCTGTTAATTGACGATACTTAAAAAAAGAGGGAATAACTCAACTTATCGACAGCATTGTTGACATCTGGATGTGCTTTCTATATATTAGTTTTTAATTATTTACTTATTTAAATAAATGGTCAACCAATAGTTAACCCCTCTGCCACCCTGTGACGGACTCACTCGCGCGTTACAAAAAAGCGAGTAATTCGTCGATGTTCGCAGCTCCTCAGAATCTGCAGACGGCGCGCTATCTGGCGCCACAATTTACCGTTTAATCAACTCGCACATGCTCAACAAAATCTTAATCTTAAAAACCCGCTTGTTCTGTATCGCCGAAGCGGTCAACGCAACGAGATCACAAGACGCTCTCTGACCGAACTTGGCCACACCCCTGTTGAAACATTGGTGCTGGTAAAAAGATAAAAGCATGTTCACTCACTCATGCATCAAAAATTCCAAAAGACTATCCAGTTTACACACGCTTTAGGGTGAAGAAAAATATGATATTCCGTCAATTATTTGATTCCAGTTCTTCGACATATACGTACCTCATCGCAGACCACAATTCTCGCGAAGCGGTCATCATCGATCCGGTGTTTGAGCAGACCATCCGGGATCTGGCTTTAATTCGTGAGCTTGATCTTAAATTAGTTTATACCGTAGACACCCACTGTCACGCTGACCATGTAACCGGTGCCTGGATACTGAAAGAAAAGACAGGTTGTCAAATTTTGGCTTCAAGAAAAATTGGTGCGGCGAATGTCGATATTGAACTTGTCCACGGAGATCAAATACGATTTGGCGATCATTATCTGGAAGTTCGTGAGACCCCTGGACATACCGATGGCTGTTTGACTTATGTCACTCACAATCAGTCACACGCATTCACAGGCGACGCACTCTTAATCCGTGGCTGCGGGCGATCTGATTTTCAACAGGGTGATGCCAACACATTATTTGACTCGATTAACGATCAGATTTTATCGCTCCCTGCCTCGTGTTTAATTTATCCTGGCCATGATTACAATGGCAGGACGGTAAGCTCTGTCGAAGAAGAGAAAAAATATAACGCCCGAATAGGCGGCAAAGCGAGCCGCAAAGATTTCGTAGGCTACATGAGCGCGATGCAATTGCCTCACCCAAAACATATTGACGTTGCACTGCCCGCCAATATGGCCAGCGGAAAGCCCGAGTTAATGCCAGCAGAGCCTGACTGGGCGCCGGTAAAGACAACATTTGCCGGGGTTATGGAGGTTGAATCAACCTGGGTCGCAGAACATTTACCGGATGTCTATCTTCTTGATGTTCGAGAGGCCAAAGAGCATATCCCAGGCGAAAAAGTTAACGCCAGCGCGAGTATCCCGCTAGGACAGTTACAAGACCGTGTGAGCGAAGTCCCATCAGAGAAGCCAATAATGGCCATTTGTCGATCAGGCCGCCGCTCCGCAATGGCTGTCAATATTCTGCGGCAAGCAGGCTATGAGAAAGTCGCTAGCGTCGCGGGTGGCATCCTAGGGTGGAAAGATGAAGGCCTGCCGATCGGTAAATAAAATGGCTTGAGCGTTTCCAAACTGAAGAAACGACAGAAAGTTTTTTCAATTACTCTCGTGTAGGATTACAAATTCCCAACGTAAATCAAGCTCACCTCGATTAAATTATTCGCAAGCCTGCAATGAATGCTTCGCCACGAAAAAGAACTGTCTCTTGGGCGCTATATGATTGGGCGAATTCGGCGTTCGCAACCACGGTCATGGCTGGTTTTTTTCCCATTTTTTTCAAGCAGTACTGGAGTCAGGACGCTGTAATCACCGAAAGTACGTTTTATCTTGGCATCGGGAATTCGCTCGCCAGTCTTGTTATTGTGATACTCGCGCCTATTTTAGGCGCGATGGCTGATACCGGTGGGTTGCGCAAACGAATGCTCGCTGGATTTGCGAGTCTAGGAATTCTGGCGACGGGCGCTTTGTATTTGGTTGAAGCCGGCATGTGGCCCTTCGCGATCCTTCTTTATACCATTGCGGTCGTTGGATTTTCGGGCGCAAACACATTCTACGATGCACTTCTGGTGATCGTCGCACCCCCTAACAAGCGCCATCGTGTTTCTGCGCTTGGGTTTGCTTTGGGATATCTGGGCGGTGGTGTTCTTTTTCTTTTGAATGTCCTAATGACGCTTAAGCCTCATTTTTTTGGACTAGCCGATGCCGCGGAGGGCGTCCGATGGTCTTTTATTAGTGTCGCTGTGTGGTGGGCACTCTTCTCAATACCGCTTTTTTTATATGTCGAAGAACCCTTGCCAAAGGCAGGACGACGCCGTGTTAACTTTAAATCGACCTTTGCGGCACTTGCGACGACTGCAAGAAGTATCTCGCAATTCCGAAATGTATGGATGTTCTTGCTGGCCTATTGGCTTTATATCGACGGCGTTGACACCATCGTGAGGATGTCGGTCGATTTTGGACTATCCATCGGCCTTTCATCTGATAACCTGATCACGGCGCTACTGTTGGTTCAATTTATTGGATTTCCGGCCGCACTTGTTTTTGGACGCCTTGGAGAACGCTACGGCGCTCAACGCGGCATCTGGGTTTGTATCTGGGTTTATGTCGGCGTCACTATTTATGCTTTTTTTATGGAAACCGCTCTCCAAATGTACATACTCGCAGCGGTGATCGGATTAGTACAGGGCGGCATCCAGGCGCTCAGTCGATCCATGTTTAGTCGACTCATTCCGTCAGATAAAAATGCAGAATTTTTTGGTTTTTATAACGTTGTTGGAAAAGCAGCAGCTGTTTTTGGGCCAGTAATGATGGGCACGATCGCTCATCTGTCGGGGAACCCTCGCCTCGGCATTCTTTCGATCGCGTTACTGTTTTTTGCCGGAATGTTTTTTTTCCGGTTGGTAAAAGAATCACATTAGAACTTCATTCGCATACAGGCCTGACGCAGAACACCTTGCCTCCTTGTAACGACCACAGCCAAAAAACCCTGCAGAATTTTTGAAATTAATAGCCCGACTCAACTTCTTCCTTGTGGTCGAATCAGAGTTACGCTTAGCGCAAGCGAATAGCGTTCCCAATCACAATAAGTGAACTTGCCGACATTCCAATCGCTGCCAACCACGGAGGTACAAAACCCGCAGCGGCTGCTGGTAACGCGAGTAAATTATAGACAAGTGCCCACGCTAAATTCTGGCGAATAATCTGAATTGATCGACGCGCCAGCGCAATCGTTGAGGCAACAAGTCCAATGTCCTCCGCAAGTAACACAACATCCGCTGTTGCAACAGCAAGTGGCGAAGCCCGTGGCACTGCAATCGACACATTTGCCCCTGCAAGTACTGGCGCATCATTAACGCCATCACCAACCATCGCCACTGTCTCGCCATTTTTTTGGTCGCAGTGAATCTCGGCTAACTTATCCTGTGGAGTGAGCTGCCACTTCGCAGTATGAATTTCAAGTTTTCTCGCTACAGCGCATACCGCCGTTTGATGATCTCCAGATAAAATTCCTGTGCGCATCCCCATAATCTTTAGTCGCCTAATTAATTCGGGTGTTGACGGACGCAGCTCATCTGAGAAAGAAAAGCTCGCAAGGATCTTGGCTTCATCCGCAAGCAAGGCGATTGTTTGTGTCGATTGCTCAATATCTGAATCTACTAAACCGACCTTTCGTTTGATAAATAAGGGGGAGCCCACATAGTATCTTTGGTTATCGATTTCTCCGCATACGCCACCTCCCGGCTCGTTGATTAAATTCTTTACGACAAGTGCTTGGCCGACTTCACCATATCGAACAATCGCTTGTCCGACAGGATGTTCGCTGTACTTTTCTAACGCAACGGTGATATCAAAAACATCGCCGTGATTGGCATCCGCTAGCGTATTGATTGAAGTACATTGAAGCTGACCCGCCGTTAAGGTCCCGGTCTTGTCGAAAACGACCTTACTAACACCCGCAAGTTTTTCAATGGTATCTGCACGTGTTAACAGCACACCTTTTCCCATGAGATGACTTACTGTTGTTGTTATTGCGGCAGGTGTGGCGAGTGAGAGTGCGCATGGACAGGAGACGACTAGCACCGAGACCGCTATCGAAAGCCAGTCCGAGGCTCCGACTTGCCACCAAGAAAAAGCAACCACAGTTGCCAACAACAAAACCGAGATTGTAAAAATGCCACTAATGCGATCGGCGAGTTGGGAAATCTGTGGCTTACTGGCCAGGGCTCGATCAAGGAGTTGTTGAATCTGTGATAGGGTCGCGTCGGCGCCCGTTCGAGTGACTTCAACTGTAATTGCGCTGTCAATATTAATACTGCCGCCAATGACCTCATCGTTCTTTGATCTCAATCTTGGCATCGCCTCGCCAGTAAGTACTGCTTCATCGACACTTGAATGCCCTGCAATAATTAATCCATCCGCTGGAATTGTCTCGCCTGGCCGCACAATGACTTGGTCACCGATGGTCAACTCGACTGCTGCAATCTCCTCTAGCCCCCCTTTACGATTAATTCGAATCGCCGAAATTGGATCAATCTGGCCTATAGCGTCGATAGCGTCTGCCGCTCGCTTTCGTGCCGCTAGTTCTAATGTTCGAGTTCCAAGCAACAGGAATACAAACATACAGATTGAGTCAAAATAGACTTCACCGTCGCCAGTCACGACCGATAACAAGCTCGCCGCAAACGCCAGTGAGATACCAACTGTCACCGGGACATCCATACCCGCTCGGCCGCAAGAAACATCTCGCCAAGCAGAACTAAAAAATGGTTTCGCAGAATAAAGGAGTACAGGCATCGTTAGCAAAAGGCTGAGTTTCTGAAAATACTCTCGATAGTGATCCTCAATGCCTGACCATTTACCGCTGTATAAAGCGACCGCAAGAATCATTACTTGCATACCCATCGCGCCTGCCACCGCCAATCGCTTCAACATCTTACTGCGCTCGAGACTCATTAATTGCTGATGACGCCCCGGATCATAAGGGCGTGCTTCGTATCCGATATCACGAACGGCCTGCATGATCTGACTGAGTAGGATCTGCTTATTGTCCCAACGGATCTGGGCCCGGTGGGTCGCGTAGTTCACTCGCACTTCAATGACACCTTTTAACCCTTGAAGGTGCTGCTCATTAAGCCAAACGCACGCAGCACAATGGATGCCTTCGAGGATTAATGCTGCTGCATGCGTTTTGTCATCAGAAGTCGTCACGAAACTTCGTTGCACTAGTGGATTATCAAACACGGTGAGCTTCTGGCGTTCTATTAAATCCGGATCTTGGGCCTTCGATGCAGTTGCCGACCTCTGGCGATAGTAGTGGGATAAACCCGCTTGGTTTATCGCCCCAGCTACTGCAGCACATCCCTGACAACACATTAAAAGTTGCCGGCCCTCGATCTGTGCAAAAAACTGTTTTTCGCCGGGTACCAGCGGAAGCCCGCAATGAAAACATGAGCGTCCGCCGTCTGGCGGCAAAGAGTCCAATACATCGTGCGCAACAGATGGTTCTGGCAATTTTTTAATCAAACTTGATCCTGATCAATAACTGAAATCCGAAGAATCACTAGCATTACAGCTGGACTTTACTTTGAGAAAAACGATCCAAAGCGATCATAACTCAAGACTAGATTCTGCAAACATCAGGTTCGATATCCATTTTTTGCGGACCTTGATAAAAATTTTTTAGTCGAGATGGTGTCGATTAACGGCAAGCCTGAAATTTTGACTACGCACTTCATTTTTCGTAGGGGATTAAAAATGAACAAAGAAAAAACTTATAACTATGATGTGGTTCGACAGTTCACCATTATGACCGTTGTGTGGGGAATCATCGGAATGCTCGTAGGAGTTTTTATTGCGGCTCAACTTGCCTGGCCGGCCTTAAATTTTGACATCCCTTGGCTGACTTTTGGTCGATTACGGCCATTGCATACGAATGCCGTTGTTTTTGCATTTGGTGGCTCAGCTTTGTTCGCTACCTCTTACTATGTTGTTCAGCGCACCTGTCATGTTCGTCTTTTTGCCGATCGCCTCGCCGCGTTTACTTTTTGGGGATGGCAAGTGGTTATTGTCCTCGCGGCGATTACTCTGCCTCTTGGATATACCGCGTCAAAAGAGTATGCCGAACTGGAGTGGCCAATTGATATCCTGATCACCATTGTCTGGGTCGCTTATGCGGTCGTTTTTTTCGGGACAATTATGCGAAGAAAAATCCGGCATATTTATGTTGCAAACTGGTTCTTTGGCGGATTTATCATCACAATCGCTTTTCTACATATCGTCAATAGCATTGCCATTCCTGTCAGCCTGACAAAATCATACTCGGCTTTTGCCGGTGTCCAAGATGCAATGATTCAATGGTGGTATGGCCATAACGCCGTTGGTTTCTTTCTGACCGCTGGTTTTCTCGGAATCATGTACTACTTCATGCCGAAGCAGGCAGGTCGACCTATCTATTCGTATCGCCTATCGGTTGTGCACTTCTGGGCGCTCGTCTTTACATACATCTGGGCCGGACCTCACCATCTTCACTTCACAGCACTTCCAGACTGGACCCAGTCGTTGGGCATGGTCTTTTCGGTCATTCTTCTCGCTCCAAGCTGGGGGGGAATGATCAACGGGATTATGACGCTATCAGGCGCATGGCAAAAATTACGCACCGATCCCATTCTTAAATTTTTGGTGGTTTCAATTTCGTTCTATGGCATGTCTACATTCGAAGGACCCATGATGTCGATCAAAACGGTTAACGCTCTTTCGCACTACACCGACTGGACAATTGGGCATGTTCATTCTGGCGCCCTGGGTTGGGTCGGAATGATTTCGATTGGCGCTGTTTATTTTTTAATACCACGCCTATTCGACCGTGAGATCTACAGTAAAAAACTGATCGAAACACATTTCTGGGTTGCGACAATCGGTATCGTGCTCTACATCGCTGCGATGTGGATTTCCGGTGTTATGCAGGGTCTGATGTGGCGGGCCGTTAATGCTGATGGAACACTAACCTACAGTTTTATCGAAACGGTACAAGCGATGCATCCTTACTATGTTGTTCGATTACTGGGTGGCATTCTTTATCTTAGTGGCATGCTGCTAATGGCATACAACATTTTCCGCACTGTCAAAGGTGCAAAAACTGTCGAGGCTCAAATCCCACCCTTGGCTCATCAGGGAATCTGATCGATGTCATTACAACAAAAAACTGAGACCAATATTTTCTGGATGATTGTTCTTACCGTCATCACTATTAGCGTGGGAGCAGTGGTCGAAATTGTCCCACTTTTTTTTCAACGCTCAACAATGGAACCTGTGGCTGGACTTAAACCCTACACAGCCCTCGAACTCGCTGGACGAGATATTTACCAGCGCGAGGGATGTATGTCCTGCCATTCCCAGATGATTCGTCCCTTCCGTGCGGAAACCGAACGCTATGGGCATTATTCAGTCGTCGGTGAATTCGTATACGACCATCCCTTTCAATGGGGTTCAAAACGGACGGGGCCAGATCTCGCCCGAATCGGCGGGCGATACAGCGATGATTGGCACCGAATACATATGATCAATCCAAGAGATGTTGTTCCTGATTCAATCATGCCAGGGTATCCCTGGTTGGATAGCACAGCGCTCGATCCCGAAAGCATTCAAAAGCATATGCAAGGGCTCAGAAAATTAGGGCTGCCCTACAGCGACGAGGACATTGCCCAAGCACCCTCGTTGGTCAATGAGAAAACAGAGCTCGATGCCATGATCGCCTATCTTCAAGTTCTTGGAATCCACATCAAAACCCGGCGTTGAAATGACTTTATTTCATATTACTTGGACAATCGTGATGTTTTTTATATTCATCGCGATCCTACTTTGGGCCTTCAGTAAAAAAAGAAAGCATGACTTTGATGTGGCATCTGTCATTCCACTCGAAGACGAAACGACGGACGAGAATGTTCAATCCCAAACGGAGAAATTTAATGGCTGACTTCGTGAACCAGTTCTGGAGTTGGTTCATTGCTATCCCGACGGTACTCGGCATTTTGGCATGCGCTTGGCTCGTTCTTGGGAATATGAGTGGAAAAGGATCCGGCAGTGGCAGCGAAACCACGGGTCACATTTGGGACGTCGATCTAACCGAATTTAACAATCCGCTGCCTGCATGGTGGTTGAATCTCTTCCTAATCACTATTGTTTGGGGACTAATTTACCTGGTACTTTATCCTGGTCTTGGCTCCTTCGCCGGCACGCTAGCCTGGACGTCCGCCGAGCGGTATGAAATAGAGATGGCGCAGGCCGAAGACGAATATGCGCCTTTATTTGCCCGTTATCAAAAAACTGATTTAGCACTTTTAGCCAAAGATAAAGTCGCTATGCGCACCGCAGAACGACTGTTTGCAAGTTATTGCTCAACCTGTCACGGCTCTGACGCAAGAGGTGCTGTCGGCTTTCCAAATTTGCGAGATGGTATCTGGTCTTGGGGTGGCGATCCCAAACAAATTAAATCAACCATTCTTGACGGTCGAATTGGAATAATGCCAGGGTGGGCCACACCACTCGGGGGCACACAGGGTGTCGACGATGTGACTGAATATGTACTGAGCCTTTCAGGTCAGGAGGTTAACGCTGACCAACTACTCTCAGGTCAAGAAAAGTTTCAAACATTCTGCATTGGCTGTCATGGAGTCGATGGAACTGGCAACCCAGCAGTTGGCGCGCCGAATCTTACAGACATGACCTGGCTTTATGGTGGATCGCGTGAATCAATACACCGTAGCATCGCCGTTGGGCGGCGCGGGCAAATGCCAGGTCACCAAAGTTTCTTAGGCGAGCATAAAGTTCACCTTCTCGCCGCGTACATCGTCAGCCTCAATCCCTAGCGTGCCCTATTCTTCACGTGACCGCGCCTTTACTAAAAACGAATCCTCCTGACTCATAGCGATGAAAATTGATAACCGACAACCCATCCTGACCAGGGATTATCCTCCACGCATTCAGCGCATTATCTCAGTGCTCTGGCCTTCATTTCTTTTCGCCGGAGTGGCAACAACAATTTTTTTCGCTATCTTTGATCCCCATACTCTAATGGCACCAACATGGTTTCCGAATCTATCTCGACTCGCATCTTATGGTGTTGGTTTTTTTATTTTTTGGGCGCTTACAGCATCATCATCCCTCATGACTTGCTTTTTTCTCCGACCAACGGACACTTTCAATGATCGGAAAATAAAGAATTAATTTGATGTCAATTAATGTTAATCCAGTCAAAAATTCTGACTCGTTAATTGACCGGGATCTCTACGCTAGGAGGCAGCAAATATATCCCAGAGAGGTTCATGGCCTTTTTGCCTGGCTAAGAAATATTGCTGTGTTGATTCTGCTGGGTGCTTATTACCTCACTCCCTGGATTCGATGGAATGGTCAACAAGCTATCCTTCTTGATTTACCCGATCGAAAGTTTCATTTTTTTTCTCTCACCATCTGGCCGCAGGATTTTATCTATTTAGCGGGCCTTCTAATAGTGGCCGCGCTTTCACTATTTTTCTTTACGGCGCTTGCCGGGCGACTTTGGTGTGGCTATGCATGTCCACAAACTGTTTGGACTGAAGCATTTATGTGGATCGAAAGACGCATAGAGGGAAATCGAAATAGCCGAATCAAACTTGACGCAATGCCATGGAATACGAAAAAAATTTTTAAAAAATTTTTAAAACACAGTATTTGGTTGATATTCTCCCTTTGGACCGGTTTTACTTTTGTGGGCTTTTTCACCCCGGTGTTGGAGTTGGCACCAAAGCTGATGGCACTGAAAACAGGCCCGTGGGAATCTTTTTGGGTAATTTTTTATAGCTTTGCAACCTATGGAAATGCAGGTTGGATGCGTGAGCAGGTATGCACTTACATGTGCCCTTATGCTCGTTTCCAGAGCGCTATGTTTGATCGTAATACTCTCGTCATCTCTTTTGATAAGGCCCGGGGGGAACCTAGAGGTCCGCGTAGTCGGGCAATCAATCCCGCCAGTAAAGATCTGGGCGACTGTATTGATTGCACACTCTGCGTTCAGGCCTGTCCGACCGGGATCGACATCAGGGACGGACTGCAATACCAGTGCATCGGTTGTGCAGCATGCATCGATGCCTGTAATGGGGTCATGAAAAAAATGGGCTATCCGATCGGACTGGTTCGATACACAACAGAAAAATCACTGGAAGGTGAGAAAACAAAAATTATCCGTCCCCGAATAGTGGTCTACGGGGTCTTGCTCGTGTTTCTCTTCTTGAGTGTCGTGATCGGCATTGCGACGCGCAGTCCTGTATCGGTTGACGTCATCCGCGATCGAAACTCCCTGTATCGTGAAACAAACAACAAAATGGTCGAGAATGTTTACACGCTAAAAATAATCAATAAAGGTCTGAATCACACCTACTTTTCTGTTTCAGCTATCGGGCTCGAAAAAGCTGAAGTGCTTCAAGAAGATCGCTACATTTCGGTTTCAAAAGGGGAAGTGCGAAGCACCGTAATACGTGTGCGGGCCGACCCCGACACTCTCAAAAAACGAGTCTCAGAATTTATCTTTGTTGTAGAAAGCGATGACCTGCGATATCGCTTATCCAAATCGGCCCGCTTTATTGGACCTTCTGACCTATGAATTTCACTCCCTCCACTCGAACAAAAAATGTTCCATGGTATTCGGTATCTTTTGTGTGGCTTCTAATTGGCATTCCCGCAACATCCGTTATTGTGGGTATAACCATGTTTACCCTAGCAGTTCGCTCTTATGACGGCTTGGTCGTGGATGATTATTACCAGCACGGCAAACATATCAATCAAGTGCTTGCGCGAGATGAGGCCGCGAGGGACTATTTTTTACGGGCAAATTTATTTTTTGATCTTGACACCGGAATCGTCAGCGTAGATTTATCCGGAGAAACGATCCAACAGGTTGAGAAGTTGTCACTTTCGCTGATACACCCCACTAAATCAGGTCATGATCAGGATTTTTTCTTACGACGTGGTCCAGACGGGCGGTTCCATGGAAATATGTCGAAAGTTAATCAAAAACGCTGGGTGGTCCAAATCGAGACACCAGTGTGGCGACTGGTTGGCATGGTTGATCTAAACGCCTCATCGACAATGGAACTGCTTCCATCAATCGCTCCCTAGAGATATGGTCATCGATCTCAACGTCGTAGGCGCCGCTCTCATTGGATTTTTCGGATCTGTTCATTGTGTTGGAATGTGCGGCGGAATCGTGGGTGCGCTATCGGGTTTCTCAAATACAGAATCGCGTAAAAAACTTTGGAAACTTCTCCTTGCCTACAATCTTGGTCGAATCATCAGCTATTCTTTAGCGGGTGTATTGGCGGGCTTCCTCGGAAGTTCTGCGCTGAATTTTTTCTCTCCTAATCACGTCAAGTCGGTGGGGATAATCATGTCAGGATTATTTCTGTTTGCACTTGGACTTTATATTTCTAACTGGTGGCGAGGATTAGAAATTCTAGAACAATTTGGCGCGAAGTTGTGGTCGCGAATTGAACCATGGGGGCGGCGCCAAATTCCTATCGCTGGAATGCGACAAGCTATCTCTCTTGGACTAATTTGGGGCTGGCTACCATGTAGCTTGGTCTACTCGACATTAATTTGGTCAATGACAAGTGCAGATCCGATACGAAGTGGCGCCATGATGGGGGCATTCGGAATTGGGACCCTTCCAATGTTAGTTACGATGGGGTTTGCCAGTAAGTTTTTGCTCACACTTACTCGCCATAAAAAAGTAAGACAACTGGTCGGCTTGATCATCATGACCTTCGGACTTCTTACTTTATTTGGGATCTCACGCCCCCATCAGTTGAATGATCATCCGGTCGAAGATATCTTTTGTGGACCCGATTTTTTCCGGCAGTAAAGAAGTCATTGATACTGTGAGCCTTTTTTACAATAAAGATATTTGACCCATCAACAATTTGAATCGACTAAAGGGCTGGCTCTCCCTTCGTTCTTTGGCATAACAATGCCGACAAAAAAATATAACGAATAACCGATTCCTATGGCCTGGCAGTTTGAATATTCAGGTCGACACTTTTTCTAGGGCGAAGTATTATTCGATTGATTAAAAAAATACCTTAGGAGCCATATTGCAATCGCTCGTAGATCAATTAGCGGACGGCAAGCTATCTTGTCACGACTGCAGCCTCGCAGAATTATGCCTCCCCCGAGGCCTAGACCCGAAGGAAATCTCCCAGTTCGAATCGATTGTGGGCCAGCGGGCGCCTCTTAAGCGAAACGAAAATATTTACCGGGACGGTGATCGTTTTCGAAGCCTTTACGCCATCAAATCGGGTGCCGTTAAGCTTATTGCATCAACTCCGGACGGGGAAGATCAAATAATTGGGTTTTCAATGCCAGGCGAGCTTTTTGGTTTTGATGGCATTAATAAAGGACATACTTGCACTGCCGTAGCGCTAGAACGAACCACCATTTGTGAATTACCTCTGGACTCTGTTGACGAGATCTCACGCGACGTCCCGAGTCTTCATCGTGAACTTTACCGGGTAATGGCAAGAGAAATAAGTGCTGATCAATCCATGCTCTTACTGCTGGCACGACACGCGGCAGAAGACCGGCTAATCACATTTCTTGTAAATTTATCAAAACGATTTTCTGACCGGAATTTTTCGAAAACGCAGTTTAATTTACCCATGTCCCGGCACGATATCGCGAACTACTTGGGGCTCGCGCCCGAAACCGTAAGTCGACTTTTTGGGCGTCTGACCGATTTAGGGCTGATTGCAGTAGAAGGGCGACACATTGATCTCATCGATTTAGCTGAATTACACAAGCGCGTCGATAGCCGCTCGCTGGAGCGCGTACCTTAGAACGTTTTTGACCATAATCGAAGCTGGCGTCTGAGAAAGCCATTGCGGTTTCAATGCTAAATCACTTTTGAATAATGGTTAAGGTCTCTTTTTTTTGAGAGATATTGATCGAAAATCATGCAAATATTCCGCAGAAAAAATCGCCCTTTCTGGGTCACCTTGATGACGTTAGGAGATGTAAATTCAATGAGACGGTCCGCCTCAAGAGGTCGCAGGTTTCTGAGCTCATCTGCAAAATAACTTGCAGCATCACAATCAAAGCCCTTCAGGGCCTTATCAAGATTAACTTCTGTAGAGCACATCAACTGCTCAATAACTCGTTTTCGCAAAATATCATCTTGACTTAACCTTAGCCCCTGGTCGATTGGCATCCGTCCTTCGTCGAGATGATTCTGATAAATTGAAAGGGTCTTGGTATTTTGACTGAAGCTATTGCCTATGTGGCTAATCGCGCTCACACCCACACCGATCAGATCACTGCGCGCATGAGTCGAGTAACCCTGAAAGTTTCTTTGCAAAGATCCGTCTTGGAGCGCGCTGACCAATGAATCATCAACAAGTGCAAAATGATCCATCCCAACGTGAACATAACCGGCCTGTGTCAACTGCGATATCGCCCCATTCAGGATATTCAGTTTTTCGTCGCTTCCTGGCAATTGGGACTCACATATTTTTCTTTGCGGTTTAAATCGATCAGGCAGATGCGCATAGTGAAATATACTGAGACGCTCCGGTCTTACTGCGAGCAGTTGATTTAACGTTTTCTCGAACCCGACGGCAGTTTGCAACGGAAGCCCGTATATCAGGTCAACATTCGTCGATGCAAAGCCTATCGCTTGAGCGTGGGCTATTAAAGCCAGCGTTTCGTCGCTTGATTGCTCCCGATGAATAGCTTTCTGCACATCTGGCGCAAAATCTTGCACTCCCATACTGATTCGCGTGAACCCAATCTCACGAAGACGGTCCAGCGTCTCGATATTGACAGTTCGTGGGTCAATTTCAATCGAGAAATCTCGAGCCAGATCCTTGCTCAGTCGAAAATTATCTCCAATATGCGAAAACAGTCGGTCTATCTGATTGGTTTCGAGAAACGTTGGCGTCCCTCCCCCCAAGTGAAGCTGAACCAATTCTCGATCATCATCAAAAATTTTCCCGTATCTACTGATTTCTTCATGGAGACGCTCGAGATAATCAACGGCACGATTTTTGTTACGGGTGATTACTTTATTACAAGCGCAGTAAAAGCATAGCTTGGAACAAAAAGGAATATGAACATAAAGAGACAATGGATCTGGCACTAACTGCTCATTGCTTAAATCGATTACCTCCCTCAACTGCTTGGCATTAAAGTCTGCCGTAAACTGCAGCGCAGTAGGATATGACGTATAACGCGGCCCAGAACCGTTGTAGCGCCGAACAAGATCAACATCAAAGTTTGATGTCGGTAACTTTCCGCTTTGAGTAGAAGAATCTGACAAGAGCCACTACAGTCAAGAGTAAAAATACATCGTACCAATAAGGAAAATCCTCAAACATGACTGAAGTCATGTTCTGATCTATTAATGAGTTGAGTCCTAAAATAAAAAATCATTGAAATTTTGATATTGGAACGCCTAGCTGACAGATAATTGATCTAGATCAAAACATGTTTTTTTCAATTTGAATATGATGCTCACTTGTTTCATAAAACCAGTGCTGAATCACAGAAAAAGACTGAATTGACCCAGCAGGGCAGATCAAGCTCAGGTTGACTCCTCCCCTTCTTAACTTAAGCCGTGACCAACCTGCTGGGTCTCTTTTCAACACTTATGGACATCATTTTCCTGCTGATTCCCCTTGCTTTACTTTTGGTTGGCATCGCGATCAGCAGCTTTATCTGGGCTGTGAATAAAGATCAATTTGAAGATCTTAAAGGCCCCGCACATTCAATTCTTCTCGACGATGATCGCCCTGAGCACCTTAGCAATCGAACCCAAAACAGCGTTGACTAAGCGACAGCAAGTCTTTCAAGTACTAGTTCCAGCTACCTCGCTCTAAAAGCACTGCTTTCAAGACCGACGGACGATCTGTCATGATGCCGTCCACACCCATATCCAATAGTTGATGCATTTCCGATGCGTCATTGATTGTCCAAACATGAACGGGGATACCTTGCCCTTTCATGGTTTGGATAAAGCGGCGATCGACAACGCTAACGCCATTCCATCTCACTGGCACCTGCGCACAGTTTGCGCTTAATGATCCCAGTCGAACGCCAAGACTGTTTAATTTTGCTCTTGCCGCCTCATAGGTTGCCATCGACGTACACACTTGTGGTAGCGCAGACCGGATCTGGCGCAATCGATGGTCTGAAAATGAGCCAACACAGACACGATCTTCAGAACCGGTTCGCTTGATAATCTCAATCAACGGCCGCACCGCTGTATCTGATTTTGGGTCAATATTAAAACGAGCCTCTGGAAAATCGCCGAGCAGTTCCTCCATTAAAGGAATCGGCTCACAATTATCGACACGGGCACAAGCCACATCCACGTAATTGAGCTTTTGTATGCGTCCTTTCTGATTGGTCACTCGATCAAGTCGATCGTCATGAAAGGCAATGAGTACGCCATCACGGGTGCAGTGAACATCGGTCTCAAGATATCGAAATCCAAGATCAACGGCACTCTGAAAAGCCGCGGCGGTATTTTCAGGTGCTGCCTCGCTATCTCCCCGGTGAGCGAATGCCAAAATATTCTGGTTATCAAGGAATGAAGATTTTTTCACTATCTTTAGCTGAGCAAAACCAAATCAGTCATTAGAAAATTACGATATTAGTCATATATCGATTAAGATTATCACTGTCTGCTGCAAACTAATCCACAGTACCCTTCGAACCTATGACCCATCCCCTCGTGCTGGTGCCAACATTTAACGAGCGCGGCAACCTTGAGCCCTTTGTGAGCGCGGTCAGGTCAGCATTACCTTCTGCTGACATTCTCGTAATTGATGACAATTCTCCCGATGGCACGGGGAACCTAGCCGATCATCTTGCTTCAATTGATCCGCAGATAAAGGTCATGCATCGCAAGTCCAAAGCAGGTCTTGGACGGGCTTATTTAGCAGGTTTCGCTTGGGCGCTGGAACGTGACTATAGTCACGTTTTTGAAATAGATGCCGACTTTAGCCACAATCCTGCCGATTTGCCGCGGCTACTTGCAGCGACGCAGACTGCAGACATTGCGCTGGGATGCCGATGGACTAAAGGAGGTGGTGTCACGGGATGGCCTTTGTCTCGACTGCTCATCTCACGTGGCGGCAATCTTTACGCAAAAACAATCCTAGGCGTATCGTTGAATGACCTCACTGGCGGGTTTAAGTGTTTTACACGGAACGCGCTTCAAGCGCTCGACCTTGATCAAATTAAATCGATTGGCTACGGGTTTCAGATCGAAACCACCTGGCGGGCATTGCAATCAGGACTAACAGTGGTTGAAGTGCCCATACATTTCACCGACCGAACTATTGGAGAGTCCAAAATGTCGGGGCAAACATTCCAAGAAGCGCTGGTACTGGTTTGGCGTTTACGCTTAAGAAAATAAGTATTTCTAAATTTTTTTACTGATCGGCATTTATTTTAATTTGAAACTACTATGGTGCGGAATCGGTTAACAACCGCCGTCGCGATCCTGACCCCCACTAATTAACTCCAGTTCAAAGTCAGTCAGATCACCATCTTGTCCCAGAAAGTCCTGATGGGCATAGACCTCATCTGAAGTGATGGTGTAGCCATGTGTCTTGGCAAGGGTTGCTATGCCATCACCTAAACCAGAGCCATTGGCCGTTGCGGTATTGATGATGGAGATGACTTGCTCCTGAAGATCATCATCTTCAAGGACGGCGTTACGGAAAGATTGGAAGTTGGTCATTGGTGATCCTGATTAAAAGGGGCAGTCGTTGCCTGAAGTGCCGTAGTTGATTCCGTTAGGGCAGATGGTGGATGAGTTTGCGATATTGCTATCAAACCCCGCGCTATTAAGGCTCGCGCCACTCAGATTCGAGCCACTTAGATTCGCGCTACTCAAGTCCACCCAAGATAGATTTGCTCTCGTTAAATCTGCATTGGTCAAGTCCGCTGTAAGAAGACTCGCGTAGCTCAAGTTCGCATTGACTAGGCTTGCGCCACTCAGATTCGCGCTTGCAAGGGTTGCACCGCGAAGATTTGTCCCGTCCAGGTTCCCATTGCTCAAATTTGCGTCATACCAGACCACGCCGCTTAGGTCAGTGTTGCTTACATCTAAACCGGGTTGGATAAAGTAATTAATCTCATCATGGGTATTCCAACCGCATCCTGTCATTTCGGTATGGTGAGTCTGGTAACCCGAACCCCGACAATCCCCATACGGAAACGCATTATCAGTCTTGGAGAATTCAACACCCCCACTGGAGTCAGGTCCAGAGCAAGAGGTAAGCAGGAGCGTTGAGAGAATAACGGGGAGAAGTTTTTTCACGATCTATGTTTTTCGATGTCCAGAAATTAAAAACAAGCAGTAGCTATACAACCACAACCCAACGGCCGCAAGACCCACAATATCCCGCGATACCCATCCTGACGGCAATGCATAAGCCGCGGCCTTGACGCCCAAAAATACCGAGAGCACGAGCAAGATTGCACTTTTGACCCAGGAATTTTTCTCAAGCGCATCATGCCACGAATAAAGTAACAGTCCGAAAAATGCAATAAAGTGGGCTTTTGACGACTGGGGGCCAATCAACACAAACGCGGTATAGAAAAGTACGCCGAGCACGAATACCGAGTCCCCGCGAATTCGGGTCGCAAGCATCAGCAGCAATCCAAATAACGCACATAATCCGAACAGCACGAAGTTAGAGGGCACTGCTTTTCCAAAGTGAGTAGCCACAATTCTATAAAGTGACTGATTTCCTGCACTACCGCGATCTTGCCACCATCGGACCTCATCAGGTGATGCCGAAAGCGTCATGTGATAGTGCTCTCTCAAATAACTCCACAACCCCGGATCTCGCGCCTCTGCGGTAAATTGACCCTGCGAAATCTCACCCCGCTTTGGCATGACGGATCCTGGCACTATAAATTCAGAATCCGTCCAACTATCCGTAAACGCATATTTTGAAAGATCGGGCACCAATATCAAGCCAACGGTCAGCACAAGAAATACGATAACGGCCGACCATCGCCTTTTAAAAATCGGCAATAAAATCATAAACAGCGGGTTCGCCTTGAGTCCCGCTGCTAGCGCCATCACGCTGGTCCCTACTATTGGAAAACGTGCAAACAGTGCGATTCCAAAACTCACCAAAGCAAAAATAATGATATCGGTTTGCTGGTTGTTAAAGACATCTAGAATCGATCGAAACGAGAAAAACAAGGCAACAACCAGCGCCGCCGTTTTTACCGAGCTATTACCCACAATTCTGCGCTGACAAACCGCGATCGCACTGATCAAGAGCACAACATTCAGAATAAAAAATACTATCTTGCCGGCGGAGTATCCCAGCGGATAAAGCGGCAAGAGTAAAAACGAAGCAAACGTGGGGTAGGTGAATACATTTTGCTCGTAAACATGAATCTTTAGACCATGAATAAAACGAAACGTGGAAGCCCAATACACATCAAAATCACCATCATGAATCATGAACCGGTAGAAAAGTGCACCGATCGCAACAGTCAATAGGCCCCAAAGCAACCAACGGCCTTTTGGGGTGCGGAACCAGTTCATCGGGGAGAAACGAGCCATAACGGTAGTTTAATTGAGATGCGGGCTTGTGACTTTCAATTAATTATTTCAACCCTCATCAGCCACAGCGAAAAATACTCCAGATTCGCAGATCCGAAAACCACAATCCAAAATCCAATTCCCGAAGCCAGTTGGGCAAAGCGCTCACCTCTAATTGAAGCCTCGGGCATTGAGTTCTTAAGTCCATCGGCGCGTAGACCGATGGCACGAAAACATAAACAGGCAGATCACCTTTATTCACGACACGGTTAAGCTCATCCGCAGAATTGATGGGCAAAAACTGTGCCTTGGGGGATCTGAAAAAACTCACCGTTCCACGGCCATCATGATACGGATGCTGCTGATAGGTCAAAAGCGTGAACGAGTGGTGGGTATTATTTTCATGGATCCATTTATGGATCACGGCTTCTTGATTGGCGGGCGCAAAAGTCGTAAATAGCAGCGCCATCGTATTGATAATGCAAAAATAAAAAACGGCGTATTTGACGATCTTTTTGCTTTTAACGCGTTCGTAGTTGCCCCGTGTCTGACACATCAGGCTCTGTGCACCAATAATCCCGATAATAAGCAATGGATAAATAATAGGAAATAAAAATCGGGTTTCTTTATGTCCCACCAGCGAATGACCGACGAGAAAAAAAACGCTTACCCACGTCAAAACATGTTTTGGTTTTCTTAGCCAAGCCACCACAACCATCAACATCAAAAAAAGACTCACCGGGGGAACTAGCAGAAAAAAAATCTTCTCAATAAAGTACCACCATGGATCCAGCCCATAGCCGGCAGCTCTGCCTTCAATCAAATTCGCCGCAAAGTAGTTAATGGGGGTGATGACCCACTCTTCGTAGAACCAATAATCAATCAAAATATTCAGAGTCAGGCCGAGCGCAACCCCCAACATCATGCCTCCGAGCACCCTGAGGCCAGGTCGGGCAATAAAAATAACCCACAGTCCAAGCCCTAGAATCGCAAATGCGACGGGAAAACGAAGATAGAACAAGATTGCAAGACAGAGCCCAGAGACGATCGCCCAGCCAATTCTCCGATGATCTCCCCTCTCACAAGCGCGATGTACGAGCACGATACTCATCGCCAAAAAGGCAGCGGCCCAAGTCTCAGAGGCAAATCGCGCGTTCAAGACTGGAAGTAACCAAAAAAACCCTGTCAGCACAATCAGCGCATACTGCGCCCATCTCTCCGTGAGCCAACGAAAGGCATAAAAACACAGAGACCAACAGCTCGCAAAGCCCAGTACCGCCGACATGAGACGTAAAAAAAATGCGGTTTGAAACGGATCGCCATTGCCAACGAATTCATGGACAACGAACGCAAGCACAGGCTGCAAGGCCGGCCTGATTTTGTCAAAGAACTCCCACGGCAGGGTCAAATTTGATTCATTACCCACCTTGAAATTAGCAAACTCCAGGATTTGATAATCAGAATCCGGGTGGGTGCGCCCTTCACTAAAAATACTGGCTGAAAGATGTAAAGCAAAACTCAGGCAAAAAACCGTGACGATTATGGACGGCTTAATTAATGTTTCTTTAATTAATATTCGAGCTCGGAAAAGGCGATCAATTACAAACATCGTCGATATTCCAGATGGTTGAGCCGTCCCTCGTTCATCTCAACGTTGACGCGAGCGGCTTATTGCCGGAGGGGTGTTCTGGAAAACACTCGAGCACAGTGTTCACCGCTCACTTCAAGGAGTACTTGGCTTGTTACGTAATTTTCCAGCAACATAGTCAATCTGGGGAATATGAAGCAAGCGTTGAATCTTTCGCATTAAATGAAGTTCATGATCATCAAGACGTCCATCGGCATAAACCACTCGCCACATTTTCTCCATCAGGTTCACACGTTCTATTTCAGACCAGTTCTGATTAATTAGCGTGGTGAAACCATGCAGGCCTGTTGCTTCTTTCGCTTGACTTTCCGCGAGGGCTATCAACGTCATCGCATCAGTCCGATCAAGATTAAACTGCTCGATAATGAGATCTTTGATCGTCTGACGCTCAACATCGTCGAGCTGATAATCTGACATTGCAGCTTCAAAGAGCAATGCACCCGCTGCAACCCGAGCCGCGGTTTCCTTCTCCTCATCGCTCTCTTTTGACTCGATTCGTGTTTTAAAAAAATTTTGTATCGCTTCAATCATATTTCAAAGTGTTTGAATTCCCATTTCGCTCGTACTATTGAACCGCGCATGTTTCACTCTGACGATCTTTTTGGCTGTCGTAACTTAAAAAACACACTATTTTTTGATTCTCTTTTTCGAGATGATACTCCGTCACTAAAACCACACGTTCTAGCGCCTCATAAGGCGCCTCTCCAGGAAAACTCTCGCGCCGCTCTGAATGAAAAACAATTTCCCAGCCTTGCTGTGATAGTGAAAAAACCGTCGGTTCGTTAGCCTCACTAAGGTCTGAAAAAAAAGTCATGCCAAAAAGAGTTACGCCACAAGCGACGAACGCGCTTAATCTCGGCAGACCCAAGGCTCGCATCGCTAAAATATGCATTACTCAGCGTGTTCCAAAAATCCGGTCTCCGGCATCACCCAAGCCCGGAAGAATATAACCATGCTCGTTCAGTTGACGATCAAGCGCAGCGGTCGTAATCGACACCTCGGGATGAGAATCATGAAACGACTTGATCCCCTCTGGCGCTGCCAGCAGACAAGCGACTTTTAGCTGTCTCGGACTATCATCTTTCAAACGCGTTACAGCAGCTGTAAGCGAGTTAGCGGTCGCCAACATGGGGTCGACAATAATGACCTGGCGCTCACTGATATCGTCGGGTACCTTGTAGTAATACTCGATAGCCTCCAGTGTTTCTGGATCACGATAAAGGCCAATGTGCCCCACTCTTGCGGAAGGAAGAAGATCTAACATGCCATCAAGCAAGCCATTACCGGCCCGAAGAATTGAAACGAGGCAGAGTTTCTTGCCTGACAGAATGGGTGCCGAAATAGTTTCAAGCGGTGTTTCGATCTCGATATCCTCCAAAGGCAAGTCGCGCGTTACTTCATACGCCAAAATGACGGCAATTTCACGAATGAGTTGTCGAAAGCGTATTGCTGGGCATCTCTTATCACGCATAAGCGTGAGTTTGTGCTGCACAAGCGGATGATCAATGACAGAACAGGATTTTGACATGAGCGAAATTTGTGGATTACTCAACTCTTAGCGACATAACGTAAGCTACTAAATTGACGTTGTAAGAATAATTGTGAATTTTAAGGCAGTCTATCAATGAAAAATACCGTTTCGTTGACTCGAATTGTAGTGATCGGCAGTGAATCGACTGGGAAAACCCATTTAACCCAACGCCTCTCAGAATTTTTTGGCTGCACTTACTCCGAGGAGGCTGCCCGGCTATATGTCGAAAAACACCCCCGGCAGTTACAGGCATCTGATGTCGTCCCAATCGCGCTTTCTCAAATAAGTCTGCAAGATAAAGCGATTCAGAATGCCAAAAATCTAATCCTGCATGACACCGATCTCTTCTCGACTGTCATCTACTCGAAATACTACTACCAAGCGTCACCTGATTGGATTTTGGAAAAAGCACGATTACAAGCTTCCGATCTCTACCTGCTTTGCGACATTGACCTCCCTTGGCAGCCCGAGCCGCTTTTTCGAGATCAGGGTTCGACCGAGGCGCGGCGTCAGGTACACACCAATTTTTTAGACCTCATCATTAAAGAGCAGCTCAATATGAGGATTATCAAAGGCACTGGCGAGAAAAGAACACAAATGGCCATTGATATTGTCGAGCGTTTCATTTCCAAAAATAAACGCACCGCTCGATGAATTGACAACACCGCCTCGGACCACTAAATTGCAGGAACTATTCAACGGGGTGTCTGGCGTGACCAGGCTGAGAATCACCCGCTGAACCTGAACCGGATCATGCCGGCGGAGGAATTTGGATAGTGGCCAAAATGGTCCCTCCGCCTTCGATCTGAAGGACTTGAGATGAAAACGCTGAAATTACTCACCGCACTAATTTATGGGGTATGTTTGAGTACTGCAGGTAGTGTTTATGCAGAGACGCCAACCCTGACTGTGTATACCTACTCTTCATTCACTTCCGAGTGGGGGCCGGGGCCTCTGATCAAGAAAGCCTACGAAACACGGTGTCAGTGCAATCTAAAGTTTGTGGGTCTTGAGGACGGCGCCGCATTGCTTTCTCGGCTGAAACTTGAAGGTAATCGAACCTCGGCTGATGTGATCCTTGGTCTGGATACCAGTCTCATCGCTGAAGCGCAGGCCACTGAACTGCTTGCGCCGCATGACCTCAACACGGCCAACATCAATCTAGCGGTCACGTGGTCTGATTCCTACTTTCTTCCCTATGATTTTGGATATTTTGGATTCGTTTACGACAGCGAAAGAATTCAAGCGCCGCCAAAGACTTTGAAAGATCTCATGCTCAATCCGGACTCACCGCCGGTCATTATCCAGGACCCACGCACCAGCACGCCCGGGCTGGGGCTCATCCTCTGGGCACGAAAAGTATTTGGCGATGACGACATCAGCGCATGGGAAACATTTGCGTCAAAAATTGTTACGGTTACAAAAGGATGGTCAGAGGCCTATGGTCTTTTCCTAAAAGGTGAGGCTCCAATGGTCTTGAGTTACACCACGTCTCCCGCCTATCACCGTCATATTGAAAACTCCGAGCGTTATCGAGTTGCTATGTTTGATGACGGTCACTATCAGCAAGTGGAAGTCGTCGCCCGACTTGCAAGCTCAAAAAATCCAACTCTTGCCCAAGATTTTTTGAGCTTTATGCTTTCTGATGACGTTCAGAAGATGCTGCCGACAACAAACTGGATGCTACCTGCCGTCAAGACCGGTCAACCGCTCCCTGAAGCGTTCAAAGAAAACGAAATACCCAAAGTGGTTCTGGGTTTCACTCCTGAAGAGGTGAGCGCAAACCGGAAAAACTGGATCAAGCGCTGGCTCGGCGCAGTCGCAAAATAAACCAAATTAAAACTATGCGAGTTCTAAGTGGTATCTGGTCAGGGATTGCCGTTGTCGTTTTTCTTCTAATCGTCATCGGCGGCTCAATCACCCTTACCGCAATGACTTCAACGTCAGTAAACCTGAGCTCAGCGCTGGCAGACCCTTACCTGATTGGCGTCATTCGCTTTACGATCGGACAAGCGGTGTTATCAACAGTCATCAGCGTGAGCTTAGCGCTTATTGTTACGCGAGCGCTCGCAAGACGTTCAAAATTTCCGGGGCGGGGGCTGCTGATCTCATTGATGGGATTACCGGTCGTGATGCCTGTCATTGTCGCAATTTTTGGAATTACTGCGGTTTTTGGTAAAAGCGGTCTCCTGAACCAGCTGTTATCGTTATTCGGCGTGGAGCAGTCCTTTACAGTTTATGGATTGACCGGCATCCTTCTGGCGCATACTTTTTTTAATCTTCCTCTCACGATTCGATTGCTTCTGCCTGCCTGGGAAAGCATTCCGCGTGAAAACTGGCGGCTTGCAAGCATGCTGGGGATGTCCAGCCGACAGCTTTTTCGACTCCTGGAGTGGCCGTCTATTAGTGATCGCCTACCTGGAATCTGTCTTATTGTTTTCCTTTTATGTTTTACAAGTTTTGCCGTCGTCCTGACGCTCGGTGGCGGTCCCGCTGCAACCACTATTGAAGTTGCAATTTATCAGGCACTTCGATACGACTTTGAACTCAGCCAAGCCGCACTGCTTGCGCTTCTTCAGCTCTCACTATGCACCGTTGCCGCGCTTGGGTTACTCAAATGGTTTCGGGTATTTGCAGCGACTTCCGGTCGCAAGGTCGATGCCAGCGACCGTCCGGACATTCACTCTACTACCGGAAAAGCCATCGATGTTTTTTGTATCGGTATTTGTGCGATTTTTTTACTGCTGCCAATCGCTATGATTTTTTATTCGGGCATTCGTGGCCCTATTCATAAAGTGATCAGTGATCCGATCTTATGGCTAGCATCAGGTCGGAGCTTAATCATCGCAATCTTGGCGACGGTAATCTCAATGCTCCTGGCAATGGGCCTAATCAAGAGTGTCCGATTTCTCCGAGAAAAGACAAAGCAACAAAAAGGTGCTGAACTTGCCCTGACAATCGGCTCGATGACAGTTGCAATTCCCCCTATGGTGATCGGAACAGGTTTTTTTCTTATCGCGTTGAGAACTCATACGCTCGCGCATGCAACCCTTATCATGATTGCCCTGGTAAACGCTGTCATGGTGTTACCTTATTTACTTCGAAGCATCTCACCCCCCTATATTCAGGCCGGCGAGCAGTATTACAAATTATGTCGACATCTTGGACTCTCGGGTCTACAACGATTTCGCCTCATTGACTGGCCTATCATCCGTAAACCAACCGCATTCGCCGTAGGGCTTGGGGGCGCACTCTCTTTTGGCGATATGGGAGTTGCGGCGCTTTTCGACACTGACGGTCAAGTCACGCTTCCCGTTATGCTGTATCACCAACTTGGGGCATATCAATTTGACGAGGCCTCTGTTACTGCGGTTTTCCTTTTACTACTATGTGTTGCTTTTTTTTGGGCAATTAACCAAATTATCGGGCGATGAACGCTCTCAGTGTCAAAAATCTTTGTTTGAAGTTTGGAGACTGGACACTTGAGGTTTCCATCGAACTCGCCGCAGGACGTTGCCTCGGGATCATCGGGCCGAGCGGCGCGGGCAAGTCAACACTACTCTCTTTAATCGCCGGCTTTGAGACCCCCTATTCTGGAGATATTTTTATTGATGCTCAGTCGATCAACGATCTCGAGCCATCCCATCGACCTCTCACTTTTATGTTTCAGGAAAATAATTTGTTTAATCATCTGACGCTTTATGAAAATATTGCGCTCGGCTGCCACCCCGGACTTAAATTAAGTCAGGTCGACCAACACCAAATCGAGATCGCTTTGTCCGCAACAGAGCTTTCTTCGATTGCAACCCGGAAACCGTCCGACGTCTCAGGTGGAGAGCGACAGCGTGCGGCGTTAGCCCGGTGTCTTTGTCAAAAACAACCCCTTCTGCTTTTGGATGAGCCTTTTGCGAGTCTAGACCCTCGGCTGCGAAGTCAAATGCACCAACTCGTTAATGTATTACGAAAACAGCATGGACTCACCGTATTGGTTGTTAGTCATATGCCTCATGAGGTCGCCCATATCGCTGACGAACTGCTCTTTATGCAGGACGGCAAAATAAAAGAGCACGGGGATCCTGATCAGCTCCTCGAAAATCCCATCCATCCTCAACTCATTAATTACCTAGAATTCACAGCGAACCGGTAGTATTTAAAAAAAACAACAGAGTCTGTGTTTATGCTGATTCGAGCTCTCGGTCTTGCACTTTTGACGTCACTTTATTTTTCGCCGGCCAACGGCGACACTGAATGCCCCATGAACCTTGATTTTTCGAAACGTTTTCTAGCGAGCGACGATTCCACCCGGTTATGCGACTCCTACTCAAATACGGTGTTGCTCATCGTCAATACGGCGAGCTACTGTGGTTTCACCTCACAATTTGAAGGTCTAGAAGCGCTTCAAGAAAAGTACAGTAGCCAGGGGTTTTCAGTGCTGGGCTTCCCGTCTAATGATTTTTTCCAGGATCCTCGTTCGGAAGAAAAAATACGTGAGTTTTGCGACCTCACCTACTCAGTCAAGTTTCCAATGTTCGAAAAAACAAAGGTTGCCAAGAGACACGCCGACCCCCTTTATGAGGCGCTTGGAAAAGAAGCCGGCCAGTTTCCCAAGTGGAACTTTCATAAGTATTTGCTCGATCGAAATGGTCAAGTAGTGGGCAGTTTTGGTCCGACGGTAGCGCCGAACAACAGCGAGCTGGTCGAGAGAATCGAATCACTCCTGTAAAGTCGACCTCGTTTTTAGGGTGCGTCGCTGGATGGCGCTTTTTTGACCACTCAACGTTCTCCTGATTTAATCGGTTTCGGGTCAACAGGGACTTGGTCGCTTAAACCCAACACCTCTTCCATGCGATGGCATGCTCTTAATAACGCGGCTTCTCCTCGGGGAGGGCCAATGACCTGCAGTCCCACGGGCAAGCCGTCCTCCGTGAATCCGGCCGGCAAGCTGAGCGCGGGACACGATGTCATCGTGATCGCGAACGTAATCGCGATCCAATCGATATACGTTTTTGTTGGCTGCCCTGCGATAAACTCAACGTAACGCTGGTCTTTTGGAAAAGGAGGGACCGATACAGTTGGACAAAGTAAAAGGTCGTAGCGCTCAAAAAATGTCTCCATCGTTCGATAGATCCGGGTTCGAACCCGCTCAGCGTCCAACAGCTGCGCATTGGTCACCCCAAGCCCTTTTTCGATATTCCATATTATTTCCGGCGCGATCTGATTACGGTGTTTCTTTAGGGTCGACTCCATCATCTGTGCGATGAGCACTCCTCTTAGCGTCTGAAAGGCCTCAATCGCGCCTGCGAAGTCGGGCGTCAAGTGATCAACGTGCGCACCTATCTCACTGAAACGTCCTGCCGCGCTTTCACAGATGTTTGCAACCTCATCCTCCATCAGCACGACACCTAGATCTGCACTGAATGCAACTCGCTTAGGCATCTCGTTGTGCTCGAGCGCATCCAGAAAACGTTCGCCGTTATGAGGAAAAGAAAGAGGATCCGTAATATCGCATCCGGCGCCACCGTCAAGCATTAGAGCAACATCCGCGACACAACGCCCCATAGGACCTTCCACCCAAAGTGTGTCGAATGCAGGGTGTCTTGCACCGCGAGGCACCCGCCCGGGCCCGGGTCTCAGGCCCACAACACTATTAAAGCTGGCCGGCACCCTAAGACTGCCTCCGAGATCATTGCCTGTCGCCAAAGGCACCATACCCGCTGCCAATGCGGCACCCGAACCCCCTGAAGAGCCACCCGCGCTCACTCCAGAATCCCAGGGATTCAGCGTATGCCCAAATACGGGGTTAAAGGTATGCGCTCCTGCCCATTCCGGCACATTCGATTTGCCCACCGGAATAGCCCCTGATGCCTGAAGCCTCGCAACAGTTGCATCCGATCGCTGCGCCACATTTTCAGCAAACAACGGCGAGCCATAAGTGGTCACCGCCCCCGCCAGATCGTTGTAATCCTTGACGGCCAAAGGCAGTCCCCAAAGAGGTCCATCAACATCGGGATGACGTCCGGCCACGGTCATCGTGCGTGCCTGCTCCCGAGCTTTCTCGAGACACAGTATGGGCAACGCATTTATCAGCGGATTAACAGCCTCAATGCGCGATATCGTTGCATCCATAAGCTCGAGGGGCGATATATCACCATTACTCAATTTTTGACTTAAGGTTGTCGCGCTGGCAGAACTAAATTCACTCTCATTCATAATCATCAGGCCTTTAAATAAAAACGTCGAAATTGAGTTCCTCGTTGACACTGAACGAGCCCGACTTCTTCCCAGCACTGAATACCGATATTGCTAATCCAGATTGTTAAACCGGTATAGACAGTACAGACGTATCATTGCATATTTTGCCAATCAAATCGAAAGTATTAATCCTAACGATCGTTACAACGTAAACAAAAAAACGCAAACTTTCTAAACGCGTTATCTATCTTTTCAAAATGACCTTTCCAACAGGGCTCTAATGTCAAACATGAAAAAAGAGTGTCGAGTCGTATTCACAGACCTTGATGGGACGCTTCTGGGTTCAGACCAAAAGCTAAGCAATAGAAATCGCCAAATGCTGGAAGATCTAGGTCAGCGGAGTATCGTTCGAGTCGTAATTACCGGGCGGTCACTGTTGTCGTGCAACCGTGTCATAAATAAAAATTTTCCGATCGATTTTCTTGTGACATCATCAGGCGCAGGAATTTTTTCTCATCAACCACGCGAATTAATTCACCATTTTGGCCTTGCTATTCCGGAAATTAAAACAGCGATCGATGTGTTGAAAAACTTGAAAATGGATTTTATGGTTCATGATCCCGTTCCCGATAATCATCAGTTTTACTGGTATCGGTTTGGCTCAAAAAATCCTGATTTCGATCGCAGACTTGCGCTTTATGCAAGTCATCACCAAAAGCTTACTGATCTCACCCAGTTAAAAGAGGGTAGCGCCCAACTTTTATCAATCGAAACTTCAAAAAATGCACCAGCAAGGCTTCAAGAGCTCCGCGAAAAGCTACCGACATACAGCGTCTTGCGGGCGACTTCCCCGCTTGATCATGCCTCGACCTGGTATGAAATTTTCCCGCCTAGCGTAAGCAAATCTCAAGCGGCTCAATGGATTTGTAGCGCTTTTGGTACGGACTCAGAAACCGCACTGGCAATCGGAAATGACTTTAACGATATTGACATGCTCCGATGGGCGCCTTTCGCACGGGTAGTTTCCAACGCGCCATCACCCCTTATCCAAGAGTTTGTATCGGTCGCCGACCATGATAATCACGGGTTTAGCGAAGCCGTCTCGTACTGGTTAGAACAGACCCGGTAAATGAAGACTTCCCATTCAGAATCACCAAAGCAGTTCGCCATTAATAAAGGCAGTCGAAAGGGAAGTTTTAGGGGTCTTAAAGAATTCCTCAGCAGGTGAATGCTCGATTAAACGGCCGTTGTGCAAGAACATGACATCGACGGCGACTCGGCGCACCTGACCGAGATCGTGAGAGACCATCATAATGCGAACCTGATCTTCGTCCATCTCTCGAATAATCTGCTCCACCTGCGCCGTTGCCGCTGGATCAAGATTGGCTGTTGGTTCGTCGAGAAAAAGTACGCGAGGCTTAAGCGCCCATGCCCTTGCGAGCGCCAAGCGCTGCTGCTCTCCGCCTGACAGCACGCTCGCATTCCTATTCGAAATATTCTGGAGACCTGTTTTCTGAAGTACGCTCTCGGTGCGATCCACTCGCTCATGCTCTGCGATGTTGCGCGCTTTTAAAGCATGCTCAATGTTTCCACGGACTGAGCGTCGAAGCAGTACCGGCCGTTGAAAGACCATCGCCTGCGCAGCACGTTGCTGTTCCACACTGCCACCCGCCCATTCAATTGATCCCGCTGATGGCGCCAACAGTCCGTGACACAACCGCAATAACAGACTCTTGCCTGCACCGTTGGGACCAATAATCCCGGTGGGTGCGCCCGGCTGCAGCTGAAAAGAAATATCATCCAGCAACACTTTGCGGCTGGTCTCAAATCGCAGCGACTTCACTTGTAACGGCAGAATTTGAAGTGAGGATGAAGAAAGCACGTTTTTATTTTTTAATCAGGAGATAAAGAATGAAACAAACAGCACATACTTATGCAATTCTGAACATGGCAGACCCGCTCACGACAACTTAGACGCATTCAATTTGGACGCAAAACTTCCCGCTCGCGGCCAATCTGAGTGCCGACGCCCTGATCTGTAAGGGTTTCTAGCAGGGTCGCATGTGGAACACGCCCATCCGAGATCGTTGCCGTTCGAACGCCTCCCGCAACCGCATCAATAGCACATTTTACTTTGGGCAGCATACCGCCAGAGATTATTCCCGCCTCAATTAACTCTTTCACTCGACTCTCTGACAGTCCTGTAAGTAACTCACCGTCCTTATCCAAAACACCGGGAGTATTTGTCAGGAGAATTAATTTCTCTGCACCTAAAGTAACCGCAAGGCGGCCCGCGACAGTATCAGCATTGATGTTGTAGGCCTTTCCATCAACCCCCACACCAATCGGGGCGATCACCGGTATGAAGTCTTCTTGATCCAGCACATCTACAACCAAGGGATTGATCGACTCTATCTCACCAACAAAACCCAATTCCACAATATCGTCGTCACTGGTTGACCCGTCTTTGTGGAAGACCATTTTGCGAGCACGAATCATGTCGCCATCTTTTCCTGACAATCCAACCGCTTTTCCGCCATGCGCATTAATAAGCGCCACGATACTTTTATTGACCAGTCCACCCAAAACCATCTCAACCACATCGATGGTTTCGCTATCAGTCACCCGTAAACCATCAATAAATTCGCTCTTTTTTCCGATACGGTCGAGCAGTTGACCAATCTGAGGTCCACCACCATGAACAATAACCGGGTTCATACCAACCAGCTTCATCAAAACAACGTCGCGAGCAAATTCCTTTTTCAAAGTCTCATCAACCATCGCATTACCACCATACTTAATGACAATTGTTTTGCCATGAAAATGCTGGATGTAAGGCATCGCCTCAGCAAGAAGTTCTGCCACGATTGCGGGATTGCTAACTCGACTCATCTTTAAATCACTGCCCCTGTTACTCGACAGCGCAAGTATACCGCTCGTTTATCACGGTTCCTCGAAAACCGCTATAGGGCATTCTTTTTAAAAACAGCACCTCAACGTAAAAAGGGCTGCAAATGCAGCCCTTTTTTTGTCAAACTACTGATTCAACCAACTTTGATATCAACCTTACGAGGTTTGGCTTCAGCAACTTTAGGGAGCCAAAGATTGAGGACACCATCTTCATATCGTGCCTCGATTTTTGAGTCATCAATGCCCGAACCGAGTTTCAGTGATCTCGCCAACTTGCCGAAAAATTGCTCCTTTAATATTGAACGCCCTGTTTTGTCATCACTTTGCCGAGCCTTTCTTTCTGCAACAATTTTCAGAATGCCATCCGTGACGGTAACCTCTATTCCTTCTCTACCCACGCCCGGAAGCTCGGCCTGAACAAGGAACGCACCTTCGTTTTCGCTGACATCAATTGACGGCACCTTGCGCGCCATATCGTGATGTGTGTTTACAGGCTTCAACCACCCGCCCATCAAGTTGTCATAACTCCCTAACACATCCCAACCCCGACCTCTCTCAATTGACCTTGCTGCGTTATTCATAATTTTCTCCATTTTTTTGGGATCTTTTTTTGCTTCTATGTTCAAAGAAATGGTGGCAATTGAATATATTTCAATAGCAAGTCCAAAAAATTTTTGCGCAGCACCACAAAATACAGGTGAGTTTGGGCACGCGTGAGTACGCTTTCATTCGCTTTGAATCCAGAATCTCTTATCGTTTGAGATCCCTGTTGCCCTGATCAAAACACGTGTTATCCGGCGGAACTATGAATTTATAATCAAGCCGGCACCGCCATCAGGATCTCCCTTTAAACGAGAATCAAGGACTTCGAAAGAATACATTCCAAAACCCATCGCTAACAAAAAAATAAGTACTGAGTCATAGCCTGTGGCCAGTGCAACCAAAGCAGGTCCGGGGCAGAAACCTACGAGACCCCAACCCAGGCCAAATAATAACGATCCAAAAACAAGGGGTCGATCGACATCACGACTCGTTGGCAAAGTAAATACCCTGGCAAACGCAGGTTTGGACCGTTTGAGAATAAATACATAACCCGTTAAATATGTCATTGATGCGCCAAGCATCACAAAAATTAGACTGGGATTCCAGTCCCCCACAACGTTCAGAAACGAGACCACTTTTTCCGGTTGCGTCATTCCTGATATCCCAAGGCCCAAAGCAAAGAGGACGCCTGACAAAAATATCATTAACAGACCCATTAGACTGCACCCCCGAATACAAGATCAATTGATACCGCGGCCGCAATACCACTTGATAAAAAAATGACGGCTGCAATCATTGATCGTTGTGAAAGCCGACCAATGCCACAAATTCCATGGCCGCTCGTACAGCCACTTCCCATCCGGCTACCGATTCCAACAAGCAATCCGGCGAGCATCACCGCGGGTGGGGAACTTTTCAAATTTAGATTCAGGGTCTCGGGAAATGTTGCGAGAAGAAGAAAACCCCCCGCGACCAGGCCCGCTAGAAAAGCAAACCGCCAAAGCGTGTCCCGCTTCCGGAATGAGAGAAACCCACCGAGGATTCCGCTGACGCCGGCGACTCGACCGTTAAAAAAGAGTAATGACAAAGCGGCCAACCCCAATAAAAAACCTCCGAACAGTGGTTTAATCAGTGTAAATTCCATAAAGATCCTTATTTTTTGTATTAAACAATATTATTATTTACTAATTATATAGATGCATTCGAATGCAACTTCACGTTCGAAACAATTGCTTGATCCGGGCCTAAAAATCGCAACTTTTCATAAATCAAAATGAAGCCATCAATGACAACTGACCCCTCCTTGAGCAAAAATGAATTTGACGCAGTGATTGCGGGCGCCGGCATTATTGGCACTTCAATTGCATTCGCTCTCTCCCAGCGCTCGTACCGCGTGCTCGTTGTTGATCCGCTCGCCGGTGCAGGCCAGGGAGCAACGAGTGGATCACTGGCTATGATCCGAACGCAGTATTCAACGCTAGAGGGGACGGCGCTCGCTTGGGAAGGTTTTCATTGTTGGAACGATTGGAAAAATTTTATAGGGCTAACCGACAATGAACCCATCGCTCCTTTTCACCGTGCAGGTGTTTTAACCTTTAAAACACCCAACAACGACTACCTACGACATCCACTCGAATTTTCAAAACAACTTGGTATCCCATTCTCTACCTGGTCACTTGCAAAATTACAGGAAGTGTTCCCCTCATGGGATTTTTCAACTTTTGGTCCGCCTGTTATTTCTGATCATCCCAATTTTGGTCAATCTTCTAAAAGCACGCCTGAAGGCATTTATTTTCCTTGCGGCGGATATTGCGCAGACCCGCAGCTCGCAGCGAAAAACCTTCAACGAGCAGCTGAGAAAAATGGTGTCGTGTTTCACTTTAATCGTGGCGTCTCCGGTATTGATCTGAAAAACAATCAGATTCGTGGCGTCACCTTAACCGATGGCACAGATCTTCCCTGCAAGATACTGGTAAACGCCGCAGGTCCTCATGCACAGGCCTTAATTACAAAAGCGGGCTTATCTGGGCAGCAGCAGATTGGAACACGAGTACTGCGTCATCAAACCGTTCATATCAACTGCGCCGATTCAAAGAGCGCAGATGGCGAAAAAATAATGCTCTATGACACCGACATTGGCAGTTATATGCGCGAAGATACGGGTGACGCTGTCCTCGTTGGCAGCCTGGGCGCGGAAGGTGAGTACGAGGACGCCGTTGATCCCGAGGGTTTTGACCGAAACATCGCACCGAGTGCAATCGAGCCACTTTACCGGCTTGCGCAACGCATTCCAGCTATGGGTATTCCGAACAGCATTTCAGGTCTAGCCGACCTATGGGATGTCAGTGATGATTGGATACCCATTTATGACTGCACAGACGTGCGGGGTTTTTATCTATCGATCGGTACTAGCGGTAACCAGTTCAAAACCGCACCCGCAGCCGGCCAAATGATGGCCAACCTAATCGACGCTTGCGAGACTGGCGTTCGCCATGACAAGCAACCGGTCAGATACCGATTGCCTCGAACGGGGCATGAAATTAGTCTCGGATTTTTCTCAAGGAACCGGGAGCCCAATGCGGCCAGCAGTTTGTCGGTGCTCGGATAATTTCGTGCCGTTATGAAACTTCAAGAAATAATTCGTTCAAAGACTCAAGTGCGGCAAAAGCCATGAGTTTCTGTTGCAAGTGTGACGCTTGCTCGCCAATTACCGGTTGAGCCAAGGAGATAAATTTGGAGCGATGGGCTTTAGCATCTGGAAAATTTTCCGGCTCACCCTTGGGAATTTCGATACATCGGCTCTGTAAAGATCCGTCTGTCAAACGGATCGAAACTTTCCCACCCATTCGCTCGGGATAAATCGCATCCATCTCAGAATCTTCCTGAACATCGATGCGTTGCGCAAGCTCCAGGGTAGTGGAATCAGTTAGATATTGATCGTAATCATCCCAGGTGAGATTGCCTGTCTGAGCAGCAACCGCCGCTGTGAAATGCATCGAAAACTGCCCGCCAACCACGCCAGTTGGCTTGCGTCGGAACGCTTGCGGCAGAGCCGTTAAATCCATTCCCTTTCTCGGCAACCCGATGTTAATTTGAGCAATTTTTGATGCCTCAATACCCGACGCCACAATATCGATGATACCGTCGATCGCGGCATGGCTGAATCGACACGAAGGATACGGTTTCACCCCGATTTGCAACGTCTCCCAATTCTCTCGCAGACCGGCAACCGCGAGCGATGAATCCGGATCGGGAGAATAGCTTCTGAGAAACCCACAATCGCCTTCGATCGCCTCACTTGCGCCAACAAATCCCTGAGACGCGAGAGACGCAGCAATCACACCCACCATAGCTGCATTGCCGACTTGGAATCGCTTGGTCCACGCGCTATTGACTAAAAACTGCATAGAGCCCGACGCCTGGCTTAGACAGATACCCAGCGCCATCGACAATTGCTCTGCGTTTAGGCCCAGCGCCCTTCCTGCAGAAACCGTAGCGCCAAAAGCGCCAGTCGTGGCAGTCGGGTGAAAGCCCCGGTCATAGTGATCGGCCGGTTTAAGCGCTCGCCCCAGCCGACACATGACCTCATAGCCGGCGACAACGCCAGCAACGACGGATGCCCCTGAAGCATTCGCCATCTGCCCAGCGGCGAGGGCTGCTGCCAGTACCGGAGCCGACGGATGCACCGTCGCCGCAATATGCGTGTCGTCAAAATCAAGGCTGTGAATTAACGTTCCATTAATCAATGCGGCTGCGGGGAATGCGTACCCTCGCGAATCCGCAAATACCCTGCCATGACCATCTGTCATACCCATCTGTTCCACAGCAGCGAGTAACGCGGGGGTCGATTCTGCCTCTTTTCTTGCACGAATGGCCACGCCTACACTATCGGCAATCAGCAAACAGGCGCGCTCTGTAACTCCTGCGGGAATATGATTAATGTCCAGACCGCTCCCAAAAGCACTTAGCGTTTCAGTAATGTTCAAATTGCTTCGGTCTCTATTCTTGTATTCCAATCATGCGCACTCACACCACCCGATTAATGACCCTTAAAGGTCGCTTTTCGTTTCTCATTAAAAGCATGAATACCTTCATATCGATCAGCCGTTGGAATAAGCTCGTTGTAAGCCGAAAGCTCGATCTCATAATCTTCCTTAATCGTCGAGAATTCAGCATGATTAATAGCCCGCAACGCGGCTTGGACTGCCACGGGTCCATTGCTTGCAATTTTTGTGGCGACCTTCTGCACCGTATCTTCCAGTTCGGCCGGCTCGCAGACCTGATTAATAAGCCCCCATTGCAGCGCTTGCTCGGCATCAAACGGTCGACCACTCAAAATGATTTCTTTAGCGCGACGAATGCCCACCGCACGGGGCAGGTACTGTGTTCCACCCATTCCCGGGATAATGCCAAGTGTCGTTTCCGTCAATGCAAATCGAGCATGGCGCGCGGCATATGCAAAATCACATGCCAAGGTCAGTTCCGTGCCACCGCCATAGGCCGCACCATTTATGGCGCCAATTAGCGGTACCGGACAATCCATCAGCGCGCGAGCTAAATCCTCAAAAACCACATGTTGTGCGAACCATGCCTCATTAGTCATGTTGTTGCGTTGCTTGAGATCGCCGCCCGCACAAAATGCTCTCTCTCCGGTACCGGTAAGAACAATACATCTGGCCTGACGACTGCCGGAAATATAGGTTTGAAACACGTCTCGTAACTCTTCAGCCATAAGCGTATTAAACGCATTGGCAACCTCAGGACGATTAAGCTGGATCCACGCGACGTGCCCTTTGTTCTCAATCAAAATCGTTTCAAATTGCTTATTCATCCCATTATCAACCCCTCAGACGTCTAGCAAAAAAAGTAATCCATGCGCGAATGGATTAAAACGAGCGGTCTACTCTCCATCGAGCTCTGCAAAGACCTTTTTCGCAATTCGATGACACTCAACGGCAACCGGCACCCCGCAGTAAATTGCAATCTGATTGAGAATAGCCTTAAGCTCATCTCGACTGACGCCGTTCACCATTGCGCCTCGAAAATGCAACTCCCATTCATGCATTCGATTTAATGCTGCAATCATGGTGACATTGAGCATGCTCCGGGTTTTGCGATCAAGCGTATCGTCGCCCCACGCTGCGCCCCAACAATATTCAGTCAATAACTCTTGGAAATCACGACTAAATTCGCTCGCATTCTCCATTGTATTTTTTACATATTCGGCACCGAGAACATCGCTACGCACTGCCAGTCCTTTTTCAAAACGCTCTTTATCCAATGTTAGTCTCCTGTAAAAATATCAATTATGCCTCGTTCTAAATCCGATTATCGCGCTGGTCTCATCGAATTCACAATATAAATACCTACGTGCCTCACTGGGCATGGCGCCCAAGAAATTCGAGCAATACGGAATTGACCAAATCTGGGTCCTCCCAGGAAGTCAAATGATGAAGTCCCGGCAAGATGGCTAGTTCACCATTTGTAAGATCATTAATCATTCGATGTGCAATTTCAGGTGTTGAGCCCGGGTCAAGCTCACCGGTTAGCACAAGCGACGGACACTTAACTCGTGTTAACGCGTCCTTTATCTCCGAATCTGCTTCTACAAGTGCGCCGTAAGCCAGAACGTAAGGTTCCAGCTGATTTGACAGCATCTTTCCACGAATCGTCTCGATGCGCTCTGGGTAAGTTTCTTGGAAATATGAGTCAAACCAACGCGCGATGGCCGCATCTGCGATCGGCTTTAATCCCTCTTCGCGTGTCAGTGCGAGACGGGCTCTCATCCCAAGCAGTTCTGCTTCGGTCCGCCGGTAGACTGTATTCATGAGGATCAACGTTTTTAGTCGATCATGCTCCGTTGTTGCAAAACCCTGAGCCACGACGCCGCCCATGGATAGCCCTGCCAGATGACATCGGCCAATCTCCAAGTAAGCAAGCAGGTCTTTCAACTGGTCGATGAAAGTCCCGATGCCATTCACCACTCCGGCCTTTGATTTGCCATGTCCCAACATGTCGTAGCGCAAAACTGAATAATGTTCAGTCAGAGCAGTGATTTGAGGATCCCACATCCCCAGATCAAGGCCAACACCATGAATGAGCACAATGGGATCTTTGACGCTGACACTATCGCCGGTCAACTCAAACCACGTTCCGTCAGGGCTTAATTCGTTAATTATCTGCATTTAATTTATAGAGATTATGGGTCCAACAAAAACACAGCAGTCCAGTTATAACTATGGTACTTTAAGTTTGAACTTGTTTGCGTAATCCTATGATGCAATCTCAAAAATATGTCATTGGCGAGCCTCTCGTTATCAACGGCCGGCAACTATCCTTATCTCGAGCCGTTCGGGCGGGTGACTTTGTGTTTCTGACGGGACAAGTCCCAATGGAAAATGGCGCTGTCATGACCACGGGCTCTATCGAGGATCAGACCCGGGCATGCCTTGACCGCATTAGTGAAACTTTATCAGAAGCCGGATGTCAGCTATCAGACGTTGTGAAGTCGATGGTCTGGATCAAGTCGAGAGAAGATTTTCCAGGTTTCGATTCAGTTTATGCCGAATTTTTTCCGCAGGGGCCTCCTGCCCGGTCTGCACTGATCAGTGACTTTCTGGTTGACATTCGCGTTGAGATTGAATGCATCGCTTTTCATCCGCTGGACTAAATTTTGGAGAAACCCATGTCTGAATTAAAACGGTATCAAATGTACATCGATGGCGAATGGACCGATGCCGAAAATGGCGCAACGTTTACCAGCGTGAATCCAGCGACTGGCGAGATCTGGGCCGAGGTCCCTGAAGCCTCTGAGCATGATGTGAATAGAGCCGTCGAGGCAGCACATCGTGCATTCAAGGAAGGTCCATGGTCCAAGCTGACACCGACCGCTCGGGGAAAAATGTTGCGACGACTGGCCGAGGTGCTCGCAACACATTCTGAAACGCTGGGCCGCTGTGAAACTATCGATACTGGAAAATTATTCAAGGAAACTCGTTGGCAGGCAAACTACATTTCTGATTTCTTTCAGTATTATGCCGGCCTCGCTGACAAAGTCAGCGGGGAGACATTACCCATCGATAAACCCAACATGATGACAATAACGCTCCGAGAGCCCTTAGGTGTCGTCGCGGCGGTGGTGCCGTGGAATTCCCAGCTATTTCTGGTCGCAGTAAAAATCGGACCTGCACTTGCCGCCGGAAATACCGTTGTTCTGAAGGCTTCTGAGCACGCCTCGGCCCCCATGCTCGAATTTGCAAAAGTATTTGAAGAGGCCGGCTTTCCACCAGGTGTGATCAATATCGTCACGGGGCACGGCGAACCCTGCGGACGTGCATTGACAAGCCATCCTTTAGTCGACCGAATCAGTTTTACCGGCGGACCGAACACCGCGAAACATGTTATCCGAAACTCTGCAGAAAATTTTGCGCAAGTGTCTCTCGAGTTAGGAGGGAAATCTCCGGTCATCGTCTTCGATGATGCCGATTTAGAAAGTGCCGTAAACGGTATTTTGCTGAGCATCTTCAGCGCCAGTGGTCAAAGTTGTGTTGCAGGATCACGACTCCTCCTTCAGGACTCAATAAAAGAAGAGGTCTTGGCACGTGTGGTCGAAAAAGCCAAAAAAATTCGCATCGGTGATCCCTTAGATGACAACAGTCAAATGGGACCCCTGGCAACCGAGGCGCAGCTAACGAACATTCAATCCACTCTTGTCGATGCGAGCGCCAACGGCGCGGAGATTCTATATGGTGGCTCCCGACCTTCAGGTCTAGATACCGGATGGTATATCGAGCCCACCATTGTCGACTGTCCAAGTCAGGAAATTGGTGTTGTCAGAAATGAACTGTTCGGGCCGGTGGTCAGCGCGTTGGCGTTTCACTCTGAAGAGGAGGCGCTATCCATGGCAAACGACACTAACTTTGGTCTCGCGAGCGGTATCTTCACGCGTGACGTCGGTCGGGCATTAAGAGTCAGCGGTGCCATTCGCGCAGGCATTGTTTGGGTCAACACGTACCGCGTGGTCTCTCCCATTGCGCCCTTTGGCGGCTTTAAAGAAAGCGGCTTTGGTCGAGAATCGGGCATGGAGGCAATCTACGATTACACCCGACCAAAAACGGTTTGGCTCAATACCGCCTCGGAGCCCATTGCAGACCCGTTTGTGATGCAATAATCCTCCCCGGGTCAACATAAATCGTCAGAAAATCCGATTAACCCTCGCATTTTCAGTCCGTTATTCACTATCCCGGTGATAGACTCGGAGCGTTAATTTTTGATCTTGAAACTACTATGAAATTCCAACTCTCTATCAACATGGAACGCATCACCCCTGACGTCGATATGCGCGAAGTCGAGAAACATACCCTCGAAATGGTGCAAATGGCTGACGAAGGTGGATTTCATATTGTTTGGGCCGCCGAGCACCACGCGCTTGAAATGACAATCGCTCCTAATCCTTTCCAGATTCTTACCTGGTGGGCATCGCATACGAACCGAATTCGGCTTGGGACCGCGGTAGTTGTGGCGCCATATTGGCATCCCATTAATGTTGCTGGCGAAGCCGCACTTCTCGATTTATACAGTAACGGGCGACTGGAATTCGGAATCGGATCGGGCGCCTATCAGCGGGAGTTCGATCGGATGCATGCGGGGCTCAAACAAACAGACGCCTGGCGATATATGCAAGAAATGCTGCCTGCTGTAAAAGCACTATGGCAAGGTGATTACGCCCACGACGGAGACTACTGGCAATTTCCGGAAGCGACCTCAGTACCCAAACCCTTGCAGCAACCTCATCCGCCAATCTGGGTGGCGGCACGAGCCCCGATTACCTACGACTATGCAGTCAAACATGGATGCAACATCATGTCTTGGCCCCTGACGCGCCCGATTAGCGAATTGGAAACCTATCTCGAGAGATTACAAACCGCACTGGATGATAATCCTGGCAAAGAACGGCCCATCTTCTCCGCGATGCGGCATACCTGCGTCTACGATGACAAGAAAGATCGTATGGTTCCCATTGAAGCCGCGCAACGACAACTCGCGCAATTTGAAAATTTGTTTAAGAACTCGGGAGGCGTCAATAACGGCTTTCCTGCCATGATTGATCTCGAGACCGTTGCGAATCGCGACGAATACCACCCGGATATGCTGCATGAAAATTTAATGTTTGGCACGCCCGCAGAAGTTATTGAAAAACTTCGTCTTTATGACAATTTGGGTGTGGATCAGTTCACCTATTACGCCAGCTTGGGTCTTGGCATGAAAGAGCAAAAACGCTCTCTTGAGTTATTTATTGATGAAGTGATGCCTGAGTTTTCTGAAAATTAAGAGTTGCAGCCTCGGCATCCCATTGGAGATGCCGAGGCACTAATCGCGCTATCGAATACCCAACTTCTCTCGCGTTTCATCGGTATCGCAAACCCGACCCCCCAAATCCTTGATGATTCGAATCGCTTTCTCAACGAGTTCAGCGTTACTTGCAGGCACTCCCTTCTCAAGATAAAGATTATCCTCAAGACCGACCCTCACGTTGCCTCCTAGCAACATCGCCTGAGCTGCCATCGGCATTTGTGTACGACTAATTCCAAATCCGGACCAAAAAGCATCTCCCGGCAATTGATTGACCATCGCCATCATCGTAGCCGGATCCGCACCCGCACCCCAGGGTATACCCAAACACACTTGGTACATCGCGGGTCCTTTAATAATGCCTTCGGCAACCATCTGATTTGCAAACCTCAGGTGGCCTAAATCAAACACTTCCATCTCGGGCTTGACCCCTATTTCGGCATAACGCGCTGCCATGGTCCTGAGCATATTCGGGGTTTGGACATACACATAATTTGCATTATCGAAATTGATCGTCCCACAGTCGAGCGTCGCAATATCTGGCCTTAACAACTCCACATGGGCCATTCGCTCGGAGGCGCTAATTAAATCTGTACCCTCCCCCGGCACATTTGGCTGATCGTCATCGATAATAAGATCTCCACCCATTCCTGCTGTCAGATTTATGAGTACATTTCGACCGCTATCTCTCACAAGCTGAACGGTCTGTTTGAAAAGATTAATGTCCCGACTGCCCTTCCCCGTCTCCGGATCGCGCACGTGTAAGTGCACAATCGACGCACCTGCATCAGCCGCTTCGATAGCCGAATTCGCAATCTGCTCAGGGGTTACCGGAATGGCAGGGTGTTTATCAACTGTATCGCCAGCGCCAGTGACTGCGCATGTCACAACAACATCTGTATTCATTGGCATGTTTTATCTCCTTTGAAAATATTTTTTGGATTGCCTGACTTAGACCATCTTGGGCCAACCATCCTCATCTTCCGAATACCAGTGCTCCTTTAGCACCTTTTGAATCTCAACAAGACACCGGTCGCGACGGCGTTCCATTTCACTAAAAACCCGATCGCCTGACTCATCTTCACAACCTTCCACGATTCGCTGTTTAAGTTCATCTGTCAACTCTGGCGCCTTCATATGAGACCACGGCAGTTCTAGTGCCGGACCAAATTGTTCAATGGTATGACGCATGCCACCCGGTCCTCCACCCAAATGCCAGGCGAGAAAAGTTCCCATAAATGCCCAGCGCAATCCTGGCCCTCCGGTCACTGCCGCATCAATCTCGGCAACAGTCGCCACGCCCTGATCTATCAGGTGAAGCGCCTCTCGATAGAGCGACTCCTGTAATCGGTCCGCAATATAGGCTTCTATTTCCCGTCGGACATGCAACGGACGCATACCAATCGACCGGTAAAATGCACCGGCTCGACTCACAGCATCCGATGAAGTCTGCTCACTGCCCACTACCTCGACCAGCGGCAACAAATAAACAGGGGCGAAAGGATGTCCAATCAGAAGCCGCTCGGGATGTTTACACTGTGACTGTAGTCGACTTGGCAACAGGCCCGATGAGCTAGACGCAATCACAACGTCCGCTCTGACATTCTCGCTGATCTCCTGGTGAATCGCTATCTTGAGATCTTCCCGCTCCGGAACATTTTCCTGTACGAAATCCGCTTGAGCCACTGCGGCTTCAATATTGTCTGCAAAACTTAACTGACCGGCCGATTCGGCAATCAGATCAGCCTCCTCCAGAATCGGCCATGCTTCTTCAATCATACGTTCAACATAATCTCGAGACTCAGGACGAGGGTCAGTCACCACCACGTTAACTCCATTCGCTAAACATCGTGTCGCCCAACCGCCACCGATAACGCCACCACCCACCAGTGCAATAGTTTTGATCTCTTGCTGTGTCACTTTAAACTTTCTCCCTATCGGAAATTTATTCCCCTTTAAAATTAGGCTTACGCTTCTCAACGAAGGCTTTTACCCCTTCCTTTGCATCTTCCGACCGAAGCATTTTCCGGTAGGTCGGCAAATCACCCGTGCGCATCGTCTGAAATGCCCCTTCAATTGTTTCACCTTCAATCGCGCGCAATACTTCTTTGATTGTTTGAACTGCGAGTGGCGCCGAATCCGCAATTTGCTGTGCCCACTGACGCGCCGTCTCCATCAGATCTGCGCCCGGCACCACAGCATTCACAAGGCCGTGATGACAGGCCTCATCTGCCCACATCTGTCGACCCAACAGCAACATTTCCATTGCCACGTTGTACGGCACACGGCGCGGCAATCTTTGAATCGCACCCGCATCAGGCACGATTCCGAGTGGCATCTCCGGAAGTTGGAAAAACACGTGATCGGCTGCGATCACCAAGTCACATGACATCGCCAGTTCGAAACCCCCGCCAATCGCGTGCCCATTGATCGCGGCAACAACCGGTTTATTGAGATTCCACATCTCTGTAAGGCCTGCGAACCCGCCGGGCAAATCTGCGTCAGCCTCCCACCAATTATCCAACTGCTGTTCACCGCTATCTAATGCCTTTAAATCCCAGCCCGCAGAGAAAATTTTCTCACCGCTGGCCGTCACTAATCCAACACGCAGCGAAGGGTCATCCCGCAACATCACAACCGCTTCATTGATACGACGGCTAAGCTCAAAGTCAATCGCATTTACTTTAGGCCGGTTAAGCTGAATTTCAAGGACGGCGTTATGGCGAGTGACAATCAATTCGTTAGTTCTGTCTTCCATATTAGTCTCACCGTTTTAAATAACGGCGTGTGGTTAGGCGTAGCGCAGAACATTATGGCAATCAGCCGTTCAAAGCAATATCATGTGAGCCTCTTATTTACCCAAATGCGCTAGGACGGTCAGCAAATCCTGCGCGGATTATTTTTAACACGGATCAAAAATGGATATTGAGTTGACGAGCGAACAGCAGATGCTGACGGAATCGATCAAGGCATTCGTCACTGAAGAGCTAATTCCCCTTGAGGTAGAAGTTGAACGTGCCGGAGAAGTTAGCGTGGCGCAAGGCGACAAGATTAAACAAAAAGCACTGGATATGGGCTTTTATGCCGCTAATCTACCCGAGTCTGTGGGTGGAGCCGGCCTCGACTACACCAGCCTCGCCATTATGGAGCGTGAGTTTGGCAAAGTGTCCCATGCGCTACATGGATTCGCCTGGCGCCCAACCGAACTCCTCATGGCCTGCAATCAGGAGCAAAAGGCAAAATACCTTGACCCCTGTGTCACCGGGGAAAAAGTCGAATGCTTTGCAATTACCGAGCCTGGGGCAGGTTCTGACATCATGTCAATGGCGACTCGTGCAACGCAGGACGGAGACGATTGGGTGATTAACGGCGCTAAGCACTTTGTGAGCGGCCATATCGAACCGGACTTCGCAATTCTTTTTGCTGCAACCGGTGTTGACCAGACCGAACGAGGGCCTCGCAAAAGGGTCAGCGCGTTTTTAGTCGACAAAGGACATCCAGGATTTGATATCACTCGCGGACCCCGATGTGTCAGCCAGCGCGCTTACCTGAATTTCGTACTCTCTTTTAATGATTGCCGGGTTTCTCAATCCCAAATGCTAGGTGCAGAAGGTGAAGGATTAACGCTAGCCGATAAGTGGATCAAAATGGGTCGAGTCTGGGTGGGTGCTGGATGCTGCGGCCGAGCCGAACGCCTTTTAGACCTCTCAGTTGAATGGGCGGCTAATCGAAAGCAATTTGGGCAACCCATAGGAAAATTTCAAGGCACTTCTTTTAAACTCGCGGACATGGCGACCGAACTCCAAGCGGCGGATCTTATGGTAATGCATGCTGCAAGAAAGGCCGATGCCGGACTTATGACGCCAACAGATGCAGCCATGTGTAAGCTTTTTGCATCAGAAATGTTGCACCGCCTGGCCGATAACGCTGTTCAAATTCACGGCGGCATGGGACTGATGGAAGATCTTCCCATCGAACGACTGTGGCGAGATGCGCGACTCGAACGCATCTGGGAAGGCACATCAGAAATCCAAAGACACATTATTAGTCGGTCGCTACTTCGGCCGCTTGGCGCGTGAATCGTAATCAAAAAGAAAATCTTCGCCGGCTTCTAACGCCGCGGCACATCGCCTTCATTGGCGGCGAATCGGCCGTGTTTGCCGCGAAGCAGTGTCAATCTGGTGGCTTCAAGGGAGATATTTGGGGCGTTAACCCGAAGCCGGGACGCTTTGATGCACTGCCATGCTATCCGTCGGTACGCGATCTGCCCAAAGGGCCCGATGCCACTTTTCTTGCGGTGCCGAGAAAAGCCGTACCTCAGGTATTAACTGATCTCAGGGAGAAAGGCGGTGGCGGTATTGTCTGCTACTCGGCTGGCTTTAGCGAACTGGGCTCGGACGGCGAACAGCTGGAAAAATCTCTCATCGCAGCCTGCGGTGATATGGCGCTTGCCGGACCGAATGTCTTCGGGCTTTTGAACTATGTGACTAATGGGCACTTATGGCCATTTAGTCACGGCGGCCAATCAGTCAAACAGGGGCCCGCCATCATCTCCCAATCAGGAATGCTATCGAGTTATCTCCTCACTAACCGCAGATCAGTGCGCTTCTCTTACGTCATCGGTGCCGGTAACCAATCCGTACTGGGCGTTGAAGATTATCTAGAGCACCTAGTTGATAATCCGGCCGTAAATGGCTTTGGGCTTTACATTGAGACGCTAAGAGATATTCCACGTTTTACTGCGGCCGCAAATCGCGCGCTTGAAAAAGGCATTCCGATCGTAGCCCTCAAAGTCGGGAAATCTGATCTGGCCGCAAAAACCGCGTTAACTCACACAGGGTCTCTAGCTGGAGTTGATCATTACTATCAGGCTCTTTTCGAACGGGTCGGCATTGCTCGTGTTTCAAGCCCGAGCCTTATGCTGGAGACCTTAAATATGCTAACGGTTGCGGGCGGTCCTTCCGGCAATCGCCTTGCCGCTTTTACCTGCTCAGGTGGCGATGTTGCGATGTTAGCCGACTGCGCCGATGATGCGGGCCTCCGTTTTCCAGAACCCGATGAATTGACCCGGTCACGATTGACTGAGTGCCTGCCTGACATCGCGACAGTAGGCAACCCACTCGATTACACCACCCCACTTTGGGGTCAGGAACAAAAACTTGAGAGCGTTTTTGACGCAGCGCTTAAGCAGGGATACGACGCCGCGTTGCTTGTACAGGACTATCCGCCTGTCGAACTTGGATCTGATCGCCCCTACTATCAGGCGGATGCGATGGCCTTCATCCGGGCGACTCGGCGTGCAGGGATTCCAGCTGCAATCTGTGCGAGTCTTCCAGAAAATCTGGATAGCGAAACACAGCAAACGCTTAGCGAAAATCAAATCGCACCTCTTCAAGGGATCTCTGAGGCCACTACTGCAATTGCGGCTGCTGCTGTTTTTGGACGAGCGCGGCAACGCTACCTCGATGGGGGAAAAAATCTTGCGCTATCCTGCAATAGATCTGACCGAACACCAGCGCAGGTGCTGGACGAATGGCAAGGAAAATCTCTTTTAAAAAAGTTCAATATCCCGATCCCTAATGGCATTCTGAGTGATTCTATTAATGTCGGAACAGACGGCACCAAAATTGGTTTTCCTGTTGTTTTAAAACTTATTAATGCGCAACTGCCACACAAAACTGAACATGGCATTGTCAGGCTAAATCTTCAAAATGAAGCAGACCTACAACTGGCCGCACAAGAAGTAATCTCTAATGGTGCTGGAGCCCTCGGCAAACCGGTCGAAGACCAGATTCTTGTTGAAGAAATGGTGACCAATGCGATCGCCGAGCTGTTGGTTGGTATCAAAAATGACCCGCAATTTGGCCTAATTATGACAATTGCGGGCGGTGGCACGCTGGTTGAGCTCTTGAACGACGCAAAAACGTTGCTGCTCCCCGCTGATCGAGGCGAGATCTACAAGGCGCTTTCATCATTAAAAGTCATGAAGCTTTTAACGGGATATCGCGGTCGACCCATGGCCGATATCGAACTGATTTTGGATTGTCTCGAAGCCGTCAGCCTGATGGCTCAATCGCTTGCTAGCTCGCTCAGTGAAATGGATATCAACCCGCTACTCATTACTGCAGATCGGTGTGTAGCGGCAGATGCACTCATAGCGCTGTTCAAGCCTAACGGCGATAAATCACCCTAGGTGATAAATCAAAAAATGTTGAAAAAATCACTTTTGCTGTTGGATTATGACGGCGTTATTGTCGATTCGGCCCAGCCCGTTCTTGATGAAACGGCCGCCTTCTGTGCGAGCCATGAGATATCTTTTAATCTAAATCTCGAAGACTTCGACCGCCTCAATCCCGCCACCTTCACCATGTTAGCAAACATATGCGGCATCCCCGATTCAAAACATCGTAATTACGCACAGTTTCTTTTCGACAGGCTTCAAAGCGAAGAAAGACGCATCCCCCTGTTCATGGGGATTAAGGGTTTGATTCATGATCTCAGCCGTTATCATACGCTTTGCGTCGTCACGGCTAATCGCGCTGAAGTTGTGGAAAACCGTCTCGCCCATGAAAACATTCAAAACTGCATTGATCTCTATTATGGAAGTGACCGGCCAGGGTCTAAAGCTGATCATATTCGTCTAGCACTTGATCACTATGCGGTACCTGGAGCCAACGCCTGGATGATCGGAGATTCCGTCAGCGATATCGAAGCTGCGAAACACGGAGGCGTAAACAGTGTGGCGGTCAGTTGGGGATGGCAATCGCGAAGCCTTTTAAGGTCACACAGTCCTGACCTACTGTTTGACACGCCTCAAGAGATGCACGCGTTCTTCAAGCCGAATTGAATCAGCGCTTGTTCACAGTTTGATCATGAATACGCTCGCACACCTTTACCTATCAGGCGACGAGCCAGACCTGCTGCTAGGAAACTTTATTGGCGACTCGGTTCGCGGCAATGATTTTTTACAACTTGAATATCGCGTCCAGCAAGGCGTCCTGCTTCACCGGAAAATAGATCGCTTCACTGATCAACACGCGGTTTTTAAGCATATTTGCTCAATGATGCAGGATGGTTTTAGCCGCTACGCTCCTGTCGTGGCCGACGTGTTTCTGGATCATTTTCTCGCCCGAGACTGGGAGCGCTTTAATACCCAGCCTCTAAAAGAGTACGTCCAATGGGCACAAAGCCTCCTCGCCCCACGTATCGACAGATGTCCCGAGCGATCCCGAAGGTATTTTCACTACCTGAAAACAACGGATACCCTTGTGCGGTATCAGTCAATAGACGGAATTTGCAGTGTACTTTTCCAAATGTCCAAACGAACGCGTTTCAAGTCAGGAATGGAAAATGCGAAACCGGTTGTAACGAATTGCTATAACGAACTTGAAGAGAATTTTGAAATTTTTTTCCCGGAGGTGGTGAAATTTGCGTCGACTTCAATATCTGATTTAACTTCGCCGATCCATAAATCAACTGAATTAAATCACCCATCTCATGTGAAATACCCGCACGTTTCCAAGTAATCAATTCTCTTATCTCTCGTCTCTTCAAATAATCTTCCGCTTATCAAGCGAATCGACACCACAAAACGACGCCGCCTCTAGAACCAATTGGTTTTGAATTACAGATGTTTCATACTTATCTAAGCCACTTATGCAACACATTAGGACATCAACATTATGCGCTACCAGCCATTAGGTCACACGGGAATAGATGTTTCCATAATCTGCCTGGGCACCATGACATGGCGTGAGCAAAACACTCGAAAGGAAGGCTTTGATCAGATGGATCATGCCGTTGAGAACGGCGTTAATTTTTTTGATACTGCCGAGATGTATCCAGTCGACGTACGCGCCGAGACCTATGGACATACCGAAAGCATTATTGGTGATTGGATGTCTGACAGAGATTGTCGGAAGGATATTATTCTCGCCAGTAAAGTGTGCGGGCCCGGGAGACATCACGTCCGTGATGGGGATACACGATTTGATCGGAAGACTATTCATGAAGCCTGTGAAGGCAGCTTAAGTCGTCTGCAAACCGACTATATCGATCTATACCAACTCCACTGGCCCGATCGCGGCTGGACTGACTTTAAAAGTTTGGGGCAAACCGACTACATTGAAGACGTGGGCGCCAATCGTGATGAGACCATCGCTGCATTGGATGAACTGGTTCAGGCCGGCAAGATCCGAAGTTGGGGTGTTTCAAACGAAAGCGCGTGGGGACTGATGGACTACATTCAAAGATCCGACGCCAATCAATCACCACGACCCGTCGGCATTCAAAACGCGTACAGCCTTCTCAATCGCAAGTTTGAGCTATCGCTTGCCGAAGTTGCCATTCGCGAGGATGTTGGCCTTCTCGCCTACGCCCCTATTGCAGCAGGGGTATTGACCGGAAAATATCTTAATGATTCCCGACCCAAAGGCGCTCGCAATACCTTGTGGCCCTCAAATACCCGCTATTTTTCTGAACACGCAATCGCGGCGACTCGCGCTTATATCGAGCTTGCAGCCGAGCTTGGGATTGCGCCAGAAGTCTTGGCTCATGCCTTCGTGCTCAATCAGATGTTTTTGACAGCGTCGATTGTCGGCGCCACACAAATTTGGCATCTTGATCAGGCGTTTGCGGCATTGGATGTAACGCTCAATGAAAATACATGGGACCAGATTGAAGCATTGCACCGAAAATTTCTCGTGCCCGCCCCCTGAAATCCGTTACGCACCGAGCGGGTATAACTCCCGGAATATCAATCTGGTTCGCATTGGGCGGCAATCAGGTGCAGCAGATCGTCAACCTGGCGCTCGGTGGTATTCCATGCCGTAACGAAGCGAACCGCCTTCCCATCAAGCTCTTCATCATTAATAGAGATATGTTGGGCCCAAAGCCTCTCGATCAAATCCGTTGGAATTTTTACAAATACTTCGTTGGACTCGGTTGGATATGCCAGTTCAAGGCCGGGAAGTCTCCCTAACCCCTCGCTCAAGCGCTGCGCCATTCCATTGGCTTGACGAGCATTTCGCAACCAGACGTCGTTCGATAAATAACCGGTAAATTGCGATGAGATAAACCGGCTCTTCGACACGAGCTGTCCCGCACGCTTCTGAAGAAAAGGAAAGTCTCCCACCAGTTCTGGTTTAAAAAATACAACAGCCTCGGCCGCCAAACAGCCATTTTTTGTACCCCCAAAAGACAACACATCGATGCCGGCTTGCCAGGTCATCTGTGCAGGCGTTACGCCGAGCGAGGCTATGGCATTTGCGAAGCGGGCACCATCCATGTGCATATGGAGACTATGCGCGTGTGCCACTGAAGTAATCGACTGAATCTCCTCAAGCGAGTACACCGTTCCCGACTCACATGCCTGCGTAATACTGACTGTTGCGGGTTGTGCATGATGAACATTCCCTGCGCCATAGATCGCGCGCTCAAGCGACTCCGCACTAATACGGCCATTCTCGCCCGGTATATCAATAATCTTCGCGCCTCCTGTAAACATCTCGGGCGCACCGCATTCATCAGTATTAATATGCGCTAGTTCGTGACAATAAATTTTCCCAAACACGGGCGTCAATGTTGACAACGCCAGAGCATTCGCTGCTGTCCCCGTTGTAAGCGGAAAAACCGTAACCGGCGTTTCAAAAATTTCTTGTAATCGAACGGTAAGTTCTTTAGTCCAAGAATCATCACCATACGATGGACTGTTGTTCTCATTGGCTTGAATCAGCGCATCCATAACCTCCGGACACGCGCTCGAGACGTTATCAGACATAAAGTTACTTTTTGAAGACATCGTACGGAATCCCTAGAAATGGAGTTCGGAATTTAATCGATCACGATCAACTCACGGTGAACATCGCAGAGACGCTCGCCGCCATTCTCTGTCACCACAAATGGCTCAGAAACGGCTGCCCCAATCGACTCTAGCCAGACACCCGATTGAAAATGAAAACACATGCCGCTTTGCAGCACCGTTTTATCCCCCGGGCGAAGACTTGCCGTTCGCTCGCCCCAATCGGGGGGATAATTGACGCCGATCGAATAACCGACTCGACTTTCTTTTTGATAACCGTTGCGATTAAGCACTTTCTGCCACACCGCCTCAACGGTTTCGCAGGTGACGCCTGGTCGCGCAACTTCTAACGCCGCATCAACGCCTTCCACAATCGTCTCGGTTAGTTGGATGACATCCGCTGGTGGCCGTCCAAGATAAAGTGTTCTCGTCAACGGAGCCTGATAATGATGCCGCGCACCGCCCAACTCCATCATCACCAACGTATCGTTTGGTAAAGGATGTTCCGACCATGTCAGGTGAGGCGTGCTGGTGCCCTCACCGACCTGTATCAGGGGACACAAGCTTGAGTAATTTCCATATCGCCCCTCAACTCCCATAACCTGAGCGTGATAGACCTCCGCAATAATCTCGTATTCCGGCACCCCCGGCGCGACCTTTTCAATCGCCCGATTCATTACCGCGCTCACGGTTTGCCCAGCTTCACGCATATACGCAAGCTCAGCATCCGATTTAACTAAACGCTCCCAATTCACCAACTGCTCTGTGTCAATTATTCTTGCATTGGGGAGCCCTTTTGAGAGATGCGCATGCGCGCGAGCGGTGTAATAGTGGGCATCGAGTTCGACACCGACCCGATGGCTTGCCCAACCGCGCCCGAGAATCAGTTCCGCCAGATCATCATAGGGATGTTCAGACGGGTGATGAATTAAGGTCTCAGAGAACGTGGTGATGTTTTCAGGTGGTATATCAGTGGTGATATGTGCGGCTTTCGCGTCCTGCGGACGACCAAACCAAATAGGCGCCTCTTCTTCGAGGTGAAGCAAAACAGCTTGGGGCGTATAAAAAGACCATCCGTCAAATCCAGTCAGCCAATTCATATTTGCGGGATCCTGGCAAATAATCAAATCAAAACCTTTCGCTACCATGCTTTGCTTCGTCTGAGCAATTCGACGGTCGTATTCAGATTTTGGGAACGGTTTGGTGTAATTCATATTTTTTCAGTAACGTTAGTTTGAACCTCGTAGAGACTGAAGCTTAATCGACGATGGTAGCAATCACTGCCAGGAAATCACCCGGACGAATCAAGCAGGGAAAGTGTCTCCCCATAAAGATGCCATCTACTTTAGACCGACATTCAACAGGCGTTGTACCCGTCCGATCAGTATCGTGAATCACAGCCAGAATATCGCCCGCGTTAATTTTTGCGCCCAGATCATGGCGCATCTCAATTAGTCCCCGATGCTCGGAAGTAATAAAACATTCCGGATTCATCGTATCGAGATTGACAGAAACTTCCCGCTCCACGTCACCCGCCTGAATACCGGCATGCTTTAACACGTTTGAAATACCCCGGCGGGCAATATGCACACTGGTGGCGCTCGCAGAACCACCGCCACCCAACTCTGTGCTAACAAAAACCTTGCCCTGATTTTCGGCAGCGGTGTCGTATAGGTGGGCCGCATCAGGCTCAAGCAACATCAGGGTATATGGCGCATTAAATGCCTCCACCGCAGAAACACAGCGCGCCTGCTGACTCTTGTCATCCAAGATATGTGCCGCTCCAAATGGCAAAAACTCCATCGTCTTACCGCCTGAATGAATGTCGACCACAACGTCAGCCATCGGCAGCAATGTTCGGGAAAAGAAATCCGCAATAATCTGCGTGATCGTGCCATCGGGATCTCCCGGAAAAACCCTGTTCATATTCCCGCCATCAATCCAGGAGGTGCGTTTACCCGCAGTAAAAGCCGGGTAGTTCATTGCTGGCACGATGATGACGCGACCACTGATGTCATTTGCACTCAGCGAGTGCGTCATGCCCCAGAGTGCAATCGGCCCTTCGTATTCATCGCCATGATTGGCGCCGGTGAGCAAAGCTGTTGGTCCATCTCCGTTTTTAATTACCGTAATCGGCACCATTACGGCCCCCCAGCCGGAGTCGTCGCCTGAATAGGGCACCTTTAGAAATCCATGCTGAACGCCGTCCTGCTCAAAATCCACTGTTGGATGAATTGGGTTATCTCTCATTTTTGATTCCTATTTCTATAAAAAGCGATCGCTTAAACAGACGAGATCCTGACCATTTGCGTCACGCGGACACCCCATTCCGAACTTGTTCTACCTCATTTTCCTGATGGGCAAATATTGACGTGTACCCGTCTGACCAATCGGGCGGCATCGGCACGAGGAGTTCCTCATGATGTGCGTAGCCTGGTTCCTTACCTCTCACTAACCTGCCATAGCGTGAACTCGGGTAGGCCGGCGCCGTATAAGGAATCGCATCAGCCGCTGAATACGTAATCACCAATACCGGGCGACCTTTGCTACTGAGATTTGGTTTAGATCCGTGAATGGTACGGCTATGATGGACGCTCACCGTACCTGCCGGACCTGTGAGCGCGATTGGCTTTTGCGCTGCCGTGGCTAAATCGCGCTCCCGGATTGCGCCCGTCCAGTTTCCCGAGTCATCATAATGCTCGAAAATGGGGCCGAGATGACTACCGGGATAAACCTCAAGCGGGCCCTGCTCGGCAGTGACGTTCTCAAGAAAAACGAGAAACTGCAACGTCCCGGCGTGCGTATGCGGATAAAAAACAAGATCTTGATGCCTTTTGACCTCAGCGCCGCCACCCGCCCACTTATAGTTCAGCATGATTTCCCGAAAACGGACATTGGGACCCAGCAGATCAGCGGCAATATCCGGAATGACTGAATCGGCACATATTCCCCAAAAGTCAGGATCGAGATCATCACAATAGGCCGCGCGGCGCAATCGGGGATGATCTGCACTATGATCATGTTCGAGGTCAATCTCCTTCGAGGAAGCCGTTAATGTGCGCGTTGTTTCAACTATTCGCTGCGCAGCTCCACGAAGATGACTTAGTTCATCAATATCAATCAACGACAGAAAATTAAGATACCCGTGTTCGTAGTAATGCTGACGTTGATCCTGATCCAAAAACGTTGGCGCGTGCGCATAAATCTCATCAAGTTTCATTTTTCTCTCTCAATCTTGAATCTTTACTTCATGAAAAACTGGCTTTAAAACTGTTGCGTCCACAAACGTCAACACCGCGCATTAAATAAAGAGGCGGCCTGTGGATTTTTTTTAGCTCTGCCGCATCAATACCGGGATACGGATCCGAAGCGTTTCGCCCTTCCTCAATCTCCCGGTCATAAAAAGAGGTGGTGGGCATGAATCTCAACGTCATCCCGCGACGGGGTTGGTCTGATCTATTGGACTCTGATCCATGAACGAGATAAACGTCGTGCAACGACATCTGTCCTGCTTCCATCACCATATCCACCGCATCAGATTCTTCAAACTCTTTAGGCGTAAGCTCCTCATTTAATGCAAGACCGGGCATATTGTTGACGTCATGTTGTCTCAAGCTTTTTTCCCGATGGGAGCCAGGGATCACGCGGAGGCATCCATTACGCGGTGTCGCATCATCAATAGCCATCCAGACAGTACAAGTCGCTAAAGGACGCATCGCCCAATACTTACCATCCTGGTGCCAAGGGGTCCGGCTTCCCACTTTTGCTGGCTTCGCAAAAAAACTTGAATTCCATAGCGCAAAATTCTCTCCGAGAATCTGTCCAACCATATCCAAAATCATTTCGTCTTGAGCGACTTCCAAGAAACCCGGCTCTAAAGGCAACAACGCCGGACAGTAATCTGAAAACGCAGGATAGCGCTCAATAAATCGACTGTGCAAAGCTCGAATCTTGACCAAAGTCGTATTGCTTAGCCGATAATCGGGAATAACAAAACCGTCTTCATGATACCGGGCTAATTCTTCATTAGTTAACATGGTTTTGTTTCTTGTCTGGAGCCCTACTTGTGATTAATTGCCTTATTGCGATCCATCCTAAAAGCCAAATTGAATAAGCGCTAGAACAACTCCATTTTTAGCAACTTGCCGTAGCCACTGATCGGAGCATCATAGCCAGCCGTTCGAACAGACTCCCAGAAAAGTGCCTGATTGGCGGAGACCACCGGCTTATCCAGCTCACGCTCAATCTCATCGATCACATCCACCGCGCGTATCGCGGTACAGGAGATAAAAAGTGCTTCGGCATCATCTCGATCTGCCTCTTTTGCAGCACGGATAATCGCTTCGACGGGTATACGAGCCATATCGTTGTCATCAGCAAAATGAAAACTTGTCGTTGCTGTGACACGAGGCCCGCGCGCTTCGATATAGCGCACCAGGGATTCGTTGACGTCCTGCGTATATGGCGTTAACACAGCAATTTGCTTGGCATCGAACTGCTGTAGCGCCCTCAGTCCCGCCGTGATGGGTGTGACGACAGGGATATTTGGCCGAACCGTTCGAATATTTTCAGCGACTGTGTCATATCCCATCGCGGCGGTTCCGGAAGTACAGCAGTAAACCATGGCGTCCAATCGTCCATCAGGGATAATCAATGATGCCGCGTCGGCCAATCGGGGGCCCATTGTTCTGAGATTCTCGACAGTGCATGGATTGACATTAAGAACTCTTGACACATAAATTGCGACATCATCACTGGGACGCATATTCATAAAGTCGCGCTCAACGACGTAGTCACTTGCCAGCGCAATGAGACCGATTCGGTATCGACCCGGTCCACGATCAAGAATCGTCGGTGCGGTCAGAGGATTAGAGACAAAACCTGTTTCGATAGATGATGATGAAGCTGAGCTCATAATGTATTCCGGTCGATGTTATCCAAGCACTTTGGATAAGTCCTCACACAAATCCTCTGGATCCTCCAGCCCCACTGAAAGACGGTACACGCCATCTCCCGCGAACTCACGATAGGCGCTTAACTGCTCGCCGGAAAGCGAATACGTCGATGCCATCAATTCGTCCGTATCCATCCAGCAAATCAGGCTTCGATGATGTCCCAGCGACACCGCATAATGGATCACCTCAAGCGTTGACATCATTTTTTGTGCGCATTTAGCGCCGTTTTCAATTTGGAAAGACAGCATGCCCGAGTAGTTATCCATCTGTTTTCTGGCGAGATCATGATGCGGATGACTGGCGAGGCCGGGGTACAGCACTTTGGTCACTTTCGGGTGAGCCTCCAGAAATTGGGCTACTGCCAGAGCGTTCGACTCGTGAGCTTTCATTCGTAATGGCAATGTGGCGACGCCCCGGTTAATCAACCACGCATTGAAGGGACTGATGACACCGCCCACATGAATCTGTCCATCAGTCTCAATTGATCGCATATTCTCCTCTGAGCCGAGCACCGCGCCCCCCATTGCATCGCCATGACCGCAGCAATATTTAGTCAATGAGTGAATGACATAATCTGCGCCTAGAGTAATGGGTCGCGTCGCCATCGGTGTTGCAAACGTGGAGTCAATCGCCAGTCGAGCATTCTGGCCGTGAGTGATCTCAGCGACCGCTGCAATGTCTGTAATCCGCGTCGTTGGGTTAGCTGGAGTTTCTCCCCAAACCAGAACGGTCTCAGGCGTCACCGCGCGCTCAACGGCCTCAAGATCAGAAAAATTAGCCGTCACCACCTCAACTCCCATGCGGGAAAGATTATTTCGCGCAAGTTCTGCTGTACCCGGGTAATTCGTGTCACTCATTACCAATCGATCTCCCGACTTTAAAACGCTGAAAAGCACCGCAGACGTTGCCGCCATCCCTGAAGCAAAACATCGACAAGCTTCAGCCTGCTCAAGCACTGCCATTTTATCTTCCAGTTGCTGGACCGTAGGATTCCGCCAACGACTGTAAATAAAAGGCGCCTCTTCAGGAATGTCGTAGGCAGAAAAACCAACCGGCTCATCAAGCACGAACGTACTGGACATCACGATGTTTGGGGCAGAGGCACGGGTGACAGGGTCCGGTGCTTCGCCGGCGTGAACCGCCAAGGTTTGGGTTTTTCTATTCTTCTGATCGGGTGTCTTAGTCATGGTAATACCGTTGGGTCAATTTCAGCGCTCGCTGTTTTTAAATTTATATGAGTACAATTTTGCTTCTATTCAAAACACAAAAAACATCTCGCAGTCCGCTCGTTTGCCAAGCAGAATAGAAGATTAATTTAAACCATATCGTTTTCAAAACGTCAGAATTTTCCTATGAGCGACTACCTCAGCATCCATCTTGCAGTTCGCCCTCAACCCGGCCCTATTACTCAGGGACTTTTTGAGATTAAACGCCAATCGATACCTGAGATTAGAGGCGATGAAGTTCTCATCAAACAAACGCATATGTCTCTTGATCCTGCCATGATCGGCTGGATGAGCGCCGATCGTGAAAGCTATATCCCACGGGTTGAGTTGGGGGACGTGATGCGATCGACTGGCATTGGAGTCATTGTTGCCAGCAATCATCCAGACTTTTCACCCGGAGACACTGTGCACGGCATGTTGGGCTGGACTGAGTACAAGGTAAGTGGAGGTAAAGGTCTAAATAAAGTGCCGTCGGGAAGCGATCCCGAGATGGTACTTGCTGTTTTCGCGCTACCAGGCTTGACCGCGACACAGGGACTTTTTGGCTTCGCTGATCCGAAAGCTGGAGAAACCATTGTCGTCACAGGCGCTGCGGGCTCGGTAGGATCGCTGGTGGGTCAGTTAGCCAAAGCAGATGGTCTACACGTTATTGGCGTCGCCGGTGATGATGAGAAATGCCAGTGGATCACAGATACTCTCGAGTTTGACGGCGCAATCAACTATAAAACTGATGACATCACGTCGATGCTTAAAGAACTTACGCCCGAAGGTGTAGATATCTTTTTCGAAAATACTGGGGGCCCAATTCAGCAGCAGGTCTTTAACCGGATGAATGCGCATGGTCGGATTATTGTCTGCGGCATGATTTCTGATTACGTCAGTGCACAGCCGTCGCCCGGACCCAACTGGATACCCCTGATCAAAAAAAGAGTGACGGTTCGCGGATTTGCCATGACTGATCATCTTGACGATGCATCCAAGTTACGCGCCAAACTAGCACCATATGTTGCTAATGGAAAAATTAAGTTCCGCACTCATATTCTGGAAGGGTTGGAATCGGCCCCTGAAGGACTCAATTTATTTTTTAACGGTAGCAACCGGGGCAAGCTCATTGTTCGGCTTTGATTTGTAAACCGTCCCGGAATATAGAAATAAACCCTAAATTTCAGATTTGTTGAGATCAAAACATTAAAACGCTATTTGACCGTCACAGGAGACCATATCTATTCCGTTTTCTCCAAGACGAGCAGTGAGAACTATCGGATTTCACAAACCAAAGGCCCCAGCACGTCCATCAAAGGCTCCACTCCCAATCCCGGCGCTGAGGGAGCAACCATGTAACCACGCCCCATCTCAGGGCCACCCTCAGCAATCGCCCGACTCGCGTATTCATGGAACGCTGACGACTGGAAATGAAAGGCCGATGGGGTCGACTGGGCGAGATGAGCGATTGCTGATGTAGCGATCTCCCCGCCCCAACTGTCTTCAATCGTCATCACGATACCAAGATGAACACATAAATCTCGAACCTGACGCGCGCGGGTAAGACCGCCCATCCGATTGATCTTGAGATTAATCAGATCCATCGCGTTATCCTGGAATCCACGTAACAAGATCGCCAATCCATCCATGCATTCATCCAGAATAAAGGGCAAATCGGTATGTTGGCGCACCGCAAAGCATTCCTCGTAACTTAGGCAAGGCTGCTCTATAAAGCACGATAACTGTCGCTCCTGAAACATTTGCTGAACCGCACCCACAACACGCAAAGCTTCGTGCTGCTTCCACCCTGTGTTGGCATCCGCATCGACAACATCACCTGGCTGCATGACATCAAGAATTTGCCGAAAGCGCTCGATATCGGTATCCGGATTTTCTCCGACCTTTATCTGAAAATGATCAAAACCCTGTTCTCGATACTCCACAAACCGTTCGGCCATCAGTTTAGGGTCCGCGCGTGGGACAACTTTAAAAAGGGTGACCTGCTCCTGTAGTTTGCCACCCAGTAACTGATAAGCCGGCAGGCCTGTGGCTTTACCTAGAATATCCCAGCAGGCCATATCGATAGCCGACTTGACATACGGATGTCCCTTTAACAACTCATCCATCTTCAGGTTAATGCTGTCGAGATGGGTGGGATCCTCGCCAATCAGACCAGGCGCCAGTATGGACACCCCGGTTCGCACCCCCTCGGCATACGCTGCCAAATACGAAGGGCCCAATGGACAACTTTCTCCAATACCGGTTATTCCTTCATCGGTATCCACTAAAACCACAGTGCTATCGAACGATGAAAATGATTGGGTCGACCAACTATACGAGCCCTCTTTCATCGGCAAATCAACTTGAAAAACCCGAATTCTAGAAATTTTCATGGGAGTGATAGCCGGTGCGGTCTAGAAGATAAATGAGTGCATCAAGGTGCATCTTTAACTGCCGAAGAATACTCGACATGCCGTGCTTTCGCTTGTGCGAGAGCGTCAAGGTCGAACTCAAACCCCAAGCCGGGCGCGTCAATCAATCCGAGTTTTGCCTCTGAGAGCGTGAGGCTTGGACTGGCAATCAGATCGGCAGTCAAAAGGTGATTCATATACTGGTTTGCATCGTCAAGATTTGAAATCGCCAGACCGGCGTGATGGGCCGCACAGGTCGTGATTCCCGTTTCATATAAGCCATGCAGACAAATATTCAGTCCGGCCTTTTTTGCGACATCTGCAGCTTTCATGAGAGGTCCAATACCACCCGTCTCATGAAGGCCAAGCGTAATGAGATCGGCGGCTTGCATCTGCGTGACCTGCAAAACATCATCTGCATTAAAAACGCTTTGATCCGCTGCGATCGGGATCGGGCTTGAATCTTTTATCTGCTTTAACGCGCTTAAGCTTCTGTGATCGCAGGGTTGCTCAATCATTTCAGGATTAAACACTTTTAAGCGATTAATCATGCGTCTTGCTGAGAGGACATCCCACGCCTCATTCGGATCAAGCCGCAACCGAATATCCGGCCCCACCGCCTCACGCACCTGCCTGACAATCTCAAAGTCAAGCTCATCGCCACGACCGACCTTGCAGTAAATAGTACGATGACCTCGTTGTACAAAAGCAGTCGCATCTTTTGCGAGCGCCTCGGGTTCAGACCCCTGAATAAAACCAAAGTACTCCACATACTCGCGCTGTGCGCCGCCGAGCAACTCGTAAACTGGGCGATTCAGCACCTTTCCCTGTAGATCCCAGAGCGCCATCTCAAGCCCTGCCAATACCTGGCCACCAAACCGGGGCGCACTACAATTGCCTCGAAACTGAAAAAGAGATTGATAACAGGTCGCCATCAAGCGCTCGCGATCAAAAATCGACTCGCCTGTGATGTGCTTCGCAGCTTCTTCGACAAATGCCTGAACACCAGTCGCAGTGGGAGTAGCGAGGCACTCTCCGAAACCGACAAATTCGCTTTCTGTGCGAATCTCAATCAATAGCACTTCTGCACCAAGGGTCACTCCTTGAGACCAGTAATACGGCTGGGCATACGGCACTAACAACGGCGTGATCAGTACTTCCCTAATTTTCATCTAAATCGCTCTAAAGCATGTGCAGCGGCAATTAGATAGAACCACGCCGCTTTGAGACAAGTATAAGGTCTTTGAGACACGGTTAAATCTTGTCTTTGAGTTGAAATTTAATTCCAGTCGGGTAGCATGGACGTATCACTCAGGCCTCTTAGACGCCATATCAATTTAATAAGAGTGGTTAGATTAATCAACATTTCGGAGGAGTAAGGATGAAAAAATCAAAGATCGAACAGATCATTCATCAGGATATTATCCTGAAGCAAGCACTAAGCGACCCTCGCGTCACGCGCAGAGATTTTCTGGCTTTTACGGGAGCGATGGGTATGACCGCCACAATGGGCGGAGCGCTTTGGTCGAACAGGGCATTAGCCGCCACGCCTAAAAGAGGCGGACATATGGTGTCTGGCTTAAACGACGCCAACACTGGCGACTCCCTCGACTGCGGACTGTTTAACGCAACGTACATGATCTGTATCAGTCGCGCATTCCGTGACAGCTTGGTAAACGTCGGGCAAGACAACAGTATGGAACCGGCACTTGCTGAAAGCTGGGAAGCAAGCCCCGATGCAAAAGTCTGGCGCTTCAATATTCGCCAGGGCGTCGAGTTTCACAACGGCAAGTCCCTGACAACCGATGATGTGGTCGCTTCAATCAACAAACACCGGGGCGAAGATTCAACTTCTTACGCCAAAGGCGTGTTCTCAGGGATCAGCGATGTTCGGGTGGATGGAAATACCGTTATTGTTGAATTGGCCGATGGCAACGCGGACGCCCCTGCTTTGTTTACCGACTATCACTTCAACATCATGCCGTCGAAAGACGGTGTCGCAGAATCTCTTTCAAGCGCGGGCACAGGACCCTATCTGCTTAAGGAATATAATCCCGGGGTCAAGACCGTACTAGAGCGTAACCCGAACACCTGGCATCCTGATGGCGGCGCACTGGCGGACTCCCATGAGGTTCTCGCGATTCTAGATGATACGGCTCGACAGAGTGCGCTCATCAGCGGATCAGTCGATGTGATTAACCGACCCGCGCTAAAAGGTATTGCTCGACTTAAAAATGTGAAAGGCGTCAATATCGTCGATGTGGCCAGTAACCTCGCATTTACTCACCCCATGCGCATGGATGTAACGCCATTCGACAACATGGATTTCCGAACAGCCTTGAAGCTCTCAACACCGCGACAGGAATTCATCGACAAAGTCTTATTCGGATACGGTGCAATCGGTAACGATCAACCGCTTGGCCCTGGGTTTGGGAGCTACGATGCAGACCTCAACGTTGAATATGATCTCGACAAGGCCAAGCATCATCTCAAGAAATCCGGACATGAGGGGGTCACAATTGATCTCAGCGCATCCAATACTTCCTACGGTGGTGCGATGGATGCCGCGCAGTTGTTCCAGCAGCACTGGGCGAAGATAGGTGTCAACACGAACATCATTCAGGAACCACAAGATGGCTACTGGAATAATGTTTGGAATGTAAAGCCCTTCTGCACATGCTACTGGGGTGCCCGACCGGTTGAGGACATGATTCTTTCAATTGCGTACCTGTCCTCATCTCCCTGGAATGACACGGTCATCAAGAACGCCCGGGTGGACGAGCTTGTTGTCGCTGCCCGAGGAGAGCTTGATGCAGCAAAACGAAAAGCAATGTATCAAGAAGTCCAGCACATCATTTCCAAAGAAGGTGGAACTATTATTCCTGCTTTTGGTACGGACGTTGCCGCGACTCGTGACACCGTGGGTGTTGGCGATCAGATCGGTGGCGGTTGGGAAATGGACGGAGGTCATTACCTCAAGCGTTGGTGGAAAGCATAGTAACCTGAATCTAGGTCACTAACTGAATAAGCGGCCTTCGGGCCGCTTATTTTTTCATTAAGCAGGGCATAACTCATATCTTCAATCCGAACATGCGCAAACAGAAGATTAAAAACTCAATATACAAACTGAGTTGATCTGCGCTACAGTGTTGGATAACTCACAAAGATGTAAGCGTTAAAAGATAATGAACAGAATTCTTCTCATGATTTTGCAGCGATTCGGTCTTGGGCTGCTAACGCTTTTTGTGGTTTCCATTATTATTTTTGTTGGCGTTGAGTTTCTACCCGGCGATATTGCAGAAGCGCTGTTAGGACAGGGCGCCAGTCCCGAGAACGTTGCCGCTTTGCGCCACGAACTGGGTCTCGATCGGCCAGCGCATACCCGCTATATCGACTGGTGGGCCGGCGTTTTACAGGGCGATCTAGGGACTTCGCTCGCAAACCGGCGCGACATCGCGGAACTTATCACGTTCCGTCTATCCAATACCCTCTTTCTCGCCCTAACGGCAGCCGCAATCTCCGTTCCGCTCGCGCTTCTTTTTGGTATTTTGGCGGCTCTCTATCGAAACAGTGCTTATGACCGATCGGTCAATGTCGTCACATTAGGTGCCGTATCCGCTCCAGAATTCTTAACCGCCTATGTGCTTATTCTTTACTTTTCCGTAAAACTAGGATGGTTTCCAAGTCTTTCAAATATTGATCAAGACACCTCGTTTATTGACAAGTTACATCAGGTGGCGCTCCCTGCGATTACGCTGATGGGGGTAATTTTGGCCTACATGATGCGCATGGTTAGAGCTTCCATTATCAATCTGCTGGCGAGCGCCTATATCGAAATGGCGCACCTAAAAGGAATGCCTAAATTTCGGGTCATCGTTAAACACGCATTACCTAATGCATGGGCACCGATTGCCAACATCATTGCCATTAGTCTTGCCTACCTGGTTGTGGGCGTCGTGGTTGTGGAAGTCGTCTTTATCTATCCAGGCCTTGGTCAATTAATGGTCGATTCAGTTTCAAATCGTGATATCCCAGTCGTCCAGGCCTGTAGCATGATCTTTGCCGGCACCTATATCTTGCTTAATCTAACCGCAGATATTGTTTCAATTTGTACCAACCCCAGACTACTGCATCCCAAATGAGCAGCAACGACATATCGCCACCCCAAGCGCAGGTGAATCGACCTCGAAGAACCCGTTTGCAAAATGCGCTTCGGGAAATTCTTAAAGCGCCCATTACTGCAAAGTTTGGCATGCTGGTGATTTTGACCTACGGTTTTGTGGCTATTTTTGCCCCTTTCTTAACACCCTTCAGCGAAACTGAAATTGTTGGCCCTGAATTTGACGTCTGGGGTGATGAATTTATTCTCGGAACAGATGGCTTAGGTCGAGATATGCTGACACGACTGTTGTTCGGCGCTCGTAATACAGTGGGTATTGCCTTTATTACAACCGTGCTTGCATTCGTGATTGGTGGCATCATGGGTCTGCTCGCAGCGATCTACACGGGGTGGTTTGATCAGGTCGCAAGTCGCGTTGTGGATGTGTTGATGGCCATTCCTCAGTTGATTTTTGCCCTGATGTTGCTGACTATCTTTGGTACTTCAATCCCGATCCTAATTATTGTCATTGCGACTCTTGACGCCACTCGAATCTTCCGCGTGACTCGAGCGGTGAGCCTAAACGTCGTAGTGCTTGATTATTTTGAAGCCGCTCGACTCCGCGGAGAGCGAATTTTCTGGCTTTGCATTCGCGAGATTTTGCCGAATATCACTGCGCCTTTACTGGCCGAATTCGGGCTCCGATTCTGCTTTGTTTTTTTAATGATTGCCGCACTCAGTTTTCTTGGACTTGGCATTCAGCCTCCCACTGCGGACTGGGGCTCGATGGTCCGTGAGAACGCGGTTCTTATTACTTATGGCGACATCACTCCAATCCTACCGGCGATTGCAATTGCCATTCTCACATTAGGCGTTAACTTTCTGGTGGACTGGTTCTTGCATAAATCGAGCGGACTCAAAGATGGGCATTAAACCTTCGCGTCGCCAGGCACACTCATGAACGATCCTTTACTCGAAATCCGAAATCTCCAGATCGATGGTGAAAGCGATGAGATTTGGCACGAGATCATCAAAGGAATTGATCTCAATCTTAATCGAGGTGAAGTGTTGGGCCTTATCGGGGAATCTGGGGCCGGCAAGTCTACGCTCGGCCTTGCCGCCATGAATTTTTGTAGACCCGGGTGCCGTATTCGGGAAGGCTCCATTCGTTTCGACGATCAAGAGCTTACTGAGCAATCTGAATTAACCTTAAGAAAATTAAGGGGTGTACGCATTGCCTATGTTGCCCAAAGCGCGGCGGCCTCCTTTAACCCTGCCCACCAACTGATCGATCAATTCTCTGAAATCCCTGTGGTTCATGGCGTTAAAAGTCGGCACGAGGCAGAGAAAGATGCCAAGGATCTTTACGGTCGAGTCCTGCTTCCAGATCCCGATGGTATTGGATATCGCTACCCGCATCAGGTGTCGGGGGGGCAATTGCAGCGAGCCATGACAGCAATGGCATTATCCTGTCGGCCCGACCTCATTATTTTCGACGAACCCACCACTGCGCTTGACGTCACAACGCAAATTGAAGTCCTCACAACCATCCGGGATATTGTGCGTGAATTCAACACGGCTGCCATTTATATTTCTCATGACCTGGCAGTGGTCGCTCAAATGGCTGATCGCATCATGGTGTTGCGCTATGGCGAGTTAGTCGAGGAAGCAGCAACCCGCGAGATGATGTCGAACCCAAAAATGGAATACACCAAGTCATTATGGGCCGTTCGATCATTCAAAAAAGAAACTGAGACGGTCGCAAGCGCAATAAGTCCGGTGGTCAAGGTGGATAACGTCACTGCAGGATATGGATCAGAAGATATTCTCAAAGAGGTGTCTTTCGAAATTCATCGCGGACAAACGGTAGCGATCGTCGGTGAATCCGGGAGCGGAAAAAGCACGGCAGCCCGGGTCATTACGGGGTTGCTCCCGCCCCGCCTGGGCGATATTCAACTGAACGGCAAAGTTCTGCCCAAAAGTTTTAAGGCGCGAAGCAAAGAACAGCTGCGCCATGTACAAATGATCTATCAAATGGCGGATACCGCGCTCAATCCGCGTCAGCGTATTCGCAATATTATTGGCCGACCGCTGAGTTTTTACCTGGGTCTTACCGGCAAACAAAAAGAAGCGCGCATTCGCGAACTCTTGTCACTGATCGAACTTGAACCCGACCTTTATATCGATCGTTTTCCAGATGAACTCTCCGGCGGACAAAAGCAAAGGGTAAGTATCGCCCGCGCACTCGCAGCGGAGCCAGAATTTATTATTTGCGACGAAGTCACATCAGCGCTAGACCAACTGGTTGCCGAGGGCATTTTGCGGCTCTTGGATCGCCTGCAGCGAGAGCTCAACCTTGCCTATATGTTCATCACGCACGATCTTGCCACGGTCAAAGCCATCGCAGATAACGTTGTGGTGATGCTGCAGGGCAAGATTGTTGAGCAAGGTTCAAAAACTGAAATATTTTCGCCACCACATCATGACTACACCGAACTCCTACTGTCCTCGGTGCCTGAAATGGACCCTGACTGGCTTAACGAACTGATTGCCCATCGTGAGAGGCACGGTGTGATGTCTTCGACATCAAGCTCCTGATTGATCAAAGATCAGTAATTCAGATCTAGCTTTACTGATCCTTCTCAGGCTGCCTCTTATAAATTCGATGTGTGGAATATTTTCGTCACGGTTTCACGAATATCCCATCTGACTCGCTGACCTTTACGAGTAAAGACACTATCACCCGGCCCACATTCAATCGACGCCTGCCCTTCCATGCTGAGCACGACCCGACCAGTCGTGATTGTCTGCAACTCATCTCCTAATTCGTTGCAGTCGAAAATACCGGGGGTGCACCGCCAGATTCCCGCTCGAGACAATTCATCCGCGCTTAAAAAATCAATCCGCCCGGACGCTCTAGGATGGCCTGAAACAATTACATAATCAGAAGCAGCGTTATCGAAAGGCCACTCCTCTAGATTATTAACATCTAATTTTTTTGGGTAATATTGAAAAGTCACTATCAAAAAATTCTCCGTGAAATGAGCCCAGACGCATCTCAAAAGCACGGTACCATATCAACAAATAATGAGTATAGATTTATTATCTAAACATCTATTCATTAGCAATGGGCGAGAGCCCACAATATTCAATCTCTAAAAACGGATCACGTTAACCAAAAAAATTACAAATATGTCGCTCTATGACTTTTCTCTTTCGGACCACTTGGTTCAAAATATAACAACCAATCGCAGGCGCTCATGAGTTCAACGGAAAACACGAGTTTTAATATTCGGGTGTCATCCACCAATGAGGTGTTTGAGGTCCCGGACAATCGAACTATTCTTCATGTTTTATATGAGAATGGTTATGAAGTCCCGCTCGACTGTTCCAATGGCCGTTGTGGAACATGTCGAACGCGCTATCTTTCTGGCGAGATCGATCATCGAGACACTGTGCTCGAAGACTCTGAGCGTTCAGAGTTTCTGACGGTCTGCGTCTCGCGCGCGACGGGCGGAGAAATAGTGCTTGATCTGGAGCCACCGGTCGATTCTGCTCAACCCATCACTCGACCAATCGCGGTTGTTAACGCGCCGGTGTGTGTTGCATGCCTAAATTGCGTTCGGTTCTGCACGTTTGGCGCAGCCAAAATTGATAGTGATCTGGTGGGGGTTGGCGGGATTCAGGGTGCCGCCATCGTTGATAAAGACTTATGCACAGGCTGTGGATTATGTGCCGCAGCTTGTCCTACCGGGGCGATTGAAATGAACATCAATACTCATGACGTTGTTATTGATGCCATTGACCAGTTCAGCTCCGGACAGGCTTCTCAGAACAATCCACTGAGCGAGAACCCAAACTCTCTGGTCATTTTTACCTGTCCGCAATCTCGGCAAACCACACAAGAAGTTTGCACTGGCAATTCCCATATCCAAAAGACCCATGCTGTAACCCACGTCGTTGAAGTTCCCTGCTCCGGCCGAGTCGATACGCTTCAACTCATGCATGCTTTCGAAAAAGGCGCTGATGGCGTAATGGTCGTCGGGTGTCAGCCGGGAGATTGTTACTTTAATACCGGGAATTTACATGTGAAACAGCGGGTAGACCGTGTGTCAAAATGGCTGGATAAATGCGGCCTTCATCATGACCGAGTCATGATGACTCACATCACGCCTGGGGATTACAAGGGACTTGCCGACGCCATCGACTCACTGGATGAGAAGACTCAAGCGCTCGGATCAACCCCATTGCATCAAGTCGCGGCTGAAAGAAAATAACCTGTTATCTGTGGTGATCAATGAATTTAAATCACCACGGTATTTGACGAACTAGCTAGCCAGTAACATTTTCGAGAAAAATCATGATTGTTGCCGAACAAAAGAAGTTGGAAGATATTCAGCGAATGCTGAAAGGTAAAAAAAAGGTTCTCACGGTAGGATGCGGAACTTGCGTATCCGTATGTTTTGCCGGAGGACAAAAAGAGTCCAGCGCGATGGCTGCGACCTTGCGAACCGCGGCAGCGGCTAATGGCGAGCAAATAGAAGTTGACGAAGCGACGGTCCAGCGACAGTGCGTACAAGAGTTTGTGGCACCCCTCGAGGAAAATATCGACGAATATGACGCTGTATTGTCAATGGCCTGTGGTGTGGGCGTGCAAACACTTGCCGAAAAATATATGGACACGCCAATCCTTCCCGGGCTCGACACTAACTTTATGGGCCAACCGACGGAACCGGGGGTGTGGGAGGAACGGTGCGTTGGTTGTGGAAATTGCGTCTTGGAGTACACCGGGGGCTTATGCCCGATTACCCGCTGCCCTAAACAGTTGCAAAATGGTCCGTGCGGCGGATCAGAGGGTGGCATGTGTGAAGTCGATCCCAACATTCCTTGCATCTGGTCAAAAATCTGGACCTTGTTAGATCGTCAGGGCATTGCTGACACTCTGATGGATATTCAACCCCCCAAAGACTGGTCGACAAGCCGCGGCGGCAGTATGCGACGAGTGGTCGTCAGTAGCGACCTCGGCCAACAAAGTGCTCGGGCTGCCGGTGACAAAATCAAGGCAGAAAACACGACACAGACCGCTCCGGCCATCGCTTCAACAGCACCCTCTTCCAGGCCTGAGGACGAGTCAATTCTTGACGCTTCTTGGCATCAGGTCTGTAGCCTTTCGGATCTCCCAGAAGGCAAGCTTCGCAGATTTACCGTTGCTGGAGTCGACGTCATGCTGACCAATCTCGGGGACTGCATTCGCGCTTTTCCTCCCACTTGCCCACACCTCGCCGAGCCATTGATCGACTCCGGCGTTCTGAGGGACGGATTACTGACCTGCACAAAGCATTTGTGGAAATGGGATCTACGGAGTGGAGAAATGAAAGGCGCTGCCGAGCGGCCTGTTGAGATGTATGAATCCCAACTTAAAAACGATAATGTCTTCGTCAGAATTGAATCAGAAATTATTTATGATTACGAAGAAGATGACGACCTTGATGAAGACGACTTCTTTAACGCAGATTGAGTAACGATCCCATGGCAACCAATCCTGAAATTCAATCACAAGAAGCGCAAAAGTCAGGAAGCAATCTTGAACGCGTGCTCGCGGCTGGCCACTTTGCGGTGACTGGAGAACTCGGCCCTCCGAAACATATGGATCCGGCTTTCATTGACCGGAAAATCAATCTCCTAAAAGGGGTCGTTGATGCCGCAAACGTCACTGACAATCAAACAGGCATCGTTCGGCTGAGCAGTATTGCGACCGGAATCTATATGGCCCAACAAGGTTTGGAGCCCGTAATTCAGATGACCTGTCGCGACCGAAACCGTCTCGCCATACAAAGCGACCTGATGGGCGCCTATTTTCATGGGATACGAAACGTTCTATGCCTTTCCGGTGACCATCAATCTTTTGGAAATCATCCCGGCGCCAAAAACGTTCAGGACATTGATTCGATGCAACTCATTCGAATGATTCAAGAGATGCGGGACAAAAATCAGTTTCAGTGTGGTGATGAAATAAAAGGCGGCGGACCAAAACTCTTTATCGGGGGCGCGGGCAGCCCTTTTTCAGAACCGATCTCCTTTCGACCCCTTCGAATCGCCAAAAAAATGGCAGCGGGTGTTGACTTTATTCAAACCCAAATGATCTTTGATATGGACATTTTTAAACAGTTCATGGCAAAGCTGGTTGATTTAGGCGTCACCGAAAAGGTCCATATCTTGGCAGGAATCGGACCCTTGAAAAGCAGTCCCATGGCACGATTTCTGAACGATCAGATTCCTGGAATCGTGATTCCAGATGAACTGCTCAAGCGGATGGACGGAGCCGTTCAGGGAATTGACGAAAACGACAAAGACGCGCGCCGTGACGCCTGGCGTGCTGAAGGGCAAAACATCTGCATTGAACAGATCGAGCAGCTTCAGGAAATCGAAGGCGTGGCAGGCGTACACATTATGGCGATCGAATGGGAAGCCGCGATAAGACCAATTGTCGAGCGAGCGGGCTTATTCCCCCGGCCACAAGTCTAACCCAGCGTGTCGCGGTCTCCCTTCTTGTAAACGGCAGCGAACGCTGAGCTAGCGTGCAATATGAGGCCCGTGCGATGTCTTTGTAAGCACCTCGGCACCGTCTGCTCCAAGAAGCACGGTATTTGAGATAAAGTAGTTCCCCCTTCCGGTCTCGGTAAACCAAGACATCAGATGGAATGTCATGCCCTCTTTCATCTGACGATCTGAATCGTGCCGTAAGCCGGTGACCCGTGGCCCACCTGTCCACGAGGGCGGGAACCCAATCCCCACCAGGTATCCACAGTGATGGCGCCGATACTCAGGCATCCCTGCCGCATCAACAATTGATTGCCAGCCGTTATAAACGTCTTTCGCTTCAGCGCCCACTTTAAGCGCCTCTATCGATGCGTTAAATGCCTTCCCGCATAAGTCAGCCATCTCAGCATCCTGATCAGAAATACTGCCGATGTTTACCAGTCGACCCATTGGCGCGTTGTAACGCGCCACACACCCAGCCACCTCGAGGAATACGGCATCCTTGTGTCGACCCTCACCCCATGTCGTATGCTCTTCAGCCATACGATGCCACGGACGCAAAAAGGGACCGAACCCCGGAGGCGTGCCGCCCGCACGCGTCATTTCTGCCAGACACTCTGCTGCAACCTCGGCTTCGAGCGCCCCATCATGGATAGCTGAAATCGCAGCTTGGGTTCCTGCGTCTGATGCCACGGCCGCGCGTCTCATAAATACCTGCTCTTCGGGCGACTTCACCAGGCGAATCTCATCAAGCATTCCGGTAACATCCACCCATCTCGCGACATCGACCCTTTGTTGAAGCGCCTCACCCATTGCATAAGAAAGCCCTGCGGAGCCCATTTCCAGTCCGACGGTTTTATCAGCGGTCTTTCCAGTCAAATGACGAGCTACGATATCAATAGCCGTCTCCGAGTCCAGATGACCGATAAACGTTGCGTTTCGAACCTGATTACGAATTGCAACATGCTCCATCTGGCGAGTCACAAGAGTTAAGTCGCCCTCTCGAGGCACTAATAGAAGATGGGGGGCAAAATAACCCCAGTGATCAAGGCCTGTTAAATAAAATACTTGCTCAGGTGCGCTCAGCATGACCAGATCCAGTTCACGGGATTCCATCTCGGCACGAGTTGTCGCTACCCGACGACGAAGCTCGTCATCCGTAAAAGGGTTTGAATGCATATACGCCTCCTTCGTTAATTAATTTCGGGCAATGGGAGTTTGAACTGCCGCTGCGAGTTGATCAGATGTGCAAATGCTAAAAGACTCGCTTCACCAAACGCTTTGCCCACCAGTTGGACCCCCATTGGGAGACCTAGACTGTGCATACCGGAAGGAATAGAAATCGCCGGGTGCCCAGTGGTATTGAAAAAATTGGTAAAACGCATCATCGCGTTCCCGACCGGCTCCGTCAAACCCTCAGTCTCTATCTCAACAGCTCCAATCTTCGGCGCCACGATAGGCGTCGATGGGGTAATCAAAATATCAACTCCCTCTAGCACGTCATCAATCTGCGTCCGGTAATGGGTCATTAATCTTTTGGCCCGCACGTAATGCTCGGCCAGAATTTGCTGTCCCAGTGCAAGTCCGGTTCTGAAGTCCTTGCCGTAATCACCCGCTCTTTGTTCCAGCCATGGCATATGAAAACTAAGCGCTTCGGGCATTTGAATCGTTAACGACACTGTTCTCGAAAAATTTAGATCGGGGGTTTCCACTTCTCGCACCGTCGCACCCTTTTTTTCCAGAAATGAAATCACGCGTTCCGTCGCACCCAGGATTTCAGGATCGACGTGCTCATAAAAAAACTGACGCGGCACACCAATGCTGCGACCCGTCAAATCCTCAAGCGAATCAATCTCCGATAGATATTGATCAGTCGGGCGATGAGTTGAGCCAGGATCTGCTAAGTCTGGTTCAGCAAGCGTTTGCAGAATCACCGCGCAATCCCGAACATCCCGCGAAAGAATGCCGAGGTGATCAAGCGACCAGCTATAGGGTGTCACGCCGCGCATCGAAATTCGGCCATAAGTCGGCTTGAGACCAACCAAGCCGCTCAACGCCGCTGGAGATCGAACCGAGCCGCCAGTATCTGTACCCAGCGCGAAAGGAGAAAGACCCCATGCAACTGCCGCTGCAGATCCACTGGAGGAGCCTCCGGCTAATCGAGATGAATCATATGCATTGACCGCAGTTCCATAGAGCGCATTCTCCCCGGTTGCCCCATAGGCAAACTCATGAAGATTGAGCTTGCCCAGACATACCGCACCTTCCGCCGTTAATTGACTCACCACATGCGCATCTTCTGATGCAATGTTGTCTGCAAATACTGCAGAGCCGGCACTGGTGCGATGATCCTTAAAGTCAATGAGATCTTTAAGCCCATATGGAATGCCATAAAGCATCCCACTGCCGGGCTGTTCTGCAAGCTTTGAGGCATGCGCCCGAGCACCATCCGCATACACGTCAATGAAGGCTTTCGAAGCAGGATTGAGCTCGGTGGCACGCGCCAAAAAAACATTAACAAGATCGTGAATACTTATTTCGCCATTGACTAACGCGCGGCTGAGTTGCCTTACCGTAAGCCAACAAACCCCTGTCACGTCACTCATCAGAAGTACTGGCTTTTGGCTTTATCTCAAGCGCAGGCGGTAGCGCGCCCAGGTCTACCGTCCGCAACTGATCCAACTCATCCATAAGATCCTGAAAACTGGTAATCATTCCCAATTTGGGTTCAACCAGCTCCGACAGGTCCTCATCAGAGAACGGATAGGCGCCAAAAGCGTCGCCAACCGCACGCAAAAGTTCAAGCGCGGGCTTATCTTTTGGCATTTCCTGGGCTCAGTTCCGAAAGGCTCGGTTAGCCTCGCCCAACAAAAGGCATATCCCGTGCCATGATATTCATAAAAAGAACATTGGTATCAAGGGGAAGTTCTGCCATGTGCATGACACTACTGGCGACATGCTGCACATCCATCAATGGCTCTTTTACGGTATCGCCATTTGCCTGCTTGATCCCGGCTTTCATGCGCTGAGTGAGATCCGTCTCAGCATTGCCAATATCGATCTGTCCACAGGCAATATGATGCGCTCGCCCGTCCAAGGCCAAACTGCGCGTCAAACCCGACATCGCATGCTTACTCACCGTGTAAGGGAGGCTGTTAACCCGAGGCGCATAAGCCGAAATCGATCCGTTATTAATAATTCTTCCCCCCATGGGTGACTGGCTTTTCATTTGTCCAAACGCCCGCCGCGCGCACATCACCGCACCATGGATATTGGTCTCGAGGACTGCGCGCCATTCATCAATCTCAAGTTCGTCAATATCAACAGCCCGAGCACCAACACCTGCGTTATTAAAAAGAAGATCAATCCGACCGAACCGTTCAACGGTGCCATCAAAGATTTGATTAACATCTTTTTCATATCGAATATCAGCCCTGATACAACAAATCTTCTCTGGGTCCGCTCCACTATCGACTGCGGTTTGCTCGAGGAGCTCCTGTCGACGACCTGTCAATGTCACCGCGTAATTATTGCGCAGCAAAATTTGCGCGACTGCTCTTCCAATGCCCGTTCCCGCTCCGGTTACGACAGCGACTTTTCCGTCGGTAGACATCCGATTAACTCCTGGGATCGATGAAGTGATGCTGCTCAAGATAATCAATAATCGTATCTGATAGCGCCTCTGCCTGACAATCCTCTGTCAAGAGTGTGATCTGTGGCGCCACAGGCGCTTCATAGTCGGAGTCAATGCCTGTGAAATTCTTCAATACGCCGTCGCGTGCCTTTTTGTAAAGCCCTTTGGGATCCCGGCTTTCGCATAACGCCAGCGGCGTATCCACAAATACCTCAATAAAGTTCAACGGGCCAATTAAGTCACGTGCCATCTGCCGCTCTGCTACGAAAGGTGAAATAAAAGATGTAATCACAATCAGTCCGGCGTCGGTCATTAACCGGGCCACTTCAGCAACTCGCCTGATATTCTCAACCCGGTCACCATCGGTAAAGCCAAGATCCCGGCACAGCCCGTGACGCACATTATCACCATCAAGAAGGTAAGTATGTTTCCCGCTGGCATGCAATTTTTGCTCAAGATGATCGGCAATTGTTGATTTTCCTGACGCCGACAATCCAGTTAACCAGATCACGCAAGGGGTTTGCTTATTCCGTGTAGAGCGAGCTTTCTTATCAACCTTGGTTGGCTGCCAAACAATATTTGTGGCTCGACGCAAAGAAAAGTGCACAACCGCAATGCCAATCGAGCGCCCTGACACTGAGTCTTTGAATACAAAAATAGTACCCGGATCAGTTTCCGAAAAAATCACATTACGGTCAGTTGAAATCTTGCAGTACGCGATTTCCCCGTTCGCAAGCGTTTTAGCCGCTTCGTGAGAATACTCATCCGGGTTAATACGATAGGCCAAATCAGTAATTCTTGCATCAAACGAATCGCCACTTGATACGGCTTGGTAGCTGCGCTCTGGCAGCATAGGCGAATCACTCAACCAATGGATATAGATCGAAAACTGATCAGATCGCTGTTGCCGTTCGTGATGCCCTGATTGATCGGCGTCCGTTGCGGACCCGTCCACTGGTCCCGTTCCTAGACTTCTGACCAGAGCCTTCAATTGACTGATCCGCTCCGCCTCGGACACGTTGTGATTTTCGTTACTCAAAAATAGACCTTAACTTTCGGATAGTCGTCTTAAACTCGACCACGATTTCAAAAACCCTATTCTACCGTTTTAACTTCCAATCATGATCGCTTTGAGCATCCCACTCATATGCTAGACGCATCGAGGGTAAACGAAAAGCGGTGCGGACCTCACACAAGAATAGCGTCCCATTCAATTTCTATGGTAAAACACTCCACGGGAGCGGACGATACAGTGACTTAAGCAATATCGTTTCGACTGGTACCGCAATCGTAATGGTTCACAATAGTGGCTACCCAAAATTAAATTAAATCGAAGGAGGAGTTATGTTTCAAAAGAAAATCTTTTCAGCAATCGCTGGACTTTCAATGCTTGCGTCCGGCGTCAGCCTTGCAGGATCGATGGGGGCTGTTGATGAGCCGATTAAGCTCGCGGTAAACGAATGGACGGGTCAACATATCACGACGCACGTCGCTGGCGAAATACTCAAACGTGCCGGCTATAACGTTGAGTATGTAACAGCAGGTTACTACCCCCAAATGACCGCGATTCAAGATAACACCGTGACAGCGACTCTAGAAATCTGGAGCTCAAACATTGGTGAACATTACGATGAAGCCGTAGCTTCAGGACAAGCGGAAGAATTGGGTGATCTCGGCCTCGTCCCCGTGGAGACCTGGATGTATAACGATGCAGCTGCCAAAGCCTGTCCGGGGCTTCCTGATTGGAATGCGCTCAATGCATGCGCAGACAAATTCGCGAATGCTGACACATTTCCGAAAGGCCGTCTTGTTGACTATCCAGCTGACTGGGGCACCTCTAATGTCGATCGAATAAAAGGACTCAATCTGGATTATGTTTCGGTACCCGCCGGCAGTGAAGGCGCGCTGATTGCAGAAATGAAGGGCGCTGAGGCAAAAAATACGCCGCTTTTGGTTATGTTCTGGTCACCTCACTGGGTGCAGGCAGTCATTCCCCTAAATATTGTCGCACTTCCTGCATACGAGGACGGTTGTCATGATGATCCTGCTGTGGGCGTTAACCCGAATGCGACTTGGGATTGTGATTGGTCACGAGGCTATATTAAAAAAATGGCCTGGGCGGGCATGGCGGATAAGTGGCCGGCAGCACATGCTATTTTGGAAGCTTACACGCTTCGCAACGAAGATCAGATTCCAATGATGAATGCAATCGATCAGGAAGGTAAGAAGCTCGACGATGTCGTTCGCCAATGGGTTGATGATAACGAATCAATTTGGAAACCTTGGGTGAACGCCGCCAAAGGTTAATCAAGACTTTTTGATTCAAAACACTGTTTAACCGCCAATAAAGACCAGGAAAACGCCTCGTCGTTTTCCTGGTCTTGTTTTACCGCACTCAGTGCCTATGTCATCAGACAACCCCAAGCTCCGTTGCAGGGGGCTGTGGAAAGTCTACGGCCCGAACGCTAGCCACTTCTTCGCGCAGTCCTGTGATAGGGAATCGCGAATTAAAGCAATTCGAGACTCTGAACATATTCCTGCGGTCTGTGATGTCAGCTTCGATGTGCCTGAGGGTGAAATCTTCGTCATTATGGGCCTCTCCGGATCAGGAAAGTCCACCGTCATCCGATGTCTATCGAGATTGATCGAGCCAGAATCAGGCACCATTCTTCTTGATGGTGAGAATCTTCTAGAAAAATCCAAAGATCAGATGATCGAGATTCGGCGTCGTCGCGTTGGAATGGTATTTCAGCATTTTGGACTGCTGCCACATCAAACCGTTCTCGGTAATGTCGCTTTCCCTTTAAAAATCCAAGGCCTGAGTCTCATTGAGCAAACAAATCGTGCTCAACAAATGATTGACTTGGTGGGCCTTAACGGGCGTGAGCAGAGTTACCCTCGTGAACTCTCTGGAGGACAGCAGCAACGGGTGGGTATCGCTCGATCTCTCGCAAGTGATCCTGAGCTTTGGCTGCTCGATGAGCCTTTTAGTGCGCTTGACCCTTTGATTCGTCGACAGATGCAAGATGAATTTCTTCGCCTTCAAAAACTGCTCAATAAAACGATAGTTTTTATTACTCATGATTTTCTAGAAGCACTACGACTCGCAGATCGAATTGCGATTATGAAAGATGGGGCCATTGTGCAAGTGGGAACACCTGCAGAGCTTGTGAGTAATCCAGCAAATGATTACGTTGCAGAATTTACGCGTGATGTCCCAAAGCTAAAAATATTAACCGCTGGCGCAGTACTCTCAGAAGTCAATCCGCAAAAAATACCGGCATCAAATGAAGGTAATCCGACTGTCGAAAATACAACAACAATCGATCAATTTTTACCCATTCTGATTCGCAGTGAAACACTCAATGTTGCCAACAACGCGGGTGATTACTTGGGATCAATATCAGTGCTTGATGTTCTGAAAAAACTCGCAGAAGAAGCCACCTCGTGAATGCGCCGCATCAACGAAAAGAGCGTTTCTCTCTTTTCGCTTGGGTCGCTGTCGCAATCTTTGGGTCTGTTTTCATCCTTCAGCGAGACCTGATTGATTGGGTCACTCAGTATCCGGAAGCGTGGACCTTACCGGCAGCGACTTGGGCAAACATCGGAATGGATTGGTTCGTCGATCACTTTCGTTGGTTATTTCGAGCGATCTCGTGGCTACTCACATGGCCCATGGATGCCATTCTTGGGTTATTAACCTGGCTGCCGTGGCCCACCACGATCAGCTTATTTATTGGAATTGCCTTTGTGGCAGGCGGCTGGCCACTTGCTTTATTTACCCTTTTTGCGCTTCTTTATATGGTCGGAATAGGCTATTGGGCAGAAAGCATGCGCACGCTCGCGCTTGTGGCCGTATCAGTGCCGCTATCGGTTCTCGTGGGTTTCGGATTAGGGGTTAGCGCGTGGCGCTCGGAGCGTGCGAATCGATTGGTGCAGCCACTTCTCGATCTCATGCAGACCGTGCCTACTTTCGCTTACCTGATTCCTATTTTATTGCTCTTCGGCTTTGGCCCCGTCGTGGGAATGATTGCGAGCGCCATTTATGCCTGTCCGCCAATGGTTCGGAGCACTGTTCTGGGATTACAACGGGTTCCAGAAGAAACCGTTGAATCTGGAATCATGAGCGGTGCCAGCAGCGGTCAACTCTTTTGGTGGGTACGCTTTCCCAGCGCATTACCCACCATCTTGGTAGGCGTCAATCAGTCGACCATGGCCGCACTCAGCATGGTTATTATCGCCGCTATTATTGGGAGTTCTGCTGATATCGGCTGGGAAGTCTTGAGTACAATGCGCCGGGCCAATTTTGGAGAAAGTTTGCTAGCAGGGATTGTCGTTGCCCTTATTGCCATGCTTCTTGATCGCATCACTCGAGGCTTTGCACAAGATAATCAGCGCTCTAAAAGAACGCTTTCTTTAAGTCCGCGACTGATTTTGGGTATTGCTGGAACAGCTGCATTGTCTTTTTTATTGCTCTCGCTATCGGTAGCTGAGTTGTCCAAATTCCCTGATCCATGGGTTTTTTATCCGGCTGCGCAAATCAACGATGCAATTCTATTCATTACCGTAGAGTTTGGCGCTGCGCTTGATCAAATTAAAAACAGTTTTTTATTTTTCTTTCTGTTACCCCTTCGTATCGGACTCGAAAATACCATTCGCCCGTTCACTTGGGGTTTTGATTTAACGTTGACAATGAAAATCGGCTACCTCATCGGCTGTGTATCGTTAATGCTTTTAGGCGGTTATCGATACGGTTGGCGCTTCGCTGTAGCAATTGGAATTGCCGCGGTCTTGCTGTATTTCGGCATTGAGCGCATGCCTTGGCCAGCAATGATCGCGCTATTGGTCACTTTAGCCTGGCAAACCGGTGGCGCTCGGGTTGGGCTTTTTACATTAGCCGGACTCGCATTTATGTTGGTTACGGGAGTCTGGTCGCTTGGGGTACGTTCGCTTTATCTCTGTTTTGCGGCTGTGCTTGTGTCTTTCATTATCGGTGGCAGTCTCGGCGTCTGGGCATCCCAAAGTGATCGAGTTTCACGTCTGGTCCGACCTATCAATGACACCCTTCAGACAATGCCTTTGTTTGTGTTACTGATTCCCATCCTGATGTTTTTCCAGGTCGGAGAATTCACCGCGTTTCTTGCAATTATCGCTTACGCAATCGTTCCAGCCATTCGTTACACGGAGCACGGGCTCCGGCATGTAAATAACGATGTCGTAGAAGCTGCGATTGCGTCCGGTTGCACGCCCTTTCAGATTCTCTGGCAAGTGCGGCTCCCTCTCGCGATCCCTGAGATTATGCTGGGCCTTAATCAAACCATTATGTTTGGCCTCGCTATGTTGATTATTGCAGCACTCGTCGGCACGCAGGGCCTGGGGCAAGCGGTCTACGTCGCCCTCGGGCAGGCCAACTTCGGCGAGGGCCTTGTGGCAGGCCTCGGCATTGCGTTCATCGCGATGTCGGCCGACCGAATCATTCAGGCGGTTAGCGCAGAGAAGAAGCGGGCGTTGGGCATTAAATAGTCAATATCTGGAGATTAATATGGATTTTAAAGTCGGTGCATCCTTACCCCACTGGTCGGCTCCTGCACACCCGGATTCGGTAGACCTCAATGGGCAATATTGTCGACTTGTCCCGCTAGACCCGAGCACGCACAGTGAGTCACTTTTTAAAGCCTTTGCGGACGACACGACGGACTTTGACTGGGTCTACCTTCCGTATGGACCCTTCAACACAAACGAGCAACTTAGAGCTTGGCTGGAAACAGTCGCGAGTGAAAAAGACCCTCTGTTTTTCACGATCCTCAACACTCATAATCAACCCATTGGGATCGCGAGCTACCTCAGAATAAATCCCGTAAGTGGCTCCATCGAAGTGGGTCATATCCATTTTTCACCCGCTCTTCAGAAAACGCCAACCGCGACTGAGGCCATGTATCTAATGATGCGATATGCGTTTGAACTCGGCTACCGGCGATACGAATGGAAATGTGATGCCCTGAATAATCGGTCTCGACGGGCAGCCTTGAGGCTGGGTTTATCTTTCGAAGGAATTTTTCGACAAGCGACTGTCTACAAATCACGCAACCGAGACACCGCATGGTTTGCCACGATCGACTCAGAATGGCCAGTGCTCAAAGTGGCTTTTGAGACGTGGCTGAAAAAAGACAATTTTGACCATGATGGCAAGCAGCACCTGTCACTCTCGCAACTCACGGCGCCCATCCTCTCCTCCGCACTCACACACTCTGATTGATCATGCGCAAAGCACCGAACTTTCGAGTCATCTTTCACAATATTCTTGGCGCTCTCGCCTCAAGAAGTGGGTATCGACTACGCCATCGCCGTGGGGGATATCGAAAACTGGCCGGTCGAGGCATCGAAATTGGCGCGTTACATAGCCCTGCGAGGCTAAACAAGCATTGCTCGACTGAGTACTGCGACGTGTTAAGCGCTAGCGAAGCCGCCCAACTATTTCCTGAACTGCACCGGGCCAGATTCGTTGACGTCAAACATATTGTAGATCTCGACAAAAATGCGCTCTCGAGCTTCGCTGCCAATCAATTTGACTTCGTGATCATGAATCACGTCATTGAACACATTGCTAACCCTATCCGCGTGATTAATGATGCGTTTAGAATTCTGAAGGTCAATGGCAAGTTTGTCATCTCTGCGCCCGACAAACGATTTAATTATGACCGTAATCGCAAAATGACTTCATTTGATCACTTATGGTCTGAATATCTTGATGAGGTAACTTCAGTGGATGACAATCATTACTTGGATTTTCTAAGTGCTGTCCATCCCTCTACACTGGTTGATCCCATCGGGGTGAGTCACCATATTCAACATGCTCGAGAACGACGCGAACATGCGCACGTTTGGGATTCGGCAGCGTTCCACCATATGATGGAGAAAGGTATTAAACGTTTGAATATTTCAGCGCACTGCATACTGAAGAGTGATGGCGAATCCAATCAACTTGAGTATTTTGGCGTATGGGAAAAAGTCAAAAATAACGCCGCACCAGATCAATAATCCGCAGGGCGGGACGGCGCGCTCAAGAAAGAAGAAAGTGGTGGCTATGGGTGGACTTGAACCACCGACCCCGGCATTATGAATGCCGTGCTCTAACCAGCTGAGCTACATAGCCATCGGGTCAGAGAATCTACATTTATTACGGAGTCTTTTCAAGGTGAAGAGCGCGGCATTCTCGGTAAGCCTCCTGATTGACTCCCTCGACCCAGCGTTTCTTCGGCACTCAAGCGCATGGAATCAATCGATTCAACTGCTCATACATTGAATCGGAAATGCATAATGTCTCCATCACTGAGCACATATTCCTTACCTTCGAGTCGAAGTCGCCCTGCCTCACGGGCCCCTTGCTCGCCCTTAAGGTCAATAAAGTCGTCATAAGCAATAGTTTCTGCCCGGATAAACCCCCGCTCAAAATCTGTATGAATCTCCCCCGCAGCTTGTGGTGCCGTCGCCCCTCGCCGCACGGTCCAGGCTCGCACCTCTTTTGGCCCCGCAGTAAAGAATGTCTGTAGACCGAGTAACTCATATCCCGCTCGAATCACCTTATCGAGCCCGGATTCTTCCAAACCAAGATCTTCAAGAAAACTCGAGCGATCGTTCGGATCAATCTCGGAAATTTCTTGCTCGATCGCAGCACTTACGACGACGAGTTGAGCGGCAGCCTCTGCAGCATGCTGGCGAAGCGCTTCGACTTTTTCATTACCCTCCAGCTCACTCTCCGCGACATTTGCAACATAGACAACGGGCTTCGCCGTAAGCAGACAAAGCGGTTTCAAAGCATGAATCACTTCATCTTCAGTAAGAAGAGCCGCAATCTGTGTGTCGTTTGACAACGCCTCGTGAGTGGTCTTAAGGATCTCAAGCTCACGAAGCACTTTTTTATCGCCCGTTTTCGCGGCTTTTGACGTCCGCTCAATGGCACGCTCAAGCGTTTCGAGATCAGCAAGTGCGAGTTCGGTTTCAATCGTACCGGCATCGGAAATAGGATCAACGTGTCCTGATACGTGCGTAATATCATCGTCGTTAAATGCACGAACCACATGAATGATCGCATCGACTTCACGAATATGCGCAAGAAACCGATTGCCAAGACCCTCCCCTTTGGATGCGCCCGCAACCAGTCCCGCAATGTCCACGAACTCAATAGCCGTTGGAATGAGCTTTGCAGGATTAACCAGCGCTGATATTTTCTGAAGTCGAGGATCCGGCACTTCAACAATCCCCACGTTCGGATCGATAGTACAAAAAGGGTAATTTTCAGCTTGCGCCCCTGCGTGGGTCAGCGCGTTAAAAAGAGTTGACTTACCCACATTGGGCAGTCCAACAATGCCGCAACGAAACCCCATCTACGTTGCCTTCCCTGCTGGGGTATGCAGTGATTTCATCACGGCCTCAATATTCCCTGAAATTAGCGCTTCAAAATGATCCAACGCTTGCTCAATTCCTCGATCAATCATATTCAGTTCCTCTTTGGGCGGTTTTGATAGCACCCAATCAGTGACATCATCAGGATGACCCGGATGACCGATACCGATACGAAGCCTGACAAAGTCTCTGGAACCCAACTTTGTGAAAATATCCCGCAACCCGTTATGACCGCCATGCCCCCCCGCACGCTTAACCCGCACGGTTCCCGGCAAAAGATCGAGCTCATCATGCATTACCAAAACCTGTTCGGACGGGATATCGAAATAATCGGCAATACTGGCCACGGAGTTGCCACTTTCATTCATAAACGAAGTGGGCCGCATGAATCGAACTTTCTGGCTACCCACACGGGTCTCAGCCAACTCCGCAGAAAACCGACTCTCTTTGCGCCATGATAGAGCCCATCGGCGCGAAAGCGCATCAAGCGACCAAAAACCGGCGTTGTGCCGAGTCATCTCATAGGCATGTCCCGGATTCCCGAGACCCGCGACTAAAGAGATAACGGACATAAGTCACGAATATCTAGGGGGGGTGCCGCTAAAAGCGTCAACACAGTTTCTCGAGACTAACCGTAACCCGCAGCAATTTCTAAGCTTCGCTGGCGTCCTCTGCATCCGCAGACTTGGCATCGACTTCAGCTTCTTGATCTGCATCCTCTTCAACGATTTCTTCTTCAATAACTTTCGGCGGAGAAATAGTGGCGATCGTTGGATCTTCGCCTTCAGGAAATGCGGTCGCCGTTAACTCAACGCCTTCGGGCATTTTGATACTTGATAGATGCAAGCTCTCGTTTAAATTGAGCTCTGAAACATCAACAGCAATAAATTCAGGCAAATCCCGTGGCAAGCAAGTGATGTCTAGTTCGGTGATCGGATGCGACAAAATACCGCCATCAGTTTTTACGCCCGGCGCCACATCTGAGCCCTCGAAATGCAAAGGCACCTTCATATGGAGTTTCTCGCTCGCCCGAACACGCTGAAAATCAACATGCATCACCAACTGTCGATGCGGATGCATCTGGACTTCACGGAGAATCACCTGCTGCGATCCCTTATCTGTTTTAAGATCAATAATGGCGGAGTGAAAGGCCTCTTTTTCAAGGCTATGCATAACCTGATCATGATCAAGCATTACGCTCTCATTATCTTTTCCTGCTCCATAGACAACCGCAGGAACTAGATTTTCCCGCCTCTGCCGACGACTTGCGCCTGTGCCAAATGAATCCCGACCCTGGGTGCTCAATTCATAGTTACTACTCATTACAAAATCTCCCTTAACCTGGCGCTAACACGCCGCATTTTATCGGAACTTCAAAGCCCGACTAGTCTAAAAATAAAGAACTTACGGAATCGCCGCTTGCTATTCGACGGATGGACTCAGCCAAAAGACTCGCAACACTGATCTGGCGAATCTTAGTACTAAAATTTATCGCTTCTTCGCTAAGCGGAATCGAATTGGTCACCACAACCTCATCCAGCTCCGAAGCCTCAATTCGCTCTACGGCTTTTCCCGAAAGCACCGGATGCGTACAACACGCTTTCACCTGTACAGCACCTGCATCTTTGAGTGCTGAGGCCGCCTCACAAAGGGTGTTGGCCGTATCCACCATGTCATCCATCAGCACACAGCTGCGTTTATCGACTGAACCAATAATGTGCATGACTTTTGCTTCATTCGCCTTTGGACGTCGTTTATCAATAATGGCGAGCTCAACCCCAAGCTGTTTGGCCATTGCACGAGCCCTTACCACCCCACCCACGTCAGGTGAAACCACCATGAGCCCTTCCGGTGCATGACGCCAAAGCTCTCCATTCAGAACAGGAGCGGCATAAATATTATCGACCGGAATATCAAAAAAACCTTGGATCTGATCCGCATGAAGATCCATTGTCACCACTCGATCTGCACCAGCAATACCAATCATATCGGCGACCAACTTTGCGGTAATTGCCACTCGAGCGGTTCGGGGGCGACGATCTTGCCGCGCGTAGCCAAAGTACGGAAGCACCGCAGTAATACGCTCCGCTGAGGAGCGGCGCAGCGCGTCGATCATCACCAACAATTCCATCAGGTTTTGACTAGCGGGCGCACAGGTCGGCTGCATCACATAGACATCGGAGCCGCGAACATTCTCCATAATTTCGACGTTAGCTTCGCCATCACTAAAAGTTGAAACCACAGCACGGCCAATACCAATCCCGAGCTGAGCCGCCACTTCGCTTGACAGCCCAGGATTTGCATTTCCGGTAAATAGCTTTAAATCATCAATAGCCATCGGTATTTTTGCCGCCTCAAAAATAAATCAACTTCAAATAAATATGGCTGGGGTGCCAGGATTCGAACCTGGGAATGCCGGAATCAAAATCCGGTGCCTTACCACTTGGCTACACCCCAGAAGGCTCTTCAAAAAATGCGGGGTTGTGATTGATGCCTCGAGCAACCAAGCCGTTAAAAGAAGCCGGTAATTGTTTAATAATTTCTTCGCCAGACTGATCACTCTCCGTGATTAGAAAGACCGCAGATCCACTACCAGACATCTGAGCGACTCCAAATTGGCTTAACCACTCCAAACATTGTCCTACCTCAGGGAACCGCTTCCTCGCTACCGGCTCCAGGTGATTCCGCCAAACCTCATTAGACGGGCTCGGTATTCTGATTGGCGGCGTGTTTCGTGTCAATTCTGGATCCGAAAATATAGCTGCTGTGGGCACATTAACCTGCGGCCAGACCACACAGTAATGACGATCAGGCAACTGTGCCGGCGTGAGAAGCTCTCCGATCCCTTCTGCCCAGGCAGAGTGCCCCCCCACAAACAATGGGATATCCGCACCCAGACTCAGCCCAATATCCGAGAGACATTGCCGGCTAAGGTCCAAATTCCAGAGTTTATTGAGCGCGACTAATGTTGTTCCTGCGTCGGAACTACCGCCACCAAGCCCGGCACCTAGCGGAATTCTCTTATCGAGACTAATTTTGACCCCCAACTCACAATGGCTGTATCTTTTTAAAGCGCGGGCTGCAAGAACGGTTAGGTCATCCTCAGGGAGACCTGGGTTATCTGACCGCTCAACTCGTCCATCTGAAGTGATTTCAAAGCTGAGGTTGTCGCCGAAATCTAGAAGTTGAAACAATGTCTGAAGTTCATGAAAGCCATCATCCCGTTGACCCAGTACATGCAAAAAAAGATTTAACTTGGCAGGCGCTAACCAGTTCTTCATTGACTCGACACCTGTTTTGACAAACTGATCTGCCAATTTTCAACAAAAATTTTTAACGCTAACCGATCACCCAAGAGGTGGCCGGTCGAAACAAGCGCGTCGATTGTTTTTGGTTGAGCGATCAATTGAATTCTTTTGGGTAATGTCAAATTACCGACCGACATAAACTCGTCATATAAAATCTGCCAGCCCGCTTGGTGCAGATGAACAAGTCTGCCATCTCGATCGATCTCGATAGAGTCATAATCACCTGACGCCGGAAGGCCGCGCAACCAGTTATCCAATGAATCAAAGGGAACATGCCAGCCGGTCACCTGGTAAAGCAACGCGGTGACATCGGTTCCGGTGGAAACTTGACCCTTTGCGTCGCGTAACTCGACTTTACGGTCTGTGATATCAAGTTGTACCTTTCCGCCCCCTAAAAGACCAAAAAGATATATCTGATCACCGCGTTCGGTGCGGCGCCAACGTAAATTGGCGGTGGCACCGCTATCAGCCGTTCGCAGACCAATGCGGCCTGCCATCTTCCATTGGGTGAAACTATCTAATGCTGATTGTTGTTGCTGCCAAGCCGCTTCAGAATCGGAAATGGACTGACCACGGTCAGTTGGCGCCGTTGCACAACCTATCGTAACCAGTACTATTATTGCCACGAGAATTCGCGGCAACATTACTGACCGTATCTTCGCAGTGTCTCGATAAGCACCGCGTTGTCAGGATTGTTCTGCTGGCCACCTTGCCATACTAATAGCGCGCCATCTTGATCGCCCATCTGCCAGAGCACCTCTCCAAGATGGGCGGCAATCTCTGCGTCAGGCTGCTGCTCCATCGCCAACTGCAATAACTCAAGAGCTGAATCAAGGTCACCACGGCGATAATGAACCCAGCCAAGACTATCGAGAATAAAAGGATCACCGGGCGACAGTGTCAACGCCTTCTCAATTAATTCAAGGGCTTCCGCTAAACGATCCGTTTTATCAGCCAACGTGTAACCCAGTGCGTTGTACGCGTGGGGGTTTTCAGGCTCTATAGAGATAAGACGACGCATATCCCGCTCATGGTCATCGATCCGGTCTAGCATCGCAGTCACAAGACCTCTCGCATAAAGTAGATCAGGATGATCCGGGATATCAATTAGCGCAGCATCAAGAAGACTCAGGGCTTTTTCAAGTTGATTACTATCTCGGAACACCTGCTCAGTCGCAAGGTAGATACGAACCTGCTCGTCTCGAGATTTCGGGGTGATATTTGATAAGTGCTCAATCGCTTCTTCGATCCGGTTATCATCAGAGAGTACAAACCCCATCCGCAACTGAGCATCAAGATAAAAATTCGAAGACGCGACCTCTCCGAGTAAAACAAGTGCCGCTTCGGTTTCTCCTTGACGACTCAAAATTTGTCCCAGATAAAGGCGGGCGCGATCCTCCTCCGGACGAGCGACAAGTAACCTCTCAAACAGTTGACGGGCTTTTTCCATTTGCCCGAGCCCCTCACTCAACACGCCTGCGGCATACAACGCATCTATGTTTTCGGGCGCTAGCTCAAGTAACGCCTCGAATTGCGCCAGGGCTTCTATATTTTGGTTCCACTGCGCCAGAAGCCGACCATAATTCAACCTGACACGTAAGCGGTCGGGAAAGGTTTTCAAAAACTGTAAGACAAAAGCGGATGCCTTTTCGAGACTATCTTGATCACTGAGATGAGAAAGCTTAAGTAGCGCCGCCTCCTCCCACCCAGGCTTTAAAGCCATCGCGCGACCATAAGCGTCTTCAGCTATCGCTAGCTTTCCCGTTCTATACGCAAGCCAAGCCAGCGCAAGCTGCGCTGAGGGTTGGTCTTTAAGGTGGGTCGCAAACCGTTCCATAACGGGCACCCAACGATCTGCCTCCTCTTGCCGCCCTAGCGTCTGTGCGATAAAACTAACCAACTCACCTTCGCTCTCAGGCAAAACGTCGACAAGCGCAACAAGCGTATCGAATACATTATCTTCCCGATCAAGGGCAATTAGCGCCTGTAATCGCATCGTCAGGCGCCGTTCCGGTGCGCCTTGCGGATCGACTTGATTCATCAAATCACTCAATGCCAACGCCTGCTCAAACTGGCCGACACTCATCGATAATGAAAAAGCTTGTACCGTAATATCAACACTTGACGAGAGTGCCGCGGCCTTCGCCATTGCAGAAGCCGCTACCTGACCTTCGCCGCGACGGGCCGCGACACGTCCCAGCATGTATTCGTAGATCAAATCGCCCGAAAGTCCAACGGGTTTCGAGGATTCTGTCTCGTCTCCCACAACGTACGGCGGTGTGCCCGCGCACCCGAGGGAGGTCATGACAAGCAACCCCCAGGCGAGATAACTTAATTTAGAGCGCATTTGTTAAAAAAATACCGTAGAAGTTTATTCAAAGCCAGAATAGCAGAATCCCCGTAAAAACAGTGAGAGTAACGGGCTTAGGTCGTCAATCTCCACGAGATTTTTTAACCCGTTAATGTTTTATGACATAAAAATCCCGCCAAAACGCATAAAATATACAAATCATGCATCTTCTCGCCTTAGGCCTCAATCATCGAACAGCGCCAGTTGCTCTAAGAGAACGCACCGCATTCTCGCCTGATCAACTGCCTGATGCCGTTCGCTCACTTCTCGAGGCGCCAGAGATTTCTGAGGCCACGATCCTCTCGACTTGTAATCGAACTGAGATTTATTGTCACCAGAATACACCGGTCACTTCCAATGTCATTAATTGGCTGCGAGATTATGGCGATGTTCCTCCCGATGCGCTTACCGGCTCGACGTATACCTTACCTGACGAGCAGGCAGTTCAGCACGCCTTTCGGGTTGCCTCAGGACTGGATTCGATGGTTCTCGGAGAGCCACAGATTCTGGGTCAAATGAAATCCGCTTTTTCAGTCGCACATCAGGCAGGTACGACCGGTAAAATACTTAATCGATTATTCCAGCACACTTTCTCTGTCGCGAAACAGATTAGAACAGATACTGCGATCGGCGCCAGTGCAGTATCCGTAGCCTACGCAGCGGTCGATCTGGCCAAAAGAATTTTTTCAAAACTTGACGATCAAACTGTCCTCCTATTAGGCGCCGGAGAGACCATCGAGCTCGTCGCTCGTCACCTTAAACAAAATAACGTTAAGCATATTATTGTCGCTAATCGCTCTTCAGAACGCGCCGAAACCTTAAGCCGTCAACTTGGCAGTGAAGCGATCTCTCTCGCCGAAATGCCAAACCGACTGCATGAAGCTGATATTGTGGTTGCGTCCACCGCCAGCACACTGCCTATTCTTGGAAAGGGCACTGTCGAAGCTGCATTACGCCGACGACGCCATCGACCCATGTTTTTAATTGATCTTGCCGTGCCGCGCGATATCGAACCACAAGTAGACGAACTTGAAGACGTATTTCTTTACACGGTTGACGACCTTGAAAAGGTGATTGCACAGAATCAAGCCTCTCGCCAGGAGGCGGCAGTTGAAGCAGAAAAAATAATCGACTTGCAGGTTGTGCGCTTTATGCACTGGATGCGTTCGCTTGACTCCGTGCCGACGATTCGCTCACTTCGCACGAAGGTTGATCTACTGAAAGCGGCAGAACTCGCAGAAGCTAAAAGGCGTCTCGCTAACGGTGAGGACGCCAGTCAGATCCTCGAGCAACTCGCTCATAACCTCAGTCAAAAATTCACCCACGGTCCAAGTCAGGCGCTAAAACAGGCAAGTCAGAAAGGTGACTCTGGCCTGATCAAAAGCACAAAACGACTTTTCAGACTTAAAGCATAAAGATGAATAATCAGATGCGAAACAAGCTCGAACACTTGATCGAGCGGCGCGAGGAAATTAATGCGCTACTGTCTGATCCTTCGATAATTGGAAACCAAAACTCTTTTCGAGACTTATCAATCGAACTATCCGATATAAGCCCCGTTGTTGAGCACTTCGAAGGTTACCTTACGCTGGACAACGAGATAAACGCGACGCGAGAAATGGCCAGCGATGAAGATCCAGAAATTCGACGCATGGCGAATGACGAGATGCCGCGCTTACAGACAGAACTTGATCACAGCTTCGAGACATTGCGCAGATTACTTGTCCCGAAAGATCCAAACGATGATCGTAATATTTTTCTTGAGGTACGAGCGGGAACCGGCGGAGACGAAGCTGCTATTTTTGCGGGAAACCTTTTTCGGATGTACAACCTGTACGCGGAAGGGCGCGGCTGGAAGGTCGAGGTGATGAGTCAGAGTCATGGCGAACATGGGGGTTTCAAGGAAGTCATTAGTCGCGTCGTTGGGCGTGGCGCCTACTCACAGCTGAAATTTGAATCTGGTGCCCATCGGGTCCAGCGCGTTCCTGAAACTGAGACCCAAGGGCGAATTCACACGTCAGCCTGCACCGTCGCAGTTATGCCAGAAGCGGATGAAGTTGATGACGTTGAAATAAATCCTGCGGACCTCCGAGTGGACACCTATCGAGCTTCAGGCGCAGGCGGGCAGCACGTCAATCGAACAGATTCCGCGGTCCGGTTGACTCACCTTCCGACCGGCGTAGTCGTTGAATGCCAGGACGAGCGCTCTCAACATAAAAACAAAGCCCGCGCGATGTCCGTTCTGCGCTCGAGACTGCTCGAGGCTCAAATCAGCGCTCAAAAACAAGAAGAAGCTCAAAATCGACGGAGTCTTGTGGGGAGTGGTGATCGATCAGAGCGCATTCGTACTTATAATTTTCCCCAGGGTCGAGTAACAGACCACCGGATCAATCTGACACTTTATAAACTGAACGAAATAGTATCAGGTGATCTCGGTTTGATCATCGAACCTCTGGTTTCTGAGCACCAAGCGGATGAGCTTGCCGCGATGGGAAGTGACTGATTCACAGGCCTCAGCGGTTCTTGCTGACGCCATTAAACAGCTCCACTCAATAAGTGAATCTGCGAGGCGCGATGCGGAAGTTCTATTGCAGGCAGCCTGCGGCATCGATCAGTCAAGTTTAATTCGAGACCCTGATCAGCGTATTGACCACAATGCGCTTTCGGCTTTTTATCATTATCTGACTCGTCGAAAGCGAGGCGAACCTATCGCTTGCATATTAGGGCATAAGGAGTTTTGGTCAATCGACCTCAAACTCAATAGGGCAACCCTTACCCCCCGCCCTGAAACTGAAGTGCTTGTGGAAACCGTTCTTGATCAAATACCTTGCGACACCAGCAGCAAGATAGTGGACCTCGGCACCGGCTGTGGTGCAATCGCAATCGCACTTGCAAGTGAGCGGCCCCATACCCAAATCACAGCGACCGATATAAGCTCTGTTGCGATCGTTCAAGCCGCAGAAAATGCAGCCGTGCTTGGACTGCCAATTTGTTTTTTGCAAAGCGACTGGTTCTCGGAACTTCAAGGATCGCAATTTGATGTGATCGTAAGCAATCCGCCATATATCAGAACGGAGGATCCCGCTCTTGAAGCGGGCACGGCTGACTTTGAGCCTGCCCAAGCGCTTTTCGGCGGAATGGACGGTCTCGACTGCTTGAGAACCATCTGTCAAGAAGCCAAGCGCTACCTCAATCCAGGTGGATTTCTCGCCCTCGAGCATGGTTATGATCAAAAAGACGCTGTTGCTATTTTAATAAAAGAGGCGGGATTAGAGTTAAACAGTCAAATTGACGATTACGCAGGTTTACCCCGAGTCACAACTGCTTTACGTCGATAAACATAGAATTTAAAAAAATTTTCTGATTCTAAAAATATGAAAAATTCAAAATCCAATAGTTTTCACTCCGACCAAAACCTGCCAGGGCGGGACGAGGCCATCGTGATTTCGGATCGCCACTTCGTTAACGGCACATCGATCAAGCCGCCCTTTCCGGAGGGTAGCGAACAGGCTATTTTTGGATTGGGTTGTTTCTGGGGCGCAGAGCGTTGTTTCTGGAAACTGGATGGCGTCATCAGCACCGCCGTAGGATATGCCGGCGGAAGCACAAAAAATCCAACCTATCATGAAGTCTGCTCCGGGATGACCGGACACACCGAAGCGGTACTGGTCATCTATAACCCTGAAAACATCAGCTACCAAAAACTTCTGATGGTGTTTTTGGAGTCGCACAATCCTACTCAAGGCATGCGTCAGGGAAACGACGTTGGCACCCAATATCGCTCGGCAATCTACACCAGCAACGACGTGGAAACTGAAATTGCCAAGACCACGTTGAGTCACTATGAAATTCTGCTTCGAAAATCGGGATACGGGGCGATCACGACTGAGCTGGCAACAGCCGGATTATTTTATTACGCTGAAGATTACCATCAACAATATTTAGCAAAGAACCCGGGAGGCTACTGTGGGCTCGGCGGAACCGGCATTAAATGTCCGGAATCGGAAGCCGCGTGAGCTAGTCAGTCAAAGGCGGCTTGAGGGGCATTGGAAAAGCGGAGACGTTTCCGGTCTTAGTATCGCCGGCCGGCATGATCTTTGCCTGACCTTCTTTCTCAACTTCATCGATTCGAACAATAGCCTGTAAAGGGATGTAGGTTCGCTTCACGCCAGCAAATTCACTTTTGAGTTTTTCATCAGACGGGTCAACCACGACTTTTGATCGCTCCCCAAACATGATCTCACCGACTTCCACGAACGCGTACATTGCGCCTTGGGAGACCTCATGGGCATAGACCTCATAGATACTGCCCTGATTATGAAAGATCACTCGAAAAATGCTTTTGCTTGCCATTACTTTAAATCGTTGTTTTATGGGTCGAGTTCAATTATATCAATGAAAGGAAACGTGAGCGTTCAAATTTCTGAGCCTGTCATTTTTTAACCTCTAAACTAAATTTAAAATTTTCCGGATGAACGAGAAATTAATTCAGTTGGCGTTTGCGACCGTGTTGATCTCGACTGTATCAACCTCCACGCTGGCTTTAGACACGTCATTTCAGAAACTGCTGGATCGAAATCATGTTGCGCCAGAATCAATCAGTGTGGTGATTCGCCGCGTTCGTGACGGAAAATTATTAGTCAATCACAACCCTCGGACGCCCAGAAACCCGGCCTCCGCAATGAAACTCGTAACAACTGCGGCAGCTCTCCAACTACTCGGTCCCCAGCATCATTGGAAAACCGAGGCACTGGTTGACGGTACGGTGCGCAACGATACACTCGACGGCAATCTGATTTTGCGAGGAAACGGTGATCCCTGGCTTGTCATCGAGAGGCTATGGCTACTTGCCAAAAAAATTCAAGATCAAGGTATCAGGCATATCAACGGCAATCTTGTTCTTGATAACACTGTGTTTGATCAATCCAAAATCTCAAATAAAACGATCGATGGGAAAACACGGCGGACTTATAACACCCCGCCCAATGCTTTATTGATAAATTTTGGCGCCACCGAAATCTATATCAGCGCAAACAACTCAATAGTCACTACTCGCGTCAATCCACCGGCCACAACGCTCAAGATCAAAAACAATATTCAGCTGAGTAACGATCACTGCAACACAGGTGGACGTCAAATCACACTCGACGTGAAGGTTGAACCCAAAAAAACCGTACTACGCCTCGGCGGCTTCTATCCTCGAAACTGTGGTCCACGCTCGTTACGCTACAACCTACTACCCCATGATCAATATGTTTACGGTGTTTTCAAATCTCTTTGGCAGAAGATGGGTGGCACTTTGTCCGGCGAATGGCGGTACGATAAAACACCCGATGGTGCAACAGTTATAGCCGATCTCGACTCAGTACCTCTAGCGGAAGTGATTCGCTACATAAATAAGTTCAGTAATAATGTAATGGCACGAAATCTTCTGCTTTCCCTTAATGTTGGCGTAAACGCGCAGCCTGGCACACCGTCAAGAGGTCGGGACGCAATCGACCGATGGCTTGAGGAAAATTCATTGCATCTTTCCGAACTCCAGATCGACAATGGAGCAGGTCTTTCTCGCATTGCACGAATAAGCGCCGAGGATCTTACAACTCTTCTTGAGGGCATGACCTCAATGTCGTGGTGGCCGGAGTTTTTGGGCTCTTTACCCACTGCCACGGTAGATGGATCCCTAAAAAATCGATTCCATAATATCGCCGAGCCTGGACGACTTCGAATGAAAACAGGTCTCTTGAAAAATGTCAGAGCGCTCGCAGGATATGTCATCGACCGGCAAGGTGATATTTGGGTGGTCGCCATCCTGCACAATAGCGCACGGGCACACCAATCAAACGGCATCAAAGTTCAACATCAAATACTAGAGTTACTTTTTGAAGACCGACCAACCAGTCATTAAGCTTCTTAAGCAATAGTTGACATAAATTTATTAATTGCTTCGGCAACAGGTCTGGGGTTATCCATGTGGAGATGATGCGCGCCACGAAATCTGTGGACATCTGCCTCAGGCACAGCTGTCAATCTTGCTGCCAAAGTATCACGCTGCAGAAGTAGTCCATCTTCTCCTAAAATTATTACCGTGGGCACGTTAATCGCTTTGAGATATTTCAACACCTGTGCTTCTGAAAAATAAGAGGGTGAGGGCAAGCGTAACCGAGAATCACTTCGCCATTGATAGCCATCCTTAGTTTGATAGGTATTTCGCTCGATGAGAAGCTGAGCCGATTTTTCAGACATCTTACCCACATCCGCTCTCATTTTGATTAACGCTTTAATCTCAGGGTAGACCGCGGGCGTTCTAGCGGAAGCCGACTGATATGCATGTAGCGAATCAGATAGTCGGGTTGCCACCTTATCTTCAGTTTCCGATAGTGGGCCCAGCGCCTCTAACAACACGAGCGCCCTGATCCGCTCTGGCATCGCAGCAGTTAAAAGACCTGATATCGCGCCGCCCAAGGAATGACCCATGAGAATAAAGTCATCCAGTTTGAGCGCATCGGCGGACTCTAGCGCGGCGGGCACGTAATCCAACAGATGGTATCTGACTCCTGGCGGACGATGATCAGAAAAACCATGACCCGGCAAGTCAATTGCAAAAATTTGCAAATCGGCGAGAAATGGCGATAACGGCGCGAAAGTGGCCACATTATCGAGCCAGCCATGTAACGCCAGCACGGCCGGAGCGTTGGAGTTACCCCATCGAACGCCATGAATCTTGCCCGCGCTTGGGGTTTCAACACTAAACGGTTCACCGATCATAATTTTGACAAATTGCTCCTAATTTATCGTTGCAGACAACTATTCTGAGCACACCATTTTTCCCAAGAAGTATTAAAAATAGCCCCAAAAATAGGCTGAGATGACTCAGATGTACAGACCTTCTAAAATCTATCCGAATGTCAAGACTGTGTTTTCCTTTTTAATACGGTATAAAACAGGAGTTTACTCCGTTCCTTTTTTTTAAAACTCCCGGCGCGTTGCGCTGGGAGATATGAGGTAGTCGTCATGTCCCAAGCAAAACAGCAAAATCCGAGTGATCTCGCACAGGCGGCTCGCCGCTCTTTCACCCTCACTGACAACGAGACAGGTGATTCGTGGGAATTGCCGACCTTACACGGCTCTGTAGGTCCGAAAGTAATCGATATCAGGAAACTGTATGCCCAAACAGGAGCATTCACTTACGACCCTGGATTTACGTCAACCGCGTCCTGCTCTTCTGAAATCACCTACATCGATGGCGAAGCCGGGATTCTACTGCATCGTGGTTACGCAATTTCTGAACTCGCAAAAAACACAGACTTTATGGACGTCTGCTACCTCCTGTTACATGGAGAACTTCCTTCGCCTGAAGAAAAAGAGCTATTTGATGGCGACATCACACGTCACACAATGTTGCATGAACAGTTAGTTCGGTTTTACAGCGGCTTTGTGCGGAGCGCGCACCCGATGGCTGTGATGGTCGGCGTTGTTGGCGCTTTATCCGCTTTTTATCATGACAGCACCGACATCAACGACCCCCTGCAGCGCATGACCGCCGCACACCGACTCATCGCAAAAATGCCAACGATTGGCGCCTATGCGTACAAATACTCTCTGGGCCAGCCTTTCATACAGCCGCTCAATAATCTGACCTACTCAGAAAATCTAATGCGCTTAATGTTCGCAGTACCCACCGAGGATTACGAAGTCAATCCGGTGCTGGCAAGAGCGATTGATCGAATTTTGATTTTGCATGCCGATCATGAGCAAAACGCTTCGACCTCAACCGTGCGCCTGGCTGGCTCATCTGATGCCAATCCATTCGCATGTGTGGCGGCCGGTATTGCCTCACTTTGGGGGCCAGCACACGGTGGCGCCAATGAAGCCGTTCTTAATATGCTGGGTGAAATCGGTACTAAAGACCGCATTCAAAAGTACATCAAAAAAGCGCAAGATCCCGAAGATCGTTTTCGATTAATGGGCTTTGGTCATCGGGTTTATAAAAATTATGACCCACGAGCGACCGTGATGCGAGAAACCTGCCATGAAGTCTTGAACGAACTTGGCGTTAATGACCCTATGCTTGACCTTGCAATGGAGCTCGAGAGAATTGCAGTAGATGATCCTTACTTCGTTGATAAAAAGCTTTATCCAAATGTTGATTTCTATTCAGGCATCATTCTTCGATCACTAGGCTTTCCGACCAATATGTTTACCGTATTGTTCGCGATCGGTCGGACCGTCGGATGGATTTCGCATTGGAAGGAAATGATGGAATCCTCCGAAAGCCGAATTGGCCGACCACGCCAGCTCTATGTCGGGAAAGAACAGCGCCCGTTTACTCAAGTAACAGAACGCGCTCATACTGAAAAAAGATCGGGATGGGCGTGGTTATGGGGTGGCGGTCGAAAAAATAGTGACGACTAGCCGACTCAAACTAAAGACCGCACAAAACATTCTCCATTGAATTGCGAGGTATACAAGGGCAGCCGTAAAGAAGGAGCCTATCTCTTCGTTGCCGATTCGAGTTCTCTTGAGAATCTTCCCGCCGCCTTAACTGAGCAGTTGGGTGATCTTGAGTTTGTTATCTCGTTCGATCTTGCTACGAGGACGTCATTAGCTGCAGCCGATCCTGCTGAAGTCATGGCCAGTATAAAAACGAGTGGATTCTATCTCCAGATGCCTCCAGGGACAGACCTAGAAACATGTTGACCAAAATTCTATTCACGCTTGCCGTGATAATCATCGTGGCCATGGTCTTTCGAGTCAAAAACGAAAAAAATAAGCCCGCTAAAACATCTGTTGAAACACCGTCAAAAATTTCGGCTGCATTTGTCGCTTATACATTGCTCGGGCTAATCGCTGCGATATCAGCGCTTGTTTTCGTTTTACACTGGCAGGACCAACATGAAATTATCAGAATTCAGGTCACCAGCGGACAAGGTTCGACACTCGACTATCAAGCCTACAAAAAAGATGTTGATGGTCGGCAGTTCAAGACAGTGCAAGGATTGTCAGTGGATCTCGCTGACAGCGACCGAATCGAAATTCTGCCCGAAAAAAATTAGTTTCCCTTTTTCTTAATGAGAAGCTGGCTCAGTCTCTGAATCGGAATATCGAAAATTCTGAAGATTAAGGCCGAGATGAACGTCCTGACGCAATGTCACCAGTTTCCGGGTAAGTTCAATATCTTCAATCCCTTGACGAATATTCTCACCTAGCTTGCCCGAAATATCTGCAACCTGCAGTAACAGTTGGTCGACGCTGCCATACTTGTCGAGCAGACGTGATGCGGTTTGAACGCCGACGTTACGAATGCCCGGAATACTGAGTCCCGGGTCACCCGCTAGCGTCATCAAGTCAACAAGTTTTTCAGGTGCCACACCAAAATGCTCGATGATCCAATGAATATCACGCTCCATCTCATTGAAGTGATCGAAAAGGGTGATGCAGGAGCCCACCAACTGACAAAAACTCTTATCGGTTGACAGGATCACGGTTGGAATACCCATTTTCCGCGTACGCACTGCAATCGAGGCAATCGCGTCATCTGCTTCGAAACCCTCTGCTGCCAAAGAGTGAATGCCCATTTCAGAAAAGGCTGCCTCAATCGACGGTAAGCTCTGCTTCAGATCAATTGGCATCGCTGGGCGATTTTTCTTGTAGTCAGGGAATTCCTGCGAACGCCAACTATTACCAGAAACCTCCATCACCAAAATCGCATGAGAAGGTCGATGGCGGCGTAGCGCGCGTCGAGCAGATGCTAAACAGGCATTGCTCACCTTCTCGGATCGGTCGTCGACGTCCTCGGGGACACCTGCGTACACTCGTCGAATCAGATTTAAACCGTCTATCAACAAAACCGTCATTAATATCCTTCCCTACCCAAGCGGCGGACAAGTGACTATACCGCGGCCTTCATGGCTCCACCTTAAAGGATATATCGAGAAAGGTCTTCGTCTTCAGCGAGGCTGCTGAGATGAGAGTCCACATACTCGCGATCAACGATAACGGATTGTCCGCCTCGATCTGCCGCTTCAAACGAGATATTTTCAAGCAATCGCTCCATCACCGTATGCAAGCGTCGAGCGCCAATATTTTCGGTTTTTTCATTTACACGCCAGGCCACATCCGCGATTCGGTCGATCCCGTCTGCAGAGAACTCCAGCGTCACATTTTCGGTTCCCATGAGGCTCGCATACTGCTCAGTAAGAGAGGCATCCGGTTCAGTTAGAATTCTGACGAACTCCTCTGTACCCAAAGCATCGAGCTCGACTCTAATTGGCAGTCGACCTTGCAACTCAGGAATCAGGTCGGATGGTTTTGTGAGCTGAAATGCACCTGAAGCAATAAATAAGATATGGTCAGTTTTTACCATGCCGCTACGGGTGGTCACAGTCGACCCCTCGATCAGGGGTAGTAGATCTCGTTGCACGCCTTCACGAGAGACATCGGCACCTTGGCGGTCACTATTGCCCACAATTTTATCGATCTCGTCTAGAAACACGATACCATCCTGCTCAACACGATCAAGCGCTTCTTGCTTGAGATCTTCATCATTAATCATTAACGAGGCCTCCTCATCAATGAGCAGACGCATGGCTTCGCTCACTTGCACCTTTCGCGTGATCTTTTTCTGACCGCCCATATTCTGGAACATCCCCTGCAACTGATCGGTCATCTGTTCCATGCCGGGAGGGGCCATAATCTCAATACCCACATTCGGCGGGGCCACCTCGACTTCGACTTCCTTGTCGTCCAAATTGCCCTCGCGTAATAACTTTCTCAGACGCTGTCGACCCGCCCCCTCATCAGCCTCTTTATCATTGGAGCCACGGGCCGGGGGTAACAGCAGGTCGAGAACACGTTCTTCAGCCGCATCTTCGGCACGGGTCTGTACACGCTGAAGCGCCTCTTCCCGGGTCATTTTGATTGCCATATCGACAAGATCACGAATAATCGAATCAACTTCTCTGCCCACATAACCCACTTCGGTAAATTTTGTTGCCTCGACTTTTATAAACGGTGCTTTCGCAAGCTTTGCGAGACGTCGGGCAATTTCAGTCTTTCCCACGCCAGTCGGTCCGATCATTAAGATATTTTTTGGCGTAATTTCGCTCCGAAGAAACTCATCGGGCACTTGTTGGCGTCGCCAACGATTTCGAAGAGCAATCGCAACCGCACGCTTGGCATTGGACTGACCAATAATATGCTTGTCGAGTTCCTCAACAATTTCACGAGGTGTCATCTCAGACATAAATTTCCACAGGTTTGAATCAAAAACTAGAATTAGATAATTACCGGTACCACAATTAAACGATTACGCCGGTTGAATCTCCAACTCTTCAATTGTAATTTGATGATTGGTATAGATACAGATATCAGCGGCGATCCCGAGCGCCTTCTCAACCGTTGTCCGGGCGTCGAGATTTGTTTCGGAGACCAGTGCGCGAGCGGCTGCCTTAGCATAAGCACCACCTGACCCGATCGCCATTATCCCTTCTTCAGGCTCAATGACATCACCCGTTCCCGAGAGAATAAATGACGCCGAAGCATCAGCTACCGCGAGCAAAGCCTCAAGACGTCGAAGCATTCGGTCCGTGCGCCAGTCCTTCGAAAGCTCTACAGCCGCGCGGGTCAGATTGCCTTGATGTTGCTGCAATTTCCCTTCGAAACGTTCAAAAAGGGTAAAAGCATCGGCAGTGCCTCCGGCAAATCCTGCAATAACCTGATCGTTGTACAAGCGTCTCACTTTTCGCGCGTTACCTTTCATCCGGGTATCGCCAAGTGTCACTTGTCCATCCCCTCCGATAACGACTTGATTACCTCGACGCACCGAGAGAATCGTCGTGCCATGCATTTTGACTTCGCTCATTAATATGCCTTTGTTATTAGGGATCGGGTTGACCAGTCCCAATCTCGAGAACTATTCAACGAGCTTAAGTTTAGGTCTTCCGCGCGCTTGGGATGGATTCGTCGAATCAGCAGTTTTACCGTCTTGGTCGTCTTCAGTGCTCGCCTCTGGAAAAGACATGCCCTGACGAGTCTCGCGATCAAAAATTGCCAGTACCGCGTTAACAGGGACCATAACGGAACGCGGCATCCCTTGAAACCGGGCGGAGAACGTTATGAATTCATTACCCATATCAAGATCTGAGACAGCCTGAGGGCTGATATTCAATACAATCTGTCCGTCCTCAATAAATCCCTCAGGGACATCTACCCCGTTCATATCCGCATTAACGACCAACTGCGGGGTCAAATTATTATCAAGCGTCCACTCAAAGATTGCCCGAATCAGGTAAGGGCGATGTGAGGTTAATGCAGCCTTATCCTCGCTCATTACATTAACGTCAGCCGGCAGAGATCTCGCGCTCAGCTGGACTGAGGCTTTCGATAAACGAGGCTTTTTCGAACATCCGCTTCCCGTAGGCGAGCGTGTTTGAGCCTTGCTTCGGGAGGCTAATACCCAACATCGGTAATCGCCATAACAAAACAGCAAAGTAGGCATCCACCATCGTAAATTCGTCACCGAGCACAAATTTATTGTGGCCAAAGTGGCTCGACATCGCCACGAGGCCATCGTTAATACTCTTACTCAACTTCTTGTCCGGCTTAGATCCTGTCGCAATGCAGGACTGAATGCTATCAAGCCAATCGCGCCGTAAACGAGCCACCATTACCCGAACTTTGGCGCGAGTAGTAGGATCACTGGGTAACAGCGGTGGGTGCGGGAACCGCTCATCGAGATACTCACTAACGACGATCCCGTCGTACAAAACCAAATCGCGATCCGAGAGGGTCGGCGTTTCACCATAAGGATTGAGCTCCGCAATTATCTCCTCGTCCTCTTTGCTAGCAATGTAAACCACATCGCATTCAATATCTTTTTCTTTGAGCACAAATCGACATGCGTGACTAAAAATACACAAAGAACCGGAGTAGAGCTTCATACAGAGTTACCCATGCTTAAATTAAATGTTGAGAAAAATAGTGTCGACACTACATCAGCGCAGCGATCAATGCACGTCGCGCCAGTACTCCTTTTTAAGCGCATAGGCGAGTCCGATAAATACCAGCATAAAGACCATCACCCAAATGCCTATTTTGTAACGCACTAATTTTGCCGGCTCTGCGAGATACACCATGAAGTTAGTGAGATCGCGCATTGCACCATCATATTCCTCAGCGTTCATCGAACCCGGTGACATCTGATCAAAACCGGCTAGACTTTTGGCGCCATTCGATGCCACTTCAAAATTCGCTGATCGCAGGCCCTGCCACTCGTAAAGAATGTGCGGCATCGCAACGTTCGGGAAAAGCGTGTTATTCCATCCCGTAGCTGTCCCCGAATCCCTGTAAAAACCACGCATATAGGTATAAATCCAATCGGGACCACGGGACCGAGCCGTCAGGCTCAAATCTGGAGGAGTCACCCCCAACCACGATTTTGCATCTTCTGCCGACATATTGACTTTCATCAAATCGCCGGGTCGGTCTGAAGCAAACATCATTTCTTCGCGAAGATCTGTCAAATCAATATCGAGATCTCTCGCCATGCGATCGTATCGCATAAATGACGCCTCGTGACACGATAGACAGTAATTTACAAAAGTATGGGCACCCCTTCGGAGCGATGCCTTATCTGCAAGGTTAATGTACGCGGAATCGAGATGCTCGCCCCCGCCGCCAGCTGCCATAGTCGCAGGTGACGAAAATACGATCAACAAAGGCAGTAGTTTTTTAATAACACTTTTCATATGCTCTACCCCACGCGATCCGGCTCGGGCTTGGTCCGATCCCATGTAGTGTAAATCGGCATCAGCAGGAAAAACGCAAAATACAACAACATGCCAATCTGTGCCCAAATGACGTTCTCGAATAAAAACAAATCAATGTGGCCAGGATTTTTCGTGCCGAGGTAGCCCAACATCACAAAAGTAACGGCAAAAATTGTAAGCGCAGTCTTGTACATCCATCCTCGGTAACGTATCGAACGCACTTTCGCGCGATCAAGCCAAGGTAGAAAGAAAAACATAACAATCGCAGCACCCATCGCAATCACACCCCAGACCTTTGCACCGCCAGGGAGCCACTCGAAAGTAACGGCGCGCAGAATCGAATAGTAAGGCGTGAGATACCAAAGCGGGACGATGTCTGGCGGGGTCTGGAGGATATCCGCTGGCGCAAAATTATCTTTTTCCAGAAACCATCCACCCAACTCGGGAACAAAAAATACGATACCCAAAAATATCGTCATAAACACGGCAATGCCAAACGTATCTTTAACGGTGTAGTACGGGTGAAACGGGATCCCATCAACAGGAACGCCATCTTTATCTTTATTTTTCTTGATATCAATGCCATCAGGGTTATTGGATCCCACTTTGTGCAGCGCAACGATATGCAGGTAAACCAGCAGGGCTAACAGGAGTGGCAACAAAATCACATGAAACGCAAAAAAGCGGTTCAACGTGGCATCAGAGACTACGAAATCCCCGCGAATCCATTCCGCCAGTGGTTCGCCGATGACCGGTATCGCGCCAAACAACGAAATAATGACCTGCGCTCCCCAGTACGACATATTGCCCCATGGAAGTAGGTAGCCGAAAAATGCCTCTGCCATCAATGCCACGTATATCACCATGCCGAGAATCCAAATTAACTCTCGAGGATTGCGATAAGAACCGTACATCAGCCCTCGGAACATATGCAGGTAAACGACGAGAAAAAACATTGAAGCGCCAACCCCGTGCAAATAGCGCACGAACCATCCCGCCGGCACATCACGCATGATGTATTCCACGGACGCAAATGCCAATTCAGCATCTGGCTTGTAATGCATCGTTAGAATAATGCCGGTGACGATCTGCAGGACCAACACCACCACCGCGAGACCGCCGAAGTAATACCAGAAGTTAAAATTTTTCGGCGCATAATATTGCGCGAGATGTTCATTCCAGACTTTTGTCAGAGGAAAACGATCATCAATCCAATTGATCAAGCTCATCCTGTTGCCTCCGTCTCATCTACGCCAATCAAGATACGGTTCTCCGTAACATAGGAATGCGGCGGCACAACAAGATTGGTTGGCGCCGGCACGTTTTTATAAACTCGACCCGAAAGATCAAATTTGGAACCGTGACACGGACAAAAGAAACCGCCCATCCAATCATCTCCCAAGCCAGTAGATGCGCCCTTTTCAAATTCTTTAGTTGGTGCACAACCCAAATGTGTACAGACCCCTAGGACCACGAGCACATCCGGGCGAATCGAACGATGACGATTCTGCGCATAGGCAGGCTGTTGCTCGATCACCTCTGAATCAGGATCGGACAGATCCCCCACAATCTCTTCGAGATCGGCAAGGGTTTGCTCATCACGACGCAAAATCCAGACGGGCTTTCCTCGCCACTCGACAACTTTCATCTTTCCCGGTGCGAGGTCTTCAATATCCACTTCAACCGGAGCGCCCGCTGCCACCGCTCTGGCGCTGGGTTTCATACTTGCCACTAAAGGCACAGCCAAAGCGGTCGCGCCCGCAAGGCCTACGCCAGTTGTTACTGTTGTCAGCAGGCGGCGCCTGCCACTATTCACGTCGTCAGTCATGACATCCTCTGCAAATTTCTGCACAATGTGTGCGACGCCCAACGGCGATCGCTAAAAAACGGGAAGATTATAGCAAAATAGAGCAAATTCCCGCGCCCAAAATCTAAAATTTAACGCCCAGCATATCCTCCATTGCCCGAATCCGGGTTGGATAAAAGAACGCGTCTTTCAAAACTGTATCGTAGCCGCGGTTAAGGGCCGCGCTTGCTTGCGAGGCGAGCTCGGGATCGTCTTTTAAATCAGCCAGTTTGAAACTGAGCATAATCAGCACTGCATCCGGTGCGTACAGTGTCTCATCCCGCAACATCTCGCTGAGCTCGGCACCCTTCAGTAAGGAATTGACCTCACGACGCCAGCCATTTGAATGGTGATAGTTCTGCCAGGAGGTCTTCACCAACCGATAGGAAAAATCCAGATCATCTGAATCATTGCTCCAACCCCAAAACTCAAAAAACGCCTGCGCAACATAGGCATAGTCAGCGAGCGAGGCGGTCCCCAGTGACCGAAGGCCCGACCGCGACCGATAAAGTTTTCCATCACGCCAAAGGTTTCCGACAATATCTTTTTTTAATTTCTCTGCAGTTTCGATGTATTGGCGGTCTGTTGAGAGCTTCGCACCCTCCAAAAAAGCCGTTAAAGCCAGTGCATTCCAGCCTGCAAGCGGTTTATGGTCAACGGGCAACGTCCGGTTTGAGCGAGCGACTCGGAGTTTTAGCATTGCGCTATTTAGAATCAAATTCACCTCACCGGGTGATAACTCGAGTTTTGTTGCCACACTTTCGACTGGCGCCCGATTAATCAACAGATGGCCGTATTCAAAGGCCGGAAACGCAGGCAATGACCATATCGCTCTAATGACCCGACCTTCATCTGGGGTCAGGAGATGGGAGAGCGCCTGATTATCATACAAATAATAAGCGCCTTCCCTACCCTGCCCATCCACAGCGGACAATGAAGCCGCGAAGAACCCCTCTGCACTTCGCATCTTAGCCATCATGAAATCGAGTGTTTTGAATCCTATCGCTCGATAATCTTCTCGTTCCAACACGACAGCCGCTCTGAGGTATAGACGAGCAAGCTGGGCATTGTCGTAAAGCATTTTCTCGAAGTGAGGCTGACTCCACCCCGGGTCTACCGTATAACGGAAAAAACCACCCTCGACATGATCATGAAGGCCACGCATTGCAATCGCATCGAGGGTCGTTTGAAGCAACTCTCTCACTGCTGCGTTAGGGCTCTGCTGATATCGCCTCAACAGATAAGTCAGCTGGGGTGCGTAAGGAAAACGTGACTGATTGCCAAATCCCCCCTCCATCAGATCGGCAATGGAAAGCGCTGTCTGCTCGAAGGCCCTGCCGAGGGTCGCCACCTGAATGGATTCAAATTCAGTGGCCTGATTTGTGAATCCTGACGGCCCCGTCTGACGCGCCACGGTGGCAATACGCACAGGGTCCTGCTGCCAAAGGGTATGAATCTTTGCGATGACCTCGGCAAATGAATCGGGCGGGAGGTATAGGACCGCATACAGTGGATAACCCTCAGGGGTTAGAAAAGCATTAAGCGGCCAGCCGCCTCTGCCTTGTGTTTTTTGCACAAAATCCATCAATCCAATATCAAGCGCCGGCTGGAGTTCCCGATCCACCTTAACGGGAATGAAATCCCTATTTAATATCTTAGCGATTTCAGGATCGCTGTAGCTCTCCTCCTGCATTACATGACACCAATGACAAGAAAAATAACCCACCGACACATAAACCAGTTTATTTTCTGAGCGCGCCAACTCAAAGACCGAATCACTCCATTCCTGCCAAGCAACAGGATCATTACCATGCTGCGCGAGATAAGGCGCCGGATGCCTTTGAAGCTGGTTGGTTAACGCTAGCGCTTGCGAAGTTGTTACTAAGAGCAATAGCGCGGACAAAAAACAGTAAATACGAATGTTCACACCCTTAATCCTGAATGCCGAAGCAAAGCATCGATCGAGGGGGGTCGTCCACGAAACGTTGTGAAATTATCGAGAGGCTCGTTGACGCCGCCCGATTCGAGCACCGAACGCAAAAAATCCTGTCCACTTGCCGCATCAAATATACCGTCTTCTTCAAACCGACTATAGGCATCCGCTGATAGCACCTCAGCCCACTTATAACTGTAGTAACCCGCCGCATAACCGCCAGCAAAAATATGCGAGAAGCTGTTCTGAAACCGATTAAATGCCGGCGCCTCTAGCACCGCCACCCGATTGCGCACCTCATCCAGGATATTTTGGATATCCTCGGGCGCCCGAATTCGCTGGTTGTCATGCAGCGTCATATCAAACACCGAAAATTCAATCTGTCGCAACATTTGCATTGCGCTCTGAAAATTTCGCGCGCCGCGCATTCGATCTAGGAGATCCGCAGGCAGGGGCGCTCCCGTCTCAAAGTGACCCGAGATTTTCTCGAGGGCTTCTGTTTCCCAACACCAATTCTCCAAAAATTGACTCGGCAACTCAACGGCATCCCAAGGCACTCCGTTAATTCCGGCCACAGAAGACTCATCAACCTGCGTGAGAAGATGGTGTAAGCCATGTCCAAATTCATGGAAAAGCGTGACCACATCATCATGAGTCAACAAGGATGGGTTTCCACCTACGGGTGGCGTGAAATTACAAGTCAACATGGCCACCGGTTTTTGGATTGCATCATCCGGTAAGCGACGTCGGCCAATACAGTCTGACATCCAGGCGCCTCCCCGTTTATGGGGTCGGGCATACAAATCAAGATAGAAACATCCTCGAATACTCTCGTCAGAATTCAACAATTCAAAAAATTGAACGTCCTCGTGCCATAAACTCTTACCGTCTGATTTGTGAATTTTTATGCCAAACAGTTTTTCGGTGATAAAAAACAATCCGTCGAGCACCTTCGGCAGTGGAAAGTAAGGCCGGATTTCCTCATCACTAAAATCAAAACACGATTGCTTTAATTTCTCTGAATAGAAGGCAATGTCCCACGCCTTTAGATCTTCTTGGGCATACTCCGACAACGCAAAGTCATGAAGCGCTCGCATCTCTTCAAGCGCTGTTTTTTTCGAGCAATCAGCTAGATTCTGAAGAAAGTCGCTAACTTCATTGGCTGAAGATGCCATCCGGCCTTCCAACGCATAGTCCGCATAAGTTTCGAATTCGAGAAGAGTTGCCATTTCATCACGCAAAGCAACGATTTTTACCAACAACGCACTATTATCAAAAGCCCCAGCGTTCGGACCCAATTCACTCGCTCGAGTGACGTAAGCTTCGTACATTCGCTCGCGAAGCATACGGCTTTCGCAAAACATCATAAAAGGAATATAGGAAGGTGCCTGGAGTGTGAAACGCCATCCCTCGGTCGAGGCACTCTTTGCATTCTCGTATGCAAGATCTAGCGCGCTTTGAGGAAGGCCCCTCAAATCAGCTTCGTCCGTGATATCCAATACCCATTGATCAGTCGCATCCAGAAGATTTTGATCAAATTTATTAGAAAGACTCGATAACTCACTGCTGATCTCACGAAATCGATCTCGGGCATCACCTTGAAGTTCTGCACCCGAAAGACGGAAGTCACGGATTGCGTTCTTGATCACTTTTTTTCGAGCGTCTGACAGCAACTCAAACTCAGCAGAACGGGATAGTTTTTTATAACCGTTAAACAAAGTTAGGTTTTGGCCTAATTCCGTGCTGAAGTCGCTTAACTTAGGCAAACAAACCTCGACCGCTGCGCGAAATGCCTCGCTATCCGATACCGCATTGAGATGGGAAACTGGCGCCCAGACCCGCTCCAGATGCTCCTCAATGTCCTGAATTTTGGCCGCAACCGAATCCCAGGTCGGGTGGTCACACGCCGACTCAATTTGGGTAATTTTTTGTCGACATTCCCTAAGGGTCTGATCGAGCGCTGGTTCGATCTGGGCCGCATCGATCTCCGCAAATCGTGGCAGTCCTGAAAGATCCAAAAGCGGGTTGATTAAATTCGCGTTTCTGGTCATGAGTCGTCCTTTTAAACTGGTGTAAATTTTACTCAATGGCACTTCTGATCAGAGTGAACCTACAGGGAAAACTTAACGGCGCCCGATTACGCTTATCCTCACAACTTTTATACACATCAATGATTTAATTAGGGCGTTGGTTTTCCTCCAACGTAAGTTGATAACTTCTCTTCTTGCCCCGAGTTCACCTCGGGGCTTTTTTTATCGCAAGGTTTCTAACTCGATTCTCAATTCTGAGGCTAAAATCCGGTTATGAGCGAACATTATGACTTCCTTGTCATCGGCGGCGGAAGCGGCGGGATTGCCGGCGCCCGACGCGCCGCTGAATATGGTGCTCGCGTCGCCCTCATTGAAAACCAGCGAATGGGGGGTACCTGCGTCAACGTCGGCTGTGTGCCGAAAAAAATGATGTGGAACGCTGCACACTTTGCGGATGGGCTCTCCATTGCCGAAGATTATGGCTTTCCAATAACACCGCCCGTATTCGACTGGACACGCTTTAAAACTGCGAGAGATGCCTTTATTGAACGCCTCAATGGGATCTATCTTCGTAACCTCGAGTCTTCAAATGTTGACATTTGTCGTGGATGGGCAGTTTTTGAGTCTGCAAATAGCGTACGGGTTGCCGATCAGGTACTGACAGCGGATCATGTGCTTATTGCGACAGGTGGACGGCCAGCCACGCTGAACTTACCGGGTGCGGATCTTGCAATCACCAGTGATGGCTTCTTTGACCTCGAGTCCCAACCTAAAAACCCGCTAATTATCGGCGCTGGCTACATCGCAACCGAATTGGCAGGCGTTTTACAGTCGTTGGGTTCAAGCGTCACGATGCTTCTTCGAAAAGACATTTTGCTACGTGGTTTTGATCATACCCTTCGTGACGCGGTAACCCATGAGATGCAATCAGACGGCGTCAACATTCTGACTTGGGTGCAGTTAAAGGGACTGGAGCAAGAAGCGACTGGAGAGTTGTCTTTTTATGATGAAAGCGGGACCCGTCATGGCGGTTTCGACTGTATCCTCCTTGCCACCGGACGAACTCCTGCTACAGATGCGATCAACCTTGAAATTACAGGCCTTACCACGGATCCATCAGGATTTATTCTCACTGACGAATGGCAACAGACCGCTATTTCCAACATTTATGCAGTCGGCGATGTCACGGGCCGAGCCGCCCTAACGCCAGTTGCCATTGCCGCAGCCCGACGCCTGGCCGATCGACTTTTTGGCAATCAACCGAATACCAAACTCAACTATGAATCGATCCCAACGGTGGTATTTTCACACCCCCCCATCGGTACAGTCGGACTTAGCGAAGAAGAGGCTAGAACTAAATTCGGGGACGAAAATATTAAGGTCTATCAAAGCCGATTTACTGATCTGTATTATTCCGTCACCACAAAACGAGTGCCCACAACGGTAAAACTTATTGTTGTGGGCCAAGATGAAAAAGTGATTGGGTGTCACGTTGTTGGGCGCGCAGCAGATGAAATGATTCAGGGCTTCGCAGTCGCCGTCAAAATGGGCGCGACCAAAGCTGACTTCGACAACACGGTCGCGATTCACCCGACCGCGGCAGAAGAGCTCGTGACCCTGCGCTAACATCTTTGATTCATACATTTGAACGACAAATTACTTTTGTTATGGGCGCTTTAACATTTATGAGTTTGCTTTCAGGAGATCTTTAACATGGCATGGTGGGGGAAAGTAATCGGCGGTACGCTGGGTTTCATGATGGGTGGCCCACTGGGCGCACTGTTGGGCAGCACGATTGGTCATCAGTTTGATAGCGGACTAAAAAGTGGTGGATTTCGCTCCATTGGTGCCAAACTTGAGCAAACACAGGCCGCATTTTTCACAGCGACTTTTTCTGTAATGGGGCATATCGCAAAAGCGGACGGGAGAGTATCTGCTCATGAAATTCAGGCCGCTCAAAGCCTGATGGACCAAATGCGTCTCGGTGACGATCAGAAAAAAGTTGCAATTGAACTTTTTGAAAAAGGAAAGGCTCCAGACTTTCCCCTCGATTCCGTGTTGGCACAGTTCAAAGCAGAATGCCACAGACAAACGACCCTCATGCGAATGTTTTTGGAAATCCAAATCCAGGGCGCAATGGCTGACGGCCGAATTGATCCCGCCGAGAGCCGAGTACTGCGCCACGTCGGAATTTCGCTTGGATTTGAATCGGGTGAAATTGAGCAACTTATTCACTTTGTAAGCGGGGCGTCGACTGCGGGCGGGCGTGCTCAAAAAGCGCAGCCTATCTCTGAGGCGTATAAAATACTGGGCGTCCCGGAGAGCGCGAGCGACGATGAAATCAAAAAGGCTTACCGACGCCTTACGAACCAACATCATCCCGACAAACTGGTCGCCAAAGGTATGCCTGAAGAAATGATCAAGCTTGCGAACGAGAAAACCCAGGAGATTCGAAAAGCATGGGAGCGTGTTAGAGATCACCGCGCCTCTCAACAATAAGTCGTTGCCACAGACAACGAGAAAACCTGCCTGGACGCTTTGGATATTCGGCTTATTATTTTGATCAAGTCCTGACTTTTAAATATTAGAGAAACAATAATGACAAAAAATGTTTTCATTACTGGCGCTAATCGCGGCATTGGTCTTGAACTGACTCGTCAATACCTCGCAGCAGGGCAGAAGGTCTTTGCGTCAGCGCGTGATCCCTCGACTGAAGGTCTCTCCCAACTGATCGACCGCTACTCCAATAACCTGAAAACAGTCATGCTTGATGTTACGGATGAAAGCAACATTCAGACTGTCGTTGATTCACTTGAAGGCACGTCAATTGATCTACTGATTAATAACGCGGGTTTGTTTCATTCAAAACATGAAGACTTTAACTCGCTAAATCCAGACACCTGGATTGAAGAATTTCGAGTTAATTCGATTGCACCTTTTCTGGTCACTCGTGCATTGAAGTTGAACCTTGCAAACGCCAACTCCAGCGTCGTCGGAATGATTTCGAGCAAAATGGGTAGCATGGGCGACAACCAGTCCGGAGGGAGTTACAGTTATCGCTCGAGTAAAGCAGCGCTCAACGCTGTGAGTGTTAGCCTTGCTAATGACTTGTCAGATCTAGACATCTCGGTCGTTGCGCTTCACCCCGGCTGGGTGCAAACCGACATGGGTGGACCCAATGGCCTGATTGATGTGGAGACAAGCGCCATGGGCCTGAAAGCGATCCTGGACAAAGCAGGAAAGACGGAAAGCGGTAAATTCTACGATTACTCAGGAAAACAACTGCCGTGGTAACTTCTAAACGTCGGTATACTTGTTTTTTTAAAGCGGGAACTGTTTTAGCAACAGCCTTCGCTTTCTCAATTTCGTATGGTGCCGCCCCGACAATCTCGCCCTTGATTGAACCAGATGATGATGTTCTGATCTGCGACGATCTTGATGACGATGGCATCTTGGATGCAATGGATAATTGTTTTGGTTTTTTTAATCCTTCGCAGATCGATGCCAATAACAATGGCATCGGTGACGCCTGCGAAATGATATCTTCAGGATCTTAATTTATTTCCCAACGAATATGACAACTCATAAAATTGCTCTACTGGCCGGAGACGGTATAGGTTCAGAAATCATGGCTGAAGCTGTGAAAGTGTTAAAACTTATTGAGGATCGGAACGAAGCATCCTTCGACCTGCAACCTGCTCTTTTTGGCGCTTGTGCCTGGTTTGAGACCGGCAAGTCTTTTCCCGATGACACAATCGCGATTTGCGATGCGGCCGACGCAATTTTAAAAGGCACAATCGGTCTCAGTCATGAAGAGTCAAAACAAATTCCAATTGACGAGCAACCCGAGCGTGGCGGCCTGTTACCCATGCGGCGAAGATATCAGACTTATGCCAACTTTCGCCCGGTGACGTTGCCACCAAGCCTCGCACATTTTTCACCGCTTCGACCCGAAATCATTGGGGACGGGATCGATCTTGTGATCATCCGTGAACTCGTGGGTGGACTCTATTTTGGCCAGAAGACAGCGGGCGTAAACGATCGTGGCCGACGTTATGTCCATGAAATGCTTGAATACGACGAGGATCAAATCCGTCAAGTCCTCGAAGTTGCCTTTAAGCTGGCCGTGCGGCGAAAGAAATCTTTAACGAACGTGCACAAAAGCAATGTTCTTAAATCCAGCGTGTTATGGAACGAAGTCCTCGACGAAGTGCATCGTGACTTTCCTGAAGTCAGCGTTGAACACGTGCTTGTCGATGCGGCGGCGACCTATCTTGTTTTAAATCCGACTCGCTTTGACGTGATGGTGATGGAAAACATGTTCGGGGATATCCTCAGTGACCAGTGCGGTGGGATTCTTGGCTCCCTCGGGTTAATGCCCTCAGCCTGTGTAGGGCCCGATAAATCATATTACGAGCCCTCACATGGTTCGGCCCCGGATATTGCCGGTAAAGGCATTGCTAACCCCTATTCGATGCTGGGTTCTGTCGCGATGATGCTAGAAATGAGCTTCAACATGGAAAGTGAATCAGCAAACCTATGGTCCGCAATGCAGGGGGTGTTCAGCGATGGCTATACGACTCCAGATCTGGCGCGTCGTGGTGATGCAGAAAAACAGATCAGCACAAGTGAGTTCGGCGATCGGGTCGTAGAAGCTCTCGCAAAGATGCCGGTCGCTGGGTAAGCGCTATTCAGGCTGCTGAAGCGGTTGAGATTCACTCGCCGCTCCGTCCTGATCGCGCATCTTGACATTCAGCATACGCATCGCGGCATTAACGCCCGCGAACACTTGGTTGGCATGAACACCGCGAGTTTTGAATCGCCGACCGTTATCGTCCCAGGAGATAAAACATTCGGTTAACGCACTGGTATGTCCGCCCTTGGGAATCCGAATTTCAAAATCAGTTAACTCTGGAAACTCAAATCCATCTGGCTTAAGAATCCTTCCCATTGCTTTAATAAACGCATCAAAGCCCCCGTTTCCTGAATCTGAGGCTTTATGAATCATGTCACCCACGCGCACGCGCACACTTGCGGTTGACTCAATCTCATAACCACTGGTGATGGAACAGTTCAGTAGTTCCACATGCTGATAATCACCACTCTCCAGAATGTCCGCGATGATAAACGGTAGATCCTCTCTCGTAATCGTGGCTTTTGTATCAGCGATTTCAATAATCCTCTTAAGCACCTTCGCCTGATTTTCCTCCGAGAGCTCAATTCCAAGCTCCTCCAGATTTCTCATGAGGGAAGCCTTTCCACTCATTTTCCCGAGCGCGTAGCTATGCTGGCGATCAAACCGATCTGGACTCAAATCTGTTTGATAGAGCCGACCCTTCTGATCGCCATCGGCATGAATACCACTTGTTTGGGTGAACACGTCCGTCCCAATAATCGGTGCATTTGCCGCCACACGCTTGCCGGAGAAGTTTTCCACCATTTCGCTTAGGTCATGGATTTTCGTTTCATCAACCGAAACTTTGACGTTGAGTTTGTCGCGCAAAACAACTGAAACTTCTGCCAATGACACGTTACCCGCTCGCTCCCCCAAACAATTCAGTGTCGCATGGATTGCGGCGGCTCCCGACTCGACAGCTGCCATTGCGTTTGCAGTCGCGAGCCCATAATCGTTGTGGGGGTGGAAATCAAAATCACTTTCATCAAAACGTGAACACATATCACTGAGCGCGACCGAAACTTCAGACGGACTCATGACGCCTAACGTATCCGGCAACATGATATGCCGCACGCTCATTTTCGAGAGGGCCTCAACCATTTTGTAGACATAATCCCGACTGTCACGATAACCGTTCGACCAATCCTCTAAATAGACATTAAGGAGCAGCCCTTGATCCAAAGCGTAATTCACAGTTCGATCGATATCGTCGAGGTGTTGATCAAGCGTTTTTCGCAGTTGTTCGGTGCAATGTTTCTCGCTGCCTTTTGTCAGCAGATTCAGCACCTTTCCACCGGTACTGACCAACCAATCCACACTGCGTGTGTGATCTGTAAATCCCAGAACCTCGACTCGCTCGAGAAAGTCATTTGACGACGCCCAGTCATGAATGCGAGTGACCGCCTCTTTTTCACCGTGAGATACCCCAGCCGAGGCAACCTCAATCCGGTCCACTTTCAACGTCTGCAAAAGTGCTCGTGCAATGCTTACTTTTTCATCCGGCGCAAAGGAAACGCCCTGAGTCTGCTCGCCGTCCCTTAAGGTGGTGTCCATCAAAATGATATGGTCGCGCATCATATATTCAGCTAACTGCCGTCGCTATCTTCTAAAGTGGACGATATTGTATAGATAAATAATTGTTTAATCGAACATGTTTCTCCTGAGTAATTCGCTTTTTGAACGTCATCTCGACCGTCCATCTAGCCAATACCTGCCCGATTGCCGGCCAGAACGCCCTTTGACCCCGTCAAAAATTGCCTCCATCGGACACGTCTTTAAAGACAAGCACATGAAATCATGTCAAAACTGTTCCTGCGGCGGGTCAAGCTAAGGAGCAATGCGTTACAGGATTATCAAAATTCCTGACTCCATCGAGTCAGTTATTCAAAATTAAAAAACACCGTCAACCGCACCTGCAGATCATCTTCTGGTCGGACCCCCTGACTATTTTGATCATAAACGGTCCACGCGACATTTGGCGTAATTAGCAATTGAGGGCCTAAAGAAAACTCAATGCCTGCGACAATATTTGACGCGCGTGCCGACGGATCGAACGGTAAATAAGTGATACTGTTTCCTTTCGGACTCGGTTTAAATAGATAATGAAACTGGGAAACAAGGGAAGCACTCGACGTAATCTTTAAGGTTCCAAGAAGCGCAGCGACCTCAAGCGGCGGATCACTTTGGCGATCCTGATGGGTGTAGAGCGCGCCCATAAAATATTGCTCTGTTTTTTGGCCCGCAAAAACCTGGGCTGTTGAGCGATCATGATTTCCCGGGCGAGGCTCTTCATCGACATACAGCTCAAGAAGTAATTCCTCGGTTGGCTGAAACACCACAGCACCCATAAACTTGTCATAAGAATTGTGATCGGCCTCCCAAGTTGCGCTCGACCCATACATCAATCGATAAGACGCGCGGGTATCACCTGAGATCTTACCCTTCAAAGAAATTCCCAAATCTCTTGAAGGAATGCCATGCAAATCTGGCGCAAGGCGGACCAGATACCGCTTATTCCAATAATGTTCGATCACATCGTAACTAATTGTGGGAATCAAGCCTCCCGTGACAGTGTGCTGTCCTAGTTTACGGCCGATATAAAGATCCCTTCCCTGACCCGTAAGACCATAATCTCCCGCGCTTCCTTCATCGAACACTTCAACCCGAGCTCTCCCAAACCAGCTCTCTCCCGCCTTGGCGTTGGCCGTCAGGACCCCCCGACGAGTCACCCACCCCGCTGATTCAGTTGTATCCGGCAGGTGAGATTTGGATACATGGTAAAGATCGCCAAAAAGCATGCCCCCGGCGCTGATTGAAAATCCTTCATCAGCAATCGAAAGCTGGCTGAAGGTCGATAGTATTAGAAAAAAAAGATAGTAAGAACGAGTCATCTAAAATTAGATCCCTCAGGAAAAATTGTTGGTATTAATGGGATGGCATGATAAAAAAACCATTCTTTCACTTACTTTAACCGGCATTTGAAACGCAAACCAGATGCGTATCGCCCAACAAAAAAGATCAATTGCAATTTTACACTGCGATATTGTCGAGTTCTCCAGATTAACAGCACAGAACGAGGACTCAACGTTCTACGCCGTACGCAATGCGTTTTTGCAAGCCAATGATTTTGTTTCTAATGATCATGGAGAAATAATCAACACCGCTGGTGATAGTTTTCTAGCCATATTCCCAACCGCGCAGAGTGCGATCCTTGCGAGTCAAAATATCCAACGCTATCTATCATCAATTTCGAAAACACTGCCTGAGGGTCAGCGTGTTCGGGTTCGGATGGGAATCCACGTTGGCGATGCTTTAGTTGAGGGTGATCAGGCTTTTGGCAACGATGTCAACATAGCAGCCAGACTTCAAGAACTTGCGCCGCCAGGCGGGATCTTTATCTCGGAAACTGCTCATGCCCAGATTAATAACGAAAATAAACAGCGCTGCAAGGCAATGGGCAGCAAGTTACTGCGACACATCACAAATCCGGTCAACGCATATCTACTTCCAACCGGGAGTGAGGCCCTAGAGGTCACGGGCCGCCTCATAAAACATGAAAAGCCCTCAATCTTGGTTCTTCCATTCACGACTCTCAAGGGACATCCCGAACTCGACGATCTAGGCGAAAGTCTTGCCATCGAATTGATTGATGCTCTGTCAAGATTCCGACAAGTCATTATTTTAGGCCCACAAACTGCGTTATCAACTCAAATAGCGAACACCGATACTGGCAGTCTTGCTGAAAAACTTGGAGTTCGGTTTGTCGTCAAAGGCGTGTTTCATCACAACCCGCACGGGATCAAGATTTCAATTCAACTTCTTGAAATGCCAACCGGCCAATATGTCTGGTCAGAGTCGATTAACCTGAATGAAAAAAATCTCGAAATCTTATCCGGGAGTATTTCAAAAAAAATCGTTACCACTTTAGTGAATAACATTGAAGTCACTGTTCGTCAGAGTAATGCTTCTCAAAGTGATTCCGCAGTCTATGAGCAACTGCTTCAGGCGAGGCGCTTCATCTACCGAATGCAAAACAGTACCGACTCTCAATTAGCAAGAACAGTGCTTGAAAAAATCCTGAAAAACCACGGAGAGGTTGCAGCTGCTCGTTCTGGACTCGCCCTATCTCTACTTGTTGAATTTTTGATGGGCTGGTCACCTGACCCCGAACTTTCTCTCAAGCTTGCTTTCGAAAACGCAGCTTGCGCACTTGAACTTGATCCAATGGATAGCGAGGCTCATGCGGTATTCGGCATAACGGCACTTTGGCATCGAAAACATGCCCTCGCAATACATCATCTGGATCGGGCGATTTTGCTAAATCCAAACCACGCCGATGCCCTCGCTGGCCGCGGCTTGGCTCTGGTTTTTCGAGGTCAGGCCCCTAATGCATTCGATCAATTGCAGGAAGCATTAATGCACAATCCCTTTTCACCAGCGTGGTATCTCTGGGGTCTCAGCATCAGCTGCTACAACATTGGTCGCTATCAAGATGTGATAGATATCATTCAAGCGATTCCGGTTCTCAACCGCTTTCATCGAAGACTATTAGCCGCAAGTTATGCCCAGCTGGGATACCGATCCTTAGCAGCAACAGAGCGAGAACTTGCGATGGAAGAAGCACCCCGCTATCACGTTGAAGATTCCCGCCGCGCCTATCCTTTCGAAAAACCAGAGTACATTGAACCGCTGATTAAGGGATTGTTAGCCGCTGGATTTCCAAGTCGCGCGACCGGTCAACTGAGCCGTTAATCCATCAGCGCCTTTACGAGCGCGTCTGCCCCATCACGCACCGGATCCAAAGTTAAACGACCAGTCTCATCTGCAGTCTGCGCAATGGCACGACCCGCATCTGCTTCACTTAGATGAGCGGTATTCAGCGCGATGCCTGCGGTTACAGGACGCTTGAAAGCACCACAGCCATGAGCAATGTCCTCGTAGAGCGCAATAATTTCATTGAGCGGCGGGACTTTAACTTGATCGCCTACGGTATCAAGATGAGTCATACCTGCGCGATGACAAAGGATAAGATGGGTCGGACATGATCCTCGCATAAGAGGTAATGTTGAAGTGCTGCCGGGATGCACAATCGATCCTTGACCTTCAATAATTGCGAGATCCGCATCCGCTGCCTCAAGGACCATTTTCTCAATAGCGCCGCAGGCATAATCCACACGAATCGCATCAAGCGGCACGCCCTTTCCACTGACCAAGATGCCAATCTGCCCGGTGGCCAAAAAATCTGCGCGCACATCACCACGAAGTGCCGCATGCCAGATCTCAAGACCAGCGGTCATTTTTCCGACCGCCATATCGGTTCCCACCAATAAGGCGCGACGATTACTCAATTTAGCTGCTCGTGCCCAGGCAATCCCGAGATCCTTCGGCTCCTGGCGGATATCCCAAATCCACTGACCTTCTGGCAGGTTAGGGTATCGAGGTCCAAGCTGCTCATGAAGTCCGTTAATAACACTCATTCCTGCTGACACGGCTCGATCAACTTCTTCGACCATCTCGGGCGGCAGAAGACCGCCCGACGGCGCCATTCCAAGGATCAGGACCTCCCCGCCGGCAGACATTGCTGACTCGACGTTCGAGTAAATAGGCACATCAGGGCCAAAATCCAAAAGATCGCGAGTGGAACGGCCCCCATGGTTCAGGTCAATCGCACACGCAATCGGATTTCGGGAATAGCGAAGTACGCCATGCCCCATCTTGCCATTCAGCTTGTCTATCTGTTCAAAAAAATGAATCGCTAATTTTTGATCGGGTTTTAACATGAAAGAGTAGCTCCATGCCCGAATGCGCCAGGAATCACATTAACGATCCCGTCTGACAGTTCGAGTCCTGTCGCAGGATCAGGCAAAAGATTAAGGTGTGAATCAAGATCAATATGATCAAACAAAGCGCCGATGGCTGCCCCCGCCCCAATCGCGACTGAGGATTCACCCATACATCCAATCATCGTCTTCAAATGATGTGCTCGGGCAGTGGCCACGATCCGAAGCGCTTCTGTGATGCCGCCACATTTCATTAACTTTAGATTAACGCCATCAACACAATGCGCCAAACGCGCAACATCGGAAGAAAAATTACACGATTCATCAATAAAAATAGGAAGCGCGCGATTCTTGAAGAGCGCGGGCAGCTCGTCGTCATTATTGTGATGCAGGGGCTGCTCAACATAATCACAATCATGCTCCTTTAGCCAGGTCATCATTTTTTGCGCATCCTTGAGGTTCCATCCACCATTCGCATCCACTCTGACTTTGACGTCGAAAGAGGATGCCGCTTCTTGAACCGCGCTAAACATTTCACAATCTGCATCAAGTCCTTCCGGACTTCCGAGCTTCACTTTTAAATACCGGGCACCCGTTCGCTGAATAACCTCAGGCACCCGCTCGCGGACGACCTCGGGCGGGAGGATGCCAATCGTGACCGAGGTAGGTACAGCGCGTCTTGGCAATCCGAGTAATCGATAAAGGGGCCTGCGTTGCGACCGCGCCAAAAGGTCCCAGAGCGCGGTATCGACGGCTGCCCAGGCGCAAGGCGCAACACCGGCATCACGAGCCATTTGCCACCCGTCGAGCGGATTATCGAGTGCTTGTGAATTTTCACCGAGGAAATCCTTGATCTGATTTTCACAGTCCTCTGCGCTTTCGGCACCCGTTAACCGGCCAGGCGCTGCCTCTCCCAATCCGGACACGCCGTCTTCAGTCACGGTACAAAAAAGATTGACCGATCCTGCCGACTCGCCACGACTGATACGAAGGGGGTAGCGTTTTGAAAGTGTCACGCTCTGGAAATCGATATTCAGAAATTTTCTCCCATAAATTGAATTTGGAAACAATCATACAAAATTCGTCGCCAATCTTATTATGTGCCGAGGACAAAAAAAACCCCTCAGCGCAGATAAGTGACCCGGGGGAGTGATGCCTGAGGGCGTCTTCATACTGATCCGTTAAGTATCTAAAAGAGCTTAGATTAGAACTATGATTTCACAATCACAAGCGAGCCCCGCTCAAAAACGATCAGCAGATTCGATATCAAATCCGCTAGCATAGGGGCCTGGGGTCACCGACGGAATTAGACTTTGGCGCGAACACCATCAATTCTCTCGATAGATCAGGGCACGACCAGCTCCCGAGCTATCCTTTTTGACGAAAGCGGGAAATCACAGTACACCTCACAGCGGGACTTTCCCCAATATTTTCCGGCTGATGGTTGGGTGGAACATGACCCTGAGGATATCTGGTCTTCGGTGCATCAAGTTGTTCAAGATGCACTTGCGCACGCCAGTCTATCGCCAGTAGCGATTGGTATTACTAACCAGCGAGAGACCACCGTGATTTGGGATCGCGCCACCGGCAAGCCGATTTACAACGCAATCGTCTGGCAAGATCGACGCACTGCCGATATTTGTAATACGCTTCAAAAACAGGGGCTTGAAAATAAAGTGGTTGCCCGAACTGGGCTGCGGTTGGACCCTTATTTTTCTGCCAGCAAAATTGCATGGATACTTGATCATGTCCCCGGCGCGCGTGCTCAGGCCGAAAAAGGTCAGCTGGCTTTTGGCACGATCGATAGCTTTCTGCTCTGGCGGTTAACCAATGGCAGGGTACACGCGACTGATGCAACCAACGCGTCACGCACAGCGCTGTTCAACATCAAGACGCAGGAATGGGATAGCGCGTTATTAGAAATATTTAACGTTCCCAGCGCCTTACTGCCAGAGGTACGCGACACGGCAAGCGACTTTGGTATCACTGATCCGGATATTATCGGGCATGCAATCCCGGTCGGTGCTCTCGTCGGTGACCAACAGGCGGCATTAATTGGCCAGGGTTGTCTTGAGAGCGGCATGCTAAAAAGCACCTATGGCACGGGATGTTTCGCCATGCTGCATACAGGAACTCAGCCCATTGTCTCTAATCATCAACTTCTCACGACAGTGGCCTACCGTCTGAACGCGCAAGCTTTTTATGCCATGGAAGGATCGATATTCATGGCAGGCGCGACGGTGCAATGGTTGAAAGATCAACTCGGCATTGTCGATTCAGCGAGTGAAACGGAAGCGCTAGCGGCGAGCCTCTCTGACAACGAGGGGGTATTTCTCGTACCGGCATTTACAGGACTCGGTCCACCACATTGGAATCCGCATGCGCGAGGTACTCTGGTTGGCATGACTCGAGACACCAATCGAGCGCATATTGCACGGGCGGCGCTTGAGGCCGTGTGCTATCAGAGTGCTGAACTGATATCAGCGATGACTCAAGATTACGGGCATAACGCAAGCGTTCTTCGCATTGATGGCGGCATGGCACGAAACAACTGGATGGCGCAGTACTTATCAGACATGACTGCATTGGAAGTCCAGCGGCCCACACTAATAGAAACCACCGCGCTCGGCGCCGCCCGTTTAGCTGGCTTGCAAACCGGTCTGTATGGATCGCTCAAACAATCAAATTCAAAATCCACAGGCGCTGATTACTTCGCGCCCACTTTGGATTCGGAAAATCGACGTCAACGAATGATGTCTTGGGAGCGGGCTGTAAAGTCTGTGCTGCACTATGCCCAAAGAGACTCGTCACACGAATCAACTGCCGCCACAATTTAGACGCCGCTTAGAATCATATCGGCAGCCTTTTCCGCAATCATCACAGCCGGTGCGTGCGTATTTCCAGACACCAGTGTCGGCATAATCGAGCAATCAACAACGCGAAGACCCGTAACCCCTTTAACTTTTAAACTGGGATCGACAATTGCATGATCATCGACCCCCATTCGACATGTCCCCGCAGGGTGAAAAATTGTCACGCCGTTATTACGCGCAAACTCGAGTAATGCTTCATCCGTTTGTGTATCGCACCCAGGTTTATATTCTTCGACGATAAACTTTGCGAGCGCGGGTTGCTGTGCAATTCGGCGAGTCACCTGTAAAGCCGCAACCACTGTTTTTTGATCTTCCTCTGTCGATAAGTAGCCGGGATGAATTTCAGGCCGCGCTAAAGGATCATTGCAGGTAATCTTGAGATGACCCCGACTCGTAGGCCGCAACTGGCACACCGACGAAGTAAATCCTGAAAAATCATGTAGTGGCGAACCTGGCAAGTCCGATGACAACGCCGCAAAATGAAACTGGATGTCTGGCCGTTCGAGGTCAGCGCGCGTTCGCACAAATGCGCCCGCCTGGTTAATGCCCACCGCCATCGGGCCTGCGCGTTTGGCAACATACTGAACGGCCATTCCTATTTTTCGAGACCAACTCCGCAAATCGTCGTTCGTGGTCAGTGGCTCATTACAGCGATGCATCACCCGAATCTGAAGATGGTCTTGCAGATTCTGTCCCACCTGGGGTCGATCCAACAACACATCGATCCCGAGATTCCGCAGCGTCGTGGCATCGCCAATACCTGACAACTGGAGAAGCTGTGGCGATTGAAGTGCACCCGCGCTTAAGATGACTTCTCGCCTCGCAACCGCTGTTTTCATCTTGCCGCCTTGAGAAAAGACTACGGCGCTAGCACGAGTGCCCGCAAACTTGACCCTGCAAACCTGGGCATCAGTCTCAATAAAAAGATTTTTCCGGGATCGTGCAGGCTTTAAATATCCTGTTGCGCTTGAACAGCGCCGACCTTTCCAGGTGATTAGTTGATACGGGCCTGCGCCCTCCTGGCTTTCGCCATTAAAGTCGCTATTTTTCGGGATCCCTGCCTCGGCGCACGCATCAATAAATGCCCGGGCCAATGTGTTCGGCATGCCGATATCTGATACGCCTTGAGGCCCGGTATCTCCATGAAAAGAATCGGCTCCGCGAACATTGCGCTCGGAGCGAATAAAGTAAGGAAGGACTTCCCTCCACGACCAGCCTGTATTCCCCATGTGCGCCCAACTTTCGTAATCCTCAGCTTGGCCGCGTACATAAATCAGCCCATTAATTGCGCTTGAGCCACCTAAAACCTTGCCCCGAGGCCAGTAAATCGATCGGCCGTTCATACCGGGGTCCGGCTCGGTGTAATAGCGCCAGTTATATCGTGGATGAAACATGGTCTTGGCGTAACCGATTGGAATATGAAGCCATGGATAACGATCCTTAGGTCCCGCTTCCAACAGCAAAACTTGGTAGCGCCCGCTCGCAGACAGCCTGTTGGCAAGCACGCAACCCGCCGATCCTGCCCCCGCGATAATATAGTCAAATTCCATAGTTGTCGCTAAAAGCCCAAGTAATTTAATCCGCTGGATTGCAATAGTAGTGCTCGTCCGTCAAGCAGCGACTGATCCGAAGTTCAATCGGCTGTCGTCGGTGGCTATACGCCAGACATTCAATTTCAAGCAACGAGGTTCCAACGTCAATCGATAGATACCGAGCCTCCAGTTGGGATGCTGAGCATGCACGCAACCTTTCGCGCTTGCCGACAACAGGAATTCCAAATTCACGCTCATAGAAATTGTATACAGTATTCGGCAAATTCCGCGCATCCATCTTAGCAATTGGAGAAAAAAGTTCTTTTGGAAGCACAATCGTTTCAAATATTTTGGGGTCAAGATTCAAATAACGAACACGCGTGATCCTGATGACTTTCTTTGCGGGCCCTAACTCAAGCGCATCACGTTCAGAACGTGATGCCGCATTTACTGAGATTCTGAGCGTTTTACTCTCCGGCAACTCCCGAGCGCCATCATCCCGAAATAAATGAAAGAAGCCAAAAGGTGTGTGTTTCGTGACCGCCGTGCCTCGCCCCTGATGACGCGCCAAGAGCCCTTGCGATACAAGCTCATCAAGTGCTCTTCTAACAGTGCCCTGGCTGACTTCAAAAGTCTCCGCGAGCTTTAACTCACTCGGCAACAACTCCCCTGGACGCCACTGATCAGACGCCAGCCGCGCAATCAGGGTTTCCTTAATTTCTTCGTACAACGGGCGCTTACTCACAAAAATCTCTTTATCTATTTACTCAGTAACACAAAATTACAGTCAAAAATCCACGTGATTGACCCAAGGCAGTCATTCAGTTATAACACAGTAAGAATTCTTATATAAGAATTTAAACACCCCCCCCACACTTTTGGATTTAGGAGTCTAAGTTGAGCAGCTCACCCCCCGATTTTTTAGTCCATGACGAAAAAGATGCTGTAGGCGTCGTTGTCGTGGAAAACATTACCGCCGGACAGAGTCTTTCTGGCTGGATCATGGATGCCGACAAAACCATCGATGTCACCGTGAACCATGCTATTCCTCTTGGGCATAAGTTTGCACTGAGAGCAATCAGTAACGGAGATTCCGTACTCAAATACGGAGAAAACATAGGACATGCCGTTGCCGACATTGCAACCGGTGATCATGTGCATGTGCACAACTTAAAGACGAGTAAATGGTAAATCATGAGTGAATTAAATTTTTTTGGCTACCGTCGTGAAAATAACCGCGTAGGTATCCGCAATCATGTCGTCATCCTTCCTCTGGATGATTTGTCGAACGCCGCCTGCGAAGCGGTCGCGAATAACATCAAAGGCACACTTGCACTTCCACATCATTATGGTCGCCTGCAGTTTGGTGAAGACTTAGAGCTGCATTTCCGCACCTTAATTGGAACAGGTGCCAATCCGAATGTGGCAGCGGTCGTCGTCATTGGAATTGAGCCCGGCTGGACAGCACGCGTCGTAGACGGAATCGCCAAAACAGGCAAACCAGTACAGGGTTTTGCAATCGAACAGCATGGCGATATTGAAACGATCGCCAGTGCGAGCCGAGTCGCAAAAGACTTTTTACAGGCAGCTTCAGAAGCCAGACGAGAAGAGTGTCCAATTTCAGATCTTTGGGTTTCGCACAAGTGTGGCGAGTCAGATACCACTTCCGGAATGGGCGCTAACCCGACCGTGGGAAACTTTATCGATAAAACCGACGCCATCGGGGTGACCAACTGCTTTGGTGAAACCTCTGAAATTACCGGCGCTGAGCATCTATGCCGGGAGCGGGCTATCAATAAAGAGGTGGGTGATAAATGGTTTGCGACCTGGGAAGCCTACATGAATGAAGTTATTGAACCCAACAAGACGAGTGATCTTTCTGAAAGTCAGCCAACGAAGGGTAATATAGAAGGCGGCCTGACCACGATTGAAGAAAAAGCCATGGGCAATCTTCAAAAAATTGGTAAGAACGCTCGATATATCGATGTCCTCGCGCCAGCCGAAACCCCCAATAAAGGAGCCGGCCTTTACTACATGGACACCTCCTCGGCAGCCGCCGAGTGTGTCACGCTCCAAGCCGCTGGCGGGTTTGCCGTCCACATCTTCCCAACGGGACAGGGAAATATTATCGGCAACCCCATTGAGCCTGTCATCAAGGTCACTGCCAATCCAAGAACCGTCCGGACAATGGGTGAACACGTTGATCTCGACGTGTCTGGTTTATTGCGACGTGAAATGAATCTTGATCAGGCAGGGGATGCCTTAATCGATATGGTCATCCGTACCTGTAATGGTCGCCTGACGGCTGCAGAAGCACTTGGCCATCGAGAGTTTGTAATGACCAAACTTTACCGAAGCGCGTAAAGCAATAATGGCTTTAGCACTCAGTTTTTGAATAACTAGATCACTTCTAGGTAACTGGGTGCTGAAGATGGGATGGCATAAGTCAGCAAAAATCCGTTCATAAATCATGAACATCAACCAAGGGAGAGAGATGAGAAAAACCCTGCTTACCCTAACTGGAGCGCTGCTTGGTCTTGCCTTAACGGCAGGTTCAGCACATGCGGTAAAAATCCGTGTTCAGTCGGTAATCCCTGCGAAAGCTGACGAAGTCGTGATGCTAAAAGACTTCGCTGACCCCATTCGGGATTTAACGAATGGCGAGGTGGATATCGAAATGCTGCCCGGCTTTATATACGGCAGTTGAGTCACATGCTCGACAGCATGTCCCCCACTTTAACCTACTGATTTGAGAGTTCCTGAAGTGATTTATTTAAAAAAAGCTGACAAGTCGCCCACAACCGGCGAAGAAGATACCCGCCGAATCGTCCAAGACATGCTCGCCAAAATTGAAAACGGCGGCGAAGATATGGCTCGTGAATATGCCGAAAATCTCGATAAGTGGACGGGTGACATCATCGTTACTCCGGAAGAAATTGCGGCAGCAGGGGAACGTCTTTCTCAACGCGCACGGGATGATATTCACTTTGCATATGACCGAGTTAAAAAATTTGCCGAGGCCCAACTCGCCAGCATGCAAGAGTTTGAAACTGAACTTTCACCCGGTTTAATTGCAGGCCAAAAACTCATTCCGGTACATACTGCCGGCTGCTACGTCCCGGGCGGTCGATACGCCCATATTGCCTCCGCGATCATGAGCGTCACAACCGCTAAAGTCGCAGGCGTTAAGAATGTAATCGCCTGCTCCCCGACGCGAGGAAGTGAAGGCGTGCATCCTTCGATCCTCTACGCGGCGGGTCTCGCCGGAGCTGATACGATCCTTGCCCTCGGCGGCGTGCAAGGTATTGCTGCGATGGCATTTGGTCTGTTCTCGGGGCATCCTGCCGATGTTCTGGTCGGTCCTGGCAACCGATTTGTTGCTGAAGCTAAACGTATCCTTTATGGGCGAGTCGGCATTGACATGTTTGCCGGACCCACTGAAATTGCAGTAATTGCCGATGAAACTGCCGATCCTGATATTGTCGCATCTGACCTCATCAGTCAGGCAGAACATGGTTTTGACTCACCCGCATGGCTGATCAGCATGTCAGAAGAAATCGCCGAGCAAGTCATCGAAAGAATCCCGAGCTGCATTGCTCGTCTGAGTGAACCCAACAAAGCAGCTGCCGAAAACGCATGGCGTGATTACGGTGAAGTCATCATTGCTGAAACTCGGGAAGAAGCGGTAAAGCAAAGTGATATTTACGCGCCCGAGCATCTCGAGGTCCACACCAAGGATCTTGAGTGGTGGCTCGCAGAACTTAGCAACTACGGATCATTATTCCTCGGAGAAGAAACAACGGTGACTTATGGCGACAAAGCGTCTGGTCCCAATCACATCTTGCCCACGAAAGGAGCTGCGCGCTATAGCGGCGGATTGAGCGTTGGCAAATTTATCAAAACAGTCACCTGGCAACGAATGAATCGTGAGGCGAACCGTGATGTGGGAGCCGTGAGTGCGCGAATCTCACGAGCAGAGGGCATGGAAGGACATGCACTTGCTGGAGATGACCGCTTACACAAGTACTTCCCAGATGAGCAATTTGAACTTAAGGCCTCGTGAAAACCGATACACAATCACTTTTTGGCCTTACCGGAAAAGTTGCAGTCGTTACGGGCGGCAGTTCAGGTATCGGATTAGCGATCGCTGGATTTCTTGCCGACGCGGGGGCGAAAGTCGTTCTTGTTGCCCGACGACAGGATCGCCTTGATGCTGCCGTTCAACAGATTTGTGATAACGGGGGTGTCGCATCTCGGGTCATCGCAGATCTTAATCAACGCGACACGGTGATTGAAACCGCCGAGCATTGCAAGAATGCTTTTGGCGCACCCAATATCCTCGTAAATGCCGCTGGCGTTAACCTTCGTGAGCATGCCGATAATGTGACGCCTGAAAGCTGGGATCAGACTATTTATTTAAATCTTTCGATCCCGTTCTTTCTTGCGCAAGCGCTCGTACCGGAGATGAAAACTCATGGTTATGGCCGAATTATTAATATCGCTTCAATGCAATCGGTTCGCGCATTTACTAACGGAATTGCTTACGGCGCGAGCAAAGGGGGCATCTGTCAATTAACTCGCGCCATGGCGGAGGCCTGGTCTTCTGACGGCATTACCTGTAACGCCATCGGACCTGAATTTTTCCCGACTGAACTGACCGCCCCGGTCTTTGGCGACGATGATCGTCGAGCTTGGGCTGCAAACCAGACGGCGATCGGGCGCAACGGCGAAATGAACGATTTAGCAGGCGTGAGCATCTTTTTATCATCGCCTGCTTCAAATTACATTACCGGCCAGACAATTTTTGTGGACGGTGGATTTTCAGCTAAATAACCCGAGGGGTCCGAAATGCAGGCACTGGTTTACACCGCAAATGAAGAGATGGAATTTCGAGAGGAGGCGGATGCGAAGCCGCTTGACGCAAGTGAAACGCTCGTCGAAATCGATGCGGTGGGTATTTGTGGTTCGGACATGCACGCTTATCTCGGTCATGATCCGAGGCGGGTGCCGCCGCTTATTCTTGGCCATGAAGCGGCAGGTCGGGTGTTGGACGGTCCCCTCTCTGGAAAACGCGTTATTCTTAATCCGCTGATTACCTGTGGTCACTGTGATCACTGCCTAAACGGCCGGCAAAATCTTTGTGCGGAACGTGACCTTATTGGCATGTACCGGCCCGGTGCTTTCGCACAGCAAATTTCAATGCCTCATAGAAATCTGATTGAAATTCCTGAAGGCATGGATGCGGCGCTCGCCGCTCTTACTGAGCCTGCAGCAACGGCTACCCATGCGGTAAACCTGGCTGAGCGCGCGCTCGCACGACCGATTAGCGAAGCCCGAGCATTAGTGATCGGTGGCGGCTCCGTGGGTCTTTTTGCCGCGCTCACCCTCGCTCATCGCGGAGTCACTCGCCTTACGCTCGCGGACACCAATGCCCTTCGCCGAAAAAGTGCTGAAAACACCGGTGTTGCTAAAATCATCAATCCAATTGATCATCCCGCGGCAGATTCGTCTTTTGATCTTGTAATCGATGCCGTTGGCGGTAAAGCATCCCGACAGGCATCCGTTTCCTCGATCGTTCCCGGAGGCGTGATCATGCATATCGGCCTGATGGACAACAATGACGGCCTCGACATCAGACGCATTACGCTTCAGGAAATCACATTCATAGGCACCTACACCTATACGCCAGTCGATCTTCGCAATACCTTAAAACAGCTGCATTCGGGCGCTCTGGGCAAACTAGATTGGATCGATGAACGACCGCTCGCTGAAGGCGCTACGGCATTTAAAGAACTTAATAGTGGAGATTGTGGGTCACCAAAAGTGATCCTGCGGCCCTGATCAGGGGACCGGGTCAATCCCGAGTATGAGTCTCAACCGCAGGGAGTTCATGCGCCTACTGGGGATTGCAGGCACAGCGGGTATGACGATCAATAGCCGCGTATTTAGCGAAGAGACTTTTGAATACCGCCTGCAGCAGCCACTTCCTCAAGTCCTGATTATCGGCGCCGGCGCCGCCGGACTCACCGCTGGCTACATCCTGCATAATAAAGGCGTCAGTTTTGAGATTCTCGAAGCCGCGGACACCTACGGGGGTCGCCTAAAAAAGACCGAAGCGCTCGCGGACTTCCCGATTGATCTTGGAGCCGAGTGGCTTCATACATGGATCGGCGCCGATGCCCCTGCGCTGACTCCGGCACTGGCAAACACTCATCCAGACTTCAAGACTTTCAAGTATCAACCTCAAACGGTCTCGCACTGGTCACGAGGGCAGCTGAAAACACGCAACTGGCTCAGCCACTTGATGCCTCGCAAGGATCGCAAGTTCATCAGTTCAACCTGGTTTGACTACTTCGAGAACGAAATCACTCCTGCCATCCTCGAACACATCCAACTTAACGAAATCGTGACCAGAATCGACCGGACAGGCGCACGCGTCCACGTGACAACACACTCCGGACAGCACTATGAAGCTGACAAAGTTATCGTCACCGTGCCAGTCCGTATTCTTCAGGACGGCGACATTGACTTCGTGCCGCCGCTTCCAGCTGAAGCCATCTGTGAGCTCAATAAAGAGAATATGACGCCGGGCCTCAAGGTCTTTATCGAGTTCCAGGAACGGTTCTACCCCGACCTAATCATCGTTGGAAAATTCCTCAAGGCACTGCTGACCGAAGACCATTTGTTCTACGACGCCACGCTTGGCAAAGCCACCGATCGTCATGTGCTGGGCCTGTACGCGAGTGGCACTGCGGTGGCAGATTACACACCCGTACCCGGCAACGAAGCGATCAACAAACAATCGCGGACGATCGCGGTACACGGAGCAGGCGAATCAGCTTATCTCGCCGTCAAAGCAGCGCTTGCCTCTGGCTTTGAAGAAAGCTTCACCTGAATCAGTGAAGTCAGTCTCCTCGTCTAAAGAACTTAATAGTGGAGATTGTGGAGCACCAAAAGTGATCCTGCGGCCTTAACAACAATTTAGTCTGTATCAAATTGGTAGAAAGTCTCGTTTAGATAAGCCACGATATCATCGAGCTCGTAATCATTAAGGCCTGTTTTTGCCTGATCGTTACAAAAATCAACAGCTCCCATTAATCCTTCGATTGTTTTGACATTTCGGTTTTCCCGCAGGTAGATCTCTCCACCATCACCGCCAACAACGCTCACATGACAGCCCATACAAAAGTTGTCATGTAATGGCTTTCCATCTTCCGCTTCGCCTGCAAGCAAAGCCATAACTGACAAAGGCAAAATCAAAAGGATGGCGCCAGCAGAAAGTCTTCTAATCGTTTTCATTGCAGATTCCGGTCTTGAATAGTTTAAGAATATATTTTTCGCCATAGCCTTGAATGAGCACGGCGTTTGTCATTCAGCTCAGCGTAACTATAACCGGCTTCTCAAGACTCGCCTCGACCAGATTATCGCCGGGACCGCCACGATCGATCACAATGAAATCCTGCTGTTCAACAAGAACTAAAAGAGGGTGATGCCAAACACCCGGATAAAAATTAACGCCTTGATGACCCCTTGCCAGAAAAACAGCCACATCTTCTGCCAAAACCGATGGCCCCGGCAACGCAACTGCGACTAAATAATCATGCGCTTGAAGGGGCATAAAAAGTTGCGAGCCCAACGGGTGTTTTTCCATCATCGTGAGTGTCAGCGGGCGGGGATAAGGAGAGGCACGAAAGATATTCGCCAGCGGGCGGCCGTCGTCCGTATCGATGCTGATCCGGGCGAGGTCATGAAATCGCTGGGACGTACCCTGGTTGATATCAACAATTCGATCATCAAGCGCTTCGACAACATCACCAAAAAGCGAAAATTCTTCGGCGACCAACGGTCTCGGGCTGACAGTCATGATCAAAAATCAGCGCTGCGGTTTGCCAAAAGCTCTAAAGCGACTGATGCCGCCGTCTGGAAAGATATTCAAACGCAGACAATCCACCGCACCTAATTCTTCAAGGGAATCGCTCTCAAAAAAGTGCTGGTGATCCATCTCCATTTTAGTGGGCGGTAGTAGATCAGGCCAGCCTGATGCTGTCTTGATCAAGTCCTCGTCATTCAGGCCACTCACCAAGGCGGCTTGAACCGAACATTGATCTGGATAATTTCCTTTGAAATGTGCAGTATCGATTTCAAGGTGCTCGATCACCCCGGGTATTCCGAGACGAACGAGGATCCAGTCGTTTCCAGGCTCGCGTCTTCGTCGGGTTTCCCAACCATCCCCCATGTTCATGCCTCGACCCGCCGTCAAAATGACCCATGGGTTTCCATAATGCGCGTTGTTGAATCCGGCGATCCGACCACCATTTTCGATCGCGGACAATTCGGATATTTCCTCGATGCTCAATCGCGTCCAGTCAGGCAACGGCTCGCCGTACACCCGCAATCTCGCAACACCCCCATCAGGAAATATATTGAGACGAAGATGCGTCGCAGGCTCAGGATCAGAAATCGAAACATAATGATGGCTGTCAGGACCAAGCGGCGTCTCTGACAACAGCTCCCGCCACGCGAGCTCCCCGGCCTGATGAGAGTGACCGCCATCAGCCACTTCGATGGATGCCTTGGGAGGATAGTTGCCAGTGAAATAGCGGGTATCGATATCGACTCCCCTGATTATCCCCCGAGTGCCAAGTTGAATGACGAGATGGTCAAATCCGCCGCCTCGGCGGCGACGGCTCTCCCAGCCATCCATCCATTTACCGTGATCATCAAACTTGTCAGCAATAAAAACTGGCTCACCGTCCTGCAAAATTCGTTCCATCGGCGCAAAAAAGTCATCGCTGCATGACAACGTTCTGGCCCCAAGTCGAGGTGAAACTAAATTTACCAAGTGTCGCGCGAAGTCAGGCATATCCAGCACGTCATTCATTTAATGATCCTCGGTAGACACTATGATCTGGTCGATTCGAAGTCGTGCAATACGATGCACTTGAGACAATGCACAATCGAACTCAGTGTCCCAGTCGTTTTGAACACGATGTCTAAATTGTTCCAAAATACGTTCCTTATCCAGGCCCCGAACCGCCACAATAAAAGGGAATCCAAAACGCTGTTGATAGCGATTATTCAGCTTAGTAAATTCGTCGAATTCTGCATCGGTGCACCGATCCAGACCAGCACCCGCCTGCTCCGAAGCCGAGGCCGCCGTTAGTTTTCCCGATACCGCTAATTTTCCAGCCAGGTCAGGGTGGTTTCGAAGCAACTCAAGTTGTGCATCTTGGCCCGCCTGATCGACAACTTCAGACATCGCTGCAAACAATGTCGATGACTCATCAGATAATGATGTAAGTCCGCTATCAAAAACCTGTTCAGCAATCCAGCGTGAATGCTCATACACACTTCCAAATACATCTATAAATAGATCCCGACTCATTTGGCTGGATTTTTGGTTCATGAGGCGCGATAAGGGTAGACTGATCGCCAGTGATGCGCGATGTCAATCCGTCGACAATACCAAACATTGTCATAGCGACGGGTGTGCTTGATAAACCGCTCGAGCGCCGCCAGTCTGCCCGGACGGCCCGCGAGGCGGCAGTGTAAGCCAACCGACATCATCTTGGGCTTATGCTCCCCCTCCGCGTACAAGACATCGAATGCATCACGCAAATAACTGTAAAACTGATCTCCGCTGTTGAATCCCTGAGGCGTCGCAAAACGCATGTCATTGTTGTCGAGGGTGTATGGAATAACGAGATGCGCATGCCCACTCACTTCCGTCCAAAATGGCAAATCATCGCTGTAGTCGTCCGCGTCATACAAAAATCCGCCCTCTTCCGCCACGAGCGATCTCGTTCTTTCGCTTGTCCGTCCGGTGTACCAGCCCCGCGGGCGCTCGCCCGTGAGCGTGCGCAGAATTTCAATCGCCTGGTTGAGATGCGCTCGCTCAACATCCTCTGCAACATTCCGATAATCTATCCAACGGTAACCATGGGAGCAGATTTCATATCCTGACCTCATCGCCGCTTCAGCAACAGCAGGATTACGCTGGAGCGCCATCGCGACACCAAATATAGTCAGCGGAACTTCGTAGCGCTTAAACAAATCAAAAAGTCGCCAAACCCCGACACGAGCGCCATATTCATAAATGGACTCCATGCTGGGATGACGCTGTCCCGGCCACGGTTCTGCGCCCACAATCTCTGATAAAAATGCCTCAGAACTTTTGTCACCATGCAGAACACAGTTCTCCGCACCTTCCTCGTAATTAACAACGAATTGAATCGCGATTCGAGCATTACCCGGCCACTTCGCATCAGGGGTCTCCTGACCATAGCCAATCAGATCCCGGGGGTATGAATCTTGGTTCCGCATATCACTTAAACTGGCTCAGTTGTTGACTGACATCAGATACTAGCTGAGGATTTAACGATTATGATTAATTATTATCAAATAATATTTGAAAATGTTTTGGTATTTTAAGGTGCTGACGACAGTCAATCGGTGTGTGAGACTGATTAATTCTTATATCCAGACTGCTGTTAGAAACGGTCGGTACAACATCAAACGTTGGGGGGAACAATGGGAAAGTTGACAACTCACGTCCTCGACACCGCATCCGGTCTTCCCGCCAGCGGCGTCCAGTGGACGTTATACCGCATCAAAGACACCGCAGATCTGATCAGGGAAGGTGTGACCAATCCTGACGGCAGGAGCGAGGCACCCGTCTTGGAAAAAGATGAGTTCGTCTCAGGCGTATATGAACTTCGATTTGCGATAGGGGATTATTTTCGCCTGCGTGGAATCAAACTTTCAGACCCGGCGTTTCTGGATACCGTCGTTATCCAATTCGGTATCAGCGACTCAACCACTCATTATCATGTTCCCCTTTTGGTTTCGCCTTTTGGCTATAGCACTTATCGGGGCAGTTAGAGCGCGCGAAGCCTGATGAGTCATTCACGTTCAAGCTTTCGCTGTCTGATTGGCAATAATCCTATCACGCTCGAGGCATTTGACCCGCATCTCACCCTTCTTGATTTTCTTCGACTCGAAAAAAAACTAACGGGAACTAAAGAAGGATGCGCCGAGGGCGACTGTGGCGCCTGCACCGTTCTTGTTGGACGTCTCAGAGAGGGTGAGGTCGAATATCAAGCTGTCAACGCCTGCATCGCGCCTTTGGCCGCAACTGACGGCGCGCAAATCCTAACGGTAGAGCACATCTCAGCACCGACGCCTCATCCCGTTCAACAAAAAATTGCAGAGCATCATGGATCACAATGCGGATTCTGCACTCCAGGAATCGTGATGAGCCTTGTCGGACTTCACGAAGCGTGCTCAGACGGTCGCGCGGTCGCAGACCCGACAACGATTAATGACGCGCTCGCGGGAAATCTCTGTCGCTGTACCGGGTATACCCCGATTATTGCTGCAGCAATGGCGGCCTGCAAAACACCGCGACCCCCGCAGTCTGAATCCCTGAGGCATTCGGCCGAAAGCATCCTGTCAACCTGGGAGCAAGAGCACACTCACCTGGAGATACAAACCCAAAATGGTGGCTATTTCGCTCCTAAAGATCTCACGCGCCTGTGGGAAATCAAAAATAACTTTCCAAATGCTCAGCTCGTTGCGGGTGCGACTGATGTAGGGTTATGGGTTAACAAAGCACACCAAACATTCGCACAGACTGTGGATATCAACCACATTAAAGAACTCCGAAAAATCGAGCACCACCCTTCGTGCCTCACGATTGGCGCGAGCGTCACGCTTGCCGAAGGTCTGAAGCCAATGGCCGAGATTTCCCGCGATCTAGATGTATTGCTTCGCCGCTTTGGCTCTGCTCAGGTTCGCTCTAAAGCAACCTTTGGGGGGAACATTGCTAATGGCTCTCCAATCGGTGATTTGGCGCCGGCCTTGATTGCCCTCAACGCAACGCTAAGGCTAGCCAATCCTTCAGGCAAGCGTGATCTTGATCTTGAGAATTTCTTTATTGACTATGGCAAGCAGGACCTGGGTCCTGATGAGATTGTCGAGAGTATTAGTATCCCGTTGCCCAGTGCCACACATTTTTACTGTTGGAAAATTTCCAAACGATTCGATCAGGATATCAGCGCCTTAAGTGGCGCATTCGCATTCAATATAAGCGACGGCATCATCTCTTCTGCCCGAATTGTATTTGGTGGGATGGCAGCCACACCAAGGCGGGCCATTGAATGTGAAAAAGCGCTTGTCGACCAGCCCGTCTCTCCCGACACATTCTCAACCGCGGCAGCAGCCCTTGACGGCGACTTCTCACCTATCTCCGACATGCGGGCGAGTGCCGCATACCGAACGCTTGCCGCGCGGGGCCTTTTGCAAAAATGTATGCAGCGACTAGAGAATCGCAACCCAGGATCACTCTACTCGTTTCCCGCCGAGGTCAATGATCTTGCCTGACTTATCAAAAACAACCGTTGGCACACCGATCACGCACGATAGCAGTCTCAAACATGCCACAGGCGAAGCGATCTACATCGACGATATTAGACTTCCGTCGGAAACGCTTCACCTTGCCGTTGGTGGTGCCGAGCGCGTTTGCGGGAAAATCGAAAAAATTGATCTTGCTGCCGTGCGATCAGCGCCCGGGGTAATTGATGTTTTTTGTGCCCAGGATTTACCCGGACACAATGACGTCAGTCCTGCGGGTCAGGGAGATGATCCCATTCTGGCCCAAGAGACGGTCAGGTTTGATGGAGAGCCCGTTTTCGCAGTTGTCGCCTCCAGTCATCGCGCTGCGCGGGCCGCTGCCGCATTGGGCGTCGTGACCCTCTCTGAAAGCGAGCCGATCCTAACGATCGATGATGCGTTGGCAAAACAGTCTTTTGTAAGTGAGGAACAGGTCATGTCTCGTGGAGACGCGACCCGAGCGTTGGCAGATTCACCACACACACTTGAGGGCATCATTCGATGCGGCGGTCAGGATCATTTTTACCTCGAAGGGCAAATTTCCGTAGCGGTACCGCAAGAAGATGGCGACATGCTCATCTACTGCTCAACCCAACATCCAAGCGAAATTCAGGATCATTTGGCTAAGGTTCTCGGAACGCCTGCCCACGCTGTCACGGTTGAGGTGAGACGAATGGGTGGAGGCTTTGGCGGAAAAGAAAGTCAGGCTTGCCAGTGGGCCGCGCTCGCAGCGGTCGCGGCTCAACGAAACCAGTTGCCGGTGAAGTGTCGCCTTGACCGGGACGATGACATGAAACTAACCGGCAAACGTCATGATTTTCGCTTTGACTGGCGCTTGGGGCACGATGCCGAAGGACGAATTCTCTCTGTGGATTGCGATATGGCTTCCCGATGCGGCTGTTCACTGGACCTGTCTGACCCGATAAATGATCGTGCAATGTTTCACCTTGATAACGCCTATTTTTTCCCGGCCGTCGCCATTCGATCAAAACGATGTTTTACGAATACGGTGTCCAATACCGCTTTTCGCGGCTTTGGCGGGCCACAGGGCATGCTGGCCAGTGAGCGGATGATTGAAGCCGTCGCGCGCGCCACGGGCCTTGATCCGCTTACCGTCAGAAAGCGTAACTTTTATTCTTCAGATAACAGAAATATTACCCCCTACCATATGACAGTCGAGGACTTTGTTCTCGATGACATAGTGGAAGCACTTGAAAAAAGCAGTGATTATTGGAACAGACGCGAATTAATTCAACAAGAAAATAACAAGAACCCCGTCACCCGCCGGGGGCTCGCGCTAACGCCAGTAAAATTTGGAATCTCGTTTACCGCGACCTGGTTTCACCAGGCCGGTGCCCTGCTGCACATCTATAAGGACGGCAGTGTCCATCTTAATCATGGCGGCACCGAGATGGGGCAAGGCTTATTCACAAAGGTGGCCCAGGTCGTGGCGACCGCGCTCGGTCTACCCATAGAGCAAATCAAAATATCGGCAACACGGACTGATAAGGTTCCGAATACTTCGGCGACCGCTGCCTCGTCAGGCGCAGACCTGAATGCTATGGCCGCGCGAAATGCAGCCATCGTTCTCAAAAAACGTCTTTCATCATTTGCGGCGCATCATTTTAAAATAGACACTGAATCGCTTCGTTTTGAGAACGGAAAAATTGATCTTGGCGATCAATCAATCTCTTTTTCAAAACTGGTTGAACTTGCCTACATGAATCGCGTGCAGCTATCAGCCACCGGCTTTTATCGCACCCCCAAAATTCATTACGACCGCAAAAACGCTAAAGGTCGACCGTTTTACTACTTCGCCTATGGTGCGGCCGTAAGCGAGGTCGCAGTTGACACTTTGACAGGAGAAAATCGGGTGCTCCGCGTCGACATCCTGCACGACGTGGGTCGATCCCTAAACCCGGCAATTGACCTCGGACAGATTGAAGGCGGTTTCATTCAGGGAATGGGTTGGCTTACAACTGAGGAACTTTGGTGGGATTCACAAGGCGCGATTCGAACACATGCACCATCGACTTATAAGATCCCCAGTTGCACCGACAAACCTCAAAAAATCAACGTAAACCTCTGGGCCAATGGCGAAAACGTAGAGCAAACGATCCATCGCTCAAAGGCCGTTGGCGAGCCGCCGCTTATGCTTGCAATCTCGGTTCATCAGGCGTTATCCGATGCTGTATCGAGTGTCAGCGCCTATCAACATGCCCCGGCATTAGACGCGCCTGCAACACCCGAAGCGCTCCTTAACGCAATCCAAATTGAGCACGGGCGCGCCTGTCATCCGGAAAAGGCGACAACGTGATCCACGCATTACCAAGTCCCTCCGGTTGGGTAGATTATTCAATCTCCTCGGCTGAGCAGGCAACGCGGGCCGTCCTTGCCATTGTGAGTGCAGGTCGAGGATCAACGCCAAGAGACCACGGCACCTCGATACTGATCCTCGAAGACGATGCTCATGGAACAATCGGCGGGGGTGAATTCGAGCGAGTCGTAATAGAGGCCGCCCGTGCCATGCTTGCTGGGACTGGAATCTGGCGCCGGTCGGTATTGACATGCGCGCTGGGGCCAGATTTGGGTCAATGTTGCGGCGGCGTCATGAGCGTTGTTCTTCAGCCAATAGATGTCTCATCGATCAAATGGCTCCGGAAAATTAAAAGCGTTCTCGATGCCTCCAATCCTGTTCAAATCTTTTTCGACAAAAAGTATCCTGACAGGCCTCCCCGGATTTCAGCGCCAACCGTGCAATCAATCCACCCCGCTGACACCGACTCCGGCTTCTTATTCCTCGTCGAACAGAATTGGCCAAAAGTGGCGCTTTTTGGGGCCGGTCATGTCGGTCGTGCACTAAGCACCATCGCTTCCCAACTGCCGATCCGACTCAGTGTTTTCGACCAACGAACGGAACAATGTGCGCTCGTGCCAAGAGCCGATAACCTGTGGATTGAACAAAGCATTGACCTGACGGCCGACGCCACCCGGTTAAATGGCTTTCAAGCAGCCATCATCATGACGCACAGCCATCCGCTGGACTATGATCTTTGTAAGGTTTTGCTTCCCAACGCTGCGATCAGGTACATCGGCCTCATCGGCAGTGACAGCAAATCGAAGCGATTCAGGAAAAACCTGAAAAAAGAGGGTCTCCGTGAGTCTGATATCGCCCGGCTCACGAGCCCAATAGGTCAAAATGGCCCTCCGGGGAAAGAACCGGGCACAATTGCGGTTGCTGTGTTGTCAGAGTTATTGCAACACCTCGCAATTCACTCAAGGCAACTTACCGAACACTCTATTGATGCTGCGGCCTAGCGGAAAAAATGGAATCCGAAAAACATAATCATGATTACTACATGGGTCTGGCAGTCGAGCTTGCCACACAAAATATGGAAGCCGGCGCCGGTGGACCATTTGGTGCGATCATCGTTCGGGACGGCCAAATAATCGGTTCCGGATGGAACCGTGTGACCTCTCACAACGATCCCACAGCGCATGCTGAGGTCAGCGCGATTCGAGCGGCTTGCGAATCTGTCGGCGATTTTTCGCTAACAGGATCTGCAATTTACTCCACTTGTGAGCCCTGCCCTATGTGTCTAGGCGCGATCTGGTGGGCTCGAATTGATGCTATTTATTATGCGAGCACGCGAGATGATGCGGCAAAGATTGGATTTGATGACGCTGCGCTATACGAAGAAGTCTCACTTGCAATTCACGACCGGCGCCTTCCGTTGCGAAGATGCGCGATCAAGGAAGCCGATGACCTCATGAATAAATGGCTTAATAAGAAAAACAAAGTACCCTATTGACTCACGATCTTAATTGCTCATCATAATTTCAAAACCTAGCCGCACTTAAGTAATATCAAACAATGATCCCAGCGCTTCTCGAACTTCGAGGCATTCAAAAGATATTTCCAGGCTGTATTGCCAATGACAATATTGATCTCACCATCGCTCCGGGTGAGATCCACGCACTGCTGGGTGAGAACGGGGCAGGAAAAAGCACGCTCGTAAAAATCATTTACGGCGTGTTGAGACCGGATCAGGGTGAAATTATCTGGAGAGGAGAATCCGCTCAAATTGACAACCCGGCGAGCGCTCGGGCCCTTGGTATTGGCATGGTGTTCCAGCATTTCTCACTATTCGAATCCATGACCACGCTTGAAAATGTTGCGCTCGCTCTCCCGGCGCAGAACCTTGACTTGCTAAGAGCGCAATTAGAAAAAACCGCAAATGAGTATGGATTAAAACTTCACCCTGATCGTTATGTCTATGACCTCTCGATGGGAGAGCGTCAGCGAATTGAGATTGTCAGATGCCTGCTCCAAGATCCTAAACTGCTCATTCTGGATGAGCCAACATCCGTGCTGACCCCTCAGGAATCTGATGTTCTGTTTGAGACGTTGCGCCAACTCGTAGCTGAAGGTCGATCAATTCTCTACATTAGCCACAAGCTCGAGGAGGTGCGCGCGTTGTGTGGCCAGGCGACAATTCTTCGGGGTGGCAAGCGGGTCGATCACTGCGTACCCGCAGAAGAGACTGCCCAGTCACTGGCTGAGAAAATGATCGGGCGACGGGTCGAACCGATTCAGGACCGCAAGACATCAATATCGACCCAGAAACGCCTTGTTGTGAGCAATCTTTCAAAACGCTCAGACGAACTGCACGGGACAGATATCCAAGACGTCACTTTTACGGTTCAGGCAGGAGAGATTTTAGGTATCGCGGGCATTGCGGGAAACGGACAAACCGAGCTGATGGCGGCACTGACCGGAGAGACGGGACCTCCTCAATCTGGTTCAATTGAAATAGAAACCCAAGACGCCACCGCCATGACTCCCATGGATCGGCGACAATTGGGTGCAGTGTTCGTACCCGAAGAGCGCATCGGACAGGCCGCTGTTTCCAATCTAAGCCTTATTCAGAACAGTTTTTTGACTGCGGGCAAACGACTGGGATTTGTTTCCGCTGGCATCATCGACTGGTCAGCAGTCGGCGCATACACGGGTCATATTCTCGATCGTTTCGATGTTCGCGCAACTGGTCAAAATGCCCTCGCGAGCAGCCTTTCAGGCGGGAATCTTCAAAAATTCATCGTCGGGCGAGAAATCTTGCAGGCCCCTCAATTGATCGTCTTGTCTCAGCCCACCTGGGGAGTAGATGCGGGAGCCGCGGCTGCGATACACGAACAGATTCAGGAATTGGTCGCAAACGGTGCAGGCGCACTCGTCATCTCCCAGGATCTTGATGAGATTTTCAGCCTTTGCGACCGGATTGCGGTGATCTCCCAAGGGCGTCTATCCACCCCTCGCTCCGCGGCCGAAATCACGACCGAAGCGGTTGGACTGCTGATGGGGGCTAGTAATCATACCTCTGGAGATGCCCTTGCTAACGCTTGAAGCCAGAGCCACGCCCTCGGTGAGTGCCGCGTGGCTCTCACCGCTACTTGCGCTTACGTTAACCGCCGTCACGGGCGCCGCGATTTTCCTGATCATGGGGAAGTCCCCTGGCATCGCACTTTATATTTACTTTGTCGAGCCATTAACATCCTGGTCCGGGCTTTCTGAAGTTTTAGTTAAGGCCGGGCCGTTGATTTTAATTGGTGTGGGCCTATCAATTGGTTTTCGAGCCGGCATCTGGAATATTGGCGCAGAGGGTCAATTCATTGCCGGTGCATTGCTCGGGAGTGCCCCGGCGATCTTTTTTTACGAAAGCGCGAACCCTTTAATTCTCCCCCTCATGATGCTGCTCGGAATCTTGGGCGGCATGGGCTGGGCCGCGATCCCAGCTGTTTTAAAGACCCGCTTTAATGCCAATGAAATTCTGGTCTCGTTGATGCTGGTCTATGTTGCCGAATTGCTTCTTATTCATCTCGTACAAGGTCCGTGGCGCAACCCCCAGGGCTGGGGATTCCCGGGGACCCGTATGTTCCCCGATGCGGCGCTTCTGCCGTTCCTTTTTGCAGGATATCGGATTCATCTTGGCACCATCATCGCAATTGTGGTGCCTTTGCTGGTGTGGTTCGCTTTAGCAAAGACCCAATTCGGGTTTCAGATTAAAGTCTTCGGCTCCGCACCACTCGCGGCCCGTCATGCTGGCATCGGCGAGAAACGAATGATTTGGGTGACGCTCATGATCGGCGGTGGCTTAGCCGGACTCGCGGGGGTCATTGAGGCCAGCTCAACAATCGGACAACTTGTCCCAAAAATCTCCCTGGCTATGGCTTCACCGCGATTATTGTTGCGTTCCTTGGGCGATTGCATCCCGTCGGTGCGCTGCTTGCCGGAATCGCAATTGCGGTCACCTATATTGGAGGTGAAGGCGCTCAAATTTCAGCTGGCCTGCCCAAAGCCGTAACCGGTTTATTTCAGGGCATTATTCTTTTTTATCTTTTGGCTTTTGATCTGCTCACTCGCTATCGACTGACACGAATCACCATCTCAAAGAGCGCAACATGACCGAATTAATTATTGCATCGATCATGACCATCATGACCGCTGCCACGCCTCTCATCTTTGCTGCAACCGGGGAGCTGATATGTGAAAAGTCAGGTGTACTGAATCTTGGCGTTGAAGGCATGATGCTCATTGGTGCCGTATTCGGATTTGCCGCTGTCACAGTCACAGGCGCGCCGGTGCTGGGTGTTTTTGCCGGGGCGCTTGCGGGTATCTTTGCGTCCTTAATATTTGGCTTTCTAACGCTATCCCTTCTTTCGAATCAGGTCGCAACAGGCTTAGCTCTCACGATTTTTGGAACCGGGCTGTCCGCACTTTTTGGCCTTGAATATGTTGGTAAGACAATCGAGCAAATAGAGCCTATCTATATCCCTCTATTAACCGATCTGCCTTTTATTGGAAGAATTCTGTTTGGGCATGACCCGCTCATTTATCTTGCAATTGGGATTCTGGGTCTGACGGCTTGGTTTTTACGTCGGACCCGAGCGGGAATGGTATTGAGAGCTGTTGGTGATTCTGACTATTCGGCTCATGCAATCGGATATCCGGTTATTGCCATCCGTTACGCTGCGGTGGCTTTCGGGGGCGCAATGGCAGGCCTGGGTGGAGCGTACCTTTCGCTGGCTTATACGCCGCTTTGGGCTGAAAATATGAGTGCGGGACGGGGTTGGATTGCCCTCGCGCTCGTGGTTTTTGCCAGCTGGCGCCCCAATCGAGTCCTGCTGGGAGCCATGCTCTTTGGCGGCATTACGATCCTGCAATTAAACGCTCAGGCTGCAGGTTTTGGTATCCCAGCCTCCTATATGTCAATGCTCCCTTACATTGCGACCATAGTTGTATTAGTCTTGATATCGCGAGACTCGACCCGAATCCGACTGAACGCTCCGGCATGTCTTGGGCGGGCTTTCCGGGCCGAACGCTGATGAGAGAATTAAAAATTAGAAAACCAAATAGAGGATTCTTACCGTGAAAAAGTTTTTTAGACTGACTGCGATGGCATTTGCCGGAGCGCTCGTAATTGCTTCAGGCGCCGCCTCAGCTGAGAAGTTGAAAGTCGGCTTCATCTACATTGGCCCCCCTGGGGATTTCGGGTGGACCTATGCCCATGATCAAGGCCGGATGCAAATTGAAAAAGAACTCGGCGATCGTGTCGAAACCACATTTGTCGAGAACGTACCAGAAGGACCGGATGCGGAACGCGCAATTGCAAAACTTGCAGAGACCGGACACGAGCTGATCTTCACGACATCTTTTGGCTATATGGAGCCAACCCTCAAAGCGGCCAAACGCTTTCCTAATGTGAAATTTGAGCACGCCACCGGTTATAAGCAAGCTGACAATGTGGCCACCTATAACGCAAAATTTTATGAAGGCCGGTATGTTCAGGGCGTAATTGCGGGCAAGATGTCCAAAACCAATACCGTAGGCTACATTGCCTCATTCCCGATTCCTGAAGTCATTATGGGCATCAACGCTTTCTTGCTCGGCGCTCATTCTGTAAATCCTGACATCAAACTTAAAATTGTTTGGGCATACACCTGGTTTGATCCGCCAAAAGAAGCTGATGCTGCAAAAGTGCTGATGGATCAGGGCGCGGATATCATCACTCAGCACACCGATAGCACGGCAGCACTGCAGGCGGCAGCAGAACGGGATGTGCTCGCTTTTGGCCAAGCATCCGACATGATCCAGTTTGCGCCAAGCACCCAACTAACATCGATCATCGACGAATGGGGCCCTTACTATGTTGAAAGAACCCAGGCGGTGCTCGATGGCACCTGGGCATCGGGAGATACCTGGCACGGCATGTCCGACGGCCTGGTCGTGATGGCGCCGTACACTAATATGCCCGACGATGTGGCAACTCTAGCCGCGGAAACCGCAGAATCCATCCGGACTGGCGCATTTCATCCATTTACCGGGCCGATCTATAACCAGGCTGGTGAACTGGTGGTGCCCGAAGGAGAAGTTGCAGATGATGGCATGCTCGCGGGCATGATGTTTTACGTCAAAGGCATCGATGACGAAGTACCCAACTAGCCTTGACGATTTGACTACCCAAACCCGTCCCTCGCTGGGGCGGGTTTTTTTTGCTTCTTTATTCTCCAAATGACCCGAACCTGGATCAAGAAACCGCTTGGCATCTTCGCTGATAACGCAGATGGCGGCATTGTTATCGAAGGTCAGAAGATTAGTCATTTAGTTTCCGCCGGTGAAACCCCCTCCCCTCCCTATCACGTTTTCGATGCATCCGAGCATGTCGTCCTTCCCGGTCTAATCAACACTCACCATCACTTTTATCAAACTCTCACTCGAGCGATCAAACCGGCCTTGGGCCAGGAACTTTTCGATTGGCTGAAAACACTCTACCCGATCTGGTCCAACCTGGATCCTGATCTACTTGAGGTCGCTACCGAACTCGCACTCACGGAACTGTTGCTTTCCGGATGCACCACAGCCTCAGACCATCACTATCTTTATCCAAGCGGACTGGAGGACGCTGTGGACATTCAAGCTGAGGTCGCTTGCCGAATCGGCATTCGGGCGACTCTGACGCGAGGGTCTATGGACTTATCGCAGAAAGATGGCGGGCTACCGCCCGACAGCGTTGTCCAAAAAACCGAGGCCATTTTGCTCGACAGCGAGCGTGTCATTAATAGGTACCATCAGTCTCACTCAGGAGCGATGATCCAGATCGGTCTTGCGCCGTGCTCGCCTTTTTCAGTAAGTCACACGCTGATGAAAGAATCTGCCGTTCTCGCAATGCAAAAAGGCGTGCGCCTGCATACTCATCTGGGCGAGACCCTAGATGAAAATAATTACTGCCTGCAAAAACACAACATGCGCCCTCTCGACTATCTGGAGACCTGTGGTTGGCTCACGGAAAACACCTGGCTGGCTCATGGCATTCACTTCACCCAAGATGAGATTAATCGCCTGGGCAAAGCAAACACAGCGATCACACATTGTCCGCACTCAAACATGACGCTTGCATCTGGAATATGTCCTGTGGGCTCTCTTCAGAATGCAGGAAGCACTGTTGGCCTCGGCGTTGATGGCTCAGCGTCTAACGATGCCTCAAATCTAATTGAAGAAGTTCGGGCGAGCATGATGCTTCAGCGACTACAAGAAGGCGCAGCTCATTTCAGTCATCTTGATGCACTTAGGCTCGCTACAGAAGGAAGTGCTCATTGCCTCGGTCGGGACGACATTGGCGTCCTGGCGGAAGGCAAACAGGCTGATCTTGCTCTTTTTAAATTAGGCGAACTGCGTCACAGCGGGTTCCATGATCCACTCGCTGCGCTCATTCAGTGTGGCGCATCTCGTGCTGACTGCGTCATGATTGGGGGCGAGTGGCGGGTCACAGACGGCAAGATTCAAGGACTTGATGAAGTTGATCTGATTCGGCGTCACAGCAACGCGGCTAAGACACTTCGGCAACGGGCGGGTTTGGAAGGTTAGCTCATCTAAATGCTTTTATTCAGAGACGCCCGCCTGGGGGGCGACATCATATTTCGAATCCCCGTTACCCCACCATCCTCTTTTCGCAGTTTCGCTGACATCCTGACACCTTAACGACAGATCGTCCTTGAGTCACAGGACATCACCATAGCGTAATCCTGATATTGCTCACGCTTGTAAAATCCAGACAAGAAAACCTATCAAACAAAAAAAATTACTGGTTTAAAAGTCGAAGAGCGACAAAAGTAGCGATCACTAATACGACCGCAATGACAATGAAGCCGGGGCCTGGAGGTTTCAAAAGTTTACTTTCGCTCAATCTCGTTAGTCATATCAATATGAAGCCGTTTCTACTGACCGGGGTTCACCTGTTGCCATGACAATCGGCCCTCTAGCTGATTATCCCCGGAGCGGATCACTTTAACACCCACTTCATCAGCATCATCCATACTATTTCCCGAAGTGTAGCGATTGGCGCCACTACACAACGGAGCGGCGTTGGCCACATTCCACTCGCTCATCAACTTGCTTGAGAAATCAAGTGCCCACAGGTTTCCATGTATATCGCCCACCTACACTCGATCAGCACCACGATCTCCATCGGTATTGATAACTACAGGCGTATATAGACCGTTGCGTCTTGCAACAGAGCCCAGTCGGACACGCGTGCCCGCGACCTATGCTTAACTGAGATTACATTGTTCGGGAGATCACTCTTCCCGGACATCTTTGCTCGATTGGACACGTCACCGTGTCGTAATCAAAGTAAAACGCTTTGTCACGTGATCATCTTAATTGATTTTTCAGAGGGTTTCGCGGCCTCGCTTGTAGTGAATCAACTTTTCCTCCTAGGAAGGCAGGTCTTTAAACTCCTCAGCGAGAAAATCGATAAAAAGCCTGACCCGAGCAGGGAGATACTGACTGTGCGGATAAAGTGCAGATATGGGATATGAGACAGGGGGATAATCCGGCAGAACCTCTTTCAAGCGGCCGTTCTTCAGGTACGGTGCAACTTCCCACACCTCTTTCATTGCAATACCGTGTCCCGAGAGACACCAGTCTGTCAAAATTTCTGAATTGTCAGAATCCATCGAACCCATCAGGCTAAGGGTTTCAGGTTGCCCGCCTGGATGTGTCAGCGTCCATCGCCACTGCTGTGAGCCCGGAAAACGAAGCAGCAGGCAATTATGGTCATGCAAATCCTTCGGTGTCTTGAGTTCTCCCGCCTTGCCAAGATAATCCGGCGACGCGCAAAACACCCGCCGGCTGGTCGCAATCCGTTTTGCAACCATATTGGAATCTTTTAATTCAGCCACTCGGATCAGCAAATCGATTTGTTCACTAAAAAAATCATCAAAACGATCACTCGAGACCAATTGAAGCTGTACATCAGGATGGCGCTCGACAAACTTGGCAATCGCTGAACCAAGGTAAATCCTCGAAAAACTGACCGGCGCAGAGACTTTGAGTGAACCGGTCGGATTATCACGTTTAATCGAAATCGCGCTTTTGGCCTCGTCAACCGATTCGAGAATCTTTTTACTGTGAAGAAAAAAACTATCCCCGTCAGGCGTTAGATCAACTTGGCGAGTGGTGCGATTGAGCAACCGGATCCCCAATTTTTTCTCGAGACGAATCAGGCGAGAGCTCACGACAGCCGGCGTCAGTCTCAGGTCTCGGCCCGCAGCGGTCAGACTCCGAAGTTGTGCGACACGGACAAACAGCTCGAGATCATCAGTTTCCATTGATTATCAAAAAAGAAGATATAGTTCTTCCTAATTGTAGTCATTTTTCTGAAAAGCGATTCGACTTACGATCGTTGATCCGAAGATCAACAGTTCACCCACTTTTTTCAAGGAATTCGCAACCCAATGATCATCCCCTGGCTTGATTGGGCGAGTCTAGCGATCCGCTGGTTACATCTCGCGGCGGGTATCGCATGGATTGGCACCTCGTTTTACTTTATTTGGCTAGATCGCAGTCTGCGAGCCCGCGAGACCTTACCGAACGGTGTTCAGGGTGAATCCTGGAGCGTTCATGGTGGTGGTTTTTATCACGTCCAGAAGTATGCTGTTGCGCCAGAGGCCCTGCCTGACGATCTTCACTGGTTCAAATACGAAGCCTACTTCACCTGGTTATCGGGCTTCGCGCTGTTAATTGTTCTTTACTATTTTGGTGCCAGCACCTATTTGATCGATTCCACCCGAGCGGACCTCACACCCACAATGGCTATCAGCATCAGTGTGGCCTTCCTGATCGGAAGTTGGGGTCTTTATGAAGCCCTTTGCCGCAGCCTGATAGGTCTATCGACAACTGTCCTTGCATCGTCCGTGCTCGTTCTGATTTTAGTTAGCGCGTTTTTGCTCACCCAAATCTTCAGTGATCGAGCCGCTTTTTTACACGTCGGCGCACTCATCGGGACCATCATGTCAGCAAATGTATTTGTGGTCATCATCCCCAATCAGAAAAAAGTGGTCGCCGATCTTCTGGAAAAAAAACTGCCTGATCCCAGCCTCGGCGCGCAAGCCCGTCAGCGCTCTCTCCACAACAACTATCTGACGTTGCCAGTACTGCTGCTCATGGTCAGCGCTCATTACCCATTATTGTTCTCGGGGGGTACCGCGTGGGGATGGTTAGTCGTCGGCTTCATTATTGTCATCGGCGCTATTGTCCGGCATTTTTTTAACACACACCATGCAGGAGGTCGTGGCGTCCAATTAATATGGCAGTGGCCACTTGCGATTATTCTTGGATTGGGTTTGATATTCTTTATCGCCTCCAGAAACGAACTACACTTTGAAGAACAAGTCAGTGATAACCAGGTCTTTAATATTGTGGAGCAACATTGCGTGAGTTGTCATGCAACTCATCCCTCAAACCCTGCATTTAAAACGGCCCCCGCTGGAGTCGTATTGGATAGCCTCGCCAGTATTTCGCAACATCGAACGAATATAATCTCTCAAGCGGTGATGAGTCAGGCTATGCCACTGGGTAATGCGACAAAAATGACGCCTGCAGAACGTTCGGCACTCGGCCAATGGCTGCAGCAAACAGCTAACTAGCCGATATCACCTGAAACCACCTGGCGTCTTTTTAAACAAACCGATACCCGCTCTTTTAAAGTAAAGATCACCTGACCGTCAACTCACCCAAGCTTTTCGATCAAGTTAGGATCTCAACATTAATGTCGTCATTGCTTATTGCTCAATTGCCGATGTATGACTGGCCGGAAGTGCGCGAGGCAAACAACCGGCTATGGCGAATAGTCGCTTCAGAATGTAAAAACCGTGGTATCCCCGCGCCGGAAGATTTAGATCGATCGGTCGAGACACTGCAAGCCTGGCGCTCTCCGAATCTTTTGCTCAGTCAAACCTGTGGTTTCCCTTTAGTCACTCAGCTGCGCCATCAAGTTACGGTCTTGGGGACCTTCTCTTACGCAATTGGGGATCAAGAGGGCAACTATCACAGCGTTTTAGTTGCCCAGCAGGATTGCCCCCCAAACCTCAACCAATTCAAGAGTAAAACACTCGCGATTAACGGCTATGACTCCTACTCTGGCTATCTTGCGATAAAGGTATTAATGACCGCGCGTCAAATGCCAAACGCATTTTTCAAGACTATCTTTGTCACCGGTAGTCATAGGGAATCGATTCACGCCGTCGCCAACGGAAAAGCCGATCTCGCCGCTATCGACTGCGTCTCCTGGCACCTGGCGACAAATTTTGAGCCCGGATCGAACACGTTAAAAATTATTGCAACCAGTCCCGCTCGACCCGGACTGCCACTAATAACAGCACCAAATGCTAGTCAAACTCGAGTCAGCATTTTAAGAGACGCGCTACGGTGTGGTACCAAGCGCCTGGATAATCAATCTCGAAACATTTTGGCCATAACCTCTTTCGTCGCAAAAACCAAAAATGATTACGGGGTCATTCATGATGATCTAAAAAGCACCCGCACATTCTCATTATCGCCTGTGAATTGAATCTGAACCCTCTTATGAATCAAATGACCCTCCCCTCGTCTGCTAACTGACATACTCTCCTATATTTATTAACTAATCGTAATAAAATTTACGATTTCAAGGCCCCCATTCGCGCTCACGAATGATAAAGTTTTCGATAGGAGCAAATTTATGAAATCATTTCTTAACGCGTTGATTGTTTTAGTCTTCGCTTTCGGCGGACTAGGCAGGGCAGTTGCCGCCGAAGGAACCGTGACGTTTCAGGTAATGACGCCCGAGACTGCTTTAGCTGCCGCGCAAGCGGCGCTTAATCGTTGCCGAGAAGAAAATTTTCAAGTGTCCGTTGCTATTGTCGATCGTTTTGGCGGCGTTCAGGTGCTATTGCGAGATCAACTCGCCGGACCTCGAACCATTAACATCGCAATCGGTAAGGCACGAACAGCTGCAGGTTTTCGACTCAACACAACCGACATGATTTCCGTCACTGAAAACGGGCAGCCGGCCGCTGGTATTCGTCATCTACCGGGCGTTGTCATCGTCGGTGGTGGAGTAATTATCGAAGCCGGCGGGACACTCGTTGGCGGTATCGGGGTCTCTGGCGCACCCGGTGGGGACATGGATGATCTATGCGCTTTCGCGGGAATCGACGCGATATTTGAACAACTTGAGTTCTAAAACCGTTTTGCCACATGAACCCAATCAACCCTTCACAGCAAATGAGTGCTCGAATTTTGAGCGACTAGAGGCCGAGGCTAAGGAATAACCAAAATGAAAAATAATTCAATTATTGTCGCGCTTTTATGCGGAGCGCTTTTAATTTCAGGCTGTTCGACCGCACCATCTAAGCAGGAGCAAGGCGCAGCCGCGGGCGCGGTAGTCGGCGGCGTGCTAGGCGGCGCGCTTGGAGATGGTCATTCAGATAGAGGCTGGGCAATCGCTCTTGGCATTATCTTTGGTGCGATTGTTGGTGACCAGATTGGCGCCCAGCTCGACGAACGTGACCGATTGCTCGCCGCACAGAATCTTCAATATTCCCTAGAGTCAACTAAAGATGGTGCTGAAACCACTTGGCAAAATCCGAATTCTGGCAATGGTGGGAAAGCAATCCCGACGACTACAGTCGTCAAATCAGACGGCACTCCGTGTCGAGAGTTCACCACCGAGATTGAGGTCGGCGGAGAAGTCCAACAAGGTTATGGCACGGCATGTCGACAAGCCGATGGTAGCTGGAAAATTCAAAGCTAAACCAATAATTATTCTCGTTTCAGAAAAGGTTATAACGAATAATGCACCAGATGGCGCGAACCCCATCGCGCCATCCAATTTTTTTCCCTTCTTCATAGGTTCGACCGGCATAACTAATTCCGACTTCAAATATTTTTAAGCGCGAACCATCCGGCTTGCGAAATCTCGCCAATCGAGCGGTCACTTCCGGTTCAAAGCCAAATCGATTTTCCTTGAGGTCAATGCTTTGAATAATCTCCCGACGAAAAACTTTATAGCAAACTTCCATGTCCGTAAGATTGAGATTGGTCATCATATTGGACAGTAAAGTCAAAAAACGATTGCCCACCGAATGCCAAAAATACAGGACGCGATGAGTCTCGCCACCTGCAAATCTTGATCCATAAACGACATCAGCGTGATTTTCCACTATCGGCCCAAGCAGTTTTGGGTAATCATTAGGATCATATTCAAGATCGGCATCTTGAATCAGGACGACATCTCCTGCCGCAGCCGCAAATCCGGATCTTAATGCCGCCCCTTTGCCTTGGTTGTACTCGTGCAAAACCGCCCGCACGTTCGGTTGCTCTCCAAGAGACTGAACAAACTCCCGACTGCCATCATTAGAGTAATCATCAACAAGAATAATCTCTTTTTCAACAGGCACCGCCTGAACCCGCTTGATCACCTGCTCAAGCGTCCGCATCTCATTAAAAACGGGTATCACAACACTTACAAACATAAATCTCTCTCACTCCATCAGCTTTTGTGACTCCAAATATACTCTCAATTTATACTTACCTTGATATGACAGTCGGCAATCACAAATGAGTGTTTTTCAGCCCCAACGTGCAAACCCGTTTTTCCTGAATAGCAAAGACAACGGCTTCTCCTTGATTGAAGCATTGGTCACGATCTTTATTATCGGGATCGTGGCCGTGTTTGGGATACCCGCTTTCGGTGATTTCATTCTCAATAACCGGATCCGCGGTCAGGCCGGCGACTTTGTCGTACAACTGACCCACGCCCGCTCAGAGGCCATACGCACGGCCACCCGTGTAACAGTATGTCCAGGCACCTCGGCTGGCTGCTCTGGCAACAACTGGGAAAACGGCTGGGTTGTGTTCGTGGATACCAATACTGACGCCGTGGTCGATAGTGGAGAAACCATCCTCGGAGTCGGTTCCGAACTCGACGGCGGCAACACCCTGCGCTCCACCACGTTCTCAAGCGACATCTCTTTTCGCCACGATGGCAAATCAACTGACATTGACGGCAACGAGCGTGATGGATCTTTCGCACTCTGTGACAATCGCGGTTATGGAGATAAGGCGTACGCCATAGCGGTAAACGATAGTGGCCGAATTAAGGCGCTTGTGGCCACTGCCTTGGGATCTGCCGGTAGCTGCAGCGGAACCTGAAACCAATGAGAAATCGCGGCTTTACGCTTCTGGAAGTGATGATCTCACTGGTTGTCTTTTCATTCGGCCTGTTAGCTCTGGCGGCTCTGATGGCCAAGGGCTTGCAGTACAACACCAGTGCACTGCACCGCTCCTATGCCTCAAGCCAAGCCTACGACATGGCGGACCGGATCCGAGCCAACCGGCCGACCCTGGAGCCTCCCTTTTATTATCAGGATATCAATCCTCCTGCAGGAGAGCCTCCAACTTGCCGGTGCAATAAAGATTGTTCCTGCAGTGCCGAAGCGATGGCCGCGTTCGATGCCTGGGAGTGGAACAGGACAAATTCGGATGTACTACCCGGTGGCAGCGGAACCGTTAAAAAGAAGGACGGTACTGATTACTACGTTGTTTCTGTCAGTTGGACTGAAAACAGATTAAAGGATGCCGGCGGTTCCGAGAAGTTTGAATTTGAGTTCCGGCCATGATGTGCAAATCCGCGCCAAGCGTCGGACGCAAGTGCTATCTCGGGCTTCATCGCCAGCAAGGTGTGACGCTGGTCGAACTGATGATAGCCCTTGCCATTGGGCTTCTGGTCACAGTCGCCATGCTCAAGGTTTATGTGGACTCCAGCCGGCTGTACCGTTTCAATGAAGGCCTCGCCCGGGTGCAGGAAAACGGCCGGTTTGCGCTTGAATTCATCCGCCGCGATGCTCGGGTTGCAGGCTTTTGGGGTTGCAACAGCGACGCCGAGCCCTACAACGGTATCTCGACGGCCAGCGACGCCTATATTGACGTCGCTGCCGGGCACGTCACCGGCACGTCTGACGATGGCCTTAACGGCGCGGACAGCATCACCTTTCGCAGCGCAACCGGACGCGGTGTACCGGTGACAGCCAACATGTCAGGAACCGACGACAACATCACGGTCGATAGCCCTCTCGCGGTCGGCAAAGCGGCACTTATCAGTGACTGTGAAAAAAGTGATGTTTTTCAGGTGACCGGAAACGACGGGGCGGTATTGAAGCATGGTGTGGGCGCTAACGAATCACCCGATCTTAAAAATTCATATATCGCAGGAAACCGGGTATATGAAGCCCGAGAGATAACGTACTGTGTCGCTAACGGTGCCGGCAAGGACAAAGACGGCAACTGGATTCCTTCACTGCGCCGAGCCGACGGCAAAGGCTCAGCCTCAGCATGTGAAAACGGTGATGAACTGCTCGAGGGCATCGAAGACATGCAGATTCTCTACGGCGAGGACACCGATGCTGACGGCACCGCCAACCGTTATGTCGCCATCAACTCTGGCGAACTTCAAAAAAACCGGATCGTGAGTGTCCGAATCTCGTTACTGGTGCGCTCAATCAATAACAACCTGACCACAGAACCCTCACCCTATATCTATCCGCCGTGGGTCATTCCTCCAACGCCGACTACCCCGGATGAGGATGACAAATATCTGCGAAAGATATTCACGACAACAATCACGCTGCGCAACAAAGCGATAAACTGATGAAGGTGGCAAGCGAAAGATCAAGTCAATCCAGTCAGCAAGGCTGGGTTCTGGTAATCGGCCTAATGGTGCTGGTTATGCTGACCATTATTGCCATGGCGCTAATGCGGACTACCCTCCTTGAAGAAAAGATGGCTGGCGCAAGCCGGGACATCAATCTTTCCTTTGAGGCAGCTGAGTCTGGACTAAGGGCCATCGAAAACTTCATCACAAGTCAGCCAAATGACTACTGGTTTAATCCGGAGAAAGAGGGGTTTTACGGTGAGGAGGTTGAGTCTTCTGAATCCCACCCTTTCAAAGAGACCTGGACTGACGCAAACTCTGCGAAGATTTCTTCCCTAGATACTTCGTGGACTCAGCCTGAGGGTGTGACACTTACACCTCGCTACATGATAAAAAAAATCAGTGAAAAGACGAGCGGAGAGATCAATATGAGCGGTTATGGCGAAACTGACCTAACTACAAAGACTGTTATCTTCCGAATTACAGTGCGGGGCACCGGTGGTAACGACAGTACACAGACCGTCCTGCGAGGTCACTATGCGGCAACTTACTGACCGTTCTGCTTCGATATGACATACCTCGTTTCACAACCCAGCACACGATGAGCCGCGGGAATCATTGGACTACACTCATGAATCGACCCACAACCTACGTATTAATCGGGGCATTCTTGGTAGCGTTGGGCATAGCGAGCCAAAATGCAACCGCACAGGAACGATCAGGCGAACTTTTCCTGACCCTTAAAGGAACTCTGCTGCTGATACAGCTACAAGTGCCGGAATCTGCTGCCCCCCTGATTGATAATCAGGGTGAATCACAAAGCGCTAAAGCGACACGACTGGCGGAAATTCTGAAGTACACCCAGAGACTCTTCCAGCCACCGCCTGAGGCGGGCTGCATACGCCGGCAAACGGAGGCCGCTGTAGCTGAGCCATCAGCTGTTGTCGCGAAATGGGTTTTTGAGTGCGCCCATCCAGCGCAGGTGAGCCTTGTTGAGACGCCTCTGTTTGATTTACTTAATTTGGACTCAATTCATGCAGTCACGTTGCCCGGCGGCCAACAACTCATGACACCAGGAAAACCATCCTTGCGTTTAAGAGAGGATTGACTGCATGCAGCAACCCGATAAGCGTCGATATTCCGTTAGAGCCTTCCTTGTAGCCGGAGTGATTGGCGCCATTACCCTGTTGGGCAGCCAGCAGGGGGTTGCCGCCGGTTCCTGTCAGGCAGATGTGGTCTTTCTGATGGATAACACCGGCAGTATGGGTAGCATGATCTCGAGCACAAGGACCAATGCCGCGACGATTCTCAACGCGATCTCAGGAGACGATGAGCGCTTCGAAGGTATCGATGTGCAATATGGGCTGGCAACCTATTGGGGCGACCCCCTCGAATACAAGGGAGCAAGTTCTAGCTCTTATCATTGCCCTACTTCCGTTGAGTACGCTGGCAAAACAAACACGATCTCTTTGGATGCCGGCACCGACTATTACCTAGACATGATCGACACATATGGAGATGGATGGAATAGCAATACATGGAATCTTATGCAAGGCGGCACTGTTCTTGTATCCAAAGGGTCGGGTTTTACTTGGGGAAGTTACAAGAGCGGAGGAACCTTCTCTGTTGGGGCTACCGGAGCTTATGACGTAACAATAAATCCTTACGGCCCTACTTACTGGCACTCGGGGGACAAGTGGTGGCCATATTGGGGATATGAAGTTCGCTGGCGCTTCTGTCCGGTCAGTGGTGCTACTGGATCCCCCGAAGTTGCACGCAAAGCCTTCAAGGTCAACCAGGTGATTACGGAAAGCAAAGCGGATGTGATTTCCTCAATGAGTGAGTGGTCGACCTGTAGTTCACCTGGCGGATGTGGCGGAGACTGGCCCGAAGCAAACTACTTTGCTTTGCACCAGCTTGCGACTGAAGGGGCAAGTACCGACGGCAAATGTGCCGATGGGTACACCGGTACCTGCACCGATGAGGGCTATAGAACAGATGATGCGATCGGCTGGCGGGAAACTTCTGGGAAGGTGATTGTCTGGTTTGGAGACGCGCCGTCTCACTGCTCCACCGTTGATGCGAACGAGGCAATCGATGCCTTACTGTCGAAAAACATCGTCGTTGCCGCGATCAATACTAAAAGTCCCAACTACGGGATCGATACCGCGGAGTCCTGTACGGGGTCTTCAAGCTCGGTAGGCCAGGCGACCATCATTACCGACACAACCAAAGGAACTCTGACCAATAATGTCAGCGGTAGTGAAACAACCGTTAACGCCATTCTGGATGCCGTTTCCAAGGGAATTGCGCAGGTAGGAAGTGGTGCTGCGGTTACGTTTAGTACCTCCTCTCTTAAAGAGGATACGCAACTCTTTCAAACTCTACTTGACTCAAAAGATTGGTCGGGCAACCTAGTTGCCTATAGCCTTAATGATGATGGGTCTATCAATGGCGCTCCCAACTGGAGTGCGGCAACCGAACTGGACGCTATCGCCGCGGAAGACCGAACCATCCTCACCTGGGCCGGAGGCGAGGGCGCGCCTTTCCGATGGGGCTCCCTGACTGCGGCCCAAAAGGCCGACCTGCAGACGAGCCCAACCGGAAAAACCGAACCCGAAGGGGTTGGGCAGGCGCGATTGCGCTATCTGCGTGGTAGCCGGACAGACGAAAGCCCCAGTGGTCTTGGATTTCGTACTCGTGGTAGCACCTTGGGTGATATTTGGCACTCCAGTGCCATTTTTGTGGGAAAACCCAATCTAGGCTGGCCCGACTCTGGCGCTGGATTTCCTGACGGTGACGATAAGTATTCAACTTTCGTTACTGCCAAAAGCGGGCGGGCCCCCGTTGTGTACGTCGGCGCGAACGATGGATTCTTACACGGGTTCAATGCGACTGATGGTAAGGAAATTATTGCCTATGCACCCGGCAATCTCTACAGCGACAGCATCAGCGCGGGATATCACCGACTCACTGACCCAACGTTTAATCACGAAAACTTATACGTTGATGGAACACCGACAGTCAGTGACGCCTTTATCAGTACAACATCGGGCAGCACGGAGGACTGGCACACAATTGTCATCGGCTCCCAAGGCCGGGGCGGCCGGGGCCTCTTCGCCCTCGATGTCACATCGCCCGATACGTCAGCCTTTAGAGAAACCAACGCAGTCGATCTAGTCCTGTGGGAGTTCACCAATAGTGACGATGCCCACCTGGGTTATACCTATAGCCGGCCCACCATCGCCCTCATGAATAACGGCCGATGGGCAGCGATTACCGGCAATGGTCTGGAAGACACAGCGACTGACAGCAGTGGCGGCCAGGCCCAGCTCTTTATAATCTACCTTGACGGCGGCATTGACGGTACGTGGACAGAAGGGAGTGATTACCTGCGTATCCCCACCGGTTCGGGGTCAACGACCAACCGAAACGGGCTTTTCAGCCCCGCAGTAGTTGACCTTGATAACAATGGGACCGGCGACCGTGTTTATGCTGGGGATTTCGATGGCAATCTATGGGCTTTCGATATTTCCCAAACCAGTGATAGTGCATGGGCAGTCGCGCACGGTACAGATCCGCTGTTTACTGCCCAGTCAAACCAGCCGATTACCGTAACGCCAACGGTGATACAACATCCCACAGTCACTCACGGGTCCAGTCCTAATCTGATGATCCTATTCGGCACCGGGCGCTTCCTATCAGAGCCGGATAAAACTCTCACGGATACCCAGTCTTTCTATGCCGTGTGGGATAATGGCACGGGGAATCTGGATCAGTCGAGTCTTGTCAGTCAATCTTTTGTGCTCAACGATGACAGTGCCGGGCGGGCGACCGATACCGACCTTGAAATTTCCTATTCTGCATTTAGTGGCCGGCAATACGGCTGGTACATTGACCTTCCCACCAGTGGAGAAAGAGTCGTCTCCGAAGCACTGGTGTACGGCGGTATTGTTTACTTCAATACCATTATCCCTGATAAAAGTGTCTGTGCGTCTGGGGGGACCGGATGGGAGATGTCAGTAAAGGCGCAGAATGGCGGCAGCCCTGATGACGCTGTATTTGATTTCAACGATGATGGTGAAGTATTAAAGACTAGAGATGGAGGAGACGAGTACACAATTGTTGTCGCAGATGGCGAAGATTATTCCGTCGGTTATGCGGGCAGAAAACTCGATCCTGATAAAGGTATGCCGGCAGGTCCTTCAATTATCGGTAACAAGCGTTTTACCCCTGGCACTGCCACAGAAGCTGGTGAAGAAATTGTCGTTACTCTATTAACAGATGATGAGGCCGACCTCACTGGCAGGCTGTCCTGGGACCAGCTCTTCCCGGATTAAAGGGTCAGCATCATCAATCCAACTTGGTAGAAATTTGAATAAATCTATGGACAGCAAACAAGCCGGGTTCACACTGGTCGAACTGATGATTGTGGTCGCCATCATCGGCATCCTCGCGGCAATTGCCGTACCGCAATATTCGGACTATGTGACCCGCAGCCGTCGCACTGATGGCCAGGGTACCCTGCTGCAGGTGGCCCAGGAACTCGAGCGCTGCTATACGCAGTTCTCGGCGTATAACAACACGAATTGCAGACTCCAAAACGATTCGGGCGCCCTTACGCCGGTGACGACCCTACTCCCTGCAGGTAAAACCTCTTCGGAGGGTTATTATGTAATTACCGCGACGGGCACCGCGCTAGAAGCAGGGAAATTCAAACTCACCGCTACACCACAAGGCGCGCAAGAAACTAACGATAAGCAGTGCACCAGCCTTACATTAACGCATCTCGGCGTTCAAAGCGCGACCGGTTCTGCACCCGCAAAATGCTGGTGATTGCGTTATGACGCAAACATCAAAAGTACACATACCCAACGACAGCGTCTCATCGCCAACACACCCGTTACCGCGAGCACTGAAATGATTAAAGGCCTTCATCATGCCGCTTATCGCTGCCGAGACTCGGAAGAAACCCGAGCTTTTTATGAGGACTTTCTGGGTCTGCCATTCGCCGGCGCTCTGGAGATCAACACTACAAAATCAGGTCGTGAAACAAGAGTGCTCCATACTTTCTTTCAAATGGGAGATGGCTCTTTTCTGGCGTTTTTTGACGACCCGGATACGCCGTTTGATTTTAAAGAACAACGAGACTTTGATCTGCATATTGCAGTCGCGGTTGATCATGCGCACCTTGAGCCCATGATGGCTAAAGGCGAATCAGCCGGAATCCCTGTCCGTGGCATATCCGATCACGGTTTCATTGACTCAATCTACTTTCGCGATCCGAACGGCTACGTTGTCGAATTAACCGCACCAAGAACCGGAAAAGAGCATAATGTGGGTGACGACGGTGACCCACGGGCAATACTTGCGAAATGGTCTAGCCGTAAAAGAGCAAACACCTAACCTACGCTGTTGCTTCTCAGCACAGCAGTAAATCCACTCCGGTACCAACATGAATGCCTAGTTAAAAATCACGCTCGATTCGCAAGATAAACACCCCGAATATCACACTCAAAGGAATATTCGAAAAAAATAGTCGCTTCAAACTAACGCGGGTCTTCTTGAAGAAATATGGTGGCCAGGGCGGAATCGAACCACCGACACGAGGATTTTCAGTCCACTGCTCTACCAACTGAGCTACCTAGCCAAACTAGAAAACAGCATATTTTGGAGAAAACTGCTTAACGCACTTTTAACGCACTTTCTTTTTTGCTTATATACAAGTGTCAGCGTCAAGCAACAAGCGTAGTTTACAAGAAAACGTGCTTTCGCAATAGTGGCAAATGACTACAAAAACGAAGCAGATTGAACTACACAGCGACTTAATGCTACGCAAGGAGCAAGGCACTTATGTCGCTTATTTCTCGTCTGAAGAGTTTACAGTCAATCTACAAGAATCAGCACTAACGCGAGCCACACTAAAAGCATTAGTGCTAGTACGGATTACGCGAAAATTTTTAAGAGAATGTCGAGATGAATAGATTAACATCGTTAATTGTGGCGGCTATAGCAACTGGGTACAGTGTTTCAGCATACGCATTGGACAGTACTTATAACTTTATACAAGGGCACGGATCGGTTGGATGGGTAGAGCACTTTGCTGACAACGGTAACGCTGTAGCAAGAGACTGGAATGGTGATGGTAATACTGATGTTATGGTTTTTGCAGCCGCTCATGGAGTTTATTGTCAAAATGGATGCCCAATGGGATGGGATGTGAAAATCCAACCTTATGTATTTCTTAGTAATCCAGATGGCTCTTATAGTCCTACACGCGCAGGTGGTGTTGCCGCTAGTGAAACAGTAAATGAATGGACTGGTAACTACTTTGCACAAGGTCCAATTGCATTAGGTAATGGTGGCGGTGGAGCAACGAATCCTGCTCTTATTTACAACGGAATAAATGCGGCGCCTGGACCTGTTTTCAACTGGCACGGATCGGCAGTAGGTGACGTCAATAAAGACGGGCGTTTGGATATTGTTGGCTTCTCTGGTGGTACGGTGGTTTATCTTGGCTTCAATCCTGGTGAACGAGGACAAAACGTAAACGGAGAAGTTAGTGATCTTGGACAGATTCGTATGCAAAATAGTGCCTTCGCAGGAACACTTATGGATCTGGATGGTGACGGATATCCCGAACTTATTTCTGGAGATATGGATGTTAGATCAGGAGGAGGGTTTGCGGGTAGCGATTCCGCAGTTGCTTTAGATGGAGTGTCTGCAAGACGTGGCGCCATTAATGTGTATAAAAACAACGGAGGAACATCGTTCTCTTTAATGCAGATACACCCAGATACGATTCCAGGAGTAGCAGGACTGAGAGCGGTTTATAACAATGGACGTGACATCATCGTGTATGACGAATGTGGTGACGTTTGTGCTACCAATAGTTGGATTCGTGTTTTTGCTACTGGTGCAGGTGGTGTAAGTTTGAAACAGCAATTCGGAATAAGTGGAACTGTTCCGCACTCTAAAGGACAAGCACCAATGCTCGTTGACTTAAACGGTGATGGCAAAAACGATCTCTATGTCAATCATTATCAAAACTATGCTGGCAGTGTTGGATCACAACATGGCGGTATTTGGTTGAACAACGGTAACGGAACGTTTAGCCAACTCGGTAGTGCAATTTTTGCTAACGTGCCTAATGCAGGATCAAAGGGAGCCTTGTTTCCAACCCACGCCAACAATGACGGGCGCATGGATTGGATTATTGTTTATGAAGACGGTTCCTTTGGAACACTGCTCTCTCCAATGGCTAGTATTTCTATACCAGGCGAAGAAAAGGAAGAAGAGGAAGAGCAAATTGGAAAAGGGTATGCGAGGTTCGCAATGCATGATGTTATCAAAGGACGTGACCCTCGCTTTTGGCAGTTAAGTTTTGTAAAAGACCAGATACTTAACATGCAGGGACACTTTATAGATAACAGCAAATTAATGTCTTTTAACGACATTAACATGATGCCTGTATTCAAATTTGATAGTAATACTACCCTAACGTTTGGTGCTACTAAAGCAGACAAGTACGGTGAGATTGATAACGCCGTTGTAGGTTTGCGATACGGAGAAGTTGATGTGGCGGTTGGTATTGATAACAGCCTTATGGGTTGGGCGCCTGGACAAAGCCTGATGCATGTCGATGATCCCACTACTCGTTATATTAATATTAGCCGTAAGAAAAGCATTGGTGAATGGAACTTTAGTGCTAATGCCACTTACGCATTTGGTACAGCAAACGGCAGTTATGGTTATGTCAAAGACGTAGAGGACTTCCACGCAATGGGCTTTGGTGTAAACGCAAATTACGGCAGATTAAACTTTGGTATCACCCAACCGCTACGCATTGAACAGGGCGGGATGATGTTTGCGGACTTTATTGCAGATATGGAGCCTGACGGACGACATATTGACTACACAATGAATTTTAATCAGAGTATTGGTAAAGATAGCAATCTTCAATTCCTTGTTAGTTATACGAATGACGTCGATCATTTACGCGGTAACGATGATGCGCGTGTAATGGCAACATACAAGGCTCAATGGTAAACCAAAAGATAATTAAATTCGTAGAAAAACAGGCGAATCCCAGTGGGTTGCCTGTGTTTTCTGCAGATGAATAGCAAGCGTTTAAAGAGCAATGCAAAAAGAAACGCGCGTTTGCGGTAGTGAAATAAAGGTAAGAAGAAGGACTGCGTTAAGTGACTGGAAGAAAGAACAAACTTTTTTCTTACTTAACGCACTTCTTAACGCATCTTTATAAATGGAACTGATACAGTTGAAAAATAGCATTTTTTTGGTAAGCGTTTTCCTTTTCAGTCCACTGCTCTACCAACTGAGCTACCTGGCCATCAGGACAACACTAGCGGGACACTGATTACAATTCACCGACGCGCTTTCGTCAAGCGGATCTGATGATTCTTTGCGAGAACTTAAGATAAATCCAGTGCAAATGGTTTGAGTTTTTCGATTGGAATAAGTTGTAATGTCCCGATATGCGTTCGGGACAAATAAATCTTGCAAGCCACGCCCGCCTCAATGGCTCGCGCATAAGAACCCGCACAGACACACCAGCTATCTCCCGCTTTAAGCCCCGGAAATCCAAACTCCGGATGCGGTGTGATGAGATCATTTCCATCGTCCTTTAACCAGCTCAGAAATTCATCGCTTACCTTCGCACAAACGGTATGCATGCCGCGATCATTCTCATCTGTGTTGCAACAGCCATCTCGAAACCAGCCGGTCAACGGCGTATCGGAGCATAATTCAATGGGCTCGCCAAACACATTCTGCTGCAACGGCGGTTGATCTTCAGACATCGTTTTTATTCTCATCTGGTTTCATACCCTAATTGTCCTAGTTATCACAATGTTTTCAATGGCCGAAGCGCTTAAAGCCAAGATCGGATGGTTTCATGCTCTCAGGCACAGGCGATGCTATAGTGTTTTTAGAGATAAAGGTGAGGAAAATATGAATTTCTGCAATCAGTGCGCGCATCCCGTGTCGATTCAAATACCGGACGGTGACACGAAGGAGCGGCATGTGTGCGATGCATGCGGGGTCATCCACTACCAAAATCCGAAAATCGTTGCGGGATGCATTCCGGAATGGGAAGGACAAGTCCTGCTTTGCCGGCGAGGCATCGAACCCCGACACGGACTCTGGACGATCCCCGCGGGGTTTATGGAGAATGGCGAAACGGTTGAGCAAGCCGCTGCTCGCGAGACACTCGAGGAAGCTTGCGCAGACGTCGAAATTAACGGGCTTTATGGCGTTTTTAATATCCCGCACGTCAATCAGGTTTATATGATCTTTCGAGCGTCCCTCAAGGAAAAAAAATTCGCATCCGGAATTGAAAGTCTTGAAACAGACCTATTTTCAGAAAATGACATTCCCTGGTCCGAGATGGCTTTTCCTGTGGTTGTTCAATCACTCAAGCGTTTTTTCAATGATCGCGTGCGACAGGAATTTCCAGCCTTTATCGATACGGTCGCGCCCATTAAACGCTGAATCCTAATTGAGACTACGTCAGCACCTCTAATTCAGGCGGTACATCCGTTTTTTCGAGATCAAGCTTGGACAGAACATCTCTTAGAGCGCCCTGGAGCGCCTCCTCCATCGTCGGATGATAGAAAGGCTTTCTCAGTAACTGGAGAACGGTCATTTGCTCGTCAATACACCATGCCAGTAGATGAGCCAGATTCTCTCCTCGGGCGGCCACCAGCGTCGCGCCCTTGAGAATACCCGTCGATTTATCAACGTATATCCGAATGATGCCCCGATTCACGCCCATAATTAACGCCCGACCCACCGGGCCCAGTCGCATTTCGCCAATCTCAATCGTGCCCGGATCAAGCGAATCAAAAGAGGCGCCAATCGTGCAGATATTTGGTGACGTGAACGTAATCGCGAAAGGCGTCTTTCTCTTGAAAGCCGTGCTGTTTTGACGGGCTGCGTTGTACCCTGCGATTCTTCCTTCATCGGTCGCCTCATGCAGCACCGGGTTTGAGGCCGTAATATCACCGGCGATGAAAACCCGACTCTCGCCGCACTGCATCGTATTCGGATCAAACACCGGCAAACCCGCCTCATTAAGATCAACGCCGGCGTTTTCAATGGAAAGCCAGTCAACGTTGTTACGACGACCCATCGCGGCAAGCACCTTATCCACCACAATCGAGTGCTCGCCCGCACTCACTCGAATTTGACTGCCCTCCGACGTCAGTCTAGCCTGATGACCAAGCCAGACCGGAAACGTCCGGGTCATCAATTCAATCGCGCTTTGACTCGCACTGGGATCATTCAAACCTGCAATCGTTTCGAGCTGATCAACTCCTGTCACAGAGACCCCAAGATGGGACAGCGCCTGACCGATCTCGAGCCCAATAATGCCAAGACCGACGACCGCAATCGATTGCGGCAGATCTTCCATCTCAAAAATCGTGTCGCTCGTAATGATATGCTCGCCAAAATCGACCCACTCTTCAGGGATAAGCGGCCTTGTGCCACTAGCGATAACAATGCTCTTGGCATGAATGATTTCCTGACCGACCTGAAGAACTCCGGGGTCAACAAATCGGGCATACCCATCAATAAACGTTTCATCCATCAAATCTGTTGAATTCGCAAGGACACGATCAACCAGAATGTCCCGAAGATCACGAACATGCTCCAGCGCATCAGGAAGATTTACGCTCAAATCAGCGCCGCCTTTAATGCCCTCACGTTCAAAAATTTCGCGGCGGTGAAGATCATGTGCAACCTGAATTAATGCCTTCGAAGGCATACAGCCAACTCTCGCGCAGGTCGTACCCAGTTCTCCACCATTAATCAAAACAAAGTCTTTCTTTGCCTGGCGCACCTGCGACATGGCGCTAAGCCCCGCGGTGCCTGCTCCAATAATGGCAACATCAACGTTACGCTCCAAAGCAGAATCCTTTAAATTACGTTAGCGCGCCTGATTCAGGAGCTCCACAAGCTCGGTCAAATCAGTCACTTCAAGATGGGTGTGTCGATCATGCGGCCATTGATCGCCACTTCTATTGATCCAAACCGCTGGCAATCCTGCGTCCTGAGAGCCTAGAACATCTTCCAGCGGGTGATCCCCCACATGCAAAACTTCAAAGGACTTAGCGTTCACTATTTCACATGCCTTTTTAAATATTTTTGGATCAGGCTTTTTAACGCCGGCACTGCGGGCGCTTACCTGTCCAGAAAAAAATTTGCCGATTCCCAGGCGTGATACATCAGCGTTGCCGTTCGATACTGCTATCAAGGTAAATTTGTCGCTTAGAATTTCAAGCGCGGGCATCACATCTGGATACAGAGTCACGTCATGGCGTAACTCCAGAAATCGCGCAACCAGGTCATAGGACGCGTTCGAATCATAATCATACCGCTCTAACAGTGACTCAAACGATACCCTGCGCAGCTCAGTCAAATCATGCGCAATGTCAGGCCGCTCGTCATTTAGCGCATTTCTGAGTCGTCGTAGATCGGTTCGATCATGATGTTCAGTAATACGAGGAAAATGCGTACAAAGGTGGTCATGCAAGAGCGCTTCAGCACGATCAATGACGGGCCAAATCGCCCACAATGTATCGTCAAGATCAAACGAGATCACGCGAACTTGATTCACCAGTCGAGGCACTCCCTCAGAATTGCGCGCAGCCTTTGCATTTGAGCAAAACGCGACCCATCCAGATTGATCCAACAAACAGATCGACCAATCCTCGAGAGCTCCGCGCAGTCCCCCATTGCCTGAGCCTGATTGAGTGCTGCAAAACCAAAATCCTCGGCAAAAATATCAAGATCTTGTAAAGGTTCGCCGTATACAAAAAGGAAAACACCGTGATCAGGGCCTCCTTTATGAAGCTGACCCGTCGAATGTAGGTATCTCGGACCCGCATTGACCGAAACTGGCAATCCAAAACGATCTCGAACCGACTGCGCAAATTCGTCGAGCATATCGTTGACCGTGGGATCGGACGGCAGATAATTGAGCACCGCCAGATAACTGCGGGAACCCGCACTTTGAAGTGTAGCTGCCAGTTCAGCAACCGGGACGACCGTTGGCTCTGTTTTAAGTTCTTGAGCGTCAAGAAGGTCTCTGGTTATTTTTTTGCTGGCCGAGACATCCGGCTCATCAAAAGGATTAACCCCAATCAACGCTGCGGCAACCGCCGTCGCAAAACTCCATCTAAAAAACTCCCCAGCGATATCTTCAGGCTCATCCAGAACGATCTTAAATGAGGGCACTGGATCTTCAACGCTATCAATCCGTTGCCAAAATTGATGGTCAGATGATGACCCTAAATTAATACGCGCCAGTCGAGTGGATGGAGCTGCAGGCATCGCATTACCGAGCGGCAGTAATCCTTTTCCGCTCTTGCCTAGACTCTCGGCGATCAATTGCTCAAGCCAGGCCGCAAGAGACTGGAAAGACTCGTCCACATATATTTGTAGGCAGTCCCGATTTGCATTGATCTGTGTCGCGAGCCACTGACCCAAAGCCAGACCAGGATTTTCATCTACATCGACTCCCCGGCAGCGTTCGGACATTTGTCGTGCGTTATCGGCGAGTCGATTAATCGGCACCCCGGCAAGAGCGGCCGGCGCCATGCCAAATGCTGTTAGCGCTGAAAAACGCCCTCCAATATCAGATGGACTCTCGATGCAGTCCAGAAAACACCGTTGGACGGCCAACGCAGCAAGCGGCGTGCCTGGATCAGTAATGGCAACGCACTGGGAACCTGGCTCAGCTACGCCTTGCTCCTCCAGATTATCCAGCACCCAGCTACATAAACTTTGAACTTCAATCGTTGTACCTGACTTTGACGCAAATACAAATAAAATTCTGGACCACGCTCGATTGATCAATAATCCAGTGATGGCGTCAGGATGAGTGCTATCAAGTACCGTCACGGAGGCGTTATTGGTCGACTCAAACACGTCAACAAGCACTTCAGCCGCGAGACTCGATCCACCCATGCCCACCACGATGACCTGATTGAAACCGCGGCCCGCGATCTCTCGCGCCCACTGGGAAAGTGAATCAGAATTCTCCAACAACCATCTTGGGCTGTCGAGCCAGCCCAAACGCCCAGCAATCGTTGACTGTATCGTCGGATCAGAACTCCAAAGCGCGCGATCTTTATTCCAGATCCCCTGTACAAGTTCCTGATGGGTCCAATCTGATGACATGTTCAAGAAATACGAATGTTCACGGCAAAACTAAATTTTTCTGGGGACGCTAGATTATGACGAGCCTCGCTTAGGAAGCGAGAGGCCCTGCTGATCTAACCGCTTCAGCCATATCATCCGCATATTTCACAAAGTTATCCTGAAAAAGGCCCGCTAGTTTTTTCGCCTGCGCATCATAGGCGCTGGAATCCGGCCAGGTCAGTCTCGGGTTAAGCACGTCAGTCGGCACCCCGGGGCATTCCACCGGCACTTCAAGACCAAAAATAGGATCAGTTTCAGTCGCCACATTGTCAAGTTTCCCATCCAGTGCTGCATTAACAATCGTCCGCGTGTGGTTGATCGCCATCCGTTTACCAACGCCATAAGCGCCCCCTGTCCAACCTGTATTAATGAACCAGACGTTGACGCCATACTTTTCAATGTTCTGACCCAACAACTCCGCATACCGGCGGGGATGCAACGGCAAAAAAGGACCGCCAAAACACGGGCTAAATGTGGGTACAGGCTCCGTAACGCCTTTTTCCGTGCCCGCGACCTTCGCGGTATATCCGTTAATGAAATGGTACATGGCCTGTGCGGGTGATAAACGTGCGATGGGAGGCAGCACCCCAAACGCATCACAAGTCAGAAAGACAATATTTTTAGGCTGACCCCCGCGACCCGAGGTCGACGCGTTGGGCACCTGAGAGATCGGATAGGAGGCTCGCGTATTTTCCGTCAGAGATCCATCATTGAGATCAATCGAGCGCGTATTTTCATCCAGCACGACGTTTTCCAAAATTGTACCGAAAGTGCGCGTTGTCTGATAAATCTCAGGCTCTTGCTCCTCTGAGAGATTAATGACCTTTGCGTAACACCCGCCCTCAAAATTGAAAATACCGCTTTCGCTCCATCCGTGCTCATCGTCACCAATTAAGGTACGTGACGCATCCGCAGACAAAGTCGTTTTTCCTGTCCCTGACAGACCAAAAAACACTGCCGTACTTCCATCACTGCCAATGTTGGCGGAAGCGTGCATCGACAAGACACCCTGACGGGGTAGCAGGTAGTTCATGATGCTAAAAATTGACTTTTTGGTCTCGCCTGCGTAACTGGTGCCACCAATGATGATCAGCTTGCGCGTGAAATTAACGACAATGAACGTCGGAGAATTTGTACCATCGATTGCAGGATCCGCAGTAAATCCTGGCGCGTTGATGACCGTGAAGCGGGGTTCATGAGTCGCCTGTTCTTCATCGGTACCCGCAATAAACATGTTGCGAGCGAAAGCACTATGCCAAGCGAACTCATTAATAATTCTGACCGGCAAACGGCGGTCCGGATCCGCACCTGCAAAACAATCCTGCACAAACAGCTCCTGGCCTTCGAGGTAATCGATCATACGCGCGAACAGAGCGTCAAATTGTTCCGGTTGGTATGGGACGTTGACCTTGCCCCACCAGATTTCGTTTTCAGTGTTCTGGTCGCGGACCACAAACTTGTCGTTCGCAGAGCGTCCTGTATGCGATCCTGTCTTAACGACGAGCGGACCTGCGGCGCTAATCGATCCCTCACCTTTTCGAATGGCGTGCTCTGTCAACTGAGCCTGATTGAGGTTCCAATGTACGGGCCCCAGATTACGAAGTCCGTGATTGTCGAGGCCATGGGGACTATGAGATTTTGTGTCGGTCATTATTGCTCCTTAGATAAGCAAATATTGTCTCGCGTCGCATCAGGTACGCGGGGAAGTCATTTATTGGTGCGCCCCGTTCACCGACGCATTAAAACAGTACAGGCTCCAAACTAGTGAAAGCGGAATATCGTTAAGGCGTAAGTTGGGATTAGTCATCGTTACCCTTGAAACCAAAAAAAACAAAATTCAACGGGCATTAAGAAGGGGGCAAAGCCAAAAGAGGTTCGGAGGAAAGATTAAAATTATATCAACTTTTATCGGCGTTCGGGTCTATCCAACCCGCGGGGGTCTGCCCGCCATCGCCAAACAGGAATGCCTCCATTTCCGACTCGAGATAGGCTCGGTGATCGGGGTTTATAGGACTCAACCGCTGTTCATTCATCAGTATGGTTTGCTGCGCCAGCCAGCGTTGCCAGCCTTCACGAGATACTTCTTTTAGAATCCGCTCACCCAAAGCACCGGGCCATGGGGCCCGATCAAGCGCCTCGGCTTCTTTTAAAAGAACCACACAGTTAACGGTCTGAGTCATTTTTCATTTTAACTATTTGATTTAAAATATTTTTTACAGGTATCGGTATGCCCTTTTTTCCAACCGCTTCCGCCCGTATCCATTCCCTAGTTTTCGATTGTAGTTTATCCGAATCACGCGCAGAAACCGTGAGCAATACAGGATCGATTTCGAGAACAAAATGGGTCAAGCCATGTTCGATCCTCGGCAAGGCGCGTCGCAAAGTCGCGTTAACCCCGAGCGCGCTTTCGCACCACTTTTCGATATCGGCGTCGAGAACGCATTCCGGAAAACTCCAAAGCCCGCCCCAGACCCCTTTAGACGGACGTCGCTCGAGTAACACGCGGCTTTTCGGATCAAAGAGTATAACCATCGTGATCATCCGGCGCGGCCGGACGCGACTCTTTCGGGGCGCAGGGAAGCTATCTGCAGACCCCAACGCCCTTGCGGTGCAGTGACTTCTGATCGGACAAGCCAAACACTTTGGCTTTCTACGCATGCAAACTGTCGCGCCAATATCCATCATCGCCTGGTTGAACGCAGCCGCTGGACCCCCTTTGGAAGGCACAAGATGCTGAATTAACGACCATAGTTCTTCTTGGCCCTTTATAGAAGAGACATCGCCAGATATCGCATAAAAACGCGTCAATACTCGTCTCACATTCCCGTCTAATATTGGATAAGACCGGTGAAAAGCCAAACTCAAGATCGCTCCGGCAGTGGATTTACCGATGCCGGGAAGTGCCAGCACATCATCAAAGCAAACAGGAAAAATCCCGGCGTGCTCGTCCTGAATAATTTGCGCCGCGCGATGAAGATTTCGGGCTCGAGCGTAATACCCCAATCCAGTCCAGAAATGAAGAACCGTATCAACGCGAGCCCTAGCCAGGGTTCGAACATCAGGAAACCTTTTTAAAAATCGATTAAAAAACGGAATAACGGTTGCCACCTGTGTCTGCTGGAGCATGATTTCCGAGACCCATATACGGTAGGGATCCCGGTCGACTTGCCAAGGCAAGTCGTGACGGCCATGCTGCTTAAACCACCTCAACACGGCTCGAGAAAACCATTGACGGGAATAAGCCGACTTCAGGTCTCGGCTCGTTCGCTCTTGCCTGACTGGAACTTTTGGAACGTCTTTCAATTGAATCCTGATTAAGCTCGTTTTTTGATGAGGATCAGCCGATCTAGACTGGCCCCGATATAATGAGTCTCATGCGCCTGCTTTTCTACTCCTCACTTTTTATCGCGTTCGGATCAGTAGCGGCCGACGATGTCACCCGCAGTCACGCGATCTCAATGTTTGATTCGGAAACACCCCGCTACAAGTCAGACTTTACTCATTTCGATTATGTTAATCCGGATGCGCCCAAAGGTGGGGCATTGCGCCTCGCGGCTCAAGGGAGTTTTGATAGTTTTCACCCCTTTATTCCTAAGGGTAATGCAGTCAGCACCGGAGCCGTAGAAACACTTTTACTCATGAGCGCCGACGAACCCTTCACCGGATACGGACTGATCGCTGAAAGCATCGAATGGCCGAAAGATCGCTCCTGGGTGATTTTCCATCTCAGGCCAGAGGCTCGCTGGCATGATGGAAGCCCTATTACATCCGAAGATGTGGCCTGGTCTTACGAAACCCTCGTCAGCAAAGGAAATCCCCAATACCGCTTCTATTACGGTGCGGTCAGCGCTGCCACAGCCCTAGACCCCCTCACCGTTCGGTTTGATTTTAAAGAAAGCCATAATCGTGAGTTGCCACTGATCGTTGGCCAACTTCCCGTCCTGCCCAAAAATTACTGGTCGACTCGCGATTTTTCAGCGACAACACTAGCCCCACCACTTGGAAGCGGTCCCTATCAAATTACGAATTTCGAAGCCGGACGGTATATCGAAAAGGTTCGCGTACAAGATTACTGGGGGGCGAACCTGCCTGTGCGCCAAGGACTTAATAATTTCGACACGATTCGCACTACCTTTTTTCGCGACGCGACCCCGATCCGACTTGCACTCAAAGCCGGGGATATCGACTTTCGCTCTGAAAATCAGGCAAAAGCCTGGGCGGAAGACTACAACATTAACGCCGTCGAAACCGGATGGCTAAAAAAAGAATTGATTCCCCATCGGATGCCCACCGGTATGCAGGCTTTCGTCATGAACACCAGACGCAGTCAATTCTCAGATCCCCGAACTCGCGAAGCTGTGGCGCTGGCGTTTGATTTTGAATGGACCAACCAAGCGCTCTTTAACGGGCAATACACCCGAACCACTAGTTATTTCTCGAACTCAGAGCTTGCAGCCAGCGGGGTTCCAGAAAACGAAGAGCTGAAAATTCTCGAGAAATTTAGAGACCGACTTTCCGTTGAGGTTTTTGATGAAATCTATACGCCACCGGTCAATGACGGCAGTGGATATTTAAGAAACAATCTACGTCGGGCGAGTCGACTCCTCCGTGAATCTGGCTGGGTCGTCAAAGATTTAAAGCGAGTAAACGAGGACAGCGGAGCGTTATTTCAATTCGAAATTCTGCTGGTGACGCCGGCATTTGAGCGGGTATCGTTACCTTTTATCCGCAACTTACAGCGTCTGGGAATTGAAGCGAAGGTACGCTTGATTGACGAGAGTCAGTACATCAATCGATTTCGTCAGTTTGACTTCGATATGATTGTCTGGGTGTGGGGGCAGAGCCAGACGCCCGGCAATGAACAGCTCGAATATTGGAGTCAAGCCGCATCTCAATCGGAAGGTAGCCGGAACCTTGCTGGCATTCAAGATCCTGTTGTCGATGAACTGATCACATTAATGCTTCAGTCCCAATCACGGGAACAGCTGAATCATCGCACTCGAGCATTAGACCGGGTGCTGCGATGGGGGCATTATGTGATTCCGCACTGGCACATTCGTGCAGATCGAGTTTTGTTTTGGGATAAATTCGGTAGACCGGATGAGCCTGTAAGAACCGGCGTCATGACTGATCGCTGGTGGTTTGATGCCCTCCGGTCTGACGCACTAAAAAACAACAAACCCTGAATATGACACTCGACAGTTCTCGCTCGCCTGTGAGCTTACCCGACGTCCCTCTTTACTTCTCATGAGCGCTTATATTATTCGACGATTGTTGCTGATGGTGCCTACCTTGTTTGCCATTATGTTGATCAATTTTCTGATCATTCAAATTGCCCCGGGGGGGCCCGTAGAGCAAATGATCTCCCAGATCACCGGAGTCGGCGCGGATATCACCGAACGCGTTAGTCGAACCGGTACCACCGAGACGCTGTCATCTCCCGCTACAAGTGACGCCTTCAGCAGCAAGTACCGAGGCGCCCAAGGCCTGGACCCTGACTTCATTCGGGAACTCGAAAAACGTTTTGGTTTTGATAAACCATTACACGAGCGATTTTTCTCTATGATGAAGAAGTACCTGATGCTTGATTTTGGAGAGAGTTTTTTCAGGGACCGATCTGTCGTCGACCTCGTGCTCGATAAAATGCCGGTTTCAATTTCATTGGGTGTCTGGACCACACTCTTGGTTTACCTGATATCGATCCCACTGGGGATCGCCAAAGCCGTTCGAGATGGTAATCGTTTTGATGTCTGGACCAGCCTACTTGTGGTGATCGGAACCGCTATCCCTTCTTTTCTTTTCGCAGTTTTTTTACTGGTGATATTCGCTGGCGGCAGTTACATGGATTGGTTCCCGCTTGCAGGCATCACCTCCGAAAACTGGGACAACTTGCCATGGCACTCAAAAATATTGGACTATTTTTGGCATTTAACGCTCCCGGTGTTGGCCATGACCATTGGCGGTTTTGCCACCCTCACAATGCTGACCAAAAATTCGTTTCTTGATCAGATCCATCAGCAGTACGTTATGACCGCTCGGGCAAAAGGACTCACCGAAAAACAAGTGCTGTACGGACACGTCTTTCGCAATGCGATGCTTATCGTAATTGCCGGATTCCCCGCGGCTTTTATTGGAATCCTGTTTACGGGATCATTACTTATCGAAATTATCTTCTCCCTTGATGGACTTGGTCTACTGGGTTTTGAAGCTGCTTTCGCGCGCGACTACCCCGTCATGTTTGGCACGCTATTTTTCTTCTCGCTTCTTGGCCTGGTAATGAGTCTCATTGGCGATCTCACTTACACCTTGATTGATCCACGGATTGATTTCGAGCGTCAGGAGCGATAATCCATGCGGTCGCGACTTAACCCTCTTACTCGCAGAAGATTACAAAACTTTAGATCGAATCGACGAGGGTGGTGGTCGTTATGGATTTTTCTGGTGTTATTTTTTATTTCACTTTTTGCCGAGTTTGTTGCAAATGACAAACCCTTGGTCGTGGCTTATCGAGGTGAAATATATATGCCGATATTCAAAGCCTATCCAGAGACCGTTTTCGGTGGGGAGTTTCTTACAGAAGCGGACTATCGGAGCCCCTACGTCGCTGAACTTATCAACCGTGAGGGTTGGATGATCTGGCCACCCATTCAATATCACCACCAAACCGTCGCCTGGGACCTGCCCACGGCCGCACCCTCGGCACCCGATCGAGAACACTGGCTGGGGACAGATGATCAAGCGCGTGATGTGCTTGCCCGAGCGATTTATGGTTTCCGAATTTCGGTTCTATTCGGGTTTGCGCTAACGCTCGTCAGTGCTGTGATTGGTGTGAGTGCGGGCGCCGTTCAGGGATACTTTGGCGGGTGGACCGATTTACTGGCACAACGGTTTATTGAAGTCTGGTCGGGATTGCCGACTCTTTATCTTCTGATCATCCTGGCGAGCATTGTAGAACCCAATTTTTGGTGGCTTTTGGGGCTGCTTTTACTTTTTTCCTGGATGGGTTTTGTCGGTGTCGTCCGTGCAGAATTCTTACGCGGCCGTAATTTTGAATACGTCCGTGCAGCTCAGGCACTTGGTGTCAGCAATACAAACATCATATTCCGCCATCTGCTACCCAACGCCATGGTAGCCACCATTACGTTTTTACCGTTCACGCTCGCCGGATCAGTAACCGTGCTCACTTCTCTCGATTTTCTTGGAATCGGTCTTCCCCCTGGATCAGCTTCTCTCGGGGAGTTGCTGGCCCAAGGAAAATCTAACCTTCAGGCGCCCTGGCTTGGTTTAACTGGTTTCCTCGTAATCGGTTTTATGCTGAGCTTGTTAATTTTTATTGGAGAGGCCGTCCGCGATGCTTTTGATCCTCGAAAGACTCTCAACCTTTAATGACAACCTCAAATGCAATCGCACCGCTTATTGAGATTAAAGATCTCTGCGTGCGATTTCAAATGTCTGACCATCATGTCGACGCGGTTCAACACGTTTCACTGAAGGTCTACCCAGGAGAACGAGTTGCTATCGTTGGAGAATCAGGATCAGGTAAATCGGTAACAGCAACCTCGATCCTTGGCCTCCTGCCATATCCCCGAGCAACCCATCCCGGAGGGTCAATCACTTTTCAGGGGCAAGAACTACTTGGCGCTTCTGCCAGGAACTTAAGGTACGTTCGGGGGAACCGCATTGGTATGATCTTCCAAGAGCCGATGGTCTCTTTGAATCCACTGCACACCATCGGCAAGCAAATTTGTGAAACCCTGATCCTTCACCGAGGTCTCAATCAGGCAAAAGCCAAAGTACAGGCTCTCGCTCTTTTGAGTCAGGTGCAAATTAACCACCCTGAAAGACAATTTGACGCTTGGCCCCATCAACTCTCGGGAGGTCAACGACAGCGTGCAATGATTGCAATGGCGTTGGCCAATGACCCTGACTTGTTAATAGCAGATGAACCGACGACAGCAGTGGATGTCACGACTCAGGCTCAGATTCTGGCACTGATAAATACGCTCTGCCGGGAACGCAACATGGCTCTACTCCTGATCACCCACGATCTTGGTGTGGTCGAGAAAACAGCCGACCGCGTTTACGTTATGCAGGGCGGTCAGGTCATCGAAAGCGGGGCTACCCAGGAAGTTTTTAGTCAACCGAGTCAAGCCTATACCCGATCTTTGATCGAAGCAGAGCCTTCTGGCATCCGAAAACCAGTCAGGGCAGCTACGGAACCGATCCTCGAAGTGGAAGGGATAGGAGTTTGGTTTCCGATTCGGCGCGGTGTATTCAGACGCACTGTTGACTACATCAAGGCAGTGGATGATGTGCACTTTTCGCTTCGCCGAGGCAGCACGTTGGGCATTGTTGGCGAGAGCGGATCGGGCAAAACAACATTGGCCTTGGCGCTTCTGAGACTCACAAACAGTCACGGCTCAATTAAATTTGAAGGACACCGAATTGATCAGCTAGCTGCGAAGACGCTCAAAGGTCTCCGACGCAATATGCAGATCGTCTTCCAGGACCCTTATGGCAGTCTTAATCCTCGAATGATGGTTGGCGACATTATTGCCGAAGGCATCACTGCGCATCATTCGAAAAAAAGACGGTATAGTGATCTAGAGGCCGATATCATTGCCGCGCTCGAGCAGGTTAATCTTGATCCTGATTTTCGACTTCGATACCCCCATGAATTTTCCGGCGGTCAGAGACAGAGAATCGCGCTTGCCAGAGCGCTTATTCTCAAACCCCGATTAATTGTGCTTGACGAACCCACCTCTGCACTCGATCGTTCAGTACAAAGTCAGATGGTTGATCTCCTCACCCAGCTTCAAGCCGAGTTGGGTTTGACCTATATCTTTATCAGTCATGATCTGCGTATTGTGCGCGCGCTTGCTGATGACATCTTAGTCATGCGATCGGGCAGAGTTGTTGAGCACCAACCAACCGCAAAATTATTTAACGCCCCGCAGGAGGCCTATACGCGCGCGTTGATTCAAGCGGCCATTGATCTCCAAGCAGCTTAAGCGCACCAGCGTCTATGATGAAAAAGAATGAAAGATGTCCAGATATTACTCAGACCGAGACTGGCGCCATTTTTTAATAATGTTTTGAAGTTGTGCGAGACCATCGGTTAGCGCAGCAGGGCCTGGCTGCAAAATATCAGCCGACTTTATTTCGTGTAATGCACCATTTTGCACTGCTGGAATCGTGTCCCAACCCACACGCTGCGCCACTTTTTCCGGTCGAAACTTCTTGCCACACCAAGACCCAATAATAATATCGGGAGCTCTTCGAATTACTTCGTCGGGATCAACAATAATACGACTCTTTCCATCTGGGCAAGCCGCAAGTTCCGGGAAAATATCAATTCCTCCGGCGATCTCAATCAATTCTGACACCCACTGAATCGCCGAGATCTGCGGTAAATCCCACTCTTCAAAATAGATTCGAGGTGCTGTTACGCTCCTGGCAGATCGTGCATCTTGGATATTGGCCGCACACTCTGTAATCAAGGTATTTGCTTTATCGGACGCGCCGACCAAGGCGCCTAATGTAGACATCATGTCAAAGATGCCTTCAACCGATCGGTGATTGAAGACCATCACGCTCACACCCGCCACAATGAGGTCACGGGCAATATCAGCCTGCAAATCAGAAAAGCCGAGAACCAGATCTGGATTGAGATCAAGAATTCGATCAATCTTCGCACTCGTAAACGCGCTGACCCGAGGTTTTTCTTTCCGGGCTTGAGGCGGTCGAACGGTGAACCCGGATATGCCAACAATGCGGTGAGATTCGCCAATCCGGTACAAGGTCTCGGTGGTTTCTTCGGTCAAACAGACAATGCGAGATGGGAGCGCGCCTTTCATGCCCAAATCATACGGATAAATGTCTGGAATCCCTACCCCTGACATCGCATCGTTTATCACAAAATGGCCAAGCGTCTGCAGAGATGACTCAGGTCAAGATTACAGCATTTTCACGAACCGCCCTTTGGTCCGATGCTAAAATCGCGTCAGTTTCTAATCATCCATAACACCCGCTTACGCCGCCAAAGAAGCGACGAACGCTCATGGCTTCGCACCCCATAATAGCGGCTTTATGACCGGTTCCTAATGTAATGACGCAATCGCTTTCTCGCCGGCAATTCCTCAGTGCCTTAGCTCTTGTCGGAGCGGGTACGGGTATCAGCGCACTTACGATGCGAGGGTTTCGTTTGCCGTTTATGCCGGAACCCCGTAGTCGAGCATCCGAGGCCGTCCATCCTTCTCAAGGCTTCTCGGCACGTGGCGAAGACGCGTTTTTTGTTCGAGCGGATGATCAGCAGCTTGAGTGGCGCGCTTTTGCGCCAGAGCCATCACTGAACATTCGCGGAAGGTTCGAGATTAGCATCGATAATCTTCATCCAAAAGCCGATTTGCAGATCTCTGGAGAGGGTCGTTTATTTGAGGAAGTATCAGTGGGTCTCAAACGTTGGGTCCGGGGAGAAGCGACCGGGCAGCGCGCAATGACGCTCAAGTGGAGCGTTCCCTTCAGGGACAATTTTCGATTTGCAGCCATTGGCGACAGCGGAGGCGATCGCGAACTGGAATGGGTATTAAAACGCTCAGCTCAACTTGATGCTCAGTTTCTGATTTTAATTGGTGATATTTACTATCAGCCGGGCGACGACCAAAACGTCATGCGGCATCTATCGAGCAGCCCTCTTCCGGTGTATGCCGCCATCGGTAACCACGATATCGTCAGGGGCTGGGATCAGAACCTCCTGCACTGGTTTGAGAATCAAGTGGGACCCCGAAATTCAACTTTTCAATTAGGGGGCATCCAATTTATTAATCTTGATACAGCGGCAGACACCATCCCCTGGTCGTCTGGGCAAAGAGGCGTCATGTTAAGGCAAATACCACCTCTTTCTCAAAATCCGGGGATCCGCGATTATGTCGTCTTCAGCCATCGTCCTATTACTGATCTGCGCCCACCAGAAATGCGCCCGAGCGATCACAGTATCGAGAACTTCGGTGAAGGTGAGTGGTTACGTCAGGAACTGTTGAGGCGGGGGGCGCGCAGCATCCTCAACGGGCATATTCACGCCTCAATTGAGAAAGACGACAAAGGCCTTCACACCTATATCGCGGGCGAAGGAATGGCGCACCTTGATATAGTTCGGAGTCGAGGCAACCTTGCTTGGTTTGATGACCCCGCGAACCGCGTGGCAGAAATTTTAATCGGTGATGTCGAGCCCCATCAGCCTGTTACTTACCGATGGAAGCCATTGCTCATGCCACTTCAAGCGCACTGCAGTCAGCGCTTGCGCGCCGATATGGCAAAAGAAAAAGGACATTACATCAAACTGCTGACAAATCTCGAGCAGCAGTGCAGAATCCAAACTTAGACGCACAACCCCCAACGCTTTACTTTAACCCCTGCAACCGAGTGCTAGACTGCGAACGAACCACCGTTTTATCAATCGTGTCTGACTCACGCGCTTCACCCCAAAATTCATCATTTCCCGAGAACTAAATCATGTTTGAGCAGGTTGATTCGAGCCACGTTTTCTCGTCAAGGCGCTCGACCGTGTACGCCAGACAAATGGTCAGCACCTCGCAACCGTTGGCCGCACAAGCCGGTCTTGAGATTCTTCAAGAAGGCGGAAATGCTGTTGACGCGGCGGTCGCGACCGCAATCTGTCTAACCGTCGTTGAGCCCACCATGAACAGCATTGGTGGAGACGCATTTGCAATCGTCTCAAATGATGCGGGCGTAAGCGGTTTCAATGGCTGTGGTCGATCACCTGCCGGTTGGTCTCCTGATTATTTCTCAGGCAATAATCAGATGCCTGAAAATGGATGGAACAGCGTCACCGTTCCCGGTGCGGTCGATACCTGGGTTCAACTATGGGAGAAATTTGGCAGCCTATCCTTCGATCGACTCTTCAAGCGCGCTATCGAATACGCGCAAGATGGATATCATATCTCCCCAATACTGGCGCAGGACTGGGATCGCTCCTTCAGCGCTTTTGCGCATCAAGAGGGTTTTTTGGAGACGTTTGCCATTGACGGGCGTGCGCCCAGATTGGGGGAAAAATTCAGTTGCCCCCAAATGGCAGAGTCTTTAAAAGAGATCGCCGCGACAAAAGGAGACAGTTTTTATCGCGGAAGATTGGCGCAGAAGATCGCAGAAGATAGCAAGAAACACGGTGGCGTAATGACCGTAGACGATCTCGCTAATCACAGGGGATTCTGGACCGATTGCATCCAGAAAGACTATGGTGATTTCACCATTCATGAAATTCCCCCTAGCGGACAAGGCATTGTCACCTTAATCGCGGCCGGTATTCTGAAGTATCTGTCAATTGAGCGGTATGAAATGTTATCCGCAGACAGTATCCATCTTCAGATCGAGGCCATAAAGGCCGGTTTTTTTGTTGCGCATCAAAATGTATCTGATCCCAAAACGATGCAAATTTCCAGTGATGAAATTCTCAACGATCAAGTTCTTCAAAAATGCGCGGAGCAGATTAGCATCGACGAGGCGCGGACCCCCAATATCCAGTTTCATCGCGACAAAGGAACGGTTTATCTCGCCACAGCAGATGCATCTGGCATGATGGTGTCTATGATTCAGTCTCATTACGACAACTTCGGATCAGGAATGGTCGTGCCGGGAACTGGAATTTCCATGCATAACCGCGGCGCCGGCTTTGTACTTGAAGACGGGCATCCAAACCAAGTCGCGGGAAACAAGCAACCGTTCCACACAATTATTCCCGCGTTTGCGACTCAAAACGGTAAGCCCGTTATGGCTTTTGGCGTCATGGGTGCGCATCATCAGCCCCAAGGTCAAATTCAGCTGTTAAATGCGATCGTTCATCATGGATGCTCGCCCCAACAATCACTCGACGCACCGAGATGGCATGTTCACGAAGACTTCGCGGTCACACTCGAAACGGGTCTTGCCCATCTTGAAGCCGAGCTATCGCGTCGTGGCCATAACATACGACCTCACGAAAAAGCCGGGCTTTTTGGCGGCGGTCAGGTCGTCATGCGTTGCGGAGACGGCTATGCCGGCGGCTCTGATCCCCGAAAAGATGGGCAGACTGTCGGGTTTTAGGGCGCTGTCGTGACACAAACGGGCTACCCACAGCGTCTTGAACATCTACGCCAGAGTCTGCGCTCGCACACCGGACCCACCATCCGGCTTGACAAAGCAACATCGAATCTTTTCCGTAACCGAGATACAAGCCACCCTGGACTGGATGTTAGAAGCTTTCAACATGTGCTCTCGGTAGACCCGGCCACAAGATCCATTGAGACCGAAGGCATGGTCACCTATGAAGATCTAGCGGATGCGGCGCTTGCCCATGGCATGATGCCGGCAGTTGTACCTCAATTAAAGTCGATCACCATAGGAGGAGCGGTGGGTGGTATCGGAATCGAATCAACCTCATTTCGGTACGGTCTACCCCATGAAACGGTTCACGAGATGGACGTACTTCTTGGCAATGGTGATGTCATCACCTGCCGACCCGATAATGAATATCGTGATCTTTTTTTGGGACTCGCCAACTCTTACGGCACCCTGGGTTACATTTTGCGCCTTGAGATAGAAGGCATTCCAGTAAAACCATATGTTCGCCTGACCTATATCCACTGTAACAGCGCCCAAGATTTCTTTAAAAAAATCAATGAGACGTGTCGCGGCAGTTATGACTTCGTCGATGGCGTTGTCTTTGCACCAGGCGACCACTATCTGGTTTTAGGCGAATTCTGCGATGAAGCACCGTACACAAGCGACTACACCTACCTCGATATTTTTTATCGCTCAATAAGGTCTCGAAGTGAAGACTACCTGACCATTCGAGACTATTTATGGCGTTGGGACACAGACTGGTTCTGGTGCTCGAAAAATCTTTTTGCTCAAAACCGGTTAGTACGCCGACTTCTGGGCCGAAAGCGTCTCAATTCCATTACCTATCAAAAAGTGATGCGATGGAATACCCGGGTTGGCTTGACCCGAAAACTCAACCGGGTAACTGGCGTTCATCGCGAATCCGTCATTCAGGATGTTGACATCCCCATTGAAAATGCGCCAGAGTTTCTCCAATTTTTTGATCAAGAAATCGGTATTCGCCCGGTTTGGATCTGTCCTGCCCGCCATGATGGAACTCGGGGCGAGTATCCACTTTTTCCGATGAAAAAAGATACGCTTTACATCAATTTCGGGTTCTGGGATGGCATCCAGTCGCAACAGGCCTACCCAACGGGTCACTTTAATCGCCTCATTGAGGAGAAGGTGGCCGAATTGGGTGGTATCAAATCACTGTATTCTGAAAGCTTTTATCCCAGAGATGAATTCAACGAGATTTTTGGCGGGGATGAATATCAAGCCCTCAAAGCGAAATACGATCCCGACAATAAGCTTAAAGACCTTTACCAAAAATGCGTGCTCAGCCACTGACAAATTTAGGCACTTGAAAATTTACATTTCATCCCCATCAGTCCACTTGATTCATTTTTCGCGGTAGCGTGTGACCTACGCTCTTAAAACCACTAATCTCTCGAAAACCTACGGAAACCAGATCCAGGCCCTTAAAGGTGTAGATCTGAACGTGGCGGAAGGGGATTTCTTTGCCCTGTTGGGACCCAACGGCGCAGGGAAATCGACCGTCATCGGAATCCTGACCTCGCTCGTCCTCAAAACCGCCGGGGAAGTCGAGATCTTTGGCGTCAATATCGATCGTAATTTTCAGAAAGCAAAATCTTTCATCGGCGTGGTCCCTCAAGAATTCAACTTTAATATCTTTGAGACGCCATTACAGATTATCTGTAATCAGGCGGGATACTATGGCATCGATCGTCGAACCGCACTCCAACGTTCTGAAAAATATCTCCGACTTCTCGGTCTTTGGGAGAAGCGTGACGATATCGCGGGACATCTCTCAGGTGGCATGAAACGCCGTCTGATGATTGCCCGAGCGCTTATCCATGAACCTCGCTTACTAATTCTGGATGAACCCACAGCGGGCGTTGATATCGAGATTCGTCGATCCATGTGGGATTTCTTGAAAAACATCAACGCAGCCGGCACAACGATTATCTTGACCACGCACTATTTAGAAGAAGCCGAGCATCTCTGTCGTAATATCGGCATCATCAATCATGGCACGCTAGTCGAAAACACATCGATGCGCGCACTACTCCGTCAACTCAATTTAGAGACTTACGTCCTCGACCTTGAGACTGAACTCGAAGAGTTGCCAGTGCCACTGAATTCAATTGCAAGATTGGTCGATCGATCGACCCTGGAAGTCGACATCAAGCGTGGCGAAACCCTAAATGAAGTTTATGACGCCCTTTCGTCGGCATCAATCCACGTCACCAGCATGCGAAATAAAGCGAATCGTCTTGAACAACTTTTCGTCGACCTCACCCGAAATCCTGGAGAGGCATCGTCATGAGTCCTATCGCAATGCTGACCGCTTTTATGACAATCGTTATCAAAGAGATCACACGATTTACTCGAATCTGGCAGCAAACGCTCGTGCCGCCTGCGATCTCTACGCTGCTTTATTTTGTAATTTTCGGGAATTTAATCGGCCCGCGAATTGGGCAAATGGACGGCTTCGACTACATGGATTTTCTGGTCCCCGGACTCATTCTGATGTCAGTGATCACCGCCAGTTATCAAAATGTCGTGAGTTCTTTTTTTGGAGCCAAATGGGGAAAATCGATTGAAGAGCTTCTGGTGTCGCCCACTCCTAACCTCATCATCCTGATGGCCTATATCTGCGGTGGCGTTGCCCGCGGCGTATTGGTTGGGTTGATCGTAACCAGTGTCTCATTGCTCTTCACTGATCTCAGCATTTTTAATGGATGGGTGCTCGCAAGTGTCGTCGTTCTGACCGCCATCTTGTTTTCTTTAGGTGGTTTTATTAATGCAGTTTTTGCGAAGACCTTTGATGATGTTTCAATTGTGCCCACTTTCGTCTTGCTGCCGCTCACTTATCTCGGTGGCGTTTTTTACTCCATAAACCTGTTGGGTGATTTCTGGCAACAGGTCAGTAAAGCGAATCCCATCCTCTACATGATCAATGCGTTTCGATATGGCTTTCTCGGCATCACCGATGTGAGTGTATTTTTTTCATATGGGATGATTATCGCTTTCATTATGGTCTTTTTTGCGATTAGCCTTTACTTGCTCTCCCACAGTCGGGGTCTGCGCGCCTAGACCTGAAGATTAATGGATGCGAAGCGCGCTCAAAACGAGACATTGATTCTCTATACCCGAGACTGGTGTGGTTACTGCGAGCGGGTAAAACGGGCAGCTCAAGAGCTGGGGCTGACTCTCGAAGAGCGTAATATCTGGGAGAACCCAGAATGGTCATCAGAACTTGCCGATTCCCAAGGTCGGCTGACGGTCCCGGTGCTAAGACACGTTGCCGCCGATCAAATCAGTGAATGGATTAGCGAATCAAGAGTCATCATTCAGTTTTTGATGAATTATCAAGAGCGAGCCGCAGATCGATCTGCCAGCCGATAGTACGTTTTTAGTAAAACCCCGACCTATCGAACGTTCCTAACCCAAGAGGAGTTCGTGCAGCGGGTTCTGCCCGGTTGAATTGAGATCACGTCTAACTATAATTGGGCCGCAGTTAATCATCGACATTTGTAAAACAAAAATTTGGACTCCCTATTATGCGCAAAGGCCGGTTGACCTTACTCTTCGGCGCCGTTTTTTTTCTGTTCGGCAACGCTATGTCGCCCACCGCAATAGCGCAGGCGCTAGCGACAGATGAGCCCACGCGTATCGAACTCAACAGTGGCTCAATTCTTTTGGGCGATATATCAGGTGCCAGTTCAGGAAAAATCTCATTTAAATCTAAAAGTGTTGGGCTCGTTATAATTCCTATCGAGCGTGTGGTTCGAATTCGTATTCCAAAATCAGTTGTGATTAAGTTTCTTGATGGTCGTGTGATCCGGGTGCCCGAGTTTGAGGCTGGCCTGGACCCTTTCGAGGTCATTACAGAAAACGGCGCCAAATCCTATTCGCTTATCGATATCGACGCTGTTAATCCGGAGGACTGGCTTCTTGGCCATGGGATTCATTCGACGGGTAAAGTGCGCCTTTCGTGGGAGAAGCAATCGGGAAATACTGAAAAAAATGAGCTTGACTACAACTTTAATGCATCCTGGGAAAACCTGAAATCTCGATGGAAAATCCGAGGAGAAGGCGAACTGCACAGCGCAAGCAATGAAAAAACATCTGACAAGTTCACTATCGTTGGCAAAACGGATCGCTTCCTGACAGGACATCAAAAAGGCTCTCACATCGGGACAAATATCCTCTACGAGACGGACGAGTTTTCAGAGTTAAAAAGTCGTTACATCCTTGGCCTCTACTATGGGAAACAATGGTACACCTCTCCTAAATTTAAATTTCTTTTCGAGCCCGGCCTCGCCTTTGTCGGTGAAAGTCGCGAAAACACGGAAAAAGAAAAATATCCGGCATTCAGCTGGGAAATTGAAATAAACAGCAATCTTTTAGGGGTGGGCACCGAGACAACGCTGACTCAAAATGGTATTCAGAATTTAGATAACTTCGACGATATTATCCTTAACACACTGCTGGTTATTCAATTTCCGCTCATTTCGAAGTTTACGCTCGACACCTCTTTCAAATTTGAATACGACTCGGGCGTACCCGCTACTATCGACAAAATGGATGAGACGATAAAACTAGGGATAGGTTATCGCTGGTAAGCAACAAAGCCGGATATTGGGTCTTTCCTAGCTTTGCTTCAACTGACCATGACATCGTGTGCAAACTTTGAAAAAGTTGTCTAAGATAGAACTTAACAGACGCGGAATTCAACGACACGGAATCGCTTACCTCCCGAGGAGAATTATGTGTTGATTCCGCATCATCCCATCAGGCAATAAGCAGAGGAGTCCACGGTGTCAGACCAAGTTAAATTTCTACTCAACGAAGACGATATTCCTAAAGACTGGTACAACATTGTCGCAGACCTGCCTGAACCCCCTGCTCCTGTTTTGCATCCGGGCACAGGAGAAGCCATTGGACCCGATGACCTCGCACCTCTTTTTCCGATGGCCTCCATCATGCAAGAGGTTAGCGCTGAACGGGCAATTGAAATCCCCACGCCGGTTCGTGAAATCTATCGTCAGTGGCGGCCCAGTCCCCTTTATCGAGCCAGACGGCTCGAAAAAGCGCTCGATACGCCCGCTCGAATTTACTACAAGTACGAAGGGGTCAGTCCAACCGGAAGTCATAAGCCGAATACAGCAATCGCTCAAGCATTCTTCTGCAAAGAAGAAGGGGTCAAGCGTATTGCAACAGAAACGGGTGCGGGTCAATGGGGATCATCGCTTGCCCTTGCAGGATCCATGTTTGGTCTTGAGATTGAAGTCTTTATGGTCCGGGTCAGCTATGACCAAAAACCCTATAGACGTGCTTTTATGGAAACGTTCGGAGCGACCTGCCACGCGAGTCCAAGTAACCTAACAGAGTCCGGCCGAAAGATACTTGCCGATAATCCAAACAGCACCGGCAGTCTCGGGATCGCCATCAGCGAAGCCGTTGAGACTGCTGCGCAACGGGATGACACAAAATATTCACTCGGTAGTGTGCTCAATCATGTGCTGTTACATCAAACGGTTGTTGGTCAAGAAGCCATGAGACAGATGGAACTCGCGGCCGACTACCCCGACATCGTGGTGGGATGCACCGGGGGCGGGAGTAATTTTGCTGGCCTCAGTTTTCCCTTTATCGGCGCTAAATTGCGCGGCGAGCAGGACGTTAAAGTTGTTGCAGTAGAGCCTGCAAACTGTCCAACCCTAACCAAGGGCAAATATGCTTATGATTTTGGTGATACCGGTAATCTGACACCGCTTGTCAAAATGCACACACTGGGTTCGGCTTTTTTACCTCCCGCATCTCATGCCGGCGGACTTCGATATCACGGAATGGCGCCACTTGTGAGTCAGCTGGTCAATCTTGGCGAGATCAACCCGACCGCCTATTCACAAACTGATTGCTTTGATGCTGGCATTACATTTGCACGTGCTGAAGGCATTGTGCCCGCGCCCGAGGCCAATCACGCAGTTAAAGGTGCGATTGTTGAAGCTCTGCGCTGTAAAGAAGAAGGCACTTCAAGAGCGATCCTGTTCAACCTGTGTGGTCATGGCTATTTCGATATGCAGGCCTACACTGACTATAACTCGGGCAAACTAGAGGACTATGCTTATGATGAGTCAGAAGTTGCCATGGCGCTCGCGGGCCTGCCTTCTGTATCCTAAACAGCGATTACTTTTTATTTGTAAGGTTTTTAAAACGGATCAGTAGCGATTCAGAGGCGTCTGAACTAGAATCACGCCGTCAGTTTGCCGTCGCCCTTCGTGTTAAACCCATTATCGGTAAACGGGAACCGTTGGGACAAGTCTGACACTTAACAAACCTAAGTGGGGAGAAAAATAAATGTCATATCTTATGGATGTAGCAATGCGGTGGGGTCATGTCGTATTCGGCGTAACGTGGATTGGTCTGCTCTACTACTTCAACTTTGTTCAAACAGAATATGTAAAAGAAGCAGACGCCGGCGCAAAAGCTGACGTCACGGCCAAACTAGCGCCAAGGGCGCTCTGGTGGTTTCGTTGGGCGGCGATGTTCACCTTCCTATCAGGACTGATCCTCCTCGGCTACATCTTACATATGCGTCTCAGTCTGGCGATTGCGCTCGGCGCACTAATGGGCACACTGATGATGCTCAATGTCTGGCTGATCATTTGGCCAAATCAAAAAATCGTCATTGGACTTGATCAAGGCGACAAAGCTGTAGCCGGTCCAAAGGCGGCCTTAGCGTCTCGCACAAATACACTATTCTCCCTGCCAATGCTTTACTTCATGGTAGCGTCTGCTCACGCGGCGCCAATGGCCAACGGTGGATTACTTGGCGGCGTTGGAGAAATCGCGATGAGCAGTCTCGCACTTGTCATCGGACTTGTGATCATCGCGCTTATTGAGATCAACGCCATCTGGGGGAAAATGAACGGTGCGATTGCATCGGTCAAAGCAGTCATTACCTCATCCGTCGTACTCACAGCCGTAATGACAGGAATTGTGTATTACGTTTAAGCACGCCCCCCTGTCGGAGACCACAATAAAAAGGGCGCTCTTGCGCCCTTTTTTTGGGTAATCTTTAACCGCAATCGACTGTTTTCGGTGTTATCCAAGCCTCAGCGCGCACGGCCAATTTGGCCCAAAAACCAAGCAAAGCCCTTAAGTAGCCGATAAACTTCAAAAAATTTTCTCATCGAGATCTCAGAATTCCCGTGAGTTAAAAGTTCGCTCACGCAAAGGAAATATGGGAGTTTTTGCCGATTGAATCGCTGCGCAAGCCGTTTGGCCTCTCCACAAGGAATAATTCGATCATGGCGCCCGTGTAATATAAAGACCGGTGACATGTCATGAGGAAAATCACCCTCAAGTCGGTATCCTGACCACTGATGATCTAAATGATCCAATATTTTTAAATAAAAATTATCGCAATAATCTGCATCATTTAATCGGTCATAAATCCTGGCTTGAATGGAATCTGTCAAATCAAACAAATCACAAAGTGGATTAGGCGATTTTGGATTTAGAGCAGATGACTCCACCGCTCGCTGCAGCACATCACTCTCTGCATAATTACCAGGCTCGGTTTCAAGAAGGAAACTCCGAGAAATAATCAGTTTTCCGTAAGGATCAGCTCGCTGCGCTTTTATTAAAAAAGACACAACGCTTTCAATATCAGAATAACCACCAATGATCCCCACCCCTTTCAGGCGCGCGCCCAGCGTACCTCGTCGGGCGATATCCAGAGCGAATACGCTTGAAAAAGAAACTGACATCAAAGCAACATTCTCAGTCGCCACCAGACGCGACTCATTGACCAGTATTTCGATCAAGTCTCGAACCTCATGAGACTGGCCAGAAGTCACCCTCAACGAACGAATACTTGGGATATCTGGGACAACGACACGTAACCCGGCAGCACAGAGTGCGCTTGCAAGCTGGCGCATTCGACGATCTTCACGACCGTGGATTGCGAGACCTGGAATAAAAATCACCGACGCTTTTGGCGCTTTTTTGGGATCGTAAATATCCAGTGAATAACCCGCATGAAAGACGGTCTTTGGCGAAAAATTATTCTGATGTCGACTAAATGCAGCTAAAAGCCGGACCGCTGCTGCCCAATCAAGCGAGACTGCTTCAGAAGGCGGTGAAACGCGCATGCTTAAAATCGGTTCAATTGGAAAATTGATTAAAGCTTGATGACACCTTTAGGCGTTGTGAATTCTGCCGTTAATTTAACCGTATCGTCTTTTGCCGGATCGCAGGTAAATATCGACGATAGCCCCATCTTGTTGATAACCGATTGGATATCGTTCGCGTCGGGTGCGTATCCTCTCAGCGTGAGCAATTGCACCGGACTCGCCAAAATCGCGTCAGTAGGATGTTTGTCAGACTGCCACTCGATAACGTGCGGTAACACCCCATCAGCGATGCAGCGCCCGTCAGTGGAAAATGCAAACTGCCAGGCAAGATCGCCTCTGGACATTGATCGAACATGACTTTGAGCGTAGTGATCTAAACTGCCGATCATCTCAATGTTTTGGGTACGAGCGACCCACGTAATAAGCTTTGGTTGATCTTTAAGAGATAAACGGGTTTTCTCCTCATCAAGTGAAAACCATCGAGGCCAAGCGGAAGGAGCGGCATTTGGATTGATCGCAATTACCTCAAGATAAACCGTTCCACCCAAATGCATCAGCGCATTGTGGGTGCCCATATTTGGATGTTCGCCTCCAGGATGGGGACGTTCGCCAAACAGGTCGCCAATAAAATCACAGCCCTGATCCAGAGTTTCTGCGCCGATTACCAGATGATCTAATTCACAGTTAATTTTTTTATTCACTAGAAAACACTCTTTGGTTTTGTGGCTGGGTTTCTCCCAACGTTCTATTTTGACTATTGCCTCATTCGCTATAAAAAAAGGCCGGCATTTCGCCGGCCTTTTTCAAAACAATAACAACGATGGTAATCAGCTCATGCTGAGTTAGCCCAGCAATGGAGCGATCACCAGCGAAACAATGGCCATTACGTTAATCAAGATATTCATCGCGGGACCCGAAGTATCTTTAAACGGGTCACCGACCGTATCGCCCACAACAGCCGCTTTATGCACATCAGAGCCTTTTCCACCGAGGTTGCCCTTTTCAACGTATTTTTTGGCGTTATCCCAGGCGCCGCCCGCATTCGCCATGGTCAATGCGAGTAACACGCAGCCCAAAAGCGCGCCACCAAGCATGCCGCCTAAAGCTGCGGGTCCTAAAGTGAAGCCCACAACAACTGGTGCGCCAACCGCAAGAACGCCAGGTGGCACCATTCGCTTGAGCGCTGCCGTTGTTGCAATCTCCACGCATCGATCAGTATCTGGCTCTCCGGTCCCCTCAAGGAGGCCGGGAATTTCTTTAAACTGCCGACGAATTTCTCGAATCATATCGAATGCAGCATCCCCAACTGCTGTCATTGTCATACTGCTGACGAGAAACGGGAAGATGCCGCCAAGAAACATGCCCGCCAGAACGATGGGATCGTTAATTTGCAAACTGAAGTCAGAAACATGCAGAGCAACCGTTTCTATGTAGGCAGAAATAATCGCTAACGCCGCGAGCGCAGCCGCGCCAATTGCAAAACCCTTTCCAATAGCAGCGGTTGTGTTGCCAAGTTCGTCCAGAGTATCGGTAATCTCACGAACCTCTTCGCCCAGTCCAGCCATTTCTGCAATACCGCCGGCGTTATCTGCGACCGGACCGTAGGCATCAATCGCCATCGTGATACCCACCGTGCCCAACATGCCAACAGCCGCAATGCCCACGCCGTAAAGCCCGGCTAAATGGCTTGAAACAAGAATAATGGCGCACAACACCAGAACCGGCACAACGACGGACTGCATACCAACCGAAAGGCCCGCGATCATCACGGTTGCCGGCCCAGTCTCTCCGGCTCCCGCGATCTTCCTGACGGGACTGCCGGCCGTGTAATACTCGGTCACCAGTCCAATGATGATACCGCCGACTGCGCCCACAACAACTGCCCACCAAATATTTAAACTCACATCTGACCAGTAAACCAGAGCCAGTGCCGCAATGATAAAGATAACAGTTGATCCGATGGTTCCGGTTCGAAGCGCTTTATCAGGCGCGTTACCGGACGATCCCTTCACGATCGCAATGCCTGCGAGCGAGCACAAAAGACCAACCGATGCTAATGCGAGCGGCATAAACATGAGCTTGGATTGATCGCCATTTGCGAGAAGGCCCAGGACTTCAGGGGTCAGTGTTGCGGCGATCGCGATTGAAGCAATGATAGCGCCACAGTAGGATTCGAAAATATCCGAGCCCATACCGGCCACGTCACCCACGTTGTCACCCACGTTATCTGCGATCACGCCGGGGTTGCGAGGATCATCTTCCGGGATGCCGGCTTCAACCTTACCCACAAGATCAGCGCCAACGTCAGCGCTCTTGGTGAAAATACCGCCCCCGACTCGGGAGAAAAGTGCAACGGATGACGCTCCCATTCCAAAGCCATGAATCACATGCGCCGTATGGGGATCACCTCCGAAAGCCAGATAAAGTGCGCCAAGACCCAGCAAGCCCATCGCCGCGACGGTAAGGCCCATAATTGATCCGCCAAAAAACGCGACCGTCAGCGCTGCCGACGCGCCATTTTCTGCTGCAGCCGTTGTGGTGCGAACATTTGCTCGGGTGGCGGTGTACATCCCAATGTAGCCAGCGAATGCAGAAGCGAGGGCGCCGACAAAAAAAGCGACTGCTGTTTTCCAGCCGAGATCTGATATAAAAATCAGGGCGCCAACCACAATGACAAAAATCGCGAGATAGGAATACTCCCGACGCATAAACACCATTGCGCCTCGATGAATCTTTTCGCCAATTTCGACAACCTTCCCGCCGCCAGGCGAATACGACAAAACCGACCGATACACGATAAATGCCGCTAGCAAACCAACGACACCCAAAACAACAGGAATCAGAGCAATAGAAGACATGGCTACTCCCAGATAGATATTAAATCGCCAAACCAAAGGCCCCTGTGGGCCCACGACGGCGCCGATGTTATCATAATTATCAGCGCCTTACGCCTGATTTATCGATAAAAATTAGACAGATCAAAAACCATGTCAGCACCGGTTTGAGCGTCATTTAGACTCGCCTTTCAGCCAAAAACCCAAAACAGGTTACGGCCAAACAACATCCAAAGTATCGAAAACGGGTGAAAAACTATTTTCGTCTTCGAGCCCTTGGATGCGCCTTATCATAGACTTTTGCAAGATGTTGAAAATCAAGATGGGTATAAACTTGTGTTGTCGAGATATCAGAATGGCCCAATAGTTCCTGAACCGCCCTTAAATCCGAGCTTGACTCCAGCAAATGGCTTGCAAAAGAGTGTCGCAACATATGCGGGTGCACGGAACGATCAAGTCCTTGGCGCCGGGCCCAGCACTCGACTCTTTTTTGGATCGCGCGCGCTCCCAATCGGTTGCCCGATCGGCTGACAAAGAGCGCTTTCTCCTCAATATTCGAAACCAGCGCTTGTCGCCTCTGAAGCCACGACTTAATCGCCGTAATCGCATGTCGCCCTACCGGCACAATTCGGGTCTTGCCGCCTTTCCCGAGGATCGTAATTGTCTTGTCCGCAAGATCAATATCATCGACGTTGCTGCGTTCGATCTCGGAGAGGCGCAATCCTGAGGAGTAAAGTAATTCGAGGATAGCCCGGTCACGGAAAGTTAAATCAGAATCAGGTTTGATCATGACTAGCTGCGCCGCTTGCTCAATATTCAGCGTACGCGGCAACTTGCGCTCACCACGAGGCGTCGAAATACCTTCAAAAGGGTTTGTCTTGCCTTCACCCTCACGAATCAAGAATTTGTAAAACGACCGAGCCGCTGAGAGCGTGCGGGCAATTGACCGACTCGACAGATTTAAATGACGGAGACCGGCCGCAAACAGTCTGGCCTGAGGAGGGGCCAGTCGAGCGATGTTCTGGATCTTGCGTTGTACCGCAAATTCCTGAAGACGAAAAAGATCAATACGGTAAGCCGATACCGTGTGATCGGATACGCGACGCTCAAACTTAAGATGATCAAGAAAACGATCAATGAGTGGCTGAACTGGCGTCATCGGGGCCTGCCTAGGCTAACCTAAACCGCTGAGCTGTGGCGCTTAAAAGGCCGCCAAGTCCCTCAAGCAGAACCGTATCCATATCAGGTCGATAGTGGTCCCGATCCTCGGCGACTAAAATAATCCAACCCATCAATGAGTGTTCTGCAGCCAACATCGGCAAAACAGCGCAAGAACCCGGATTGGAAAAAGTGTCATCTTTGAGCAATGAAATCAAAAGATCCGAGACCGGAGCCTCAATCAAGCATCGCTTGCCCGCAAGCCGTTTAATGAGCGCCTCAGTTCGACTATCGTCGCGCGCAATCATGTGCTCAACGGAAAGTGCTGGCCACATTTTCCCATCCAGCAGTCGAATATCCACAACCCCCAGATCAAACTCTGCCTGCAAAAGGCTCGGCAGTGTCTCGAGCAATATGTGTAGATCATCGGACCTCGCCATTAATTCAAAACATTTTTGTAGTCGCTGCTGCAGCCGGGTGTTATCTAGCGCGGCAGTAACCAGTCCCTTAAGATTTTTGCGCTCAATGGTCAATTGATCTCTTAGCGCAACCACCTGGCGTTCAAGCAAAGATACCGTCCGCCCTCTTGCAGAGTGAGGAATTACAAGCTCGGTTAACAACGCCAAATGACGTTCAAAAAAATCAGGGTGGGCGCGTAAAAAATCAGAGACCTCAACCTCTGTGACTCCTATGACGGTGTTTTTTTGTTTTGAATTGACAGGATTCATATCAGTCGAGACCCCAAACCCCTTGAAAAACAGTGGTCGTTGGACCCGTCATCCAAACAGGGCCGATGCCGGGCCAAGACATCGCTAGTCTTCCGCCAGGGAGAGTAACCGTCACCGACTCCTCAATTCTGCCCCAACGGTGTGCCACAGCCACCGCGGCACAAGCGCCACTCCCGCATGCAAGTGTCTCACCAACACCCCGTTCCCAGACCCGCAGTCGCAGTTGATCTCGAGCGGCAATCTCTAAAAACCCAACGTTGGCGTTCTCGGGAAAAGCCGCGTGACATTCGATTGCGGGCCCAATCTCAGCAACCGGCGCAATACTGACATCATCAACTAGTATTACGGCATGGGGATTACCCATCGAAACAGCGCCCATGCGGAAAGATCGATCCTTCATTTTAAGATCGTAATAGTCTTGCTGTGTCTGGGCGATAAATGGAATATCGCGCGGCTCGAAATTGGGCGCAGCGAGTGCTGCACTTACTACACCTTTCTCTTGCATCTTGAGTTCAAATTGGGTGCTTTGGGTTTGAATGTGAATCGACTCTCGCGAGGTCAATCCCTGATCCCGAAGAAACTCGCCTAAGCATCTCGCCCCATTGCCGCATTGACCTGACTCACTGCCATCAGTGTTGAAAACCCGCATCAGAAAATCTGCCTCTCCATCGGCAGGCTGCACCAGGATTATCTGGTCGCACCCAACACCATGATGACGATCTGCTAGCTGCCTCGCTTGTTCGACGCTTAGATTGATGGACTCATCAACACCGTTGAGCATGACAAAGTCATTGCCCAACGAGTGCATTTTAGTAAATCGTAAACGACGTTCTAGGGTCACGAAATCAGTCCTTTTGGCAAAGACATATTAATATAAAACGGTATCAACCGACCAACCGACGCCCGGTCAATCGATAAAAGTTACTCGCCATGATCCGCAGGACAAAAAGACAGCCAGTCAATTTCACCATCAGCAATAGCGACAAACCAGGGGTTTAAAATATTTTCTTTGTTGTACCGTAGGACGCGTCCGTTACAGTCCAGAAGTTGTCCACCCGCTTCATCCAAAACACAATGTGATGCACAGGTATCCCACTCGGAGGTTGGAGCAAGTCTTGGATAAACATCGGCGTCGCCCTGCGCAAGCACGCAAACCTTCAACGCGCTGCCCATGCTCACAATCTGAGGCTGGCAGCCACTCCACTCAGCCAGTTGCTCGCGAAAGAACTCGACGGGCTTGCCCGAGTGGGAACGACTTGCGACCATCCGAGGTGATTTAGGATCGTACGTCGTCACTGACATTTTTTCAGGGGTTCCACCGCCCTTTTGCCGCCACGCGCCTTGTCCCTCTGCCGCAAAATAACAAACATCAAGATAAGGGCAATAGACAACACCTAGAACAGGGCGGCCGTTTTCTGACAACCCGATATTGACGGTAAATTCCCCGTTGCGACTAATAAACTCTTTAGTGCCATCAAGGGGATCCACGAGCCATACCCGATCACTTTCCAATCGAGTAAGGTCATCAAGATCATCTGACTCCTCAGAGACAATTGGAATGTCCGGTGTCAAGTTCTTCAAGCCCTCAACGATCACATGATGTGCACGATGATCAGCAGTCGTCACCGGCGAGCCATCTGCTTTCTGGATAATCTCGTACTCTTTTTCATACACCTCGAGAATCACTTCACCCGCTGCCTTGGCAAGTGCGATCACTGGCTCTACAGCTACAACATCTGATTTATTCATTAATTAACTCTTCTGCAAGTAAAAAAGTGGCAAGGATGCTTCTTGAATCTGAAAAATTTTCTTGTCGCCGAAGCGCATCAAGATCCGCGAGTGGCCATGAAATTGTTTCAAGCGCTTCTGGCTCATCGCCGGGCAGCGGCGCGCTAAAGAGCTCATCTGCCAGAAATATGTGGGTCTGATAGTTTGAATAAGCAGGTGTTAGCCCAACAGTCGCGAGACGTTTAAGAGACTTTGCATCGAATCCTGTCTCCTCTCGCAATTCTCGTCTCGCGGCCGCTTCAGGTGCTTCCCCGTTATCAATCTTTCCTTTAACAAACCCGAGTTCGTATCGCTCCATTCCAACTGCAAACTCACGAATCAGCAACAACTGATCATTTTTGATTAGCGGAACCACCATCACCGCGCCCTGGCCTGTGCCCATCAGCCTTTCAAACGTTCGCGCCTCACCATTGGCAAAATGAAGATCCACGCTTTCAATCGAAAAAAGGCGGGTACTTGCCAGTACTTCTATATTTTGAATTTTAGGGTCTTCACTCATAAAGATGTCAGGAAGCCAACGGTGAGTTCCGAGCTGCGGTCAATTATCTCACGGTACTGGACTTCATGACTTGGATATATACCCATCAAACATGTCCAAACATAGAATTTTCCATGTCCGCTACGATATATTGCGTTAAGCCCTCTTCACTCAACATCACGAAAAACAACTTAAATTTCCCAATGGTTGGCTGGCAACAAATCGACAGCGTCTTTCTCGATCTCGACGGCACCCTGCTTGACCTTCGGTTCGATAATTTTTTTTGGACCGAGTTCATCCCGGCGTGCTATGCAAAGCAGCATAACCTGCCAGCTGAAAAAGCCAAATCAGATCTAACCGCGTTGATGCGATCTCTTCAGGGCACGCTTGACTGGTACTGCATCGACTTCTGGAGTGAGCAACTTGATCTTGAAATCATTGTATTGAAAAAAGAAATGCGGGATCTCATCCGAGTAAGACCGAGCACAGAAGAATTCTTGTCTGGGCTCAACAAAAGCAGGCATCGGGTCATTATGGCAACCAATGCTCACCCTGAAACCATTGCGCTAAAAATGGAACAGACCCAAATTTCTGATCGATTTGATCGAATCATCAGCTCCCATCAAATCGGATATCCAAAAGAGCATCAACAATTCTGGAACAACCTCGCCGAGCTTGAAAAATTCGATCCTCATCGGACACTATTTATTGATGACAATTTAAGTGTCCTGCGCGCGGCGCGCGACTACGGCATTAAACATCTACTGGCTATCTGTAATCCGGACTCAACAAAAGGCGTGGTGGATACCGCAGAATTTGAGAGTCTGGAGAGCTTTGAGGCACTTACGGCTCAACTTCGCACGCACCCAAATCGCGACTAGGTTCAAATTTTGAAGGTTAATCAAAGTCTTCAGGCTCAATTCATCGAAAAGCTTGCCGGCGCCAACTCAGAAGCAGATGAGGACCAGATACTTGCGTTGAATGCCTGCGCCATTGCGCTTGAGCAAATTACACAAGGACTCGAACGAGATAAAAGACAAGCCGCCAGTATTCTTAACCAGTTTTTTTCAAAATTTCATAAAAAAGTTCAATCTCAATTTCAGGGAATCTATTTTTGGGGCTCGGTGGGTCGTGGGAAAACCGTGATGATGGATGCCGTGCTCGATGAACTCTCTGGTTTTCAGATTCAACGCACGCACTTCCACCGATTCATGCTGGACGTCCATCAGCGTCTGAAGAAGGCTCGCCTAAAAACGTCAGACCCCCTCCAACAGGTCGGGCGGGAAATTGCGCAGCACGTTCAAATATTGGGACTGGATGAGTTTCATGTTTCCGATATCGGTGATGCCATGATTCTTTCTGAACTGCTTCATGCTCTTGTTCAAAATAAAGTCGTCCTGATTATGACGTCGAACACGCCCCCCTCCGCGCTGTATGCTGATGGGCTACAACGTGACTACTTTTTACCCACCATCTCCCTGATCGAATCCAATACAAAAGTGATTCAGGTTAAAGGCGATCGGGATCACCGGCTCGAAAAAATTAGCGTTCAACCTGCTTATGACATTTTAGATGATCATCAGTCTGCAGAAAAAATGTTGAATTTACTGAACAGTATCGACCCTCAATCGGTTTATCCGGCCAAGACCGTTTCTATCAATAATCGAGCAATATCGGTTAAAGGAGTGGGGAAGGGAGTCATCTGGTTTGACTTTGAAGCCTTGTGTGGTGGCACTCGCTCCAAATCAGATTACGTTGAACTCTCGAAGACTTTTCACACGCTATTGCTAAGTGAGGTACCAATACTCACGGAGGAGGATGATAATGCCGCGCGGCGTTTTATCGATTTAATCGATGAGTTATACGACCGAAAGGTCAATATTTTTATTGTAGCCAAGTCAGCGCCAAACGGGCTTTACCGCGGCACACGATTAAAAGATGACTTTAAGCGTACTGCGAGTCGATTAATAGAAATTCAGTCATCCGAGTACCTTGCACTTGCGCATCGGCCCTAGTTTCTTTTTGCGTTTTCCTAACTTACGGCAGACATTCGCTCCGCGTACCATTTTTGAAAGGCGTGAACACTCGGCTCAAGCTCAGGACAAAAACGACCTTGTTGGGCAAATTGTGAGGATACTCCAATTTGTTGAGCTTCCAAGACCACGATATCTTCTGCCATCCCAATTTGCATTCGTTCCTCATAGGTCGCAAGCGTCGCCGCAAAACCTTTCGATTGCATTACATCCGCATCAAACATTAACCGCATACAAACCTGAGTCTCGGTGGGACCAATCGGCGTAACCTCCAGCATCCAAAGCGCATCGCGGGATGCGGCAAAGCTAAGATTAGGGTAAACCCAGGAATAACGCGTCCCATTGGAAAGACGGCCGGTTAAGCCGGGCAGCAAAGGCAACCCACTATGATCTTTCGCGAGCACGCCGACACTTCCCTTTTTAACATGCTCCCCAAACTGACTCACGAAACAACCTGTCACAGATTCGGGCGGATCAGGATCCTGATAAAGCGAGCCAAATGTCCCTGGATGAACTTTCTTCAAATGATAGTACTCATTAAACACTTCAAGAAAAAGTTTCCAATTGCACTGTACCCTGAATTCGCGCTGGCTCGCTGTTCTTAAATCTTCAAGATTCCAAGGTTGATGTAAATCAGAAAAACCGCTCAGCCAGTCATCAACGGAGCCCGCGGCCCCATCGAGATTTACAAATATGAATCCTTCCCGGACAGCGCTTGAAATCTGAATCAAACCAAAATCTGACTTGTCAAAATCGATTGCTGATTTCATCCGCGGCGTGGCGGTCAAGGCGCCATCAAGGGCATATCCCCACCCGTGAAACGGGCAGGCGATCTGTCGGACGCATCCTCGACCTTCAGATAAAAGTTGCATCCCGCGGTGCCGACAGGTATTTGCGAACACGCGAATCTCCCCATCATCTCCTCGGACAGCAACTAGTGGCGTATCCGAAACCGTCGATGCGAAATACTCACCCGCATTACCCAGATCCTCGGCCCTTCCAAAACTCACCCAACCCCCTGAAAAAATCCGCTTGTGCTCAGATACATAAACATCGGGTGAAAAATAACAAGATGGTGACAACGTGTAAGCTGTCTCTACAGGACCTTTCACTTTGTCCCATCCGAAAACTGTACTCATCGTGAGTCCTCTAGGCGTAGCACATCGGTCTCCAATTTTGCCGTTTTTTTAAAACGAGGACATCTTTTTCGATGCCCGTACCAAAAAGGAAGCTAATTAATACATGTCTTGAGGATCGATATCCACCGACCACCGGACACGGGAAGACTCTGGCAATGACTCGAGTAGTGCGATCCATTCATCGAGGAATAAATGAAATGCTTTCTCATTCACACTCTTCATCAAAAGCTGCGCCCGAAAACGACCTGCCCGACGCTCCATAGGAGATGGAATCGGATCAAAAACCTCTACCGACTCGATTTCGGCTACGGCCCGAGATGCTGAAAGAGCGCGCCGAAGAAAGGAAATCGGTGCCTCGGGCTTTGGCGACTCAGCTCTAAGGAGCGCAAAGCGAGCAAATGGCGGGTAGCCTGCCTGCTGACGCTCCGTCAGGATTGTTTTCGCAAAACCATCAAAGTCATGTTGCACAACGCGAGAGAGCACTTCGCTACTCGGGTGCGCAGTTTGTATCAACACATCTCCACGGCGCTTACGCCGGCCCGCACGCCCCGACACCTGAATCAACTGCTGAAATAGCCGTTCAGGACCCCGAAAGTCCACGCTGTACAGGCTCTGGTCAGCAGAGAGAACACAAACAAGGGTCACCCCCTCAAAGTCATGACCCTTTGAGAGCATCTGAGTCCCAACCAGAATATCAATTTGTCGCTCATTGACTGCAGTAAGAATCTCAGTAAGGCGATGCGGTGAAGCGGTGATATCACTGTCCAATCGAGCCACTCTGGCCTCGGGAAAAATTTGGGTCAAAGCCTCTTGAACGCGCTGAGTGCCGTCTCCGGAGAAGAATAAATTTGAACTCGTGCACTCGGGGCAGGCTTCAGGAGAACGGGATTGGCTCCCGCAATGATGGCAAATCAGTCTTTGCGATCGACGATGAAGCGTAAGCCTTGCGTCACAGCGCTGGCACATTGCCTGCCAGCCGCAAGCAGAGCAACTGACAACAGGTGCAAAACCCCTTCGGTTTACAAAAACAATACTTTGCTCTCTTTTGGCAAGGCAATCTTTAAGTGCCTCAACAACCGCAGCAGAAAGGCCTTCGTTTATCGACTGATGATTGACGTCTACCACCGCGACCCGCGGCATCTGGCTACCCCCGGGACGCCTTGAGAGTCTCAGGTGCTGATATCGGCCAGCGGCCGCATTAGCAAGACTTTCTAACGATGGCGTCGCAGAGCCGAGAACAATCGGTATCTTGGCCATTTGCGCGCGTTTTACCGCGACATCGCGAGCGCTATAACGGAAGCCCTCCTTTTGCTTGTAGGATAAATCGTGCTCCTCATCAACCACGATAAGGCCAAGTCGACAGAACGGCGCAAATATGGCTGATCGCGTACCCAAAATGACCGAAGCCGCGCCCTGGCGGCATCTCCACCATGATTGATGACGCTGAAACGCCGTAAGACCGGAGTGAAAAACAGCTAGTCCTCCAGAGATATTTGCGCTGAAACGCTCAATAAGTTGAGGGGTTAGCGAAATCTCGGGAACCAGAACGAGCGCCTGCTTACCGTCAGCCACGACTTTTTTTACGCAATCGAGATAAACCTCGGTCTTACCACTACCCGTGACACCTTCCAGAAGATGCGGCGCAAAAGATCCCAGTGAACGGGCGATCGTGTTAGAAGACTCGAGCTGCTCACAATTGAGCTCAATACTCGACCTAGCCTCAACGTTCGGCAACGCCGGAGGATCACAAGTCTCTATCCACTCCAACTTCACAAGGCGACTAAGCGCCGTAGACGCGCCCGATGACACTTGCCCAGCAATATCACGAGCCGACAAGCCATCAGCGCCCGTGTTCGCCAGCAGTTCAATCACCCGCTTTTGAATGTGGGATCTCGCCGGGATCTGGCTTAGTGCGCTTAAGCCCTCTTTTCGAACGCGATAATGCTTTGGCACGACAGGTTCAATCGCGCAATCCTGCCGTAGCTTGGTCGGCAAGGCCGCTTGCATCACTTCGCCGATTGGATGGTGATAGTACCGAGACGCCCAATTTAGGAGATCAAATAACTCCGACGTTAGCGCAGCTTCAGAATCAAGCGTTTTTTTTATCGGACGAAGTTTCGAATCTGGCAGCAAACTTGTGTCTGAAACATCACAAACAATTCCAACAACAAAACGCTTTTGAAGGGGAACAAGCACTCGACTGCCCAGTGGGGGCACTGCTCGTCCTTCTTCAACCTTGTAGTCAAACAATCGCCGCAGCTTCACAGGCAAAGCGATTCGAAGAATCTTCTCTTCTGATGCCATTAATTAGAAGTTCGCTTGATGAGGAATTTACCGCTAACTGCTTTTGACACACTCAAGTTGTCGCGCCTAAATAATTGAGAGTTAGTAAGGTTTTCGATTTGCGCACATATTCTGTGGATAACTTTGTGTACAACTACATCATCCCAAAACTTTTTTCGGGGCCTGAGATAACCTTTTATAGTTTGCCTATTTTTTAGGCATATAATTTCGAACATTTTTTCAACTACTTACGTGTGCTTAGCCGCTTAATCTGAGATTCATCTTCTCTGTGAAGGTCAAAGTACCCTGCATCGGTTGATCTGTGAACAACCATAAAACTCTTGGCTCCAATCGATGTGCGAGTTGCTGTTTATGATCAGTGAGTTAGCCCCAAATCTTTAAATACCGCGATAGATAAATCACGCATATGCTCTTCGAACATATCACTAATCTGGGGTTTCGCGTTAGAACCTTGTTGTTCTCGAATTGAGCGTTATTTTGGGCCTCTTTGACCCCGTCGTGGAAATTTGATCGCGAGCCGTCGTGAGCTCTGAAAACTGACCCACCGATAGAGCCGACATTAAGGTGGTTCGCAAATTTTCAGTTGACGAGTGCCATCAATCCGGTCGACGACGAGTCAAGATCTCACCAAAACTGACGTACTCGCTGGCGCCCAATCGGCCAATGGGATTGATCTTGTCAGCAAGAATCTTGGAGCGCCCTTTTTCATCTTCCCCGATTGCGCCGTCGTCGACAAAAACCCCGTTAACCTCACCCAAAATCAAAGATTGCAAGGAATCGCCAAGAGTTTGAATATCGTAAACGCTGCAGGCGAAAGCGACTTTCGCGCAAGAAAGTCGGGGAAGACGTGATCCCTCAAATTTTTCCGTCTCAAGTCCTAGGGCTTCAATTTCCGATACATCACGGGCAAAGTTCGCGGACGAGGCATTCATTTCATCAATCTGGTCAAGGCTTGCGATATGGACGACAAACTCTTTCCGATCCCTGATGTTGTCACGCGTATCCTTCGCAGCTCCATCAGGCTTCAATCCAGCTGAAATCATCAGTAACGGTGGATCACTGCAAACTGCGTTGAAATAGGAGTACGGCGCTAGATTCAAACTCTGATCGGGATTCTCGGACAGCACCCAGGCAATCGGTCGGGGAACAATTGTCTGAGTCATCGTAATGTAGACCTGCTGGGCGGTCATTTTCCCAAAATCAATATACATGCCTGCCTTCCTTGATCCCTTTATCAGAGTCGTAAAACTGATTATTTGTCGATTAGATTATTTTCCGCAGCTCGTATTCAAGAATCCCCTCAGCGCCGCGCTTGCGAAGGTCAGGAATCAACGAACGAACCTGATCACGGTCGACAACGGTCTCAAGCGCCACCCAATCCGTATCGGCTAAGTCACTCACGGTAGGGGCATGAAGGCTTGGCAGCAAAGCAGTAATTTCGGCAAGTTTAGCCCTCGGTGCGTTCATTTTTAGAGCGACTTTTTGATGGGCCGCCAGAGACGCTTGAAGCAGCAACGCAATATCTTCAATTTTTTGTTTTTTCCAAGGATCTGCCATCGCGGCCGGACTAGCGATCAAGCGGGTGTGCGTGTGCAGAAGGTCGCATACAATCCGCAGCCCGTGCGCTCGAATAGTGCTGCCGGTCTCGGTGATTTCCACCACGGCATCAACCAGCCCCTCTACCGCCTTAGCTTCAGTCGCACCCCATGAAAATTCAACCTCACAGTCAATACCGCGCTCCTGCATATAAGCGCGGGTAAAATTGACAAGCTCGGTTGCAACACGTTTACCCTGTAAATCCTCAATATGTTGGATATCCGAGTCCTGTGGGACAACCAGTACCCATCGACACGGCTGATCAGAGCTTTTCGAATAAATAAGGTCACAGACCTCTTCAACCTGCGCGCCACTATCCAGAATCCAGTCAAGGCCTGTCAAACCGACATCCAGAACCCCTTTGGACACATAAGTCGCCATTTCCTGCGAGCGCACCAGGGCACAGGAGATTTCCGGATCATCGATGGTGGGGAAATAATTTCGGGATCGGGGCTGAATTTGCCAGCCTGCCTGACGAAACAAGGCGATCGTCGCCTCTTCCAGACTGCCCTTGGGAACGCCGAGCTTCAGTTGAGTCATAGTTTCGGGATTTGCTACAGAAAACGACCGGCGATTATGTCATACCCCGGCGATCTTAATCGCGTGCATCCTATTTAACCTTTAAGTTGCTGTATTAAAGGCAATATATTCTCTTCTATGGATTTAAAATCAAGCGGTCCAATATGCTTGTATCGAATCAAGCCTGATTGGTCTATGACAAAAGTCTCCGGCACCCCGTAAACCCCCCAATCGAGCCCCACCTTGCCCTCTCGGTCGACCGCGACGATGTCGTAAGGGTTGCCAAGCTCCCGCAACCACGAGCGGGCATCCGATGGCGCATCTTTATAGTTCAGACCCACTAACGGCACCAGCTGGCGAGCGGCAAACTCATTCAATAGCGAATGTTCAGCCCGACACGCCACGCACCAAGAAGCCCATACGTTCAGTATCCAAACTTCACCTTTTAAGTCCGCTGTGTCAATTGAGCCCTCCATTTTCAACAGTTGGGGCAAACTAAACGCGGGCGCAGGCTTATCAATTAATGGGGAAGGAACTTCTCTAGGGTCAAGTTTGAGCCCGGCAGCCAAAAACCCCCCGATCACCACAAAAAGCAGCAAGGGAATTAAGAATCGGATTGATTTCATCACGTTGACAATCATTTATGGGGGAGTAGCGTTAACCCGGAATCGTCCGAATCAACTCGCGGATTTTATCAATAACCGCAGGGTCTGAAAAATCATGCTCGCCCATGGCGGAATAAACGACTCGACCCGTGTGATCAACAATATAGGTCGTCGGTAATGCGCGAACCTTCCAGTCTTTTACCGCCACCAGGTTATCGTCAATTAATACTTCGAAATTCAAAACGCCGCCGAGACGGGTGCGTAAAAAGCTCTCAATTTGCGTCTTATCTTCGCCCACATTGATCGCTAAAACATCAAACGCTTCATCAGAAAGCAGTTCTCGCGCCTTGGCAATTGAGGGCAGCTCCTTAACACAAGGCGGGCACCAGGTTGCCCAAAAGTTGACCAGCAAAACACTTCCCTTGTAATCCTCAAGTTGCCGTCGCTCACCTTGCATATTGATCAACGCGAGCTCGGGTCGAAAAATTGATTCATTATCAACAGGGATAAGTGCCTGTTCGGCTGAAGCAATCGAACTGTTCAGACCCAAAAAAAACATCGCAGCCGAAACGACACCTGCAAATCCAAGGTGCCTGATATATCGCATATACAAACTAATTGAGCGCCGCAGCATTGGCCATTGGAATTAGCTCACCGGCTGGAACATAACCCGGAATCAACTTGCCATCTTGTAGCACGATAGTCGGGGTCCCTCGAACGCCAACCGCCTCAGCGGCCTGCATGTGTTGCTCAATCGGCGTTTCACAAACCACCGACTCGACCGGCTGCCCGCTTTTGGCGTCGTTCATCGCATTCTGGGAATCTTCGGCACACCAGACCGACACTAATGTCTTGTGAGAATTGGAACCCAATCCGGCTCGCGGATAGCCAAGGTACCGAACTCGAACTCCACCGTCTAGCACCTGCTGTAGCTCTTGATGCAAACGCACGCAGTAGCCACACTCGGTATCCGTAAACACGGTAATTGTGCTTTGGGTCTCGCTAGGCGTAAAAATCACCATGCCCTCTTCATCAAGGCTATCAATTACCGACTTACGTCCAGATTTTCGAGCGTCTTCCGTGAGGTTGGCGCCCGCCTCCAAATTGATCAGATCGCCACTGAGAAGATGCTTGCCGTCTTCAAATAAGTAAACCACCTGCATTCCAAAGCTCACCTGATATAAGCCAGACACGGGTGTCGCCTCAACCGAGTCTGGCAATGTATTCGGAATAAGAGTCGCGGCCTTATCGATCACCTGCTGTGGAATAGATTGAGCAAACGCGGCGGTACCAACTAAAAATAATAAGAGAAATGTAGTGAAACGATTAGCCATATGAGTTTTCAATTTGGGTTGTTGAGTTTAAAACTGGAGTTAGTCTACCTTAAGGAAGTTTGGCCTTGATTAACCCGATCAATCGCTACCATCATGGTGATAGCGATCTTTCGATCCTCATAAGAAGTCCTTATATTGCCGGGGTTCTGCGCGCCTCGACGCGTATTCCATGGGATGTCAGACGGTCGGGATAACAGTTTTTCGCTTCAGGAAATCATCTGCTGCGCTAAAAATAGTTTCGCGACGATCGGCCTTTAACCGTGCCAGATTTCTCGGCATCATCGCCGTTCGATGATTTTTTGCGAGATACGCCTGATGGTCATGCACAAAACGCCAATAAAGGCCGTCGACCACATCACACCAGTCTCCTTTTCCATAGTCACCCATTTTTCGGATATAGCTCGAAGCGCAAATATAGGGCTTTGTCGCAAAAATCCCGCCATCGCTAAAAAGCGCCATGCCATAGACATTAGGCCCCATGACCCAGTGAGCCGAGTCAACGTACATCTCCATAAACCATTGATGAACCGCTTGCGGGTGAATACGAGCCAGATTCATCAGATTGCCCACCACCATTAAACGCTCGATGTGGTGCGCCCAGCCCATAGATTGAGTCTTTTGGATGACATGATCCAAGGGGTCAATACCCGTCGTCCCTTTATACCAATCATCGGTGAGTCCCGAGGAGTGGTTAAAAAAATTACCGTTTTGTTGTTCATCACCAAAATTATGATAGATGCCCCTCACAAACTCCCTCCAACCAATCACCTGTCGAACAAAGCCTTCCAGACTATTCAGCGGCGCCGGATTTTTTTGATGAAACTTAAATACAGCCGTCAGGACTTGTCGGGGGTCGAGCAATCCGAAGTTCATCAAGGGCGAGATCAAAGAGTGAAAAACAACATCGGAACGGGTAGTGAGTGCGTCTTCAAAGTCACCAAACAGGTTGAGGCGCTCTTTTATAAATGAGTCCAACCAGCGCTTCGCTTGACGATGATTAACGGGATATTGAAATCGACTGGCATCACCAGGATAAGTCGGGAAGCGCTCCGCAACCAAACGCATTACCTGCTGGGTGGACTCACTGGGGCGCGGGAACCGGGGCGATGGAGGTTCAACTTCCTTCGCTAACGGTCGCCGATTCTCGGCATCGAGGCTCCATTGACCTCCGGTCGGCGCACCATGTTCATCAACCAGCATACCCAAACTAACCCGTTGCTGGCGATAAAAACTGACCATTCGAGGACGGGATTCTTTTGCCAAATAATCAGCAAATCCCTCTCGAGAGCAGAGAAAAATTGGACTGGGAAGTATCTTGGTTTTTAATCCTAAATGGTTTGCGCAATCACTGACTTCCTGAGCCGCGGGTTGGTCTTCAATCTCAAAATGGATGAGGTCCGTACCACCAGCCTCTTTCATCGCTCGAGTCATTTGCTCTAAAAACGTATCACCTGCCAGCCCATCAAGAGGGTAATAGCAAACATGCGCTCCAGCGGCTCGGAGGGTGTCCGCGTACTCACGTAAGGACGCCAGCATCATCACCATTTTGAGTTGATGATGTGTTTCTCCAACAACGGTAAAGCTACATTCAGACAGAATAAAAGTGCAATCCAGCCAGGGCTTTAACTCTCGAATCGAGAAGCATTGTCCAGGAAGGACCAAAAAAAGGCCTTTGGTAGCTGAACCGGGTTTTTCACCGGCTGGCACTAATCCCACTTCTGAGGCGTCAGGCGCAAACTGGACTCCTCGTAACCCAGCGCGACAATTTGGTCCAACAGCGCCTGGTACTCATCGTCCGGGATCGATGGCTCCCTCGCCATTAGCCATACTAAATCTCGTTTTTCACGAGCGACGATGACGCGTGTGTAGTCGTCATTGAGATAAACGATCTGATAATCCGCCTTTATCGGCCAAACAAACTGCATGCCCCACACTGCATTTGAGCCATCTTCCTTTACAAAACCCTTGGGATGATAAGTCTTTAGCGGTCCATCAAAACCGCCGTCAAAGAATGAAAACTTTGTTTGAATCGTGCCATCGTCAGTTAAGGTGTACTCCTCAATCGCATTAAAACTTTCTTTATCGATAAAGGTAGGCGTCGACGAGATGACATACCAGGGTCCCATAAAGCGCTCCAGGTCCACATAACCAACGGGCTTAAGTGGCTCAACCGCCATGGCATGAAAAGAACATGCGGTAGTCCCAACTGCCGCGATGAGTACTGCTATTAACGCGCTCTTGCGCCCAAAAAATCGTTTCACTCAAACTCCTCAACGTTTATTAAATAGATAATGACAAACCCGCCATTCATCTCCTCCGTGCATTCCGAATAACTCGGCGCATGCCATAAAAAATACGCGCCAACGGTTCACCCACATCTTCGCGTTTGCTCTCCCGTAGGTTTCAGAAAAAATATCGAAGACGTCATCATAAGCCGCATCTAATTTACCCAGCCAGGCTTCTGACGTTTTCTGATATTCAACGCCGCTCCAGTCCCACCTTCTTTCAAAGCAAAGCGAATCTTGAAATTTCAATGGGAGGTCTGCACTCGGCATCATTCCGCCTGAAAAAAAATGACGGCTCATCCAATCTGATCCATCGTTGTCCTCAAAAAAATAAGGAATCGTCTTATGACAAAAAATATGCATAAAAAACCGACCTTCAGGTTTTAGCCACGCCCCTACCCGGTCAAAAATCTCGCGGTAGTTTCGAAGATGCTCAAACATCTCAACTGAGACCACGCGATCAAAACTCTGATCCAACACCAGATGATTGATATCCGCTGTAATCACCTGGAGGTTTGTTAACTTTCGCTCGCTTGCCTGGGATTCGATAAATTCCCGTTGAGACGCAGAATTCGACACCGCTGTTATTTTGGAATTCGGATATGCGGCTGCCATCCAAAGGGTCAGCGAGCCCCAACCACAACCGAGTTCCAATACGTCCTGCCCATCTTCAAGACCGGCGTGATCGCAAGACAAAGCCAATGCCTGTGCTTCAGCATCATCCAAAGCATCGACACCATCCCAATGCGCACTGCTGTATTTCAGATGAGCGCCCAATACGCACTCAAAAAAACGCGCTGGTACTTCGTAATGTTGCTCGTTTGCTTTCTCGACGAGAGGAGCGACAGGCGCCCGATCGAGATCTTGGATAAATCCCTGCAAACGTTGAGGCAGATGGTCATCTGACACGCTGATGTCTTTCAGGCGTTGCCTACAAAGCGCCCGTATTCCTGCCCGAATGGCGAGATCAGGCACGTAGCCCGAGTCCACTGCCCAAAAAGCGACTCGCGAAAACACGCTCATAATTTCTCCTGATCCGTATCCAAAGAATAACGGTCAGCCGGCACTGACTGACGCGACAGGCTTCGGTCTGACGCTTGTTCCAGCAATAGAATAAGCGGCATCGCCACCACCCAAGCCAGCACCACACCCAGGGGCAAATGAATCACAAGCGCCCCCATCTTCTCGCCCGCAAAATAGGCTAAGGGTCCACCAACGCCGCCAAACACAAGACCTAATGCGTACCGACCACGAATCCAGTTGAGACTGTGTCTAATCGACGCTGCAAAATTAATCCAGAGAGCAATCATCCAGATGGTGGTGGGGAACCCGGGACCGGCGGGCTCAGGAAAGCTGATCACGCCGGTCAGTACCGATACAGAGTCCGTTGCGAATCCAATCAAGCCAGCTCCTACCAATAACACCAAATCATCTCGGGCCGAAGGATGCCAAACCCAAAAAGCGCCTATCCAGCCCAGGACAGCAATAGGGCCAATCCAGGGATAACCCCAGGCTGCGCCAAGCACTGCAATAAACCAGGCGGCTTGAAAGGCAACAAAATTAATAATGGCAGTGCGACTCAACACGAACTCCCATGGCCCAATAGGCGGGGCACTTCACCACGCCATTTTGGTCGGGTCAGTACGATTTGAAGATCGGATAAATAACGCTCGTCGAACCCGGCCTCGCAGTAACAAAAATAATAATTCCAAAGTCGAATGAAACGCTCTGGGTAGCCCAAGGCCCGAATGTCTTCACGATGCGAATTAAAATTGTCTCGCCACCGACGCAACGTTTCTGCGTAATGAGGCGCGATATCCTCAAGATCCACCATTTTGAGATCAGTACGCTGACGAACGGCCTCATTGATCGCGCCTAAAGATGGCACACAACTCCCGGGGAATATATACCGCTGAATAAAATCACAGCCTTTTAAGTATTGCGCATATCGCTGATCCGGCATTGTGATCGCCTGCAGTAAAGCGGCGCCGCTCTCCCTCAAAAACGATTGAATTTTCGAAAAGTAATCGCCCAAGAATTCCTGTCCCACTGCCTCTATCATCTCAATCGAAACCACACGATCATATTGGCCTTGATGATCCCGATAATCGCAAAGCAAAATCTCAACTTGATCTGTCAAACCAGCCTCAATGACTTTTGCTTTTGCGAACTCAAATTGTTCTTCCGAAATCGTAATACCGGTCACTCGACATCCAAATCGAGAGGCCGCATGAATCGCAAACCCGCCCCACCCGCAACCGACCTCAAGGACGTGATGGGAGGCGTCGAGCGAGAGCTTGCTGCAAATCCGCTCTAACTTGTTCTGCCCGGCGGTATCAAGTGAGTCACGGTCTGAATTGAAAAATGCGCTGGAGTAATTCATTGATCGATCCAGAAACAGATCAAACAGCGCATTACCGAGATCGTAGTGATCGGCGATATTTTGTCGACTGCCACCGGGAGAGTTACGTCGTTTTCCATGAAACCGGCTCGCGGCTCGTGCTGCGACTTGCGACCATCCCTGATCAAAACCATCAGTGAGCTCTGGATTTTGGGCCAGAATTGCGAACACCTGTGTTAAGTCTTGACTGGACCACGTTCCATCCATCCACGCTTTTGCCGCGCCCAAACTACCGCGCAGGGCAATCTCGGAAAAAAAATCGGGATCTTTTACTTCAATGTGGGCACTGACACCCGTATCGTCCCCAAATGAATGCGAAACTCCTGCCTCTTCAATCACCAATTGACCCTGCAGGTCCGACAGCTTACGAAACAACAGGCGTCGGCATTGTTGCTGAAACCACGAAGGGTTGGCCTCGATCGAAGGTTCCAAAAGTGTTCTCGCGTTATCACTCATTATCAGGAAGGCTATTGAATAGTTGATTTAGGGTGCGGCACAAACGGGATGCGTTTTAGCCACAGTCGCGTTGCCTGCCAGTAAATCGCGGCGACAACGCGAATGGTCATTATTGGAAAACGCAAGAGGCAGTGTGCCAAATTCCGGCTTGTGATCTGTCTGGCTTGCATCTTTAGATTGGCAGAAAATATTAAATCGTCCTTCTCGAACGAGCGCATTGTCACCTCCAAGCCGTTGTCCGGCTGTGAAAACTGCCAGTGATAGCGTTGATTCATCTCCATAAAGGGCGAAACGTGAAAAACCTTGTCGAACTCAAAGTTTTTTTCGCCCAATGCTACATTTTCAGGGCATTTCAGCACGTAACAATGTTGCTCACCCCAAGGAGTATTGTTCACCTCAGCCACCACATGGGTCACTTTCTGCCCTAATTCATCCCAACAAAAGTAAAAACTAACCGGGTTCATGCAATAACCGAAATAACGCAGGTGCGTTAGCAATGTAATTCGTCCGCCCGGCCTATCGCCGGACTGACTTTCAACAAGATGACGAATACTCTGGTCAAGTGGCTGTAACGGATTACCCGTGTGATCAGATCGCCTAAAGCGCGCAAGTGCTATGGAACGTGCAGACCATAACCAGTAGCCGTCAAAGACTTCCGGAATCTCATCAAGATCCAAATAGAGCATAAACAAGCGATAGCAGAATTGATGTCGCTGAGGCCGTAGCCGGGTATGGCAAACACGACCCACGTATACCTTGCTACTCAGCATGGGCGCTCGACACCAAAAGCGTCACAAACCGCAATTGCGCTGCGCACACCATCTTCATGAAAACCAAACCCCCAATAAGCACCACAAAAGCTGATTGCCCCGCGGCGAATCACCTGCTGGTGGCGTTTTTGAAATTCATTGCGACCTGGGGTAAAGAGCGGGTGCCGAACGACCTCACGGCGCAAAATACAATCCTGATCTATTTCATCGTGTTGGTTGAGCGAAACACAATAGGTGTGTTTTGCATCAAGCGCCTGCAGCTTATTCATGTTGTAAGTGACACCGGTACCTGCTGAAGCATCCTCACGAACGCGATAATTCCAACTGGCCCAGGCTCGTTGCGCTTTAGGCAATACACGGGTATCCGTGTGAAGGGTGACCACGTTATCCTGATAAGGAAAAGCACTCAGGAGTTCGGATTCCCCCGGATCGGGCGCCTGAATAATACTAAGACTCGTATCTGCATGTGTCGCAAGCACAACCTCATCAAAATGTTCGCGTTTACCATTATGAAATTCAAGGTCAACGCCCGTGCCGGCGCGTGTCACGCGGGATACGCGATGGTCCAGCCGCAATTCGCTTTTCAACTGGCTCACTATCTTCGTCACATATTGTTGCGACCCCCCAGAGACGGTTCTCCAAACCGGTCGATCCTCCATTTGCAGCATCGAATGGTTGCGAAGAAACTCGAGAAAAAAACGCACAGGGAATTGACTGAAAGATTCACTGGAGCACGACCATAGTGCACCACCCAGCGGTAATAAATAGTGTTCAATTAAATTCTGGCGATAACCCCGATGTTTCGCAAAGTCGCCAACGGTAATCTCATCGCTTATATCTTTTCTGAGCGCATCATTACCGTCGCGATGAAAAGCAAAAATAGATCGCAGCAGTTGCCACGCCTCTAGTCGGAACAAGTTGCTTCGTTGGGCGAAAAAAGTGTTCAGATTTGAACCGCTAAACTCGAATCCACTTTTTTCACAATGGACGCTGAAACTCATATCCGAAGGTTGGGATGAAACCCCTAAGCGATCAAATAACCGGGTCAGATGGGGATAATTTTTGAAGTTAAAAACAATGAAGCCGGTATCGATTCCAATCGACCGATCGTTTTCTTTAACGACACGCGTATTGGCATGCCCACCCGCGCGATCATCTGCGTCAAATATAGTGACGTGGTGTTTGCGTTTTAATCCGAGCGCGCAAACCAGGCCGGATACACCTGCCCCCACAACGGCAACTTTCAACGGCGAGCCCGACCCGCCTCGAGAATCTTGCTGGGTACAGGTCGCAGGTTCCAAACCAAACCAAGAGTCTCCAGGACTCTTAAACCCATGTAGGACAAATCGACCTCCCACCAATAGAAACCTTGCCGAGCCGCACCGGGGTAACGATGGTGGTTATTATGCCAACCCTCCCCAAGTGTCAGCAGAGCAAGTAGAAAATTATTTCGGCTGTGGTCTGGCGTATCAAACCGTCGGTGCCCATAACGATGCGCCAAAGAATTGATGGTATATGTTGCGTGATAAAGCGCGGTGGTCGAAATGAAAAATCCCCAGACTAGTGTCTGCCAGCCGTTCGTTTCAAGGCTGGGATATGAGGCTTGAACCCACTCTCCAATCAAAAAACAAAACACCCCGAGCGTCATTAGTGGCACCCAGTCCAGTCTTTCTAAAACCACTAACTCGCGACATCTTTTTAGGTCTTTGACTTGTTTCCAGCGAATCGGGAATGCATCTCGCGTCAAAAACCAAAGCACGTGACTGAACCAGAATGTATCGGTCTGAGGTGAATGCGGATCGAGCTCGGTATCGGAGTGGAGATGATGCTGCCGATGGTGACTGGCCCACCAGATCGGACCCCGCTGACCCGCGGTACACCCCAATATTGCCACCAGCAGTCGAAAAGGACGACTGCTCTCGAAGGCACGATGCGCGAAAAACCGATGGTAAAACGCTGTAATTAGGAACATCCGCCCTAAATAAAGCCCGAGAGCAAGCGCCACCGCAAACCAGCTGACGCCCACCCAAATAACAGCGAAGCATCCAAAATGAATTGCCAAAAAGGGAATCAACCGCCATAGGTCAAGCGAACGCGGCGATCTGAAACGGGTGCGCTCTAAATAGCGAGCGTCGTTAATGAGCCAAAAGACGAAGGTCTGCCAGCGGGACGGCGTGTCGTCAGGGACGTTCGTAGTGTCGGTCACAAAATTATCCGAGTTAACTTTCTGGTAAGGCATCGGGAAATTCAACGATAGCCGTGGTGCCCTTCCCCGCACTGCTCGTAAGAGTGACAGGCCAACCGAACCGCTCTGACAACTTTCTCACGATATTGAGTCCCACGCCGTGACCACCCGGCCTAGCTTGACTTCCGCGACTAAAGGCATGAAACGCCACATCCTGATCATATGTTGACATCCCGATCCCGGTATCTTCAATTGTAACGCAGTGCCCTGCGATCGACACAGTTACTGTGCCCTCGTCTGTATAGGTACAGGCGTTTCGCAGCAAGTTGCCGAGCAATACAGAAAGCACCCGCTCCGGTGCCCGAACCATAATTCGGTCCGCAAATTTTGTTTCGATAGAGACAGAACGCCCTTCAAGAATCGTTCGCCCTCGATCAATTTCCTCCATCAGCAGATCATTTAAACAAACGACGCTTGATTCGATATGTCGATCCGGCTCTCTTGCGAGCAATAAAAAAGCTTCAATCAAATTTGTCATCTGCGCAGCCCCCCGATGGATTTTATTGATCGATTTCCGAACCCGATCATCAAGTGACGGCTCTTTTAAAGCGACATCGCAGGCTACGCGGACCACCGTCAAAGGGCTTCGTAATTCATGACTCACGTCACGCGTAAATTCGCGCTCACGCGCAATAAATTCCTTAACCCTTTCCACCAAATGCTTGAGCGCACCGCTCAACACCATAATCTCTCGATCCGCACCTTGAGGCAAGTCAGTGACATCAAAATCCGGATGCTGGGTCGATTCGAGCTGGAGATTCTCAACTTCATGCGCGAGCCGGACAACAGGAGAAACGGACCCTCGGTAGAAGCGGTAGCCGAGGTAAAGGGAGACGTAAACAATGACCAAAACAATCATCAGCGGAACAAGTCCAAACCATAGAGCCAAAGACCGCACCTGCTCACCTTCAAATATGAGCGTTAGTCTTTCGCCGCCTTGCTCCGAGACATGAACCACCGAAAAATGATCCGGGGTTGGCAATTCATGGAAGCCGGTGGGCAAAGCACGGAGGTCGTCCGGCAGCTCGGGGGAACCCGAAAGGAAACCGGTTAAGTTGCGGGTGTCGGGCGCAGGAAACGCATCATCAGCAACACGCGCGGCCCAGAAATACTCGGCCTCGGTGGAGAGCGCTTGCCGAACGAGCAGCTCTTTCATTATCCATCCAGCCCCCCACGTACCAAGGGCTGCCGCTAACCCGACGAGAAGGAGTTGAAAGGTAACGACGCGGGTAAAGCGTCGGACAATTCCTGCCCTAATGGGCGGCATCGGGCTCACAGAATCTATAGCCAATTCCGGGTAGTGTTTGCAAATAGGCTGCGCCAAAAGGCTTATCGATCACTTTGCGAAGGTTATACATGTGGCTGCGAAGGGTGTCGCTGTCCGGGAGCATATCCCCCCAAATCTCTCTTTCAATATCTTGTCTCGATACGACCGATGGCGACCGCTCCATTAGGATTTTAAGCAGCTTAAAGCCAATGGGCGAAAGCACCAATTCCTGGCCATCTCGCGTCACCACCAACGACTGCTGATCAAACTCTATCCCGCCAACCTGCAGGGAATCCGTAGTCGAAGGTGAGGCATGGCCTCGCTTAATCAGGACACGAACTCTGGCCTCTAATTCTTGGATCTCAAAAGGCTTGACCAAATAATCGTCGGCGCCGATCTCGAATCCTTTCAGCTTGTCTTCCAGAGTATCGCGAGCGGTTAACATTAAAACCGGCGTGGACTTTCCCATTTTGTCGCGAAGTTCGCGACAAACGGAAAGACCGTCCTTTCGTGGAAGCATGAGATCTAGGATGATCGCGTCGTACTCGTTTTGCGCACAAAGATTAATGCCGACTTCACCATCCGGCGCATAGTCAAGTTCGTAGCCCTCGCCTTCCATGTAGTCGTAGACTAATTCCGCAATATCCTGATGGTCTTCAACCAACAATACGCTGCCCTTGCTTTGCACTTCCATATCGACACCTTCCTCGTTAAATGTATGGTTGTATTGTCAACTTCACGAGTCAATCAAGCGTGAATCTACACGTGTTTACGCGGTGGTAGCGGAATTAAAGCGCTCGTTTTCTTCACATAACTTTCATATCCAGGCCGTCGTGACGATATACCGTCTTCCATCCTCGTGATGCCGGTAAATCGAAAAATCGACCAAGTCATCAAAAGCGGTGCGAACAAGGTCCAAGCGCCGCCATTCGCCGCTGCAAGAGCGAAAATAGCCCAAATCATGCAAAGCTCGCCGAAATAATTAGGATGTCGACTATATCGCCATACACCCGCCGAAAGCACTCCGGTTCCATCATCGGTTCGGGAGAACGCAGCAAGTTGATGATCTGCGACCACCTGGACCAAAAAACCCAAAGACCAGATGACGGTAAATAGGACACCTAAGATCGGCGCATTTTCAAAGCCCGTTACGGCGTAAGCCAGCGGCACCGCGAGCGTAAAACCCATCAGTCCCTGCATTAAAAAAATGCCGGGCAAACTTTTTATCACAAACCTTTTGCCCCACTGGTTTCGGATATCAGAGTAACGACGGTCCTCACCCGCTCGACGAGTTCGCCGAATGACAGCCACGGAAAGACGGCTCGCAGAAACAGCCAGAAGACCCAGAAATCCCAGAGATGTCGCCGGCAGCGGCCATGACTCCAGCGAGTAAATCACGGCGCTACCCACGCTGAACCACGGCCAAAAAACATCGGCGATGCCGGCGTCTCTGCGGACGACGCTAAAAAACCAGGCGAAGACGGAAAGCCCGAAGCACCAGGCCGCGGATTCGATTAATAAGTTAGAAGCGATCATATTCATAAATGGTATCTTGTCATCGCCACTGTGAATGAACGGTAACACGACATAAATTTGCACCGTCACCGCTAAACTCCGTCACTCTAAATTTTCCGGTATCGTCATGAAATCTCCCGTTATCGTCTGGTTGCGACAAGAGTTGAGGCTGAAAGACCACCCCGCATTAGAAGCAGCGGCCACGAACGGCCGCCCCGTTATTCTTTGTTTTATCCGAAACACGGCAACAGACCGTTCCTGGCTCCCAGGTGCCGCCAGTTGCTGGTGGCTTCACCATAGTTTGCGTGAGATCAGCCAAAAAGTTCAAAATGCGGGCGGGGAAATAGTGCTCCGAAGCGGTAATCCTGCCGAAGAAATAACCAAAATTGCAAAAGAAAGCGAGGCCTCTGCCGTCTATTGGACGAATGCGATCGAACCTTCAGATCGTAAAGATGAATTATTGTTGCGCGCTGAGTTGGAAAAAAACGCTATCGGCTCGGAGGGTTTTGAAGGTAATTTACTTTTTGATCCCTCCGAGATTAAAAGCCAGAGCGGTACACCGTTTCGAGTGTTCACTCCGTTTTGGAAAAATTGTCTAAAAGCCCAACAAAAAATGCGGAGCGTTCAAAAATCGTCAGTGCCCGTGTTCTCTCAAACCGCTTTGAAGAGTGAATCCCTTGACTCTTGGAATTTACTTCCCGAGCGACCCAACTGGGCGCAACGATTCGACTCGGTATGGCAACCAGGCGAAGACGGTGGGCAAGCAGCGCTTTCCAACTTTGTGAATCGCGCTACTGATTATGAACAGGATCGCAACTTCCCCGCGAAAGATAACACCTCACGTCTATCGCCTTATCTCCATTTTGGAAACATCAGCGTCGCTCAGGCTTTTTCAGCAACCAATCAACAGAATCTGACCAGCGAAGGGGCCTTGTCCTTTCAGCGTGAACTTGGGTGGCGCGAATTCTGCGCACATCTTTTAATTCATTTCCCGCAAATGCCCGAGAAAAGCTTCAGACCAGAGTTTTCAAAATTCCCCTGGATCGAAGATGACAATGCGCTTGCGGATTGGCAAAAAGGATGTACCGGTTTTCCAATTGTTGACGCCGGTATGCGCCAACTCTGGCAAACCGGATGGATGCACAACCGGGTTCGAATGGTCGCGGCGTCCGTGCTTGTCAAACATCTTCTCGTGCACTGGAAGCACGGGCAGCAATGGTTCTGGGACACATTAGTGGACGCTGATCTCGCGAGCAATTCAGCGGGATGGCAGTGGGTGGCGGGCTGCGGCGCAGATGCTGCACCGTATTTTCGTGTTTTCAATCCGGTGCTTCAGGGGCAGAAATTCGATCCAGACGGGAATTACATCAAGCAGTGGGTGCCCGAACTCATGGATTTGCCAAAAAAATATTTGCACACCCCGTGGCTGGCTCCAGCCGAGGTGCTTAAAGATGCGAACCTCGAGATTGGCAAAGATTACCCAGCACCTCTCATTCAGCCGGATGCAGGTCGAAAACGTGCGCTTAATGCTCTCGCGCAACTAAAAAAGTGATCGGCGACTCGATCAAGACGGGGCGATCCACTCGACCAAATAATAAATAATCTGACCCTCGGACGATTTAGACGGGCCCAACACCTTTGCCGGAAACAGTCGTTGTGCGGGTTTGGCACCCGCTCTGGCCTCTTTTTCGGTCGCCACAATCTGTACACAAGTAGCCGGATAGCGTTTCCGGTTTCGCCCAGGCATATGGATAATGGCCCAATGCTCACTTGAGACGTCTGTTTGGGCATCAGGGGGCACACATCCGCGCATCTGTCACCTCAATTTGAACAGGGCTTTAGGTGCAACGTTGCTAAACACGTAGTCGTCGCGCCTGATATCGCAACTGCCTTTTTTCCAGGGCTTTCGAAAGCACCGGCGTTTCGGATAGATGTCGCCTTAGATCAGCACTGTGCATTGACCCCGACATCAGTATGGCAATTACGTTCTCGTTTGTGGGCGATCGTAGCTCAAAACCGCTTTTAAATCGACTGCCATTCTTGAGGCGCTTAAACACTGCCGACTCTTTGAGTTCTGCAAAATCAGCAAAATTTATGGCCAGCGAACCCTCGGGCATTAAGCATTTTTCAAGTCTTGTTAACCAAAATCCAGAACACTTTACCGCTCGATGCGGAATCCCGGCCGTGCCTGAAAAAAGATCATCAATGATCAGATCGAATTTTGGACCTCTATAACCGGCAATAAAGGCTTCAGCACTCTCTTGGAAAATCTTCGCCCGACCCGTATCAACATCAAAATGCAACTCAGCGAGCTCAATATGAACAGGGTCAATCTCCACGGCTGTAATTTGGACGAACGGGAAAAGGGTCTGCAACTGCCGCACAACCGTACCCGCACCTAATCCGAGGACGAGAACACGCTTGGGATTCGGATCGGGTCGAAAAAATAGACCCAGCCAAAGAAGATCCCAAACGCTGCCGGTAATTAGTCGCCGCGGATTAAACTGACTATGAAGTACTCCATCGGTGTAAAGACGACGAGTCGAACCTGCGGCTCGGATCTCGTAAAGACAACGACCTACTTTTTTACGGTAAAGAACTGCGATAGTTTTTATCCTCGTGCCAAATCGCACTTGAACTTGAAAAAGGATGACCCACCACTATTGCCGCGGCCGTCTCAGTTGCAAATCACGTCCAAATCGGGGTTCTGCGAAACCTTGGCAAACGTATGCGAACAGCCTACGACATTACTGCAAGCGCCATCCATGACGCCATCGACATTGACCACATTGATCAATGTGCCCGATGTAATTTTAAAAATCCGACTCTCCTGAGCGGACAAAAAAACATTTCCCGAAAGAGAAATCACGCAGTCTCCGAACAGTATGTTCGCCATGATGGGGGACGAGAGAGAAAAAATTTTTCAAGCCAACCGTTTTCAAAAAACACACGTAACATTGCCAAAAAATCCGGCAATGAATGATACTAATTAATTTAACTTATTCGAATAATTTTATAACTATCTGTTTTAAATTGTTATTTTTTTGAAAATACATCTTTAAATTTGACGAGGTCAAGATAATAGCGGCAAATTTCGTAATTGCCTAAAAACAACACCGGCACCTTGTCGTCAAATTTTTCGATCCAATCCGGATCTTGGTCGACATCTCTGACCTCTAAAGCGAACGGGTGATCATTTTGAAGCGAGCTTAAATGTGTCTGCATGTCTTCGCAAAGATGGCAGCCCGCGCGGGTATATAAGATGAATGTAATCAAAAATTCCTCCTTCGAACCCCTAACATTTAATCACGTAAACGCTTACTCTAAAGTTTTGTAGTCGAGGAATTTATTTATGCCCCTTACATTATGGCTGTCAATGACGTTGATCTGTGTCTTTGGCGCCATTTCACCAGGACCCAGCCTCGCGGTCGTTGTGCGAAATACCCTTTCGGGCGGTCGACTGGATGGCGTGATCACTGGCATCAGCCATGGCTTCGGAATCGTGATCTGGGCTGGACTGACCGCAGCCGGTATCGGACTTTTAATCCAACAAACGCCAGCACTATTTGATGCCTTGCGTTTCGGTGGCGCGGCACTTCTAATCTATTTTGGTATTCGCAGCCTGCGAAGCGAGGCCGGTATGAAAGATGTACTGAATACCGATCAAAGTCTGCCTAAAACTTCACCTGCTCGCGACGGGTTCCTCATCGCCGTCGCCAATCCGAAGATTGCGCTTTTTTTTCTCGCACTTTTTAGTCAATTCGTTCGATCTGAAGCAGGTATGGCCGAAAAATTTATCATGGCGATTACTGCAGGTGTAGTTGATGCGCTTTGGTACATCATTGTCGCGCTTGTCTTGTCCCACTCTCTGGTGATCGATCGTCTTCGGGCAAAAGCCCGTCTGCTCGACCGTCTTTTTGGCGTAATCCTGATTGGTCTTGCGGTTACGGTCATCGTTTAGTCTCATCTCGAGTTATTAATGGTGCGACGCAGAAATTTAAGATTGACGCAGTTTAATCAGCTTCTTTTTTTAGCATTAAATAATATTTATTTTCGGTTCAACGCCTTTTACAAGTTGACATTATTATTGTTGCGATGCACCATCTATCGCCTATCTGAGGCGACTTAAGGGTACCCTACCCAGCCTCTAATCGTCGGGAGGCGGCATGCAGATAAAAGACAAGGTCGGCATTGTAACGGGCGCGGCGAGCGGCATTGGCCGGGCCACTGCGTTTGAACTTATCAATCAAGGCGTAAAAGGCATCGCACTGGTTGATATCAATGAGGAATCATTAACGAGACTGGCCGAGGAAATCAACATTGATACGGGCAAAGAAGTCGCGATCGCCTGCGCAGGAGATGTCACCGACGAAGCGTTTCGGGAAAGTGTTTTTGACTGGGTCGCTGAGCGCTACGGCATTGCGCAAATTGTTGTTCCGGCAGCTGGTATTTTTCGTGATCGACTTGCCGTAAAAATTGATCACGAAAGTAGTGTTGCGAACATATATCCAGTAGACGTATTTCGTCAGGTTTTAGAGGTCAACCTGATTCATCCGGTCTATTGGGCAATGGAGATGATTGCCAGAATCGCCGTCGATCGGAATCAGAAAGGGCTTAAAAAGTGGCGAGCTGAAGAAACGGTTCAGGGTACTATTATTTTTATTGGATCGGTTTCGTCACAGGGAAATCGAGGTCAGGTCTCTTACGCGAGCACAAAAGCAGGTCTGGAAGGTGCAGCATCGACACTGACCAAGGAAGCAATGTTTCATGGCGTACGAACCGGCGTCATTCATCCGGGTTTTGTGGATACCCCCCTTCTCCAGGGCATGCCTGAGGGTTTTGTAGAAAAAAATATTCTGCCCGACACCCAGCTCGGACGCCTGATTCGACCTGAAGAAATTGCTGACGCGATATGTTTCATGATTCGAAACTCAGCGGTCAGCGGACAACTCTGGGCAGACGCGGGATGGCATCCCAATGCAGCCTAAAATCATGTTCGCTTGAGAGTTGCGGGCTGTCGTCTTATGATTTGACGTCGTTTCATCCCGCATGTCTCAAAAGAGCCATGCCTAACCGACCTTAAATCATGGCTTCCAATCTTCTCGATCCTCAATGGATTGGCAAAACGTTTGATGATTTTTTATTCCGACCACAAAAAGGAATCACCTCGACGCGCGCTGGCATCCCGTTACGCTCACGGTTAACTCAGCATATCGCGCTTGATCTCCCCATCGTTTCCTCGAACATGGACAGCGTTACGGGGGGAGACATGGCAGAGACCATGGCGCTCGAAGGCGGTCTTGGCGTTATTCATCGTGGCCAAAGCATTGAACGGCAGTGTGAAACGCTCAGTCGCGTCAAACGAAGTCACAGTGCAGTCATTGAACAACCCCGAACACTGCCAATAGGGTCAACGATTGAAGAGGCGCGGCTGTTTGCACGACGCCATAAGATAAACGGGATATTAATTGAAACGAAAGTCGGAAGCGGAATTCTTGCAGGTGTTCTGACTCGCCGGGATATTCCCTGGGATCGGTCTCAGGATAAGGAAAGTGTCGAAACTTTCATGACACCCACGTCGAGATTAAAGACCGCTCCTCCTGATGTCGCAACCGAGGAGGCCGCAAAAATCATGTTTGAGGGCCGCATTGAAAGGCTGCCGCTGATCGATCAAGAGCATCGAATCTGCGGACTCATTACCCGAAAAGACGTGCGCTTCCTTCGCGAGCGACCTTTTGCCAGTAAAGACGAAAAAGGTCGACTTTTGACCGGTGCGGCCGTCGGATGTGCCGGTGACTTCATGGAGCGCGCCACAGCGTTATTGTCTGCAGGTGCCGATTCTTTATTTATCGACATTGCTCATGGACATTCACAAATCATGCAAACCGGTATTGAAAAACTCAGGGCCGAATTTCCCTCAACGCCGCTTGTCTGCGGGAACATTGCGACTGCTGCAGGGGCGCGCTTTATGGCGGATATTGGCGCCGATGCCGTAAAAGTGGGTGTGGGTCCGGGGCGAGGCTGTCGAACTCGCTTGGAAACCGCGGCCGGCGTTCCCCAGCTGCAAGCGATTCGGGAAGCGTGGTGTGAAGTAGGGGGTGAGATCTCGATCATGGCCGATGGCGGGGTCCGTTACGACAAAGATATTTTCCTCGCGCTTGCTTGTGGCGCCGACACCGTGATGCTGGGAAGTGCTCTATCGGGTACAGACGAGGCGCCAGGGCGAGTAATCGAAGATCCGGCCTCCCACACCAAGAAGAAAATCTACAGGGGAATGACCTCTCCCGAAGCCGTAATGGAATCGCTGTATGACTCCGAGGATTCAGATGCTATTGATGAAGCACTCGCAACCCCACCGGAAGGCCAGGAAATTCAGGTGCCCTACCGGGGTAGCGTTGTTGATATTCTGCACCGCATTCGAGGTCACCTGCGTTCAGCCGTCAGTTATGCGGGCTGCACATCGCTTGAGGATGCACGTAATGCGATTCTTGATAATCCGCTAGAGTTTCTCGTTCCCCTCTCCGAATCCGCTAGGCGAGAATCCTATGAACGCTAGAAATGCCAGTCTTGGCGCGAGCACATTTCCACATCAAAACAGATAGATAGACTCAATAAATTTCTTATTCACCGTTAGCAAGACTGGCGAAAATGGAATCAAGCCCGCGCTCGAGGTCTGGAAAGCGCGGCACCACACCGAGATGCTCTCTCATCAATGTGTTATCAATTCTTTTGGATTCTGCCAGATAAGACTGCATCTCTTTACTGAGTTGTTCCGAGGCTTCTTGAGCTGTCAGGATCGGGGGACGACTTAATCCTGCGGCATCAGCCACTTTGAAGAAAAAATCAGTCATTGTGGATGGGTGGCCATCACTAATATTGTAAGCCGGCGCTGGCGCTTCAACGCGAGCCGCCGACATACACGCGGTAATCAAGTCTTCTACGTGCACGCGATTACTCCAGGGACACAGTTCAGGTGACAGGACCGGCCGAGCATTTTTAATTCGATCAAGAGGAAGTTTGCCAAGACCATATATGCCCGGCACCCTCAAGACGACTAAAGTAACGGCATGAAAATCGCACCAGCTTCGGGCAAAATCTTCTGCATCAACTCGTCTCGTCGCCCGACCCGTCTGAGGCCTGCGAGGACGGCTCTCCGTTACCCAATCCCCCTGGCAATCGCCGTAAACACCCGTTGTATTAATGAGCACAATCCGCTTGGGGATCTGTCCAACCTGCGCGGCAAGCTCAAGGCATCTTCGTAACCGCTGATCCTGCGTTCCTTCAGGCTGTGGAGGCGCAAACCAATAAAGCACCTTATCGGACAACGAAAACTCAAGGATAGAAATGTCCTCAAGATCGAGTGCAATCGACTGAATACCCTCACGAATTAATCGTTCGGCACTAGACGGGTTGCGAACGACCGCAAAAACCCTTCCACTTAAATCCCGCTCACGCCGCGCGACCTGGCGTCCCACATAACCACAACCCGCAAACACGCTATCCATCTGACTACCGGTTCGCGGTCAGCGTACCCGATGTGGCAAGCGTCGCGACCGTCAAACCCGCACGCTTGCACTTGAGCGAGCCACTGACGTTACCCTGCATGACAGGTGGACTAATCACACCCTGGATACGGGCCGCTTTGGCAGCAAGAGAGCAACCCGCGTTGTTTAGATTAGAAATATTTTCTGCACTAATTAATGAGCTCAGATCATCAATAGAGACTTGAACGCCCCAATTGCCACTATTGTCGACGACGCCCGTAATGGTCACATTCCGCACTTTGAGAAATACCAAACCGTCTGCTGTTACTTCGATTAGTGCGGTTTCTATTCGCTGATCAGTTGAAGATCCTATCCCCACCACATCAGCTGTAGACGTTAACGAAATCGTGCCAACGTAGCTTCCGGAGTATGCGGCTGTTGCGTCCCCACGCGACACCGTCAGATCGATCCCGCTAGTCGACGAACTGGCACAAGCGGCCATCAACCAAGTGATACCCAAATAGAACAATGCGCTGAAACGTTTCATTTCTCTAACTCTCGAACTTTTGATAATGCTGAAGCGACCAAGCCTGATGGCACCGCGATCATACTCAAACCCACGATAAACACAAAGAAAGTAAACACCTTCCCACCGGTCGTAATGGGGACAACATCCCCATAGCCGACCGTTGTCAACGTCACGGTGGCCCACCAGATCCCATCAAATACGGAAACAAAAACCTCGGGCTGCGCTTCATGCTCAAAGTGATAAATACCCACTGCGCTCAGATAAATGAGCGCGAGCGAAAACAGGCCAAAAACCAAAATTTCTTCCCTCACCAGTTTAAATGCGAGCTGGAAGCGTCGCGCGGCTTTACTGAACCGAAAAAGTTTGAGAAGAATCGCAAGTCGCGCGAGTCTAAATATTCTGAGAGATCGAAGATCCAGTCCCACCGCCAAATAAAATGGTAGTACAGCCGCCAAATCAATCAGGCCATAAAAACTGAAAACGAAAGAGAGTTTTTTCTGACTTGAATAAAAACGCAGAAGATACTCAGCCGTAAACAGCCCAATAATAACGGCTTCAGATATTGCCAGCAGACGTGTCGTAGTTGATGACAGGCCAGGAAGCGTCTCAATCGCAAAGCTCGCCGCGGACGCCACAATCAATATCTGAATGGTGAGATCAAATATTTTCCCCATTCGGGTATCAGTCTCTTCTACTATTTGCTTTAGCGACGTCATATCAAACACCTGGCTAAAAAAGGGTTACTGGCCTGCTTTAAAACACAAAGGTTCATTTCATCCTCAATTTTACTCAGATCTAAAAAGTTAAAACGTCCGGAGTCTTGGCAAGCCAATACTTGCGAAGAAAAGCCTCGTTTCGTTCTGCTTTTTCGACTGTTATTATCGGCCTTCTCTTATTGCTTTAACGAGTTATACGTTGGCGGATAATCCGCCATCCATCACTAGAACAGGAGCTCCTATGGACAACGACACGAGAATCCGACTCGAAGCAGCTGCTTTTCGCGGATTGGTTGAGCATCTGCAACGAAGGACAGATGTACAGAATATCGATCTAATGAATCTGGCAGGATTTTGCCGCAATTGCTTGTCAAAATGGTACCTCGCCGCGGCCAAATCTGAAGGGATCGAGATGGACTACGATGATGCTCGTTCTATTGTTTATGGCATGAGCTATGACCAATGGAAAAATGATCATCAAACATCGGCGACTGGAGAGCAAAAATTAGCTTTCGAAGAAACGAAACCGCTTCACGCCGTGATTAGCGGTCACAACTGAGGTTAACCATGTCAAGTCTTGAAATCCATCAATTCCCGTGTCTAGATGATAACTATGGCTACCTGATACACGATGCTGCAAGCGGACTCACGGCAACGATCGATACGCCAGAAGTCGATGCAATCAATAAAGCATTACAGGAAAAAAACTGGTCCCTCGATTTTATTTTTAACACACATCATCATCACGATCATGCGGGTGGCAATCTGGAGCTTAAAGCTCAGACCCAGTGTGAAATCATTGGGCCCGCCGCAGACATTGATAGGATTCCGGGTATCGATCGAGCAGTCGGCGAGGGTGACACGGTCATGCTGGGCAATTGGGTCTTTCAGGTCCACGACACGCCTGGCCATACTCGTGGGCATATTGTGTTTCACTGCGCCGAAGCGGCTGTTGGGTTTGTGGGTGACACGCTTTTTGCGCTCGGTTGCGGAAGACTCTTCGAAGGGACGCCAGAGCAAATGTGGCATTCGCTGCAAAAACTTCTATCCTGGCCAGATCAGACCCTGATTTATTGTGCTCACGAATACACTGAAGCAAACGCCCGGTTTGCGCTCTCCGTGGAACCCGAAAACGCCGATCTGGTCGCTCGAGTAGACGAGATTCGAATCGCAAGAGCGCAGGACATTCCTACGGTCCCGACATCCATGGCGCTCGAGAAAAGAACCAACCCTTTTTTGCGCCCGCACAGCAGCAACCTTCAGGAAACAGTGAACCTCGTTGGGCAAAGCGATGTTGAAGTATTTGCGCGAACCCGAGAGCTCAAGGACAATTTCTAGGTCAAGTGACACAAACACCGTATCTGCGGATTTCGAGATAACATGCCCAAGCAACTACCCCCCACCGAACGAACAAGAATCCGAAGACTGAAAGAGCTTGCGCGTTACGATGAAGAAGTCACTCATGCGATTCTCGATGAAGCAAAAGTATGTCACGTGGGCTTTGTAGATAACGACCAACCGTTTGTTATTCCAACCGCTATTGCCCGAATCAATTCACACGTTTATATACATGGAAGTCGCGTCAGTCGCATGTTAAAACTGCTGGCACAGGGTCATCCCGCCTGCATTACCGTCACGTTGCTCGACGGCATTGTGGTTGCCCGTTCTGCCTTCAGCTCCTCGATGAATTACCGGTCTGTCGTGATCCTCGGCCAGGCTGAAAAAGTATCGGGTCAGGAGAAAATTAAATCGCTTGATGCCTTTACCGAACATCTGATTCCAGGGCGGACCGCTGATGTTCGACCTTCTCGGCCCAAGGAAATCGCCGCAACTACCGTGTTGCGCTTCTCGTTATCTGAGTCTTCAGTGAAGATCAGTGAGGGGCCGCCTGTTGATGAAAAAGCCGACTACGAAAGTGATGTCTGGGCAGGCGTCATCCCGCTGCAGCTGGTCAGCGACACACCCGAGCCTGATCCAAAGCTAAAACAGGGCATAAAACTGCCCCGTTATCTTGCCCATCATCGACCCGCGCGTTGAGAAAATTCATACTCCATCGCTCTTAACTCGCTAATCTGCCCTATGAAAAGTCCTGCTCGAATTGCAATCGATATTGGCGGCACCTTCACCGATGCGGTGCTTCAGATCGGGGCATCGCGATATACCTCCAAGGTATTAACAACCGCGAGCGATCCTGCTGAGGGATTTATGCAGGGTATTGAAGATTTACTTCAACAAGCTGCAATCCAGCCCAGTGAGATCTCTCTGATTACCCATGGCACCACGCTTGCGACCAACGCGCTCATTGAGCGACGCGGAGCAAAAACAGCATTGATCGTCACGGAAGGACATCGTGACTCCCTTGAGATCGGGTACGAAAACCGTTTTGATCAATATAATTTTGACGCTGATCGAAAGCCGCCGCTGGTCACCCGAGCACATCGATGGACCGTCTCAGAGCGTATCGATTATCAAGGCCGAATACTCACTGAACTTGATGAGTCGTCAGTCACTAAACTCCTCGACCAAATCGACTCACAGTCTGTCGAAAGTGTAGCAGTCGGGCTGTTGCATGCTTATGCCAATCCCGTTCATGAGCAACGAATTCGGGAGATGATCAAGGATGAGTTCCCCGACATCGCGATTTCTCTTTCAAGCGACGTGTGTCCGGAGATTCGTGAATATGAGCGACAGAGCACAACCTGCGCTAACGCCTATGTTCAGCCGCTTATCGCGGGCTATCTTTTAAAAGTAAGAGAGCGACTCCAAAGCTCTGGATTCACATGTGCCTGCTTATTAATGACATCCGGCGGTCATCAGGTCACCATCGAGACGGCTGCCAGTTTTCCCGTCCGTTTGGTTGAATCAGGCCCCGCAGGTGGAGCAATTCTCGCCGCGCACATCGCGAAGACTCTCGGCGAGCCGTCAGTGGTGTCTTTTGATATGGGGGGCACAACTGCCAAAATATGTCTAATTGATAACTTTGAACTGCCGCTCTCGAGAACATTTGAAGTCGACCGCGCACATCGCTTTATGAAAGGAAGCGGAATGCCGATCAAGATTCCGGTTGTCGACATGGTTGAAATTGGCGCAGGCGGCGGTTCATTGGCCAAAGTCGACGAGCTAGGGCGAATTCATGTTGGCCCCGAGAGTGCCGGATCAGAGCCTGGCCCAGCATGTTACGGCAGCGGAGGTAAACATGCTGCGGTCACCGATGCGAATCTGGTGCTTAAACGACTCGATCCCGAAAAATTTGCCGGGGGCAGTATGGTGCTCGATTCTGAGTCTGCTATCCAAGTCGTGAAAAAAGCCGTCGGCGATCCCTTGGGAGTAACCACAACAGAAGCGGCTCAGGCGATCATTGAAATTGTCGACGAGAATATGGCAAGCGCCGCGCGAGTCCATGCAGTAGAAAAAGGTGTCGACGTCAAAGAAAGAACCCTGATTGCTTTTGGCGGTGGCGCACCCCTTCATGCAATGTCGGTCGCACGAAAACTTGGCATCTCAAGAGTCATCGTCCCAAGAGATGCGGGCGTGGGCTCAGCCGTGGGATTTCTACTCGCCCCGATTGCTTTCGAGGTGGTTCGCAGTCGTTTTACGACGCTTACTAATCTTGATACCCACGCAATCAACTCCCTTTTTGAGGATATGGAAAAAGAAGCGATCTCAACGGTTCGTTTGGGCTCAGAAAAAGACGCGCTTTGTATTCGACGTCACGCATATATTCGCTATGCGGGGCAAGGGCACGAGATAAAAGTCGAACTTCCTGATTGGCCCCTCAAAGAACAAGATCAAGATTCAATTCAAAACGCGTTCATGCACACGTATGAAAGTCAATATGGCAGAGGCATTCCCGGGGTTCCACTAGAAATATTAACCTGGTCTCTTACGGCCTCAACCGAGCCCGATGGACACATTCGATCTGATGCCGGCATTTCGACAGACGCCGAGCTCGTGTCAGAAGAGCGATCTGAAGTCCGCATGCCGGACAGGGTCAACAGTGAGAACTGTGCCGTGATCGAGCGACATGTGATAACACTCAATACTGAAGTAAAAGGGCCTGCGATTATTACCGAGAATCAAACAACGCTCATTCTTCCGCAGGGATGGACACTTCGAGCCAATCAATTTGGTGATTTACGCTCAACCGAGATTTCAGGGTGCACTACCAACAAATCAGCGCCAAAAACAAACCTAACGCCGATAAAAAAACAGGTGATATGGGATCGTTTAATCAGCATTGTCGAAGAACAAGCCCAAGCTCTTATTCGGACCGCCTTCTCTACAACGGTTCGAGAGGCCGGGGATCTGTCCGCAGGTATTTTTGACCTTAGCGGGAAAATGCTGGCGCAAGCCGTCACCGGAACCCCGGGGCACGTCAATGCAATGGCAACCTCAGTTGGCTACTTTCTGGAGACACTTTCGCTTGAGAAAATGCGCCCTGGCGATGTCTACCTCACCAATGATCCATGGAAAGGCACGGGACACCTATTTGATTTCACTGTCGTGACACCCGCCTTTATCGATGACAATCCGGTGGGCTTACTCGCTTCAACGGTCCACGTTGTTGACATTGGAGGGCGTGGTTTTGGCCCTGACGCCGGACAGATCTATGAGGAGGGGCTATGCATTCCCATCCTCCCTCTGTTTGAAGAAGGCAAAGCTTCAGAGGCGATCATGTCTATCGTGAGGGCCAATGTGCGGGAACCTGATCAGGTCATTGGCGATTTGTATTCGCTTACGGTCGGAAACGCGGTCGGGTGCGCTCGCCTGATCGAAATGATGAGTGGATTTTCACTTTCAGATCTAGACGAGATAGGCGAACACATTGTTGCTAAATCACGAAAAGCCGTCTTGGATGAGATTGCAGAACTTCCTCACGGCATTTGGGAAAACGAAATGACCGTCGACGGCTATGGAGAACCCGTTATCCTTAAGGCGACACTTGAGATCAGCGAGTCAGGCGTCAACGTCGACTTTACAGGTACATCTGCGGTCTCTCCTTTCGGCATCAACGTCCCATTAAGCTATTCCCAGGCTTATGCTTCCTTCGGTGTACGCTGTGTCATTGGATCAACCGTGCCCAACAATGCCGGATCGCTGGACACAATTCGGGTTAGCGCGCCGATGGGTTGCATATTGAATGCACCGCGACCTCACGCGGTTGCGGTTCGACACGTGATAGGGCAGATGCTGCCTGATGTGGTTCTGGGTTGTCTTGAACAAGCCCTGCCCGGACGGGCCCCGGCGGAGGGAAGTTCAAGCCTATGGAATCCAATGATGACCGGCGGACCCGGTCTTCTCGATGGCGCCGATTATGGTGACGCAACACCTTTTTCTGTCACGATTTTTCACTCCGGGGGCGCAGGGGCGAGGCCGTGGCGAGACGGCTTGTCTGCTACCGCTTTCCCATCAGGTGTGAAAAACACGCCAGTCGAAATCACCGAATCCATTGCGCCTGTTATCTTCCATCGAAAAGAATTCCGCCCGGGGTCTGGCGGTCAGGGCCGCTTTTCTGGCGGTCACGGCCAGATTATCGAGTTATCCCATGCCCAAGGAGCGCCATTTGCAATCTTCGCCCTTTTTGACCGAGTCGACTATCCCGCTCGCGGGAGAAATGGGGGGCAAGACGGTGCGCCTGGAATTGTCCGACTGGTTAATGGACCGACCCTGAACACAAAAGGCAAACAAATTATCCCGGCCGGCGCGAGACTGCTGATGGCATTACCTGGCGGGGGAGGCTATGGCGAATCATCTGAGCGGGATCCGCGCTCCCAAAAACAAGATCTTCAAAATGAAATGATCTGAAGGCTCTCATCCTATCTGGATCAAGGGTCGTTCTCGTTTGAACGGTACCGCGTCAGGATCGGGCAAGTTGTCAATTTCCCGCGCAACTCGATGACCATCATAAACGGCAGCCGCAATAGTTGATGGCGCCATACAGTCTCCGATCCGTTTTAGACGAAAAGGCAGGGCGTCAAGATGCTCCTCTTCGTCACCAGCAAGCGAAAAATAAATTGAACTGTTCGGTATTCGAATAGTGACCAACACGACCGCCTGCGCCTGCAGCACGAGCGCTCGGTCAGTCGTATTGTGACTGAAATTTAGCGTCTCGCCGTCTATACCGGACAACGTGTTTTTTTCGACAATCTGAACGCCTTTTTCGGTCAAGGTTTTCTCGATTCGATGCTGCTCCATCGTGTTGGCCGTCCAGCAAGATACCTCTGGACCGGGAGTGACCAACGTGACGGTCAGACCCCGATCTGCCAACAGTCCAGCCAAAATACCGCCCATGTAATAGTGGTCATCATCATAGACAACCACTGATCCCTTTTCCGGTCCGCGGCCTGCAATCAAATCATCTGGCGTCCAACAGTGAGGATGATCCTTAACGCCGGGCACTGACGACAGTGTATAACGACCGAGTCCATCGTCTCGCCAGTGAGCGCCAGTCGCGATAAGCACTTCATCGGCATCGAACTCACGAATATCATCCGCAGTCATCTCGCTGCCTGGAAAGAAGCCAACGTTGCTCATTTTTGCGATCTGGCCTAACCGATAATCACTCACCCTTTTATAACTTGAAAGACCCGGTAACGTGGCCTCACGCTCGGCACGACCTCCACCGTCGGATTTATCGGCCAAAGCGACTTCATAACCTCGACGGCCCAAACTCATTGCGGCTTCAAGACCCGCGGGGCCCGCACCCACAACCAGAATTTTCTCACTCTCGCCGCGGGTCTCAATCATCTCGGGATGCCAGCCCCGCCGCCATTCCTCACCCATCGTTGGATTCTGTGTGCAGCGAATAGGCGATTGCGTCCAATCACCACTCACACAAATATTGCAGCCAATGCACTCGCGAATATCCTCAATCCGCCCTTCTTCTATTTTTTTGGGCAAAAACGGATCGGCAATCGAAGGTCGAGCGGCACCAATCATGTCTAAGACGCCGCGTTTCACCTGAGAAACCATTTCATCAGCTGATGTGAATCGGCCGACGCCCACAACGGGCTTCGTTGTTAATTGCTTCACAAAAGACACGTAGGCTTCCTGTCCCCCTTCTTCCCCAAAACGGGCGGTAACGGAATCATTAGCCCAATCACTTACATTGACATCCCATAAATCGGGAAGCTCTGCCAGTATTTCAACCACTTCACGACCTTCTCCATCGCTCGTAATGCCGTCAGCCCCGATAAGTTCATCCACTGCAAACCGAATCGCAACGCCACACCGATCACCCACGGCCTCTTTCGTGTCCTCAAGCAATTCGCGCGTAAGCCGCACTCGATTCTTAAGCGATCCACCATACTCATCAGTGCGACGATTGTGTCTTCGACTGATAAAGTGCATGGGAAGCGACAAATCATGTCCAGCATAGACATAAACAATATCGAAACCCGCATCGCGCGCGCGTATTGCTGCTTGACGATGCCACCGGCGAACGTCTGCAATATCACGCTTGGTCATCGCACAGGCTTGGACAGGATCAAAACTGTTTACGGCGCTATCAGAAACCCCCAATACTGGTAACCGCGAATATCGATTGGAGACATTATGACCACTGTGGACAAGTTCGATTGCCGCAAGAGAATCATATGCATGGACTTGATCGGCCATTAGGGCAAGACGATTCTGATCCCCCTCGTCCCACAACCGTGCCTCAGCATAAGGCAGTACGTCGCTTGAAGCATGAATATCACATTCCTCAGTCGCGACCACCGCCCAACCCCCTTCAGCCTTGATGCCCCGCATCGCGGCAACACTATTGGGCATGTTGTGCCCCATGCCATTGCAATGGGGTACCTGATAAAACCGGTTTCGGGCAGTTACAGGCCCAATGGCAACGGGCTCAAATAAAATATCATAGCGGCTATCACGACTCACGGTTCTGTTCCTGTTGATTCTGCTGGAATTAATAAAATTTAGCTCACTCGATATTCGCTTTTCTTCAAAACACCACGCCAGCAACGGGGTTTTTGGGTCAGCGACTTCTCAAAGCGTCGAGCAATATTCACAATCTTCTTCACATAAAGGTAAGCTCGAAATTTTAGGCCGTTATAAGAAAAAATTGAAAAATAAATCGGCTGATAGCGCCAAAACGCATAGCAATCCTTGCCTGCAAGACTGGGGCCATGATAAGAACGCAACGCGTTCAACGTCTGAGCATCTACCTGAGCGTCTCGAGTTGCCGATTCGAAATGCAAGAGCCGAATACTGGGCGCTGTAATACAGCGCATCCCTTTGGCTCTCGCACGAAGACAAAAATCGACATCTTGAAAACTATTGGGAAATGCTGCCGAAAATCCATCCAAATCCAAATACACGGGCTTTCGACAGCACAGGAAAGCGCCGCTAATCGATGTTGTTTCATGGTCGGCCAAATAACGATGCATAGGATCCCCGATCCCACCAGCACTACGCTGTGGCGCGTAATGCACTGCAGAATCTCGACCCACATTATCCCCGCAGGACTGCACGGATCGATCTACGTTTTGCATCATACCGCCGACACACGCTACATCATCTTCCTGCAATATTGAGATTACCTCATCAACCCACCCGATAGTTTGAATATCAGTGTCATCGTTCAGGAATACTAAAACCTCGCCCTGCGATACCTGAGCGCCAAGATTGCACTTTCTTGAAAAATCGAATCCCGGCTGGTCAGCTATTGCAACCCCTTCGAGCTCATATCGCGTCAGAGCCTCACGCGCCTCGTCGAGATTATCATCATGATTGAGAACCAAAACGACCTCGATAGATGAACCTTTAGGACTGACGTCTTCAGTGTTACCGATTGACCGTTTTAAAGCCTGCACGCAATGATCGAGCAATACAAGTCGAACGCCGTCTACCACTTTAGTTGTGCCCAATCGACATGGAATAATAATCGAGACAGAATAAGGCCGAGTTGGAACCAGGCGTGTCCGGTAAACCCCAATCGGCTCTGGCGTTGAGTAGGCATGCCGCTTAAACATGACCGGACTCACTTCTGCCACCCTGTCCAGCCTGTGAAAATGTTCTTGGACTGCGAGCCGCGCATGATCAATCGCATTAAGATCCAGCTGCTCTCCTGCTCGAGATTGAGTCTGCTCCAAAATTCGCCAGTGATAGGCGATCTCTTCCACATGGAGAGGCTCCGAGATCTCGCACATTCGTAACGCAAGATCATAATCCTGACTCCCCTCAAATCCTTCGCGGTACCCGCCCAGTTTTTCAAAAATCGTTTTAGAAAAAATTTGAAGATGATTGATATACATGAGGGAGCGAAGCAACTGCGGACTGTAATCTGGCTTGTATAAGCGCTGAATTAAAAATCCTTTGGCATCAACCTGTACCTCATCTGAATAGGCCCAAGGCGCTGCGTGATATCGCAAACTGCGAAGCATCTGATGAAAGCCCTGAGAAACAACAACATCATCATGATCAACTGGCGACAAAAATTCACCGCCAGCCGATGTTGCAGCCGCATTCAGTGAAAACGAAACCCCAGCGTTCTCCCTGTTGTGAAGAATCTGAAGATTATCAAGATCGGCATCCTTACAACGCTGCAAGAACGCTTTCGTATCATCCCGATCGGTTGCGTCATCGACCAAAATGACCTCGTGATAATCGTTTGCGGCTTTCAGCACACTATTGACACACAGCGCCAAAATGGCTGGATCAGTGTTGTAAACCGGCACCAGAAACGATACTCGCATCAATTCCCCACTCTAAATCTTTGATTGGTTAAGACCGGACAACCGGCCTCTGTCTTATTGGGACAGGATCTAACCCTTATTCTGAAGAGATCACACGCTCACTTCAAATAGGGCGCAAAGGGCCTGCGCGTCCTCGGAAACCGTCACGAAGACCTTTGATCATCATCTGAAAATTCTTGAATCGGTTACCCACAAACAGACCAAATACAAAAAACATTTTGGTCAAACGTAGCATATCAGTGAATTTCCAGCGCTGGCTGGGATAACCGCGACGCCACAACAACACGCTGTTACGATAAATATAATAATAACGAAACGGCTGATGAACTGGCAGATACCGCCACCGGCCGAGCCAAAATCGAGCCGTTCGCTCCCCAAGCCCGTGATCCATCACGGCCGCACAGACACCAAAAGATTTCCAGTGTGCCGCCTGCGCGCGGAGAAACCATTCCGTATCGAGGTGATCAATAAAAAGATCTGCGTCCATTAGCCCAACACTCTCGAGGGCTTCCCTTGAAAAAAGCGTCCCGGACGAAATCAACATATCGGCCGGAATCAACTCGGTTTGATGTTCCGCGCAGTAACATCTGGCAAATCTCAATCGTCCGAATTGAACAAAATAGGATGGGTGGCCGACATCCGTACCGAGATAACGCGCACCCACCGCAGCAACACGAATGCCAAGCTGACGCTGGTCATTAAGCGCCTGATCAAGATTCGCTACCATGTCATCTCTTGGGAGGCTGTCCTGATCAAGCAACAAAACAGCACCGGCACCCATAGCCAGAACCCGACGGATACCCTCGTTATGCGCCCACCCCAAACCCTGATTTTCAGGTGTCCCAATGAACTGTGCGAACGGGTATTTAGAGACGATTTCGGCGACGTCAGATGAGTTACTGGACCCGTTATCAACGACAAGCAGAAGTTCAACTTGGCCTTGAAGGCGTCGAAATTGATCCTTGAGCGTTTCAATCTTCGGCTCATAAGTCGTCACGATAGCCGCAATTGCGCTTTGTTTTTCAAAAAAATTATTCATGTGCACAACAACATCCCAATCCGAACGGGCCGTTTTTTATGAGTCTCAACAATCTATGGTTCTGGAGCGGTATCATACCCGCCCTTGCTTTTTAGGATTTTGGCGCCGTACCGCCGTTAATAATGCGCTTTCGTTTCTCTTCAAGACCCTCAGTCGGTATCGCGTTCCTCGTCAGCGCAATGATGGTCGTGCCATTCATGGATGCCATCGCAAAACTTCTCAGCAGCCGCTACCCGGTACTGCAAATTGTCTGGGGTCGATTTTTCTTCCACCTTTTAATAGTGGCACCCATCGCTTTATGGCGCTACGGGCCTAGTGTTTTTAGAGTCCCTCGGCTAACGCTTCAAATTGGCAGAGGACTTTTTTTGATGGCAGCGACGCTGTGTTTTTTTGGGGCCATTAGGACCATACCGTTAGCGGATGCCATCGCCCTCATATTTTTTGATGCTGTGATCGTCGTGCTGCTTTCCGCTTTTTTCTTTCATGAAAAAGTATCCGCTGGACGAATCATCGCCTCTTTGGTTGGCCTGGGTGGCGTTATTTTGGTCGTACAGCCTGGCTTTGGAGAATTTTATTGGGAAAGCCTACTGGCGCTGATCGCCGCTTTGTTTTTCGCGCTTTATTTCGTATCGACGCGATTCCTTACGGGTAACACGCCCCCGGTCGTGACACTTGCATGGCAAGGAGTGGGGGGGTGTATCCTGATGAGTCTGCTGGCTCCTATCGTCTGGGTGATGCCCAGCTTTTTTGATCTCGCAATGATGGCCGCGCTCGGCGTCATTGGCGCCATAGGACACCTACTGCTCATCAGAGCGTTCGAGTACGCAGAAGCTTCCCTGCTTGCCCCATTCCTCTACTCAGAAATCATAATGCAGGTGGTGCTGGGATACTGGATTTTTGGTGATCTCCCTAATGAATGGGCTGTCGGGGGTATCGTGGTCATTATTGGAGTCGGGATCTACCTATCAATAAACCCACGCAAAGGAAAAAATCCTTAGGCTCAAATTAACCGTTTGCAGGAGCCGTCGGGTGAAGCGGTACGGATAAATAAACACCAAACTCCATCGCAAGATCACAGCTGACTCGCGCGTGAACCCGTCCTTGCCGATCCAGAAAGGATTGCTGATCGCTAACCGGGAAAATACCGTCATGCCAAATTCCGGGATGAATATAGAGTCCTTTCGAGCCATCACACCAAAATGCAATCACCTGATCCGGTTTCAAGTCATCTCCGGGTAAGGCAACGGGCACCAAAAAAGGCTTTCGTTCCTTTGGCATAAATAACTGACCTCCATCGGGATGGTAATTTAGGTGCCAAAGAATCACTTGATGTCGCTCACCATTGATCCGATCAGTACGGGCATCCCCCGGGTCATCGGTCGACCACCCCAATACATAGTGACCGGCAACAGCGTCGTTTCGTCCATATAAGACATCTCCTTGCCATTCGCCGTAAAAAGTACCCTCTACCCAGCCCCCTTCATCACCACTATCAGGATCAACCGGTCGCCATCCGGACGCCGGCCAACGCACAATCTCGATATCGATATCGTCAGGTCGATCGACCAGTACACCGTACCCTTGCACAGTACTGTCATCCGCCGTAATGACAGGCACCGCGTGAAGCGGCAACGCCGGCTTATCAGCAGGCTCAAAAAGATAATTAGGCGCGTTTGTTGTAGTCATTGGGCATACCGTTGGTTTTTCGTCGATATCACGGGATTAGGCTTGGGGGGGTGCCCGCAGAAACTGGCGAGTATCTTCAGTTTTTTTATTCTAACCAGTCAATCGAAATTTTTAAATCCAGTCCATCAAATCAGCAAAAAGGTATCCGGTGCTCAAAATCGAAAGACCACTGCCCCAGAAAATCATCCACTGCTGTTTCAGCCGCCGAGCGATAAATACCAAAACAATGCCAACAATAATTCCGTAAACCGCTGTGAGCAGCATCATGTCATCAGTCACCGTAGCGCTCCCTGCCGCCTCACCGATTCGATAGCGTGTTAATGACATCGAAAACGTTCCATTAGTCCTGTGGGCCTTGCCGCAGTTCTTGATACCGCCGCGCTAAACACGTCCAATCTACTCCAGATTTCGACGGACTCCCGTGCACGGGTGAGACCGGTATAAACCAGCTCGCGTGAAAGCACTTTCGAATCAGTTTCAGGCAAAACCAAAATCACCCGTTTGGCCTGAGACCCCTGTGCTTTATGAACGGTGAGCGCATAGGCAGGATGACATTCCGGTAAACGGTTAATGCTCACTGAAACATGCTCTTGATTTGCGCGCTGAAAGACCACTTTAAGATCCATCACGTTAGCTCCACCCATCACAACACCAACATCACCATTAAACAAGCCCAGCGTCGGCTCATTCTTTGTCACCATCAGCGGCAATCCCAAATAAAACTCTGAGTCGCTTGCTAATGAAAGCGTTCTAAGTTGCGCGCGGACCTGACGATTGACATCAATGACTCCACCCACACCATGTCGACGAGCGCAAATCACCATGACCTGATCAAGCACTGAGAATATATCTGAACATGATGCGCCCGAAATCACGCTTTGCGAGAGCTCTTTGTAAAAAGGCACGATGTGGTCTCTCACCAAATGCTCTAGCGTCTTTTCTCCATCAGGGTCCAGAAACACGACAGCGTCCAAGTGGGGTTCACTCAGGAATTCAACCGCTGCCTGCGTTTGGCCGCCACGAACAGCACCAGCAAGATTCGCAATTTCACTATGCCCACCAAATCGCCAGTTATGTCTCAGACTTGTCACGCTGCCAATGGGATGGCCTTCATCTGCCGCACGACACAGGTCCCCCAGGACAGCGCCAGCCTCGACTGAAGATAATTGGTCACGATCGCCCAGCAAAATCAATCGAGCTTTTTCGGGAAGCGCTTCTAAAAGACTGACCATCAATGCAATATCAACCATTGACGCTTCATCAAGAATTAAAAGGTCACAATTTAATGGTCTGTTGAGCCCATATTTAAATTTTCCGCCGGGTTGCCATCCAAGCAGGCGATGGATTGTTACCGCATCGCCTAAGAAACCCGTTGCGTCGTCGCCCGCTTTGAGCTCAAGACCCATCACCTCACGAAGTCGAGCCGCGGCCTTACCCGTGGGCGCACACACAAGCGTCCGCGCCGGCGAAACATCTGTAAGACGCCAAAGCATTCGCAACGTTCGCATCACAGTAGATGTCTTACCGGTGCCCGGTCCGCCACTAATCACCGTGAAACGATGATTCAACGCATTCCGGGCGGCGTCTCGCTGATCTCCAGCCAAAGGATCATCGCCGAACAACACATCCAGCGTCTTCTCGATCTCATCACTGCCGATCTCAATCATTATCGGCCCAGACCGTAGAGTAATTAACGCAGCGAGTCGTCGCTCCAGTTCATAGTACCGATATAAATACAAACACCGGTCTTCGGTCAGAACCAAAGGGGCTGGGAATTCACCATCACTGACTAACGGTGAGGCTTTTAACTCTTGGTACCACGCCTCCATCTCAGGCAGCAGATAGGCAGTGGAATGATGCTCTTCAAAAACACAACCGCCACCCCAATGTGCAAGCTCAAGCCGGATCTCTCCCGAGACGGCACTTTCACTCACAAGCGCTGCGGCCACGATGACAGACTCTGGGGCCTGCGAATCCAGTCTTTGGGCGTAGTTCGCAAAATGCCAGGCGATGTCGGAAATAAAGCCGTTGCCATACGCACGCTTCAATGACGCGTATGCCTTGCTCATTTCGTCTGCCCGATAAGATGCTGTAAATCTTTTATCAAAGCAGAAGAAGGGTGATCAAAAAATATGCCGGCGCCGTTATGATCAGGACTCATTCCCCTCAAAAACAAATAAAAGACACCGCCAAAGTGCTGTTCATATTGATAATCCGGCTTTCGACTCTGCAGCCAATAATCAAGCGCTAATGAGTAGATCAGATACTGCATGGTGTATCCCGACCTTTGCATTTCGACTGTTAGTGCGGGAGATAAGTAGTCACTATATTCACCGCCTAAAAAATTTGACTTGTAATCCACTAAATAAAACCGATCGTTGTCCTCAAAAACAAGATCAATAAACCCCTGCAAAAATCCCTGCACGTTCGCATACCTAAACGCCTCGGTCATTTTCTCTGGCGTAAGCCCATCAGGTAACGAATGCCTTTGAAGTACCTGCCTCCAGCCCCTTTGATCGAAATCGTCCACCGGAATACAAAACGCCATCTCATCGATTCGGGAGTTGCGCACAACATTTTCGAGGCGTAATCCATTTTCATTGAGTGGCGAGCGAAGTACGTCGTCTAACATTTGATTAACAATAGGAGTCCAATCTTTATCAAAACCATACTCGACCAGCACTTGCGTGATGGTGTCAGTGTAATCAGCGGTTGCAGATCCGGAAAAATCAATCAACTCGAAAATCCGATGCAAGCAGGTACCCGCGCGAGGCCCGCGAGGGAAGGTAAAAAACCCGGTTGTGAGGTTATCTGTCGATTTACGGTACCGGCGATCATGGTCAGGCAGCGACGAGTCATGCCCGCTCGTAATTGAACTAAAACTGCTGAGCTGCCAGCTTCGATAGAGAGGCCTCGTGGCAACTCTTGCGTCAACAGAGATCTCGTCAGGTGGGAGATCAAAAGATCCGCTTTGCATTTCAGGGATCGGCGACACCCCAATGCTGCCTTTTGCCTCAACTGCAAGATTTTCGAGCGTCTGTTCAAGCTCTTCATCTGAAACTTTGGCAAAAGTCTCGGAAAGTGACTTCAAACGTTGTGGCGCACTATCTATTGCTTCTCTGTGTAATAGCCACGCCAGGGCAGACTGGGAAGCACCAGTTGCGGCGCCCCAAACCAGGTAACACCTGCTTTGTGCGCGGGTGAGCGACACATAGAGCAGTCGAACACTTTCAGCGAGCTGCTCGATTTCTGCACGTTCTTGATGGACATCAACCGCTTCCGTCCCAAAATCAACAGAGGGTTGATTCTCCGAGTCCACATCATGGAAAAACACACCTTTCTTGCTATCAGTGACTTTACTATCCCAGGCAAATGGCAAAAAAACCACCGGATATTGAAGTCCCTTGCTAGCGTGTACCGTAACAACGCGCACGCGATCCTCGTCACTCTCAAGACGTAACAGGCTTTCTTCTTGGGTCTGGGTCGAATCCAGACGGGCTGACGAGAACCAATTAAGTAAGGCAGGAACATCAGCATGCTGTGTTGCAACCGATTGAATCAGCTCTGCGAGGTGTAGAAGATTCGTCATCCGGCGCTCGCCGTCATCGAGATCAGCTAACCGATTCAATGTATTTTCGGATGTTAAGAATTCCCGAAACATTCGCATGAAACTGCTGCTCTGCCATCGCTGATGCCAGTCATGAAACTTTAGCAGCGTCGCATCCCAGTTAGACGCATGTGCTTGAAGCGCCAGAAGATCATCAACATCTAGACCCATAAGATCCGTGAGAAGTGCTGCACGTACAAGCGACTCACGCCGGGGATTTGCAATGGCACGCATTACCCGCTCAACTTCAAGCGCTTCATGGGTGTGAAAAACACTTTGTTGACCCTGCCGAACACATAGAATTCCGACATCGTGCAACGCACGCTGGATCAACTGACCCTCAAAGTGACTTCTCACTAAAACGGCAATATCCTGCTGCTGAATCCTTTTTCCGTCGCGAGTAACGTCCCCCGTCAACAATCGCAAAATCTCGCCCGCGACCGCCTGACCCGCTTTTTCTTTTGCTGCTTTTTTTGATAGATACTTGGTCGGGTGTTCGCGGTTCAATCTCCAGATTAATAGCGGTTTTTCGGTCTCACCGTCCTGAAGCGCATTCACTTTGCCGCCAGACTGCGCGTCTTCAAAAGGAATATCAGAAAACACAAAACTGCTGTGGCGATCCCGAAACGAGAAAAGCGCATTCACCGCGCGAACCAGTCCCGGAGCCGCACGATGATTGGTCTGCAATGTAAAACGGTTAGTAACATCATTTCTGGCCCGAATGTACGCAAAGATATCCGCGCCACGAAAAGAATAAATGGCCTGCTTAGGGTCACCCACCAAAAAGACCGGATGCGTACCGGACGAATAAATCGCTTTGAAAATTTCGTATTGAACCGGATCGGTATCCTGAAACTCGTCAAGCATCGCAACCTGGTACGTTGCCCTTATTTTCTCGCAAAGCGCCTCCCCTCCAACTGAGTGCAACGCATGGTGCAAGTTCAACAGGAGGTCGTCGTATCCCTGAACCCCTTGCTGTCGTTTACGAAGATTCAATTCTTCATCAGCTCGGAACCTTAAATCCGCAATCCAATCAATAAAAGAATCAGTCGCATTCTTTTGGTAGTCACCGAGCACTTCAATAAAGCGGTCCATCTCATCAAAAAAAGTTTGTCGGGGCGGCAACTCACCCTTACGGGTTGCGCCCGGTTGGGACAGAAAACGAGCACTCAATTTCTCGAGGCCTCGAAATTCAAGAATCTTCCTAAAATCGATAAAATTTCGGCTAAAAATCGAATCGAGTGAGAAAATCCATGTCGGCATACTCTTCAGGGGAAATCGGGTTCGATTGAACGCCGCATCCTTGTCCAACAGCATCGCGGAAACCTCATCTCGATGATCGTGCCAAACGTCCGATATCCGCTTGAACGCGGTTTCCAGTGATTGCTCAACAAGATTTAAGTCAAGCGCTTTCGGATTCTGAACCAATCGCAAATAAGGCTTTGCTAACACCGGCTTCAAAAACGCGCTCAAGTCATCCGCCGTCTTCAATTTCTTCTGTGCGGCAAGCCAGCCAGTCCAAATGGGTCCAGCAGGATAAATATCCTGTCGCCATAAATCGTCGAGCACTTCGGCACGTAGTGATTCCTCATCCAAAAGGAGCTCGTTATCAAGGGTCATCGCGCTTTGAAACGCGCTGTCACTCAGTACGCGTTCACAGAACGAGTGGATAGTAAAAATAGCGGCTTGATCAAACTCGGCCACTGCGCTACGCAACTTCAATAAACTCTTTTTTCGGTCCGGGTAGCGAAGCAACAAAGGTGCAAGCAGTGGGTCATCACCGGCCGCATCATCTTCGAACGCGGCAATAGCCTCGGTCAAAGCAGTCCGCAAACGTTCTTTTAATTCCCCAGTCGCGGCTCGGGTATAGGTGACCACCAGAATATTCGGCACCGCAGTATCAGACTCGAGTACCAGTCTCAGATAAAGCGCGCTGATGGTCCAGGTTTTTCCCGTGCCCGCCGCCGCTTCAACTAAACTGACGCCGCTCAACGGGACTTCGAACGGCTGTAATGCGGACGCACTCATCCCGTCACGACTGTCATTGCGTTCACCATGGGCCTAAAGATCAAAGGTGCGATCTTTTCAAACTCGCCATCAAGCGCGTGTTCAATATTGTCGCGAAACGCAAGTGCAAAATATGGATCTTCGGCCTCACCCCGGGATTTTGAATAATCAGCGCCCAGCCAGATCTCGTAGGCGGGTTTAAGTGAAGCCTCATTTCCCTCGACAAACTTTAGCGCGCTTCGCGGGAAAAACGGCAGCGGTCGACTTCGGCCCTGCTGATACTGCGAGGCCCACGCACTCAGATTCTCACCTGCGTCGTCGATCGGACTGAATCGAACGATCTCTTCCGAACCAATCAGGAAACTGCAGCGAGTCGGAGAATCATCCAGTACGTTCAGGAGCAAATGCTGGCACCACACCCGAATCAGATTCCAAGGCGTTGTACCATCAACAGACCACAAAATCTGTCCAGCCGGGGTGATATTTTCAAGCACACCCAAGATTGTGCAGTCATCAACCTGATGCACGGCTGTCACTGACTCAAATGGTTCGTCCCCAACAATTTTGACAATCGCCCGGCATAGTCGTTCAGCAGCAGCCCATGCCGTATCAAGCGCAAGTTCGCCTGCGCTACCAGCCGCAAGCATCCCGCCCAATCGGGCACGCGTTTGAAAACGGGACTTTTCTTCTTCGTCGAGCCGGGAAGACACTGCCTGCTCAACTAACTTCCGCATGGCTCGATAATCCGGCCACATCGGCTCTTTTATGGGGAGCATCCCGTCACTACGATCTAACGTAATATTTAATTCATCGCGCAATAACGATCGCGCCGGATTTACAAAAAATTCAATCAATCGCGTGGTTGATACCTCTGATAATACGTTCGTGGGCAGGGGTTGCTTGAACAGAGGCGTTCGAGCACAGGGGGCTCCCGGGTGATTCGGCGTCATTTCGTTGGCATAGGTAAATAAGGATGGAGCCCCTTCAAAATATCGCCGACTAAAAGGTTGGGAGGCGTGCCGGGTTATCCATCTTGACTCGATATCTGGCCCCACTGAAACCACTTTTATCTCCTCTAAAAGCTCGTTGACCACGATTGAGGGTGGCTGAACGCTTTCGTCCCGAACGCTTAATCCTGAATAACTCACATAAAAAGACTCTCGAGCCGACATCAGCGCCTCCAAAAACGCAAACCGGTCTTCATCTCGCCGATTCCGGTCACCGGGTTTTGGGTTGAGCGTCATTTGATCGAGGCCGTGCGAATTGTCTCGTCCTGGAAAATCAGTCGCGTTCATGCCGACCAGGAATACCCGCTCCGCGGGAACGCAACGACCCTGTGCCAGGTTAGCAAAAGTCACCGCGCCGCTCATAAAGCGCCCGCTTGAAGTCGTTTTCAATTTCTCCTTAAGGACAGATCTCACAACTGATAAAGGGAGCGAAATTTCGAGATTAGCCAGGGCGGCATCAGATGCAAGCGTCGCTATTTGCTGGCGGAGTCGAACGAGCGCGTCGCTCTCTTGATCTTCGAAGAAAAAAAACTGGTCAAGAAGGTCGTTAAATATGCTAACCCAACGTGACACCGCATGCTGCCCGGACATCAACGACTGGAGATTTATCACCGCTTCGATAAAGGTGCGCCACTGACCTAATGCCCGAGCTGCACTTGAATCACCCGGAGACACTGGCAATACACCTGACACATCTTGTCCAAGATCTCCCATTCCAAAACCGAGCAATAACCGGTCAATACCGCCTCGCCAGGTGTGGCCATCCCTGAGATTCAGATTAAGGTCATCAACATGTTGTGCGTCATAGCCCCAGACAATCCCAAGTTGTCGAATCCATCCACTGATCGTATCCACATCAACATCGTCCAGACCAAAACGCCGTCGAATAAAATAAAAATCGAGTAGCGCGCTGATGCGTTGGGCATCCAGCCGTGTATCTGGCAGTTCGAGTAAGGACATGAACGCTTTTGTCATTCCACTTTCAACAGGCAGAGCGCTTTCCGCCAAGGTCCAGGGAATATGGCGTGTGCCATGGGCAGCGCCAAAAACAGTGTCAATAAAAGGGACGTAGTCCGAAAGACGCGGAATAAATATCCTCACGTCTGCCGGAGTGAGCCCAGCGTCCCGCTGAAAGGCATCCAATAATTGATCGTGCAGCACCTCGATCTCTCGCATCGGGCCGTGACAGATATGAATCTGAATTGAATGATCTTCTGGTGTCACCTCATGAGCGTCATGAATAGAGCTGTCTCTCAATTCAGTAATATCGGCCTGGATGTGCCCCAACAAGCTCGCACGGCAGGGCACCGAGTAGGATTCCGTTTCAAGAGCGTTCAATTCGAGAAGCTGAGAAAGATGTTGCCGTCCCGTACGCCCCATTGATGCGAGCAGTCGATTCCCCCGATCAAGATAAATAGCGATATCTTCTCCCTCCCGGGCAATCAGTCGTGCGCGCTCTCGATCACTCACAATATCGGCCCAAAATCCATGACTGAAATTCAGGTGATAAATATGGATATCAGTATGTTCGGCAAGATTCGATATGAGGTTTAAAAATTCGGGAGATAACCCAGTCAGTGCAAAAAGCGAGATTCGAGAAGGTAATTTTTGTCCGGCTTCAGGATTTTGTTTTAAAAAAGCGAATAATGCTTTCCTCAAATGTAGCCAGTGTTCAGAGTGACCCCGCGACATCATTTGCCGCCAAAGCGCGCCTTGCCATTCTTCTGTTTTTTGGACTTCCCAATGGCTAATCCAGTCAGGACGAAAAACAAGATACTGCTCGAAGAGTCGACCCATCTGTCTGGCCAACTGCCAATGCTTGTGTAAATCGCCTTGATCAAGATATCGACTTAAGTGCAAATAACGACTTACAAATTCCTCGTCCTGTAATTCCTGGAAAATTCGCCAACTTAGCGCATCAGCCGAAAAGGCATTGGTATCCGGAACGTTGGGTAGCACATCGCGGAAAGCTTTCCATAACAATCGCGCGGGCAACAACCACTGCATGTTCGCACTCACGCCATGGCGCTTCGCGAGATAAATCGTCAGCCACTCACTGATCGCTGCCCCCGGAACAGCAACAACCTCAGGCGACATGACCGCACCTGACGATGTCTTCAAGTTCTCCGACAACTGGTCAGAGAGATCCTCAAGCTGGTTGGAATGGTGCAGATGGAGCATTGATCAATTTTTCAAGAATTCAGCGCATTTGGAATCTAGATTATGCGCAACCACAGTCTCATATGGTGATCCTAGACTCGGTTGCTGGCCAAACCACCACACAACGGGGAAATACCCTTGTTATTAACGACAATTCAATCTAACTGTCGCACGAGCGCAATTTGATGGCTCGCACTTCTTTATGGGCCATCCAGCTTGCCGCGCCAACAATGACGGCACCCCCACACCAAATCCACACATCTGGGCTTTCATCAAACAAAATCAGTCCTACGAGTGTTGCCCAAACGAGCTGGATAAAAGTGAACGGTTGCACAGCGGAAACTTCACCCGCTTTTAGGGCGCGAGTCATACAGTAGTGTCCCGCGGTTGCGAGTACCGCTGTCACCGCAAGCAGCGCAAGTTCCGGCAAGGTCGGCTCGCGCCAAACCAGAACCGCCGGCACCGCCAGGACGAGCGTACAGGATACTGACAGTAACACCACAATCATTGCGCTTGACTCTTTAAGAGTCGCAGATTTAGCCATCAAATAGGAGCAGGCAAAAAGAGGGGCGGCGCCAAGTTGCGCAAATGCGCCGATATCAATAACCCGAAACCCGGGGCGCAGAATCATTAACGCACCGAGGAATCCTACCAAGATGGCAATCATTCGAAAACTTTTGAACCGCTCACCAAGGAAAAAGGTTGCGCCCAAGGTTGCAAAGATCGGGGTCGTAAATCCCAGCGCCGTTATTTCAGCGATGGGTATTCGACTCATAGCAAAAAACCACAACATGACACCGCCGCTATGGATAAGGCCCCTCAACCCGTGGAAACCAAGTCGCTGGGGGTTCAGCGAGAGAACGCCCATCCGCGTAAGCGATGGCAAGATCAGAATAATGCCAAAACAATATCGAATGAATGCGGCCTGAATCGGGTGCATCTCAGTACCGAGGTATCGAACAGCGACAACCACTCCAACGAACAAGGTACCCGTTAGCAGCATCCACGCAATTCCCCGCACATTGCCAGACAGCGGAGTGTCTTTAAAAAAAGGACTCAGCACATGCTCAGTTGGGATATTGCCGCGCAGCAGCAGACAAACGTTCTCGCACTGCTTGACGCAGACTGGCTGGCGCTATCACTTCGACGTCGGCCCCGTGACGCATAATATCCATCACGAGCTCTGTTTCCTCAGAGTAAGGCACTTTTAAGGTATAGGTGCCGTCAGGCTGCATCTCGCCCTGCTGGCGCGAATGCCATTTTTCTCCTGACACCCATCGGGCCGCCTCCGGCGTAAACCGTAATACGGCTTCTCGAATATCTTCCCCGGCGAAAATTCCGTAACCTGTACCGAGCACTTTCTCAAGCTCGCTCTCCGTAACATCTTTAGCCTTCTTGGTCTCGATCGTATCGGCAGAACGAATGGCATCCACGGCGAAACTGCGAAGGCTTCGTCTTAAATGACACCAGCTATCGAGATACCAGTTGTCGCGATAATGTGCGAGCCGCTGGGGAGAGACGCGGCGCTGAGTCACTTCTCCCGTTCGGCGATTAAGGTGCTCTATATCAAGTTGATGGCGGCGTAAAAGCGCATGGGAAATTACCCCGAAAACATCACTATCAGCGCGACGCGCTCCCATATGTAATACCCGAATTCGCCGCGTGACCTCTTCAGCCGGGTGATCCCCGCTGTCAATCAATCTTCGAATCCGATCCCTGAGCGGCTCAATATGCGGTTCAAGCAGTCCTGGTTGCAGGCTTGATAACAAGTGCTCCATCGTCAGCAATGCGTGCACCTCTGATGCATTGAACCACAGCCCGGGCAATGCATAGCGATCTGCGTCTTGGCTCACGGACTCATACCGATAGCGCCGTGTCTCGTGATCCCACTGAATGGGCGCGGCGAGCCGATCACGCATATATTCGAGATCGCGTCGAATGGTCGCCCTCGAGATCTCCATCTCTTCCATCATCTCCCGAAGCGTCGTGCCCCGGGCACTCCGCATCATACGATCGATCGTGTAAAACCGCTCGGTACGATCCATCCGGGCTAGTCCGTCACCTGCATCCCGTCGTAAAGACCATCACTGCGCGCCGCTAAAATAAGATCATTCAGATGAATATCATGTATTTTGTGGGTCCACCAATCTACAGTCACTTTTCCCCACTCGGTCAATAACGCGGGATGGTGACCCTCTGCCTCAGCAAGCTCTCCGACCGCGTTGGTAAAGATCAGGGCAGTCTCAAAATTTTTAAAGGCAAAAATCCTTCGAAGCCTTGGTTCGCCCTCGATAACCAAATGATTCCACTGATTTCGTGAATGCAAAAATGCAGCGAGATCTTCTTTGCTAACGGGTGGGGCTCCTACTCGACATGCTTCGCAAGCCATTTGGGTGTAATCTGTCATGATACTTTCCGGATTAGATAAAAATATAGGCAAACGTCTTCTTGTTGCCGTGGCAGAATATCAGAACATGAACCTTGAAGAACATCTGATTGCGTGCCCCTACTGCGGCGAAAACTTTACCGCGCTCGTTGAGCCCTGTCTCGAGATTACAGAATATGTCGAGGATTGCGAAATATGCTGTCAACCGATCGTATTTTCAATCACCGAGAGCGGCGCAGATTCACCACTCCATATCGACACACGGCGTGAAAATGACTAAGGCTAGGTCGTCTCACCCGAATAACGGGTCACACGACAACCATTAATCCGCCAATCTTCCTGATTCTCTAGAACCATCTGATAGGCCGCGAGCCATAAGCTGCCATCGCGCGCATAAATCTTGACGCCAAACACCGGGCCGTCCGCTGTTTTCTCAACCCCGAGAAAATCGACCTTGGCTGGACTAATCAGCGCGCCATAGCCTTGGCGAACCATCGTCATAAAAATATCTTGATTCGGGAACATCGCTTGAATAAGGGGCGAGGCTTGCGCGTAAGCCATCGTCGCATCACCCCTGGCGAAGGCGTCAAGCTGCGTTTCGATCACCTGCTGCATTGAATTCAGTTGCGCTTTCTCTACACTTTGGCTTGATTGCGCGCTAAGGGTAAAAAGTGCAACAAAAAGAATAAGGGCGTTTTTTATTTGGGTCTTCATGGGATCACCTGTCTTTTTTTTTTATATTTATCAGACCCGGCGTGAAATGAGCGAATTCAAAATTAAGGCCCACAGCCCTAGTTTGGGGTTCGACTCATCAAATGAGAATACTTAAGATTCTCAAAACTCCCGCGATAATCATCAAGGTTAGCGATCAGCATTTTACGAAATTGCTCAACAAAATAGTCAATCGCTCGATCCCGGTCCTCGTCATACGCCAATACATCGGCCGCATGTGAGGCGACGACAAACGCACTGAATCTCGAAGAAGCAAACATCAACCCCTCGCTCACATTCTCTTTATGAAAGCGTTGCGCCTGATCGTTTGCAAGATCAATGAAACCGTCAGCAATGACTCGCAACTGTTTATCCAGCTCCTCGTCAGTGAGGTCCTTATTTTTTGATTCACTCATGGTCGACTGTTTCCCGTTCTAAAACTTTTCTCCATTTTACGAGCACCAGGATCAAGACGCCATTCAGAAGAAATATGTCTCAAACGACACACAACCTCGAAACAATTTAGGCTTAAAGTAGCCCGCGGCTATGGAAATCACCACCAAGAATAACCTGAGATCAGCCGGCGCTGTCGTACTGGCCATGACCGCCGTCACCGCTAGCGACGCCATGGTCAAGGGAATGCTGGACGATATTCCACCGTTCCAGTTCCTTTTTGTAAGAGCGATAGTCATTCTTCTGATACTTGGCACCGCACTTGCAATTAAGGGTCAACGAATTTTGATGCCAGGCATTCGACAGCCTTTTGCCCTTTTACGCGGAGGCTTTGAGTTGATGTCGACTGGATTTTGGCTCTTTGGGCTTCAATTTATCGCTTTACCCACCGCCGCTGCGCTCGCTTGGACGTCACCGATCATGGTCGCGCTTCTGGGAATCTTCATATTGAAAGAGGCGAACTCCGTATGGCGATGGCTCGCTGTTCTTATGGGGTTCATCGGTGTCTTATTTGTCACCAAACCGTGGGGTGCAGAGTGGAGTCTGCTGTTAATGCTGCCGATTGCTGCCTCGTTGGCAAGCGCGGCTCGCGAACTTTCGACCCGCTTCATCAGTCAAGCTACCCATCCCCTGCAAATCGCATTCATCACCGTGCTGGTGACGGCGCTAGGTTCAGGTATCGGCAGTATCTTTTTGTGGCAACCCCTTACTTGGGATCTGGGTATCGGAATCCTGATTTCAGCTTTATTGGTGAGCGCTGCTTTTCCGCTGATGATTGTGGCCGTTCGGCATGGGGAGATGTCTTTTATCGCACCTTTTTTCTTTAGCGCCATTCCGGTTGCTATTATTCTGGGTTATCTGATCTGGGGTGACACTCTCGATTTCCTCGCCACGCTCGGCGTCTTTTTGATCGTTACCGGAGGCTGGCTTAATGTTAAAAAATCCTCGCATCGGTCTCGACAAAGCTCGTGAAAAAAGAAGTAACGTCACCTGACTCATTTGCTTGCCAAAATAATGCCTGATAGTGAATCCTGCTATGAAGAATAGGGATGCGTTGCCATTAGCCTGACTTTTTTCGCATTTATTGGGCTCACCGGGATAATCTACACATTAAAATCAACGCTCCGAACGAGGAACATTCAGCTCCCGCCGGGTCCCGCATGGGATCCCATTCAAGAACGGCACCCGCTGACAGACAATTTTGAGTTAACCTCTAACTATGCGTTTTGACCAGAAAAAGATTTTAGTGACCGGAGGATCTCGTGGCATCGGACGCGCGATTGCAACGCGTTTTGCGGCCGCGGGGGCTCGGGTGGCAATTCACTATGGCTCGAATCACGAAGCAGCAGACGCCGCAATCAAAAATCTGGAGGGCGCCGGGCACATTCTCTGCTCGGGAGATGTTGCTGAGCCAAAAACCACTCAACGCATTGTTCATGAAGCAGTCGAGAAACTTGGCGGTCTTGATGTTTTAGTGAATAACGCCGGCATTTTCGAGGCGCACCCGGTCGATGATGTCACTTTTGATGACTGGCAGCTTGCGTGGCAGCAAACACTTGCGGTGAATCTCACCGGTCCTGCCAATCTCTGTTGGCAAGCCATCAATCATATGAGACACAACGGAGGCGGACGCATTATAAATGTGAGCTCGCGCGGCGCGTTTCGTGGCGAGCCTCGGTGCCCCGCTTATGGTGCAAGCAAAGCCGGACTCAATGCCATGACTCAATCTCTTGCGCAACGCGTTGCCCCTTACGGCATTTTTGTCGGCGCTGTTGCCCCCGGCTTTGTTGAAACTGATATGGCAAGTAAAGTGCTTGACGGTCCGGACGGAGATGCCGTTCGTCAGCAGAGTCCCCTAGGCCGTGTCGCAAGGCCTGAAGAAGTTGCCCACGCGGTCCTCTTTTTAGCCTCAGAAGGCGCAGAGTTTTCTACGGGCACAATTATTGATGTGAATGGCGCTTCCTATCTTCGAAGTTGATCCTATTTTCCAAGATCAAACCGCGCAATATTGCAGGCGACGCGAAACAAATTATCAGAGATAAACCCCGTTTGTTCTAATAATTGATCGCAACCGAGAATCGTACACTCATCGTAAGCTGACAGCGGCACCACCCAATTGTCAGTCTCAATGTCAAAGCCTTTCTTCACTAAACAGGCTGATCGAACCATATGGATCATGCAATAGTGCTCGTCTTCGGCTGCATCAAGACCCAACGGTGGCTGGCAAGCCGGCAGACCAAACGCGTTGGCGGTACTAAACAAAAGCGCAACCGCCACCATAATCTCTTTGGTCTTCACAACCATGTTTTTATAATCCTTCTCTAATTTCCAGATATGTATTAACCCAAAAGCCGAACAACTTGTCATGAACATATTAAAGACCGTTGCTGTATTCATTCTAATTAGTGTAACGCCTCAAACCATTGCTCATGACCAGGGCGATACGATTGAGCAAGCAATTAACTATCGCCAATCAGCATTTCGCATGATTGCGTGGCATTTCAAACCCATGGGCGCAATGGTTAAAGAGAAGATAGACTGGAATCTAGCGGATTTCCAGGATCACGCAAACGCGGTTGCAGCGCTCGCCCGTCTACCCATAAACGGGTTCATCCCGGACAGCGACTTTGGCGACACTCATGCAAAAAGTATCATCTGGGAAGAACCCGATGATTTCGCTGAAAAGATGCAGGCATTTGTAGATCAAGCCGGTAACCTGCAAGTAATCGCCCAAAACGGCGACCGCGACCAGATTAGCGATCAGTTTATCCAGACGGCTCGCACCTGTAAGAGTTGCCACAAAAAATACCGCGAAAAAAACTGAACCGGTCGCAATCGGACGTCAAACGATGTGAGTAACCTGGGCGTGTGATTTATGTCAGGCTCAGGAGTGCGACCACCAAAATAGCAAGGCTAGCCCCGCCAATGAGAAACGCCTTCCAGGCGGGCTGTAGACTTGGCGCCTTCATATCTGATTTTAATTTTTTAACCCCACTCACCATAGGTCGGATCAAGTTGTCGCGCTTAAAAACCAAATGCACAATGACAGCCACCACATGCGCACCAATCAGAAGCATTAAAATGTCGAACAGTTGATGGTGCACGCCTGTGATCACATCGCTCAAATCTTTTCCAACAACACCCGCCAAGGGTCCGTCAAAAAAGATATCATCGTTAGAGCAAAGACCGGTCAGTGCCTGAAATACCAAAAACAACAGCAATACCATCACGGACCAACCACCCGCTGGATTATGGCCCACAAACGCAACGTCATTTCTTCGAGAAATAAACCGCTTGAGATATCGACGGACTGATTTTGGGCCCACCAAAAAACTGCTGAACCGCGCAGTGTCGCTTCCGACAAATCCCCAGACTATCCTCGTAAACACAGTCGCGATGACCGTCACCCCCAACCACTGATGTACTGCCATCCAGTCTCCATCCGATGTTGCGGTAACCCAAAGTCCAGCGACTAGGGCGACTAAAAGCCAGTGAAACACTCGCACCGCTAAGTCCCATACTTTCACAGTGACATGTGTTGAATTCATCGAGCCCTCCTCATTCTCTCTATCCTGACCGACTACTCAAGCAGTCCGTTTGCCCGGGCATTTCGTTGCATCAGCTCACACTGCGCGGCGGTTAACTCAAGATTATCCGGTGAGGTATCCCCTCGCATCAAATTCCTCGGCGCATAGGAATGAGTACCGTCATCCATTAAAACGTGGACCAACTCATGGGCTAATGCAATATGCGGATCAACCGTCATCGTGGTCACCCACGCGGTAAATCGTAATTCAGGTGTATTCACACTATTTCGGGTTCCAAACGCTACGGCATCAAAGGCGGGTCGATCCACTGTGTCGCGTACAAAGAAGACGCTCGCGCGATCACTTTTCATAACTTTGGTGATCAACCTCGCATTACTCGTTGAAAAATCCCTGATACTGTCATTCGTCGCCAATGAAACAAGAGATGCGGGTCTGATGACGATGTTGCATTGTTGAATAATCCGAGATGCTGATTGAATCAAGGTTTGCACTCGATCCACAGTCCATCCACTTTGTGAGAGGAAGACCAGCATCGGTCGAAACACCGCGTCCGAAACTCCAGAAAATTCTGTAAATGTTTCTTGGGCAATCACCTGAATCGATGCCAGGTCTTGATCACGCATAAGATCCGACGGCTCTTTTATCCATCCCGACTTAACAAAAGCGCCAGGTTCAGGGGTTGCCAGTGAAAGAATTTTTGCCTTCAGTTGCATCGCATCGAGATCAGGGTGCTCTGTCAAGATACGGGCGGCAAGCGCAGTAATCCTGGCAACCGCATAACTTGATCCTGACACATCGATCCCCTCTCCCGAAAAACCTATCGCTGGAATGCCCTCGCCAGGCACCAGAAGATCAACATTTTCTGTTCCCCAGTTTGAGCCTTCAGCGGGATATCCATCACCCGCCGAGGAGGTGACCACCACCATATTTTTGAGCGTTAATGACGCAGGATAAACAGGCTCAATATCAATATCGCGGTTGTTATTGCCGGCAGAAACGATGAACAGCAGCTGTGGATGACGGCGCGCGGCGTCTTCAAATGCGTCCCAATCACGAGCATTGTTGCTCCCCAGTGACATGTTTACGATGCGCGCTCCCGACCGGGCAATGTGTGCAATCAATTGATGCATACGCGACATATCCGGACGAGGATATCGATAGGGAAGTATTTTGGCTGACGATGCCTCGCGCAGGATAATACTGGCGGTTCGGGTGCCATGCCGTTGTGGAAAAAAAACAGATCGCGCGGGATGAGAGTCAAACGGCCGATCATCCATTTCCCAATAATCAAATCCGATCAACTGGCCATCGGATTCTCGGGCAAGGCGGGACTGTATTTCTGGCAAGAGATAATTCACACCGGAGTCAACTAACGCAACCGGCATACCCCCAGGATCCACTCCTGTGGGTACCGATGGATTCATTGGGATCTCCGCACCCTCCGCCACAAGTGCTGAGTTCAATGGTTGGAGGCCAACCGCTACGTCGTCTTCATACCGGATAATACGGGCCTGATGAATTTGGCAGTTCTGATCGGATACCAGCAGAACCGCAGGGCGTGAAGATGACTGAAATTGCTCCACACTGACGCGTCTAAGCTGGCCCTGAGGCGCAATCCGCTGGACGACCACCTGCGTTTGATCATTAAACTCCATTTTTTGTCGCCAACCAAAAATAGTCTCACCCCGAACAAGGTCCTGGCGACCACTAGAAACAACATCTGAAAATGCGAGCGGAAAGTCCTCTTCCTTGACGTTGTCACAGGCCAGTCGAAATGCCTGAATCGTGATTTCCGGAACTGATGCGGGTTCAAGGATATCTGCAGTACCGGAATGACTCGCCAGTGCCATCAGACAAGCAATCGGCAAGTCGCGAGTCAAGCTCAGAAGATTCACGATAGACCCGTCCGCTTTGGTTCCGGCTCAGCTTCGATGGGCAACCATATCGACTTCCACGAGCGCATTTCGGGCGAGCCCGGTGACGCCGATACACGTTCGAGCAGGCAAGCGATCTGAAGGGAAATAGGATCGATAGACATCATTCATTAGCTCAAAATCCCGCTTGAATTCAGTGAGGTAAACCCGGCACGAGAGCACCTCAGCTAATGTAAGTCCGAGACCGTCTAACACGATAATCAAATTATCCATAACGCGACGTGTCTGCCCTTCAATGCCATCTGCAAGGGGTGCTAGATCATCGTTAGGATCAGTTGGCATCTGCCCTGTAATCTGAATCCAGCCATTTAGCTCAACCGCGTGACTAAAAGGAGCAACGTGAGTTGGAGCTGTTTCAAAATTATGAAAAATAGGTAGCGAACTCATAGATCTACTCCGATCAAAACGTTAGGTTCCAAAAATATTATTATCGATGACGGAAAGTAAGCGAACGACCCACTATCCACCAGTCCCATAAACGATTGAGAAGGTACGCAGCTGCAGTCGCCGCGATCGAAAGAAATCCCCAACCCACGACATCATCATGTGGCATAAAAGAAGGGATCAAAATGCCGAGCGTTGCGAGCCAAAAACTCCAGATCATAAACCAACCCAACCGATAAATCGGTCGAAGAAAATTCGTGCTTCTGGCAGACCTCGGCAAACTGACTCTCCTTTGTGATAGAGTGATTTTTAGGATAATACCTCTGTAAGCTTGCGCGACCCAAAGAAATTAATAATGGTCATTGTGATATTCGAATTTGAACCCGAGCCCCAATTTGAAGATCGATATTTCGAGCTTGCCAGCCAGTTACGAGAAGAAGTTGAAAAGATCGACGGCTTTCTCAGCGTTGAGCGATTTGAAAGTCTCAATAATTCCAAGCGCTTCGTGTCTATTTCAACCTGGCTTGATATGGATGCCGTTAAAGTCTGGCACAACCACGCAGACCATATGGCGTCCCAAACTGAGGCTAGGGCCTCCGGTATTTTTAAAGATTTCAGAATTAGGGTAGCGAACGTCGTCCGCGACTATGGGCTCTAGTTCTTAAAAACATCGAGCAACATCCCGACGAAACGTACGACGCGCAGTCAATTGCCGCCGGTAAGAGCGTGGGTTTTAGGATTGAATCCGCGCGCTGGGTCTATAGTGCCGCAATAAGTCCGACTCTTTAGAAAACCTCAGTGCTTGGGTCGGGTCATCGCTATATGATGCAATTGTGTCAGCACCGCAGTTGCTTGGTATTGCTCAGGCAGTTCTTCATCAAGAAGTGTCGAGCATAGTGTTGAGGCTGCAGACAGGCTGCCGGTAAGCGAATACGCAGTCATCATGGCATCTCTTAAAATCAGGGATTGCGGGACCTGAACTTCGCTCGAGTTTTTTGGGTTCGGATTGTTTTGTTTTTGCATGTCGTAGAGATAAGGGCGATTTCTTGGGTTTCAATATTTAATAAAAATTAGTTTTCAAGATTGTTACCAAAAATATGTAAACTTTGGGTGAAACTTGACTTGCAAGCGCTGTTGAAAGGCTTTAACACCAGAATTAAAAACTATGAAGACTCGTCATACCTTTTGTGTCTCTCGATCCACAGATGCCACGTGGTCCCAGGGCCTCCGGAAATTTTTTGAATATCGTGAACTGGGTATCAACGAAGCGACAAACGGCCAATACAACGCCCAAATTCTCCGCGTCAAAAAACCGGTCACCGAGTTTCCACACACAGGCCAGCACACTCACGATCTTGATTTTCAGATGATTTATGTTTTAAAAGGCTGGATACGATTTACGTACGAAGATCAGGGGGAATTTACTTTTCGCCCGGGCGATAGCTGCTTACAGCCTCCGGGAATCGTGCACGACGAAATCGCCTGCTCAGATGACCTCGAGCTTATTCAATTCACCTCGCCCGCTAAATATGCAACTCACGCGGTCTCCTCACCCGATAGAGAAAAAGAAAAACCGATCTAGTCCTCTCGAGCCCACAACTGCTGGGTCAATATGCCGACTCGGGACTCAATGGCTTCCATCGCGTCCAGAATCAGATCCTCCCGAAAGCGCTGACCGATAATCTGAACTCCAGCGGGGCGGCCTGCAATCATGCCAATTGGCGTGACGCCCGCGGGTAAACTCACCCAATTGATCCCTGTGCTGTAAATCGCAGAGTCAAAAAGCGCTCGTGTTCCTTCTAAGCTTTTTGCATCACAGTCCCAGTCAGGCGTCGGTTGAAGAAAATAGGGCGATAGCAGTAACGGCGTATCTTCCAGAAATTGATTCCACTTTCGGGTCATGGCGGTACGATTTTTTATACCAACCTGATATTCAGCTGGTTTCGCGACCTGTCCCATCTCGAAGTACCACTCGAAAATCTGCTGAATCTTTTCACTGCCATGCGCTTTTGCGGACGGCATTAGGAAAGCCTCTAATTCTGCGCCCAAGTAGGTAAACCACGCACTTGCCGCATCATCAATCGAGGGTGGGGTCACCGACTCTACCTGGTAACCCGCATCGGACAGGTAACCCGCGGCTCTATCAATTGACTCAATAATTTCAGGATGAATTGGGTGACCATAAGACTCTGTCGTTACCCCAACCCGAATTGGTTTTTTGGCTTCAGGCCAATCATCAAACGCGACTGGCATCCAAAAAGGATCGCGTGCATCTGCCGCCGACATTACTTTGAGCGACAACCGTACATCCCGAACTTCGCGACAAATAGGCCCTTGCACAGAAATTAACTGCGACAGTAGTCCGCGCTCCTCAAGCGCTGAAGGCAAAAAAGCAGGGACTCTGCCAAACGTAGGTTTCACCGTCGAAAGGCCACAGTTAAAGGACGGGCACCGAAGTGATCCACCAATATCATTCCCATGATGGATAGGGCCAAACCCTGCTGCGGCGGCCGCAGACGCGCCGCCCGAGGACCCGCCAGGGCTCGCCTGATCATCCCAAGGATTAAGCGTTCTGCCGAATAGCGGGTTATCCGTCGTCAAACGCATTGAAAGCTCTGGCGTATTGGTTCGCCCCATGATAATTGCGCCAGATTTTTTAAAATTGGAAACAACAGGCGAATCATCCGACGCGATGACTTCTGCCAACGCGGGGAGTCCATTCGGCGTTGGCTGTCCTTTGACATCAACATTTGATTTGATTGTGACCGGTACCCCATGAAGCGGTCCAACATCCTCACCATCCGCGATCTGTCGATCGGCTTCATGCGCTTGAGCAAATGCCTCCTCAGTCAGATCAAGCACAATGGCATTGAGACGTGGATTTTCCGTTTTTATTCGTTCTGAAACAGAATCCACAACCGCTTCGGCGGTGAAATGCTTTCCCTTGATTCCAGCAGCGGTCTCGCAGGCACTTAAACGCCAAAGGTCATTACTCATGCTTTTGGTCCCAACCGTAAATTAAATATCTTATTATGCGACTTTTAATCAAACTCTTCGAAAAAAATAATTTGCGGACGACGTTTTCAGTAGAGCACGCATTTCACAGCTCGCTTGCAACATTCGCCGATCAATTCTGTCAATCTTGACTGATTAAAATCTTCAGCCTCAATGGTATTTTTATTCGGCTTACGCCGTAGGTCTTGATGCGAGCTCCGATCTGTTTATAAAATAAAGTTACAGTTTGGTAACATGAACTGAGTGTTTGTATCTTGCACTTTGGCTTTAGGTCAGCGACTATAATACGGTATCAAATAATTAGATTAATAAAAACAAATAAGAAGGAGATTAATAATGAAGTTTCTAAGATTCTTAAGTGCCTCACTGTTAGCGGGTGCGGTGTTATTAGGATTTTCTTCGCCCAGCATCGCAGATGGTCACGGCTATGGTAAACAAAAAGTCGTTTATCACGTGAACTACTATGATGCGAAACGCCAAACTGGCGCACTGCGGAATATTCAGAATCATATTAATGCAACCGGTGCAGAAAACCTTGACCTGCGAGTCGTTATGCACGGCAACGGTCTTTCACTGCTTCTGGAGCCGGATCAAGTGGCTAACACTAAAATGAAATCAGGCAATGCCAATGACGATATGACCGCGCGTATTGCAAATCTTAAAAATCAGGGTGTAACGTTCAAAATATGCGCGAACACGCTGAAAGGCAGAAAAGTCGAGCTTGATTATCTTTATGATGCGGATGAAAGCGATATCGTCCCGAGCGGGGTTGCCGAGATCGCACATTTACAGAGTCAGGGTTTTGCGTATTTAAGACCTTAACCCGAGTTCAAAACAACTAAAGCCCTCAAGCGCGTATTGGTTTGAGGGCTTTTTTTGAAAAGGGGGTCTGCAGACGAAAAAATTAAAGACGGCAGCTGTCAGGATACACCTGAATCTGCGGAACCATGCCCTCTCGAAGCTCTTCCTGAATTCTCTCCCAGTAGTCCACACGAGTCAGATCCCCATGTTTCATTCGAAACAAACTGCGAAGTTTTGGATCCGAAATCCTCAGCCCCCACTCAATTTCCTCCGGTAAAAAAATAACCCCGTCTTCAAAATACCAATCCGGGATATCCTCTTCACCATCATCCCGCCCGGAATTACTCCGGATTTTCACTTCTGTAAATGCTTCAAGCGCATCATAGTCAAAGAGATACACACGTGTGTGACTGCCAACACCATAGTTGCGCCCATCCAGATCGCGATTAAAAATATTTCCGGCGGCGTTGTTTTTAATACAGTAACCCAGACTGATCACCGCGCGCTCACAGTCCTCAGGCGATGCGTGCTCTAAAAAAACGGGCAAAGGAATCATTTTTCGCTGAACAATCAGATGATGAAAAAAAACTTGGTCGTCACGCAATGAAACCGCTTCACCGGCCGCATCAAGCATCTCATTGAGCAGATCCTGCGCAAAGTATTTCTTTGGCAGCGTCACGTTGTAATAAATAACATTATCCAGCATGCTTCCTGTGCGATTGATATCGTGCACCTGTCGGTACTTCTCCAACACCGCTGGAACCCCTTCGAAGTCACCCCATTTATAGTTTTCTGTCGGATGGTCCCGAATCACTTTAAGGTTATAGACAGAGTCTTGGGCCTGAAACCCGATCGCAACGGTCCCTGGAAATCCGACAGCGGTATCCAAAAGCGCATTACCTGAAGCCAGTTCTTGGGCTAACTCTTCCATTACGGCGACTTTGCCAAAGTGATTAAACCCGACAGAAGAGTAGTGAAGGCCAAGCGGACGCTTGGGCATAATGCGATGCAGAAAGCGGGCAAGCTCGTGATAGTACTCATTAGTGACAATAAAGTTTGCGCGCGTCGTGCTAAAAAGATTATGCGCTTCACGCTCGTCACTCAGAACCGCATCAATGTAGATGCCGGCGTCATCGTTTAAAAGCGCAAGAATGAGCGGCAGCACGACCTGCCCTTTCAATCGAATTCGACCGACAATATAAACGCCGCGATTTCGAAAGAACCCCCCTCTAATCGCGTCTACCCCGACTACCTGATCGAGTACGCCTCGCTCCATCAGGTGCTGATTAATGCGCACCTGCGTTCTTTCAATATCCCCGTTCTCATCTCGGAATGGAATACTGAAGTCAGCGACTGAGAGTATCTCCTGAAGAAGACTGCCATCAATTTTCGATACCGTTCGACTCAACATCGCATCACGGTCATGATCAGACTCCGCTTCGACATTAACGAGGTAATCGACCGGATTCCATTCATCCAGGAACACAACACGACGAACAGAATGCAGGAAAGCCAAAGCAAGATCAGCCTCATAACGCCCCGAAACCGCCTCGCGGTAGTAAATCTCCAACTGATCCCATAACCCATCTGCGTTGACTGCTTTAGGATACTGCTCAGGCAAGGCCCGCGCGAGCGCGTACATCTGCTTGCTGTACAAAACCAAGCGATGATGGCTATTTTCAATTGACTGCTTAAAGTTACTCGTCTCAAAAGCTAATTTGGCTTTTGCAGGAATCTCGCAAAAGTCTTCATAAAAATCATCGAAGACTCCCAATACCCAATTCGAAAGGATCGAGGCGCATTGATTGGTATTTGTCGCCGACAGCAACATGTCGTGATCAACCGATGTAATTTCGCGCGCCATTTAATGCGGCCTCAACCCGTGCGGCCCCCTCACTCGTCAGACTCAGCTGGCACCCAGCACATCCCCGACGCTCACAGTGAGTTGTCCCGGAAAATCTGCTGCAGATAATTTTGCGCCGCTTTCTGTCTTCACCCGACTGATCAGAATTGACCCGCCATCAGCCGCGATCGTCATTCCCGTTTCATCAACTGATATGACAGTTCCGGGCGTCGCGTCGATGACCTCAACTCGGGTACTGTCGAGGACGGTAAGTTTTTGACCTGTCAGCGTTGTCCACGCTCCAGGCTGTGGATTAGCGCCACGGATCATGTTGTAGACCGAATCCACAGGCTGATGCCAATCGATCTTGACATCTTCAGCTCGACACCAGCCTTCATACGTGCCACCCGAGGGGTCTTGCTCAATACGAGGCGCCGTCCCTTCTCGAACAAGGTCCACGGCTTCACACATGCTGGCGACACCCATTGGAAACAAGTGATTGAAATAAAGCGACCCCAACGTATCATCAGCGGCAATCGCAACTTCTTTTTGCAAGAGAATAGGCCCCGTATCCAACCCGTCATCCGGCCAAAAAATTGAAAGTCCTGTTTTTGTTTCACCGAAAATAATGGGCCAATTGATGGAGCTTGGCCCCTTATGCAGCGGCAACAACGAAGGATGATATTGAATGGAACCTAATCGGGTTGCATTCAAGGCTGATTCCGGGACCATCAGCGTCACGTATGCCATCACACAAAGATCGGCACCAAGATCTTTCATTTGTGCCACCACCGATTCATCCTTGTACGTCTTCGGCTGGAAGAGTGGCAAACCCTGCTCTTGAGCGTAGGCTTTCAAAGGATCTGTGCGGCTACCACTATCGGGGGCACAATACACCGCGCATACCTCCTCGCCGCGCTCGAGCAACGCCTCGAGAACAGATTTTCCAAATGCCTGTTGGCCGTGAACGATAAGCTTCATAGTGTTTTCCTTTGCGTAAAAAAAAGCCAGAGCTCAACTCACGCCAAGCCCCGGCCGATATCCCTAAAATATTGAGCGCGGGCTACTTATACATTGTCTGCGCTTTGGTACCGGGCGCATACTCGGTTGGATCAACCCAGATATTAATGACCGCTGACTTACCTGTGCTCTGTACGGCGTCTCTGGCGCGCAGCAGTGCGGGCGCAATTTCACCCGCCTCGGTCACCTCTTCACCGTAACCCCCCAACATTTCACCAAACTTTGAAAAAGGCACATCCCCAAGTAAGTTGCCGGTATCGCCGCGGTCTTCGCCGTATTTCGTAATCTGGCCAAAACGAATCTGATTCATCGCTGAATTGTTGCCGATCACTGCAATATAAGGCGCGCCAAATCGGTTAGCGGTTTCCATATCAAAAGCGGTCATCCCGAATGACCCATCACCGTAGTAGCAGAGTATTTCCTTATTGGGATGAACAAGCTTACTGGCCAGGGCAAACCCTGTGCCGACGCCAAGAGAGCCCAGTGCGCCAGGATCCATCCAGTTACCCGGTGATCGCGGTTGCACGGCTTGGGCGCTGATCGTGACAACATCACCACCATCCCCGATATATACCGTATCTTCGGTTAGGAATTCATTCAACTCCCAGGCAACGCGGTACGGGGAGATAGGACTCTTGTCGGTTGTAAACAAGGGCATCAGCTTTTCTGTTTTTGCTTGTTCCACCGAACGCAGTTTAGCCATCCAATCCTGTCGCGCTGTCGCGCCGTTGTCGCCCCCCGCGGTGGTCGAGGAAAGCACACTGCTCAACACGGTACCTGGATGACCAACAATCCCAAGAGAGATATCGCGATTCTTACCGACCGTACGGTAATCCATATCAATCTGCACAACCGTTGCTTCCGCACGCAACCGTTTTCCATAACCCATGCGAAAATCGAAGGGCGTGCCGACGATAATAATGAGGTCCGCCTCCTTGAAGGCATCACCCCGGGTGCGATGAAAATGATGTGGATCCCCAGGCGGTAAAACGCCTCGGGCAGCCCCATTAAAGTAAGCCGGAATATTCAACGCTCGGACCAGATCAATCGCTTCTTGATGACTGCGCGAAGACCAGACCTGAGTACCCAGCAACATCGCCGGTTTTTTTGACTTCACAATGAGTTCAGCCAGTTTGTCAATGTCGGCCGGATCGCCGATACTGTTTATCGATGAGCGGTAATGGCCTGATTGCGGAACGATCGCCTGATCGATCGAAACCTCGCGATCAAGAATATCGCGGGGAATCTCCAGATAAGCAGGGCCAGGCGCACCTGCAAAACATTCCCTGGCTGCCATCGAGATCATGTCGGCTACCCGCTCTGTCGAGCGCACGCCTGCTGAGAATTTAGTAATGGGCGCCATCATGTCAACATGAGGCAAGTCCTGGAGCGAACCCATCTTGTGCTGCGTCAGGGCGCCCTGCCCGCCAATATGGAGCACTGGACTTTCCGATCGAAACGCTGTCGCCATCCCGGTCATCGCATTTGTACAGCCCGGACCAGCCGTTGTAACGACGCAACCCAAGCGACCGGTCTGGCGGGCATAACCGTCTGCCGCGTGAGCCGCCGTCTGCTCATGGCGAACGTCGACGATTCGAATCCCTTCATCCAGGCATCCATCGTAGATGTCGATGATGTGCCCACCGCACAGGGTGAAAATAGTATCAACCCCTTCCTGCTTGAGCGCCTTTGCGACCAAATGCCCGCCGGAAATTACATCTCCGGATTTGTCTTTTTGGGCAAGTGTATTGCTCGCGGTGTCAGCTTTAATTTTGTTCGCACTCATTCTTGTTAGTCCTTTTACTCATCGAAAAAATATTGAGAGTTTTATTCTAACGCTTAATAGTTTTCGTTTTTTACGCGTCGGCGACATTGATGCGCCAACCACGTTAAAGCTGAAATTAGAATGCGGTTTTATTAGCTATCTTGCGGCGATAATTTGACCATACAGGATACAGCATCAGTGCCACCGCAATAACGATACAACCCAGCGAAATAGGGTGCTCTGAAATACTGATAAATGTGGTGACATCGCCCTGGCTTCCGATCAACGACTGGCGCATGGATCGTTCGGCCAATGGACCGAGCACAATGGCAAGTACTGCCGGCGCGACCGGGTAATTGAGTTTGCGCAGCAGATAACCGCCAAGGCCTAAGGCCAACATCAGCCAAACGTCGAACATGCGGTCAGTCGTCGCAAACACCCCGACAAAGCACAGAATGAAAATGATCGGCGTCAGGATCGTGAACGGCATTGCCAAGACCCGAACAAACAACGGAATGAGCGCAAGATTTAGTGCAACCGTCACAAAGTTCGCGACATACATTGACCCGATTAACCCCCAAACAAAATCCGGGTTGTTAGCAAATAACAGGGGTCCTGGGCGCAATCCCCAGATGATCATACCGCCGAGGAGAATCGCCGTTGTGGGCGAACCCGGGATGCCAAGCGTAATCATCGGCAGCATTGAGCCTGTCGATGCTGCATTATTCGCAGCTTCAGGCGCGGCAACCCCTGAAATATTACCCTTGCCGAAGGAATCCGGATCTTTCGAGAAGGTCTTCGCGAGTCCGTAGGCCATCAGTGAAGCTGGCGTCGCACCTGCTGCCGGCAAAGTTCCCACAAAAAATCCAAGCACTGAGCTTAGTGAAGTTGTTGGCAAATATTTTTTGACCTCTCCAAGATGCTTCTTTAACTCGGCCCAAGTCGCGCTAACACGATCAAATTTAACCTTGCCGCCAGTCTGTTCCAAGGTCCAGAGCATTTCTCCGATACCGTAGATCCCAATCGCAAGCACCAGAAAACCAATGCCCCGCTGAAATTCGACCATGTCAAAGAAGATCAATCGGGGCTTACCCGAGATAATATCGAAACCAACCGCGGCCATGACAAGACCCAGGAGAATCGAGAAGATCGTTTTGGGAATATCGTCACCCCCCAAACCGATGAAAGTCGCAAACGCTAGGATCATCAAAGCGAATTCTTCCTGCGGACCAAATTTAAGCGCAACCTCGGCCAGAGGCGGAGCAAAAAGAGTAAACAGGATGATGGAAATCGTCCCACCAATAAACGAGGCGATAGCCGCCGCCATCATCGCCTGGTTTGCTTTTCCCTTTTGCGCCATCGGCCGACCATCAAACACAGTCGCCACTGCAGTAGAAGCGCCTGGAATTCCCAGCGTAATTGAACTAATGGCGCCCCCATACATCGCACCGTAGTAAAGAGCCGCTAAAAAAATAATGGCCGCCGTTGGCGGGACCAAAAAAGTGACGGGCAACAAAATAGCGACCCCATTCACCGAGCCCAGACCCGGCATCGCACCAATAAATAACCCTGCCATACAGCCCGCGAGAATCATGGCAAGATTTAATGGCTCAAACGACTGAAGTAGCCCAGCCGCCAGCAGATCTGCGATTTCAAACATGTCCTGTTCTTACCTGTCCAATTGCCTACATAAAGTATTCCCAACGAAAGTTGTCGAGCCAGAGGAATCCATCCTCGAACATCGGCAAACCTTTCGGCAGGTATTTTGAGAGCTGCCACTCGAAAAGAAAATAGATAAATATCACAGCTCCGAAGACAGTGGCGGATGTCATCGGCCATGAATGCTTACCAACAAATCTCATGTAAAAGCCGAGGAACAACGCGATCGAGATATAAGTGCCGACAATAGCAACAAGAAAAATCATTGCCGTCAGCGCGATAAAGGAAATCGCGACTAATCCGAATCGATCAGATTCGATATAGGGGGCTTCGTTCCGACTCTCTGGCGTTGTTCGACGGAACCAACGCACCAATGTCCACAACGAGGTTAACGCCATTCCGAGGCTTAACCAAAACGGCCAAACGCCGGAGCCGGGGCCTCGTTCCGGCACCCATCCAATTTTCAGCCCATCGGTGTGAACTGTCCACATAAGCCCAAGCGAAAACACGATTAGCGCGATGCTAGCGAGAAGCTCCGCCGTCCGAGTCGACATATACTCTCCCCGTTAATCCTTCCTAAAAAAACGCTGAACCGCTATCCGGTAGGCCCTTCACAAGTCGCCCACGGGATAACGCTTAAGCCCTGATCCTATAATTATATCCTGTGTACAAAAAAAAACCGGGCCAGCATACGCTGACCCGGCTCACAACTCAGCTTACTCGCCAGTAATAGCAGATGCACCCACCTGCTCAATCAACTTCTCGTGCGCAACATACTGCGTTGCGTGGAAGTCCCCGAGATCAGAGCCCGCAATCATCGTGTCGCAGGTTAAACCATCGCTGACACAAAAATCTTGCCACTCTTTGCTATCAAAGAGCTCTTGAAAGAGATTTCTATAAAATTCGGCTGCCCCTGCTGACATTCCCGGAGGTCCGTTAACCGAACGCTGCATGTAGTACTCGATGCCAATACCCAGCTCCTTCGCCGTTGGAACATCAGGGAAAGCCGCCATACGCTCGCCTGTGAACTGAACGAGGGGTTTGGAGCTCCCGGCCTGATAAAAAGCCATCTGCTCTGAAGGATTATTCACGGTGGAGTCAATCTGCTTACCAATGAGATTCTTCGCAACCGTGCCGCCGCCCGGGAATGGGATATATGTCACGTTGTAGCCAAACTCGGCTTCCATCATGGCAGTCAACACACTGTCTTCTTGACCCGAACCGGTACCGCCTACTTTCCAGGACTTACCTGTTGACTTCACAGCTTTGACATAGGAGTCAAGGTCAGTGATGTCGTTACGATCGGTATGCACCCAAAGAAGGAATGTATCCATCGCCATCAATCCGATCGGCGTGAATGCTGTCGGATCTACACCCAGATCAGGCTGAATGATTGGTGTGGTGTAGAAGCTATTCAGCGTCATCATCACAACATGGTCATCTCCTGCCTTATCCTGAAGATAGCGCAACGCTTCCGCACCTGATCCACCTGGTTTGTTGATTGGAATGAACGGACGTGGACTCAGTCCTTTCTTTTCAATCAGACCTTGAAGCAGGCGGGCAATTTGGTCCGCGCCGCCGCCAGTACCGGCCATAATAATGAACTCAACTGGCTTCTTAGGTTCCCACGCCTGCGCAGGCGCAGCAATGATCATTGCCAGTGCACCTGTCATTGCGAGAATCGAACGCAATATTTTTTGTTTCATGTTTTCCTCTTTTCTTACTTTGGAGATTGATTGATAACTGTGATCTTTTTGATCGACTTAATTCAATTGCTCAAGACAATATGCATTAAGTTGACGAATAAAGCCTGATAAATTTAAGGCTCTAAATCGAAAGTAACATCAAAATAATCGCAGTGCAAAAACTTTTGTCACAAAAAATTTTATGTGGTCATACCGAAAAAAAACTTCAAAAACAGTTAGTTATTGTCGCCATCAGAAATTTTGATGAATACGGTCGATCCATAAGGAGTACAAAAAACATCTAACCGAGCCCAATTTCCCGGCTACGGCGCAATCCACTGCCCGTGCCAGGCGTTACCCGACCAGCTAAAACGGGCGCGGCGATGGCCCTCAACTCGCAAAAACAACCAGTCGATTTCATTGATCTCACAGGCTAAAACCGCAAAATGCTCTTCGCCAGTCGCTGGATCAAGCGGCTCGTCAACATCAAGATCGGCCACCTGACAATCGGCACCGGGTGCGATCGGGGTTCGATAACATTGCGCGCTTCGCCAGGCGCCAGCCAGCCAGCGCTCGTGGGTCAATTCATCGTTCTGCTGCACCCATGCTCGGCCATAAGCCCGTAACTGTACTTTTGCGTCACGGTCGTAAAAATGCCACGACAGGTTTGGATCAGCTTCGAGTTGAGCAATCTTGGGCGAGCGACTATCCGTGTGACAGCTCACAACCCTACTTTCCGAGTCAGCGGACCGGAGCACGACGGTTCGAATCTGGGCAATGCCATCCCCCACATTCGCGAGGGTTGGCGTATGCCAGGGGTGGTGGCGGTTCTTTGCTGCAAGCACAAGGTTCGCCCACTGATCTATAACGACCTTATCGAGATTAGAAATCTCTGGGGTGACGGGATGTTTCATTTAAAATTCGGTTTCTTTACTGTTTCTGTTTTCACTGAGTCGCTAGAAGCTGGAACAATCATTTTTCACACACTTGATATTAAATATACTCCCAGAAAGTGCAAAAATTGTACGACGCTAAACCATTAAGAAAAAATTTTTTTAGCCCGCCGCCTTCAACTCATGCGCAAAAGTAACCTCCCGCAAAAAATCTGCGTAAGATGCAATCGCCCTTTTACCTGGCGGAAAAAATGGGCGCGGTGCTGGGAGGAAGTCAGGTTCTGTTCAGAGAAATGCAAACGCGCTAAGTTATGAAGCAAAGATTGCACCCTTTTGTTCGCCCGCTCACATTCGCAGGCACCCTGCCCTTTCTCATTGCCTGCCTGCTGAAACTTGACTGGTTACAACTGCCTGGCGTGAACGCTGACGAATGGCTTTGGTCGTATACCGTCGTTATCAGCGCGTTCATGGCAGGATCACACTGGGGGTTGGCACTCCGCGACGAGGACCCTGTTGCACTCATCAGCAGTAATGCCTGCGCGCTGCTTATTTTTGGCCTCGCAGTATGGTTGAGAGACCCGCTCGGCCTTTTACTGCTAACCGGCGTTTTTGTTGCGCAACTTTTTCTCGATCAAAAATTCAAAACACGTTCGACCATCAATAACCGTTATTGGCGATTACGCCTGACAGTGACCAGCATCGTTTGTGTATTTCTGACCGCCTATCTCATGATTTCGATTATGGCCGATTAATTGCTTCGTCAGCGCGCTTTACCTCTTTGACGAAGGTCTGGACTTTCTCTGAATCAAGCGTGTCGTTTGAACGTACACCGCTGCACACATCAACGCCGGCAGGCCGCACTTCAGTAATAGCCCGAAACACATTCTCGGGAGAAAGGCCGCCCGCCAGATAAACCGGAAGATCAGTGGACTGAACAAACTGTTTGCTGATCGTCCAATCGTGAACCTTGCCAGTCCCGCCAAACTGCGGGTTCGCGCCCATTGTTTTTCCTGAATCCAAAAGAAAAGCGTCTGCGACTTCGTTGTAACGCTCAATAAGTGCGAGCGCGCTATCGTTCTCAACATGGATGACTTGAACGCGCCGAAGCTTAGGAAGATTTTCAATAACCGGCAAATATTCGACCGGATCAATATGTCGAACAATCTGCACAGTCCTCGCGTGACTCACGCCAAGCTCTTCCACAATGTCCCGACCCCGATCGTGACTGGTTAAAAAAAAGCTGTCCACGCTATCAGGCAACGCGGCGACGATAGACGAAGCCCGGTCAGAACCAATAACGCCTGGTCCTGATGGCATCTTGCCTACTAATCCCACGGCATCGGCACCCTCGCTTAACGCAATTTGCGCCTCTTGCTCGCTAGCGATACAACAGATCTTAATTTGGGTCTTTTTCATGCTGTCTGGATTTCTCCTAGAAGCACAGGCAAAAGAGCATTTAGATCCCCAAGCAGCACGGCATCTGCTAGATCATCCATTGCCGTTGGGTCCCGGTTAACAATAATTATTTTGGCACCCCTTTTTTGCGCGATCGGCACAAGTCCTGCAACCGGAAAAACCGAGAGTGTAGAGCCCACTGCCAACAGGACATCGCATTCTCTCGCCGATTTTTCAGCTCGGGCAAGATCGCGTCGAACCAGCGACTGCCCAAAAGAAATCGTAGCAGATTTCAAAATGCCACCACAAATCGGGCAATCAGGATCTTCTTCGCCTAGCGCCAATCGCGCAAGCGCAGTTTGCATCGGCGCGCGATAGTCACATTGGGTACAGGCCACTTCTCGTATCGTCCCGTGAATCTCAACCACCTTGTCTGGAGAACTGCCGGCAACTTGATGGAGACCATCAATATTTTGGGTGACAAGCGTATGCAGACACCCCGATTGCTCAAAAGCGGCGAGTGCGCGATGACCAATGCCAGGTTGCGCGCGCCAAATTGGCGAATCCCGCCGGGACCGCCACGATTTTTCCCTGATGCGAGCGTCGCTTAGGTAATAAGAAATATCCGAAAGCTTTTCGGCATCCGGATCTTTCGTCCAAATCCCCTGCGGACCTCGAAAATCAGGAATGCCAGATGCCGTCGATAAACCGGCCCCGGTCAGCACGAGCACCTGTCTTGCGTTTTGGATCCAGGCGGCTGCTAATGAAAGATTTGTCATAGAAAATAATCACGATAAATTAATGTGCTGGGTTTTGCCAATCCATATTCGACCGGTATATGATGCCCTTTCAACATAAAAAATAAGTAAAAACAGGAGAGCGTAAAAATGTACTACCGCGTAACAACCTACTCTTTCGATGCAGTCCGCCGCGATGAATTTCTCGCTTTGGCTGATACCTTCCGGGACGAACTTAACGCAATCGAGGGACTCGAGACGGTCCACTCTTGTGAAATAGAAGAGGGTGAGGGCATGATTGTGTCGCGTTACTCAAGCGAATCTGCTGCGGATGATGCGCAACCCCAAATCCAGAACATTTTTGGTCGAATGGCCCCGTTCATGACATCAATGCCCGAGATTAAAGGCGGGAGTGTGATCTGGGAGCTTTAACGAGAGGCTGTGAACCTAAAAACACAAAACTCGTGGATCAATCTTTGGGCGTCGTGGGAGCGCTTGCCTGACAGGCTCGCTAAATATCAAAAAATACCGCTGTCGAGACCAATGGCCATTGCAGCGCCGAGCTCCGTGCACTGATCAACAAACTGGTCCTGCCAATCGCCTTTAAGAATTAAAGGCGGCTGAACTGCTCGCCATCCGAGTCCGGAGGTAATTGAAGTAATGGCCCGAGTGGTGCCAGTGCCATCAAGGCCCGCTCGGATATAGGCCGCGTAGGGCATCGCTCGTGTTTGATCAAGGCAAGGGTTATAGACCCGATCAAAAAAGTCTTTGAGTGCCCCGCTCATATATCCCAGATTCTCGGTGGTCCCGAGTACCACTGCATCGCTCGACAACACGTCCGAGGCTTGCGCCTCAAATGGCGTTTTCACCACTAACCCAAGATCATAAAGGTCAGTTGTGTTCACACCCGCAACGATCGCTGCGCGCAATCGCTCTGTGTTGGGTGACGGTGAATGCGCAACCACCAGCAAGGTCTTGGATGCCATCTGTATTGAAACGTCGCTTTTCGGGTTTGATTAGGGATTTTCGCATTAATCTTAACGCACCGATGATGCATCACGTGCTGAACCGGTCGAGGCATCTGATTCCTCAAAATATTCCTGGGCATTAAACGTAATGGGAACTCCCTTCTGTACATACTCATCGTCAGGACAGACCACTACGCCAATGCCAAGAATTTTTAATTTAAGCGCAATATGCCTTGCCCCAATCGAGTCGAAAGTAACGGGGCTGACGCGCCATTCGAAATTGTCATTTGTTTGCATACGAAACAAAATTCTGGCTTGGGAATCATGATTTTCCATACTTTTTTTTAAGAAGCGTTGTTGGGCGAGTTATCATCTCTAATACTGGATGTTTTGCGTAATCATCAGACGCCAAAACTTGATCAAACTTAGTTAATAACAGGCCGGGATTGCATGACACTGATCGAAGAAGAACATACTGTGCTATCCAATATTGCACTGGCGATCTCTCGAGTCGCCGAAACTTACGGCTGCAATCCCGAGACACTGCTCAAAGATGCCGGCATTGATACTGACTCGCTTCAGCAACCGGACAGTCGAATTTCCCTTAATCAGCATCAAAAACTCTGGAAGCTTGCTATTGAACGAAGCCAGCGACCCTGTATCGGACTTGATATTGGTGAAGCGATCTCACCTGGCACGATTCACGGCCTCGGGCTTGGATGGCTTGTGAGTGACACCTTAAAAAGTGCGCTTCAGCGTTTGATTCGATTTCAACGACTGGTATCCACAAATGCTGACATCATGCTTCATGAGACAAGCGAAACCTACGAGCTCGTCTATCAGACAAAAAAGATCACCCCTGATTTTCAAACGGCATCTGCAGACGCGTTACTGGTTGCGACCACCCGACTCTGCCGTCTTGCCCTGAGTGAGCAAATTACCCCACAAAAAGTTGAGCTCCCGCATGATGACACCGACTGTGCGGGCGCGTATCAACATTTCTTCAACTGCAGCATCGCGTTTGAGGCTGACCGCTGGGCCCTGACATTCGATAAAAATTTACTTGAGCGCCATTTGCCCGACGCCAATCCGCTGCTGACGCGAATCACCGATGAATCCGTTACCGAATATCTGGCCCGATACGACCTTGCTGATTTTGTAACGCAGGTCCGTGTGCAACTCATTGAGAACCTGACCGAATCAAAGCCTGATCAAGTTGCGATCGCAAAAAAACTGAGCGTTAGCGTGAGGCAACTCCAGCGTGAATTACAAGAGCGTGGCTTTACATTCAAGGGGCTAGTCGAGGAGGTACGAAAAGATCTTGCCACTCAATATCTCACTGAAAACACCAAAACAATCGGCGAGATTACTTATCTTTTAGGCTATACCGAGCCGGCTAATTTCGGTCGTTCATTTAAAAAATGGACAGGCCAAACCCCAGGGGAGTTCAGAGCCGCTCAATAATTGGACTCGCGGTATTTCCAGAATACCAACGATTAACTACTCCCAGATCTGTGTCCAAGACAGCCGTCTGGGCTGGTCTCCAAATCGGTCGATACAGGTGTTCCAACCATTGTTACTTTCGCCACAATATCCAAGGTAATCTCCTTCGTGTTGCATGTGACCGTGGTGCTCGTCTCCCACTGCGTTGATACTGACAAGAAGGTTGTTCCTGTCTTTGTGGCAGAGTCTTACCTTCGAACCGTCGCCATCGCCCCAGTTGAATCCATTGGGTGGAGGCACATAATAAGTAGTCTCGATTCTCGCGCCGCCGACTTGACCCTCAATCAGGTTACCCGTCACCTTCAGGATTCCGCATTCGGCGTTAACAAAATCGTCATCAGCAAATTGGCTTAGGTCAGTCAGCGAGCTGAGCTCCCATTCACGGTCTCGAACCGCTATCTCAGCGGACTCAAAATTACGATGCATCGAGACCTCCGCTCCCGCGAGTTTCTCCTGAAAAAGCGATGTCTTGGCTACTGCAAACGCAATCAAGGACACGCCAAAAAGCATGACCAAGCTGATCAATAACGCGAACCCTTGCTGGTTTCGCCCCGGAAGGTTTCGACTTAACGCAGGCTTACTGTTCTGGTCCAGGTCTTTAGATTGATTTTTTTCAAACGCATTCATAGGTTAATTTTAGAATGCTTTTGGAATCCATAGCATGGCGAATCTGTGACAATCCGGGGGTTTACGGCGAATTTAACCACCGAGTACGATAACGTTGATCGGAGTCATACCGCTCTGCCTGCGATTCGAGATTGAAGATCCGGCCGCCTCTCGGGTCTGGCCCGACACCCGCAATATAGGCCCAGTTGCCCCAGTTACTCGCAACATCAAAATCGACAAGTTGGCTTTCAAACCACGCCGCGCCGAGTCGCCAGTCCAGATTGAGTTCGTAAATCAAATAACTGGCCACCAGCTGTCTTGCCCGATTACTTACCCATCCCGTCTGGGAAAGTTCGCGCATGGCTGCATCGATAATGTCGACCCCGGTTTGACCACCACACCATTGTGAAAATCCTGCCGGGTTTTCTTGATAAACGACCGCTTGGCCACTGGGTCCCTCTCGCCTAAAAAGACTGGATCCCGCTTCACGCGAATACCATCTAAAAAACTCACGCCATAGAAGTTCAAACCGAAGCCAATAGGTCGATTCATTGGCGCCATTTTCCTGCTCGTAATCGAGAATATCCCGCCACATCATCCGGGCGGAAAGGCATCCATGCGCAAGCCAGGCCGATAGGTGACTTGACTGGGTTCTCCCGAAAAATGCATTTCGCGTTTTTTTATACGAAGACAACGCCCCACTTTCAAGGTAGTCTCGCCAAATCTTTTGAGCGGCAACCTCACCGCCGCGCGCTTCAACCTCGGTGGATGTCGACACCGCCACCGCTAGGGCTGTTGCCAGATCATCAGGGTCCTTCCACGGCTGGCTTAACGGCGCCGATGGCGTGACGGCTCCGATCGGCTCAGGCGGTGTGACGCCCTGCTTCTTTTCGATCGTTTTGCGAAATTTCGTAAAGCTTGAGGGCAACTGATCCAGCGCATTTTTAATCTGCGCAGCGTCAAAAAGCTCATCCGCCTGCGCCACCAGAACCTCTAACCCAAGCGCGGCGATCGATGCGTTTTCTTTTTGTTCATCCGGAGCCACCGGCAGGTCGGTCACGACGGTTGTTACATGGACATGCGGGGGGAACGTAGATATCACATCACCTGGCGCGCCCGCTGCAATCCAGAGTTGACTGTTTTTTTGCTCAAACGAGTCCCGCAGCGCGACCAGAGATTCCGCCCGAAATCGACGCCATTGCGCGCCTGATCGACTGCACCCGAACTGTTCGTCTTTCCAACGCCTTGGCTCCAGGCACGCTAGCGCCAATACGGTTGCAGACCTGGTTTTTGCTTCTTCGACTGCGCGAACGAGCACCGGATTGTCTTGAAGCCGGCAGGTGTCACGGACGAGCCACACCACCACATCGACAGGAGATTGAGCATTCATAGTTTGCAACCCGAAATTGGCACTGCTGGTTTTAAATCAAAATTGATTTTTCGTTGAATCATAGTGAACCGCCGTGATTTACGAGTGCAAAACGTTCAGATCGTGAGTGAACTAAAATCGTAACTTCAACACTCTCACCGAACTCTCCTCAACCAGGGACAACCAATGGATTGGGAATGGATCCAGCCACTGCTGAGCGATACGACCTGGATTGGCCTTGCCTTTTTCCTAGGGCTTGGTGCGAAGCTTCTGGGATTACCGCCGTTAGTCGGTTTTCTAATGACCGGATTTGCGCTCAATGCGCTGGGTGTTAGCGGTGGAGACACGCTTCAGAAAATAGCCGATATCGGCATTACGCTATTGCTCTTTACCGTCGGCCTCAAGCTTGAACTCAAGACGCTCATGAAGCCTTATGTCTGGGCGGTAAGCTCTATCCATATGGTTTTAGTGGTTGCGATGTTTGGCGTTTCTGCGGTGATATTGGCGGCATGGGGCGCACCGCTCTTCACCGGCATGACCCTGAAACATGCCGCAATTCTCGCATTCGCACTCAGCTTCTCGAGCACCGTCTTCGTCGTCAAGGTGCTTGAAGATAAAGCCGAAATCAAATCCCAATTCGGCAAAATTGCGATCGGCATCTTGGTCATGCAAGATCTTGCGGCCGTTATTTTCTTGGCCGCGTCCGCCGGTAAAGTCCCCACACTGTGGGCATTAACACTCTTTTTGCTGATTCCACTTCGTCACGTCTTTTTCCGACTGCTTGAAAAAAGTGGCCATGGCGAACTCCTGGCACTCTTCGGTCTCGCACTCGCGTTAGGCAGCGCCGAGATATTTGAACTAACCGGCATAAAAGGTGATGTCGGCGCGTTAGTGGTGGGCGTGCTGATCGCTCACCACCCCAAATCATCGGAACTCAGCAAAACCATGCTGAGTTTTAAAAATCTTTTTCTGGTCGGATTTTTCCTGTCGGTCGGAATGGCCGGCAATCTAACGGTAACCGCGACTGTCATCGCAATTGCGCTTGTGCCTTTTGTTTTTGTCAAGTCAGTGTTGTTCTTCTTTTTATTAAACCGCTTTCACGTGAGATCACGAAACTCCCTGCTGACTTCACTGAGCTTAAATAACTTCAGCGAATTTGGTCTTATCGTTGCAGCGATAGGGGTGAGTCATAACTGGCTGGATCCACAGTGGCTGGTGGTCATGTCAATCGCCTTGTCACTGTCTTTCCTGGTCGCGGCACCTTTTACCCGCCGGGACGAGAGTGTTTATCGGCGCTATCGCAATTTCTGGCTCCGCTTTCAGAGCGCGGCTCGTCTGCCTGAGGACCACTCTATTGATACCCATCACGCGACAATCGCGATTTTCGGGATGGGCCGGGTCGGTACGGGGGCCTACGATCGCATGCAACACCGTCATGGCAATACCGTCGTCGGAATCGACTTTGATGCGGAACAAGTCAAATATCACCTTGAGCAGGGGCGAAATGTGCTGCGCAGCACGCCCAGCGATGCTGATTTTTGGGAGCAGCTGCGCGGACAGGATCGTTTTAAACTGGTGATGCTGGCGCTACCTAATCTGGAGGCAAATCTCAGCGCACTCGAGCAATTAAGCGTGATTCAATTTGCCGGTCGGATTTCAGCCACCGCGCGCTACCCCGACGAAAATGAGATCCTGCTGGAAGCGGGTGCCGACTCGGTTTTTAATATTTATGCCGAAGCGGGAACCGGCTTCGCTGATCACATTGAAGAAGTGATGCAAAAATAGTCCGGTTGAAACCGTTGCCCTGTTTTTTTTCGGATTGAAACGAGTCATATAGGCTTTGGCGTTATTTTTTATCTGGGCCTTGCCGCCGCGGCCCTCACGGCCGTTTATCAGTTTTATCTCTGCAAAGACCGTGATCGGCAGGGGTGCTTCAAGGCATTCCTGAACAACATCTGGTTTGGTGGATTTGTTTTTGCAGGACTCTTTCTGACCTACGCCTTTGGATTTATCGGCCCCTGACACCAGTCCCCATCCCTATCGCACTACCCCCCAGGAATCGGGTTATTTCCACAGTAAATAAAGGGTTGCATGGCGTAAACATTTGTTGGTAAAAATCGAATCCTATAATCAGAATATGTAGAAATTGTTCTTGGTCCAGGCGGGAATTTGACAGGAGAATTTTGATGTTCAGTTATAAATCGTTAAAGATAGGAATACGAACGACAGGTGTCTTGATAGGCATCCTGGGTATGTGTCAGGTCCACGCAGCGGACACCATTCCGGTCTCCGAGGCGAACTATGCCGAAGCCGAAACGGCGAGAAACTTTCGTAACTGGTTCAGTCTGGGCGCCAATAAGGACATCGTTCATCTTCGAAACCTGCCCCCTCGTGGCAAAAAAGCGGCCACGGTGCAAATGAATGATGACACCTTGTACTCGGCAGCTATCGTGGAAACTCAGAACGGGCGCGTTCAGTTCTCCATTCCTGAGGTCGATGTGTATCTGTCGGTGCAGGTTGTAACAGAAGGCGGGCATGGCCAACATTATGTTGTCGGTGCGGGTGATTATGATCTAGCGGTTGAAACCCAATTCGCTTTTCTGATCTACCGCACGGGAACGGAAAAGGGATTGGATATCGCGAGGGCCGCGCAGGACGAGGTCAAGGTGAACACACTGGTATTCGGCACTTATGAGGTTCGCCCCTATGACTATTCGGAAGTCGAAGAATGGACCTCGAGACTGACAGCGGAGACCCGGGGTTCACCCTTCAAATACACATTCCCAAGGACCTCTGCCGAGATTACCGATCGTCATCAATGGAATCTTGAGAATGCGAATGGCTGGGGTGGCGCGTCGCCAGAGGTTGGCGTTGGAAACCTTTACACCAACTCGGTCTTGTTGGCGGGAGACAAGTGCCTCACGACTACATTCGAAGATCCCGAGTCAGTTTACTTTACGTCCATTACAGCGTACGACGAGGATCGCTACTTGCTACCGGATGTCCGCAGCGTAAATTCGTACCGCTGGGACACCAACAGTGATGACTCAATCACCATCTCGTTCAATTGTGGCGATGACGCAGTAAACAATATCAATACCCATGGCCAGGAGTTTTCGTTCACCGTCCGCTTCTATGGAGTGAGTCAAAAGGCGGTCGATGGAAAAGTCACGCCGGAATCCAACGTGCGCTAGGAAATCCGGGACAGTGGGCGGGACAGAACGGCAATTAAACCGTTCTCCCGCTCATATGCCATGGCGCTCACCTCGCGTTTAACGTCGTCAAGTGGGGGAACGTCTAAACCGTCTTCCCGCGACAGCATCAAAGCCCGCGCCCTAGCCCTCTGGTCGTGCCGATGCGCCGGCCACCTGATGGGAGACGAGCTGCGCATATAAACCACCGCTTGCAAGCAGTTGCTCGTGCGTACCGGTCTCAACAACGTTGCCCTTGTCGAGCGCAATAATCTGATCAGCGCCTCGAACGGTCGAGAGTCGATGCGCAATCACGAGCGTCGTTCGGTCCGCCATTAGCGCCTCAAGTGCCTGTCGCACAGCATGCTCATTTACCGCGTCCAGATGCGAAGTCGCTTCATCCAAAATAAGCACGGGCGCATCTTTTAAAAAGGCGCGTGCGATGGCGACGCGCTGACGCTGCCCTCCGGAAAGACGCATCCCCCGCTCACCCACCATCGTCTCCAACCCATCAGGGAGACTCTCGATCAATTCACTTAAAGAAGCCCGTTGCAACGTACGCTGCAACTCTTCTTCACTTGCATCCGGCCGCGCGATCAAAATATTTGTGCGTAAGGTATCGTTAAATAAAAAAGTATCCTGCGCCACTAACGCAATCTGCCCTCGAAGCTCATCAAGCTTATAGTCCCGCAGATCATGCCCCCCAAGCGAGATAGACCCTTTTTGCGGATCCCAAAATCGCATCAGCAGGTGAGCAACCGTGGTTTTGCCAGCCCCCGAGGGGCCCACCAGTGCAATGGTCTTGCCGGCTTGCGCGGTAAAGTCTGCGTCATCGAGTGCAGGACGCGAACTGGTTTCATAACTGAAATCAACATGATCAAGCTCAATGGGTACTCCACCCTGATGATCGATCGAAAACCCGCCTGGTCCATCAGTTACGGGAACCGGTTCCTGCTCAACAGCGTAGAGCCGGCGCGTTGAGCCCAACGTGTCAGCCAATTGACGGCTCACCTGGGAAATCTCCGAAATCGGTAAAAACGCCGCCATCGCGAGCAATGTCAGTAGCGGCAACATCGCCGCTTCCAGCTGGCCTGCGCCCACCAACACGGCACCGGTCGCAACAACCGCAAGGCCCCCGAGACCCGTCACCACATCAAGCAATTCTTTTTGAAGCGTGAGATCCGAGAAAAATGGCAACCGGATCCGGTGATGGGTACGCGTTCGCATGGCAAGCTCTTCGCGCCGGCCATCCACATAATTAAACGCAATCACTTCAGCGAGCCCCTGAACACTATCGACCGCATGCGCGTTCAACTCCCCGAGTGCTTCGCGGGCGAGCGAGCCCATCTCATCGACTCGTTTTCTTAAGAAAAACGGACTCAACGCGACAATCGCTAAAAACGGCAGTAATACCAGCGCCATCGTCCAGCCGAAATAAAATAAAGCAGCCATCACCACCGCGGGTATCAGCACTGCGACGAAAGCCGGCGCGACCGTGTGTGCGAAGAAGTATTCCACCAGCTCGACGTCGTAAGTCGCCATGCCCACCATGTCGCCGGTGCGTCGCCGCACCATGTAGGCCGGCGCAAGCTTATTGAGTTTTTCGAAGAGCGCAATTCGCATTTCAGCGAGCAGTCTGAACGCCATATCGTGTGCGACCCAGGATTCCAGCCAATGAAAGACGCCCGCAACCGGCGCGAGCACCGCCAGAAAAATAAGCAAATCCAAAAACGGCTCGCCGGTCTTAACAGCGCGAACGGCGAGTGCGCTGACCACGCCGATCCCGATGTACGCAATCACGCGGGTCACTCCAAAACCAAAGGTCATCGCCAGGCGGCCTTTGTACGGCTTGATGTATTTGAGTAACTCAAGCGCCGCCGCCGTCCAGCCCAGACCCTCGGCTTTGACGATCGCATCTGTCGGAACAAATTCAGCCGCCTCGCTAAACGTCGACGCCTCGACCCGTTTGGGTTTTAATGACGCATCCAGATCAATAGCGCCGGTCGAACGCTCGCTTGCCTGAGCCGACATCAATCGATGATAGACGCCGTTTTGGGCCATCAAATCGGTGTGGGTCCCCTCCTCTGCAATGGCGCCGCCGTCCAGAACCAGAATCCGATTGGCATCAATAATGCTCGACAGGCGATGCGCAAAGATCAGGGTCGTCCGCCCGCGCATCAACCGATCAAGCGCTTCCTGAATAATCGACTCATTCGCAGCGTCAACAGCTGACAAAGCCTCGTCCAGAACCAGTATCGGTGCATCCCGCAAAATAGCGCGGGCGATCGCAATGCGCTGGCGCTGTCCGCCCGAGAGCCGAATACCGCGCTCGCCGATCACCGTGTCATACCCCTGTGGCAATAGCGACACAAACTCATGGGCGTTGGCCGCTCGACAGGCCGCCTCAAGCGCTTCGGAAGACGCACCCGGCTTCCCCACGCGAAGGTTATCGGCAACGGTGCCGTGAAAGAGATAGGTGTCCTGATTGACCACGGCGATTTGCGAGCGAATATCTTTAAGCGTCAGATCTTTAAGGTTATGCCCGCCAATGCGAATCGCACCCTCGTTCGGATCGTAAAACCGCAACAACAGACGCACGATTGATGATTTGCCGGCGCCGCTTGGCCCAACGAACCCAACCCGCTCTCCCGCTTTGATCTCAAAGCTCACCTGCTCATGGGTTTTTTGCCGCGCACCGGGGTAAGTAAAGCGAACGCCGTCAAACGAGACCGACGGATGCAACGCATCAACGGTCGCGGGGGTTTGGGGCTCGACCACCAGGGGGTCTGCGTCGATGAGCTGAAAAATCGTCTGGGCAGAAGACTGCGCCATCATTCCGTTGTGCATCATGCCGCGCATATCGCGAAGCGGTCGATACACTTCCACCCCGAGCATCAACACCATCAGCAAAACCGCGAGATTCATCTCCCCGTCCACCACGCGGTAGGCGCCATAAGCAAGCGTTCCGGCGGCGCCCAGCGTAATACCGATATCGGTAATCCCGCGAGCCAATGAATTAGTCGCCAACACCCACATGGTCGACTTGAACAGGGCGTGTGCTTTTTCCTTAAGACTTTTCGCGCGATTGCCGCTCTGGCCAAAGGCCTTCAGCGTTGCCAGACCCTGAACAGAATCGAGGAACTCCGCCGCAAATGCTTTGTAATCGCGCCCCCGCTCGAGAGATTTTTTGCCGTCCCAGTGGTGAAACACTTGCGGCGCAATTAACGTAAAAAGAGCGGCGGCCAGCATCACCAGCGCAATCGGCACATCAAATACAGCCACAACCCCAAAAATCAGGAACGGCGTGAGAATTGAAACAATCAGCTGGGGCAGATATTGTCCAAAATAGATCTCGAGCTGTTCGACACCTTCGATCATCGCCACAATGGCGTCCCCCGTGCGCTCAAGCCCGAAGTAAGCCGGGCCCAGACGAGTCACCTGATCAAAAATCACGGTCCGAAGATGCAGCTGCACAATCGCCGCCGTATTGTGGGCCACCATCGTACGCCAGTACTCAAGCCCGCCCCGAAGCATCATCACAACCGCGACGCCGATGAACGGGGCCACCAGCTCGGAAAATCCCGTACCTGAAAAAACCTCGGCGATCAGCCAGCCCAAAAGGGCAAGACGGGCAATCCCGAAAAGCACGCCCAATACACCAAGCACGACGGCCCCCAAAATGCGAAGCCGGACGCCCCGGGTAAAGCCCCAGAGTCTTAAGTCAAAGTACATGGAATCTCCTCAAAGTCGAGTGGTGATTCTACCGGACTCAAAAGTCTCTTTTTAAGCGCTCGCCATCGGTTACACTTTTATTTTGAATTGATCATTTAGGTTACCCATGACGGATTCACGGCGCTATCGCAAGATCGGGGTCACCCCGCTTTCTGCGGCGCTCGGCGCGCAAATCGATGGCGTTGACCTGACCCAACCGCTGAGCGACTCCGTGATGGCGGAGCTTAAGGATGCTTTTGCGACGTATTCGGTGATTTTCTTCCGCGATCAGAGTCTCTCGCCTCAGCAACACGTTGATCTGGCCGAGCAATGGGGTGAGATCAACATCAATCGGTTCTTCAAGCCACTCGATGGCTATCCGCAGATCGCGGAAGTCATTAAAGCGCCTGATCAAAAAGAAAACATCGGTGGCACCTGGCACACCGATCACTCCTACGATCAAATTCCGGCAATGGGGTCGATGCTCTATGCACGGCAAGTGCCTCCCGCCGGGGGCGATACCCTGTTCTCGAGCATGACGCTCGCCTTTGAAGCCCTGTCAGACGGCATGAAAAAAACACTTCTGGGTCTTAATGCCTGGCACTCGAGCCGTCACGCGTTTGGCTACGGTGTCTCTGACAGCGAGCATTACGAAGACGGACGCCTCGCAAACCCCGAACTCGCGGTTCAGGACGCCCTACATCCGGTCATCATTACGCATCCGCTGAGCGGAAAAAAAGCGCTGTATGTCAACGCTGACTTTACCGTCCGGTTTGACGGCTGGACCACTGAGGAGTCCCAGCCCCTGCTGGATTTTCTTTATGCACACGGGGCGCGTGAGGAATTTACCTGCCGGTTTGAGTGGCAAGAGGGCTCCATCGCGTTATGGGACAACCGGGCCACCTGGCACAACGCCATGAATGACTATCACGGCCACCGGCGCGTGATGCATCGCATCACCCTTGAAGGTGTCGCCCTTCAATAAACAACCGTTTTCAGATCTTCAAGACCCAAAAAAGGATAACCACATGACTTTTGATGCCGCAACATCGGATGGCAGTAATGACTCATTAAAAAGCGCAATCTCGCCGGACGGCGTACCTGCCCTTGATGAAACCTACCGTGTCCCCGCGCGATGCGGCGTCGCCGTCAGGATTAAAAAGCACCAGCTGATCGAGGTTCAAAACACCCACGGCACACAGGTTTGTGACTTCTGGGCTTTTTGTGATCCCGACCACCAAGAGTTTCTCTCGATGGCGCACACCCGGACAGCGCTGTCGAGCGTTTTCCCGAAAGTCGGTGATCAGATTGTCTCTAACGTTCGCCGGCCCATGTTTGAGATCACAGAGGACACCTCGCCAGGCGTGCACGACACGCTGTTGTCATGTTGTGATATCAACCGATACAAAATTCTCGGCTGCACGGATTATCACGACAACTGCACCGACAACCTCAGAATGGCAATGATCGCCATCGGCCTCAAGGCGCCGAAGATCCCGGACCCGTTCAACCTGTGGATGAATATCCCGATTGCGCCCGATGGCAAAACCGCGTTTGAACCCACGGTTTGTAAACCCAAAGACACCATCAAGCTGAGCGCGCTTTGCGATGCCATCGTGGTGATGTCCGCTTGTCCTCAAGACATGAACGCCATCAACGGCCGCGACGGATTGCCAACCGAGCTTCACTTCCGAGTGCTGGGCTAGCGAATCCCATCAAAAACAGCCCAAACATCGGCGTCCCCATCGGCAAAGCCGACAGGCGTTAGATCCAGAAGCTAAAAAGACAGCGACACATCAGCGGATAAGGCCAAACACGGCCTAAAAGCGGGGTCAGGAGAGTCTCATTCTCTTGGCAACATCCATCACGCGGCGCCCGAGAGCCGACTCAAGGGGCAAATCTTCCAGCAGTTCGAGGTCACGAAACCCAAGCTCTTTCCTGAGCAGGGTGCGTTCATCGAAGGTCGTACTTGTTTCCCTACCATTAGGTAGTCTGATTAATTTATTATTATTCATAAACTTAATCTTACCATATCGACCGACAGCCGTCTAGCCGCTCGAGCCAGAAAGCGAGCTGGCATCGAGATCAAAAATATTATTGAAATCTCATAAAAACTCAAAATATTCGGCCAAATTCATATAAATTCTCTTAAAAATAGATAAATGACCCTATTATCTAAAATTGAGAATTCCTTATGAACTACTTCAAGTTAAGATTTTTTGATTGATCGATCTTAATTACTCTTAATTTCGTCGAAAATATATCTAAATTGATTTAATTTCTTCTATTAGATGTTATTTATTGATAAATGACGTTTTATCTTATTTATCCGGTATAAATCAATTCAATACAATTAATTTCCTATAAATTGATCTTATTTTCGCCTAAATTCTTCTAAATAAACGTTAACGTGTTTTTAAGGTCAAAATCAAAAAAAGCCCCTCGATCACTCGCTCCAGGGGCTTTTGATTCTTTTCGGTATGACCGTTAAGGCGGCATTTAAAAAGCGCGCAGCTGTGCGTGCCTTGTCAATGGGGGAATTTCATAAACAACTCAAAGAAGTAATCAAACTCGACCAATTCCCGTTCTTTCTGGCCTTTTTTGACAGAGGACTTCACAAATCGGTGCCATTCCTCGGTCAGCACCTTATACAGATCGTCAGGAATTGCGTTCTTGATGTGATCAATCTTCTCCTCAACCCGCATTTTTTCCATATCGCGAATCGCCTGACCATAAATGTTCTTTACCATCTTTTTCTTTTCCTGGTTATTTTTCGACCAATAACGGACGTTTTTGAGTGGTGTACTGAAAATATTCTAACCGACGCCAACGCAGGGTGAAGTGACATGCCCCGGACCGTCGCCTGCGACTTTATACATGCTGTACGACCCCCTGAAAACTGATTAGAGTCATTATTTCAACTAAAGGAAAAGAGGAGATTTTGACATGCCCAGATTTATTACGATGGCGCGATACACAAGCGCTGGCACCGGCGGACTTATCGAAGGCGACACCGACCGTAAAGCCGTGATGGAGGCCATGCACCAGAGCGTTGGCGCGACCCTCGTGGACTACAGCCTGACCCGTGGTCAATATGATTTTTACGTCATCTCGGATGCCGACTCATTTGATCAGGTCGCCGCCATGACGTTAAAAGCCAAGGCAACAGGCACAGTCGAGAACCCTGTCATTCTGGAAGCCATTGACGTTAATCAAATCCGCCAGACCGTAAGCAAGGTCGAATTTACGCCACCGCATAAATAAGACGCAGGTATGAGCCGCCGCTCTCTTATGAGTGCGGCGGCATCTGACTCTTTAACCAATCTAGTCGAAAGGAATAAAGACTACAGGCAGTCCACGCCTTGGTCGGCCACCAGTTGTGCGAGGTCAGATCATCGAGTGAAGACGACAAGGACTGTCTTCGAATGCCATTCTCAAAAAGGTTGGCGTCTTTAACAGTGTAGTTGTATGCGCGTGGCAGGAGGTCCTTGGCCTGACGGGAAATCGCATAAAACTAGCAAACGCTGTAGCGTAGATCCTCAGACTACTGATCTTTGATCTTCCGCATCAGGTAGCATTTACCGCAGGAGACAGGGGTCAGGCTCCTCCGCAACCACAATAAGAGATTTGTCCTGACTACATGAAAATCTCGTGTAAGACGTTGAGCTGCACTCAGCTAAATTATTTCCATGACCGAAATAATCATTACACCTCCTGCCAGAGTTGCCCCCGTCCATCTGGTAGAGACTGAGGAATACTCAATAACCCTTCTATTCGAGGCTAAAGATATTGAGCCGATTGAGAAGGCTATCGCTAAGGTAATGCCAAAGAAAAAGGGCGCCAGGTCTCCACTGCATTACAGTAAAAATCTTGGCTACCGTCTAAGGCTCAAGTCCAAGCCCAAGTCTCAAGTCAAAGCCGTTAACGTAATCAAGAAGCCTATCCCTCTGGAGAACATCCTGCCAGGCGCTATTGTCAGAGTACAAGCAAGCTTCGCCAGTTACGAACAGGGAGGTGGAGGCGTTACGGCGTACCTTGGGAATATCCAGCTATTAAGAGAGTCTCCCAACAAGGTTGGCGAGGTTGACCTTGGATTTGACGATATAGAAGAAGGGTAGCCACAGTTCTAATCACCACAACCCGGCAGCAAGAGATCTACTTGACCTTTTCGATTGACGGAAATTGGTGCTTGGTGGGTCATGATGTTTTGCTTAAGATCATCGCTAGTTGTACGCCATGGCTTAAATCGTCGTCTTGGATTGAGGGAGGGGCGTACGGCGCCAAAAGCCCTTCGAAAGCGTTAATTGAAGCAACACAAGGGTATCGATTAATTTAATTTAAGAAGCTATAACCCCGAAAAATCTCATAAGAAATCTTAGTAGAGTGAAAGTTAAAGATCTCAACGAGGAGATGATTGGTATGGTGTCGCTTCAGAAGTATTTACGACCGAAATAGGCTCAGGAGAACTCATGAAAATACTCACGGTATTACTGTTTGTATCCAGCAGCGCTCTGGCGAGCGGGATCGACAGCGACTGCACACTCAACGGCAAAGCGCTGCATGGAAAAGTTCAGGTGGTCAGCAGCTTTCCCGACTTTAAGGTAGAGGTGGTGCAGTCTTTTCCGGATCTGAAAGTAGAAGAGAAAAGCTCATTTGCAGATGACTGCGGGGAGTGGGAATTCGTCGATTCCTTTCCTGATTTCACCATCGAGTACGTAACGAGCTTCCCGGATTTCAAAATTGAGCTCGTGAGCTCATTTCCAGGGCTTCCTTAAATCCCCCCATCAATATATTGCTTATAGTCCCTCGGTTGGTGGGGCCCCGTGTCACGAATGGGCAATCGCGCTTTATATATGTTTTTGCCTCCTGACGGCGCTTCTCCCGTTATCGCCGCTTTTTAAGGAAATCTAGTCGTGGTTTCTACGAGCACTGTCTCGTGAATTATTCCCGCGAACCCTTAAATTATCCTCACGGTTACCACTTATCCCCTCATCAATATATTGCTTATAGTCCTTCGGTTGGTGGGGCCCCGTGTCACGAATGGGCAATCGCGCTTTATATTTTTTTGCCTCCTGGCGACGCCTCTCCCGTTCAGGATTTATGACTACTTTACGTTTTCTGCGCTTCTTTGGAGTTGTACTGTAGTTAGGAGCAGGATAGTTAACACCTAGTCTTACAGTGTCGCTCTGCTTAAATTGCCGTGCGAATTTCTCTGCTTGTCGCTCCTCCTCAGTGCAGGCCCTTCCCTCTCCGGAAAGGATTTTTAGCAAGCGGCGTTTTTCCCCAGAATTCGCCCGTTCTGGGTAACTAACCAATTCTCTAATTTGATTTTTGGTTAACTTCATTGTTCAGAGTTACGCTGTTGCTTACTCGTCATAGACGGTTCCCTGATGAAGTTGGCCATGCATCCAAAAGCCAACGTGCCTGTTTCCATTGGCGAATGTAAGAGTGCCTTGGCCGTGCATCTCGCCGTCTCTCCACCCACCAATGTAAACATTGCCATTTTCCCATGTCAGGGTGCCTTGGCCATTAAAATTTCCATCCCTGATGTCACCAATGTACGACGCCTTGGCGTAGGTCCGCCAATGATGCCTCGGACATTCAGTCCAAGTCACATTAAGAGTCCATGGCGCGGATGGAGGAGTCACACCAATAGGAGTCCGCCATCACTGGGCCACTCAGAATAAAAACCAAAAGAATTAGGATTCGGTTCATTTGTAAATCATCCGTCTGATGTGGAAAGAATTCTGCCTCACAGGAACCGTGGGCATGAATCAAAAGTCGACTGTGGAAGATATTTCTCCAGAACAATCTGGCCGACGAGAAATCTGGTATCGGTTTCCTTGGTGGGTAGTTTCGCAACAAGCGGCGCCGCAGAGTTAAAAGCGCCCTGCTTTAATTGATCAACACCCTCCAACAGCACGCTCTCCATTTCTGCCATCAACGCCTCCTCTTCAACTCTTGTGGCGAAGGGATTGGTGAAGTTAATGTATCTACACTGCCACACCTTAATCTTTTGGCAATCGGCATCAGAATTTGCAATTTGATTGCAGGACTCCGCTGGTGCTGTATTGATACCCTGCGAGTACAGAAATTTGGTATCCGTATAAAACAGTGTAGCCAATGCAGTAAGTAAAAGACCTCCTATGATCATCACACCGATCTTCATTCCCTTAACATCCCACTAACACCGTAAAGGTTTCCGCTTTTTTGGTATTTGTCGCTCCTAACCAATGTGACAATGTTTTAAAGTCTCTCATTTAGTTTTGACAGACCCAAGACTTAGGATGGCGATCACACCAAGAACCAGTTTCGGCAAGGGTAGCCAAACAACTAGAGTCTTTAGGTTTCCGAAGACACCAATCACCGGGTCGAGCGGTAAAGTCCTCATAAATTAGAGCATCTTCGCCTGTGTATCGATAAGCAATTGCATCCCAAGGCCGGCCACTTCTCCATTCTCCAATCACGAGATTGATTTTCTGGCCTTGTTCTAATTTCTGAGTCCCTGAGCCATGCTTAAGGCCTTCCTTCCATGTGCCAACGTATTTGTCCCCATTAGATAGGGTTAAGGTACCCTGACCGTGCTTACGTCCTTTTTTCCACTGCCCGATGTACCAGTCTCCATTCTCGTAGAACGAGGTACCTTGGCCGTCATAGAGATCATTCCTAAAATCACCAATGTAGTTTTCTCCTTCAGAACCGGATATGGCGACACCTACGCCATTCGCCGCATCATGCCTAAACTCGCCAATGTATTTATAACTCCTAGCCAACCATGTAAGAGTGCCATGGCCGTGCTTCTTACCGTTTTTCCACCAACCCTCGTAGATAAGGGCGTATGCGGGATCTTGCCAATCATCATCGAGCCATCTATGCGTTCCATAACAGGGACCAAGACGATCATTTGATGGACACTGAGGCAATGCAAAAGCATTATGTTCTTTCGTCTCGTCAATCTTCGCAGAAGTGGTATACCCGTTGTACATGGGTATACCAACAGCGGCTAGAACACCAAGGATCGCGACTACGATCAATAACTTTATCAAGGTAAAGCCTTTGGCGTGTTTCATTGCTACACCACCAACAAACTAGCCAACAGAATAAGGATCGGTTTCATTCAGCAACAAAGTCTTTCTTATTAGTTTCTACATACAACACATTCCGCCGTTCCTTTACCGCCTGGATCCGATCATTAATGTGCGGATGAGTACACCACACCCTGCAGCCGGTCCCGCCTTCCATACCCGTTATACGCTCTAATAGACTTAGATAATCGGCCTCAGTGTAACCCGCATTCTCAAGATACTGAACGGCAAGAATATCTGCCTCCATCTCCACGTGACGGCTAAACGCCGCTTTAGCTAATTCGTCTGCCGGAGAAAATATGAGCCATGGCGTGATGAACCAACTGGCTTTGTCAGCCAGCCAGATTGTGCTGTTCACCCCAGCCGATATCTGAGAATGATTCTCTTCTTGATGTGCGAGTTCATGGGCCATCACCGCGACCAGTTCATTCCAGCTCAGCGCCATGTACAGCGTAGTTGAAATATGTATCTCAGGATTAGTTGATGTAAGTGCAAAGTTTTGACCACTATCCTTCCACATCCTTGCCTTGTAGAGACCTGCCCGCTCTGGAAAATTGGCGAGAACAATCGTATCGATTGCGCGCTGTACAACCCTCGTCGGGCCGCCTGCGCAGTTATCACCTGATCCGCATGACTCTATATCTCCATGAGAACGCTTAATACTATGATCAGGGTTGCTTGCACAGCCGAATAGGAACAGAGTCACTAAAAAAACCGCAATCAACGCGCGTGCTTTTTGCATCACCTTGTGAACCTCATATCGCTCAGATATTTGCCAAACTCATCTACGAAAAACTGTCGCTCTGCGTCTGTCAGGTCCCGCACCATAAAAGCTCGCATATCTGGTCGGCTTCCACCCTCGAGGTACACCCAGATATCAGCTATGAGATTCGGCGGATCAGTAAAAAAGACTGTGAATACCTGACCGCCATAGTCAAAGGGTTCCACCCACATAACAGTAAACGGGCCAGAGACATGGGACTGAGGATGCTCTTTAATGGTTAAACCTTCCTCCGTCCCAAACCTATGACAGGGATATAAGTCTTCCGGGTCATCCAGTTGATCTGACAGACAGGCATCTATATAGCGTCTGATCTCGGTGACCTCTGGACTATCCATTGTCCGAATGAAGTCCTGCTCTTCATCTTCGGTAAGAGATAGAGCGAGAAGTGGGGATGGGAGGAGGAAGCCAGTTAGCAGGGTCAGAATAGCTGCGATATTGAGGAGAACCCTGGCTTTATGCATCTTGGCAGTATTGCGTCTGGACGTGCGGTGGGCCTGCCTTAAGAATGGTAATTTCTTGACTTTATGTGGCGTTTAAATGGTCCGGAAAAGAGTGTGTGTGCGTGGGAGAGGGAGGTAATTTGAGAGCTGAAATCCAAACACATCAGAGATCTCAAAGGTACACAATTAAAAAAGTTTTTATGCTTATGTAACAGTGCATTCAAGAGTTAAGAAGTAAACTTTTTATGTCACCTTCCATCTAATATCTTTTTCAATCATGTGTTAAAAACTATCGTTAATCAGAAGAGAAATTGAATAAAACATTAAACACCAACTAAACAAAGCAGGTGGTATCAGAAATAAACCTATTAAACCCCACATACTCCACTCAAACATTGTCCCTCCGAGTTATCTTCATAGATCACATCACATTTGCCGCTAAATTAATCAAGCTTTAATCAAGTTATCGAGAATCCGGCGGACCAATAACAAAGGGAGGAGGAGACCAGACCGAAGATCTCTGTTATCGTGCCGATGCCGCCGGTCACCGCCCAATTAATCTCCGGGCTGTTTCAACGGTGCTAATTATTGAAACTTTCTTGATCAGAGTGCTTGCAACACTGTAGGGTTTTTTCTGCATTTTTTATGCAGATTGATAATCACTTATAGCCATGATTGATCTAAATCATTACTCTAAGATTCATAACTTCCTGATTACCAGGGGATATGGAAACAATTCTTGTTGTTGATGATGAAAGCGATATACGAGAAGTAGTGCGCTATGCACTGTCTCGTGAAGGATTTAATGTCGTTGAAGCAGAGGACGGCGTCGAAGGGTTACAGAAGGCATCAGAGACCAACCCGTCAGTAGTGATACTAGACATCACCATGCCTCGAATGAACGGGATCGACTGCTGTCTTAAATTACGGCAGATCTCGTCAACACCCATCATCTTCCTTTCTTCAAAAGAGGATGAACAAGATCGCATTCTCGGACTCACTATTGGCGGCGATGACTATGTATCTAAGCCGTTTAGCCCTAAAGAACTAGTTGCTCGGGTACAGGCGATTCTTAGGCGGCAACGACAGCTGGCCGACCAAGTGAAAAATGAAGTCAGCCAGACGAACTCGACTCTGGAACACGACGATATCCGAATAAATACCGAAACATTAACTGTGTTTTACAAAAACCATGTTGTGGAGCTAACTAAAACAGAGTTCCATATTCTCAAAACAATGCTTACCAATCCTAAAAAGGTGTTTGGCAAAGGAGATCTCATGGTTCGGGCGGTCTCGGATGCTGTCATTGACAGTCATATCCGCGGCATAAGATCCAAATTTAAAAATCATGGATTCAATCCCATTGAAACCAAACGTGGTCAAGGATTTAGATTAGCCTCATGCGATTAATCGACTTCCTGCAAGATCATCGTCCAACGCTTCGTACAGTGTTGATCTGTGGCTGCCTCGGCCTTATTGTTCTTACTGGTGGCGCTCTGGTTCTCATCGGAATCTATATAGGCGCGATCCCGATGGATCTCAATATTATTTCTGATGTCATTCATCGATCTCTGCCCATCGCAATTTTGATTCCGATAGTCGGCATCTTGATTAGTATTCTCGTTGCCTCGAAGATCACAGCGCCGGTGCACGCCATTATCGAGAAAACCCAGCGCTCTCGGGCCGGAAGCAAAGGTGTATTCAAAACCTTTCTTCGTACACCAGTCACAGTCGAGCACGATCAGCTTTACCAGAGTGTTTCTGCGATGGTGAACGAACTCGAAAAACGGGAGGAATATGCACAACACTTCGCGTCTCATGTTGTCCATGAACTCAGTAATCCTTTAAGTGCAATCCAGGGTGCGGTTGAGATCATGAAAGAAGATCAGTCCACTATGTCGGGCGATGAACAGCTGCGCTTCCTTCAGATTATTGAAAATAATCTTTCGTCCCTAACCCGCCTTGTTGATGAGCTTCACGCCCAAACGAAAGAAGACAGAATTCTTTCTAAAACTACCTTTGAAATAGACCTACAGCCAATTGCCGATACCATTACCGGATACTTCCCGGACAGCAACGTCGATATTCAGATGGGTCCAACAGTCAAAAGCGTCAAACTGGCTCTATCTTCCGTTGCGCTCGAGTCCATAATCCGAAGTCTTATCGACAACTCAATAAAACACTGCGGACAGGACGTCTCTGTAAAAGTCCGACTGGAAACCCTTGGGTCACCCGAGTCCGTACTGCAGATTAACGTCTCAGATGATGGCCCAGGGATTCTGGATTCTATGAAGGACAGGATATTCGAAGACTTTTTTACTACGGACAAAGGTCGGAATAGTGGCGGCATGGGACTGGCCAACGTCAAAAAACTGCTTGAGGGAAACAGTGGAAGCATTGAACTGCTTGATTCAAAGCTAGGTTCTACGTTCCAACTATCTATCCCGGTTCTGGAAGCCGCCTAGATTCCTCCGCTGTGCAGGCTCGTACTAAAAGATCTCTCGCAAAAGGATTAGCACCACACAAAATAGAGTTAGCCATGATCTCATGTTTTTTACTCCTATCCTCTCGAGCGCATTTCTGTGTCAAAGACCTTACCTTGACCAGTAATTAGCCGCTTTGAACAGAGACTAGTACCAGGCATATTTAGTTTCCGCGTTTAGGCGAATTGAAGTGGCAAGGTAATCTGTTCCCACGCGGGTGATCAGGTTGTTGCCGATGACTTTCTCGATTCCACGAAAACCCGAGTTAACCCTGTCCAGACTTTTCTCAATTAAGCGATAGGTTTTGCTATCGCCGACGGTGGATGCGGCATTAATTCCAATCCCTGTGGCAGCCGCTCCCAACCCGAAAAATATGGGTCCGGAATCGGGGGTCCACCGGTATTTAAAGTCTTGTGGGTACTCCCGAAAGCCGGTTCCGATGATCGTCTTTTTCAAGAAATGTCTTTTGTATTTGTCCCATATCGTTATCGCTTTATCTTTGTTAAATCTACCCACGTAATGGCAGAGATAAGAATGCGCACACCCTCTTGGTATCGGGCTGAACTTTTTGACCCCGTTGACTTCAGTAACATACAGGCCGGTTTCCTGATTCGTGCCGGAACGATCCATATACTCAAACCACCCCTCTATGGGTTCACTTGATAGATCCTGCTGGTAGTTCTGATCGTATAACCAAAGCGAATACAGTATGGCGGCTTGATCTGCTGGCCATTTCATGCGACTTCTGACATGAAGATCGGCATGAAAGTGGGGGTAACGTAATGTGTTTTCCCGAAGATGCTCGCTCACCCGTCGATTTAATTGTTGATGAGAATTATCAATAGCCACTCTTGCAAGCGAGCCCAGGCAGATATTCAAGTGCTCCAGGTAATATCCCCATTTCGAGAGATTTTTCACTTTTTCAATATCGCGACGATAGGGATTAACTGATCGATGCTTTGCTCTAAAAACAACGGCTTCAAGAAGTGCTTGGGCCTCTTCTTTGTCGATTTTCCCCAATACATAAAGATTAGTGATTGCTTCCGCCATGTTCGATAGTGCCGCAATTGAATGCCACGCAGGAAGCAACAGGTCCTTACGGGTAAATCCATTAAAGTTTGATTGAGCAAGAAAGAGTTTTACCCGCTCAAGGCGTTTCAAATGCCCTGCATTTGAGTAGTCATAAAAGTCCATAAAAATAGTTTCCCTAATTAGATAAATACGATAAAACAGCGTTCAAAAAATGCTTGTTATCAATTCCAGTGCTGGTCTGTGAAACAGAATCAGTAAAACGTAAAAAAGAATTAATCTCGGCGACGACATCAGTTCAATCCGGCTACCGAATCAGGCAAAAAAGGCATCACTGCCCCAGATTTACCGATCGCTGTCGATACAAGCTCTGTTTCATGCAGGCGTTTTTCAGCCGCTAGGTTCATTGTCACTTCCCTTCCAAAATTGGTTTCCGATGAGTCCTGTAGACGTTCAATACGGATCAAACCCTCAAGAGGTAAAGCCCGTTCGCTGTGCGACACTTATTCAGCCTCCGCGTTAATTGCAGTCATTCTCTCTTCATTCATCTCTAATCCGCGTTGCACTGTGTAGAGAATCAATGAATTTGTAACACCGCAAGATGTAAGATCATCAACTAGATTGGTTATCAGCATCAGCGGACCTGCTGCCCCGTCTGATTTATCAATAATTTCCATACTTTGGTCTACAGCGTCTTCCCATAACTGATCGATTTCATCTTGTGACAACTCTGCCCTGTCACCTTCCGGCCTGACCAGCGGTACTAACTCGGCGGTTTCTCCATTCAGTGCCCTCGTCGCACGATTAATAGTCTTGAAGATGGTGGACGTCTGCGCACTGCTGGTCTGGTAGTCACTTATCTGATGTATGTTCTGATGCATTATCGATTCCTCATAGGTGTATTTACGGGTTGCGGTGTTCCTGGCGCGCAGGGCTATCAGACGTTGTATCCAGGTTAATGATTTTTCCCCTGTGGCGGATTCTGGTGGGCGTGAGGCCCGCTTTCTTGAGCCTTGCTGCAACTTTGGGAAAGAGCGTTATCGTCTCGAGTTCCACGGACTTGAGAATCCCTGGATGAATCTTTACCAAGCGTTTTTGTACTTCCTGGATACCCTCATCACTGCTAAACGAGACCATCACGCAGGCGTTGCAGCTGACCCCAGCATCGATCAGGTTACGAAGCGCGTTGAACGGCAGCGCATAACTTGAGGCTCGCGCGCCTGTCAGCGTGTGATACTCCTCGGGATTCGTTCCTTTAATCGACACACGGACGTGCAGGTTGCGAAACCGTGCGAGTTGCTGTGCAAATTCCGGGTCATGCCCTACGTGCATTCCGTTGGTTTCAAGAATGAATATGTAGGGCGACTGATCCACGAGTGTGAGCAGCTCGAACAGATGTTCGCGTCCCAACGTGGCTTCGCTCGCAGAGGCTGAAATCAGTTTGTGGCCGTGTTTTTTTGCACTCGAATCGAGCGCATCGAACACTTGCTGCGGTGTATAAAACTTTCCGGTTTTCTTCGGCTTACGAACAGGCTGGTCCGAAAAGCAAAATACACAGGCCATCAATGAGCACCCGACCTCCACCGCGCTGGAAACGCCGCCGTAAAAGCGCAGGCGTTTCGCTAATTGGGCGTATTTGCGTTTGTTCCCGTCCACGACAACACGCTCTATGGCGCGGCCCATTGCGATCGGGTCATAGCCGGGTTCAGTCTTTTTTGTCATTGCTTTTTCCGTACAGGAGACTGTTCTGCAGACCCATGATGGCTTTCGTGACGCCGGGGATGACCTTTCCCATGAAGGTGTAGCCGCCGTCTTTTTCCAGACGATCCCACTCAGCCTTCGCGTAGGCTTCGATGTCGGCCTCTGGGGATTTCGTGTCCTCGACGTGCTTCGTCGCACGGTGCAGTCGTTTCAGTGCCTTCGATTTATCCTTGTAGCCGAGTTTCGAACTTTCCACTGCGGACTGGAGATGCTGGATCGTTTCGTCGAAAGTTTGCATGTCTGTGGGTGCTGGATTGGAATCCTTGCCTCCAAAGCAGAATGCAAACCTGGCGGGATCTTCGAAACGGCTCGCATCCCCGTGTATCACTTCACTTACGAGCGCTAACGATTTGAGCGTTTTCGACCCCACGCCTTTGAGGGATACAAGATTTTCAAACGATGAAATCTCGTTGCCGTGCGCCATCGCCAGGACGGCGCCGAGGCGTTTTAGATTAACGTCGGACTCGCGCACCTCATGATAGTTACCGAAGTCGATGCCTCGAGCGGCATCAATCACGTTGGAGGGATTGTCCTGCGTCAGATCAACAATATGATTCCGAGTTGATTCTGCGCGGGCATCAGCAAGATTCAGAATCTGCCCGCCGCCCGGGCCAACAATCGCAGCGTGAGGATCCGAGCAGAAATCCCGAACATTTTCGCTTCGCCAATGATATCTGCGGGCTCTGCGAGTATCGGTGTTCATCCCCTGATTTAAGGCACACCATCCGCCGTCGCTCGATACCAGAAACCACTGCTGATACAGGTTGTATGAATCCTGCACACAGTTTGAATCGACGCGGCGCGACAGATCGCAGGCGCGGATCAGTTCGGTGCCGTTAAGGCCGGTTTTATCTGCGTACCGTTCAATCTGGACCGGGATTTGGTACCCGTGCCGGCCTTTTCCTCCGGTAATGAACAATCCAAGTTCCTTTGACCGGGCATTGATACGCCGGCGAAGCGAGCCGAGCATCACGCTCGTTACTCCAGACGAATTGAATTGAAATGAACAGGCTGCCGCCAGGCTTTGAAACCACAGTGGATCTGAAAAACGGGTAAGAACTTCATTAGGCCCGTATTCCTGGACAACCGATTCGACGATGGCCTCGCCGAGCTTTGATATCCTCTCGAGGTAGAACTGCGGGACCTTCCCAAAATGAAGCGGAAGCAATGCCGTTCCTGATGATGCGATCATTTTTTTCTCCTGTGCGATCTGAATTTGTGATGTTTTTTGGATTGCGGGTGTTTTTTCACTTGGTTACAAAGTTCATCAACCCAATGGCAGCATCGATGCAGTCAAGGATTTCCACTGAGGTTTAACTTTCTTCGTCCACACTGTCTTAAACACCAAAGTGAGGTAATCGATAAGACCGGCAACTACAATGAATCCAGAAAACACCAGCATTAGTAACAGCATTTTTAGGCCTCCTTTTTTGTGAAAGAAATAATCAGCAGTACTGATCTGAACAAAAACATTAGTGTTGCTCCTGATGCTTAATCGGGGTCGATCCGACTCGATGACCACTCTTTATTTCCGCTGCGCTCCACTGATGACATGGTTGTGCCTTTGTCGGTGGATTCCAGTAGCCGCGTTTCGGCTGGATGCCATTTTTTTTCTGATGGCCGCGACTCATGACAGGATTACCTGTCGCGCCAGGTAGGGCATGGCATAACGGGGCTTGAGTCCGATGGATCCCCATCGACGACCGATCTTTTTGACGGTGTCGTATATGCTGACAGCGACGGCGGCCACGAAGATAAAGGCCACGGTCCAGGCAAGCTGGCTGAGGATGGCGGGTACGAAAATCTGTAGTTCTGACATCTTGATCTCTCCTAATAGTCGTTGGCTGATTCCGGTAGAGGAAGTTTTGGCGAAATCTACGTCACTACTAAGGGATCTTGAATTTAATTTTTTAAATTTTTTTCAATTTAAAAACAAGTATTTATAATTTTTATGAGACTAACCTCGCTTCAATATATAATTTTATTTATATTTATTATTATTTTATTATATTATTTTTGGTATGGCCTCAATACTTTGCACATGGATCGGCGGTTCGGATTGGGATGTCTGTGAAGGGAGTCCCAAAAAAGATTCGCTGGGACCGATTCGGCGGACGCTACAAAACGAAGATTGGAAAGATGTCGACGAGATTCATCTTCTCAACAATTATCCCGCCCCCCGACGAGCGGAGAAGTTTAAAAATTACTTATCCCAGCACACGAAGGCAAAAATCACACCCATCGACGAAGTGCTCGATTCACCGACCGACCTTACACAGGTTTATGACGCGGCCGAGCGGGTAGTTGACGGCCTTCATTCAGATGCTGATTTAATTTTTCTAATCTCGCCGGGCACCTACAGTATGCAGTTGGCGTTTTTGCTGATTGCGCACAATCTAAGACCAGCGACTTTGATTGAGGCCTCGAGAGAAGCGGACGTGCAGAAGGTCAACGTCCCGTTTCGCCTCTCTCGTGTCGATCCCAAGGTTCGAGAAGAGCAAGTCCGCAATCAACACACTGCTGGACTTTCGCTCTTCGAAACCAGCTTCACAGATTTCAAGCACGAGTGCGAGAGCATGAAACGTGTGGTCGAAGCGGCTCTGGAGTTCTCGTCAACGAATTCGAAACTTAATCTTCTAATAGAAGGGGAGGCGGGAACGGGAAAAAAGTTACTCGCTCAGTGCATCCACCGAGGGCGAACGCCGAAACCAAAGAATAGAGACCCCCGCTATATCAACTGCAGCGCATATCCCGCTGAACAACTAGCCATTAGATTATTTGGCGGCAATATAGAAGATCGGGAAACTGGAGAACACCGTCGGAAGCGAGGACTTCTTGAACGGGAGCGGGGCGACACTCTTGTCATCGAAGAAGTCGATTCTCTTCCTCAATATCTTCAGACACGATTACTCCAGACATTCTTCCAAAGGCAAGAATCCGGCTATCAACAGAGACTAATATTCACAAGCAATCGATCATTAGCAAAGCTAGTGTCGGATGGGGATTTCCGGCGAGATCTCTTCTATTGGATAAGTCAGGAGAGGCTCCAGCTGCCTGCATTGAGGGACCGGGATAGTAAGGATTTACGAGCCCTGACCGAGCACATAATAAAAACACGTTCGAAAGCTCTTGCAATCTCAGGAACAAAAGAGCTTGATAGATTGGCATATCGAGTTTTGGAATCATTTACTTTTGAAGGGAACATCAGGGAACTTGATAACGTTTTAACACGCGCAATTCTACGCGCGAGCGGAGCTGTTTTAACCGACACAGATATTGAGTCTGCGCTGATGATCAATAAGAGCGCGTCATCATCCGACAATATCCTAAGTCGTCAACTCGGCGAAGGGTTTAATCTTGATAAGTTACTAGATGAGGTCACTGCACACTATCTCGAGCGCGCTAAAACCCATACCGGCGGAAAAAAAGGGGAAGCCGCAAAACTCCTGGGATTTAAAAGCTACCAAAATCTTTCCAACCGGATGACCAAGGTCGGCTTCAAATGGCCGTAAGACCCCTCTTTCGTTTGTCGGGAATCATCTACCGCTTCCTGAAACGCCTAGGATTTTCGCCCTCCTCTAATTTTTATCACCGCGCACAACGCAAGACGCTTAACAAAGGGCTTTGGGGAGAAACAAAAATCGCGCTCTTTGACGAAGCCGCTGCACAAAGACAAGGGGGCAACCCTCTTTTTGCTAGACGACTACTGGATGCGGTGAGCGGCCTTCCCGAGACGCCATCGCGTCTAACCCGATCTCTTTTCCTCGATGGTGTGATCAAAGAAGGGTCAATCACGCCTAGCGATGACCCCGAACTTACGAAGGGCCAAAATGATGCACTCTCTAAATGTCTTGGTAATGACATCACCTTTTTGATGGGCGCTGCTTCGACGGGCAAGACGCGAATCACTGGCAAAGCTGTCTCAAAACTCCTCGAGCAGAATGAAACAGTGCTTTTTTGCTGTAACACGAGAGCGGCTTTGGATCATGCTAGCGAACGCCTTGATAGCAGCAATGCTTCCCTGACTTTAAGTACGATCGCAGGTCTCATTAATGAAACGTCTCCAACCCGATATGACACTGTCGTTGTCGACGAAGCCGGCATGGCAAACCTTGCCGAAGTACTGCTGCTTTCCGATCGAGCAGATAAAAGACTTATCTTTGTTGGTGACCCAATGCAGGTGCCGCCGATCGCGATCACCCAAAATCACTGGCTTTCCCAAAACATCTTTCAATATCAGGCAAAAAGCGAGAACCTCTCTTCTCTATATGTCTGGCAAGGCCACAACGATGGTACTGCTCTTCTCCTAAGAGGGCAGTTTGATATTCCGGAACGTCTTTTTAATGTTCTGAATCACTTCTGCTATGGCGGAAGGCTTTTCAGTCGATCAACCGGCAAGGGTCATATCACGTTTATTGATTCGACGGGTCTTGGCGCAACAAATATCGGTAAACGATCCTCTCCTACTAATGAGGTCCATGCAGGATTAGTCATAGAAGCACTCAATCAGGTTCTGGAGAAAAAATCTGTTACCCCGGAACGCATCGGGGTGCTTACACCGTTTACCGCCCAGGCCTCTTTTCTTGAAAAGAAAGTTAAAGAGGCTGGCCTACCCCAAGGAATAGAATTTGGAACGGTCCACACCTTCCAGGGGCGACTGAAAAACTGTCTGATTCTTGATACCCTTGCTGCTGGTGTCGACTACACCTATCAGAACCTTGCGGATAACAATCAGGCCCAGGCTCTCATGAACTCTGCGCTTTCTCGCTGCAGAACGATTGATGGCACAGAGGGGCGGCTTATCGTGATCGCGGACATGGAACACATGAGGCAACATTACGCCGGAAGTGCTGCCCTTCAGTTTCTGGACCGCCTCTTTTTTCGGGCAGATATTCTTGATGTGGAGAATATTCAAAAATATGGGCAGGCAACGGCAGTCCTCGTAGACCTTTTCCTTGCCGATTGGAAGGCGATTGATACGGCCCTCGCATCCGGGACTAATCCGAAAGAAGAGGAGATCAAGACCCTTATCTACAATGCCTGTGATTTGATTCCAAGACAAATTGCCCTCATAAACCGTTTAAAACCGGGTGCGTTTAGCGCAGACAGCACTCTCCAAGCCCTGGAAAAACCTTACGCCCTACTTGGGCTGGCCAAGTTATCACCAGAAACAGAATTTGATCCAGAAAGAATCAACCGTTTCAAAAACGTCATCACAGATCTTTATAAGATAATTTACGAGTCCACAATGATTCCTGTTCCAGGAGAGCACAGAAACCGCGGACCAGATAAACCCATCTATGATCCTAATGCCGAGGATGGTACGTCTTACGGCCGGATTCGTCTTTGGGTAAGGGAGCTAAGAAATTACTACCAGCACGATAGTGAAAAGCCTGAAGATTACCGAAAGGAGTTTTCTAAGCGGCAGCGGGATTTCGCGTTCAAGGCAGGTATCGCGAGGACAGCGCCAGACGAATCAGCCAACAGTCTAGATGTACCGGAGGACTATTCTGGTATCGAATACCTGAGAGTGACTTTGTTTCTGTTGAAAGAAGTCGTGACATATCTTAATACTGTTCGAGCCAGAATCTAGAGCCAGAAGATAATTTTTTTAGTCAATTAATTCAAGACATGTTCAACAGTCACCCTCTAGGTAGTTAAAACGTCGTTTCCCAAGTAGACTCCACTCCCCCTGCAACTCAGTCTTTCAATTTGGCGAGTTCTCCGCTGAATCAGACTTATTTATCAAGCCCCCACCTCCCAGTGCGGCATAACAGCTTGGGAGGATCGATCATGTCCGTTAAGTGTAATTACGACTTGAATTCAGACAAATCGTTCCACGAGGCGTCGTTATTAGACCTATCTCTCTGAATGCGGTTTCGACCACGAGTCGGATCGCAGCTCGGCGCAAGAAGTAGATAAAGGAAAGTTAACATCGAAACAAACGGGACCCCAAACAGTAGAAGAACCCAACGTGTTCGCTGCAAGTCATTCAGTCTTCGCGCTGATGTCGCGAGCAAAATCCAGAATCCAATAATGAGAAACCCCAGCAATAGAAAGCCTTGCATCGCCGTGATATTCGCAACATCCTCAGCAAGTCCAGCCAGAAACCCAGCCGACCCAAGAATTAGAGCAGCAAATAGTTGACACCCTAGAAAATCGAGTCGTCCGGCGTTACCTTTAAAACTAAAAATCTCTTTCATTTCGTTGCTCCCGTAAATTGCCTTGGATTTTCCAATTTGTTTTTAATCAGTGAGCAAATTTTCAGGTAGAAATCATCATTTCCAATAATCATCCCGCGCCGAAATGTGATCTTTTTGCAGCTAAACAAATGATTGGGAATTGGCGCAAAATGCCTAACGCAATCCGTAGACGTGTGCGAGGATGTCTTCAGTCAATGAAAACAATAAAGGAATTAAACATGTCCAACAGCTCGTCAAAACAAGAAAAAGACCTACAAGGAATTAGAGGCTGGCTATTAGTTGTGGCGGTGGGAGTAATCGGTGCTCCAATTATCGCTGGTGTCGCGGCGTTTCAAATATTTCCTTTCTTTTCCTCAGGAGCGTGGGGCAACTTCATGGCGCCAAGCCACTTTTCTTATAACCCGACGCTTGGCGTATTAGTTGGTTTCATTGAAATAGCCTATCTTGTAGTCGCAGTCATAGGATTTATTGCGATGCTCAAATTTTTTAAAAAAGAAAAAGGTTTTCCAAGACTATATATTGTAGTCATAGCCGTACTTATGGCTCTTGGCGTAGCAGACTTGATGTTAGTCAATTTGCTTTATCCGGGCGAACCTTTAGGTCCAGATGTCATTCCTCGACTAGGTTCATCATGGTTTTGGAGTCTGATATGGATCGCTTATATTGTTAAATCTAAGAGGGTGAAAGCAACTTTTATTGAGTGACCCAAAGAGGTTTAGTGGTCGCTCTATTCTTTCAATGCAGCGTGAAACGAGCGACCGTGCTCCCCTGTTTTCCGCCACCCCCCACGGCAACAAATGAATTTCCATCAATAAGAACGCCGTCGAGGAATGAAGCTCCCGTAGGCGATACACTGACAAAATCATCGACTAAGTTCCCGGATCGATCAAAAACCGAAACAAAAGCCGAAAAAACCTGGTCCGGATTGAATTCTTTTGCTGCCAAAAAATCGGCTACCCTACTCATATCGATCGTATTGTCTTCAAGGTCGTTAGAAGCTGTTTCCTCAAAAAATTCCATCGGCTCATATTTCTTCATGTTCATAAAGAAGCCAGCTGTCACAAATTCTCCAGTGGAAAGTACCATTAGTTTTTTAGGATAGTCTGCAGTGATTCCATCTATATTAAAAAGTTCGACAATATTGAGCTCTCGCCCTTTGACATTGATTTCATAAACACCCGATGATCCAGTTCTGTCCAATGGATTAGGAAATCTGTCAGCGAGTGCGAACACTCTTCCTTTTTCACTCACGAGGTCTCTAATCGCAATCTTTGGATAAGTTTTTATCTCGCCAATATCGAACTTTCCAAAATTTATTCTTAGGACAGTCGCGACTGAATCATGGACTAACTTAAATCCATCTTCATTTGATATGCCAGTTATTGGGGAACCTGCTGGAACCATTTCACCTGTGGATCCATTGGCCCATGAAACCAAGACTTTATTTTGACCTATCGTGACCGCATTCAAATTCGGGTCAAAAAGACTTCCTGGAGGAAAAGACGCGAGCTTCTGCTTATCCTTAACTACTCCGTTAGCGCCTAGTAAATAAGCCCAAAACTCCATGCTTGGATTTTCATGGTCTTCAACACTCATAAACACGACATAACTCCCATTTGGAAGATTCACGATAGTCTTAGGAAAATCTCCTCGGTTTGACTCACCCAGTTGCTTTCTCCAGATTTCTTTCCCGTCAGGATCCATTTTAATAATTACAGAATCAATCTTGTTGGCGTTATCGGAAAAAATCGTCGTCCAAATCGAGACGAGATTACCCTGCTTGTCGACAATTAGATCTCCGCCAGATGCGAGATCCGGAAAGACTATACGGGCACCGCTGCCATTTTTTTGATTCTGTAGATCTAACCATCCATGAGCAGTCTGCTGGTCAATCGTGGAATGCATAAACCCCTGAGAAATTACAATTGAGCGATCGCGACTAACTGCGACAGCTTGTGCCTCTGACAAATGACCTTCTTCATTAACAGTTTCCCAATTTTTTCTTAGGGGCTCTGACTCATCAACAATTATGCTTTTTTTGGCTCCCTGGCTAAGGGGAATAAACGGTGCCCAAAATGACGGATGATGAAATTTAATATTGGCACTGTCCTCAACTAAGGACTGAAGAGAGAAACGAAGTGATTGGCCGATGCTTTGGTCACTAATCATTCCTTGCACAATTTTTCTTGTAATTAGCGGAGCCACCTCATCATTTACAGGCCACTGTGACACAACCGCAGCTTTTGCGCCTGAGAACAAAAACGAATTTGCCAATGCACCTAGACCTTGAGCATTTGGAGTGCCATCTGAAAGCGCAGTGTTGCATGCAGACAGAATCACAAGATCAGCATTCAGGTCTATAGATCCCAACTCTGATGAAGTGAGAATTCCGTCATCAAATGAGCTAGAACTCACTCCCTTGGTTAAAACGAGCGCTGGCTCAGACAGCCCATCAAATTCGCCTGCCACGACGCCGTGGGTCGCAAACGCGATTGTTGAGAATCTCTCTGGTTGTGATTGACGAAAATTTTTCTCAGTGGCGTTTTCTCCAAGAAATAGTTGGGACGAATTCTGACCAAAAGTTTCGGCCATTGACTCTAATTCAGTTCTAGTGCCGGGCAGCGGGGCAAGACCGGCGAGATCTGCTGTTAGTGCAGCGCCCCTTACGGCAACTGACCTTTGAATGGGCTGGGCTTGGGCGAGTTGTCCATGAGGAATAAAATCACCAACCCCGATGAATGCTTGCTTTCGATCAGTCGACACGTATTCTTCAGTCTGACGTGGTTCTATTCGCGGATTAACGGATGAAAGAAACTCGTACGCATATCGATCAAAAAACCATCTGGGACTCGATGAGTCCTCTCGGTCGATCATTAAAGCATTGATCGGGAGACTGTAAAAAATTGGATCTGTCCGTAGTAACAACTCGCTTTTATCACCCGCACAATCGTCAAGGCCACTAAAGACAGCATCAAATAATTGCTTACTTGTCTCCAAGAAACCGGATGGGGATTCATTTGAACTGGGTTGTACTGAAAATCCTCTGGCCTGTGAATTCAGCGCTAATCCTGCAACACTCTGATACGACGTCAGAGGCTGTCGCATTGCTCTAATCTGTTTAGTCAGCTCTTGACGAGATATAAGCCGTTTTGAAAGAAAAAATTTATCTCCATTAAAACAGAGCCTAAGAAGTTCGTCGCCTTGTTCGTCAAAAGTAAGCCAAACTATCGCGCTCTCTTGGTCGGTAATATCAACTAGATCTTGATAACTAACGACGCTTAGCCTTGCATCGGAGAAATATTCGGGAGTAGTGCTCCAAAGGCCTTGATCTACGGTATATAGTTCTTGCGTGAGTCGCAAGAACTCGTAAAAAATCGTCCTTTCTTTTTGGAGTTGCTTATCGGATGGAACACTCGAGGCAGGTGTCCATGTTGGCGCGCTCAATACATTATTCATGAGCTTTCCGATCATCTGATCTAAAAATAACTCATATTGTTTTACCAAAAGCTCACGTACTTTGGCCGCCGCCTTGATTTTTTTTGAATAAATTTTTTCACGCGCCCCAGCAAAAAATGCACCACTCGGCGATCGCATGCGAAGCTGTGTCTCAATCACATCAGCTAAAACATCAGGGCGCGACTGAGTGCCTAGTGGACCCTCCGCAGCCAATTTGGTGTAAACCTTAATCAGGCTCTCTGTCGCCATTGAATAAAAGCGGTAGGGCTGCACTGTCCAAAGGTTTGGAAGTTGTGTCGCGTGATACTTGTCCCGCATCACCTGGAACGCGTTTATGCCCTCGGAGATTTCTTTATCTAGATCACCTGAAATTTGATATTGATTAGACCGAGCAAGATGGAGCATCTCTGGAAAATGATTAGTCGCGCCACTGGCCGCTTCCAGCAATTCATCTGAAGGAAACTCCGGAACTGGACGATCGGCTTTTAGCGCCAGTCTCGTTTTAAAGAAAATGTCGTCCGCGTTTCCACTCTCGAGATCGTATTTAGCCTGGAGGAGCTCAATCCGATCAAATTCGTCAGTATTTCCTGCCTCTGTCGCTAGAATTTTCCAGCTCCAAAGAATACTGTGAAGATGATGTGGATTAATTGTGGCGCCATCATTTTCCGCTTCTGACAGGAAAGATTCCAACTCTTCTATTAGATGCTCATATCCCTGTTTTTTCCCCGTTCAGGCCCAATGAAAAAATAAAATATTAAGCCAGCGCGAGCGCTTTGTTTGATTTGTTTGCCAGAACGTATCGAAGGTAGGGGCGGAACTAAGAAATGAGATGATTTCTCCCGCTCGAGCTAATCTTCCACTTTCAAGATAATGTTCAGCGAGCCTCATTAACGTCCAGTGACTTTGGAGTGGGTTACGACCTTCCTCAATCGCCGCCCCAACCACGGCACGGTGAACCACGAGATCAGCATCGGTCCGACGCCCAATGTTGTTTAGATGTTGCCCGTACAAAAAATTGAATGACTCAAAATAAGGACTGAGCCATTGATGATTATATGATCTCGTCGGTTGACGCTCTCCTGGCGATTGATATGCCTCCTCGATTTCCTCAAGCGCAGTTTGAGTCCCAGTATGTAAAAGAGTTGTCCACCGATTCAGGCCCGCCATCGCATAAGTCATCGATTTCGTGAGCTGATCCATTTCTGAAAAAGTTCCTGAATCGTAAACAAATTCAACCAACTGATTACTCACGTTAATCAAGCCTTCAACATTTAACGTATCACGATACAAACTGCTGAGACTCAGAATGGTTTGGAATTTAACTACCGCCTGATCGGGCTGGGTCCAGGACGTCTGATTCAAAATTGCCTCGAATTGGCGCTGAGCAGAAGCAACTGACCCGCTTCGAAATTCTGAATTAGCCTGCTGCAGATCAGCAGCAAGATCAGCGTTTCCAACTGAGTGCCAGCCGAGAGTCGCCGAAAGAACCAGGCAGAAAAAGTATTTCACGAAAAAGAGAAGCGTTGAATAAAAAGAGGAAGAGACCGCATCGAGATTACGACTCAATATTTAGAGATCGGGGTAATGGTAAGAATCTATCAAGAAGTCCGCATTTTCGTCATAACCGATAACTTCTTCTTTGCCATTTTCATCGTGATCAAAATACCAAACGTAGCCTGGATATCCATCTGTTGCTTCTATTATTAAGCCGTCCCGACGACGATTTTCGTTTAAATCTAAGTTCCAGTACTCCACTCTCCCGTCCTCATCATCATCAACCGCGCACATGTCTACTTTTCCATTTCGATCGGTGTCGAAACAGTAAAGATCAGCAAGACCGTTACCGTCGTTATCAAAAACCTCTTTTGCAGAGTTTTTGGACGAAAAATTATCTTTCATTACGTCGGGAGGCTGAATCTCGTTGCTATTCTTTGCGTCCAAAAGATCAACAACATGGCGAACCGACACCGAAAAATTGAGCGATTGCCCATCTTCAAAACCCATGGTGTTGATGCCTGCTAATTTGCCGTCGCCCGTGAAAAGAGGACCGCCTGAATTTCCCGGACTGATCGGTGTTTGCGACTGAATCACATCGGCAGTCATGTCTTCCGAAATGAAATTAGGGCGAATATTCGAGATATACCCGCGTGTATAAGTCCACAACAGTCCCAAAGGATGTCCAATAGCATGCACCTCCATCCCTAACTCGAGCTTGGACGGATCTTCAAAGCCCATCGCTCTCAACGCCTCTGGGCGACTACGTAGCGACAGCAAAGCGAGGTCGTGTGACGGATTTACTCTGACCACAGACGCTACGTAAGATCTTTGACTGCGTGCTGAATTGCGGTCATTTTGCGAAAAAACCACGCCCACTTCTTGCAACTCTTCAACAACATGGTAATTGGTCACAATAAGACCCCTGGCTGCATCAATCACAACGCCAGAGCCTGCACTGTGTTCATGAAAAATATAAACAACCGATTTTGCAGCGGTTGTAACTAGATCACTATTAGCTCCTCTGAGCACCCCACCGCCTGCTTCGCCTAAAGCTGAGAGCGTGTCCAGGACTTGACGACTTCCAAGTCGAGGATAAACGGGATCTATTGGGAGCAATAGATCTAGCTCAACTGAATCAATCATCATGTTCCGAGCCGGCATGCGGATCGAGACATCATCTAAGCTATCAGAATGAGAAATTTCTAAAACTTCAACTGCGAGACCTAGATCTTTTAACGACGCTATTGACGTTTTCGCATCACCCGATGCAAGAATTAATCCAACTTGTGAAAGAGGTAAATCAGCGTCATCTTTTCCAACCAGATAAATAGTTTCTCGGCCATTAGCAGGCTCGAGAGTCAACCACGCTCCAGGCAGAACTCTAGTTTCTTTCGGCGGTAACTGAAGCGACCCTTTTTTTCCATTTTCAATCGAGATAAGATTGAACACCTCACCCGCAGCGTCTTTCCAAAATAACGCCAGTTCACACTGCTCCTGACTAGACACCTTAAATCTTAGGCCTGATCCATCAGCCAATGAGCCTGTTTGATCAAATTCGCTCTGCCTTTCCGCTTCACGCGTTACGAGGCTGAGATCTAATTCACAAGCCCAAACACCGAGCGTTTGAAGAGAAAGTAATAGGACGCTCGAAGTTTGAATCAGTTTTCGGATAGATGCGTTCATTCGGGCTAATCTCGCCTTATAGAGTCACAGCGCATAGCGTTAATCATCGACTGGAATTGAGAAACATTCTCGCTTGCCTGGGATACTAACTGACTTCCTTCAAACGTCAGATCCAAAAAAGGCTTGTCAAACTGAAATTGCCGAGTCGCTGTGTTTCCAAATTTGTCTGCGATGGATAATGTATAGACTCCTGCTCTAACGCCGCGTAGGGAGATCGATTGCTTGAACACCTTTATTTGCTGACTCACTGTCGGCCGAGTATCTCGGTCAGGACAAGTAACAAATATTCCATTTTTAATCTGATTCATGGCCCAAATTTGGGATTGGCTCTCTGATTCAACTAACGTTAAAGAAAACGGGGGCACACCGTGGATCCATTCGATTCCTATAGATCCTCTCTCTGCTGACACATAATTCACCTCACCTGCAAACGTAAAAAGTACCTTTGATGGCATTGGCGTAACGACAGCGCCGCGAGTTGAAAGTGAGACAGTGTCTACCTCCTCAGCAGCACTTAAGCTGTGAAGATAATCCTTCATCCAGTGCACCACGTTCGCTCGTGCCGTCACAACTGCAGCGCCACTGTTCAATTGGACTGCATCGTCATGCTCTGTAATGACGACAAGTGATCCGTTAGCTAACCTCAGACCTATCGTGACATCTGAAGCCTCTTCAGGAATCGAGATCACATCACCAACTAATACCTCTGAAAAAATAGAAATCGGAATCGTCTTATTATCTCGGATAACAACGTGCTGATCTGAATCTCCTGTTAACTGCTCAACAAAACCTGCGACTTCTGCTGCAATTGTTAAATGAGACCATAGTAGTCCGACTACAGTTGTTGTGAACAACCGCCGGAAAATTGATCTTCTGTAGTTTTCGTGTACTTGATTCATGTCGGATGTTTAATAATGTTGGACTCAGCTCTAGCGATCATCTCGTGCAACTGAACGCCAACCAAGGGTAATGCGAAATCAAGCCAAACGCCAAATTTAAAAAGAGCGAAAGTTGTCGGTAATAGTAATGCGAGAACTATAAGGCCAGATATAACTTTGGCTACATAGGATCCCAAGCTTGCAAATAAAATGCTAACGAAAATAATGAGGACGAGCTCGATACTAAAAATTATCCACGCTGCAGGTCTTTGAATCTGTCCATATTGCAAAAGTGAATGAATCGCATTAATTAAAACAACTGCTCCTGGCATTGTGCCGATCGGAGTTAGATACGAGTCTCGATTTTCTGAAAAGGAGCTACCGATGACGACTATTCGATCCTCAAGAAGCGAGGGATCAAGTCGGTCTATATTGTTTATAACCATATCCGCTGGCAGTCGAATAGCCAACGGTACGGTTTTACCATTGTGCTGAACTGACTCAATTCGATCCGAATCAAACGAACTCTTGCTCCAAGGCAATTTGTAAATAATCCGATCGTTTAACCGATCGCCCATTAATATTAATTCTTGACTGCCTAATGTGACACCTGCTTTTGGCTTGGCCGGTGGCACATTGCAGGTAGTCGGTCGATGAGTTTCAAGCGCTGTAGCAAGGGGGTTTAGCGACTCACTTTGCAAGTAGAATTTTGACGCGGCAATTAGCTGAACTGACGGAACAATGACACCGGTATCGCCATCACATGCCGTCTCGAAAAGACGCCAACGGCGAACTCTATGATCATAAAGATCCCGCTCAAATAAAGGAGATGCGCTGAGCACACCTAAGTCAGGATTTAACAATGACTCTAAAATGGATATTTTAAGTTCCGGATAAATCGATTCACCATCTAGTCGCTGTCGGAATCCTCGTACGAAAATATTCAAGGCTTTCGAATTCGCCAAGCCGTCAGGTTCACGGCCCAGCTCCGACGCTGTAACAACCAGACTGTTTATCTCTTCATCTTCTTCAACATATGTCTTATCTCGAATGCTCGTATCAATATCGACAACAACAACACTTGGATCACCAGCGTTTGCAAAACCTAAAAGAAGAGCAAGCTTATCTTTAGGAATCGTACCTGGCTCGCCCCAACTCTGGTAGGTTTGCTCATCAATATCGATAAATACAAATGGAACTGCTTTGGAATCATCGGAGACCATGCCTTGACTCCAGTTGATCATAAAGTCCATGGCAACGTTCTCGATTCGGGAAATTATCGGAGAATCGTGAAACAAGTGGACTACGATGGCGATGACAACTCCAATCGCGATGTTAGTAATGGTGCGCTTAAGGCGGCTCACATCATGGTCCAGATAAATGCGTGATTTAGGGTTAGTTTAAATGATAGACACTAACAGACTAAATAAATCGCAAGTAGCCGGTCGCAATGATATTCACTCATACTAATTTTCTTCTTAACAAAGATTCACGCCAGAGTTCAGATCTGTAAAGATTTTACTTATTCAAATGAATATCAGCTGGCATGAAATGATTAACGACAAGTTAAAAAAATAACGAGAATGCTTGTATGGTTGGGATCGCTTCCCGAGTTCTGCCTGATGCCAGAGTGCGACCTCCGGTCTGGGGTCAATGGATTCACTCAGGTTGTGCTGCTGTCATCGCGGGTAACTCCGAGATGATTTGATCCATGACAGCGGAAGTGAAGTGCTAGCCCTGGAAAAACATTCAGGACCGCCGCTAAAGACGCGAGAACCTCGCGCAAAAAGATTTGTTACGGGCCAGAGTGATGACCTTGTCCTGACTGCAGCGGCCATGGTCCGTTTAACCATGCGGTAGAAAAATCGACCCGAGCATGTCTAAAGCGGCTCATTTTGCCTCGTTCGTTTAACGGTAGGACACCGGCCTGTCGAGTCGGACGCAGGGGTTCGACTCCCCTACGAGGCGCCAATTTATTTTCCCCCGCTCTTGAATAAAGATGAGGAAGTGTAGGAAGGCAGATACTGGCAGTTGTTTGTGAGTATTCGCTCCACTTTCGGCCTCACTGGAAACGGTGGCTCAGGTCTACGGGGGTTTTTTTAAGGAGAGCGACCGTGATTAAACGAAAAATACCTGAGTACGTGATGGCCGGGAATTCAACCCAGTTCGCACAGGTGATTCCGTATAGCGGGCAGATTAGCTTTGGCTATCGGTATAAAAGCAAGAGACAGGTTCGCAAATGGTGTAACCGGAAATTGAGACGTTCAGTTTATGCGTCCATGATGGGTAATGGACCGAAGTGGTGGCACGTTTCTGCCCCGATTTGCAGGGTTTGCCATAAAGAGCATAAGGGGAACTATTCCACTGCCATTCTCCCTGAGTTGGGTTGGAAAGTGGCAGCCCCTGTCGCCTGCCCTACATACGGCGAAACTGTTCCCCAAGAGGGTCGGGGCGTTCCACGGGTGGTCTACGTCATTGCAATTGCTATTGTTATTGTTATTTTCACAATAATAAAACTTTAAATGAGGATTTCCTGAGTGCATGCCAGCCCTATTTTGACCAGAGCAGAGGGCTGTCTTCTCGGCCAATTGACCGGGGATGCCCTTGGCAGTCAGGTTGAATTCCAGTCCACGGATCAAATCCTGGCAGGTTATCCGAATGGCGTGCGAAAGCTGGCCAATGGAGGCGTCTGGAACACGATTGCCGGGCAGCCAACCGACGATTCTGAAATGGCCCTGCTACTCGCCCGATCACTTATCGAAAGAGGGGCTTATGAATCAAAGGTGATGCGCTCGGAGTATCAATTCTGGTTGGACTCCGGGCCTTTCGACTGCGGCTTCACAATTAGAGCAGCGCTGGAAGGAGAGCTTAATTACGACAGCCAGGCGAACGGCGCCATGATGCGGATTAGTCCTTTAGGGATTTTCGGATCCAATTATGACCTCGACAAGGTGGCGGCGTGGGCAAAAAAAGACGCACAACTCACACATCCAAACCCCGTGTGCGTCGAGGCAAATGCCCTTTTTGTGATGGCAATCTCGGAGGCGATCAAACACCAAACCAATCCTGAATCGCTTCATCAAAAAATAGCCGAATGGGCGGCTGGCATGAACGTGTCTCCCGAACTGATTGATGTCGTTGCCAGATCAGCCGACAGCCCGCCAGAGGATTACATCTCACAAATGGGTTGGGTTCTGATTGCTTTTCAAAATGCTCTCTTTCAGATGCTGCACGCACCGAATCTTGAGGAAGGCGTGGTTAATACCGTCATGCAGGGCGGGGATACCGATACCAACGCGGCCATCTGTGGCGCCCTATTAGGAGCAGTGTATGGAAGGGATGCCATTCCGACCCAATGGGAGCATGCGGTGTTGAATTGCGAGCCCGATAAGGGTGATCCGAGGGTAAAACAGCCAAGGCCGCAATGCTTCTGGCCCATAGATGCGCTCGAGCTTGCCCGCAAGTTAGTCACGATCAAACAATCCGGATGAAAAAGAAAATATGTTTGAAATTTTTTAGAGGTTTCTGGCTATAGCTAATAAGTCGCAGGTCTTTGCGACTTCTCATGTGCTTGAGCAAGCACTCATTAAGAAGAAAACGATTCACGTTGGGTCCCACCCAGCGGCTGAATCGCTTTGTCTGCCAACCGGCCGACACTCACTTTTTAATCAGGAGATTTGCAATGCAAATAAACAACAACACCGTGGCCGATCGCAGGGCCAAAAGCATTGAGATGAAAAAGCTCAATGCGCGCCAGGCCGGATTTAAAGAGATTGAGGCGGCGGTCTACCTCAGCGGGCGCGTCTCATTAGGGCGGGCTCGTGCCTTTGTAAAACAAGGCAATCAGGGCAAAGGCTTCAAGCTGCTTTTAAGCAGTGCGCCAAAAAAAGCGCCACGTCCATCACCCGGCGCTTCATAAGGATGTAGCCATTCGGTCTCAAATGATTATGCGCTGACGCCAATTGATTAACGGTCATCAGCGCAAATCAACGAAACTGGAGCATCCTGCTGAGCAATTCGGCAGGATGCCTTTCCAAAAAGGCTTTACAAAAAAACCGGCCACGATCGCTTATTGCAGATCAGGCTCATATAGATCCGAGCAAACCGTAGCGAAAGCGGCGGTTTGATTAACCCAACAAACGACGAGCGCCAAAGCTGAGGGACAAGGTCATGGCGAGGGAAAGTGTCTAGCATCCCACCGGCTATCCAGGCGCGGTTTGATTGACGGCTCAATTAAGACATTAAAAATTTACCCATGTCATTCCCATCAATAAACCAATTACCTAACAATCTTACTTTAGGAGACACTATGAACATCACTCTTCGCAAAGCCAGCGTGGTCCAGAATCGTATTCGTGAAATTCTGAGCACAATCCACACCGCCACGGAAGTCTATTTGAATCAGTTCGAAGATCCGGATGCCCTGATAAAGGAATCACGGGCGACTTTTCAGAAAAATATGAAGGATCGAATTGATCTGCAGGAAGCGCTGTATGGAATTCGAAAATTAGCGGGCGCTGCCAATCAGGCAGCTGGTATCAACGATCTGCTGACGGACGTCGCAAAAATCGAAAAGCAGCGAAGTCTCTATGAGAAGCTCGGAGGATTACAACCTCGTCTCAGCAGCATTTTGATCGAGGGAAAAATCAATCATCTCAAGGAAAGAAAAGACGATTCGACGTTTTATGATTCGGAATTTCAAACCGGCGTCCTGGCGAAAGAAGAAATCGACGAATTCATCGCTAAATCCCAGGCACTGCGCACCGAGGAGCAAAAGCTGAAGGATCAACTGCTGGAACTCAACTTCAAGACCGAGATCAATCTGGATCCTACCACCGAGGGAATTCTTTCAAGTTGGGCTGTTCTCTAGAGCAGTCCTTCAGAAGTGAGTGAGGGATTAGGGTGTGCGGCTCGCTTATGGGCGAGAACTTCAAACACAGTGCGTGATTAGAAACCCCGCTTTTATCAGGTCGATTTCGAGGGCTAGTCCTCTACTGCCATTTGTGACCTGAGGCGGAAATCTGCCGCTTGCCAACAAGAAGGGAAGCCCCCTCTCTTGTATGACATTTGCTATCTGATCATTACGTTGCTACGCACATTGCTTACTCACTCACTTCACCCTTTTTTGAGGAATCCATCCTGAATTTAAAAAAATCAGTCGAAATAAAAGGAGGCCTTATGACAAGACTACACATGGAGAGGCGGAGCATGACGGTCTGGCGGATTGAATGCCAGCAGACCGATTGCAAGACCGGACAAGCCATCCCGATTATGGCCGTCGAGTTTGAAGATCGGGAGGCAGCGACCAAGTTTTTCGCTAGTCAGCGGTCGAGTTCAAATGATTCACGATGGATCCTGAGTGAATTTGACGTGTCGTGGGATGAATTGTTTGTGCTGTCGTCCAACTCCTGGATGGACGATCCCTTCGAGCACTTCGATCCGGATTTTGAGCATCGGCATATTGCCTCGGAAGTGCTCATCACGACACAGGAGGCATCATGAGCGCACAATTGATTTCAATGCGGTCATTCCGCAAATCGCAAATCGCCCTAAGCGCACACGAGACGGATCCGGATTGCGCCGTGTCTATCGCTGCCGCACGGGCGCTACTTGCAAAGCATCTTCACCGAATGGGCGAAGACGCCGATGAGCTGGACCTTGACTATCACTGTCTTGCCAACGCGATGTTCATCGAAGGGTGTAGCGCCCTCTCCCAGAATCATTGGTCAGTTGACGAGATAATCGAGCGAATCCGGTTTCTTGAAGGTCACGGATTTTTTGAGACAAAAGAGGAAGACGAGAGTGAGTAATCCGGAACGTCCAGCCGCGCCCGCACCACATACCGAAGCGGTCCGCCGGGCGCAATGGCATCAAACGGATAACAGGTGATCAACGTGAGCGCGGCCTCGATCGTTGGCTCAAGCACGCCGGTCTGCGTCTCGTGAACAATTCGCGTGTCGATTACTTCGAAAGACTGCACGCTTCCATCAGACGATTGATACGTGAGTAATTGACCAACTTTTACGGCTTTCAAATCCGCAAAATGCGTATCACGATGACCCGCGATCACCGTATTGGGATTATTCGGGTACACCCTATTAATCATCCGGCCAGGACCAAAAGCAAGCGCCGCGCCATTCATCCCTTCGAGCACAATCAATGATTCGCCAAGGGAGTCAAATGTTAGCCGTGCCACCGGCCACGTATCTGCCCAGGGCCAGGGTTTTTGGGGTGTGCCCCGTTCCAGCGTCTCAACCCACGCATGATTCAAAAAAGCCTGCGCCGCGATTGCTTTTATCGGGATCCAGAACCCCTGCGCAATAACAAGCATGCCGGCAGCGGCCAACCCAGCTGAGATAACCGAACGCTTTAGCGCCACTTCAGCAGTTTCTTTTTTCTTGTCACCGCGGCCGTCATCAGCAGCAGCATACCGATGATCAAAAGCATCTGGGCAGGCGTCGCCGTGCGCGGCAGAATCTGACCCATGGCGATCTGCATGGCAGACGGCGGAGATGTTTGCGTTTTTGATGCCCCGCCCTTTTGATCTTTCTTATGCTTGTCATCAACGCAGGCAAAAGATGCGGGATAACGTGAACACCAGTCAGTTGACTCAGTTACCGCCGCAACCGTCGCAGGAGCTGCTGAAAAATCAGCCACCGATATCGCGCTTGCGTCGACACCCTCCTGGCGAGCAAAAACTTTGCTGGCTCTCATCAAAGTCGCATCGCCTATTGCCGCGTCTTCATAATACAAGTCCTGTGACAATGCATCCGTATCCGGGCCCGATTGATCCAGTCCGTATTCCCACCCCGCGGGCAAATTAATCGGTGCCGCCCAGGGTTTGAGATTTTCACCAAAAGGTACGGTTGATTCCTGTTCGACGGCCACCAGAGACGTGTGCCTGGTGACGATCTGATATTGAAGGCCTGTGGCGATGATCTCGGATTTGATTGCTTTTTGTGTCTCGCGCCAGCTTGTGGCATCGGCAAGACCATAGAGGCTTCGCTCAATTGCGGCCACCTTGCGCCTCGCATAGAGCCGGGCAATACCCTCATGGGCGTGTCCGTTTTTAAGGCGAACTTTTTGCGTCCAGTGATTTGTCCCGGTTGCGCCACGCACAACGATATCCTGATCGAGTTCTTTTGCCTTTAACAACACCACCAGGGGCTCGCCCGCATAAAGATCAGCAATATGTTCCGGATAGGTCTGGACAGGCGCACCGTTAAAATCGATTTTGATATCGGTTAACAACGGCGATTCAAGCCGTTTAAAAAGAGCGGTCATTTCTCTTTTCACTTCAGAAAGATTGCCGATATAGGTATACGTGCCTTTACCCAACAGCGCGGCGTCGGTCATGAAATGACTGTTGGGTGCCGAGCCAATCCCCACCGTAAAAAGCCGGCTTTGGCCGAGATGGGTTTTAATGAAATCAAACAGCATGGCTTCATTACCCACCGCGCCATCCGTAATGAAGACCACCTGGCGAACCTTTTCGGTCGGCCGCTGGTTTTCAAGGGCGAGCGACAGCGCGTAATACATCTCGGTGCCGCCTTCGGCGTTGAGATCGGAAATGCCTTCAAGCGCATTGTCGATATTGGCATCGGTTGCCGGCATCGATTCGGAAAATAACTGCCTTGCGTCCGATGAAAACGCAATGAGGTTAAAAGCATCTTCCGGGCGCAGTTGCTTAAGCGCCAGGATCAGCGCGGCTTTTGCCTGACTAAAAGAACGCCCCGCCATCGAGCCTGACCGGTCGAGGACAAAAATCACCTCTCTTGCGAGCGGTTGGGTGTTTCCCGCTTCCACCTGTGGCGGCATCATCATGAGCAGCGCATAGTCTTCGCCGGCAAAATGTTCTTTAAAAAGCGCCATCGCAGGCGCCTGTTCAATCACCGGCTGCCACCTGAGTACAAAATCACGATCCGCCGGCACCACCCCATCGGCAAGCGTGATCAAAACACGGCCTTGGTTTTTATCGATCCCGATCAGATGCGAAGGGCTCTGCGCAGTGATCGTCATACCGGCATTAATGGTCGCTTTTATTTTGACGGGATTGAGGATGTTGTCTGAGGGCACCGCGACTCCCGGCGTGATGCGTGAGCCGTCCGGGACTTGATCGGTATCGGGCGCAAACCCGAACCCGCCTGACGTCGCTTGTGCGTCGCCCGGGATATATCGTGGCGCGACCACCATCGGAAACCGGAGCGAAAAAAATCCGTCGCGGAACAAGAGTTCGCGCTGGTACTCAATTCGAACACCAACTGTGCTCCCGGGAGGAATTCCCGCGACGGAAGTTGTAAAAATGTTGGCCCGCTCCTGCTCAAGCAGCGCGGCTTTTTTGCCCTCGGCCTTGGCTTTTTCGTATATCTTTTTGGCTTCGCTTCGCTCCTTGATCTCACCGACAATCAGGCGATCCCCGATTCGCACTTCGAGGGTATCGACCGCGGCATGCTCGGGCAGCGGAAACACATACACCCCCTCAAGCCAAAGATCGGTCGGGTTATGAAAATACTGCGTCACGACCGTTCGGGCGACGATGCCGGCAACCTCGATATCAACCTCGGTTCCGAGCATTGGCACTGGCCTTAGCACCAGATCGTCCTCTGCCCGCACGAGCAGCGTGCCCGTTTGGGTATTCGCCGCGTTAACCGGCTCACCGAGAATCGAGGCAGTCGCAGCGAACGAAAAAGGGGCCAAAACAACTGAAAAAACCGCAATTGCGCAGACTAAAACATACCGGAGACGAGATAACCAAGGCATAAAAGCGTTCCTGGATAAAAGGGTTAAATTCACTAACGGGAGCGATTGCGGACGTAGGCCGTCATCACGGTCCTATCGCAATCGGCGGGGGTCACGACCACCAGATCGAGCTTGCGGCCATAGCGGCGCATTAAATCCGGATATTCTTCTGCGACGCGCTGTTTTTCCGGCTTGCCCAAAAAAACCCGCCGCCCGCCGTGATGGTCATACTGGGTTCGACCGTAGGTCAAGACCATTGAAATCAGCCAGTTATCGATCCCCCGCTGTGCGCAGCGGACCTTGGCGTGATGCGTGTATGAAAGACCGACCATTATTTTTAATAGCCGGCAAGGGATTATTTTTTTGGCGGGATTTATTTTCCGATCCCGTGAAAAAAAAATAAAAAAGCCGGCTATTTAAAAAGTACGCTTTCGGTGTTTTAAATGAACCACGCAAATGGTCACGAATTTGCACAACTGGCAGACAGGTTTTCGCCATGCGAAACAGGTATAAAGACTAAAACCAAAAAGGCACCCGATGGCAAACCCTCACCAAACCCTAAGCGCGCTCACGGCAGACGAGCTCAAGCACCTGTTGGTCAAAGTGGCCGGCTTCGCCCTTCGAAGGCTCGGCACCCGCACAGGCCATAGCGCGGAGATGCATCCCGAGGATCTCACCCAGCGCGCGCTGGCAGACACCCTCGCCGGCAAAAGACGCTGGAATCAGGGCCTGCACACCATCGAGGAGCACCTCACCGCCACCATCAATTCCTATATCTCCCACTACTTTGACTCGCTCGCCGCCAAAAGCGTGAGTGCCGTGAGTGATCTGGAGCCCTATACCACCGGGCAACCCTCGCCTGAATATATTCTCAACAAGGAAGAGCTCACCCATTCGATCCGCGAAGCGATCAATGACGAGACGGATCTCCTGCTGCGCCAGACCTGGCATATTTTCGAGACCGAAGGATGGGACCTCAGAAGAGACAGCGATCACTTCTGCTCTCGCCTCGGGCTCGACGGCACCACCGGCAGCGCTGACTACCAGCGCTTTAATCGGGTCCGGAACCGCATTCGCAGCATCACCCAAAACTGCGCCATCGATCATATGCAACGTAGCGCGGGAGCCGCTTGAATTATGTCCAATCTTGAAACCCATGACCTGCTGCGCCGGATTCTCGGCGACGGGACGGATGCGCTTCTTACTCAAGCAAACGGCAAGGATCCTGACGCGGCCGCACTAAACGCTGCAGGCATTAACGCCGACGCAATGCTCACACAAGCCAAAAAACAAATCGATCACGCGGTCAAACTCAGCGCGAACGGCATTAACCCGCCGGTGCCGCTAGAGGCGCTCTCAGAAGCAGAATTCAATCGCCTTGATATTCCAACGCTCGAGAAGTATCTCGCTGCGGGTGATGTCAACGTCGACAGACTGTTAAGCCGCACAAGGGAATTACTCGACCAGCAACGCGCAAGCGTGCCCGCGAACAAAGCGACCACACCCACACCCGAGCCAATACAAACCGAAGCACCCCAAGCCGGATTTCTTGAGCGCCTGCGCGCCTATTTACCCAAACCCAATCGGGCGCCCGTGTTCGGCATGGCGGCCACCGCTATGGTCCTTGTTGCCGTCGGGGTTGGCGTCTTGCAACTCGCGCCAACAACACCTCAAACCCCCCCGGCAGAGCCGGAAACACGCCAGCTCGCCGTGACGCTCGAAAGCGCGCCCATCGCGAAAGCCAATGACACTATCCCGTCAGTTGCTGAGCTCGCGCCCTCGCTGATGAGCGCACCCTCTTTAACCCGGGCACTTTCCACCGCAATTGAGGCAATGTCGCTCGAGGAAATCGATTCGGCAACGGCAACAGCTGTATTAAATGACGCCACCGAAACAAACCCAATCGAGTCGGCTCAAAATAATGAACTTGCCGTTACAACCAATCACGATACGCCAGCCACATCAGCGCCTGAAACAGAAATTCCAGGCACGGCCGAAAACGAAAACATAACAGAGCAAAATACCGCCGCATCTGATTCATGGGCGGTGACTCATCAGCCGGATGCGCCGGCACCCAAACAAAAAGTCGAATTTGTTTTTTCGCCAGGCGATACCTTCTCGCACGGCATGGCGCAATCCGGATTGTCCAACAAATTATCAACCGCGCTTGCCGAGCGCGTCGGCACGGACTTTCATCCAGGCGACAAACTCATTATCTTTTTTGAAGACGATGAGTTCGAACAGCTCGTGGTCATCCGGCGCAAAAAACAGCCGCTCACAATTACTGCTGATCTGAAGACCTCCTCGGCGCCTGCGGGCACAACAGAGACCATCGACGTCAGCGGCAAGATCGAATCATCGCTTTATGCGGCGCTTGAAAAAGCCCTCGATGCGAACGCAGCCCAGAGGATTACCTGGCTATTGCAAAATCGCGGGGTGCCGCTCACAACGCTGCCAAAAGGCGCGGCTTTCAATATCCAAATTGAACAGATCAAATCACCAGACGGACAAACGCTCGGCTATGGCGAGATTAGAGCCGTGCATCTTGATGCCGGCAAGCGCGGTAAGTTTGAGGTTTAAACAGGAATATGGACTAGGACATAGTCCTAGTATTCGTGCTCATGCCATATTCCACTCAAGCAAAATTATTCTCCAATGGCTCACTTGGTGAGCCATCAACTGATTTATTATTTCCGTAAATGTCTGCGTTGCATCCCGCTGGCATCTTAAGCAAAGCGTTATAAAACCCTGGATTTGTACGCCCTTTCAGGTTAGATTGGACCCTACGGAACTGAGAAAATTACGAATGAAGCCTTCTGCGAAAAATCTCACATTTATCGATCTTTTTGCGGGTTGTGGGGGCTTATCTCTTGGGCTTGAGCAAGCAGGTTTTTACCCGCTATATGTAAACGAGCTAAATAAAGACGCCCTCGAAACATACTTATTGAACCGCGATAAGCACTACCCTCACTTACGCGAACGCTTTCACTCACATGACATCAAAAAATTAATCAAAAATAAAAATTTTTTTGAAGATCTCCTCACTGACCTAAAAAAAACTTTCCGCCGAGACTTTCGAACCAAGCGCGGTAGTGTCGATCTAATCGCTGGGGGGCCGCCGTGCCAAGGCTACTCGGGCATCGGTATTCGACGCTCTTATTCTGTGGATAAGGTCCAACTTCCGTCGAATCACCTCTACCAAGATATGGCGCATTTCGTTCATCAAATTCATCCGAAGATTTTTTTATTTGAAAACGTGGAGGGCTTACTCAACGCAAGGTGGACGAAAAACGGGAAAAAGGGCGAGATCTTCGAGGACGTTCTTAAGACCTTTCGATCTATCCCAGGGTACCGCATCGGCTTTAAGTTAATTCATGCCAAGGATTATGGAGTACCTCAGAATAGGCCTAGGATACTTCTCATCGGCATCCGAGAAGATATCAAGACGGCTCCAGTGGAGGGTGACGGAGATGACGCGCTAGAACGTGGTTTCCTACCAGAACCAAAATTCGGGGCGCCAGATATCCGAGATGTTTTCTCAGATTTAATTGATAACCGATTTGAATATGGTGGCACCACCTCAAAGTACCCACGAGACCCCAAGAACAAGTGGCAAGAACGAATAAGGAGAAACCCCTCCGGGAGAGGACATGCCAAAAAGAGTGATGTACTGACCGAACACGACTATAGTAATCACTCAGAGACGGTAATCGAGCGATTTTCGTCTATGATCCAAAATAACGGCAAGATCCCACCACACCTTAAGACCAAGAAATTCGCCCAGAGGTTACTCCCAGCAAAATGGGGGGATAAAGGACCGACCATTACCGCATGCTCCCTTCCTGATGACTTCGTGCACTACAAGCAAGCGCGATCATTAACTGTCCGCGAGTGGGCCAGACTCCAGACATTTCCGGACTGGTATCAGTTCGCTGGAAAAAGAACAACAGGCGGCCTGCGTCGTGCGGGGAACCCGCGGCAATCAGTTTTCGATAGGGAAGTGCCGAAGTACACCCAGATTGGCAACGCCGTGCCAGTGCAGCTCGCCGAAAAAGTTGGGGTGCACTTCAAAAAAATCCTTAAATCCGTGGACCACTAGACCAATACTGGGGGAACTAACCGGTCGCCCCTCAAGGATCACTGGCTGTTCCACATCAGTGCGCCTAAACTGGCTAACATGAGCTGATCTTGGAGCCTATCGATCTCGCTATCCTTGCAGCAAGGCTCTGGACTAATCCACACGGATCAAGCAGGATTCAAAAATTGTAAATTTGAACCACTCCAACGTTACCGATCCGCAAAAAGTAAGATAGGCTTTAATCGTTTATGAAGTAAATTCGCCACCCTTTAGAGGAAGTCTGTTAATGCTTGCAAACTCTGATTATTCGGTAACTGAGGCGCTCCGCCTATTCAGCCGATTCGGGATTGAAGTTGCTTTCATGGTCCCTACTCGCACCGGCCTTGAAAAGTCGATTATGGATGCCACTTCCCCAGTACGGGAGTTTCTACGAAATACCGGACTCCATAACTACGAGGGGCAGGCACAAGGTCAGGACGGTAAAAATTACTTGCCCGCTTTTCTTGTTAGGGGCCCTGTCCTCGAGGAAACCCGTGCATCCTTATATCGACCAAAGGCAAAAGGTGGCGCCGGAGACCCTAGAATTTGGTTCTCGAAACTGCCGAAGTACGCCAAACCTGATAATTTATTAGCTATATTTGCCTTCGAAGGGTCCCTATATGTCGTCAATATGAGCGATAAAAATGTTCGGGATTCCTTCAAGATCGAAAACTCCCCGGTTCGAGAAATCATAAGTCAACTAAAAACTGACTCGAACAAAATTGCTGAAGAGCTTCTCTTAAAACTTCGCGCCATCCACAAAAAAGGCTGGATTAAAACGATAACCTCAGGCGATACGGGAGTCGGGGTCACGCTGGAAGACCAGCTCGGAATTCGCATAAATTCGAGCCAGAAACCTGATTACAAAGGGATCGAGCTCAAAAGCAAGCGTATTAGGGGTAACCTTCGTACCACAACCCGGTCCAACCTCTTCGCGCAAGTGCCTGACTGGTCAATCAGCCGCCTCAAGAGTTCTGCCCAGATACTCGATACCTATGGCTACATGCGCGGGGTAGAAAGAAAGCTTTATTGCACAGTCCGAGCCTCTAGTCCAAATACTCAGAATTTAATGCTTCAGCTTGATGAACCAGCGGATCTGCTCCATGAGATCTATTGTGGCGAACGCGATCCAGCTGACGTTGCTTCATGGCCGCTCGCCCTTCTTATGAAAAGACTAAGAGAAAAACACACGGAGACGTTCTGGATCGGAGCGGAGAGCCGAGGCAAGGGCAGCAATGAAGAATTCCTCTTTAAAAAAGTGATTCATACTCGTTCGCCATTTCTTTCATTGTTTGGAACTCTGTGTAGCCAAGACGTGATAACGCTCGATCATTTAATCAAGAGGGATTGCAGCGGAAGAGTAACGGAGAAGGGGCCTCTATTTAAAATACACTCAGACAACCTTGACTTATTGTTTCCTCCGCCACAAGAACATGGTTTAGCCTGACGCCAACGACGAGCTACAAATTACGGATTTAGATGCTGCCGTGAAGTCATCGGATTTAAATTAAAAACCGTGACCACAAAATATTTTTACAAATTGGTTTACTTCGTAGGAAAAAACTCAGGGGAATATTGAAATACCGCTGAATTCTTTTGCGCCTCAAACCCTGTTTTTCTAAACGGCTTTTTCACATTAAATACACCGATGACTTGACCAATTTGAAAGTTTCCCACTTCTTCAGTTCTTTTTGCTTCTTGCCCCGATATTTCAACTGAATCCACTTCGTCCCCAACCATTGACTCTAGCTTTAATCTGGAGCGATTTGATCGGATTGGGTCAATCGCTATAACCCTCCCAATACCGTCATAGCGGGCCTCGGTAGGAATATCATAAAAATAATGTTTCAAGTATTGGCTGCAACCTGGTCGGTATCCACAAAAACGGCAGTCAGTTGCAGGATCCACCGGATTCGCGAGATCGTCAAGTGGAGGACCAGTTTGATCGCTACCTAAGCAAAGAGACTGAATTCGTCGTGCCTCATCCGAAGCAATACTAAGGATTTTTTTTATTTGCTCGTCTCCAAAATCCAGATTATGGATCTTTCCTCCAATCTCTCTCACGCGGACCTTCGGCATCATCTTCTGAGATCTGTGATATAAGCCTGCATATATAGCCATCTGCTCTTGGATATCGATCGAAACATTACCTGCCTCATCGAGGACTGTCCCGGTTTTTAGATCCTCAACAATCGGAATTTCATGCTCTGTCAATAACACATCTATTTTCCCGATTAATCCTAGTTCGTCGTTCTCGACAGTCACTTCTGCTCGTGGGGCTTGTTTAACCGGATGGCGGAGCATTTGAAACCCGAGCATTTCGGGCTTTTGTTCTGTCTCTAGAGCAGGCTCCGGCTGAGCTAACGCTGTGCCTGATAAACGAATTGCTTGCTTTATCGCTTTTTTCTTCTTTACTTCCGAATTCTTTGCCGCAGCAAGAGGCAAGAGTCCTGAAAATCTCCAATCATCAATAAGGCAGTTTTCCTTCATCATGATTGCCCGATCAAACTCCCTAGCCACATCTCTTTCGCTCATCCCACGAAACTCACCCTTAATCGATCTTTCGCTAAATTTATGAACAACAGTTCCGAAAACGTTGTCGATTGAAAATTCTAGAACCCGTGAGATCTTTCCGTAAGTCAGCAAACCTGCCAACGCACATCGGCGAAATTTTACTATTGTGGTGACCGAAACAAGACGAACCCCTTCACACGTAAGCTGATCCCGACTCCAGAGCGACTGATAAATATCACTACTCACTCTCGGCTCCAAATTAATTAAGAATCTTCTTACGAGCCCAGTTGGGTCGTCTGGTCAGATTGAAAAGATCGACAAATTTCACTTCGAAAAGATCAGTGTCTATTTCCGCTTGCGCATCACTAACGACCGAGTCAATTTGATTAGCTGTTAACCCGTGTTTTCGGTGAGTAGCCAGATCCCAGAGTGGGTGAACCCCTAATACCTGTATGTCCTTGCTCCGACGCTTCATTACGAATCCGGGAAGTTCTCCTACATCCTGCCGATGCACAACACCCTCCATCTTACGTCCTTTACAAAACGCATCGATCTCTTGCCCTAAAGCCCTAAAGAATGAGCCCACTAACGGATCATTGCACTCGACTTTGGCGAGGCCGCATGAAAAATCAGGATTGGCTATCACCCGCAGAAGGGTTAGACCTAGCTGCCAATCGAGAATCGGGTGGAAGGGCTGGTTTTTGTACTCATGAAGACAACAATATCCGGAACTCTTACAGGATTCTCGATGACTCTTCTCAGTTAGTTCTTGGATGGGTTTCATCCATGGCTTTAAGGTCGTTCCATCAATTGCGGCTTCTAGCTCCTCGAATAACTCCTCTATCCCAACCTCCGCGATTTGGCGGGCAAACCCTGCCCCATTCTCAAGCACATCACTAATTACAATCTGATTGACGTTTAGTCCTAGCGAATCTTCGACCGTCTGAAGTTCCGATATTCTCAATTCATCCGAATCAATATCGAGCCTCGAAGCCATGGCAGACCTCAAAATAAATGCCGCTGACAAGTATGCTGACCGGATTGCCACCTTTTGGCCCGCCACATCAAATTCATTCGCCGCTTCTGTTCCGAGGACTAAGCCGTCTGGTGTTCTGTGGGGTGATAAAAAAACGGTGTCAGTTATTCTTCTAGACGCCAACGCTAATTTATGAGGCTCCTCGTCCTTGTCTTGCGGATATAAGTTTTTGCAAGTATCCCGGACTTCTTTAACCCGTTCCTCTTCAATCCACTGGCTTCTGAATTTAGTCTCACGCCCTTGATCTATCTTCACCCAATCGTAGAGCTTGCCTCTGAAGGGTCGCTTTGGGTCATGAACTACCTGAAATACCGAGTGCTTATCGAGAAGTTGGAAGCGAGCGTTTCTCAGGTTCTCGACGATGCCGTTAATGGGCGGGTAACTGGCAAGACTCCGGCTTGGGCTAGGAAAATATTCTTCCACTTCTTGATCAGGATCGCTTCCGGGACTAAAAGATGAGCGATATGCGAGTGGGCTAGCAACTCTGACGGCTTCAAAAAGCAGCATACCATCCGCGTCTAAATCTTCAGAAGTAGTAGGACACCAAGGACAGGATGCCGGCTCGCTAGGCCTATCAGGTTTAACCTCGCTCCTTTTGCAATTCTCGCAATGATAGAGCCAACGCTCTTCCCCTAATGGATTCTCACTCGTCGCTTGATAGGCCTGCATCTGCGGCACAAAATTAATCGATGCTGTGAACCCAACAGACTTGAGGATCTTTTTATCTTTCGTAATTTGGCCACCAGGTGCAAATTGCATGATTGCCTGTTCTTGATCTCTCCCGATTTCGCCAATCCACTCAAGATCAGCCCCCACTGCTCGCTTCGACTCTCTGTGATGGTAAAACGTTCGACTGCGGGTCGGCATTCCAAACATCGGGAAAATACCGCTCTCCGCAAATCGCTCTGAAATAACCTCTGAATCAATATCGGCATCACCTATGGCTTTATCGCAGAGTGACCCCAGTCCGTCAGGGCCTGGGTCCCGCACGAAAGCGACTAGTTTCGTGCGCTTTATTGATGCATCGTTCTCTGTATCAGCGATCAAGCACCCTGCTATTTGGTCGACGGCAGGCGATTGCTCCAACCAGCCCTTGATCTTTTGTTTAATTCCCTCCCAACCAGGAACCGCTCCAAACTCGCCGTGGGTCTGGTTTTTATCAGCAGACTGAAGAGGCCCGCATTCGCGGAACGCTTGCCGCAGGCATTCTTTAGCGATCAGTCGCTTGGGAATATCCAGCACATTCTTGGTCAAAAATGGGTCCGGGGCCCGCTCGTTTGTAATTAACTTCGGATTTCGAAAGTAATGGCCATCGTGGGAGCGACTTCGGCAAAGGGTAAGGACCGCAGCGAACCGATCTTTCCGCCGGCCGGGTCGGCCCGCCCGCTGTTGATAGTTAAATCTCTGCGGCGGCATGTTTGCCATCAGCACTGCTTTCAGTGCGCCAATATCAACACCTACCTCCATCGTCGTGGTCACACTAAGAACGTCGATCTCCTCAACCTTCCGAATTTCATTATCTGAAAAAACGATATCTCGAAATTTTCGCTGGCGAGGCTGCTGATCCTCTTCGTTCGTCTGTCCAGTGAGTTCCTCGCAATGCAAACGGAACGGAAGGCGGTAAGAAGACGCGTCGGCCGCGTAATAGTGCGCGCCCCGAAGCTTCTGCGCATTCGAATTTGGCTCTTTAGTCAGGGGTTCATCGCACTTGATTTGAGCGCAGACACCGAAAGAAGCATGAAGGTGTGGTCTCGTACATCGCACACACATCCACGCCGGATTCTCGGCGTCGATCTGTACCAGATTGAGATTTTGTGGCTGGATGATTAAGCCAGGATGCTCGTTATTAAAGAGTTCGAACATTTCCGATGCTAATTGGTCGTAATCGAGACTAAGCTTTTTAGCGACCCTCGATAAATAACTTTTTGGCGCGGTATTGATCTCAGAATGACTATGCCATGACTTGGGAACAATTTTGCTGTCGCGATTTTGGTAGCGAAACTTATCGCCCAAGGTACGAAGAAATGAATCGCATATCTGTTGGAACTCTTCCGCTGAGGGTATTCCCAGCTTGGCCCGAGTTTGCTCAAACACCCCTTCAACTGTTTTGAACCTAACGAAGCTTATTCCGCTCGCCTCCAACGAGAAGTAATTCCGTCCTAGTACTGTGTTGATTATTCGGGTTTTCACCCGCGGAATAATCTCCCCGTTTTTCTTATCTTGTTGCCACTGCTCGAGATCAGAGAATGCTCTCTTGCTATTTTGATCCCAGTCAAAGAAATCTACCCACGGTGCTCGCGTATCATCGCCTGGATTGGTGTAAAACTCTTGGCTTGCCCGTGACCCCGCAGGATTTACTCCAAGACTAATAAGGTCGGCTATTAGCGTCCCGTCTTCAGATAGAGGGCTCGGCTCGTAGAAAACTTTTAGGCTGAGTTCGCCAGGCGACGAGATCAGGTCGAATTCCTTAGTCAACGACGGGAAGTGTCTATTCTTAATCGTACTCTCGTCCGGTAACTTCGCATACTCCGCTAATTCGGCAGCTTTTATTTCAAGTGAATCTGAGTAGGTTGGATAAATCTCCCGAAAACGGTTCCATCGTTCGTCAGTCGATGGAGTTAGAGCAGAAGTACCCATTGGAAAAACGTTCAGCTGGGAGAATAATATTGACCTAGTGAGATCCTGCTGGTGCTCATTCTCTATTCCCCAAGATATTCGGGCGGCATCTTCTCTACTGTCTGAGAACACCACGAGCTTTCGGTTTTTCTCGGGGAGCTCTCCCATTAACTCCTTTGTAAAGAGCTGGCTTACCTTTGAGAAGCCTGTCCTGAAAGGTCGTATCGGAGAAGGTCGAAGTCGTTCAGAATAATCTGCATCACAAGCCGGACATACACTTGGCAACGCGCGAATCATATCTTCATCAAGACTCGGATCGCGAGAAATCCCCATGATGGATCCTGAAACCATCTCTTCGATCTGATCCTGTTCCGGAGACATATCGATCACGCCTGTCACCGGATGGAGAAACGCACGGCGCCACTGAACGAACGGCCGCCTGACGCCCTCCCCCTCTTTTAACAGCGGTTGTCGCCATTCCACAGCCGACACTCCACTCTCTCCAACAAATTCCGAATCGGGCCAAAACACCCGATACCGCTTAAACGATCTGTTCCCCCAAAACCGCTCTCCGGACCGGGCTGGGAACCTCTCTAGCTCGGATTCAGTCGCACTTAACTCCTCATATGGTTCATCATCATTTGGATCACTGAGGCTACGAATTCCTCCAACAAAATTGGTTCCGCAGGTATCACAATACAGCGCCTCGAGAATTCGGTGATGCTCTGGGCATCGCACCGGAAGATTCGTATCGACATATAACTTTCCGACCGACCTTTGGCTATCCCGATACTCATGATCGCACGAACAGTTTTTTACTGGACAACACCACAAGCCTTCAATATTTCGGAAAAACCAGTGAAACTTAAATCTGGGGATGGCTTCCTTTTCCTCCCAATATTGGAGGGCGGCGAGAAGGCCATGCACGGCCTCAAGCTGCTGGCTCTTTTCAAAATCGGGAAAAAGTTTTTCTGCAAATTCGGGTATTGAAGCCGCTTTCCCTACCGCTCCGGACTCATCCTGGCACGCCTCAACCAAAGCATTTTCTAGCCAGTCTGCGTTGTCTTTATAAACCTCATCCCAGAACGCCGTAACAGAAAGTGAATCGTGTAAGCGATTGGTTTCGGCTACATCAGAGAAGGCCTTCTCAGGATCTGATTCAAAATTTAATGCTTGGCCCAGTTCTGAGAAAAGTTCCAACCTCTTAGGCATTGTTCCGAGCTGGATTGATGTTGATTTCCCTAGAACCACTTTAAACCTATCCACCGGCGCCCCAAAAAAATCGGTCAGGTAGGCTGATGCACTAGTTTCGTCCTCCATTGAAGCACTTGCCGAGAGTATTTGGAGTTGCGGGTGGTCTGGCGATAGGTCGAGTCGGTAGAGAAGCAACTGTAAAAGGTATGAGATTTCAGTGCCGGCCGTCCCGCGATAAAGATGTATCTCATCTAAAATCAAAAAGAACTTATTGTTCTCTGGATCCGACTTGAGCCATTGCTTAGTCTTCTCAAAGATTGGATCCTCGAGCTCGCGCATCATCATCACTGCCAACATGCTGAAATTCGTGATCATGATATCTGGCGGATGACTCTGCATATCCCATCGGCTGATCATCTCTCCCCCACCAAGCCGCGGAAATGAAAATTGGGCCTCTGCTTTAATTTTCGGGTCAGTGATGGACACAATCTGCTTTTGATTTTTATCAATCTCCTCCAACTCACGGATCAGTCTTTCAATCTTTTTGTTTACTGGCACGCCGGTATCAGTAGTTTCTGAACCTGCAACGGGTGTAAACCGGTTGTACCGACCGAAATAGATTGAGTTACCTTTCCGGTTTTTCTTCAACCATTCGCGAGCCTCGTCACTGTCGAGAGCCTTGCGTAATCGACTCATCTGGTCTTCCACAAGAGCATTCATGGGATAGATAACCAATGCCCTAAGCGCAGCGGGCCGCCCTGATGGCTCGTGCAATCGTTGAGGGACTCGACGGCTTTTACCTGCATCCTTCGAGGCTCTCCGGTGGGAAGGATTTGACCGCCAGTCTTCCGCATGGGGGTGTCGCGTGTTGGGCTCTGGCCATCGCTCTGACTCTTTGAGGAGGTAAGCGAAAAGCGGCAACAAGAATGACTCGGTCTTTCCTGACCCTGTCCCAGAAGTTATCAATGCATGCTTTCCTTCTTGTGCGTTTTTCAGCATCTCTTCTTGATGCTTATAAAGACAAATATTGGGGTCAATAAACCCCTGTCCCACGAATTCAGCAAAATCGTCTGAAATCGTGTTTATCTTCTGTTCAGCATTTAAGCCTTTAACGATTTGGGTCAACGACTTGCCCGAGGAAACATAATTCGGGAACGGCTCAATGAATGGGCTCTGATAAAAACAACGTGACTCGATTAGCAACTCTTTTCGTTCCCTCGACATTGCTTCGCTACGCAGCTTGAATGCCGTCTCTAAATAAAGGACGAACCTGTCGCGAATTCTTTCAAATGACTGTAGGGGGTTTTTCATAATTCATCTACATCAATTAACGGCTTTGGACTTTTCCGAGCTTCTCATTCAGAAGTTTAACCATCTCTGGGGGTATCCCTCGATAAGTAATATAACTCGTATCAACAGGATAGCCCCCACTAGGAAATCCAGAGCATAAGGTTAACGCTCGATCGTAAATTAGTGGAAGTTGAAGGAACCGCGGCACCAATAGCTGTTGATCGTTTTCCATGTAAACAAAAGAAGGACTATTTTTTTCTCGCAACAGAAGAAAGCGTCCCCAATTCTGGTGGACGCGAGCATAATTCCCTGTTGAGTCGTAGAAAAAGTACGCTTTTTGAGACCCATAATTTTCAGGGTATCTCAACAAGCAAGCGGAACGTGATTCTCCGCTCTGATACTTTCGAAATTTTTTCTCATTTCTTGAAAATATTTCTGGCTCGAAACCTTGATCGTAAGGGTTTGGTCTTGCCGCATCAAAAAATTCAAGTTTGCCCCTATACTCGTCAATAGAACTCGCGTTCTGCGCAATCGCAAACGCAGCTGTGACATGAGAAATTGCAATATTTAGCTCCTCGCCCAGTCTTTCAAAATCTTCGTCAGTATCTCCTTTTAAGATCACTCTTTCCGGTATTAGGCCTAGCCCGTCGGCATGATCCCTATCGCTCCTAATTTCAATTTCAATCCCTAATCTCAAAACTGAATCTCGGACTTCGTCCACTGCATCAAGCCCACGGCGTCCAGACAACAAGTAAGCTTTGCGCCCGAACCATGGCAACTTTAGAAGCGCGGGCGCACAAATGCGGATTTGGCGACTTGGGGTTTGATCTACTTCTACATGCCCTAGTGCCTCCAAATTTCGAAGAGTTCTCCAAACAAAGAAAGCTTGATTCCGATGAGAAGAAAAATCAACCAGCACTTGTAAAAGCTCATTGAACGACTTCCGATTAAGTCGTTCGCGGCTCGATAGCGTCGCCAGAATCTGATCTGCAACCAAGTCTGGGCTACTAGCTGTCACGCTTCTTTTCAGCTCTTTGGAAAGCATCAGCGAGTGTGGCGCTCTTGTGACTTCTTTCTGACCCTTGATCTATTGAGCTCAAAGCGGCCTCCACATATCGATCCCAAAGACGGATGTCTGCGTCGGTATGAAGGAGATCACGCACGTTTCTGTAGGTCTTAAAAAAGTTACGCCATTTCCTAGTCGGTTCACTTATCACCTGACCTGAAACTGGCAGTTTTCCATCGGCGGCATCAATGACCTCGACGCTGACAAGCGAGCCAGATTCACGGTCTTTTTCCACCATCCATACTGGGTTCCAGAGCGTACTTCTTTTCTCACTTGGGCACGAAATAAAATGATCGGGCCGTCTACCGATCAGCAGAACATCTCTATAGTCCACCAAGCCGGGTAGCACCTCTGATGCCACTACATCAAGATGCCCAGATTTAATCTGACCCCCGCTAAACCTAATCGGTAAATCTTTTTGAGAGGATATATACAGGCCGTCACTATCGACTAACGGTTCTCTAACCGGTTTCCTTAGCTCTGACGATCGATAAAGAGTAATTTCGACGCTTGGCTGTTCGGCAGAAACTTCGCTCAAAAAAACAGCAATTGGTTCGTTCACTGCTGTAGTGTCTGGCAATTTCCAAAACCCTTTTCCAAGATCCGGCAATCCGATCAACGGTGAGCTAACACCCCCAGTTAAGAGATGAGGAATTTTGCTGCCATAAGATGCCAAACTTTCTGTTCTAACAAGTGGCGGGCCGAAATCCATGAACCTCCGTCGACTCGCTCCTGATCGAATTCCTCCCGAAATCGAAAGATCTTGTCTGGGGCGCGGTCTAATCGAGGACTCAATCTTCGAAAGTCCCTCGTACTCGACCAATTCATCACAGCGATATAGTCGCCACCCCTCAGGGATGCCTTCAAAATCGATCTCCTTTAGGTTCTGCAAATCCTCGGCACAATCATTAAACTCCTGAACGCATTCATCAATAATTAAAATTCGAAGTGGCCTTCCTCTAGGCACGTCGTCCACCTCAATCCACTCTGCAATTCCTGGCTCATAATCTCTCGCGAAGACTCTTACCTTTTTTGGACGCAACGAAAATTGTATGCCATTTATATCTTGTAAGACTAATCCATTGCGAAGCTCGTCCGATGTTGTTTCATATCGGATCGATTTGTCGTCCGCAACAAGTGGCTCGCTAATTCTTAATATCTGAGGATGCCCAATCCATTCTCTATCCCGATGTTCGAAGCGAAAACCATCATGAGGGCACTGGTCTCGCCTGCATCTCACGTCAATATTTACTGTTTCTGTCGCAGTTCGAAAACGCAGGGTGAGTACAAAACCGCCGACAGGGCGTTGATGACCCGAGTAAGATGCGCTCGGCGTTCCGTCCCAAATCTCGAAGTTTTGCCTTACTACGTCGTCAAGGATTCTCGGGACCTCACGATCGCCCGAGTCAATCAAGCGTTTAAAACGAGGATGCATGTTTCTGACTACCTTCTGGAGCTCATTAAAGCTCGGAGTCTCATTCGCATCCAAACCCGCGTCAAAAAATAGATCGGGTAATCCGTCAACTTCTGATCGAGTGATTAGGGCTTGGCCACGGATCGGTCCTACATGCTCATAGTTTTGAATCTTCAATCGAGTAAACCAACCCAAACGACCATTTTGATCGTCTAAAGACCAATCTTCTAGATCAGACCACAAATTATCCGTGACCCAAACCATATCGGAATGCGATCCCATACTCATGGGCGCGATTAGTTCCTTAAACGCAGACCAATAGTCTTTACCCTCCTGAGTATAGGCCGCGAGCACAAGCAAGCTGAGATATCCTATGTAATACGGATACTCATTGCCTCGGCTTCCGCTGTCCTTCCAGTGCTTACCTGTCTTTTTAAGCAGACTGAAAAAACTTAGGCCGCTCGGCGGGAGCTCGATCCATGGGGGGCCTTCATTACAAGCCTGAATAAGATCCTCTTTCGATGAGATATCTGAAATGAGATTCGAGTCAACGGTAAGGAGTACGGGCCTATCCTCCATCTCCTCATTGAACAGTTTCGATCCGATAGCATCATTCCACTCTAGATAATTCATTATTTAGTGCTCGAACTAATCATCTTCTTACTCGATCCATGAAAGATTTTCTCGTCCCTTCATTTCTTCAAGGATGCTTCCAAGATACGAATCTTTTCGTTCCAGATGAATCACTAAAGTATCGATTGCGCGCGATAAGGGAATCATCAACCATTGATTAGCAATGACCTTTCTCTGGTCTTCTTCAGTATGAAACAGCTCGTCCTGAAAGTTTGTAACATCAGCTGACTCGACCTGCTGATCGTAGAATCGATCCAAGGCGTAGTTCAGTACCGTCCAGCCCTCAAGCCCTCGACAAGACGCATACTGAATAACCCGCAGCTGACTTTCTTGCGTGGGAAACGCTCGTCTATCTTGTTCATTAGTGGCATCCCAAACCCTATAGCCCCACTCTTGAAACTTCGTGGCCGGCCAGGCATGGCGCTGCCCATCAGTGGTTTTTACCCACTCTGGAGGGACACAAAACAGCATATCCACTAATTCATTTCCGTCTCCACGAACTTGCCCAAAAAGTTTTTCATGAAATTCTTGGGTCAAATTCTCCTTTCCCACAACAACGATAATATTGCCTCCATAACTCTCCATCTCTGGCTCGACATCCCAGCGAAAATCTAATTTCTCGCTTAAGTCGATCACGAACTGACAAATATTCTGTTTGAGGCGCAAACTTTTTCTAAGAGGAATTATTTGTGTCTCTCGCGTATCCAGATTGGTTCGCCAATTCGCGATCTCCTGCCCTCTGGTCATTTGATCAATTCCGTCAGCGACTACAAATTTTCTGAAGTCATACAGGGCATACAATAAATTTCGCTCCGATTCTGGCCAGTCTTGGGCCTCATCAATCATGATGAAATCCCATGCAAGATCTACGTTGTGCTCTCTAATTGCATTCTGAATGTCGGATTGATCTAACGCTCCTCCCGCTATTAGACTAGTTGCCTCGCTAATTAGGCCGAGATACTCCGTCAGAAAATCGTTCTTAGGCTTGATGCCTAGCGTAGAGAGCCAGGTCCATATAAATGAATGAATTGTCTTAACAGAAATGCCTGCTTCATCAGATCCCGACTTAATTGCGAGCAGTGAGATGAGTCGCCTAAGATCCGAGACCAGAGCATTGTTATAAGTGAGAATAAGGACACGACTTCCCTCTGTCTCGTATAGCTCATGGGCAAGATTTAATAGCCGAACTGTCTTACCAGTACCTCCTCTTCCCCTAAATATCAAGAGTTGAGCGCCGAGGCGCTCCTGCCAGCGGCTGCCCTCTTCTTTAAAAAGTCTGCGCGTAACCGCCTCCATTTTTCGCCGGTCCATCGACGTTGGCATAATCTTTTTTGTTAGGAGCTGATGAAGTGAAGAAAAGGATTGTTCCGTAAAAAAAGCCCGAAATGAATTGTCAGAGGTTGTTCTGGAATCTATAAGAGCGATGCACTGTAAGAATCTGGCCCAGTCGGAGTTTGATCCAAGAATATTGTGCGTCCCCGAAGGCAAAGCTTCATTGGGAACGTTTCGTAGCCAAATTACGTTATTAACCCAACTCCTAAATTCCGGCCCTAGACTCTTTTTTGCGAAATTACTTAATGAGTAAATTTGATCATGGCTTTGCTCAGAGGCGGAACTCCATTTACCGTTGTATCGCACAAATGCTTTCGTGCCCTCAAACTTAACATCTTGAGGCATATGATCTTTAACCTCAATTACGACGCATAAAGAAACCACGCGAATTAGGTCATTAGATTCGCCCTTAACCGTCTCGAAACTTGGTCGTTTATTTGAATCCTTGAGAAGCAGGACGATGTCGAGGTCGGGACGCTTTTCTCCATAGGCCTGCACATTCGGCACAATGGCTACCTTCAAATTAGAATTGTCTGACTTTGACCGGGAAGACAGGTCAGCACGCATTAGATCGGCCAAATCGTTTGCGGCGCGACCCTCACTAGTATCCTCTTCCCCGACAATCCGTATAGTCACTCTAAATCTCTCTGTTTGAAGCGAGTACTTTCAACATTTTTTACCTTTATCATTTAATTTTTTACGATGAGTAGGTAATTGTTATCTAATTTATCTACTTTAATTATGTTTTTAAAACATAGTTTAATTAATGTCGCTAGAAACTTGATAATCCTTAAGCGCCAAAGTGAATTCGTTATGGATCGGATTAAGCGAATACGACGCTATATATGGAAATTCTGATCAAGAATCTCGGCTAGAGCCGCAAGGGTGAAAAGAAACTGGGAAAGTACAAAATCAAGACTGAAACCAGAATCAGAGTCCTAAGAGAACTGTCTGACAGTCTGCGGTAAGATATTTTCGATGGGCGCATGCCCTGAGCCCCTCGAATGATTTACTTCTGCTAAATGAAAGCTCCCTACCTCACCAAATCCCGCTACATCGACGGCCTGCGCTGTGAGAAAAAGCTCTGGCTGGGCTGGCATCAGCGCCTGCCGTATGAGGAAGCTCTGCCCTTTTCGGTGCTGGATACGGGAAACCGGATCGGCGTTGGCGCCTGGGCGCTTTTTCCGGACGGGGTTGAAGTCAGCGAAAAACCCTATGAGCATGACGCCGCGATCGCGCGCACCCGCGAGCTGATGGATGCCGATACGCCTGCGATCTTTGAGGCGGCATTCGAGTTTGAAAATATCCGGATTCGGGTCGACGTGCTGGAGCGACTGGATCAGGGCTGGGGGCTTCGTGAAGTCAAATCATCCACCTCGGCAAGCGAGGAAAAGGGTCATGTTGATGATGTGGCCGTTCAGCTTTACGTGCTGAAAGGCGCAGGCGTTGATATCACCTCGGTTGAGTTGATTCATGTCAACAACGCTTATCGTCTTGAAGAGGACGGCATTGTCTGGCCCGAGATGCTCATCCGGCGGGATCTGACACTCGAGGCGACTAATCGCCTTTCTGAAGTGGGCGGGCGAGTCGCCGAAATGTTTGAGGTGTTAGACGCGCCGAACGCGCCCGAGGTCTATGCCACCAAAGCGCTTTGCTCAAAACCCTGGCGCTGTGATTATTTTGATCACTGCATGGCGGCAAAGCCTGACGACTGGGCGGGGCTTTTGTATCGCATTCATTCAAACCGGTTAGCCGCCCTTCATTCACAAGGCATCGAGTCGATCCCGGATATCCCGGAAGATTTCCAGCTGCCTGAAAAGCAGGCGATTGCGCTTGATTGCATCGCCTCTGGCGAGATCTGGGTCTCGGATGATCTCAAAGACGCCATTTTGCGTTTTGGGCCGCCGGCGTATTACATGGATTTTGAAACCACCGCCCCCGGGATCCCGATCTATGTCGACACACGCCCTTATGAAACGGTGCCGTTTCAGTTCTCGGTGCATTACATGAATGATGACGGGGCGCTCTCGCACACCGCCTATCTGGCCGAAGGCGACCGGCACCCCGGGCGCGAATTTGCGGAAGAGCTGATCAAGGCGATGGATCGCACGGATATTCCGGTGGTGGTCTATAACCAAAGCTTTGAGCTGGGCGTGCTTGATGCGCTTCGGCAGATGTTTCCCGATCTGGCAGACGGTATCGGCGCGATCATGGAAAACGTGGTGGATCTACTGCCACTGGTGCGCGATCATGTTTGTCATCCCGGGTTTATTACCAAACGGTCATTAAACGCCGGCACGTATTCGATTAAAAACGTATTACCGGCGCTGGTTCCCTCGATGAGTTATGCCAATCTTGAGGGAGTGGCTGAAGGGGGTGAGGCCTCGCGGGTATTTGCGGCGATTACGCATGGCGCTTATACCGGCCGTGAGGCGGATGACTACCGGCAGCAGCTGCTGGATTATTGCGAGCAGGATACGCTTGCGATGGTGGAGATCCAGCGCGCGCTTGAATCGCTTTGTGCACCAACGAAAACATAAATCAAAAAACCCATGCAACTCACCGACAGCCAAATCTCCTCGTTAAACGATCAGGGCTTTTTGATGTTGCCGGATCTTTTCTCGAGCGAAGAAGTCGAGCGGTTGCGCAGCCGGTTGCCTGCGCTTTTTACTGATGGGCACGAGGGAAATATTATCGAGCGTGCGTCGGGTGAAGTGCGAACGGCAATGGGGCTTCATCTTCGCGATACGCTTTATGCCGCGCTGGTGCGCCACCCTCGCCTTGTTGAACCTGCCCTCCAGATTCTTGAAACCCCGGCCTATGTGCAGCAGGTTAAGGTCAATGTAAAAGCCGCCTTCTCGGGTGAGGTCTGGCAATGGCACTATGACTTTGCAACCCATCACAAGGAAGACGGCGTCCCCAAACCATTGGCATTAAACCTGCATGTGTTTCTCGATGATGTCAGCGAATTTAACGGACCGCTTTGGTTTATCCCGCGCTCCCATCAGGCGGGTACCCACGATGCTTTTTTGGACACCGCCACCACCAGCTATCCGCTATGGGTGGTCGAACCATCTACCGTCGCCACACTCGCCCGGCAAAACGGCATGGTCTCCGCGACCGGTCAAAAAGGCACGGGGCTGATCTTTTTTGATACGCTGCTGCACGGCTCGCCGCCCAATATGTCGCCCTGGGATCGGGCTATTTTTTCGCTGATTCTAAACCCGGTTTCCAATCAGGCGACTGGCTCAAAACGCCCTGAATACAAGCATCACAGGGATTTTTCTGCCGTTGAAGCGCTTGATGACAACTGCCTTATGGAATGAATAAATGTTTTTAAACAATACCCAAACGAGCGTTTCAATCGGGGTGATTTTGTTGGGCATTTTGCTCGGTGGATGCGCGACCCCAAAGCATGCGCTGCCGGAGATTCAAGACAACCGCGTGTACGCCGCCGCGGCCGAAATCAATGCCGCGCCTGATCCCGTCGCGCGCACAGTTTCTGATGAGGAAGCGGTCGCGCGCATCAGCGCGCTCTACAACAAACTCAAACCCGCCGGCACTGCAGTCTGTCGTTATGTTGGCGAGCATCACTGCGACTGGGAGTTGACCTACTCTCCCGAAGAAGAGGTGAATGCTTATGCGTCAGATATCGGCACTGTTGTCATTTACAAAGGCATCGTGCAATACGCCCGCAGCGATGCCGAGATCGCAATGGTGATCGCACATGAGATGGCGCATCACATTGCCAACCACATTCGCGAAAGCAAAAACAGCCAGGCCGTTGGCGCGCTTGTCGGCGGGGTGGCGATGGCGCTGCTGCTCGGTGATGCGGCGATGTACAACTCACAGGTGATATCAGACGGCATGCAGCTCGGCGCGTATGCCGGCGCGTTGACGTTCAGTCGCAAGCAGGAAATGGAAGCCGATTACATCTCGGCCTATATCATCTCGCGCGCCGGTTTTGATCTTGATGCCGGTCGCGGTATTTTGGTATCGCTGGGTCGCATGGGCGGGCGCACCACATCAACCGTTTTGGATACCCATCCGGCCGGACCCGAGCGCGTGGCCGCATGGGATCTTGCGAGCGCGGAGATTCGGGCCGGCTCGCCAATGCCACGAAAACGTTAAGGCTTTTACGCACTGATCGGGCAATAGGCAAAAAAAAGCCCCGCGCGGCGAACCGGGCGGGGCTTTCGAACGCTATCGTCTTGATTAAGCGGCCATATCCTTAAGATTCTTAAGCGCCAGCACCTTCACACGACGGCTGGCAGGCTTGGCTGCGACGTCCATGGTTTCACCCGGACGGAAAGGGTTAGGAACACCGTAACGAGCAGGCTGGGCAGGCTTGTCCACAACGCTAATCTTGAAAAGACCCGGCATTTTGAAAACGCCAGCTGCCCCCGGGGCAAGATGACCGCCAATGACGGTGGCGAGGCTATCGAGAACCGCGCGAACTTGCTTACGATCGCAACCTGACTGCTCTGCAATGGTATTGAGTAATTCGGTTTTAGAAAGGGGGCTTGAGTATGTGCTCATAATTTTCTCTTCCAGATTTATGGGTTTGTATTAAAGCCTTTCGGCCGGTATTCGTTTTCCCTGGATTTTTGACCGCCAGAGTTCGTACCCGAATTGTAAACATAAAAATCCGCTATTTATAGTGTTTTCGTTGTTTCGGTTTCGTGGTAGGCCCGTGTAGAATCCCACGGTCCCTTTTCAAACTTAAAGCAGTTTCATAAGTCCATGGCGCAATACGTTTATTCCATGATGGGTGTTGGCAAAGTGGTGCCCCCCAAAAAGCACATCCTGAAGGATATCTACCTGTCCTTTTTTCCGGGCGCCAAGATCGGTGTCCTGGGCCTAAATGGCGCCGGAAAGTCCACTTTGCTGCGAATCATGGCCGGTATCGATACCGAAATCGAAGGCGAGGCGGTCCCCCAGAAGAATCTCAAGATCGGCTACCTGCCCCAGGAACCGCAGCTCGACGAAGACAGTGATGTCCGTGCAAACGTTGAACAAGGTCTCGGTGAAGCCAAAACCCTGCTCAACGAGTTTGAGCGCGTCAGCGCGCGGTTTGGCGAAGAACTCACCGACGACGAAATGACCGCCCTGATCGAAGAACAAGGGGAGCTACAAACCAAAATTGACGCCATCGGCGCATGGGAAGTCGAACGCAAGCTCGAGATAGCCGCTGATGCGCTTCGTCTGCCACCCTGGGAGGCCAAAGTCGAGCATCTTTCGGGCGGGGAACGCCGGCGGGTCGCGCTGTGTCGGCTGCTGCTTTCCGAGCCTGAGATGCTGCTGTTGGACGAGCCCACCAACCATCTGGATGCCGAGTCCGTTGCGTGGCTCGAGCGCTATCTGGAGCAGTATGCCGGCACCGTCATTGCCGTCACGCATGACCGGTATTTTCTGGATAACGTGGCGGGCTGGATTCTTGAGCTTGACCGCGGGCACGGTATTCCCTGGGAAGGCAACTACTCCTCATGGCTCGAACAAAAAGACAAGCGACTCGAGCAGGAAGAAAAAACAACATCGGCGAGGCGAAAAACCATCAGCGCCGAACTCGAGTGGGTCCGCTCAAACCCCAAAGGCCGGCAAGCCAAAAGTAAAGCGCGCGTCGCGCGGTTTAATGATCTTGTTGATCAGGAGTTTCAGTCACGAAGCGAGACTAACGAGATTTATATTCCGCCTGGTCCACGCCTCGGCGACAAAGTCATCGAAGTTAAAAATGTTCGCAAGGCTTTTGGTGACAAACTGCTGGTTGATGATCTTTCCTTCTCGCTACCCCCGGGTGGCATCGTGGGCATCATTGGGCCAAACGGCGCGGGCAAGACGACACTCTTTAAAATGCTAACGGGCGTGGAATCACCCGATACCGGTGAGATCAGTCAAGGCGACACCACGGACATCGCCTACGTTGATCAAAGCCGGGATACGCTCGACGACAGCAAAACGGTTTGGGAAGAAATTTCGGATGGTCTTGATGTGCTTGAGGTCGGCAAGTACCAAACGTCGTCTCGCGCGTATGTGGGCCGCTTCAACTTCAAAGGCCCGGATCAGCAAAAACATATTGGCGCACTGTCCGGCGGTGAGCGAAACCGGGTTCACCTTGCCAAGGTTTTGCGCCGCGGGTGTAACGTGCTGCTGCTGGATGAGCCCACTAACGATCTGGACGTCGAAACGCTTCGGGCACTCGAAGAAGCGCTGATTAATTTTCCGGGCTGCGCGGTGGTGATCTCTCACGATCGCTGGTTTCTGGACCGCATTGCGACCCATATTCTGGCTTTTGAGGGCGATAGCCAGGTGACCTGGTTTGCAGGCAACTTCGCTGAATACGAGGCCGATCGAAAACGCCGCCTCGGAGATGACGCGAATCAACCCCACCGGATCAAATACAAGCCGATTCAGCGCTAAACAGGAGTTTCAGGTCATTTTTCAGCAGGTTAATCTCACGCGATGACAAATCCTTTTGAGCGTTTTGGCGTCGGACATCTTTCGGCAACATCGATGCTGCAGTTTCGTGCGGATCCGGCGCTTGGCGTGCTGTATCTGGTGTTTGGTATCCGCGAGGCCGGCTCGCCGGCAATGCATCGCGGCTCGGCGCTCGACCACACCATCGGCCAGATGCTGGATGAAAACATATCGCTTGATCAGGACAGCGCGCGGGCCATGGCCACGTCGCACTTCGATCAGCTCATCGAAAATACAGAAGAGACCTATCGCCCTTCGGACATCAAACGCGAGCGCGCCACCGTCGAGAAATGTCTCAACCACTGTTACCCGATTATGTGCGACTGGCAAGCGCCACTTTCGTATCAGCACCCGATCAAGCTGAGCCTTCAAGGCATCGAAATTCCAGTGATCGGATTTATTGATCTCTGTTATCCCGAAGCCGTGCGTGAACTCAAAACCTCTGGCCGGCCCCGTTCATCGATCGTGGACGACCATGCTTTCCAGATCGCCACCTATGCGATGGCGATTCGTCAGGAAAGTGGCGCCTGGCCACAGGCCTTCGTCGACTATCTCACCCCGACCGGAATGACCTCTTACCAACTCCGAAACGGCAAACGATGGGTCAAGGAAGTCGTCGACACGGCGGCCGGTATTCGTACGCTACTCGACGCCGCGCCCGACCGGGACGCGCTGTGCGCCTCGATTACGCCGGACTACAGCCACTGGCTATGGCGCTATCGCCCCAACAGTCTTGCTGCCGCCAAAGAACTTTTTGGAGAATAGGCGCTCGCCGGTACGGGTCAGTAAAACGTCGCCACCTCATCAAGACCCAACCGCTTGATATCAGGCACGCGCGCATTATCTGCCGGATAGCCGGTCACCAGAATCAGGAACGGCCGCTCGTTGCCCGGCCGACCCAATACCTGGTTTAAAAACTTCATGGGATTAGGGGTATGCGTTAAGGAGGCCAGTCCGACATTGTGAAGCGCGCTAATCAAAAACCCGGTGGCAAGTCCGGTCGATTCGTAGGGATAATAGTGCTTTGTTTTCTCGCCGTGGTCATCAACGCGATTCACCAGCGCGAACACCACAATCAGATAAGGTGCAGTCTCCAGAAAAGGCTTTTGGGCGTCTGTCCCCAGATGGGAGAGCGCCTCAAGCCACTCGTCTGACGCGCGATGTGCATAAAACTCCTGCTCCTCCGCTTCAGCGGCAGATCGAATCTGTCGTTTGATTTCCGGATCGCTGACCACGGCAAAGTGCCAGGGTTGCTGATTGGCGCCGCTTGGGGCCGTGCCTGCGGTTTGAATACACGATTCAATGACCTCGCGCGGCACCGGCTGATCTGAAAAATCCCGCACCGTTCGACGGCGTTGAAGATGCTCATATTGTGCCCGGGCGCGGGAAATCATTTCCGCTTCGCTGTAACGGGGATATGGACTCAGTTTGATCATGCTGTCGTCATTTGCCACGGGTGCACTCCATTTCAGAATAATGATTAACGCGATCAGCGCCAGCACACCTCACGCGCGGTGGCCTAGATCGTGGCGACATCGCTCGACTGGTAAAAAGCCTGAATCACGGGATCACACTTAATATCATCGATGCTCAGCGGCCGATTGAACGAGATGCCATCGAGGGTCCGGCATCGACTCAGCGCCACATAAGCCTGACCGGGCGCGAACATCCCACGACCCAGATCAATCCGCACCTGCTCGAGCGTGAGACCCTGCGCTTTATGGACCGTCACGGCCCACGCCAGGATAAACGGAAACTGGGTGTAGGTTCCCACCGACTCGGTATCCACCCGGCGCCTCGTCTCGTCCCATTGAAACCGATAACGCTCCCACGATTCGCGCTCAACAAAAACATGCTTGCCGGCCTTGTCATCAGAGAGCATCTGGATCTCAATAACGTCGTCGTCAAGATTGATCACTCGCCCAAGAGACCCGTTGACCCATTCATCGCCATTTTTGGTGAACATCACCTGTGCATCAATTTTGAGTCGCAGCTCACTTGGCGACGGCAGTTGTGACTCCTTGTCGAGCCAATCGCCGTTGACCTCGGCATCAAAAGACCAAAGCTCACCGGGCAGTTGGCCAAGCTGCTGCTCATTGAACTGTCGGGCCCGGGCGTTCACCGATGTCAGCACCAGCTTGGTCTCCTCTGGCATCATGTCTTCGTTGACCGTTGCATTCAGCGCTTCAACCGTCGAGCCCAAGTCCGCCCCGGTTCGAATATTGTCGAGGAGTTGAATAAATTCAGGATCCGCCTGACGAAACGACCGGGTCAGCGTGATGGTCACCATCGGTGTTTCACGAAACGCCATCGCGCTAAAAAAATAAGGAGACTCGTAATGCTCCTCAAAGAGGCGCTGCTCCTCACGGCCCGCGACCACAGGCGGCAACTGATGCATATCACCCACCAGCACCACGGTCTTGCCCCCGAACGGCTTGCCGGGTCGATTGGTATTCAGGCGCAACGTGTCATCGATCGCATCCAGTAAATCGGCGCGGACCATCGAGATCTCATCGATCACCAGAACATCCATTTTTTCAACCACGTCTTTTGCCGCACCTACGATCCGCTTGGCGCGCGGCTGTGGGCCCGGCGGTAACTGAAACAGGGAATGAATGGTTTGGCCCTGCACGTTTAACGCCGCAACACCCGTTGGCGCGACCACAACCAGATTTTGATCAAGCTCGTACCGCAGTACGTCAATCAGGGTCGATTTGCCGGTGCCGGCAGAGCCCGTCACAAACACCACGGGCGGGGTCGCAACGCTTAGAAGATCCAGCACCTGCTGGAATTCTTCGGTGACTTCAATTTCCACTTTTTTAAGGGAGCGCGGTGCAACCGCCATCGACAACGAGTTCGGTGCCGGTAATAAACGACGCTTCATCGGAGAGCAGGAAAAGACAGGCCTGCGCGATGTCATCCGGCTCGCCCACTCTCCCCAACGGCACGTGTGCGCTCAGCGCCTCAAGAGATTGGGGATTAGTCTCCCACCGGGATTGCATCGGCGAGCGCACCGGGCCGGGCAACACAGCGTTTGAGCGGATACCCTCACTCGCGAATTGAACCGCCAATGATTTTGATAATCGAATGACGCCGGCCTTGGCCGCCCCATATGCATCCTGTGGCGCGTTATCACCGCGCAGGGCATCGATCGATGAAATATGCACCATCGCACCACCACCCTGGGCGCGCATATGTGGCACCACGTGCCGTGCGGTCAGAACAAATGATTTGAGGTTAATTGCAAATACCTGATCCCAGACATCCATCTCCATATCCACCACTGACGCATCCCGATCAAACCAGAGCACGCCGGTCGTATTAACCAGATAATGGATTCCACCCAGCTCAGCCACGGTCTGCTCGACAATAGACCGCACAAAATTCTCGTTGCTGAGATCGCCCTGAAAGTAGCAGACCTGTCCCGGACCATCCGCCAGATCCTCGGGCTGATCCTTTAGATCTGCAATCGCCACGTTAAGCCCGCGAGTAATCAGCTGATTGGCAGCCGCAAGCCCAATGCCGCCGCCCGCCCCGCAAATGAGTGCGGACTGCCCCTTAAAATTCATAGTCGCACTTCTTATTTTTCATCTTTTTCATCCAAATTATCTTCAGGCATCAGATCAAGCAGATCGACGCTATCGTCATTTGAGATCTCCTCAACATCACGAAGCTGTCTTGCCATCGCGCGTGTTCGCTGTTCGGTTTTCTCGATCGTATTGCTAGCGGTCGCCAACTGCTTTTTAACTTTCGCCAGCACCTCGCCGAATCGACCGAATTCGCTCTTAACGGCGCCCAACACCTGCCACACCTCACTGGCCTGCTGCTCAATCGCAAGGGAACGAAATCCCAGTCGCAGGCTGTTGAGTAATGCCGCAATCGTGGTGGGCCCGCTCACGACAACGCGATGATCCTGCTGAAGCTGACTGACCAGGCCGGGCTGGCGCAACACCTCGGCATACAGCCCTTCTGTCGGCAAATACAACACCGCAAAATCGGTTGTCTTGGGCGGGTTAAGGTATTTCTCTGCAATTGTTTTGGCAGAATTTGTTACCGACCGGAGCAACTCGCGAGTGGACTGCGCCACGGCCTCTGAATCGCCCGCTTGCGCCGCTTCGGTCAGGCGAAGATAGTCTTCCTGGGGAAACTTTGAATCGATGGGTAGCCAAACGCAATCTTCAGGATCATCACTTCGGCCCGGAAGTCGAATCGCAAATTCAACCCGCTCGCTGGAATCAGGATAAGTCGCCACATTCCGATCAAACTGATCCGGCGTCAACACCTGTTCCAGAATGGCTTCGAGCTGATATTCAGCCCAGGTGCCACGAACCTTGACATTGGTCAGCACGTTTTTGAGATCGCCTACGCCTGTTGCAAGGCTTTGCATCTCGCCCAGACCTTTATGCACCGCATCCAGACGATCACTGACCAGTTTAAAAGATTCACCCAAACGCTTTTCGAGTGTGCCTTGAAGCTTTTCATCGACGGTGCGGCGCATTTCTTCAAGCTTTTTTTCATTGGCTTCCCGCATCTCGCCAAGTTGCTCGCTGATTGTGGCTCGCAAGCCCTCAAGGCGCTGCTGATTGGTCTCGACCAGTGCCTGCACTTGTGTCGTTACGCCCTCCAACTGCTGCTTTTGGACGTTGCCTAACTGCCCCACCGTGGTTGACAGGGTCTGCGCTGTTTTATCAAGACTTCCGGCAACTTCTTCGCGCAGCTCGTGGGAGCGTTTGGCCGCCTCGTCTCGCCCCTCGCGAAGCTCAGAGCGCACGGTCTGCTCCGCATGCTGAGTGTCCTTACGGGTAATCAGTCTCACCAGAATCGCGAGATTGACTACGATGAGCACCGCAATAAAAGCGAGCAGTAGGTTAGTTGCCATGAGATTGTCCTTTTTCCCCGATCGACCCGCCCATTATCCACGCTGAGCAATACAGGGGCTATTCCTTTAATTCATAAAACTGTGCCACAACCATGATCAGTTGGTCCCCTGCTTTTTTGCACACTCTTTATTGATCGCGCCAAACATAAAATTGTGATCAATGAAAAAGAGATCACTTCAGGAAGTTATGCAGGCGGCAGAAAACGCGATCGCGCGGGGAATAGCGCCGGATCAGCCGGGCTCGGGTCTTACAAGCGAAGAACAGCGAATGTGGGCTCGGGAGCAACAACTGCGCTGGCGACTTGAAAAACCGCTCGAATCGATTCACGGCCCTCAACGTCGCCGTGGCAAGGGATGGCGATCCAAGCTCGCCCGCGGACTTTAAAAGTAATTAGAAGAAAGTGAAGGTGAAAAATTTGCCCCGCGCCGACTCATTTTGGGGGGAGGAGAAATCGACGCAGGGCAGTTACTGAACACCAAAGGAGCTAACGGTTCAGTGGATAGAAGCATAGCATTCGGTTCTGTCTCACTACATTCAATTTTTTTTCGGTAGCAAAAGTTTTTCGGTTATGACTCAACTCCAAAACGCCATCCGCAAGCAGTCGGTTCCGTCAAGAAACATGTGGATCAATAAACCGGTCGCAATCATTCGCAGCGGTCTGAACCAGAGCGCGCCGGCATAAACGCCAATCGCGACATAACTGTGCAGGGGATGAAAACCAATGCTACAGCGCTCAGGATCAAAAATCGGATCCGCCAAAAGATGATCGAGATCAACAGCCATCGTCGCCATCATGATGAGCCAGGCCATTAGCCATCGATTAGCAAAAAAAATCCGTGCGGCCACGGCAGGCAGCAACAAATGAGCAGTCATATGGACAGCGGTGGCAATTAGCATGGAAGCAAGAGTAAAGTTACAAGATAGTGATCATTCATTTGTGAACCGGGAGAATCATAACGTGCTCAAGACCCAAATTGGACTAAAAAGATTCGCGCGGTTGGGTTTCGATTAATACAGACTTTGGTTATGAATTCACGTTCCGAATTGAGTCCAACACTTTGTTATTTTTCCGAATCGGATTCGTTCGAAGATCAACTAACAGCCCTGAAGCGAGACAGCGCTATCGTGGTAACCAATCTTGTCAGTGACCAGACGGTCGATACGGTGCGGGACGAACTGCAGCCTTTTTTCGACCGGATCGGAGGGCAGTTTGAGGATGACTTTAATGGCTACAACACCCGGCGCCTTGCCAGTACCCTGGCTTATTCAATGCGTGCTGCGGCTCTTATTGAGCAGCCGCATACACTCAAACTCATGGACGCCCTGTTGCTGCCCCATTGCAGCAACTATCAAATTGGCAGCAGCACCGCGATTGAGATAATGCCAGGCGAAAAAGCACAAGTGCTCCACCAAGATGACGTCATCTATCCCATCCGGGTTCCAGGCATTGAGTGGCAAGCAAGCGTGATGTTTGCGCTTACGGATTTCACCATTGAGAACGGCGCGACACACGTTGTGCCGAAAAGCCACACTGAAGACTATCAACCCGGCGACCATGATGCGACTGTTCAGGCAGTCATGTCACCTGGCAGCGCACTTGTTTATCTCGGCGCTGCCTGGCACGGCGGCGGCGCCAATCAAACGAACGAACCGAGAACCGGAATCATCACCACTTATTCTCTGGGCTGGCTCCGTCAGGAGGTCAATCAGTACCTCACGGTACCGCGCGATCGCGCGGCCCAATTCTCGCGAACGATCCAGAATCTTCTCGGCTATCAATGTCACAGCCGATACCTCGGACGGTTTCCCGAAGACCCCGATGGCTTCTGGCTGGATAAACACTGAGGCCATTCAAGTTGCCCTGCCTGTCCGACGCTGACTTTGCACGACCTGAGGAGCTCAACGCAGAGCGACAGGCGCGCTGGCAGGTTCAGCGTCGGCGGCTTTTGGATTCTGCTTTTTATCAGCGCCATCACCCCAAGGCACCCGTCAAGATCCCACACACCATTGATGAGATTCGGCATTCACCTTTCACGGATAAGTCCCAACTCCGCAACGATCAGGCCCAATACCCGCCGTTTGGCAGTTATCTCGCGACAAGCCAGGACTCGGTGTCGCGCCTCCACCGGACCTCTGGCACAACCGGTCACGCCATGAACCTCGCGCTATCAAAAAACGACGCCGAGTTGCAGGCACGAGTGGCGGGCCGCGCGCAATCTGCTGCGGGCCTCGGTCCGGGCGATGTGGTCGTGCATTGCCTTAACTATCAACTTTGGATGGGTGGGCTCACTGACCATCTGGGGCTTGAGTCAACCGGGGCGCTCGTGGTGCCTTTTGGCACCGGCAGCACGGATCTTCTGATTCGCACGATTTTGGAAGTTGGCGTAAACGCAATCTCTTGCACGCCGTCATATCCTGCCCGGCTCGCACAGGTGCTTGCCGAGCGATTTCCTGATCGAAGCCCGAGATCACTCGGACTCAAAAAGGCGTTTATGGGGGGCGAGCCCGGTCTTGATGATCCCGTGTTTCGCAGTCGCCTCAATAATGTTTGGGGGATGCAGGCGATGAACTCTAACTATGGTGTCAGTGATTTTTTGTGCAATTTTGCGGGGCAGTGCACCGAACAAAACGATCTCCATTTTATGGCCAGCGATCTCGCGCACGCTGAAATTGTGGCACCCGACAGCGATACCGTCTTACCCTTTGAAGCCGACAGTGAAGGGGAATTGGTGCTGACGCATTTGGATCGTGAATGCCAACCCTTGCTGCGATTCAGGACTGGCGATCTTATCCGCCTGACCGCGACCGACCGTTGTCGTTGTGGACGTGGCGCGCCGCGGTTTCGGGTCATTGGCCGAACCGACGAGATGGTGATCATTCGCGGTGTAAATGCTTTTCCGTCAGTGGTCGCGGCTGCTGTAAATACCTTTACCGAGCTGAACGGGGAGTATCTGATTCGACTAAAGCACCCGCCCCCCTATGATCGCCTGCCTCTTGAGGTTGAAGTCGCTGATGGATACGAATACGACGACCGGCTTCGTGAGAAAATTTCGACCGAATTGAGCGCCTCGCTTCGTCTTAGCATCGATCTAACGCTATTATCCCCGGGCAAACTCGGGCGTACCGAGGGTAAAACACGCCGATTAATTCGGGAGTACAACGTATGAAGGACACGGTCTTATTTGAAGTTGACGAGGCGATCGCCACAATCACGCTAAACCGACCTGAACGTCTCAACGCGATTAACCCGCCTTTACTTGAAGCGCTGACAGCCGCGCTGCAGCGTGCGAATGACGACCCACATATCAATGTGATCGTGCTGCAGGGTGCCGGGCGGGCTTTTTGTGCCGGAGACGATCTCAAGGAGTTTGACAGTCAAGTCGGCTCGAAAGCGGAAACCCGCGCGTACATCGAAAAAATTCAGGACGTGACCCGGCAGATCTGCCTCAACCAAAAAATAGTGATCGGGGCCATTCACGGCTGGGCGGTTGGCGGCGGACTTGAATGGGTGATTAACTGTGACTTTGTGGTCATGACCGACGATGCGCGATTTTTTTTCCCGGAGATTTCGCTTGGTATTTTTGTCACCGGCGCGGTCACTCGACTGCTCTCGCAGCAAATTGGGATCACCAAAGCAAAACGGATGATCCTGCTTGGGGATCAATACAGTGCGAGCGATGCCAAAGCGCTGGGCTTTGATTGGGAGATCGTGAAGCCTCAGGCGCTCAACGCAAGAATCCACGCGCTGGCAACAAAAATCGCCTCGCTGCCGCAAGGCCCCGTTTCTGATCTCAAAAACGCACTACGAGAGGCCGCAAATGGTGATCTTGAGCAGGCAATGCATCTTGAAACCGAGGCAACTCTGAAAGGCTTTTTAGATCCGGAATCTGCAGCGCGTGCCCGGGCAAGACTGGATTAGTTTCGAGTCCTTAACCCCCGTGACCGGCGGAGCCGAAGCATCAACAGACATAGTCCAATCGCAGCGTATGCAACCGGCCAGGACCAGTCGCTTCTAATCATCAGTAGGTAGTGAATCACGGCACACACCAGCGCAAGATAGACGAACGTGTGCAAAGGCTTCCATCGCCGACCCAGTTTTTTAATCGCCGCCCGGGTTGACGTGCTAGCAAGTGCTGCCAGGATGAGCCAGGCACCAAACCCGAGTAACACGTAAGGGCGATCCGTAATCTCTTCGGCGAGACGAACGAAATCCCAGCCAAGATAAAACGACAAAAACAGCGTGAAATGAGTGGTGGCGTACGCAAACACCCATAAACCAACAGCTCTTCGGTATTTAAGCACCACCGGCCAGTGTGCCCAACGGGAAGCGACTGGCAGAAAAAGAACAACGAGAAGCAGATTAAAGGTCCAGATCCCGGTTTCAAGTATGAGCGCTTTCTGGGGATCAACCCCTAAACTTTGACTGCGCCAGGCGTACGCCATCAAGATGGCCGGTAGCGCCAATCCCAAATGCGTTAGCGTTCGGATCAACGGTATTGTTTCTGATCGCCCGGATAAAGATGCGCGACCTGATCAGCGAAACCGTTATAAGGCCGCGAGGGAATGCGCTCAACATCCGTCTCGCTCCAAATCCGTCGCTCCGTCGCCTGGCTCCACCGCGGGTGTGAAACATCAGGATACACATTACTGTACCAGCCATATTCGCGGGAATTTTCCTTATGCCAGGTCGCCTCGGGTCGCTCTTCGGTAAATGTAATCCGCACCACAAATTTGGGTGACTTAAATCCATACTTCCATGGCACGGTGATACGAAACGGCATGCCATTTTGCGGCAGGTTCTGATCGCCGTACACGCCAAAAGTTGCAAAGGTCAGCGGATTCATTGCCTCTTCAATCGTCAATGCTTCAACGTAAGGCCAATCGAGTGTGCTAAACGAAGACGCCTGGCCCGGCATTTGCTCCGGTCTTAAAATGCTGGTGAACGCGACATACTTGGCAGATCCCAACGGTTGAACGACGCTGAGAATATCGCGAAGTGAACGACCGTTATAAGGAATCACCATGGACCACGCCTCAACACAGCGAAAATCATAGACCCGCTCCTCCAACTGGCTGAAAGGCATCCCCATCAGCTCATCGAGATCAAAGGTGCCGGGCTTCCCGCATAATCCGTCGAAAGTCACTTGCCACGGCTTGAGCTCAAATCCGCCAGACTTTTCCACGGGATCCGTTTTATCCCAGCCGAACTCATAGGCGTTGTTGTAATGCGTCGCGGCAAATTTGTTAGTTAAACGCTCGCCGGTCTTATCAGAGACCGTCGGCTCATCGGACCCGGGTGCCGAACCCTGATCCGATTGTTCAGCAGAAACGGTTCCGTCACCGTAGCGGAGGGCACCAAACGTCCCCAAAGCGCCAAGCCCCAAGGCACCGGCGATCAACCGACGGCGTCGGTAAGCATTTTGATCAGTCGTACGATTCATTTTTATCTTCTCGTTAAAACCTGCGCCAATTATCGCCAAACGAGGAGTCGATTCGCGTGAACCTGTGTTTTACTGACCTTAAAGCTCCTTTTTAGAGCGTTCAGGTGCGGAAAAGATCAACACAACTAAAAATAGTATTTGATTTATGGTTTCTTCTAGGTTACTGTTCGCGGCAATGGGACTTTCTCCCATAGACGAATGGCTACAGGCGGCTGCCTGTAGATCTGAAAAACGCCTCAAAAGACGCAATCCAGCTCCTCCGAATCCCGCTCCCCGTATCCATTCAATTTTATCATTCGAACTCCAGATCTTTTCTGGGCCGTCCGAATAATTCCTAACCTCCCAAAGAGACTTTCTTATGAATATTTATGTTGGAAACCTTTCCTACAGCGTTACCGAAGAAGATATGCGTGCGCTGTTTATCGAGTTCGGTGATGTATCCAGTGCCAAACTCATCATGGACCGCGATACCGGTCGATCAAAAGGTTTCGGTTTTGTTGAAATGTCCAGCAACGATGCCGGCCAAAAAGCGATCAATGAATTGAACGGCCGTGATGTTGGTGGCCGCGCGATGACTGTAAACGAAGCACGACCCCGTGAGGATCGTCCTCGTGGTGGTGGCGGTGGCGGTCGTGGTCGAGACCGATACTGAGTTCTGTTGAATCCCGAAATATTTGATTACCACGGTTCGTTATTCAATTAACCGCGAATAAACAAATTGTTTTCGGGAATCATTTTCAATCGACTCTCAGATTACACTTCCAAAGCGATTGAGATAACGGGAGTCTGGAGATGAATTCTCCGGGCTCCCGTTTTTTACGGCCCGCGATCAGGTGGCTCGGCGCGGGCACGACGACGCCCTCCGCCGCTGAATTAGCGGTTGCAACTATTGGCAGCATCATTGCGATGGCAGTGGTCTTTACCGTCAGCTATTCCGCCCCGGTGGGCGGCAATCTCCTGATCGTAGCCTCTGCGGGCGCATCGACGGTGCTGATTTTTGCAGTCCCCCATGGCAGGCTCTCACAACCCTGGCCCGTGTTAGTGGGTCACTGCTTGTGTGCCGCGATTGGTGTCGCCTGTGCCAGGTGGATTGGAATCGGCCCGGTTGAAGCGGCTGCGACTATTGGTGTTTGTATCCTCGGAATGTGTATCTTCCGATGTGTTCACCCGCCGGCGGGGGCCACTGCATTGATGGCTGTGATGGGTGGACCTGCTATTTACGAGCTTGGCTTCGGCTTTGTTTTTTCGCCCGTATTGATCAATATGGCGACCCTTATCCTTATCGCCATCCTGATCAATTTACCCTTTCGATGGCGGCGATACCCGGCGAGCATCCGGTGGCAACGACGGCAACCTTTGCCGCCTAATGTTAACCGCTCTGACATTCAACATGCGCTCTCTCAAATTGATACCCTCATGGATGTCAGCGAAGATGATCTGATGCGGATCTATGAATTAGCACGACAAAAATCAGATGGCGCGGAGCTGATCACCCGTGCTCATATTGTGACAGACCTCACCTTCAGTAATGGAAAATTTGGCGCGTCCTGGCAGGTTCGGGAAATAATCTCGCGCGAATTACACACCGTGCGTTATGAGATTATCGCCGGTCAGGGCGTTGGCGATGTCGGCGAGATCTCGATTGAAGAATTTATCGAGTGGGCCGCCTACCCGGTAATTAGAGAAGGTGACTCGTGGAGCCGAATCAGACTGGATGACAAAAACTAACGAAATAATAGTTTTTAAAAATATCAGGCAGACGCCCGAAAATCTGATTCCATATCAAGATCACCCTCATGATCAACATCGCGCAATACCGCATCATCTGCCATCGCAACCTCGACCACCGCAGAAGCCAGGCTATCAAAAAGACAACGCGCAAGATCATCCCCGGTTAATTGCATCAGCTTGTCAAACCATGCGCGGGGGAAAAGCACAGGATGACCACGACGTTTACCAAAACAAGCCACCCGAACAGAATCAGGCTGAAAACCATCCACTAACCGGTTAATTTGGCGCTCGCTGACCCATGGCATATCGCCCAGACAAAGCAAGACGCCATCGACTTCTGCTGAAAGCTGACTGACGCCCGCACTAATCGAGCTGCTAATGCCGCTGCGGTAATTTGAATTATGAATCCAGTTGAGATGCCGCCCGTTTAGGACGGCCTGCAAGGACGGCTGATCATGGCCGGAAACAACGTGAACAGTGGTCACATGGGATGAGAGTGCGGCATCTACTGCATGCTCAACAACAACTTTATCTTGCCAGGGGAGCAGCAGTTTATTAGATCCTCCCGCCCTTAAAGAGCGGCCCGCCGCGAGCACTAACGCATCGATCCTCGGTGACTGCATGAATTAACCTCTGTGCCCTAATGGCTTTAAAGGGTCCACTTTTTTTGAGTGCAACACAATCAAGACCTCAGACGATTACACCGCGTCTTTCGTTCACAGTCAAATGCTTTAAGTCATCTTTGGCATCTGTCTTAAATCAACACGATCGAAAAAATCAACGTCAAACGATTCCGGTAGATAACTCCTGAAGGGCAAGTGCGGCATAGATCGCAACCCCCGAGGGAAAGGCGTTTTCATCCAGCATCATTCGGGTCGAGTGGCACGGTTGGGGAGCGGAATCTGTTGGTGCAGCCCCAAGGAAAACGAATGCGCCGGAAAAGCGTTCTAGCAAATATGAGAAATCTTCGGCGCCCATCCACGGTGTCGCCATCTGCATGTAACGATCCTCACCCAGCACACTTTGGCAGGCGTGTAATACGGCCTGCTCACCGGCCGCATGATTCACCGTTGGCGGATACCCGAGCTCTATCTCCATATTCCCCTCCAGACCATGCGCCGCGGAGATCTGTCGGACAAGTCGCTCAACACCGTCAGCCAAGCGGGAGCGAGTCTCCACGGAAAGCGATCGCAATGTGATATCGAGCTCTGCGAAGTCGGGAATAACATTACTCACGGTTCCCGCCTCTATCCTGCCAACGGTTGCGACAACAGGATCAAACACGTCAAATTGCCGGGTCACAAGCGTTTGGATGGCCTGAACTATTTCGCAGGCGACCGGAATGGGATCGACAGCACTGTGCGGCATTGAACCATGTCCGCCCTGACCCACGATCTTTGCAAAGACGGTATCGACTGCAGCAAGGATCGGGCCTGTGCGACAAGCAATGGTGCCCGACGGCAGTTCAGGTTCAACATGCAGCGCATAAACCGACTGCAAAGTGCCGTCAGGATCCAAAATACCCTCATCCAGCATCGGCTTCGCACCCCCGGGACCCTCCTCACCGGGTTGAAACATAAACCGTACGCTGCCGCTCAGATGTTCGCGATAATCATGCAATAAATGGGCGGCACTTGCGAGCATCGCGGTATGCGCATCATGACCGCAGGCATGCATACAACCCTCTTCGGTCGACGAGAAATCGAGACCGGTCTGCTCCGGCATCGGCAGCGCATCCATATCACCACGCAATAAAACAGACGGTCCTGAGCGCGCGCCATGAAGTGTTGCGACAATCCCGCTCGTCTCCTTTGATAACGTGATATCAAGATCCAGATCAGACAGCGCCTCGAGAACCGTTGCGCGGGTTCTTGGTAAATTAAGGCCCAGCTCCGGGTGACGGTGGATATCACGACGCAGCGCAACTGTCTGGCCCTGCAACGCCTGGGCCTCTTCAAATAATGCAGACTTCATGGTGTATTCCAGCAAGCTCGGCGGATGATTTCCCATTGTGCACCAAATCAGGCCCGAGGAAAAAGGTGGGCCTTTATTATTTAATGTTTCAGCAGTGAATTCAAAAAATCAGCTACCCGACTTGCAAAAGCAACATCTTGCCAATAAGCAAGATGAGATGCCGGAGTTGCGCCACTCACCAGTCCGCCAACATTGATCTCCTCATCATGGCTCACGACCTTTGCATAAGCGGCGTTAATCGGTTTTAAAGGCCAGGCAAGGAGATCATCCGGGTCAAACAAATTGAGCCATTGCGCATGTTGTTTTAACCGGGCGGGCAGTCGCGCCGGTGGAAACTGGATCGGAATCACGTCAAGACAGGCGAATGTGAAAAGAGGGATATTGCAACCAAAAGTCACTAACCCTGACAACCAATTCATCCGCTCAAAAGCGGAACGTCTCTGATTTGGCCGTCTCTGGGCGTCCCAGATGTAATTCGACAAAATATGGCCTCCAAACGAATGAGCGAGCCCCACCAACGGGACGGGCCGTGCACCCAGTTGTTGTTGATATAACTCTGTCAGCGATTGGGAAATCCTCGCATGTATCCGACGATAGGTGATGTTCTCCGCTCCGCCGCGTCTTCCACCTGAGGGCAGTTGACGGTAACTTGCAGCGTCTCCCAGTGCACTGAGTAAAAACGATCGCGTTCGTTTTGCCCTGAGCTCATTGGAATCGAAAGCAGCCTCAAGATAGGCGTCTTGAGCGGGACTTAGGATATCGTCCCAAAAAATCGTCTGCCAGGCGACAGACTCCGGGTCGCGTCCGAGACGCTCCAATTGGGCGCTGACTCCCTCTTTCAACTCGTCAGCAAAGTTTTCGTCCTGCCGACCGATGCCGTGAATCACTAGTACCGCGAGCTCTTTTTTCATTTTTTAAACGTCTCTCGACACGCTTTTAATTCTGAATACAAATCCAACCCTGCACATGATGACATCTACCGCTAAAATCGTCGTGTTTGATTTCACTATCACCCTAGCCCTTGAACCATAACCTTTACTCTCTACTGCAGCAGCGTTTCCCGCAAGATCCGAACGCACTATGGATCGAGACTCCCGGGGGTCAGAAATGGACTTACACCGACGTTGACATCATGAGTGCCCGGTATGCCGGCGCGCTCCGATCGCTTGATGTCACCCCAGGTGATCGGGTACTTGTTCAGGTTGATAAATCCCCCTACGCGCTGCTTTTATATCTAGCGACGTTGCGTATCGGGGCTATTTTCGTTCCGCTGAATACCGCCTACACCCCGACCGAAGTGACCTATTTTTTAGGTGACGCTCGCCCTCGGCTATTCATCGCTCGCCCTGAAACAGAAGATGATCTTCGCGATATCGCCCGGAATACCGGCGCTACCCTTCTGACTTTTGATACAGACGGCACAGGTTCCCTCGCTGATGCGATAACAAATACCGAACCTGTTGAGGAGATCGCCAGTACTGATGCCAACGATATCGCTTCCATTATCTATACCTCGGGCACTACCGGCCGATCCAAGGGGGCAATGCTGAGCCACGATAACCTGGCCAGCAATGCACTGACTTTAATCGACCTATGGGGATTTCGTGAAACTGATGTGTTGCTACACGCGCTGCCGATTTACCACGTTCACGGATTATTCGTTGCCGTTCATTGCGCGATGCTGTGTGGCATATCGATGCGCTTTCTCGAGCGCTTTGATCCGGACGAAGTCATGCGACAGCTGCCCGCGATTACGGTCATGATGGGCGTACCCACGTTTTACACCCGGCTTCTACAAACTTCGAATTTCAATCAAGGCAGTTGCGAGCGCGTGCGTTTGTTCATCAGTGGATCAGCGCCGTTGCTCGAACAAACCTGGCAAGCCTTCTTTGAGCAGACCGGGCAGCGAATTCTTGAACGCTATGGCATGTCGGAGGCGATCATGATCGCATCGAACCCCCTGGAGGGCGAGCGCGTTCCGGGAACGGTCGGTTATGCGCTTCCCGACGTCACGATCCGGATCTGCGATAACCAAAATCAACCCGTTGCCGCCGGCGAAACGGGCGTCCTTCAAATGCAAGGTCCCAACGTGTTTAAAGGCTACTGGCAGATGCCGGAGAAAACAGCTGGTGAATTCACAGGCGATGGTTTTTTTATTTCGGGTGACATGGCCAAAATGGATGCGCACGGGCGTATCCAGATCGTCGGTCGTGAAAAAGATCTCGTGATCAGCGGCGGACTCAACATCTATCCGAAAGAAATCGAAGAGGCCATTGATGCTCTGGACGGCGTCAACGAAACCGCGATTATCGGCGTACCGCATGCCGACCTTGGCGAGGGATTAGTGGCCGTCATCTGTCCAAAGGCAGGCTTCAAAATTGAACCCGAGGCCATCATCACGACGCTCAAGCCGCGATTGGCGGGATTCAAAGTACCGCGCAAAATTTTTACTGTGGATTCTTTACCGCGAAACACAATGGGGAAAGTTCAAAAAAACGTGCTTCGAGAACAATTTGCAAATGCTTTTGATCCCTGAAAGCAATTCATTACAGCTCGGTATATTTTTTTGCGATCCCGCGAGACTTTTCAACAGGATATTTCTGCTTATTAATCTCAAGCTTCTCCCACGCCGCCTGCTCCAGATCAATCTCAAGTCGGGAAGCAAGCCGGACCAGATAGATCAACACATCGGCGAGTTCCTCGGACACCGCCTGGCGCTTTGGGGGCGGCAGATCGAAGCTCTGCTGCTCGCTCAGCCACTGGAAGTGTTCCACGAGCTCTGCGGCTTCAACCATCAACGCCATGGACAGATTTTTTGGAGAGTGGAATGGCTCCCAATCGCGGGCCTCGGCAAAATCATTGACCGCGGCAGAAAGCGCTCGAATAAATTCTGGAGTTTTGTCTGTCATCTAGCGTGAGGTGTTTGTCTGAATGAAACGATTAAAATCCTCGAGCGTGTCACCCACGGCTGCCTCAAGTATTCGCTGGCCATGCGCAACACTCGCCAACCCGGGATTCGAGCCAATCCGGCCATCCGGAAACTGCCGGCGGTAATCGGCCGCGTCTCGAATGGCACCCTTCGGAGCGAGCTCTGGACTCAGCACGACGTCTTTTACCGCCTCTGGATGCGCATACCAGCTTAGCGACACTTCCGAAGGCGTCGCATGACTCCCCTCTGCATCGCCATAGAGTTCATCTGAAAGTCTGTTAACCCGGGGTCCTAAGTACCAGTTGCGAAGACGTAGGCACGGGGGTGGCGCCTGACTTCCCGCGAAACTGGATGTCGACCAAATCTCCGAGAAGGCAGTCGTGACGGTCGCAACATTGCCGCCATGGCCATTTAAAAAATAGATGTGCGTGAAGCCTTGACCGGTGAGGGATTCAACCACATCCCGAACCACAGCCAGCAATGTGGACGGTCGAAAAGCAATCGAGCCGGGGAACCCGAGATGGTGTTGTGCCATGCCCACGGCCAGTGTGGGACCAATGAGCACATCAATTTTTTCCTCAAGTTCATATGCAATCGCGGTTGGGCAGATTGCATCGGTACCAATTAGTCCATTGGGTCCGTGCTGCTCCGTGGATCCAATTGGAATGATGATCGAAGAAGCGGTCTTAAGATAATTTTCGACTTCTGGCCAGGCGGCCAATTGCAAGCGCATGAATTCTCCTTACAACATTAATAGCATTAGTGCGAACGTTTCCGTAGTTCAGTAATCGTTGCGGTATGCGAAATAGCCTCAGCGTTGGTCACGATTTCAATGAGCGTGCTGCCCGTTTCAGATAATGCGTTCTCGAGCGCTGATGAGAACGCTTCGGTCCGGGTGACCTGCGCCGAAGCGAGACCATGCGCTGCGGCTAACGCGCAGAAATCGGGGTTGTGCAGCGCTGTATTGCTCACTCGCCCGGGATAATGAACTTCCTGATGCATCCGGATGGTCCCCAGCATGGCATTATTGACGACAATAATGATGACGGAAAGTTCTTGCTGCGCCACCGTCGCGAGCTCCTGACTCGTCATCTGGATATCACCATCTCCCACCACCGCCACGACCTGCCGGTTTGGATAGGCCAGCGATGCCGCAATCGCGGCCGGCAATCCATAACCCATTGAGCCACTTGTCGGTGCGAGTTGTCGACGTTCCCCGACAAATCTGAAAAATCGATGCAACCATCCCGTATTGTTACCGGCACCATTCGTGACAATCGCATCCTCAGCGAGCATTTCATCCAGCTCGACCATCACCGTGGAAAGATCAAGTTCGCCCTGCACAGTTTCAGGTTTAATCCATTTCAGGTAACTGTGACGCAAACTCTGGGTCGTTTCCCTCCAAGGCAACGTCTCGGGAATTGGCAACCGGGAGAGCGATCGCGCAAATTCCGGTGCAGAAACTGCGATCGCAAGCTCAGGGTAATACACCCGGCCCAATTCCTCTGGACTCTGAAAAATATGAATCAGTTTTTGTGCCGGCAGCGGAGGCTGCAAACGGCTATAGCCTTTTGTCGTCATTTCACCCAGGCGAATGCCCAGCGCAATGACCAGATCCGCAGCTTGAAGGGCTCCCTCAAGCTCGGGATTCATGCCAATCCCCACATCTCCGACGTAATTCTCGTCCCCGTGATCGAAAACGTCATGGTACCGCCAGGCAGCAGCGACCGGCAGTTTCCAATGGCGGGCGAATTGATGCAGAGCGGCACGGGTTTCTGGATCCCAGTGTCGACCCCCGGCGATAAGCAAGGGCCGTTTCGACTCGCCGACGATCTTTGAAAAAGCGGTCAGGTCTTTGCTCGATGGCTCAATGTGAAGTGAACGACGCATCGGCACATCCGGGACCGCTGAAAGATCGCGAAGCACATCCTCCGGTAGAACAACAACAACCGGCCCCATACGCCCGTTGCAGGCCGTATGAAAAGCACGACTCATCACCTCCGGCAAACGCGCAGCGTCATAAACCTGCTCAACGTGCTTGGCAATCGAACCATAGAACTGGACGTAGTCGATCTCCTGAAATGCTTCTCGAAACAGCGCATCCGTCGCGACCTGGCCAATCAACAGCACCAGTGGCGTCGAGTCCTGTGCCGCCACATGGATGCCCGACGCGGCATTTGTGGCGCCGGGTCCTCGCGTGACGAAACAAACGCCGGGTTCTCCTGTTAGCTTTGCCATGGCCTCAGCCATCATCGCTGCGCCACCTTCCTGACGGCAAACCACGGTATGAATGTCTGACGCATCACCCAACGCGTCAAGCGCCGCCAGAAAACTCTCGCCAGGTACGCAGAAAACGTGCCGCACTTTCTGAACAGAAAGCGCGTCAACCAGAATTTTGCCACCGCTTCGCGTCGGCAAATTTTTAGAGGTCACCCTATTCTTTGGTCGGCTTTTTGCCGGCCTTGCTGGAGGACTTGGAAGATGTGCCGGAATCGTCGCCCGTGAATCCCGCGGAGCGCAAAAAATTCTTCTGCGCGTCCTGCCATACCTCCAGGTTACGTTTGGCCATTTCGGACATCACGCCAACCGATGACTGACCCAAAAATTCTGCAAACCGATCCTGGTACGCCTGTTGCTGCTCAACGAAAAGCGAGAGACTGCGGTCAAGGTAGTCCGTGAACATCTTCTGAGTCGTACCACCATAAAAGCGAATCAGATTCGTCAGAATTTCGGTGGTAAACAGCGGTTGGCCGCCATTTTCCTGCTCGTTAATAATCTGCAACAAAACCGAACGCGTGATGTCATCACCGCTGGCGACATCAACGACACCGAATTCTTCGCCATCAACAATAAGCTGGCGAAGATCCGAAACCGTGATGTAACGGCTGACCTCGGTATCGTAAAGGCGTCGGTTGGGATACTTCTTGATGGTTCGCATACTACGTGTCCAGACCCGTGATTGTGCACCGCAATAATACTACCATGCACAAAACCGGTGTAACCAGAACCCTTAGTACATATGCTGGCCACCGTTGATCGACAGCGTTGAGCCGGTAACGAAAGTTGCTTCATCGGCGACCAAAAACATCACCGCACGTGCGATGTCACTCGCATAGCCCAGACGACCGACGGGGATTGTCGCGATAATCTTTTCGAGCACTTTTTCTGGCACCGCACGAACCATGTCAGTATCCACGTAGCCCGGTGCAATAGCATTCACGGTGATCCCCTTTGCGGCGCCCTCCAGAGCGAGCGCTTTCGTAAAACCGTGAATACCCGACTTTGCAGCGGCATAGTTGACCTGTCCGTATTGGCCTGCCTGACCATTTACTGAGCCAATATTAACGATCCGACCGAAGTTCCGCTCGCGCATACCTGAGATCACCGCATGACTCATGTTGTAGCAAGAAGACAAGTTGGTTTGCAGCACCGCGTTCCACTGATTGAAATCCATCCGGTGTAGCGTGCCGTCTCGGGTGATTCCCGCATTATTGACTAAGATCCCGATCGCGCCCAGATCGCTCTCGATACGAGATACGTTCTCGGCACATTGATCAAAATCGGCCACATCAAACCGGTACACATCAATGCCGGTCTCAGCGTTAAAGGCATTCGCTTTCTCGTCATTTCCCGCATAAGCTGCGGCAACGCGATGACCCGCTTCACTCAGTGCGATTGAAATCGCAGCGCCAATCCCCCGCGTTCCGCCAGTAACAATAGCAGTATGAGACATCTAAAACTCCTTAAGTAATTATAAATTTTTTGATTATCGGTACCGTCAGGGTCAAGCGCGCTCAACGCACATTGCAACACCCATACCGCCACCGATACATAATGTCGCGAGCCCTCGACGTAGATCACGACGGGTCATTTCATAAAGCAGCGTGGTTAAAACCCGTGCACCGGATGCCCCGATCGGGTGACCGAGCGCAATAGCGCCACCATTTACGTTAACGATGTCTGGATTCCACTTCATTTCCTGGTTGACAGCACAGGCCTGCGCCGAAAAGGCTTCGTTCGCTTCTACCAAATCCAGATCATCGATGGTCCAGCCTGCTTTTGCCAACGCAGCTTGACTGGCTGGAATCGGACCCGTTCCCATAATGCTCGGGTCAACACCCGCAGTTGCCCAAGACACAATTCGGGCCATCGGCGTAATGCCGCGTGCTTCCGCCGCGCTCGCCGACATCAGTAAGGTTGCCGCCGCACCATCATTGATTCCGGATGCATTGCCCGCAGTCACCGTGCCGTCTTTAATAAAAGCCGGCCGGAGCCCTGAGAGCGTGTCGACGGTGGTTCCATGACGCGGATGCTCATCGGTATCCACCCGAACGTCCGCTTTGCGCCCTTTCACCACAACTGGCGTGATTTCGGCCACAAAACGATCCGCTTTTTGAGCGGCCTCGGCCTTCTGTTGAGAAGCGGCAGCGAAGGCATCCTGAGCCTCTCTTGAAATGTTGAATTGTTTGGCGACATTTTCTGCCGTGTTGCCCATGTGATAACCATGAAATGCATCCCAAAGACCGTCAATCAACATGCTGTCAATCATTTCAAGCGATCCCAGTTTTTGACCGTTGCGCAAATTAGCGCAATGTGGCGCCTGAGTCATGCTTTCTTGGCCGCCAGCGATGACGATATCGGCATCACCATTACGAATAGATTGAAAACCCAACGCCACGGCCCGGAGTCCCGACCCGCAGAGTTGATTAATCACCATTGCCGTGCGCTCAACGGGAATCCCGGCGGCGATAGCAGCCTGTCGGGCAGGATTTTGTCCGGCACCTGCGGTCAGGATCTGCCCCATGATGACTTCTGTTACTTCCTCCGGCGCCACTGCGGCACGATCAAGTGCTGCGCTGATCACGGTGCGACCGAGTTCACTTGCAGGCAGCGAGCCAAGTGAACCATTAAAAGCGCCAACCGGGGTTCGGGCGGCACTGGCAATTACGACATCAGTTGGGTTCTTCATATTATTAATTTCCAGGTGGTGCCAAAACCGAGCGCCACTATATTATTGAACTCCTATCAAGAGTCTTTATTATCTATCCGTTTTTTCTGAAATAATTAGAGAAAATGCCGAGCATTTGCTCTAACGGAAACAGGGAAGAGCAGCTTTCACTGATCTTCCCTGCTTTTTACCTTTCATCGCGTCTTAAAGACGCTTGAACTCGAGAAACTTTCAGGACTTTTTGGCTTTTGCTTTTGCCACGCCGCCGAAGTCTGCGGTTGATTTTTTCAAAAGTGCTTGTGCTTCATCAGCGTAACTCTGACCAATTTCCATCAAAGCGCCCGAGTCTTTAGCCATCTTCTGAACCATGTTACGCGTGAGTTCCGGCTGCTTCTCAAAATAGGTCCGGGCGGTTTGCATATCCTTAATTTCGAGAACATCGCGGGCATTGCTAAGCATGGTGTCCGCGTACATGCGTGCGGAGCTCATCTGCAGTTCGATCATCTTTTCCATGTTTTTGATCACTAACTGGCCTGCGTCACTGGCGGCGCCTGAAGCGGCCTTCATAGCGGTTTGATACGTTTCATTCATATTTTCTTTCATTTGCTGATCCTAAAATCAATGGTGTTTGTTACAGTCTTAAATTTGTTGCAACGCACAATAACAGGTTTAATGGTGCATTGCAACAATAATTCGAATGATTTAAAAACTATTTAAAAACAATACTTTATAAAAAAAATAAACCACAAAAAGTATTTCTTATGTTAATAAATTTTAAATGCATCGCACCACATTTCTAGATTTAAGTCCGAATTTCCACGATACAACCGGGTGATCTAGAATTCTGCTATGCCGCACGACCCGACAGATCAGTATCAGGATTTTCTTTTCGAGCTGCGAAAATACCTCCAGGAAATGAATAATGCCGAGACCGAGACGCCGGCATTTTCCCAACTGCCCGGATGGCAAGAATGGCTAAAAGCGGATCACAATCCGGTCAATGATTTTGCTTCGATTAAAAATCTTGAGACCCTCAAAACTCAATTTCTGGATGATCCCGCCAAATCAGAAGCCGCATCACGCTATTGGCACGCGTTTCAAGCCCTACAAGTTCACTGGATAGACATTAGCTCGAAAAGCTGGGACACGGCACGAAGGCGATCGATTAAAACGTCATCCGCCACGAACATTCGACAATTTTATGATGATTGGATTGAAGCCGGAGAGGCACTATTTCGTGATCGAGCCGTTACAAAACAATACGCACGTCAAGTGGGTGAGTGGATTAATGCACAAGTCGATTTGAATCTTGCGTTCGGGATGGGTGACGTGCCGGTCTGTGTAGATCCGCGAGACCTAAAAGCAGCGTTGACCGAGGCCAACGCCCGCGAAGCAGAACTACGCTCCGAACTTGAGGCACTGAAGTCTCGGCAAAAAACAAAACCCACGCAGACCGCATCCAAGAAAAAAGCCTCCTCAAAAGCGAATCAATCGACCAAAACCCATGCATCTTCAAAAAGTGAGGCCACTTTAAAAAAATCGAGACCAAAATCATGACCTCAGCCCACAAGACCGCCGAGGAGATAAAAACCTTCACAGAAAAGCTTTCGCACAGTCTCTCGCAAATTCGTCAAATTGGTGATGCTGCGCCTGATACAAGCCCTCACGAGACCGTCTTGACCGGTGACGGTTTTAGACTCCTCCGCTATTGCACGGGCCAGGCGCACCACAACAAACCGGCAGTACTGATTGTCTACGCGCTGGTTAATCGGCCCTGGGTTCTCGACCTTGAGCCTAAGCGATCCATGATCGCGCGATTGCTCGAACGCGGAATGGACGTCTTTCTCATCGAGTGGCTGGATCCCAGAGCTCAAGATAAAAATAGACCGCTGAGCGCCTACATCACCATCATGATCGATCAATGTGTGGACGCGGTAAATACAGCACGCCGAACATCCCGGCTCAACCTCCTCGGCGTCTGTCAGGGTGGAACGCTCAGCCTCTGCTACGCCACGCTTTTTCCAAAAAAAGTAAAAAATCTGATCACCATGGTTACCCCGGTCGACTTTCAGACTGAAGACAACGTATTATCGCAGTGGGTCAGAGAAGTGGATCTTGACCGCCTCGTAGGCTGCTACGGAAACGTGCCCGGCGCCCTTTTGAACACGTTGTTTGTGTCCCTTCAGCCTTTTCGCCTCGGGAGCAAGAAATATATCGACCTTATCGATCTGGCCGATAACCCGGCAGGACTTAAAACCTTCGCCCGCATGGAGCGATGGATTGCAGACAGTCCCGATCAGGCGGGAACGGCATTTAATGAATTTGTCGGCAACCTCTATCAACGTAATGCGCTCATAAAAAACAAGTTTGTAGTCGATAATCAAATTGTTGATCTTTCCAAGATCCGGTGCCCGGTCCTCAATATTTACGCACTGGCCGACCATCTCGTGCCGGCTTCAGCATCTAAAGCGCTCGCAAACTACATCGGCTGTGATGATTACAGTGAGCTCACCTTTGACGGCGGACATATCGGCATCTACGTCAGCCGCCAGGCACAACAGAGCATTCCAACATCAATAGCCCAGTGGATTCTGGCGCGATCCTAGCCTTTTGGAAATCAGAGCTGGCTGGAAACCTTCAATCGAAGGGCTTTTATGTTGAGTCTCACGAGCGCCCGATTTGCGCTTTCCATCATCTCCATGTTCGGATAGGGTCCAATGCGAACCCGATAGAAATCGCCTTGGTCCTGGAATGAGATTTTCTGCACAGTGGGTTCAAAACCCGCCATGGCAAGTTTGGCTTTCATCCGTTCAGCGTCGACCGGATTGTGATACGCGCCGGCCTGCAGCATGTAGAAGCCGGTTTTTTTCGTGATCTCTGAAGTAGGTGGAGTTACCTCGGCTGTTTCTGATTCAGAAGTTAAAGACGGCTCGGGAATAACGTGCTCAATCTCTGGCAGCACCGTATAAAACTCAAACTGAGTTCTCTCCGGAGACTCGACTTTGATTCTCACATCTGGAAGGTCGGCAGGCTTCGGACTATCTTCTGCTGACTCTCCAATTAATTCAGACAGGCCCGCGCCCACGCGGTTGGGATCGCCACTTTTTGCGCCTTGATACAAAACCGCCACAAACACACCTGCGGCAATCCCCAAAAGCAGCAAAACAGCATCATGCCCAAAACGTGAACGAAAAGACACTTGATGCTTTCGAACGTTCCGGCCCATATCTTACATTCGCTCTGGAGCACTCACTCCTAGCAACGCTAGTGCGTTTGCCAACACGATCCGGGTGGCGTCAATCAATGACAGGCGAGCCAGACGAAGGTCATCTTCCGCGGCGATGAACGGATGAGCGTTGTAGTAGGTATGGAAATCATTCGCGAGCTCTCGCAAGTAATACGCCACCTGGTGCGGTTCATAATTTCGTGCAGCCGATTCAACGACTTCAGGATATATCGAGAGTTTTTGTAAAAGATCAGACTCACGGGCTTCAACCAGTAATTCTGGATTCGCTTTAGGAAGATCAACTGCGATATTTTTATCAGCGAGTTGCCGGAAAACACTGCAAATTCTCGCGTGGGCGTACTGCACATAATAAACGGGATTATCGCTGGACTGCGATTTTGCCAAATCCAGATCAAAGTCCATATGCTGATCTGGTTTTCTCAACGCATAAAAAAACCGCGCTGCATCTCGGCCGACTTCCTCGCGCAATTCACGCAACGTCACAAATTCGCCGCTGCGCGTCGACATCGAAACTTTTTCGCCGGCCCGGTAAAGCGCGGCAAACTGAACCAGTAATACCGTAAGCAAATCCGGGTTAAGGCCAAGCGCTGACATCGAGGCCTTAACCCTCTTGATGTAACCATGGTGATCAGCGCCCCAGATGTTAATGACTCGGTCAAATTGCCGGCGCGCCTTATCCTGATGATAGGCAATGTCAGTGGCAAAGTAAGTATGGTTTCCGTTAGCTCTAAGCACGACTCGGTCTTTCTCATCGCCAAAGTCCGTGGTTCGGAACCACCATGCGCCATCGTTCTGGTAGAGAACGGTATTCTTTTTCAACTCATCGACAGCGCTCTGAACAGCACCAGAGTCAATCAGACTTTGCTCTGAAAACCATGTTTGATACTCCACACCAAACTGCAATAAATCTGAACGGATCTCCTCGACCAGCGTATCTCTGGCGAGCCGATGCACTCGCCCAAACCCTTGCGCGCCCAGCAATGACTGGGCTCGCGCAATCAGGCTGTCGAGCCTCGCATCATCCCCCTCTGGTAATTCGTTAAGCAATGTTTCAGCCTCGGTACGATATTCACCCGCGGCTTCACGATGTAATGTTGCGGCGATATCAAAAATGTAATCGCCTTGATACGCGGCAGAGGGAAAGCTAAACGTCTCTCCGCAAAGTTCCAGATATCGAAGCCAGACACTTAACGCGAGAATATCCATCTGTCGCCCCGCATCATTAATGTAATACTCGCTAACAGCATCAAATCCGGCCGCCCGCAGGACTCTCGCCAGCGCGTCGCCATAAGCCGCTCCGCGGCCATGTCCCACATGGAGTGGGCCAGTTGGGTTGGCCGATACAAACTCAACCATCACGCGATGACCAGCCCCAATCTCGCTCGTGCCATAGCGCGCCCCACTCGCCCGAATCTGATCGGGTAACTCATGGTAAGCGTCCGGGGCAAGAAAGATATTAATAAACCCGGGGCCTGCAATCTCGGTTCGATCAATGACTGGGGATTTTGGCAACGCGGCACAGATTTTCTCGGCAAGTTCACGAGGCTTCAATCCCGCACGCTTGGCAAGGACCATCGCTAGATTGCTCGCGAAATCACCATGATCCGCATTTCGGGATCTTTCGATTTGAATGGGAACATCTTCGGGCTCGCTAATCACGTTCTCTTTTTTGAGCGACGCGACCGCCTCGCCAAGCAGTTGGCAAACTTCGTTGCGCATAGATAAGGACCAAAAATCGGTGAAAAGACCGCGTCTGTAAATTAACCTACAGACCGAACATTGAGTAGGGGATTTTAACCAAAGGTTCGCACCTACTGTAGCCGTATGGTGTAACCTTCGACCAAATTTCTCATTATCTGCATAACGAGATGGATCATCTTCAGCGAAGCCGGCTTAATCTTTTAACCAGCGACCTCTTAAACAGGGGCACTCTGGTGCGGCTTGAACCCGAAAAACTATCACAGCGGGTCATGAGCGATCGTGCGCGATTCATTGGTATCCACCGGATGAAAATTGCGGTTGATAGCAATCGTAATCTCGGGCCCGCCTGGCTAACACGAGATGAAACCATCTCACGATTTGGGCATTGTGAGTCGTGGATCTATCTCGGGGAACAAAATAGCACGTTCCACTTTGCGGTGATGCTCGAAGATAGTCTGCCTCAGTCTGATGATCATTTTGCCGGACTTCGAGCATTGGCGTTTCATCTCGACGCCTCCGAATCGACCCTTCTTGCTTTTGCGCAAGCACTTACCGCCTGGCATAAACGACATGGCTATTGCGGACAATGCGGAACACCCACAACCATCACCCAAGGGGGTCACGTTCGGGTGTGTTCAGCCAAATCGTGCGGAACCACGCACTACCCTCGAACCGATCCTGCAATTATTGTGCTGGTTGAAAGTGATGATCATGCGTTATTTGGTCGAAAACCAGAGTGGCCTAAACATCGATACTCCACCATTGCGGGTTTTATTGAACCGGGTGAGAGTGCGGAACAAGCCGTGGTTCGCGAAGTCGCTGAAGAAACTAACATCAACGTTTTATCTGCCCACTATCATTCTTCTCAGCCCTGGCCGTTTCCCGGCTCTTTGATGCTTGGCTATCATGCGACAGCACCAAAAACTCAAATATCGCTTAATGATCAAGAACTTGAGGATGCCCAATGGCTGTCTCGTGAGGAGATAATCACTCGTTTACGTCAAGGATTATTCGTTCCGCCCCCCAAGATATCGATTTCATTTCGGTTGATCGAGGATTGGTTTAATCAGTCCGCTACGATTCCTTTGAAAACATTGCTCCATGAGTCCGGCACGTCAGATTTTTAAGGGTATTGCGTAACTTGCACTTGTGGATACAATGCGCACAGGGACATCGAATATTCGTGTGTCCGTTTATGGTTGTTTTTGTTTTTGTTTGTAGTCACCCTAGTGGAGGAGTTCATGTCGGAAAGACATAATGGAACCGTTAAATGGTTCAATGAGAGAAAAGGCTTTGGCTTTATTGAGCAGGAAGGTGGAGACGATGTATTTGTGCACTATCGAGAGATTAGAGGCGATGGATTCAAAACACTGAACGAAGGTCAGCGTGTTGAGTTCACCCTTACGACCCGTGACAAGGGTCCCGCTGCAGAAGACGTTACTCCCGTCGATTGATCTGGTGCTTGTCGGCTGTATTTGTTTGCAGCCAACAACGCAAAACTTCTCATCGCACTTATGAGCGTCCGCGCTCGTTAGCGTTATGCTGAAGTTTTTCTGTATCAGTTTTCTTGCCCTCGGTGCCGGGCTTGCGTTGATCGCAAGCACCGGCCTCGTTGCTGTGCTGCTCAACAGCTCAGGGCTTCCCCTTGTTTCTTTCTCTGCCGTCATATTAGCGCTGACATTCGCATCGCTGGCTGGCATGATCGGCATTATTGGTCTCGCACGCTCGGTGCCCGAGAATCCGGATCTTACGAACGAAACGCCTTCAAGTCCCGACTGGCGATCCAGTATCCAGCATCTGTCCGGCCTAACAACCTATCTGGGGGTCCCACTTGGCCATTTACTCGGGCCCTGGATCACCTGGCTCATCTGGCGACGCCACGCGCCCTGGCTTGATACCAACGGACGCGCCGCGCTTAACTTCGCGTTAACGATTAGTATTTTTTACGTCAGCTGCCTAATTTTGGTTTTCTTTTTTATCGGCTTTATTTTGCTCGGCCTGCTGATGGTGTTTCACATCTGGGTCTTGGTCCGAAATGCGTGGCGGGCCTCAGTCAACCTGCCGGCCCGTTATCCGCTGTCAATAAATTTTCTGCGTTAGATCGAAGCAAATACGTCCTTCGCAGCCGATATCGTTTCGTCGATCTCACGGTCGGTATGCGTGATAGAAACAAAGCCTGCTTCAAATGCAGATGGCGCCAAGTAAATTCCTTTTTGCAGCATGCCATGAAAAATTCTCGAGAATTTTTCCGTATCACAATTCATCACGTCGCTAAACGATGTGACCTTATCTGCTTCGGTAAAGAACAAACCAAACATCCCGCCCACCGATTCGGTTGCCATTGGTACCCCCGCCTGAATCGCGGCCTCAGATAAGCCTTTAACGAGTCTGTCCGTTTTCTCAGTCAGCTCTTCAAAAAAACCGTCTTTGGAGATTTTCTTCAACGTTGCGATTCCAGCGGTCATCGCGAGCGGGTTGCCGGAAAGCGTACCCGCCTGATAAACGGGCCCTAGCGGCGCAAGTTCAGCCATGATTTCGGCTTTTCCGCCAAAAGCACCAACCGGCAGGCCGCCACCCAACACCTTGCCGAGAGTCGTGAGATCAGGTTGGATGCCGTAAAGACCCTGAACCCCTCCCAGCCCAACGCGAAAACCGGTCATGACTTCGTCAAAGATAAGCACCGCACCACTTTGATCACATGCCGTGCGCAGGGCCTCAAGAAATCCTGGCGCGGGGGCGATACAGTTCATATTTCCGGTAACGGGCTCGACGATAACCGCAGCAATCTGATCACCCTGCTCGGCAAAGATTTGCTTCACATTTTCTATATTGTTGTACTCAAGGGTTAGCGTGTGACGTGCAGCATCCGCGGGCACCCCCGGTGATGTCGGTATTCCAAGCGTTAGCGCGCCGGACCCCGCCTTGACCAACAAACTGTCTGAGGCGCCGTGATAACAGCCCTCAAACTTAATTAGCGTATCCCTACCCGTAAAACCACGGGCCAGTCGAATCGCGCTCATCGTCGCTTCTGTGCCTGAGTTGACCATCCGCACCTGGTCCATTGACGGCACGGCTGCACACACAAGATTGGCTAACTGGGTTTCAAGTGCTGTCGGCGCGCCATAGCTCAAGCCGTTTTCAGCCGCGTGCTGAACGGCTGCAACAACATCAGGATCCGCATGACCCAGAATCATTGGGCCCCATGAGCCCACATAGTCAATATAGCGTTTCCCATCAACACCGTATAGAAAAGGACCCTGAGCGCGATCGATAAAAACAGGAGTGCCGCCAACCGATTTAAAAGCGCGCACAGGAGAATTAACCCCGCCGGGAATAACCTTACAGGCACCATCAAACAGGTTCTCGTTCGTGTCACTCATAGAAAGCTCCATCAATTAAACTTTGTTTTGTCAGATCTATTTTCGAATAAATTATTCGACTCGCTTGGGATAGAATTCGAGCCTTCAGACTTTCAAACTTTTTTCCCAATGGCGAATCGAACATTCATGTGCATCATCTGTGGCTTAGTTTACGACGAAGCGGAAGGCTGGCCTGAAGACGGAATTGCACCCGGCACTCGCTGGGAGGACGTTCCCGAAGATTGGCAATGCCCAGACTGCGACGCGACCAAAGCTGATTTTGAGATGATCGAAATTTAACCACCGCTCGCTCCGGAGTCGACCCGCCTTTTATGATAACGCTGCAAGCTCATCCGCCGAAATAATGAATACCACCGACTCTTCATTCTCTGACATGAGCCAAGTAAACGGCGTTTTTACATAGGCGGTTTCTAGTGCCTGCTGGGCGCTACCTGCTTCAACCACCAAGAATCCTTTTGGACTGAGGTGATCTGCCGCCTCCTTGAGCAGGCGTTGAATGAAATCCAACCCGGTCTGGCCGCCGCAAAAAGCCAGCTCGGGCTCGTAGTGGTACTCTTTCGGGAGCGCTCTCATCAACTCATCGCTCACATAAGGTGGATTGCAAACGATTAAGTCATATTTTTTATTACCGATTCCGGAAAAAAGATCACCTTCGATCATCTGAACTCTTTGTTCGACACCAAAGCGTTCAACATTGAGTCTCGCAACGTCGAGCGCCTCTTGGCTTAGATCGCTAGCATCAACCGTTGCCTCTGGAAACGCGAGCGCTAGAGAAACCGCAATACACCCACCGCCGGTACAAAGATCCAGGATCGCACTCACGTTCTCAGTAGCGAGCCAAGGATCAAAGCGATCAGGAATCCACTCCCCAATATGAGACCGCGGAACAATCGCACGGGAATCAATGAAAAACTCATGACCGGCGAACCATGCTTTATTGACTAAATACGCCAACGGTTGGCGAGTCTCAATTCGCTTGCTCAAAAGGTCATGGACCGAATCCATTTGGTGCTCAGTCAAATCCTGAGTCCAAGGAATATCATCAGCACCAGCGTCAAAATCCAGCGCCTCAAGCACAAGCCATACCGCTTCATCGAAAGCATTGTCTGTTCCGTGCCCAAAAAAAAGATTGGCGTCTTCAAGATCTTGAGCCACCTGATCAACTTGTACTTCCAATTTCATTCTTTTTATTTACTCACTGACGGGCTAGGACGTCTCGAACTGCCTGAACCATCGTTTGAACCGATTCATTGTGCTTTATCAGCTGTATCACCTCGCCTTTTTTATCAATAAGATACGTCGACGCTGAATGATCAATCGTATACCCGATTGCTGAATTTGGCTGGTCGACTTTGTTATACAGCACATAAAACTGCTTGGCGACAACCGCTACTTCATCTGGGCTACCGGTCACCCCGGTAATTCTTTTATCAAAAAACGCGGCGTATTCCGAAACCTGCATCGGGGAGTCTCTTTCGGGATCCACACTCACAAACAAACCCGCTACTTTTTCAACTTCCCCAGGGTTCAATGCATTAAAAACCGCGCTCATTCGAGAAAGATCAGTGGGGCAAACATCAGGGCAAGCTGTAAACCCAAAAAACAGCATTACCACTTTGCCGCGGTAGTCACTCAGCGAGACGGGCCCCGATGCAGACATTAATGTGAAATCGCCTCCCAACTGTGCATAAGGATTGGGCGGCGACCCAAAACGCTGCTGCAGCCAAAACCCGCCCACAATACTGGTCACCGTCACAATTCCAAGGACCAAAATGACACGAAAATTGCGGCTTGAGATCACCCTTTATCCCCCTTGTGAGTGCGAGGGGTTTGGCGAGCTTTTACTGCGCAACTTAGCTTAACGAAAAGATTCATGCTTCTTTAATCACTCACTGTGATCACTGTGATCGCCGTGGTCTTTTTCAGATCCAACCATCTTCACAACCGCTATCACCGGCAACCGCTCGCTGTCTGCAAACTCCAGCTCAATAGCCACCTGATCACCTGGCTTAAGATTGCGGGTTAATCCGATCAGCATAATATGAAAACCGCTAGGCTTGAGCGCCACTTCGCCGTATGACGGTACGGGAATAGCATCTACCCGCCGCATTTTCATCATACCCTCCTCCATGATGTGGTTATGCAGTTCAACTGCATCCGCGACATCAGAGTGAGCGGCGATCAGAGAGCGTGGGCGCAGCCCATTGTTATGCAAATTCAAAAAAGCAGCGCTCACCATCTGGCCCGGCGGAACCATTCGGACTACGGGCGCATGAACTTCAAGAGTGCTCGCGAGTGCGGGCAATCCCGATAGCCAGGTTATCAACGCGACAAAAAGGGTGACCTTTTTCATTATATTAATCTCCAACTTTAATTCGGCGCAGACCGTTCAGAGGGCTTTTCGGTTATTCGTTGACCCACAAAAAGTCACATTACTAAGAAAAAATTAATGCCGAAGGTGGTGCGCGCGGTGGAAATTGAGTGCCCGTCACCGAAATCAGTCCAGCGGCTGTCAAACGATAACGATCAAGCGCCTGTAGAAGTACGGTCCCGGCCACTACGCTATCTCTCACGATCGAGACCGTCGTATCCGACATTTGAACGCAGTCTGGACACCCCCAGTTGAACAAAACCGGGGCCGACGGTTGATCACTGACCCCGGGCAAAATGACCGAAATCCGATGGACGCCCTGTGGCGTACAAACTGTAATCCAGTGAATCCCGGATACCCCCGCGTGACTCGTTGTAAAAAGCCCTGACAATGACAGAGCAACGATCACCATCGCGATCAGAGATAACTTTTTTTGTTTGAGTCGCAATCGTCTCACCTGTCGCATTTTACCCGAGACTCGATCAAACACGTTTCGGATACACCCAGAATAACGTCGGGCTTTCTCAACCATCTCAATTTTTTAAGGGCCCGGACAAAGACGTCTTGTTTCGACGTCGCATCGCTCGAGCATAAACGGGTGACTGATCACAAGCACGCCTTTGGATTTCTTTTTGGAAATCCAGCCTCTTATGGCGACCTCTGACCGCTCCAAAACGCCAGGGGGATAGGCGAAACTGGCCTCCCAATCTGCTCGACGAATTAAGACATCCAAATCATCGCGCACCGAAAACCTGAACCATTTTGGTCCTAGCTTTAATGCAGTGAACTTGTCGAGAATAAACTGAAACCCACCGCGGATTTGATCAGCGCCAACAACGTCGAAATAAGGGACTGACCATATACCCGCGCCTGACGCGCGTGCCGCATCTTCAGCCAATGCAAAACGGTCGAGATAGCGGTCATTGGGGGCAATGGCAACCACACTTGCCAAACCCTCCCTGATGAGGATTTCCTGAACACTGCTGCCGTCTTTAAGAAAAAGATAGGCAAGCGTTCTGCCGTACCGGTCTTTTTTATCAGGCGCTTCTTCAAGGAAAATATCGACTTGGGAAAGCGTTTCAACGAGTGTATCGTGCGCGGCGTCTGCCAACGGCTCGGCAGCTTTTTGGTCGGTCTCCCGCTCGGGGGTATTGATACCGGCGAGACGAACGATCTCGCCCGAAGTGAGCACGACGGTATCACCGTCTACAACCCGGCCCACCTCTACCGCTCGGCTCGATAAGGCATCAACGTCGGAATTGAAAAGAAACGCACACCAGAGAATGGCCACCCGCAATAAATAGCGCTTTGCGACTGACCCGGTTCGCCAGATTTGACTGGCGTTGCGTGTACTAGGCCGAACGGCCGTACTTTTTCTGGAACTTACCCACGCGCCCGGCGGTATCAACGATCTTTTGCTGGCCAGTGTAAAACGGATGGCAAGCAGAGCAGATCTCAACGTGAAGTTCTTCGCCCAACGTCGACCGGGTCTCAAAACTGTTGCCACAGGCACACACCACTTTAATCGTGTCGTAAGCAGGATGAATTTCTGGCTTCATGATTTTTAATTTAAGCAGGTTGAACAAAAGTGCGGGTGCTAAAGCCCGCGGGGGGACGGATCATAGGCGAATCCCGTCTCGCCCGCAAGTCCGCATCAGCGATTCATCGATTTGTAGAATTCCGCGTTGCTTTTGGTTGCACGAAGCTTGTCGAGCATAAATTCCACTGCCTCGATGTCATCCATGGGATGAAGTAGCTTTCTGAGCAGCCAAATCTTCTGCAATTCGGCGGGATCGGTCAACAGTTCTTCGCGGCGAGTACTCGAACGACTGATCACAATCGACGGATAAACCCGTTTTTCTGCAATTCGCCGGTCTAAATGGATCTCCATATTGCCGGTCCCTTTAAATTCTTCATAGATAACCTCATCCATCTTCGACCCTGTATCGATCAAGGCAGTCGCCAGTATCGTCAGACTCCCGCCCTCTTCTATGTTCCGGGCCGCACCGAAGAACCGTTTGGGTTTTTGCAATGCATTTGCATCCACACCACCCGTTAAAACCTTTCCGGAAGCCGGTTGCACCGTATTGTAGGCGCGAGCGAGTCGGGTAATTGAGTCCAGCAGAATCACAACGTCTTTTTTGTGCTCTACCAATCTTTTGGCCTTTTCAATCACCATTTCAGCCACTTGCACGTGGCGCGTCGCAGGCTCATCGAAAGTCGAGGAAACGACCTCACCCCGGACTGTTCGCTTCATTTCGGTGACCTCCTCCGGACGCTCGTCGATCAACAACACAATTAGCTCACAATCCGGCTCGGAGGCTGTGATCGCGTGAGCAATCTGCTGCAACATGACGGTTTTCCCGGTTTTTGGCGCAGAAACCAACAGCCCTCTTTGGCCCTTGCCAATCGGTGCCACAATATCGATCGTTCTTCCCGTCAGATCTTCAGACGAACCATTGCCTTGCTCCAGTCTGATTCGTTCATCCGGGTGTAAAGGGGTCAGATTCTCGAACAGGATCTTTTTCTTGGCTTCGTCAGGCGACTGGGAATTAATCTTTTCGACTTTCAAAAGCGCAAAATATCGCTCTGAGTCTTTTGGCGGACGAACCAGGCCTGCAACCGTGTCTCCGGTTCGAAGGCCAAATCGCCGAATCTGGCTAGGAGAGACGTAAACATCATCAGGGCCTGCTAAATATGAGCTGCTGGAAGAACGCAGGAATCCGAATCCATCCTGCAAAATCTCGACCACGCCCTCTCCTTTTATTTTTTCACCACGTTTTGCCTGTGATTTTAGGATCGCGAAAATCTGATCCTGTTTACGCAAACGTGAAACGTTGTCTAGTTTCAACGAGCGTGCAACTTCAGCAAGTTCAGTTGGGGATTTTTGTTTTAACTCAGAAAGACTCAGGGACATAACGGCAATGCCTCGGTAGGGTATAAGGGTGTTGTTGAAAACCGATCCGGAAACGGATGATTAGATGGAATGCGAATAGATGTAGATATTGGGATATTGGTTAGAGTCGGCGTCCTCGCCAGATTTTTAATTCATGGGTTAATCGATTGCAGGCGCTCTTATGTTTGGCACTGCAATTCTCACACCCTACGTCAGTAACGGGTTAGTGCCTTTAAATATTCTCATCGAGAAACGCGGTCAGCTGCGCTTTTGACACAGCGCCCACTTTGGTCGCCTCGACCTCGCCATTCTTAAAAAGCATCAAGGTGGGAATCCCGCGAATTCCATACTTCGGCGGCGTTGCCGGATTGTCGTCAATGTTCAGTTTGGCGACACGGATCTTGTCTGAGTATTCTGAGGCAACTTCATCAAGAACCGGCGCAATCATTTTGCAGGGGCCGCACCACTCTGCCCAATAATCGATTAAAACGGGTTTATCGGACTGGAGCACTTCTTGCTCGAAAGACTCGTCACTGACATGAATGATATTTTCGGACATTATATAAATCCTGACTGATATCCCTACCGGGATCTAAAAAAAAGGGGGGTGTAAGGCGGGCGGATAGCACTGTGATACAATAATGTCCGGTTTCCGCTAGGGAGAAACTCTACCGCATCTTCGTTGACGCGGAGTGTTCACTCAACCTAGTGCTAATTTTTACCTATTTTTGCATTAGGAATCAAGGGCCCATTTATTATGGGTTTTTCCAATCAGTCCAAATACCCATCTGCCCGACCCCTACCCGCGAAAATTCCGCTTCCGACAACACCTTTTGAGGTGCAATGCCGAAGCAAAGACTTCAACACTATCACTAAGATCGCCCGCGAAGAGACGGCAGGCGATCATCTCAAATCAGAAAATATAAATTATGGAAGATATCAGTTATCTCACCGAGACTCGATTCAGCGATCTTGCACTGGATGAAAGACTCTTGTCCGGACTTACCGATGCCGGCTTCGATTTTTGTACCAAGATACAGGCAGAATCACTCCCCATCGCACTAACCGGACAGGATGTCGCTGGACAAGCCCAAACGGGAACTGGCAAAACGGCAGCATTTCTCCTCGCCATATTCAATCACCTGCTCAAAAATCCCAAACCAGAGTCGGCAACCCCGATCAGTATCAGATCTCTCGTGCTAGCGCCCACCCGGGAACTGGCCATTCAGATTCACCGTGACGCTGAGGTTCTCGGCAAGAGTACAGGTCTCAAGCTAGGGTTGGCATATGGTGGCACGGACTACCAGCAACAACGAGAAACGCTTGCCGCTGGTGTCGACGTCCTCATTGGCACCCCTGGAAGACTTATTGATTTCTATAAACAGGACGTCTTCGACCTTAAAGCCGCACAGGTCTTGGTGCTTGATGAAGCAGACCGTATGTTTGATCTCGGTTTTATTAAAGATATCCGCTACATCCTGAGACGGATGCCGCCTCCAAAAGATCGGCTCAATCTCCTGTTCTCGGCAACCTTATCCCACCGCGTTCATGAACTCGGATACGAGCACATGAACGACCCCCAGGAAATAAAAATTGAGCCCAATACGGTGGTCGCGGACCACCTGATCGAAGAGGTCTACTACCCGGCAAACAACGAGAAATTGCCCCTTTTGCTTGGGCTCATGCGCCAAACAGAAGGGCAACGGGTCCTGGTGTTTGCCAATATGCGGGTCACTTGCGATCGGTTGGGCCGGATCCTGAAACAGCAGGGCTACGCAACCGCCGTGCTATCAGGGGACGTGCCTCAGAAAAAACGTGAACAGCTTTTAAAAGCCTTTACGGAGGGGAAACGCAACGTACTCGTGGCCACAGATGTTGCAGCGCGTGGACTACACATCCCAAGTGTCAGTCATGTTTTTAACTACGACCTTCCCCAAGACGCAGAAGATTATGTTCACCGCATCGGTCGTACAGCCCGTGCGGGAGCCAGCGGCAATGCCATTAGTTTTGCGTGCGAGGATCATGCCTTTTCTTTAATGGACATCGAGGAATACATCGGGCACCCACTGACAAAGCAAGAAATCTCTGATGCGGTTCTTGAATCACCCAAGCAGAACACCGATTCCAGTACCGACAGCAAGGACAAAAAGCGCGAGCCTAATCGAAAACCCAAGGCTCGCTCTGGTTCACCAACCAATAAAACATCGGCTCAGAAAGCAACGACTAACAATCATTCTGAAAAAGAACGAGTCGTCAAAGTGGAGCGGTCTGATACTCCCGCGCCACAAGAACTTTCAGACTCCCCACTTGATGCCGCTGTCACGACCCATACGCCTCGGGGACGATACCGCCCGAAGATCGAGGTGCCGGCTGTGGGATAGCATTATTTGTCGGCTCGCAAATCGGATCACACTAAACCATGAAAGCTCGACCTCCGGCGTTAAAAACCCAAAAATCAATTACCGAGGGTTCGTCCCTATTGCATCGTTATCAGACTGTGATTGTAGGATCGCGCGGCCTTTTAACCATGATCTATTTTGAGTGGTGCAGTTGGCTCTCCCCAATCCCAGGGGCTTTTGGTTTACTACTCAGAAAGATTTTTTGGCCTCGATTATTCGGAACGTGTGGTAAAGGTGTGATGTTTGGCACGAATATAGTTCTTCGTCATCCCAATCGCATCAGAATTGGCAACAACACGGTGCTTAGCGAAGGCGTCGTATTGGATGCTCGACACTCAACAGATGACACTGCATTGCAGATCGGCGATGAGGTGATCCTCGCAAACAACACGATGCTCTCCTGTAAAGACGGAATCATAAATATCGGTGACCGAGTCGGCATTGGAGCGTATACGATTATTCAATCCGTTCAAAACTGTCCGGTTGTCATTGGCAAAGATGCGGTTCTTGGGCCGAGGTGCTATCTAGTGGGAGGTGGTCAATACCATACCGATTCTTTAAACATTCCCATTGCACAGCAGGGTATAAAGCCAACCGAGGGGTGTTTTGTCGGCTCGGGCGCCTGGCTAGGCGCCAATGTTTCGATTATTGATGGCGGCGCTTTGGGAGAAGGCAGTATTGCGGCGACCGGTGCGGTCATCGTTCGCGATGTCCCCGCATATGAAATTGTTGCCGGTGTTCCTGCCCGAAAAATCAAAGACCGTCAGTCCGAACAAAACCCCGACTGAATACCGGTCATGCGAAACAAAAAAGCGTTGCTGCTGGGTCTAAAGATTTTTTTGTCGATGGGACTCATCTTGTGGATTACGCACAATGTTTCTCTCGAGCAGGTATGGTTAGTCATCGCTGACGCTCATATGACTTTGCTTTTTTTCGCATTCAGTCTTTTCTTTGTGGGTTACTTCATCACGGCGTTTCGATGGCGAATGCTGATACGGGCCCAAGGTGGAGATGCTCCCATTCTTTATCTTGTTCGGTCATTTATGGTTGCGATTTTTTTTAATAATTTTTTACCCTCGACCATCGGTGGCGATACCGTTCGCATGTATGACTCCTGGCGCTTGGGAAACACAACGTCAGGCGCAGTATCAGTCGTGTTGGTGGACAGATTTCTGGGCGTTTCAGCCCTGCTTTCAATTGCATTACTCGCGCTCTTGATGGATCCGCAGATCTCAACACAATTCCCAAGTATTACAATTTGGGTTGGCAGCACAATTTTTAGCGCGGGCCTTCTTGTATGGATCGTTTTGAATACCCCTCCCGGAAAAATTGAAACGTTTGCACTTAAATCGTCCGGCGTTATTCGCAAGCTCGCCGGTTTCCTCGGGAAGGTGCTTAACACCCTCCAGTCTTATAAGAACTCGCCGGGTGCGGTGGTTCGCGCCTTATTACTTTCTTTTCTACTGCAGTTAAACGTGGTGATACACTTTATTTTTCTGACAAAAGCGCTCGATATCGATATCCCAATCGAAGCGATGTTTTTTATCATCCCGGTCGCAATTTTTATAATGATGTTGCCCGTTTCGATTAATGGTATCGGCTTGCGAGAGACTGTTTTCGTTTTTTTATTCTCACTTTTTGGCGTACCTGACGTTGAAGCATTAGCGCTGGCGTGGCTCGCCTACAGTTTTAGCCTTGCGCAAGGCATATTAGGGGGAATGGTCTTTGCCGTCAGGCGCGAGCATGCCGCGCGTCCAGCCTGAATCAGGATTGCTCGACGGTCTCGGGAACTAACTGTGCGAGTCGAATGTCAGCAAGATTGAAGTTAAAATAAACAAATGTTGTGATGTTACCCATGTTCCGAATTTATCTTTCTATGATCGCTATACGTAAAATTTTTAGAGCATCATCTACAAGCCTGTTATTCGCGTTTGGTATCGCACCGGCAGGCGCGGGTTCACCTGATGTGAATTCAGGCGAGTTTCTAAACAACCCCTACCTGCAGGGCATTAGCGTTATACCCGCCTGGGACGCTGGCCTTCTGGGCAACGGTGTTGTGATCGCAAATCTTGACTCCGGCGTTCGAGCCAACCATGTCGACCTGGCCGGCACTATCCTACCGGGCTATGACTTCGTCAACGATGATGATGATCCATTTGATGATGAAAGATCTCTTACCTACGGACATGGTACTGCGTCTTCGGGAATCATCGTTGGCGTTTGGAATGGCGTTGGCATTGGCGGCATCGCGCCTAACGCCAGGATCATGCCCATCAAGATCACAAACGAAGACAACAAAACCGACGGGGGACTAATTAGTCAAGGCATGCTCTATGCGGCAAAACAGAGCAACGTTAAAATCATCCTTCTCGAGAATGTCGGACCGTCGACAACTATCGCTGAATTCAATACTTTCAACGAAGCTGTCAATGCCGGCAAATTGCTCATCGCCCCTTCGGGCAACAACGGACTCTCTGGTCCAGTCAACCCTGCTTCCCAGTTCTCGGCTCTCGGGGGTGCTGCCCTTGTCGTGGGTTCGCATAATGGCGACGGCGGTCGGTCGGCTTTTAGTAATGGCGCTTCGGGTGTTGAAGGAAATTACCTGACCGCACTCGGAGAAGGAGTCCTCGCAGCGGGGAACCAAAGCGACGACTTTTACTATACGGTGTCCGGCACCTCCATGGCTGCGCCCCAAGTGGCAGCTGCGGCCGCACTGATCTGGTCATACGCACCGAGTCTAACCGCCACTGAAGTGGCCGAAATTCTAAAAAAATCAGCAACCGACCTCGGCGCACCTGGCGTTGACAGCATTTTTGGCGCCGGCGGACTTAATATCGAAGCAGCCCTCGCACCCATTGGTGTGATCACAGCGCCCATTGAGGAGGAAGAAGAGGAAGAGGACGACGGTTCAGGGGATTCATCCGATGATCCTGGTGACGGCAACTCCGGGGGCTCAGGCGGGGAAAGTGGATCGAGCGGCGGAGCGGGGGTCGCGCTCGCGGCGCTTGTGCTGGGGGGTGTTGGCTATGCCCTGATCCGGAACAACCCAGATCTCGATGAAACCCTTGTTTTGGATGAATATGGCAGGACTTATGAGTTGGACCTGGAAACGCGCATCAGCGTTCGAAATCCTGGCCCCACTGCCGAATCCGTGCTCCAAGAATTGGATACCGAACAGGTTAACGAAACCCTGATTCAGCGCAGTGACTTTAAACTAACGGCAAGTTACCGTTTTGATCAGAGAACTTCGTACCTTGATCCGTATATTGACGATCAGGAAAACGATCAAGCGGTAAAAATGCAGCTAACCGCATTCGATCAAAACGGTGCCCAATACGCGTTTGGCTTTAATCAGCGTCTACCGTCATTTTTCAATAATATGGAAGCGTCTGAAAATCTTCCGTTGACCGCCGGATTTTTTCGCAGCGATGCTTTTTCGGCCCCTGTCATGGGATTTAGCAGCCTGGGCTATCACAGCGCCGTTGGATTTAAGTCTGAAACAGGTTGGCAATCGGGTCTTGCGTTCTCTTCAGTCGATGACGAGACCCGCCACGGCCTTAAGAGTGAGAGCTCAAGTCTCCATCTGGGCTTAAAACAAAAAGGTTTTCGGGTCGGTCTGCAACTTGGATTCCTCGAAGAAGATGGAAACCTGCTCGGCGGCGCCTCTCATGGCGCCCTTAGCGTTTCTCGCGCACAAACCGTCTTTGGCGCCGCGCGCGGCGATATTGCCCTGAATAACCACTGGTCAATGGTAGGACAGTACACCCACGGTGTGACCTGGGCAGATGACTATTCTGCAAGTCTGGTCAGCGATTTTTCGACCATCGAAAGCAACAGTTGGGGATTTGGCCTGCTCGGGCGCGATTTATTATCAAGGGGAGACGCGTTTGGAGTTGCCCTATCACAACCATTGAAAACCATTGATGGCGACGCTCGAGTCAGCACGCCTTATTGGAACCAGTCGGTTGGCGGGATTAACTTTAATACGCGCCGAACCAGTCTGGTTCCCGACGGCACAGAGCACAGCATTGAACTGTTCTATCGAAAATCGATCAGCAGAAACGTTCGCTTCATTTCCTATCTCATCTATCGCGATCAACCACTGCACGAGCACAAAACTGAGTCCCATGCTAGCGTTGTCAGCGCAATATCGTGGGGTTTTGGCATGCACTAGCATTTTTGGTGTCGCCCCTTCCATCTACTGTTAAAAAATTAATCTGGCACGATCAAGAGAACCTGACTGAGACGTTCAGTTGACCAAAACCCCGGACATCAAAAATTTTCATCGAGGCGCTATCGCAATTGGCCTTGTGTTTCTGATCTATTATTTTGCGACCGCTCTCGCACTGCCATATGGCGCCGGTCCGGATTATGATGCTCATTTTGATGGCGCTCGATTTATCTTCTCAGAAGGTCGACTCGCTGTATTGCCGGAAGATCTAGCCAAACTTAATTTAACAGCATATGGCTCGACGAGAGCGCTGCGGCCGCCCTTGCCTTATATCGTGTCCGCAATCGCTGCAAAGGCTCTCTTCTGGACCGGAATCGATCTACATATTTTGATGAGAGCCGGTTCTGCCGTGCTGTGCTCGCTAACGGTCGCGCTTATTTTCCTGACGCTCAGCGGATATTTTCAATCAATAGCGATTGGACTCATTGGTGCTTTGTTGGTCGGGCTAATGCCGCAGTATGCTTTTATCGCATCCCATCTCAATGATGATAGCGCTGCCATTTTTTCCGTAACTTTATTGATTTTCTGTCTCTCCCGATTCGTGCTCCAGCAGGGGAGTCGTACGCTCGCCCTGGCTACCGGAATCGCGATCGGATTGGTAATGCTGTCTAAATTTACCGCCTGGCTTTTTTTACCGTTCGGCGGAATCGCGATCTTGTTACTGGCTCGACCGCGACCAGGCCAGTGGGTTTCATCAATGGGTCTCATGGCCTTCGGCGTTGTACTCGGGGGGGGCTGGTGGATCGGCTTTAATATTTTCCATTATGGCTGGCACGACCCGTTGCTGTTTCAAATCGGCGCGCAACTGAGTCAGCAAAATATGGACCTCGACCCCGCTCAGTTGAAAGGATTTGCAGCCGAAGGCGTGTCTTTTCTGGGTTTGGTTTTGGGTGATTACAAAAATTTCCTCGATGAGACCCTGATCTCTGTAATCGGAAATCTCGATTGGCTACGCCTTCGGGTAGGTTTTCCGCAATATCTGCTGTACAGCATCGTCATTGGAATCGCGCTGGTGTCCATTCCTTTTCGATCATGCGTTGCGATCTTTGGTTTCATCACCGGGAGACCCTCAAATCGACGACGTCAATTTATATTTGAAAGTCTTCTTTTTTTAGCCATCGTCTCACAGTTCCTGATCTATACCTATTATCAGTGGGCCCAAGAAATCCAGGTGCAGGGTAAATACCTGATACCGATTCTGGCGTGCCCTTTGATTCTGTTTTTTTCCACGATTAACCACATAAGACAAACCCGCTTCTGGTTGCGTTATCGTCCCGCAATGACTTTTGGCGCATCAGCAATTGGCGTCAGAGTGCCTTTGCTGGCGTTATTTGCAGGGATCGCCATTATCTTGATACACATTGATGCGGTGCGTCGTTTTGTGATTCCTTACTATCATCCTCCCGCGCAAGTGCTCGGCTTGGGCCCGTTTGTGAAACTGGATTTAAATGACCCCGCATCGATCATCCGGTCAAAAAATCTAGACATCCAATTCACTGATAAAGGATGGCAACTCAAAACGATTACGTCAGACAGCCAGATAGAGCTTTCTCCGAGTTTCTGTGATCATTTTCTTTCGAACAATCTCATTTCGATCAACTTCAAAAGCGATGGGGACGGCGTTTTGCAGCTGTTTTGGAGCGAGAACAAGCGCTTTGTTGCTCGACGAGGAGAGTCATCGACCACCGCAAAATTCCAGGCGGGAGAAAACGCCATACTCCTGGCCGCCGGTACGGGTAACTGTGGACGACTGCGTCTTGACCCCACGAATACAGCTGACCAATCGATTCTGATTCGATCAATTGCAGTTGCCCCGATGTCAATCACGCGTTTCCCCTATTACTTTCGAATCTTTAAAGCCCGTCACGCAACCCATTAACTTATACAGATTGCGACAGGTCGCATGAGTTTTCTAAAAATCGGGCATCAAAATCCAAAGCATCACGCTATGTCTCAATTGCTTTGAAACCGATACAATCCAAGACTGCACTGCTTAATCGAATATCAGTCTTTCTTTCAACCTCTCGTGACAGCACCATCACTCGGGACTTACCTTTTAAAAATTAATGTGCGGAATTGCCGGAATCCTCAGCCCTGACCCGCAACAACGGGATTGCATTAATCAGATGGCTCGCGCCCTCGAGCACCGAGGTCCCGATGATGAGGGCTATTATCAACAGGGTGCAATGGTGTTGGCACAGACCCGTCTCAGTATCATCGACCTGGAGACCGGTCACCAGCCGATCCTGAACGAAGATGAAACTTTGGTATTGGTCTGTAACGGAGAAATCTACAACAGCCCTGAACTACGAACGCACCTAATCGAAAAAGGCCACCACTTCCGGACACGAACCGATGTCGAGGTTATTTTGCACCTGTATGAGGAGCTTGGAGACGACTGTGTAAAGCACCTGCGCGGGATGTTTGCATTTGCACTATGGGATCGAACCCGGGAACGATTGTTATTGGCCCGGGATCATATGGGACAAAAACCGCTATTTTTTGTTCAGGAAACAGACCGATTATTTTTCGCATCGGAAGTAAAAGCGTTGCTGTCCTCGAATCTGATCAAGCCGGAAATAGAACTCGAGGGACTCTGGCATTACATGTCACTCCGGTTTATGCCCGACCAGTTTTCGTTCTTTAAAAACGTGATGAAGTTGCCGGCGGGCAGCTATCTTGTTTTTGAGAAAGGTGTTTCTCGAATTGAGCGATACTGGGATATCGACTTTACGCAAAAACAAAAAGGCTCCGAGAAAGAAATCGAAGAAGGATTACACCAAACATTACTGAGCACTGTGGATTCCCATATGTTGAGCGATGTCCGGGTCGGTGCATTTCTGTCAGGCGGTATCGACTCCGGCACCGTATCGGCCATGATGGCAACGCTGCAATCTGATCCGGTGCCAGTCTTCTCTATTGGTGTAAAAGAGCAATCCTTTAATGAGTTGCCTTATGCACACATGGTGACCCGGCAATATGGCATGGAAGCTCATGAAGAGATTGTGGAATCCAATATGATTCATCAAATCCCAAAGATGATCCATCATCTGGATGAGCCATCGGATCCTTTTGGTGTCGGGGTTTACCTCGTTGCCCAACTTGCCAGTCAACACGTGAAAGTTGCCCTCTCGGGAGATGGTGGAGACGAGAGTTTTGCGGGCTATGATCGATTTGCCGGACAGCGATTGGCCGATTACTACGCCGTGCTTCCGGCATGGTTACGCCGCACGGTGATCGAGCGATTAATTCGACTTATTCCTGACACGTTTCAGTATAAAACGATTGCCCAAAAGGCTCGGTGGCTTAACGAGATGTCATTGCGTGAGCGTGGCGATCGCTATGCACACAGTATGAGCTTTCTCCGATTTACCGATGAGTCGAAAAGGGCGTTGTTCACCGCGAATGCGCGGGACAGTTTTGATTCAGAGGATTCACGGGAAAAAATACTGACTCACTTCAACGCCGGCAACGTAAATGAACTCGTCGACCGCATGCTGTACACCGATTTGCGGACACGGATGCCTGATCATCTGCTGGTGATTGCGGACAGAATGTGTATGGCCCATTCTCTTGAGAATCGATCACCCCTGGTCGATCATCGTCTTGTCGAATATGCGGCATCAATTCCAAGCCACATGAAGCTTAAAGGAATGAAACTCAAACACATCTTGCGCTCGGTATCGTCGCGTTATTTGCCGCGCGAGCTCGTCTACCGGGAAAAGCAAGGGTTTGGATTCCCCATTGCACTCTGGCTCAGAAACGACCTACACCATTTTTTGAGAAATCTTTTTGCACAATCTCGCTTCGTCGAGATGGGGATATTTGAGCATCATGCTATCCAGTCGATGATCGAAGAACATCTCAGCGGGAAAGTGGATCATAATTTTCGACTGTGGATATTGCTCAATCTCGAACTTTGGTATCGAATGTACTTCGAGAAACTATCGATCAGTGACATGCAAGAATTTACCGCTGAGATGATGCAAGCCTGATCGCACCCGCTCAATCACTTGCGATCGCTCAGCATGGGTTGATGTTATTGGGGCGATTGACTAATCGACAAAGCGCTAGGGTCGGTAATAAATCATTACCCGATCGCCAATCCCGGAATCAACGATTCTCAGGGGTGCGCTACCCAGCGCCTCTAATATCCAAGTTTCTGATGATGAGTCGCTTCTCCTGACCCGGAGTGCGACGTATGCGGCGTCGGGCCAAAGGCCGCCACGCAAACCATGCAAAATTTTCGGCACGCTGGGTTCAATGTATTCAAGGTCCTGATGAACTCCCGCGTAATAAGCGAGACGTCTGTCGTTGGTTACAACTAAATCAGGCGCGTGATTTTGAGCGGCCAGCCAACGGCCCGCTTCCTTGATCGCGCCTGCTCGAGTGACGTTATCCAGACCACTCACGCTCTCGCCGACCCCCCAAACGATCAAAAGCGCGATGAGCGCGCGCCGCAGACCACTCAAAGGTCGCCATGCTGAAACTGAAAACATGCGATCGACCGCAAACGGCGCTAACGTAAGTACGGTGATCGTCAGCGCGAGAGGGTATCGGGCAACCAAAAAAAGCTTGATCACGGTAAACACGAGCAAAATCAAAAGGTGCATGCTTACCAGGCTGAGCCATAACCGGTTTTGGGATTTGTGCTCAAAACGAAGACCCGCCCAAAGTCCGCCGATAATAAATAGCGCCCATGGGATCGTCAGTTGCGTAAAGGTTGCGGATAAGAGCAGCATGCCGACCGCGAACACAAAAAGGACCCAGGCATACTCTGCCGAATACGGACTCAGAAACTCTGAGCGCAATACCGTCATTTTTTGCGCCACCATGTCGCTGATATGCGCCCAGGCGCTCATCACGACATGTAACGGGCTGGACGGGAGACTTTCAGACCCAATTTGCGTTGCGGGCGCGATCAGCCACCACCCCAAAATAATGGCCAAAAGGACTGTTGATACCAAAAGAATACTCAGACGCTTCCAAAGATGACCATTCGTATTCCGACGGGTCACCACAAAAAGAAGAGGGGTCGCCAACAAAAAAACAACGCCCTCAATCCTGAATAATGACGCCAGCATCAATGCCACGATCGTTCCGAACACAGTTGCACGTGATGGCATTGTTGAGTGACGTGCGAGACAAAACAGTGCAAAGAGATAAAACGCTAAATATCCAGCGTCACGAATAATATAGGCGCGGTACTCATTGAAAGAGGGATGGAGCACCGCCACGAGCGCAGCAATGGTGAGGATCCGACGCGAGGTGCCACCGAAGGCGTGCACAGTCAGCACGAAAAAAATTGTGGCTAATGTGAAAAAAACTGTGTTTAGAACATAGCCGGCCACTTCGTAATCAACGTCCAATGCGGCTGACGTGATCCACATTAATGCTGAGAAAAAAGGCCAGTGATGAACATTGAACGCGCCTGACCAATTTCTCGCGGCAAAAAGTTCGGCTGCGCGTATGTACTCAACGGCATCGTTGTTCACGACATCATCAATATGAACACACCACACCGAGCTGACCAAACTTGCAAACGCACAGAAGAACAGGACTCCCGCTAGAAACCGACGATCTGCAGGAGCTGAGTCAAAAACGATCATGAAAAAAGGTTACCTGAGAAGGTGCTCGCCCGAAAAAAGAGATGCGGTCGACTCACGCTCACGAATCACATGGAACGCATCACCATCCACCATGACTTCTGCCGCTCGCGGGCGGGCATTGTAATTTGAGCTCATCACAAATCCATAAGCGCCAGCCGACCGCACGGCCACAAGGTCATCCTGCCCGATAGCGAGGATTCGATCTCGCGCGAGAAAATCTCCCGACTCACAAACCGGTCCAACTACATCACATTTTCGGGAATCGCGATTCAACGTCTTATTGACCTCAACGACATCATGCCACGCTTCATATAGCGCCGGCCGTATCAAATCGTTCATCGCCGCATCGACGATGGCAAAATTTTTCTCCGGCCCTTTTTTGATGTACTCAACCTTGGTTAACAGCACACCTGCATTTCCAACAATTGCCCGTCCCGGCTCCAGCGTCACATGCATGTTGCATTCCCGAGTCTTAAGCACATCGATTAATGCCTGAATGTATTGTTGTGGTGCCGGCGGATTTTCAGTGGCATATCGAATGCCCAGACCCCCACCCAAATCAAGGTGCGTCAAATGAATCCCGATCGTGTGAAGCTCATCCACCACATCGAGCACACGTTGCAACGCATCGCAAAAAGGCGCGACCTCGGTCAACTGGGAACCGATGTGACAGGCGATGCCCGTCAAGCAAATCCCGCTCATTTTGCTTGCTTTCTGGTAGAGCGCTAACGCATCCTCAAAAGGAACGCCAAACTTATCTCCTCGGAGACCGGTGGCAATATAGGGATGCGTGCGAGGATCAACATCCGGATTAATACGGATCGCAACGGACGCCTGAAGATTCAACGATATTGCAACTTCGTTTATACGGTGCAGTTCAGGCTCTGATTCCACGCTAAGTGCCCGGACGCCACGTCTAAGCGCATGTCGGATCTCTTCAATTGACTTGCCGACGCCCGAAAATACCACGCGGTCGGGTTGGCCGCCTGCCGCAATGACCCGATCAAGCTCCCCGCCGGACACGATATCAAAGCCCGCGCCCATTTGATCTAAAACCTGCAAAACAGCAATGTTTCCATTTGCTTTTACGGCATAGCAAATACTATGCGCCAAGCCATTAAAAGGAGCATCGAACGCATGAAAATGTCGCTCAAGGGTGGCACGGGAATAGACATAACAAGGTGTCCCCACTTCCGCTGCAATTGAGGCAAGGGATACCCCTTCGGCAAACAACTCGTTGTGACGATATTCGAAGTGATCCACGCTCAGATCAACTTTCGTCGTCTTGCGTCTGCTGTTCAGAGGGGCTCTCCGGAATATACAAAGGTCCTTTCTGCCCGCAGCCCGAGATAATTAACGAGGAAATAAACACCAGCGCAAAACCCAGTCGGCTGAGCCGGTGTCCAAATCTTAATTTCTGTTTCGTTTTTTTCATTTTGCGTTACCTCACCGGCTCGCTATTTCTGTCCGGGCACGATTAATTGCCTGTCGCACTTGGGAAGGAGCAGTACCACCCACATGGTCTCGGGAATTCACCGACCCCTCCAGTGTCAGCACGCCGTAAACATCATCGGCAATCAAATCAGATATGGACTGCAGTTCTGATAAAGAGAGCATATGCAATTCAACGCCTTTCGATTCTGCCCGACGAACCGCCCCCCCAACAACTTCATGCGCGTCTCGAAAAGCCAGGCCGCGGTGGACTAAATAGTCTGCCAGATCTGTGGCGGTTGAATGCCCAATGGCAGCGGCTGCGCGCATCTTCTCATGATTAAATTTCATGTTCGAAACCATACCCGCAAGCACCTGAAGACAAGCATGCGCATTATCAAAACTGTCAAACAGCGGCTCCTTGTCCTCCTGATTATCGCGGTTATAAGCAAGCGGTTGGCCTTTCATGAGAACGAGCATTGAAACAAGATTACCCACAGCGCGACCGCTTTTGCCTCGAATCAACTCTGCCACGTCAGGGTTTTTTTTCTGCGGCATGATGCTGGAGCCGGTACAAAAAGCATCACCGAGATCGACATACCCGAAACTTTGCGAGGACCAAAATACCAATTCCTCTGCGATGCGCGACAAATGGATATTCATTAGTGCAATCCCACTACAAAACTCCACGACAAAGTCTCTATCCGACACACCATCCAGCGAGTTAAGCGACACGGAATCAAAACCCATCGCCTGCGCGCTAATATCACGATCAATCGGAAATCCAGTGCCCGCCAGCGCGGCAGAGCCCAACGGCGAGATATTGACTCGATGCCGAGACTCTGACAATCGTTGCCAGTCTCGATTCAACATGGCATACCATGCCATTAGGTGGTGACCACAGGTAATCGGCTGGGCCGTTTGCATGTGCGTCATCCCGGGCATAATGGACTCGGCTTCACGATCCGCAACTTCTAGCAACGCCTGCTGGACCGCGGTCAAATCATCGCAAATCTGATCGATCGCGTCGCGCGTGAACAACCTGAGATCGGTCGCCACTTGATCATTTCGCGATCGCGCGGTGTGTAGTTTTTTGCCCGGCTCGCCAACCAGCTCGGTGAGACGAGCCTCGATATTCATATGAACATCTTCGAGCTCAGGCTTCCATTCAAATCGGTCGTCAGAAATCTCTGTCAATATGGCGTCAAGCCCATCCAGAATCGCGTTGCGCTCAGCCTCTGAGATGACGCCCTGCACCGCCAGCATTTTCGCGTGCGCCTGCGAACCGATAACGTCGTAACGCGCTAAACGCCGATCAATATGCTCTGACGCCGTAAATGCTTCGACAAATGCGTCTGTGTCAGTCGCAAATCTTCCACCCCACAGTTTTTCAGTGGCCATAGCCGTTAGTTCTGTAGTTAAGCTCGCGACTCATTGATGAGGTTCTGGAGACAGCCAATCACCCGGCAAACGCGGCGACTACTGTAAAGCCGCCATATAAATTGCCAGCGCGTTTATCTGGTCATTCGTCAGTCGATGGGCAATAGGACCCATAATTTTTCCAGCTCGCTCGCCGGACTTAAATGCGAGAAGCTGTGCTTCCAAATATTCTGGCCACTGGCCAGCAACCCGAGGGAAGTTCGAGGGAATGCCGTGTCCGGCTGGCCCATGGCACGCCATACACGCCGGTACCGAAAGCGCCGCCAGGCCGCCTCGATATATTACTTCCCCCTGCGTCGCGATTTCGACTTGGGCCTCACTGATGCTACGAGGCGTAATAGTCTGCGAGGCATACCACGCATCAATATCCGCCATATCCTCGGGACTTAGCGGCTGGGCCATTCCCATCATGATCGCGTTCGCACGCTTTCCAGACTTAAAAGCCGCTAACTGACCTTCAATATAGCCCGGAACCTGCCCGGCCAATGACGGAAACCCCGAATTTGTGCTATTGCCATCGGCACCATGACACGCAACGCAAGACTGCGCTTTTGTCTGTCCAGCCGCTGGATCTCCAGCGAAAACACCGTGGGACGTCGAGATCATTACAATAGCGGCAAAAATGGATACCAGCCGATTCATTAAACTGCTCCTTTATATCGACAAATTAATCGACGACATGGTCGACCCGGACGTCTGGCCGAAACCGGTGTTTCAGCTGGTCCAGTTTTATTTCAAGATGTTTTCCAGCTGTGCGCCTTTGGCGCAATGCGAAAAACCCGAGGGGGAATTATACCCGTGACTTCAATGACCTGCGAACCCAAACTCCTTAGAAAAGCAGAGTATTCTCTGTCAGCGCATCATCCTCGAGATTGGATAGAAGACTCCGGCGCCGAGGTCGCGTTTGCCGGTCGTTCAAACGTCGGAAAATCAAGCGCCATAAACGCCATTACAGCGCGCAAAGCGCTCGCCCGGACCAGTAAGACGCCGGGCAGGACCCAGCAGATTATCTTTTTTGAGCTGGATGAACATTTTCGGCTCGTTGATTTACCGGGTTACGGCTACGCAAAAGTACCTGCGTCCTTACAGTTGCACTGGGGGAAAACCGTTCAGCGTTATCTACAGGAACGCACCAGTCTGAAGGCTCTTATTTTGCCCATTGATTCGAGGCGCGAGCCTACCAAATTGGATCTCGAGCTTCTCGATTGGTGTGCAGCTGCCTCGCTTCGAGTACACATACTGTTAACCAAGTGCGACAAACTTGGCCGTGCAAAACAACAACAGTCGTTGCGCGATGCTCAGCGATTACTCGCGTCAATGCCTCTGGTCACCCTGCAGTTGTTTTCGGTCCCTCACGCCATAGGCGTCGACGATGCCCGAAAACGGGTCGTTGATCTTCTCTCTGATCGTGAGTTTACGCCCGCAGACTAACTATGAGCCTCGGCCCAGTTATTGCCAATTCCAGCATCTACTTTTAACGGGACGGCCAGTTCTGCAACACCACTCATCAATTTGGACAGCTCCTGGCTTACCCTGGAGACATCACTTTCTGGCACCTCGAGAACCAATTCATCATGTACCTGCATAATGATTCTTGAATCACTTGCATCGCTGGAGAGCCAGTCATCGACAGCGAGCATCGCAAGCTTAATAAGATCTGCTGCAGTGCCCTGCATCGGCGCATTAATGGCCGCTCGCTCAGCACCCTGACGACGAGCATGATTGCTCGAACTGATATCAGGTAGATACAGGCGCCGACCAAAAACAGTTTCAACATATTTTTTTTCACGGACTTGCACTCGAGTCGCATCCATAAACGTTCTGACCCCGGGATAACGCTCAAAGTACAAATTAATATAATCCTGGGCCTTGCCACGATCGATTCCAAGCTGTCGACCAAGGCCAAATGCCGACATGCCATAAATCAGACCGAAATTAATCGCCTTTGCACTGCGGCGTTGATCTTTAGAGACTGAATCAAGTTCAACACCGAAAACTTCCGCGGCGGTCGCTCGATGAACGTCTTCACCCTTTTCAAAAGCACTGAGCAAACCTTTATCAGCAGACAAATGCGCCATGATCCGAAGCTCTATCTGCGAATAATCAGCTGCCACCAACTGACAGCCTGCTGCGGGTATGAATGCCTCTCTGATTCGACGACCCTCAGCAGTTCGAACCGGAATATTCTGAAGATTAGGATCACTCGATGACAATCGTCCCGTTGCAACAGCGGCTTGGTGGTAAGAAGTATGCACCCTGCCCGAGTGAGCATTGATCAGCCTGGGCAGTTTTTCTGTGTAGGTTGACCGCAGTTTGCTAAGGCCACGATGCTCAAGGATCAACTTGGGCAGTTCATGCTGCTCTGCTAACTCAGCGAGAACACTTTCTGCAGTTGAGGGCTGGCCCTTTGGGGTTTTTGAGATAACGGGCAGCCCCAACCGATTAAAAAGAATCTCCTGAATCTGCTTCGGTGACGCGATGTTGAATACGCCGCCGGCTTCTGCATGCGCTTTCGCTTCCAACTCTTGGGTCCGCTCGGCAAGTTCTTTGCTTTGTGCTGCCAACATCTGAGCATCGACACGCACGCCGGTTCTTTCGATTTTTGATAACACCGGTACCAGCGGCATCTCAATCCGATCGAACAGCTCAGTTTGGGCAAGTTCTTTTTTCAGTCGCGGAAAAAGTGTCTCATGAAGGCGCAATGTAATGTCGGCATCTTCTGCTGCGTATGGTGCGGCTACCTCCACTGGGACTTCGTTAAAACTAAGCTGACCCTTCCCTTTTCCGGCAACGTCTTCATAGTGAATCGTTTTATGACCCAAATATTTCAGAGATAACGTGTCGAGATCGTGCCTCGACCCGGTACTGTCAAGAACGTAAGACTCAAGCATCGTATCGAAGCGGATACCATTAAGCATAACGCCGTGGTTATGAAGCACCGTGCAGTCATACTTTAGATTCTGTCCAAGCTTCGCCCGATTGGGATCTTCCAGCAAAGGTTGCAGGGCGCCCAAGACCTGCTCTTGACTCAACTGATTTGGTGCATCAAGATAATCATGGCCGACAGGCACATAAGCACCTTCTCCCGCCTCAACCGCAAAAGACACGCCCACCAGACGGGCCTGCATGGCGTCAATCGATGTCGTCTCGGTATCAAAAGCAAAATAAGGGGCTTTTGTCAGCTTCTCTACCCATTTATTGAGTGTCGACATATCGACAACGGTCTCGTAGCGAGTCGCTTTGGCGGGCTCCGCTTCAACAGACTCGTTTAAACCGCCCAGCTCGGAAAGCCAGGTCTTAAACTCAAGCTCCGCATAAAGTTGACGCAAGGTATCTTCATCCGCAGGTGAGATAACCAGCGCCTCCAGCTCTTTCTCGAGCGGCACATCACATTTAATCGTTGCAAGCTGCCGCGACAGCGCTAACTGATCGAGCGAGCTTCTCAGATTCTCCCCCACCTTTCCTTTGATACCGTCGGCATTAGCAACCAAAGTATCGAGTGACCCGTACTCCATCAACCAGCGAGAAGCCGTCTTCGGCCCCACTTTTGGGACGCCAGGTATGTTGTCAGATGTATCACCCACCAATGCCAAAAAATCGATAATTCGATCAGGCGGAACGCCAAACTTTTCTTCAACCCCCTTCTCGTCATAAACAACGTTTTTCATGCTGTCGCACATCACGACGCCTGGACCCACCAGTTGCGCAAGATCCTTGTCCCCACTCACAATAAATGCGTCCATACCCGCTGCAGGCGCAGCTTTGGCAAGGGTTCCAATAACATCATCGGCTTCAACATCGGGTATTGAAAGCAACGGCAGGCCGAGCGCTTCAATCACGGCATGCACTTGGTTAATCTGCGACCGCAACTCCTCGGGCATAGGCGGGCGATTAGCTTTATATTCGCTGTAAAGCCGATCACGGAACGTCTTCCCTGGGGCGTCAAAAACAACAACAAAATGCGGAGTGTCTTGCTCACGCATGAGGCGTCTGAGCATATTGACGATGCCATAAACAGCGCCTGTCGATTCTCCTCGGGAATTAGCAAGATTCGGCATCGCGTGAAACGCACGATAGAGGTAGGACGATCCGTCAACGAGGACTATTTTTTTTGACATATCTCGATCTCATCCCAGCTTTGCTTTCAACATTAACGGCCAAGGTCCAGTATACGTGCGAGCACTGCCCTGATCTGTTTTCAATTCACTTTCAAGACGCAATCATGGGTTCCGGGATTTCTCCAGATTAATTCGCCTAAAATCTGCGAAAACAGAATTATATTAAAACCATGACCTTTCTTCGAAATCTTCCAAACAGCATCATACTTTTATTGGCATTAGGGTTTATCGCAAGTTGTGCGAGAAATCCACCATCCCCAACAACAAATGCTCATATTCGTTTTTACTCGATCAATGATTTCGATCAGCTGTCAGAATTATCCCTGGTTCCCAATCGGGATGAAGCGGGATGCCACAATATGCCGCTCGACCTTGAAGTTCACAGAATTGCGCAGATCGGGTTTGATCGGTGCCAGGTTTTTAATGAGGAAGATTGCGCCAAAGGTTCAGCGTTAACGGTGCGATGGTCTGGGAAAAAATCACGATCTGACCCGAACAAAAACGAACCGACCCAAAAACTTACCCAAGGTTCACTGTGGCAATTCGCCGGCGGCCGGGAGGCCGCGGTTAGTTCGTGGCGCTGCGATCTACTCGAGTAGCGCGCGATACCTAAAATCAGTCTACTTGAAGTCTGGAAAACGTGATGCCCTTAAGAATATTAAGCGCCTCACCGACTTCTAGATCACGATCCTGTAGTTGTTTCTCAGAAGACTCGGCAGAGTCCCCAGACCCCTCTGCGATCTCGCTTTCATTGGCAAGATGTCCTGCGAGATCAGACTCACGCATACCCGCCGTTTGTAAATCGTCAGCTAATTTTAAAGGCCGACTGGCAATATCGGGCTCGATTCCAGTCGCCTGAATGGAGCGGTTTTTCGGGGTGTAATAACGCGCGGTGGTGAGTTTTAAGGCTGCTGCACCGTCATTCATCGGCAGAATAGTCTGCACTGAGCCCTTGCCGAAAGTCTTAGTCCCCAGAATCAATGCCCGGCGGTGATCCTGAAGCGCGCCCGCGACAATTTCTGACGCCGACGCAGAACCCCGATTAACAAGCACGACAAGTGGTGCGCCATCGAGCACATCTCGTCCAGTCGCTTCAAACGTATAAATCGCGTCTGCTGCACGACCTCTCGTCGAAACGATCACGCCATCTTTCAGAAACAAGTCGCTGACTTCAACGGCACCGTTGAGTACGCCACCCGGATTATTCCGAAGATCCAGAACCAATCCTGCCAAATGACCACCACTTTGATCTTGGAGTTTTTCAATCTGCTGGCGCAAAGAAGCGCCTGTGCCCGACTGAAATTGACTGATGCGTGCATATCCGTAATTGGACTCCAACATCTCTGCGCGAACGCTACGAAGCTGAATGATCGCCCGTTTCAACGTGATATCGAACGGAGCCTCCACACCTTCTCTCGAAATGGTTAGCGTAATTTCACTACCTGGTGCGCCCCGCATTTTATCGATCGCCTTATCCAGTGACTCACCTTTGACGACCATGCCATCGAGACGAATAATTAAATCCCCGCTTTTTATACCGGCGCGATCTGCCGGTGTGCCATCCATCGGTGAGATCACCCGAATCACTCCACCCTCCAAAGTAACTTCGATACCCAAGCCGCCAAACTCGCCACGGGAATCAATATTTACCTCATGGAACGAAGAAGCATTGAGATAAGCTGAGTGGGGGTCAAGACCATTCAGCATTCCTCTTACGGCATTTTGCAACAGGGTTGCATCATCAACGGACTCCACATAATCACTCTTGATCATATTGAAGATCTCCGCAAAAAGACGAAGGTCTTCGAGCGGCAGCGCTTCACTTTCAGCCGTTTCAGTTGCAACACTGGGTTGCCAAAGCATCATCAGCGGAAAGATTACCAGCACCAGAGCAAACCGGGATTTCGAGAACAATAAATTTTTCATAGCACGCCGTTGTAGGATCGCAAGAGACCGGAAGGAACGTAAAAAGTATAACGCTGGTCCATGCTGCAGCCGTGATTAAAGTCGGCTCTTGAGTTTTACGCCCCGATCAACATTGGCGAAAGAGCATTCGCGCATATTAGCGTATAATGTTGGGCTAATATTAGGAAAGCCACTGCGGTCCCTTACGGCAGTACAAGATATGGCAATACAAGAAAACAGGTCAACCATCAGTGCGGAAGACGCAACCGCAATTGAACAGATGTTTTTAGCGAGCGAAGCCGACTTATATGTTGCATCACGTTCCCTCAAAGCAATGGGCCACCCGCTCCGACTGAAAATTCTCTGCATTCTGGCTGAAGGAAATGAAACGAGTGTCCAGGACCTCGTTGACCTCGTGGGCACATCTCAGAGTAACATCTCGCAACATCTGTCCATTCTTCGAGACAAGGACATATTGGCGTCACGCAAAGAAGCAAACAAAGTGTTTTATCGCATCGGTGACGATAAGATTCTTGCGCTCATGGAGACGATGCGCGAAGCTTTTTGCAGCACACACAGCTAAGCACAATCGATGGGCCTCGCTAACGATGTCTCCGTCGGCGTGATGTAGACTACCCCTCCCTTTCGATCATTCTTTAAATCTTATGGACCTCGAATTTATTGCCCAAAACTGGTATCTTTTTGCGGCGCTCGTTGTTATTTCTCTGTTAATCGGTTTCGATTCCATTCGCCGCGGAGGTGGCGGAGCAAATCAAGTCAGCGCGTTACAACTGCCGCAACTCATCAGTCAAGAAAACGCCGTGGTCGTGGATGTCTGCGAAGCAGAGGAATTCAACCGGGGTCATATTCTGAACGCAATCAATATTCCACTCAAACAACTCCAAGACCAATTAGGGCAACTCGAAAAATTTCGGACTAAAGATAAGCCTATTGTCTTATCATGCCGTAGTGGTCAGCGGGCGAATCGCGCAGCGGCGATCTTGCGGAAAAACGAATTTAAAAAGGTATTCACCCTGAGCGGCGGTTTAACCGCTTGGGAAAAAGAGAACCTCCCGGTAGAACGAAAATCTTAATGAGAGCCAACCTATGAATGATGTTGCCGGGCAATCGCCCCAGTCTAAATTTCACTTGCACCAGGTTTACACGAAAGATGTGTCTTTCGAGTCGCCACAGAGTCCTGCCGTTTTTACCTGGAAAGAATACCGGCCTGAGACCGAAGTCGACTTAAAAGCGAGTCACAACATCATTGAGGCCGATAAGCATATTCATGAAGTTGTCCTCAAAGTGACAGTTACCGCCAAGCAAGGCGAAGATGTCGTATTTCTCGTTGAAGCGCAGCAGGCGGGTATATTTACCGTTCAGGGCAGCACGCCGGAAATGCTGGATATGATGCTGGAAGCGGCGTGTCCTACGGTGCTGTATCCTTTTCTTCGGGAAACCATTGCCAGCCTGACGGCGAAAGGGGGTTTTCCACAGTTTCTGCTTGGACCCGTTAATTTCGATGCAATGTACCTGCAGAATAAAGAACAACAAGCCGATCAGCAAAGTAGTGGCTAGAGACTAAGCCGAAAACTCGAATCACCTTACGAAAACCCAACCAAAACACCCTAAATAAAACATATGCCGGGTGACTCATCAATTGCTGTCCTCGGAGCAGGCTCCTGGGGGACGGCGCTTGCCTGCCTAACCGCCCGATCCGGGAAAAATGTCTTTTTATGGAGCGCCGACCCAAGTCACGCGGCAGCAATGGCGCGAGATCGTGTCAACGAAAAATATCTCCCGGGGATACCCCTCGAGACAAAAATAAGACCGACTGACAACCTTTACGATTTTGAGGGCGTCAATTCGTTCATTCTCGCAGTGCCCAGTCATGCCTTCCGGGAAGTCCTCCAAAAAATGTCGCCGCTGCTTAAAAACGTCCGCATTACACCAAATATTTGCTGGGGAACCAAAGGCTTCGAACCTAAAACATCCCTGCTGTTAAGTGACGTCGTTATCGAGGAACTTGGAAACCAAATCACACCAGCAGTTGTTTCAGGTCCAAGCTTTGCGGGTGAAGTAGCGCTTGGGTTACCGACTGCCCTAACGGTCGCCTCTCATAATATTGAGGCCGCCAACGAAATCGCGACATGGTTTCGAGATCGCAAAACTCGCGTCTATGCCAGTGCTGACATTCAGGGAGTGCAGCTTGGAGGCGCACTTAAAAATGTAATCGCCATCGCAGCGGGTATCAGCGATGGCCTTGGCTTCGGTGCTAATGCCCGCGCTGCGCTGATCACTCGAGGCTTAGCCGAGCTTGCCCGCTTCGGTCAGGCACTCGGTGGACAAGCTGAAACATTCTCTGGCCTCACAGGTTTGGGCGATTTGATTCTGACCTGCACGGATGATCAATCCCGCAATCGACGCGTCGGCCTTGCTATTGGTCACGGAGAGACCATGGCACAAGCCATCAAAAAAGTAGGTCAAGAAGCAGAAGGCATTAACAGCGCTCGTGAGCTTTATCGAAAAAGCCAGACGCTTAAGGTCGAAATGCCGATTAGTGAGCAAGTCTACCGGGTCTTATTTGAAGGTCATGATCCCAGCGCAGCGGTAACCACGTTACTCGAGCGCGAACCGAAAACAGAGCGGCCCTAACACGTCTAACAGCGGGTCAATTCAAAGCGGGCGGTACGCCCGATCAAAATCAGAACGACAGATTCACGCGCTCTAATGACTCGGGCTCAATACCGAGAGTCGCAAAGTCATTACGATCACATGTGCTATCTGCCTGTAATGAATAAAAATTGTCCAGCGTAAACAGGGGATTTGGCAGGCATTCCATCGCTCGTCCTTGCAGTTGCGCGATCCAGTCCGGCACACCAATGATGAGCCGACGTTTATTGAGCTTCTCGGCTGTAAATTCGATCAACTCACGAAAGCGATATGACCGGGGCCCACAAAGGTTATAGATTTCAGCCGGTCCTTCAACTGCAGACCGTCCCAACGCGTTCGCAAAAGCACTTACCACGTCTTCCACCCAAACCGGTGCAAATCTTGAATTTGGGCATACCAACGGGAACACTGGAACCCATCGCAACAGGCTCGCGAACTGCCCGAAGAAGTTATCACCCTCCCCAAAAATAATCGAAGGCCTGAAGATCTGGATGGTCATGCCGTTCGCATTATCGATTACAGCACGTTCGCCAGCCGCTTTTGAGCGCAGATATGCGCTTGGTGGATTTTCCATGTCTGCGCGAAGCGCGCTCATGTGAAGGATTTGGGAAACGCCTGCTTTATGAGCCGCTGAGGTCCAGGACGCGGGCCACTCGACATGGACGTCATGAAAACTCTGCCGCCTAGATTCGTGAAGGATGCCGCTTAAATTCACCAGAACATCCTGACCAGCAAGCACCGCTTCGCGCTCAATGTTCGCCGAAGATGTCAGCACTTTTAAGTTGACTGCCGCAACATCATTTTCAATTTTTGGCGAATGACCGCGCGTAATGACTGACACATCGTGACCGTCCTCGAGCAATCGCTTACACAGTACGCGCCCAACAAAACCCGTTCCACCAAGAATGGAAATCTTTTTTTTATCAATTTCGGCTGTCATCACACGGTTTCCTGATTCTGTAAAGACGCGATGCACTGAGGGCCGTTGTTGGCTGGCGCATTAACGTAGCGACTGACCGGTCTTAATTTCATTTCCTGACAAGACGGCTCTAGCATCACTGCTGCTGTATCAGAGTCCAGCTTTGCATTGCTTAGCCACTTGCTATGTTGGTTTTTTTGCAAGATTAACGGCATTCTGTGATGGACCTCTCGACACGAGTCATTAGCCTCGGTTGTAATCACGCAGAAACTTTCGATCATTGCCCTATCAAAATTCGTATTTTGGGACCAAATACCGGCCATAACGAAAGGATCGCCATTGATTGTTGTAATGTAATAAGGCTGCTTTACACCGGCTTTCTCGGACCGCCATTCATAGTAGCCATCGCAAAGCACGAGACAGCGCGCCCCGCGAAACGCATCACGAAACATTGGCTTATCGGCAAGGGTCTCGGCGCGTGCATTTATTGGCTTCGAAAAGCCTTCACGCGTTAACCATGATGGAACTAAGCCCCAGGTGAGATCAAGCAGTCTGACCCCGGAATCTGTCCGGCAAGCGACTGCCGCCTTTTGGGAGGGCGCAACGTTATAACTTGGCGCTACCGGGTCGCCGTCGCTGAAATCCAGCCCATCAATCAAATCGCCAAACTCGCCAACGGGACGATGGCGATCAAATCTTCCGCACATTTAGCCGACTCTCCTGAGTGTTTGGCTGGTGGTTCGAACACGTCATAACTATACTGAGTCCTTTCAACTCGTGCCCCGAAAAATGAGCAGCTACGAAAACTATACCCGCACTAGCGATGACTACGATCGCACTCGTCAAGCCGTGGGCATTGAGTTCATCAAAGTCGGTCTCGGAAGAGGAAGCCAGCCGCTAGAGCGTCAAGTGCTCCTTGATGCGGGTTGCGGGACCGGCCAATACAGTAAAGCCCTGCTGTCACAGGTTGCAAAAATTGAAGCACTGGACATCAATGCCAATATGCTGTCCCGTGCGCGGGAAAAGTTTGGGCAGGCTGATTTGACGCAAAAAATTAACTTCCATGAGTCCGCAATCTCTACCATACCCCTCGCCGATAAGGCGGTGGACGGCGTGATTATCAATCAAGTTTTGCACCACCTGTCAGATAGCGCCGCAAACGACTGGCAGGCGCACCGGGCCGTATTTGCAGAACTTGCTCGAGTTTTGCGTCCCGGCGGTGCCATCGTTATTAATAGTTGCAGTCATCTTCAACTAGAACAAGGGTTTTGGTTCTACCATTTAATTCCGAGCGCGCTCCACCAGATAAAAGAACGCACCTGCGACATCTCAATGATCACGCAACTGCTCTTCGACGCGGGATTTAAAGCGCTTGAAAATACAGCTGCCGTTGATATCGTCATGCAAGGGGACGCGTACTTTAACCCAGCAGGCGTCGTTGATTCTGAATGGAGAAGTGGAGATTCGATTTGGGCGCTCGCAACAGAAGATGATCTTCAATCTGCGATCAAGACCGTCGAACAACTCACAACAACGGCATCTTTAAACCGTTATTTTGAGACCCACGATCAACATCGCTCATCGATCGGTCAATTAACCTTTACGTCCGCAATACGCGGGGCATAGCAAACCCAGGGCGATATCTCCACTAGCCTTTCACAGTAACCGTTAGAATAAAGCGGTTTTTCGTCTAATCGTATTTCTTATGGGCCGCGTCATTCGTTTCATTCTTCCTCTTGCCCTTTTGGCTGCAGGCGTTTTTATTTTTTTAGAACTCCGGTCGTCCGGACCAGAGGATGAAGTCTCAACTCGCTCAGAGCGGAGTTGGCCAGTAGAAGCGGTTTCAGTAGCCTTGAAAGACTTGCGCCCTACTCTTCGTTTATTCGGTCGAATCGAGTCACCTCATGAATCGCACCTTCGCTCAGCGTTAAACACAGACGTCCTCACCTCTTCGATACGCGTGGGAGACGCCGTCAAAAAAGGCCAAACGCTATTAGAACTGGATGACACAGACTCAAAATTAACCCTGGCCCAGCGAACAGCTGAACTCGCTGAGATCGAGGCGCAAATCAAGGGTGAGAAAAATCGTTTCCGAAACGATCGGGCATTATCTTTACAAGATGAAAAACTTCTGGCGCTTGCAAAAACCAAACTCAAGCGCGCCGAACAACTTGCCGAATCGCAATCCGGGTCTCAAGCCAGCGTCGACACAGCGCTCGAGGTGGTTGCTCGCCAGACGCTTAATCTCACGGTTCGTCAAAACGCCATTGATGATCACCCGATCCGACTCGCCCAGCTTCGCGCTCGCCTGGAGCGAGTGTCAGCCCTTCGGGATCACGCGCTTCGAAATCTAGAGCGAACAAAAATCGTGGCGCCATTCGACGGTCGCATTACAGCGGTACATGTCTCCCCGGGGGACCGTGCGCAGATGGGCTCGTTGCTCATCGATCTGTTTGAGACGGCATCGACCGAAGTCCGCGCACAAATTCCGAATCGGTACCTCTCACAACTGCGGCAAAGCCTTAATCAAGGGGAGCCCGTGCCCGCGATTGCGACGATTGACGGCCGAGAGATCGTCATTGAACTCAATCGACTGGCTGGAAAAATTGAATCAGGAGAGGGCGGTGTCGACGGCTTTTTCAACCTTCCCCGCACGGAAAGCAATTTGGAACTCGGCCGGACGCTAGCAGTCCTACTGACGTTACCCGCAGAAACCAACGTTCTCGCGCTTCCGGCCACCGCAGTCTACGGCGCCAATTTTGCGTACAAGATAGCAGCAGACCGACTCGAGCGCGTGCAACTTGAACGTGTTGGTGAATATCGTAACGGCGAATGGGGCACATGGAGTCTGTTTCGAAGCGACGATCTCAGCGACGAAGATCAAGTGCTGTCGAGTCAACTGCCCAACGCGATTGAAGGACTGCGTGTTGACGTGGTTTCAAATCGTAACTGATTAAGTCTATGGGAAGTAGCATACTCGCAATTTTTGCCCGCCATCCCGTGGCGGCCAACCTACTGATGGCGATGATGATGATCTCAGGTGTCTGGGGTCTTTCACAACTCAACACGCAATTTTTTCCTAGTTTTGATATCGACTTTGTTTCCGTCAAAGTCACCTGGCCAGGCGCTAGCTCGGAAGATCTTGAAACACTTGTCACCGAACCTCTAGAGCGACAACTCAAAGGTACGGAGAACGTCAAAGAACTAAAGTCACTCTCAGTCGACGGCCAGGCTTTTGTCACTTTGGAATTCCGAGAGAACACCGACATGGGGCCTGCTCTCGACGACGTCAAAGAACGTGTTGATCTCGTGAGCAACCTGCCAGACGGTGCTGAAACCCCGGAAATCTCCCGAATTGTTAACCACGAGCGCGTCGCAAACCTTCTTATTTCAGGTCCGGAAGATCCTCAAGGGCTCCGCACGCTCGTTAACCAGTTTGAGCGCGAACTTCTGGAAAGAGGGATTGCGCACATTCGCATCTACGGGCTTCCAGAAGAAGAAATCGCGATTCAAATCCCACCCGGGACGCTGCGGGAACTGGACCTGTCCATTCAGGATATTAGCCGGCGAATTTCCGCGGCATCTCGAGACCTACCGGTTGGCATCATCGGGCGCGGCGAGTCTGCGCTACAGCTCCGGTTCAAAGACCAGCGTCGGCAAGAGCTTGCGTTTTCGGATATTCCCATCATCGTCACACAAGACGGTCGTCGACTTACGCTTGGTGACATCGCAACGATTACACGTCGGCCAAAAAACGCGCAGACCGAAGTTCGATTTCAGGGAAAGCCGGCAGTTGAAATGCGCTTATCCCGAACCCGTAACGCCGACAGTCTTGAATCGGCAAAAATTCTCCGCGAATGGAAAGAAGAGACTCAGCCAACTCTCCCGCCAGGCGTGGGGCTTCATATTTATGACGAGCGCTGGGAATACATTCAGGACCGTATTCAATTACTTTTGAAAAACGGACTATCCGGTCTCGCGCTCGTTATCCTGATTCTCTACTTCTTTTTGAATGCGCCGGCCGCTGGCTGGGTCACCATCGGCATTCCAACCTCTTTTCTCGCCGCACTCGGTGTTTTGTATCTCTATGGCGGCTCGATCAACATGATTAGTCTTTTCGGACTGATCATGACACTGGGCATCATCGTGGATGACGCAATTGTGGTGGGCGAGGATGCCGTCACGCACTTTGAACGCGGGGGCGGTCCGCTTGAATCAGTCGAAAAAGGCGCAAAACGCATGCTCGCGCCCGTGATCTCCTCTTCTTTGACAACCATCGCGGCGTTTATGCCCTTATTGCTGATTGGCGGAATCATTGGCTCGATCCTTCATACGATTCCCATCGTGGTGATCTGCGTGATCCTCGCCTCCCTGGTCGAATCTTTTTTGGTGTTGCCCGGACATTTACGCGGAACGTTCTCCCGGATGGGTCACTATCAACCCAAAGGCTTGCGGAAAAAACTCGACACGGGCTTTGAAAACTTTCGCGATCGAATCTTCAGACCAATCGTCAAAACCGGTGTTCACCATCGATGGACAACCATCGCACTTTCGATCGCTCTATTCACCGTCACCGTCGGCTGGCTTGCCAGCGGGCGCATCGCTTTTAATTTTTTTCCCGTCGCTGAAGGCCCCATTCTGTTTGCCAACGTTGACTTTGTGTCTGGTACGCCAGAAGAGACAGTAGCGGACTATCTGAACGAAATCGAAAAAGCAGCTTGGGCAACCGATGCGCACTTTGGGGGCGGACTCGTGAAAACCGCAATCTCAAGAAAAGGCCTGGGGGAGAGCGGAGACTGGGAGACGCGTAGTAACGACAACATCGGATCTGTATTGGTTGAATTAATCAAGCCCGATAAACGAACTGCGCGCAATCGGGATTTCATTAACGAATGGCACAGTCAAATCCCCAAAACAGCAGGCCTTGAAAATCTATCCATCAAAGAGCCTACGGCCGGCCCCCCGGGACAGGATATCGAGGTTCGGATCACCGGTAATAATTTATCCGGCGTAAAAAGCGCCGCCATTGAACTCAAAGCGATTCTGAACGAGATTCCGGGCGTTTCTGGTGTTGAAGACAACATGCCTTACGGGCGCGAACAACGAATCTTGAAACTGACCCCGACGGGAGAGGCATTGGGACTCTCGGTAGAAAATCTGGGGCGACAGCTCCGTGCCGGATATGAAGGTCAACTTGTTCAGGTAATGGCCGATCAGGGTGACGAAGTTGAAGTGCGTGTCATGTTGCCGGACAGCGAACGTAACCGACTCAACAGTCTGGAAGAGTTTGAGATTATGCTGCCGAGTGGTGGCGCCGTTCCGTTCGACAATGTGGTCGAGATGACACCCAGCCGTGGTTTTGATTCGATTCGACACGTCGAGGGCAAACTTGCCGTGACGGTCACTGGTGATGTTGATGACACCGTCAACAACGATAATCGAATCATTGCGGGCCTAAAAAAGAATTCCTTATCAGCGCTTGAAGCTCAGCACGGCGTGAGGTTCTCTTTCGAGGGCCGTCAAGCAGATCAACGCGAAACCATGAGTGACATGAAGCGCGGCGCTCTCGTGGCGGTGGTACTTATTTATCTCGTGCTGGCTTGGGTTTTTGGTTCGTATGGTTGGCCTGTGCTGGTTATGATCATCATTCCCTTCGGGCTCGTGGGCGCGATTTGGGGTCATGTATTAATGGGTATTGATCTGACGATTCTCTCAATGTTTGGCTTCTTTGGATTGGCCGGCATCGTGATCAACGATTCAATTATTTTAGTAACGTTTTATAAAGAGCTTCGACAACAGGGTATGGCCGTAGAAAAAGCAGTGGTAGAAGCTGCCTGTCAGCGCCTGCGCGCGGTGCTACTCACATCAATGACAACAATTGCAGGACTCACGCCTTTACTCTTTGAAACATCGCTTCAGGCGCAGTTCCTGATCCCAATGGCAACCTCGATTGCATTTGGACTCGCGTTTGCAACACTGCTTGTGTTATTTCTGGTTCCGTCTTTATTGACGATTTATGAAAACTCTATCTTCGGAAAACATCGTCACAGGACGATCTCCGAGACAGCACTTTAATCGGAAAGCTCAACCCAGACCGGTTGGTGATCAGAACCTTCTGCCGCTTCATCCACCCAGCATTTTTGAATTCGTTTTCTGAGGGTTGCACTAACAAAAGCGTAGTCCAGTCGGGCCGGCACATCATCAACGTCAGAGGTAAAGCCCGCATCAACGTCGCCACCACCGTACACCCATGCATCTACAAAACCCAGTGGATGGGTGACTCTCCCGCCATAGGGTGAAAGTGAACCAACCATATGCTCATACTCGGGAGTATGCGGGACGCTGTTGAAATCACCGAGCACCACGGCATGTGGGGGCACTTCGAAGTCCATAAGACCCTCCACCCAATAATTGCCCCCGTCTTTCAACGGATTCACCTCTATTGCCCCGCTGACCGGAAGACCCTCATGAGCCGCGTCGTGATGAATGCGGAGTAACGCTTCCACCTGAGGAAGTCGGGTCTCGGAATTGATATGCGTCAAATGCGTATTAATAAATCGAAACGAAGTGTCACCGAGATTGACCGCACACTCGAGCGCCGAACGCTGGATGCTGAGCGGGCCAATGCTGGCACTCTTGGGAAGCAAATGATGGCGACAGTAGGCAATCGGTTCCCGGCTGAGCAAAAGATTGCCAAACTGTCGGCGAATCGGCCGACCCGCAGAATCAATCTCACCGCCAGCCTGATCAACTCCTGGGCCATAAGCGTAGTCATAGCTTTCAAAAGCGTTGATGATCTCTCTGACTTGATCAGTTTCGCCCGAGCGAGGCCAAAAGCGATCAACCTCCTGGAGGGCAATTAAATCAGCTCCTTTAACCGAATCAATAATCCGTCCAAGGTCGACCTTGCCATCACGGCCCTGTCCAAACTGAATGTTGTAGGTCACTATCTTAATCATGCTTATATCTTAGTGTTTTATGAACTATTTATTGAAATGTAGACTTTTTATTTACTCAAAAAATCAATTCAACATCTGGAAGGATATGTTTTTCTGCCGCTGTATGGCCACAATATATCTACAAATCGAGGTGACAGAAAGAAACGGGTCGCCCCACTTCAGTTGAGCAATCCTCAGTTGGCTGAAGAGCTCTCGATAGATAGACTCAGCTCATGAAAAAACTTCTCCCCCTCATCCTCTCAACCTCAGTAGGACCACCCAATGACCAACTTCCAATCCTTCCGTAACGCCGTCCTTGAAGATGATGATCTTCAAGAGCAAGTGATGTCCGACGGCACGACAACCTCTAAACGAGTCGATATGCAATTAGGTATTAGTCCATGCTAATCAGAGTCAGAAAGAATCAAACGTTAGCGCTTGAAGAAGAAGATGATTTCGAAGGTTTCTGTATCCGTGTAAAAGATTCGGGCATGAATCTCGTTGCATTGGATATGATTACCAAAAAAATCGAAGACGGTAACTACTGGCTCGATGCACAGGGGGTGATTGCCCTCTCAAACAAGTCGAAAGAAAAGGAATGGCTCGACCGCTTCTGGGCGATGTTGAAGGGCTCCGAGTTATATGGGTTTGCAAATCTCGAGGCTCAATTAATTCGAGCACATATCGAATATGACATCCCGGATTAAAAAAGATGAATCTGAACCCCTTAGTCCCAGAGGAAATAAAAGAGGAAAAAGGCAGGGAACAAGGAGTAACTGGAGAGTGTCGCCCAAGTCCCTGCCGGTATCCGCCGTCAGGGGATAGCACCTGAGCCTACTAAGGAAGGAGAGTCTCTTGATGCGGGAGAGACTTTAATCATTCCAATAAAGCTTGCAAATATCCCTTAAGTGATAATGAGAATCATTCGCAAGTAGTAATCCCAAAAGAAATCCGTACCCTGCGGGATGCTCCAATTCGACTTTCAAATTTTAGATGATGATGCAGATCATGATTATATCTTAGCCTTTGGCCGTGTTATCCACTGCAGCAACATCACTGCGGCAATTGTGACGCTCGCCCCTATCACCTGTCGCATGTTCAGCCATTGTCCCAGCACGATAACCCCGAGAATCATGGCCCATACGGGCGAGGTGTTATCGATTATGGCTGTTTGCAGCGACCCAACCAGATCAACCGCCTTGAACAACAAGAGGGTGGCCACAACGTACAAGACAGCACTGCCCGATAAAGCCAGCCATCCCGGAAGTGACGCAGGCCAGGTTAACTCAGCGACAAATAAAGACACAAGACCGACTACAGCGGTTGCGCTCAACAGCATGTAGAGCATCATGATTTTGGCGGGTTGTGCTTCCAGCACCCGTTCACTCAAAAGTAATATCGTCGCCAGACAAACCCCGCTCACAAGGGCGAGTGCAATCCCGTATCTACCCTCCCAGCCCACCGACAGTGTGTCTGATCCAGTTAACGCGATGATCAAACCGATAAAAGCCAGCGCCATGACACCCAGACCGAGGTAAGAAAGATGGTGTCGCCCCGTACGCCAAGCCCAAAGAGCGATCATGATCGGATAAGTATAAAAAACCAGTATCGCCATAGCGACGGGAATGAAGAGCACCGATGCCAGCAGTAAATACATCTCAGCGCAGAGCAGTACGCCGAGCGCCAGACAACGATACAACTCATTTCGCTTGATAGAGACCGGAGAACCCGACAACCATACCGCCACCAGCAGACAGCCTAAAAAAACAGCGGCCCGGATCAGATTGAGCGCGTGCAGGTTTGTACCAAAGTCATAAGCCAGCCTTGAGAGAACGACATTGGACGAAAAAGCAACAGCTGACATGAAAGCAGCAGCGCTGCCTAACCAGAACCGGTAACGGGTTGACTTTGAATCACGCATTTCGACTAGATTTTTTATTGGATATTGTGGAATCCCGTAGCGTGTCCGGAGATAAGCTGGCCCTATTGAAACTGGGCGAATAAACCAGACCGGAGGTCATCAGTAACAGTTTGGATCTAACCTGTTTAAGTCAGAGACCATTCTTTCAAGAGTCCCACTCAATCTAGAAATTCAGGTCATACCGCTTGAACACATCATCTTGAACCCAACCACGCTTCTCATAAAGCGCTTGAGCCGGTGCATTAGTATGCGCCGTACGCAGCCAAATTCTTGTAGCGCCCGAATTTTGTGCAGCAGCCTCCGTCGACTGCATTAGCTGATCGGCGATATGCTGGCCCCGATAAGCCGGATCTACAAAAAGATCGTTCAACAACCAGATGCCACTAAGTGAAAGGGTTGAAAAAGTAGGATAGCACTGCGTGAACCCGACAAGTAAGCCGTCTATTTCAGCAACAAAAATAACCGATTCATTTTTTGAAATACGATCAATCAGATATTGATTGGTTTTATCATCTCGCTCCTGTCTATAAAAATCACGGTACTGTTCAACCAATTCAGTAAGCTGAATAACATCATTGGGTGTGGCTCGCCGAATTGCCACCTGCGTAGCTATTTTCATTATTACTCTCTTAAGGTTTTTTATTCAAACACTGATGGATTCTCGTCGGTCATGATGGTCGCTTTTTCAAGTTGGATGCGTATTCTGAGGTTCGACCGATACCTTCAAAGTCCTAATCACGGGTGATAATTAGCCTTGCTCTAAATGGTATCAATCATCCGCCTCAATAACAGCCTTTTTGCACAACGGAACTTTTTTGTCCGGACTCCACGCACATAGCAAAACGTCTTCATCCATGACTACCCAAACAGCGCCAGAATCATATCTTTCGACGTACGTAATCGCCGAATCTGAAGCAATAGCCGGCGTAATTGTGATCAAGGCAAACAAAAAACCAATTAGTCGTTTCATTTTAAATCTCCAATGATTACGGTTGTCATTGTAGTATGAGTTCTGGATATGAAAGATACGGACCAGATGAAAACATTTGGTGAGCGTGAGGATATTGCAAAGGCAAGAGAAGATGCCGGCGCTGATGTCTCTAGCACCACATTAATTTCAATGATCGAAGGGGTATACCCTTAAAAGCATTTTCAGATGAAACCAAGCCAGAAAAAGATCTTATTCGTTAGGTAAGCCCATGACCGACCTCCAGTCCTTTCGTAGTGCTGTCCTAGAGAGTGTCGAACTCCAAGAGGCTGTTGTCTCAAGAATCAACACGGCTATTGCTAATGGATATGGTCTGGGTAATAGCATTTCAATACTCGCCAAGTCCCACGGCTATAACATCACCGCAGAAGAGGTGTATGAACATCAAGGCTTCCTTGGTGAAGGCGAGGAACTAACAGATTTTGAGCTGGAGTTGATTAGTGGGGGTCAGACGGGCATTAGTGCTGACGGTAATTGTTAACCTCATTCATCCTAACCCCTTAAACGGTTTAAAAAACGTTGGCCTCAAAGCACGACGCGGATTGTCGAGATATCGACACACCGGAGTTTCTTAACTATCAAACAAAGAGGCTTTTATTTACGCTCAAACCCATTAGTAACAATTAATAAGCGCCCTATCAGTTTGGCTCACCCAAACAAGCAAAACGTTAGGATTAAAAAATGAAAGTCACTCAAGTGAATGTTTACGCCAAGCGGCTTGCAATGGTGGCGGGTTACAACATGTCGAGCGCGGCGGTTGGTGACCCGGAAACGACGGTTGTCGAAATACTGACAGATACCGCGCATGTTGGGTGGGGCGAGATTTGTCCAACCGGTCCCCTGCCGCAAGTCGAGCATGCCCAAAGTATTCAGGCGGATCTTGGTCTTCTCGGTCCCGCACTCATCGGTGTCGACCCCGAGCGAATCGGTCTTGTCCATGACGCAATGACTTCGATCATGGATGGCGGTCAAGGCGCGAGATCCGCGATTGACATTGCCTGCTGGGATCTTCTGGGTAAAGCGCACAACCGAAGAATCTGTGATCTTCTGGGCGGTGCCCGAATGGATCCGGTATCAACCTATCATGTCATTCCCATTGGAACGCCGGAGACATCAGCCCAACTAGCAGAAGCGCTACAGGACGAGGGGCACACTAAATTACAGCTAAAATCAGGCGGACGGCATATCGATGAAGACATCGACGCCATTCACGCGGTAGCCCGTGTCACTCGTCCCGGTGTTGATCTTTTTGTGGACTGCAATCGCGGATGGACCGTTAGCGAGACCCTGCTCGTCTCCCAGGCCTGCCGGGATCTTAAGCTCGTCATTGAACAGCCCTGCGCCACTTATGCTGAATGCGCCACCGCTCGGCCACACCTTCATCATCCGTTGATCCTTGATGAATCTGCCACTGATCTTGCCACTATCGCGCGGGCCATCAGCAGTGGCGTTGCTGATGGGTTCGGGATGAAACTCACTCGCATCGGGGGAATCAGCGGGATGCGGGCGATTCGCGATTTGTGCCATGCCGCCAACACGCCGACCAGTTGTGATGACTCCTGGGGTGGCGACATTATTGCGGCGGCTTGTGTTCACGTAGGATCAACGTTTCATCCCCACCTCAGTCGCGGCGCATGGATATCAGATCCTTACCAAGCCGAACACTATGACGATTTACATGGCCCGAGAATCATGAATGGCACCATTGCCGTGCCCCCCGGCCCCGGACTCGGGATTACTATTCCCGCCGGATATTTTGGATCGCCAATCGCGAGTTATGCTTGAGGCTTAATACGCTTGGCGAACGCTGGTCATCGACCCGCTCTCAGGGCGATCCAGACGCCAAATAAAATCACGCCCGAAGCGATCATAAAAACACTTCCAACGGTCTCGCTCAGCAAAATAGCGGCGAGAATCACGCCAGAGACAGGCTGCAAAAATTGCAGTAGTGAGATTCTTGCAATACCGCCCTGCCCCAGTGCCCAGTACCAAAGCACATAACCGACGATCGTTACGCCGATCGCAAGATAAGCGATAGCAATCCAGATCTCAGTGGAAACCGCCCTCATGGGGATACCAGGGTCCACAAGAAAAAGCATAGGCAATAGCAATATTGCATACAGACCCACACCATAAAAAGTCGTTCCCATTGCAGGATAGCCGTCACGCTCGAGTCGAGCGCCCGCGACATAACCCAGCGATGCAAAAACATTTGAAGCGAGCACCAGCAGATCACCGTAAATGCTGGCACCACTCGCATGGCTCGAATCATGACCAAAAATCAGTAACGCCTCGCCTGCCATTGCAATAGCGCATCCAATCCACCACACGCGAGCGGGCCATTTCCTGTCCCAGGCCATGGCGATCAGTCCGGTAAAAACCGGGAGACCCGCCAGAATCATCGACGCATGATTAGCCGAGGTATGGAGAATTCCCAGCGTAAACAGGATGGGGAAAGCGACAAAACCACAAAATCCGGAAAGTATCAGCAGACATCGTTGAGACGTATGGGCGGGCAGCGGGATGCGGAACAGCATTGCCATCGGTAGCGCGATAAACCCGCCAATCACCGTTCGCAAAACAGCCACCATCATGGGCGACAAGCTGGACACTGCGATTTTGGCGGCAACCGCAGAAGCGCCCCACAGCATCACCGCAATCAACGCTGCGGCGAAGATTTTCATAAATTGTTAATCAGCGCTTACGCCAGCGAATCTTATCGTCCCGGTCGCGCTGGGATTGGCCCGCGCGAAAACGCCCGAAGAAAAAAAATCCACCAAGCCCGATCACAATAAGGCCGCCGAAAATAATCTCATTCCAGCCCATCAGTTTCGGCTCCGCAATTTTGCGAGCAAACGTAATATCTCTAGATAAAGCCAAATCAGCGTAACCATCAAACTAAAAGCGCCGTACCACTCGAGATATTTAGGCGCGCCCTGTTCCGCTGCGTCTTCGATGAAATCAAAATCGAGCACTAGACTCAACGCGGCGATACCGACAACAAACAAGCTAAAACCAATACCAAAAAGTCCGTTACTATGAATAAAACCGATGCTGGTCCCAAAAAATCCCATCACAAAGCTAACAAGATATAAAAGTGCAATGCCGCCAGTCGCAGCGACAATCATCAGCCTGAAGTTTTCTGTTGGCTTGATCAATCCCGTTTTGTAAGCGATCAACAGCACGCCGAGCGTTCCGAAGGTCAAGCCCATTGCCTGAATCACGATGCCCGGATACTGAGCCTCAAACATCGCAGAGATACCGCCCAGAGCGAGTCCCTCTGCCAATGCATAAAGCGGCGCTGTGATACCTGCCCACTGACGCTTAAAAATAGTAATCAGGGCGAGCACAAGGCCGCCGATCAAACCAACCCACAAGTAGCCCATCACGGCACTGGGATCACCCGTTTGAAAAAAAATATTCCAGGTATAAGCGGCCGTTATCAGGCACAAAATCAACAGAATGCCCGTTTTGTTCACAGTGCCTGCCAGGGTCATACGACCTGGCGCATCGGCTTGGGCAAACGTCGCATCGGGCTTGAATGCCTCTCCGCGAAACATTGGATTTCCAGACTGGCCGAAGGTAGTCAGCGCGTTATGCTTGGACATGGTGCACTCCTTTTTTGAGAGCTTTATATTTTATCTTAAGGAAACTAAAAGGTGATTACTGTGAAGGACGGTAGCCCCGTCCCCTAACAGGACAGACTCAGATCCAGGTCCTTACTGACGTGCTAAATAACGGCCACAACTTAACGATCATGCTTTTTCTGTCGGCATTCCATCTTTTTGCCAGGCTTCGAATCCACCCACGATATGATGCACGCTCGAAAATCCCTGATCGACAAAAAAAGAAGCCGCTGAATGACTTGAGATCCCGTGGTAACAATAGATTACCAAAGGGGATTCTTTTTCTGTCGCTTCCAGGAACGGACCAACCGATGTTTGATCTAACTGGATTGCCCCGGTAACGTGCGCGTCAGAGAAAGATCCGTTGTCCCGAATATCAATTACGCATGCACTTTCAGAATCGATCAGTGCTTGCGCCTCAGAGGGTGATAGCTCGCCGTAATTTTTCATGATGCTCAAACCTTAACCGTAATGCCCGCGGTTATAATTATCAGGATAGGTTCTTGCAACCCAATCCTGAATCTGGGGATGCACATCAACCGCCCGGCAGACTGCGGCAATCTTTGGAAATGCGCTAAGAAGGGAGGCAGGAATTCCGTCAACAATTCCTGATGACAACCAACCCATCATGCGCCAGATCGCGAGATCAGCGAGCCCCAATTGCGGCCCAACGACCCACCCGCTTTCAGCGTTGATACATTTTTCCAGCATCTGTAGCTTGCGGGGCAGATCATCACTCGCCAAAGTCTCCCGTTTCGCTTTTTTAATCAGGTCGTCGTCGTCCCGGCTAGTTGAGAATATCAATTCAGTGATATCCGTCGCGAAATCCAGAAACTGATCAATTCGTCCAGCCAAAAGATCATCGTCTTTCGGATACATGCCAGACAACTTGCCACAAAACCGGGCAATGCCGGCAGTTTGCGAAATCGGAACGCCATCTACAATCAAACAGGGTAATTGATGAAACGGAATCGAGGTGCCGTCATCTAGATACCCGGTTTGCTGGACTCGATTGAATTCGTCACCACCTACCAATCGATTTTCAAAGTCTATTCCACCCATAAACAACGCAATGCGCCCGACCTCAGCCCGCCAAAAAGGAAAATCGAAATAAATAAAAGTAAGTTTCATTAGACTGCTGACAATATTTTGAGTTGGTTAATTAGTGTATCCGTGCAGGCCACAACACTCTAAATCCAAACATCGTTTTCTGCGGTGAGCGCGCCGCGCTCAGTTCCGGTATTAATCACACCCGCCGGTTCAATGACCATCACCTTGCATTCGTGCTCCGCAAACGGTCGATGCGCTTCACCGCGTTTGACTACGATCATATCTCCTTCTTCCAAGTTTACCGCGCGATCGGTGAACTCGATACTCATCGATCCTTCAATCACCAAAAAAGTTTCGTCGGTCTCAGTATGCTCATGCCAGACAAATTCGCCCTGCAGCCGAACCAACTTGAATTGATAGTCGTTCATCTGTGCGATCACTTTTGGCGCCCAGTGATCCGAAAACAACTCGAATTTTGACTTGAGATTAATTGACTCTTGCATCTTTTCTCCCGCAGGTTTCATCGATCACAATTCTATTGTCGACCGAGCTTCAAAACTAATACCACGCATCGGGCAGTTCCGATTTACGACGAGTGACAAACGCCTCCAGTTCTGCTTTGAGCGCCAAATCGATTGGGGGCGCTTCATATTCTTTTAACATTTTTTTCCAGCGTTGGTGCGCGCGGGCTCGCATATCAAGGGCGCCGCCTTCCTCCCAACTCTCGACATTTTCGCTGTCGCTGAGGCGTGGCTCATAAAAGGCGTTCTGATAGTTGCGCATGGTGTGAGCCGAGCCCAGAAAATGGCCGCCCGGACCCACTTCTTCATAGGCATCCCGAGCAAATGCCTCGTCAGACACCTCGAGCCCCTGATCAAGCACCTTTTGGTATGCGCCTAAACGGTCTGCATCCATAATCAGTTTTTCAAAACCGGTACAAAGCCCGCCCTCGAGCCAACCGGCGGCATGCAACACAAAATGAGCACCGGCAAGCATCGTCGAGTGCATTGAGTCTGCAGACTCATAAGCGGCTTGTGCATCCTCAATCTTGGCGGCGGTCAGTGATCCCCCACAACGAAGTGGCAATCCCAGGCGCCGGGCTAACTGACCAATCGCGTAGTTTGAGATCACCGGTTCCGGCATGCCAAATGTCGGGGCGCCTGATTTTAGGGACATAGACGAGAGAAAATTCCCGAGAACAAAAGGCGCGCCACTCCTGACGAGTTGGGAGTAGGCGCAAACCATCATTGCCTCTGCCACGGCTTGTGCAACACTGGCGGCGGTCGATACCGGTCCCATTGCGCCAGAAAGAATAAAAGGAACAACAACAATCCCCTGACCTCGGCCACAATAAACGCGTACCGCCTGGGTCACGACCTTATCAACCAGCAGGGGGGAGTTAGTATTGACGTTGCCCATGATGACGCAATGATTTTCCATCGTATCCTGGCCAAAAATGATTTCGGCCATGTCGACGCTGTCCTGAGCGCGACTCATTTCCGTGATAGCGCCTAGATGCGGTTTGTCGGAGAGTGTCATGTGGGTGAACAGCATATCGAGGTGACGCTTGCTAACAGGCACGTCACAAGGCTCGCAGGTCACAAAACCGCCATGGTGCAAAGCGGGTGACATATAGGTGAGCCGGACAAGATCCTGAAAAGATTCAAGATCCCCGTATCGACGACCTTTCTCCAGATCTCGCACAAACGGCGCCCCGTAGATTGGAGCAAAAACCTGATGGCGGTTACCAATGGTTACCGAGCGTTCGGGGTTTCGAGCAAGCTGGGTAAATTGACTGGGTGCGTTACTGCAAATCTCTCGAATCCAGTCAGCCGGTGCTCGCACAATATCACCGTCAATCCGGACGCCTGCCTGCTCGCGCCACAGCGCGAGCGCCTCGGAATCATCTCGAAAGGCGATGCCAATATCCTGGATAATCCAGTCGACCTGCGCCTCAAGACGAGAAATTGCGTCATCATCCAGAAGATCAAAAAAAGGCAATCGTCGATCAATCTGCGAGCGGACTTGATGAGTCACTTGCTGCGATCGGGCTCGAGGGCTTCTGCTTCGTCGGGTCATAAGTGTAAGTCGGAATCTCTCCCTACTTCTTGATCTCAATTACTTACCAATCTTTAATCTTTCACAAACCTCGTAACGGTATTTATCCTCAAGCGACATGGCGGGAGATTCTGAAATTAGCGGGCGTTCAGACTATCAATCACATCTTTTGCAAAATCACTAATAGATGGCGTGACCCGATCGATGACTTTGGCCTCGTCGTCATAGAGTCTTAATTTCACAGCTGAGTTATGTGACGGCAATGCCTCAAAAGCATTCGCCTCGTCCCGTGTCATAGGGCCACCTTGCTTTTCGAGCGAGATTTTAGAGCCTTGGGAAAGATCATCCCAATATCCCGATCTGGTTTTACACAAATAACGCTTTGCCGGAACATGCAAGCGGACAGGCTCGGCGACTTCCGGCAAAAAATATTGATTTAGCCAGTTGGCGCCAACTTCTTCATGCTTGAGATCACGATCTTTGTGACGCTCATCTTGCGCTGCATGTGCCATCAAAAAATGGCCGATATCGTGCAAAAGCGCAGCGGTAATCTCAACGCTCGAATCGCCATTCTGACGCGCAAGCCAGGCACTTTGAATTGCGTGTTCAAGCTGGGTCACTTCCTCGTCATAACGCCAATCGGCGCCCAATCGATCAATCTCAGCTAACAAAGTATCAACAAATTCTTTGTCCGAACGAAAATCAGCTCTTTTCGGGAAACTCATAAGCAACCTGATTCTGATAAATGTGAATACGCGTTGAAACGATATCAAAAAACCTGATGCGTAACCACGGCAAGAAAAATTTAGCTAGACTTTTTTCAAGCCAATTTATTAATTCGATACGTAACGGCGCCCGTTTAGATCTTATCTTGATTACAATCTTTCAAATTCCTTTTTCAAATCCACAATGACTCATATACGATCAAAACCAACGCCGGACTGGCCGAACAGCTTATGGCAGAAAACGGCTGATGCAGGCTTGAGCTTTGATCGACTTGAGGACTCTATCGAAACAGACCTTTTGATTGTGGGAGCCGGTTACACCGGTTTATCAACGGCACTCCATGCGATTGAAAATACTGATGACGTTATGATTATTGATCAGGCGCAGCCCGGATGGGGTTGCTCGGGTCGCAATGGCGGTCAGGTTCACCCCCAGTGGAAAAGCGAGCTTCAAACCCTGAAGGGAATGTATCCCGGCGATCAATTCAACAGCTTTATCCAAACACTGGAAGACGCTGCTGACCTGGTTTTTAAGCTGATCGACGAGCATCAAGTTGATTGCCAGGCTAAAAAAAATGGATCGATCATTGCGGGCAGAGGAAGCAAGGCTATTCGCTACCTAACGCAATGGTCACAATTTTGGGCGGGAAAAGGCAAGTCAGTCCATTTGCTTGACCGGGAGAAAACATCGGAGGTCATTGGAACCTCTCGATATGATCTCAGCATGTGTGATGATCGCGGTGGAAGTCTGCAGCCACTCGCATACAGTCGGGGCCTCGCACGTGCCTGTAGCCAACACGGCGTTAGTATTTTTGGCGATACATGCGCAAAAAACATTTCACAAACCGCAACGGGCTGGCGAGTCATAACCGACGCGGGAGATATCAGGTGCAAGCGATTAGTACTTGCGACCAATGGATATACTGATGGATTATGGCCAGGACTGGCGCGCACCATTATCCCGGTGGCGAGCATGCTTTCAGCAACCCATCCGCTTCCAGGTCATGTCGCCTCAACCATTCTGCCCGGACGACAAGTTGCCGCGGAATATGCGGGCGTCCCTGCCTACTACCGGGTCGATGAGAAAAACCGGCTTGTTTTTGGATGGCGCGGCACCCTCTCCGGCAAAATCGGCGGGCTCAAGACGGCACATCTAAGAGCGAAAGCGCTCCGTCTGTTTCCCCAGATTTCTGGCACACAATGGGAATATGACTGGGCGGGCTATGTTGGGGTCACACCGCATCAACGTCCCATGCTGCTCAAACTCTCTGATAATGTTTACGCGGGACTCGGCTACAACGGTCGGGGAGTGCCGATGGCAACAATGATGGGTAAACAATTAGCACTGGCATTAAATAATGAACCAACCGCGATCGCAATCGATGCGCCACGCACCGTTCCGCTTCATTCTTTTTATCCTGTCGGCGTCTACAGTCGCATTGTGTCGGGACACATCTCTGATCAATTCAGATGAACTCGGTAATGATCGAACTGAATGATGTAGCCAATGGCAACGGTCACAGAAATGCCGTTTTCCAAAAGCGCAACTTGCCATGACCAGAATAGCGGTTATTGGCTTAGCCAAGTCAGGCACCACTGGGCTTTGGTCAAGATTAGTCAATACTTATCCCAGAAAATACCTTCGATTTTTTGAAGGAGACTTTCTTCAGACCCGTTACAACAAGTATCTTGGACGGCAAAAGCCCAGTAAAAACGCAGCGAACATTATTGATAAACAGATTATTGGTCCCGAGTTTAGGATTGAAGCGTTAAACGATTTTGACAAAGTGATCTGGCTCGTAAGAGACCCTCGCGACCGGCTGGTCAGTTACATTCTCTATCGCCACTTTGACCACCGATATCAAGATGACCAGTTCGTTTTGGATCAGATTCAGATGCTAGAAGAAAAAGAAGCTAATCCTGAATCGGTTTCTTTGAAAATGCTTGAGTCCCGGCTCGCATTACCGCCCCCCAGCCTCGATTCAGGTTTTTTCTGGGAGGACCACAAAAAATGGACCGTCGTGGAGAGCAGCATCGCAAAGGGAATCGCGTGCATTTTCAAATACGAGGATTTTGTTGAAGAACGCTTCGAAATACTTGAAACATTTCTGAACGTTCGTATCGGTAAAAATAAGAAGATCCCCAAACAATTCGAACGCGTTATCCGAAGTCGATCATCTGGATTCTGGCAAGACTGGTTTACCGAAGAAGACCTTAAATACTATGGAGATCTATTTGATCCGTTTTTAAAGCAATATGGATACGGCACCCTTATCACACAAAGAGAACCCAAACAGATTAATCCGGCTCATGGTTCCCAATACGTCAAAAAAATAGTCAACGAGCGGCGGCAACGGGAAGGGCTCCGTATTATCTAGATCCATTTTTTTACTAGCCCCGCATGCGATGCGCATCCGAATCAAACAACATTCGCGTAATACGCTTCGCTGGGCGCATGTGTCCCAAAATCTCGATCTCGGCCTCCAAGTCGTCCATCAAACAATTAGCATCAACAAGCGCAAGCGCGATTGATTTCTCGGCGTGATGAGAATACCCGCCTGACGTGCAAAAACCTTTGACTTCATCGTTAATCCAAACGGGTTCGTACCCCACAACATCGGCGTCCAATGCATCAACCTCAAAAACAACAAGGCCACGACTCGCCCCCGTTTGCCGTTCTGCTTCAACCGCACCCCGGCCAATAAAATCCGCATCTTTGTTAAACGCGATAAAACGATCCATACCTGTCTCGCCTGGCGTGTAATCGGGAGAGAACTCGCTTAACCAACTGCCAAAGAACTTATCGAGACGAAGACTCATCATCGCTCTCATTCCAAAAGGCTGCATGCCATATTTTTGGCCCTCGGTCCAAAGCGTCTGCCACAACGCGCGCTGACTCATCGCATCCGAATAGATCTCGTAACCCAAATCTCCGGTATAGCTGACCCGTTGGACGATGCAATCACACATGCCAACCGTCATCCGCTTTACGTCCATGAATCTGAAGTTCTCACCAGACACGTCATCTCGGGTAACCGCGCTCAGCACATCACGAGCACGTGGGCCTGCAATCTGAAAACCGGTGCGTTGATCAGAGATATTCTCAAGACTGACACCGTCGTCAAGATTGTCCCGAAGCCATCGTTCATGAACGGCTTGATAACCATATGATGCTGTCAGCTGAAATTCATCCGCTGCGATACAAGAGACAGTTAGATCTCCAATCAACCGGCCTTTCGGGGAAAGCATAGGCGTCAAGCTGATACGCCCTGGCGCGGGTATTCGCCCGGCCATGATGCGATCGAGCCATGGTCGTGCGCCGTCACCCCTAACCGAAAACTTGCCAAAGTTTTGAACCTCATTGATACCAACGGCCTCCCGTACGGCTTTAACCTCACGCCCGGTCGCTTCGAACGCGTTAGACCGACGAAATGACGGCGTTTCGTATCGCGGCTCTTCACCGCTTGCGAAATAATTAGCCACTTCAAGGCCAAACTGCTGACCAAAAACTGCTCCCATTTCTTTTTGGATATCGTATGCCGGTGTCGTCCTGAACGGTCGTGCGGCCGGCAGCTCTTCATTGGGGTAACTGACCGAAAAACGTTTTTGATAATTCTCAATCACCTTCGGCAGCGTATATCCCGGTGTTGTCCAGGACCCAAACCGCGCGACATCGAGCGCAAACACATCCCGCTCAGGCTCACCGTCAATCATCCATTGCGCTAACGTAAGGCCCACACCACCGCCCTGGCTAAAGCCGGCCATCACACCGCAGGCAGACCAGTAATTGCGTAATCCCGGGACGGGGCCAACAAGTGGATTACCGTCGGGCGCAAAGGTGAACGGTCCATGAATCACCGTCTTCACCCCCGCTTTTTCAAGCACCGGAAATCGCTTGTAGGCAAACTCAATGGAATCGCTAATCTTGTCGAGATTATCTGGCAGTAATTCGTGACCGAAATCCCACGGCGTACCATCGACTGCCCAGGGTTTGCAGGCTTGCTCATAAAATCCAATACAGAGTCCACGCCCTTCTTGGCGAAGATAACTCTCCCCACCGGGATCCATGACATGGGGATGCTCTGTATCCCTATCGTAGATCTCGGCGATTTCATCTGTAACGACGTATTGATGCTCCATCGGATGAAGCGGAAGATAAACCCCCGCCATTGCACCAACCTCTCGCGCCCAAAGACCCCCTGCGTTGACAAGATGCTCTGCAATAATCACGCCTTTGTCAGTAACAATTTCCCAACTCCCATCAACACGCTGATTTGTTGCGGTCACGAGGGTATGCAATTCAATCTCGGCGCCGTTCATTCGAGCGCCTTTAGCATAGGCATGCGTCGTGCCCGCCGGATCAAGATGCCCGTCAAGAGGATCATATAGGCCGCCTAATACGCCTTCGACATTGGTCACCGGCGCAATATCTTGAATCTCTTTGGGCGATAACACTTCGGTTTCAAGACCCATATATCGATGTTTCGCACGCTCGGCTTTGAGCATATCCATTCGTTCGGGCGTATCGGCTAACGTAACGCCCCCAACATGATGGAGTCCACAAGACATACCGGTTAATGCCTCCAACTCCCGATATAACTTTATGGTGTAACCCTGAAGCGCCGCCATGTTGGTATCGCCATTCAGGGTATGGAACCCGCCGGCGGCGTGCCAGGTCGAACCGGAGGTTAGCTCAGATCGCTCCAGCAGCACCACGTCAGGCCATCCCAATTTCGTGAGGTGATAAAGTACCGAGCAGCCAACTACGCCACCTCCAATCACACAAACCTGTACATGCGATTTCATCTTTATTTTCCTTTAACGCTTTGTATTATTGCGTTCGAGTCAAACGCAAAACGGATTGGCTAATGTCGTGGCAAAGCCAAAGTCACCGTAGTCAGCTACGTCAGCGACCTGATTCAGCTAACCTCAACGCCTTATCCAGCACTTTGTCTCGCAAAGCCATTTTGTAGGTTCGAAGCCGCTCGCGAAGCCCATCATCACCCGTCGCAAGCATCTGCGCCGCGAGTATTCCCGCATTAGTCGAATTATCAATCGCGACAGCGGCCACCGGCACACCGGCGGGCATCTGCACTATGGAAAGAAGAGCATCCTCTCCCTGAAGGCAAGTCGCACTTACGGGCACCCCAATCACAGGCAGTACTGAAATAGCAGCAGCCATACCGGGTAAGTGAGCCGCGCCGCCGGCGCCGGCGATAATGACCCGTAATCCTCGACTTTCGGCGCTTGTCGCATACTCATAAAGACGGTCGGGGGTCCGATGCGCGCTGACAATTTGCATTTCGCATTCGACGGCAAGCTCATTAAGTACATCTTCTGCAGCACGCATCACGGGGAGATCAGAGTCGCTGCCCATAATAATTCCAACTCGAATACTCATCTTTTCACCGCCTTGTATAAATCGACTGATGGATTAAACGCTTCGCTGCACAAAACCTTGAGCCCGGCCCGCGCGCGGGCGAGGGCTTCGTCACGCGAATGACCCATCGCGTTAATGTGCCCCATCTTGCGCCCTTCCCGAGCTTCTTTTTTGCCATACCAATGAACAAAAGTCATATGATCATCATCAAGCGCGACTGAGTAAGGCGCGCCAGTGTGTGCATTCGACAAATTGTCTTCATAAAGAAGGTTGAGCATAACAGCGGCGGGGGCCCTTGGGACAATAGGGCCGATTGATCGGCCTGAGACCGCTCGAATATGCTGCTCAAATTGATCGTGTTGAAAACCATCCATCGTCAGATGACCTGAATTATGAACACGCGGCGAAATCTCGTTGATGAAGAATTCTCCCGAGGCGCTAATAAATAACTCGACGGCAAAAACGCCAATCGCACCGAGAGCGCCCACAGCATCAAGCGCAATTTGAAGACATTTTGTCTGCTGAGCCGGCTCCAATACGCCAGGACTCACAATCACACTGACTGCATTAAGCGTCTCATCAAACTCCATCGTCACCGGTGGAAAAGCACTCATCTCACCATATTGATCCCGCGCCACCACGACAGCGACCTCGGTACAATTGGGCAAGGCAGGCTCGATCACACTCCCTGCTGGCCATAGACGGTCGAGATCTTCCGCATTCCATAGGATCTGAACCCCTTTACCGTCATAGCCCCCCCGTCGGACTTTCTGAACAACCGGCGCGCAAAAACCTTCCTTTAATAGATCATCCAAATTCGCCTGCTCGTCAATAAGTATGAACGGCAGGGTTGGCAGCCCCTGATCACGCAACCAGGTTTTCTGAACCCCTTTATCTTTGATCAATCGCAGCGTATCAACGCTGGGATGCACTTTGACCTTGCCGTTATTAACGGCATCGCTCAATAAATCAAGAGATTGATCTGGCACCGCCTCGAGTTCAAAGGTGATAACGTCACTGCACTCGATCAATTTCTGGAGCGCTGACAAATCGTCAAGGCCCGCCGTAAAATCGCGCTCAGCAAAGTAGGTTGCGGGACTGGTCGCGTCATCTGTCAACACGACGCCTGACACCGAAAGGCGACTCGCGGCTTGGCATAGCATCATCCCCAATTGTCCACCACCGATAATGCCAACACGCTGGGATTTTATGTCTTTCGGTTCAGTCATCAAGATCAAGGTGCTCTTCAGTCACCGGGGTTTAGCATCGATGCTTGTCATCTGAAAATCAGGAGCAACGAACGTCACCGACCGCTGATGGGAAAAACTAAATTATAGCGAAGCCCTCTAGCGCTACGCTGCTGTAAAGTCATTCCTGCCTGACCCCGATCGCCTAATACTCTCAGATAGCAGTCGATAAATTTTCAAAAGGACCTGTCACAGCAAGCGTTAAGCCTTCCCACTGAATATTCAAAAACAACCATTTGCCGTCCGGCGAAAAACATATTCCCGTCACTTCACTATCGCCACTATTAACCGCGTTGCGCGCAACTGGTATCGCTTTCCCGTCGGGTCTAATCAGAAAAATACCATTCGGGCTTTTTCCATCTTCCGCGACAAATACACCGCCCAGGGGGCAACGGTAATGTTATCCGGACGATCCAGAACATCCTCTTTATCTGCCTGCGCGATAAGGGTCAAACGATCATCCTGGCCGCTCACGCTAGTATCCAGCCGATAAATCTGGCCACGTTCGGCTGGACCTCCGTTCGTGGAACAAAAGTAGGCGCTCCCGCCGGCAAAAAATGCGCCCTCGCCACGTGAGAACCGTGCGGCGCCCAGTTCCTTTGCCTGCTTCCGAGTAGGCATCGTGGTTGCGCTTGGATCATTGATCGGGACCCACTCGACATCAAAATAATCCCCGAGCGCCATGCCACTGGACAGATCAAACCCAGTCAAACCCTTGACCTTCAGTGCCTGCAAATCACCCTCGGCAAACGGCGAATGTTGCAAATACGGCACGTGCCGGTAAATGGCGCCTTTGTTTTTATCTTCCGTCAAGTAAGTCATCCCGGTAGCGGGATCAAACGCCGCGGCTTCATGAGAAAACCGGCCGAGGGAACTCAACTGATGAGGCGCCTCGAGGTTTGAGGCCATGGGGTCACATAAAAACACATAGCCGTGGCCATCCTCTTCGGTTTCTTCACAACTCAGCCAACCATACGGACTCGCGCCCCCAGAACAGTTCCGAGAAGTCCCGGTCAGAATAAAGTTAGTTGATTTCACAACCGCATCCGATCGATTCAACACTAGCCGGGTCACACCGCCCGCATGGGTCGATGAAAATCCGAGCGTTTGATCCGCCGGTACGCCCTCATCAATTTCATGATTGCGCATCAACACCCATTCACTGTCGCCATGAGCAAAACACGCCATGCCGTCTGGCGCTGATGGCGCCAAAAAACCATCGCTCATAAGATCGCCTGTTCTTTGCAGAATGCGATAGGAAAACCCTTCTGGCAAATCAAGAATACCGAGAGGATCTGCTACGAGCTGCTCGGGCAACGGGGTCTTTTTCTTCGCTCGATAAACCCAACCCAGCGCGGCCAAACCGACCACAGCGCTGGCGCTAGCCCCAATAAATTTTCGGCGCGATAAATTCTTGGACATCACGCGTCCCACCATTAATCGTGATCGGGCGCCACGACCATCTGGGCGATGACGGCGTGAGGAGGCTGTTCCAATGCAAAAATGATGCAACGGGCAATATCTTTTGCCTCAAGGCATTGTCCATAGGCATCATAAAACGCATCACCACGATCACTGTCTGAAAATCGCGTTGCTGCAAAGTCTGTTCGTACCATACCCGGCAGTATCTCCGAGACGCGTATTCCCTTTCCTGCGTACTCCTGCCGGAGCGTCTCGCTGAATCCATGGACCGCATGTTTACTGGCCGCATAAGCCGCGCATCCCGGAGCACCGTTGAGGCCCTGGGTCGAACCTAAATTTACAATGTGGCCTTCTTCCCGTTCAATCATGCCAGGAATACATGCAGCGGTAACGCGCATCAGGCCCGATACGTTGATATCGATCGTTCCGACCCACTCATCAATGCGACCTTGATCAAATGATTGTCGTCCGCCGACATCGCTACCCGCGTTATTCACAAGAATATCAATTGATCGCCATTCATCAGGAATACGATCCATCAAGCTCTCAACTGATAAACGATCAGCGACATCCACGGGAACGGCGATCGCCGGCCCTGGCAATGACTTCATTTCCGCCTCAAGTACATCAAGACGACGAGCACAACCGACAACTTTCGCGCCCGCAAGACTCAGCATTTTGGCCGTTTCAAGTCCGATTCCGCCACTGGCGCCGGTGACTAACGCAGTTTTGTCAGAGAGTGAACTCATGTATGTCCATCCTTAAAAAAATTTTAATGTTGAAAGTATAGACTTCACTCGGTTTTCAGATCATCAATTCAATTGTGGCTCGAGTCGCGCTCGCCCTTCTGTCGAAGAAGTTCAACACGACAAAAAACCCATCGATCCCGTTAAAACCTAACGGTCGAGCCCCAGTTCCTTGAGTTTCCGTGTGAGGGTATTTCGACCCCAGCCGATCCATCGCGCAGCGTCTTGCTTGCGACCACCGGTAAAATTTAATGCCGTGCGCAAAAGGACTCGCTCAAAATCCGGTCCGAATTCGCCAAGCAGATCGTTTTGCCCGCTAGACAATCGACTAGAGACTGCTTTTTCAAGAAGGTGTTGCCAGGTATCCCCGCTTGTCGCTTCATCACCTGCGTGCATCAAATCGACAGGCAGATCAGTGGGTGTAATTGTTTGGCCCGGCGCAACAACCATCAAGCGCCGACAAATATTTTCAAGCTCCCGGACATTTCCAGACCAGCGCGCACGACACAAACGCTTCAGCACCTCTTCATCCAGTCGCTTCGGTTCAACATTCAACTCACGAGCGGCCTGGCCCAAAAATGCGGCCGCTAACGCGGGGATATCCTCACGGCGCTCGCGAAGCGGGGGCAACGAAATACCGATGACATTCAATCGGTGATAGAGATCCTCCCTGAAACGCCCCCCCTGCACGCGCTCTGGAAGATTCTGATTCGTTGCCGAGATTACTCTCACATTTGCCTTTAATTCTTCGTGGCCGCCGACGCGAAAAAAGCTGCCGTCTGATAGGACGCGGAGTAATCGGGTTTGCAGGTCGAGCGGCATATCGCCGATCTCATCTAAAAAAAGCGTGCCGCCTTCCGCCTGCTCGAAACGACCACTTCTTCGCCCCTCGGCCCCGGTGAAAGCGCCTTTTTCATGTCCAAAAAGCTCGGATTCGAGAAGCTCAGCCGGAATTGCAGCGGTATTGATGGCGACAAAAGGTTCTTGGGCGCGTGGACTGTTTTGATATATCGCTTTCGCAACCAGTTCTTTGCCCGTACCTGACTCTCCCGAGATCAACACGTTCATCGGTGAGCTGGCTAGTCTTCCAATCATCCTAAAGACCGTTTGCATGGCAGGCGCTTCGCCAATCATTTGACCCACTTGCGGGTTTTCACTCGCCGCCGCGCGGGCGCTCGATTTTTTCTGAAGCGCCTTGGTCACCAGCGCAACCGCTTCCTCGAGATCAAACGGCTTGGGAAGGTACTCAAAAGCACCTCCCTGATATGCAGACACTGCGCTATCAAGATCGGAGTGTGCCGTCATTACAATGACGGGAATTTCTGGCAACTCACTGACCATCTGATCCAACAACTCAAGACCGCTGGTGCCTGGCATCCTGATATCGGTCACGATGACATCAGGCTGGCGCTGCCTGGCATGTGTCAACACATCGTCTGCGTTTTCAAAAAGCTTGGTTTTAAAACCGGCGTTACTCAGCGCTTTATCGAGGACCCAACGAATCGACGCATCATCGTCCACAATCCAAACAGTGGCCAACGGTTTCATGTGCTGTGACCCACTGGCAAAAACACACTAAAGCAGGTTTCATTTGGGCGACTTGTGCACTCAATAACGCCATCGTGGCGCCTGACAATCTCCTGCGTAATCGCGAGACCCAACCCCGTGCCATCCGCCCTGCCCGTCACCATCGGGAAAAAAATACGGTCAATAATCTGGTCATCAATTCCGGGGCCGTCGTCTGTTATTGAAGCTTCAACCACCAATCGATGGCGATGGTTTCTAAGTGTCTTCTGGCGTCTTACCCTTGTTTTAAGGAAAATATTGCCCTTTCCCCGCGTTGCCTCAACCGCATTGCGCACAATATTGAGAATAGCCTGAGTCATCTGCTCTTGATCTCCGATGACCTCGGGAATACTGGGATCATAGTCACGCTCAAAGTTAAGGCCTTGAGGTGTTTCCACGAGCGTGAGTTTTCTGACATGCTCGATAACCGAATGCAAATTAAACGGCTCACTTTTGATTCCGCGAGATCCGCCCATCAATCGATCAACGAGATCACTCAGTCGATCAGCTTCATGCGTAATGATGCGGGTATATTCACGGAGCGCTGGGTCAGATAACTCGTGATCGAGCAACTGAGCCGCGCCTCGCAAACCCCCCAATGGATTTTTAATCTCATGAGCAAGTGACCGAACAATCTGGGCAAACGCGCTTTGTTTTTCCTCTAGCCAGTTGTGCCGGGAAATCTTGGACAGTTGCTCCACCTGACTCAACTCAACAATAGAAAGTTCGCGACTCTTATGAGAATTTAACGGCGACACGGTGCAGTCGACTTGCGTGGACTCCGCTTGACCAAGTCGGCGCAGCTGACACTCACGAAGGGTTGTTATCGCTCCGTCGTTGGCGGCAAGAAGGGCCGCCTGAAACGTCATCCCCAAAGGAAGTTGAGACAACACATCTAGCCCCAAAACGCGCGGCGCGCTTAATTGCAATAGGTCTTCCGCTGATGCATTCATGAAACAGATCCTCCGGTCGCGATCGACGACGAGAACAGCGACCTTGAGATTCTCCAGAACTTGGGAGAAAGATATCGGATCCGGCAATTTCATTTAATTTGCACTATTTTGGTGCAATTATAAACGAAGTCAAAGCGGGCGACTCGACTCGCCCGCTAAGGTCGCTCAGACGCTGTAATACAAGTCAAACTCCGCTGGATGAGTCGACATCCGCAGACGCTGAACATGTTCCATTTTCAGGGCGATGTACGCATCAATCATCTCATCGCTCATAACGCCCCCTACTTTCAAAAACTCCCGATCAGCATCAAGTGCGTCTAATGCTTGATCAAGAGAGTGGGCGACCGTTGGTATCTCCCGCTCTTCTTCTGGCGGTAGGTCATAGAGATCTTTATCCATCGGGCCACCCGGGTGGATTCGATTTTGAATTCCATCGAGACCCGCTAAAAGTAACGCAGTGAAGGCGAGGTAAGGATTGGCAGTGGGATCAGGAAACCGTACTTCCACGCGGCGCGCCTTCGGATTCCCCACATAAGGAATGCGACAAGACGCCGAGCGGTTTCGCGCGGAATACGCCAGCATGACAGGCGCTTCAAAACCAGGCACGAGCCGTTTATAACTATTGGTACTGGCGTTGGTAAACGCGTTAAGAGCCCGGGCGTGCTTGAAAATACCGCCGATATAAAAAAGCGCCGTCTCACTTAAACCGCCGTACTCGTCCCCGGCAAAGGTGTTATTGCCGTCTTTGAAAATAGACTGGTGGACATGCATGCCGCTCCCGTTATCACCAACTAAGGGCTTGGGCATAAAGGTCGCTGTCATACCGTGTGCGTGCGCTACGTTGTGGATGCAATATTTGTAAATCTGGGTCTGGTCTGCTTTGGCAACAAGCGTATCGAACTTCACCCCAATCTCGCCCTGTCCAGCGGTGCCCACCTCATGGTGATGTACTTCGACGCCCAAACCCATATCTTCCATCGCCAAACACATGCTGGAGCGCACATCGTGTAACGAATCGACAGGCGGAACCGGAAAATAACCGCCTTTGACGCTTGGACGATGTCCCGTGTTGCCCTCTTCATAATCGTTGCCCGAACTCCAGGCAGCTTCAACTGAATCAATATGATAGGAAACATCACCCATTTCGTTATTCCAGCGAACAGAATCAAAGACAAAAAATTCTGGCTCCGGACCAAAAAAAGCGGTGTCGCCAACGCCTGTTGACTTCAGATAAGCCTCCGCCCGTTTTGCGATTGACCTAGGGTCTAGGTCATAACCCTGCATGGTCGCAGGCTCAATAATGTCGCACCGAAGATTAATGGTGGTGTCCTGCATGAACGGGTCAATCACAACACTTTCTGGATCGGGCATTAAAATCATGTCCGATTCGTTAATCCCCTTCCATCCGGCAATTGATGAGCCGTCGAACATCTTTCCTTCCTCAAAGGTATCCTCGTCAACCGTCGACGCCGGCACCGAGACATGATGCTCTTTGCCATGGGTGTCCGTAAATCGGAAATCCACAAATTTGGCTTTTGATTCTTTTATCGCGTTTAACGCATCGCGAGCTGATGACATAACTCTATTCCTCAACGGTGTTTGTCCCGAAGGTCCGCCGCCAGCCGACGCCTTTTTCAGGACAAAATGAAATGATTGACTTGTTTCTTTTTATTAAGCAATTCTCGTGCCAGCCATTAAATCGCTGTTAAAATCAGACTTCCGCTCATTAACGCACTTTTTTAGTGCTTAAAATAATCAATTTGCATTATTTTAGTGCATTTCGGAATTATAGTGGCGCGGCACGGGGACAAATTCTCAAATTACAGCTCATGCTAAACACCTGAACGCTGGATGAGTCAGGACCATCATGGCAGGATTTTGATCATCGTGGTCGCGAGAATTTCTCTAGGCACTGTCTGTAGGCACTGATAGAGACGATTATCAATTAAAAAACAGCGAAATTTCTCGCCGATCGATCCCGGATTTTCTAACAGCAGTTAACGTTAACGAAAATCTTTTAGCGATCATTAACCCGTTCATCCGTCCCGCTATAATCCGGGCTCTTGGTTTTTTTGTCAGGAGTAGAACACCGTGCATTTTCAGGAGTTGATCCTGCGCCTTCAGGCTTACTGGTCAGATCAGGGCTGCGTTATTCTTCAGCCATACGACATGGAAGTGGGCGCGGGCACCTTCCATACGGCAACATTCCTAACCGCCGTCGGGCCTGAGCCTCTGAGCGCGGCATATGTTCAGCCCTCTCGCCGACCGACGGACGGGCGATATGGCGAGAACCCGAATCGACTGCAACACTACTTTCAATTCCAGGTTGTTCTAAAACCATCTCCGGACAACTTTCAGGAGCTCTATCTGGGCTCACTTGAAAGTCTTGGAATCAAGTTCACGAAAGATGATGTTCGCTTTGTCGAGGATAACTGGGAGTCTCCGACATTAGGCGCATGGGGCTTGGGTTGGGAAATCTGGCTTAACGGAATGGAAATTTCGCAATTTACTTATTTTCAGCAGGTGGGCGGTATTGATTGTCGTCCCGTGACTGGCGAAATTACCTACGGGCTCGAACGCATTGCGCTCTACATTCAGGGTGTTGATAGCGTTTTTGATCTCAAGTGGAATGAAAATTTCAGCTATGGCGATATCTATCACCAAAACGAAGTGGAACAATCTGCTTATAATTTTAAACACGCCAATGTTGATGTTTTGCGACCTCAATTCGATAGCTGCGAGGCTGCCTGCACGCATCTGCTTGAGGAAAAACTTCCACTCCCGGCTTATGAGCAGGTACTGAAGGCCTCGCACACATTCAATCTGCTTGACGCCCGTGGCGCCATTAGCGTCACCGAACGTGCGCGGTATATCGGCCGTGTTCGCAATCTCTCAAAAGGCGTCGCTCAAAGCTACTTTGAGGCTCGAGAAGCACTTGGCTTTCCACGCGGAAAGCCAAAATAAAACTTTTAACAGTTAAAAATAAACCTAGTCCCGATAACAAGAACCCACCCGATCGAGCTTTCGCAGCCAGCCTTCCCACTGCAGCGTGCCATCAAAGATAGACTCGTTGTCAGGGTTGCCCGTGAACCCGGCCGCAAGTTGCGCAGCATTATCTAGATCAAAGGTCTTAACCTTGGCATGCGCCTGCATCGCATCCAGCTGACAACGACAGGCATATTCAAGGGTAATCGTCAGAAACAACACTTCTGCAACACTCTTGCCCAGCACGAAAACACCATGATTACGGATCATGGCAATCTTTTTATCGCCTAGCCGATCAAGAACATCCCGCACAGCGTCTTCGTCGTTGCCAGTATCACAATCCACATAAACGATCTCATTGAAAACAATGAGCGCATGCTGGATCAGGGGCAACAAACCGCATTCGAGTGAGGCCACAACAGTCGCTGCAGGAATGTGCGTATGCAGTATGCAGTTAATATCCGGCCGGCGGCTAAATATGCCACGGGCCTGCGCCACAGAAGAATAGTTAAGGGAACGCCCTATCTCCTGATCCGGCTCTTTATCAAAACAAACTTTGACAAGATCCGAGGCGCAGACTTCATCAAAGAAAGTCCGATAGGTCTTAAGAAGATAAGCATCCGGCTCATCTTCGACCCGCACCCCGAGCACTCCTTCAACCATATCGGTGAGATGATAAAGCTCGAGCAGATGATGCCCCGCCGCACATTCCACGCGGCTCCTCCATTCGCCTTCAGTCATATTAATCTGGCCGACGGGCGTCATTGGACGTACGTTCTTCGACATCCGGCTATCCTAGGGCGATTTAAAAACCTCAGAGAAGAATCTAGCAAAAAAATCCCGTCCGAAAACGATCGGTGAACTAACACAAGTATCAAATTTGAGGAGGTATTGGCCCTTGGCGACAAGTTTAGTGATGCGCTACACGCGACTAAGAGTGCGGGATTTGGTTAAATACGAGTTAATAACTTTGGGGACCGATTTAGGGACCTCTTTAGTGCTCAAGGCACATCGTCGAGATACTGCTCAAGTCGGCCCTTCCCGTTTATGAAATACCGCTACTTCATCTGCGACGTATTCACTGACACACGCTTTAATGGCAATCAACTGGCGGTGCTGCCTTACGCGGCCGGACTCTCGACCGTCGAGATGCAGCAGATCGCGCGGGAATTTAACTTCTCAGAAACCGCTTTCGTCTTTCCTGCAGAGGAGGGTCACACGCGCAAGGTAAGGATCTTCACGCCCACCACTGAAATCCCCTTTGCCGGCCATCCCAACATCGGCACCGCGTTCGTGCTGACGGAGACCGGGGAACTTGGCAACGATATCCTCCCAGAATCGATCTGTTTTGAAGAAAAAGCAGGTCTCGTGCCTATTGAAATTTCTCAAAAACCAGGCGGCCTGCGCCAATTTGAACTTAAAGCGCCCGAGTCTTTGACGACTCATCCAATCACAACTGTGTCGACGATCGCAGACGCGCTATCGTTGAATTTGGATCAGATCATTGAAAAGAATCATCCTCCCTCAGCCGCCTCGGTCGGTCTTCCCTTTCTCATTGTCGAACTGCGCGATGCATCAGCACTGGCTGATATCCAGATTAATCTGGAAAGCTTTAATCGCCTCCTGGATCAAAGCAGTCCGCCTTACATCCTTGTCTACACACAGGACACGACCGAGGCTGACATCCAGGCGCGCATGTTTTCACCGCTTGACGGCACAACGGAGGATCCGGCCACAGGCAGCGCCAACTGCGCCCTGGCAGCACTATTGGCACAACACGCAGACTTGGCCAACGGAGACTTCTGCTGGGAGGTGCTTCAGGGAGCCGAGATGGGTCGACCCAGCCGTCTTCGAGTCCGGGCGAAAAAAGAAAACGGGACCGTGACCGGAAGCTGGGTCGCCGGCAGCTGCGTGATGGTCGCTGAAGGCGCTATCGAATCGCTATAAGGCGAGGACTAGAGCCCGGGCCTAAGTAGAGTTGTTCAGTAATTAAAAGAATTCGTCTATTTAGTTAATTTTGCTACCTCGCTACCCAAACTAATTGAGCTGAAGCCTCAGTGGGCTGCTCGAAAAATTCAGAATAACCCGCTGCAATTAACAGAAAGTTACGTATTAACGTCGCTCCAAGTTATCATTACGGTTATCTTTCCGCGCGGAAAAAAGCGTGAGCACACAAACAATCCAAAAACAGGCACCGCTTCTTGTTGAGCTTGGCACCGAAGAGTTACCCCCGGCGGCCTTGAAGACGCTCGCAATCGCTTTTCACGAGCATCTGTTGAATGCGCTCGGCGAAGCGGGTCTGCTTCATGAGACTCAGTCACGGTGGTTCGCCACACCCAGACGTCTTGCCGTATTAATTGAAGACGTTGCAACGAAAGGCGCTGCCCAAAATGTTGAAAAAAGAGGGCCCGCGCTCGCTGCCGCCTACGATGATAACGGTCAACCGACAAAGGCGGTCCTTGGATTTGCGCGGTCATGCGGCGTTGATATTGACGCGCTCGACACACTTGAAACAGACAAAGGGAAATGGCTGATCCACCGATCAGTAACGCCGGGTGTCATGGCTAAAGATCTTATCGGGTCGTGCATTCAAGCCGCTATTGAAAAGCTTCCGATACCCAAACGGATGCGATGGGGTAATCACGATTCGGAATTTGTCCGCCCGGTACACTGGTTGGTTGTCTTACTGGGACGTCAAATCGTGCCCTGTAACGTACTGGGCATCGCAGCTGGACGCAAAAGCCGTGGACATCGGTTCATGAGTCCAAACGCTGAAATTGCCATCGCACAGGCTCAAGATTACGAAGAAACGCTAGGCGCCGAAGGCGCCGTTGTGGTCGACTTTGACGTGCGGAAAAAATCTATCGAGCAGCAGGTCAACCGACTCGCCAAAAAAACAGGGGGTCGGGCCATCATGACGCCGGCTCTACTCGACACCGTGACAGCATTAGTTGAAAAACCTTTTGCGCTTCTGGGCACATTCGACCCGGGTTATCTCAAAATCCCGGCGGAAGCATTGATCTCCTCAATGCGGGATCATCAAAAATATTTTCATGTGGTTGATGACAACGACGCACTGCTGCCGTTTTTCATCACCGTTAGTAATATTCGCAGCTCTTCACCGGCTCGTGTTCGAAGTGGAAATGAACGAGTACTGAACGCGCGACTCGCTGATGCGCGATTTTTTTGGGAGACTGATTCGCTTCAAACGCTTGAGAGTCGAGTGAATCAGTTAAAGCACGTCCTCTTTCATCACGCGCTTGGCAGTCTCACAGATAAAACCCGACGACTTGAATCAATCGCTGTTGAAATTGCTGCCGTCCTTGATGCCGATCCTGTTGCTTGCCAGCGGGCGGCGACCCTCTGCAAGGCAGACCTGGTCAGTGGCATGGTGGGAGAGTTCCCGGAAATGCAGGGCACGATGGGCAAATATCTTGCCCGTCACGATAAGGAACCCACCGCTGTGAGTGCCGCTATCGAAGAACATTACCTACCTCGTTACGCGGGTGATGCCCTTCCCGAATCAGCAGTGGGTCGCGTGCTTGCCCTTGCCGACCGAATCGACTCGTTACTCGGGCTTTTTATTGCAGCGGAAGAGCCTTCTGGCGAAAAAGATCCATATGGATTACGCCGCGCAGCGCTTGGCATTATCCGGATCCTGGTCGATAAGAAGCTGGATATTGACATATCAACACTGGTCACCATCGCGTCGGATGCGTATGCAGCCGGTGGATGTCCCGCAACATCTGACGTCGTTAATCGATGTCAATCGTTTATTGCAGATCGATATCGGGCGCTCTATCACTCGATGGGATTCGGGGCGGACGAAATCTCGGCTGTCATTGCCATAGGCGCCAGTCACCCCCTTGATTTTGATAGAAGATTACGGGCGGTCGCAACATTCAGAAACCATCGTGATGCTGCGGGGCTCGCGGCGGCTAACAAACGAATTCGCAATATTCTCCGAAAGAATAAATCGAATGAAAATCAAACGGTCGATGTTGATCTGCTTTCAGACCCGGCCGAAATTGCATTGTTCAGTGCCCTCACCGAAACGGCGACCGCAATCAAACCGGATATTGAAAAAGGTGATTTTCAGGCGGCACTTCGATCGCTCGCAGGGTTGCGAGCCACCGTTGATCAGTTCTTTGATGATGTGATGGTGCTTGCTGATGATTCCGACATACGGGCAAACCGGCTCGCGCTGGTGAACAACATGCACCAACTCTTCCTCGGAATCGCAGATATCTCGCTTCTACAGGATCAGGAAAATACTCATGACTGATAATCGTCAGGATAGTTATCAGGCCATGCTGGCGGCTGTGCAAGGTTTCCATGACAAACACCAGCTACAGGCGCGTGGCGGCGAAGACATGCCTTACCGAATCGCGCTCATGGCTGAGGAGCTCGGCGAAATTTCTGCATGCGTCACAAAAGGGAAATCACAGGACGAACTCGCCGAGGAATGCGCAGATCTGATGATTCTGCTCATCGGCACCGCGATTTCCGGAAACTTTAATCTGGATGAAGCCTTTTGGAAAAAAATGGATCGTCTTGCCACTCGTGAAAGTCGGATGATTGACGGCCGTGTTCGAGTTTCGGAATTCAAGGACACTTAGGTGAAATCACACCTCGTCATCCTAGACCGTGACGGCGTTATCAACTACGACTCGGACGACTACATCAAGTCAGTCGCAGAGTGGTCCCCTATCCCCGGCAGCCTTGAGGCGATCGCAAGGCTTTCGCGAGCCGATTTTCGGATCGTTGTGGCGACGAACCAATCCGGAATTGCCCGTGGCCTTTACAATCTGACCACGCTAAACCAAATCCATCAAAAAATGACCGCTGCCCTACGCGATCATGGTGGTCAGATCGAAGCGATTTTTTTCTGTCCGCACGGTCCGGACGATGGATGCGATTGTCGCAAGCCTCGGCCGGGTCTTTTGCATCAAATCAGTGAACGGCTCAACGTCCCACTCGCGGACGTGCCGGTCGTCGGTGACTCCCTGCGCGACCTTCAATGTGCGAGTCGTGTTGGTGCGCGTCCTGTTTTAGTGCGAACCGGAAAAGGGGTAACAACCGAGCCTTTACTGGCTAATGAACAACCGGATAGCGCGCTAGAAAATACGCTTGTATTTAATGATCTTGCCGATTTCACCGAGGCCCTGCTGCAAGGTGATTTGGACGCCATTGGTTAGGTGAAGCGTGCCCCAACCTAGCGCCTCAATCGAGCAATTTAAAAGAGTGAAACGAAGACTCTAATGATCATGTTGCGATCGGCGGTTTTCTTTTTGGGAATGGCAATATCAGCCATTTTGTTTTGTCCCATCGCCATCGCTGCTTGGCCGATACCACCAGTTCCCCGTATGCGGGTGATCGGGCTTTGGGCACGCTTCATTTGCTGGTGGCTTAAAATCACATGCAACCTCCGTCATGAAGTCGAGGGGCTCCATCATTTATCCGCTAACCCAGGGATCATCCTGTCGAAGCATCAGTCTGCCTGGGAGACCATTATGTTTCAGGTGATTTTTCCGCCACAGATCTGGGCTTTGAAGCGCGAAGCATTGTGGCTGCCATTTTTTGGATGGGGGCTGGCGGCTACCAGCCCGATCTCAATTGACCGATCGACACCGATTAAGGCGCTGGAACGACTCCTTAAACAAGGTCGTGAAAAAATTCGCGAAGGCCGCTGGGTCATTATCTTTCCAGAGGGCACGCGCATGGCGCCGGGAGAATCAGGCGCTTTTCATCCAGGCGGCGCCATGCTTGCGGTGAAAGCAAAAGTACCAATCACACCCGTCGCACACGATGCGGGCCTTTACTGGGGTAAACGCAGTTTTCTAAAAAAGCCCGGAGTGGTGCGGATAAAAATAGGACCTCCCATTAGCACCGAGAATAAAAAAGCGCGTGCGGTCAACGAAGAAGCAAGAGAGTGGATCGAAAACTCGATGACTTTGCTTTTAAAAACACCTGAGAAAAGAATTAATCTTAAAAAATAAAAACAAATCGGGTCTAGCACTCACTTTGACCACAAAGCACCGTAAGACGCGCGAAGTCTTCCGGCGACAATGTCTCTGGACGAGCACTCGGATCAATTCCTGCTGTTCTAATCACCTCTTCACTACAAAACCCTTTTAGCGTGTTGCGAAGCGTCTTTCGGCGGTGCGCGAAAGACTGGCGAACAAGCGCCTCAAAATCACTGCTGTTTACAGGCGGGCCCAGCGGCGCTTCGCGAGGCGAAAACAACAAGACGCTTGACCAAACCTTGGGCGGTGGACTGAAGGCTTCGGGCCCTACATCAAACAAAGAAACAATCTCGAAAACCCGACTCATCATCACCGTCAACCTGCCATAGCTTTTGTTCCCGGGTTGGGCTGACAGCCGGTCTCCGACCTCTTTTTGGACCATAAACACCATTCTCGAGACCTGTTTGGACTGGCTCAAGAGATGGATCAACAGCGCTGTTGAAATATTGTAAGGAAGATTACCCACCAGAACCATTTTAGAATCAGGATTGAAGGTGCCTAGATCGAGCCTCAACGCGTCTTGCTCATGAACGTTGACCTGGGGGCTCGCCGAATACCGATCTACCAAAGTTGGCACAAGATCACGATCGATCTCGATAAGATGCAAAGCGTTACCCGTCTCGACAAGACGGTCACTCAACGCGCCTCGGCCGGGCCCGATCTCACACAGGATCTCCTCTGGGTTCAGTTGAAGATAATCAACAATACGCCGAACCACACCGGAGTCATGCAAAAAATGCTGACCAAACCTCTTTCGCGCCCTATGCGGTTCGGGATTTTCCATATGAGTTGTTAAGTCAGAGCACTAAACATAAGAGGTTCGAGACGCTTTGGTTCGACCAGACTCTTTAGCCAGCCACAAGCTTAGCCACATAGTTTTCTTGCTAGCCGGACAGCGCTTACCAAACTACTCACATCCGCGCGGCCGGTACCCGCAAGATCCAAGGCCGTTCCGTGATCGACCGAGGTTCTAACAAATGGCAGACCAAGCGTCACATTGACAACTTCACCGAAACCTTGATGTTTGATCACCGGCAGCCCCTGATCGTGAAACATAGCCACGACCACATCGAGGTCTTTCAGGTTCTGTGTCGTAAAGGCTGTGTCTGCCGGTAATGGCCCCCTAAGATCAAATCCCTCCAAACACAAACGCTCCAGTACGGGGGAGATGACTTCTTGTTCTTCTCTGCCCAAGTGGCCCGATTCACCTGCATGGGGATTTAATCCGCATACCCCAATCACCGGGTTGGAAATTTGAAAACGACGCTTGAGATCAGAATCGATCACCCGGAGCACTGCCTCAAGACTCTCTTGCGTAATCGCGCCAGGCACCTCACTTAGCGGCATATGGATCGTAACAAGCGCAACCCGCAGCCGGTCGTTCGCCAGCATCATTACCGGTTTTGGAACCCCCACTCGCTCGGCAAGAAACTCCGTATGGCCCACAAACGCGTTGCCCGCTTCGATCAATGTACTTTTTTGCACGGGTGCGGTCACCATTGCTGCAAATTCTCCGGTAAGGCAACCATCCACGGCACGCGTCAACATCTCAATAACATAGGGGGCGTTTTTTATATCGAGATCACCCGCAATCGATGATTCATTCAACTCAATGGGATAAATGTGCGCCGTACCGCCTGGCCCCAAAAGCGTATCGCCCTTGATTGCCAAAGACGCGCCGATCAAAGTCGCACGCTCAAGCAAAAGATCAGGATCCGCAAAGATACATAAATCAGCAGTTACCGAGTCTTGAAGCAACTGAACGACCAGTTCAGGTCCAATGCCAGCCGGCTCACCCGTCGTTAGCGCGATATATTTATTTTTATTATTCATTGATTTCGTTACAACAAAAACGTCTTAATCAGCTGAAGGTAATGCGGATTCAATAATCTGCTGCCCGTCATTATCAACAATTACCGGATTCTCGAAAAATTCGATGTTTGGTTTTGAATATCGCTCCGTAATCCACGCAATACGAGCATCATCAAACCAATTCTTTGCGTTGATTTTCGTATCGAAACAATAAACCCCGCCCGCGCGATGATTATCTAGATCCACAATATAATTCTTCCTTAGAAGTCCTTGTGTATCTTGATAAATTGGCGCGGTTTCAAGAAATTTTTCTTTCAATTGTTTCGCATCTAATTCTGATGAGATAGGAAACGTCACCAATACAATAATCATCTGAGAAATCCATATCGCGTTGTTTACCGATAACCGTACTCTACGTGATTGACGTCATAGATTCTTCCTACCCCACCTAAAAACTTTTGACGTTTTAAAAATTGATGTTAAAAAATTGCAGATTTATCCTACACTCGTTTAATGAAAAATTTAGCCACAACCTTGTCTCTCACCCTTATCCTTCTTCTGGGCAGTATAGGAACCAGTTGGGGTAACGATTTTCTAAAAGGACTGAATGCTTACCACAGCGGTGACTTTGCAACAGCTCTTCGCGAATGGACACCTCTTGCCGAACAAGGGCATTCTCCCTCTCAATACAATTTGGGGTTTATGCACTACAAGGGGGAGGGCGTCCCTCAAGATTATGAGACCGCAGTAAAGTGGCTCACCCGTGCGGCTAAGCAGGACCATGTCGATGCCCAGTTTCGTCTTGGCGCAATGTACTGGTCAGGTATCGGTGTTCCTCAGGACTATAACGCTGCTCTGAAGTGGTACACCCTCGCTGCTGAACAGAGAGATTCCAATGCTCAAAACAATCTAGGGGTGATGTATGCAAACGGGCGCAAATCCCGAGACATTATTGAAAAAAAATGATTGCCGCTCAAAGCGAAATAGCAGAGCAACTTGCGCAGAAATGCGCACGGAACCAATATAAGAATTGTTAAGGGCGCTAAAGCCAAGAGTATCCGTTGGGAACTACTCCACTGTCACTGATTTCGCCAGGTTTCGTGGTTTATCGACGTCTGTGCCCTTGATTAAAGCGACATGGTAGGAAAGAAGCTGCAGCGGCACGGAGTAAATAATGGGCGCAATGGCGCTATCGACTGGCGCCACCTGAAGAATGCGAACATCCTCACTCTCAACAAGGCCAGAGTGCGGATCGGCAAAAAGATATAGTCGCCCGCCACGCGCGCGAACCTCTTCAAGATTCGATTTGAGTTTTTCAATCAGCAGGTCATTTGGCGCTACCGCAACCACCGGCATTTTTTCATCTACAAGGGCCAAGGGTCCGTGCTTCAATTCGCCGGCAGGATAAGCTTCGGCATGAATATAGGAGATCTCTTTGAGTTTTAGAGCGCCCTCCATCGCGATGGGAAAATGAACGCCTCGCCCCAAGAACAAGGCATTCGCTTTATCTCCAAACACTTTGGCCATTTCTGCGATATCAGCTTCCATCCGAAGCACGGCCTCCACCGCCCAGGCAGCGTGCGCACCTGTCGAACCACATGTGACTCAAAGCCTTGATCAAAACCTTTTCTTCTTGAGAGCACCAAAGCCAAAAGTAAAAGTCCCGTCATTGCACTGACAAAGGTCTTTGTCGACGCCACACCAATTTCGGGTCCACAATGGGTCATGAGGGCAAGATCAGATTCACGAACCAAAGAAGATTCCGGCACGTTACAAACGACTAACGACCCCACAATCCCCTGACGCTTTGCTTCCTCCAACGCCGCTAACGTATCGGCCGTCTCGCCAGATTGAGAAATAGTGACCACGAGCGTGCCATCCTGATGGGCGTGGCGACGGTAGCGGTACTCACTGGCCACCTCAATCTCACACGGCACACCCACATACTCAAGCCAGTGCTGTGCAACCAGCCCCGCGTGATAGCTTGTGCCACACGCAATAATTTGCACTCTTTGCGTGACGTCGAAAATATCCCCGGCCCGGGCACCGAATGACGCCTCGAGCACCTGATCGCCAAGCAATCGACCTTCCAACGTATCCGCAATCGCCCGAGGTTGCTCGTGAATCTCTTTTTGCATGAAATGTTGGTATTCGCCTAACTCTACGCCTTTCCCCGACTGGGAACTGGTGTGCACGATACGCTCAACGACGTCCCCATCGCTATTGGTAATCGCGCATTCAGCGCCGTTTAAATCTGCCACGTCGCCGTTTTCAAGCACCTGGTAATCCCGGGTAACGGTCAAAAGCGCCGTGATATCGGAGGCAACGAAACTCTCATTATCCGAACGACCGAGCAGTAAAGGTGGCCCCTGTCGAGCCGCAACCAAACGCTCGGGCTCTCCGGCATGGACTACCGCTAAAGCGAAGCTGCCTTCAAGCTGATTCATTGTTGCGCGGACAGCGTCAGCGAGATCAAGACCATCCTGAAGGTGGAGATATACCTGATGCACGACCACCTCGGTATCGGTCTGCGAGCTAAATGTCAGCCCTGCTGCACGCTGTGCATGGCGCAGTGATTCATGATTTTCCACAATGCCGTTGCAAACCAGAGCAAGCACACCATTACAAATATGCGGATGTGCGTTTGGCTCGGTAACGCCGCCGTGAGTTGCCCATCTTGTATGGGCAATACCGGTATTACCCAAAAGCGGCGTCTTTGACAACGCTTGTTCGAGTTCGACAACCTTCCCAACAGTTCTTGCCCGTTCGAGTTCGCCAGCATCATTGATCACCACAACGCCCGCTGAGTCATAGCCTCGATACTCAAGACGACGAAGGCCTTCTAGCAAGAACTCGCTGGCTGAAGTACCTCTAACGGCTCCAACAATCCCACACATAAGCTGGTTATCTTCTAGTTAACGTGTCGGAGATCATTGGGAACTTTCTCCTTTTGACGTTTTGTTTTTCTGAGGGCGCTCCCATCCGTCTTTGACCGTTTGCTGCGCACGGGTCACCGCGAGCTGGCCTGCTGGCACATCCCGACTGACGGCCGAACCTGCTCCCACAGTAGCGCCTTCGCCGACCGTGAGGGGTGCGACCAACGCCGCGTTAGATCCGATAAAAGCATCGTTTTCTATTTTCGTTTGGTGTTTATTCGCGCCATCATAGTTACAAGTAATGACGCCCGCACCGATATTGACCCGTTGGCCCACCGAAGCATCTCCCACGTAAGCAAGATGATTCGCTTTGCTGTCTTCTCCGATTACGGCGTTTTTAGTTTCGACAAAGTTTCCAATCCTGGCGCCCGTCGCGAGCTCAGTCCCTGGCCTAAGCCTCGCAAATGGCCCTACAGAGCAATGATCGGCGATATGCGCGCCTTCTATAATGCTGTTTGCTCGAATCTCGACGTTATCTCCAATCACGCTATCGCTAATCTGGCTGTTCGGGCCGACCAAAACATTCTTACCCATTTTTACGGTCCCCGACACCACCACATTAATGTCCATTCGGCAGTCCTCACCAAATTCAAGCTGGCCCCGAAGGTCAAACCGAGATGGATCATCAAGCGTTAGACCGGCATCCATTAATTTTTCAGCTTCCCGGCGCTGAAAATTACGCTCTGCCCTGGCTAAATCGGATCGGCTGTTAACCCCCATCACTTCCGAGATATCTTCGCAGATCACACCTTTAACCGGCGTTCCGGAACAGGCCGCTGCACCAACGATATCGGTCAAATAATATTCTCCCTGACTATTATTATTATCAACGGCATCCAACCAGTCTTTAAGTTTTTCAGCAGGCGCCGCGATAAATCCGGTGTTGATCTCTGATATTTTTCGCTGGTCAGAAGATGCATCGGCTTCTTCAACAATGGCGCAAATCGCGTTACCGGAATCTCGAATAACTCTGCCGTAACCGTGGGGATTATCAAAACTGGCGCTGAGCAGCGCGAGGCTCCCATCACGCGCCTCATCCGTTAATCGTTGTAATGTGCCTCGCAAAATAAAGGGAATATCGCCGTACAACACCAGCACCGTTGACTGAGTTGATATAGCCGGCAACGCCTGACAAACGGCATGACCCGTTCCCTTTTGCTCAGCTTGAAATATCCAATTAATGTTCGGGTTGTGAGAAAAATATTCGCGCACTTGGTCGGCGCCGTGTCCACAGACAACGTGAACACGGTCGGGAGACAGTTTTTGGGCGCTTTCAAGAACGTGCGACAGCATCGGCTTACCCGCGACTAAATGCAACACTTTGGGCAGTGCCGAGCGCATCCGAGTGCCTTTGCCGGCGGCGAGCACAACGACTTCAAGTTTCATGAAAAGAATACTACTGCAATCCGCAGTGCAGGGGTCAACATTGATTGTCGCGATTGCTCGCGAACGATTGTAATAAGCTTATTGATGTCGCGCCCGTAGGACTTGAATCAAAATTACGATAAAAGCCGATTAACGGGATTTTTTACGCGCGCTTATTCAGCAAAGCCTACGCTAGCCGCGCTTGGATCGAAGTTTCTGAATCGCCCGAATCTGAGCAGCGGCCTGAACCAGTTCCGCTTTCGCTTTCGCAAGATCAATATCACTGCTGCGATCGCTCATCGCCTGCTCGGCACGCTTTTGCGCCTCTAACGCGGCCGCTTCATCAAGATCGCCTGCTCGAAGCGCGGTATCCGATAACACCGTTACGACATGGCCTTGAACCTCGAGGATGCCGCCTGACACAAAGAAAAATTGCTCTTCTCCAGATTCTTGTTGCACCCGAATCTCTCCAGGTTTAAGCCGTGTTAAGAGAGGAGCATGCTGAGGGGCGATACCAATCTCACCCATTTCAGCGGGCGCAAAAATCATCGTGCCCTCGCCGGACCAGACTTCTTCCTCAGCACTGACTATTTCAACTTGGATCGTATTGGCCATGATGTTCTACTAGACGCTCTTAAGTTACCGTTTTAGCTTTTTCAACGGCTTCTTCGATACCGCCCACCATATAAAACGCTTGCTCGGGAATGTCGTCGTATTGTCCGTCGATAATGCCCTGGAAACCTCTAATGGTGTCCTTCAACGAAACGAACTTACCTGGTGATCCAGTGAAGGTTTCGGCGACAAAGAACGGTTGTGACAAGAACCTTTGGATTTTTCGAGCTCGGTTAACCACCTGCTTATCTTCCTCAGAAAGCTCATCCATTCCAAGAATTGCAATAATGTCTCGAAGCTCTTTATAGCGTTGCAAGGTGCCCTGAACGGCACGCGCCGTATCATAATGTTCCTGGCCCACAACCAATGGGTCAAGCTGACGACTGGTCGAGTCCAGCGGATCCACAGCTGGATAAATACCCAGCTCAGCCACCTGACGGGAGAGCACAAGCGTTGCATCCAAGTGCGCAAATGTTGTGGCGGGGGATGGGTCCGTTAAGTCATCGGCTGGCACATAAACCGCCTGAAATGAAGTAATAGAACCTGTCCGGGTGGAGGTAATCCGCTCCTGCAATACGCCCATTTCGGCCGCCAGTGTCGGCTGATATCCCACCGCTGAAGGCATTCGACCTAAAAGTGCGGACACTTCAGTGCCGGCCAGGGTGTAACGATAAATGTTGTCCACGAAGAGCAGAACGTCCCTTCCCTCGTCACGGAAATGCTCTGCCATGGTTAAACCTGTGAGGGCCACCCTGAGGCGGTTTCCGGGCGGCTCGTTCATCTGCCCGAACACCATCGCGACTTTGTCAAGAACGCCAGATTCTTTCATCTCGTGGAAAAAGTCGTTGCCTTCCCGAGTTCGCTCACCCACACCTGCGAAAACTGACAGGCCTGAATGTTCTTTGGCGATGTTGTTAATAAGTTCCATAATCGTGACGGTCTTGCCGACGCCAGCGCCACCGAACAAGCCAATCTTGCCGCCCTTAGAAATCGGCATGATCAAATCAATAACCTTGATGCCGGTCTCGAGAATTTCAACCGTCGGTGATTGATCCGCATAGCCGGGTGCTTTCCGATGAATCGGTGAACCCGTTTCGGCGCCGACAGGGCCTGCTTCATCCACAGGATTACCCAACACATCCATGATTCGACCCAAGGTCTTCTCGCCCACCGGGACCGTAATCGGCGCTCCCGTGTTACTTACCTCGAGGCCTCGCTTGAGCCCATCGCTTGAGCCCATTGCGATGCTTCGCACAACGCCGTCACCCAGTTGCTGCTGTACTTCTAGCGTCAACCCTGTTTCGCCGACGTTCAGCGCGTCGTAAACACGCGGCACTGCGCCGCGGGGGAACTCAACGTCCACAACGGCGCCGATGATTTCAACAATATTGCCGGTACTCATAGCATGATTCCTCGTAAAGGTTCCTTATCTTTTTCGTTGGCCACCGTCCGCTAAACCGCGGCTGCGCCACTCACAATCTCAGAAATTTCTTGGGTAATAGCCGCTTGACGTGCCTTGTTATAAACCAACTGAAGCTCATCTATTAAATTGCCGGCGTTGTCAGAAGCGGATTTCATTGCGACCATTCGGGCCGCCATTTCACAGGAGATATTCTCAACAACCCCTCGGTAAATTAATGACTCCACATACCGCATCATTAAACCATCCAGGACCTCTCGAGCATCAGGCTCGTAGAGATAGTCCCAATGTTGCTCTAACCGGTCGTCTTTCTCTGGAGCTGATACCGGAAGAAGCTGATTCACCTGCGGCTCCTGGGTCATCGTGGTAACGAAACTGTTATGCGCTAGAAACACGCGATCAATTCGACCCTCACTGAAAGCATCCATCATGACTTTCATCGCCCCGATCAAGTCAGCCAGCTCGGGCTTGTCGCCAATCTGGGTCGCTTCCGACACAATGTTGACGCCAACCCGCTTAAAAAACCCGAGGCCCTTCTTACCGATCACGGTGGCGTCGATCTCCACGCCCTTCGCTTGCCAATCCGACATGGTCTGTACGACCTTTCGGAAAAGATTGATATTCAATCCACCGCACAAGCCGCGATCGCTTGAAACGATAATAAACCCGACCCGCTTGGGTTCACGCTCTTCGGTAAAGCTGTGTTTGTATTCGAGGTTAGCCTGCGCGAGATGGCTCATGACGCTTGCCATCTTGTCAGCGTATGGGCGAGCCTGAGCCATACGTTCCTGCGCTCTACGCATTTTGCTCGCCGCCACCATTTCCATGGCTTTGGTGATCTTCTGAGTGTTTTGAATACTCTTGATCTGGGTTCGAATTTCTTTGGCGCCTGCCATATTCCTTCAGCCTTTTGGAGTAAATCAGCTACCAGCTGCCGTTCGCTTTAAAATCTTTAAGCGCATCGTGCATCTTTGTGGCAACTTCGTCGCTATATGCTTGATCCCGATTCATCTCATCCATGAAATCAGCATGTTGGCTCTTCATGTGACTTTGCAGCGCCTGCTCAAACTCAACCACGCTTTTTGCTTCGACATCATCGAGGTAGCCTTCGTTTGCTGCGAATAGACTCACCGCCATTTCAGCAACAGACATCGTTGAATATTGTTTTTGCTTCATCAGCTCTGTCGCGCGCTCTCCGCGCTCCAGTTGCTTGCGAGTCGCCTCATCAAGGTCTGACGCAAACTGGGAAAACGCTGCCAGCTCTCGATACTGCGCGAGCGCCAAGCGAATACCGCCACCGAGTTTTTTAATGAGCGGGCACTGTGCCGCACCACCCACTCTCGACACCGATAGACCCGCGTTAATGGCTGGCCGAATTCCGGCGTTGAAAAGATCGGTCTCGAGGAAAATTTGGCCATCCGTAATCGAGATGACGTTAGTGGGTACAAACGCCGATACATCACCTGCTTGCGTCTCAATAATTGGCAAGGCCGTCAATGATCCTGTTTTGCCTTTGACTTCTCCGTTCGTGCGCTTTTCCACTTCTTCGGGATTAATCCGGGCGGCACGCTCAAGAAGCCGGGAATGCAGATAAAACACGTCTCCGGGATACGCTTCTCGGCCCGGCGGGCGCCTGAGCAGCAAGCTGACCTGACGATACGCCCAGGCCTGTTTGGTCAAATCATCATAAATAATCAGCGCATCTTCGCCTCGATCACGAAAGTACTCGCCCATCGTACAACCCGCATAAGGTGCGATGTACTGCATCGCCGCTGAATCAGCCGCAGATGCCGAAACCACGATGGTGTGATCCATCGCACCATGTTCTTCGAGTTTGCTCACCACAATAGCAACGGAAGAGGCTTTCTGCCCAATCGCCACATAGATACATTTAATTCCCTTGCCTTTTTGATTGATGATCGCATCGATCGCAACGGCTGTTTTGCCAGTCTGGCGGTCACCAATAATAAGTTCTCGTTGGCCACGACCCACAGGCACCATGGAGTCAATTGACTTGAGACCTGTCTGGACGGGCTCAGAAACGGATTGCCGGGTAATAACGCCGGGCGCAATGCTTTCAATCGGTGCGGAGCCAGAAGCGTCAATTGGACCCTTACCATCAATCGGCTCTCCGAGGGAATCGACGACCCGGCCGAGAAGGCCTGGGCCGATCGGCACTTCAAGGATGCGACCTGTGCATTTCACCGTATCGCCTTCAACAATATGCTCGTAATCTCCAAGCACAACAGCGCCCACAGAATCGCGCTCCAGGTTCAACGCAAGCCCAAACGTGTCATTCGGGAACTCCAGCATCTCACCCTGCATTGCGTCGGCCAGTCCATGAATTCGGCAAATACCGTCGGTCAGGCTAACGACCGTGCCCTCGGTTCGAGCTTCGGCGCCGGCATCAAAATCTTTAATCCGCTCTTTAATGAGTTCACTGATTTCGGATGGGTTCAGTTGCGTAGACATTCTTTAATTCCTCTTGCAGCTTTTCTTCTGCACTTGGGTTTAGCTGCTTATCGCAGCTGCTAATTTTTCCAATCGGGCACGAACTGATCCGTCAATAACCAGATCACCCGCGCGAATCACCGCGCCTCCGATCAAGGAGGCATCCATCGTCACTTCCAGTTCTACCCGGCGTCCTAACTTACGCTCTAATGCTTCTGAGATACGCTTTTGGTGAGACTCAGAGACCGGAAGCGCGCTTTCCACTTTCGCCGTGATCGTGCGTTCTTCTTCAGCCCGAAGCAATTCAAACTGCTCTGCTATATCAGGAAGCGTGCCAAGACGACCATTTCTCACCAGCAAATTGACAAAGTTTTGACCCGCCGGATCCAAAAGATCACCGCAGCTTTCGATCAAAATCGAAGCGACATCTTCTTTGTCTACCCGGGGGTGCGAAAACAGAGAACTGACTTGCTCTTGACTGGCAAGATCGGCTAGCCGCCCAAGCGCCTGTGACCACTCGGGAAAAGCGGTACTTTCTCGAGCAATCTCAAACACCGCTTGTGCGTAAGGTCTTGCGATACTGGCGTTTTCTGACATTTTGGATCTAGATGAGAGCGGGCTTTAGAGCTGCTCAATTAAGTTATCGAGCATCTTCGCATGTGCGCCTTCATCTACTTCCTGCTCAAGAATCTTCGCCGCGCCCGCCACAGATAATGCGGCCACTTGTGCACGAAGGGCTTCGCGAGCCATGTTGGCCTCTTTCTCTATTTCGCCTCGAGCCGCCCCCAGGATTCGATCGCCTTCGTTTCTCGCAGTGCCTTTTGCTTCTTCTACCATCTCGGCTTCGCGCTTTTCGGCACGCCGAATGATCTCCTGCGCCTGCTCTTTCGCTTCATTAGTAACTTGCGTCACCTGTTCTTCCGCCTGCGCTTTTGCTCGCTGACCCTCTTCGGCCGCAGCTAAGCCATCGGCAATCTTGGTTTTACGTTCGTTCAGCGCGGAAACAATCGGCGGCCAAACAAACTTCATGCAAAACCAGACGAACACAACGAACGCGACACTTTGTCCAATCAGCGTCAGGTTGATGTTCATAACCGCTTCCTTTAATTCGAGTAAGGGTTAGCCGCCAACAACAGCGAACATGATGTAGAGCGCGATCGCCACGCCAATAATCGGGATAGCGTCAACGAGCCCCATCACAATAAAAAACTGCGTGCGAAGCATCGGGAGTAGTTCAGGCTGACGAGCGATGCCTTCCAGAAAACGGGCACCGAGCACGCCGACCCCTACGCCGACCCCTACGCCTGCGAGGCCAAGCAAGACTGCGCCGGCAACATAAAGTATAGCTATTTCCATGAGATTCTCCTGTGGGAAGTTGTCAGATTAGGTCAAATAAAAATCGTTTGATGGCCTTAATGATGGCTATGCGCCATCTCCAAATAAACGATCGTCAGTGTCATAAAGATAAACGCCTGAAGCAAAACAATGAGGATGTGGAACACGGCCCATGCCCACTGTAAAACGCCGCCAGCAACCGCAAGAACCGCGCCGCCTGAAAATAACAGCGCAATTAAAATAAATATCATTTCCCCGGCAAAAAGATTGCCGAAAAGACGCAGCGACAAAGATACCGGCTTGGAAACAAGACTCACAAACTCCAGGAAAAAGTTAGCAGGAATAAACAGAACCTTCAGAATCGGATTCTTGGCTTCAAACGGCTGCATCGTGAGCTCTGCCGCAAAACCGCCGACTCCTTTCACCTTGATACTGTAGTAAAGCGTCAACACAAAGACACCCAACGCCATACCAAAAGTCGCATTGGGATCGGTGGTCGGCACCACCTTCATATATTCAATTCCCATCAATTTTGCGATCTCGGGAATCCAGTCAACCGGAACAAGATCCATCAGGTTCATTAACAGCACCCAAACAAAAAGCGTTAATGCAAGGGGCGCTATTAGGTCATTTTTATGGGAGAAGGATCCTCTGACGTTCTCGTCGACAAATTCAACAATCCACTCAACGAAATTCAGGAATCCGCTGGGAGTACCGGAAGTCGCGCGTACCGCGGCTTTTCGAAAGCCCCAGAGAAAAAGTGCGCCCAAGAAAACAGACCAGAACATAGTGTCCACATGGATCGCCCAAAAACCCATTGCCTTTGCTTCAGCAGCGCCGTGAGCAAGCCCCCATGTCCCATCCGGAAACTGACCGAAGGTCAGGTTCTGGAGATGGTGCTTGATGTATCCCGTCGTTGTAAGCGGTTCGCCTGATGCCATACGATTTTGCTTAAGTTCGCCTAAACTCGTCCCGAGAAATCTTAATCTCTTCGAGACCTCCTTTTTTCTTCACTGACCTGCGCGAGAATCGCGCCGAAGGTCGCCGACAAAAGTGTTGCCACAAGGCCCACTAAAAAACCAACGACCTCTAAATCTTTAACTGCCATAAACGCAACGGCGCAAAGTGCTCCGGTAATCACCAACTTGCCAAACTCTGCCCGGTAAAGACCGGCCAGTGTTGCGGCTCCCGAACTATCTTCCAGCAGTTGCTCTCCCCGAAGAGAAAAAACCCGCCTAACCGCGTAGCCCGTCGCGATAAAGGCAATTCCGGCGCCCGTCATTGCCGAATGCGCCTGATCTTTTGCAAACAGGACAAAAAACAGGATAACAATAACGGCGGTTGTTGCCGTCACAGCAAGCGTCCATCGAATCATAGGCGTTGCCAGACCGAGTGACTCATCTCTGCTCAAAACCCTGTTGTTTTTCGCCATCGGAGCTTCAGATTCTTCTCAATCCAAAGCGCCTTTACTGCTACAAAGGGCGCGAATTATAGGGGTATTGTATCGGTCGGGTCAATAATATTGAGTTAAGAATAAGTTTTTCTCCCGCGTTTAGTCCCCCCATCTGAAAAGCCCTTTGCGCAAGCGACGTCACACCAAGAGCCGGCTCAACCGGTCTCTAAGCACATCAATATCGGAAAAGCCCGCTGTTAAAAGGTCATAACGAGCGGGCTCGCCAGGCGACTCTCGCTTTACGACAATCGTGGGAAACCCGGAAACGCCCAGTTTTGCAACTGATTCGAGCTCTAGCTGGAAAATCCTATTGATATGATCGGAGCCTAAATCTTCAGAAAATTGTTTCCGGTCCAACCCAATTTCACCGGCGACGCACTCGAGCGCTTCGGCATCAGAAGGATTTCGGGCCTCAAGGAAATAAGCCCTTTGAATCGCGTCATACATCAGGGATCGAGCACCGCTCGCCTGTTCACCCGCCGCGATTACCGCTCGGCAAGCCGGATAAGTCGACCGCTTGGGCTCACACTTATTCCAAAATTCAAAATTGAATTCAGCTCCAGTCCGAGCTTTGACTGCGCCCCAGGCGTCCTGAACATATTGCCGCATTGCGCTGTCCATGGGCGCTTCATTATCGGGAGCCAAACCGCCCATCAGGTCAACGACCGTGACGGTTTCAGGAATTTCCGAAACAAGCTCTCGCCAACCCGGTGCAAATCCCCAACACCAACTACACATGGGATCAACGACACAATAAATAGTAACGGACATAGTAACGACTCAGGATGACGTTCAAAACGGATCTAAAATTTCTGCTGGCGACGCCCCAACGACGTTGATCTTTAATCCTGCATGCTAAGATTTGATTATGACAATTTAGAGTGCTCGTCACATGAACATTGACCCCGCCCGATTCAACATGATCGAGCAACAAATTCGACCCTGGGGCGTTCTCAATCCTAAGGTCATTGATGGACTTCGCGAACTCGATCGCCAACACTTTGTGCCACTCCAATACAAAACCATGGCCTACGCGGACATTGAAGTACCGCTAGAACAGGGCCAGTGCATGCTTCGGCCAAAGATCGAAGCCCGCCTTATCCAAGCGCTCTTACCCACGCATCATGATGACATTCTTGAGATTGGTACGGGCTCCGGATTCATGACTGCTTTGCTCGCGACACTCGGTAATCAGGTGACATCGGTCGATATATTCCCGCAATTTCTGGCACAAACTGAAGCCAAGCTCCAATCCCGGGGGATTGACAACGTCACTCTAGAAGAGGGTGATGGGGCCTTGGGATGGGGCCAAAACAAAAAATGGGATGCAATCCTATTGACGGCCTCAACGCCCCGAATACCCGCAGCCTACGAGGCTTTACTGAAACCCGGGGGCCGGTTTGTGGTTGTAGTCGGTGATTTACCTTCAATGGAGGCTATCGTAATCACCCGATTGAAAAATGGGGCGCTTCAACGTCATTCTCTTTTTGATACCTGCATCGCACCACTCATAAACGCTCAAACAAAATCTGAATTCCAACTGTAATCAGGACGAAAAATGAGAAATCCGAAACACTTGCTGAACCCTGTCGCATTAATCCCTATCTTTTTCGGAACAAGTACGCTTTTTTGTAATGTGGCTAGCGGAGAGACAACAAGCTATCTCGTTAAAGACGGAGATACGCCTTGCGAGATTGCCGAGTTTTTAAAAATCCCCTGTGCCAACCTAATTGAATTAAATAATCTCGGCTCGAGCCCTGTCATTTATCCTGGACAAACACTTATCGTTCCAACCGATAAAAAAGACACCGCGCCACTCGAAAGCGTCTCAGATACGCTAACGCTCTCAAGTCAGTCGACCACAGACAACGTCGAGACTGACGTCGCCCCATCGGTTGAATTAGCCCAAAGCGCTGACCTTCTTGAAGTTTATCTATTAGCAAAAGCGCAAGATCCTGTTTTCGCAACACAGGCCTATCGCTATCAGGCTGCAGATGAGCTGATCCCTCAAGCAAAAGCGCCTTTGAGGCCACAACTAAGCGCCACAGGCAGTTACACCGATTCCACCCAAGACCTCAACGATGCGTCTGTCGCTTCGATCGCGTTATCGCAATCCCTCTTCAACCGAAGTAGTCGAATCACAGTTGATCAAGCCAGGAAAAGGGTGAATCAAGCGGAGCTTCAGTTCCAGCTCGATGCATCGGCTTTGGTCAGTCGAACCGTCCGGACCTATTTCACCGTGCTCGCTGCAGAGGACAATCTTGAGTTATCAAAAAAGAATCAAGCAGCATTAAAGCGCCAGCTCGAACTCGCCCAAGAACGCCTTGATGTTGGACTCGGAACTCGAACAGAGCTCTTCGATGCAAGAGCGCGTTTTGAAAAGGCGGTTGCTGACACTATCGAATCAGAAAAACTTGTCGATGATGCGACTCAATCGCTGGTCGTTTTAGTCGGACAAGATGTTGGGGCCCTTAAGACGCTCCCCGACTCGGTCTCGCTCGGAGCCCCGAAACCCGACGATGCCGACCAATGGATCGAGCGCGCGTTGACCGACAATGTTTCGCTTCAGGCAAAAAGTATCGGTATTGATCTTTCGAGCCTTGAAATAGACCGTCAGAAATCACTTCGGCTGCCCACTCTCGGCGTAAGCGTATCGGGCAGCTACAACGATCTCGCTACAGGTGATGACACCTCAGCAAAATTACTTTTTTCGGTCGATATCCCTTTTTATCAGGGCGGCCTGATCAACTCGAAGGTTCGGGAGGCCGCAGATAACTTAAACGCGTCGAGATCTGACTATGAATCGGCTTCACGTGAGCTGAGCAGCGATACTCGCCAAACGTTTCTCAGCGTTAAAAGTAGACTGCGTCGCCTTGAAGCCCTTTCAGCAGCGGTTGAAGCGGGCGAGAACGCACTTGTCGCCAAAGAAGAGAGTTTTGCAGCAGGATTAACGACGAATATTGCTGTTTTGGACGCCCAAAGAGATCTTTTTATCGCGCAGCGCGATTTTTTAAGCGAACGATATGACTATATCCTCCAGATGCTCGAACTGGAGCGCCTGGTAAGCGACCTCAACGAGGAAGACGTTCGCCGGGTCAATACCCTGTTAGCCCCTCGAACGCCTTGATGCGAACTACTCCGACCTAATCGCTAACACAATCCTCCGGGCTTCGGCGCCCGCCTCAAATCGCCCAACGACGCGAGATGAGTCATTCAAAACCGCAACCGGCCCTGCCGAACCCAGAATAATTAAATCATTCGATCGGAGCTGCCGTCCTCGCGCTTTAAGATTGCTCGCGATCTTTCGAATCAGGAAAGAGACGCGAGCGCCGTCGGGCGTCAGGCCATCTCCTACGCTCAATGTCGCTCCGTCACCATCGAGCAATGTCGCATTCAAGGTGCCAGAGACCGCCTGTAACCCGCCAGGGCCCAATAGGGAAATAGGATGACCCATCACCACAAATCGGATCCCAAGATTCACCGCAGTTTGAGACATTATCGCTTCGGAATTGAGCTCGCTCATTAAATCATCTCTTATCAAGACAGCCGGAATGAGTTCTGAAAAAAAAGACGCGGGATCATTTCCTTCTGGTACGACGCTTACTGTTGTCCCGTTGGTGGAACCAATCCGCAAAACCCATGCGGGTGCCAACAGGAGGTCAGCTGAATTTGATGCGACGACCGTTGCTCCCGTTGAAGTAAACATGTTTTCGAGCAACACCCCGAGCAACGGTTTCCCGCCTGCAGTCAGTCCCTGAAAGTAACCTGCCGTAGAACCAAATTCAGCTGCCACGTCGAGCATCAAAAGATCCTGAATCTCTATTGCTGTTTTTAGATCGATATCACTTAGCGGTGAGATCAACTTCTTTCGCTCAACAAACGCTTCTCTTGCCTCATCAAACCGATCTTTTGCGGTGTCCGCGCGAGCACACGTCAGCGTCATCACCGTCAGGACAAAAACAGCAAAAACCGCAATCCGGTGTTTTGATTTTTTACGTTTAACCAATTGCCTCACACCGCCTTGACCATTAATGTGGATAGTGCAAACATGATGCCAATCCTAAAACTCGGCATCAAGTGGCATGAAGCCACCTAACCACTGATCAAACAAAATGGCTGGCAATCATTTAGAACAACATGGGCGAATTAGCATCACAGAAGCGGCGCGAGTGTTCGGCATTTCGACAAACACGATCAGAAGAAGAGTCAAAAAAGGCCAAATTACGCCGTTTCAACGTTCCCTCCATGGGGAGCGGCCTCGTTATGTCTTTGATATCTCCGATTTGGTCAGGGTGTTTGGAGAGCCTGAGGCGATTGTCGGAGACATTAATCTGGCACTCCACAAAGGTGACAGCGACATGCCACGACACGTGCCAAATTTAAAAGAGTCTGAAATCAAAGAGGTTTTGGAAGCTGCAGCCTCACTCGAGTCACTACGCAAGGATCATGATGTGTTGAAAGCCAAATTTGAAGCGCAGTCGAGACATCTTCAGGATCTGCAAATGCTTTTAACGCCGCGACTGACACACTCAGATCCCATTGGACACCGAGCGGCTCGTTACTTTGGCGAAATAGCGCGAGCCTTTAAAGGAGATAAAAATTGAAATTTTACAAACGGCAAGGAAAACTGCGATGGCTAACCGTAGTCGTCGTTCTTCTTGTGGTCGGGTTTTCCAACCCAACCTCGGCGCAGGGCACAGCCGATCCGATTCAGCCTTTCAACAGGGCAATCTATAATTTCAATGACGGCGTGGACAAAATACTGTTCAGGCCGCTCGCGGTCGGATATCGGAAATTCATTCCCGCGCGTCTTCGCAGTGGCGTTAATAACTTTTTTAACAATCTGCGTGCTCCGACCACCCTGATTAATGATGTCTTGCAGGGAAAACCGTCGCGAGCGAAGGAAACCGTTGATCGATTTTTAATAAACAGCACCATTGGTGTGCTCGGTCTAGTCGATGTTGCGAGCAAACTGGGTTTTCCTGATCATGAAGAAGACTATGGCCAAACATTAGCTGTTTGGGGCGTGCCCAGCGGGCCGTATATTGTTTTACCCCTGCTCGGCCCCAGCACGGTCAGGGATGCTGTCGGCAAAGTCCCTGAGTTCGTGATCGCGGATCCGCTCTGGGATCCTGACGATCTTTCGGTAACGGTGGCGCGTTTTGCGGTCCGAGCCGTTGATATCCGCTCGAGATTATTAGATATCGATCGAATTCTCAAAATGCAGGTAGATCCCTATCTGTTCATGCGCGAGCTTTATCTTCAAAACCGGATCGCTCAGATATCAGACGGCACTATCTCAAGAAAACCAGCCGACGTAAGCCCGATTGAACAGGAAATACTGGAGAACTAGCGCTTTTGGCTACATGGGCAGTAGGAGACGTTCAGGGCTGCCTTAAGTCACTTGAAGCGCTGCTTGAGAAAATTAAATTTGATCGGCAGCGAGATTATCTCTGGCTAGCCGGCGACCTGATCGGACGGGGGCCTGACCCCACCGGTGTAATTGATCTCCTCATTTCGCTCGGGAACCGTGTCATTTGTGTTCTTGGAAACCACGATATTAACCTCCTCGCGATTAACGAGGGCTTGAAAGCACCGAGACCTGATGACAATCTGGACTCACTTCTCGATCATCCCAAAAAGTCGGTTTATATTAATTTTATTTTAAATCAAAGACTTATAGTATTTTCAAAACGTTTGAACGTCGTCATGACACATGCTGGCCTTTATCCGGGGTGGTCAGTTCGAGAAGCCGTCACGCTTGGCGATGAAGTCAGTGCCGCCCTCAAGGGTGAAAATCGCTCTGAGCTGATCCAGCACCTTTATGGTGACACGCCTGTCAAATGGTCGCCCGAGTTGAGCGGCAATATGAGGCTTAGATTCATCACAAACGCGTTTACGAGAATGCGATTCTGTAACACCAATGGTTGCTTGGACTTCAGCCAAAAGGGCGGGTTAGGAACCGCGCCCGATCCCTGGCGACCCTGGTTCGAGCTGCCAAACACGCGACTGGGTAAAACTCGGGTGGTATTTGGTCATTGGTCTACCGCGGGATTGATTAATCAAAACAACTTTATTGGTTTAGATAGCGGGTGTGTTTGGGGTGGGAATCTGAGTGCTGTACAGCTGGAGCCTGAACACGCTAACATCGTATCCGTACCTTGCAATGAACACCTAACGATACCGAAACATGAGTAACTCTTACGAAATCGACATTGAAGTAGAAACGTCTTATATGGCGGAACATTCTGAACCCGATGAAGATCGTTATGTGTTTGCCTACACAATCACGCTGGTCAATAAAGGATCGATATCCGCAACGTTGTTATCCCGCCGATGGATCATTACCGACTCGGAAAACCACACTGAAGAAGTAGAGGGGGATGGCGTGGTTGGAGAACAACCTACCCTGCAGCCAGGAGAGGGTTTCCGTTACACCTCGGGCACCGTAATTGAAACACCTGTTGGCACCATGCACGGAATTTATCGTATGGTTGCCGAAGACGGCCAAACGTTCGACACGAATATTCCTGAATTTGTGCTATCCGCTCCTCGCGTCCTTCATTGATATAAGTAATTGATTTAATTGATTTTTTAGACGTCTAGGTTACTCACGGCAAACGCGTTTTGCTGAATAAAATCACGTCGTGGCGCAACCTCATCACCCATCAACACGGTAAAGATTTCATCAGCACTCACCGCGTCTTCAATCTGAACCTGGGATAGCCTCCGCTGACTTGCATCCATTGTGGTTTCCCAAAGTTGATCTGGATTCATCTCGCCAAGACCTTTATAACGCTGGATATTAATACCGCGTCGCGCCTCACTCATCAACCATTCAATTGCGTTGGAAAATCCATCTACGGTTTTCTCTTTTTGTCCTCGCCTAATCATCGGCGCTTGACCCACTTCCGAAATTAAACGATGACCTAAGCCGGTTATTGATTTGTATTCCGTTGTGCCGAAGAAATCTGAAGAAAAACGACTTTGACGATACCGGCCATGCTGATCGCTATCCACCACTAATGACCAACTGGAATCATCCTCCTCCCAGATCACTCGATAACTCGCTCCACCCCTCGCACCTGATTCACTATTTAACCGCGCACCCAAACTCTCGGCAAATTGATCTCGGTCTTCAGCCCGGAGGATCGAATTCGATTCCAAAAAAGGAAGTTCGGCCATTTCCCACAAGACCTCAGCCTGATAACGTCGCGATAGTCTTCGAATAGCAGATTCAACTGCGAAATACTCACTACAGAGCGCCCGCAGACCGGCCCCTGAAAACCCTTCGCTCTCATTATCAGATGGCTTGAGTTCAGCCCCCTCCAGCGCTAAATCAAGCAGCAGCCGGTTTAACTCATCGTCATCTTTGATATAGGTTTCTTTCTTGCCAGAGGTTAATTTATAAAGGGGGGGCTGTGCGATATAAACATGCCCTCGCTCGATTAACTCTGGCATTTGACGATAAAAAAACGTCAGCAAGAGTGTTCGAATGTGGGAGCCATCAACGTCTGCATCCGTCATAATAATGACGCGGTGATAACGCAAGCGACCCATATCAAAATCATCACGACCAATTCCCGTGCCGAGTGCCGTGATCAAAGTCCCCACCTCATCAGACGCTAACATTTTGTCGAAACGGGCTTTTTCAACATTTAGAATCTTGCCTTTCAGCGGCAAGATCGCCTGAATTTTCGGTCTCTGGCCTGCTTGGCGGACCCGCCAGCAGAATCTCCCTCTACCAGGTAAATCTCGCACTGTGCGGGGTCTTTCTCCTGGCAGTCAGCAAGCTTTCCAGGAAGATTTCCAACTTCAAGGGCGCTTTTCCGCCTCGTCATTTCGCGCGCTTTTCGCGCCGCATCTCTCGCTCGAGCCGAATCAAGTACTTTATCCATGATGGATTTAGCTTCGCCCGGGCGCTCTAACAGAAAAGTCCCCAGGTGCTCATTCAATAATGATTCAACAGGCCCTCTAACATTAGAAGACACCAACTTATCTTTTGTCTGCGAAGAAAATTTGGGATCCGGAACCTTCACTGACAGAACAGCGGTCAATCCCTCGCGACAGTCTTCTCCCTTAAGACTTATCTTATTTTTCTTGGCGATCCCCGACTCTTCAAGAAATCGCCCCATCGTTCGCGTAATCGCGGCTCTTAACCCCTCGAGATGTGTCCCTCCATCTCGTTGAGGAATATTATTGGTATAACAGAAAACAGATTCCTGGTACGAGTCATTCCACTGTAGCGCCCCCTCCACAACAACACCCTCCCGTTCATCACGAAAATAAGCAATAGCCGGGTGCAGGGGTGTTTTTTTGCGATTCAGATGCCCCACAAAAGCCTCGATGCCGCCTTTATACTCGAATATATCCTCACTATCGGCCCGCTCATCGACTAATCGATTGCGCACGCCTGAGTTAAGAAAAGATAATTCCCGTAAACGTTTTGCCAGAATGTCGCGATGCATTACGGGGTTTGTGAAGATTTCAGAATCTGGCCGAAAATGAACTTCGGTGCCGGTCTGCGACGATTCCCCGACAACTTCCAGCGGTTTTAAAGCCAAACCCCGCTCATATTCCTGCTGAAAAACACTCCCATCCCTATGGATGGTAAGCCGGAGATAGGACGATAACGCATTAACCACCGAGACGCCGACCCCATGCAAGCCACCTGAAACCTTGTATGAATTCTGGTCGAATTTTCCACCCGCATGAAGCTGCGTCATGATGACCTCAGCTGCCGACATACCCTCTTCTTCTATCATTCCGGTTGGAATGCCTCGACCGTCATCGGATACGGTGATCGTCTCATCCGAATGAATCGTGACCGTCACTTCACTACAATGTCCGGCGAGCGCCTCATCGATTGAGTTATCAACAGCCTCAAACACCATGTGATGTAAGCCGGTGCCGTCATCGGTATCACCAATATACATACCCGGTCTTTTTCTAACCGCTTCAAGTCCTTTAAGAACCTTAATACTGCTCTCGTCATAAACAGGGGAATTCGACATATTTTGCTCCAAAATTACCCTTAAATTATAACATTTTCTGGGGTTTTATTCGCCTAAGAAGGGGCTCAACAGTGTTTCACGTGAAACCGGTTATTGAATGTTTCACGTGAAACATTCTGGGGATTTATAGCCGCATGGGCATAATGAGATAAAGGGTGTCGTCCTGTCCTGGCTCGTGAAGCATGCAGCCCGTGTTGGAATCCTGAAACTCGGCCTCTATTTCTTCGCCGTTGAGCGCTTTAAGCGCATCCATAAGATAAGTGACATTAAATCCAATTTCCACCTCAGGGCCAGAATAATCGACGGCGATCTCATCGGTCGCCTCCTCATGCTCTGGGTTGTGGGCACTGAGCTTTAACGTCCCTGCACTTAATTCCAACCGGATTCCTCTGTATTTTTCATTTGTCAGCACAGCGGTCCGCGCAAGCACTTCGTGGAACTGCTGCCGGTTGGCGGTCATTTTTTCATTCAGAACTTGGGCCATGACCGCTTTGTAGTCCGGAAACTTACCGTCGATTAACTTACTGATCAGTGTTGCGCCAGGGCGATCTAGACGAATATGGTTATTGTTAAGCTCTACGGTTACCTCTTCATCCCCTTCTGACAAGAATCTGCCAAGTTCAGCGACGGCTTTTCGAGGAACGATGACCTGCCGGTGTGCCCCTACCGCAGCATTCAGAGTCGCCTGACTGCGAGCAAGCCGGTGACCATCTGTTGCTACTGTTGTCACTGTGTTTTTATCTAATTCAAGCAAAACACCGTTGAGAAAGTACCGAACATCCTGCTGCGCCATTGAAAAAGCGGTGCGCTCAAGCAGCCTTTTGAGTTCTGTGCGGGAAATTTTAAACCGCTCTTCCCAACCCCCGGTTTCAAGTCGAGGGAAATCTTTTGCCGGTAATGCTTGAAGGGAAAACCGACTGCGGCCCGATTTTAATTTCCCTTTATCATTCTCACCGGTGAAGTCTATGGTTGCGGTTTCGGGTAAGGCCCGACAAATATCGAGCAGTTTTCTTGCGGTTACCGTGCATTGTCCGTCCTCTCCTGAAAGCACTTCGGTTTCAATGCTGATTTCAACTTCGAGATCAGTGCCCACCAGTGTCAAGCGTTTACCTTGAATTGATATTAAGACGTTGGCCAGAATAGGGAGTGTCTGCCGTCGTTCAACAACACTGGTAACGATTGAAAGGGGGCCAAGAAAGAGTTCACGCTCAATTTGAAATTTCATATTTATTTAAATATTTTTTAAAAAGGATAATAATGTTTATTAGGGTTGTGGATAACAAGGAAAAATCGTATAACGTATTATAATCAGTTAGTTACCACTTTTCTGCATAAATAAAACTCTGTGGATGGTTTGGGGACAAATCGTGAATAAAAGCAAAAAAACTTAAATTTGGTTTTAGTTAAAAGTTATCCACAGGATGCCCTAGTTATACCCCCAAGATTTTCTGTAAATTCTGATAGTCTTCCCGAACCCCGGCGTCACTTTCGACCAACTCCTTAACCTTTCTTTGAGCGTGAAGGACGGTCGTGTGATCACGCCCGCCGAAAGCATCGCCAATCTCTGGCAAACTCATCGTTGTCAACTCTTTTGATAATGCCATTGCCATTTGCCTGGGTCGGGTAATTTGTCGATTCCGTCTTTTGGAGTGAAGATCAGAGACTCGCATCTTAAAATATTCAGCCACCGTTTTTTGAATATTTTGGACGGTGATTCGACGCTCTTGAAAAATTAACAAATCCCGAAGCGCCTCTCTTGTAAGCTCGATATCAATCGGCCTACCGGTGAAGCCACTGCTTGCGACCAAGCGGTGAAGCGCGCCCTCTAACTCTCTCACATTAGATCGAATCTGGCGCGCAATAAAAAACGCCACGTCATCCGCTAACCGTACACCTTTTTGCTGTGCTTTATGTTGCAGAATAGCGACCCGAGTCTCAAGTTCCGGCGGGTCAATAGGTACCGTGAGTCCACTGCCAAACCTTGAAATTAATCGTTCCTGAACCCCGGTAATCTCCTTTGGAAATCGGTCGCTGGTGATGATCACCTGTGATTGACCATCTAGTAAGGTATTGAAAGTATGGAAGAATTCCTCTTGAGAGTGCTCTTTTCCCGAAAAGAATTGAATGTCGTCAATTAACAAGGCGTCCAGTGATCGGTAGTATCGTTTAAATTCATTTATTGAATTGTGCTGTAACGCTTTAACCATATCCGCAACGAATCTCTCCGAGTGCACATAGACGACTTTTGCAGCAGAATTATTCTGGACCACAAGATTTCCAACAGCCTGCATCAAATGTGTTTTACCAAGACCTACGCCACCATAAAGAAAGAGCGGGTTATATGCTTTTCCAGGATTCTCGCCGACTTGTTTGGCTGCGGCTCGAGCGAGCTGATTTGATTTTCCGCCGATATGAGAATCAAAAGTAAAGGCTGGATTTAATCGACCCTCGAATCTTAATTTAGGAGTTGATGGTTTAGTATTCACCGCGCTGTCGCTATCAATCTTACCGTCGGCTGATTGAGAGACAGATCCCCCTCCAATTTCAATTTCAACAGAGATGGGTTGGGCGCTGAATCCGCCGATAAGTTTAGATATTTCTTCCAACATTTCTTTGGACACAAAGTCTTTTACAAACTGATTCGGCGCAAGAAGTCGCAGTTGACTCGATTCTTCTATTGCCTGTAACGGGCGAATCCAAGTATTAAACTGCTGTGGTGAAAGATCATCTTCTAAACGACCCAGACATAATGCCCAAAGTGACGACAAAATAAACTCCCCAGAAAAAAATATTTTTTATGTTTAAAATCAATTAATTATAAATTTTAAACATTAATAGATTTATCCATTTTACGACCGAAACTCATTT